>JAJLPB010000001.1 GCA_025548565.1 Rugamonas sp. A1-17
AAGAACAATCTCACACATTCTCACCGCTGTTGTTTTCCGCCCAGTCCGCTTCCAGCGCGGCGGCGATGTCGGCCAGCACGCGGTACAGCTGGGCCGGCGCCACCGGCTTGTGCAGCAGCGGCACGCCGCTGTTGCGCGCCTCGCGCAGGCGGGCCGGCGCGGTGTCGCCGGTGATCAGGAGCGCCGGCACGGCGCGGCCGGCCTGCTGCCGCAGCGCGGCGATCGCCCCGGCGCCGGTCTGCTGGCCGCGCAGCCGGTAGTCGCTGACGATCAGTTCGGGCCGCAGCGCCGGCGCCAGCGCCAGCGCCTGGTCGACGCCGTCGGCCACCTGGCAGACGCAGCCCCAGGCCTGCAGCAGGCGCTGCATGCTGGCGCAGACGATGGCGTCGTCGTCGATCAGCAGCACCCGCAGCGACAGCGGCCGCAGCGGCGCGGGCGGCGGCGGCGCCTCCACCACCGGGGCCGGCGCCGGCAACCGCGCCAGCGGCAGCGCCAGCCGGAACACGCTGCCGCGTCCCGGCTGCGAGGACAGCGTCAGTGGCGCGTCCAGGATGCGCGCCAGGCCGCGCGCGATCGACAGGCCCAGCCCCAGGCCCTTCTGGCGGTCGCGCTCGGGATTGCCGAGCTGGTGGAACTCCTGGAAGATTTCCTGCTGCTGCGCGGCGGCGATGCCGATGCCGCTGTCCCACACCTCGATCACGGCGCCGCCGCCGCGCCGGCGGCAGCCGACCAGGATGCCGCCGCGCAGCGTGTAGCGCACCGCGTTCGACACCAGGTTGCGCAGGATGAGCTCGACCAGCGCCGGGTCCGATTGGAGCACCAGCTCGCTGTCGTGGGTGCGGTAGACCAGACCCTGGGTGTTGGCCTGGGGCGCCAGCTCGCTCTCGATCTTGGTCAGCAGCGGCTGCAGGCGGAACGGCACGATGTGGGCCTCGACCACGCCGGCGTCGATGCGCGAAAAGTCCAGCAGCGTGTGCAGCATGCTGGCCGAGGCCTCGGACGCCGAGCGGGCGCTGGCCAGCACCTCCTGCTGGGCCGGCGTCAGCGCCGAGCGTCCCAGCACCTCGAGGAACAGGCCCTGGGCGTGGATCGGCTGGCGCAGGTCGTGGCTGGCGGCGGCCAGGAACTTGGACTTGGCCAGGTTGGCCTGCTCGGCCGCGTGCAGCGCCTGGCGCGCCTTCTCGGTCTCGACCCGCAGCTGGGCGATCAGTTCGATGTTGTCGAAGCGCAGCTGGATCGCGGCGCGCGCCGCGCGCGAGCTGTTGCGGCCCTGGCTGAGCAGGCTCATCAGGTAGACCAGCACGGCCAGGCTCAGCGCCTGGAACGCCAGGTCGCCCATGGTCCACGCCTTGAGCGCCAGCGCGCCCAGCTCGAACACGCAGAACACCGCGAACACCGGCAGCACCGGCGACAGCAGCGACATCGAGTTGCCGACGATGCCGGCCAGCACCGCCACCACCAGGATGCTGTTGGCGGTGGAGGTCGGGTCCAGGCCGGCGAACGCCAGCATGCCCCAGGCGGCGCCGTCGATCGCGTTGAGCACGATCAGGCGGCGCGTCAGCCGGTCGGCCTGCTCGGCCAGGATGGGTGCGCGCAGCAGGCGCCGCGCGTCCCAGCTGGCGTACACCTTGGAGGCGATCACGGCCGCGCACCACAGGCGCAGCGCCAGCGTGTTGTCCGGCGTGGCCAGCACGTACACCAGCAGCAGCGCGACGGCGATGGCCGGCAGCAGCGAGCTGCCCATATTGCCCATCAACAGGCGCGCCTGCTCGGCGCGGATCAGGCGTTCGGTGGCGGGCGGGCTAAGCAACGAGGCCCCGCTGGCGCGCGACAAAGGCCGCCTCGGCGCGGCTGACCACGCCCAGCATGGACAGCAGCGCCTGCACGTGGCCGCGCACGGTGTTTTCCGACAGGTTCAGGCGCCGCGCGATCAGTTTGTTCGACAGGCCCTGGCAGATCAGGCCCAGCACCTCGCACTGGCGCGGCGTCAGGCGCGGCCGCTGGTCGTGGGCGGCGTAGGCCGGCAGGGTTTCGCTCTCGCCGCGCAGCACGGCGCAGATGGCGGCCTGGATCGCCGCCGCCGGCTCGGCCTTGGAGACGAAGCGCGCCGCGCCGCGCGCCAGCGCGTCGTGGGCGGTGGCGCTGGCGCCGTCGGCCGACAGCACGATCACCGGGCAGTCCGGCCAGCGGCGGTGGATCAGCGCCATGCCGTCCAGGCCGTTGACACCGGGCAGCTGGATGTCCAGCAGCACCAGGCTGGGCGGGACTTGCTCGCGCGGGCCGCCGAGGGCCTCGTCGATCGATGCGGCCTCGCGCACCTCGCATTGGGCGGCGGCGTCGGCCAGCATCAGGCGCAGACCGGCGCGGAACAGCGAGTGGTCGTCGATCACAAGTACGGTTTGTTTCATGGCGTGCTTCACGGTGATGCGGCAATTCAGTCCAATTGGACTATGTTCCGATGATTGGTATCAATTTATTATCACATCTAGTTCCCGAGCAAGCAACATTCTTCTTAACCACACAGGAATCGCCCATGAAATCCACCTTACTTGCACTTGCCGTCACCACTCTGTTCGCCTCGTCGGCCATGGCCAAGACCTATGACGTCCAGCTGCACCAGTCCAAAACCAACTCGCATCAGTGGACCGGCAGCTTCAACCTGAGCCAGCCTACTCCGTGGGAAGGCAGTTATTTCTCCGACACTTACAACTTTACGCCCGACCTGCCTGGCGCGCTGACGGTCAACGGCGGCGTGATCAATTTCTTTGGCTTCGACGAGCAGAAGATCCAGTTCAGCCACGTGTATTTGAACGAAACCGAGCTGGCGCTGAGCAGCAGCGACGGCGAAAGCAAGGCGCGCCTGACCAATGTCGTGCTGAGCGGCCCGCTGAGCCTGCGCGTGACCGGCTGGACCGGCGACTCGGCCAGCTACTCGGGCAACTTCAACATCACCACCGCCGTGCCGGAACCGGCCACCTACGGCATGCTGATGGCCGGCCTGGCCCTGGTGGGCGTGGCCGCGCGCCGCCGCAAGGCGCAATAAGCTAAACGGTTTATACCGTTGATGCCGCCGGCGGGGCCGTCAGGTCCGGCCGGCGCCCGCGTCGCCGCTAGCGGACGAACAGCGCGATCAGGATGACGATGGGCAGTGGGATGCCGAGCAACAGCAGTAGTATCGAGCGCATCATGTTCTCCGGTCAGGTTGGGGTGCGCACGATGACACGTGCGTGATCGCGGTGGTGGCCGCCCAGCGTGGCAAGCAGGCTGGCGACGAAGGCGCCCAGCAGCAGGGCGATGAACATCCACAGCGCCGAATGGGCGGCGGCCTTGCGCGCCTCCTCGGCGGCGGCGCTGGCCTTGGCCCTGGCGGCGTTGGCGGCCTGCGCGGCCTGGGCGTAGACCTGGTCCACGCGTTGTTCGGCGTCGGGCTGCGCCAGGCCGGTGCGGCTGGCGACCAGCTGCGCGAGGTAGTTGCGGTCGTCGGCGGCCAGCTTCCCGGCCGGCAGGTCGGTGATCAGGATGCGGTTGATCTCGTTGCGCTGGGCGTCGGTCGCGGCGTCGCCGTTGGGAGAGCGCAGCAGCATGTCGGCAAAATAGGTGTTGCCGGTGCCGGTGCCGGTGCCGGCGCCGCGCGCCAGCGCGGGTCCCGCGATGCCGGCGGCGGCCGCGCCCGAGTCGATGGCGCCGCTGAGCACAGCGCGCGTGCCGCCGCCCAGCACGGCCACGGTGACCAGCGTGGCCACCGCCCACGCCAGCAGGCCGTGCGCGGTGTCGCGGAAGTGTACCTCGTCGCCATGGATGCCGGCCCATTTGACGCGCAGGCGTCCCGCCAGGTAGCCGCCGATGCCGGCTGCCGCCAGCTGCATGAAGGCGAGCCACGCGATGGCGGCGTCGCCCAGCGGCGCGGCGTGGTACTGGTAGGGCGATACCGACGACAGGCCGAGGCCCACGCCCAGTATCAGCAGGATGAAGGACAGCGCGGCCGCCGCGGCGGCGCCGGCGAACACGGCGCCCCACGAGACGCCGGCGACGTAACCGTCCCCGAGTTCATGGCCGGCCATGGTGGCGGCATGTAGTGGTTGTGTATGCATGATGTCTCCTGTAGGTGGTATGGCGGAGACCATCATGCTGCGCGGCGCGGCGCGCGTATGTTAGCGCCCGTACGCTGGGCGCGTTTTGATCCGAAAATTCCGCTCAGGCGGTCTTGCGCTCGCCGCGCCGCAGGAAGTGCTCGACCAGCGCGCGGTGCGTGGGCAGGTCGGCCACCGCCCGGTGCGACATCTGCTCGATCATCTGGAACTCCCGGCGCGCCTCGTCGAAGCGCGGCAGCGTGCGCGCGTTGGCGTATTGCGCGGTCGGGTACTCCATCCCGTACAGCACATACTGCCAGCTCGATGGCGGGTACATCTCCAGGTCCACCACGAAGTCCATGCGGTGCGGCGCGCGCGTGCGCCACATCGACAATTTGTCGCGCAGCGATTCCGGGATGCTGGCCGGGTCGGTGTTGTCGGTCCAGAAGGCGTTGTCGCGGCGCTGCGTGAGGCAGTAGTGCAGCTTGACGAAATCGACGATGCGCTCGTAGCGCGCCTTCATCATCTCGTTGTACACCCTGGCCACCGGCGCCATGTCGCCGTTGTGCGGGAACAGGTAGCCGACCAGGTAGGCCGCCGTTTCGATCAGGCCGACGCCGGACGATTCCAGCGGCTCAAGGAAGCCGCCCGACAAGCCCACCGCCACGCAGTTCTTGACCCAGTGCTGCTCGCGGTAGCCGACGTTGAGCTTGAGCTGGCGCGGATTGAGGCCGTCGCTGGCCGGGCCGATGTACCGGCGCAGCACTTCCTCGGCGCGGGCGTCGTCGGTGTGGCGGCTGGAGTAGACGTAGCCGATGCCGCGCCGCTGCTGCAGGCCGATGTCCCAGGTCCATCCCGCCTCGTGCGCGGTGGCGATGGTGTACGAGGGGATGGGCGCGTCGGGTGTGGCGTACGGCACCTGCATCGCCAGCGCGCGGTCGACGAACAGCGTGTCCTTGATGTTGCGGAAGGGCGTGCCCAGCGCCTCGCCGATCAACGCGGCGCGGAAGCCGGTGCAGTCGATGTACAGGTCGGCCGTCAGCGCGCCCGCCTCCCTGGTGTGGACCGCGCCGATCGCGCCTTGTTCGTCCAGCTCCACCCGCTCCACCGTGGCCAGCACATGGCGCACACCCAGCGATTGCGCGTGGGTGCTGAGCAGGCCGGCGAACTTGCCGGCGTCGAAGTGGTAGGCGTAGTTCAGCGGTCCGATGAAGTCGGCGTCGTTGAAGCGCTTCGGCCCGTGCGCGGCGTCGGCCACGCGCTTTTGCATGGTGGCGGCGGCCGCGAAGCCGGCGCCCGGCGCGGCCGCGCCCTGCAGCCAGTAGGGCAGCAGCTCCGGGCCGCCGGGCCGCTGGCTGGGCAGGCTGAAAGGGTGGAAGTAGTGGTCGTTGCCCGGCGCGCCCGGCGCGCGCACCCAGTCGGTGAACTTGATGCCCTGCTTGAAGGTGGCCTGGCATTCGCGGATGAAGCGCGCCTCGTCGATGCCGATCGCCGCCAGCGTGCCGCGGATCGACGGGAAGGTGCCTTCGCCGACGCCGATGATGCCGATCTCCTTCGATTCCACCAGCGTGACGCGCACGCTGTCCGCGTCGGCGCCCGCGCCCAGGGTGCGGGCCAGGAAGGCGGCCGTGAGCCAGCCGGCGGTGCCGCCGCCGACGATCAGGACATTTTTGACTTGGGTTGTTTTCATCTCGTTTCCGGTCTCCGTCGGTGGCGTGCGCGGCCCCGGGACCGTGCCGGCCATGCCAGGGAAACAACGCCGCTACAATTTTTAAATTGACATCTGCGATTTGAATTATGTACCATGAAATCGATTTCACAAATAACGAAAACGTTTTCAGTCGATTTGAAAACGTTTTCATACAACGGAATCAAATCCACGATGAAAATGTGGCGCGCCTCTCCCCGGCGATCGCCACGTAAAAGGAGACCTAAATGAACGTCCACGTACCGCAGTCCGGGAAGCGCTTGCCGTCCCCGATCCAATTGGCCATCTTCGCCCTGATGGCCGGCTCCAGCGCCAGCGGCTATGCCGTCGCCGCCGACGCGCCGGCCGCCGAGCAATCGGCCGCCGCCGACAAGACTTCCTCGACCATCACCGAGGTGTATGTCACGGCGACCAAGCGTTCCACCTCGCTGCAGAAAACCCCGGTCGCGGTCACCGCGCTGAACGCCGCGGTGCTGGACGATAACCATGTCCAGACCTTGCAGGACGTGGTCAACCTGGTGCCCAGCTTCGCCGCCACCGGCCAGGGCGACCATGGCGTGATCACCATGACCTTGCGCGGCATCGGCAACGACAGCGCCAAGACCGAATACGCCGATCCCGAAGTGGCCAGCTTCGTCGACGGCATCTACTCGCCGCGTCCGGAAGGCGCGACCGCGCTGCTGTTCGACCTGGATGCGATCGAAGTGCTGCGCGGCCCGCAGGGCACGCTGTGGGGCCGCAACTCCAGCGTGGGCGCGGTCAACATGCAGACCGTGAAGCCTGAAATCGGCAGCAACTCCGGTAATTTCGAGGCCGGCTACGGCAACTATGCCCGCCTGGGCGCGCGCGGCGCGTTCAACATCCCGATCAACGACACCATGGCGATGCGCGTGGCGGTGGTGCACGAGCAGCACAACGGCTACGTCAATTACCAGACCGCGCCCAACCTGTCGCTGGCGTCGCAGCACGCGGCGGCCGATCCGGTCATCGCCGCATGGAACACCGCGCATCCGGGCAACCCGATCGCCTTCCAGCCGATCAACACCAACCTGTATGTCAACAACGCCCAGAAGTACAGCGCGCAGGACCAGAGCGCGGCGCGCCTGAGCTTCCTGTGGCAGCCGATGCCCGGCCTGAAATGGAACATCGCGTACGAGCACTATATGGACCGCGGCACGCCGAGCATGAACCTGATGCAGAACCCGCGCGCGGGCCAGGACTTCTGGTCGGCGCTGATCGATACCGCGCCGAGCGTGAACCGCGATTCGCATTCGGTGCGCAGCCGCGTCGACTACCAGATCAACCCGGACATCAGCCTGGCCTACATCGCCGGCTACTCGCGCTTCAACGGTTCCTCGACCTTCGACCAGGACGGCGGCGCCACGCTGCCGACCAGCTTCACCAGCGGCGGCAACTACCAGGCCAACAACACCGTCTGGTCCAAGTACAAGAACTACAGCCACGAACTGGAGATCCAGTCCACCGGCAAGCGCGATGTGGACTGGCTGCTTGGCCTGTATTACGCCAATGAGGACAACGGCATCCGCTTCGACATCCCGATCATGAACGGCACCCAGCAGGGCACCGTGGGCTGGCAGGGTTCCTTCATCCAGCCGAAGGAAACCGTGGATTCGAAAGCCGTCTTCGGCCAGGCCACCTGGAACGCCAACGACGCGCTGCACGTGACCGGCGGCCTGCGCTACACCTCGGACGAGCGCAAGAACATCGGCGGCACCAACAACGGCTGGAGCGACCTGACCGCGCCGCAGATTCCGGTGAGCCCGTCGATGAATCCCCTGGGCGGCGGCACCGGCTTCTCGACCTACCAGCACAACGACGGCGTGTTCAACGACCACAAGCTGACCGGCCTGGTGCGCGTGAGCTACGAGATCGACAAGAACAATATGGTCTACGCCAGCGTGTCGACCGGCTACAAGTCGGGCGGCCTGCAGGACGGCGGCGTGCCATACGGTTCCGAGACCCTGACCAACTACGAGATCGGCTCGAAGAGCACCTTCCTCGGCGGTACGGTACGGATGAACAACTCGGCCTACTACGAGAAGTTCAAGGGCTTCCAGTTCAGCGCACCGGTCACCAATCCTGACGGCACGCGCGGCCTGGCCACCAGCAACGCGGAAGGCGCGAAGGTCTGGGGCCTGGAGACGGAGATCGCGGCCAAGATCACGCGCGATGACCGCGTGCAGTTCACGGCGGCGTACACCAACGCCACGCTCAAGCACCTGATCGGCGGCAGCAACGACTACGTGCTGCCGGCGTGCACGGTGCCAGGCATCAGCACCTGCCTCGACGTGACCGGCAACACCATGCCGCACTCGCCGAAGTTCAGCGCGCAGATGATGTACCAGCACAGCTTCGCGCTGGCCAACGGCACGCTGGTCCCGCGCATCAGCGCGCACTACGAGACGGCCAGCTGGCTGAGCGTGTTCAATCTGGGTGAGCCGGACAAGCAGAAGGCCTACACCCGCACCGACCTTGGCCTGCGTTTCGACGCCGATTCGAAGTGGTATTTCGACGCCTACATCCGCAACGCGGAAGACGCGAAGATCAAGACCAGCGCGATGAACGCCAACGGTCCATGGCAAGCGCAATACCTGCCGCCGCGCACCTTCGGCATCAACGTCGGCAAGTCGTTCTAAGTAAAGAGTTTTTCATGTAGTCCCAGTGTTGTAGTGCTCTTCTGCCCCTCGTCCTGCAAAGGCCGAGGGGTTTTTTTTATGTCAGCATCCCCCCTCGCTGAACAGGCGGGCGCACTCGGCCTACAAAGGATTCAGGATTTCCTGATAGAGGCTATTTCACAAATCCCTATAATTGCCACACGGAAACATCGATCGTTCCGGCTGGCTGCCTCTCGTCTTTGTAACGTGGCGTGGGCAGTTCGAATGTAAATGCCCTGCAGGCCCTTCGTTGACAAGTTATTTAAATGGGAAAGAAACCGTCATGAGACCAAACAACAACTTCATCATACCGGCCTTGCTGGCGGGCTTGCTGGCCGGCTGTGGCGGCGATAGCGGAAGCTCCGCCAGTGCGCCGGTCCGCACCCTTGCCGAGATGGTGACCAGCGAAGCCCCTGCCGGCGCGGCGGCTTCCAGCTGGAGCAGCGTCAAGTGGGGCGGCGGCGGCTACGTCACCGGCACCATCTACCACCCGGTCAATTCGAGCCTGCTGTATGCGCGCACCGACGTCGGCGGCGCCTACCGCTGGGACGCCTCCACCTCGACCTGGACCCCGATCACCGACGGCCTCGGCTTCGGCCCCAGCGAAGGTCAATTCCACGGCGTGGAAAGCATCGCGCTCGACCCGAACAACGACCAGCTGGTCTACATGGTCACCGGCGATACCGCGACGTCGGACAAGGTGCACAATGGCCGCATCTACATCTCCAGCAACCGCGGTGATAGCTGGACGCACTACGACCTGCCGTTCGCGGTGGGCGGCAATGACGACGGCCGGGCCTACGGCGAACGCCTGTCGATCGACCCGCAACTGCCGTCGCTCATGTACTACGCCACGCGCAAGGACGGCTTGTGGAAGAGCACGGACTCGGGCCAGACCTGGAACCAGGTCACGAGCTTCTCGAGCACGCGGATTGCCACCGGCGGCCAGCAGTACGGTACCGTGCAAGTCTTGTTCGATACCTCGGCCAGGGGGACGGGACAGCAGACCTGGGTCCTGTGGGCCACGGTCTCCCCTGACTACGCCAAGGCGGCGGGCCTGACCTCCACGCTGTACAAGTCCTACAATGGCGGCTACTCGTGGATGCCGGTGGCGGTACCGTCCGCGGTATCCGGGTACTACGTCCCGCACATGGTGCGCGCCGACGACGGCTATTTCTACATGGCGTTCAACCAGAACGGCGGCCAGGGCCAGGCCGGTCCCGGCTATGTCTACAAGTTCGGCGGCGGGGGCCATGGCGAAAGCTGGACTCAGCTGATGAGCTCCGATTTTTTCGGTGTCGGCGGCCTGTCGGTCAACGGCACCGGCGCGAGCACCCGCATCGCGGTGGGCATGACGGCCTGGTTCGACGGCAGCAAGCAAATCCAGATGTCCGACGACGCCGGCAGCACCTGGCGCGAAATCGAAGCCAACATGCCGCATACCTCGGACTCGTGCAAAGGCTGGATTGAGAGCGTCACGATCGACCCGGCTAACCGCGACCACATCATGCACGTCCACGGCGGCGGCATTTGCGAAACCACCAACGCCTCCTCGTCCACGCCGACCTGGAGTCCCAAGGTCAACAATCTGGAAGAAACCGCCACGCTGTACGCCATCGCGCCGCCGGCTGGCGCGCAGTACCAGCTGATCAACGCCGCCGGCGACATCGGCGCGTGGGTCATCACCGACCTGGCGACGCGGCCGACGCGGGCGCCGATGCCGGGCTGGAGCAGCGGCAATGCGGCCGACTTGGCGTGGGCCGATCCGTCCTACATCGCCATCACCGGCGTCGACAATGCCAATGGCGGCGTCGTCAAGGGCTTCTGGTCCGGCGACTCCGGCAATAGCTGGTCGCAGTTCCCGTCGCTGCCGGCCGGCGGTTCGAGCAGTGGTAGCCAGGTGCAAAGCGTGGCGGTCACTTCGCGCAACAACCTGGTCTGGGCGCCGCAAGATGGAGTGCCGTCGTACACCACCAACAATGGCGCGAGCTGGACGCAAACCAATTTGCCAGCCTTCACCGCCACCTGGAATGGCTTCTTCCGCGCCTATCGCCTGGCGGCGGACCGCGTGAATCCGAACAAGGTGTATGCCTTCGATTCGGGCGGCGCGCCGTGGAATGGGCAGCCGGGCAAGGTCTACATCTCGTACGATGGCGGCCATAACTTCGGGCTGAGCGGGATGTGGGGTGCCCAGAACATGGCGCCGAACGCGTGGGGCGACACGTCGATGGTCGTGAACCCGAACGCCGAGGGCGACATCTGGGTGACCGACGGCAATGCCCTGTACCACTCGGTGAACTCGGGCTGGAACTGGGCGCAGGTCGGCTCCTTCGCCACCGCCAACGGCACCCGGGGCGCCACCAACGTCACCTTGGGCAAGGCGGCAGCCGGCTCGTCGTATTCGGCCGCGGTCTACGTGGAAGGCACGCTCAATGGCCAGTGGGGCATCTACCGCTCCGACGATGGCGGCGCAACGTGGTCGCGCTTCAACGATGACGCGCACCAGTTCGGCGGCAACGCCGTGGTGGTGGGCGACTGGAACACCTACGGCCGCATCTACGTCAACGGTGTTGCCCGCGGTCTGCAGTACAGCAACTAAGTACAGCAACCAAGCCGCACGTCCCCGACGTGAGCAACGGAGGCCGCGCGCCTCCGTTTTTTTTTGTGCGCCCGGCATGGGCGCACCCTTGCGGGTGCGAGTCCGGCGCCTAGTCCTTGTTGTGGAACGGCGCGTACCAGGTGACGATGAACGACGGGATGGTCGCGGCCATCACCAGCCAGAAGTAGTGCACATAGCCCAGCGCCTGCTGCAGGTGGCCGCTGACGACACCGGTCACCATCATGCACAATCCCATCAGCCCCGTGCCGAACGCGTAGTGCGTGGTGGTGTATTTGCCCGGCGCCAGCTGCTGCATCAGGTAGATCATGAAGCCCACCGAACCGAAACCGAAGAAGAACTTCTCGACCGCCACGCCGGCGCTGATCACCAGCAGGTCGTGCGGCTGGTAGATGCTCATCAAAAGGAAGGTGACGTTGGGGATGTTGACCGCGCAGCACAGCAGGAACAAGGTCGCCGGCAGCCCGCGCCGCGCGACGAAGATCCCGCCCAGCAGGGAGCCAAGCAGCACCGCGATCAGACCGTAGGTGCCGTAGATCAGTCCCAGCATCTCGTTCGACAATCCCAGTCCGCCCTGCGCCACCGGATCGACCATGAAGAAGGGGCCGATCTTTTCCAGCAGCCCGATACTGAGCCGGAACAGGAACGCGAACAGCACCATTAACCACACGTCGCGCTTCTGGAAGAAAGTGACGAAGGAATCCTTGAGGATGAAGGCCGCTTCGGCCACCGACGCCGGCGCGTTCTCCGCCTTGGCGCCGTCCGGCATCACGCGCATGTGCCACAGCGCGGCGACGATGGTGATGGCGGCGACGATGAAGAAGATGATGCGCCAGGATTCGATCCACGCCGGCCCGAACACGCCGGCCTGGTGGTGGAAGTAGTGCGTGTGCAGCCAGCCGCTCAGGTACACCATGCCGCCCGAGGCGACGATGGGACCGATGTTCCAGCTCAGGCTCTGGATGCCGCAGAACAGCGACTGCGTCTTGGCGTCCAGCGAGGTGACGTACACGCCGTCGGAGGCGATGTCCTGCGTGGCGCCGACCAGCGACAGCACGCCGAACATGAACACCATCACCACCATGTAGTCCGGCAGCGACATCGCCAGCGCCACGCCGGCGAAACCGAGGCCGATGATCAGCTGCGCGCACAGCACGAAGAACTTCTTGGTGCGGTACATTTCAACGAAGGGCGCGAACAGCGGCTTGATGGTGTAGGCCAGGATCAGATAGCTGGCGTACTGCGCGGCCTGGCCGTTGTCCATGCCCAGGTTCTTGAACATGATGGAGGTGACGCTGGTGAGCATCATGTAGGTCAGCGCCATGGCGAAATAGCCGCTGGGGACCCACAGCATCGGCGTGCCGCGCGCGAACATGGCGCGCAGCAGCGATGGTGGCTGGCTGCCGGGGGCTGGGGCCTGCGGCTCTTGTGGCACGGCGGATGGTGCGGTTTGCATGGTGTCGTCCTCGTTGTTCTCGTTGGAGTGTAAAGCATCAGGCTCTGTGGCCTGTAGAAAGGAAAACGCCGGCATCTGCGCCGGCGGGATTAAAACGTTTGCTGCTAGGCCGCGTGCGCGGTGCGTTGCGGCCTTTGCTTCAGCAGGTATTCGCGATACCAGTGCGCGCTGTGTTTCAAGGTGCGCTTCTGCGTCGCGTAGTCCACGTGGACGATGCCGAAGCGCTTGGCGTAGCCGGAGTTCCACTCGAAGTTATCGAGCAGGCTCCAAAGGAAGTAGCCCTGGATGTCCACGCCCTGCAGGCGCGCGTCGTTGAGCGCCTTCAGGTGGCGCTGCACGAAATCGATGCGCGCCTCGTCCGGGATCTCGCCGTCGACGATCACGTCCGGATTGGCCATGCCGTTCTCGGTGATGTAGATCGGCGGCAGCTCGTATTCCGCTTTCAGTTTCAGCAGCAGCTCGGTCAGGCCGTCGGGGAAGATCTCCCAGCCCATGTCGGTGGTGCCCAGTTTCGCTTCCGGCTGGCGCGGCGGGGTCTCGGCCGAGCAGTAGGCGCGGAAGTAGTAGTTCACGCCGAGGAAGTCGATCTTGTGCTGGATGTCCTTGAAGTCGTTCTCGTGGATCACGGGCGCGTTGTCGCCGTGGCCCTGCAGCGCCAGTTCCGGGTATTTGCCTTTGAAGATGGGGTCCATGAACCACTGCACCGAGCGCGCGTATTCGAATTCCGCCATCGCCTTGTCGGCCGCGCTGTCGGTGGCCGGGTCGGCGGTCCATTGATTGAGCACGATGCCCAGTTTGGCCGGGCTGCCGACCGCGCGCATGGCCTGCATCGCCAGCCCGTGCGACAGCAGCAGGTGGTGCGAGACCTGGATCGACTGCTTCAGGTCCGCCACGCCCGGCGCGAACTGCGCGTTGCCGTAGCCAAGATTGGCCGTGCACCACGGCTCGTTGTGCGTTGCAATCGTTTTCAGACGCGAGCCAAAACGGCGCGCCACTTCGGCGGCATAGTCGGCGAAGCGGTAGGCGGTGTCGCGATTGAGCCAGCCGCCATCGTCCTGCAGGCCTTGCGGCAGGTCCCAGTGGTAGAGGGTGACGTGGGCGGCTATGCCTTTGGCTTCCAGCTCCGACAGCAGGCGGTCGTAGAAGGCGAAACCGGCTTCGTTCCAGGCGCCTTTGCCGGTGGGCTGCACGCGCGACCAGGCCATCGAAAAGCGGTAGGCGTCCACGCCCAGGCCGGACATGATGGCCACGTCTTCCGGGTAGCGGTGGTAGTGGTCGCAGGCGACATCGCCGTTGCTGCCGTCGATGACTTTGCCCGGCGTGTGGCTGAAGGTATCCCAGATCGACGGGCCTTTGCCGTCGTCGGCGGCGCCGCCTTCAATCTGGAATGCGCTGGTGGCGACGCCCCAGGTAAACGAGGGCGGGAATTGCGTGAAATCGGTCATGTGAGGTCGTTTTGAGGTTTAACGGGTGTGGAATCAGGGCATTTTGACGTTTGAAAACGATTTCACGCCGCTTCCCTTGATTAGACCTCAACTCAAACGGAGTGTCAATCACTAGCTGAAGCGGAGGGGCGGTTAGGGGAGGGGGCTGCGGGGCGGCTGCGAAGGCGGCTGCGAAGGCGGCTGCGAAGGCGGCTGATATAATGCTGCCTCATTGTTCACCGACTCACTCCATCCCATGTCTTCCGATACCCCAAAAGACGGCCCAGCGCGGCCGATGCTCTACGACCCGACCGAACACCGCATCCGCAGCTTCGTCACGCGCGCCGGCCGCCTGTCGACCGCGCAGGCGCGCGCGCTGGAGGAACTGAGCCCGAAGTACATGATCGAATACGCCAAGGCGCCGCTCGACTATGAGCAGGCCTTCGGCCGCAAGGCGCCGGTGGTGCTGGAGATCGGCTTCGGCATGGGCGGCACCACGGCGCACATCGCCGGCGTGATGCCGGAGAAGGACTTCATCGGCGTGGAAGTGCACACGCCCGGCGTGGGCAGCCTGCTCAAGCTGATCGAGGAACAGGGCCTGACCAACCTGAAGGCGATCCAGCACGACGCGGTCGAAGTGCTGAACCAGATGATTCCGGACGGCTCGCTGCACGGCGTGCATATCTACTTCCCGGACCCATGGCACAAGGCGCGCCACAACAAGCGCCGCCTGATCCAGTCGCCGTTCGTCAAGCTGCTGGTGCGGAAGCTGGCCGTGGGCGGCTACCTGCATTGCGCCACCGACTGGGAAGACTACGCGGTGCAGATGCTGGAAGTGCTGGGCGCGGAAGAGGGCTTGCAGAACACCGCCGACGGCTATGCGCCGCAGCCGGCCTATCGTCCGCTGACCAAGTTTGAAAACCGCGGCCTGAAGCTGGGCCACGGCGTGTGGGATCTGGTCTTCACCAAAAAATAGTTATTTGCGTAGCCGGACGATGGCCGCGTTCAAGCGTTTGAACGTCTCGTCCGGCACCGACCTGCCGCACCACAGGCGGCGCTCGTAGCCTTTGTACAGGTCGGAGAAGTAGATGCGCTTGTAGTGCGAGGCCGGGTAGCCCGAGGCCTTGACCGCTTCCTCCAATTCCTCTTCCGTGATGAAGAAGTAATCGATGCTGTGCCGGCGCAGCATGTCCAGCAGCTGCTGGGTGTCGGCCGCGCTGGGGATGGTCGGCGTCTTGTAGCGCAGCAGGCCACGGTCGATCGTCACGCCGTAGGACACGCCCTTGTTCACCACAACGCGCAGCTGCTTGTTGGTCAACGTATCCTTCAGCGGTTCCTCGTCATGCATGGCGGGATTGCCGCTCCAGGTCAGCGCGAACGGGCGTTTGTCCTCATACACCACTTCCGAGAATTTGCCGATGCGTTCGCGCTCCGGCGTCTGCAACCAGCCCAGCATGCAGGCGGGTTCCTGCCCGGCGTCCTGCATCAGCACCAGCTGCTGCTTGGCCGGCGTCTGGCGCACGACGAACGGGATGCCGGCCGCGTTGAGCGCGGCGATGGCGGGTGCGGCGGCGTGGCCGGTCAGCACGCCGCGCGTGTCAGCGTATTGCAGCGGCGGGCTTTGCGCATAATGCAGCACCAGCGGCAGCACCAGCGGCTGCGCCGACACGGCGCCTGCCGCCGCCAGCAGGGACAATGCGAACGCCTTCATCACTTCTCCAGCTGCTCCATGTCCAGCGCCACCACGTAGGCCAGGCGGCCGTTCTGCCACACGCCGCCGCCGCGCACCTGGGCGTCGCAGCTGGTGACGTGGCCTTCGATTTCCTTGTGCTTCAGCAGCGCGCGGAACGCCACCGACGCCTTGGGCGACAGATAGCCCGTCATGCGGCCGTCAAGGAAGACCGCGACGGCGGCGCTTTCGTAGGGATTGACGTCGTCCGGCACCAGCGTGGCCAGGTAGGGCACGGCCGCGTTGCTGTCGCCATGATCGCCGGCCAGCGCCTTGAGCGTGGCCTGGTAGCGCGATTCGTTCACCACCTCGACCAGGAAGCGGCCATCGTCGGACCAGTGCAGCGCTGGCGCGCCTTCGGGCAGCTTGGGCTCGTAAGGCGTGGCGGGACGCGCCGGCAGCGGCATCGGCTTGGCCGGATTGGTCTTGATGATCGCGTAGACCACCAGGCCGGTGACGGCGATGATCAGCAGGGAGATGGCGAGTTCCATGGCGGGCCTGTTTATGCCTTTTATCTAAAGGCCGACATCTTAACGCATGCCCTTGGCCTGATACACAATTTTGCCGCCCACCATAGTCTGCAGCACCCTGATGTTGGCGATGTCCTCGGCCGGGATAGTGAAGAAGTTCCTATCCAATACGATCATGTCGGCCAGCTTGCCCGGCTCCAGCGATCCGGTCAGCGCCTCCTGGCGCAGCGTGTAGGCGGCGTTGAGCGTGATCGCGCGCAGCACGGCGGCGCGCGGCATGCCGGGCTGCGTGCCCAGCGTGCCGGCGTATTCCTTGCCGGCGTTGGGCGCGGCGGTGCGGGTCACGCCGACCTTCAGCGCGAACCATTCGTCGAGCGGATCGACCGGCCAGTCGCTGCCGAAGGCGATGCGCGCGCCGGCGTTGAGCAGCAGCGCCTGCGGCTCGACGAGGGCGTAGCGCTGTGGACCCATGTAGTCCTTCAGCGCGCCCACGGTGTCCGGGGCCGGCTTCGCCCACTGGAAGGAGAGCACCGGCGTCACATCCAATTGTGCGAAGCGCGGATAGTCGGCCGGGGCGACGATTTCGTCGTGCGCCAGCGCGGGACGGACGTCCTTGCCGGCCGGCGTGGAGCGCAGGTATTCGATGGCGTCCAGCGATTCGCGCACGGCACGGTCGCCGTCGACGTGGATGTGCGGATCGATGTGGGCCTGGGCCAGTTCGGCCAGCGTCGCCTTCAACGCCTCGGGCGCGAAGTAGCTGGCCGGGCCGGTGCTGGGGCCGGGCTGCCAGTCCGGCTTGTCCGCCGTGCCCTTGTTGACCAGGTAGGGCTCCAGCATCGTGCCGGTGAAGGCGGGCGCCGAGATCACGCCATCCATGAACAGCTTGGCGTGGCGCACCTGCATCGACGGCGCGACGCGGGTCGGCCCCTGGTCGAACTGCTTCTGCTGTTTGAGCAGTTCTGCCACCGCGCTTTGCGGCGTGGCGCCCTTATCCAGGTCGATCAACACCGCGAAGTGCGCGCGCGCCGTCAGCTTGCCTTGCTTGTGCAGGTCGGCGAAGGCGGTCATGGTTTCGGGATCGGTGTAGGCGTCGAGGAAGCTGGTGATGCCCTGCTTGCGCATCGCCGCCAGCGCGGCCTTGGACGCGGCCAGGTTCTCGGCCACGGTCAGCGGCGGCAGCAGGTTCATCGCCATGTCCTGCGCGGCGTCTTCCAGCAGGCCGGTGGCGTCGCCCTTGGCGTCGCGGGTGATCTTGCCGCCGGCGGGATCGGGCGTGTCGCGCTTGATGCCGGCCAGTTGCACGGCCTTGGAGTTCAGCAGCGCCGAGTGGCCGAAGGAGGAGCGCACGATGACGGGGCGCTCAGTCTTCAGCGCGTCGAGCGTGGCGGCGGTGGTTTCCACGCCGTCCGGCAGCATCCCCTGCTGGAACCAGTTCACCACCACCAGCCAGCGGCTGGCATCGGACTTCTTGTCCTTGTCCAGGCAGGCCTGGATGCGCGACTGGAACTGGGCCACCGTCAGCGCCTCGTAATCGAGGCTGCAGTTGAGCAGGCGGCTGCCGCCCGACTGCGGGTGCATATGGCCGTCGATCAGGCCGGGCATCAGCATGCGGCCGTGCAGGTCGATGACCTTGGTCTTCCTGCCGGTCAGCGGCTTGGCGCCGGCGTTGTCGCCCACGTAGACGATGCGGCCGGCGCGCACAGCCAGCGCCTGCCGCACGCTGTCCTTTGCGTCGACGGTGTAGATGTAGCCGTTGCGGTAGACGGTATCGGCCGGCGCTTCGGCGCCCTGCGCGGATGCCGCCAATGCCAGCGTGAGTGCGGCGACGTGTCGGTTCATGCGGTTCCCTTGTTATGCGGCTCCCATCACCTTGGCGCGCGGGGCCAGCGGCAGGAACGCCAGCAGGTTCCCCGCCAGGACCAGCGCCAGCCCGGCCAGGGCCGTTGGCGTCCAGTGGTAGCCTTCGTAGATCGTTGAAATGGTCAGTGCCACGATGGGGAATAATACCGTGGAATAGGCCGCGCGGTCCGGCCCTATGCGGCCGACCAGCAACAGGTAGGCGGTGAAGCCGATCACCGAGCCGGGGATCGCCAGGTACAGCAGGGCGCCGACGTAGCGCGCGCTGGGTTCCAGCGCGAACGGCATGCCCAGCGCCAGCGCCGCCACGCCCAGCGTGGTGGAGCCGATCAGCATGGCCCAGGTGTTGGTCAGCCACGGCGTCAGGCCCAGCGACTGCATGCGGCTCGACAGCAGGTTCCCGCAGGAGAAGCACAGCGTGCCGCCCAAGGTCAGCGCGAGCCCCATCATCACCTTGCTGTCGTTCCAGTGGCCGGCCATCTGCGGCGCGAACAGCAGCACGATGCCGGTCAGGCCGAGCAGGGCGCCCATCATCACCTGGCGGCGTATCGGACGGCCGAGGAAGATGCGGCCATTGATGGCGTTCCAGATCGGCGCGGTGGAGAACACCACCGCTTCCAGGCCGCTGGTGATCCACTGGCTGGCGTAGTAGAAGCACAGGAAGTTCAGGCAAAACAGCGCCAGGCCTTGGGCGAACAGGTAGCGCCACGCCTGGCGCGGCGGCCACCACGGCTTGCGGGTGACGAGCAAAAATCCCATCAGCACGGCGGCGGCCAGCCAGAAGCGGTAGGCGATCGACACCGGCGCCGGCACCACGCCGATCTGGAAGGTGATGGCGATCCAGGTCGTACCCCAGATCAGGACAGTGAGCAGGTAGAGGAAGATATTCATGCCGCCAGCATGCCGCGCGCGCGGCGCGGGCGCTTGTCTGGAATTGCGCAAATTGGCGGGCCGCCGGCGGGGAGGGCGCGCTCCGTGCTAGACTTTCAGCCAACTCTTACTGAATGCCCGCGCCGTGCCAGCCCGCCCTTCCATCGCCACCGATGCCTCCCCCGCCCGCGCGCCGGACGGGCTGATTTCGCACGCGGTGTTCCGCACCATGTCCGAAACCGACGCAGTGCTGGAGCGCTTCGCCTGGCTGGGCGATGAGCTGGCGGTGGCGATCTGGCGCCGCGACACCGAGGTCGCCGAAACCAGTTACTCCAAGCCGGGTCACCACACGCTGTCCTACTACATGGGCGGCGGCTACCGCACCGAGCGCGACGAGCTTCCCGGCCTGTACGGCGCGCCGGAGCTCTTATGCACGCTGCCGGACTGGCACGAGTCCAGTTGGACGGTGCGCGGGCCGCTGCGCTTCCTGCACGTGTACTTCCTGCCCGAGCACTTCACGCGCCGCGCGGTGGTGGAGCTGGACCGCGAACCGCGCGAGATCACGCTGGCCGACCGCACTTACTTTGAGCATGAGCGCATCGGCCGCCTGTGCGCGGGGCTGGCGAACATGTCGTGGGAAGGCGCGGACGGGCAGCTGCGCGCCAACGAGACGGCACACGAGACCCTGAGCCATCTGCTGCTGTCGCAATCGATGCCGCAGCATCAGCAACGCGTGCGTGGCGGCCTGGCGCCGGTGGTGCGGCGCCGGCTGGCCGACTACATCGAAGCGAACCTGGCGACGAACATCTCGCTGGGCATGTTGGCGCAGCTGGCGTGCATGTCGGAGTACCACCTGGCGCGGATGTTCAGGATCTCGTTCGGCATGCCGCCGTCGGCGTGGATCGCGGCGCGCCGCGTGGAGCATGCGCGCCGGCTGCTGAAGACCACCGACCAGCCCTTGCAGCAGATCGCCGACGCCTGCGGCTACGCGGACCTGAGCCACTTCAGCCACCGTTTCCGCGACGCGGTCGGCGCGCCGCCCAGCCGCTATCGCGGCGTCGTTACGGCCTAGGCTTTTCGAACGAGAAGCCCGGCGCGTACAGGTGGTAGCCGTCGAAGTCCTGCTTGCCGATGTCCGCGCCCTGGCTGCGCACGATCGCGTAGGCCATGCTGAAGTGGAAGTAGAAGTTGGGCAGGATGTAGAGGTTCAGGTATTCGTCGGCCGGCAGTTCGATGTCGGCGAAGCCGGCGCGGTCGCGGCACAGGCGGTCGGCCGGGCCTTCGAACTGCCGCGGCGGAATCGCGGCGATGCAGGCGATGGTGTCGTCGAGTTGCCTGGCCAGCGCGGCGAAGGACAGCTCCGCGCCATCGAAACTGACCGGCGGCAGGCCGGCCAGCGGGCAGCAGCCGCGCAGCGCGAAGTTGGCCGTGGCCCGCACCTGCGAGGCAAACGGCAGCATCTCCGCGTGCAGCCTCGCGGTGAGCATCTCCGGCCTGGCCTTCACTTTTTCGACGATGCCGGCCAGCTGGCCGAGATAGCGGGTAAAAATAATTTGTGGGTGCATATTCAGCAGCAGGTTATTTGGCGGAGAACAGCCGCGCGATATTCTGCGCGCGGAATGCCTCGACCACAAAATCGATAAAGACGCGCGTCTTCGCCGGCAGCAGCTTCTGGCTGGTGAAGTATAGGGAGACCGCCCCGACATCGCCATACCAGTTCGGCAGCAGGCGCACCAGCGCGCCGCTTTCCAGGTGCGGCGCGGCGTGCGGCACCGGTATCAACCCGACCCCAAGGCCCAGCACCACGGCGCGGCTGAGCGCATCCGGATCGTTGACCAGCATGACGGCCCGCTGCTTGGCCGCGACTTCGACGCCGGCGTGATTGCGCATGACCTGGGTGCGCAAACGGCCCGTCAACGGCGAACGTATCACCACGTTGGGGAACTCCGCAAGTCCGGATGGGTCCTTGGGGCGGCGCCTGCCCTGCAATAGCGCCGGCGCCGCCACCGCGATCAGATGGATGCGCGCCAGCTCGCGCGCCACCATCCCCGGCGGCAGCTCGAAGCCGGCGCCGATGGCCGCGTCGAAGCCGCCGGCGATCAGGTCCAGCGGACGGCTGTCGAACACCCAGTCCGGCATCACGCCGGGATAGCGTTCGAGGAACGCCGGCATCAGCGGCAGCAGGTAGTCCATGCCGAATCCCGGCGCGGCGCTCAGCTTCAACACGCCGGCCGGTTGCCCGGCATTGACCTTGATGTCGGCGATCGCGCCCTGGATGCTGTCGAGACCACTCTGCACCGATTGCTGAAAACGTTCGCCCGCTTCGCTCAGCGTCAGGCCGCGCGTGCTGCGCATGAACAGCTGCACGCCCAGGTTACGCTCCAACAGCGCGACGTTGCGGCTCACCGCCGCCGGCGTCAGGCCAAGCCGGCGGGCCGCCGCTGAAAAGCTTCCGCTCTCGGCGCTGCGCACGAAGGATTCCAGATTGGCCAGGGTTTCCACGATTTTGCCTTCAAGTGTTGATTGAAACTGATTATAGCCGGTTGCTACTAACGCTAGAAGCGGACTGGCCCTAGACTTCAACTCAGCAAACGGTTTATACACTTAACCTTCAAAGGAAACATCATGACTATCGGTATCATTGGCTCGGGCGCCCTCGGCTCCAACTTCGCTCGCATTCTGGCCAAACAAGGCATCGCGGCCACCATCTCCAACAGCCGCGGGCCTGCCTCGCTGGCCGACCTGGTGAAGGAGCTGGGACCGTCCATCAAGGCCGGCACGGTGGAAGAGGCGGCAAGCGCGGACATCGTGCTGGTCGCGGTGCGCTGGGTCGACGCGGAGAAGGTGTTGGGCAGCCTGCCGGCGTGGAATGGCCGCATCGTTATCGACGGCACCAACCCGGTGGAGTTCTTCGATCCCGCGACGTCGCCGGACGCGAACGACACCAGCAATCCGCTGGCGGCCTACGGGATCAAGGCGGTCGATTTGGGCGGCAAGCACTCCAGCCAGGTCATCCGGCAATTGGTTCCCGGTGCG
Organism: Rugamonas sp. A1-17; assembly: GCA_025548565.1. Taxonomy (GTDB): domain Bacteria; phylum Pseudomonadota; class Gammaproteobacteria; order Burkholderiales; family Burkholderiaceae_D; genus Rugamonas. Next base: position 21,913 of record JAJLPB010000001.1, read on the forward strand.
CGCCTGGTCAAGGCCTTCAACCACAACGACGTCAATGTGCTGAAGGAGCCTGAAACCGCGGGCGGCAAGCGCGTGTTGTTCTACTCGGGCGACGACGCCGCCGCCAAGGCCGAAGTGCGCGCCATCATGGAAGGCGGCGGCTTCTTCCCGGTCGACCTGGGCGCGCTGGATGTGGGTGGTCCGCTGGCATCGCTGCCTTTCGGCCCGCTGTCGACGCACAACCTCGTGCGCGTCTGACCAGCTATTCCATCTCGCTGATCATGGCGACGATCTCGTCGCCGTAGGACGCGAGCTTCTTCTCGCCGACGCCGGAGATGCCGCGCAGGTCGGACAAGGTGGTCGGACGCGCCTTGGCGATCTCGCGCAGCGTGGCGTCGTTGAAGATGATGTAGGCCGCCACGTCGTGCGCGCGCGCGGTCTCCACCCGCCACCAGCGCAGCTTGTCGAAGATGGCCTGCTCGCGCGGCGACAGGTCGCTCTCCACATAGCCCTTCGATGCGCGGCTTGGGCTCTTCTGCTTGACCGGCTTCTGGTACTGGCGCAGCTGCACCTTCTGCCCGCCCTTGAGCACCGGCCGCGCGGCGTCGGTCAGCTTGAGCGAGCTGTATTGTTCATGGTCCACCGTCACCAGCCCGAGCGCGATCACCTGGCGCAGGATGGCGCGCCATTCCTGCTCGCTGCGGTCGGCGCCGATGCCGAACACCGACAACGAATCGTGGTGCCAGGTCTTGATGCGGTCCGTCTCCACGCCGCGCAGCACTTCGATCACATGGCCGGCCGCGAAGCGCTGGTCGACGCGGTACACCGCCGACAGCAGCTTCTGCACCGGCACCGTGCCGTCGAAGGACACCGGCGGGATCAGGCAGGTATCGCAATTGCCGCAAGGGCCGGAGGCTTCGCCGAAGTAGTCGAGCAGGCGCACGCGCCGGCAGCTGAGCGTCTCGCACAGGCCCAGCATCGCATCGAGCTTGTTGCCCAGCACGCGCTTGAAGGTCTCGTCGGCTTCCGATTCGTCGATCATCCGGCGCTGCAGCACCACGTCCTGCAGGCCGTAGGCCATCCAGGCGCTGGACGGCTCGCCGTCGCGGCCCGCGCGGCCGGTCTCCTGGTAGTAGCCCTCGATGCTCTTGGGGAGGTCCAGGTGGCAGACGAAGCGCACATTGGGTTTGTCGATGCCCATGCCGAAGGCGATGGTGGCGCACATGACGATGTTCTCTTCGCGCAGGAATTTGGCCTGGTTGGCCGCGCGCTTGGCGTGGTCCATGCCGGCGTGGTAGGCCATGGCGCGCACGCCGTTCTCGTTCAGGAACTCGGCGGTCTCCTCGACCTTCTTGCGCGACAGGCAGTAGACGATGCCGCAGTCGCCGCCATGCTCGGTGGTGATGAAGTCCAGCAGCTGCTTGCGGCCGTTGGCCTTCTCGACGATCTGGTAGCGGATGTTGGGCCGGTCGAACGAGGACACGAACTGCATCGCGTCGCCCAGTTGCAGGCGGTGGATGATTTCGGCGCGGGTCTGCGGATCGGCGGTGGCGGTGAGCGCGATGCGCGGCACGTTGGGGAACTGCTCGTGCAGCACCGACAGCTTGATGTACTCGGGCCGGAAGTCGTGGCCCCATTGCGATACGCAGTGCGCCTCGTCGATGGCGAACAGCGCGATCTTCGACGCCTGGAACAGGTTCAGGCAGCGCTCCGTCATCAGGCGCTCGGGCGCCACGTAGACCAGGTCGATCTCGCCCATGCGCACCTGGCGCTCGATGCGCGAAGCCTCTTCGTAGGTCTGGGTGGAGTTGAGGAAGGCGGCGCGCACGCCCACCTCGGCCAGCGCGTCCACCTGGTCCTGCATCAGCGCGATCAGCGGCGAGACGACCACGCCCACGCCGTCGCGCACCAGCGCCGGGATCTGGTAGCACAGCGACTTGCCGCCGCCGGTGGGCATCAGGACCAGCGCGTCGCCGCCACCGCTGACATGGCCGACGATCTCCGCCTGCTGGCCGCGGAAGGCCGGGTAGCCGAACACGGTTTGCAGCAGATGAAGGGCGCGCTCGTTATTTTCCTGATGATCCATTTCTACTACTCGTTTCTACTGCAAAGATGTTAGTCGGCCCAGACGATGACACCGGTATAGCCGGTGGCCAGCACCATCAGGCCGAAGGCGATGCGATACCACGCGAACGCGGTGAAGGTGTGCGAGCTGATATAGCGCAGCAGCCAGCGCACGCACAGGAAGGCCGAGACGAAGGCCGCCACGGTGCCGATCGAGAACAGCGGCAGGTCGGAGGCCGACAGCAGCGCGCGTTCCTTGTACAGCGAATACACGGTGGCGCCCAGCAGCGTGGGGATCGCCAGGAAGAACGAGAACTCGGTCGCCACCTTGCGCGACAGGCCGAAGATCATGCTGCCCATGATGGTGGCGCCGGAGCGGCTGGTGCCGGGGATCAGCGCGAACGCCTGGGCGATGCCGATCTTGAGCGCGTCCGCCGGCGTGATGTCGTCCACCGAATTGATGCGGGCCATGGCCGGATTGGCCTTCTCGCGCTTTTCCACCCACAGGATCACCAGGCCGCCGACGATGAAGGCCAGCGCCACCGGCACCGGCGCGAACAGCTTGGCCTTGATGGCCTTGTTGAACAGCACGCCCAGCACGGCGGCCGGCAGGAAGGCGATCAGCACGTTGATGGCGAAGCGCTGCTGCTTCGGGTCGCCCAGGCCGGTCAGCACGGCGGCGATGCGCGCGCGGTACTCCCAGCAGACGGCGAAGATGGCGCCGGCCTGGATGACGATCTCGAACACTTTCATCTTTTCTTCCATGCCGTGGAAACCCAGCAGGTGTTCGGCCAGAATCAAATGGCCGGTCGACGAGATCGGCAGGAATTCCGTGAAACCTTCAACCAGGCCCATGATCAGGGCTTTGAGAGCGAGAACGATATCCATGAAGTAAGTAGTTAGTTGGTGGGAAAAGAGGGCGCAGTCATAGCGCCGGGGTCGAAGCTTACCATGTTCGCCGGCTCCGATTCTGAATCTCACTCAAGCGTAATGCGGTTTTCGGCTGCCCGACGAAAAAACGCCCCGGAGCGGGGCGTTAAAGGAAGACACTGCGGGCAGCCAGTGCGGCCGGTTACCAGCTGGCCTTGAGCGTGTACTTGCCGCTGGTGGCGCCGGTGCCGCCGCCGTAGTAGATGACCTTGGCGTACAGCGTGCCGGCGGTGCCGTAGCTGATGCTGTCGGTCGAGCCGGTGCCGTTGGTGCTGGACGCGACCTTGGTGCCGGCGCTGTTGTACAACTCCAGGTCGTAGTCCGAGCTGGCGTTCGGCGCCAGCGTCAGCGCCAGCGTTTTGCCGGTCGGCAGCACGATCTTGTAGTAGTCCACATCGGTCGACGCGCTCATCGTGCCGTTGACCGTGGTGCCGGCGGTGGTGATGGCTTGCGCGGTGGCGGTGGTGTTGTTGCTCTCGACCTCGCTGATGGTCGGGCCGCTGACCACCGACGACAGGATGTTCTGCGCCTCGAACTTGGCCTGGAAGGTGTTGGCGTAGGTCAGGTCGGACGGGAACAGCGTCTTGGCCGCGTTGACGATGGCGGTGGCCATGGCCGGCATCTTGATGTTGCTGCCCAGGCCGAAGTGCGCCTCCAGGATGATCTGGTCGATGTTGGCGCGCGGCTTGCCGGCGGCGATCAGCGCCACCATCGACTGGTACAGCGGCGCCGACCACAATTCATCCGACTGGAAGCTGACGCCGCCCTCGGTCACCGACTGGTGGGCGCCGTAGGTCTTGCTGGCGTTGTACTTGGCGTCGGTGCGGTTGAGCAGGCGGCCGTCCCAGCAGGCGCCGTGGCCGTCCCAGCTGAAGGCCCACTCGGGATGGTAGATCTTGCCGTTCGGGGTGCTGTAGGAGTAGGACGCGGCCCAGTAGTCGCCGAAGCCTTCGCCCATGGCGCCGGTGTCGCCGCCGGTCCAGCTGCTGTCGATGTTGGCCTGGATGCCGTGGCCGTACTCGTGCAGGATCACGTCGGCGTCCTCGCTGTCGTTGACGCAGCCGTGGCCGAAGGCCAGGTAGTCCGAGCCGGCCGCGCCGCCGCTGTAGTGCGAGTTGTCGTCGCCGTTGACGCCGTTGGTGTCCACGTCCAGCGGACGGTTGATGATGGACTTGGTGCCGGTGAAGCCCAGCGACTGGATGTAGCGCTGGCTCTGGTCCAGGTGGAAGTAGACGTTGGTGTCGTCGAAGGCGTCGTTGCCGCGCTTGGCCGTCCACACGCCGTTGCTGGTGGTGCTGGGCGCGGTGTTCGGCGCCTCGATGTCCTTGAGGTTGACGAACGGGCCGCTCAGCTTGTAGACGCCGCTGGTCACCGTCAGGTCGCGCAGGGTCTTGGTCGAGTAGGCGGCGTCGAAGGCGGAGGCGGGCGAGGTGTCGGTCAGCGCGTCGGTGTTGAGCACGGTGCGCGGATCGGGATCGAAGGCGTAGCCGGAACCGTTGATGCCGGACGGCGTGGCGGTGGCCACGGCGCCGCCCTGCAGGGCCTGGCGGCCATGCGTGCTCTGGCTGTCGTTGAGCGCCTTGGTGGCGGCGCGGCGGTCCAGCACGGGGCCGGCCAGCTCGGCGCGCGCGTCCAGCGAGCGCTTGCCGCGGCGCGGCAGCGAGGTGGAATAGGAACCGATCACCGTGCCGTCATGCGCGTTCAGGAATTGCACGAAGCCGCCGGTCGGCATCTGCGCCTCGATGCGCACCTTGCGCGCCAGTTGCACGCCGTCCTTGGTGGGCACCCACACCAGCTCGGACGATGGCGCGGCCACCAGCGGGTGCTGCACCTTCATATTGGACCAGGCCTTGTCCAATGCCTGGTCCTCGCTGATCTGGGCCTGGTTGTACAGCTGGTTGACGGCGCTGGCGTCCACCTTGTCGGAGATGTGGCGGGTCTCGTTGAAGATCTTTTGCAGCTGGCCGTTCTTGCCGATGGAGACGATGATCTCGGCCCGGTCCACGGGCAGTCCGCGCAGCATCTGCTGGTAGTGGTAGTGCTTGCCGGTGAGCGATTCCTGCACCTTCACCAGACCCAGGTTGTTCAAGCCGGCGGGCAGGCCGTAGCGGCTGGCGTTCTGGCGCAGCACCTCGTCGGCCGAGGTGGCGGCGGTGCCGGAGAACAGCGTGAGGTTGTCAACGGAATAGCTGCCGGCATGCGCGGAACCCGCGTAGGCCAGCACGATCAGGGATGCAAGTAGGGGACGGGCAAATGGGCGCATGCTGCATGGACTCCTGTAGAGATCGGGTTGATGGGTCTGCCAGACGAGTATAGCCACGGCTTTTTGCCGTTTGTAAAATCAGGTCTTTTTAGACATTTTGCGGAGTTCTGTTAAAAATGAGACATGGCGGCGCGGCGCGCGCGGCGTTAAGATGGACCCCAAATATCCGACGAAAGGAAGCGTATGCACAGGCTTTATTCCCCGCTGTTGACGGTCGCGCTGGCCGTGCTGGCGTCTGGCTGTGCGCTGGCGCAGGTGTCCGGGCCGGGGCCGATCGAGGATGCGGAGCCGGAGGTGACGCGGCAGGTTGCCGCCGCCGTCGCGGCGATGGCGGCCGATCCGGCGGCGGCGGAGGCCCCGCTGCTGCGCGCCTGTCCGGCGAAGGCGGCGCCGCCGCTGGAGCTGCTGCAGCGCGCGGTCGATGGCGAGGAGCGCAGCTATTTGTACCGCGCGCGCTGCGGCAAGGCGCTGCTGGTGACGGCCACCATAGGAAAAAACCGCGCCATCAAGCATTTGCACGTGAAAACTGAATAAACGGTTTACCAGTTTTCACGATGCTGGCTTGAGGCCAGGGAGGCTATTGTCTGGTTTAGACTTTCGACCTCCAAAATAAGATGGGTGCGCGTTCCTTATTTGTACATCGGCCCGGCCGTGACGAACGGGCCGCCCTGGTAGATGGTCGGGGCATCGCCCGGTGCGGGGTAGGCCGCGCTGTCCGGGAAGTTGGCGGCGAACTCGCTGGAGCTGTGCTTGGGCACATAGCCCAGGTGCGCGGCGTGCTTGTTGTCCCACCATTTGGTCGGATTGTTCGAGGTGCCGAAGGTGATCGTGTGGCCCACGCGCGGCGTGAACAGCGAGCAGCGTATCAGTTCCACCAGGTCGTCGTAGGCCAGGTAGGTGACCATCATGCGGCTGTTCTTCGGCTCCGGGAAGGAGGAGCCGATGCGCAGGCACACGGTCTCGGTGCCGAAGCGGTCGTAGTAGTAGCGCGACAGCGCCTCGCCGAAGGCCTTCGACACGCCATAGAAGCCATCGGGCCGCAGCGGCATGCCGGCGTCGACCAGCTGCGTGGTTTCGTAGAAGCCCACCACATGGCTGGAGCTGGCGTAGATCACGCGCTTGACGCCGCACTTGTGCACCGCCTCGTACAGGTGGTGCAGGCCGAGGATGTTGGCGTTCATGATCGGCTCGAACTTGTCCTCGACCGAGATGCCGCCGAAGTGCAGCACCGCGTCCACGCCTTCCATCATCGCCAGCACGGCGTCGCGGTCGCCCAGGTCGCCGATGACGATTTCCTCGCCCTCGCGCGCCGGACCGAGATCCTTGACGTCGTTCAGGCGCACCACGTCGGCCCAGGCCTTGGCGCGCTCGCGCAGGATGGTGCCCAGGCCGCCGCCGGCGCCGGTGAGGAGTATACGTTTGAATGGCTTTGCGCTGGAGGTCTCGGTCATTTTTTCAGAAATGTAGTTAAACGTTTAACCTGAAGTATAGCGGATATATTGGCGGGGTCAATCGCTTTCCTCGCAAGAGGAAGCTCCCTACGATGAACGCTGAATTTTTCAGCAGGAAGGCACAATGACCATGATGAAGACCACACCGGCCTTGGCCTTGGCCGCGGCGCTGCTGCCGCTGCTGGCCGGCGCGCAGGATGCGCAGATCGAAAGCAAAGTCGCCGCGCTGATGCGGCAGATGACAGTGGCCGAGAAGGTCGGCCAGCTGCACCAGATATCAGGCGGCTTGCACACCGGCCCGGCCAGCGGCGAGGACGCCCGGACGCAGGCCGACATCCGCAGTGGCAAAGTCGGTTCGATGCTGAACGTGAAAGGCGTGGCCGACACGCGCGCGATGCAGGCGCTGGCGCTGCAATCGCGCCTGCATATTCCGCTGCTGTTCGGGCAGGACGTGATCCACGGCTACCGCACCGTGTTCCCGGTGCCGCTGGGCGAGTCGGCGTCGTGGGACATGGAGGCGATCGAACAGTCGGCCCGCATCGCCGCGCGCGAGGCTTCCGCCGCCGGCATTCACTGGACCTTCGCGCCGATGGTCGACATCGCGCGCGATCCGCGCTGGGGCCGCGTGATGGAAGGCGCGGGCGAGGATGCCTTCCTCGGCTCGGCCATCGCGCGCGCGCGGGTGCACGGCTTCCAGGGCAAGCGGCTGGGCGCCACCGATTCCGTGATGGCCACCGCCAAGCATTTCGCGGCCTATGGCGCGGCGCTGGCGGGCCGCGACTACAACGCGGTCGACATGAGCCAGCAGCAGCTGTTCGAGGTCTACCTGCCGCCGTTCAAGGCCGCGCTGGACGCGGGCGCGGCGACGTTCATGAACTCCTTCAATACGCTCAACGGCGTGCCGGCCACCGGCAACAGCTTCCTGCAGCGCGATGTGCTCAAGGGCCGTTGGAACTTCAAGGGCTTCGTGGTCAGCGACTGGGGCTCGGTGCGCGAGATGGTGCCGCATGGTTACGCCAGCGACCTGGCCGACGCCTCGGTCAAAGCCATCAACGCAGGCAGCGACATGGACATGGAAAGCTACGCCCACCTCAATCACCTTGAGCAGTCGATCAAATCCGGCAAGGTGGAGATGAAGACGCTGGACGACGCGGTCCGCCGCATTCTGTACAAGAAGTTCGAGCTTGGCCTGTTCGACGATCCCTACCGCTTTGACGACGGGGTGCGCGAGAAGGCGGTGCTGGCCGATCCGTCGCACCGCGCCGCCGCGCTGGACGTGGCGCAGAAATCGCTGGTGCTGCTGAAGAACGAGGGCGGCGCCCTGCCGCTGTCGCGCGATGCTAAGCGCATCGCCGTCGTCGGTCCGCTGGCCGACGCGCGGCGCGACCTGGAAGGCGGCTGGGTGGTGGAGGGCGAGCGCGCGCGCGTGGTCAGCATCCTCGAAGGCATCCGCAGCCACGCCGGCAAGGCGCAGGTCAGCTACGCGCAGGCTTGCGGCGCAGGCTGCACCAACACCGAGGGCTTTGCCGAAGCCGTCGCCACGGCGGCCAAGGCGGACGTCGTCGTACTGGCCGTCGGCGAAACCTGGGACATGAGCGGCGAGGCCAAGTCGCGCACCGACATCACGCTGCCTGGCCATCAGGAGCAGCTGTTCGCCGCGCTCAAGGCCACCGGCAAACCAATCGTGGTGGTGATGCTGGCCGGCCGTCCGCTGGTGTTCAACACCATCGCCGACCGGGCGGATGCCATCGTCTACGCCTGGTTCCCCGGCAGCGAAGGCGGCAACGCGGTCGCCAATGTGCTGTTCGGCGATTACAACCCGTCCGGCAAACTGCCGATCACCTTCCCGCGCAGCGTCGGCCAGATACCGCTGTCGTACGCGCAGCCCAGCACCGGCCGGCCCGTCACCGACGAGAAGGATGTGGTCTACAAATCGGGCTATATCGATTCGGTCAATAGCCCGCGCTACGCCTTCGGCCATGGCCTCAGCTACACCACGTTCAAATATTCCGGCCTGACGGTCAGCAGCGCGGAGATGTCGCCGTCGCAGCAGGTCACGCTGTCGTTCGACCTGGCCAACGCCGGCAAGGCCGAGGGCACCGAGATCGTGCAGCTGTACCTGCGCGACTTGGTGGCCTCGGTGGCGCGGCCGGTGAAGGAGCTGAAGGGCTTCCAGAAGATCCATCTGCGGCCGGGCGAGCAGCGCCGCGTGAGCTTCACCATCGACCGCGAGCTGCTGTCGTTCTTCAACAGCCAACTGGTGTGGGGCGCCGAGGCGGGCGACTTCAAGCTGATGGTCGGCAGCGCCTCCGACGATATCCGCCTGGAGGGTGCGCTCAAGCTGCTGCCCGCACGATAGCCGGGGCGCGGCGCGTCAATCCAGCGAGCGGCGCATCTCGTCGATTTCATCCTTCAGCCAGGCGCGCAGGCGGGCGATCTTGGCCGTCCCCTCCTTGCTGCGGTTGACCACCAGCCGGTAGCCGCGCGGGTAGGGCGCGCAGCGGCAGGCCAGCATCTTCAGCGCGCCGGTGCGAATGTCCTCGTAGGCGATGGCGTAGGATACGAGGCTGATGCCCTGTCCGGCCAGCGCGGCCTGCGTCAGCACGGCGAAGTTGCTGTAGCTGCGGGAGAAATCGTATTTCCCCTTCAGGATATGGTTCTCGCGCAGCAGCTGTATCCAATCCTCGGTGCTGTGCTCATGCAGCAGCGGGAAGCGCTGCAGGTCGGCCAAGGTCAGCGCCTCCTGGCCGGGCGCCAGCAACGACGGGCTGTAGACCGCCACCAGCCGTTCGCGGAACATCAGGTCCGGGTCGCCGTCCTCGATGGGATGGAAGCGCAGCGCGGCATCGGTGCTGCCGTCCTCCATGTCGGCCAGGTGGTCGCTGGAATCGATGCGGATGTCGAGCTCCGGATACAGCGTGGTGAAGCGGTGGATGCGCGGCACCAGCCACTTGATCGCCAGCGAATGGGTGGTGGAGATGCGCAGGATTTTTTCCTCGTCGCCGTCCTGCAGCGCCGTCACCTTGGCGCGCAGCTCGCCCAGCACGCGCGCCAAGGTGACGGCCAGTTCCTGCCCCTTGTCGGTCAGCGCGATGTGGCGCGGGTGGCGCGTGAACAGCTCGAAGCCGACCGCCGCCTCCAGCTGCTTGACCTGCAGGCTGATCGCCGCCGGCGTCTTGTGCAGCTCCTGGGCGGCCAGCTTGAAGCTGCCCCAGCGGGCGGCGCAATCGAAGTCGATCAGGCCGGAAAGTGAGCGCAGCGGTTTGGTCATAGGCTAAGTTTTCCTTGTGCATGGTTCGAAAATTACTCGTTTGATCACGAGTGCATGCGGGAGGAAAATATACCTCATGCGCTGATAAAACTCCATGCACAAGAATTTATCGACATCGGCGCGCCATTCAATGAGGAGGTTGCCATGTTCCAGACCCACACCGTCACCCCGCCATGCGTCTGCAAACCGGCCGTGCCACGCCCGGCACCGGCGGCGCCGCCGACGCTTGTGCCGCCGCTTGCGCCGACGCTTGCGCCGAAATACTCGGCGGAGCTGATGCGCATGTTCGCGCAGCTGGTCATGCTGCGCTGATCCGGCCCGGCGCGGCGGCCGCGCAACAGCCATCGACGATGGCAGCAGCTTTGTACAAGTTGCGCGGCATTGCGCAATTGCGCGGCGGGCGACAGCGTGACAATCGGTGCTCCACCACAAAAACAAGGGGACACCATGAATCACCTACGCATCACCGCGGCGCTGGCAGCGCTGCTGGCCGCGGGCGCCGCCAGCGCCGACAATATCTCGCTGCGCCTGTCCTATGCCGATGGCCGCAACGGCGCCGTGTTCAGCGCGCGCCACGCGGAAATCGGCAGCTTCGCCCTGACGCCGAACGTGCGCAATCAGGCGGCCGGCGCGCAATGGCGCGTGGTCGCGCGCGATGCGCAGGGCACCATCCTGCATGAGGTCACGGTGGCGGGCAGCCAGCAGCGCCATGTCGAAGTCTTCAACCCGCGCACCGGCGCCATCGACATCGCCGAAACCGTGCACCAGCCAAGCGGCTCGTTCGAGGTCTCGATGCCCTTCGACAGCGCCACCGCCACCATCGAGGTGCTGCCGGTGCAGGGCGCCAGCGCCAAGGGCATGAGCGCCGCCGTCGCCGCCGCGCCGCTGGCCAGCTTCGACCACGCAGCGCTGGCCAAGCTGGCCGGCACCTCGCGCGCCGCGCGCGCCGCCGCCCTGACGCCGGCGGCCACCGCCACCACCATCCTCAGCACCGGCCCGGCCGCCGCGCGCATGGACTACGTGTTCGTCGGCGACGGCTACACGGCGGCGGAAATGGACAAGTGGCATGCGGATGCTCAGAAGATCATCGACGGCTTCCTGGCCGATCCGCTGTTCGCCGCCAACCGCGCCAACATGAACGTGCGGCGCGTGGACGTGGCCAGCAACCAGTCCGGCGTGGACGAACCGGACAAGGGCATCTACCGCGACACCGCGATGGACGCCGCCTTCAACTGCTACAACATCGACCGCCTGCTGTGCGTGGACAACGACAAGGCGCAGGAGATCGTCGGCTCGGTGCTGGCGCCGGACGAGCGCGATGTGATCATCGTGGTCGCCAACTCCACGCGCTACGGCGGCTCCGGCGGGCAGGTCGCCACGCTGTCGATGGCGACGCAATCGATCGAGATCGCGCTGCACGAGATCGGCCACACCGCGTTCGGGCTGGCCGACGAATACGACTACGGCACCTGCAGCCTGAACGGCGAGCCGGGCGAACCGGACGTGACGATGAACGGCACCCGCAGCGTCAAGTGGCGCGGCCTGATCTCGGCCAGCACGCCGGTGCCGACCAGCCCTGGCGCCTACCCGAACGGCACCGTGGGTGTGTTCCAGGGCGCGCAATACTGCGCCAGCGGCAAATACCGTCCGACCGAGAACTCGCGCATGCGCAATCTGGGTTATCCGTGGCACGCGGTGAATGAAGGGGCGGCGGGCAAGGTGTTCGCGCAATACACCGGCAGCGCCGGCGGCGTCACGCAGACCGGCGTGCTGGCCAGCGGCGGCACCGCCTACGCGCCCAGCGCCTCGCCTGGATGGGTACAGGCGGGGGCCGGCGCCTTCACGCTGAACCTGAGCGGAAAAGTGGGGACCGATTTCCGGGTCTCGCTGTACCAGTGGGGCGCCAACGGCTGGGCGCAGGTGGCCGCCAGCCAGGGCACGTCACCGAACAAGACGCTGACCTACAACGCCCCGGCCGGCTACTACTACGCGATGATCAGCGCGGCGGCCGGCAGCGGGGCCTACTCGCTGACGTATAGCTACACCAAGCCTTAACGTGGAGCGGTGGCGCGCTCCAGGTCGGCCAGCCACAGCATGGCCGACTCGCGGCTCGTCCCGCACATTTCGGCCGACGGCTGCAGGCCGCCGCAGAAGGCCGGACGCTCGGGGCGGCCGAAGATCTTGCAGCGGTTGTCGTCGGCCAGCTGGATGCAGCGCACGCCGGCTGGTTTGCCGTCGGGCATGCCGGGGATGGGGCTGGTGATCGAGGGCGCCGTGCAGCAGGCGCCGCAGTTGGGACGGCAGTCCAGCGCGGGCGGTGTGGTTTTCATAGGGGCGTTATTTTACGCCCCTTTTTCCGCCGCCAGCCATTTCGCGATCGACGCCGCCACCCACGGGCCGTCGTCCAGCGGCAGGTCGTGGCCGGCGCTGGGGTGCACCATCAGCTGCGCGTCCCAGGCCTGCGCCAGCCGCAGCGAGCAGCCATGGTCCACCAGCTGGTCGCCGGCGCCGGCCAGGATCAGCAGCGGCACGGCGGGCCGCGCGGCCGGCGCGCGGAAGCGGGCGGCGGACCACAGCTGCCGCAGCGCGTTGGCGCGCGTGACCGGGTACTCGCGCTGGTAGGCCAGCCAGCGCTGCAGCAGTGCCTCGCGTGCGGCGGCGTCGCCGCCACGGCTGGTCAGGCGCAGGATCAGGCGCTCCTGCCGCTCGACGCCGCCGCGCAGCATCAGGTGGACGATGGCCGGATAGTTTTGCCAGCGCAGCCGCTGGTGGAAGCGGCTGTAGGGCCGCATGCTGGTGTTGATCAGCACGCAACGCTCCACTTCACCGGGATAGCGGCTGCACCACTCCACCGCCACCATGCCGCCCAGCGACAGCGCCAGCAACGAGTAGGGCGGTTCGATGCAGCGCGCGCGCAGGTCGCGCCGGCAGAACTCCACCATCCGCGCCACCCGCGTGGCGCTGCGCAGCGCGTGGCGCTCGCCGTTGCCGGGCAGGTCGGGCGTGACGATGGCGGCGTCCGGCAGCGCGGCCGCCAGCTGGCCGGGGAAGGCTCCCCAGTGCCGTTGTTCGCGCATCAGGCCGCGCAGCAGGACCCAGCGGCTCACGCGTCGTACCACTGCGCCAGCGCGCGCCGGTGCTGGACCTTGCGCGCCATCCCCTCCGGCATCCAGCGCCCGTGGCTGTTGGCCGCGCGCATCAGGAAGTCGAACCAGATCAGGTGGCGCCGCAGCACCCGCTGCAGGCGGTGCCGGGCGGTCGGGTTGAAGATGGCGATGCGGTCGAAGATCTGGCGCGGATTCTTCTTCACCCACAGCCATGAGCCCATCTCCAGCGTCAGCGGCAGGAACACGCGCTCGCTGTAGCTGGTGCCGTTCAGGTACAGGTAGTCCCACAGGTCGCCGTGCGTGCGGTACTGGCGGCTCTGCGGCTCGAACACGTAGTTGTGGTTGGGGTAGCTCTGGCTGAACAGCTGCTCCAGCGCGCCGATGTCGGCCAGGTGCGGGATCGGCGCGGTGGTGTGCGCGTGCGGGAACCAGATGCGGTCGCGCAGGCCGAAGCCGGAGTGGCAGTCGAGCGCCATGCTGAACTGGCGCGACAACAGCTCGCGCTCGACCAGCTCGCACACGGCCTGGCTTTCCGCCTCCATCGGCGCGCCGGCCTTGCCGCGGTACCACGGCAGGTGGGGGCTGTAGCGCTGCCCGCCCAGCATGAACGGCACCTTGTCGATCGCGCTCAACGGCGCGTTGCGCATCAGGTCCACGCCCTGCGGATTGCAGCGCGTGGCCTGCCACATGCCGCCCGGATTCACCAGCGGCATGAACACCAGCCGCATCGATTCGAGCTGCTGGTGCAGGGTGCTGTCCCAGCGCAGCCGCGCCAGCAGGCTTTCCATGAACGACAGGATGACCTGGGTGCCGATGCGCTCCAGGCCGTGGATGCCGCCGAAGAAGCCCAGCGCCGGCACGTCCGGGCTGGGGTTGCCGAGGGCGATGCTGTAGACCGGGAACTGGCGGCCGTCCATCGCCACCGTGCAGGAGGTGCCGACCTCCAGATGCCGCCCGCCTTCGTCGATCAGGCGTTTCAGGGTGATCAGCTCAGGCAGGTTCTTCTCGGGCATGGAGGCGGACGCGGATGGGTGTGACCGATAGTGTAGCCCACTCCCACACGCTTGGCGACGGGAGAAAAGTTGTTTTGTATTTAATGTTATTCTATTGAGAACATCGAATCGGGAGACTTACGCATGACAGCAAGTGCAGCATTTCGTCACATCATCGCCGGCGCCGTGCTGGCGCTGGCCAGCGCCGCGGCGATGGCCGCAGGCGGCATCTCCAACTTCACGCCGTCCGAGCAGATCTCGGTCGGCACCATGTCCATCCTGGCCGCGCCGGTGGTCAGTGTGACCGCCTCGGCCCACGGCGATTCCGGGCCCGCCGCCGGTTCGATGGCGGTGGTGATCGGCGGCGCCTACGTCGTCAGCGGCGTCGGGCAGAGCGTGGCGGATGGCGTCGAAGTCGTGCTGACCTCGGTCAGCTCGGCGGCCAAGCTGTCGGTCAAGCTGGCCGGCAAGACGGTCGACGCGATCGGCCTGTCGGTGGGCACCGCGGTGCAGGTGGTGTCCGAGACCACCGGCACCCTGCTGGTCGCCTCGGGCAAGGTGGTGGCCTTCATTCCCAACGCGTTGGGCGAGGCGCTGCTGTCGCAAAAACGCCTGCCGTCGCAATGAGCGCGCGATGCTTGTTGGGCGCGGCCGGCGTGATCGCCATGCTGGCCGCCGCGCCGGCGCACGCCGGGCGTTCGTGCGAAGAGCATCCGGTGACGCAGGCCGCGCTGGTGATCGTGCCGCCGCAGAAGATAGCCGCGAAGCTGGGCGAGATCCTGCGCGATCCGGCCACGCTGCACGGCCTCCACGGCAGCCATTACAGCATGGTGGCCTATCCGTTCTCGACCAGGTACCAGAACTCCAACCAGTGGGTGCTGGAGGTGCTGGCGTCGGCCGAGGCCACGGACTTCCGCATCCGCACGCGCGAGCAGGCGCAGTCGTGGCTGAAGATGGCCGGCTACACGCCGACCGAGATGCACATCGGCCCGTTGACGCGGCTGGGCGGGCGCGTGTTCAAGGCCAACATCGCCTTCGACGACCATCCGAACGCGCTGCGCTTCTCCGACCGCATCAACGCGGTGACGGTCGATTCGATGCTGGCCTTCCTGCGCGGGCGCGAGGACGGCTGGCGCGTGCAGGAGCTCAAGGGCCGCCGCTGACGCCATACAGGTCGCGGCACACCAGCGCGATCTGCTCGCGCAGCCAGCGCTGGGCCGGATGCGCGTCGTTGCGGCGGTGCCAGTGCAGCACGAAGGGCACCGGTTCCAGGTCCAGCTCCGGCGGCAGCGGCAGCACCGCCAGCGCGCGCGCCATGCCGCTGGCGCGCACCACGCCCGCCATCATGGTCGCTAGCAGGTCGCCGCCGGCGACGATGGCCGGCGCCGCGTACATCTGCGGCAGCGTCACGGCGATCTGGCGCCGGCGTTGCAATTGCGCCAGCCTGATATCGACGTGGCCGACGCCGTCGCCCTCGGGCGACACCAGCAGGTGCCGGCAACTCAGGAAGCGTTTCAACGTCAGCTTCTTGTCCGCCAGCGGATGCCCTTTGCGCGCCACGCACACGAAGCGCTCCGCGAACAGCGGCAGGGTGGGGATGCGCGGCGTGCTGCCGCCCGGCACACCGACCGCGGCGTCGGCCTCGCCGGCGTCGAGCAGCGCCAGCGCGTCCTCGCGCGCGCTGAAGGACTTGATCCGCAGCGTGACGCCGGGCGCCTTGTGCGCCAGCCGCGCCAGCAACGCCGGCAGCATGACGAAGGCCGGATGATCGGACAGCGCCAGCGTGAAGCGCACGGCCGCGCGCGACGGATCGAAGTCCTGCGTGAACTCCAGCGTGCGCTGGATGCTGGCCAGCGCCTCACCCAGCGGCGCCGCCAGTTCCAGCGCGCGCGGCGTCGGCTGCAGGCCGCTGGCGCTGCGCACGAACAGCTCGTCCTTCAGCAGCAGGCGCAGGCGGGCCAGCGCGGCGCTCATGGCGGGCTGGGTGCGGCCGATGCGCACGCCGGCGCGCGTGACGTTGCGCTCGCAGATCAGCGCGTCGAAGGCCACCAGCAGGTTGAGGTCTATGCCATGTAAATCCATGCCATGGATGATACTGCATATCCATTATCGATTGGACTTGCGTGGGGGCGGATTGCTACAGTGGCCGGGTCATTCACCGATACGAAAGCCCACCATGACCATGCAAGACAACGGCCTGACCAAGGCCCAGCAGCAAGCCATCGAAACGCTGTACCGCGCCTTCAACGAGCGCAATCCCGACCTGCTCGACCAGGCGCTGACGCCGGACTGGCAGGACACGCCGCTCGGCCCCGGCCAGCAACCCGGCCTGGCCGGCATGAAGCCGGTGGTCGCCATGTTCGGCGCCGCCTTCCCGGACGTGCACATCGCCATCCTCGACATCTTCGGCCGCGACGGCCGCGCCGCCGTGCGCGCGCGGATCACCGGCACCCACCGCGGCGAGTTTTTCGGCATCGCCCCTACCAATCAGCCTATTGCAATTGCGATCCATGAGTTCCATTATCTGGGGGCGGACCGCATTACGCATACCTGGCACCTGGAAGACTGGTTCGGCATGCTGAGCCAGATCGGTGCCTGGCCCCCTGTTCAATAACTTTTTTAGGGAATTTTATGACCACTATCGCGATCGTGTACTTCAGCGGCTACGGCCACACCGTCAAACAGGCAGAGGCCGTGCAGGCCGGCGCCGCCGGCGTGGCCGGCGCGGAGGCGACTTTGTACCGCATCGACCAGAACGGCGACCTGACCGAGGATGCGATGGCCGCCATCGCCAAGGCCGATGCCGTCATCTACGGCAGCCCGACCTACATGGGCGGCCCGGCATGGCAGTTCAAGAAGTTCGCCGACAAGTCGTCGGCCGCGTGGTTCGGCCAGAACTGGAAGAACAAGGTGGCCGCCGGCTTCACCAATTCGGCCTCGACCAATGGCGACAAGTTCTCCACCATCCAGTATTTCTGGACGCTGGCCATGCAGCACGGCCAGGTCTGGGTCGGCACCGGCCTGCTGCCGTCGAACAAGAAGGAGCATGGCCCGGCCGACGTCAACTGGACCGCCGGCTTTGGCGGCGCGCTGGCGATTTCGCCGTCGGACGCCTCGGCCGAGGAGGCGCCGCGCAGCGGCGACCTGGAGACCGCCCGCCTGTTGGGCAAGCGCGTGGCCGAACTGGCGGCGCGCCTGGCTTGATGGTTTAACTCGCGGGAGCGGCCGCGCGGGCGACGATGTCCGCGCGGCTGATTTTATTGCTTGTAGATTCCGGCGCCGACCAGGTAGTCGTCCACCTTTTCAACGTAGCTCGATTTCTCTTCGATGGCCTTGGTGACCGGGTTGGGCCACTTGTAGTCGAACCATCCCTGGTTCTTGGTTTTGACGGTCTGGATAAAGCCCTTGATGATGTAGGTGCCTTCGGCGTCGTGCATGTCGATCAGGTTCTTGCCGACCATCTTGGAGGCGTTGCCGTTGCCGATCGCCAGATTGACGCCATTCAGATCGTAGACGAAGATGTACAGGTTGCGGTCGACGAACTGGCCTTTGGAATTGTTAAACTCGGCAAACGCCTTTTCCTTGCCGTTCGCCTTGATGTAGGCGACCGCCTTCTTGACCAGCGCGACGCAGTCTTCCGCGTTGGCGCGGTCGCTGGCGGCGTAGGCGCTGGTGGCCAGCAGCGTGCTCAGCACCAGCAGCACGACTTTAGAAATAAACTTTTTCATTCTGATCTCCGGTATAGGTTTCCATCAGGAACGATACTATGAATTACGACATGAAAAACCCTTGATCTGGATCAAAGACAGCTTCATTTATTAAAGCTGGTCCTTGTCAGAACCATTTCTTTTGCAGCGCCGCGAACGTGCCATTGGCCTTGATGGCCTCCAGTCCCTTGCGAAAACGGTCGACCAGCACATCGTCGGTCTGCGGTCCGAACGCCATGTAGCTGCCGCCGCTGCCCAGCTCGGTCAATTGCAGCGCCCGCACCAGGGTCCTGGACAGTTCGCCGCCGTCGCGCCGCACGATGTCCGTCGCCACCAGGTCGCTCATCGCCCACAGGTCGACGCGCCCCAGCTTCAGTTTTTCATAGTTGGTTTTGGGCTGGGAGTTGCCCTGCAGCTGGCGGCCCTTGACGAAGCCCTTCGACTCCAGATATTGCTCGCGCGCGTCGCCGTTGATGGTGGCGATCTTGTAGTTCAGGGCGTCGGTAAGATTGTCGAGCTTGATATGGCGTTCGCGCAGGGCGTACAGATAGGAGCTGTCGGGCGGGGAAATCACGCCGACCCATTTGAACAGGTGCTCGCGCTCGGGCGTGCGCATGATCGAGAAGATCAGCACGTTTTCCTTGTGCAGAGCCGTTGCGTAGGCGCGCGCCCAGGGCATGATCTGGATGTCGGCCCGCACATCGATTTCCCTGAGCACGGCTTCGACGACCTCGGTGCTGAAGCCGGTGACCTTGCCGTTCTCCCAAAAATTGACGGGCCGGTTTTCCTCGGTGACGCAGGTGACCGTGGTGGTCGCGTGCGCGGTGGCCGGCACCAATATCAGTCCCAGCCAGAGCAGCAAGCGAAGCGTTTTCATCCCTGGTACTCCTCCGGCCCGGCGTCAAGAACTTTTTCCCATTATACGCAGGTTTAATTGCCGCAACATGTGGACGGCAGCCGCTCCGGCGGGGTGCTTCACCGCGCGCCGCGCCGCTCGGCCAGTTCGAACCATCCCATCCCGGCCAGCATGGCGCCAACGAACAGCATCGGTGGCAAGCCGCCGGTGGCCAGCGAGGTCAACGCCGGACCGGGGCAGTAGCCGGCCAGGCCCCAGCCCGCGCCGAACAGCAGGCTGCCCAGCACCAGGCGGCGGTCGAGGCGGCGATTGGCCGGCAATTGCATGGGCTCGCCCAGCACGGCGTGGCTGCGGCGCCGGGCCAGGGTGAAAGCGGGGAGCGCGACGGCGATCGCCCCGCCCATCACCAGCGCCAGCGATGGATCCCAGTGTCCGGCCAGATCCAGAAAGCCCTGCACCTTGGACGGGTCGGTCATGCCGGACAGGATCAAGCCTATACCGAACAGCAGGCCGCTCAGGGCGGCAACAACGATGGACATGGAATGCTCCTTAGGCGAACAGGTGACGGACCGCGAACACGGTGACAAAGCCGGACAGCATGAAGGCGGCGGTGGCCGCCAGCGAGCGCGGCGACAGGCGCGCCAGTCCGCACACGCCGTGGCCGCTGGTGCAGCCGGCGCCGTAGCGCGTGCCGACGCCAACCATCAAGCCGGCCAGCAGCAGCGTGACATCGCCGGCGACGACCTGCACCGGCGGCAGCGGCGTCCAGGCCCGGTACAGCAGCGGCGCGGCCAGCAAACCAGCCGTGAAAGCCAGCCGCCAGCCGAGGTCGCCACGGCGCGGCCGCAGCACGCCGCCGAGGATGCCGCTGATGCCGGCGATGCGGCCGTTCAGCAGGATCAGCAGCGCCGCGGCCAGGCCGATCAGCATGCCGCCGGCCAGCGACTGCCATGGCGTGAAGTGCAGCCAGTCTATGCTCATGTTGGTCCTCCTTGCGATGAACAGAATTGTTGGTACAGGGTTTGCAAAACCGCCTGCGCCTGGGGGCTGGCGATCTGATAATAAATTTGTTTTCCATCGCGGCGGGTGCTCACCAGCCCCTCTTCCCGCAGCACGCCCAGCTGCTGCGACAGCGTGGGCTGGCGGATGTCGAGTGCCTGCTCCAGTTCGCCGACGGCGTGTTCGCCCTGGGTCAGCTGGCACAGCAACAGCAACCGGTCGGGATTGGACAGGGCTTTGAGCAGGGCGCTCGCTTGCGCCGCAGCCAGGCGCATGCGCGCCGGATCAAATGAGGACATCATGGCCGCCATCAATATACATTTTTATATAATATCACAAAGTAGATTGATTGCGCGTGCACGCGGCAGCCTATGCCAGGCCTGCCTGCTTGAGGCGGCGGTACAGGGTGCGCTCGCTGTAGCCCAGCGCGGCGGCGAGCGCCTTGCGCGTGCCGTTGAAGCCCCGCACGCAGGCGGCAAAGTCTTCGCCGGCCAGCGTTGCCGGCGCGTGCAGCGCCGGCTGCGCGCCCAGGCCGAGATGGGCGGCCTTGATTTCGCCATCGTCGGCAAACAGGCGGGCGCGCTCGATGACGTTGCGCAGCTCGCGGATATTGCCCGGCCAGTGATAGCCGTTGAGCGCGGCCAGCGCGTCCGGCGCCAGATGCACGCCGGCGCCGCCGCTGCGCTGCAGAAGCGACTCGACCAGCAGACCGATGTCGCCGTGGCGCTCGCGCAGCGGCGGCAGCTGCAGGGGAAAGGCCGCGATGCGGTAGTACAGATCCTGGCGGAACTGGCCCTCGGCCACCATGCGCGCCAGCGGCTTGTGGGTGGCGGTCACCAGGCGGAAGTCGCTGCGCAGCGTCTCGACGCCGCCGACGCGGCGGTAGGTGCCGGACTCGATCAGGCGCAGCAGCTTGACCTGCATGCCCAGCGGCACGTCGCCGATCTCGTCGAGGAACAGCGTGCCGCCGTTGGCCGTCTCGGCCAGGCCAGCCTTGCGCGACAGCGCGCCCGTGAACGCGCCCTTTTCATACCCGAACACTTCGCTCTCGAACAGCGTTTCGCTCAGGCCCGAGCAATCCATCACCACGAACGGCCCGGCGCTGCGCGCGCTGGCCTCGTGCAGCGCGCGGGCGAACAACTCCTTGCCGGTGCCCGATTCGCCCAGCAGCAATACCGGCAGCGTGGAGGGCGCCACCCGCTGCAGCTCGCCGAGCGCGCGGTTGAACGCCGGCGACTGGCCCACCAGGCCGCTGCGGCTGGCGCGCGCGGACGCCTGCCGCACCGTCTGCAGGCGCTCGACAAAGCCGATCACCCGGTGGCCGGCATCGACGATCGGCCGCAGTTCCACGTCCACATGCTCCGGTCCGCGCGGCGTGTGGTGGATGTGGAGCACGCGGTCCGGCGCGCGCGTGGCCAGCGCGCTTTGCAGCGGACAATGCTCGCCGGCCTGGTCGCACGGCACCGCGAACTGGTGCGACACGGCATAGCAGGTGCGACCGAGATAGGGCTTGCCGGCGACGGCGAACTGCCGCTTGTACGCGGTGTTGGCGGCCAGGATCTGATACGCGGTGTTCATGACGATCATGGGCGCGGCCTCATGGTCGAGGTAGGAAATCAGCGCCCGCACTTCGGGAGCCTGCAATAGTTCTGAATCTGTCATGGGTAACCTCCGGGGGAATGACTGCCACTTCTGCCACTGGCAGTATGCCACTGACGCGGAAAACTGTCAGCGGCCTCTGCCGGCCTGAAAATACCTGTGCCAAATCAAAAACTTAGCCGCGCGCCGCGGCTGGCACGGGATTTGTACTTAAACAGGCATCCGCCCTGAGGAGAACGACGTGGAACAACTGTACATCGAAGGCTTTTACGACCAGGCCACCAGCACCATCAGTTACATCGTGCAGGACCGGCAGACCCGCGCCTGCGCCCTGATCGACAGCGTGCTGGACTACGACCCCGCATCCGGCCGCACCAGCACCGCCGGCGCCGACCAGCTGATCGCCCGCGTGCGGGCCCTCGACGGCAAGGTCGAGTGGATACTGGAGACCCATGCGCATGCCGACCACTTGTCGGCGGCGCCGTACCTGAAGCAGCACCTGGGCGGCCGCATCGCCATCGGCGGCCACATCCGGCAGGTGCAGGCCGTGTTCGGCAAGCTGTTCAACGCCGGCGGCGACTTTGCCCGCGACGGCAGCCAGTTCGACCACTTGTTCGCCGACGACGAGGCGTTCCGGATCGGCAACCTGAGCGCGCGCGCCTGGCATACGCCGGGCCACACGCCGGCCTGCATGACCTATGTGATCGACGGCGCCGACGAGCCGGCGGCGTTCGTTGGCGACACGTTGTTCATGCCGGACTACGGCACCGCCCGCTGCGACTTCCCGGGCGGCGACCCGCGCATCTTGTTCCGCTCGATCAATCGCGTGTTGAGCCTGCCCGCGAACGCCAGGCTGTACATGTGCCACGACTACCGCCCGAACGGCCGGCCGCTGGCCTATGTGACGACGGTGGCGGAGCAGCGGCACGCCAACATCCATGTGCGCGACGGCATCAGCGAGGAGCAGTTCGTGGCGATGCGCAGCGCGCGCGACGCCGCGCTGGACCTGCCGGTCCTGATCCTGCCGGCGATCCAGGTGAATATGCGCGCCGGCCAGTTGCCGCCCGCCGAGGACAACGGCGTGCGTTACCTGAAGATTCCGCTGAACGCGGTGTGAGCATGGAGACCGATAAACGATTGCTGCGCCATCTGGCGGTGGTGGTGCTGATCAAGCTGGCGCTGCTGGCCGTCCTGTGGCGGGCATGGGTCAGGGATTTCCGCGTCGAGGTCGACGCCGGCGCGATGGCCGACCGGGTGGGCGCGCCGCCCCGGCATACAGGAGAAAAAAAGTGATTTCAGACCAATTGGTGGACTTGTCGAGGCTGCAATTCGCTGCCACCGCGATGTACCATTTTCTATTTGTTCCGCTCACCGTGGGCATGGTGTGGCTGCTGGTCATCATGGAGAGCGTGTATGTGATGACCGGCAAGGTGATCTGGAAAGACATGACCCGCTTCTGGGGCAAGCTGTTCGGCATCAACTTCGCGCTGGGCGTGACCACCGGCATCACGCTCGAGTTCCAGTTCGGCACCAACTGGGCCTATTACTCGCACTATGTCGGCGACATCTTCGGCGCGCCGCTGGCCATCGAGGGCATGATGGCGTTCTTCCTCGAGTCCACCATGATCGGCCTGTTTTTCTTCGGCTGGGACCGGCTGCGCAGACAGCACCACCTGCTGGTCACCCTGCTGATGGCGGTCGGGACCAACCTGTCGGCGCTGTGGATCCTGGTCGCCAACGGCTGGATGCAGAATCCGGTGGGCGCGCAGTTCAGCTACCTGACCATGCGCATGGAGACGGTGGACTTCTGGGCGGTGGTGTTCAACCCGGTGGCGCAGGCCAAGTTCGTCCACACGGTATCGGCCGGCTACGTGACCGGGTCGATGTTCGTGCTGTCCATCTCCAGCTGGTACCTGCTGCGCCGGCGCGATGTCGAGTTCGCCAAACGCAGCTTCAGGGTGGCCGCCGCGTTCGGCCTGGCGTCGGCGCTGAGCGTGATCGTTCTCGGCGACGAGTCCGGCTACACGGTGGGCGAGGCCCAGCAGACCAAGCTGGCCGCGATGGAGGCCATGTGGGACACCAAGCCGGCGCCGGCCGGCCTGACGCTGGTGGCGGGCATCAACGAGGCGGCGTCCCGCAACGATTGGGAAGTCGACGTCCCCTGGGTGATGGGGCTGATCGGCACGCGCTCGGTGAGCAAGCAGATCCCGGGCATCCACGAGATCCGGGAAAAGAACCGCGCCCGCATCGTGCGCGGCATCGTCGCCGTCAACGCGCTGGAGGCGTTGCGCCGGCAGCGCGGCGATGCGAACGCGCTGGCCACCTTTGACGAGTACAAGGCCGACCTGGGTTTCGGCCTGCTGTTGAAGAAGTACGTGGCGGACGTGAACCAGGCCACGCCCGCCATCATCGAGCGCGCGGTGCGAGACACCGTGCCGCGCGTGGCGCCGATGTTCTGGGCGTTCCGCGCGATGGTCGGGCTGGGCGTGGCGCTGCTGGCGCTGTTCGCGCTGGCGTTCCGCAGCACGCTCGGCGCGGCCGGCACACAGCGGCCGTGGCTGCTGCGCTGGGCCCTGTGGATGCTTCCGGCGCCGTGGATCGCCTGCGAGCTGGGGTGGTTCGTCGCCGAGTATGGCCGCCAGCCGTGGACCATCTACGGCGTCCTGCCGACCCACCTGAGCGTGTCCACGCTCAGCGTCGGCAACCTGTACGGTTCGCTGGCGGGCTTCGTGGGCTTCTACACGGTGCTGCTGGCGGTCGAGATGTTCCTGATGGTCAAATTCGCGCGCATGGGGCCGGGCAGCCTGGGCACCGGCCGCTACGCCCACGACGCTATTTTGAAGGAGATGCACCATGCTTGATTACGCCACACTGAAAATCATCTGGTGGGTCTTGGTCGGCGTGCTGCTGATCGGCTTTGCCATCATGGACGGCCACGACATGGGCGTGGGCGCGCTGCTGCCTTTCGTCGGCCGCAACGACCTGGAGCGGCGCGTGGTGATCAACACGGTGGGCCCGCACTGGGACGGCAACCAGGTCTGGTTCATCACCGGCGGCGGCGCCCTGTTCGCGGCCTGGCCGGTGGTGTACGCCACCGCCTTCAGCGGCTTTTACTGGGCCATGATGCTGGTGCTGTGGGCGCTGTTCTTCCGGCCGGTCGGCTTCGATTACCGCAGCAAGATCCAGCACGCCGGCTGGCGCGGCACCTGGGACTGGGGCTTGTTCGTCGGCGGCGCGGTGCCGCCGCTGGTGTTCGGCATCGCCTTCGGCAACCTGCTGCTGGGCGTGCCGTTCCGGTTCGACGCGTATCTGGTGTCCAGCTACAGCGGCAGCTTCTGGCAACTGCTGCGTCCCTTCGCCCTGCTGTGCGGCGTGGTCGGCAGCGCGATGCTGACGCTGCAGGGCGGCGCCTACCTGGCCCATCGCACGGAAGGCGTGTTGCAGCAACGCGCCATCCGCGGCGCGGTGGGCGCGGCCGTGGTCATGGTGCTTGGCTTCATCGCCGCCGGGGTCTGGCTGCAGTCGATCGACGGCTATCGCATCACCTCGGCGGTCGACGGCGCCGCGCTGCCGGACGTGCTCGGCAAGTCGGTGGTGCGCGAGGCCGGGGCCTGGATGGCGAACTATGGCCGCCAGCCGGCGCTGTGGCTGTTGCCGGCGACGGGGCTGGGCGGCGCGGCGCTGGCGGCGGTGCTGTTGCTGAGGCGCCGCACGCTGGCCGCGTTCGTGGCCTCGTCGTTCGGCGTGGCCGGCGTGATCGGCACCGCCGGCGCCTCGATGTTCCCGTTCGTGATGCCGTCGTCGTCGATGCCGAACGCCAGCCTGACGGTGTGGGACAGCGTCTCGAGCCAGTTGAGCCTGGCCATCATGTTCTGGGCGGCGCTGCTGTTCATGCCGCTCATCATCCTGTACACCGGATGGGCTTATCGCGTCATGCGCGGCAAGGTCACCGCCGCGCAGATCGAAGCCAACCAGCACAGCGCCTACTAGCGCCGCGACGACTTGAATGAGGGAGTGACGAGCATGTGGTATTTCGCCTGGATACTTGGAGTGGGATTCGCCTTGCTGCTGGCGATCTTGAATGCGATGTGGGGAGAGCATGAGGAGGGCCGCGCCGGCGGCCACGGCGACGAGGGGGAACGGCCATGAACGGCCATGCGCGGCGGCGCCCCCGCCGCGCGGCCCTGGTCCCGGCCGCGGCCGCGGCTTAAAAACCGGCTTCGCGCCAGGCCACCGCCGCCGCCGCGCGCAGGAAGCGCAGCGCCGGCGCTTCCCAGCGGCCGGCGATGGCGACCCGTCCGCGCCACGCGGGGCTGGTGGCCGGCAGCCCGGCGTCGGCGTCCAGCACCACCCGGTACACCGCGTGTTCCGGATAGAACACGCCATTCTTTTCCCGCACCAGCACGTCGCCGCCAAACAAGGCCGCCAGCTCCGGCTCGCCCAGCGTGCGGCTGGCGTCGCGGTCGATGCTGGCCACCGTCAGGCGCACGGCCGGCCCGGCCAGGCCGTCGGCGATGAACAGGGCGCGGTCGCCCTGCCGGATGCGGCGCACCGCCTCCTCGTCCACGTAGGTCACCACCTGCCAGCGGCCGGCCGCCACCAGCGCGCCCAGATACTCCTGGCTCTTGAGCCATGCGCCGGGGCGCAGGTCGGGATCGACGTCGACCAGCACGCCCGCATACGGCGCCACCGGGCGGTAGCGCCGCAGGTCGGCGCCCACGGTGGCGTGTTCGGCGCTGGCGTAGGCCAGCTGGTCGTTGAGCACTTGCCAGTCCTTGCGGCTGCCGGCGTCCAGGCCGGCAGCCGCCGACTGCCAGGCCAGCACATCCTGGCGCGCGCCGGTTTCGCCTTCGCGCAGGTCCAGCTCGGGCGAGGACAGGCGCAGCAGCGGCTGGCCGGCCGCCACGCCCTGGCCGTTCCCGACCGGCAGCGCCGCCACCGCCGCATGGGGCGGCGCGTACAGCGCCAGCCGCGTCCGCGGCTGCAGCAGGCCCGAGCTCTGCACGCGGTCCGGCCACGGCAGCAGGAAGATCAAGACGGCCAGCGCCAGCAGCGCGCCGCTGCGCCAGGCGCGGCGGCTGTGGCGCAGCGCGGTCCAGCGCCGTCTCCAGGCTTGCAGCTCGCGCCACAGCGGCAGCGCGACAAACCACCCGATCTCGACCATGAACAGCAGGATGCCGACCGCCTTGATGAAGAAGTGGTACACCAGCGCGGCGATGCCGAGGAACAGCACCAGCCGGTAGATCCACACCGCCCAGGCAAACAGCACCAGCCCCGCGCGGCGGCGGGGCGGGAACGATTCCGGCGCCGGCTCGCCCAGCGCGAACAGGCGCTCGCGCAGGTCCCAGCGCGCCAGCGCGAACGCGCGGCTGTGCAGGTTGGGCAGGCCGAGATAGTCCGACAGCAGGAAATAGCCGTCGAAGCGCATGAACGGGCTGGCGTTGATGGCCATGGTGGCGATCCAGGTGGTGGTCGACAGCAGGAAGGCCACCTGCCTGGGGCCGCCCTCGGGTAGCCACGACCAGGCCAGCGTGGCCCAGCAGGCGATCATCAGCTCGGTCACGATGCCGGCGCCGGCCACGGCCAGCCGCTGGTCGCGGCGCGCCAGCTTCCACACCTCGTTGGTGTCGGTGTAGGCCACCGGCCACATCACCAGGAACGCCAGGCCCATGGTCGGCACCCGGCAGCCATAGCGCTTGGCCGTGAGCGCGTGACCCAGTTCGTGACAGACCTTGGCGAACGTGACGGCGCAGCCGTACAGCAGCGCGCCGTGCCAGCTCAGCGTATCCATCAGCGTGGCGGAAAAGCGCTCCCATTCGCGGTAGGCGCCGGCCACGCCGGCCACGCCGGCGGCCACGGTCAGCCAGCGGAACGCGGGCGAGAACAGGCACGTCAGGCGCGGCGCCAGCCACGTCAGCCAGCGGTCCGGGCGCAGCAGCGGAACGCGGAAGAACAGGTAGTTGTGCAGCAGCCATTGCCGCCAGTTGCCGCGCTGGCGCGCGCGCATGGCGGCAAACGCGGCGGCCGCGCCGCGGCCCGGCTGCAGCAGCTGCTGGTCGCGCAGGAAGGCCAGCAGGCGCTCGATCGCCCCGCCGTCCAGCTGCAGCGCGGTGTCGCGGTTGATTGCGTCGATGACGGCCCGCGGGTCTTGCAGGTTCCAGCGGCTGAGCATTTCAAAGCTCGGCCAGTCGAGCTGGAAGAACTGGTTGCGCACCGGGTCGTGCAGGGTCCAGCTGGGCTGGCCGTCGGCCAGCCGCGGGCCGGCGTCGATGGCCAGCTCCTGGCGCAGCGGGGGAAGGCCCGATCGCATGGCGGCGCTTCAGTAGGCGATGAACTGGCGCACGCTGGACAGCGGGCGGCGCAGCATCCAGTAGACCAGCGGCACCCGTTGGCCGCCCAGCTTGGCCGTGCCCTTGAGGCCGATGCGCTGGCCGGCCACGCTGTCGAGCCTGGCGCGCACGCGGTAGGCGTAGCTGCCGTCCGGGCGCGCGGTGGCGCGGTGGCTCATGTAGCGCAGCGTGCCGGTCAGCGGCGTCAGCGGCGCCGACGCCAGGTACAGGTGCAGCGGCGCCTGCTCGGCCAGCGGAATGGCGTCGCCGATCGGCACCCAGGCTTCGATTTCCACGTCGGTGGCCGAGGCCACCTGCAGGATGCGCTCGCCCGTCTGCACGGGCCGGCCTATCCATTCGGACGGATCGTCAAACAGCGCGATGCCGGCCTGCGGCGCCAGCACGCGCGAGCGCTGCGCCTGGCCTTCAAGGAAGCTGGCCTGGGCCTGCTTTTCGGCGATGCGGCCCAGCAGCGTGGCCAGCTGCGCCTTGGCGCGCGGGTCGTTGAGCATCATCTGCGCCGCCTGCCGGTACTCGGCCTGGGCGGTGGACAAGCCTTCGCGGGCGACGTCGAGGCGGCTGCCGATCGGCGCCTGGTCGAACGAGAACAGCTCCTGGCCGGCGGCCACCACCTGGTTGGGGCGCACGGCGAAGTCGGCGATGACGCCGTCCAGCGGCGCCCGTATCGTGGCCGGATTGGCCGGCACCAGCTCGCCGGGCGCGAGCACCGTCAGCCGCACCGGCATCAGCAGCACGGCCAGCACGGCCACGGCCACGCCCAGCCGGCGGCGCCGGCGCCGGCCGCCCCCGGCGTCCTGCGCGCCGCCGTTCCACCACGCGCGCAGCCGCGCCGGCAGGCGCGCCAGCGACCAGCGCGCCGGCGGATGGAGCGCGCGCCACGCGTGCTGCCAGATGTCCATCCATTCGCCCAGCAGCGCCAGCTGTTCGGCCGGCAGCGCGGCGTCGCCGGCCAGCAGCAGGCCGGCCGGTTCGGCGGCCGCGGCGGACGCGCCGTGCAGCGCCGGCAGCGGTATCCATGTCGCGGCGGCGGGCAGCCACTCGTCCCACGCGGCGGCCACGGCCGGCGGCAATCGCGCCGCATCGACCGCTTGCGGCCCGGCCGGCGCGCCGGCCAGCGCGCGGCACAGCTGGTCCAGCCATTGCGCGTAGGGCGCGTTGGCTTCGACCGCCACCACGCCGGACAGGGTGTGGACGGCGCCGGGGCCCAGCCACAGCGCCGCCTGGCGGTAGGGCGCCAGCGCGCGGCTGTCGTTGACCGCGAGGAAGGCCAGTTCGTTGGCGCTGGCCGCGGCGCGTGCGCGCTGGGCCAGCTCCAGCAAGGACAGCAGGGGATTGCCCGGCGGCGCACCGTCGTTCATGCGGCCGCTTTCGCCGCGGCCGCGCTACGCGACAGCACCGCCAGGCGGTCGGCGCCGGCGCCGCGCGCCATGCGCATTTGCTCGTCCAGGCCGCTGCGGCCCAGCGGCAAGGCGTCGATGGACGAGCTCTTGACGGCGCGGCCCTCCTTGCTGACGACGATCTTGAAGGTTTGCACGGCGACCCGGCCATGGCTGTCGCGCGCCGTGATCTTGAAGCTCAGCGTGCCTTCAAAGCCGGCCGGCGGCGTGCCTTCGAAGCGTGCCGCGCCGGGGTCGAACCTGAGCCAGGCCGGCAGCGGCTTGCCGTCCGCGGTCTGCGCGCTCAGCGAAAACGGCGAGCTGCCGCTGGTCGAGGCGAAGCTGTCCGGCGCCACTTGCACGGAAATGGCCCGGCCGCTGCTGACGGTCACATCCGGGATCGGCGTGTTGACCACCAGCGCGTCGCCGGCGAACGGCAGGTCGGGCAGGCCGTTCGGGGTGAAGGCGGTCAGCAGCGTGCCGGGGTCGGTCAGCACCGGCAGGCCGGGCGGCGCCAGCGGGCTGGCGGACGTGTTCGGCCCGGCGGGGCCGCCAAGGCCGCCCCCCGACGCTGGCTGGGCGCCCGGCGCCACGTTGACGATGCCGCCGGCAGGGCGGTTGCCGGCGGCCGGGGTGTCGCCGATGAGCGGAGTGTCGCCCGTTGCCGGGTCGGCCTTGACCACGTCGGACGGTCCGGTGACGCCCGGCTTGGTCTCGGCCGGCGGTGGCGGCTCGGTCACGACCGGCACCTGCTGGACCGGGGGCACCGGAGGGACCGGGGGAACGGGCGGAACCGGCGGTTCCGGCGGCGGCGTGACCACCGCGGCCACCGTCAACACGCTGCCGGTGTTGCCGGCCGTGTCGCGCACCGCGACCAGGACCGTGCTGTCGGCGCCGCCGGCCGACGACCAGCTGGCGCCGGACACGCTGGCCGGCTGCCAGCTGGCGCCATTGTCGCGCGACACCAGCACCGATTCGCCGGCCGCCAGCGGCGCCGACAGGCCGCCGCTGAGCACCCCGGCGGGCGACAGCGTGCCGCCGGTCGGGCTGGCCAGCGGGGCGCTGGTATCGAGCGTATAAGCCTGCCGGAACGCCGCGCCGGGACCGGCGTCGTTGCTGACGCGCGCCATGAAGACATTGCCGCCGTCGAGGGTGGCGGCCACCGACCAGCTGGCCGCGCCGGCCGCGGCCGAGGCGTTGCTCCAGGTGGCGCCGCCATCGAGCGACACCTCGACCCGCTGGCCGGCCGCCAGCGGCGCCGACAGCGTGCCGCTGATGGTTTGCGCGGCCACATTGGTGATGAAATCGCTGGCGCTGGCGCCGCTGTCGGCCGACAGCGCGGCGCCGGTGACCAGCGTGGCGGGCGGGCCTTCGACCAGCAGTTCGCCGCTGCCGGCGTTGCGGCTGGCATTGCCGGCCAGGTCGGTGACCACCGCGGCCACGTCGTAGCGCTGGCCGGCCGTCAGCGACAGGGCGCCGGACGACGGCGTGGCGTGCGCCAGGTCCAGGCTCCAGCCGCCGCCGCTGACGGCGACCTGGTAGGTGGCGCCGCCGACGCTGACGGTGAGCAGCTCGCCGCTGGCCAACGTGGCCGAGCCGGTCAGCGTCGGGGTCGTCGTCGACGCGGTCTGGGGAGCGACCGTCGGCGCCACCGGCGCCGTGGTATCGAGCACATAGGCATGCTTGTAGACCGCGCCGTCGCCAGCGGTGTTGCTGACCTTGACCTGCAACTGGCCATTGCCGCTCAGCGTGACGCCGTCCAGCGACCAGCTGTTGCCGCTGGCGCTGGCGCTCTGCCAGCTGCCGCCGCCGTCCACCGATACCTGCACCGATTCGCCGTCCAGCAGCGCGGCCGACAGGGAGCCGCTGAGGTTCTGCACGGCCACGTTGGTGATGAAGTCGCTTTGACTGGCGCCGCTGTCGGCGGACAGCGCGACGCCCGTCGCGGTGGTGGTGGGCGGCGTGACCGGCACCACGATCGTGCCCACCGTCAGCTCGTTGCTGCTGCTGTCGCTGGCGGTGTTGCCGGCCAGGTCGGTGACGGTGGCCACCACCTCGTAGCGGTTGTTGAGCACCAGCGCCAGCGCGCCGCTGGCCGGCACCGCGCTCGACAGGTCCAGGCTCCACGTGCCGGCCGCCGGCACGACGTCGTAGGTGGCGCCGCCGACGGTGACGGTCATGGTTTCGCCTGCGGCCAGCGTGGCGGTGCCGGTCAGCACCGGCGTCAGGCTCATGGTCTGCAGCGTGTCGACGGTGGCCACGCTGGCGGCGGTATCGTAGACATAGGCCTGGCTGAGCACGGGGCCGTCGTTGCCGGCGGTGTCGCTCACCTTGACCTGCAGCGTGCCGCTGGCGGTGAGCGTGCGCCCGGCCAGCGACCAGGTGCTCTGGCCCACGGTGGCGCTGGCGGCGGTCCAGGTGGCGCCGTTGTCGAGCGAGACCAGCACCGACTCGCCGGCCGCCAGGTTGGCCGACAGCGTGCCGCTGACCGTCTGCGCCGCCGTGTGGGTGATGAAGTCGGTCGACGAGACGCCGCTGTCGGCCGAGAAGGCCGCGCTGGCCACGCTGGTGGCCGGGGCGGTGGTGTCGAGCACGTAGGCCTGGCTGGTGGCGGCGCCGTTGTTGCCGGCGGCGTCGGTCACGCGCAGCTGGAGCGTGTCGCTGCCGGCCAGCGTGACGCCGTTCCAGGTCAGCGTGGTGCCGGACACCTTGCCGGTGATGTCGGTCCAGGTGGCGCCGTTGTCCAGCGAGCCGTAGACGATGTCGCCGGCGGCCGGCGCGCCGCCGAGGGTGGCGCTGATGGTCTGCGCCGCGGTGTTGGTGATCAGGTCGGTGCTGCTGGCGCCGGTGTCGGCCGACAGCGCGATGCCGCTGAAGCCGGTGGTGGGCGCCGTGGTGTCGAGCACATAGGCTTGCGCATAGGCCGCGCCGTTGTTGCCGGCGTCGTCGCTGACGCGCACCTTCAGCGTGCCGCTGCCGGACAGCGTCTGGCCGCTGAGCGACCAGGTGCTGGTGCCGGCGCTGTCGGTCGCCTGGGTCCAGGTGGCGCCGTTGTCGAGCGACACATAGACATGCTCGCCGGCCGCCAGGTTGGACGCCAGCGTGCCGCTGATGGTCTGCGCCGCGGTCCTGGTGATGAAGTCGGTGCTGGACGTGCCGGTGTCGGCCGAGAAGCCGGCGCCGGCCACCGTGTTGGCCGGCGCGGCGGTGTCGATGACGATGGCCTTGTTGGCGCCTAGCGAGCCGGCCGTGCCGGGCGTGGCCAGCGTCAGGTCGGCCGGGCGGTGGCTGCCGCCGGCGTCGGTGATGGTGGCGGCGTTGAACGCCAGCGCGGCGCTCGAGCTGTAGTCGAGGTCGGCGCTGTTCTGGCCGGCGCCCACCACGTAGGTGAACGTCAGCGTGCTGCTGCCCGAGCCGCCCGCGTAGCTGGCGACGCCGCCGCTGTCGAGCGTGAGCGTGGGCGTGCCGCCGCTGGTGTCGACGTCGACCGCGGTGGAGAAGTCCACCGTGATGGTGATGGTCTGGCCGGCGGCGTAGCTGCCGTCGGCGGTGGTGGCGCTGATGCCGGTCACGCTGGGGCTGGTGCCGTCGACATCCACGCCGGCCGTGCTGGGCACGCTGTTGAGGGTGGTCGTGGCGTCGTTGCCGGCGGTGTCGCGCAGCGTGCCGCCGTTGGCCGACAGCGCGCCCACGGTGATGCCGTTGGCGTCGACGTCGCCGCTGGGCACGGTGTAGCGGAACACCAGCGCGCTGCTGCCGGAACCGGACACGTAGCTGGCGTAGCGGGTGGTGGTGCCGACCACCAGCGCGATGCGCGGCGTGCCGCCGCTGGTGTCGATGGTGACCGCCTCGTCGAAGTTGACGGTGAAGTTCAGCGGGTCGCCGTTGTAGTAGGTGCCGTCGGCCGGCACCGCCACCGACGTGACGGCCGGCGCGGTGGTGTCGACCAGGACGGTCAGCGCGGCCGAGGCGGCCGTGGCGTTGCCGGCGGTGTCGGTGGCGATGGCCGTGATGCTGTGGCTGCCTTCGGCCAGCGCGCCGGTGGTCAGCGTCCAGCCGCCGGCGCCCGCGGTGACGGTGCCCAGCAGCGTGGCGCCGTCGAACACGGTGACGGTGCTGCCGTTCTCGGCCGTGCCGGTCAGCGTCGGCGTGGTGTCGCTGGTCACGCCGTCGCTGCTGGAGGCGCCGGTGTCGCTGGCGGTGGCCAGCACCGGCGTGCCGGGCGTGGCCGGGGTGGCGGTGTCGAGCGTGTAGGCCTGGGTCTTGGCGCTGCCGCTGTTGCCGGCCGCGTCGACCACCTTCAGCTGCAAGGTGTCGCTGCCGGCCAGGGTGACGCCGTTCCAGCTCAGGGCGGTGCCGCTGACCTTGCCGGTGATGTCGGTCCAGCTGCCGCCGTTGTCCAGCGAGCCGTAGACGATGTCGCCGGCCGCCAGCGTCGCGCTCAGCGTGGCGGTGATGGTCTGGGACGCGGTCTTGGTGATGAAGTCGCTGCTGCTGGCGCCGGTGTCGGCCGACAGCGCCAGGCTGTTGAAGGTGATGGTGGGCGCCGTGGTGTCGTACACGTAGGCCTGGCTCAGTACGCTGCCGTCGTTGCCGGCGGTGTCGCTGACCTTGACCTTGAGGGTGTTGCTGGCGGTGAGCGTGCGCCCGCTCAGCGACCAGGTGCTCTGGCCCACGGTGGCGCTGGCGGTGGCCCAGGTCGCGCCGTTGTCGAGCGAGACCAGCACCGACTCGCCGCTGGCCAGGTTGGCCGACAGCGTGCCGCTCAGGTCCTGCGCCGCCGTGCTGGTGATGAAGTCGGACGACGAGGTGCCGCTGTCGCTGGAGAAGCTGGCGCTGGCCACGGTGGTGGTGGGCGCGGTGGTGTCGAGCGTGTAGTTCTGCGAGCTCACGCCGCTGTCGTTGCCGGCCGCGTCGGTCACCTTGAACGCGATGGAACTGCTGCCGGCGCCCAGCGTGGCGCCGTTCCAGGTCAGCGTGGTGCCGGACACCTTGCTGGTGACGTCGGTCCAGCTGCCGCCGCCGTCGACCGAACCCCAGACGATGTCGGTGCCGGCCGGCGCGCCGCTGAGCGTGGCGGTGATGGTCTGGCTGGCGGTCCTGGTGACCAGGTCGGTGCTGCTGGTGCCGGTGTCGGCCGACAGCGCGATGGCGGTGAAGCTGGTGGTGGGCGCCGTGGTGTCGAGCGTGTAGCTGTGCGTGTAGGCGGTGCTGGAGCCGTCGGCGTTGGTGACGCGGGCCTGGAAGGTGCTGCTGCCGGCCAGCGTGGTGGTGGTGCTCCAGCTGCTGGAGCCGACCGTGTAGGTGGTGGCGTCGCTCCAGCTGCCGCCGTTGTCGTACGAGACCTGGACTTTTTCGCCCGTGCTCAGCGTGGTCGACAGCGAGCCGGTGATGGTTTGCGCGGCGGTCTTGGTGATGAAGTCGCTGCTGCTGGTGCCGGTGTCGGCCGACAGGCTGGCGCTGCTGACCGTGACCGTGGGCGGGTGCGTTATAGCCTTGACGTCGGTGATGTCGAAATTCTGGAACAGCCCGAAATCGCCCGAACTGAACACCACCTGCTTGACGTCGTTGATCGGTTTGCTCAGGCCGGAATTGAGCAGGGTCTGCCAGCCGTTGGCCAGCGAGTTCACCGTCAGCGTGTCGGTGGTGTTGTCGCCGTAGGTCAGGTCGATCTTCAGCGAGCCGGTCAGGACGCCGACATCGAACGAGCTGATGTCGAAGGTGTAGCCGGAAACGATGGAGACCGTCAGCTTGACTTCGTTGGTGGGGCCCTGGTAGGCGTACAGCCCGTCGGTGCCGTAGGTGCCGTCGATGCCCAGGCCGCCCGCGCTGGCGCCGCCGGAAAACGTGACGTTCTGGCCGTTGACCAGCTTGACCACGGTGGTCGAGCTGTAGTCGGCGTCGCTGCCGGTGAACGTGATCGTGGTCAGCAGGTCCCGGTAGTCGGCGAGGTCCAGCGCCTTGGTGTCGATCTTGCCGGCGTGCGTTTCGAGCGTCCAGTTGCCGCCGATGGCAGCCGCGCCGGTGGCGTCGCGCGAGGCCGCGACATCGGCGCCGGTGACGCGCGCCAGGTCGGCCACCAGCGCGTTGCGGTCGCCGGCGGCGACGTCGCAGCCGTACAGCAGCAGGTCGCCGTCGGCGCTCAGGGCCTGGCCCAGCTGCGCCAGTTCCGCCTGCACGCTGGCCGACGACAGCGCGGCGTCGGTCAGGCGCGCGGTGCCGAGGTTGACGGTGCCCTCGGAACCGTGCGACAGGATGTGGATCGCGTCCAGGCCGCGCTGGCCGGCCGCCCATTGGGCGATCTGCGCCAGGCCGTCGCGGCTGCCGTCGAACTCGACGATGCCGATGCCGTCGCGCACGCCCGCCTCCAGGCTCAGGTAGTTGGCCACCGAGGTGTCGACCAGCACCACTTCCTTCTTGCCGTCGTCCCTGGCCGGATCGACCGCGCGCACCGTCACGGCCGGCGGCACCGGCGGCGGGGCCGTGTCGTGCTGGGCCGCGTGGGCGGCGTCGGCCACGGCGCCGTCGAACATGAAGCGCTGCTCCAGCGGCAGCAGCTGCGAGGCCGGGCGCAAGGGGCGGCGCACGCCGGCGGCGGGGAAGAGGGGATGGTTCATGTCAGGCTCCTGGGGATGCGTTGGGCGCGCGGTTCAGGTTCGAGGCGGTGCCTGGCGCGGCGAATTTGGCGAGATGGTCGGCGACCTGGCGGTCCAGTCCGGGCTGCCATGCGGACGGCATGACGGCCAGCACGTTGGCCAGCAGTTGCGCGGTGGCGTCCAGCAGGGCCGGGTCGCGCAGGCGGGCCTTGGCGGCGCTGGCCCACAGGTAGACCTTGGCCAGGTGTTCGGCGCCGAGCGCGCCGGTGTCCGGCTGCGGCGGCATGTGGGCGTACATGACGGCCGTCGGCAGGTAGGCCGGCACATAGCCTTCGGCGGCCAGGCTTTCCATGCCGAACAGCGCGGCGTCGCGGTCGACCTCGCCGCCGTCGCCCTGCGATTGCATGATGGCCAGCCGGTAGCGCGCCTCGGCGATGCCGGCCTGGGCCGCCTGCTGGAACCAGGCGCGCGCGCGCGGCAGGTCGGCCGGCACGTCGGCGTCGCCGCCCAGGTACTGGCCCATGCGCAGCATCGCCGGCGGCGCGTTGGATTGGGCGGCCTGGGCGCACAGCGCCAGCCCGCGCGGCACGTCGCGCGGCACGCCCTTGCCGCGTATCAGCAGCTCGGCGGCCGAGCACAGCGAAATATAGTGGCTGCCCCTGGCCGCGTCCAGGTAGGACGCCAGCGCGGCGGCGGCGTTGCCGGGCGCGTCGGGCCGGCGCATCAGGCAATCGCCGTGCAGGTGCTGGGCGGTGGGGATCTGTTGCAGCGCGGCCTTGGCGAACCAGGCGCAGGCGGCGTCGGCGTCCACAGGCCGGCCCCAGCCGTTCTGGTTGAACAGGCCCAGCATGAATTGCGCCAGCGGATTGCGGGCGCTGTGGCGCTGGAATTGCGGGTAGGCGCGGGCGTAGTCGCCCCGGTCCAGCAGCGCGTAGGCCGGGCGCAGTTCGCCGGCGTAGTCCCGCGGGCGTTCGGCGCGGGCGCCGGCCGTCATCAGCAGCAAGGGCGCCAGCAGCGCCAGCAAACGAAGTATTCGTGTGTACAACATATTGCTTCCAACAGCGGCCGCCGGCTGGCGGCCGCGCAGTACGACGGTTGATTAATTGCGGCTCGGGAAGATGCCGACCGTGGCGATCATGTAATACATGGCGATGTACGGCGGCATGATGCTGAGCGGCTGGGAAGCGCCGGTGACGCCGGTGTTGCCGCTGGCGGTGGTGGTGCCGCCCACGGTGACCGGCGCGGTGCCGGCCAGGGTGACGGTGCCGGTGCCGCTGGCCTTGACGGTGACGGTGCCGGTGATCGCGCCGGCCGCCATGGCCACGGTCGGCGGCGAGCCGGACGTGTACACGCGGTTGGCCGGTCCGGCCGATTCGGCCAGGTAGGCGCCGCTCGGGCTGGCGGTGCCGGCGGCGGCGTTGACCGCCTGGATCCGCAGCTGCGTGGCGTCGGCGGTGTAGGTGACGCCGGCCAGCGAGACGCTGCTGGTGCCGCCGGTGACGGCGCCCAGGTTGGCGTTGCCGGTCAGGCCGGTCAGCGTCAGCGGCACGGCCAGCGAGTGCAGGTGGGCCGGCAGGTTGTTGATGGTCAGCATGGTGGTGGTGGTGCCGCCCTTCTCGCCGACGATGAAGTTGCCGCTGGACGGGCTGTTGCCGGCGCCGAGCAGGAAGCGGCCGCGCAGGTCGGGCAGGCCGAAGGTGCTCTGGCCGTCGCCGCCGTAGGTGGTGCCGATCAGCGCGTACAGCGCGGAGTTTTGCGAGATCGACATCAGGCGGCCGTCGGCCGGCGTGTAGTTGCGCCAGTTGTTGCTGGGCGCGGCCAGCACGCAGATGGTCGACAGGTAGTCTTCGGTCGAGCAGGCGTGGCTGGCGCTGCTCCAGCTGCCCGCCGCGACGATGGCGGCCATGGCGATGCGGTGGATACGTGGCTTCATGGATTCCCCTTGTTTTAGCGTGGTCGAAAAAAACGGGTGCCTGCTGTGTTATTTTGCCGGCGGCGCCATCAGCACCTTGCCGCTCATGCCGGCCACCAGCTCGCCGAAGCGGCCGTCGATGACGGCCGTCAGCTTGACCGACTGGCTGACCGGATCGACGCGGGCGCCGATGCGCTGCACCTTGGCCGGGTAGGTCTTGCCGGTTTCATCGATGCTGACCTGGAAGGGCGCGCCGTTGCGCACCCAGCTCAGCCAACGCGATGGAATGATGAATTCCAGTTCCAGCGTGCTGTCGTCGAGAATTTCCATCAGCGCCTGGCCGGGCTGCACGTATTGCTGCTCGCGCGCCTTCTGCTCGGCGATGCGGCCGGCAAACGGCGCGTTGATCTGGCACTTGCCCAGCAGCGCGCGGTTGGCCGCGACCTCGGCCTGGGCCTTGAGCGTTTCCGCCTTGGAGATGTCGAGCTCGACCTGGCCGACCGAGTTCAGCTGTGCGAGCTTCTGGTTGCCTTTCCAGTTGGTGTCGGCCGCCATCTGCGCGGCCTCGGCCTTGGCCAGCTGGGCCTGCTGCAGCACGCAGTCGAACTGCACCAGCAACTGGCCCTGCCTGAAGGCCGCGCCCTCGGTCAGCGGCAGCCGGTTGATCTTCGCGCCGATCTCGGCGGCCAGCGTGGTGTAGCGGCGCGGCGACAGCTGGGCGCGGATCTCGCGCGTCTCCAGCGTGGCGGCCGCCGGGCCTGTGGCGGCGTGCACCGCGGGCAGAACGGGCAGGACGGCGGCGGCCAGCACGACGGTACGCCACCTGGACGGCACAACGGTCATGGACGGTCCTCAAGCGACGGCAACTGGCCCTTGTTCCAGGTCTGCAGCGATTGCGCGACGGCGGCCGTCAGCTCGGCCAGGGACATGGTGGACGAGCCGTTGATGGCCGGCTCCATGCCCAGCGTGGCCTGCAGGCGCGAGGCGGCCGCTTCGGCGTTCGACAGCGCCTGGTAGCGGCGCAGCTGCGACAGCACCGCCGTGCTTTGCTGCGAAATGCGGTCCAGCGCCGACTGCTTCTGCACCTCGGCCTGGTTGGCGACATGCTGGGCGATGCGGCCGTCGACCTGGGCGATGGCGTCGGCGCGCTGGTACTGGCGCGCGGTGTTGGCGTACTGCAGGCGGGCGATGTGGACCTGGCTGAGCACGGCCATCTGCACCGCCATGCGGCGCTGGTTGGCCAGCGCGACGCCGGCGTCGGCCAGGCGCATCTGCGCCGGCGCCGACAGCACGCCCAGCAGGTTGAACGAAATCTGCGCGCCGGTCTCGTTCCAGTTCCGGTGGATCAGGTAGTCGTCGTTGCTGTGCTTGACGCCATAGTTGAACGACAGGCCGGGGAACAGCTTGAGCATGGCGCGCCGGGTTTCCTGCTGCGCGATGCGGGCGTTGTAGATGCCCTCGCGCAGGTCGGGATTGCGCATCAGCGCCACTTCCTCCATCTTGTCGACCGGCTGGTCCAGCCAGGCGGTGCCCACTTCGCCGGCCGCCTCGACCACCGTGTAGTCGGTGGTGAGCGGCAGCGCGGTCAGCGTGGCCAGCTCGACGCGCGCGGTCGACAGTTCCTGCTCGATGGTTTCCAGCAGGCGCAGGTTTTCCAGCAGCTGGCGCTGGTAGCGCAGCGGTTCCAGCGGCGAGCGGATGCGGTCGTTCTCGGCCGCGCGGGCGTCCCTGAGCGCGGTTTCGGATTCGGCGATGGTGCTGCGCAGCAGCGGCACCAGCTTTTGCGCGGCCACCACGCGCCAGTAGGCGGTGCGCACGTCCAGGATCAGCGTGTGCAGCGCCTTGCGGCGGCGTTCGCCGGCGATCAGCACGCGGTCGGCGTTCTGGCGCGCGGCGTAATAGCTCTGGCCGAAGTCCAGCAGGCTCCATGAAATGCTGACGTCGGTGCTGAGCACCTGGCGGCTGGACGAGATGTAGGGGTGGGCCAGCGACGGTTCGCCGGTCACCGAATCGGTGCTGCGGGTGATCAGGTCGTTGTTGCGGTCGCGGTAGCCCGCCGAGGCGATCAGCTTGGGCAGCATGTCGAACTGGCCAGCCTCGAAGGTGCCCATGGCAACGGCTTCCTCCATGGCCTTGTAGCGGCGCTCGGCGTTGTATTTGATGGCGCGGGCAATGGCGCCGTCCAGCGTCAGCGGGCCGGCCAGCGGTTCGACGCCGCGCATCAGTGCGGTCCTATCTTCCTGTAATGTCGAGCGCACTTCCGACTGGGTCAGTTTTGCGTTCTCTATATTGAGGGTCGAACAACCGCCGAGGACCAGCATGCTGGCGACCGCCAGCGGCAGAGCCCTGAATGCGGGAGTTTGAATGGACAGGGTTTTTTGATAGGAGCTCATTAATTCAGCTTGGCCGGTTAAAGGTGGTCACTTAATAATAATCAAGAGTAAGTATCTACCTTTAGCGCACTTCGGTGTGCACACTGATTTACCGATTTTTTATAATGTGGCGCGTTTGATACATTCATATTGCATAGCTTGCAGTTCACAATCCTTCTGCGAACCCTCTGGCTCTCCGCCGGCTACAGCGAGGTATCGCGTGAGTTTTTGTGACAATTGGCTTACTGATTAATTAATAGCGGATTTGAAAAGAGCGATTATGTGGAGATTGGTGAGAATTGCGCTGCATTATTGTCGCTGGGCGGATGTAATGAATTAAAAATAGAATAAGAAGACCAAAGATTCCTATTACATTTTTAGCGCAATGTATAACCCGTGGCTATTAACTTGCAATAGGCGCTCGTCGTTTCGCGGCGACAACGGTTTGCGTTCGCGCGGACGCAGGCCGGTACGGGCAACTTGATCTAAGCCACGTATCAGCATTCATTCTTGACGCCAGAGGGGCTTGCGCTTATATTAATGACTTATAAGTAAGTTAAATTGAGTGCACCCATGCAAGCCCCTCAAGATACCAAGCCACGCTGGGAGCGGCGCAAGGATGCGCGGCCGCAGGAATTGCTGGCGGCCGCGCTGGACCAGTTCGTCGAGCGCGGCTATGCCGGCACGCGCCTGGAGGACGTGGCCAGGCGCGCCGGCGTGTCCAAGGGCACGCTGTACCTGTATTTCGCCAACAAGGAAGAATTGTTCAAGGCCGTGGTGCGCGAGAACATCGTGCACGCCATCGGCGAGGCCGAGCAGGACGCGGCCGGCTTCGACGGCTCCAGCGCCGAGCTGCTGCGCGCCATCCTGATGAAGTGGTGGCACCAGATCTGCACCACCCACCTGGCCGGCATCACCAAGCTGATGCTTGCCGAGGGCAATAACTTCCCCGAGCTGGCGCAGTTCTACAACAACGACGTGGTCGCCCGCGGCAACGCCCTGATCGCCAGCGTGCTGGTGCGCGGCATCGCGCGCGGCGAGTTCCGCCCGGTCGATCCGGCCGTGATGACGCCGGTGCTGGTGGCCCCGGTGCTGATGCTGATGATGTGGACCCACTCCTTCATGCCCACCTGCGAGATGCCGCCGATCGACCCGGGCGCCTTCATGAATACGCTGATCGACGTCACGCTGCGCGGCCTGGAAGCGCCCGCGCCGTGAGCCGTCCGCCCCGTGCGCCGCGTCAAACTTGCCAATTTGGTAGGTTCAACCCCCTTAAACTGCAGACTGTCGCAATTTCCCGCGAACCCGCCGTCATATCGTTAATATGTGCCTCGATGCCAGTTCAACGATAAAATGACGGATTATTTAATCCCGACCCGAGTCATAAGATGAATATCGAACAAGCCCGCTTTAACATGATCGAACAGCAAATCCGTCCTTGGGACGTCCTCGACACGAGTGTGCTGGACCTGCTGCTGGTGGTCAAACGTGAGAATTTCGTGCCGGCCGCCCACAAGGCGCTGGCGTTTGCCGACACGGAAATCCCGCTGCCGGGCGGCGAACTCATGCTGACGCCGAAGGTGGAAGCCCGCCTGCTGCAGGACGTCAATGTCAAGAAACACGAGAGCGTGCTGGAAATCGGCGCCGGCTCCGGCTACATGGCGGCGCTGCTGGCCTACAAGGGCCGCCACGTGACGGCGGTGGAATCGTCGCCCGAGCTCAAGGCGCTGGCGGAAAAGAATTTGGCCGACAACGGCGTCACCAACGTGACGGTGGAACTGGGCAACGGCGCCCAGGGCTGGACCAAGGGCGCGCCGTTCGACGTCATCGTCGTGACCGGTTCGCTGCCGGTGCTGCCGGAAGCGTTGTTGCAACAATTGAAAGTGGGCGGCCGTCTGGCGGCCATCATCGGCCAGTCGCCGGCGATGAAGGCGCAGCTGATCACCCGCACCGGCGAAGCCGGCTACGACACGCGCACGCTGTTTGAAACCGACGTCAAGCCGCTGGCCTCGGCCGTGCAGCCGTCGCAGTTCAAGTTTTAAGCCGGACGGCCCCGCATGCAGCAGATCACCGCTCTGGAACTGGCCGACTGGCTGGCGGACGATGCACGGCCCAGCCCGATGTTGCTGGACGTGCGCGAGAACTGGGAATTCGACACCTGCCGCATCGACGGTTCGGTGCAGATCCCGATGAACACCATACCGGCGCGCATCGACGACCTGGATGAGGATGCGGCCATCGTCTGCATCTGCCATCACGGCGCGCGCAGCCTGCAGGTGGCCGCCTTCCTGGAGCGTAACGGCTTCGGCAAGATGATCAACCTGACCGGCGGCATCCACGCCTGGGCGCTGCAAGTCGACAGCACGATGGCCAAGTATTAAGTGTCGCGAAGTTCAAGGCCAGCGCGGCGCCAAGGTAGTGTGTTTTTGATTTGATCAACTTTTTTTGATGACTCCAACGGAGAATGCAATGCAGAGACCCCTTATCGCCGTGCTGATCGCCAGCGCCTTCTTGACGCTCAACGCACAGGCGGCCGACCTGATCCAGGTATATCAGCAAGCGCTGGCCAACGACGCCACGTACGCCAGCGCGCGCTCGTCGCTGACCGCGGGTCAGGAACGGATCACCCAGGGGCGCTCCGGCCTGCTGCCGAACATCGCGGCCAGCGGCAGCAACACGCGCAACAGCGGCGACCAGACCTCGCCCAACTTCCTTGGCGTCATGACCAAGAACGATGTCGACAGCCACAGCAATTCCTACACCGTGCAACTGAGCCAGCCGCTGTTCAACTGGGCCAACTGGCAGACCTACCAGCAGAGCAAACTGGCGCAGGCCACCGCCGAAGCCACCTTCGCCCAGGCCCAGCAGGACCTGATCACGCGCGTGGCGCAAGCCTACTTCGACGTGCTGACCGCGCAGGACAACCTGACCTCGACCCAGGCGCAGAAAGTGGCCACCACCGAACAGCTGGCCTCGGCCAAGCGCAACTTCGAGGTCGGCACCCAGACCATCACCGACACGCACGAGGCGCAGGCCGCGTACGACCTGGTGGTGGCGCAGGAGTTCGCCGCCATCAACGACCTGGACAACAAGCGCACCGCGCTGCAGGTGATCATCGGCCAGGCGCCGGGCGAACTGGCGCCGCTGCGCACCGGCGTGAC
This sequence comes from Rugamonas sp. A1-17, assembly GCA_025548565.1. Lineage (GTDB taxonomy): Bacteria > Pseudomonadota > Gammaproteobacteria > Burkholderiales > Burkholderiaceae_D > Rugamonas. Next base: position 64,898 of record JAJLPB010000001.1, read on the forward strand.
CATCAGCGCGCCGTCGCCGGCCGCGGTGGAACCGTGGGTCAGCTCGGCCGAGAACCAGAACTACGCCGTCGTGGCCGCCAAGCTGAACGTGGAAATCGCCAAGCGTGAAATCGAGCGCAACCGCGCCGGCCACCTGCCGACCGCCAACCTGATCGCCAGCACCACGCACCAGACCACCACCGGCCTGCAGCGTTCCAACAACAACGCCATCGGCGTCAGCTGGAACGTGCCGATCTTCAGCGGCTTCGCCGTCACCAGCAAGGTGCGCGAGACCATCGCGCTGGAAGACAAGGCCCGCAACGACCTGGAAGCGACCAAGCGCGCCGCCTCGCAGAACGCCCGTTCGGCCTACCTGGGCATGAACAGCGGCCTGGCGCAGGTCAAGGCGCTGGAAGCGGCCGAGGTGTCGAGCAAGTCGTCGCTGGATTCGAACAAGCTGGGCTACCAGGTCGGCGTGCGTATCAACATCGACGTGCTGAATGCCCAGAAGCTGCTGTACTCGACCCAGAAGGACCTGGCCAAGGCCCGTTACGACACCATCATGAACGGCCTGCGCCTGAAGGCGGCCGCCGGTTCGCTGAAGGAAGACGACCTGGCGCCGATCAACGCCCTGCTGGCGCACTAAGCCGCACGGAAGTTGGAGCAAAGACGCCGGCGATGAGCCGGCGTTTTTTTTTCGCGCTATCGCGTGGACGGGAATGGCGGGAGCTTGTACCATCCGGCGCATCGTTATCAAATAAATAAAACGCCGCCATGCCAACCGCTCCCCTTGCCCTGCGCAGCGCCGCGGGCACCATGCTGACCCTGCTCATCGCATTTGCCGCGTCGCTCGGTATCGCCGGCGCAATCGCCTTTTTCGCGTTGGACACCATGCCCTGCGAGTGGTTCGGCTCGTCGTTCGAGGGCGGCTGCGGCTACGGCGCGATGTTCGTGAGCATTGCCGGCGGCCTGTTGCTGCCGCCGCCGTCGCACCTGATGGGGGCCAACTATTCGTCGTGGCTCGATGCCATCCTGTGGTGGCTGGGCACGCTGCTGTTGCTGGTCAACGCCGTGATGGTGTACCTGGTCGCCAAACTGTACAACCAGCAGCCGGCCGTGCTGGCGCTGGCGTCCGTGCTGGTCGGCGCGATCGGCGCCGCCGGCGTGTTCCTCTTCCTGCACACCGCCGGCGCACGCAAGCCGGCCGGCACGGTGCAGGGTTAAAGCCCCGCGCCCCGGCCGTCGAAACTGCGTTCGATCAGTTCGATCTTGTAGCCGTCCGGATCGGTGACGAAGGCGATCACCGTCGAGCCGCCCTTGACCGGACCCGGCTCGCGCGTGACGGCGCCGCCGTTGGCCTTGACCGCGTTGCAGGCGCTGACGATGTCGTCGGCCGAGATGGCGATGTGGCCGTAGGCCGTGCCCAGGTCATAGCTGGTCTGGCCGTAGTTGTAGGTCAGCTCCAGCTCGGCGTGTTCCGGGTTGGCGCCATAGCCGAGGAAGGCCAGCGTGTATTGGTACTCGGGATTGTCGCTGGTGCGCAGCAGTTTCATGCCGAGCACCTTGGTGTAGAAATCGATCGAGCGCTGGAGGTCGCCGACTCGCAGCATGGTGTGCAGGATACGCATCGTGGTCTTTCGTGGGAACGGAGAAACCAGCATTCTATGCGTTTTGCCGCCGCCCCGTTATTGGCCCGCCGTTTTGGCCGACGGCGCCACGCGCCAGACGATGTTGCCGACGTCGTCCGCCACCAGCAGCGCCCCTGGCTTGTCGACCGCCACGCCGACCGGGCGGCCGTGCGCCTTGCCGGCGTTGTCGAGGAAGCCGAACAGGAAATCCTGCGGCGGCCCGGACGGCTTGCCGCCGGCGAACGGCACGAACACCACCTTGTAGCCGCTGAACGGCTTGCGGTTCCACGAGCCGTGCTGGCCGATGAACACGCCGCCTTGATAAGCCTTGGGGAACAGCGCGCCATCGTAGAACGCCAGCCCCAGCGAGGCCGTGTGGCTGCCCAGCGCGTAGTCCGGCGCCAGCGCGGTCGCCACCAGCTCGGGCTTTTGCGGCGAGACGCGCGGATCGACATGCTGGCCGTAGTAGCTGTACGGCCAGCCGTAGAAGCCGCCTTCCTTCACCGAGGTCATATAGTCGGGCACCAGGTCGTTGCCCAGCTCGTCGCGCTCGTTGACCGTGGTCCACAGGGTGTGGGTCTGCGGTTCCCAGTCCATGCCGTTGGCGTTGCGCAGGCCGGTCGCGTACAGGCGCGACTTGCTGGTGGCCAGCTCCAGCTGCCAGATGGCGGCGCGGCCGGTCTCCGCGTCCAGTCCGTTCTCGCCGGCGTTGCTGTTGGAGCCGACCGTGACGTACAGGTAGCGCCCGTCCGGGCTGGCGATGATGTTCTTGGTCCAGTGGTGGTTGATGGTGCCGGCCGGCAGGTCCATCACCTTCACGCCGGGCGTGTCGATCGCGTTCGCGCCTTCCTGGTAGGGGAAGCGCAGGATGGCGTCGGTGTCGGCCACGTACAGCTGCTTGCCGACCAGCGCCATGCCGAACGGCGAGTTCAGTCCCTTGATGTACACGCTGCGGCTTTGCGCCGCGCCGTGCTGGTCCAGCCCGCGCAGCAGCGTGATGCGGTTGGCCGACTCGCCGCCCGCGCCGGCCTTTTTCATTTCGTGTTTCATGATCGCGCCCTTGATGCCCTTGCTGTCGTCCGGCTTGGGCGGGGCGTTGGTCTCGGCCACCAGCACGTCGCCGTTGGGCAGCGTGTACAGCCAGCGCGGGTGGTCGAGCCCGCGCGCGTAGGCGGTGACGCTGAAGCCGGGCGCGGCGCGCGGCCGGTCCTGGCCCTGCCAGGCCTCGACCGGCGCCACCTTGACGGTGGGGATCAGCGAGCGGTCCGGTTCCGGCAGCGCGGGATTGGGGCCGTAGCCGGTCGGATAGCTTTGCGCCAGCGCGGCCGGCAGGACCAGCGGCGCGGCGAGGGCGGCCAGGCAGGCCCGGACCGCCAGCGCGGGCAGGGCGGCCAGTGGGGGCAGGGCGGCGGTGCGGCGCATGGGCGGCCTCCGCTCAGTCGCGCTTGCTGCCCGGCTGCGGCTGGGCGGTGCCGGCGCGCGGCCCCGGCGCGCGCGTCTGCTGAACGCCGGGCTGGTTGTGCAGGTCGGTGTCGACCAGGCCGCGCTCGATGTCGCTGGCGGCCTGCTTCATGACACTGCGCGGCTTGGGGTGCTGGGCGTCCGGCGCCTCGTCGCGCTCGTGCGGCATGCGCTTGGCGCCATCGTTCCTGACCTGGGCTTTGGTGTTGACGTGTGCGTCCTTCATGGCGGCCTCCTGTTCTTGTGGCTGCAACCATCTTAACCAGTTGTTTTTAGCACGGTCGCCACATTGAATTTTGACAACTCCCATCCGAAGTCGTTTATCATTTGGACACTTTTTCCACGCCCTCAACGATCAGGATGTTTGCATGAGTACTGCTGTGAATCTGGAACACGACGCCCACGCGCCGTCGGCCAACTGCCCCAATTGCGAGGCGGTGGTCAGCGGCCACTTCTGCGCCAACTGCGGCCAGGAGACCATCCTGCACCACGCCAGCACGCGCGAGTTCCTGCACGAGTTCATAGGCCACTACGTGGCGCTGGAGGGCAAGCTGTGGGGCACGGTGATGCGCCTGTTGTTCCGGCCCGGCGCGCTGACGCTGGAATACATCCGCGGCCGCCGCGTGCGCTTTGTGCAGCCGCTGCGGCTGTACCTCACGCTGAGCCTGGTGTTCTTCGCGCTGATGAAGTTCACCAGCGGCTTCGATCCGGGGACGGAAGACAAGGAAAGCAAGCCCGAGGCCGAGGTGGCCTCGGCGACGGCGGAGGCGCCGCCGCCGGCCAAGCCGCTCACGAAGGACGAGAAGCGCGGCAAGGCCGCCGCCGAAGCGGCGATCGGCGCGATGCAGGAAGACTTCAAGCATGAGGAAGCCGCCACCGCCGCGGAGCGCAGCAAGAGCAAGGACAATCTCAACTTCACCATGCTGGACAAGGACGGCGACTTCCTCAACCGCTGGCCGACGCTCCGGCATAAATGGCAGTCTTTCGAAGACCTGCCTGGCGAGGAGAAAGGTAAGGTCTTCACGGAAGGCTTCTACCACTACGCGCCGTACGCGATCTTCTGCCTGATGCCGGTGTTCGCGCTGATGCTCAAGGTGCTGTACCTCGGCTCGGGCAAGCGCTTCGGCGAGCACCTGCTGTTCGCGCTGCACAGCAACGCCTTCGCCTTCTTCATCTACAGCGTGATCCTGGTGATGCCGTTCGGCGCCGTCAATTTCGTGCTGTGGTGCTGGCTGCTGGGCTACCTGCCGTGGGCCATGCGGCGCGTGTACGGCGGCAGCCGCTGGGGCGTGTTTCTGCGCTGGGGCACGCTGATGACGTTCTACTCGATCGCGATCGGCGTGGCGGTGTTCCTGTCGATGATGGCCGGGATCATGAGCATCGGCGCCCACTGAGCCGCGGCCGAGGTCCTTGCAGTCTGGCGGCGCGCACACTATACTGCGCAAAATACTGTTTAAACGTACAGTCGTGAGGCGGGCGGGCGATGGCACAAGCCTGCGTTATGGGTTACCCTGCTGCGTGTCGCCGACCTCACCCCTTAGCCGAGATTTTTATGACCGCCACGCACGCCGTATATCAAACCATCGCACTGGTCGTGCGCCAGAACACCGACGGCATCGCCGAATCGGTGCGCAGCGTGGTCGACCTGCTGCAGCGCGACGGCTACACCGCGGTGTTTGAAGAGCAGACCGCCGCCCATCTCGGTTTCGCGATGGACCGGGTGCGGGTGATGAGCGCCACCGAAATCGGCGCCCATTGCGACGCCGCCATCGTCATGGGCGGCGACGGCACCATGCTGGGCATCGCGCGCCAGCTGGCGCCGTTCGACGTGCCGCTGATCGGCGTCAACCAGGGCCGCCTGGGCTTCATGACCGACATCCCGCTCGACGCCATGCTCGACGTGCTGCCCAAGATCCTGGCCGGCCGCTACAAGGCCGAGCGCCGCACGCTGCTCGAAGGGCGCGTGGTGCGCAACGGCGAAACCATCCACGTCGGCCTGGCGGTCAACGACGTCGTGGTCTCGCGCGGCGCCGGCGCCGGCATGGCCGAGCTGCGGGTCGACGTCGACGGCCACTTCATGTACAACCAGCGCTCCGACGGCTTGATCATCTCCACGCCCACCGGCTCCACCGCCTATGCGCTGTCGGCCGGCGGCCCGCTGCTGCATCCGAGCCTGGGCGGCGTGGTGCTGGTGCCGATCGCGCCGCACGCGCTGTCGAACCGGCCCATCGTGCTGCCCGAGTCCAGCGAGATCGTGGTGGAGATCGTGCGCGGGCGCGACATCAGCGTCAACTTCGACATGCAGACCTTCGCCAGCCTGACGGCGCAGGACCAGATCATCATCCAGCGCTCGCCGCACTCGATCACCTTCCTGCATCCGGAAGGCTGGAGCTACTACAACACGCTGCGCGAGAAGCTGCACTGGAACGAACATCCTTCCGTTGAAGGCAAACTCAATTAACCTCACCCAGGCTTCCATGCTCCGCACCTTGTCCATCCGCGATTTCGTCATCGTCGACACCATCGAACTGGAATTCTCCGCAGGCTTCACCGTCTTCACCGGCGAGACCGGCGCCGGCAAATCGATCCTGATCGACGCGCTGACGCTGGCGCTGGGCGGCCGCGGCGACGCCAGCGTGGTGCGCGAGGGCGCGGCCAAGGCCGACATCACGGCGGACTTTGCGCCCAGCGAGCAGGCCAGCGACTGGCTGGCCGCCAACGAGTTCGCGGCGGAGGAGGGCGGCGCGCTGCTGCGCCGCGTGATCGACAACGCCGGCCGCAGCAAGGCCTACATCAACGGCATCGCGGCCACGGCGGCGCAGCTGCGCGAGCTGGGCGACATGCTGGTCGACATCCACGGCCAGCACGCGCACCAGTCGCTGATGAAGACCGAGGCGCAGCGCGCGCTGCTCGACGGCCAGGCCGGCGCCGGCGGCGACGTCAAGGCGGTGACGCTGGCGTACAAGGCATGGCGTGCGCTGGCGCGGCAGCTGGAGGAGTTCGAGACCAACGCCGCCAACGTGCTGTATGAGCGCGAGCGGCTGGAGTGGCAGGTCAACGAGCTGGAAAAGCTGGCCGTCAAGCCGGGCGAGTGGGCCGAGGTGACCAATGAGCAGAGCCGCCTGTCGCACGCGGCCAGCCTGCTGGAGGGCGCGCAGGAGGCGCTGGCGGTGATCTCGGAGGCGGAGGAGCATCCCATCCTGTCGCAGCTGTCCTCGTTGAACCAGAAGCTGGGCAAGCTGGCCGGCATCGACACCGGCCTGCAGGCCATCGTCGATCTGATCGAGCCGGCGCGCATCCAGCTGCAGGAGGCCGTGTATGCGCTCAACGATTACCTGGACCGGGTCGACCTCGATCCCGAGCGGCTGCGCAGCGTGGAGGCGCGCATGGACGCGATCCATTCGGCGGCGCGCAAGTTCCGCGTCGGCGAGGAGCAGCTGCCGGAGGAGCATGCCAAGCTGGCCGAGCGCCTGTCGCGGATCGCCGACGCCAGCGACATCGAAGGCTTGCGCAAGCAGGAGGAAAAGCTCAAGGCCGCGTACATGGAGCAGGCGCGGCGCCTGTCCGCCACGCGCGCCACGGCGGCCCGCCAGCTGAGCGACGCCGTCACCAAGGCGATGCAGGAACTGAACATGACGGGCGGCCGTTTCGAAGTCGCGCTCAACGCGGGCGAGCCTGGCGCGCATGGGCTGGAGCAGGTCGAGTTCCTGGTGGCCGGTCACGCGGGCGTGGCGCCTCGCTCGCTGGCCAAGGTGGCGTCGGGCGGCGAGCTGGCGCGCATCTCGCTGGCCATTTCCGTGATCACCTCGAACGCCACCACCACGCCGACGCTGATCTTCGATGAAGTCGACAGCGGCATCGGCGGCGGCGTGGCCGAAGTGGTGGGACGCCTGCTGCGCCGCCTGGGCCAGGAGCGCCAGGTGCTGTGCGTGACGCACTTGCCGCAGGTGGCTAGCCAGGCCGGCCAGCACTTCCAGGTGGCCAAGGGCACGCTGGAAAACGGCAAGACCGCCTCGCGCATCGACGTGCTGGACTCCAAGGCCCGCGTCGAGGAAGTGGCGCGCATGCTGGGCGGCCTGGAAATCACCGCCACCACCCGCAAGCACGCGCGCGAGCTGCTGGCCTCTTGATCCCCCTCAGCCGGGACGCAGGCTGGCACTGAAAAAACGCGCTATGATATTCAGTGCCTCTCCAAGGTGAACATATGAGCGCGATTACTGTTCTCGATTTATCGGAAGAAATGCATCGTGCGCTGCGGGCGCGCGCGTCGCAGAATGGCCGCAGTGCCGAAGCTGAGGTACTGGACATTCTTGAGAAGGCATTGCGGTCCGACACGCGCCTGAAAATCGGCTCCGAACTAGCGGCCTTCGGGAGATCATTCGGGGGCGTGGAATTGGCCATTTCGCGTGATCAAACTCCGCTCAAGCCGGCAGAGTACGAATGATCATCCTTGATACCAATGTCGTTTCGGAACCGATGAAGCCGAGCGGCAGTCCGGCTGTGCAGGCATGGCTGGACCGGCATCCTGCTGAAAATCTTTATTTAACCGCCACCAGCCTGGCAGAGCTACTGGTTGGAATTGAAATTCTTCACGACGGCAAACGCAAGAAACAGCTTGCCGCCGCACTCCGCTCGTTGATGAGTAAACTATTCGGCACGCGAATCTTACCGTTCGATCAGGCTGCTGCGCTGAGCTATGCATCGTTGATGGCGCGCGCTCGCGCCGCCGGACGCATACTGTCCTTGGCTGACGGTCAAATAGCGGCGATTGCCAAATCGCGGCACTTTATCGTGGCGACACGCGATACCGCACCGTTTAATGCTATCGGCCTTCAAGTGATAAACCCCTGGACGGCCTGAATCTCGGCGGGCGGCTTCGAGTTCGGCATGCTCGGCGGCGCCGATTTCCAACCACCGCCGCGCCAGGCTATCTATAATGGCAAGCTGTCCTATACACGCTGCCATCGGCCGACATGACCTTCTTAAAAGAACCTCCCCACAAGCACGGCACCGTTGGCCGTAGCGCCATCGTGCTGGTCAACCTGGGCACGCCCGACGCGCCCACCCGCTCCGCCGTGCGCCGCTACCTGAAGGAATTCCTGTCCGATCCGCGCGTGGTGGAGATTCCGCGCGCGGTCTGGTGGTTCATCCTCAACCTGATCATCCTGCCGTTCCGCTCCGGCCAGTCGGCGAAAAAATACGCGTCGATCTGGACCCGCGACGGCTCGCCGCTGAAGGTGCACACCGCCGCCCAGGCCCTGCTGCTGCGCGGCGCGCTCGGCGAACGCGGCCACCAGAACCTGACCGTGGCCATGGCCATGCGCTACGGCTCGCCGTCGCTGCCCGAGGTGCTGGCCAAGCTCAAGGCCGACGGCGTCGGACGCATCGTCGTGCTGCCCGCCTATCCGCAGTATTCCGGCACCACCACCGGCTCCATCTACGACGCCGTGTTCGACCACTATGGCACGGTGCGCAACATTCCCGAGCTGCGCTTCGTGCGCAACTACCACGACCACGACGGCTACATCCGCGCGCTGCGCGATTCGGTGCAGGCGCACTGGGACGCCCACGGCCGTCCGGACAAGCTGGTGCTGAGCTTCCACGGCGTGCCCAAGCGCACGCTGATGCTGGGCGACCCCTACCACTGCGAGTGCCTGAAGACCGCGCGCCTGCTGGCTACCGCGCTGAAACTGACGCCAGATCAATATGTGGTCACCTTCCAGTCGCGCTTCGGCAAGGCCGAGTGGCTGCAGCCCTACACCGCGCCCACCATCGCCCAGCTGGCGCGCGACGGCGTCCGGCGCGTGGACGTGCTGTGCCCCGGCTTCACCAGCGACTGCCTGGAAACGCTGGAGGAAATCGCGATGGAGGTGCGGCACGACTTCGAGCAGGCCGGCGGCCGCGAATTCCACTACATCCCCTGCCTGAACGAAACCCCGGCCTGGATCGCCGCGATGGCGGAAATTGCCGAGCAGCACATGATCGGCTGGCCGACCCAGATGGCGCCGGCCCAGCACGATGAATTGAGGAAAGACGCGGAAACCGGCCGCGCAGCCGCCCTCAAACTGGGCGCCGCCGACTGAAAAGAGGCAAACTTGCCACAATTGCCCGCTTACGCCATCATCAGCACTTGCGGTCGATGAGTGCCAGCCTGTTAAAATAGCCGACTGACGGGATCGGCGGCGTAGCAGATCCATGCCGTCGCCAGGACGATGTACACCAGGATGGATGCTGCGATCAGTGGCAACTTCATGATGAATGCGCTCCCTGAAAACCTGCCGCGACGGTTGTCTTGAGTACATCTTAGACGCTGCGCTGCAAAAGAGTAGAGCCTGCACAGACGAAGTTTTGTAACGCTTGATACATCAGGCCGCTTGCGGGGCAGCGGCGGCAAATGGCGCCAGGAATAACCCTTGAAAACGTAGGTTATCGCCCCATTTGCTGCTGGTGCAGTAAGAAAAGTAATGTCAAACAAATACGATAGTAGGAGTCTATAGATGCAAGATCAGGAAAACCAAGCCGTACCTAATCCAGAGGCGGCAGCGGCCGCTGCGTCGGCCCCGCCATCGACTCCTGACCAGCCTTCGCTGGAGGAGCAGCTGTCGGCCACCGAAGCGAAACTGGCCGAGATGCACGACGCCTTCATGCGCGCCAAGGCCGACGGCGAAAACATCCGCCGCCGCGCCCAGGAAGACGTGGCCAAGGCCCACAAATTCGCCGTCGAGAGCTTTGCCGAGGCCATGGTGCCGGTCAAGGACAGCCTGGAAATGGCGCTCAAGGTGGAAACCCCGTCGGTCGAATCGCTGAAGGAAGGCGTGGAAATGACGCTCAAGCAGCTGTCCTCGGCGTTCGAGAAGAACCGTCTGCTGGAAATCTTGCCGGCCCAGGGCGAGAAGCTGGATCCGAACAAGCACCAGGCCGTCGCCGTGGTGCCTGCCGACCAGGAAGCCAATACGGTAGTTTCCGTATTGCAAAAAGGCTATATGATCGCGGACCGCCTGCTGCGTCCCGCCATCGTGACCGCGGCACAGGCAAAATAAGAAAATATTTTTGCTCGCGCGCCGAACTAAGCACTTGAAAACATACAGCTTTTCCACATATTAGTACCATCTGAACTTTAGCAAATAAGGAAGAAAAATCATGGGTAGAATTATCGGTATCGATCTGGGAACCACGAATTCCTGCGTTTCCATCATGGAAAACGGTCAGCCAAAGGTAATCGAAAACGCCGAAGGCGCGCGTACGACGCCCTCGATCATTGCTTACCAAGAAGATGGTGAAATCCTCGTCGGCTCGCCGGCCAAGCGCCAGGCAGTGACCAATCCGAAAAACACGCTGTTCGCCGTCAAGCGCCTCATCGGCCGCAAGTTCGACGAAAAAGAAGTGCAGAAGGACATCGGCCTGATGCCTTACTCGATCATGAAAGCCGACAACGGCGACGCATGGATCGGCGTGCGCGACAAGAAACTGGCGCCGCCGCAAATCTCGGCTGAAGTGCTGCGCAAGATGAAGAAAACGGCGGAAGATTACCTCGGTGAAGAAGTCACCGAAGCCGTCATCACCGTGCCAGCGTACTTCAACGACTCGCAGCGCCAGGCCACCAAGGACGCCGGCCGCATCGCGGGCCTGGACGTCAAGCGCATCATCAACGAACCAACCGCTGCCGCGCTGGCATTCGGCCTGGACAAGACCGACAAGGGCGACCGCAAGATCGCCGTGTATGACTTGGGCGGCGGTACCTTCGACGTGTCGATCATCGAGATCGCCGACGTCGACGGTGAAAAACAATTCGAAGTGCTGTCGACCAACGGCGACACCTTCCTGGGCGGCGAAGACTTCGACCAGCGCATCATCGATTACATCATCGACGAGTTCAAGAAGATCAACGGCCTGGACCTGAAAAAAGATCCGATCGCCCTGCAGCGCATCAAGGCTTCGGCCGAGCGCGCGAAGATCGAACTGTCGTCGTCGCAGCAGACCGAGATCAACGAGCCGTACATCGCCATGGCGAACGGCGCGCCGGTCCACCTGACGCTGAAGATGACCCGCGCCAAGCTGGAATCGCTGGTGGAAGAGCTGATCAACGCCACCATCGAGCCATGCCGCACCGCGATCAAGGACGCCGGCGTCAAAGTGTCCGACATCGACGACATCATCCTGGTCGGCGGTATGACCCGCATGCCTAAGGTGCAGGAAAAAGTCAAAGAGTTCTTCGGCAAGGACCCGCGCAAGGACGTGAACCCGGACGAAGCCGTCGCTGTCGGCGCCGCGATCCAGGGCTCCGTGCTGTCGGGCGAGCGCAAGGACTTGCTGCTGCTGGACGTGACGCCGCTGTCGCTGGGTATCGAAACCCTGGGCGGCGTGATGACCAAGATGATCCACAAGAACACCACGATTCCGACCAAGTTCTCGCAAGTGTTCTCGACCGCCGACGACAACCAGCCTGCGGTGACCATCAAGGTCTACCAGGGCGAGCGTGAAATCGCGGCCGGCAACAAGGGCCTGGGCGAATTCAATCTGGAAGGCATCCCGCCGGCAGCACGCGGCACGCCACAGATCGAAGTGACCTTCGACATCGACGCCAACGGCATTCTGCACGTCGGCGCGAAGGACAAGGCCACCGGCAAAGAGAACAAGATCACGATCAAGGCCAACTCCGGCCTGACCGAAGCCGAGATCCAGAAGATGGTGAAGGACGCCGAAGTCAACGCCGAGGAAGACAAGAAAGTGAAGGAACTGGCCGAGTCGCGCAACCAGGCCGACGCGCTGGTGCACTCGACCCGCAAGTCGCTGACCGAATACGGCGACAAGCTGGAAGCGGGCGAGAAGGAAAAGATCGAAGCCGCGATCACCGACCTGGAAGGTTCGATCAAGGCCGGCGACAAGGCCGAGATCGACGCCAAGGTGGCCGCGTTGTCGACCGCTTCGCAGAAGCTGGGCGAGAAGATGTACGCTGACATGCAGGCGCAGCAAGCCGCGGCCGGTGGTGGCGCCGAAGGCGGCGCTGGCCAGCAGGGCGCGGGCGCAGAGCAGGCCAAGCCACAGGACGACGTGGTGGACGCCGACTTCAAAGAAGTCAAAGACAGCAAGTAATCGGCAAGTAAGATCGCCATCCCCGCGCAGGCGGGGAGGACGAGCGCCGAGCCGTGCGGCCGTGGAAACGGCACCGGCTCGGCTTTTTAGCATAAACAGTACATCAGTATAAATACAGCAAGGTGCCGACAATATGGCAAAGCGAGATTTCTACGAGACACTTGGTGTCGCCAAAAACGCGTCGGAAGACGAGATCAAGAAGTCGTATCGCAAACTGGCGATGAAATACCATCCGGACCGCAATCCGGATAGCAAAGAGTCGGAAGAAAAATTCAAGGAAGTCAAAGAAGCCTACGAGATGCTGACCAATCCGGAGAAGCGCGAGGCGTATGACCGCTATGGTCACGCCGGCGTCGATCCGAACATGGGCGGCGGAGGCGGTTTCGGCGGTGGCGCGGGCGGCTTCGGCGACGCCTTCGGCGACATCTTCGGCGACATCTTCGGTGGCGGCCGTGGCCGCAGCCAGGGCCCGCAGGTGTACCGCGGCGCCGACCTGCGCTACAACCTGGAGATCACGCTGGAGCAGGCCGCGCACGGCTTCGACACCACCATCCGCGTGCCGTCCTGGGACAAGTGCGACACCTGCCACGGTACCGGCGCCAAGCCGGGCACCTCGCCGGTGACGTGCTCGACCTGCGCCGGCCACGGCCAGGTGCGCATGCAGCAGGGCTTCTTCAGCATCCAGCAGACCTGCCCGAAATGCCATGGCACCGGCAAGATCATCCCGGAGCCATGCGCCGCGTGCTCGGGCCAGGGCCGCATCAAGCGCAACAAGACGCTGGAAGTGAAGATCCCGGTCGGCATCGACAACGGCATGCGCATCCGCTCGTCCGGCAACGGCGAGCCGGGCACCAACGGCGGGCCGTCGGGCGATTTGTATGTGGAGATCCACATCAAGCCGCACAGCGTGTTCCAGCGCGAGGGCGACGACCTGCATTGCGAGATGCCGATCTCGTTCGCCAAGGCGGCTTTGGGTGGCGACATCGAGGTGCCGACATTGTCTGGTAAAGTATCGTTCACGATTCCCGAAGGCACCCAGTCGGGCAAGACCTTCCGCCTCAAGGGCAAGGGCATCAAGGGTGTGCGTTCCGGCTTCGCGGGCGACCTGTTCTGCCACGTGGCGGTCGAGACCCCGGTCAAGCTGACCGAGAAGCAGAAGGACATGCTGCGCGATTTCGAGAAGCTGACCACCGAGGGCGGCGCCAAGCACAGCCCGCAAAGCAAGACCTGGCGCGACAAGGTGAAGGATTTTTTTGAGTAGCCAGTTGAGTAACTGCGACGTCACGCAGTCTTGGTAATATCGGACCGCCGCGCCACCTTTCCGGGTGGACCGGCGGTCTTCTTATGTACGAGAGGAGCATCATGAGTGATCTGGACAACAGCAATTCCCCGTTGCGCGACCTGCTGGACAACAACCGCCGCTGGGCCGAATCCGAAGTCGAACGCGACCCGGACTTCTTCAACCGCCTGGCGCAGCAAGCCTCGCCGGAGTATCTGTGGATAGGCTGCTCGGACAGCCGGGTGCCGGCAAATGAGCTGCTGGGCCTGGCGCCTGGCGACGTTTTCGTCCACCGCAACATCGCCAACGTGGTGGTGCATTCGGACCTGAACGCGCTGTCGGTGCTGCAGTTCGCCATCGACGTGCTGAAGGTGAAGCACGTGATCATCGTCGGCCACTACGGCTGCAAGGGCGTGCACGCGGCGATGACCGGCACCCGCGTCGGCCTGGCCGACAACTGGCTGCGCCACGTGCAGGATGTGCACCAGAAGCACGAGCGCTACCTGGGCGACGTCCTGACCAGCAAGCTGCGCGCCGAGCGCATGTGCGAGCTCAACGTGGTGGAGCAGGTGTCCAACGTCTGCCAGACCACCATCGTGCAGGACGCGTGGGACCGTGGCCAGGATGTCACGGTGCACGGCTGGGTCTACGGCCTGAAGGATGGCAAGCTGCACGACCTGGAAATGACCGTCGCCGCCGCCCACGAACTGCAGCCGCGCGTGGCCAAGCGCCTGAGCGCGTATGAGGCGGACCTGGGCTGATCTGCGTTGCCGCTGGCAGAGAGTCGGCTTTGTGCCGTAGAATGGATTGATTCTTGCTTGCAGTAAGGCCATGAACTCTCTTCCAAACTCCGCATGACGACCATGAAACACTTACGTATCGTGGTCGTCAACACCATCATCCTTGCCGGCGACGAGGATGACGAAGCGCTGCGCGCGCAGGCCGAGCGGGCCCGCGCGCTGCGCATCGGCTTGCTGGAGGCGGGCTACGACATCGTCGCCTCGCTGCCGCCGGACATGTACCTGCCCGAGCGCATCGCGCAACTGCAGCCGGACATGATCATCGTCGACGCCGAATCCGACGCGCGCGACGTGCTGGAACACATCGTCATCGCCACCCGCGACGAGCGCCGCCCCATCGTCATGTTCACCGAGAGCGACGACACCGAGAGCATGGAGGCCGCCATGGCGGCCGGCGTGTCGGCCTACATCGTGGCTGGCCTGCAGAGCGACCGCATCAAGCCGGTGCTGCAGGTGGCGCTGGCGCGCTTCAAGCGCGAGCAGAAGCTGCTGGACGAACTGTCCGACACCAAGAGCAAGCTGGCCGAGCGCAAGATCATCGAGCGCGCCAAGGGCTTGTTAATGGAGCGTCAACGTTTCAGCGAAGAGCAGGCCTACCAAAAGCTGCGCAGCATGGCCATGAGCAAGAACCTCAAGTTGTCCGAGGTGGCCCAGCGCATCATCGACGTCGAAGATCTGCTGGGCTGACGCCCGTCCAAAATGATGCACCGCGCAATCGCGGTGCGTTTTCCGCCCCACCGCACGGCGCTCCCATCCTCCTTACCCCCGTGGCTCTCCCCTGCAAACTTGCTGGCATGGACATTGCATAGCCTGTAAGCAAGCGCAACGATGCGCTTGATGTACCTCGCCAACGGCGGTGAGGTCCACCAGACAACGACGTCTACACACGTGAATCCGTTCACGCTGGGTAGACTTTTTTTTTGCCGTTTTGTTCTGCTGACTACATAAGGGATTTGCGATGGAATATGACAAGCCACGAGCAGGGATCGACCTGCCATCCGATGCGAACACTGTGAACACCAAGCGTCGGCAAATCATTCATGGCGCAGGTCTTGTAGCAGGGGGAAGCATGTTGGGATTGGCAACGGGTGGGGTGTGGGCGGCGGGTTCGGACAAGCCGGAGAAGGAAGAAATCAAGATCGGCTTCATTCCGCTGACCGACTGCGCGTCGGTGGTGATGGCCTCGGTGCTGGGCTTCGACAAGAAGTACGGCGTCAAGTTCGTGCTGAGCAAGGAAGCCTCGTGGGCCGGCGTGCGCGACAAGCTGGCCAACGGCGACCTGGACGCGGCCCATGTGCTGTATGGGTTGCTTTATGGCGTGCAGATGGGGATCGGCGGCCAGAAGAAGGACATGGCGGCGCTGATGAGCATCAACAACAACGGCCAGGCCATCACGCTGTCGAAGAAGCTGGCCGACAAGGGCGCGGTCGACGGCGCGTCGCTGGCCAAGCTGATGCAGACCGACAAGCGCGAATACACCTTCGCCCAGACCTTCCCGACCGGCACCCACGCGATGTGGCTGTACTACTGGCTGGCCGCCAACGGCATCAACCCGATGAAGGACGCCAAGGTCATCACCGTGCCGCCGCCGCAGATGGTGGCCAATATGCGGGTCGGGAACATGGATGGCTTCTGCGTGGGCGAGCCGTGGGGCCACCGCGCCATCATGGACGGCGTCGGCATCACCGCCATCACCACGCAGGACATCTGGAAGGACCATCCCGAGAAGGTGCTCGGCTCGACGCTGGAATTCGTCAAGAAGCATCCGAACACCTGCCGCGCGATGATTGCCGCGATACTCGACGCCAGCAAATGGATCGACGCCTCGCTGGCCAACAAGAACAAGATGGCCGAGGTGATCGCCGACAAATCTTACGTCAACACCAGCAAGGACGCGATCGACCAGCGCATCATGGGCCGCTACCAGAACGGTCTGGGCAAGACCTGGGACGACCCGAACTACATGAAGTTCTACAACGACGGCGCGGTCAACTTCCCTTATCTGTCGGACGGCATGTGGTTCATGACGCAGCACCGCCGCTGGGGCCTGCTGAAGGACGACCCGGATTACCTGGCCGTGGCCACTTCGGTCAACCAGATCGACTTGTACAAGGAAGCCGCGGCGATGACCAAGACACCGGTGCCGAAAAGCCCGCTGCGCACGTCGAAGCTGATGGATGGTTCCGTTTGGGACGGCAAGAACCCGAAAGCGTTCGCCGCCTCGTTCAAGATCAAAGCCTGATGAGGGAATGCCATGAACGCCATGCTCCAACCTGAAAGCGCCGCGCCGGCTGCGTCACCGGCACCGGCCACAGTGCGCCGTCCCCGCCGCCCGCTGGCCGCCAACGCCTCGGCGCGCGCGCGGCAGCAGGTGTCCGCCAGCGCGATGAAGATCGTCGCGCCATTGCTGGGCGCCGCGCTGCTGGTGCTGGTCTGGCAGATCATCACCATCAACAACAGCAGCTTCCCGACGCCGCTGGTAACCCTGCAGGAAGCGGTCAAGCTGTTCGCCGATCCGTTCTACAGCAAAAGCCCGAACGACCAGGGCATAGGCTGGAACGTGCTCGCTTCGCTGCAGCGCGTGGCGGTGGGCTTCGGGCTGGCCGCGCTGATCGGCATCCCGCTGGGCTTTGTGATCGGCCGCGTGCAGTTCATCGGCAGCATGTTCGGTCCGATCATCAGTTTGCTTAAGCCGGTGTCGCCGCTGGCCTGGCTGCCCATCGGCCTGCTGGTGTTCAAGTCCGCCAACCCGGCCGCCATCTGGTCGATCTTCATCTGCTCGATCTGGCCGATGATCATCAACACCGCCGTCGGCGTGCAGCGCGTGCCGCAGGATTACATGAACGTGGCGCGGGTGCTCAACCTGACGGAGTGGAAGGTGCTGACCAAGATCCTGCTGCCATCCGCGCTGCCCTACATCCTGACCGGCGTGCGGCTGTCGATCGGCACCGCGTGGCTGGTGATCGTCGCGGCCGAGATGCTGACCGGCGGCGTGGGCATCGGCTTCTGGGTGTGGGACGAGTGGAACAACCTCAATGTCCCGCACATCATCATCGCCATCGTCGCCATCGGCGTGGTCGGGTTGATGCTGGAGCAGGCGCTGATGGCGCTGGCCCGCGCCTTCACCTACGAACAAGTATCCAACTAAAGGAGCGCGATCATGGACGAGCCAAAATTCATCGATATCGAAGGCGTGGAGATGGTGTTCCACACCCGGAAGGGCGTATTCCACGCGCTGCGCGAGATCGACCTGACGGTGCGCAAGGGAGAGTTCATCACGCTGATCGGCCACTCGGGCTGCGGCAAGTCGACCTTGCTGAACCTGATCGCCGGCCTGCTCAAGCCCACGGACGGCGTGCTGTTGTGCGCCAACCGCGAGATCGCCGGGCCCTCGCCGGAGCGCTCGGTGGTGTTCCAGAACCATTCGCTGCTGCCCTGGTTGACATGCTACGAGAACATCTACCTCGGCGTTGAGCGCGTGTTCGGCAAGACCGAAACGCGCAGCCAGCTGCGCGAGCGCACCTTGCAGGCCCTGGCGCTGGTCGGCCTGACGGCGGCGGAGGGTAAGCGTCCGCACGAGATCTCGGGCGGTATGAAGCAGCGCGTCGGCATCGCCCGCGCGCTGGCGATGGAGCCGAAGGTACTGCTGATGGACGAGCCGTTCGGCGCGCTCGACGCGCTGACGCGCGCGCATCTGCAGGACGAACTGCTGAAGATCGTCGCGGCCACCAAATCGACCGTGGTGATGGTCACGCACGATGTGGACGAGGCGGTGCTGCTGTCGGACCGCATCGTCATGATGACCAACGGCCCGGCCGCCACCATCGGCGAGATCGTCGACGTGCGGCTGGACCGTCCGCGCGACCGCGTGGCGCTGGCGCAGGATGCGCGCTACGGCGAGTACCGCACGGCGGTGCTGGAGTTCTTGTACCGCAAACAGGCGCATCCCGCGAAGGAAGCCGCTTGATGGATATGACCACGCCCCCACTGGCGCCGGAGAGCGCCGCCACCAAGGCGCTGTCCGGTGAAGTGTTCGGCGCGTTGATCAATCTGTCGGGCCGCCGGCGCTTCCTCTCGCAGCGCATCGTGTTGTATGCGCTGCTGGCGTCGCAGGGGCAGGAGGACGCTGCCGCCATCGCGCAGGAGGCGCTGGCGGTGTTCCGGGGCGCGAACAAGTCCCTGCTGGCCGAGAAGGATGGCTTGCCGGGCGTGTTCTGTCCCGAGCTGCAGGAAGCCTACTTCGGCAAGCTGGATGGCGACCGGCAGATCACCGCCTTCGCCGACCTGGGCGAGCGTGCCTTGAAGTCGATCGCGCTGGGATCGCCGCAGACGCCGGAGCTGCTGGCGGAGCTGGTGCGCATCACCACGCCGACGCTGGCGATCCTCAACACCATCACCAGCATCTACGAAGAGCAGGCGAAGAAGCACGCCCGCATGGTGCGCAAGCAGCTGCGTGGCGTGATCACCGATATCGATACCATCAACCGCCAGGCGCGGATGGTGGCCTTCAACGCGCGCATCGTCGCGGCGAGGGCGGGGCACGCGGGCAAGGAATTCTCGGTGGTGGCGGGCGTGCTGTCCAACATCACCGGCGAGATCGACGAAATGGTCAGCGCGGCGCTGGCCGCGGCAGGATAGTAAGAACATCATGAGGAGAACATCATGGGCAGCGTAACCCTGGTAGGCGCCGGTCCCGGCGACCCGGAACTGTTGACGTTAAAGGCCGTCCGCGCCATCGAGCGGGCCGACGTGGTGTTGATCGATGATCTGGTCAACCCGGAGATACTCAACTTCGCGCCATCGGCGGCGCGGGTGATCCAGGTCGGCAAGCGAGGCGGCTGCGCCTCCACGCCACAGGAATTCATCGAGCGGCTGATGATCGCCGAAGCGCGCGCGGGGCACCGCGTGGTGCGCCTGAAGGGCGGCGATCCGTACATGTTCGGCCGGGGCGGCGAGGAGCGGGCATCGCTGCGCGCGCACGGCATCGAGGTCGACGTGGTGCCGGGCATCAGCAGCGGCCTGGCAGCGCCGGCCAGCATCGGCATCCCGTTGACGCACCGTTCGTGGAGCCAGGGCGTGACCTTCGTCACCGGCCATGGCAAGGATGCGGAATCCGAACCGGAATGGAAAGCGCTGGCGCAGAGCGGCCTGACGCTGGTGATCTACATGGGCGTGGCCCGTGTGGACGCGATCCAGGCCGGCCTGCTGGCCGGCGGCGCGGCGGCCGACACGCCGGTGGCGGTGGTGCAATCGGCCACGCGCGACAACCAGCGCCAGTTGATCACCACCCTGGGCCAGCTGCCGCAAGCGCTGCGCGCCAGCGGCCTTGGCAGCCCAAGCATCATCGTCGTCGGCGACGTGGTGCGCTGCGCGGACGATTGGCAGGCCCTTGCCGAACCTGTGCGCGCTAGCGCTTGACGCCTGACCTGAACCATTCCGCCAGGCCGCCGACGAAGTCCTGCAGGTTGGCCTTGTCCGGTGCTTGCAGTGTGTGGCCGGCGTTGGGGTATTCGATGAAGGTAAACTTCTTTTCGGGATGGCCGGCGAAGTAGTCCCGCAAGGCCCGTTCTGATTCGATGGCTTCGCTTTCGTCCTTCTCACCCATGGCGGCGATGATCGGTATATCCAGTTGGGCATAGGTGGACAAGGGATCGTAGAACAAGTGCGAACTCCAGTAGCGATAGGGATGGCCGAAGAACGCCTTGTCCAGGCTTTGCGGATCGGCCTTGATCGCGGCGAAGGTGTTCAGGAAGATCTCACGCGAGAAAGGCGATGCGTAGGGCGGCACACCACGCCCGGCGAAGATCAGGAAGCTCTGGCTTTGCGGTAGGCCGCCACTGCCTCCTGTGGCGAGCCAGCCTATCTTCGGGCTACGCAGCGCCACGATGGGCGCCACCGCACCGCCCTCGGAGAAGCCAAGTATCGCGATACTGCGCGTTCCCGCAGCCTTCAACGTCGGCTCCTGTTCAATGAACGTCAGGGTGTCGCTTACCCGCCGCTCCAGGGTGTCCGCCTCGTTATAGGCATCGGAGCATGCCTGGCCATCCGCTCCTTTCTGAATGCCGATCTTTTCAAGGAAGTAGACATCCACCGGCGCCGGATAGCGCTCGAAGAAGAACGGCACGCGGCTGCCGAAGTCTTTGCAGCCCGACCCGCTGAGCAGCACGACAGGCGTCGTTGGCACGTTGTTAGGGGCGTCGTGCAGATGATAGTAGCGGCGCGCCTGCCCATCGATCTGGATCGTCGTCTCATCCAGTACGCGGGCGGCAAACGCGGATGTGGCCAGAAGGGCGGCCGTGGCCGCCAGTGCTGTCCTGTGAAGAATTGGGCATAGGTTCATGGCCGCCAGCATAAGCCGAGCTTGAAATATCGTCAACAAACCGCCGGCGCCGTGAGGCGCTGGCCTGCACCGTCAACGCGCACCGATAGCGTGCAATCGTGCACCGCAACATCGCACCGTGGCGGCGTAATCCAAGCCTGCTGCGGCCACCTCCCTCTGTAAACACGTGGCGAGCGGCCTGGCACAGCTCTTGCAATACAGAGGCTAAGGGATCAACGGCGATCCCCCCGAATACATCAGCTGACCCAATGACGGGTTGGCAGGACAACGGCGTCCGCCCAACCCGGTCTTAGGTGACCTTGGTTGTGCGGGCGCCTTTTTGTTTTCTGAACGGGATAAAAAATGGCCACCAAAGCTACCAGCATCAAGCTCTTTTCGATCTCAACGCCGCAAATGCGGGCGTTCCACCTGACCTGGATGGCGTTCTTCGTCTGCTTCTTCGCGTGGTTCGCCTGCGCGCCGCTGATGCCGGTGATTAAAGGTGAATTCGGCCTGAGCGTCGCGCAGATCGCAAACATCAATATCGCCGCAGTCGCCATCACCATCCTCGTGCGGCTGGTGGTCGGCCCGCTGTGCGACCACTTCGGCCCGCGCAAAACCTATACCGGCTTGCTGCTGCTGGGTTCCATCCCGGTGATCGGCGTCGCCTTCGCGCAGAGCTACGAGAGCTTCCTGTTCTTCCGCCTCGGGATCGGCGCGGCCGGCGCCAGCTTCGTCATCACGCAGTACCACACCTCGGTGATGTTCGCGCCTAAAGTGGTGGGTACCGCCAACGCCGCCGCCGCAGGCTGGGGCAATGCCGGCGGCGGCGTGGCGCAAGCCACCATGCCACTGCTGATGACCGCCATGGTCATGCTGGGTGTGAGCGAAACCTACGGCTGGCGCGCCGCGCTGATCGTGCCGGGCGTCCTGATGATCATCATGGCCGGCGTCTACTACCGCTACACCCAGGACTGCCCGCAAGGGAACTTCACCGAACTGCGCGCAGCCGGCATCGCCATCGACGGCGGCGCCAAGAAGGGCGGCTGGGAGAGCTTCAAGCTGGCCTCCGTCAACTATCGCGTATGGATGCTGTTCATCACCTACGGCGCCTGCTTCGGCATCGAGATCTTCATCCACAACATCGCCGCGATCTACTACGTCGACCACTTCAAATTGACGCTGCCGCAGGCCGGCATGGCGGCGGGCAGCTTCGGCCTGCTGGCATTGTTCGCCCGTGCGCTGGGCGGCTGGGTGTCGGACAAATTCGCCGCCGCCGGCAACCTGAATAACCGCGTCACGCTGCTGTTCGTGCTGATGCTGGGCGAAGGCGCCGGCCTGCTGATGTTCGCCAACGCCGGCAGCGCCGCGCTGGCGATCGGCGCCATGCTGGTCTTCGGCCTGTTCACCCACATGGCCTGCGGTGCCACCTACGCCATCGTGCCTTTCGTCGACAAGCGCGCCCTGGGCGGCGTGGCCGGCATCATCGGCGCGGGCGGCAACGTCGGCGCCGTGGCCGCGGGCTTCCTGATGAAAGGCCTGGGCAACACGCAGCAGACGCTGAGCATCCTGGGCATCGTCGTCGGCGCATCCGCGCTGTGCGCACTGGCCGCCCGCTTCAGCAGCGCCGCCGTCGAAGAAACCGCAACCGCCACCAAGCTGGCAGCTTAAGAGCTTAAGAGGACATCATGAAGATCATCGTTATCGGCCACGGCATGGTTGGCCACAAATTCCTGGAAAGCCTGGCCAACAGCGGCGCCGCCAACCTGCAGGTGACGGTGCTGTGCGAAGAGCCTCGCCCCGCCTACGACCGCGTGCACCTGTCGGAATTCTTCTCCGGTAAATCGGCGGAAGACCTGTCGCTGGTGAAGCCAGGCTTCTTCGAACGCGACGACATGGTGCTGCGCCTGAACACCCGCGCCACCCAGATCGACACCGCCGCCAAGACCGTCACCACGGCCGACGGCAATGTGCTGGACTACGACAAGCTGGTGATCGCCACCGGTTCCTTCCCCTTCGTGCCGCCGCTGCCTGGCAAGGAGCGCAAGGACTGCTTCGTCTACCGCACCATCGAAGACCTGGAAGCGATGCTCGAATGCAGCAAGCGCTCCAAGACCGGCGTCGTCATCGGCGGCGGCCTGCTGGGCCTCGAATGCGCCAAGGCGCTGCGCGACATGAACCTGGAAACCCACGTGGTCGAATTCTCGCCGCGCCTGATGGCGGTGCAGGTGGACGACGGCGGCGCGCGCGTGCTGCGCCGGAAGATCGAAGAGCTGGGCGTCACCGTCCACACGGGCAAGAACACCACCGCCATCGTCGATGGCGTCGACGGCACCCACCGCATGGAGTTCGCCGACGGCGGCCACCTGGACGCGGACATGATCGTGTTCTCGGCCGGTATCCGCCCGCGCGACATGCTGGCCCGCGAGAGCGGCCTGGCCATCGGCCCACGCGGCGGCATCGAGATCAACAACAACTGCGTCACCTCCAACCCGGACGTTTACGCCATCGGCGAATGCGCGCTGTGGGGCGGCTTGATCTTCGGCCTGGTGGCGCCGGGCTACGAAATGGCGCGCGTCGCGGCCAAGCATATCCTGGGCGAAGCGGCGGAATTCGCCGGCGCTGACATGAGCACCAAGCTGAAACTGATGGGCGTGGACGTGGCCAGCATCGGCGACCCGCACGGCAAGGTCGAAGGCAGCCGCTCCTACCAGTTCACCGACGAGCGCAAGCAGATCTACAAGAAGATCGTGGTCTCCGATTGCGGCAAGTACCTGCTGGGCGGCGTGATGGTGGGCGACGCCAGCGAATACGGCACGCTGTTGCAGATGATGCTGAACAAAATCGAGCTGCCGGAATCGCCGGAGTTCCTGATCCTGCCGCAGTCGGACGGCGCGGCCAAGCCAGGCCTGGGCGTGGACGCGCTGCCTGAGAGCGCGCAGATCTGCTCCTGCAACGACGTGTCCAAAGGCGCGTTGTGCGGCGCGGTGGCCGGCGGCGCCACCACCATCGGCGAACTGAAAAGCTGCACCAACGCCGGCACCTCCTGCGGCGGCTGCGTGCCGCTGGTGACGCAGGTGATGAAGGCCGAGATGAAAAAGCTCGGCATGGCCGTCAACAACCACGTGTGCGAACACTTCGCCTACTCGCGCCAGGAGCTGTTCCACCTGATCAAAGTAGGCCAGATCAAGACCTTCGGCGACCTGCTGGCCAAGCATGGCAAGGGCCTGGGCTGCGACGTCTGCAAACCGCTGGCCGCCAGCATCCTGGCCTCGGTGTGGAACGACTTCGTGCTGAAGAAGGAACACGCCAGCCTGCAGGACACCAACGACTACTTCCTCGGCAATATCCAGAAGGACGGCACCTACTCGGTGGTGCCGCGCATGCCGGGCGGCGAAGTCACCGCCGATGGTCTGATCGCGGTCGGCATGGTCGCCAAGAAGTACCAGCTGTACACCAAGATCACCGGCGGCGCCCGCGTCGACCTGTTCGGCGCCCGCGTCGAGCAGCTGCCGCTGATCTGGGAAGAGCTGATCGCCGCCGGCTTCGAATCCGGCCACGCCTACGGCAAGTCGCTGCGCACGGTCAAATCCTGCGTCGGCTCGACCTGGTGCCGTTACGGCGTCGATGATTCCATCGGCCTGGCGATCGAACTGGAAAACCGCTACAAAGGCCTGCGCACGCCGCACAAGATCAAGTTCGGCGTATCGGGCTGTACCCGCGAGTGCGCCGAGGCGCAGGGCAAGGACGTCGGCGTGATCGCCACCGAGAAGGGCTGGAACCTTTACGTGTGCGGCAACGGCGGCATGAAGCCACGCCACGCCGAGCTGCTGGCCACGGACCTGGACAAGGCCACGCTGGTCAAGTACATCGACCGCTTCCTGATGTTCTACACCCGCACCGGCGACCGCCTGCAGCGCACCAGCGTGTGGCGCGAGAACCTGGAAGGCGGCCTGGATTACCTGAAGCAGGTCGTCGTCAACGACAAGCTGGGCATCGGCGCCGAACTGGAAGCCGATATGCAGCACGTCGTCGATACCTACGCATGCGAGTGGAAGGAAGCTGTCGAGAATCCTGAAACCCGCAAACGCTTCCGCCACTTCGTCAACAGCGAGAAGGGCGACGAGAACGTGTTGTTCATGGAAGAACGCGGACAGATTCGTCCGGCCACCGTGGAAGAGCGCAAGCGCGTGATTCCGATCGCAGTCAAGGCAGCTTGAGGAGAACATTATGCATCGCGATATTCAAACCGATAACTGGATCGCCGTCTGCAACCTGGACGAGATCGTGCCCAACACCGGCGTATGCGCGCTGTTGAACCAGCAGCAGGTCGCCGTGTTCCACGTGGACGACGGCAGCGCGCGCGTGTTCGCCATCGATAACTACGATCCGAATTCCGAAGCCGCCGTGCTGTCGCGCGGCCTGGTGGGCAATCTGGGCGAACGCATCGTGGTCGCCTCGCCGATCTACAAGCAGCACTTCGACCTGCAAACGGGCGAATGCCTGGAAGCGCCGCACCATTCGGTCGGCACTTATCCCGCACGTATCGACGGCGGCAAAGTCTGGGTTGGCCTGTGAAACCCGCGCTGGTCGTGATCGGCAACGGCATGGCCGGCATGCGTACGGTGGAGGAGCTGTACAAGCTGGCGCCGGACATGTACGACATCACCGTGTTCGGCGCCGAGCCGCATGGTAACTACAACCGCATCCTGCTGTCGCCTGTGCTGGCGGGCGAGAAGAGCATGGAAGACATCATGCTCAACACGCGCGAATGGTACGTCCAGCATGGCATCACGCTGCACGCTGGCGATCCGGTCGAGCACATCGACCGCCGCAAGCGCATCGTGCGCGCCCGCTCCGGGCTGGAAGTGCGCTATGACCGGCTGCTGATCGCCACCGGCTCCAAGCCTTTCATCATTCCGGTGCCGGGCCACGAGCTGTCCGGCGTGCTGGCCTTCCGCGACATCCAGGACGTCGAGAGCATGCTGGCGATGGCGCGCAATCACCGTCATGCGGTGGTGATCGGCGGCGGCCTGCTGGGCCTTGAAGCGGCCAACGGGCTGCAACGGCAAGGCATGTCCGTCACCGTGGTACACGTGACCGACGCGCTGATGAACCAGCAGCTCGACAAGCCGGCCGCGCTGTTGCTGCAAAAGGCGCTGGAATCCAAGGGCCTGAAGTTCATGATGAACGCGCAGACCGCCGAAATCGTCGGCCCGGACCGCGCCCGTGCGGTCCGCTTCAAGGACGGCAGCGAGATCCCGGCGGACCTGGTGGTGATGACCGCCGGCGTGCGTCCCAATATCGACCTGGCCAAGGCGGCCGGCCTGCATTGCGAACGCGCCATCGTCGTCGACGACACGCTGCAAACCTACGATCCGCGCGTGTACGCCGTCGGCGAATGCGTGCAGCACCGCAGCGCCACCTTCGGCCTGGTGGCGCCGATCTGGGACCAGGCGCGCGTCTGCGGCGCCCACCTGGCCGGCGCCGGTGTGCGCCGCTACGTGCAGCAAACGTCGCCGACCCGCCTGAAAGTGACCGGCGTCGACCTGTACTCGGTCGGTGATTTCATCGGCGGCGAGGGCAGCGAGGACCTGGTGCTGCGCGACGCGCGGCGCGGCGTCTACAAGCGGCTGGTGTTGAAGGATGGCCGCGTGACCGGCGCCGTGCTGTATGGCGACGTCAAGGACGGCCCGTGGTACTTCAACCTGATTCAAAACCGCACCGACATTACGCCGATCCGGCAAAACCTGTTGTTTGGCGAAGCGCTGTCCGCGCGCGCCGCATGATTTGAGCGAGAAGCATCTTGAACCTGTCCACTGACCATCTTGCGGTACGCACCACCTGCGCCTATTGCGGCGTCGGTTGCGGCGTGCAGGCCACGCCCATGGCCGACGGCACGTTCGCCATCGCCGGCGACAAGCTGCATCCCGCGAACAAGGGACGCCTGTGCGTCAAGGGTTCCGCACTGGGCGAGACGATCGGCCTCGAAGGCCGCCTGCTGTATCCGCAGGTGCGCGACGCGGACGGCCTGCGCCGCGTGTCGTGGGACGCCGCGCTGGACAAGGTGGCCGGCGCATGGCGCTCCATCATCGCCGAGCATGGCCCGGACGCGGTGGCGCTGTACGTCTCCGGCCAGCTGCTGACCGAGGACTACTACGTCGCCAATAAGCTGATGAAGGGTTACATCGGCAGCGCCAACATCGACACCAACTCGCGCCTGTGCATGTCGTCGGCGGTGGCCGGCTACAAGCGCGCCTTCGGCGAGGACCTGGTACCGCTCTGCTACGAGGACCTGGAACTGGCGGACATGGTGGTGCTGGTCGGCTCCAACACCGCGTGGTGCCATCCGATCCTGTTCCAGCGCCTGCTCAAGGCCAAGGAGAGCCGGCCGGAGATGAAGATCGTGGTTATCGACCCGCGCCGTACCGCCACCTGCGAGCTGGCCGACCTGCACCTGCCGGTCAAGGCGGGCACCGACGTCTGGCTGTTCAACGGCTTGCTGAGCTACCTGGCGCGCATCGGCGCGGTCGACCCGGCGTTCATCGGCCATCACACCAACGGCCTGGATGCTGCGCTGGAAACGGCCAACATCGATTGCAGCGATCCCGCCGCCGTGGCGAAGATCTGCCGCATCGAGCTGCCGGTGCTGATGGAGTTCTATGAATCCTTCGCCAACACGCGCAAGACCATCACCGCGTTCTCGATGGGCGTGAACCAATCGTCGGCCGGCACCGACAAGGTCAACGCCATCATCAACTGCCACCTGATCGGCGGCCGTATCGGCAAGCCGGGCATGGGCCCGTTCTCGATCACCGGCCAGCCGAACGCCATGGGCGGGCGCGAAGTGGGCGGCCTGGCCAACATGCTGGCCGCGCACATGGACCTGGACCGCGCCGACCACCGCGAGGTGGTGCAGACCTTCTGGGACTCTCCCGCCATCGCCGCCAGGCCTGGCCTGAAGGCGGTCGACCTGTTCCGGGCGATTGAGGAGGGCAAGGTCAAGGCGGTGTGGGTGATCGCCACCAATCCGATGGTCAGCCTGCCGGACGCGGACCAGGTACGGCGCGCGCTGGAAAAGTGCGAGCTGGTGGTCGCCACCGACATCATGCAGAACACCGACACCAACGCCTATGCCGACGTGCTGCTGCCGGCGCTGGGCTGGGGCGAGAAGGACGGCACCGTCACCAATTCCGAGCGCCGCATCTCGCGCCAGCGCGCCTTCCTGCCCGCGCCGGGCGAAGCGCTGCCCGACTGGAAGATCCTGTCGCTGTTCGCGCAGCGCATGGGCTTCGGCGGTTTCGATTTCAGCGGCGCCCAAGGCGTGTTCGATGAACACGCGCGCCTGAGCGGCTTCCGCAACGCCGTCGGCGACGTGCCGCGCGCGTTCGACATGTCCGGCCTGGCCGGCCTCGATCAGCGCCAATACGACGAACTGGAACCGACCCAGTGGCCGGTGCGCCGCACCGCATCGGGCGAGTTGCAGGTTGAGGCGCGCCTGTTCAAGGACAACGTCTTTGCCCACGCCGACGGCAAGGCGCGCTTCATCGCCACCGCCACGCGCGCGCCGGCCAACGCCATCTGCGAAGACTTCCCGCTGTCGCTCAACACCGGCCGCGTGCGCGACCAGTGGCACACCATGACCCGCACCGGCAAATCCGCCACGCTGGCCGACCACATCGCCGAATCCTTCGTCGACATCCACCCGCAGGACGCGCTGCTGCACGGCGTGCGCGAGGGCGAACTGGCGCGCGTGAGCTCCCAGTGGGGCGCGATGGTGGCGCGCGTGCAGCACGGCGGCGGCATCCCGCGCGGCAGCGTGTTCATTCCCATCCACTGGTCGGGCCAGACCTCGTCCGACGCGCGCGTGGGCGCGCTGGTCAATCCGGTGGTCGATCCGGTCTCCGGCGAGCCGGAATTCAAGCACACGCCGGTGCGCATCGAGCAGTTCCGCGTGAACTGGCATGGCTTCATCCTGAGCCGCACCGAGATGAGCCTCGACAGCGTGGCCCACTGGACCCGCATCCAGGGCCGCGAATTCGCCCGCTACGAGCTGGCCGGCCGCAACACCATCAAGGACTTCGGCGCTTGGGCGCGCGAGCTGCTGGGCGTGGCCGACCTGGACGCCGACTGGCTCGAATACGAGGACCGCACCGCCGGCGTGTACCGCGCCGTGCACGTGGTGAACGACCGCATCGACCAGTGCATCTTCCTGTCGCCGCGCCAGGACATGCCGTCGCGCGCCTGGCTGGCCAGCCTGTTCGTCAAGGCGGAGCTGAGCGAGATAGACCGCGTCGGCCTGCTGGTCGGCATGCCGGTCGAGAAGGGCGCGGACACCGGCCCCACCGTGTGCTCCTGCTTCGGCGTGGGCCGCAATACCATCTGCAGCGCCATCGTCGAAAAGGACCTGAAGACAGTGCCCGAAGTGACGGCCTGCCTGAAGGCCGGCGGCAATTGCGGCTCCTGTGTACCGGAAATCAAAAAGATTCTTGTGCAAACCCGCGTGGAGGCAGAGGAAGAAAGGTTGTAAACATGGTAAATTAGACTATCGATCGCTTGATCATGACCACAGAGAGCGAACATGTCTATCCGTGAAAACTTCTCCGATGCCGATATGGACCAGTGGCTCAACGAGAACCGAGTCACTGAAATCGAATGCCTGGTGCCCGACCTGACGGGTGTGGCGCGCGGGAAGATCCTGCCGCGCGCCAAATTCACCCAGGAGCGCGGCATGCGCATCCCCGAGGCGGTGCTGGGCATGACCGTCACCGGCAACTACCCGATCGAGAACGCGGCCTACGACCGCGCCATCTCCTCCACCGACCGCGACATGATCCTGCGCGCGGACCCCGGCAGCATCACCAAGGTCCCCTGGGCCATCGACCCTACCGCGCAGGTGATCCACGACTGCTACTTCGCCGACGGCACGCTGGTCGATTTCGCCCCGCGCTCGGTGCTGCGGCGTGTGCTCAAGCTGTACGCGGAGCGCGGCTGGAAGCCGGTGGTGGGCCCGGAGCTGGAGTTTTACCTGACCGAGAAGAACATCGATCCCGACCTGCCGCTGAAGGCGCCGGTGGGCCGCAGCGGCCGCGCCGAAACCAGCCGCCAGGTCTACAGCATCGACGCCGTCAACGAATTCGATCCGCTGTTCGAGGACATCTACGACTACTGCGCGCTGATGAACCTCGACGTCGACACGCTGATCCACGAAACCGGCGCCGGCCAGATGGGCCTCAATTTCCAGCACGGCGATCCGCTGGCCCTGGCCGACAACGTCTTCTACTTCAAGCGCACCTTGCGCGAGGCGGCGCTCAAGCACGACATGTACGCCACCTTCATGGCCAAGCCGATGGCGGGCGAGCCGGGATCGGCGATGCATGTGCACCAGAGCGTGAGCGACGCCGCCACCGGCCGCAATATCTTCAGCGCGGCGGACGGCTCGCCGTCGGCCCACTTCCGCCACTACATCGGCGGCCTGCAGCGCTACACGCCGGCGGTGATGGCGATCATGGCGCCGTATGTGAACTCCTACCGCCGCATCGTGCGCCACACGGCCGCGCCGATCAACATCCAGTGGGGCATCGACAACCGCACCGTGGGCTTCCGCATTCCCATCTCCGGCGTCGAGCAGCGGCGGGTGGAGAACCGCATCATCGGCGCGGACGCCAATCCCTACCTGGCGATGGCGGTCACGCTGGCCTGCGGCTATCTCGGCATGGTGGACCAGCTGGAGCCGACGCCGATGACCACCGCCAGCGCCTACGACCATGTGTTCGAGCTGCCGCAAGGGCTGCCGCAGGCGCTGGAGCTGCTGCGGCGCGAGGACCGGCTGCGCGATGTGCTGGGCGAGCGCTTCATCGACGTCTACACGGCCATCAAGGAGCTGGAGCACCAGGAGTTCATGACCGTCATCAGCCCGTGGGAGCGGGAACACCTGCTGTTGCATGTGTGATTTCGTCATTTATAATCACGGGTTCGACTAAGCGCGCGGCCCGCGGTCGGCCCGTATTCAGTATATTATTAATATCATTTATATTTTAATAACATGACCCAAGAGCGAGAACCCTTTCTGCTGATCCGCAACCTGGTGAAGGAATTCGATGGCGTCCGCGCCGTCAACGATGTGTCGGTGGCGATCAACAAGGGCGAGATATTCGCGCTGCTGGGGAGTTCCGGCTGCGGCAAGTCCACGCTGCTGCGCATGCTGGCCGGTTTCGAAACGCCGACCCAGGGCCAGATCACGCTGGGCGGCAAGGACATCGTCGGCGTGCCGCCGTACGAGCGCCCGATCAACATGATGTTCCAGTCGTACGCGCTGTTCCCGCACTTGTCTGTTTGGGACAACATCGCCTTCGGCCTGCGCCGCGACGGCCTGCATCGGGACGAAATCGCCGCGCGCGTGAAGCAAATGCTGGCGCTGGTGCAGCTTACCGCCTACGGCAAGCGCAAGCCGCACCAGCTGTCCGGCGGCCAGCAGCAGCGCGTGGCGCTGGCGCGCAGCCTGGCCAAGCGTCCGCAGTTGCTGCTGCTGGACGAGCCGCTGGGCGCATTGGACAAGAAGCTGCGCGAACGCACGCAGATGGAACTGGTCGGCATCATCGAGGAAGTAGGCGTGACCTGCGTGATGGTCACGCACGACCAGGACGAGGCCATGAGCATGGCGACCCGCATCGCCGTGATGAGCGAAGGCCGCATCCTGCAGGTGGGCGCGCCGGGCGAGATCTACGAAACGCCGAACTGCCGCTTCGTGGCGGACTTCATCGGCAGCGTCAACATGTTCGAAGGCAGCGTGACGGTCGATGAGCCGGACCACGTCATCATCGAAACGCCGGAATGCCGCCACTACGTCACCCACGGCATCACCGGCACGGTGGGCATGCCGGTGTCGGTGGCGGTGCGGCCCGAGAAGATCGCCGTGCAGGCCGAGGCGCCGACCGCGGCGCAGCGCGCCAAGGCCAGCGAGGACGGCTACAACTGCGTGCAGGGCGTGATCACCGCGATGGCCTACTTCGGCAACGAGACGCTGTACCACGTGCGCCTCGACAGCGGCGCGACGCTCAAGGTCTCGCGCACCAACGCCGCGCGCCATGACGAATCGGCGCTCAAGCGCGACCAGCGCGTCCACGCCTGGTGGGACGGCGCCGACGTTGTCGTGCTGACCAGCTAAGGCGGAGCGCAGCCATGAAAACTCTCAAGTACCTGCTGGGCGGGCGCTGGCTCTCCGGCCGCAACCTGGTGATCGCCGTGCCTTTCCTGTGGCTGACGATGGCCTTCCTGGTGCCGTTCCTGATCGTGATGCGCATCAGCTTCACCGAGGCCGACACCGGCGGCAATCCCTTCGGCACGTTGATGACGATGGTCGACGGCGTCATCACGCTCAAGGTCAAGATCTCCAACTACCTGTTCATCGCGCAGGACGACCTGTATGCGATCACCTACCTGAACTCCCTCAAGTTCGCCGCCATCACGGCCTCGCTGTGCCTCATCATCGGCTATCCGTTCGCCTACTTCATGGCGCGCGCCAAGCCGACGGTGCGCCCGGTGCTGCTGATGCTGGTGATGATGCCGTTCTGGACCTCCTTCCTGCTGCGCATTTACGCGTGGAAGGGCATCCTGGCCAACAACGGCATCCTGAACCACTTCCTGATCAGCATAGGCGCGATCAGCGAGCCGCTGCATCTGATGAACACCCAGTTCTCGCTCATCATCGGCATGGTCTACGCGTACCTGCCGTTCATGATCCTGCCGCTGTACGCCAACCTGGTGAAGATGGACCTGCGCTTCCTGGAGGCCGCGGCCGACCTGGGCGCGACGCCGATGCAGGCGTTCTGGCGCGTCACGGTGCCGCTGTCGAAGTCCGGCATCATCGCCGGCACCATGCTGGTGTTTATCCCGGCGGTGGGCGAGTACGTGATCCCGGAGCTGCTGGGCGGCCCTGAGACGCTGATGATCGGCCGCCAGCTGTGGGACGAATTCTTCACCAATAACGACTGGCCGCTGGCGTCCGCTGTGACGGTGGTGGTGATCCTGCTGATCCTGGTGCCGATGGCGATCTTCAATAAATACAAGGCAGAGCAGGAGGCCCGCCCATGAAGGGACATTCCAATTTCGTGCAGCGCTGGTTCGGGCGCGGCTGGCTGTCGCTGGGTTACCTGTTCCTCTATCTGCCCATCGTGGTGCTGGTGGTGTTCTCGTTTAACAGCTCGCGCCAGGACATGGTGTGGAGCGGCTTCTCGACGCAGTGGTACGAGGCGCTGATGAACGACTCCGAAATCATCAGCGGCTTCGGGCTGTCGCTGCGCATCGCGCTGCTGACGGCTTGCAGCTCGGTGATACTGGGGACGTTCGCGGCGTTTGTGCTGAACCGCTACCAGCGCTTCGCCGGCCGCACGCTGTTCTCGGGCATGGTCAGCGCGCCGCTGGTGATGCCGGAGGTGATCATCGGCCTGTCGCTGCTGCTGATGCTGGTGTCCGTGCAGAAGGCGTTCGGCTTCCCGGAGCGCGGCCTGGTGACGATCTGGCTGGGCCACACGCTGCTGGGCATGGCCTACGCGGCGGTGGTGGTGCAGTCGCGCCTCCAGGAGATGAACAAGTCGCTGGAGGAAGCGGCGATGGATCTCGGCTGCCGTCCGTTCCAGGTGTTCTTCCTGGTGACGCTGCCGAACATCACGCAGGCGCTGGGCTCCGCGTGGCTGCTGACGTTCACGCTGTCGCTCGATGACGTGGTGCTGTCGGCCTTCCTGTCCGGCCCCGGCTCGTCGACGATGCCGATCGTGATCTTCTCGCGCGCCCGCCTGGGCCTGGACCCGCGCGTGAACGCGGTGGCCGCATTGACCATCCTTGTGGTGTCGATCGGCGTGATCGGATCGAGCCTTTACATGGCGCGCAACGAGCGCCTGCGCCAGAAGCAGGTCGCCGCCGCGGCCAAGGGTTAATCGACGTAGCCCTGTTTGTACTCCCACCAGGCGCAGGCGACGAAGATCGCCGCGCCGCACCACAGCACCGCCGGTAGCGCATTGATGCCGGCGGTCTGCATCAACAGGCCTGTCAGCAACGGCCCGCCGCTGCTGGTGATTCCCCAGCTGGCATTGACCACCGCGCTGGCCGCGACCAGCGACTGACCCTGGAAGCGCGCGCCGCACGCCACCAGCGACAGCATGTAGATCGCTCCCGCCGCCGCGCCCAGCATCAGCAGCAGTATCCACCACAGCCACGGCGTGCCCGCCGCGAAAGGCAGCAGCGGCAGCAGCACGCACACCGCGATGCCGCAGCCGGTGTGCACACGGCGCCGCCCCACGTGGTCCGCCAGCCAGCCAAAGGCGAATTGCAGCGCGGTGTCGCCGACCAGCACCACCGTGGCCGACAGCAGCGCCAGTTCCGTGACGATGCCCTGCCGGATCGCATACAGTGGCAACAGGCTCAATGCCAGCGTGTCGAACAGCGCGAAGAAGGCCGCGCCCACGGCGATCATCGGCATGCGCGGCAGCACCGCGCGCCACGAGACGTGCGGCTCGTCCTCCTCGGCCTGGCCGTCGTTGGAGATCAGCGCCATGCCGGGCAGCGCAAGCAGGAACAGCGCGCCGCAAGCGGCGAACGGCCACGCGACCTTGCCTTCCAGGCCCGCCACCAGCGCGGGGCCGATCAGCTGGAACAGCGTGAACGCGGTGGTGTACATCGCCACCACGCGGCCGCGCGAATTGACCGGCGCAAGGTGGTTGACCCACGCCTCGCCGATGGTGAACAACACGCCCATGCAGGCGCCGAACACGAAGCGCAGCACACCCCACAGCAGCACGTTGTCCGTCGCCTCCATCAAGGCGGTGGACAGCGCGCCGATGGCGATGGCGCCCACCATGCATCCGCGTGGCCCGTGGCGCGCCACCCAGCGCGAGACGAAGGGCGTCGCCGCGAGGATGCCGAAGGCGCTGGCGGCGGTGACGATGCCGATAATGTCGGTGCCGATACCGCGCTGGTCCAGCCGCAACGCCGTCAGCGGGATGGTGGCGCCCAGTCCCAGCCCGACCACGCCGATGCTGCTCACCAGCGCGCAGAAGTCCTTCCATGGCATGTGCTTCATGCGGGGACTCCGGCCGCGATCAGGTCCGCCAGCACGCGGCCGTAGTGCGCGATCTTCTCCGGCGTGCAGTAGGCATAGCCGACCAGCAGCCCGCGCCGCACCGGCTGCGCGAGGTAGTAGGTGGACAGCGCCTTGACGCGGATCTCCGCCGCTGCGGCAGCCGCCTCCAGCGCGACGTCGTCGGCATCGTCGGGCAGTTGTACCACCAGGTGCAGCCCCGATTCCTCGCTGGAGATGGTCACCCTGCCGCCCAGCCGTGGCGCGAGCTGCTGCACCAGCGTGCGGCGCAACAGCTCGCGGCGGGCGCCGTAGGTCTGGCGTATCTTGCGGATGTGGGTGGTGAAGTGGCCCAGCGCGATGAAGTCCGCCAGCACCGCCTGCACCGTTTGCTGGCCGGGCCGCTGCAGGTCGTACAGCGCGCTCTTGAAGCCGTCGACCAGCGCCGGCGGCACCACCAGGTAGCCAATCTTGATGCCGGGGTAGAGCACCTTGGAGAAGGTGCCCATGTAAAGCACGCGGTCGTCGATGTCCAGTCCTTGCAGCGCCGCCAGCGGGCGGCCGGTGTAGCGGAATTCGCTGTCGTAGTCGTCCTCCAGTATCCACGCGTCCTTGCGCACGGCGACATCGAGCAGCTCGCGCCGGCGGGCCAGGCTCATGACGGAGCCGGTTGGATACTGGTGCGACGGCGTGGCGTAGATCAGGCGCGGCCTGGTCGCCAGGTCGGCTGCCGTCAGCACCATGCCGTCGTTGTCCACCGCGACCGGATGCAGTTTCAGTTCGCGCGACTGGAACACGCGGCGCGCGCCCCAGTAGCCGGGATCTTCGACCCAGGCGGTGTCGCCGGCGTCGGCCAGCAGCATCGCGCACAGGTCCAATGAATGTTGCGTGCCGGCCGTGATCATCACCTGGTCCACCGTCACCTTCACGGAGCGCGACAGGCGCAGATACTCGGTGATGGCCTGGCGCAGCGGCAGGTGGCCGCCGGACTGGCCGTAGTCCAGCAGGTCGGCGCGCCCCTCGCGCCAGATGCGGTTCTGCAGCCGCTGCCACAGCTTGAACGGAAAGGACGAGAAGTCGTCCTCGCCCGGCGCGAAAGGCTGGATCTCGAAGCGCGGGCCGGCGCCAAAGGCGGTCAGCTCGCGTCCGCGCCGGGACAGCCGCGCGGCGCGGCCCTGTGGCGATCCGCGTGGCGCCGGTCCCGTGCCGCGCATGCTGGCGCGCTGCGCCTGCAGGTCCGCCACGTAGGTGCCGCTGCCCAGCTGACTGGTGACGTAGCCCTCCGCCGCC
This sequence comes from Rugamonas sp. A1-17, assembly GCA_025548565.1. Taxonomy (GTDB): domain Bacteria; phylum Pseudomonadota; class Gammaproteobacteria; order Burkholderiales; family Burkholderiaceae_D; genus Rugamonas. The sequence continues at coordinate 100,821 of JAJLPB010000001.1, forward strand.
AGCTGCTCGAACGCCGCGATCACCGTGTTGCGCGAGATGCCCAGGTCGCGCGCCAGGTCGCGGCTGGACGGCAGCTTGCTGCCCGCGCCCAGTTGCTGGCGGTGGATCGCGCCCTTGGCCGCCTCGTACAGGCGGCGCTGCTGCGGCAGGCGCGGATGGAAGCCGGACTGCGACAAAGTATGGGCCAGCAGATCGGAAGTGGGGGACGGGGGATGCGGCATGATGATCAAAGTGGTTCCATCAAATTTAAACAAGTGGCACTCACAATGATACCAAAATAGGCATATGATAAAGACATGCGTAGCCCAATTGTCATCGTTCCCGCCTGTGTGAACCAGATCGGCGCCCATGCCAATCACACGGCCCAGTTCAAATATGTCGCCGCCGTGGCCGACGGGGCGGGCTGCACGCCGCTCATCATGCCGGCCCTGGGCGCGGCCACCGATTTCGAAGCGTTGCTGGCGCTGGCCGACGGCGTCATGCTGACCGGCTCCCCATCCAACGTGCATGCCGGCCTGTATGGACAGGAAGTGCTGGAGCCGTCGCTGCCGCAGGACGCGGCGCGCGACGCCACCACACTGCCATTCATCCGGGCTGCGCTCAAGCGCGGCATACCGCTGCTGGCGATATGCCGCGGCTTTCAGGAAGTGAACGTGGCGCTGGGCGGCACGCTGCACCAGGCGGTGCACGACGTGGCCGGCATGGCCGACCATCGCGAGCGCAAGGACCAGCCGCTGGAGCAGCAATACGCCGCCTCGCATCGCGTGCGGCTGGAGCCTGGCGGAGAACTGGCGCGCATCCTGGGCGGCGCTTCCGAGATCATGGTCAATTCGCTGCACGGCCAGGGCATCGCCCAACTGGCGCCATCGCTGGCCGTTGAAGCGCGCGCCGACGACGGCCTGGTGGAAGCCTACCGAGTGGCGGACGCCAGGAGTTTTGCGCTGGCGGTACAGTGGCATCCAGAGTGGCGGCTGGCGGAGAATCCAGATTCCGTCAGATTGTTCAAGGCTTTCGGCGAGGCCTGCCGCACATATAAAAACCAACGCTAAAAAAGAGAGAGAACCATGGCAATCCGCGAGAATTTTACTTACACCGACATGGACCTGTGGCTCAACGAGAAGCACGTCACCGAAATCGAATGCCTGGTTCCCGACTTGACCGGTGTGGCACGCGGGAAGATCCTCCCGCGCGGCAAATTCACCCAGGAGCGCGGCATGCGCATCCCCGAAGCGGTGCTGGGCATGACCGTGACCGGCAACTATCCGGTGGAAGACGCGGGCTACGACCGCGCCATCTCCACCACCGACCGCGACATGATCCTGAAGGCCGATCCGACCACCATCACCATGGTGCCGTGGGCCACCGACCCGACCGCGCAGGTCATCCACGACTGCTATTTTTCCGACGGCCGCCTGGTCGATTTCGCGCCGCGCTCCGTGCTGCGCCGCGTGCTGAAGCTGTATGCCGACAAAGGCTGGAAGCCTGTCGTTGCCCCGGAACTGGAGTTCTACCTGACCGCCAAGAACAGCGATCCGGACCTGCCATTGAAACCGCCCATCGGCCGCAGCGGCCGCGCGGAAACCAGCCGCCAGGTCTACAGCATTGACGCCGTGAATGAATTCGATCCGCTGTTCGAAGACATCTACGACTACTGCGACATGATGAACCTCGATGTCGACACGCTGATTCACGAAATCGGCGCCGGCCAGATGGAGATCAACTTCCTGCACGGCGATCCGCTCGGCTTGGCCGACAAGGTGTTCTTCTTCAAGCGCACTTTGCGCGAGGCGGCGCTCAAGCACGACATGTACGCCACCTTCATGGCCAAGCCGATGGCGGGCGAGCCGGGTTCCGCGATGCACGTGCATCAGAGCGTGGTCGATCTCAAGACCGGCAAGAACATCTTCAGCTCCGACGACGGTTCGGCGGCGCCGATCTTCAAGCACTACATCGGCGGCCTGCAACGCTATATGCCGTCGGCGATGGCGATCGTCGCGCCGTATGTGAATTCGTACCGCCGCATCGTGCGCCACACGGCCGCGCCGATCAACATCCAGTGGGGCATGGACAACCGCACGGTCGGTTTCCGCGTGCCGGAATCGGGCGTGCAGGATCGCCGCGTGGAGAACCGCATCATCGGCGCGGACGCCAATCCCTACCTGGCGCTGGCGGTCACGCTGGCCTGCGGCTATCTCGGCATGACCGAGCAGCTGGAACCGACGCCGATGACCGTCGGCAGCGCCTATGACCTGATGGTCGAGCTGCCGCAAGGCCTGCCGGAAGCGCTGCAACTGCTGCGCGGCGAGGACAAGCTGCGCAGCGTTTTGGGTGACCGCTTCATCGACGTCTACGCCGCCATCAAGGATCTGGAGCACCAGGAATTCATGACCGTCATCAGCCCGTGGGAGCGCGAGCACCTGCTGCTGCACGTCTGACCTTTTTGAGATAGGAACCCATCATGTCGAACAGCCCATTGGCGCCCAGCGCCGCATTGGTCGCGTCGGTGAAGGCCGCCGCGCGTCCCGAAGTGTATGACACCGCCGCCATCCAGAAGCTGGACACGGCCCACTACATGCACCCCTTCACCGACCACAAGGCGCTCGGCGAAAAGGGCGCACGCGTGATGGTGCGCGGCGAGGGCATCTACCTGTGGGACTCGCAGGGCAAGAAGGTATTGGACGGCATGTCCGGGCTGTGGTGCGTCAACGTCGGCTACGGCCGCACCAGCATTTCCGAGGCGGTCTACAGGCAGATGGAGACGCTGCCGTTCTATAACAGCTTCTTCAACACCACCAACATCCCGGCGGTGGAACTGGCGGCCAAGCTGGTGAAGATATCGCCGCCGCAGTTCAACCACGTCTACTTCACCGGCTCCGGCTCGGAAGGCAACGACACCAATCTGCGCATGGTGCGCCGCTATTGGGACGTGTTGGGCTACAAGGAGCGCCACACCATCATCAGCCGCCACAACGCCTACCATGGCAGCACGGTGGCCGGCGCCTCCCTGGGCGGCATGGACGGCATGCACGCGCAGGGGGGCTTGCCGATTCCGGGCATCGTGCATATCGGCCAGCCGAACTACCTGGAATCCGGGCGCGGCATGACGGAGGACGAATTCGGCATCGAGGCCGCATCGTGGCTGGAGAAGAAAATCCTGGAGGTCGGCCCGGACAAGGTCGCGGCCTTCATCGGCGAACCGATACAGGGCGCGGGCGGCGTGGTGATCCCGCCGGCCACCTACTGGCCTGAGATCCAGCGCATCTGCGACAAGTACGGCATCCTGTTGATCGCCGATGAGGTGATCTGCGGCTTCGGACGGCTTGGCAAGTGGTTCGCGTCGGAACTGTTCGGCATCAAGCCGGACCTGATCACTTTCGCCAAGGGCGTCACTTCCGGCTATGTGCCGCTGGGCGGCGTGCTCGTTGGCGACCGCGTGGCCGATGTGCTGATCGAGAAGGGCGGCGAATTCAATCACGGCTTCACGTACTCCGGCCATCCGGTCGCTTGCGCGGCGGCGCTGGAGAACATCCGCATCATCGAGGATGAGAAGCTGGTCGAGCGTGTCGGCAGCGAGACCGGGCCGTATCTGAAAAAGCGCTTTGCCGAGCTGGCGGATCATCCGCTGGTTGGCTATGCTGACAGCTGCGGCTTTGTCGCGGGCCTGAACCTGGTGCGCGTCAAGGGCGCGACCGTGCACGAGAACGTGCCATTCGACGAAGCGCTGGCGGTGGGCATGGTCTGCCGTGGCTACATGTTCAACAACGGCATGATCATGCGCGCCGTCGGCGACCGCATGATCATCGCGCCGCCGCTGGTGATGACTTGCGCGCAGATCGATGAGATGGTGGCCCTGATCCGCCACTGCCTCGACCTGACCCACGCGGACCTCCAGCAGCGCGGCTGGCTGTAAATCAAGGAGGAGACGAAGATGACTACAACATCCTGGCATGAGCGGGCGGGCAGCCTGCGGATCGACGGCCGCGCCTTCATCGGCGGTGAGCGCGTCTGGGCCAAATCCGAACAGCAGTTCGAGAATCTGTCGCCGATCGATGGCCGCAAGCTGGGCATGGTGGCCCGTTGCGACGGCGCCGACGTGGACCTGGCGGTGGCCGCCGCGCGCGCCGCTTTCGAAGACCGGCGCTGGGCCGGAAAATCGCCGGCGCAGCGCAAGCGCACGCTGATCAAGTTCGCGGACCTGGTGCAGAAGTACGGCCCCGAATTGGCGCTGCTTGAAACGCTGGACATGGGCAAGCCGATCAAATACAGCCAGAGCGTGGACGTGGGCGCGACCGCCAACTGCCTGCGCTGGTACGGCGAGGCGATCGACAAGATCTACGACGAGATCGCGCCGACGGCGGCCAACAGCCTGGCGCTGATCACGCGCGAGCCGGTCGGCGTGGTGGCGGCCATCGTGCCGTGGAACTACCCGATGATCATGGCCGCGTGGAAGATCGCGCCGGCGCTGGCCGCCGGGAACAGCGTGGTGCTCAAGCCGTCCGAGAAATCGCCGCTGACGGCGCTGCGGCTGGCGGAAATCGCGCTGGAGGCGGGCATTCCACCGGGCGTGTTCAATGTGCTGCCGGGTTACGGCCACGAGGCCGGCGCCGCGCTGGGCCTGCACATGGACGTGGACTGCATCGGCTTCACCGGCTCCACCCGCGTCGGCAAGCAGATTTTGCAGATGGCCGGACAGTCCAACCTGAAGCGCGCGTGGACTGAATTGGGCGGCAAGTCGGCCAACATCGTCTGCGCCGATTGTCCCGATCTGGACAAGGCGGTGGAGGCGGCCATCGGCTCCATCTACTTCAACCAGGGCGAGAGCTGCAACGCGCCATCGCGGCTGTTCGTGGAGGCGTCGATCAAGGATCGCTTCCTTGAAAAAGCGATGGCGATGATGCCTGACTTCCAGCCGGGCGATCCGCTCGACGAGAGCACAGTCATGGGCGCCATCGTCGACGCCACGCAATTGAAGACGGTGATGGGCTACATCGAAGCCGGCAAGTCGGGCGGCGCCAAACTGCTGTCCGGCGGCAGCCAGGCGCGCACCGACACCGGCGGCTACTACGTCGAGCCGACGCTGTTCGATCAGGTGGAAAGCGGCATGACCATCGCGCGCGAGGAGATCTTCGGGCCGGTGCTGTCGGTGCTGAGCTTTACCGACGTGAAGGACGCCGTCAAACAGGCCAACGCCACGCCCTACGGCCTGCAAGCCGCCGTGTGGACGGCCGACATCAGCAAGGCGATCCAGACCTCGCGCGCGCTGCGTGCGGGCACCGTGCACGTGAACCAATACGATGGCGACGACATCACCGTGCCGTTTGGCGGCTACAAGCAGTCCGGCAATGGCCGCGACAAGTCGCTGCACGCTTTCGATAAATACACCGAGCTGAAAACCACATGGATACAAATCGGCTAGACAGCATGACCGCCCGCTCGACGGAACAATTGCAGCGCGAACTGGCGGCGAAGGGCGTGAACTTCGTGTTCGCGCAGTTCACGGACATCCACGGCGCAGCGAAAGGCAAGCTGATACCGCTGGCGCACCTGGACGATATCGTATCGCCGGGCGCGGGCTTTTCGGGGCCGTCGATCTGGGGCACGGGCCTGCCGCGCACCGGCCCGCGCTCCGAGTATTACGGCCGCGCCGATCTCTCCACCTTGAAGATCATGCCCTGGCTGCCCGGCTACGCGCGCGTGGCGCTGGACGGCCATGTGGCCGGCGAGCCGTTCGACGCCTGCCCGCGTCAGGTGCTGCGCAAGCAGGTGGACCGGCTGGCCCAACGCGGCTGGACCCTGAACGCGGGTCTGGAGCCGGAATTTTTCCTGCTGCAAAAAGGCGCCAACGGTTACGACGCCGAAGCCGCCGACACACTGGAAAAACCATCCTACGATACCAAGAGTTTGCTGCGCCGCCGGGGCTTCATCGAAAAGCTGACGGCATCGCTGGACCAGTGCGGCCTGGGCGTGTTCCAGATCGATCACGAGGACGCGACCGGCCAGTTCGAAGTCAATTACAGGTACGCCGACGCGCTCAAGGCGGCGGATAATTTCATGCTCTTCAAGATGGCGGCCCAGCATATCGCCGAGGAAGAGGGCATGCTGTTCTCGATGATGCCCAAGCCGTTCGCCGAGCGGCCCGGCAGCGGGCTGCATTTCCATTTGTCGCTGGCGAATGTCGCCGGCAAGCCCTTGTTCGCGCTGGGCGAGGAGAAGGAGCAGGGCGGGCGCGATCTCGGCCTGTCCTCGCTTGCCTACCACTTCCTGGCCGGCCTGCTGCGGCATGCGCCCGCGCTGACGGCGTTGTGCGCGCCGACGGTGAATTCGTATAAACGATTAATGTGCGGGCAGTCGCTGTCCGGCACCAGCTGGGCGCCTGCCTTCATCGGCTATGGCGACAACAACCGCACCACGGTTGCGCGCGTGGTCTACCAGCGCATCGAATGGCGCTTGCCGGACAGTTCGGCCAATCCCTATCTGGCGCTGGCCGGTGTGATCGCGGCGGGGCTGGACGGCATCGATCACGCGCTGGAGGCTGGTGCACCGGTCAATCAGGACGTGTATGAAATGTCCGATGCGGCGCGCGCGGAATCGGGGCTGAAACTGCTGCCGCAGAACCTGGGCGAAGCCGCCGCCGCGCTGAAGGCCGACACCGTGCTGGCCGCCGTGCTGGGCACGAACATCGTCAACGAGTTCGCGGCGCTGAAAAGCGCCGAATGGATCGAATACAGCCAACACGTCAGCGCGTGGGAGACCAGGCGCTATCTCGACCGCTTCTAGGAGTAACGATGAGCCAGGCCATGAAAGACTTCCTACGCGAACGCAGCATCCACGAGGTGGAGTGCGTGATCGCCGACATGACCGGCATCGCGCGCGGGAAGATACTGCCCAAGGATCTCTTCCTCAGCGAGGGCGAGATGCGCCTGCCCAAGAGCGTGTTGCTCAACACCGTCAACGGCGAACAGCCCAACAACATGCCCTACGTCGGCGCCACCGATCCCGACATGATCTGCGTGCCGGACCTGGCCACGTTGCGGCAGGTGCCTTGGGCGGCGGAGAATGTCGCGCTGGTGATTCACGACTGCCAGAACTTCGACGGCTCGCCGGTTGGACTGTCGCCGCGCGCGGTGCTGCGCAAGGTGCTCAAGCTGTATGCGGAGCGCGGTTGGCAGCCGGTGGTGGCGCCTGAGATGGAGTTTTATCTGGTCGCGCGCAGCAGCAATCCGCACGAGCCGCTCACGCCTCCGCTGGGCCGCAGCGGCAAGACGGAGTCCGGCCGCCAGTCGTATTCGATCGACGCCGTCAACGATTTCGATCCCTTCTTCCTTGAGCTGTCCACTTTCTGCAAGCAGCACGACTTGGGCGTGGAGACGCTGATCCACGAAGCCGGCGCCGGCCAGATGGAGATCAACTTCACGCACGGCGAAGCGCTGGAGCTGGCCGACCGCGTCTTCCTGTTCAAGCGCGCGGTGCGGGAGACGGCGCTGCGGCACGGGATCTTCGCCACCTTCATGGCCAAGCCGATGGAGACGGAGCCGGGCAGCGCGATGCACATCCACCAAAGCGTGCTCGATACGGCGACGGGACAGAATATCTTCAGCCGCGCCGACGGCGCGGCCAGCGATTTGTTCTTCAACTATATCGCCGGGTTGGAGCAGTACGCGGCGGCGGCCACGCTGCTGTTTGCACCGCACGTGAATTCTTACCGCCGCCTGTCGCGCTTCATGTCGGCGCCGACCAACGTCCACTGGGGCTACGACAACCGCACCTGCGGCATCCGCATTCCAAACTCCACGCCGGTCAACCGGCGCGTGGAGAACCGCGTGCCGGGCGTGGACGTCAATCCTTATCTGGCGATGGCGGCCACGCTGGCCTGCGGTTATCTCGGCATGACGCAAGGGCTGACGCCATCGCCGCCAACCGCCGACAGTGCCGAACATGTGCACGACCAGCTGCCGCGCAACCTGGAGGACGCCATCCTGCGCCTGCGCGAATGCACGCCGCTGGGCGAAATCCTGGGCGAGTTGTTCGTGCAGGCCTTCTGCGAAGTGAAGGAGTTGGAATTCGCCACCTACAGCCGCGTGATCAGCTCCTGGGAGCGCGAGCACTTGATGCTGCTGGTGTAATCATGGCCGGCACCCGCGACGGATTGAACTGGCCGCGTGCGCAAGCGCTGGCCGCCGCCGAACGCGCCAGCTACATCGCGCGCAATCCCGAATCGGCGCGGCTGGCGGGGCAGGCCGCGCGGCATCTGCTGTTCGGCGTGCCGATGCACTGGATGAACGACTGGTCCACGCCGTTCGCGCTGACGGTGAGCGAGGCCTCGGGCGCGCGCTTCCGCGACGCCGACGGCCACGAGTACATCGACTTCTGCTTGGGCGACACCGGCGCCATGTTCGGCCACGCGCCGCAGCCGGTGGCGCAGGCGATAGCGCGCCAGGCCGCGCGCGGCTACACGGCCATGCTGCCATCGGAGGATGCGGCGCCAGTGGCGGCGGAATTGGCGCGACGTTTCGGCCTGCCGTACTGGCAGTTCGCATTGTCCGCGTCGGACGCCAACCGCTTCGTGCTGCGCTGGCTGCGCGCCGCCACGGGCCGCAGCAAGGTGTTGGTCTTCAACGGCTGCTACCACGGCACGGTGGACGACGTGTTCGTCGATCTGGTCGACGGCGTGCCGACGCAGCGCGACAGCCTGCTGGGACAGGTGCACAAGCTCACGGACCATACCGTGGTGGTGGAGTTCAACGACCTGCCGGCGCTGGAGGCGGCGCTGAAGCACGGCGACATCGCCTGCGTGCTGGCCGAGCCGGTGATGACCAACATCGGCATGGTGCTGCCGCAGCCGGGCTACTGGGAAGCCGCGCAGCAGCTCATCAAGCGCCACGGCAGCCTGCTGGTGATCGACGAAACGCACACCATCAGCAGCGGCCCCGGAGGCTACGCGCAAGCGCACGGCATGCGGCCGGACGCGCTGGTGCTCGGCAAGCCAATCGGCGGCGGCATTCCCTGCGCGGTGTATGGATTTACAGGGGAGCTGGCGCGGCGGGTGGAGCAGGCCAAGCGCAGCGCGCCGCCGGGCCACTCCGGCGTCGGCACCACGCTGAGTGCCAACATGTTCGCGATGGCCGCGATGCGCGCCAATCTGGAGCAGGTGATGACGGAGGACGCCTACCGGCACATGTTCGCGCTGGCGGCCCAACTGGCGGAAGGCTTGCGCGCCGTAATCGCGCGCCACAAGCTGCCCTGGTGCGTCACCCAGATCGGCGCCCGGACCGAATTCCAGTTCACGCCCACCGCACCGCAAAACGGCACGCAGGCGCAAGCGATACTGGACGGCGAGCTCGAACAGATCATCCACCTCTACCTGCTCAACCGCGGCCTGCTGATCACGCCGTTCCACAACATGCTGCTGGTGTGCCCCGATACCGATGAAGATGATGTCGCGCGCCTGCTGTCTACGTTCGAAGAATGCGTCAAGGCGCTATTGCCTGGTTGATCACGTTTTGGAAAAACCAATACTTGTACAATGATTGACCTGAAAAACCAATACTTGTACAATGATTTTGTATCGGTTTATACCTTCAACGGAGTTATCACTATGAACATCCTAACTTTTAGCGAGGCCCGCGCCGGACTGAAAGCTGCGATGGACGACGTTTGTACCGACCACACTCCGACAGTCATCACGCGCCAAGGCGGCGAGCCTGTGGTGATGATGTCGCTGGCTGATTTCAACAGTATCGAGGAAACGCTGTATCTCCTCGGTTCTCCGAAAAATGCCAGCCGGTTGATGGCATCGTTCGAGCAGCTTAAGGCTGGTAAGTCCAAGGCCAGGGAACTTATCCGTCATGACGAACAAAAAAACAAGCAACAAAAAGCAAGCTAGGCAAAGTGTGGTGGCGTTTACGGATAGTGGTTGGGAAGACTATCTGTACATGCAGAATGAGCAGCCCAAGCTGGCTCAAAGAATCAACGAGCTGATTGACGCCTGTCTGTCCGACCCTTTCAAGGGAATTGGCAAACCGGAGCCGCTGAAGGGGAATTTGACGGGTTTATGGTCACGTCGTATCGACCTGGAACATCGTCTGGTCTACGCGGTGATGGATGACACCATTCACATCGTCGGCTGCCGGTATCACTACTAAAGCGACACAGGCGCAGCCTCAAGAGGCAGCGCCTTTTGTAGCAAGACCTTAGAAGCAGTGCTCCAGCGCCGGGAAGCTGCCGTCCTTGACGGCGGTGACGTAGGCGGTGACGGCGGCGTCGATGCTGGTCTGGCCTTCCATGAAGTTCTTCACGAAGCGCGCCTTCCGGCCCGGGAACACGCCCAGCAGGTCGTGCATCACCAGCACCTGGCCCGAACAATCAGGACCCGCGCCGATGCCGATCGTCGGTATCGCCAGCAGGTCGGTCACTTCCTTGCCCAGCTGCGTGGGGATCGCTTCAAGCACCAGCAGCGCCGCGCCGGCGGCCTGCATCTTCAACGCGTCCGCCTTCAGCAGGTCGGCGCTTTCGGTGGTCTTGCCCTGTACCTTGTAGCCGCCCAGCTGGTGCACCGACTGCGGCGTCAGGCCGAGGTGGGCGCAGACCGGTACCGCGCGGTCGGTCAGGAAGCGCACGGTGTCGGCCAGCCAGGCGCCGCCTTCCAGCTTGACCATGTGCGCGCCGGCCTGCATCAGCTGCACGGCGTTGGCGTACGCGGTCTCCGGCGTGCCGTAGGCGCCGAACGGCAGGTCGGCCACGATCATCGCCGACTTGCTGCCGCGCGCCACGGCAGCCGTGTGGTAGGCCACTTCGGCCACCGTCACCGGCAGCGTCGACTGGTGGCCGTTGCAGACCATGCCCAGCGAATCGCCGATCAGCAGGATTTCTACGCCGCAGCGGTCCATCAGCGAGGCGAAGCTGGCGTCGTAGCAGGTCAGCATGGTGATTTTTTCACCGGCCGCGCGCAGGTTCGCCAGCGCGGGTATGGTGACTGCCTTGTTGGCGGCCGCTTTGGCCGGTGCAGGTGCGTTGGTGGCGGCAGGCTTTTGGCTCGCAGCCATTTCGTTTCCTTGCAAATAACCAGACATGGGAAATCCTTTAAAGATGTGATGACACGGCGATAGTGTAGTCCCGAATGCTATCGCGTGCAGGGGAGTCAAATAATGGGGCTGATGCCCTGGTCGGCGACCGATGCGGCGTACTGCTGCGCCGCGCCCTTGCCGGGGATGTGGATGGCCGGCGCCAGTTCCAGCAGCGGCACCAGCACGAAGGCGCGCTCGGTCATGCGCGGATGCGGCACGGTCAGCGTGGCGCTGGCGATCTGCTGGTCGCCGTACAGCAGCAGGTCCAGGTCCAGCGTGCGCGGGGCGTTGCGGTAGGGCCGTTCGCGGCCGTGCGCTTGCTCGATGCCGTGCAGCGCTTGCAGCAGCGCTTCGGCGCCGAGCGTGGTGGCGATGCGGGCCACGGCGTTGATGTAGTCGTCGCCGCTGGAGTCGATCGGCGCGGTGCGGTAAAGGCCCGATGCCGCCATCAGCGTGCAGCCGGGCAGGCGTTGCAGGCGCTCCAGCGCGTCGGCCACGTTGCCGCGCGCGTCGCCCAGGTTGGCGCCGATGCCGACGTAGGCGATGGTGAAGGCGAACGGCGCGCCGTCATCCGGCTGCGCGGTGAACGCGGCCGAGGGGCTGCCGTCGGTGCTGATGTCGTTCATGATGCGATAGCGATACTCAGTCGCCGCCGCCCTGGCCGCCATCGCCGGAACCGCCGGCCTGGCCGCCAGTATTGCCGCCTTCAGCGCCGCCCTTGCTGCGGCCACCGCGGCGCGGCGCGCGTTTACGCTTGGCGCCGCCGGCGCCCGCCGGCTGGTTGGCCGACGCGATCAGGTCTTCGCGGGTGGCTTCGTCGCCTTCATAGAACGCGGTCCACCATTCGCCCAACTCGGCGTCGATCTCGCCCGAGGCGCAGCGCAGCAGCAGGAAGTCGTAGCCGGCGCGGAAGCGCAGGTGCTCCAGCAGCTTGTGCGGCGACTTGCCGGTGCGGCGCTCGAAGCGCGGCTGCATCGACCAGATGTCGCGCATGTCGGAGCCGATCTTGCGCTGCAAGGCCAGCTTCTCGGTCTGCGAATCGAGCACGTCGTCGGCCGCCAGGTGCAGCGCGGGGATGGTCTGCTCGCCGGCGGCGCGGTAGGCGGTCCACTTCTCCAGCACCTGGTGCCACAGCAGCGACGCAAACAGGAAGCCCGGCGACACCGTCTTGCCGGCGTGGATGCGGGCGTCGGTCGAATCGAGCGCCAGCGTCACGAACTTGGCGCCCAGCGGCTGTTCCAGCACCACGTCCAGCAGCGGCAGCAGGCCGTGATGCAGGCCTTCCTTGCGCAGCTGCTGCAGGCAGGCCAGCGCCTGGCCGCTCATCAGGAGCTTGAGCATCTCGTCGAACACGCGTGCCGCCGGCACGTTGTCGATCAGCGACGCCATCACCGGAATCGGCGCGCCGGTGTTCGGCTCGATGGTGAATTTGAGCTTGGCCGCGAAGCGCACCACGCGCAGCATGCGCACCGGGTCTTCGCGGTAGCGCGCTTCCGGCTGGCCGATGATGCGCAGCGTCTTGGCGCGGATGTCCTCGATACCGCCGTGGTAGTCCAGCACCTGCTGGTTGGCCGGGTTGTAGTACATGGCGTTGATGGTGAAGTCGCGCCGCACCGCGTCCTCCGCCTGCGAGCCGAAGGTGTTGTCGCGCAGGACACGGCCATGTTCGTCCTTGGGCGCGTTGTCCAGCGTGGTGCCGCGGAAGGTGGTCACCTCCAGCAGGTCCTGGCCGAACATCACGTGCACGATCTGGAAGCGCTTGCCGATGATGAAGGCGCGGCGGAACAGGCGCTTGACCTGCTCCGGCGTGGCGTTGGTGGCGATGTCGAAGTCTTTCGGCTTCACGCCCAGCAGCAGGTCGCGCACGGCGCCGCCGACCACGAAGGCTTCGTAGCCGGCTTCCTGCAGGGTGCTGGTGACGCGCACCGCGTTCGACGACAGCAGGCGCGGATCGATGCCGTGGGCTTCGGGGCCCAGCACCACCGGCGTGCTGGTATCGCGTGCCTTGCTCTTGGTGCCGAGGATTTTGCGGATCAGTTTCTTAATCATTGAATAGGTCAATTAATGGCCAGCCTTGGGCTGTGGCGTGCGTTTTCAGTGCGGCGTTGGGGTTGGTCGCCACCGGGTGGCTGACGATGGACATCAGCGGCAGGTCGTTGTGCGAATCGCTGTAGAAGTGGACGGTGCCGAAGTCTTCCAGCTTCTTGTCCATCTTCGCCAGCCAGGCCTTGGTGTGCGTGACCTTGCCCGCGCCCTGGGTCGGGGTGCCGAGCAGCTTGCCGGTCAGCTTGCCGTCGGCGTCCACCTCCGGCATGGCCGCGATCAGGTGCTCCACGCCCAGCGCCTTGGCGATCGGCGCGGTGACGAAGTGGTTGGTGGCGGTGACGATGGCCACCAGGTCGCCGGCGTCGATGTGCTTTTGCAGCAGCGCGCGCGCCGACGGGCGGATCGCCGGCAGCACTACTTCGGCCATGTACTGCTCCTGCATGGCCTTCAGGCGGTCCTGCGGGAACGAGGCCAGGGTGCCGAGCGAGAACTCCAGGTATTCCACCGGGTCCAGCGTGCCGGCCTGGTACTGGGCGAAGAATTCATCGTTGCGGCGGGCGAATTCGGCGGCGTCCACGGCGCCGATGCGCACCAGGAACTGCCCCCACTCGTAGTCGGAGTCGATCGGCAGCAGCGTGTGGTCGAGGTCAAATAAGGCTAAGTTCATGCAGGATTTCGTCATTCTTTAGCTTCCGCCTGCAACCACTCGCGCAGCAGCGGCAGGGTGATCGGGCGTTGGGTTTCCAGGGAATATTGGTCCAGCGAGTCCAGCATCGTCGACAGCGACCGCATGTCGCGCTGAAAATGGGACAGCAAGTAGGGTATCACGCCGGGCGACAGCGTCAAGCCGCGGGCGGTGGCGGCGGCCGTCAGCGCGGCCACCTTTTCGTCGTCGGTCAGGCCGTGGATCTGGTAGATCAGGCCCCAGCCCATGCGGGTGCGCAGGTCTTCGCGCACCGGCAGCACGGCCGGCGCCACCGCGCCGCTGCACACCATGAAGGCGTTGTTGGCGCGGATTTCATTGAACAGGGCGAAGGCGTCGATCTGCGCCAGCGGCGACAGCTTCTCGCAGTCGTCCAGCAGGTACAAGTCCACCTCCGGCGAGTAGACGAACTCGGACTCGATGGAAAACGGCGAGATGTAGCGCGCGCGCAGTTGCTCGGCCTCGCTGCCGGCGCTGGCCAGGGCCTTGAGCAGGTGGGTCTTGCCGACACCGCCCGCGCCCCACAGGTAGGCGAAGTGCTCGCGCGACGTGCGGTCGGCGAACTGCGCCATCAGCGCTGCCGCCTCGGCGTTCTGTCCCACCTCGAACGAAGCGAGGCTGTGCGCCTGGTCCGCGCCTAAATCGAGCACCAGCTGTTTCATGGCGTTCGCCTGTTTATGATCTTTTGCATAACGTTTTTCTGTTTCACGTCACGCATTATAGAAGCTGCTGCTCAGGTAGTGGCGGCGGAGATGCTTAAATGCCACCATCAGCACCGCCGAAGCGGGCAATGCGAGCAGCACGCCGACAAAGCCGAACAGCTGGCCGAAGGCCAGCAAGGCAAAGATCACCGCCAGCGGATTGAGGCCGATGCGCTCGCCCACCAGGCGCGGCGTGAGGAAGAAGCCCTCCAGCACCTGGCCGGCGCCGTAGATCACGGCCACCGCGATCACGCCGCTCCAGTCGGTAAATTGCAGCACCGCCGAGATCAGCGCCAGCACCAGCCCCAGGCCGAAGCCCAGGTAGGGGATGAACACCAGCAGGCCGGTGATGATGCCGACCGGCAGGGCGACGTCGAAGCCGGCGATGGCCAGCGCCACCGAGTAATACACCGCCAGCACGAACATCACCAGCAGCTGGCCGCGCAGGTACTGGGCCAGCAGGGTGTCGACCTCCTCGGCCATGTTCATCGTGGCGGCGATCCAGCGGCGCGGCACGGCGCCGGCGATACGGGCCAGCATCGGGTGCCAGTCCAGCAGCAGGTAGAACAGCACCACCGGGATCAGCACCAGCGTGGCGATCCAGCCCAGCACCGCGGTGCCGCCGACGCGCGCCGAATTGAGCACGGCGGTCCAGATCTCCTCGCCGCTGGTGGCCATCTGCTGCGACACCAGTTTCTTGATGCCGGCGCTGTCGAGGCGCACCTTGACGCCCATTTCCTGCAGCTTGGGGCCGAGCAGGTCGTTGGCCTTGGCCAGGAAGGCGGGGATCTGCGCCTGCAGCAGCGGGATTTCCTTCTGCAGCACCGGCACCACGATCAGCACCAGCGTGGCGATGGCGGCGAAGAACAACACCACCACCACCAGCACGGCCAGCGCGCGCGGCACCGGCATCTTCAGGCGGCCCAGCCGCAGATGCAGATGGTCGAGGAAATCGACGCCCGGATTGAGCGCATACGCGATGATGGCGGCGGCCAGGAAGGGCGTCAGCACCGGTCCCAACGTGACCAGCAAGAGGAAGAATGCCGCCCAGATCGCTACCCAGAATGCCGTTTGCTTTTGCTCTACCGAGAGGGGAAATGGCATGGAAAGTGATTTAGATGGTTAAAAACGGCTGTTGGACGGGGCATTTTGATAAAATAGCGGATTGACCGGGCGATGTTACCGCTGCGGCGCCGCTTTTTGCGCCTCTTTCGTAACATTTTGCTATGAAACAGGTCTCCGCCTTCTATTTTACCGCCTCCGCTGCGAAATACACCATGAGCCAAACTTCTAATGTTTCCCTGTCCTACCGTGACGCCGGCGTCGATATCGACGCGGGCGACGCTTTAGTCGAAGCGATCAAGCCTTTTGCCAAGCGCACCATGCGCGAAGGCGTGATGGGCGGCTTGGGCGGTTTCGGCGCCATGTTCGAGATCAGCAAGAAGTACAAGGAGCCGGTGCTGGTCTCCGGTACCGACGGCGTGGGTACCAAGCTGAAACTGGCGTTCGAGCTGAACCGCCATGACACGGTCGGCATCGACCTGGTCGCCATGAGCGTCAACGACATCCTGGTGCAGGGCGCCGAGCCGCTGTTCTTCCTCGACTACTTCGCCTGCGGCAAGCTGGACGTGGCCACCGCGACCGACGTCATCAAGGGCATCGCCCAGGGTTGCGAACAGGCCGGCTGCGCGCTGATCGGCGGCGAGACGGCGGAAATGCCGTCGATGTACCCGGCCGGCGAATACGACCTGGCCGGCTTCGCGGTCGGCGCGGTGGAAAAATCCAAGATCATCGACGGCACCAAGATTGCTCCGGGCGACGTGGTGCTGGGCCTGGCCTCGTCGGGCGTGCACTCCAACGGCTACTCGCTGGTGCGCAAGATCATCGAAGTGGCCAAGCCGGACCTGGAAGGCGACTTCCACGGCCGCAAGCTGGCCGACGTGCTGATGCAACCTACCCGCATCTACGTCAAACCGCTGCTGGCGCTGATGGCCTCGATGGAAGTCAAGGGCATGGTGCACATCACCGGTGGTGGCCTGGTCGAGAACATCCCGCGCGTGCTGCAGCCTGGCCTGGTGGCCGAGCTGGATTCGAAGGCATGGACCATGCCTCCGCTGTTCACCTGGCTGCAACAGCACGGCGGCGTGGCCGACGCTGAAATGCATCGCGTGTTCAACTGCGGCATCGGCATGACCGTGATCGTGTCGAAGGACAACGCAGCGGCCGCCATCGCCCAGCTGGAAGCGGCCGGCGAAACCGTCTACACCATCGGCGCCATCCGCGCCCGCGTCGGCGACGAGCACCAGACCATCGTCGTTTAATCGATAGATTTTCAGAAAAGCGGACCTCGCCCCGGCGTCGTCCGCTTTTTTTACGCCAGGACCACGAAACCATGAAACTGACTTTGAACAAACTGGCTGGCCTGTTGATGCTGGCCGCGAGCTGCTGCGCGGCGGCGCACGCCGCACCGTTGACGATCCTGGTGTCGATCGACGGCATGCGCGCCGACTATCTTGAGCGCGGCGTCACGCCCAACCTGAACCGGCTGGCGGCCGGCGGCGCGCGGGCGGTGGCGATGCGGCCGTCGTTCCCGTCGATCACCTTCCCGAATCATTACACGCTGGTGACCGGGCTGCGGCCCGACCATCACGGCGTCGTCGACAACAACATGGACGACGCGGCGATCCCCGGCGTGCGCTTCAGCATGGGCAACGCGGCGGCCGTGATCGACCGCCGCTGGTGGGACCAGGCCGAGCCGGTGTGGGTGACGGCCGAGCTGCACGGCATCCGCAGCGGCACCATGTTCTGGCCCGGTTCCGAGGCGGCGATCCACGGCGTGCGGCCGACGGTGGCGCCGCAGTTCGACGGCAAGCTGCCGGCCGCCGCGCGGGTCGACCGCCTGCTGTCGTGGCTGGGGCGCGCGGACGTGGAGCCGCTCGGCTTCGCCACCTTGTATCTCGATGACGTCGACCACGCCGGCCACACCTACGGCCCCGACGCCGGGCAGACCACGGCGGCCGTGGCGGTGGCGGACCAGGCCATCGGCCGGCTGCTGGACGGGCTCGCCAAGCGCCACCTGGACGCCAACCTCGTCATCGTCTCCGACCACGGGATGGCGCCGGTGAGTCTCGACCGCGTGGTGCGCATGGACCGGCTGCTGCCGGAGGGCAGCTACCGCAAGGTGGTCAGCGGTCCGTACGCCGGCATGGAGACGATGCCCGGCCGCGAGGAGCAGCTGGCGGCGGCGCTGCTCAAGCCGCAGGCGCACATGCAGTGCTGGCGCAAGGGCGAGATCCCGGCGCGGCTGGCGTACGGCCGCAATGCGCGGGTGCCGGCCTTTATCTGTCTGGCGGAGACCGGATGGCTGCTGGAGTTCGGCGACAAGAACGCGCACATGAAGCTCGGCGCGCATGGCTACGACAACGCGGCGCCGGAGATGGCCGCCATCTTCATCGCCGCCGGCCCGGCCTTCAAGCCGGGCGTGGTGCTGCCGGCGTTCGACAACGTCGACGTCTACCCGCTGCTGATGCGCCTGTTGAACCTGGAGCCGCTGCCGTCCGACGGCGACCTCACGCCGCTGCTGCCGGCGCTGGCGCCGTAGGTGTAAGTCGCCAAGCGCTCAATGATTTTCTTTCGAACCAATTTGTGAGGGATCGAGCGCGATTTTCCGGATGCTGCCATCAGATGCGTACTCCAGAGGCGCGGTTGTGATCGAGCGACGGTATGAATTCCCGCCGGGCAGCAGGCTGTCGTGATAGAACACGAGACTTTTCCCATCGTGCTCGACGATCGAATGGTGGTTGGTCGAGATTTTCAGATAATCGATGATCACACCCCGGTAGGTGAATGGTCCCAATGGAGACCCGCCAGTCGCATAGGCTATCTGTCCCGGCCACCCCGTTGAGAAACTGAAGTAATAAACGCCAGCGTGCTCGTGCAAAAACGGCGCTTCGCCGTATTGGCTACCTTTCGGCATATTCTGAACGACCACGTTTTTGATCGCTCCATCGATACTGGTCATATCAGATTTGAGTTTGACCACCTTGGGAACACGCGTGCCAAAGTACATGTAGGCTTGCCCGGCATTGTCGACGAACACTGCAGGATCGATCGGTTCATCCCCGGCGTTTGCATCGCGTGCCTTGTCGACCAGCGGGGTCGTTCTCGCATCGCTGTATCCGCCATCAGGACGGTCTGAAACTGCCACACCGATCTTGTCCCCTCCCACCGGGGCATAAAAATAATACTTTCCGTTGCGATGAGCGACTTCGGGAGCCCATGCCTTGGCATCCGGCCGGGCCCATTTAAACACCGTCACGGATAAGGGAATGCCGGCATCGGTCCAGCTCGAACTGTCCGGCGAAGTGTACAAGCGCCAAGTGGTCGAGTCCCAATATTTTCCGGAGTTTGACGCATCGTCCGTGGCGTACACGT
This sequence comes from Rugamonas sp. A1-17, assembly GCA_025548565.1. Taxonomy (GTDB): domain Bacteria; phylum Pseudomonadota; class Gammaproteobacteria; order Burkholderiales; family Burkholderiaceae_D; genus Rugamonas. The sequence goes on from JAJLPB010000001.1 coordinate 119,768, forward strand.
AGAACTGGCCCCGGTCTTTATCGCTGAAAAAATGCGCGGACGGATCGGCACTGAAGCGGGGCGATATAGGCTGTGCTGCGGTCGCAACCGCAGGGATCGCACACAAGAGCATCAAAATAGCGGAGTACCTCATTTATTTCCTCTTCGGGACGTTAGGCGTCGCCACGACAGTCACCACTGACATCGGGCGCGAATGGATGGACAACCTGCCGGCGCATGATGCAGGTTGCGAAGTCGCGAGGCTATCTTCCGCCTGCGTTATAAAAGTTGTGCATGTCAATTTGCCGCGTTTTGCATCCGGCAGCCGGATGTCCAGCATCCGCGAAACGATGCCTGGATTGACCACCACTATGGCGACTTCATTCGTCTTCGGATTCTCAGCCACCAACGTATCCGGGTGATCAGATTTCAGAAACCGATATCCTGGCCTGATGAATTTGGTGAAATTGGCAAACGCCCAGAATTTCTTCGTGACCTGATATTCGGGCCGCTCCAGATTTGAATAGTCAGCCTTGATTAATCCCCAGTTCGAGCTGTTCTTGGGATCAGCGGACCTGTTTTCTATCGCTTGCCATAGAACCCAGGCGCGCGGGCTCATACCGTTAATGTCGGTGATGATCTGCTGCGCCAGCGCGATGGCTGGACGCATGTCGTTGATATCTTCACGTACATTGGCGGGCGATAAATCGGTTTCAGACATCCACAACCGTTTCCCGGAAGTTTCCGCGATATCCTTGACTCCACTTTTTCCTATCCATTCGTAGCTGTGGACGTTGATTTGCTGGATGACCGCTTTCGCATCGGCGGACATGCCGGCCCAATCAACAAAAAGCGTCTGAGGATTTGTTTCGTCCGGCCCGGAGATTTCTGTCCGCATTCCGTTTTCGCGCAACACCTGGGCCAGCGCGATGTACATGCGTGACTGCGCTTCCGGCGACCAGTGAGCGCCTTCCTGCGTGTTCGTGGAAAACCAATAGGGCGTATTGGGCTCGTTGATCGGAGACAGTGTTCTGAAACGGATACCATGCCGCCGCTCGAGTTCAGCCGTTACGCGCGCCAGATACCTTGAAAATTGAGTTTCAAAACCTGGAGCAAGATTGTCCTCCAACCCATCGACCTGCCCCGATACCCTGCCGCTGCGGGTCATGAAATAGGGCGGAGAGTTTGAAAACGCCTCCAGAATCAAGTCCCGCGACGCCACGCGGGCTTTTATCGCATCAAGCCACCAGCGCTGCCCTGCATCTGCGGACCAGTCCCAGGCATCTTCGGAGTCCGGATTCCAATCTGTCCCGGACCGCTCGCCCGGCTTGCGCCAGAATCCGGGGACGTCCGCACCGAGCCGCAAATACGAAGGTGTGTCGGGCGCATTGCCGCCGCCGATGTTGTACCGCGCGATATTGAGTGCAAGACCATCCCGTCCATAAAGCAAATCTGCCAACTCGGTGCGATGCGGCTCGGCGAATCTCCCGCTCACATGGGCAAACCAGGCCAGGGCGGTTCCCCATCCTTCGAACGGAACACCCGGATGCCGCCAGTCGACGTTAACCACGGCGGACACCTTCACCAGCTGTTCGTCCTTGTTTTCGGCATGCGCACCGCTACGAAGAAGACACAGCCCCATTAAAACCATGCACGGTAACGATAGTGAACGGGACTTCATAACCGGGTTTCCATTTCCGAGATAAGCTTGTTTTCTTTTATGTAGGCGGCATGATCCGACAGCCTCGAAACGATCTGTTTAAAGTTGCGCTCAAGTTTGCTGTAGGCCGCTGCGAGCACCGCGTCATCTTGCAGGGCCATCGTCGGCATGTAGGTTCTTGGCCGAATACCTTGCCCCAAAAGGACGGCATGCCACGACGTGCTTGGGAACAGTTCTTCGGCCGCCAGGTTCAGTTGTCCACGCTCACGGAACAGCTCAATTCTTTCCCGCAGACTGTCCGGTATGCGCATGGCTTTTACGTAGCGCCATAATTCCGAGTCTTCGCGTTCAGTGGCGTAGTAATGCAAGATGAGGAAGTCTTTGACATCTTCGATTTCCCGCATGGCGTCCTTGTTGAAAGCCTGTGCGCACAGCGGAGAAAATCCCGCATCCGGAAAATATCGAATGAGCCGCTGTATGCTGGATTGAATCAAATGAATGCTGGTGGATTCCAGCGGCTCGAGAAACCCGCTGGCAAGTCCGATCGATACCACGTTCTTGTGCCAAGGCGTTTTACGCCTTCCTGCGGTGAACTTGAGGCGGTTGACCGGGGCCAGTGGCTTCCCCTCCAGTCCATCGAGCAGACACCGCTCTGCCGCTTCATCCGTGGCAAATTCGCTCGAATACACCACGCCGTTACCAACGCGATGCTGCAAAGGTATCCGCCATTGCCAGCCAAAAGGTCGGGCCGTGGAAATCGTATAGGGCGTCAATGCCGACTTCAGTTCACAAGGCACCGCACACGCGCGATTCATCGGCAGCCAACGCGACCAGTCTTCATATTCGACACCCAACTCCTGCCCAATAAGCATTGCACGCATTCCGGAGCAGTCGATAAACAAGTCACCGCCAAGCAGCTCGCCCGACTTCAGCTTCAGAGCGGTGACATGCCCATTCTCAGCGTCACGTTCCGCCGTCAGCATGTCGCCTATCTTGTGCGACACCCCGCGCTCCAGGCAGAGCCCCTTCAAATATTTCGCATAGCGGCCAGCGTCGAAGTGATAGGCGGACTGCAGATGCTGTAGCGGGTCGCCTGGCCGTTCAGACGGGGGCGCAAATACATTGCTTCGAGCCGCCAAGGTACATAGCGAGAATTCGGAAAAGTCGGGAACCTGCCCCTTGTCCTTCAAGCGCAGCCAGTATTGGAAGAAGTAGCCAATGTCGCGTTCCACCCCATACGAGCCAAAAGGGTGGAAGTACTTTGAACCTTCCTTCAGCCAGCCGCGAAATTCGATGCCCAGTTTGAACGTCGCCCCGGTGGCGCGCATGAACTCGGCTTCATTAACGCCTATCATTTGATGGAACATGCGGATCGGCGGAATCGTCGCCTCTCCAACACCGACCGTGCCTATGGCGTCCGACTCGACCAGGACGATCTCGACGGCCCGGCCAAATGTGTGGGACAACGCGGCCGCTGTCATCCATCCGGCGGTGCCACCGCCGAGTATTACAACCTTGGAAATCCATCTACCCTTGACCATCACACTCCTTCACGCGGAAAAACGCGCCGCGGAAAGGCGTGCGGCGCGTTGGTTCATGTCAGTCTTGCGTGGACGTCAGAAGCTTGCTTTCAGGGTCACGCTATACCGGCGGTCGTTGAGTTGCCACAGCAAGCCGCCCGAAGGACGCTCGACATACGTCTGGTACATCGAGTTTCTCAGATTGACGGCATCCGCCGACAGCGTGAAGGTCTTGTTGATTTGGTAGCTCACCGAGGCATCGAGCGATGAATAGGGCGTCGCATATTGGTTTGCACCAGACACACCACTACCATTGATTTGGTCCAGGTAAGCGGAGCGCCAGTTGTACGCGATCCGGGCTTGCACGGGGCCGCGTTCATAGAGTGCGATCAGGTTGTAGCTGTTCTTGGACAACTTCGGCAAGGGAATAAGAACCCCAGGCGTGAGCTCAACTTTCGAGTCGACATAGGTGTAGTTGGCCTGCACGCCAAACCCTTTGAACGGATCTGGCAGGAAGTCAAAGAATTGCGTAAAGCCAGCTTCAAGACCTTTTACCGAACCCTTGCCCAGATTGATGTTGGTTCCGATGTCGTAGATGACTCCACCGAAATTCATCGGTTCGATGCCGCCGGCGAGGTAGCCCTTGATATCCTTCTTGAATGCACCCAGGAACGCCATATTGGACGTGCCCCAATAGTCCTCCGCCGTCACATCATACGAAGTCGCAGTCATCGGCTCCAGGAACGGATTACCGGAACTGCCGGTAGGACGTCCATTGGCGTTGAGCTGCGAGGGGATGTTCGGATTCAGCTGAACGTGGGCGGCCATATCGCCAAAGTTCGGCCGCGTCATCGTCTTGCCATAGCCGAAGCGGAGCTGCAAATCTTCGTTCAGGTGCAGACGTGTGTTGAGGCTGGGGAGAATATTCGAGTAGCGATTATTGAGAGAGACCGCATGCGACCCGGTGCTATCCTGGATAAAGCCTATCGATGTCTGATCGGTCCTGACAGCCCGGACACCGGCGGTGCCATCGAGTTCGTAACCGAATACATTTGTGGCGAAGTCGCCCGTCAGGAACAGGGACTGCGTCTTTTCGTGTTGCTCATTGATGTCCCCAGGAGCGAACGATGTATCAAACGTATAGGAATTTGGCTTTCCAGCGAATAATTGCGCGTAAGTCGCGACCGTGCGATCGAAAACGCTTGAGTTGGGATTGGCGTACTCGGGGAACACCGCAACAGGGAAACCAATACCCGGCTTCATGAAGTTGCTGGCAGGCCCGGCGTAGGCGAGATCCGGATGTTGCGCCACTGGGATAAGCGGGCATGCTCCCCAGCTGGGATTGGTGCCCGTATCGTTACAGGCGCCGGTGCTGTTCCAGTTACCCCGCAATATCACCTTGGTGTCCGCCAGGCGAACGCCGGCGTGCAGCTTGGTGAAGAAGTGATCGCCAATGTCGTAGTCGAAATCCTGGCTAAGCGCCGACATCTTCAGATTGTCGCGGTCCACCCCATTGGCAAGCCACTCGTAGTTCCAATTTTTCGGATTGCCAAAATAGGCGTAGGGGTTGCTTGGGTTGGCGGGATCGACGATGGAGAATTTGGGAATCTTGCCGCGCACATCGAAGGCCAGATTGAGATTGGGGATATTGGCGACGCTTCTGCTTTCGTTATCGTAAAGCTTAATGGAGTCGCCGTTGCGCTCAGTGTCATAGTGGGCGGTCTCATAGGCGAAATCAGTCTTCGACTTGAGCCTGTCCGAGATGCGCCACTTCAGGTTCACGGCGGATAAGTTCGTGCGATTGCGAACTTCCTGGTCAAACCGGGAGGACGAGAAAATTTGCGACGCCAACGTGCCGCTCGTGGCGCTGCCATCCGCTCCCCAAGTCCAGGTGGAACCCGCCGCTGCGCGCGGGTCGCTGTTCTTGTCGTCGCCGTAGATGTATTCTCCGCGACGGATAAATTTATAGTTCGAATAGAGATTTTGCGCCGTGAAAAGCATGTCATCGTTCACCTGCCATTGGTAGGCGACCGACAGGCCCTCGCGCTTCCGGCTCCCCGAGTCCTGGTACATCTCAAAGGATGTCGGCACATAGAGTTCCGAGAGAGACCCCTTGTTTGGCATCGAATTAAAGGCCGCAGCCTTTGCCGCCGAGGGAGCTTTGGTCGGGTCGTTCGAACATTTCCCAACCGTTGCGGTAAGACAGTGCTGCTGTTGCTGAAGAACGGCATCCTGGCGATAGTAGGTCTCGCTTGCCGTTGCATTCACCAGGATGCCCATGCGGCCGACACCCGTATTGAATTGCCGGCTCAACAGGCCCGAAACCGACGGTGAAGACTTACGAATCCGATCATAATAATTCGACTTGAGCGTAATAACGTTGAGGTCTTCTTTCGAATCGAATGGCAGTCGCGTGCGAATGTTGACCACGCCGCCGACCCCGCCTTCGATCAGGTTGGATGCGGCGTTCTTATAGACATCCACGCCGGCCATGAGTTCGGAGGGAAGCCCTTCCAGGTCCGGTGCCCGGCCACCGTTGGCCGTAAAGAAGTCCCGTCCGTCGATCAAGTTGCGCACTTGGGTAATGCCGCGGATGGTGATCGCGGGTTCGGTGCGATGGTCGTAATCCGTGCCGCCCTCGCCATACCGGCGCTGGATCTGAACCCCGGCGACCCGCTGCAGCGACTCGACCGTATTCACGTCCGGCAGCTTGCCGATATCGGTTGCCTGGATCGAGTCGACGATCTGATTGGAGTCCTGCTTGAGATCGCGCGCCGACTTCAACGCCGCCCGCTGGCCGGTGACGACCACGGCGATCGGGGTGTCCGTGTCCTTGCCTGCAACGGCAGTCCCGGCCTCCTGCGCATACGCGGTCATTGGCCCGGCCATTAAAAGTGCACAAGCCTGGGCCACCATGGTTTTTCTAATCGTTTTTGTATTTCCGTGTCTCATCTAACTGTCCCCTTAATCGTTTTTTTTTGGGCAGTGCCCCTCCAATGCTGCCGGCCCGATATTTTCGGGTCCAACAGGTCTCCGGCGTCCGTGTCAAAGGGATCGCCATATTTCTCCTTCTCGCCTGCCTCCTCCAGACGATTGAAGTAGTGCAATAAAGTCTATTACTGTCAACCATGAAGCTGGTATAAGGTTTTTGACGCCAGCTATGGCGTTTTCGCATAGCGAAGGGATTTAGCGGAAGGGGAAATGGAAGCGTTGCCGTGTTGAAGCAAGCCGAGCTGGCGATGGCGGTGGACGACATCGTGCGCCAGCCCGGCATATCGGAGCAGATGTTTTATCGCTGGGAGACGCTGGCGGGAAGCCGCTGGGACTGGATTAACTTGGCAACGGCGCGTTCGATGCCGCTACGGCCACCATCGAGCAGATCACTTGCCGTGGTCGGCAAGGGAACATCGGGCGCCAGCCCCACCGCCTGGATGGCGAACGGCCGCGTACGGCTCGGGGCGAAACGGTCCTGGCTGACCAGATCGAGCAAGGCCAATTCATCGGTCTGGCCCGATTGCAAGCGCGTGCCATTGTCGAATACGCTGAAGTTCCCGCTGTATTTCACGCGCATGCCGGAGTTCGGCAACTGAGTGCCGGCGGCGTCGGCGTCGCGTCCGCCTCCTGCGCCTATCGTGCGTTCGCCGATGGTGATGGCGCCGGCGGACCACAGCCAGGTGGCCATGAATTCTCCCGACGAGCGTGTGCCGGCATCGGTCCACACCAGCAGGGGGCGCGGGGTGGCAATGCTGCCGCAGGATGCATCGGTATGCTGCTCCACCAATTTGACCTGGCCTGGCGTGCCCGTGGCAAACAGGTCCAGGGTGCGCGCCAATGGCTCGCGGGTCAAGGCCTGCGCCAGCAGACGCGCTTCGCGCCCGAATCCGCCCAGATTGCCGCGCAAGTCGACCAGCAGCAGATCCGACCGCGCCGCCAAGGCGTCAATGCCGGCCAGCCGCTTGCGGACCACGGCGCAAAAGCCAGCCAGCATCGGCGCATCCTGGCTGGCGCCGGGGACATCGGCCGCATCGGCGGCCTGGTTGAAATCGGCATCGTACTGCGGCGCAAATGCGCCAAAGCGCAGCACGCCGACGCGATAGCCGCCCGCCAGCACGACCTCGGGGAGATCGGAGCGCTCGACAGCTTGAGCAATCGCGGCGCCGGTTTGCGCGGTGACCGCCTGATAGGTCAGCTCGACTGTGCGCTCCGTGCCGCCGGCATCACGTACGGTGAAATGCACGCGGTTTGCCAGCCCCGTTGCGGCGTGTTCGGCGCGTGACGCCATCGCCAGCTTCACGGCCGCCTCGGCCATTCTCGAGCGGCGGTTGCCGCCAAACGTACGCGTGGCAGCCTGTTCCAGCCAGCGCGCCACCGGCACGCCGTCGATGCTGAGCACTTGCTCACCTTCCGCCAGCGTGGCCGCCGACGGGTCGATGCGCCGCCAGACCACCATCGCGCCATCGCTGCTTGTGCGGAAGAGCACGCCCAAGGTCTCTGGTTTGCCGCCTGCGGGGTCTGCCAGCGCGACATGCTGATCCTGCAAGGCGACCAGGGCGTCGATGAGCTGCTCGTTGTTATCGAGCGCCGGTGCCGCGGTGGCGCGCCAAAGCGCGTTGTTGCCTTGCACCTCTGCCGGGTAAGCCTGGCGATAACGCTCTATCCACGACAGCGAAGGGTAGTGTCGCCTGAGCTCGTCGCGCAGCGTCTGGCCGTCCGTAGCCGGCTTGGTGGTGGATGCGTTGGTGACGGGAGCCGCGCAGAGCATCCCTGACAAAAGCATGGCGCCCATGCTGACTCTGCCGTAAAAGAAGCGCATATACATCGTCCTCCAGGTTCTCGGATTTGCAAGCTGTAGAGCTTAAGGCATTCGACGCCACGAGATGTGATCAATGCGACAAACGGTAAAAATGGCGTGCCAGAACAACAATATTGCGCGCTGGGCCATGAGATTTTCGGCACCGAAGAGAGGCCGTCATAGTTTTTAACAAGCACCGAATAATTTTGCGCAACACCGCGCACGATAACGGCATTCGTTACCGTGTGGCAATATCGCCTGCCATAATCGGCCCGCTGATCGCGTGGCTGCCGTCCTGGTCCGAGACCTCAGCAAGGGGCAGGCCGGATCGGCGCAAGGCCGAGGTGCTGCGGGATGCCGCGTCGCTGGCGCGGCGGATTTCCTGTCGATCCGGTATGCATGAACCACACTCACTCCGCATACTCATGACACACACCAAAACCCCCTTTTCCCCTGAGCGGCGCACGTTTTGCGCCGGCACCTTCGGCCTCATCGCTTTTGGTCCGCTGGGCCTGTCCGGTTGCGGCGGTGGCGATGCTTCCACGGCCTCTTCGCAAGCGGGCTCGCGGCTGCTGGCGGGCACGATGGTCAGCACCTCCGGCGCCTTCGCCCATCCCGGCTTGCTGCACACCCAAGCCGACTTCGACCGCATGAGCCAGAAAGTCGGCGCCAAGGCGTCGCCTTGGATAGACGACTGGAACCTGCTGTTGCAAAACAACCTGGCGAGCAACACCTGGAAGCCCAATCCGCGGGCGGTGGTTTACCGCAACGACGGCGTCCATGGCGACAACGTCCAGTATCTGCAGTGGGACATCATGGCAGCCTACCTGAACGCGCTGCAGTGGAAGATCGCGGGCAATATCGCCGCCGCCAACACCGCCGTCGCCATCCTGAACGCCTGGGGCTCCACGCTCACCGAAATCCACACCACCGACGGCCACTGGGATGGCTTCCTGGCCGCCGGCTTGCAGGGCTACGAGTTCGCCAACGTCGCTGAGATCATGCGCGGCTATTCCGGCTGGGCGGCGGCCGACATCGCCACCTTCCAGCAGATGATGCTGACCGTGTTTTATCCCATGGTCCAAGGCGAAGATGCCAATCTGCAGGTGTTCTCCAACTGGGGCTTGTGCGGGTATGCCGCAGCCATGGCGATCGCGGTGCTGTGCGACGACCGCGCCAAGTTCGACAAGGCGGTGACCTATTTCAAGGAAGGACTGAGCAACGGCGCCATCGCGCAGATGGTCTACTATGTCCATCCCGGCTATCTCGGCCAGACCCAGGAGGCCGGGCGCGACCAGGGACACAATACGCTGAGCGTCGCGTTGGTGGCGGCCCTCTGCGAAATGGCCTGGAACCAGGGCGTCGACCTGTATGGCTACGACAATAACCGTGTGCTGGCCGGCTGCGAATACGTGGCCAAGGGTAACCTGATCGAATCAGGGACCAGCTACTACACGGTGCCGTTCGCGCCCTATGCCGTGCGGGGATTCAGCGTCACCACATTCTCCACCGGCGCCCAGGGCCTGCAGCGCCCGGCCTGGGCGCTGATCTACAACCACTACGTCAACCGCATGGGACTGGCCGCCCCGTACTCACAGCTGTTCGTGCAACGGATGGGACTGGAAGGGGGCGGGCATTATCCGCAGACCGGCGGCACCTGGGACCAGCTGGGTTACGGCACGCTGCTGTACACCCGCGATCCGATCGCGGCGGGCGCGCCGCCGAGCGGCCTGAGCGCCGTGACCACCGCCGGCCAGATCGTGCTGTCGTGGTGGGGCAGCGCCTACGCGACCAGCTACAACGTCAAGCGCGCCAAGAGCCCGGCCGGACCCTACGCCGTGGTCGCCACCGGCATCAGCGATCTGCTGACCTACACCGACACCAATCTGGTGGACGGCACCTACTACTATGTGGTCACGGCCAACACTCCGTCCGGCGAAACGGCCGCGTCGAACGTTGCGGTGGCGATCGCGGGCGTCAAGCTGCATACGCTGCTGAAATTTGACGAGGGCGCCGGCGCCACCGCCGCGGATGCCAGCGGCCACGGCCACGCCGCCACGCTGACGGACGGCGCGGCCTGCGGCGCGGGCCGCACGGGGCAGTCGGGCGCGCTGGTCCTCAACGGCAGCGGCGCCCACGCCAGCCTGCCGGCCAACGTCGTCGACACGGTTGGCGACTTCACGATCGCAGCCTGGGTGTACTGGAACGGCGGACAGACCTGGGCCCGGATCTTCGATTTCGGCTGCAACACCGAACACTATATGTTCCTGTCGCCACGCACCGGGCGCGGCACGATGGGCTTCGTTGCCTCGCTCAACGGCGGCGACGGCGAATACCGGCTCGACGCCCCGGCCGCGCTGCCCGCCGCGCAATGGGTGCATGTCGCGGTCACGCTGCGCGGCACGGACTGCGCGTTGTACCTGAACGGCGTGCTGGTGCAGAGCGCCGGCGGCATGGTCATCCCGCCATTCCAGATCGGCCATACGACGCAGAACTGGCTCGGCCGCTCGCAGTTCGCCGCCGACACGACCTTTAACGGCATGATCGACGACTTCCGCATCTACCACGGCGCCATGGACGCCGGCGGCATCGCGGCGCTGAGCAGCTCGGCGCCGTCGGCGGTGATGTTCGACATCGACACCGACGTCGGCGCGGTGGGCTTGCCGGGCGGCGTCAGCGTGGACAACGGTGTGTGGACGGTGACCGGCAGCGGCGCGGATATGTGGGCCACCGAGGACGCCTTCCATTTTGCCGCCTCGCTGCGCAATGGCGACTGCGCGATCACGGCGCGCGTGGCGAGCCAGGCCAACACCAATGCCTGGGCCAAATCCGGCGTGATGATGCGCGCCAACCTGGACGCCAACGCGGCGCACGTGACGATGACGATCACGCCCGGACACGGCGCGCAGATGGTCTACCGCGGCGCCAACGGCTACGCCAGCACGCAGATCGGTTCCACGGTGGCATGCACGGCGCCGTACTGGGTCCGGCTGACGCGGGTGGGTGCTGTCTTCACCGGTTTCATTTCGGCGGACGGCGTGAACTGGCGGGCGGTGGGCAGCGTCAGCCTCAACCTGCCGGCCGCGCTGTTCACCGGGCTGGAGGTCCTGTCGCACGACAACCGTTTGTTGAACAGCTCCACTTTCGACAACCTGTCGATCGCCTGACCAGCGCTGTCGTCGCGCGCGCTTGTGGCCCGGTCAAGCCCGCCACAGGCGCATCAGTACCTGACGTCTTGCGAACGAGCGACTGCGGGTGTCGTGGTGCTGGTCGGATTCAGCTGGGGGGTACCGTTGGGATTGTCGCCGGAAGCTGGCGCGCTCTACACGTTATGTACAGCGCTGGGTAAATTCTCTTATCGCAATCTGCGTATCTAGAGGGCGTCTCATGCCGAGAAAAATTCCCCAGCTGGATTCCTGAGGGCAAAGTGGTATTCTACTTAGAATCCTCTGCCTGCGACTGAACCCAGGTTCGGTCAACGGCTATCCACTGTTCAGACTTTCTTCGTTCGCGAACACATGCAATCAATCTCAGGAAAAAATCCAGATGGCACTGGTCAACCACCCGGCTACTTAGAGGTGCTTCGAGAAGGCATGTTCGCTTTGAATCCTTCAGGGAAAAATGGCTTTGAAGGGTTAGTTGCTGAGATTTTGACAGACGCTTGCGGACGTCCATTTAGATTGGCTTCTAGCGGTTCACAAGGGGGGCGAGACGGTGACGATGGAAGCGTGTATTTTGAAGCCAAGCGATACGTTGGTGATCTGACGAGGCATACTGTTTCGGACAAGTTGTTGGAGCTTGGTGTGCGGGGTGTTGAGCATATCGCCCTTTTCGTGCTCGCTACCACATGCCCAGTAAGCGCACAGCACACCGAGTTCTATACGAGGGCATGTGACGATATAGGAATAGAGTTGCTGTTATTAGATTGGGACGAATCTGTTTCAGGTAGGCCAGCGTTGGTAGTGTTGCTGTCTCTAGCTGGCGAGGTGGCTCGGCAATTTTTTATAAAAAATCTTCCAGAGCGAGCGCAGGAAATAGAGGTCGCGCTTTCTGAATTGGAAACCAAGGTCAGCAACCAGATACAGGCTGAGATGCTGGCGAAACTGAACAATCCTCTCGCGTCTTTAAGTCATGCACGCATGAGTAACGAGCGATGGTTCAAGAAGATTTTCACCAGCGCCCCAGACGCCCGGAGGTTCCTTCATCAACCCGTGGCATATATCGCTTGGCAGTTAGCTGTTGGGGAGCCAGTTAATCTTTGCCGTGCTCTCACGGTTGCTGGCTTCCGAGACGAGTGCCCGCAATCCCAGCGCTTGCTGGAGCAATACGCAGGAGCGACCGGGATGATTGGAGGGGCACATGAAGCTGCTTGGCAGGCTTACCAACGAAATCGATGGGCGCGCCACTGGTTTGAGTTGATGAAGAACGCGCTGTCGAAAGAAGAATTCTGGATGCATTCGCGCTTGTTCTTGAAGATAGCTGATGTCCGATATCAGAGGTGGTCATTTGGCTCTGATGCGGCTAGTCCTTTCGGCCGATTCTTCGTGACGCTACATGCGGAATTGAATGATCGCTTGGATAAGTGGAGTCGTTCGCGTCGAGAAAAATTGTTCGGGCAAAAGCGGCCGTGGTGGCTGAATTAGATTTGCCCCTGAAGCGAGGTAGCCTGCCTAACGCGTAATGGATAAACGAGGCTTGGCGGAGGCTCAGGATGAGGCTACCTGCGGCTTCGATGCGGACAAGGAAGAGCGCCTGATCGATATGCTCGTCTATCGTGACGTGCACGCCGATTAGCATCTCAAAATGCCGACGCAATCTTCGATACGTTTCAATGTGCGATCTCCGATGCCGCGTAAAGTCTTCAACGGAAGAATACGTCGGAGAAGGCGCATGGCTTTGCGATCAGATGACAGTCGACGGCTTGATGGTAGGAGAGTGCTTGTAGCGTGGCCGGTCTTTTTTGAGCCGGCTGTTGCTGTCCTATCGTTTGACACGGAACGGGGCAAGCACTATAACTACTCTGATATGGCGTTTTGGGTGGCTAAGGCATACGCTATGCAATCGTCTTTGGTTAAGACGGCTGCCAGCCATATTCCCTATCCCGCGCCGTGGAACGGTGGCTGGGTTTGCAATTGCCGGGCCAACAGAGATGGACGGTGCCTCGACAACCATTCGATAGGCAACAAGCAATCCGTCATCGCCAAAGGAAAAGCCAAGACCTTGCTTGAAGCGAAGAGATCGGCTGAAAAATCCGCGAAAGAGAAATTGGGGGCGAAATCAACGCATCATGTGCAATGTCGTTGCACCGGTCCCAAGGGTGAAAGGGTTATTCCTCATGGATAATGCGAAAATTCTTGCCAAGGCACGCTTGGCATTGGATCGCGGCGACATTTCGGAGGCATCTCAACTGCTCGCCCCTTTGGTGGCCAGCGCTGATCCTGAGGCTTTGTTTCTTGCGTCCACCTTTAGTTCGGTCGACGAGGAGTCGGACGAGCAATTTGAAGAGAGGAGTATTCGCTTCTTGAAGAAGTCTGCCGAGCTGGGTTATGCGCCGGCTTTATACGCCCTCGGCGTTTGCTACGATAGCGGAGATTTGGTGGGCAAGGACGAACTCAAGGCGGGGTATTTTTTTGAGTGCGCGGCCAAGCTGGGTTATCCCAAGGCGAAATTCGAACATGGCCGCAATCTCTATTACGGCTCACACGGGTTCGATAAGAAATCCCAGCTGGGGTGGCAGCTGGTCCAGGACGCCGCGAATGAACATGTGGAGGACGCAAAGGAATTCATCCGGAACTTCGCGCCTCCACAAAGAACATAAAGTTCCTACTTACGCTGGTCCGGCGGTGGCGGCGGCATGCCGCCTTCAGGGACTGCCACCACGCCTTCACGCATCCTCTTGCAGACGCCTTTGACGTCCTCGCCGCGCCGGCCCTTGAAGGTGACCTTGACGCCTTCGGCCTTGCCCTTGCAGGCGTCGATCGCTTCCTGCGGCGGGCCGCGCTTGCCGTCGTGCTGCGGCGGCGGTGGCTGGTTGGCGTTTTGCGCAGAGGCGCTCACTGCGGCGCCCGCCAGCATGGCCAGCACCAGGCTGCGTGGGAATATGCTCATCTTCATCTCCTATTTTTTCAGAATTTTTTCCACCGGCGACGGCCGCAGGCGGAAGGCGTCGGGCATGCCGGAACCCAGCAACGGGCGCAGGTACAGCCTGAACGCGTCGGTTACGTCGGTGCCGCTGGCGCTGATGAACTCGTCCTCCATCACTCGCGTCTTGCCGGCCACGTCGGCCAGCGCCATCAGCTCGTAGTCGACCGAGTAAAAGCCGGTGCGCTTGATCGCCACCGAGCCGTCGCGCCCGCCCCACATGGCGAACTGTACCGCTTTTTCGCCGACCTCGCGCGCCTCGCGCTGGTCCACGTCCGACACGCAGCCGATGAAGGAGCGTTGCAGGTAGCCGAAGGTGTCGCCGCGCACGCGCTTGATGCCCAGCTTGGCCTTGATCTCGTCGCACAGCAGGTCGGCCAGCGCGCCCGTGCCCGACAGCTGCACGTTGCCGTGCGCGTCGCGCTCGACCTCCTTGGCCAGCAGGCTGGCGATCGGCTCGCCCGACGCGTCATGGATGCCCTCGGACACGGCGATCACGCAGCGGCCGTAGCGCGCGTAGGTGGCCTTGACGTCGGCCAGGAACCGCTCCAGCGAGAACACGCGCTCGGGCAGGTAGATCAGGTGCGGGCCGTCGTCCGGGAACTTCTTGCCCAGCGCCGAGGCGGCCGTGAGGAAGCCGGCGTGGCGGCCCATCACCACGCCCACGTACACGCCGGGCAGCGAGGCGTTGTCCAGGTTGGCGCCGGCAAAGGCCTGCGCGACAAAGCGCGCCGCCGACGGGAAGCCCGGCGTGTGGTCGCTGCCGACCAGGTCGTTGTCGATGGTCTTGGGGATGTGGATGCAACGCAGCGGATAGCCAGCCTGCTGCGCCTGCTCGCTGACGATGCGCACCGTGTCGGACGAGTCGTTGCCGCCGATGTAGTAGAACTGCTCGATCTCGTGGGCGCGCAGGACCTTGAAGATTTCCGTGCAATAGGCCAGGTCCGGCTTGTCGCGCGTCGAGCCCAGCGCCGACGACGGCGTGGCCGCCACCAGCTCCAGGTTGTGGCTGGTCTCGCGGGTCAGGTCGACCAGGTCCTCGTTGATGATGCCGCGCACGCCGTGCAGCGCGCCGTAGACGCGGGTGACGTCGCGGAAGCGGCGCGCCTCCAGCACCACGCCCGCCAGCGACTGGTTGATGACGGCGGTGGGACCGCCTCCCTGTGCGACCAGAATTTTTCCCGACGACATGCGCGCTCCTCCGTAGACGTTGAACAGGCCTGCCGCAACTATAGCGCGACTTTCAGCGCGCGCCGATATTCTTGTCGAGGAATTTCTCCACCCTGGTCCAGAAGTCGATGCGGTTCTTCGGCAGCGCCCAGCCGTGGCCTTCCTCCGGATATTCGATCCACTCGACGTGCGGATTGCCGGCCTTGACCGCGTCGTAGAACTTCAGCCCGTGGTTGAGCGGCACCCGCACGTCGGCGCCGCCATAGGCCAGCAGCAGCGGCTGCGTCACGCGCGCCGCCTGCCGCAGCGGCGAGGTGGCCTGCAGCTGCGCCGCGTCCTTGACCCGGTCGCCGATCAGCGCCGGCATGCCGTACTGTTTCCAGCCCTGCGGCAGGTCGGAGGCGTAGCGCCAGCCGCTGTCGTACAGCAGGTCGATGTCGGTCACGCCCACCCAGTCGATGCCGCACTGGTACAGGTCGGGATCGTTGATCAGGCCCATCAGCGTGGCGTAGCCGCCGTAGCTGGCGCCGGCGATGCAGACGCGCCTGGCGTCGGCCGTGCCCTGGGCGATGGCCCAGCGCGTGCCGTCGGCGATATCGTCCTGCATCTTCAGCCCCCATTGCTTCCAACCGGCGCGGAAGTGCGCGTCGCCGAAGCCCACGCTGCCGCGGAATTCCGGCTCCAGCACCGCGTAGCCGCGCGTGGCCAGGAACTGCGCGTCGGCGTTCCAGTTCCAGCTGCCGCCGCGCATGAACGGGCCGCCGTGCACCAGCACCACCATCGGCAGGTTCTTGTCGTGCCCGCCCGGCGGCAGGGTCAGCCAGGCTGGGATGTCGAGGCCGTCGCGCGCGGTGTAGTGCACCAGCTCGCGGCTGCCCATGTCGGCCGGCTTGATCAGAGGCGCCAGGTTGCCGACCTCGCTCATGCGTTTGGTCTCGGTGTTGAACACCAGCGTGCGCAAGGGCTGCTTGTCCGAATACGATTGCACCAGCATCCACGGCGTCTCCGGCCGGCTGGCCGGGGTGACCAGGTTGATGGTGCCGGGCAGGATGGCGTCCACCGTCTTTTGCAGCGCCTTCATGCCGGCGTCGAACCAGACCGTGCCCTCGGCGTCGCCGTGCACCCGCACGCCCAGCAGGCGGTTATTGCTGACGATCAGGTGGCCGCGAAAGTCGAAACCGTCCAGCGTCACGATCGGTTGCTCGGACAGCTTGTTGTGGGCCAGGTCGTAGCGGTACAGCGCGCTGCGGTCGTGGCCGGCGCGGGCGGTCACGTACAGCGTGCCGTCCGGGCCGAAGGCCAGCGGATCGAAACCGCCGGCGCCGCCGGTGTAGGCGTTGAAGCTGGCCAGCGTGCGCCACTGGCTGGTGGCCGGGTCCAGGTAGTGGATGGCCTCGGTGTTGCCGTCCAGCGTCTCGACCAGGCGCGGCTGGCCGTGCTGGTCCAGCAGCCAGCCGCGCGCCACGCCCGGATGCTCGACCGCGTGGGTGAGGCCGGTGCGCGTGTTCAGCCGCAGCAGGTCGGACGCGGCCAGGATGCCGGCGCCGCGGATGTCGGCGTCGGTGACGTAGACCTCGTCGCTGTCCTGCGCGCCGGGCTGGTCCAGCATGAAGGTGTGCCACGGCAGCAGTTCGCGGCCGCCGTCGCCGTTCTGGAAGAACGGGTTGTTGCGCTTGGCCAGCTGGCGGAAGCGCTTGCCGTCGCGCTCGACCACGAACAGGCCGGGACCGAAGCGCACGTCGCGCCGGCCGACGCTCTTGTCCACTGTGCTGAACAGCAGGCGCTCGTTGTTGACCCAATGCGCCTGGCCGATGTCGGTGTCGTTGAACTGCGCCACCATGTGGGCGCTCAGGTCGTTCAGGTCGACCACGGCCAGGCCGTCGCGCTTGTCGCCGGCGCCGATGAAGGCGGCCAGGTAGCGGCCGTTGGGCGAGAGCACGGCGCCGTTGAACGCGGGGTTGGCGAAGAAGCTGGCCACGGGCGGCGGCGCGGCCTGCGCGTGGCAGGCGGAGGTCAGCGCGAGCGCGGCCAGCAGCAGCGTGCGCGCCACGCTCATCGTTGCGCCCCGGCGCCGATATTCTTGTCGAGGAATTTTTCGACCCGGGTCCAGAAGTCGAAGCGGTTCTTCGGCAGCGCCCAGCCGTGGCCCTCGTCCGGGTACTCGACCCACTCGACATCGGGGTTGGTCTGCTTGACCGCCTTGTAGAACTTGGTGCCGTGCGGCAGCGGTACGCGCTGGTCGGCGCCGCCGTAGGCCAGCAGCAGCGGTTGCTTGATGCGCGCCGCCTGCAGCAGCGGCGACGTGGCCTTCAGCTGCTCGGCATCCTTGACCGGATCGCCCACCAGTTCCGGGATGCCGTACTGCTTCCAGCCTTCCGAAAAGTCCGACACATAGGCCCAGTGGCCGTCGTGCATCAGGTTGATGTCGGTGACGCCGGCCCAGTCGATGCCGCACTTGTACAGGTCGGGATCGTTGATCAGGCCCATCAGCGTGGCGTAGCCGCCGTAGCTGGCGCCGGCGATGCAGATGCGCCTGGCGTCGGCCGTGCCGCGGGCGATGGCCCAGCGCGCGCCGTCGGCGATATCGTCCTGCATCTTCAAGCCCCATTGCTTCCAGCCGGCGCGGTAGTGGCGCTTGCCGAAGCCGGTGCTGCCGCGGTACTCGGGCTCCAGTACCGCGTAGCCGCGCGAGGCCAGGAACTGCGCCTGCGGCTCCCACTCCAGGTCGCCGCCGCGGACGTACGGGCCGCCGTGCACCAGCACCACCATCGGCAGGTTCTTGCCGCCGCCCTGCGGCACGGTCAGCCAGGCCGGGATGTCGAGGCCGTCGCGTGCCTTGTAGTGCACCATGACCTTGTGCGCCATCTGCGTCGGATTGATGCTCGGATAGCTGGCGCCGATGGCGGACAGCTGCTGGGTGTCGCGGTTGTACAGGAAGCTGCGCGAGGGCCACACGTCGCTGAACGCGCGCACCAGCACCCACGGCGCCTGCGGCTGGGTCGGCGGCGTCAGCAGGTTGATGGTGTTGGGCAGCATGGTGTCGACCTTGTCCTGCATCGCCTTCATGGCCGGGTCGAACCAGACCGTGCCGGCGGCGTCGGTCTTGTAGCGCACGCCGAGGATCTTGTCGCGCTCCATGATCAGGCGGCCGCGGAAGTCGTAACCGTCCAGCTTGACGATGGGCTCCTCGGAGATGGTGTTGGTGGCCAGGTTGTAGCTGTGGATCGCCATGAGGTCGCTGTGCTTGTTCGTGATCACGTACAGCGTGCCGTCCGGCCCGAACGCCAGCGGCGTGAAGGCGTTCTTGCCGCCGGTGTAGCTGTCGAAGCCGGTCAGCTTGCGCCATGCGTTGGTGGCCGGATCGCGGTACCAGACCTCGGTGGTGCGCTCCTTCACGGTTTCCGTCAGGCGCGGCTCGCCCTTGCTGTCGAGCAGCCAGCTCATGCTGTCGCCGGGGCGGGGGACGGTGGTCGCCACGCGCCCGGTCAGGGTGTTAATGCGCTGCAGGTCGACACGGTCCACTTGGCCGGGGCCGCTGATGCTCATGTTGAGCACGTACATGTATTCCGAGTCCTGGGCGCCAGGCTGGTCCAGCATATAGGTGTGCCACGGCAGCAGCTCACGCGTCAGCGAGCTGCCCGAGCCGGCGCTGATGAAGGGCTGGCCGTTGCGCATGGCCAGCTGGCGGAAGTTGCTGCCGTCGCGGTTGATCGCGTACAGGCCGGGCGCGTAGCGCTGGTCGCCCTGGCCCAACTGGTGGTCGGCGGCGGTGAAGGCCAGCCGTTCGTCGCTGATCCACTGGAAGCGGCCGATGTCGGCGTCGCTGAAGTTGCCCACCACGTTGACCGTGTTCGGCCCCAGCTCCACCACGGCCAGGCGGTCGCGCTTGTCCTTGGAACCGACCTTGACGGCCAGGAATTTGCCGCTGGGCGAGAGCTGCGCTTCGTTGAATGCCGGATTGCCGAAGAAGTCTTCGACCGATGGGCGGGACGGCGGCGCGTCGGCGGCCAGGACGGCGTGGAAAGCCTGGCTGGCGGCGAAGGCCAGCAGCAGGAGAGGGCGCAGGTTCATAGGCGAATTTGAAATGGACGATGCCGGCACAATAGCACCAAGTTATCAAATCCGCCACGCCGGCTGTGTATCTTAAAGTTCCGGCGCGCGGATGTAGTCGACCAGCGCGCCGGTCTGGGGCGCCGGCGCCGGCGTCAGCAGGCTGACCGCGACCATCGTCAGCAGGCCGGCCGGCACGCCGAAGATGCCGGCCGAGATGGGCGCGATGTGGAACCATTGCCCGGCCACGCTGCCGCCCAGCGTGGGATTGGCGTGCAACATGTAGTACAGGCAGACCGCGAAGCCGGTCGCCATGCCGGCCAGCGCGCCCTGGTAGTTGGCGCGCTTCCAGAACACCGCCAGCACCAGCGCCGGGAACAGCGCCGACGCCGCCAGCGAGAACGCCGCGCCCACCAGCGACAGGATGTCGCCCGGCTTTTGCGAGGCGGCGTAGGCGGCGATGAAGGCCACGCCCAGCAGCAGCAGCTTGGAGATGGTCACCCGCTTCTGGGTCGAGGCGCCGCGGTCGACGATCTTGTAGTAGACGTCGTGCGACAGCGCGTTGGAAATCGCCAGCAGCAAACCGTCGGCGGTCGACAGCGCTGCGGCCAAACCGCCCGCCGCCACCAGGCCGGACACCACATAGGGCAGGCCGGCGATCTCCGGCGTGGCCAGCACCAGCACGTCGGCGTCGATGGTGATCTCGGCCAGCTGCACCACGCCGTCGTGGTTGATGTCGCTGATGCTGAACAGCGGATTGGCCTTGTCCACGTTGGCCCAGTACGACACCCAGTTGGGCAGGTGCGCGTAGTCGCTGCCGACCAGCGCGTTGTAGATGTCGTACTTGACCAGCACCGCCAGCGCCGGAATGGTCAGGTAGATCAGCAGGATGAAGAACAGCGTCCAGAACACCGACACGCGCGTCTCGTGCACCGACGGCGTGGTGTAGGCGCGCATCAGGATGTGCGGCAGCGCGGCCGTGCCCAGCATCAGGCAGAACACCAGCGCCAGGAAGTTGTTGCGCTTGATGTCCGAGGTTTCGGCGTCGCCGGGGTAGGGCGTGGCGTGCGGCGTGATCGGCTCGGCGCGCGCCAGGTTCTGGTCGCGCGCCTCGCTCCAGCTGCGCGCGGCCTCGTCGGCGTTCTTCGGATAGGCGATCAGCGCGCGCTCGGCGTTGCGGATTTCCAGCAGCGAGGCGTTGTGCAGCTTGACGCGGTCGAGCTTGCGCTGGAGCTCGATGCGGCCCGCCTCCCACGCGGCCGGCAGCGCGCGCAGGCGGGCGTCGAGCTCGTCGGCGCGCTGACGGAAGATGGCGCGCACCTCGGCCTCCTTCGGATCGTTCTGCAGCACGTTTTCGCGCGCGCTCAGCTTGGGCAGCAGCTTGCCGTAGGCCAGTTGCGGAATGGGGTTGTCGGTGTGTTTGCCGGACAGCCAGATGGCCGGCATCAGGAAGGCCACCAGGATGATGATGTATTGCGCCACCTGGGTCCAGGTGATGGCGCGCATGCCGCCCAGGAAGGAGCAGACCAGGATGCTGGCCAGGCCGAGGAAGATGCCGACCGAGAAATCGACGCCGGTGAAGCGCGAGGCGATCAGGCCGACCGCGTAGATCTGCGCCACCACGTAGGTGAAGGAGACGATGATGGTGGCGCAGACCGCCAGGACGCGCACCGCGCGTCCGCCGCGTCCCTCGCCGTCGCCGCCGCCGTAGCGGGCGGCCAGGAAGTCGGGGATGGTGTACTGGCTGAACTTGCGCAGGTAGGGCGCGATCAGCAGCGCCACCAGGCAGTAGCCGCCGGTCCAGCCCATGATGTAGGCCAGGCCGTCGAAGCCGTGCAGGTAGAGGCCGCCGGCCAGGCTGATGAAGCTGGCGGCGGAGATCCAGTCGGCGGCGGTGGCCATGCCGTTGAACATGGCCGGCACGCGGCGTCCGGCCACATAGTATTCGAGCACGTTGGAGGTGCGGCTCAGCACGCCGATCGACGCGTACAGCACGATGGTGGCGAACATGAACAGGTAGCCGATCCAGGTGCGCGACATGCCCTCCTGCTCCAGCACCGACAGCGCCACCAGGAAGCAGGCGAAGCCGCCGGCGAACAGCAGGTAGTAGCTGCGCAGGCGCTGGAAGAAGCTGCGGGAGGCCTTCACGCGCGCTGCTCCGCCGCCGCCGCCCGGTCCAGCTTGCGCATGCGCCAGGCGTACACGGCCAGGATGGCCAGGTAGGCCAGCGACGCGCCCTGCGCCGCCAGGTAGAACGACAGCGGCCAGCCGAACACGCTCAGGCCGGCCAGCTCGCGGGCGAAGAAGGCGGCGCAAAAGCCGGTCGCCAGCCAGGCCAGCAGCAGGAGCGCGGTCAGGCGGCGCGTGCGCTCCCAGTGGCGGGCGCGGATCAGGGGCTTATCCATAGTACGGCGGCTCGCTTTCCGGTTCCTGCGGACGCGGCGGCAACGGGAAGGTCAGCCGGAACAGTGCGCCCGGCAGCTTCGATTGCTGCGCGCGCGGGTTGTTGTAGATGTCGACCTCGGCGCCGTGCTGCTGGGCGATCTCGCGCACGATGGCCAGGCCCAGGCCGCTGCCCTCGGCCTTGTTGCCGAGGATGCGGTAGAAGCGTTCGAACACCCGCCCGCGCTCGGCCTGGGCGATGCCGGGGCCGGTGTCCTCGACCTCCAGGAAGCCGTGCTCGGCGTCGCCGCGCACCCGCACGGTGACGCTGCCGCCGGTGGGCGTGTAGCGCAGCGCGTTGTCGATCAGGTTGGACAGCAGCTCGCGCAGCATGGTCGGGTTGCCGACGATGTGCACCGGCTCGGCCGGCGCCTCGTAGCCCAGGTCGATGTGCTGTGCGAACGAGGCCGGCACCCAGTCCTGCACCGCGCTGCGCGCCAGCTCGGACAATTCCAGCGGCAGCATGGCGGTGCCGGCCTGCGGCTGGTTCTCGGCGCGGGCCAGGGCCAGCAGCTGGTTGACCAGGCGGGTGGCGGCTTCCGAGCTCTTGGCCAGCTGCTCCAGCGAGCGGTGGATTTCGCCGCGGTCGGTCTGGCGCAGCGCCAGTTCGGACTGCATGCGCATGCCCGCCAGCGGCGTGCGCATCTGGTGCGCGGCGTCGGCGATGAAGCGCTTCTGCATCTCGATCGACAACGACAGCCGCGCCAGCATGTCGTTGAGCGAGGTGACCAGCGGCGAGATCTCCTCCGGCACCTGGTTGGAGGCGATGGGGCTGAGGTCGTCCGAACTGCGCGCGCGGATGCGCTCCTGCAGCTGCGCCAGCGGCGACAGCCCGCGCGCCAGCGCGAACCACACCAGGGCCAGCACGATGGGCAGGATGATGAATTGCGGCAGGATCACGCCCTTGATGATGGCGTTGGCCAGCTGGCCGCGCTTCTCCAGCGTCTCGGCCACCTGCACCAGCGCCAGCTGCGGATCGTCGACCGCGTCGCGCTCCAGCCGCACATAGGCGTAGGCCACGCGCACCGGCGTGCCGTGCATGGTGTCGTTGCGGAAGCGCACGCTGCTGCGCGGCTTGTCGTCCTCGTCGATGACCGGCGGCGGCAGGTCGCGGTCGCCGTCGACGTGCTCGCCGTGCGGGCCCTGGATCTGGAAATAGACGCTGTCGACATCGTCGGCGCGCAGGATGTCGCGCGCCGGGCCGGACAGGCCCTTGATGACCTTGCCGTCCACCGCGCGCACCTGCTGGGCCAGCACGGTCACGCTGTCCTCCAGCGCGTGGTCGAACGGCTGGTTGGCGATGGACTTGGCCACCAGGTAGGTGATCGCGATGCTCATCGGCCACAGCAGCAGCAGCGGCGCCAGCATCCAGTCCAGGATCTCGCCGAACAGCGAATGCTGGATCTCGTCGTCCGCCTCGGCCGCCGGCGGCTGGTACTCCAGATCCTGCTGCGGTGGCGAGGCCGGCGGCGTCACTTGGCGGCGTCCGAGAATTTCTCCAGGCAGTAGCCCAGTCCGCGCACCGTGGCGATGCGGATGCCGCCCACCTCGATCTTCTTGCGCAGCCGGTGCACATAGACCTCGATGGCGTTGTTGCTCACTTCCTCGCCCCACTCGCACAGGTGGTCGACCAGCTGTTCCTTGGACACCAGCCGGCCGCTGCGCGCCAGCAGGATTTCCAGCAGGCCCAGCTCGCGCGCCGACAGGTCCAGCATCTGGTCGTTGATGTAGGCGCTGCGGCCGACCTGGTCGTAGCTGAGCGGCCCGTGCCTGACCACGGTGGCGCCGCCGCCGGCGCCGCGCCGGGTCAGCGCGCGCACCCGCGCCTCCAGCTCGGACAGCGCGAAGGGTTTGGCCATGTAGTCGTCGGCGCCCAGGTCGAGGCCGTTGACGCGCTGCTCGATCGAATCGGCCGCCGTCAGGATCAGCACCGGCAGCAGCGAGGAACGCGCGCGCAGGCGGCGCAGCACCTCCAGCCCGGACAGCTTGGGCAGGCCCAGGTCGAGGATCAGCAGGTCGAATTCCTGGGTCGACAGGGCGGTGTCGGCCTCCTGGCCGTTGCCGACGCAATCGATGGCGTAGCCGGACTGGCGTAGCGAGCGGGTCAGGCCGTCGGCCAGTACGCTGTCATCCTCGGCAAGTAAAATACGCATGTAAAACACTCCGGCTGCAGAAGTTTGTATTGTGTTGCATTTCGCGCAGGGTGGCGAGTTTTTGTGCTATCTCAAAATTGTTTAAAAATCGTGCTTGCATTAAGCACTGTTTTTTTATACAGTGCTGCCTGTACCGACGAATTCAGCGAATTTGCACCCAGAATTTGCACCCACTCACTGGTTGAAAGAACATTATGGACGATAAAAAAGCTGTTGTACCTGCATCTGAAAAGGCTAAGGCGCTGGCCGCCGCGCTGGCCCAGATTGAAAAGCAATTCGGCAAAGGCTCCGTAATGCGCATGGACGCCAACGCGCCGATCGAGGACGTGCAAGTGGTGTCGACCGGCTCGCTGGGCCTGGACATCGCGCTGGGCGTCGGCGGCCTGCCGCGCGGCCGCGTGGTGGAAATCTACGGTCCTGAATCGTCCGGTAAAACCACGCTGACCCTGCAAACCATCGCGGAAATGCAGAAGCTGGGCGGCACCTGCGCCTTCATCGACGCCGAGCACGCGCTGGACGTGGGCTATGCGCAGAAACTGGGCGTCAACCTGCACGAGCTGCTGATCTCGCAGCCGGACACGGGCGAACAGGCGTTGGAAATCTGCGACGCGCTGGTGCGCTCCGGCTCGGTGGACATGGTCGTGGTCGACTCCGTCGCGGCGCTGACGCCGCGCGCCGAGATCGAGGGCGACATGGGCGATTCGCTGCCCGGCCTGCAAGCGCGCCTGATGTCCCAGGCGCTGCGCAAGCTGACCGGTTCGATCAACCGCACCAACACCCTGGTCATCTTCATCAACCAGATCCGCATGAAGATCGGCGTCATGTTCGGCAGCCCGGAAACCACCACCGGCGGCAACGCGCTGAAGTTCTACGCCTCCGTGCGTCTGGACATCCGCCGCACCGGCTCGATCAAATCGGGCGACGAGGTGATCGGCAACGAGACCAAGGTCAAGGTCGTCAAGAACAAGATCGCGCCGCCGTTCAAGGAAGCGCACTTCGACATCCTGTACGGCGCGGGCACCTCGCGCGAGGGCGAAATTCTTGATCTGGGCGTGGAAGCGAAGATCGTCGAGAAGTCCGGTTCGTGGTACAGCTACAACGGCGAGCGCGTCGGCCAGGGCAAGGACAACGCCCGTATCTTCCTGCAGGAGCGTCCTGAGCTGGCGTGGGAAATCGAAAACAAGGTCCGCGAATCGCTGGGCGTGCGGGCACTGCCGCCGCTGGCCACCGACAACACCGTGGTCAAGCTGAAATCCGTCGACAAGGCGGATAAAGCGGACAAGGGCGACAAGGCCGACGCCGCCTAAAACCCGTCATTCCCGCGCACGCGGCGGTCCGCCGCTGCGGAATCCATGCTGAGCATGCGCTCTATAGACTCCCGCGTGCGCGGGCGTGACGGATCGACCACCGCGCTGTTAACTCAGCCGGTGGTTTTCTCATTGTGCGGAGGATTTTATGGCAGCACCGCAACTCAGCCTGAAGGCACGCGCGTTGCGCTTCCTATCGATGCGCGAACACAGCCGCATGGAGCTGGGCCGCAAGCTGGCGCGCTACGCGGAGGAGGGCGACGACGTCGAAGCCCTGCTCGACCTGCTGGAAAAGAACAACTGGCTGTCGCAGGAGCGCTTCTCGGAAGCGCTGATCCACCGCCGCTCGGCCCGCTTCGGCAACAGCCGCATCGTCGCCGAGCTGCAAAGCCACGGCATCAAGGGCGAGGAGCTGCAGGAGCTCAAGGCCGGCCTGGCCGAGGGGGAGACCGAGCGCTGCGTGGAAGTGTGGAACCGCAAGTTCGGCACCGTGGCCGCCGATCCGCAGGAACGCAACAAGCAGATGCGCTTCCTGCTGCAGCGGGGATTTTCCCAGCGCGCCGTGCAGACCGCGCTCAAGGGCGCGCCGGAAGACGATTGAGCCGCTGCCGCGCCGCACCATGCAATGTTTCCATGACTGAAATAAGACCTATGAATTTCTTGTAATAAAACTCTCAAAACGCCCATATTTCCGTCCAAAAGATATGTTCTGACGCAACAGGAGGTCTTGATGTGCTACACTTTTGGGGTTTTTGCAGCGCCGCAGGTGCGGTAGTTGTCCGTAGAAGCTGCGGACACGTGCGATTCAGCACATGGCTGCTTACTAAATTTCTGTCGCGAGAGCGGCATCGGTCTTATGTCCCTGTCAACCCCAGTTACCCGACGTGCGCTGCGGCACACGCGTGCAATTGCCGTCCAAGCGTACGCGCGCGATGACGGCCTGTGGGATCTTGACGCCCATATCACCGACATCAAAGTCATCGACACCATGCTGGCCTCCGGCCCGCGCGCTGCCGGCACCCCCCTGCACGACCTGCACCTGCGTTTGACCGTCGATCTGCAACTGACCATCGTCGATGCCGAAGCCGCATCCGATGCCGTGCCGTATCCCGGTTACTGCGACACCATCGCCCCCGATTACAAAACACAGCTCGTCGGCCTGAACCTGATGAAGGGTTTCCGCCACGAGCTCAAGCAACGCCTGGCCGGCACCGCCGGCTGCACCCACCTGACCGAACTGGCGCAGATCCTGCCCACGGCCGCGGTGCAGGCGTTCGCCAACGATGTCTGGTCGACCAACGACGCGGCTACCGAAGACCAAGGCGTGCCGCGCCACAAGCCGTTTCAACTCGACAAATGCCATGCCCTGCGCACCGACGGCGGGGCAGTGGCGCAGTTTTACCCGCGCTGGGTGGCCAAAGCAGCACCAGGTGGCGCGTAGCAATCCCTGCTTACCAGTTTCACACATTTCGCAGTATCAACCGATTTTTACACATCAGCATCAGAAGGGAAGCCAGCATGAAAATCCATGAGTATCAAGGCAAAGAAATCCTCCGAAAATACGGAGTGACGGTTCCGCGCGGTATTCCGTGCATGTCCGTTGAAGAAGCAGTCAAAGCTGCTGAAACCTTGGGCGGCCCGGTCTGGGTTGTGAAAGCACAGATCCACGCCGGTGGCCGTGGTAAAGGCGGCGGCGTGAAAGTCGCCAAGTCGCTGGAGCAAGTCAAGGAATACGCCGAGCAAATCATGGGCATGCAGCTGGTCACGCACCAGACCGGCCCTGAAGGCCAGAAAGTACGCCGCCTGCTGATCGAAGAAGGCGCGGACATCAAGAAAGAACTGTACGTGTCGATGGTTACCGACCGCGTATCGCAGCGCGTCGTGCTGATGGCTTCCTCCGAAGGCGGCATGGACATCGAAGAAGTCGCCGAGTCCCACCCGGAGCTGATCCACTCGATCGCCATCGACCCATCGGTCGGCCTGACCGACGCTGAAGCCGCTGGCATCGCCGCCAAGATCGGCGTACCGGAAGCTTCGATCGCCGACGCCGTCGCCAACCTGAAAGGCCTGTACAAAGCCTACTGGGAAACCGACTCGTCGCTGGCCGAAATCAACCCGCTGATCCTGACCGGTTCGGGCAAGGTCATCGCACTGGACGCCAAGTTCAACTTCGACGCCAACTCGCTGTTCCGTCAACCGGAAATCGTCGCTTACCGCGACCTGGACGAAGAAGATCCAGCCGAAGTCGAAGCATCGAAATTCGACCTGGCCTACATCTCCCTGGACGGCAACATCGGCTGCCTGGTGAACGGCGCCGGCCTGGCCATGGCCACCATGGACACCATCAAGCTGTTCGGCGGCGAGCCAGCCAACTTCCTGGACGTAGGCGGCGGCGCCACGGCTGAGAAAGTCACCGAAGCCTTCAAGATCATGCTGAAAAACCCAGGCCTGAAAGCCATCCTGGTCAACATCTTCGGCGGCATCATGCGCTGCGA
This sequence comes from Rugamonas sp. A1-17, assembly GCA_025548565.1. GTDB lineage: Bacteria > Pseudomonadota > Gammaproteobacteria > Burkholderiales > Burkholderiaceae_D > Rugamonas. The sequence goes on from JAJLPB010000001.1 coordinate 147,477, forward strand.
CGTGATCGCCGAAGGCGTGATCACCGCGGTCAAAGCCGTGTCGCTGAACGTGCCGCTGGTGGTCCGCATGAAGGGCACCAACGAAGACCTGGGCAAGAAGATGCTGGCCGATTCCGGTCTGCCTATCATCGCAGCCGACACCATGGAAGATGCAGCGAAGAGCGTAGTCGCCGCCGCTGCCGGTCAAGCTTAATTAAGGAATCAACATGTCCATTCTGATCAATAAAGATACCAAAGTCGTTACCCAAGGTATTACCGGCAAGACCGGTCAATTCCACACCCGCGGTTGCCGCGACTACGCGAACGGCAAAGCTGCCTTCGTCGCAGGCGTGAACCCGAAGAAAGCCGGCGAAGATTTCGAAGGCATCCCAATTTTCGCTAACGTCACCGAAGCGAAAAAAGAAACCGGCGCCAACGTGTCCGTGATCTACGTCCCGCCAGCAGGCGCGGCCGCCGCGATCTGGGAAGCTGTCGAAGCCGAAATGGATCTGGCCATCTGCATCACCGAAGGCATCCCTGTTCGCGACATGATGGCCCTGAAGGACCGCATGGCCAAAGCAGGTTCCAAGACCCTGCTGCTGGGCCCTAACTGCCCAGGCCTGATCACCCCTGACGAAATCAAGATCGGCATCATGCCAGGCCACATCCACAAGAAGGGCCGTATCGGCGTGGTATCGCGTTCGGGCACCCTGACCTATGAAGCAGTCGGTCAGCTGACCGCGCTGGGCCTGGGCCAATCGTCGGCAGTCGGCATCGGCGGCGACCCGATCAACGGTCTGAAGCACATCGACGTCATGAAGATGTTCAACGACGATCCTGATACCGACGCGGTCATCATGATCGGCGAAATCGGTGGTCCTGACGAAGCCAACGCGGCTTACTGGATCAAAGACAACATGAAAAAACCGGTCGTCGGCTTCATCGCCGGTGTAACCGCTCCTCCGGGCAAGCGCATGGGCCACGCCGGCGCGCTGATCTCCGGCGGCGCCGACACCGCACAAGCCAAACTGGAAATCATGGAAGCTTGCGGCATCACCGTTACCAAGAACCCGTCCGAAATGGCGCGTCTGCTGAAAGCCATGCTGTAATAACAGCCGGCTTGATTGTGGAAAAAAACCCGTGTGCGCATGCGACGCTCAAGATCGTCGCATAGCCACACGGGCTTTTTTATTGGAGAACAGATTGGCGAAGATCCTCATCTCGCGCGACGGACAACTGGAACAGCAAGTACAACTGAGCAAAGAGCGGATGACCATCGGCCGTCACCCGCGCAACGACATCGTGCTGACGCATCCGGCCGTCAGCGGCGACCATGCGGTCATCGTCACCATCCTCGACGACTCCTTCCTGGAAGACCTGCACAGCACCAACGGCACCTTCGTCAACGGCCACCGCATCGGCAAGCACTTCCTGCAACACAAGGATGTGATCAAAATGGCCAAGTTCCAGATCGAATTCATCGCCGACGGCGTGCGGCCGATGATGGCGGCAGCGCCATTGCTGGCGCAGATCGAAGTATTAAACGGCAACAATGCCGGAAAACAAATGGCGCTGACCAAGCCGCAGACCACGCTCGGCCGCGCCGGCGTGCAGGTGGTGGTGATCCACCGCCATCCGGACGCCTACACCATCACGCATCAGGAAGGCGCGCAGCCGCCGCTGGTCAACGGCGTCGCGCTCGGCAGGCAGCCGCAGCGCTTGAACCATGGCGACGTGATCGACCTCGGTGGAACGCAGATGGCCTTCCGCATCGCCTGACAATAATTGTCATGGCATCGCCGGCTGACAAATTGCGGCGCAGCGAGTGACAAAAAACGGCAGTCCGGAAGGTGAAAAGCGACAGTTTTTGGCAGGTTTCGCCGGTTTCGGGGTGAAAAACGGGGTGGCACACCAATTGCACTTAGCTCAGTGTCCCACCTAATTTTGTAGTTCAACACACCCCAGGAGTCGAAAATGAAATCCATGAAAATGATGAAGAAACAAGCCCAGGCCGGCTTCACCCTGATCGAACTGATGATCGTGGTTGCCATTATCGGCATCCTGGCCGCCGTCGCGATTCCCGCATACAGCGACTACACCGTCAAAGCCAAGATGGCCAACGCCCAGGGCGCGATCGATTCGATCAAGACCGCCGTGGCGCTGTGCGCCCAGGAAGGTGGAGGGGACCTGACCGGCTGCGACGCCGGCGCCAAAGGTGTACCGACCTTCACCCCGACCAAGGAAGTTTCCGGTGCAACCGTCAAGGATGGCGTGATTGTTGAAACCTTCGCCACCGGCGTCGGCAAAGACATCGACGGCAAAACCGCTACCTTCACCCCGACCATCGCCGCCGGTGCAGCTAACGTAACCTGGAACGTGACCACCACCGTTACCAACACCGCAGCCGCAGCAGCGCTGACCAAGAATAACGTCGCTGTCGCCCCGTAATGAAGTAGTGGCGGCGTAAAAAACCGCCTGCCTGGACGCGCACAAGATCGCGTTCAGTGCAGGCGGTTTTTTTTCGTCCGTGGCGTGCGGATCAGACGATCTTCTGGCGGTCGGCGATCAGCGCCTCGTAGGTCAGGTTTTGCAGCATCGTGTAGTGGACCGGATCCAGGTCGATGAACTGCACACCATAGGTGAACACCTCGGGCTTGTCGCCGGCGGCGGGCTTGACCACGTTGATGTTGCGGATGGTCGCATTGGGATTGATGCGCACCTGGCGGTTGCCGGGCTGGGCGATCAGGTAGAACGACAGGCCGACCTGGGCCTCGTCGTCCGACAGTTTCTTGGACGACTCGATCAGCGCGCCGGACACGCTCAGGTTCACCAGGAACACCGAGGTGGTGCCGATAGGCGAGGTCACTTGTGCCGGGATATCGACCTTGACCCGCATTGCCGCGCGAAGGCTGGTGCCCTGGATGGACACCGGGAACGACAGGTGGACATAAAACAACGGACGCGGGAAAACCCGCTGCACCACGCAAGAGAATGAGCACACATTCACGCCGGAAAACACGCGGATGGTCAGCTTGTCGCCATCGTTGAGGGCGATCGGCGCGCCATTCTCGAACGGCACCTTGACGATCATATACTCGTCCTTGACCCAGCCGATCAGTGTGGAGAAGTGCTGGATCGGCTTGATGGTACGGTGAGTAATGAACTGAATCCTGCCGCCTACCTGCAGGTTCATCTGCTCGAATTCGTATTCCTGAGTCTTGGCTTCGCTCGGTGGAGGGTTGCTGCTCATTCAAATTCTTTCTCGTATGCGCGAGGCGGGTACGGTGAGGCCTACGTCAAAAATTACTTCTATGACATTGATTATATACGCGCCAATCAAAGGTAACAATCAGACAATAGGATAGGTTGCTGATTGGTCGCGTAGCCATGCCATGAGCCCCAAATTGCGCTGAAAACCGTTGCATTTTAGTTCGCCCAGCTCATTCGCTATCGGGACGACTTGCCCTTCTTTCTGAACTTTTCTCCTTCGTTACCAAACCAAAGCAGGCAAAGATACAGTGCAAAAAAACCGAATGACCAACCGAAAATATGATCTTCCACGTTTCGCTCCGGAACGTTGATCGTTTCATCTCCCGGCACATAAGTGACGAAAACCTGATCGCCAATTTGGAAGTTTTCGCACGATTGATTGCCATTTCCAGGCCGTCCGGCTCCAGACACTTCCTTTTGATTGACAACAAAGCGGTACTCGACGTGTTGTTTGTTTTTTATGTCGCAATTTTTGTTCGTCAGTACGCCAATTTGTTGCACGCCATACTTGGCAAGGCGATGGTCCTGACGAAGAGATGGCAAGAAAATGAGGAGGTAGAAAATGGTGACGAAGAGCGCACCTAAATACCGATACTTTTTTCTCATTGGGATAATGAGATAAAGCAGAAATGGGATGACGAGCCCAATCAGCCCAAGCATAGCGGCCTGCAGACTATTGAGTAAATATTATCGAGGATTTGTATGGTCATTTAGCTCGTCACGCTCCAGTCGCCCGACTTGCCGCCATGCTTTTCCATCACCCGGATATCGGTCATCACCATGCCCCGGTCCACGGCCTTGCACATGTCGTACACGGTCAGCAGGCCGACTTGTACGGCGGTCAGCGCTTCCATTTCCACGCCGGTCTTGCCATAGGTTTCGACCTGGGCCTTGCAGTGCACGCTGGAGCTGGCCACGTCGGTCTCGAAATCCACCGCCACGCGGGTCAGCGCCAGCGGGTGGCATAGCGGCACCAGGTCGCTGGTGCGCTTGGACGCCATGATGGCGGCGATCCGCGCGATGCCCAGCACGTCGCCCTTCTTGGCCGTGCCGCCGGTGATGATGGCCAGCGTCTCCGGCTTCATGCGGATGGTGCCGCTGGCCACGGCGATGCGGTGGGTCTCGGTCTTGGCGCCGACGTCGACCATGTGGGCCTGGCCGGAGCCGTCGAAGTGGGTCAGTTGGTCGGCGGGCGCGGAGTTTTCGGTGGTCATGGTGTGGGCGAACGTAACAAAATAATTCATTGGCGGGCGCCGTGCGTCGGCGCCCAAGTTGCGGGTATCATATCACCGTGAATGCAAAACGATGCCCCCGCTCCCTGCGCCTGCGCGTAGTCGCCGCCGCGCTGCTGGTCGCCATGCCGCTGGCCATGGCCCAGGATGTGCTGGCGCCCGCCAGGATCCCGAACCTGCCCGCGCTCGGCGATACCGAACGCCAGGACTTGTCGCCGCTGATGGAACGCAAGCTGGGCGAGGAAATCATGCGCGATATCCGTCGCGACCACGATTTTCTCGACGACGGGCCCATCCTCGAATACCTGAACAACTTCGGTAATGCGCTGGTGGCGGCCCGTCCCGGCGCGCGCGGCGAGGCCAATTTCGATTACTACTTCTTCGCCGTGCGCGATCCGCAGCTGAACGCGTTCGCGCTGCCGGGCGGCTTCATCGCCGTGCACTCGGCGCTGCTGCTGGCGGCGCAGTCCGAGTCCGAGCTGGCCTCGGTGCTGGGCCACGAGATCGGCCACGTGGCGCAACGCCACATCGCCCGCTCGATCGGCCAGCAGAAGCAGGATGCGCTGATCCCGTTGGCGGCCATGATCCTGGCGGCGCTCGCCTCCAAGGCCGGCGGCGACGCGGCCATCGGCGTGTTCTCGGCCGGGCAGGGCCTGGCGATCCAGCGCCAACTCAATTTCGGCCGCGACGCCGAGCGCGAGGCCGACCGCATCGGCTTCCAGATCATGGGCGCGGCAGGTTTCGATACCTCGGGCATGGTGGCCTTCTTCCAGCGCATGCAGACCGCGACCCGCAACTACAGCGACCTGGTGCCGGCTTATCTGCAAAGCCATCCGTTGACCACCGAGCGCATCGCCGACATCCAAGCCCGCATCCGCGAGCAGCCCTACAAGCAGCGGCAGGACAGCCTCGATTTCTACCTGGTGCGTTCGCGCGCGCGCGTGCTGCAAGACCCGAGCACGTCCGGGCTGGCCGAGGCGAAGACATTTTTTGAAACCCAGATGCAGCAGGAAAACCGCCAGCAGGTCACGGCCGGCCAGTACGGCATGGCCTTCCTGTCGCTGAAAAAAGGCGATACCGCCCAGGCCCAGGTCTGGCTCGACAAGGCGCGCGCGACCTTCGACAAGCCGCAGGCCGCCGGCACCTTCGGCGTGGCCGCGCGGCCGGCGCCGGATTCGATCTTTGTCAGCACGTCGATCGAAATCAAGCTGGCGCAGCCGGACAACAAGGCCATGATCGCCAAGGGACTGGCCGAGGCGGAAGCGGCGCACTTGCAGTTCCCGCTGTCGCGCGGCATCGCGCATCAATATGGCGAGGCGCTGATCGCGGCCGGCAAGCTGGAGGAGGCGGCCGCCTATCTGCGCGACCAGGTGCAGCTGTACCGCGAGGATCCCGACGCCTACGACCTGCTGGCGCAAGCGTATTCCAAGCAGGGCAAGCTGGCCTTGCAGCATATCGCGCTGGCGGAATCGTATGTGCTGCAGGGCGGCGTGCTGTCGGCGCTGGACCAGCTGAACTACGCGCGCAAGGCGCCCGATGCCTCGTTCTACGACCAGGCCGTGATCGACGCGCGCGAGCGCGAGTTGCAGGCGCGCCGCCGCGAGGAAATGGGCGAGAAAGGCAAGAAGGATTTACGCGAGGCCGAGGTGCGCCCGGCGTTCAAGGCGGAGTTGCGCAGCGGTCCGGAAGGCGCGCCGTCGGCCAACCCCTTCGACCGTCTGCGCCAGAACGCCGACCCTACGCAGGGGCGGACGGCTCGCTGACGTAGCCGAAGCGCGCCGGCAGTTCGGCGGCATCCACGCGTTGCACGGCCACGCCGTCCAGCGTCAGCGCGCCGGACATCGATCCTTCGATCCACGCCAGCAGGATATCGTCGGCCACGGCGTCCCCGTTCATTTTCAGCCGAGGCAGCACGTGCGCGAAGTCGCGGTCGTCCAGCTGCGCCACCACATCGCCGCTGCGCAGGACCAGCGCCCCGGTCTCCGTCAGCACCGCTTCCTCGACAGGACCCAACGCCGCGCCCGTGTGCAGCACCCAGCCCAGCGCCGGATCGGTGCGCACGATGTAGGGCGTGGCCTCCAGCCGCACATACACGCGCTGCGGACCGTTCTGGAAATACCAGCAGCCGCGCTCGTCGGCCGCGTAGTTGCGGACAATGAAGGCCACCAGCGCAGCGTGATTCAATTTATCGCCGGGCAGGTCCAGATGCTGGGCGCGCTCGTCGCGCATGCGCCAGTTGCCGCGCGCGTCCAGTCCCAGCCAGCCGTAGCAGTAGGGCACGTTGGGCCACTTGGCCAGCGCTTGCTTGACGATGTCATCCATGTTGTTCGGCCAGTGCGTGATGGGTGGCGCCTTGCAGGAAATGGATCAGGCGCTGCGGCAGCCAGGGCCGCGTGCCAGGCAGGCCGTTGGCGACGAAGCCCGCGTGGCCTCCTTGGTCAGGATAATCCAATACCACGTTCGACGCCGCACGTTGCGGTAGGTGGCGGCCGGGCAGGAAGGGATCGTTGCGGGCGTTGAGCACCAGCGTCGGCACGGTGATGTCGTTCAACACGTGCTTGGCGCTGGCGCGGTTCCAGTAATCGTCGGTGTCGCGGTAGCCGTGCAGCGGCGCCGTCACCACGTTGTCGAAGGCGTACAGGTCGCGCACGGCGCGCAGCGCGTCGAGGTCGTACAGGCCGGGGAACTGCTTGAGCTTGGCCTCGCACTTGGGCTTGAGCGTTTGCAGGAACATGCGCGTGTAAAACATGTTCAGGCCGCTCGACAGCGAGATGCCGCCCTGCGCCAGGTCCAGCGGCGCCGATATCGCGCAGGCGGCGTCGACAAAATCGGCCTGGTGTTGGGACTCGCCCAGCCAGCGCAGCAGCGCGTTGCCGCCCAGCGAGACGCCGGTGGTGTAGAACTTGCCGCTGCTGCGCGCGTGCAGGCGGCGCACGATCCAGTCGATCTCGGCGGAGTCGCCGGAGTGGTAGAAACGCGGCGCACGATTGGACTCGCCGGAGCAGCCGCGGAAATGCGGCACCGCGCCCGACCAGCCGCGCGCGGCCAGGTCGGCCATCAGCGCCCGCGCGTAGTGGCTGTCCGACGAACCCTCCAGGCCGTGGAACAGCACCACGAAGGGCTGGCCCGCCCGGCCGTCGACGAAATCGACGTCGATGAAGTCGCCGTCCGGCGTGTCCCAGCGCTCGCGCCGGAACGGCACCGCCGGCTTGGCGAGCCAGGTGGCCGGGTAGATGGTTTGCAGGTGGCCGCTGGGCAGCCAGAAGGGCGCGCTATACTTCACGGCGAAACTTAATGCAGGATCTGGCTGTGCGTATCGGCCGGCGCCGGCCCCGGCGCCACCGACACGTGGTGCAGCACGATGCGCCAGCCGCGCGGCGTCTTGACATAGACGTTGGTGGCGACCAGGTGCGCGGCCTCGCCGCCGGCCGCCGTGCCCTCGACCACGGTGTGCACGGAGCTCATCAGGTTGTGCGTCTCATGCAGCTGCGACGGCATGATGTGCAGGCCGCCATGCTCCAGGATGGCCGCCCACGAGCTGCGGATCGCCGCGTGCCCGATCAGGCGCGGCCCGCCAGGATGCACGCAGACGATCTCGTCGTCGTCGGCCCACAGGGCCATCAGGGCATCGAGGTCGGCGCGGTTGAGCGCGTCGTAGAACGCCGATTCGGTTTCGGCGGCGCTGCCGTTCAACTGCTTGACTCGCTTGGTGGACATGCTGGCTCCGTGGCGCTGGCTGGCGGTGGTGTGGCGGGTATTTTAATGGTGGCCGACGACGGTGCCCGGCTTCAGGCGGTAGGCGGTGCCGCAGTACGGGCACTTGGCGATGCCGTCGTGGTTGAACTCCAGGAACACGCGCGGGTGGGACGACCACAGCGGCATGGCCGGATTCGGGCAGTGGGCCGGCAGGTCCTTGCCTTCGAGCTCGACGGCGTTGGTGGCGGCGGACGTGTGGGCGTTGGTCATATTCGTGTGCTCCGGAAGGCTGAGGAAAACCACGATTTTAACGGATTCGCGCATTGAGCAAAAATCATCGGTAAAATAGCGCCTCTACAACCCCGGTGCGGCCTGCTATGTGGCAGGAATGCCACACGATGACGCACATGACCGAATTGAGCAGCGCACCCCCTCCACCGTACGTCGCGGAGCACCACGAACCCTCGTGGCGCGAAGGCCTCAAGACCGGCACGCCCACCTTGTTCGGCATCGGCGCCTGGGGGCTGGTGGTTGGCATCGCCATGGTCAAGAGCGGCCTGACGGTGCCGCAGGCGCTGGGCATGACCCTGCTGGTGTTCGCCGGCTCGGCCCAGCTGGCGGCCTTGCCGCTGATCGCCTCGCACTCGCCGATCTGGGTCATCTTCGCCACCGCCTTCGTGGTCAACATGCGTTTCGTGATTTTTTCGGCCCTGCTGGCGCCGCACTTCGCCCAGCTGCCGTGGCGCAGGCGCTTCGTGCTGGGCTACGTGGCCGGCGACATGACGGTCGCCATGTTCCTGCAAAAATACCCCAGCGAGGCGCCGCAGGTCGGCAAACTGTCCTATCTGAAGGGCCTGCTGTACCCGAACTGGGGCGCCTGGCAGGTCGGTTCCATCGCCGGCATCTTCCTCGGCAGCACCGTGCCCGCCGAATGGGGACTGGGCTTTGCCGGCACGCTGGCCATCATCTGCGTGATGATTCCGCTGGTGGTGGGGCGGCCGGCGTTGTGCGGCGTGCTGGTGGCCGGCCTGGTGTCGGTGCTGGCGGCCGGGTTGCCGTACAAGCTGGGCCTGCTGCTGGCCGTGCTGGTCGGCATGCTGACGTCGATGGCGATCGAAGAGGGCATCGACAAATGGAGGAAAACCCATGGCTGACTGGGAAATCTGGCTCGTCATCGGCGTGCTGGCGCTGGCCACCGCCGCCACCCGCAGCTCGTTCTGGCTGGTCGGGCAGCACATCACCATCCCCAAGCGGGTGCAGGAAATGCTGCGCTACGCCCCGGCCTGCGCGCTGGCGGCCATCGTCGCGCCCGACCTGGTGCTGTCCGACGGCCACGCGCTGCTGGATCTGAGCAACCTCAAACTGGTGTCGGGAATTGTCGCCACGATCTTTTATTTGCTGCGACGCAATATGTTGCAAACCATCGTGTTCGGCATGGCGTTTTACACGGCTTTGCGGCTGATCCATGTATTTTAATAACAGATGAATCACGCCGCGCTTGCGGTAAAATAGCGCACTTTCTTCAACTCGACCCTTGGGTAGCCATGTCAGCTGTTTTGAACTTCATCCGTCTGCAAGATCTCATCGCCCAGAACGCGCTGCAAGGCAAGCGCGTCTTCATCCGCGCCGACTTGAACGTGCCGCAGGATGATGCCGGCAATATCACCGAAGATACGCGCATCCGCGCGTCCGTTCCCGCCATTAAGGCTGCCGCGGCCGCCGGCGCCAAGGTCATGGTCACGTCCCACCTGGGCCGTCCGACCGAGGGCGAGTTCAAGCCGGAAGACAGCCTGGCGCCGGTCGCCGCGCGCCTGGCCGAGCTGCTGGGCCAGCCGGTCGAGCTGAAACAGAACTGGGTCGACGGCGCGGGACTGGAAAACTTGCAAGCCGGCCAGGTCGTGTTGCTGGAAAACGTCCGCGTCAACAAGGGCGAAAAGAAGAACAGCGACGAACTGGCGCAGAAAATGGCCGCTTTGTGCGACATCTACGTCAATGACGCTTTCGGCACCGCGCACCGCGCGGAAGCCTCGACGCACGGCATCGCCAAGTTCGCGCCGGTCGCCTGCGCCGGCCCGCTGCTGGCCGCCGAGCTGGACGCGCTGGGCAAGGCGCTGGGCGCCCCGGCCCGTCCGCTGCTGGCCATCGTGGCCGGTTCCAAGGTCTCGTCCAAGCTGTCGATCCTGAAGGCATTGGCCGACAAGGTCGACAACCTGATCGTCGGCGGCGGCATCGCCAACACCTTCATGAAGGCCGTCGGCCTGAACATCGGCAAGTCGCTGGTGGAAAACGAGCTGGTCGATGAAGCCAAGGCCATCATCGAGATCATGGCCAAGCGCGGCGCGCAGGTGCCGATCCCGGTCGACGTGGTGTGCGCCAAGGAATTCTCGCCGACCGCCGCCGCCACCATCAAGGCCGTGGCCGACGTGGCGGACGACGACATGATCCTGGACATCGGCCCGCAAACCGCCGCCATCCTGGCCGCGCAGATCGGCGCCGCCGGCACCATCGTCTGGAACGGCCCGGTCGGCGTGTTCGAGTTCGACCAGTTCGGCGAAGGCACCAAGACGCTGGCGCTGGCCATCGCCAACTCCAAGGCGTTCTCGATCGCCGGCGGCGGCGACACGCTGGCGGCCATCGCCAAGTACGACATCACCGCGCAGATCGGCTATATCTCGACCGGCGGCGGCGCCTTCCTGGAGTTCCTGGAAGGTAAGACCTTGCCGGCCGTGGAGATCCTGACCCAGCGCGCCGCGAAGTAAGTGAAAAAGCACGGTCGTGCGTTGTAGCAAATTGACAGTAAAATCCAGGTAATGCCTGGGAATGGCCTAATTTTTGTAGCTTTGCTACATTTCATCGGGCCGCACCACACAAACAGCGCAGCTTTTCCTGGTCCCCGCCTGGCGGGGACTGTTCGCTAGCCCAAACGCTCAAGGATTACTATGTCCCGTGGTACTAAAATTGTCGCAACGATCGGCCCAGCCTCCACTGATTTCAATGTCCTGGTCAAAATGATACGTGCCGGTGTCGATGTCGTGCGACTGAACTTCTCGCACGGCAAGGCACAAGATCACATCGACCGCGCCCGCCTGGTGCGCGAGGCGGCAGCCGAATGCGGCCGCGAAGTGGCGATCATGGCGGACATGCAGGGTCCTAAAATCCGCGTCGGCAAGTTTGAAAATGGTAAGATTGACCTCGCGAACGGCGATAAATTCATCCTGGACGCGAAATGGGGCGAAAACGGCGAACTGGGCAACCAGGACCGTGTCGGCCTGGACTACAAGGCGCTGCCGCAGGATTTGCGCGCCGACGACAAGCTGTTGCTCAACGACGGCCTGATCGTGCTGGTGGTCGACAAGATCGTCGGCCATGAGATTTACACCACCGTGAAAATCGGCGGTGAGCTGTCCAACAACAAGGGCATCAATCGCCAGGGCGGCGGCCTGACCGCGCCGGCGCTGACCGCCAAGGACATGGAAGACATCAAGACGGCAATGAGTTTCCAGTGCGATTACCTGGCGATCTCGTTCCCGAAAAGCGCGACCGACATGGAAATGGCGCGCCAGCTGGCCAATATCGCCGGTGAGCCGTTCGGCCACAAGCCGATGATGATCGCCAAGATCGAGCGTGCCGAAGCGATCCCTGTGCTGCAGGAGATCCTCGACGCCTCGGACGGCATCATGGTCGCGCGTGGCGACCTGGCGGTGGAAGTGGGCAACGCGGCGGTGCCGGCGCTGCAGAAGCGCATGATCAAGATGGCGCGCGAGTCGAACAAGCTGGCGATCACCGCGACCCAGATGATGGAGTCGATGATCTTCAACGCCGTGCCGACCCGCGCCGAAGTATCGGACGTGGCCAACGCGGTGCTGGATGGCACGGATGCGGTGATGACCTCGGCGGAAACCGCCTCGGGCCGCTATCCGATCGAAACGGTAGAGATGATGGCCGCCATTTGCGTGGAAGCCGAGCAGTCCGAGTACAACAAGCTCGACGCCGACTTCCTCAACGCGACCTTCACCCGGATCGACCAGTCGATCGCCTACGGCGCGCTGTTCACCGCGCACCACCTGGCGGTGAAGGCCATCGTGGCGCTGACCGAGTCCGGTTCGACCGCGTTGTGGATGAGCCGTCACAACATCGATACGCCGATCTTCGCGCTGACGCCGAGCGTGACGACCCAGCGCAAGGTGGCGCTGTACCGCAACGTGAAGGCCTACAATTTGCTGCAGAAGGCCGGCAGCGCGGAAGTGTTGAAACAGGCCGAGGATCTGCTGGTCGAGTACGGCATCGCGAAGAAGGGTGACATGATCGTCGTCACCTGGGGCGAGCCGATGGGCCAGGTCGGCGGCACCAATGCGCTGAAGATCGTCAAGGTTGGAGAATTTACCAAGTAAGTCCGGTAGCGCCGTCCTCGCGGAACGAGGACGGCATTGCTCCGGCAACCAGGTTTTTTTATTGTTTGGAGTATTACCATGTCCCTCGTATCCATGCGTCAACTGCTGGACCACGCCGCTGAAAACGGCTATGGCATCCCTGCGTTCAACGTCAACAATCTGGAGCAGGTGCAGGCCATCATGGCCGCCGCCGACGCCCTGAACGCCCCGGTCATCATGCAGGCCTCGGCCGGCGCCCGCAAATATGCCGGCGAAGCCTTCCTGCGCCACCTGATCGACGCCGCCGTCGAAGCCTACCCGCACATCCCGGTCGTCATGCACCAGGACCACGGCCAGTCGCCGGCGGTCTGCATGGCCGCGATCCGCTCCGGCTTCACCTCGGTGATGATGGACGGCTCGCTGGAAGCGGACGGCAAGTCGGTCGCCTCGTACGACTACAACGTCGAAGTGTCGCGCGAAGTGGTCAAGTTCTCGCACGCGATCGGCGTGACGGTTGAAGCGGAACTGGGCGTGCTCGGTTCGCTGGAAACCATGAAGGGCGACAAGGAAGACGGCCACGGCGCCGACGGCACCATGACCCGCGAACAGCTGCTGACCGACGTGGCCCAGGCCGCCGACTTCGTGCAGCGCACCCAGTGCGATGCGCTGGCGATCGCCATCGGCACCTCGCACGGCGCCTACAAGTTCACCCGCAAGCCGACCGGCGACATCCTGGCCATCGACCGCATCAAGGAAATCCACGCGCGCATCCCGAACACCCACCTGGTGATGCACGGTTCGTCGTCGGTGCCGCAGGAGCTGCTGGCCATCATCCGCGAATTCGGCGGCGACATGAAGGAAACCTACGGCGTGCCGGTTGAAGAGATCCAGGAAGGCATCCGTCACGGCGTCCGCAAGATCAACATCGACACCGACATCCGCCTGGCCATGACCGCCGCCGTGCGTCAGTACATGTTCCAGAACCCATCGAAATTCGATCCACGCGACTTCCTCAAACCGGCCCGCGCCGCTGCCGAGCAGGTCGTGCGCGCTCGCTTCCAGGCCTTCGGCTGCGAAGGCCAGGCGTCCAAGATCAAGGTCATCCCGATGGAAAAAATGGCCGAGCGCTACAAGGCCGGCGAGCTGTCGCAGATTGTGAAGTAAAATTCTGAAGTAAAATTCTAGTTTGAACGGACTGGTTCTCCCGGGAATCAGTCCTAACTCTCTTGACCGGCTAGCAAGGTTTTCCCTGCGCCGGTTTTCGCTTTTCTATACCGCTAGTCTATCCACCTCCCGCTATGAACAGCCTTTACCAGACCTCCATCAAGTCCCTGCCACTCCTCGGCCACGGCAAAGTCCGCGACAACTACGCTGTCGGCGACGACAAGATTTTGATCGTCACCACCGACCGCCTGTCGGCCTTCGACGTCGTCATGAACGAGCCGATTCCCGGCAAGGGCATGGTCCTGAACCAGATGAGCGATTTCTGGTTCGAGAAGCTCGGCCACATCGTGCCGAACCACCTGACCGGCGTGGCGCCGGAATCCGTGGTGGCCGCCGACGAAGTCGAGCAGGTCAAGGGCCGCGCCGTGGTCGCCAAGCGCCTCAAGCCGATCATGGTCGAGGCGGTGGTGCGCGGCTACATCATCGGTTCGGGCTGGAAGGACTACCAGGACACCGGCAGCATCTGCGGCATCAAGCTGCCAGCCGGCCTGCAACAGGCAGAGAAGCTGCCCGAGCCGCTGTTCACCCCGGCCGCCAAGGCCGACCTGGGCGAGCACGACGAGAACATCAGCTTCGCTGAAATGGAAAAGCGCATCGGCGCCGAGCTGGCCGCCAAGATGCGCGACGTCAGCATCGCCCTGTACAAGGCCGCCGCCGACTACGCCGCCACGCGCGGCATCATCATCGCCGACACCAAGTTCGAATTCGGCCTGGACGAAAACGGCGTCATGCACCTGATGGACGAAGTGCTGACCGCCGACTCGTCGCGCTTCTGGCCCGCCGATTCCTACAAGCCAGGCATGTCGCCGCCGTCGTTCGACAAGCAGTTCGTGCGCGACTACCTGGAGACCCTGACCTGGGGCAAAACCGCACCAGCGCCGGCGCTGCCTGCCGACGTGATCGACAAGACCCAGGCCAAGTACTTCGAAGCCATCGAGCGCCTGACCGGCCAGAAGCTGAAGGCATAACATGGCGGATCAGAACAAGCCACTGGTCGGCGTCATCATGGGTTCGTCGTCGGACTGGGACGTGATGCAGAACGCGGTTGCCATCCTCAAGCAGTTCGGCGTGCCGTTTGAAGCGCAAGTCATTTCCGCGCACCGCATGCCGGACGAGATGTACGCCTACGCCAAGAGCGCCCGCGCGCGCGGCCTGCGCGCCATCATCGCCGGCGCCGGCGGCGCCGCCCACCTGCCTGGCATGGTGGCCGCGATGACCATCGTGCCGGTGCTGGGCGTGCCGGTGCCGTCCAAGTATCTGCGCGGCGAGGATTCGCTGCTGTCCATCGTGCAGATGCCCAAGGGCGTGCCTGTGTCGACCTTCGCCATCGGCGAAGCCGGCGCCGCCAACGCCGCGCTGACGGCGGTCGCCATGATCGCCGCCACCGACGGCGCGCTGGCCGACCGGCTGGAAGCGTTCCGCGTCTCGCAAACCGATGCCGCCAAGGCCATGACTTTACCGCTTGAATAAATGAGTAAATTGTTTTCACCATTTTTGCCCGCCGCCAATCCGCCAGCCTGGCTGGGCGTGATGGGCGGCGGCCAGCTCGGCCGCATGTTCGCCCAAGCCGCGCAAAGCATGGGCTACCAGGTGGCCGTGCTGGAACCGTCCGATGATTGCCCGGCCGGCCAGGTCGCGCAGCGCCTGGTCAACGCCGGCTACAGCGATGCCGCCGGCCTCGACGCGCTGGCCGCGCAATGCCTGGCTGTTACCACCGAATTCGAGAACGTGCCGGCCGACAGCCTGTCGCGCCTGGCGCAGCAGGTGTTTGTCGCGCCGAACGCGCATGGTGTCTCGGTGGCGCAGGACCGCATCGCCGAGAAGCGCTTCTTCGTCGATTGCGCGCCCAAGTCGGGCGTGATGCCGGCGCCGCACAAGGTGATCGCCTCGCATGCGGACATCGACGCCATCGGCAACGACCTGCTGCCGGGCATCCTGAAGACCGTGCGCATGGGTTACGACGGCAAGGGCCAGGTGCGCGTGCGCAGCCGCGAGGACGTGCGCGCCGCCTTCGACAGCATGGACGGCGTGACCTGCCTGCTGGAAAAGATGCTGCCCTTGGCCTACGAGGTCTCGGTGCTGACCGCCCGCGGCGCCGACGGCGAATCGGTGGTCTATCCGATCGCCGAGAACGTCCACCGCGACGGCATCCTGTTCACCACCACCGTGCCGGGCCCGAACGTGTCCGACGCCAGCGCCAAAAAAGCGCAGCAGGCGGCGCAAGCCATCGTGGCCGAGCTGGGTTATGTCGGCGTGCTGTGCATCGAGTTCTTCGTGCTCACCGACGGCAGCCTGGTGGTCAACGAGATGGCGCCGCGTCCGCACAACAGCGGCCACTACACGATGGATGCCTGCGTCACCAGCCAGTTCGCGCAGCAGGTGCGCGCGATGGCGCGCCTGCCGCTGGGCGACGTGCGCCAGCATTCGCCGGCCGTGATGCTCAACATCCTCGGCGACGTCTGGTTCACCGACGACACCGACGCCACGCGTGAGCCGGCGTGGGACCAGGTGCTGGCGCTGCCGGGCGCCTGCCTGCACCTGTACGGCAAGGACGACCCGCGCCGCGCCCGCAAGATGGGCCACCTGACCTTCATCGCGCCGACGCTGGCGCAGGCGCAGCGGCAGCTCGACGCCGCTTGCGCGATCCTGGGGATCGAGAAGGCGGCACCGTGAAGCACCAGCCCGCAACGGTAGCCGGCCCCGCCGCCATCGCGGCGGCCGCGGCGATCCTGGAGGAGGGCGGCCTGGTGGCCTTCCCTACCGAGACCGTCTACGGCCTGGGCGCGGACGCCGAGAACCCGGCCGCCGTGGCCCGCATCTACCAAGCCAAGGGCCGGCCCAACGACCATCCGGTCATCGTGCACGTCGCCCCCGGCGCCGACCTGGACTACTGGGTCACCGACATCCCGCAGGAGGCGCGCCAGCTGGTGGCGGCCTTCTGGCCGGGACCGCTCACATTGATTTTGAAACGCGCCAGCCACATTCCCGACGCCGTCTCCGGCGGCCAGGACACGGTCGGCATCCGCTGCCCGTCGCATCCGGTGGCGGTGGCCTTGCTGAGCGCCTTCAAGGGCGGCAAGGGCGGGGTGGCGGCGCCGTCCGCCAACAAGTTCGGCAACGTCAGCCCGACCACCGCCCAGCACGTGCGCGACGAGTTCGGCCTGGACGCGCATGACGACGGCGCCACCGACGGCGAAGCCTGCAGCGGCGCGCTGCTGAGCACCGTGCTCGAAGGCGGCGCCAGCCAGGTCGGCATCGAATCGACCATCGTCGACCTGTCGCGCCTGGCCACGCACGGCCCGGTGCTGCTGCGTCCCGGCCACATCAGCGCGCGCCAGATCGCCGACGTGATCGGCGCCATGCCGGCCGCGCCGGACCAGGCCGCGCCGCGCGCTTCCGGCACGCTGGAATCGCACTACGCGCCACGCACCCCGGTGACCATGCTGGAGCAGGCCGAACTGACCGCCGCGCTGGCGCAGTTGCAGGCGCGCGGCGTCAAGGTGGCGGTGATCAGCCACGCCTTGCCGGCGTTGCCGGGCGAGGTGCCGCAACAAAGGTTGCCGGCCGATCCGGCCGGCTACGCCTACGGCCTGTACGCCGCGCTGCGCGACATGGACCAGACCGGCTCCGGCCTGATCCTGGTGGAGACCCCGCCGCAGGGCGCGGAATGGCTCGGTGTCAACGACCGCCTGCGCCGCGCGGTGTTCGGCTCGGCCGGCGCGATCGCCGCGCTGCTGAAAAAATAGGCGGTGCGGCATCGCAACAGACTGATGCGATGAGATTGCTTATCTGCTAAGATGAAGTGTTGCCGACCGCCATAACCGTTCGGCCACCTTGACCTTCCAGCAGAGGCCGCCTTGGCGCCCTGCACCTTTTTCAGGGATGCGCTATGCACAACGCCGCTCGTTACTCATTGATTTCCCTTGCCGTCCTGCTGGCCTCCTGCGGCGGTGGCGGCGGTTCCTCCGGCGACCATACCGGTGGCGACGTGGTGGTCGTGCCGCCGGTGCAGTTGCGCGGCGTGCCGATCGGCGGCGCCACGCTGGTGCCGGCCATGACGGTGGGCGGCGCCACCGTCAACACCGTCGAGCCGGCCGTCATGCAGCAACTGGTGGAGTCCGCCGTCACCCTCGGCACCGTCGTCACCGGCACGCCGGCCTGCGCCGTGACCACCTACACGCTCAAGTACCACACCGTCGATTCGCTGGCGGCCGACACCGACGCCAGCACCGCCATCATGGTGCCGTCCGGCAGCAACGCGGCCTGCCAGGGCGGCCGCCCGGTGATGCTGTACGCACACGGCACCTCGGCGCTCAAGACCACCGACATGGCCAACCTGTCCGCCACCGAGGCGCGGCTGGTGGCGGCCATGTACGCGGCCCAGGGCTACATCGTGGTGGCGCCGAACTACGCCGGCTACGCCGGTTCCTCGCTGGCCTACCACGCCTACCTCGACGCCGGCCAGCAGGCCGACGACATGGTCGACGCCCTGCGCGCCGCCCGCAGCGTGTTCGCCGCCATCGGCGCGGGCCCGTCCAAGCGGTTGATGGTGAGTGGTTACTCTCAAGGCGGCTTCGTGGCGCTGGCCACCCAGCGGGCGATGCAGACCAAATATGCGGCGGAGTTCACGGTCACGGCGGCGGCGCCGATGTCCGGCCCGTACGCCTTGCTGCAGTTCGGCGACGCCATCTTCAACGGCGCGCCGACGGTCGGTTCCAGCGGCTTCATGCCGATGCTGATCAACGCCGGCCAGCGCGCCGGCGCCGGCATCTACGCCGGCCTGGGCGACGTCTACGAAGCCAAGTACGCCACCGGCATCGACACGCTGCTGCCGGGCACGCAAAGCCTGGGCGCGCTGGTGAGCGCCGGCAAGCTGCCCGACGACGTGCTGTTCGCCCAGGATTCGCTGCCGCAGGCCGCCGGCTACGCGTCCTACTTCGGCGCCGACCACCTGCTCAAGACCAGCTACCGCAACACCTACCTGGCCGACCTCAAGGACCACCCCTGCAATCTCAGCGACAGCGCGCCGCTGGCCTGCGCGCCGGTCCAGCCGCTGCGCAAATGGCTGCAGAAGAACGACTTGCGCACTTACACGCCGAGCGCGCCGCTGTTCCTGTGCGGCGGCAACCTGGATCCGGTGGTGCCGTTTTCCAACACCGACGCCGCCAGCGCGTATTTCCGTGCGCAGTCCATGGCGCCGGGCCTGCTGACGGTGCTGGACCTGGACGATTCGTCGCTGTTGGGTTCCTACCGCAACACCCGCGTGGAATTCGCGCTGGCCAAGCAGACCTTGCGCCTGACCGTGCTGCACAACACCGGTTCAGGAGGGGAGGCCGACAAGGCGGTCAGGGACGCCTATCACGCCGGCCTGGTGGCGCCGTTCTGCCTGCGCGAAGCACGCAACTTTTTCGATTCTGCACCATCGAGGTGAGAACCCTTTGATGTAGATTAACTCCTAAGAAAATACGGCCGAGCAAACGTTCTTTTTTGCCACAAACTTGTACGATTTCTTGTGCTTCCCTATACAGCCGCGAATAACGCTGGCATATTAGTTGGGTTGCGAATAGCACGGCCGTTCGTAGTATATAAATAAAAATTTCTTAGGAGACAACATGCGTCATACCAAATTTGCACTTGCTGCAATGACCCTGGCCGTCCTCGCGGGTTGCGGCGGAACCGATCCCAAACCTGGCGATCAAACCCTCAAAGTCAAATACAGCAGCCAGGTATCGTTTGGCGACAGCCTGTCCGACGTCGGCTCCTACGCCGTCGGCACGGTGGCCCTGCTCAAGGGCGGCAAATTTACCATCAACGGCGACAACACTGCGGTCGCGTCCACGCTGACCGGCAAGAACTGGACCGAACTGGTCGCCGCCCAGCTGGGCGTGGCCGCCCCGTGCGCGGCCGTGACCGGCCTCGACGGCGACGCCACCAAAGGCTTCTCGGTGCCGCAAGTGGCCCATGCCGGCTGCTACGGCTACGCCCAGGGCGGTTCGCGCGTGACCAACCCGGTCGGCCCAGGCAACAAGTTGACCGGCAGCCCGCTGGGCGCGCTGACCATCCCGGTGGCGACCCAGATCGCCAACCACCTGAAAGCCGTCGGCGGCAAGTTCAAGGGCGATGAAATGGTGTTCGTCATGGCCGGCGGTAACGACGCGCTGTTCCTGCTCACCAAGCTGGGCGACGACGCCACGGCTGCGGGCACCGCCGCCGGCGGCGCCGCCTACGTGACCAGCCTGGTCGGCCAACTGGCCGCCGGCGCCACCGATCCAGCCAGCGCCGCCGCCGCCATCGGCCTGGCCGCGCAGACCGAAGCGGCCAAGCCTGGCAGCACCCAGACCTCGATCACGCTGGCGGCGGTTGGCGCCGCCGCCATCCAGCCGGGTAATTCGGCCGTGGCATCGCAGGCTGTCTGGGGGCCGATGACCGTCAAGGCCGGCGCGGACGCCACCGCCGCCGGCGCCAAGGCCGGCGCCGATTATGCCGCCGCCCATGGCCCCGAACTGGTCGCCGCCATGGCCACCGCCGGTACCGAGCTGGTCAACCTGGTCAAGACGCAGATCGTCGCCAACGGCGCCAACTACGTCACCGTCAACAACTTGCCGGACGTGGCCACCACGCCGAAGGGCCGCAGCCTGCCGGCATCGACCCAGGCGCTGATCAACGCCATGGTGAGCGCCTTCAACGGCGCGCTGTCCACCGGGCTGGCGTCGGAGTCCAAGGTGCTGATCGTCGACGTGTTCGCCGTCAGCCACGACCAGGCCACCAACCCCGGCCCCTACGGCCTGACCAATGTGGCGGAGACCGCTTGCGACCTGAGCACGGCCAAGAATCCGCTGGCCAGTTCGCTGGTGTGCAACGCCGGCAACCTCAAGTCGGGCGACGTCAGCCACTGGTCCTTCGCCGACGACGTCCATCCGACGCCGTTCAACAACCTGCTGCTGGCGCGTTACGTGGCCGAGAAGCTGGTGGTCAAGGGCTGGCTGTAATTCAGTCGTCGCAGGCGGCCGCCGCCCACGGGCGGGCGGCCGCCGGACTCACAACATAAAACATCAGGAGACGATATGAAGAACACGGTAAAACTGCTGGCGCTGGCCGCCGCATTGACGGTGGCCTCGGCCGCATCGGCGCAACAAAGCGCCGGCACCTGGCTGGGCACGCTGGGTATCAACAAGATCACGCCCAAGGTCGATTCGGGCGACGTCTCGGCGCCCGCGCTGCCGGGCACCAAGGCCGACGTCGGCTCGGACACCAAGCCGCGCTTCGCGATCGCCTACATGGTGACCGACAATGTCGCCGCCGAACTGGACCTGGGCCTGCCGTACAAGCACGACCTGATCGGCTCGGGCGCCATCCAGGGCACGGGCAAGGTGGGCACCTCGGAAGTGCTGCCGCCGACCGCCTTCGTGCAGTACCGCTTCCTGCCGGCCAACTCGAAGTTCCGTCCGTACGTGGGCCTGGGCCTGACCTACGCGATGTTCCAGAAGGAGACCGGCTCGGCCCAGCTGACCGCGCTGCTCAACACCGGCGGTCCCGGCACCACCTTCAAGCTGGACGACAAGTGGGCCATGAGCTACCAGATCGGCGGCACCATGAAGATCAACGAGAAATGGTTCATCGACGCCACCGTCATCAAGACCAAGCTCAAGACCGTGGTGCACTTCTCGACCGGCCAGGTGCAGGACGTGCGGCTCGATCCGCTGGCCGTCAGCGTCAGCGTCGGCTACAACTTCAAGGGCTTCTAAAAGCTTGAGACGAAAAAAAACCGCCGAGGCCAAAAGCCCTGCGGTTTTTTTTACGCCTGCAGCGATTACTGGAAGGCCTGGATGCCGGTCTGGGCGCGGCCCAGGATCAGCGCGTGGATGTCGTGCGTGCCCTCGTAGGTGTTGACCACCTCCAGGTTGACCATGTGGCGGATGATGCCGAACTCGTCCGAGATGCCGTTACCACCCAACATGTCGCGCGCGACGCGGGCGATGTCCAGCGACTTGCCGCAGGAGTTACGCTTCATCATCGAGGTGATTTCCACCGCGGCCGTGCCGGCGTCCTTCATGCGGCCCAGCTGCAGGCAGCCTTGCAGGCCCAGCGTGATCTCGGTCTGCATGTCGGCCAGCTTCTTCTGCACCAGCTGGTTGGCGGCCAGCGGACGGCCGAACTGGTGGCGGTCCAGCACGTACTGACGCGCGGTGTGCCAGCAGGCCTCGGCCGCGCCCAGCGCGCCCCAGGCGATGCCGTAGCGCGCCGAGTTCAGGCAGGTGAACGGACCCTTCAGGCCGCGCACGTCCGGGAAGGCGTTCTCTTCAGGGCAGAACACATTGTCCATCACGATCTCGCCCGTGACCGAGGCGCGCAGGCCGAACTTGCCGTGGATGGCGGGGGCGCTCAGGCCGGCCATGCCTTTTTCCAGCACGAAGCCGCGGATCGCGCCCTCGTCGTCCTTGGCCCAGACCACGAACACGTCGGCCACCGGCGAGTTGGTGATCCACATCTTGGCGCCGGTCAGCGCGTAGCCGCCCGGCACCTTCTTGGCGCGGGTGATCATCGAGCCCGGGTCGGAGCCGTGGTTGGGTTCGGTCAGGCCGAAGCAGCCGATCCACTCGCCGGTGGCCAGCTTGGGCAGGTACTTCTGTTTCTGCGCCTCGGTGCCGAACTCGTAGATCGGCACCATCACCAGCGACGACTGCACGCTCATCATCGAGCGGTAGCCGGAGTCGACGCGCTCGACTTCGCGCGCGATCAGGCCGTAGGCCACGTAGTTCAGGCCGGGACCGCCGTACTGTTCCGGAATGGTCGGGCCCAGCAGGCCCAGTTCGCCCATCTCGCGGAAGATCGAGGTGTCCATCTTCTCGTGGCGGAACGCCTCCAGGATGCGCGGCGCCAGCTTGTCCTGGCAATACGCGGCGGCGGCGTCGCGCACCATGCGTTCGTCGTCGGTCAGTTGCTGGTCCAGCAGCAGGGGATCGTCCCAGTGGAATTGCGCGCGGGCTTGGCTCATGTGTGGTCTCTCATTATGAAAATGTGGGAAGTCTGCCCGGCATTCTATGCCGCGGCCGTCGTCACGGCTTTTCAAATGGCGACACCAATTTCCGTTTTTAGCCCAGGCCGCCGAACTGGCCGCCATGGAAAATCAGCGGCGGCGACGGCGAGAACTCGCACAGTTCGACCTCGCCGACGAAAATCACGTGGTCGCCCTCGGGGTAGCGGCTGCGGTTGTGGCATTCGAACCAGGCCGAGGCGCCCTTGAGGATGGGCTGGCCGGTGCGCGACAACTCGTATTCGGTGTTGAGCCACGGATCGATGCCGCGCGTGGCGAACTGCTTGGCCAGGTGCGCCTGCCCGGCCGACAGCACATTGATGACGTAGTGCGAATTGCCGGTGAAGATGGGCATGCTGTTGGCCGTGGTGGCCAGGCTCCACAGCACCAGCGGCGGATCAAGCGACACCGAATTGAAGGAACTGGCCGTCAGGCCACGGAAGCTGCCGTCCGCCAGCCGGGTGGTGATGACGGTGACGCCGGTGGCGAACTGGCCCAGCGCCTGGCGGAAATGGCTGGTGTCGAAAGGGCGCTGGTCGGCGCGTGGGGAGCGAGTGTGCATGGTGGGCCTGTGAACTTTCAGTCATTATGCCAAAGTTTACCGCGCCATAGCGGATTGCCCTGGTTTGCGTTACAGTGACCCCATAGGCATTCTTCTACGCGGGGGAATCATGACGAGTCAGTCCGCGCCGGGCACGGCGCTTGAAACAGCGTATCTGGGCGGCGGCTGCTTCTGGTGCACCGAGGCCGTGTTTGCGCGGCTCAAGGGCGTGCAGCAGGTGGAGTGCGGCTATGCCGGCGGCCAGCAGCCCGACCCCACCTACGAGCAAGTCTGCGCCGGTGGCACCGGCCACGCCGAAGTGGTGAAATTGCAATTTGATCCTTCCGTCATCGGTTTCCGCGACCTGCTGGAAATCTTCTTCACCATCCACGATCCGACCACCTTGAACCGCCAGGGCAACGATGTCGGCACCCAGTACCGTTCGGTCATCTTTTACCAGTCGCCGCAGCAGGAAGCCACGGCGCGCCAGGTGATCGCGCAGATGGCAGCGGTGTGGGACGCGCCCATCGTCACCGAGCTGGCGCCGGCCACGGCCTACTATCCGGCCGAACCCTATCACCAGGACTATTTCACCCAGCACCCGCTGCAGAGTTATTGCGCCTTCGTGGTGGCGCCCAAGGTGGCCAAGTTCAAGAGCACCTACGCGCAGCGCCTGAAATGACGGCGGGGAGACGCGGATGAAGGTGGTGCTGGTCGACGATACCCACATCAACCTGGTGCTGATGTCGCGCCTGGTCGACAAGCTGCAGGGCGTGAGCACCATCGGCTTCCAGTCCGCGCGCGAGGCGCTGGCCTGGTGCAACGCCCATCCCTACGACCTGCTGATCGTCGACTACATGATGCCGGATATGAACGGCCTGGAGCTCATCGCCCGGCTGCGGGCGCCGCCCGACCAGCGCCCGCCGGTGCTGATGGTCACCGCCAGCGTCGACCTCGACGTGCGCCACCGCGCGCTGGAAAACGGCGCCAGCGATTTCCTCATCAAGCCGATCGACAAGGTCGAGTTCCTGGCGCGCACCCGCAACATGCTGGCGCTGCGCAGCGCCACGCTGAGCCTGCAGCACCGCGCCAGCTGGCTGGCCGACGAGGTGGCCAAGGCCACCGCCGAGCTGTGCGCGCGCGAGCAGGAGACCATCATGCTGCTGTGCCGCGCCTCCGAGTACCGCGACCCCGAAACCGGCGCCCACATCCAGCGCATGGCGCGCTACTCGCGGCTGATCGCGGCCGGGCTGGGCCTGTCGGACGAGCAGCAGAGCGACCTGCTGAACGCCGCGCCGATGCACGACATCGGCAAGGTCGGCACGCCCGACCACATCCTGCTCAAGCCGGGCCGCCTCACGCCCGAGGAAATGGCCGTCATGCGCCAGCACGCGGAGATCGGCTACAACATCCTCAAGGATTGCAAGGCGCGCACGCACAAGCTGGCCGCCGAGATCGCGCTGACCCACCACGAGCGCTACGACGGCCAGGGCTATCCGCGCGGCCTGGCGGGCGAGGCCATTCCGCAGGCCGGCCGCATCGTCGCCGTGGCCGACGTGTTCGACGCGCTGACCAGCGTGCGCCCGTACAAGCCGGCGTGGAGCATGGAGGCCGCGCGCCAGCACCTGCTGGACCACAGCGGCGCGCATTTCGATCCGCGCTGCGTCGACGCGCTGCTGCAGCGCTGGGACGAGGTGCTGGACATCCGCGCCCGCTACCGGGACGAGCAGGGCGGCCCCGCCGCCGTCACGGCCTGAGCCCGCCATGGACGAGGACAGCCAGGTCGACCAGATCCGCCTCGCGCTGGCGGCGCAGGGCGCGCACGAGCTGGCGCGGCTGCTGGAGCCGCGGTTGCAGGCGCTGGCCGAGCTGGAGGCCGAGGCGCGCCAGCTGCGCTCGGCCAACGCGCTGCTGCGCAAGGAGAACCGCCAGCAGCGCGGCAACGCCGGCACCTGGCGCGATCCGCACACCGCGCGCCTGGCCGGCCTGCAGCACGAGCTGCACGCCGACCTGCGCGGACAGCCGAGGGCGCCGGCCGGCGAACGCGCCGCGCGCGACCAGCAGGAGCTCACCGAGCAGATCCTCGACCAGCTGCCCATCCCCATCTTCCTCAAGGACCGCGACGGCCGCTTCCTGCGCTTCAACAGCCGCTTCGAGGAATTCACCCAGCGCTCGCGGGCGGAAATCCTCGGCCGCACGGTCGACGACTTCGCCTCGCCGCGCTGGGCCGCCGCCACCCATGAGGAAGACGAGCAGGCCTGGGCCACCGGCCGCATGATCACCACCGAGCGCCGCATGGCCACCTTCGATCCGCCGCTCGACGTGCTGGTCAGCCGCAAGGTGATCCGCACCGGCGGGCTGTCCTACATGCTGGGCTACTTCATCGACATCAGCGAGCAGCGCGCGGCCCGCGCGGCCATGCAGCACGCGGTCGAATCGGCCGAGGCGGCCAGCCGCGCCAAGAGCGAATTCCTGGCCAACATGAGCCACGAGATCCGCACGCCGATGAACGGCATCCTCGGCATGACCGAGCTGGTGCTTGAATCCGACATCGACGCCGGCCAGCGCGCCGACCTGGCGCTGGTGAAGGCCTCGGCCGACGCGCTGCTGCACATCGTCGACGACATCCTGGATTTTTCCAAGATCGAGGCGGGCAAGCTGGAGATCGAGGAAGTGCCGTTCGACCTGCGCCAGCTGGTGGCCGACACGCTGCGCGCCATGAGCCTGCGGGCGCGGCAGAAAGGGCTGGCGCTGGCGGCCGAGGTTCCGCCCGAAGTGCCGCGCCTGATGAAGGGCGATCCGGGCCGGCTGCGCCAGGTGCTGCTCAACCTGGTCGGCAACGCCATCAAGTTCACCGACGCCGGCGGGGTGACGGTGGCGCTGTCGGTCGGCGCCGAGCGCGACGGCCGCAGCGAGATCGCCTTCGCGGTGCGCGACACCGGCATCGGCGTGCCGCCGGAAAAGCAGCACCTGATCTTCGAGGCCTTCGCCCAGGTCGACGGCTCGACCACGCGCGAGTACGGCGGCACCGGTCTGGGGCTGGCGATCTGCCGCCGGCTGGTGATCCTGATGCAGGGCCGCATCGACGTGCGCAGCGTGCCGGGGCAGGGCAGCGTGTTCGGCTTCACCGTGCCGCTGCGGCACACCGGCGCCGCCCAGGCCGCGCCGCTGCCGCCGCTGGCGGTGCTGGCGCCCGGCCAGGGCATGAACCTGAGCGCCACCGACAACGGCTTGCTGGCCGGCGCCGACGAATCCTTGCCCGCCACGCCCCCGGACGGCGGCCTGCAGGCGGGCCTCGGCGAGTCCGCGCCCGGCGGCCTGCGCGTGCTGCTGGCCGAGGACAATCCGGTCAACCAGCGGTTGGCGACGCGGCTGCTGGAGAAGCTGGGCCACCGCGTCACGCTGGTCGACAGCGGTCTGGCCGTGCTGGAGCTCGCCAGCCACGGCGACCACGACCTGATCCTGATGGACGTGCAGATGCCGGGTCTGGACGGCCTGGCCGCCACCCGCCAGATCCGCCAGCGCGAGGCGGCGCAGGGCGGCCACATACCCATCATCGCGATGACCGCGCGCGCCATGGCCGGCGACCGCGAGCGCTGCCTGGAGGCCGGCATGGACGACTATCTGGCCAAGCCGGTCGACAGCCAGCAGCTGCGCGAGATGCTGCTACGCTACCAGCCCGACAGCGGCCACCTGCTGCTGGACTGGCGCGGCGCGCTCAAGCGGCTGGACGGCGACGCCGAGCTGTTGCTGGAGCTGGCCACGCTGTTCCTGCACGACGGCCCGCAGCTGTGGCAGGAGCTGGGCGAGGCGCTGGACGCCGGCGACGTGCCGCGCAGCACGCGCGCGGTGCACAGCCTCAAGGGCGTGCTGGCCAACTTCGGCGCGGCGCGCGCGCTGGCGCTGGCCGAGCAGCTGTCGGCCGCGCTGCGCGCCGGCCGGCCGTGCCAGCTGGCGGCCGGACGGCTGGAGCAGGCGCTGCGCCAGGTCTACGTGGCGTTGAAGGAGTTGATCGACGGCGGCGCCGACGTCATGCGCGCGCCGCCGTCGTCCTGAAGCAGCGAGAACGCGGGCAGGCCGTCTTCGGTCAGCGCGTAGTGCGCGCCGGCGTGGCTGGCGCTGGCCGGATACATGTGCCGGCGCGACCACGGCAGCGCCGCGCTGCGCTGGCCCGCCTTGCGGCCGACCACCTGGTACAGGCTGATCCAGTCCTGCTCGAAGGCGTAGCAGCAGCCCGCCAGGTAGACGTGCCAGATGCGGTAGCGCTTGTCGCCGGCCAGCGTGCGCACGCGTTCGGTGCGGGCCTCGAAATTGTCGGTCCAGATGGCGCAGGTGCGGGCGTAGTGGCGGCGTAGGTTTTCCACGTCGCACACCTCCAGCTTGCCCTGCTGCATAGCCTTGAGCACATGGCCGATGTGCGCCAGCTCGCCCTGCGGGAACACGTACTTGTCGATGAACTCGCCGCCGCCGTAGGGCGTCTCGCCGTTGTCCGGGTCGGTGGTGGTGATGCCGTGGTTCATCACCACGCCGTCCGGCGCCAGCAGCTTGTGGATGGCGGCGAAATATTCCGGCAGGTGCTTGACGCCCACATGCTCGAACATGCCGACGCTGGTGATGCGGTCGAACTGGCCGCGCACGTCGCGGTAGTCCTGCAGGCGGATCTCGACCAGGTGCTCCAGCCCGGCCTGGCGCACGCGCTCCTTGGCCAGCGCGAACTGGTTCTCCGACAAGGTGACGCCGACGCAGCGCGCGCGGTACTGCTGCGCCGCGCGGATCACCAGCGCGCCCCAGCCGCAGCCGATGTCGAGCAGCGTCTGGTTCGGCTTGAGCTCGATCTTGCGCAGGATGTGGTCGATCTTCTTGACCTGCGCGGTGGCCAGGTCCTCGTCGCCGTGCTCGAAGTAGGCGCAGGAATACACCATGGCCGGGTCGAGGAACTGCTGGTAGAACTCGTTGGAGACGTCGTAGTGGTAGCGGATCGCCTCGGCGTCCTGGCGCTTGCTGTGGGCGATGCCGCGCGCGATGCGGGCGAACCTGCCCTCGGCCTTGAGCGTGGTGCGCGCCAGCGCGTTGACCACGGCGATCATGTCGTGCGCGCGGCCCTTGACCTCGATCGCGCCCTCGACATAGGCCGCGCCCAGGTTGGACAGCGACGGCGTGAGCAGGTAGCGCGCGGCCGACACATTGGGCAGCCGTATCGTCACGCGCGGCGCCTCGCTGGAAAAGTCCACATGCTGGCCGTTCCACAGTTCAATGCGCAGGGGCAGGGCGATTTGCCGGCGGATGCCGTCGATCCAGCTGCTGAGACGGTTTTGTACAAACACGATCACACCTCCGAGTCCACAAAAAAAAGACCACCGCATGCGATGGTCTGGTGTGTGCCTCGTGGCGCCGTGCTTACGGCTGCAGGCGCTCCTTCACCCAGCTACCATCTGCCTGTTTCAGATACACGATCCGGTCATGGAAGCGCGAACGGCGCCCCTGCCAGAACTCGATGCGCACCGGATCGAGGCGATAGCCGCCCCAGTGTTCCGGCCGCACCGGATGCTCGCCGCTGACGGCGGCCGCCGCATCGTAGTTGGCTTCCAGCTGCTCCCGGTTGGCGATGCGCGCGCTTTGCTGCGAAGCGATCGCGGCGATCTGGCTCTTCACCGGCCGGCTGTAAAAATACTTGTCGCTTTCCTCGGCGGAAGTCTTGACCACCGTGCCCTCGATGCGCACCTGGCGTTCCAACTCGCTCCAGAAGAATAACAGCGCGGCGTGCGGGTTGTCGCCCAGTTGCCGGCCCTTCTGGCTGTCGTAGTTGGTGTACCAGGTGAAGCCGCGCGCGTCGTACTGCTTGATCAGCACGATGCGCGAACTGGGCTTGCCCTGCGCATCCACCGTGGCCACGCTCATCGCGTTCGGCTCGTTGACCTTGGCGCGCAGCGCTTCCTCGAACCATTTGCCGAACTGGGCGATCGGATCGTCCAGCACATCGTGTTCCGTCAGACTGGCGCGGCCGTAATCGAGGCGCAGGTCCGCCAGCACCACGCCGTCGGCCACCTTGTCGGACACCGGCACCTGCTTGCGCTCCGGCACCTGGCTTTGCGGCAGGCCGGGGGCGATGCCGCGCCGCGCCTGCATCGCGCTGCCCAGTTGCGCCATCTGCTCGGGGCTGAACAGGCGCATGGCCATCGGCGCGATGTCGCCTTCCTCGATCGTCATGTGGGTGGCGTAGACCGCGGCAAAGCGCTGGACGTCGTCGGCCGACAGCTCGCTGCTTTTCCCATTTGCAATTTTATCAAGTTGTGCGTCAATTATATGCCAGTCCCGTTCCATTTGCTGGTGGTCGGCCAGGATGCCGGGCACCAGCCCGGCCAGCCGCACGGCGTCGGCGTCGCGCGCGGTGGCCTGCAGCATCGGCATCAGGTTTTGTTCCTCGTCCTCGTGGTGCAGCGGCGCCGCCGTGTTGAAATATTTCCGCACCGCCTGGGCGGCCTTGCGGGCATCGTCGTCGGCGCCGTGCCGGGGCAGGTGGGCCAGCAGCTTTTGCAGCGTCTGCAGCTGCTTGCGGATGCGCTCGTGGCAATGTTTGAGCACGGCCAGCGGCTGGCTGAAATCGGGGGCGGTATCGAACAGGGAAGAACTCATGGCGGTCGCTCGGGCTAGGGGGGAATTCATTCTAAAATAATTTTTGCCGTGGCGTCCGTTAAAATGTCGGGATGAACTCCCTTGCACCCACCCCATTCGACGATGTCGACTTCGAGCGCCGCTTCGGCGGCATCGGCCGCCTCTATGGCGAACGCGCGCTGGCGCGCTTCCGGGCCGCCCACGTGTGCGTGGTCGGCGTCGGCGGCGTCGGCTCGTGGATCGTCGAGGCGCTGGCCCGCAGCGCCATCGGCCGGCTCACGCTTATTGATCTGGATAACGTCGCCGAGTCCAACATCAACCGCCAGATCCAGGCCCTGAGCGGCACCGTCGGCCAGGCCAAGATCACCGCGCTGGCCGAGCGCATCGCCCAGATCAACCCGTTCTGCGTGGTCGACCAGGTCGAGGACTTCGTCAGCCCGGACAACCTGGAGCAGATGCTGGGCGGCGGCCGGTTCGATTTCGTGGTCGACGCCATCGACAGCGTGGCGGCCAAGGCGGCCATGATCGCCTGGTGCCGCCGGCACGCCATGCCCCTGATCATCATCGGCAGCGCCGGCGGCCAGACCGACCCCACCCAGATCGCCGTGCGCGACCTGGCCCGCACCGAGCAGGAGCCGCTGCTGAAGAAGGTGCGCAAGGTGCTGCGCAGCCAGTACGGCTATCCGCGCGGCGAGAAGACCAAGTTCCACGTCGACGCGGTGTTCTCGATGGAGCGGCTGCGCCTGCCGGAAACGGCCGAGGTGTGCGCGGTGGACGGCGGGCAGGGCGAGGGCGCCGGCGGCTTGACCGGCCTCAATTGCGCCGGCTTCGGGTCGGCCATGGTGGTCACGGCCAGCTTCGGCATGGTGGCGGCCAGCCGCGTGCTGCGCCACCTGGCCGACGGCGCGCAACCGCCGGTGGCGCCAGCCGAAACGATTTAGATTTTATCCAGCGCGCGGGGCGGGTTTGCTATCATGGTGCGCGCAGGCACGGGGACCGTGCCTTCCACAGACCTGATCGAAAGAAAAAAACATGATCCGTAGTTCCGTACTCGTAGCAATGCTGTGCGCGCTGGCGGCCTCCGCGGCCCAGGCGCAGACCCCGGCCGCGCCGGTGGCCCCGGCCGACGCGCCGCCGCCGCCACCGCTGGTGGTGGGCTCGGCCACGCCCGGCCCGGCCGCCGAACAGCTGATCGTCACCGACACCAAGATCGGCACCGGCAAGGAAGCGACCACCGGCGCCACCGTCTACATGCACTACTCGGGCTGGCTGTACCGTCCGCTGGCCAGGAATATGCACGGCAAGCTGTTCGACTCGTCCATTCCGCGCGGCGAGCCGCTGGACTTCGTGCTGGGCGCCGGCCGCGTCATCAAGGGCTGGGACCAGGGCATCCAGGGCATGAAGGTGGGCGGCAAGCGCACGCTGATTATTCCGTCGGAGCTCGCTTACGGCTCACGTCCGTCGCCGGGCAGCGGCATTCCGCCGAATTCCGCGCTGATCTTCGACGTCGAGCTGGTGGACGTGAAATAATCGACGCAAACAAGCGTAGACTGGAACCTCCGTCCCACCCCGGAGGTTTTCCATGAAGATTGCCAACGACGTCACCGAATTGATAGGCCGCACCCCGCTGGTGCGCCTGAACCGCTTGAACACAGGCAGCACCGCCCAGGTGCTGGTCAAGCTGGAATACTGCAACCCGGCCCACAGCGTGAAAGACCGCATCGGCCTGTCCATGATCGAGGCGGCCGAGGCGGCCGGCCAGATCCGTCCCGACACCGTCATCCTCGAACCGACCAGCGGCAACACCGGCATCGCGCTGGCGATGGTGTGCGCCGCGCGCGGCTACCGCTGCACGCTGGTCATGCCCGACACCATGAGCCGCGAACGGCGCATGCTGCTGCGCGCCTACGGCGCCGAGCTGGTGCTCACGCCGGGCGCCGAGGGCATGCTGGGCGCGATCCGCAAGGCCGAGGAGCTGGCCGCCAGCGACCCGCGCTACCTGATGCCGCAGCAGTTCAACAATCCCGCCAATCCCGAGGTGCACCGCCGCACCACGGCCGAGGAGATCTGGGCCGACACCGACGGCCGGGTCGACATCCTGGTGGCCGGCGTCGGCACCGGCGGCACGATCACCGGCGTGGGCGAGGTGATCAAGGCGCGCAAGCCGGGGTTCCGCTGCATCGCGGTGGAACCGGAGGCGTCGCCGATGCTGGCCAAGGGCATCAAGGGACCGCACCCGATCCAGGGCATAGGCGCGGGCTTCGTTCCTTCCGTGCTCAACACCGAGGTGTACGACGAGATCATCGGCGTCAAGAACGACGACGCGTTCGCGACCGCGCGGCTGGCGGCCAGCCAGGAGGGGCTGCTGGTGGGGATCTCCTCCGGCGCCGCGCTGTGGGCCGCGCTGCAGGTGGCGGGACGGCCGGAGAACGCGGACAAGATCATCGTGACGATCATCCCATCCTTCGGCGAGCGCTACCTGAGCACGCCGCTGTACGCCAATCTGGCGGATTGACCGGCTCATTCGCCGATCCTCACGCCCGGCCCCAGTCGTAATCCATGTGGCGCGCGGTGGCGAGCGCCAGTTCGCGCCCCGCCAGCCGCTCGACCAGTTGCAGCGACAGGTCGATGCCGGCCGTGACGCCGCCGGCGGCGACGATGGCGCCATGCTCTGGCAGGCGCCGCTTGCCCTCTATCCGCAACTCGGGTAACGCCGGCACCATGCCGGCCGGTTGCCGCGCCGCCACCTGCCGGCCGTCGAGCAGCCCGGCCTGCGTGAGCAGGAAGGCGCCGGTGCCGATGGCCGCCACCAGTTCGCAGTCGCGCGCCACGGCGGCGATCCAGGCGGTGACGTCGGGCTTGGCCAGTTCGGCGTCGACGACGCCGCCTGGCACGATCAGCACGTCGAGGCCGGCGCCGCCGAAGTCCGACTCGGGGAACACGGCCAGGCCGGCGCGCGCGCGCAACAGCGCCGACGTGCGGCCGATGGTGCGGACCCGGAACGGCGGCGCGCCCGGTGTCGTCCTCGCGCTGACGCGCATGGCACAGGTGAATACCTCATAGGGGCCGGTGACGTCGAGTACCTCGACGTCGTCGAAAACATAGATGCCGATGGAGTGGGTCATGTAGCCCTCCTTGAAACCAAAGGCGGCATCTTCCCATTTCCGCGCTTGACACAAGTGACACCAGTGGTGGAGTATCTGCCAATATGCACGCTGCCCAACATTCCATCCCGGCGCCCGCCCAAGCGTCCCCGATCGACGTCTGGCTGCTGGTGCTGCCGCGTTTCGCGCTGCTCGACGCCACCGGCCCGGCCCAGGTATTCTCCACCGCCAACGACGAGGCGCAGGACGACGGCCTGCCCGCGCCGTACGCGATCCACATGGTGTCGCCCGGCGGCGGCCTGGTCACCTCGGCCGCCGGCGTGAGCGTGCTGACCGAGCCGCTGCCCACCGGCGGCCTGGCCGGCTCGACGCTGATCATGGTGGGTGGGCGGGGCCTGGAGGATGGCAGCAGCCCGGCGCTGACGCCCGACATCGTGCGCTGGGTGGCCGACGCCGGCGGCGGCGCGAACGCCGTCGCGCGCTGCTGCTCGGTGTGCACCGGCGCCTTCCTGATGGCGCGCAGCGGCTTGCTGGACGGGCGCCGCGCCGTGACCCACTGGCAGGACGCGGCGCAGTTGCAGGCCCAGTTCCCGGCCATCACCGTGCAGGAAGACGCCATCTATATCAAGGACGGCCCCTTATATACGTCGGCCGGCATCGCCGCCGGCATCGACCTGGCGCTCAGCCTGGTCGGCGAGGACCTGGGCCGCCCCTTCGCGCTGCGGGTGGCCAAGCGGTTGGTGGTGTTTTTGAAGCGCCCCGGCGGCCAGCGCCAGTTCAGCTCGGAATTGCTGGCGCAGGCCGACCCGCAGGGCTTGCACGGCCAGCTGACCGCGTGGTTGCGTCCGCGCCTGAAGCAGCCCATCGGTGTCGAGCAAATGGCTGCCGCGTTCGCGCTGTCGGTGCGCTCGCTGCACCGCAAGCTGCAGCAGGAGGCGGGCATCTCGCCGGCGCAATTGCTGCTGCGGCTGCGCATGGAGCGCGCTTGCGCGCTGCTCGAGCAAGGCGGCATGACGGTCAAGCGGGCCGCCGGCCAGAGCGGATTCGGCAGCGAATACAACCTGCGGCGCGCCTTCGCCAAGCAGCTGGGCGTGGTGCCCAGCGAGTATCAGGTGCGCTTTGGCTGAGGCGGTACGACGAGATCATCGGCGTGACGAACGAGGACGCGTGAAGTTTTACTAATTGCTTTGGGATACAGATGCGTAGACTTTCCGTGATTTTCCTGCTGGTCTGTGGCTCAGTCCGTGCGGAGACCTGTCAAAAATATGATGTGGCCAATGTCGAGCTCACCGGTCGGGTTCGGGTCGAGACGTTTTTCGGCCCGCCCAACTTTGGCGAATCGCCGGAAACCGATTCCAAGGAACGGCAGGCGGTTCTTCATTTGGACCGGCCGATTTGCACTGTGGCCTCGGCCGATAGTCCTGCGGAAGAACGTCAAATCGATGTGACGCTGGTTCCGATGGGGGACTTCACTCTCGCGTCGTTTGATGGCAAGCCGGTGACCGTCAAGGGAAAGCTCTTCTACGCCATCACCGGCCATCACCACACCAATGTCCTGATATCGATTGATACCGCGCCACAAATAACCGGAAAATAACTGAAAGCGGTCGGGAGCGCCAAGGCGCCCCTGCGTGCATGCCCTAGTGCGGCTGTTCCTGCAGGCTGCACTCGTGCGCGGTGGTGCCCAGGCGCACCTGCAGCGTGCTGTGGTCGATCGAGAACTGTTCCCTGAGCCGCGCGCTGATGGCGTCCATCGCGGCGTCGCCCGGATGGCCGGCGGGCGTCACCAGCTGCGCGGTCAGCGCGTTCTCGGTGGTGCTCATCGACCAGATGTGGACGTCGTGCACGTCGGTCACGCCGGGCTGGGCGCGCAGGAATTGTTCGACTTCCGCGTGGTCCAGGTTGTCCGGCACGGCGGCCAGCATCATGCGCATCGATTGCTTGAGCAGCGACCAGGTGCTGTAGACGATGATGGCGACGATGACCGCGCTGACCAGCGGGTCCAGCCAGTTCCAGCCCGTGTAGCGCACGATTGCGCCGGCCACCAGCACGCCCAGCGAGATGGCGGCGTCGGCCGCCATGTGCAGGTAGGCGCCGCGCACGTTGATGTCGTCTTTGCTGCCGGACATGAACAGCCAGGCCGAGAAGCCGTTGACCAGGATGCCCACGCCGGCCACCACCGAGACGGTCAGGCCGGCCACCGGTTCCGGGTGCACCAGCTGCTGCGCCGCTTCCCAGGCGATGGCGCCGCAGGCCGCCATCAGCAGCATGGAGTTGAACAGCGCGGCCAGCATCGAGGTGCTGCGCAGGCCGTAGGTATAGCGGCCGTTCGGCACGCGCTTGGCCAGGATCGCCGCGCCCCAGGCCAGCATCAGGCCCAGCACGTCCGACAGGTTGTGGCCGGCGTCGGCCATCAGCGCGGTGGAATTGGCCAGGAAACCGTAGAAGAATTCGATCGCCACGAACGCCGTGTTGAGCACGATGGCGACCGCGAACGCGCGGCCCATGGTGTTCGGATCGCCGTGGTGATGGTGATGGCCGCCGTGGCCGTGGTCATGCCCGTGGTCGTGGCCGCACGCCTTGGCTTTGGCCTTGGCCGGCGCGTGGTCATGGTCGTGGTCATGGCCGTGATGATCGTGATCGTGGTCATGATCGTGATGGTCGTGGTGCTTGCTCATGCGTCGTGTCCGTTGGAAGGTTCGGCGATATGTTCGAGCATATCGTTGAGTACGCCGCTGATGTGGGCGTCGGCGGCGGAATAGAACACTTGCTTGCCCTGGCGCTCAGACTTCACAATGCGCGCCGCGCGCAGCAAACGCAAGTGGTGGCTGACCAGCGAACTGCTCAGCTCCAGCGAGGAAGCGATGTCGCTGACGGCGATCGGCGCCGTCACGCAGGCCAGCACGATGCGCAGGCGCGTCGGATCGCCCAGCAGATGGAACAGGTCGGCCAGCTGGGCGATCGCCGGATCGCAGTCGGAATAGTCGTGTTGGCAGCTCATAATGCTAACAAGTGAATAGGTGTTCACATGTTAGCATGGATTCGCAGGCCGGGCTACGGCGCGATCCGCACCACCGCCTTGCCCAGCCCACTTCCGGCGTCCAGCCAGGCGTGGGCGTTGACGATGTCGTCGAAGTCGAACACCCTGGCAGGTTGTGCGTGGTATTGCCCTTGCTCGACCCGCTCGACGATCTCCTGCCACGGCAGCCGGTCCAGCTCGTATCCCGGCGTGCCGAACGCGAAGCTGCCGAAAAAGCTCAGCTGCACGCCGGGCGGCAACTGCTGCAGCGGCAGGAAACTGGCCAACGGCTCCAGCCCGCCGAGGAAGCCTGCCTGGCACACCCGGCCGCCCGGCCGCGCCGCGCAGGCCAGCGAGTCGAGCAGAGTGGTGTTGCCGATCAGGTCCAGCACCGCGTCGGCGCCGCCAGGCGCGATGCCGCGCACCACGCCGGCCAGGCCGGGCCGTTCCTCGACGATGTGGCGCGCGCCGTTCCTCGTCAGCACATCGGCAAGCTCCACCGGGCGGCGCGTGGTGGCGATCACCTGCGCGCCCAGCTGGGCCGCGATATTGCTGGCCGCCTGGCCCAGCGCGGAGCTGGCGCCGCGTATCACCAGCGTCTGGCCGGATCGCAGCGCCAGGTTGTCATGCAGGCAGGCCCAGGCGGTCGCGTACGATTCCGGGATCGCGGCCAGTTCGGCCCACGGCAGCGTCGAGCGCAGCGGCACCACGTTGGCGGCTGGCACGCACACATACTCGGCGTAGCTGCCGTTGATGCCGCGGCCCATGCCGCCCATGATGGCGGCCACCGTCTGGCCCGGCAGCAGGGCGGTGCCGGGCGCCTCGGCCACCTCGCCGACGCATTCGATGCCGGTCACCTGGGCCACCTCGCCCCACAAGCCACGGCGCATATAGCTTTCCGCGCGGTTGAGTCCGAATGCCTTGACGCGGATGAGGACCTGGCCGCTGGCCGGTATCGGTATCGGCAGTTCAACCGCTTGCAACTGTTCCGGGCCGCCGAACCGGGCGATGTGTATGGCACGCATGGGATGCTCCTGTAAATGATGGAGACACCACTGTAGTGACAAACACATTCGGATAAAATTGGGTAATTCAGTCTGTCTCTGTAGGATTTATGAACACTGTCGGCTTCACCCTGCATGAACTGGCGTGCTTCCTGGCGGTGGCCGAGCTGGGCAGCTTCCAGAAGGCCGCCGTGCGGCTGCACCGTTCGCATCCCAGCGTGTTTGCCGCGGTCGCCAGCCTGGAACGCCAACTGGGGCTGGCGCTGCTGGACCGCAGCGGCTATCGCGTCGCCGTCTCGGCCGCCGGCCAGGCCTTCGTCGAGCAGGCGCGGCAATTGCTCGACAGCGCCGGCCAGATGGCGATGCAGGCCCGCCAGATCGCGCAGGGCGAGGAGGTCAAGCTGGCCGTGGTGATCGGCGACCTGTGCCCGCTGCCGGCCACGCTGGGCCTGCTGCGGCGCTTCTTTGCCCAATGCCCCGGCACCCGGCTGGACCTGCATTTCGAAGCCCTGTCCGGGCCGTGGGAGCGGCTGCACAACGGCGAGGCCGACCTGATCGTCCACCATCTGGAACAGGCCGACCTGCGCTTCGAGGCGCGGCCGTGGCAACGCGTGCGGCTGGTGCCGGTGGTCGCGCCCGGCTTTCTGGATTTCCCGCTGCACGCCGGCGTCACGCCGGAGATGATGCGGCCCTACGTGCAATGCATCATCCGCGACAGCGCGCGCGACAGCCCGCCGCGCGACTACTTCGTGGTGGACGGCGCGCGCCGCTGCACCGTGGCCGACCAGTTCATGAAGCGGGAGGTGATCCTGCAGGGCATGGGCTGGGGCCACATGCCGGGCTATCTGGTGGACGAGGACCTGGCGCAGGGCCGGCTGCTGTCGCTGGCCGGCGATCATTTCCGCGAGAGCGAGCTGGAACTGGTGATCGCGCGCCGCCGCGACACCGCCCACGGCCC
Organism: Rugamonas sp. A1-17; assembly: GCA_025548565.1. Classification (GTDB taxonomy): domain Bacteria; phylum Pseudomonadota; class Gammaproteobacteria; order Burkholderiales; family Burkholderiaceae_D; genus Rugamonas. The sequence goes on from JAJLPB010000001.1 coordinate 185,520, forward strand.
GGTCGCCAGCCGGTTGTGGGAGCATCTGCTGGCCGGCCTGGCCTAGCCGCCGCGGGCGAACGCCGCCGCCGGGCGCGGTTTATCGCGGCTTACGAATGCGGCGCATCCTTGGCGGACTTGGCCAGGTTGTTGCGCAGGTCTTGCAGGTTGCCGTCCGTGCTGGAATAGGCGCTGATCATTTGCGACAGCATGCGGTAGATGGCCTTGGGGTCGCCCTGGCCCATGTTGATGTCGCTGAGCGTGTTCAGCATGCCCGCGCCATCGAGGAAATTGTTGCTGCCGCTGCCGCTGATCAATTGCACGTCGCGCATGTTGGCGTAGATGCTGGAGTAGCGCTCCAGTTGTTGCTGCGGCATCCAGCTGACCGCCTGGTTGGCGACCGCCACTTCCCACGCTTCACGGCGCAGCGACGGCATCATGATGCTGAGCCCCAGCTTGTGCTGCTGCAGCAGCTGCTTGATCAGGACCGGGCTATCGACCTTGTCCCTGATGCCGGCCAGCAGCAGCTCGCGCGCCGCCATGGTTTTTTTCTGCTGCTCGTTGTTGTGGTTCAGCGCATCGTCGAGCTCGTGGATGTTGATCTGGATTTCGGCGTCGATCTTGTCGGCGGCCTCGTGCGCCAGGTGGCGGTGGTGCAGCGTCTGCACGCCATGCTCCAGCGCCAGCGCGGTGGCGATACTGATCACGATCATCAGGTATTCGCCGCCGAATTCCTTGAGTCTCTTCGCCTTGGGTACTTCAAAGTGCATGCGTCATCCTTATTTTTGCAGTTCAGACTGTAGTTGTTCGCGGACCTTCGGGTCCAGCTTCTGGATCGCCTTGTTCAGTTTGTCGGCGTTGGCCAGCGCGGCGCTTTGCTCCGCGGTCAGTCCCGGCTTGAAGAAGGCCGCCTGGCCGCCGAGCACCAGCAGCGCGCTGAGGAGGGCGACGCCGGCCGCCGCGCCCAGCAGCCGCAGCTCGCGCGGCGTGATGGCCGCCGCCTGCGTGGCGATCGGCCGCACCGGGCCGGCGGCCGGCGCCGGCGCGTAGGCCGAGGGCGTCTGGGCGCCGGCCGGTTCGTTGGTGGCGTCCAGCACCACCGGCTTGCGGGCGCCGCCGTGCTGCGCGGCCAGTCCGCCGGCCAGCCGCGCCTGCTGCGCCAGCTCCTGCGAGGCGGCGTCGATCAGCGCGACGTGGCGCTCGACCGTCTCGGCCAGCACCGCCTCGTTCAGCGCCACCAGCGCGAACACGGGATCGTCGATGTCGATCTTGACGCCGGTTTTTTCAAAGACCAGGCTGCGCAGCTTGTGCTGATCCATGGCGGCTTACCACTCGACCTTGTCGAGCTGCTCGAACAGGTCGCGGAACACCACCTTGATGCGCTGCTTCTCCATCAGGTTGAACTTGTCGCTTTCCCTGACTTCCTGGGCGGTCAGGCGGGCCGTGTTCATCTTCTTGATGTCGGCGCCGAAGGTGTCGGCGTTGCGGGCCGACAGCACCACGCGGCCCTTCACGCGGGCCGAGTTGTCGGCATAGGTCTGCGATTCGGTGAACTGCTTGCCGGACGCCGATTGCAGCAGGCCGAAGTGCTCGTTCTCCCACAGCACCAGCGGCACGTTGGTGGACTTGGCGGTGGAGACGAAACCCATGGCGGTGTCGTGCAGCGTGTCGCCGCCGCCGACGATGGTGTGGATGTAGACCTTGCGTCCCGATTCCTCCAGCAGCGAGAAGCAATCGTTCTCGATCAGGTAGCCCATCAGCGGCGAGAAGGTGTTGGCGCCGTTGTCGATGACGCAGTTGCCGTCCTCTTCCAGGATGTCGATCATCAGCGCGTCGAAGCGCTTGGGGTCGATGGTGCGGCTGTCGGTCATCACCGGCACATGCTTGACGTCCATCGCCTTGTAGCGCGAGAAGGTCGCGTTCTCCTGGTCGGTGTCGTAGCAGCGCAGCGGCGTCTCGTCCTTGGCGGCGATCCATTGCGCCAGGATGGTGGACACCAGGGTCTTGCCGATACCGCCCTTACCTTGGAGAATAAAATGTACCGAATTTTGCATCAATCACTCCAGAATCGCTCGAATGCGTCGAGAGTAATTGTTTTGCGGCGGGATGGCAACCGCCGGCCCGCATTCAGTCGCGCATTCAGTCGCGCATTCAGTCGATAAACCGCAGCAGCCCCTGCAACGCGTGGATCACGGTCTGCTCGCGCACCGCCCTGCGGTCGCCGGCGAACACCAGGCGTTCGGTGTGCACGGTGTCGGCGTTGGCCCAGCCGAAGCACACGGTGCCGACCGGCTTGCCCGGCACGGCGCCGGTGGGGCCGGCGATGCCGGTGGTCGAGACCGCCAGGTGGGCGTTGCTGGCGCCGAGCGCGCCGGTGGCCATGGCCGCCGCCACTTCCTCGGACACGCTGCCCATCTGCGCGATCAGCGCGGCCGACACGTCCAGCATCTCGGTCTTGGAGGCGTTGGAATAGGTGACGAAGCCGCAATCGAACCAGGCGGTCGAGCCGGCGATCTCGGTGATGGCCTGGGCCACGCCGCCGCCGGTGCACGATTCGGCGGTGGCCAGGATCAGGCCCTTCGCTTGCAGGGACTTGCCCACTTGCGCGGCCAGGTCAAGAATGGTGTCTGTGGAATTCATGGAACTCTCCGTCTGTTGCGGCACTCTGTGGCCTGGCTTCCACTCTACCATGCGGTGTGCGATCGGTGCCAGCGACGCACGGCTGATTTGCCTGAACCGCAACATGCCAGAAAACATTAGACCGCCGATTTGAACTTGCGTACACTCGGACGGATAAGCCGGCCGCCGCTGCCCAACCATTGCAGCGGTGCGCCGCCAAACGGGCAAACTGTTAAGCTTGCCAAGTAGCAGTAAGCGGTCCGGGCCGGCCATGACGCCGGCTCCCCGGGGACCATACGGAGGCGCATCTCATGATCAGCCAGACCGATATCTTCAACGCCAGCATCCTGATCGTCGACGATCAGCCGGTGAATGTGGAATTGCTGGAGTTCCTGCTCAAGTCCACCGGCTACACGGCCGTCAGCTCCACCAACGATCCGCGCGTGGTGGCCGGCTGGCACGCCGAGCACCAGTACGACCTGATCATCCTCGACATGCAGATGCCCGGCATGACCGGCTTCGATGTGATGGAGGCGATCCGCCCGCTGGAGACCGGGGCCTGGCTGCCGGTGCTGGTGGTCACGGCCCAGCCCGACCACAAGATCAAGGCGCTGGAGCTGGGCGCGCGCGACTTCGTCAGCAAGCCCTTCGATCCGGTCGAGGTGCTCACCCGCATCCGCAACATGCTGGAGGTGCGCCTGCTGCACCGCGAGGCGCGCAGCTACAACACGCTGCTCGAACAGACCGTGCGCGAGCGCACCGCCGAGCTGCAACGCTTCCGCAGCGCGATGGACGCCACCGCCGACGCCATCTTCCTGCTGGACGCCGGCAGCGCCGAGTTGGTCGACGTCAACGACGGCGCCTGCCGCATGCTGGGCTATCCGCGCGGCGAGATGCTGGGCCAGACCGCCAGCCGCATCGGCCTGGGCGCGCCGGCCGCGCTGTGCGAGCGGGCCGCCGGGCTGGCCGCCTACACCGCCGCGCTGGGGCCGGCGCGCGCGCCCGAGATGACCGAGCTCGAGCTGATGCGGCGCGACCTGATCGCGGTGCCGGTCGAGCTGTACTGGCAACTGCTGCGGCGCGCCGGCCAGCCCGACATCCTGCTGGGCGTGGCGCGCGACATCAGCGAGCGCCGCCAGTCCGAGGAACTGCTGCAGCACATGGCCCACTACGACAGCCTGACCGGCCTGCCCAACCGCACGCTGTTCTTCCAGACGCTGGCCGACGCCATCGCGCTGGCGCAGGAAAAGTCGTGGCGCATCGTGGTGCTGTTCATCGCGCTGGACCGCTTCAAGAACGTCAACGATTCGCTGGGCGCGGCGCTGGGCGACGAGCTGCTGCGCCAGTTCAGCAACCGGCTGGTGCAGTGCGTGCGCATCCGCGACACGGTGGGGCGCATGGGCGGCGACGAGTTCGCGCTGATCCTGACCATGACGCGCGACCAGCAGGACGCGGTGCACACCGCCAACGAGGTGCGCGAGGCGCTGCGCCAGCCGTTCGACCTGGACGGCCATCCGGCCGCGCTCAGCGCCAGCATCGGCATCGCCATGTACCCGGACGACGCCGCCGATCCGCACACGCTGGTCAAGTACGCCGACACCGCGATGGAGCGCGCCAAGCAGGCCGGGCGCGACGGCTACCGCTTCTTCACCGCCGGCATGAACGTGCAGGTGCTGGCGCGGCTGGACATGGAGATGGCGCTGCGCCGCGCGCTCGAGCACAACGAGCTGCTGCTGCACTACCAGCCCAAGGTCAACCTGCACACCGGCCAGATGGTGGGCGCCGAGGCGCTGCTGCGCTGGCAGCGGCCCGGCTGCGGCCTGGTGTATCCGGCCGAGTTCGTGCCGGTGCTGGAGGACACCGGCCTGATCGTGCGGGTCGGCGCCTGGATCATCGACGCCGCCTGCCGCCAGATCGGCGCCTGGCTGCGCAGCGAGACCGGGCCGGTGCGGGTGGCGGTCAACGTCGCCAGCCGCCAGTTCGTCGAGGGCGACCTGGAGCTGGTGGTGCGCAGCGCGCTGCTGCGCCACGACGTCCCGCCCGAGCTGCTGGAGCTGGAGCTGACCGAGACCGCGCTGATGTCCAACACCGAGCGCACCATCAGCGTGCTGACCAGCCTGAAGGCGCTGGGCCTGAAGGTGGCGATCGACGACTTCGGCACCGGCTATTCGTCGCTGGCCTACCTGCAGCGCTTCCCGATCGACAAGCTGAAGATCGACATCGCCTTCGTGCGCGACATCACCACCAACCCCAACGACGCGGCCATCGCCCAGGCCATCATCAGCATGGCGCACAGCCTGAAGCTGCGGGTGATCGCCGAAGGGGTGGAGACGCGCGCCCAGCTCGAATACCTGCGGCGCAGCCGCTGCGACGAGATCCAGGGCTATTTCTTCAGCCGGCCGGTGACGCCGGCCGACATGGCGGCGCTGGTGCAGGCCGGCCACGGCCTGCCGCCTGACGTGGCCAAGCCGGGCCAGCCGGCGCAGACCCTGCTCATCGTCGACGACGACGTCAACGTGCTGTCCTCGCTGCACCGGCTGTTCCGCCGCGACGGCTACCAGATCCTGACCGCGGCCACGCCGGGCGAGGGCTTCGAAATGCTGGCGCTGCACGCGGTGCAGGTGATCGTGTGCGACCAGCGCATGCAGGGCATGAGCGGCACCGAGTTCCTCAGCAAGGTCAAGGAGATGTATCCGGAGACGATACGCATCATCCTGTCCGGCTACACCGGGCTGGACGCGGTGATCGACTCGATCAACCGCGGCGCCATCTACCGCTTCTACACCAAGCCGTGGGACGACACGCAGCTGCGCGACAACATCCGGCTGGCCTTCCACCACTACTGGCTGTTGCATGGCAGCGGACGCCACGCGGGCGAGCCGGGCGAGGACGTGACCGCGCTTCAGGAAGTGAAGTGATCGAAGCTCTGTAGTTGCAGGTCGAGCGGGGCGCCGCCCGCGTCCACCAGGCGCAGGCCGGGCGCGGCCTCGATGCGGCCCACGCGCGTGACCGGCGTGGCCACGCTGGCGGCCGCCGCCAGCACCGCCGCGCGCGCCGCGGCCGGCGCGGTGAAGCACAGTTCGTAGTCGTCGCCGCCGGCCGCCGCGAAGGCGCGCCGCAGGGCGGTCTCGCGCGTGGCCAGCACGGCGCCGGCCGGCAGCGCGTCCACGTCCAGCGTGGCGCCCAGCCGCGATTGCCCGAGAATGTGGCCGAGGTCGCCCACCAGGCCGTCCGAGATATCGATCGCCGCGTGGGCGATGCGCTGTTCGGCCAGCAGCATGCCCAGCGCCACGCGCGGCGTCGGCGTGTGCATGCGCACGGCGGCCGCCTGCAGGCTGGCCGCGTCCATGGTCTGCTCGAGCCGGTAGCCGGCCAGCGCCAGGCGGGCGTCGCCCAGCGTGCCGGAGATCCAGATGTCGTCGTCGGCAAGGGCCGCGTTGCGGCGCAGCGCCTGGCCCGGCCGCACCTCGCCGAACACCGTGATGCAGATGTTGAGCGGGCCCCGGGTGGTGTCGCCGCCGATCAGCTCGATGTTGTAGGCGTCGGCCAGCGCGAACAGGCCCCTGGAAAAGCCGGCCAGCCAGTCGCGGTCGGCGGACGGCAGCGCCAAGGCCAGCGTGAAGCCGACCGGGCGCGCGCCCATCGCCGCCAGGTCCGACAGGTTGACCGCCAGCGCCTTGTGGCCGAGGCGGGCCGGATCCTCGCCGGCAAAGAAGTGGCGGCCCTCGACCAGCATGTCGGACGAAATCGCCGTCTGCATGCCGGGCGTGGGGGTGAGCAAGGCGCAATCGTCGCCGATGCCGAGCGTGGCGCGGGCCGCGTGCTGCGGGCGCTGGAAGTATTCCTGGATGAGGTCGAATTCGGAGAGCATGGCGCTATTGTACTGAAGACCGGCGGGGCCGGCGCTCGGCGTTGCCCTTGATTAATTGATATTTTCAATCAATTTTCATCGGGCGATGCAAAATAGTTATAAGTACGGAAAATTGATTATATTGGAGCTATTGATAGGTTATTGCCGCTAAAAACGTCAAAAATTCGGTTTTTGTTGCATTGAATCATAAATAATGCTGATATCCGTCATAGCTGTTGGTGAAAATACCTACTTAATTGAAAGAATTGGTCTGATAAAATCGGAAGCTTTCCGACAGTACAAACAGGAAGGCCGCACAGCATGGATTCGTCATCTGATAAAAAAGAAGAACTTCGTCAACAATTGCGCCTCGCGGCGCTCGAATACCACGAGTGCCCGACGCCCGGCAAGATCAGCGTCACGCCGACCAAGCAACTGACCAACCAGCGCGACCTGGCGCTGGCCTACTCGCCGGGCGTGGCCGCGCCGTGCGAAGAGATCGTCATCGATCCGGCCAACGCCTACAAATACACCGCGCGCGGCAACCTGGTGGCCGTGATCACCAACGGCACCGCCGTGCTGGGCCTGGGCAACATCGGCCCGCTGGCGGCCAAGCCTGTGATGGAAGGCAAGGGCGTGCTGTTCAAGAAGTTCGCCGGCATCGACGTGTTCGACATCGAGATCAACGAATCCGACCCCGACAAGCTGGTCGACATCATCGCCTCGCTGGAGCCCACCTTCGGCGGCGTCAACCTGGAAGACATCAAGGCGCCCGAATGCTTCTACATCGAGCGCCAGCTGCGCGACCGCATGAAGATCCCGGTCTTCCATGACGACCAGCACGGCACCGCCATCATCGTCGGCGCGGCCATCATGAACGGCATCCAGTACGTCGGCAAGGACATCGCCAACTGCAAGCTGGTGGTGTCGGGCGCCGGCGCGGCCGCGCTGGCCTGCCTGGACCTGATCGTCGACCTCGGCTTCCCGCTGGAAAACATCTACGTCACCGACCTGGCCGGCGTGGTCTACAAGGGCCGCAAGGAACTGATGGACCCGGACAAGGAACGCTTCGCGCGCGACACCACGGCCCGCACCCTGGCCGAAGTGATCAGCGACGCCGACATCTTCCTGGGCCTGTCCGCCGGTGGCGTGCTCAAGCAGGACATGGTCAAGGCCATGGCGCCCAATCCGCTGATCCTGGCGCTGGCCAACCCGAACCCGGAGATCCTGCCGGAAGACGTCAAGGCGGTGCGCGCCGACGCCATCATCTGCACCGGCCGCTCGGACTATCCGAACCAGGTCAACAACGTGCTGTGCTTCCCGTACATCTTCCGCGGCGCGCTGGACTGCGGCGCCACCACCATCACGCGTGAAATGGAAATCGCCGTGGTGCACGCGATCGCCGAGCTGGCGCACGCCGAGCAATCGGACATCGTCGCCACCACCTACGGCTTCACCAACCTGTCGTTCGGCCCCGAGTACCTGATCCCGATGCCGTTCGACCCGCGCCTGCTGATCAAGATCGCCCCGGCCGTGGCCAAGGCGGCCGAGGACTCCGGCGTCGCCACCCGTCCGATCAAGGACCTGCAAGCGTACGCCGACAGCCTGCAGCAATTCGTCTACCGCAGCGGCACCTTCATGAAGCCGCTGTTCCAGGTGGCCAAGAAGACCGCGTCCGACCTCAAGCGCATTGTCTACGCCGAGGGCGAGGAAGAGCGCATCCTGCGCGCGGTGCAGGTGATCGTCGACGAGAAGCTGGCGCGGCCTATCCTGGTGGGCCGTCCGGCCGTGCTGGAGACGCGCATCAACAAATTCGGCCTGCGCCTGAAGCAGGGCGTGGACTTCGACGTCATCAACCCCGACCACGACGAGCGCTACCGCGACTACTGGCAGGCCTACTACGAGCTGACCGCGCGCAAGGGCGTCACGCAGGAGTACGCCAAGCTGGAAATGCGCCGCCGCCACTCGCTGATCGGCGCCATGATGATCAAGAAGGGCGACGCCGACGGCATGATCTGCGGCACCTTCGGCACCACCCAGCTGCACCTGCACTACATCGACCAGGTGCTGGGCAAGCGCGACGGCGCCTGCGTGTACGCCGCGATGAACGTGCTGATCATGCCTGAGCGCCAGCTGGTGATGGTCGACACCCACGTCAACGAAAACCCGAACGCCAAGGAGCTGGCGGCGATCACCGTGATGGCGGCCGAAGAGATGCGCCGTTTTGGTTTGTCGCCGCGCGCGGCGCTGTTGTCGCACTCGAACTTCGGCTCGTCCAACAGCGAATCGGCGCAGAAGATGCGCGCCGCGCTGGAGCTGGTCAAGCAGCTCGACCCGGCGCTGGAAGTGGACGGCGAGATGCACGGCGACACCGCGCTCGACTCCAAGCTGCGCAACTCCATCATGCCCGGCACCAGCCTCAAGGGCGACGCCAACCTGCTGGTGATGCCGAACATCGACGCCGCCAACATCGCCTACAACCTGGTGAAGACGGCGGCCGGCAACGGCATCGCGGTCGGTCCTATCCTGCTGGGCTGCGCCAAGCCGGTGCACATCCTGACGCCATCGGCCACGGTACGCCGCATCGTCAACATGACCGCGCTGTGCGTGGTCGACGTGGTAGCCCAGCGCAAAGTCTAAAAGTCTGAAAAGCAATTTGGGGTCAAGTCTGACATTCGGACACGAGCACAACCGTAGCAGCGCGCTACGGTTGTGCTCGTGTCCGAATGTCAGACTTGACCCCATTTTTTATTGCTTCCTAATCAATAAAATCAGGGTGTCGCTGCCGATGAAGGTAACAAGATGTAAGGGATGTAATTGACATAATTGGTGAGAAGTGTGGCTCAGGCGCTCTGTTACAATACCGGGTTGTAAAGTCACCCATGATTTGGATTGCTATTCACCATGAATAAAACAAAAAGAGCCCTGGTTACGGGCATCACCGGCCAGGACGGCGCGTATCTGGCCGAATTGCTGCTGGAAAAAGGTTACGAGGTCACGGGCACATATCGCCGCACCAGCTCGGTGAATTTCTGGCGTATCGAGGAACTGGGCATCCAGTCGCATCCGAATCTGAAGCTGGTGGAATACGACCTGACCGACCTGGGCTCCAACATCCGCCTGCTGCAAACCGCGCAGCCGGACGAGGTCTACAATCTGGCCGCGCAAAGCTTCGTGGGCGTGTCCTTCGAGCAGCCGGTCACCACGGCGGAAATCACCGGCGTCGGCCCGGTCAACCTGCTCGAAGCGATCCGCATCGTCAATCCGAAGATCCGCTTCTACCAGGCGTCGACCTCGGAAATGTTCGGCAAGGTGCAGGCCGTGCCGCAGAAGGAAGACACCCCGTTCTACCCGCGCAGCCCGTACGGCGTGGCCAAGCTGTATGCCCACTGGATGACCGTGAACTACCGCGAGTCCTATGGCATCTTCGGCTGCTCCGGCATCCTGTTCAACCACGAGTCGCCACTGCGCGGCCGCGAGTTCGTCACCCGCAAGATCACCGACTCGGTCGCCAAGATCCACCTGGGCCAGCTCGACGTGCTGGAACTGGGCAACCTGGACGCCAAGCGCGACTGGGGCTACGCCAAGGAATACGTCGAAGGCATGTGGCGCATCCTGCAGGCCGATGAGCCGGACACCTATGTGCTGGCCACCAACCGTACCGAAACCGTGCGCGACTTCGTCAACATGGCGTTCAAGGCGGTCGACGTGGCGCTGGAGTGGAGCGGCGCGGCCGACCACGAGATCGGCACCTGCAAGAAAACCGGCAAGGTGCTGGTGCGCGTCAATCCGAAGTTCTACCGTCCGGCCGAGGTGGAGCTGCTGATCGGCGACCCGGCCAAGGCGCACAAGGCGCTGGGCTGGAAGCCGAAGACCACGCTGGAGCAGCTGTGCCAGATGATGGTCGAGGCCGACCTGCGCCGCAACAAAGCCGGCTTCTCCTTCTAAGGAAACCGCTATGGCTGCTGAAGGCATGGAGGGCGCCGGCAAGCGCGCCCTGGTCACGGGGCTGTCCGGGTTCACCGGCCGCTACGTCGAGCAGGAGCTGCGCGCGGCCGGCTACGAAGTCTACGGCACCATCACCCCCGGCCACACGCCCGGCGAGCGCCAGTTCGCCGTCGACCTGAACGACCGCGCCGGCCTGGCCGGGGTGGTGGCCCAGGTGCGCCCGGACGTGGTGGCCCACCTGGCCGCGATCGCCTTTGTCGGCCACGGCGACGTCGAGCAGATCTACCGCGTCAACGTGGCCGGCACCCGCAACCTGCTGGAGGCGCTGGCCGCCGCCGGACACCGGCCGTCGGCCGTGCTGCTGGCCTCCAGCGCCAACATCTACGGCAACACCGACGCCGGCGTGATCGGCGAGGACGTGCCGCCGGCGCCGGCCAACGATTACGCGGTCAGCAAGCTGGCCATGGAATACATGGCGCGCCTGTGGCAGGACAAGCTGCCGCTGATCGTGGCGCGTCCCTTCAACTACACCGGCGTCGGCCAGCACGAGAACTTCCTGCTGCCGAAGATCGTCTCGCACTTCCGCCGCCGCGCCGCCGACATCGAGCTGGGCAACCTGCACGTGTGGCGCGATTTTTCCGATGTGCGCATGGTGGCGCAAAGCTATCGCCGCCTGCTGGCCGCCGGCCCCGCCGTGGCCGGCCAGGCCTTCAACATCTGCTCCGGCCACGCGTACTCGCTGGGCGAGGCGCTGGCCATGATGGCCGACATCGCCGGCTACCAGATCAACGTCCACGTCAACCCGGCCTTCGTGCGCGCCAACGAAGTGGTGCGCCTGGTCGGCGACAACCGCCGCCTGCTGGCCGCCACCGGCCCGCTGGCCACGGTGCCGCTGGCCGACACGCTGCGCTGGATGTACTCGGCGTGAGCGCGGCATCCCCCAAGGACACCCGCATCCTGCGGGTGGGCCTGTCCACCACCACCGCCGAACCGGCGCTGACCGGCGGCCGGCTGGACGGCATGGGCGTGTACAGCCGCGCGCTGCTCGACCATCTGCCGCGGGCCGGCGCCCAGGTGCTGCCGTTTTCCTTTCCGTCGCCGGGCGCCGCCGAGCGCCTGACGGTGGGCCGCGCGCTGCCGCTGTCGTTCCCGCTGGCGACGCTGGGCAACCTGCTGCTGCCGTCGTCGGCGCACATGAACGTCAGCCGCCTGGCGGGCCGGGACGCGCCGCCGCTGGACCTGTTCCACGCCACCGATTACCGCATCGTGCGCATGGACTGCCCGGTGGTGGCCACGCTGCACGACGCCGTGCCGATCGCCCATCCCGAGTGGTGCAAGCCGCGCCTGCGCGGCCTGAAGAACTGGCTGCAGATCCAGGCCGCGCGCCGCGCCCGGCACGTGATCACCGGCTCGCACTATTCGATCCGCGAACTGGTCGAGCACTTCGGCGTCGATGAGCGCAAGATCAGCGTGGTGCACCACGGCGTGCGTCCCGAATGGTTCGAGGCGCCGCCGGCCGAGGCGCGCGACGCCACGCTGGCGCTGCACGGCCTGCGCGCCGGCTACTTCCTGTTCGTCGGCACGCTGCAGCCGCGCAAGAACGTCGGCCGCCTGCTGGAGGCCTACCTGGCGCTGCCGCCGGTGCTGCGCGCCGCGCGCCAACTGGTGATCGTCGGCGCGCCCGGCTGGCTCAGCGACGAGCTGGTGGCGCGGATCAAGGCCGCCGGCCAGCGCGGCGAGAACGTGGTCTGGCTCAGCCGCCTGACCGACGACCTCCAGCTGCACCACATCTACGCCGGCGCCGGCGCCTTTGTCTTCCCGTCGCTGCACGAGGGCTTCGGCCTGCCGCTGGTGGAAGCCTTCGCCAGCGGCGTGCCGGTGGCCACCTCCAACGCCACCTCGCTGCCGGAAGTGGCGCAGGGCGCGGCGCTGGAGTTCGATCCGCTGTCGGTGCCGGAAATGACCGCCGCGATGACCACGCTGGCGCGCGACGACGCGCTGCGCCAGCGCTGCATCGCCGCCGGGCGCCGCCGCGCGCTGGAGCTGACCTGGGACGCCGCCGCCCGCCGCACCGTCGAGGTGTACCGCGAAGTTCTGTCCAATTGAAGCATCACTGAAGCTGCCATGCGCGTCCTCCATTTCTACAAGACCTACTACCCGGACACCTGGGGCGGCATCGAGCAGGTGATCCGCCAGCTGTGCGTGGGCACCGGCCGCCTCGGCGTGCGCAACGAGGTGCTCACGCTCACGCGCGACCGCGGCCCGGCGCGCATCGAGTTCGAGGGCCACACCGTGCACCGCGCGCGGCTCGATTTCGAGATCGCCTCCACCGGCTTCTCGGCCGGGGCGGTCCGCCAGCTGGCGCGGCTGGCGCGCGACGCCGACGTGATCCACTACCACTTCCCGTGGCCGTTCATGGACATGGCCCACTTCCTGGCGCGCATCGACAAGCCCAGCGTGGTGACCTACCATTCGGACATCGTGCGCCAGAAGAACCTGCTGCGCGTGTACGGCCCGCTCAAGCGCGGCTTCCTGCGCGACGTCGACACCATCGTCGCCACCTCGCCCAACTACCTGGCCTCGTCGCCGGTGCTCAAGCGCTTCGGGCACAAGACCCGCACCATCACCTACGGCCTGGACAAGACCATCTATCCGCAGGCGCCGCAGTCGCTCAAGGACCAGTGGCGCGCCCGCTGCGGCGAGCGCTTCTTCCTGTTCGTCGGCGTGCTGCGCTACTACAAGGGCCTGCACATCCTGCTCGACGCCATGGCCAAGCTGGACTACCCGGTGGTGATCGTCGGCGCCGGCCCGATCGAGCAGGAGCTCAAGGAGCACGCGCACCGGCTCGGCCTGACGCACGTGATCTTCGTCGGCGCGGTCGAGGAGCTGGACAAGGTGGCGCTGCTGGAGCTGAGCTACGCGATGGTGTTCCCGTCGCACCTGCGCTCGGAGGCCTTCGGCATCTCGCTGCTGGAGGGGGCGATGTACGGCAAGCCGATGATCTCCAGCGAGATCGGCACCGGCACCACCTACATCAACATCGACAACGAGACCGGACTGGTGGTGCCGCCGGACGATCCGGCCGCCTTTGGCGCGGCCATGCGCACGCTGTGGGAGCAGCCGGAACGCGCCGCCGAGATGGGCCGGCGCGCCGAGGCCCGCTACTGGGAACTGTTCACCGCCGAGACCATGGCGCGCAACTACCACGCGCTGTACACCGAACTGGCCGCCGGCCGGGGCCGGCCCGCCGCTTGATCTGGCGCAAGGCCGCCGCTGACGGGCGCGGCTATGATGGCGGTCGAACTCCGCGCCCCGCCGATGGTCCTCAAAGTCGGCGCCGCCAAGCCGGCGCCACCGCTGTGCGACGCAACGACGTCGACCGGGCGGGAGTTCACCAGCGCAGTTCGCTGCAGCCCCGCGGCGCGGGGTAGAATACCGCACCATCCTGAATCCCGGAGATCCGCGTGCGCTGCCTGGTTATTGAAGACGAAGCCGAAACGGCCAACTACATCTGCAAGGGCCTGCGCGAGGCCGGCCACCTGGTCAGCGCCTGCGACAACGGTCCGGACGGCCTCGACCTCGCGGCCGGCAACGACTGGGACATCATCATCCTCGACCGCATGCTGCCCGGCCGCATCGACGGCCTGTCCATCGTCGACAAGCTGCGCGCGCTGGGCAAGCAGACCCCGGTCATCATCGTCAGCGCGCTGACCTCGATCGACGCCCGCGTCAGCGGCCTGCGCGGCGGCGCCGACGATTACCTGTCCAAGCCGTTCGCCTTCTCCGAGCTGCTGGCGCGCATCGAGGCGCTGCAGCGGCGCAGCGCGCCCGGCGCCGACAGCTCGACGCTGCAGGTGGCCGACCTCAAGCTGGACCTGCGCACCTTGCGCGTGACGCGCGGCGCCAAGGTCATCACGCTGCAGCCGCGCGAATACCGGCTGCTGGAGTACCTGATGCGCAACGTCAACCAGGTGGTGACCCGCACCATGCTGCTTGAATCGGTGTGGGACTACCACTTCGACCCGCAGACCAACGTCATCGACGTCCAGATCAGCCGCCTGCGCGCCAAGGTCGACAAGGACTTCCCCGTCATGCTGATCCACACGCTGCGCGGCGTCGGCTACCGCATGGGGCCGACCCCGCCCGAGGACGCCGAAACGGCCGCCGGCGGCAGCCAGTGATCAACCTGCGCGCCTCGATCGCGGCCCGGCTGGTGCTGGGCTACGGCCTGCTGGGCACGGCCTCGATCGTGCTGGTGTCGGCGGTGTTCTACCGCGGCACCGTGGGCGTGCTGGACCGGGACATCGATGGCCGCATCATGGCGCAGTCGGACCGGCTGGTGGCGCGCGCCGGCGGCCAGCCGCACGGCGCGCTGCCGGCCGAGGTGCGGCGCCTGCTGGACGACGGCATCGACAGCGACCGCGAGATCTTCGAGCTGCTGGCGGCCGACGGCACGCCGCTGGCCGGCAACCTCGGCCCCTTGCCGGCCGCCGCCGCGCGTGCCGGCGATGGCCCCGAACTGCTCAGCACCGTGGTCGCGCGCGACCGCCACCAGGCGCCGGCGCGGCTGTACCTGCGGCCGCTGGACGGCGGCGGCCTGCTGATCGTCGGGCGCGACCTGAGCGAGCAGGAGGCGGTGCGCGGCGTGATCTGGCGCGCGCTGCTGGCCGGCGCCGGCGTGTCGCTGCTGCTGACGGTGGCCGGCGCGCTGCTGTTCCGGCGCCTGGTCGAGCGGCGCCTGGGCACGATCCGCCGCACCGCCGCCCACATCGAGGCGGGCGACCTCAGCTCGCGCATCCCGGTGCGCGGGCGCGACGAGTTCGCGCTGCTGGGGCGCGACATCAACCGCATGCTGGACCGCATCGAGCTGCTGATGGAGGGCATCCGCCACGTCTCGAACGCCATCGCGCACGACCTGCGCACGCCGCTGGGCCGCGTGCGCGGCAAGCTCGACGACGCGTTGCGCTCCGAGGCCACGGTGCCGCGCCTGGCCGGCGCCGCGCGCGACGCCATCGAGGACATCGACGACCTGATGCGGCTGTTCGAACGCCTGCTGCAGATCGCCGAGGCCGAATCGGGCATGCGCAGCCGGCTGTTCGAGCGCATCGACCTGGGCCACATCGTCCGCGACATCGGCGACATGTACGAGGCCAGCGCCGAGGACGGCGGCGTGACCTTGACGGTGGACGCGCCCGAGCACCTGTACGTGGACGGCGACCGCAACCTGCTGGCCAGCGCGGTCGCCAGCCTGCTGGACAACGCCATCAAGTACGCCGGGCCGGGCCACGCGGTGCGGGTGCGGGCCGGCGTGTACCGCGGCGGCCTGGCTTCGATCGCGGTGCAGGACGACGGCCCCGGCATCCCCGAGGCCGAGCGCGGCAAGGTGACGCAGCGCTTCTACCGGCTCGACGACAGCCGCCACCTGCCGGGCAACGGCCTGGGGCTGGCCATCGTCAGCGCCACCGCGCTGGCCCACGGCGGCGAGCTGGTGCTGGAGGATGGCGCGCCGGGCCTGGTGGCGCGCATCCTGCTGCCGCTGGCGCCGTCCAACTAGCTATCCGATCGGTAATGCGGCCGCAAGCCTGCCGCAAGCCGTCCCGCGCTAGCATGGACGGTTATTCACGGAAAGCTTCTTCACCATGCACGACTTGCGCGACATCGCCGACTGGCTCAAGCAGCACCCGGTCCATCACGACCTGCGGCTGCGCGGCACCCTGCCGGACCCGGTGTGCGTCGGCGAGCCGGTGGTGTCGTTCAGCAGCAACAATTATCTGGCGCTGGCCGGCCATCCGCGCGTGGTGGCGGCGGCCGGCGACGGCCTGCGGCGCCACGGCGTGGGCGGCGGCGAATCGCGCCTGCCGGGGGGCGACCTGGCGATCTACCGCGAGCTGGAGGCCCGGCTGGCGGCGCTGCAGCACAAGAGCGACGCGGTGCTGTTCGCCTCCGGCTACATGGCCAACCTGGGCGTGCTGTCGTCGATCGTCAAGGCCGCCACGCTGGCGCGCCTGCACGGCTACCGCGCCCGCAAGCGCCACAAGTACGCCTACTATTCGGACGAGTGCAACCACGTCAGCATCCGCGAGGGCATCCAGCTGTCGGGCGCGCTGCGCTACAACTACCGCCATGGCGACATGGACCATCTGGAATCGCTGCTGAAGGCGGGGGCGGAGGAGGGCGCCACGCCGGTCATCGTCAGCGATGGCGTGTTCGGCATGGAGGGCACGATCGCGCCGCTGCCGGCGCTGGTGGAGCTGGCCGAGCGCCACGGCGCGCTGTTGTACATTGATGACGCCCACGCCACCGGCGTGCTGGGCGCGCATGGCGGCGGCACGGCCGAGCACTTCGGCTGCCACAGTCCGTGCCTGATGCAGATGGGGACGCTGGGCAAGGCGCTGGGCGCCGGCGGCGGCTTCGTCGCGGTCGAGCGCGACATGGCGGATGTGATCCGGCTCACCAGCGCGGCGTATGGCTACAGCCGCCCGCCGCCGCCCAGCCAGGCGGCCGCGCTGCTGGCGGCGCTCGATGTGCTGGAAGAGGAGCCGCAGCGGCGCCAGCGGCTGTGGGACAACCAGCGCGACTTCATCGAGCGGATGGCGCCGCTGGGCTACACCTTCGTGTCGACCGCGACGCCGATCCTGGCGCTGGTGGTGGGCGAGGTCGAGACCTGCCAGCGCTATGCGATCGCACTACGCAAGGAGGGCATCGAGGTCGAGGCGGTCCAGTTTCCGGCGGCGCCGGTGGGCCAGGCGCGGCTGCGCTTCGTGATGAATGCCGGCCACACCGGCGCGCAGATCGATCATGTGGTGCGGGTGATGGCGCAGCTGGCCGGACGGGCGTCGCGGCTGGTCTGAGGCGCTGCGCCGCGTCGGCCGGGGCGGCGCATGGATACCCGCCTGCGCGGGTATGACGGGCGCCCTCAGGCGGCGGCCTGCTCCGCCCAGCGCTGCTTGACCTCCAGCAGCGCCGGCATCTGCTCCAGGAACAGGTCGACCAGCTGGCCGTCGAAGTGCTTGCCGCGCTGCTGCCGCAGGTGCTCGACCGCCTTCTCCAGCGGCCACTCCGGCTTGTAGGGCCGGGCCGAGGTCAGCGCGTCGAACACGTCGGCGATGGCGACGATGCGTCCCACCAGCGGGATCTGCTCGCCGGCCAGGCCGTGCGGATAGCCGCTGCCGTCCCACTTCTCGTGATGCGTCATCGCCACCTGGTGCGCCATCGCCAGCATGCCGCGCGCGTGGCTGCCGATGATGTCGCCGCCGATGGCGGCGTGGGTCTGCATCACCTTCCATTCGTCCGGATCCAGCGGGCCGGGCTTGCGCAGGATGCTGTCCGGGATGCCGATCTTGCCGACGTCGTGCATCGGCGCCGCGTGCAGCAGGTCGTCGGCCTCGGCCTCGCTCATGCCGGCCGCGCGCGCGAGGATGCGCGAGTAGTGGCTCATGCGGATCACGTGCAGGCCGGTTTCGTTGTCCTTGTACTCGGCCGCCAGGCCCAGGCGCTGGACGATCTCCAGCCGCGTGCGCGCCAGCTCGTCCACGCGCACCAGCGACAGGTGGGTGCGCACGCGGGCGCGCACGATGGGCGGGCTGACCGGCTTGGTGATGTAGTCGACCGCGCCCGCCTCGAAGCCGACCACCTCGTCGCTGGCGTCGCTGAGCGCGGTGACGAAGATCACCGGGATGGCGGCGGTGGCCTCGTCGGCCTTGAGCTGGCGGCACACTTCGTAGCCGGTCATGCCGGGCATCATGACGTCGAGCAGGATCAGCTGCGGCTGCTCCTGGCGCGCCAGTTCCAGCGCGCGCGGGCCGTCCTTGGCGAACAGCAGGCGGTACTGGTCCTGCAGGATGTGGCGTAGCAGCTGCAGGTTGCCGGCCTCGTCGTCGACGGCGAGGATCAGCGGTTGGTGGGGGGCGGATGGGGTGATCATGGGTTCTCCGAGGCCAGGTGTTCAGCCAATGCCCGCAGCGTAGCATGCGCCTGCGGGAAGTCGAAATCGTCCAGTGCGGTGTGCAGGTCGTCCAGCTGCCGCGTCAGCGTGGCCGAGACGCCGGCGCCGCTCAGCGCGGCCATCAGCGCCTCCAGCGCGGCGTCGTCCAGCTCGCCGCGCCGCAGTGGCGGCAGCAGTGCCTGCGCCGCCGCCTGCGCGCGCGTTGCGTCGAACGCCGCCGGCGCGGACGCTCCCGCCCCGGCCGTCCCGCCGGCGTCGGCCGCATCGCTCGCGGGCGCACGCGTGGCGCGCGGCGGTTCGATGGCGTGGATGGCGCTGAGCACCGCGTCCAGCTGCGCCGTCAGCGTCAGCTGCACCTGCGCCAGCTCGGCCGGCAACGCTGTCGTGCCGGCCTCGCGCTGCGGCGAGCCGCACAATTTTTCCGCCTGCGCCAGCGTGGCCGCCAGCTGCTCCAGCCCCAGGTTGGCGGCCACGCCGCGCACCTTGTGGCAGCAGGCTTGCGCGTCGGCCAGGCGGGTGGCGCTGTCGCTGGCGAACAGCCGCGCCAGCGAGGTGGCGGCGCCGCCGTAGTCGGCGGCGAAGCGGTGCAGCGCCTGGTGGTACGCGGCCTCGTCGCCGGACCAGCGCAGCAGCCCGGTCTTCTGGTTCAGCACGCGCGCCCGCGCCGGCGCCTCGGCCGGCGCATGTTCCAGCGGCGGCAGCCCCAGCACGCGGGCGATCTCGTGCGACAGCGCATGCCAGTCCACCGGCTTGGCCGCGAAGCCGTTCATGCCGGCCGTGGCCGCCGCCTCGCGGTGCGCCGCCAGCACGCTGGCCGTCATCGCGACGATCGGCACGGCCGGCGCGCCGGCCGCCTGCTCGCGGGCGCGGATCGCGCGCGTCGCCTCCAGCCCGTCCATCACCGGCATCTGCATGTCCATCAGGATCAGGTCGTAGTGCCGCTCGCCCGACAGGCGCAGCGCGGCGGCGCCGTCGCCGGCCCGCTCCAGCGTGTGGCCGCGCTTGGTCAGCAGCAGCGTCAGCAGCTCCAGGTTCTGCGGCACGTCGTCGGTCGCCAGCACCCGCAGCGGCGGCAGCGGATAGGCGCTGCGCTCGGCGGCCTGGCTGCTGTCGTTGCGGGCCGGCTCGAGCGGCAGGCACAGGTGGAAGGTGCTGCCCTGGCCCGGCGTGCTCTCGGCCCACAGCTTGCCGCCCATCAGCGCCACCAGCTGGCGGCTGATGGTGGTGCCCAGGCCGGTGCCGCCGAAGCGCCGCGTCATCGAGGCGTCGGCCTGCGTGAACGGGTCGAAGATCGCCTCCAGCCGCTCGGGCGCGATGCCGATGCCGGTGTCCTGCACGGTGATGGACAGCTGGCCGTGCTCCGCGCTGGCACGCAGGCTGACGCTGCCGGCGGCGGTGAACTTGATGGCGTTGTCGAGCAGGTTGCCGAGGATCTGGCGCATGCGCAGCTCGTCGCCGTGCAGCCAGGCCGGCAGCGACGGGTCGTACACGATGTCGATCGCCAGGCCCTTGCTGCGGGCGTTGCTGCCGAAGGTCGAGGCCAGCTCGTCGATGAGGCCCAGCAGACTGTAGTCGTCCGGCTCCAGCTCCACCGCACCCTTGTCCAGCTTGGCCGTGTCGAGGATCTCGTTGAGCAGGCGCAGCAGCGAGCGGCCCTCCTTGCGCACCGTGTCCAGGTGGCGCCGCTGGCTGGCGTCGAGCTCGGTGTCCAGCAGCACGTCGGTGAAGCCGAGGATGGCGTTCATCGGCGTGCGGATCTCGTGGCTCATGTTGGCCACGAAGCTGGCGCGCGCGGCGGCCGCCTGTTCAGCCGCCTCCTTGGCCTGGCGCAGCTCCTGCTCCATCTGGCGCCGCTCGCTGATGTCGAGGATCACGCCGTCGATCCAGCGCAGCTCGGGATCGCTCTCGTCCTGGGTGACGGCGCCGTGCTCCCACATCCAGCTGCTGCGGCCGTTGGCGTGGCGCAGCCGGTACTCGACCTGGTAGGCGCCCAGCTCGTCGACCGCGCGGTTGATCTCGGCCTCGACGCCGGCGCGGTCCTCCGGCACGATCAGGCTGCTCAGCGTGCGGCTGCGGTCGGCGCCGACGAAGTCGCTGGCCGGGTAGCCGGCCAGGCGCTCGATGCCGTCGCTGACGAACACCGGCGGCGCGTCGAAGCGCATGCTGCTGCGGAAGGAGATGCCGGGGATGTTGCCGATTAGCGAGCGGAACTGCTGCTCGCTGTCGCGCAGCGCCTGCATGATGGCGCGCCGTTCGGTGATGTCGGTGACGAACAGCACGAACAGGTCGCGGTCGGCCAGCCGCGCGTGGCCCAGCGCGCGCCGGATCGGCACCCTGGAACCGTCCTTGCGCACGGCGATCACCTCGCTGCCCTTGCCGGGCGCGCCCGCGTGCTCGGCGCGCAGGTGGGCCAGCAGGCCGTCCTGCTCGGAGCGCTGGGCGTCGTCCACCAGCAGGCGGACGTTGCGGCCGACGATCTCGTCGCGGCGCCAGCCGAAGATGCGTTCGGCCGAGGCGTTGAATTCCAGGATCACGCCCTGGCGGTCGACCGTGACCACGCCGTCCACGGTGGTGGTGAGCAGGGCGCGCATCCAGGCCTCGCTCTCGCTCTTCTGGCGGAACAGTTCTCGGTAGCGCAGCAGGCCGTTGGCCGACATGATGAAGATGGTGATGGCGACCGTGACCAGGGTGATGGCCAGCGCCACGAAGGTGCTGTTCTGCTCGGCCGCGGCGCCGGGACCGGGCCGGCCGGCGAAGCGCGCGGCCGCCATGCCGGTGTAGTGCATGCCGGCGATGGCGCAGCCCATGACGGTGGCGCTGGCCAGGCCCACCAGGCCAGGCGGCAGCGGCCGGCGCAGGCTGCGCAGGCCGAAGCGGATCCAGATCGCCAGCGTGGCCAGCACCACGGCCACCACGATGGACAGGCCGAACATCAGCGGATCGTAGTACAGGTCGAAGCCCATGCGCAGCGCGGCCATGCCGGCGTAGTGCATGGCGCCGATGCCGGCGCCCACCAGCAGGCCGCCGGTCAGCAGCGAGCCCAGGCCGAGCCGGCGGCGGCTGATGATGGACAGCGCGATGGCCGATGCGCCCAGGCTGGGCAGGATGGACAGCAGGGTGATGACGCGGTCGTAGTCGACCGTGGTGCACAGGTTGAAGGCCAGCATGCCGATGAAGTGCATGGCCCACACGCCGCAGCCCAGCGCCAGGCTGCCGGTGGCCAGCATGATGGCGCGCAGGCCGGGCGTGCGGCTGGACAGGGCCTGGGCCGCCACCTGCAGCGCCATCCAGGAGGAAAAGATCGCGACCAGGATGGACAGCAGCACCAGCGAGGGGGTGTAGCTGCCGTACTGGATCAGCGCGGGATCGGTGGGCGGTGCGAACAGCCGCAGGAGTGTGTCGATATTCATAAGGTTTCCGCCGCTGCGAACTGTGCTCAGCGGAAACCTTATCACATAACGCCGTGCGGCGGGATCAGGACTGTGCGAAGGCCAGGAAGTCGGCGTTGAACTTGTCCTTGTGGGTGTCGGTCAGGCCGTGCGGCGCGCCGGGGTAGGTGATCAGCTTGGCGTGCTTGACGATGGCGGCCGAGGCGCGGCCGGCGGCGTTGATCGGCACGATCTGGTCGTCCTCGCCGTGGATGATCAGGGTCGGCTTGTCGAACTTTTTCAGGTCGTCGCGGAAGTCGGTTTCCGAGAACGCCTTGATCGAATCGTAGGTGTTCTTGTGGCCGGCCTGCATGCCCTGCGCGTACCAGGCGTCGATGATGCCTTGCGACGGCTTGGCGCCCGGCCGGTTGTAGTTGTAGAACGGGCCGGACGCCAGGTCCAGGTACAGTTGCGCGCGGTTGGCGACCGAGGCGGCGCGCAGGCCGTCGAACACTTCCATCGGCAGGCCGCCGGGGTTGGTGTCGGTCTTGAGCATCAGCGGCGGCACGGCCGAGATCAGGCCCAGCTTGGCGATGCGCTTGGTGCCGTGGCGGCCGACGTAGCGCGCCACCTCGCCGCCGCCGGTCGAGAAGCCGGCCAGGATGATGTTCTTCAGGTCCAGCGCTTCGATCAGCTGGGCCAGGTCGTCGGCGTAGTGGTCCATGTCGTTGCCGTCCCATGGCTGGCTGGAGCGGCCGTGGCCGCGGCGGTCATGGGTGATCACGCGGAAGCCGTTGTTGGCCAGGTGGAAGGCTGCCGATTCCCAGCTGTCGGCGTTCAGCGGCCAGCCGTGGCTCAGCACAACAGGCTGGCCGGTGCGCGGGCCCCAGTCCTTGTAATAGATCTCGACGCCGTCGCGGGTGGTGATGGTGCTGACCGATTTCTGCACCTTGCCGGTGGCGGCCTGGCTGTCGCCGCTGACGGCGGCCAGCGGCAGGGCGACCGCTGCGGCTGCTGCGACCGCGGCGCCGGTCATGGCGGAACGGCGGGAGGTATCGAAGGTTTTGCTGGACATGATGTGCTTCCTTTTTGAGTGGTGATGCGCTTCATGGTAGGCAGGTCCGGCCGCCTTGGAAACGCCCATACGTGCAGGATGGGACTGCAACTTTGCACATACCCCGATCTGGTTGGCGCGGCCCCGGCCTTTGGAGAGAGGGATTAAACATTGCCTAGTTGCATTCCTTGCAAAACGCCATATACTTGGCGGGCTGATCCGCATATCGACGGATCTCACTATGGGACGTGTAGAGACGATGGCTTTCCTGACCAAGAAGAAGATGGCGCTGGCCGTGGGCCTGCTGGTGATCTGCGGCGCCAGCGCCGCCTGGTACTCCAAGAGCAAGACCCCGGTGGTCGAGCCGCCGCGCTTCCGCGTGGCCGCCGCCGACACCGGCAACATCACGCAGACGGTGACCGCCACCGGCACCATCAACCCGGTGGCGCTGATCAATATCGGCTCGCAGGTGTCGGGCACGGTGAGCGAGCTGAAAGCGGACTTCAACGACCACGTGCAGAAGGGCCAGGTGCTGCTCAAGCTCGACCCGACCATCTTCAACGCCCAGATCCGCCAGGGCGAGGCGCAGCTGGCGTCGGCGCGGGCCAACCTGCGGCTGGCGCAGGCCACCCACCAGCGCAACCAGACGCTGGTGACGCAGAGCTTCATCTCGCCGCTGGCGCTGGACCAGTCCAAGCGCGAGGTCGACGTCGCGCAGGCCAACATCCAGCTGGCGCAGGCGCAACTGGCGCGCGCCCAGGCCGACCTGGACAACAGCGTGATCCGCTCGCCGATCGACGGCGTCATCATCAAGCGCACGGTGGACCTGGGCCAGACCGTGGCGGCCTCGTTCACCACGCCGACGCTGTTCCAGATCGCCCGCGACCTGACCAAGATGCAGATCGACACCAGCGTCTCCGAGGCCGACGTCGGCGCGCTGAAGGAGGGGCAGGCGGCCCGCTTCGTGGTGGACGCCTATC
The DNA here is from genome assembly GCA_025548565.1 of Rugamonas sp. A1-17. Lineage (GTDB taxonomy): Bacteria > Pseudomonadota > Gammaproteobacteria > Burkholderiales > Burkholderiaceae_D > Rugamonas. The sequence continues at coordinate 209,263 of JAJLPB010000001.1, forward strand.
CCGACAAGGAATTCGAGGCGCGCATGCGCCAGTTCCGGCTGGCGGCCAACGTGGTGCAGAACGTGGTCACCTACAACGTGGTGCTGGACGTGGACAACAAGGAAGAGCTGCTCAAGCCGGGCATGACGGCGCAGGTGCGCCTGCTGGTGGGCAATCGCCAGCAGGTGCTGCGCATCCCGACCGCCGCGCTGCGCTTCCGCCTGAGCGACGAGGAAGTCGAGAAACAGGCCAAGAGGGACAAGGCGCTGGCCGCCAAGGCAGGCAGTGCCAGCGCCAGCGCGTCCGCCAGCGCCGTGGCCGTGGCCGAGGCGCCGCAGGAGGACGACGCCGCCTTCCGCAGCAAGAGCGAACTGGCGCGCTCGTTCAAGATTTACACCATGGACGACAAGAACCAGCCGGTGGCCAGGGATATCCGTATCGGCCTGTCCAACTTCCGCTACACCGAGGTGGTGGGCGGCGACTTGAAAAAAGGCGACAAGGTAATCACGCGCGCCATCAACGAAAAGCAGGGTGAGCTGTGACGGCGCCGCAACCGCTGATCGATATCCGCCAGGTCACCAAGAGCTACTTCTCCGGCAACGTCGAGACTCAGGTGTTGTTCGGCATCGACCTGGCCGTGCCGCGCGGCGACTTCCTGGCGGTGATGGGGCAATCCGGCTCGGGCAAGTCGACGCTGATGAATATCTTCGGCTGCCTGGACCAGGCCACCGGCGGCAGCTACCACCTCAACGGCGTCGACACGCTGACCCTGTCGCGCGCCGAGCTGGCGACCATCCGCAACCGCACCATCGGCTTCGTGTTCCAGAGCTTTAACCTGATCAAGCGCATGAGCGTGGCCGAGAACGTGGCGCTGCCGCTGATCTATGCCGGCGTGTCGCGCTCGAAGGCGCACGCCAAGGCGCTGGTGGAGCTGGAGCGGGTCGGCCTGAAGGACTACGCCAAGCGCACGCCGAACCAGCTGTCCGGCGGCCAGCAGCAGCGGGTGGCGATCGCCCGCGCGCTGGTGGGCGATCCGCCGCTGATCCTGGCGGACGAACCGACCGGCAACCTCGACACGCAGACCAGCATCGAGATCATGCGCTCGTTCCAGCAGCTCAACGAGGAGCGCGGCATCACCATCCTGCTGGTCACGCACGAGCCGGACATCGCGGCCTACAGCAAGCGGCTGATGCGCCTCAAGGACGGCCACGTGCTGTACGACGGCCCGGCCGCCGAGGGCTTGCGCCTGCTGGCGCAGAGCCACGAAACCATAACCGTATAAACGATATGAATCCTTTACAGATAGTGGTCGAGGCGTTCCGCTCGATGATGGCGAACCGCCTGCGCACGCTGTTGACCATGCTGGGCATCATCATCGGCATCACCTCGGTGGTGCTGCTGCTGGCGGTGGGCGACAGCATGAAGCGCTTCATCGCCAAGGAGCTGGAGCAGCTGGGCACCAACATGCTGTTCGTCTCGCCCGGCGGCGACCGCGCGCAGCAGCAGCGCATGCGCACCGGCGCGGCCCCGGCCCTGACCATGGCCGACGCCGCCGCGCTGAACGCGCTGCCGTCGCTGGCCGGCGCGGCCGGCGTGCTGCAGGGCGGCTTCAACCTGGCGGTCGGCAACGAGAACGCCTCGAAGACGGTGCACGGCGTGACGCCGGCCATGTTCAAGATCCGCGGCTGGAAGATCGACAAGGGCAGCGCCTTCAGCGACGCCGACGTGCGCGCCGCCTCGCGCATGGTGGTGATCGGCAAGAAGATCGCCGACCAGTTCTTCTACAAGATCGACCCGCTGGGCAAGTACATCCGCATCGAGAACGTCTCGTTCCAGGTGGTGGGCGTGCTGTACGGCGAGGGCAAGCAGGTGGACGGCGGCGACCTGGCCGACTACGTGCTGGTGCCGATCACGGCGTCGGCGGCCAACCTGGTGCGGCTGCCGTTCCCCGGCAACGTGCATTACGTGGTGGCGCAGGGCAAGTCCGGCGGCAATCTGCAGGACGCCATCCAGGACATCAACGAAACGCTGCGCGACCGCCACCACATCAAGTTCGAGCAGCCGGACGACTTCCGCATCGACAACCTGGCCTCGTTCGCCGAGACCGCGCAGAAGATCAGCGCCGGCCTGGCCGCGCTGCTGGGTCTGATCGGCGCGATCTCGCTGGTGGTGGGCGGCATCGGCATCATGAACATCATGCTGGTGTCGGTGACCGAGCGCACGCGCGAGATCGGCATCCGCATGGCGATCGGCGCCAAGCCGCGCGACGTGCTGCTGCAGTTCCTGACCGAGGCGGTGGTGATCTGCCTGGTGGGCGGCGTGTTCGGCATCCTGCTGGCGACCGGCGCGGCGGCGGCCATCACGTCCACCGGCAAGTTCGATGTGTTCATCACGCTGCAGGCGGTGGTGGTGGCGTGCGGCTTCTCCAGCCTGGTGGGAGTGTTCTTCGGCTTCTACCCGGCGCGGCGGGCGTCGAAGCTGCTGCCGGTGGACTGCCTGCGCTACGAATAGCTCAGTAGTCGAACTTGCTGCTGCGGGCGGAGCTCTTGAAGAAGGAGGGCGCGGTCTCGCGCTCCAGCCGTTCCTGCTCGCGGCGTTGCTTCGCCTCCAGTTTTTTCTGGGCGATGCGTTCGTTGTGCTCGTCGATGCGGCGCTGCATGTCGCGGCCCTGCTTGCTGTTGCGCAGCAGGCTGAATTTTTGCAGCATGGCGGCCGACCAGATCAGGAACACCACGAGCAGCGCCAGCAGATAGCCGGCCTGCCACAGGCCATAGTTCTGGCTGATGATGGGGAACAGCGGACTGGCGTCCTCCAGCCAGCCCTGGCCCAGCACGCCGCAGACGGCCGCGAGCAGGCCCAGCGTCAGCGTCTTGACGATCAGCCACCGGCTGGCCTTGACGCGCTGGTTCCAGAATTGCTGCAGGTCTTCTTGTTGGTCGGTAGGAGTGGTCATGACGTTCGAAATGCGTGGCGGTAGTGCAGCATGCATTATGTCATATTTTCCACCCGGAAACTAAGCGCCGGCCTTGATCCGGCACAAACAACGCGGCCCGGTCCCCTGTGCGGGGCCGGGCCGTTGCTTGCCGTGACGGGCTTAGTTCTTCTTGGCGATCTCGTTGCCGACGTAGGCGCCGCCGACCGCGCCGGCGATGGTGGCCGCCGTCTTACCCTTGCCGCCGCCGACCTGGTTGCCGATCAAACCACCCACCACCGCGCCGATGCCCATGCCGAGCGGGCTGTTCTGAGCCACCGGTGCCGGGGCGGGAGCCTGCGGCTGCGGCTGGGCGGCGGGCGCCTGGGCGACATAGTCGTCATTGTTCACATGGCGCACTTGCGGAGTCACATGGTGCACGGTGCGGTGCTCGGCCACGACGGGACGGCTTTCCGGCATCGGCTGGTTGGCCGCTTGCTGGCCGGCCTGCGGCGCGACGTTGGCGGCCACTGGCGCGGTGTCCTGCGTGGCGTGCGAGCTGGGCAGCAGGCCGGCGATCGACGCGGCGCCGACCAGGCTTACCAGCGTCAGCGATACGGCCGCTACGGCCATCAGAGGGTGGATACGGGTACGGGTGGTTGGGGTGGTCGTCATTTTATTCTCCTGTATTGCGCCACGGTGGCGCTTGCTCATATAACGAGCCGGAGGACAAAGCCGGTGACGCAGAAAGTGTTTCCAGAGTAAGTAAATGTTACGGCGCGCCGCGGGCCGCGTGGCGCCGTTCCAGCCATTCGTGGCCGCCGCCGGCCAGCGCCTTGGCGATCACGGCCGGCGGCAGGCTGTAGACGGTGGCCCAGCTGGCGCGGCCGTCGCCGGTGTTGGACGGGAAGCTGCTGATCTCGACCGGCCAATTGTATTTGCGCTTGAGCGTCTTGACGATGGCGGCCAGCGAGGTGCGGCCCTGCAGCGGCGGCGCGCCGGTCTGGTCGGCGTTGGACAACAGCACGGCGAGCACGGCGCCGCGCGCGGTCAGCGGGCCGGGGAATTTGGGGAGTTTGGCGGGAGGCATCGCACCATTCTAGCGGACGGCGGCCCCGGCCGGGGCCACCGCCTGCCGCCAAGGCTGGCGGACGGTGGCCGGAGCCGCTCAGGCGGTATTGGCTTTGCGCTTGCGCGCCAGGCCGATCAGGCCCAGGCCGGCGCCCAGCATCAGGTAGGAGCTGGGTTCCGGCACGGCGGAGATCGACAGCGTGTCGATGCCGATGTAGTTGGAGCGGGTGCCGGACGGGCCGCCGTCGTCGACCGCGTAGCGGAAGGCGAACGCGCCGTTGGTGGCGCCGGACAGGCCGTTGAGCGTCACGCTGTATTTGGTCCAGGCTTCCGGATAGCCGGACTTGTCCTGGTTGGGATTGACCGACAGCAGCAGCGTGCTGAACGAGCCGACGCTGTCTGCCGAGTGGCCCACGTCGGCGCCGCCGGCATTGCTGAAGCGTACCTCCAGGCGGTCGGGGAAGATGGATTGATCGGCCGTGCGGGTGAAGAAGGACAGGGTATCGCCGTTGTGATAGGTCGAGGTGGGCAGGATCAGCCAGCTGCTGATGGCGGCCACGTCGGCCCCGCTGTTGTAGTCGGCGCCGATATAGGAGCCTGGCGCACCCTGGTGCGCGCCGAACGCGGCCGGGCTGCCCTGGAACCAGCCGATCGAGCCTTGCGGGGCGCTGTTGTTGACCACGGTCCAGCCGGTTGGCACGCCGCCATCGAAGTTCTCGGTGAGCGCGTTTGCCGACGCGGCGCCGGCGCTCAAGGCCATGGCCAACAGCAGGGTGGACATCACAGCAGGTTTAAACGATACAGCCATTTTCTACACCTCCATCAATCTATCGAAAAATCCCGGCGGGCCCCCGCCGCACCGGACCGTGCAACCTTGTAAAGATGAGATTGCAGGAAATTACGATAGCATGCGTGCAACGGAAAAATGGAAGTTGTCTTAATGTTATATACGGTTTATGCCGCTTTAGCGGGAAACTACAAAGGGGCTGCACAATGGCTGTTGTTTCGCAGTCGTGTCGGTTCGCCACCATAGCTTTCGCTGCTTGTTGCGCGCCAGCCTAACCATGCAATAATGACTAGCACATAGGAGCAAATACTATGAACGCGCCCTTTTTCGACAGCCACAAATACGCCAAGCGCCTGATCGATGCCGGCATACCACCACAGGCCGCTGATGTTCAGGCAGAGACCATGAGCGAAATGATGGCTCATGTAGCCGCCAGCACGACGACGGTTGAAAAGCAGGACAACAAGATCGGTCACCTGGACGCCAAGATTGACCGTCTGGATGCCAAGATCGACAGAGTGGCTGCTGAACTGAGCGCGCAGATCGAGCGCAACGCGAAGGAGAGCACGCGCTGGCTGATGGGTGTGGTGATATCGGTCGGCCTCCTCCAGTCCGCCCTTGTCACAGGATTGGTATTCAACTGATCCACTGACCCACTAGCAAGAACCGGAAGGCCTAAAACATGAATGCGACCGAAGAAGGACCACTGTACGACAGGTATGAGTGAACTCCCATTCAATACTCTAAAGTTGATGCGCGAACATCCAGAAAAGATGCGCATCCCCGGCGGCTTGCTGACCAAGCAAGGGCCGCAGGACTACGTGGGCGGCGTGCCTGCCATTACAGGTACTCTTTTTTTCAAAGATGCACACCTCTCCGACGTACGCGAAGCCATCTGTACATGCTTCGACGAGTACGAGGCCGTGGCCAAGGCCCATCTAACTTGGCTGTGGCGTGAAGAGCCGCCAGAGGGGGCGGATAAGTTTGCTTACACCAAAGCACCGTCTATGCGCAGTATGGTGACGCGGATGAAAGAAAACGATCTACTTTCATTTACCTACACCAGCGGTGAGCAGCCGCATGATGCTGGTGAATGGGTATTCGATGTCTCTGGGATGCGCGGCTGGGAGGCAAAGATGATCGTGCGTGGCACATCAGCGCTGCGCTTCAGCCTACCGTTGTTGTATGTTGAGGAGAACCCGACCGCGTTCCAAGCCATGTTCGTGAGCTTCGCCAAGCGCCTGAAGGCTCTGCACGGTTATGGCGGTCATGGCTTGGTCCTTTCTTCCGTGCGCTTGAGCGACAACCAGCCCTTCGAGGCATTCTTGGCCGATAAACTCAATGGACTGGACGTGGGACATCCAGTTGCGGGCGCGACGCACGCCCATGAAGGAATCAAGACTGTCTCTTGGCTGACAGCTGTGAACTATGAGCAAGTGGAAAAAATAGGAGGACTAACGGTCATTCGTTCGGAACTGCCCATGGACTGGTTTGCGCTTTATAACTACGGCGCAGGTCTTGTAATCCAGGCGGGACCAGCCCCAGAGGCCGCGCCGGCAGACCAGCCCAAGCCTGCGCGGCTGGTGCTACCGAACATGCTTCTCAAAGAACTGCGCGCACCGAAGGTCAGCTTGCACTACGCATCAAAGGACGGCGAGCCGCGCCTGAATGGCTGGGCTGCGGAGCAATGGCTCAAGCGCTTCGACATTGAGGATGCCGAGTTGATGGCCTACAAGTCCAGGCTGCTGAACGAGCCGAAGCTCACCACGGCCACGACGCTGCCAGCTCGTCTATGACACCTTTGCTGCGTCATAGAGCGGCATAGGATACTTGGCAGACAGGCCGCGTAGATCGCGGCGCCGCAGCCCCCTTACGACGTTCTGGCGCCGCCCTTGAAGACCCGTGGGCAGATTCTTTAGTCTCAGGCATACGTTCGTCGCAAGCTAAGCCTAGATGGTTTTGTTCCAGAGCAATGGGAACATGCAAGAAAGTGGCTTGCCAAGCGGGAGTTGGAGCGGGCGGGGGGCACAAGTTGCGGACAGCTTATCCATATCCGCTCGCAATGTCTTTTGGACCATGATCGCTGCCTTAGGCGGCCTAGTTTCGGCGCCCACTGGGGGGATTTTTAGCAAAGATTGGCACATAACATACGCCGATGTCGGGATTCCTAATATAGGTATCGTGGATTGAGCATTTATGCGGGCTGGCGGGTGATATGTGTAAATTCATGTGTAAAAAACGAATGAAATTCACTTCATGACAGGCGATATTGTTGCGGCCGGAACCATCGCAGTTGAGCTAGCCCCCCCAGCCTGTAGTGCGTCGCTTATCGCGTCTACTTTCAGGTTACCGGAGGCCTTGTATAGTTTGGCTTCTTCAAGAATCGTAGCGGCCTGCTTTACCGCTAAGATATCGTCGTCTTTACCGGCAAGCATAGCTGCAAACTCGTCCAGGAGCCGCTCCTCTAATTCATCGACGTATATGTAAAGAAGATCTGCGCCGAACTTCAAAATCGCGTCAGAGTGATGAGGCAAGGCGGCAATTGCAATCTTCTTTACTGTCTCATGGTCAGTAAAGTCCTCTGCCATGCCGCCTTGGATTTGCATCAAGCGCGCGACATAGAAAGCAAGAATGGAACGATATGCTTCAAAATATGCCCATCCCAGTTTGGACACGTAAGGCCGAGCTTCTTCACCACGCCCCTCCTTGATTGCCTCTTCGCCGCCCTTGCCCAGTGCGATAAACGCTTCTCTGAAGCCCTTGTTTTTTGCTGCTTCTGCCAAGCACTTGGAGTAGTCCAACTTTTTCCATATTTGTGGGGTAACCCGTGCCGGTCGTAGAGCCGCCACCCCAGCCCAAAGCTGGTCAATAGCCTCTAGTCGGCGCTTCCGCTTTGAAGAGTCTGGATTTCAGCAGCGCTCTCCCGCAGCCGGTCCTTATACATCTCTTCAGTCTGTCGGAGTTGCGACTGGATTGATGAGAGCTTCACATTGAATTCATGTTCAACGGTCGCCTTTAACCGGGTCTGAATGTAGGTTCGCAGCAGCCACGCGCCAAAGCCAAGCAATGCCGCAGATAGCGCGCTGCTTGCTAAAGTTTGCCAAAGGAAGTCCATGCACAAACTCCATTGAGGGGTAAATTGCCCACAATACACTATGCATTCTCGAAGTTTGGGTTACGAGCCACGAATCATGACTAAAAAACGGATGTATACGACACAGGTATCGAGACAATCCCGCCTCGGCCAAGAACGAAAAGCATCCCATGAAAAACCCTTTTATCACTACTATTGGCCACCACATCCACGCGGTTTTCCGTGCGGTTGAGGTCTTCCATACCTGCCACTTCATCTTCACCCACGCTGATGTGGCCATCGCGTGGCTGTGCCGCTACATGGCGTAATGAAAACTGAGCCGTCCACGGACGGCTCTCTTTGGTTTATTGATAACCACCTCTTCGCGCGCGTATGGCTGCACTGGCAAGGAACATGGCATCCCAGCGAGGATTTGGGGCGCCCATTTTTTTGGCAAAATTCCGATGACTTCCCAACCTTCTCCTAACTTCCACAGCCCGCAAGGAAGGCTGGAATCCGGCAGGAATGATAGAGCATACTTGTGCTAATAATTGCTCCCAGCCGCGCCAGCGCCCACCTCAGTTATGACGCAGTCTTGACCACGGTTAGAACGGTCGCCCTCGACACGCCGTATCGCCGCGTTAAGGCACTCACGCTTTTCTTGGCGATATCCTTCAATCATAGCGGTACGCTGGTCAGGCGTCGTTTTGGCCAATCCGTCGAGGAGCTTTCCTTCGGCCTTCGCACGCGCCAATCCCGCCTGTGTGCGTTCCACAATTAGGTCACGCTCCATCTCAGCCACGGCCGCCAACTCCTTTGAGATACCGCCAGAGGTACCGCCAAAGCGATGCGATGGGATGAGATGTCAAAATAAAACAAAAAACCCGCGATGCCTGGTAGACATGCGGGTTTAAGTTGATGCGACATACTTTGATGCCAAATTCTGGTGCCTCGGGCCGGAATCGAACCGGCACGCCTTGCGGCGGGGGATTTTGAGTCCCCTGCGTCTACCAATTTCACCACCGAGGCCGGTGTGTCGTCCAAACTTCAACGACTTGCCAGGGAGCTCAGCTACTACGCCATCCCGGCAACGCGACCCGCATTATCACTGATTTGCCTGCATGCCGCAACCCGTGATGTGGAAATTTTATATTTTTGCAAGTTCCACGGCCGGCGCGGCGCCCAGTTGCCGCTGTTCCAGCAGCGAAAAGATGGCGTCCTTCGACAGCACGTACTGCTCCATCAGCACGTCCTTGAGCTCGTCGATCGCCACGCGGTAGTCGGCGATCGCCCCCAGCGTGTACGAGTACAGCTCGTCCGCCTTGGCCTGCACCTGGTCGAGGTCGCGCTCCTGGTTCTTGAACTGGCTGTAGTCCAGCTTGGACCGCGAGTACATCGACAACTGGTTGACCATCATGTCCAGCATGGACGTGGCCTTCTGGATATCGTTCTGGCTGCCCACCGAAATCCCGCGCGCGCCGTAGAACAGCTCCTCGGCCGCGACCCCGCCGTACAGCTGGATCACGTCGCGCTCCAGCTCCTCCAGCGTGCGCAGCGCGACGTCGTCCGAGGCCGACAGCACATAGCCCAGCGCACCCAGCTTGGATACCGACTCGGTGCTGATCTTGAGCAGCGGCGAGCGCTCCTTGATCTGCGCCAGCGTCAGCCCCTGGCGCAGCCACGGATCGATCTGCATGAAGAAGTGGCCCAACTCGTGCAGCGCCACGCGCTCGCGCTGGCGCGTCTTCTCGGCGCTGGTGGCGCGGTCGGTCAGGCCGATGGTGGCGCGCTCGAAGGCGCGGAACATCAGCCCGGTGTCGATGGCCGCCTGTTCCTGGATGGCGATCATGCTGGCGCGGTCGACCACGGTCTGCAGCAGCGCCGGGCTGAGGTTGGCGGTGATCTCGGCCACCTGGTCGAGGTCGAGCCGGTCCCAGGCCACGCAGCCCTCGGCCTTGCGCGCCAGGAAGGCGCGCAGCAGTTCGCGCCGCTCGGCCTTGTTGGGCAGGCGGAAATTGATCTTGACCGAGAAGCGGCGCAGCATGGCCTCGTCCATCGCCGAACTGGCGTCGTCGAAGTTGGAGGCCACCACCCAGATCACGCCCGCGCCCTGGTCGCTGCGCACGCCGTCGAGCAGGCCCAGCAGCGCGTTGGCGGTGTCGTCCTCCCATTTCTTGTCGCCGCGTCCGCGCGGCATGAACAAGCCCTGGGCTTCGTCGAGGAAAATGATACAGCTGCCGCGCGCGCAGGCCTTGCGGTGTAACGCGTGCAACGCCTTGGCGCCGCCGCCGATGTAGCCGGACTCCAGCGCCGAGGCCGAGGCCTGGATCAGCGGCACGTTCAGGCGCTTGGCCAGGTAGCCGGCCAGCTTGGTCTTGCCGGTGCCGGCCGGGCCGGTCAGCATGACGTTGAAGGGCTTGTCGATATCGTGCTGGCGGTACACCGCGCGGTTGCGGATCATGTCCTCCAGGTGCAGCACTTCCTGCTTGATATCGTCCATGCCGATCAGGTCGTCCATGCTGCCGGCCAGCTGGTCCGGGGTCAGCACGGTGGCCGCCACGCCGGTGCCGGGCAGGCCGTGGCGCAGCACGAACAGCACCAGGCCCACCAGCAGCAGGTCGACCGCGTGGCGCCGCAGCCAGCCGCCGGCGCGCGCCATGGTGCTGTCGTCCTCGTCCTGCAGCACCGCGCGGTGCGAGGCCAGGTAATCGTCGCGCGCGATCGCGTAGGGCAGGTTGTGCCGCAACAGCACCTCGCGCTCCAGGCTCAGGTGCGTGGTGGCCGGCACCTTGACCACGTACAGCAGCGGATCGCCGCGCAGCTTGAACACATAGCGCGGCGCCTCCGACAGCGGCGCCGCCACCAGCAGGTATTCCAGCCGCTGGCGCTGGGCCGGCAGCGCGGTGATCTGTGCGATGTCCTGCGAGCGCAGCACGGGTTGCGGGTCTTGCGGCACGTCGGCGCGCCAGCCGAGCAGGACCGCGATGGAGAGGGCCAGCAGGGCCAGGCCGGCGCGCACATAGTTGTTGCGCAGGGCGGCCTGCAATTTGTACAAGGTAAACATGATGCTATCCAGGATAAGACTGTGGGGCTGAGGTTGGATTGGGCGCGAGGTTGGGGCGCAGCAGCCGGGGCTGCTATGGCCGGCGCGCGAGGTAGGGGCGCTGCCGGGTGTTGCGCTCAATATAGCTGGACTGTGGCGCTTTGTATCGGCTGAGCTAAAAGAAAGACGCGGCGTGCAACAGCGTGCGCAGCTTCCGTTCGTCGCGTTTTTTTACGTTTGACCCACGCCGATCGACCGCCCGTCGCATACGCCGGATCTGGCGCGCGGTCTTTGCTAATCTGCATCTGTCTACCGCTGATTTGAAAATGCAGCGGTGGCTCCCGGCAGTTTGCAAGTCCCGATAATCTTACGGAGCACACCATGAAAACCACTCTCTTCGGCGTTGTCGCCGCCCTGGCTTTTGCCGCCCTTCCAGCCGCCCACGCGGACGACACCAGCGTGCAGATCAAAGGCGGCGTCAGCCGCATGCACCTGTTACAGGGCGACTTCGCCGCTTACAGAAATGCGTATCAGTTGACCAACGGCCAGGTGCTGACCTTCAGCCAGCGCATGTCGCGCTACTACGCCCAGCTCGATGACGGCCAGCGCATGGAGATCTTCCCGATCGCCCCTGATAAGTTCGTCACCTCCGCCGGCACCCGCTTCGAATTCAGGGACGCCGACAACGTCGGCGTGGCCAACTTCGGCCGCCTGCCGATGGCCAAGGCCGTCAGCGAGACCATCGTCGTCGCCCACCGTTAAACGTCCGGGGCCAGCGCCCCCCCCAACTTTCTAGACATTGGAGCAAGACCATGAAGACCTCTCTGTTGAGCTTGGCTGTAGCCGCCGCTTTGTCCGTTGCCGCCGTCGCCAGCGCGTCGGCGCCCGACGCCACCAGCGAAAGCGTCAAGATCAGCGCCAGCCGCTACCACATGGAGCCGCAGGAGTTCCAGGACTACCAGGCCGCGTACCACCTGAGCAATGGCGAGACGATGCGCTTCACGCGCCAGGTCGGCCGTTTCTACACCGAGATCAAGGGGCAGCCGCGGGTGGAAATCTATGCGGTGGGGCCGGCGGAATTCGTCACCCGCACCGGTGCGCATATGAGCTTTGCGGAGGATGGCGACGCGCTCACCGTCAGCAACTACGAGCGCCTGCCGATGGCGGCCAAGCTGCCGGCCAACACCACCGTCATGGCCAGGCGCTGATAGCGCGCGGCAGCATCACGGCCCCGTCGATCGGGGCCGTTTTTTTTAGGGCTTAGCCGCCGCGGCGGTACAGGCGGAAGCGCTCGTCGCGGTCGGCCGGACGGCGGCCTTCCCACAGCAGCTTCCATTGCTGGTCGCGGTAGCGGGTCGGAATCTCGCGCTCGTCGCGCAGCTTGATGCTGTCTTGCAGCAGCAGCAGGTCGCACTGGCCGCCCTCGACGCCGGCGAACGGCAGCTGGGCGTAGTACGCGAACGAGGCGCGCTGGGCCGGACCGACGTTGCTTTCGATACAGCGCGCGCCGGGCGGCAGCTTGTCGGCGATCTGGCGCGCCACGCTGGCGTAGCTCTTGCTGTAATTGACGTCCGGCAGGAACAAGGTCATCAGCAGAATCCAGATCAGGATCAGGCCGCCGGACGACAGCACCACGGCGCGCCACAGCACGGCCGGCTGGCGCGAGATGCGCCAGTGCACCAGCGCGAACCAGCCGGCGGTGGCGGCCAGCGCCACCAGCAGCGCGATCCAGCCCAGCTCGGGATGGAAGCCGGGCACCAGCTTGAGCGCGTTCCTGGCGGCCTTGGCCGGCCAGCCGGTCAGCTTGGCGATCCAGAACACCCAGATCACGGCCGCGCACAGGGTCAGCGCCATCACCGAGAACCAGTCGATGGCGTTGATGGCGCCGCGCTTCATGGTCAGCAGGCCGAACGCGGCCATGATGGCCAGCGGCGGCAGCAGCACCAGCAGCTGCCCTTGCTCGGGCTGGTCGTTGAACAGCGTCAGCAGCGCGCCCATGGTGACGAAGGCCAGCGGCACCACGATGTGCAGCGCGCGGCGCTGGCGCCGCCAGGCCCACACGGCCCAGCCGGCGAACGGCCACGCCGGCCAGAAGAACCAGACGCCGACGCGGAAGAAGAATTTGAGCGAGCGCATGCCGGGCATGCCGAGCTGGTCCCAGTTCCACGCCAGCCAGGCGTTCAGCGGCAGCTGGTGGTAGGGTTCCAGCAGCTGCGCCGGCAGCAGCCACAGCGCGGCCACGCCGCCGCCCACGGCGATGGTGGCGCCCAGGTCGCGCGCCGCGCGGATGGCGGGCTGGTCGAGGAAGCGGGTGCAGGCGAACAGGGCCAGCATCAGGCACACCGGCGTGACCCAGCCGCGCGTCAGGGTCAGCAGGCCGACCGCCAGCCCGCTGAGGGCGGCGTTGCGCAGCGACGGGCCCTCCACGTAGCGCACGGTGCGGTACAGCAGCAGCGCCACCAGCGACACCTGCAGCGCCTCCGAGGTGGTCTCGTGGCTGTGCAGCAGCAGGCCCAGGCAGCCGAGGTAGATCAGCACGGCGGCGTCGGCCAGCGTGCGGCCGAAGTCGTCCGGCTCGGGCTGGCCGCCGAAGGCCAGGCGCAGCGGCTGCGCGTCCTGGCGGCGGCCCAGGTTGAAGGTGGCGTACCACAGCGACAGCACGCCCAGCAGGAACACGCCGACCGTGCCCACGCGGGCCGCCAGCACGTCGCCCATCAGCCAGCCGAACAGCTTGATGCCGAGCGCGCCCAGCCAGAACGCCAGCGGGCCCTCGTCCGGCATCGACAGGCCGGCGATGTTGGGCCACAGCCAGTCCTGCCAGGCGCCGTGGGCCATGGTCCACATGGTGCCGAAGCTGGCGGCGTCATCGTTCTTCCACGGGTCGCGGCCGATCAGGCCAGGCAGGATGTACAGCAGGCCCAGGGCGAACAGCGCCCAGCGCGGCAATGCCAGGGTAGCGGCGGCGGGAAGACGGACTGGCTTCATCGATCAGTGTGCAAGTGAGAGGTGAACGGGAGTATGCAGGAAAACCTGCGGCCGGCGAGGCCGACAAACAAAAAAAGCAGCCAGAGGCTGCTTTTTTGTTCATCGCGGCGAAAATCAGCCTTGGGCGACTTGGGTCTTCGAACCCACTGCGCCGAACTTCTGGCGGAATTTCTCAACGCGGCCAGCGGTGTCGACGATTTTGTGCTTGCCGGTGTAGAACGGGTGCGATTCAGCCGACACCTCGATCTTGACCAACGGGTATTCTTTACCGTTGTGCTCGATCTTTTCGCGGGTCTGGATGGTCGAGCGGGTGATGAATTTGAAGTCGCACGACAGGTCGTGGAACACCACTTCGCGGTAATCTGGATGGATTTCTGGTTTCATTTTGAAGCCTTCGGTTAGTTAGGTAGCCAAACAGCACTTCGTCGGTCGATACCACTTCGTGACCCGATTGCCGCTCACTTGCCAGAGTTAAAATTGATGCGATCGGGGATTATACCGGTGTAAACGCAAACAGGCAACCACGCGGGTTGCCTGTTCACCATGATTGCCGCGGGGTTAATTACCCGCCACGACGCATCATGTCGAAGAACTCACCGTTATTTTTAGTGGCCTTCATCTTGTCGAGGATAAACTCCATCGCCTCGATCTCGTCCATCGAGTACAGCAGCTTGCGCAGGATCCAGATCTTCTGCAGCTGGTCCGGCTTGATCAGCAGCTCTTCGCGGCGGGTGCCCGATTTGTTCAGGTTGATCGCCGGGTAGACGCGCTTCTCGGCCAGGCGGCGCTCCAGGTGCACCTCCATGTTGCCGGTACCCTTGAATTCCTCGTAGATCACGTCGTCCATGCGCGAGCCGGTTTCGATCAGCGCGGTGGCGATGATGGTCAGCGAGCCGCCTTCCTCGATGTTGCGGGCGGCGCCGAAGAAGCGTTTCGGGCGTTGCAGCGCATTGGCGTCCACACCGCCGGTCAGCACCTTGCCGGAGGCAGGGATCACGGTGTTGTAGGCGCGCGCCAGGCGGGTGATCGAATCCAGCAGGATGATCACGTCCTTCTTCATCTCGACCAGGCGCTTGGCTTTTTCCAGCACCATCTCGGCGACCTGCACGTGGCGGGTGGCCGGTTCGTCGAAGGTCGAGGCGACCACTTCGCCGCGCACGGAGCGCTGCATCTCGGTCACTTCCTCCGGACGTTCGTCGATCAGCAGCACGATCAGCGTGCAGTCCGGATGGTTGGCGGTGATCGCGTGCGCGATGTGCTGCAGGATCACCGACTTGCCCGACTTGGGCGAGGCCACCAGCAGGCCGCGCTGGCCCTTGCCGATCGGCGCGATCAGGTCGATGATGCGGCCGGTGATGTTCTCGGTGCCGTTGATGTCACGTTCCAGGCGCAGCGGCTCGTTCGGGTGCAGCGGCGTCAGGTTCTCAAACAATATGCGGTGCTTCGAGGCTTCCGGCGATTCGCCGTTGACCTTGTCGACCTTGACCAGCGCGAAGTAGCGCTCGCCATCCTTGGGGGTACGCACTTCGCCCTCGATCGAATCGCCGGTGTGCAGGTTGAAGCGGCGGATCTGCGACGGGGAAATGTAGATGTCGTCGGTGGAGGCCATGTAGCTGGCGTCGGGCGAGCGCAGGAAGCCGAAGCCGTCCGGCAGCACTTCCAGGGCGCCGTCGCCGAAGATCTGTTCACCGGATTTCGCGCGCTTTTTCAGGATCGCAAACATCAACTCCTGTTTGCGCAGACGCGCCGCGTTGTCGATATCAAGACCGATGGCCATCTCCAGCAATGCCGAGACGTGTAGGGCCTTTAATTCAGATAGATGCATATGTGTTGAGTGTCCCGTGACGGGAAAGTAAAGGTAGGGGAGGGAACTGCGTGGTTGTCTCTAAGTTATTAAACGGCGCCACGGGCGCGGCGCCGTTTTTTGCAGCGTAATACTATCGTACTTAGATATTGCTGTCGATGAAAGAGGTCAGCTGGCCCTTGGCCATGGCGCCGACCTTTTGCGCGGCTGCGACACCGTTCTTGAACAGGATCAGAGTCGGGATGCCACGGATGCCGAACTTGGCCGGCACGGCCTGGTTGGCGTCGACGTCCATCTTGGCGATCAGGATCTTGCCGTCGTATTCCTTGGCCACTTCTTCCAGGATCGGGGCGATGCTCTTGCAAGGACCGCACCATTCGGCCCAGAAGTCGACCAGCACAGGGCGGTCGGACTTGAGCACGTCGGCGTCAAAAGAAGTATCGGTGATGTGTTTGATATTTTCGCTCATATATTCCTCAATCGAGGTGTGGGATCAATAACGCCTGGGGATTATGCCATGTTGTCCGCAATCGCCGTCAACGTTGCCGGTTACAGGCAGCAGGTGGTGGCCAATTGCGCGAATTCAATGTCTTGGAAAGGGATGGCAACAAGGTCGGCAGGCGGGGATGGCGTAAATAATAACCCATTTTTTAAAAATGTGCGGCAGATTGTAGAAACCATCTAAACTATTTGCCATTGTTGTCCAGCGCCGGCCCCGGAGGCGGCGGGCAGCGTGTGGCGGCGCGCTCCATCAGGGCGGCCAGCGTCTCGGCCGCCAGCGGCTTGGCGCAGGCGTCCAGGATGGCCAGCCCCTGCGCCTCGGCCAGCCGGGCGGCGGTGCGCAGCACGGCGCCGTCCACGCCCGACAACAGCACCACGCAGCCGCCGTACTGCTGCGCCGCGGCGGCGCGCAGGAAATCGATGCCGTCCATCGCCGGCATGCTCAGGTCGCAGATCAGCAGGTCGGGCGGACGCAGCCGCAGCGCCACCAGCGCGCGCCGGCCGTCGGTCTCGGCCACCACCTCGTGCGGGCCCAGCTCGGCGATCATGTCGGCCAGCAGTTCCAGCATGAACTTGTCGTCATCGAGCAGCATTACCCGCATGGTGTGTCACCCGGTCTAGTTATCGTCGGCGAAAGTGGTGTTGGTCATGATTTGTTCGGTGATCTGTTCCAGCAGCACCCACAACTGCGCCAGGATGGCGGCCGCCGCGCGCTCCGGCATGCCCTCGTCCGGCAGCTGCTCCAGCTGCAGCATCAGCTCGCCCATGCCCAGCGCGCCGACCGTGCGCGCGGGCGACTTCAGGCGGTGGCCCAGTTCGCGCACCGCGGCCAGGTCGCCCTTTTGCAGCGCCCGCTCCATCTGGGCCAGGCCGTCCTGGGCGTTGTGCAGGAACTTGAAGGCGAACTTGCGCACCTTGTGCGGATGATAGCCCAGCAGCTTGGCCAGGATCGACAAATCGATCACCGCCGGGTCGCCACCCAGCGTGGCCTTGAAGGCCGGACGCGGCGGCGCGGCCGGCGCCTCGCGCGGCGCCGCCTCGCCGCGCTCGGGCAGCCAGTTGGCGATGGTCTGGTACATCAGCGCCGGCTGGATCGGCTTGGAGATGAAGTCGTCCATGCCGGCCTCGATGCAGCGCACCCGGTCCTCGTTGGTGGCGGTGGCGGTCATGGCCAGCACCCGCATGTCGGCCAGGCTGGGGTCGGCGCGGATGCGGCGCGTGGTCTCCAGGCCGTCCATCAGCGGCATCTGCACGTCCATCAGCACGCAGTCGAAGGCGGTCTGGCGCAGCAGCTCCAGCGCCTCCATGCCGTTGGCCGCCAGGCACACCGACGAGCCGACCTCCTCCAGCATCTCCAGCGCGATCTGCTGGTTGAAGGTGTTGTCCTCGACCAGCAGGATGCGCGCGTGCTTCAAGGTCGCCATCACCGCCGCGCTGCGCGAGGAGGCCAGCAGCTCGGCGGCGGCGTCCTTGACGCGGTCGATCAGCGCCGGCAGCGTGGCGCTGGAGATGCCGAGGCGCGCGGTGAACCAGAAGGTGCTGCCCTGGCCCGGCCGGCTGCGCACGCCCACCTCGCCGCCCATCAGCTGCGCCAGCTGCTTGCAGATCGACAGGCCCAGACCGGTGCCGCCGTACTCGCGCGTGGTCGAGGTGTCGGCCTGCTGGAACGACTGGAACAGCTTGCCGATCTCGGTCTCCGACAGGCCGATGCCGCAGTCGCTGACCTCGAAGCGCAGCAGACAGCCGTTGGCGTCGCCCACCACCTGGCGCACCCGCACCTCGATCCGGCCCTTCTCGCTGAACTTGATGGCGTTGTTGGTGTAGTTGATCAGCACCTGGCCGAGCCGCAGCGGATCGCCGCGCAGCACCTTGGGCAGGTTGGGGTCGAGGTTGAACACCAGCTCCAGCTCGCGGCTGGCGGCCTTGGGCGCCACCACCGTGGTCAGCGTCTGGATCACATGGTCGAGCGCGAAGTCGACCTGCTCGATCTCCAGCTTGCCCGCCTCGATCTTGGAGATGTCGAGGATGTCGTCGATGATGCCCAGCAGGTGCTCGCCGGCGAAGCGGATCTTTTCCAGGTAGTCGCGCTGGCGCGGATCGAGGTCGGTCTTGAGCGCCAGGTATGCCATGCCGATCACGCCGTTCATCGGCGTGCGGATCTCGTGGCTCATGTTGGCCAGGAACTGGCCCTTGGTCTGGCTGGCCTCCTCGGCCAGCATGCGCGCCTGGTTCAGCTCCTCGGTGCGGATCGCCACCCGCTCCTCCAGGTGCTCGTTCAGTTCGCGCAGCTGGTCCTCGCCGCGCTTGCGGTCGGTGATGTCGGTCAGGCTGGCCACCACCAGCGGCACCACGCCGCGTTCGTCGGGAATGGGCTCGGCGTTCACCGACAGCCAGTGCACCTCGCCGTTGGGCTGGCTCACGCCCATCACGACGTCGCGCACCGACACGCCGGTGACGATGGCCTGCTGCACCGGATGGCTGGCGGCGTCGAATGGCGTGCCGTCCTCGCGCACGCCGCGCCACAGCATGCCGCCGTCCACCGCCAGCGAGTGCGCCAGCATGCGCGCGGCGGCGGCGTTGCTCTCCAGGATGCGGCCGGCGCCGTCGATCATCACCAGGCCGTTGGTGACGGCGTTGAAGATCGACGCCAGCCGCTGGCTGGAGCTGCGCAGCGCGCTGTCGGCGGCGCGCCGCGCGGTGATATCGGTCAGCATGGCCAGCGTGCCGGCGTAGTGGCCGGCGTCGGAGTTGATGACGGTGGTCGACAGCAGGCACCACACCACGGCGCCGTCGCGCCGGCGGAAGCAGACGTCGCCCTGGCAGGCCTCGCCGGCCAGGCGGCGCTGCAGGTGCTGCTTGAGCAGGGCCTGGCCGTCGTCGTCCATGAAGTCGGTCATGGCGCGGCCCATCATCTGCTCGATCTCGTAGTCCAGCATGCGCGCCATGGTCGGGTTGACCAGGCTGGTGCGGTCGTCGGCGCCGGTCATCCAGATGCCCTCGGCGGCGGTCTGCACGATCAGGCGGTAGCGCTCGGAGCTGGCGTGCAGCGCCTCCTCGGCGCGCTGGCGCTGGGTCATGTCGCGCAGCGCCATCACCACCAGCTCCTGGCCGGCCAGCATCACCGGCGCGATGTGCACCATCGCCGGAAAGCTGCCGCCGTCGGCGCGGATCGCGCTCAGCACCCGGCCCGGCAGGTTGGGGCGCGAGAACAGCTCGCGCGCGCGGCCGGTGTTGCGCATCGCCTCCGGCGCCAGCTGCTCGACCGAGCAGCCGGCCATCGTGCCCTCGTAGCCGAAGCTGCGCGCGCAGGCCGGGTTGGCGTAGCGCACCCGCCCGCTCTTGTCGGCGATCAGCATGGCGCCCGGCGTGGCGTCGATCACGGCGCACAGGCGCGCCTCCTCGGCGGCGGCGCGCTCGCTGATGTCGGCCATGGTGCCGGTGGCGCGCAGCGGCCGGCCGGCGGCGTCGCGCTCGACGATCATGCCGCGCGCCAGCACCCAGATCCAGCCGCCGTCGCGGGTGCGCATGCGGTGCTCGCTGACGATCTGGTTGTTCAGGTCCGTGGTGCTGGCCAGGTGGTCCTGGATGCTGCGCTCGACGCGCGCCTGGTCGTCCGGGTGCACGTGGTCCAGCCACTGCTCCAGCGTCGGCGCGAACTCGCCGTCGCCGTAGCCCAGCAACGCGCCGTAGCGCGGCGACAGCGTCAGCGTGCCGGTGTCGAGCCGCCACTCCCACATGCCCTCGCCGGTACTGTCCAGCGCGCCGCTGGCGCGGCGCTCGGCGTCGCCCAGTTCCGCGCGCGCCGCCCGCAGCGCGGCCGCCTGCCGCCGCAATTGCCACAGCGCGGCCGCCGTCAGCAGCAGCACCAGCGCGGCCGCCAGCGGGCCGGCGTAGCGCAGCAGGCGGTCGCCGGCCTGCGGCTGGTACAGGAAGCCATCCAGCTTGAAGTCGGCCGGCAGCATGCCCTGCTCGATGTAGGTGCGGGCGATGGCGCGCCAGCGTTCGGGATTGTTGTAGCCCAGCTGGATCAGGCCCTGCTCCAGCAGCGGCGCGATGTGCTGGGCCTCGTACATCAGGTGCTCGCGGCTGTGGCGTTCGGGATAGCGGGCCCGTATCAGGTCGGCGATCTCGCCCTGGTGCGCCATTGCGTAGCGCCAGCCGCGCAGCGTGGCCTCGCGCAGCGCCTGCGCGCGCATCGGATGCTCGCGCAGTTCGCTCTCGGTGGTGTACAGCGTGTCGCCGTAGAAATCGTCGCCCAGCGTGCGCGCCGACAGCAGCTCGTAGCCGACGTTGCTGCGTTCGAGCAGGTAGGGCGCCTCGGTCATGTAGACCGACATGGCGTCGACCCGGCCTTCGAGCAGGTCGTCGGTGTTGTAGCTGTGCGGGACTTGCGTCAGGCTGTCGGGCCGCACGCCGTACTTCTTGAGCAGGATGAGCAACTCCTCGTTGTTCGGCGCCAGCATCAGGCGCGAACCGGCCCAGGCGGGAGGCTTGCCGCCGGCGTCGTGGCGCACCAGCAGCGCGCTGGCCGAGTGCTGGAAGATCGAAGCCAGCGCCACCACCGGCTGGCCGTGCCCGCGCGCCACCAGCAGCGAGGTGTTGCCGACGCCGTACTGGGCGCGGCCCTCCAGCACCGACAGGGTGGGATCGACGCCGGGACGGGCCTCGATCAGCGTGACGTCGAGGCCGACGTCGCGGTAGTAGCCCTGGTCCTGGGCCGCGTAGTAGCCGGCGAACTGGAACTGGTGCATCCACTTGAGCTGGATGCTGACCTTCTCGGCCGCCAGGGCCCCCTGCGCACCGCACGCCAGCACGAGCGCAGCCGCCGTCAGGCTGCGTGGCAGCCGACGCCAGAAGAGGGTCCGGCCGGACCTGGGACGGCGGTGCGACAAAAGCTTCCCTTTCAATCCGCAAGGCATTGCTGGAATTTGTGCTGTGGCCGGGCAACTATAGCATCGAAGATTGGGCCTTAGTCGAGAAAGTTGTAAGCGTTGGCGCCGCCGCGCGGCCTACTGCGCGAAGCTGCCGGCGAACTGGTAGCGGTGGCCCGGATGCCACATGGTGGCGATGGACGCGACCTGGCCGTTGGAGCGGGTCTGGCGCTTGAGCACCAGGCAGGCCTGTTTGGTGTCGATGGCCAGCATGTCGGCGATGTCGCGCGGCGCGGCCAGCGCCTCGATGCTGTAGGTGGCGCCCTGCAGCGGCGCGGCCTTCATCAGGTATTCGTTGGGGGTGATGGCGGAGTAGTCCTGCTCCATGTAGTCCGGCGCGCACAGAGGATTGGCCCAGCGGTCCTCGACCTGGATCGGCACGCCGTTCTCGAAGTGCACGATCACCGAATGGAACAGCGGATGGCCGGCAGGCAGGTCGAACTGCTTGGCCATCAACTCGCTGGCCTTGACGCGCTCGAGCTGCTGCAGGCTGCTGCGGTGGGCGTGGCCGCGCGCGCGGATCTCGTCGGCGATGGATTTGATCTCCAGCAGCGTGGCCTGGTACTTCTGCTGCGCGACGTAGGTGCCGGAACCCTGGCGGCGGGTGAGGATCTGGTCGGCGGTGAGCTCGCGCACGGCGCGGTTGACGGTCATGCGGGAGACGCCGAACTGCTTGACCAGCGCCTGTTCGGACGGGATCACGTCGCCTTCCTTCCAGGTGCCGGCGGCGATCTGCGCCACCAGGTAGTCCTTGATGCGCTGGAATATGGGGGTGCTCTCTGGCAGGGTTTGTTCGTCGTCCAAACGTTTTCTCCGGGGCGCGCGCCCGACTGGCGGCAAGCGGACATTTTAGCATCGCGTGCTTGTCCGACGTACAATCTGCAATTCAAAAGCAAGAGCCGGAGTGCGTCGCCGCGCGGCGCTGGATAGGATGGTGGCATTCCTTATCCGATCATGGAGTCCGAGATGGGCAAGACCGCAAACAAAGAATTGATCCAGGCCGCCTACCAGGGCGACGAGCAGCGCTGGGCCGCCGTGGCGCGGCGCGACGCCGGCGCCGATGGCGTGTTCTGGTACTCGGTGCGCAGCACCGGGGTGTATTGCCGTCCGTCGTGCGGCGCGCGGCCGGCGCTGCGCAAGAACGTGGCCTTCCACGACAGCCGCGAGGCGGCCGAGCAGGCGGGCTTTCGTCCCTGCCTGCGCTGCAAGCCGGACCAGCCGCCGCTGGCCGAGCGCCAGGCCGCGATCGTGGCGCAGGCCTGCCGCCTGATCGACGCGGCCGCTGCCGACGACGGCGCCGCGCCGGACCTCGACAGCCTGGCGGCGGCGGTGGGCGTGAGCCGTTTCCATTTTCATCGCATGTTCAAGGCCGTGACCGGGATCACGCCCAAGGCCTACGCCAACGCGCAGCGGGCGCGCCGCGTGCAGGACGGGCTGGCGCAGCAGGCCACGGTGACGGATGCGATGTACGCGGCCGGCTTTAATTCCAGCGGGCGGTTTTATGCGCAGTCGCCGGCGGTGCTGGGCATGACGCCGGGCGCCTTCCGGGCTGGCGGACGCGGTGCGCGGATCCGCTTCGCCATCGGCGCCTGCTCGCTGGGCGCGATCCTGGTGGCCAGCACGGAGCAGGGCATCTGCGCGATTTTGATGGACGACGATCCCGATGTGCTGGTGCGCGACCTGCAGGACCGTTTCCCCAAGGCGGAGCTGATCGGCGCGGAGCCGGAGTATGAGCAGGTGGTGTCGCGCGTGGTCGGCATGGTGGAGCGGCCGGAGTTGGGCCTCGACCTGCCGCTCGACGTGCGCGGCACGGCCTTCCAGCAGCGCGTGTGGCAGGTGCTGCGCGGCATACCGGCCGGGCGCACGGTCAGCTATGCCGAGTTGGCGGAGCTGGTCGGTTCGCCCAAGGGCGCGCGGGCGGTGGCGGGGGCGTGCGCGGCCAACGCGCTGGCGGTGGCGATCCCGTGCCATCGCGTGGTGCGCAACGATGGTTCGATCTCCGGCTACCGCTGGGGCGTGGACCGCAAGGCCGCGCTGCTGGACCGGGAGGCGGGCAAATGAAGAACGGCGAGTTCGATTTCGGCGGCGCGGCCGAGCGCAAGCCGCGCAAGACGCCGCCGGTGAGCGTGGCGCCGGCGCCCGAGGCCAACGCGCTGGCGCTGGCCAACGCCCGCAAGGCGGTCGGCGCGGCGGCGGGCATCGCGGTGCACGTGGCGGGGCTGGACTGGCAAGCCATCGCCGATGAGCTCAACGCCCACGGCTACGCCATCGTCCCCGGCATGCTGACCGCCGACGAATGCATCGCCATGGCCGCGCAGTACCGGCAGGCGTCGCTGTTCCGCAGCCGGGTGGTGATGTCGCAGCACGGCTTCGGCAGCGGCGAGTACCAGTACTTCCGCTATCCGCTGCCGTCGATGATCTCGGCGTTGCGCCAGTCGCTGTATGGCCCGCTGGCCGACATCGCCAACCGCTGGCACGAGTTGATGGACATGGAAGCCCGCTTCCCGCCCGACCACGCCGACTTCCTGGCGCGCTGCCATGCCGCCGGCCAGCAGCGTCCCACGCCGTTAATGCTGCAATACGCCGCCGGCGACTACAACTGCCTGCACCAGGACCTGTACGGCGAACACGTGTTCCCGCTGCAGGCCGCGATACTGTTAAGCCAACCGGGCAAGGATTTCGAAGGTGGGGAATTCGTGCTGACCGAGCAGCGCCCGCGCATGCAGTCGCGGGTCGAGGTGGTGCCGCTCAAGCGCGGCGACATGGTGATCTTCCCGGTCAACCACCGGCCGGCGCAGGGCGCGCGCGGCGTCTACCGGGTGGCGATGCGGCACGGCGTGAGCCGGCTGCGCTCAGGCTCGCGCCACACGCTGGGGCTGATTTTTCACGACGCCACCTGAACGCTCTTCTGCGTCTGATACAGGCGGGCGTAGATGCCATGCTGCGCCAACAGCGTCTCATGGCTGCCGATTTCCGCGATGCGGCCGCCGTCCAGCACCACGATGCGGTCGGCGTTCTCGATGGTCGACAGGCGGTGCGCGATGACCACCGTGGTGCGGCCCCGCATCAGCACTTCCAGCGCCGCCTGCACCAGCCGTTCCGATTCCGTATCGAGCGCGCTGGTGGCCTCGTCCAGGATCAGGATCGGCGCGTTCTTGTACAGCGCGCGCGCGATCGCCAGCCGCTGGCGCTGGCCGCCCGACAACCGCAAGCCATTCTCGCCGACCGAAGTCTGGTAGCCATCCGGCTGGCGCTCGATGAACTCGTGCGCATGGGCCGCGCGCGCCGCCGCCTCGATGCGCGCCATCGACGGTTCGGGATCGCCGTAGGCGATGTTGGCGGCCAGCGTGTCGTTGAACAGCACCACATCCTGGCTGACCAGCGCGATCTGCCTGCGCAGCGAGGCCATGGTGTAGTCGCGCAGGTCGACGCCATCGAGCTTGATGCTGCCGGCGCCGACCTCGTAAAAGCGCGGCAGCAGGCCGGCCAGTGTGGTCTTGCCGCTGCCCGAGCTGCCCACCAGGGCCACCGTCTCGCCGGCGGCGATATCGAGCGACACATGGTCCAGCGCCGGCTTGGCGTCCGGGTCGGCGCTGTAGCGGAAGCTCACGTCCTCCAGCGCCAGGCGGCCGACGGCGCGGTCCACCGCGCGGGTGCCGGTGTCGGCCTCGGACTCGGTGTCGATCAGGCCGAACACCGATTCGGCGGCGGCCAGGCCGCGCTGCAATGGCTCGTTAATCTTGGTCAGGTTCTTGATCGGCGACTGCATCGCCATCAGCGATGACATGAAAGCCACGAAGGCGCCCGGCGTCAGCGCGCCGGCGTGCGCGCGCAGCAGCGCGAAGTAGATCACCGACGACAGCGTGATCCCGATCAGCAGCATGATGATGCCGGAGTTGAGCGCCGATGTCGCCGCGTGCTTGACGGCCAGCTGGCGGTTGACCTTGACCACGCCGTCGAAGCGCGCCTGCTCGTACTTCTGGCCGCCGAAGATCTTCACCACGCGCTGGCCGCTGATGCTCTCGTCGAGCACATTGGTCAGGTCGCCCATGGCGGCCTGCGCGCTCTTGCTCAGGTGGCGCATGCGGCGCCCGGCGAAGGTGACGATGACGGCCACCAGCGGCAGCAGGCCAAGGCAGAACAGGGCCAGCTGCCAGTCGACGATGAACAACGTGGCCAGGTAGCCAACGGCGGCGACCGAATCGCGCACCGCGACGTTTAACACGGTCAGCACGGCCTGCGCCACCTGGGCGGCGTCGAAGGCCACGCGCGAGAGCGTGGTGCCGGTGGACGATTGATCGAAGTAGCCGTTCGGCAGGCGCATGACGCGCGCGAACATCAGCTCGCGCAGGTTGGCCTGCACCCGGCTGCTGAGCCACGCGGCGCCGTATTCGGCCACGAAGCTGGAACACATGCGCATCACCGCCAGGCCGAGGATCACCGCCGGAATCGACCACAGCGCCGCGTTGGCCGGATCGTTCGGCAATATACGGCCTAGCCATTGCTGCACCTCGGCCAGCAGGCCGGCTGCCGGGCGCGCACCCAGGCTGTGCGTGGGCGCCAGCGCGTCGACCACATTTTGCAATTGGCGGATCAATAACACATCGGCGGCGGCGGCCATGCCGACCGCGAACAGGGTGAGGGCGCCGAGCCACATGTAGGGACGGAACTGCTGGAGCAGGCGCAGGTAGAGTAATCGGCTGGACACGTGATGTGGTAATCGGGCTACAAAGACTGCATTGTAACCGGCTTGCCCCGCCCGGCATGCAAGGCCGCGCGTTGCGCAATCGAAACACCACAGGGGAAGGAAAACATTTACCTGGCCAAAAATTACTTTGGCGCAAAAGAGCGTGGACTAGAATTAATTCGCACAGCGATAGTTTCCTTCTGTACTTAGCCAGAGAGGTGATATGGATCTGCAATTGCTCTTTACGCGGCGGCGCCTGGCGTTGTTGCTCGCCGCGGCGGCGCTGGGCGGCGCGACGCTGACGGCGCGGGCCGAACTGGCCATCATCGTCAATCCGCAAAACCCGGCCACCCGCATGTTCCCCTCGCAGGCCGCGCAGTTCTTCCTCGGCGGCTCGGTGCAGTTCATTCCGGTGGAGCAGGCCGAAGGCTCGCCGCTGCGCGCCGAATTCTGCAAGAAGGTGCTGGAAAAGTCGCCGGCCCAGGTCGAGGCCATCTGGTCCAAGATCGTTTTCACCGGCAAGGGCAAGGCGCCCAAGGAATACAAGAGCAGTGCCGAGGTCAAGAAAGCGGTGGCGGACAACGTCAGCGCCATCGGCTACATCGAAAAATCGGCGGTGGACGACACCGTCAAGGTCGTGGCGATCGTCCCTTGACCCGCGTGTCCCCCTTACTGGAGTCTGCTCGATGAAAAAAACACTGATAGCGCTGGCACTGGCCGCGCTGGCCGGCGCCGCCGGCGCCACCGACCTGACCGACGACGGCACGCTCAAGCTGACCGGCTTCTACAACCTGACCGGCGCCCGCGTGCTGAGCGGCAAGGCGCAGGGCAGCGGCGCGCCGTGGGATTACATGCAGTGGAAATGTCCCTGCACGGTGCAGAACTGGGAGTACGCGGCCGTCTACGAACGCAGCGAGGGCTGGCAGGTCAACCAGGAGTCGCTGGTCGGCTTCCAGCTGAAGAAGGAGTTCTCGCCCACGCTGTCGGCCACGGCCCAGGTGGTGGTGCGCGCGCACAATCCCGGCCACGGCCTGACGCCGACGCTGGACTGGGCCTACCTGACCTGGCAGCCGGCCGCCGATTCGGCCTGGACCTTCCAGGCCGGCCAGTTCCGCATTCCGCTGTACTACTACAGCGACTACCTGTACATCGGCTACGCCTATCCGTGGGTGCGGCCGGCGCCGGACGTCTACGGCTGGCCGATCTACGCCTACCAGGGCGCCAACGCCAGCTACCGCACGCAGCTGGGCCAGTCCGACTGGGCCGCCACCTTCCACATGTGGGCCGGCGGCTACACCCAGCACAACGACACCTACGACACCAAAATCTATTACGCCACGCCGACCCATGAATCATGGAAGAGCATGGTGGGTGGCTATGTGTCGGCCAACAACGGTATCTTCGACGTGCGCGCCATGCTGATGCACTACAAGGACACGACCTGGCAGGACACGCCGGCGGGCCGGGTCTCCTTCGTCGATGGCCAGAGCACGCGCATCGCCGGGCTGTCGGCCAACGTCGACTACAAGAACTGGCTGGTCAAGTCCGAGCTGGACCGCTACGAGCAGGTGGATGCCGGCAAGGGGCTTAACAACGTCTACAAATATGCGCTGGTCGGCGTCGGCTACCAGTACGAGGCGTGGACGCCGATGTACACCTTCTCGCGCTACACCACCATCAACGAGCCTATCGAGGCGCGCAACACGCAGTACCTGTCGCTGCGCTGGGACTTCCGCAAGAACACCGCGCTGAAGGTGCAGTACGACGTCAGCAAGGACAAGTCGCACTACAGCTACCCGTTCTTCGGCGATTCGCGCCTGTTGTCGGTCTCGCTGCAGGGCGTGTTCTAGACGTTGTATTTGGCGGGTTGTGCGCTACACTCTGTTCTTGCTTCCGAATGGAGAGTATCGATGCGCACAAACCCGTTTTCGCCCGTCCCGCTGGCCGCCGCCGTCAGCCTGGCCCTGTCCGCCGTCCTGCCGCTGGCGCGGGCCGACACCATCATCGACCACGCCAACGGCTATACGCTGAACGCGGCCGGCACCCTGCAGCGATTCACCTCGCTCGCCTTCGATGACCTGGGCCGCATAGTCGCGGTGGGCGGCGAGCGCGAGACGGCGCTGCGGCTGCCCAAGGCGGAGCATATCGACGCGCAGGGCAAGACCCTGCTGCCGGGCCTGATCGACGCCCACGGCCATGTGTTCGAACTGGGCGAGATCGCCTCCGGCGTGGAGCTGTTCAGCGCCACCTCGCTGTCTGGCGCGGTGAAGACGGTGGCGGAGTTCGGCCGCACGCACCCGAAGCGCGCCTGGCTGGTGGGCTTCGGCTGGAACCAGGAAGTGTGGAAACTGGGCCGCTTCCCGACCGCCGCCGAGCTGGACGCGGTGGTGGGCGACCGTCCGGTGCTGCTGCACCGGGTCGACGGCCACGCCATCTGGGTCAACACCAAGGCGCTGGAAATGGCCGGCATCACCAAGGAGACGCCGGACCCGAAAGGCGGCCGCATCGAGCGCGACGCCTCCGGCAAGCCGAGCGGCGTGCTGGTGGACGCCGCCATGGAGCTGGTCGATAAGGTGGTGCCGCTGCCGACGCCGGTGGAGGCGCGCGCCAGGCTGGATGGCGCGCTGGCGGCGCTGGCCAAGGTCGGCCTGACCAGCGTGCACGACGCCGGCATCCGCGTGGTGCAGGACGACCTGTATCGCGACTATGCGGACCACGGCAAGCTCACCACCCGCGTCTACGCGATGATCGGCGACACCACGGCCGATTTCGACGAGCTGTCCAAGGAAGGGCCGCTCAAATCCTACGGCAACGATGTGTACGCGCTGGCGGCCGTCAAGCTGTACGCGGACGGCGCGCTGGGCAGCCGCGGCGCGGCCCTGCTGGCGCCGTACAGCGACATGCCGTCAACCAGCGGCCTGCTGTTCTATCCGAACTCGGAGATGCTGGCCAAGATGAACAAGGCCATGAAGGCGGGCTACCAGGTCAATATCCACGCCATCGGCGACGCCGGCAATCGCCAGATCCTCGACGCCTACGCGCAGCTGATCCCGAAATACAACAACGTCGAACTGCGCCACCGCATCGAGCACGCGCAGGTGGTGGCGCTGGAGGACATCCCGCGCTTCAAGGCGCTGGGCATCATCCCGTCGATGCAGCCGACGCATGCGACCTCGGACCAGAACATGGCCGAGCAGCGCGTTGGGCATGAGCGCATCAAGGGCGCGTACGCGTGGCGCACCTTCCTCGACCAGGGTTCGCGCATCGCCTGCGGCTCGGACTTCCCGGTGGAGTCGCCGAATCCGTTCGAAGGCTTGCATGCGGCGGTGACGCGGCAGAACAATGCCGGCGTGCCGGCGGGCGGCTGGTACAAGAACCAGGCGATGACGCTGACCGAAGCGTTCCGCTGCTTCACGCTGGACGCGGCCTACGCGGCGCACCAGGAGAACGTGATCGGCACGCTGGAGCCGGGCAAGTGGGCCGACTTCATCGTGATCGACCGCGACCTGTTCAAAGTCCCGGCTGAGCAAATCGGCAAGACGCAGGTGCTGCAGACCTGGATGGGCGGCAAGCGGGTGTACAAGAGGGAGAAGCGGGCGGATTAATTTGGCAGTTTGTAGGCGCGGTTCGCTTAAAAAAAATCGGTTGACTTGGTTGTATATACAACTTATCCTTTGAGGATGCGCTGGCCGTGCGCGTGTTGTTGCGCGCGTGGCCGGTCCCACTCACTCAGGAGCAGGAGCCACCATGACGACCCATTTAGACAGCGATCCACGTTTCGACGCCAGCCGCGAAATCCGCGCACCACGCGGACCAGAGCGCACCTGTAAAAACTGGGGCGCCGAGGCGGCCTACCGCATGATCCAGAATAATCTGGACAAGGAAGTGGCCGAGAATCCCAAGCACCTGGTGGTCTACGGTGGCATCGGCCGCGCGGCCCGCAACTGGGAGTGCTACGACCAGATCCTGGCCTCGCTGCGCGAGCTGGAAGACAATCAAACGCTGTTGATCCAGTCCGGCAAACCGGTCGGCGTGTTCCAGACCCACGAGGACGCGCCGCGCGTGCTGATCGCGAATTCGAACCTGGTGCCGAAGTGGGCCAACTGGGAACACTTCAATGAACTGGACCGCAAAGGCCTGTTCATGTACGGCCAGATGACGGCCGGCTCGTGGATCTATATCGGCACCCAGGGCATCGTGCAGGGCACCTTCGAGACCTTCGCCGAAGCGGGCCGCCAGCATTTCGGCGGCGACCTCAAAGGCCGCTGGGTGCTGACCGCGGGCCTGGGCGGCATGGGCGGCGCGCAGCCGCTGGCCGCGACCATGGCCGGCGCGGTGTCGCTGACCGTCGAGTGCCAGCAAAGCAGCATCGACTTCCGCCTGCGCACCCGCTACCTCGACAAGCAGGCCGCCACCATCGACGAAGCACTGGAGATGATCAAGCTGCACAAGGCCAATGGCGACGCCATCTCCATCGGCCTGCTGGGCAACGCGGCCGACGTGCTGCCGGAGCTGGTGCGCCGCGCGAAAGCCGGCGGCATCGTGCCGGACATCGTCACCGACCAGACCTCGGCCCATGACCTGATCAACGGCTACCTGCCGCAGGGCTGGAGCGTGGAGCAGTGGAAGACCGCGCAGCACGACGCCGCGCGCCACGAGGAACTGAAGGCCGCCGCCACCGGCTCCTGCGCGGTGCACGTGCAGGCGATGCTGGACTTCCAGGCGCTGGGCGCGAAGGTGGTCGATTACGGCAACAACATTCGCCAGGTGGCGTTCGACCACGGCGTCAAGAACGCCTTCGATTTCCCCGGCTTCGTGCCGGCGTATATCCGTCCGCAGTTCTGCGAAGGCCGCGGCCCGTTCCGCTGGGTGGCGCTGTCCGGCGACCCGGAGGACATCTACAAGACCGACGCCAAGATCAAGGAGCTGTTCCCGCACCACGCCAACGTGCACCGCTGGCTGGACATGGCGCGCGAGCGCATCGCCTTCCAGGGCCTGCCGGCGCGTATCTGCTGGCTGGGACTGGGCGAGCGCCACATCGCCGGCCTGGCCTTCAACGAGATGGTGCGCAACGGCGAGCTGAAAGCGCCGGTCGTCATCGGCCGCGACCACCTGGACACCGGCTCCGTCGCCAGCCCTAACCGCGAAACCGAAAGCATGAAGGACGGTACCGACGCCGTCTCCGACTGGCCGCTGCTGAACGCGATGCTCAACACCGCCGGCGGCGCGACCTGGGTGTCGCTGCACCACGGCGGCGGCGTGGGCATGGGCTATTCGCAGCACTCCGGCGTGGTGATCGTGGCCGACGGCACCGACGCCGCCGCCAAGCGCCTGGCGCGCGTGCTGGTGAACGACTGCGGTTCGGGCGTGATGCGTCACGCCGATGCGGGATACGAGACGGCCATCGCCTGCGCCAAGCGCAACGGCTTGAACCTGCCCATGATTAAATAATCTGAGAACCTCTATGAAAAATGCACTGACCCTGAAACCGGGCGCGATGACCCTGACCGAACTGCGCGCCGTGTGGACCGCGGCCGGCCCGCTGGCGCTGGCCGCCGAAGCCTACCCCGTCATCGAAGCATCCGCCGCCGCCGTGCGCGCCATCGTCGCCAAGGGCGACGCGGCCTACGGCATCAACACCGGCTTCGGCCTGCTGGCCAAGACCCGGATCCCGGACGACAAGCTGGAACAACTGCAGCGCAACCTGATCCTGTCGCACTCGGTCGGCACCGGCGAGCTGCTGTCGGACGCGGTCTGCCGCCTGATCCTGCTGATGAAGATCGGCAGCCTGGCGCGCGGCTACTCGGGCGTGCGCCCGCTGATCATCGACACGCTGATCGCGCTGTACAACGCCGGCATCATGCCGGCCATTCCGGCCAAGGGTTCGGTCGGCGCCTCGGGCGACCTGGCGCCGCTGTCGCACATGACGCTGGCGATGCTGGGCGTGGGCGAAGTGCGCGTCAACGGTGAGCTGATGCAGGCCGCCGACGCGCTCAAGGCCGCCAACATCGCGCCGGTGGTGCTGGCCGCGAAAGAGGGGCTGGCGCTGATCAACGGCACCCAGGTCTCCACCGCGCTGGCGCTGCATGGCCTGTTCATGGCCGAGCGCCTGCTGGAAGCGGGCATGGTGTCGGGCGCGCTGTCCCTGGACGCCGCCAAGGGTTCCGATTCGCCGTTCGACGCCCGCGTGCACGAGGTGCGCGGCCAGCCGGGCCAGATCGCCGCCGCGTCGATCTATCGCCAACTGGTGAGCAACAGCGCGATCCGCGCCTCGCACCTGGTCGGCGACGAGCGCGTGCAAGACCCGTACTGCCTGCGCTGCCAGCCGCAGGTGATGGGCGCCTGCTGGGACATCATCGGCAACGCCGCCCGCACGCTGCTGATCGAAGCCAACGCCGTCACCGACAATCCGCTGCTGTTCAAGGACGGCGAGCTGTCGGTGGTGGTCTCGGGCGGTAACTTCCACGCCGAGCCGGTGGCCTTCGCCGCCGACACGCTGGCGCTGGCCATCGCCGAAATCGGCGCGATCTCCGAGCGCCGCATCGCGCTGCTGATCGACGCCACCTTGTCCGGCCTGCCGCCGTTCCTGGTGCGCGATCCGGGCGTGAACTCCGGCTTCATGATCGCCCACGTCACCGCCGCCGCGCTGGCGTCGGAGAACAAGTCGCTGGCCCATCCCGGCAGCGTCGATTCGATCCCGACCTCGGCCAACCAGGAAGACCACGTCAGCATGGCGACCTACGCGGCGCGCCGCCTGGACGACATGGCGCACAATACCGCCGTGATCATCGGCATCGAACTGCTGGCGGCGGCGCAGGGCATCGACTTCCACCGCCCGCTGAAAACCTCGCCGCACCTGGAGCACGTGCATGCGCAGCTGCGCCAGAAGGTGCCGTTCTTCGACGCCGACCGCTTCTTCGCGCCGGACATCGAGGCGGCCAAAGGCATGGTCATGCGCGGCGAGTTGAGCGCGTCGTGCAAGGGTTTGTTCACGGCCCTGCATCCATAAAAGGAGGCGTTATGGACTATCAGTTCAAAGCAGGCAGTATTCCCTTGCTGGTGTCCATGCCGCACGTGGGCACCGACATCCCGGACGACGTGGCGGCGGCGATGACGCCGGTTGCCGTCGACAAGCAGGATACCGACTGGCACCTGGTGCGGTTGTACGAGTTCCTCGGCGAGATGGGCGCGTCGACCCTGTCGGCGCGTTGGTCGCGCTACGTCATCGATTTGAACCGGCCGCCGGAAAACACCAACCTGTATCCGGGCCAGGACACGACCGGCTTGTGCCCGGTCGACACCTTCCACCGCGAGCCGCTGTACCGCGAAGGCCATACGCCCAACGAGGCGGAAGTGCAGCGCCGCCTGGCCGCCTACTGGAAGCCGTATCACGATCAACTGCGCGCCGAGCTGGATCGCCTGCTGGCGCTGCACGGCCGCGTGGTGCTGTGGGACGCGCATTCGATCGCCTCGGTGGTGCCGCGCTTCTTCGAAGGCAAGCTGCCGGACCTGAACTTCGGCACGGCCGACGGCAAGAGCTGCGCGCCGGGCCTGAGCGACGCCATCGTGTCGCAAGCGCTGGCGCAGGAGCGCTACAGCGTGGCCGTCAACGGCCGCTTCAAGGGCGGACATATCACCCGCCACTACGGCCAGCCGGCCAACCACGTGCATGCGATCCAGCTGGAGATGTGCCAGTCCACATACATGGATGAGAAAGCGCCCTACGGCTACCGCGAGGACCGCGCAGGACACGTGCAAGGCCTGCTGCGGCAGATGACGCAGGCCGCCGCCGGCTGGAGCCGCGCATGAACCGGCTCTACGCGCGCAACGCGCTGTTGCCGGAGGGCTGGCGCAAGGATGTGCTGGTCGAGTGGGATGCGAACGGCACCATCGTCCGCGTCGACACCGGCGTGGCCGTGCCGGCCGGCGCGCCGCTGATCGCGCCGGTGGTGGAGTACGCGCTGCCGGGCATGATCAACCTGCATTCGCACAGCTTCCAGCGGGCGCTGGGCGGACGCACGGAAAAGGCCGGAGAAACCAAGGACAGCTTCTGGACCTGGCGCGACCTGATGTACCGCTTCGCGCGCAACATCACGCCCGAGCACATCGAGGCCATCGCGGCCCAGCTGTTCTCCGAGTGCCTGCGCCACGGCTACACGTCGATGTGCGAGTTCCATTACGTGCAGCGCGCGCCGGACGGCGCCATGTATCCGCGTCCGGCGGAAACGGCGGAGCGCGTCGTCGCGGCCGCACGTTTGGCGGGAATCGGCATCACCATGCTGCCAGTGCTGTATAGTTATTCCGGCTTTGGCGAAAGCGCCTTGAAGCCGGAGCAACAGCGCTTCAAGACCGATGCCCAGGATGTGCTGCGCATCGTCGAGGCGCTGGAGCCCCTGCGCGATGCGCGGACCGAGGTGGGCGTGGCGCCGCATTCGCTGCGCGCGGCGTCGGTGGCGCAGATGAACGAGGTGCTGGCGACGCTGCCGGGCGAGCGTCCGGTGCACATCCACATCGCGGAGCAGACGCAGGAAGTGCAGCAATCGCTGGACTGGAGCGGCAGCCGCCCGGTGCAGTGGCTGCTGGACCAGGTGGACGTGAATGAACGCTGGTGCCTGGTTCACGCCACGCACTTGGTGCGCGACGAGGTGGACCGGATGGCGCGGAGCGGCGCGGTGGCGGGCCTGTGCCCGACCACGGAGGCCAATCTGGGCGACGGCCTGTTCCCGCTGGAGCAGTTCCTGGCGGAGGGGGGACGGTTCGGTATCGGCAGCGACAGCCATATTTCGCAGAGCGCGGTGGAGGAACTGCGCTGGCTGGAATACGGCCAGCGCCTGCAGCACCAGCGCCGCAATATCGCGGTGTCGGCCGGGGAGCGCAACGTTGGCGACTTCCTCTGGCAGGGCGCCTTGCGGGGCGGCGCGCAGGCCAGCGGCAGGCCGGTGGGCGCGTTGGCGCCGGGCCGCCGCGCCGATATGATCGTGCTGGATGACCAGCACCCGAACCTGTACGGATTGGCGCTGGACGAGGTACTCGGCAGCTTCGTCTTCTGCGGCAATGACAACCTGGTCAAGGACGTGATGGTCGGCGGCCAGTGGGTAGTTCGCAATCAGCAGCACGTTGCGCAGCAGGCGATCGCTGCGCGCTTCAAGCAGACCTTGGCCGAACTGAGGGAGTTCCGATGACCCAGCTAATCCAGTATGCAAGCCTGCGGCCCGCACCGTGGAAAAACGGCGGCGGCAGCACGACGGAAATCGCCGTCTTTCCCGCCAGCGCCGGCTTTGAGGAATTCGACTGGCGCGTCAGCCTGGCGACCATCTCGCAAAGCGGCCCCTTTTCCTGCTTCCCCGGCATCGACCGGTCGCTGGCGCTGGTCGACGGCGACGGCGTGCTGCTGGATTTCGGCGACGAGCGCTATGTGCTCAGCCCCAGCGAACCGCTGATCGAATTCGACGGCGAGGCGGCGGTGCATGCCACCGTCACCGGCAGCCTGACCACCGATTTCAATGTGATGACGCGGCGCGGCCGCTGCCGCCACCGGCTGGAGCCGCGCGTGGTGCGTGGCGTCGAGCCGCTGCAGCGCCGCAGCGCCACCACGCTGCTGTTCCTGGCCGACGGCGAGAGCCTGACCGTGAGCAGCTCGCGCGAGCGCATCGCCATGGTGCGCTACGACCTGCTGGTGATGGAGGCCGAAGAGCTGTGGTCGATGGAGGCCCAGCAGGCGACGGTGTTCGTGGTCGACATCATCAACAATTAAAGAAAGTAGCAAGCATGTGGGATGTGTTGTTTACGAACGTGCACCTGGCCACGATGGCGGCCGATGGTTATGGTGAAATCCGCGATGCCGCCATCGCCGTCAAGGATGGCAAGATCGCGTGGCTGGGGCCACGGGCCGAACTGCCGCAAGGCGCGCTGGCCGTCACGGTGCACGATGGCGGCGGCTGCTGGCTGTCGCCGGGCCTGATCGACTGCCACACCCACATCGTCCACGCGGGCAACCGCAGCGACGAATTCGAGGCCCGTCTCAACGGCGCCACCTACGAGGACATCGCTCGTGCCGGCGGCGGCATCATGTCCACCGTGCGCGCCACCCGTGCCGCGTCGGAGGACGAGCTGCTGCGCCAAAGCCTGCCGCGCGTGTGCAGCTTGCTGGCGGAAGGTGTGACCACGCTGGAGATCAAATCCGGCTACGGCCTGACGCTGGAATCGGAAGCGAACATGCTGCGCGTGGCGCGCCGCATCGGCCGCGAGCTGCCGGTCAGCGTGGCCGCCACCTTCCTCGGCGCGCACGCCTTGCCGCCGGAGTTCGCGGGCCGCGCCGACGACTACATCACCGAAGTGTGCGCGATGATCGCGCCGCTGGCTGCCGAAGGGCTGGTCGACGCGGTGGACGCCTTCTGCGAACGCATCGGCTTCTCGCACGAGCAGACGGAGCGCGTGTTCCAGGCGGCGCGCGCGCAGGGCCTGCCGGTCAAGCTGCATGCGGAGCAGCTGTCCGACCAGCGCGGTGCCGAGCTGGTGGCGCGTTATCACGGCCTGTCCGCCGACCATCTCGAACACCTGACTGACGCCGGCATCGCCGCGATGGCCGCCGCCGGCACCGTGGCCGTGCTGCTGCCCGGCGCTTACTACTTCCTGCGCGATACCACGCCGCCGCCGGTGGCCGCGTTGCGCGCGGCCGGCGTGCCGATGGCGGTGGCCACCGACTGCAATCCCGGCACCTCGCCGATGACGTCCCTGCTGCTGGCGATGAACATGGCCTGCACCTTGTGGCGACTGACGCCGCTGGAGGCGCTGGCCGGTTGCACACTGCACGCGGCGCGCGCGCTCGGCCGCGAGCAGCAGATCGGCAGCCTGGAAGTGGGCAAGCGCGCCGACTTCGCGCTGTGGCGCATCGCCCGCCCGGCCGACCTGTCGTATGCCATCGGCCTCAATCCCTGCCGGGGCGTGGTCAATGGCGGCGTGTTGCGTTCGCCGCAGGTTTAGAGGAAGGCCTCGGGAAATTCTGTTTCGTTAGTTGTTGTTTCGGTTACAGTACCGGGATGCCTCTTCCAACGTAACAGGATACCCATGTTTGTCATGAATTCTCTCCGCGCCGCCGTCCTGCTGACGCTCGGCGCGCAGGCGCTGGCCCAGGAGCCGGTGCCGCCCACGCCCGTTCCCCATGCGCCGGAAGTCCCGGTGGTCGCCACCACGCCCCTGCAGCCAGCGACAGTGCCGGCGCCGGCCGCGGCGGCCGCCGCCGCGCCCAAGCCGTTCGCGGACCTGGTGCGCGGGGCCGCGCATCTGCAGGGCTTTTTGAACCTGTACCAGAAAGAGGAAAAAGTCTGGATCGAGCTGCGGCCCGACCAATTCGACCGCCCGATCTTCATGACCGTGAACATGCCGAACGGGATAGGCGAACGCGGTATCTACGGCAGCCAGATGGGCATTAGCCAGGTGGTGGTGTTCCACCGCATCGGCAACCTGGTGCAGATGATCGCCAAGAATACCGAGTATGGCGCCAAGGCCGGCACGCCGCAGGCGCTGGCGGTGTCGCAGGCGTTCTCCGACAGTCTGGTGGCGATCGCGCCAGTGGCCAGCGGGCCGAATCCGCAGAACCGTGCGATCCTGGTGGAGGCGAACATCCTGCTGTTCGGCGATATCCCAAGTTTTACGACGCGGCTGGAGGCGGCCTTCCGCATGCCGTATGCGATGGACGCGCGCAACAGCAGCTTCCTGACCATCCGCTCCGACGAGACGATGACCGGCTTCCAGGTCAACGCGCACTTCTTCGTGCCGCGCATCGCGGCGCCACCGCTGGTGATGCCGACCACGCCGGTGCCTATCCCCATGCCGCCGACCACGCTGCCGGATCCGCGCAGCATGTTCCTGGGCTTCTACTACAGCTTCATGCCGCTGCCGGCGCAGCCCATGCATGGCCGTGTCGCGGACGACCGCGTCGGCCATTTTGTCAGCACGACCTACGATTACTCGGACGACGTGACGCCGACCACGTCGCGCCACGTCATCCAGCGCTGGCGCCTGGAGAAGCAGGACCCGGCGCAGGCGCTATCGGAACCCAAGCAGCCCATCGTCTACTGGCTGGACGCGAACATCCCGGAGAAGTACCGCGAGTCGGTCAGGCAGGGCATCCTGGCCTGGAACGAGGCCTTTGAACGCATCGGCTTCAAGAACGCCATCGTGGTCAAGCAGCAGACAGAGAAGGACCGCTTCGACACCATGGATGCGCGGCACGCGTCGGTGCGCTGGTTCGTCGGCAGCGATGTCGGCTTCGCCATCGGGCCGCGCCAGGTCGATCCGCGCAGCGGCGAGATCCTCGACGCGGACATCGGCATGTCCGACATCTTCGCGCGCGGCGCGCGCCGCATGATCGGCGAGGACAGCATGCCCTTGCAGCAGCCGTTGGCCCTGCCGGGGCAGGAGGAACGCTGCGACTACATGCAGGAGTCGGCATCGGAGATGGGCTTCGCCATGGGCCTGCTGGAGGCGCGCGGTGAACTGGAAATGGGCAGTCCCGAGGCGGACGCGGTGGCGCAAGCCTATGTGCGCTCGGTGGTGATGCACGAGATCGGACACACGCTGGGCCTGCGCCACAACTTCCGCTCGTCGACCATCTACAGCTTGAAGCAGTTGCAGGACCCCGAGTTCACGAAGAAGAACGGCATGGCCGGATCGGTGATGGACTACACGCCGTTCAACCTGTCGCTGAAGGGCGAGAAGCAGGGCGAGTACGTGACGTCGACGCTGGGTCCTTACGATTACTGGGCCATCGAGTACGCCTACAAGCCGATCGAGCCGGCGCAGGAGAAGGAGGAGCTGGCGAAGATCGCCGCGCGCTCCAACGAGCCGCTGCTGGCCTTCGGCACCGACCAGGATGCGGGCGGCTTCAATTCCGATCCGGACGTGAACGTGTTCGACCTGAGCAGCGATCCGCTGGCCTACTTCCAGCGCCGCCTGACGATTTCGCGCGAGTTGTGGGACCGTCTGCAAAGCCGCACGCTGAAGCCAGGCGAGAGTTATGAAACGCTGCGCCGCAGTTTCGACTACGGCTTCCAGCAGTTCGCGCGCACCATGCCGGTGGTGGTGAAGTATGTGGGTGGCGTGACCTATCTGCGCGACCATGCCGGCACGGGCCGCGCCACCTTCACGCCGGTGCCGCTGCCGCGCCAGCGGGCCGCCTTGCAGATGCTGACCACCAGCCTGTTCAAGTCGGACAGCTTCCAGTTCTCGCCGGCGATGATCAGCCGCCTCGGCGCCGATCATTTCGAATGGCGTGGACGCGCCGACGTGTCGGTCAGCGGTCGCGTGCTGTCCTTGCAGGCCGGCGCGCTGGACCAGCTGATGTCCGACGCGGTGGCGGTGCGCCTGCTCGATTCGCAGGAAAAGCTGGACGACCGCAAGCAGGCGCTCAGCCTCGACGAGTTGTACACCACCGTGCAGGATGCGGTGTGGAGCGAGCTAAAAACCGGCAAGGACATCAACGGCATGCGCCGCAACCTGCAACGCGAGCATCTGAAGCGCGTGACGACGATACTGCTGCGCGCATCGCCGTTCACTCCGGCCGACGCCCGCAGCCTGCAGCGCGAGAACGCGCTGGCGCTCCAACGCGATATCCGTGGCGCGATGGGCAAGCCGATGAGCCGCGAGGCCAAGGCCCACCTGTCGGAATCGTACGAGACGCTGAGCCAGGCCTTGAAGGCGGCCATGTTGCGCGCGGGCGCTTGATGGTAAGCTCTCTGGATTGACTATCATTTCGGAGAGCGTGTGCAAGGACGATTGCTTGTTTGGCTGGCCCTGTTGTTCGGCGGCGCGGCGTGTGCCGCCGCGCCGGGCGACACGCTGCACGTGGGGTCGAAGCGCTTCACCGAGTCCTACATCCTGGGCGAGGTGCTGACGCAGACCGCCGCACCGCACGCCAAGGCCGAGCACCTGCAAGGCCTGGGTAATACCGCCATCGTCCTGGCGGCGCTGCAGGCCGGCCGCATCGATGTCTATCCCGAATACCTCGGCACCATCGACCTGGAGATCCTCAAGCACGCGCAGCCCGCGCCGCTGGAGCAGATTCGCCGCGAACTGGCGGCCATGGGGCTGGGCGTGGCGGTGCCGCTGGGCTTCAACAACACTTACGCGTTGGCGGTACGCGGCGGCGCCGACGGCCCGGCGAAACTCAGCGAACTGGCGGCGCTGCCGGCGCTGCGTTTCGGCCTGTCGCATGAATTCATCGGCCGCGCGGATGGCTGGCCGGGACTGTCCAAACGCTATGGCCTGCCGCAGCGGGCGGAGGGCCTGGACCACGGCATCGCCTACGAGGCGCTGATGCAGCGCCAGGTCGACGTGATCGATATCTACTCCACCGACGCCAAGATCCGCCAGTACGGCCTGCGCGTGCTGGACGACGACCGCGCCTACTTCCCGCGCTACGACGCGATGCTGCTGTACCGGCTCGACACGCCGGCGCGCTTCCCTGCCGCGTGGAAGGCGATCGCGCAGCTGGAGGGCCGCATCAGCGCCACCGACATGATCGCGATGAACGCCGCCGCCGAAATCGACGGCCAGAGTTTCGCCAACGTGGCGCGCGGCTGGCTGGCGGCGCACCAGCCGCAGGCCGCCGGCGCCGGCAAGGCCATGCAGGCGCCGGTGATACGCGATGGCCTGCCGGCCAAGATCTTCGACAAGAACCTGTGGCCGCTGACGCGCCAGCATCTGACGCTGGTGCTGGCGGCGGTGCTGCTGGCGTGCGTGGTCGGCATTCCGCTGGGCGTGCTGGCGGCGGCGTTTCCGCGCCTGCGGCAGGCGGTGCTGGGCTTGACGGGCGTGTTGCAGACGGTGCCCTCGCTGGCCTTGCTGGCGCTGCTGATTCCCTTGCTGGGCATGATAGGCACGGTGCCGGCGCTGGCTGCGCTGGTGGTGTACGCGCTGCTGCCCATCGTGCGCAACACCTGCACCGGCTTGCTGCAGGTGCCGGCCGGCCTGCGGTTGGCGGCGCAGGCGCTGGGCCTGCGGCCGATGCAGCGGCTGGTGCATATCGAATTGCCGCTGGCCTTGCCGGTGATTTTGGCCGGCGTGAAAACGGCGGCGGTGATGAGCGTGGGGACGGCGACCATCGCCGCCTTCATCGGTGCCGGCGGCTATGGTGAGCGCATCACCATCGGCCTGGCACTGAACGATAACGATATGCTGCTGGCCGGTGCGATCCCGGCGGCGCTGCTGGCCTTGCTGACGCAGGCCGCGTTCGAGCTGCTGGAGCGGCTGGCCAGCCGCGCGCCGTCACAGCGAGTGTAGTTTGGAGCGCAGCAGCACCATCTCCTTGTGCAGCAGGCGCTCGGCGTGGAAATCGTTCTCGCGCTGGG
Source organism: Rugamonas sp. A1-17 (assembly GCA_025548565.1). Classification (GTDB taxonomy): domain Bacteria; phylum Pseudomonadota; class Gammaproteobacteria; order Burkholderiales; family Burkholderiaceae_D; genus Rugamonas. The sequence continues at coordinate 250,385 of JAJLPB010000001.1, forward strand.
CGGCGATGGCCTCCAGCGCGCGCGTGTAGCGCTCCAGTCTTGCGCGCAGCCAGGCTTTGTAGACGGTGTTGAGTAACGGCGGCAATTTCGGCATGGCGGTCTCCTGCGAATGAAGGTCGACATTCATTCTGCAAGCTGGGTGCCGCCAGGCCTTGTGCGATATCAAGCGCCTTGAGACATGTGCGTCAGCGCGTCGCCGGTGACACGGCAGATGCGCCATTCCGGCAGCAGCGAGGCGCCCATGCTTTCGTACAGCTTGATGGCGTTGCTGTTCCAGTCGAGCACCGACCATTCGAAGCGGCCGCAGTCGCGCTCCACCGCCAGCTGCGCCAGCGCCACCAGCATCCGCTTGCCGTAGCCCTTGCCGCGACGGCTCTGCTTGACGTACAAGTCCTCCAGGTACAGGCCCTTCTTGCACAGGAAGGTGGAGAAGTTATGGAAGAACAGCGCGAAGGTGACGACTTCACAGTCGGCCTCGCCGACCAGCGCTTCGCACACCGGCTTGTCGCAGAACAGGCTGTCGTGCAGCATGGCTTCGTTGGCGACGACCATGTGTTCGAGTTTTTCAAACACGGCCAGTTCGTAAATCATGCCGAAAATTGCGGCGACGTCTGCCGGCTGGGCCGGGCGTATGGTCAGGTCGGAGGTAGTCATCAGGCTTTCGCGGTGCTTTCTTTGAGGATGGGGGAATCGGGTTGCAGCGCCCAGGCGACGCTGGACAGGCACAGTATCATGCCGGCCCATTCCAGCGCGCCGGGACGGAAATGTTCCAGCTGGATCGACAGCAGCACGGAGATCACGGGCGTGACCACGCCGATGTACACGGCCTTGTGCGAGCCGATGCGGTGGATCAGCGTGAAGTAGGCGGCAAACGCGATCACCGAGCCGAACAGCGACAGGTACAGCAGCCCGCCCCAGTAGGGCAGACCGGACGGCATGCTGAACGACTGGCCGCTGACGACCACCCACAGCGCCACCAGCAGGCTGCCCCACAGCATCGACCAGGCCATGGTCAGCAGCACGTTGGACGATTGCTCGCGCACCTTGATCACGACCACGTTGCCGACCGAGCTGGCGATGGTGGCGGTCAGCGCCAGGCCGAGGCCGAGCAGGAAGTGCCCATTGCCGCCTGACAGGATCTCGCTCCAGGCGCCGCGGATCGACTGGAAGAACAGCAGCGACACGCCGCAGATGGCGAGCGCGCCGGCGGCCCAGGTGCGCCAGCGCAGCGGCGTGCCGAAGGCCAGGTGGTTGAGGATGGGGTTCCAGAACACCATCAATGCGAACAGCACGGCGACCAGGCCGGAGACCAGGTATTGCTCGGACGAGTAGGTGCAGATGTAGCTCAGGCCGAAGGTGGCGCAGCCTTGCAGGAACATCCAGCGCTGGGTGCGCCATGGCATCAGCAACTTGTCGCCGCGCACCAGGCACCAGGCGAACAGCACCGCCGCCGACAGCGCGAAGCGGTACACGACGGACACGGCGGGCGCGACCTCGCCCAGTTGCAGCGTGATGGCGAAGAAAGTGGAGCCCCAGATCAGGCAGGCAATGGCGAACAGGAGTGGAGAGGACATCGAACGAGTATAGCCGCCCGGGCCAGTCCTTGCCTAGCGGCCACGTTTTTGTTGCGACGCAACAGCGTGACAACTAATTTGTTTCCGCTGTGTAAATTTTGAGCACTTTGTTGAAAATGCAAGTAAGATGGAATCACACATCACACACGGGAGGGCGGCATGAGCACCGCGCTGCAGATCAAAGTTGTCGGCTTGTTGGGCTATGTCGCGGTCAGCACCGCGCTGGTGCTGATGCTGGCCGGCGACGAAATGCAGAGCGCCGCCCAGACGCTGTTCGCCTACGCCGGTTTCCACTAGTACGCCAGCTTCAGCCTGCGGTACAAAAAGCCCAGCACAAACAGCGGTCCGATCAGCAGGAAGCGCAGGTCGTCGAAGAACGACGGTTTCTTGCCCTCGATCTTGTGGCCGATGAACTGGCCTATCCACGCCAGCACGAAAATCGCCAGCGACAGCGGCAGGATGGCCTTGTCCGGCAGGGCGGCCAGCAGGGCCAGCATCACCGTGCTCATCAGCAGCATGCCCACCGCGAACGGCTTCGACAGCTTGAAGTAGTAGACCAGCGAGGCCAGCGTGACCGCCACCGCCAGCAGCGGATGCGCGGCCCACAGCAAGCCCAGCAGCGTGAAGACGATGATGGGCACGCAGATGAAGTGGATCACCTCGTTGGTGGGGTTGAGATGGCTCTCGCTGTACTTGGCCAGCAGGGTATCGATGGTGCGCGCTTGCGTCATGGGTGTCTCCCGTTTTTTTTAGCACGGTCGTGCCGTCGGCAAATTCTACACCCGAATCGCGGCGTGGCGACGCTTGGGTACAATGCGGCCATGAGCAACGATACCGATTTGATCCACCCCGCACTGACCGGCCTGGCGCCGGTGATCGACGCGCGCACCCGCATCCTGGTGCTGGGCAGCTTTCCCGGCGCCGCCTCGCTGGCGGCGCAGCAGTATTACGCGCATCCGCGCAATCTGCTGTGGCCGATCCTGTCGGCCTTGACGGGCGAGCCGCTGGCGCAACTGCCGTACGACGAACGTCTGCCGCGCCTGCTGGCGCACGGCTTCGGCCTGTGGGATGTGCTGGGCGCGTGCGAGCGCGAGGGCAGCCTCGATTCGGCCATCCGCAAGCCCGCCGCCAACGACTTCGCCCGCCTGCGCGAGCTGTGCCCGCTGCTGGAGACGGTGGGCTTCAACGGCCAGACCTCCGGCAAGTTCGCTCCGCAGTTCGCGGCGCAGGGTTATCGCACGGTGGTTTTGCCGTCGACGTCTCCCGCCCACGCCTCGCTTACATTGGCGCAAAAGCTGGAGCAATGGAAAATGCTGCTTTAGTCTGTCAGTGCTTACTGAGCGATGATGCGAAACTCGGTTGAGTTAGCCACGGGACGAACCTGATTTCGTTCGCGCTTCAACTCGACGATGCCATAGTTGGACATCGTCTTCAGCGTGCGCGACAAGTTGCTTGGCTTGCGGCCAGTGGCCTCCGCCAATGCTGAGATGGATGCTGGTTTCGTTTCCATCATTACGTGCAGCAATGCACGGTTGTCATCACTGAGAACCTCGGCCAGCGACTTCATGGAGGTGAACCAGATTTTCGGCTCGCCTGGCTTCGGTTTATAGCTGCCGCGAGCAATCGCCAGCACCCGCTCGCGTATTTGTTCTTGCGGCATGATGCCAATCACAGTTGGTTTCATCGCTTTCTTACCTCTAATAGTATCCGGTCCACGTCTGCAAAGAAATCATTGATCAGATGCTGTACATCCTTAAATTCGTAAGGTTATCGTAGCCTAGCATGCGCTTGCCAGAAGGCTCGTGCAGCGTCAGCGAATATCGAATGCCGTGTGGCACTTCTTTGGAGACGCCTACCAGCCGAGCTTCAATTTTGATCCAGTACCCATTTTCCTGGTCGAGAATCGAACCATGCAGGTCCAACAACGAGTCTATAGCAGGATCACGTTTCATTTATAACTATATCATCTGGTGATAGCGAATGCTCGGTTCATGGTGAAAACTGTCCTGGAGGATCGTCAGTCTCCCGGGTCAAAAGAGTCAAGTTCGAACTCCTCATCTATTCCGAGTTTTTTCATAATCACTGGCAGGACTTGATGGATAACTCGCATCCCAACTAGCGGTTCATTCATGTAGATGTCTGGATGGATACGTGAAGAGTTGAATCCTAGACTTTCCGCTTCGGCCTCATGCCCGAGCTCACCGTGAGATGAGCGGACCAGATTCATCAGCTCTGCACGTAAAGGAATTCTGGCGCGAAGGGCTCTATCCTTCAATATGTTTAGCCATTCTTCGTAATTCTTTTGTATTCCTCGTCGAACTTTCCAAAGTTCGGCGTGAATTCATGCTTGTCACCAATCTTGCTAGCCGCCAGCTCCGGAAGGCAGTAGTCGATCTGCTCAGCATCGCTGCCAGCCAAGTCAATTTCGTCAGACCATATCAGTTCTGAAATGTAGGCAGTAAAAAAGCTCCAGACATCGTTCAATGAACAAAAAATTTCATAAATTATTTGAACATATGGGTCATTGAGCAATTCACCAACTTTGTCTTCGTCATCGTAGTCAAAGTCAAACTCACTAGGAAACTTAGCAGGAAGCGTAACCCCCATCTCCTGAAGAATCTGGAAAACTTGCACGCCTAGCAGCCCGTCATCGTTATTCAGCGGTTCTGTGTCGTATCTTTCTTCTGTCCAATGTCAAACTATCCAAACATCAATCTGCTGTGCCGATTGTGTTGCGTTGACGGGAGAGCCGCTGGCGCAGCTGCCGCATGAGGAACGTCTGCCTCGGCAACTGGCGTCGCTTTCGCTGGCACAACAGTTGGCGTGCTGGCAGAGCTTACTCCAGTCATGGGTTGGTCGCTTGAGCGCTGCTCGATGCTTTGAATCGCCTGCCGAATCGCGTCGATCATGAAAGCGTGGAGACTGATCCCTAATTCCTGGGCTGCGCAAGCTGCCCGCTGCTTAAGTTCATCGGGTGATTGGAGCGACGTGGTGGACATGATGGCTAAATGTGGAGGTGGGTGCTCAGGTAACACCTTCTCAGTCTTTGTTCCAAGCGGCTGGTTGTGGTCGGGGCGCATTGATTTGACGGCCCTGCCTGAAATCGTCTTAGCCCGGATGCGAGACATACCCGCTCATCAGCACAACCGCCCAATCCTCGCGGCCGTGGGCGCGGGCCAGGTCGGCCATGGCGCGGTGGTCGTAGGGGACGGTGAGCAGTTGCGCGTGCCAGCGTTGTTCGCGCCGCTCGACGATGGCGTAGCGGGCGTCGGGCGAGCCGGTTTCGACGGTGTGCGGGTAGGGATGGTCGTCGGCGTAGGCCGGCTGGCCGACGCTGCCGGGATTGACGATCAGCTGTCCGCGCGCGCCGCGCGCGCCGCGCACGCTGCGCGGCACGTGCGTGTGGCCGCAGGCGATCAGGCCGGCCTCGACCCGGCCCAGGCGCTGTTCGATCTCGGCCGCGCTGGCGTGGCGCTCGGCCGTTTGCAGCAGGCCCGTGATATCGCTCGCCGGCGTGCCGTGGCACAGGAACACGTCCTCGTTCCATTGCAAGGCCGGCCGCAGCGTGGCGATCCAGGCCAGTTCGCGCGCCGTCAGTTGCGCGCGGGCGTAGGCGTCGGCCGCGCCGGAGCCGGGGTGCAGTTCGAGGAGTTGCCGCTCGTGGTTGCCGGCCAGGTGGGTCCAGTCCCGCGCCATCAGGAAGCGCGCGGTCTCCAGCGGCAGCAGCGGGCCGGACAGGCTGTCGCCCAGGTTGACCACCGCGTCCACGCCCTGGCGGACGATATCGGCCGCCACCGCTTCCAGCGCGGCCAGGTTGCCGTGGATGTCGGAGACGATGGCGATGCGCATGGCGGTCACTCCTTGAACGTGGCCAGCAAGCCGGCGGTGTCGACGATGGCGGCGTATTCGCCATCGAGGTTGGCCAGTGCCATGTAGTGTACATCGTCGGCGCTGCGCGGCACGCCGGCGTAGTCGGTCTTGGCGTAGGCGTAGCAGGCGTCGGCCACCACCTGGGTGGCGAAGCCGAGGTTGCCGGCGCTGCGCGCGCTGGCCTCGACCGAGTTGTTGGTGCTCACGCCCGCCAGCACCACCGCGTCGATGCCGCGCACCCGCAGCCAGCGCTCCAGTCCGCTGTTGACGAAGCAATCCGGGACATTCTTTTCCACCACGTGCTCGCGCGCCAGCGGCGCCAGGCGGGGCTGGAATTCGGCGCCCGGCTGGCCCGGCCAGAACGGCGAGCCCGGCGTGCGCGATATGTGGCGCACGTGGACCACGGGGGCGCCGGCCGCGCGCCAGGCGTCCAGCAGGGCGGCGATGTGGCGTTCGGCGTCGGGGTTGTTGCGCGCGCCGGCGGCGGAGCCGGCCATTCCTTGTTGCATGTCAATGATGATCAATGCCCGCATGAGGTTTCCTTGTGTAAAAACAACCTCCCGTCGGGGCTGCCGTGCTATGCGGCTTGCCTTGTCGGGGGAGCGTGGTTATGCTTGCCTTAAATATACTTTCTTTTTAACACAGGTTTGACAGGGGTATCGATCGCAGTTCAACTTAGCTGGGGATAAAATGGACAATCAAAAAATCGCCATCATCGGACTGGGCCGTATCGGCTCGGCCTTCTTGCGCAATATGCTGGGCCGCCGCGAGCGCGGCGTGGAGTTGGTGGCGGTGGCCGAAAGCGGCGATACGCCGGGCCGCCAGCTGGCGCTGGACGCCGGCCTGGCGGTGCGCACGCTGGACCAGATTGTCGCCCTGGGCGATGGCGTCGACATCCTGTTCGACCTGACCGGCATCCCGGCCGTGCGGCGCGAGATCCGCGAAAAACTGATGGCGATGGGCAACCACCACACGGTGATCGCCTCGGAAACCATCGCCCGCCTGATCTGGGCCATGACCACCGACGACGACCTGCCGGTGATCGCCGGCCGCAGCACCGGCTACTGAGCCGTCACGGCCCCACCGGCACGATGGTGGCCACGCCGTCGTCGGTGATGCCGATCAAAATCATCCCGTCGCCCGACACCGCCAGCTGGCGCGGCAGCAACTGCTTGCCGCTGCCGGCCAGTTTGAACTGGTTCAGCAGCTTGCCGCTGGTGTCGTACATCCACACATCGCTGGTGGCGGTCTTGACCGCGGCGCCGCAATAGATGCGGCCGTCGCTGCCCAGCTTGACGTTGTTCGGCGTGCCGTCGCCGGCCGCCAGGTAGCCCAGCACCCCGAGGTCGACCGGATTGAGGATGCTGCACAGCTTGGGCGTGCTGCTGGCGGTGTAGATGCGCGTGCCGTCCGCGCTGACGGCGATGTCCTGGCCCAGCGTGCCGACGTTGGCGTGGCTGGCGGCCGGGATCCTGGCCGGGTACAGGGTGCCGCCGTTGAGCGCGCTGAAGTCGACGCTGAGCGTGGTGATCTGCACGGCGGCGCTGTTTTCCTGCTGTTGCAGCAGGCTCTTGCCGTCGCCGCTGGCGGCCAGCGTGCCGCCGCCGCTGAGCGGCAGGTTGAGGCGGCCGCCGGTGGACGTCAGGTAGGCCGCGCCGTTGCTGAGCACCAGCATTTCCACGCCGTTCGGCCGGATCACCTTGAGGCGGGTGGCGGCGTCGGCGTCGACCGGCATCTGGCCCACCACCGCCAGGGTGTTCAGGTCGATGGTGGTCAGCGAGTGGCTGCTCAGGTTCAGCAGGAACAGATAGTCGCCGTTGATGCTGGTGGCCATGTCGCCCAGGCTGGCGCCCAGGCCGGTGATCGAGCCGGTCTTCTGGCCGCTGTAGAGGTTGTAGATGTCGACGTAGGCGCCGCCATTGTGCACGTAGGCGTAGGGGCGGATCGGGTCGGTGATCACGTTGCTGTAGGTGAGCACGGTGCTGACGTTGGCCACCGGCGTGCGCGTGCCCTTCCACAGCGCCACGCGGATCGGCTCGGGCGCGCTGGCGTCGGGGTCCAGCGGGGACAGGGTGACGGTGGCAATGCTCAGCGTATCCGAGCCCAGCGGGGTCGGGTCGGCCGTCAGGATCAGCTTGTTGCCGCTGACGCCGGCCACCAGCCAGGACTGGCTGGAGGCGGCGCTCATGCCGCCGAAGCTGCCGTAGTTGTCCTGCACGGTCAGGGTGCGGGTCAGGCGGGTCCAGCCCGGCGAGCCGCTGAAAGCCACCCCGGTCTCGGACGGCAGCAGCTTGTGCTTGTCGCGGTTGATGTTCAGCAGCACCGGCGCGGTCAGCTGGTCGCCGTTGACGCGGGCGGTGGCGTTGACCAGCGTCGAGCTGACGCCGACCGAGGCGTTGGCCGGCAGCGCCTTGAAGGCGGTCTTGCTGCCTGCCTGGTTGACGCTGCCGCTGGCGACGGTGGCGCTGGCCCAGGCCGGCAGGGCGCCCAGCGTCCACGGCCAGGCATTGGTGGAGGTGTTCAGGCTCAGCGTCACGCTTGGACTGGCGCTGAAGTCGCGGCCGTAGGTGCCGCCCAGGGTGATGCTGTTGACCGAGGCGCTCAGCGTGGCCGGCGTCAGGTTGAGCGTGACCGGCAGTGCGCGGGTGGCCAGCCCGGTGGCGCTGAGCGTGACGCTGCCGTTGTAGCTGCCGCTGGCCAGCCCGGCGAAGGTGGGATCGACCGTCAGCACGGCGGTGGCCGGCGTCCTGCCGCTGACCGGCGAGATGCGCAGCCAAGCGTCGTTGGCCACCGCGCTCCAGCTGACGCTGCTTTGGTCGTCGGTGTCGAGCGGGATCACCTGGGTGGCGATCGGCGCGCCGTTGATGGCGTTGAAGGTGACGCCGCTGGCCGTGACCAGGCCGCTCGGCTGCACCGACAGCGTGGCCGTCAGCGTGGCGCTCTGGCCGTCGCTGGCCAGCACGGTCAGCGTGGTGCTGTATTCGCCCACGGCCAGGCCGGCCGGGTCGAAGGCGGCGCTGAGCGTGCCGCTGCCGCTGCCGCTGGCCGGCGTGGGCTTGAGCCAGGCCGCGCCGCTGCTGGCGGTCCAGGTGCGGCCCTCGCCGCTGATGGCGATGCTGACCGGGGCCGGCGCCGCGCCGCCTAGATGGGCGGTGGCGTTGAAGGCGACGGCCGGGGTGGCGCTGAAGGTCAGCTGGCCGGCCGGCACCACCTGCAGGCTGTAGGGCAGCGGCATGGGCGAGCCGGGGAACTGGCTGGCGCAGCCGCTGTCGCGGCACAGGCGCACGCTGAGGTTGCCGGTGTAGGTGCCGGCCGCCAGCGACGGCGCTGTCTGCAGCACGGCGTGGTACTGGGTGTCGCTGTCGCGGATCAGCTGGGCGGTCGGCAGCAGCACGCCGTTGCTGTCGACGATGCTGGCGACCACGGTGCCGGCGTTGGCGAAGTCGGCCGGACGGGCCACGCTGGCGATGACGTTGAGGGTGAGCGAGGCGCCGGCGTTGACGGTGCCGCGCACGGTGGCGGGATTGAAGCTGAGGGCGGGCGACACGGCCGGGCTGCCCGGATCGGGCGCGGCGGCGCCGCCACCGCCGCCGCCGCCGCATCCGGTCAGCAGGGCGGCCAGCAGCAGCGGGAGGAGATAGACGGGTCTCAGCATGGCGGTATCCTTGGGGTAAGCACAGCTTGATTTACACATTTTACAATTGTTGCGTAGTTGCAACTATGTGTCAAGCTCCAAGGCGCGCGCGGCGGGCGCGCCCCGGCCAGAATACCACCAGTGCGGGCTTATTTGCCCGTGGCGTGCGCCTCGTACGCGCGGATGCGGTCCAGCTTGGCCGAATACAGGTCGTGGTCGCCGCGCGTGGTGCTGTTGGCCAGCGCCTTGACCATGTGCACGTCCGCCTCGGCCAGGTTGCCCAGCTGGTAATTGGCCAGCGCCAGCCAGAAATGGAATTCGTGGTAGTCCGGCACCCGCTCGACCTCGCGCGCGAACAGGTCGCGCGCGCGGCGGTAGTCGCCGGCGCGCATGGCCTCCTGGCCCAGGTTGAAGAAATGGAAGGGCGGCTCGGGTTCCAGCAGGGCCAGGCGCGCGCGCAGCCTGGCCGCCTCGGCCTGCTTGTCGGGCAGGTGCTGGGCGTCCAGCGCCTGCGCCAGGTTGGAGATGACGATGGTGTTGGCGGGCGCCTGCGACATCGCGTAGCGCAGCGCCTGCTCGGCCTCGGCCAGGTCGCCGTGGTGCTGGTAGACCACGGCCAGCGTGTTGTAGGCGTGCAGGAAGCCCGGGTCTTGCTCGACCGCTTTGCGGGCCGACCAGTAGGCCTCGTCCAGCTTGCCCTGCGACAGCAGCTCGGCCGCGCGGTTGTTCAGGTACATGGCGACGATGGTCTGCTCCTCCAGCGGCTTGGCGTTTTCGCGCGCCTTGGGCGGGATGGGGATGAAGTCCACCGTCAGCGAGTTCGACAGGTCGACGCTGTAGCCCTCGCCGTGGCTGAGGCGCTGGCGGCCCAGCGCCAGGTTGACGTGGTTGCTGGCGAAATACAGGTCGCCGGCGCGGCTCCAGCTTTCGTCGACCTCGACCTGCTGGAACTGCACCACCAGGTTGAGTTCGCGCGCCAGCGCGGCCGTCATGATGGCCAGCGACAGGCAGTTGCCGGCGCGCGCGGCGAAGGTCTGGGCGGCGTCGCGGGTCATGGCCGAATCGTACTCGAGCTGCAGCCGGTCCTTGCGGTACAGGGCGTCGAACAGTTCGCGGCGGGGATCCTTGTGCGACAGGCTGTGGCCGATCTCGCGGCTCAGGTAGTCGCGCATGGCGGGGCTGACGGCGAAGATGTGGGCGGTGTCGACCGGCACCGCCGGCGGCTGGAACAATTGATCGTGGAATACCATCGGGGCGGCCGCGCGCGGCGCCGGCGACGGGCCGGCGCAGCCGCACAGCAGCGCGGCGCACAAGGCCAGGGTCCATGGTTTCATGACGGGGTCTCCCTTTGCCGCGGAGCGCAAGCCGGCGCCGCACCAGGCAGCGGATTCTGTGTTCCGCTTGGGGAAAGTATCCTCGGCTCCCGGGGCGATGTCAAACGGGAATTGGCGTTGGCCTCAGGCCAGCGGACGCGGCTCCACCGGCTGGCCGTCGGCGTTGAAACGCAGCGCCACCAGCACCTCGGCCACGCCGATGCTGGCCAGCGCGTCGCGCAGGTCGTCGACCTCCAGTTCGAGGTCGGCGCCCAGGTCGAGCGGCTTGTCGCCGTGGATGAGCACGGTGTCGCCCTCGCTCAGTTGCACGCGCAGCACCATCTCGTCGTCGACGTCGAACGGGGCGATGACCGCGCTCAGCCGCTCCGGCGCGCGCCCGCCGATGGCCTGGTTCAGCGCCGACAGCAATTGCAGCGTCGCGTATTCCGACTGGCCCTGCTCGCGGGCGCCGAAGAACAGGTCCTGGTACAGGAAGTTCAGGCGCAGCGGCGCGTCCCCGCGGCCGCGGCCCAGGCAGCGCGCCACCAGCGGCGCGTGCAGTTCGGTCCATTTCTGGTAGCGCGCGGCGCGCTGGGCGAAGTAGGCGTCGGCCGCCTTCTCGCCGGCCGGCACCTTGTAGAAGGGATCGTCGGCGCGCTTCATGGCGAAGCCGAGCAGGAAGCGCAGCTCGACGGCGGCGTCGTCCGGGCCGAAGCCGGTGGCCGACCAGCCGGCCGCCATGCTGCGCTCCAGCGCCGGCGCGGCGGCGATCTTTTTCTCGGTCAGCGACTGCGCCGCCTCGCGCACCATGGCGTGCAGCTGGCCGTAGGTGACGCGCTCGAACTCGTCCAGGTCGTAGGCGTGGCTGACCAGCACCACCCTGGCTTTCGGGCTTTCCAGGCCGGCGTCGGTGAAGCTGTCGAGCAGGGCGTCGTAGGCGGCGCCATCCTGGAAATCGTGGGCCGGGTCCAGGCCGCCCTGGCTGTGCACGAACACCGGAATGGCGAAGGCGTCGATCTCCATCTCGGGCGCGCCCTCGCGCCGCAGGATCACGCTGGCCGCGCCTTCCTCGATGGCGTTGCGCAGGTAGCGGTAGCCGTCGCGCGACTCGTCGCGGGCCAGCTCGACGGCGCCGTACAGCACCTCGTCCTTGCCTTGGTTGAGCAGCTTGCGCAGCAGGCGCTGGAAGTCCAGCCCCTTTTGCGCCAGCTCGGCGCGGGTGCTGTCGGCCACGATGTCGTGGTTGAACTCGCCGTCGGCCAGGTCCAGCGCCAGCGCGCACAGTTCGGTGGTTTGTTGTTCGTCTTTCAGTTCCGGGGAGTTGGCGGATTTGCGCGGTACGGGGCGCTTATTTTTCGGCATGTTTTTCTTATCGTTCGGTGTGGAAGGCTTCGTGCAGTTCGTCCAGCAGGTCGGCGGTCTCGTCCTCGGACAGGCCCAGGTGGCGGCAAGCCTGGTCGCCGCCTTTTTCCCACTCGTAGGACAGCTGGCGGCTGTGGAAGCGGGCGATGCCTTTTTCCGCCAGCAGCGCCAGCGCCACCAGCGAGCGCACGGCGTCGTCGGTGGCCGGGTCGTCCAGCACGCGGTAGTCGTGGTGCAGCAGGATGGCCCAGGAGACGTCCGGCGACAGCCCCCAGTTGCGCGCCAGCAGGCAGCCGATGGCGGCGTGGTTGGTGCTGTAGCGGCTGTCCTCGATGACGGTGAAAGTCTGCACCGCGTCGTCGCAGGCGTCGGCGTAGGTGGCGGCGTAGTCGGTGAAGCGGTTCATCAGCAGCGGCACGCCGATGTCGCAGAACAGGCCGAAGGTGTGGGCGATGTCGGGCGGGGCGATGCGCAGCTTGCGCGAGAAGAACACCACGGCCTGGGCGCGGCGCGCCGACACTTCCCAGAACGCGTTCAGGTCGGCCTCCTTGCCCTCGATGGCCTGGCGCGCCAGCAGCCCGGTCAGCAGGGCCGCGCACTGGTTGATGCCGAGGAAATTGATGCCCTGCTCGACCGACTTGGCCTTGCGCGCGGCGCCGAAGAACGGCGAGTTGGCCAGTTTGAGCAGGGCGCCGGACATGCCGACGTCGTTGCCGATGATGCGGGCGATGCGGCGCGGCGACGGGTCGGACTGGGCCAGCTCGCGCTGCAGGTCGACGAGCAGGCTGGGCCGGGGCGGAATACGGATGGAGCGCATCAGCGCTTCTTCCACCGCGTTTTCTACTGGCATGGCTGGGGCTGCTGCTGTCGTCATTGTCTTCTTCAGGGGGTAAGGGCTGGCGTTGCCAAGGTAATACTATAAACCAGCGCGCCGGCTCGTGCCGGGCGTGCCTCACAAGATTATCGCCGCAAGCGCGCGCGGTGCGCACGAATTTCTCCCGATTTTCTGCCGGGGCCGCCATATTTTGTCGCTAAAAACCGTGGCGGGCGGCGTTTTGATGATCATTTGTCACGCCTTTCGTGAACGTGCGGTCCAGATTGCCCTTTACAATACGCGGATGGACAAGCATCTGGCTGGTATCGATTTCAGCGCGCCCTCGGCCGAGGTGGCGCGGCGCCTGATCGGCGTCACCTTGCTGGTGGACGGGGTGGGCGGGCGCATCGTCGAGACCGAGGCCTACGACCGCACCGAGCCGGCCGCGCACAGCTTCAACGGCCCGACGCCGCGCAACTTCTCGATGTTCGGTCCGCCGGGGCGCAGCTATGTGTACCGCTCGCACGGCCTGCACTGGTGTCTGAACTTCGTGTGCCGCGAGGAGGGCCACGGCGCCGGCGTGCTGATCCGGGCGCTGGAGCCGCTGGCCGGCCTGGAGCGGATGCGCGAGCGGCGCGGGCTGGACGACGCGCGCCTGCTGTGCTCGGGGCCGGGGCGGCTGTGCCAGGCGCTGGGCGTCACGCGCGCCCACAACAACCTGGCGCTGGACGAGGCGCCGTTCGCGCTGCTGGCGCCGGACGCGGGGACAGCGGTCGAGGTGCTAGCCGGCCCGCGCATCGGCATCAGCAAAGCGGTGGAGCTGCCGTGGCGCTTCGGCCTGGCCGGTTCGCGCTTTTTGAGCAAGCCCATGCGCTGACGGCGGCTCCACCTTGAACACCGACACCGCCTGCGACAGCTGCACCGCCTGCTCCTGCAGGCTGGCCGCGGCGGCGGCCGCCTGCTCGACCAGCGCGGCGTTCTGCTGCGTCACGTCGTCCATCTGACCGACCGCCTGGTTGACCTCGGCGATGCCCTGGGCCTGCTCGGCGCTGGCGTCGCTGATGCGGGCGATCACGTCGTTGACCTGCTGCACCGAGGCGACGATGGCCTCCATGCGCTCGCCGGCCTGCTGCACCGAGGCGCTGCCGCTGTCGATGGTGGCCACCGAGGTGGCGATCAGCGCCTTGATCTCCCTGGCGGCGGCGGCCGAGCGCTGCGCCAGCGTGCGCACCTCGGAAGCCACCACGGCGAAGCCGCGCCCCTGCTCGCCGGCGCGCGCCGCCTCGACGGCGGCGTTCAGCGCCAGGATGTTGGTCTGGAAGGAGATGCCGTCGATCACGCCGATGATGTCGACGATCTGGCGCGAGCTGGCGCGGATCGAGGCCATGGTCTGCACCGCCTGGCGCACGGCGGCGCCGCCGTGCTGGGCCAGGTCGGCGGCGCCGGCCGCCAGCTCGCAGGCCTGGCGCGCGCCGGCCGCGTTGTTCTGCACCGCCTGGGTCAGGCTGGCCATGGCGCTGGCGGTCTCCTCCAGCGAGCTGGCCTGCATCTCGGTGCGGGTCGACAGGTCGAGGTTGCCGCTGGCGATTTCATGCGAGGCGCAGTCGATCGCCTTGACCGAGGCCAGGATGGCGCTCAGCGTCTGGGTCAGGTTGAGCATGGTGTGGTCCAGCATGCGGGCGGTGTCGGCGATCTCGTCGCGGCCGTGGTTGCCGCCCTGGCCGGCCGACAGCCGCCCGGCCGCCAGCGCCACCACCACGTCGGCGATGGCGCGGATGTCGCGCAGCATGGCGCCGCGCACCGCCATCGTCACGCCCAGCGACAGCGCGATCGACAGCAGCACCATCAGCGCCATGCTGTTGCCCAGCGAGTGGAACTCTTCCCGCGCGCGCGCGTAGGCCTGCTCGCTGAGGCTCTGCTCCAGCGCCGACAGCTGCGCCAGCTGCTCGTTGAGCGTCAGGAAGTGCTTCTCGCCGTGGGCCATGGCGTTGGTGGCGATGCTCTGGTCGATGCTGGCCATTTCGATGGTGTCCTGCACCGCCTTGCGGTAGGCGCCCAGCGTCTGCAGCAATTGGCCGGCGATCTTGTGCTCGGCCGCGTCCTCGTCGCCGGTGGTCTGCGCCGCCAGCTGGCGCAGCTGGCCCTCGATGGTGGCGTGCCCGGCCTTGAGCTGGCGCGCCAGCGCGTCCAGCCGGGCCTGCGAGAAGCTGCCGTTGACCCAGGCCAGCAGCTGGTAGATGTGGGCGTGGGCATAGCGCGTCTCGCCGGTGATGTCGGCGGCCAGGCGCAGGCGCGCCGCGCGCACCTGGACCAGGTTTTCCAGCGATGCGTTCTGGCGCACCATGCCGTAGTAGGCGGCGCCGGCCGTGACGATCAGCAGCAGCAGCACCAGGCCGGGCGCCAGCAACAGTTTGGGACCGATACGCAGTTTGTTCAGCATGGTGCTCTCCCGCCGCTATTTTTTATAGATGCCCGCTTCCAGCACGACGTCGCCGACCCGCAGCACGTAGGTGGTCTTGGGTTCGATCTTGCCGCTGCCGGGGTTCTTGTACTGGTAGTCGACCCAGCCGTGGCCTTTTTTTGCGGCCACGTCGATGATCTCGCGCCGGTATTTCTTGCCGCTGGCGTCGGGCACGTCGGTCAGGTCCTTGCCGACGATGGACGGGTTGAACGGGTGCGCCAGCACCACGCCGGTGGCCAAGTCGCGCAGGTCGACGTACAGCGAACCCTGCACGAACTCCGGGTCCTTGGCGGCCACCTTCTTCATCAGCTCGTCCTTGCCGTGGGCCTTGATGTAGGCGGCGCTCTTTTCCACCAGGGCGACGGCGTCTTTCTCGGTGGGTTCGGCGGCGCCGGCGGTGGCGTGCAACAGCGTGGCGGCGACAGCGGCCAGGATGGCGGTCAGTCTCATGGCGATTCCTTGTGTGGGGGAGGGAGGGCTTGCTCCCATGAACTGTACGCCGCTGCCGGCGCCGGGAATTGCGCTGCCGCAAGTTCTGGCCGTGTGGCAATTTTGCACGCGCTCTGCGTCAAGGAAAAATATATTTCCATGCGTCAGTTGATTTTCGGCAATCGCATTTTCGGCGGGCGGCCTAGCATGCAGTTTCCGCCCCCTCTTATTGCGATAGGAACCCGCGATGACCTCTACTCCGATAGCTTCCTGGAACAGCGCCGGCGCCCAGGCGCCCAAGTTCAAGCCCTTCATCCGCCAGACCATCTCTCATTCCCGCCAGTGGGAATGGCTCACACCCGACCTGCAGGAAGCGGTGCAGGTGGTGTCGCACGTGCTGCCGTTCCGCACCAACGAATACGTGATGGATCACCTGATCGACTGGAGCAACATCCCGGACGATCCGATCTTCCGCCTGACCTTCCCGCACCGCGACATGCTGGCGCCGGACGACTACGCCCAGCTGCGCGAGCTGGTGCTGGGCCGCGCCAACCAGCAGGCGCTGAGCGAGCTGGTGCGGCGCATCCGCCTGCGCATGAATCCCCATCCGGCCGGGCAGATGACGCACAACGTGCCGCGCGTGAACGACGCGCCGCTCAAGGGCCTGCAGCACAAGTACAAGGAGACGGTGTTGTTCTTCCCCAGCGCCGGCCAGACCTGCCACGCCTACTGCACCTTCTGCTTCCGCTGGCCGCAGTTCGTCGGCATGGACGACATGAAGTTCGACGCCAAGGAATCGCACCAGCTGGCCGACTACCTGCGCCTGCACCCCGAGGTGACGGACGTGCTGATCACCGGCGGCGACCCGCTGATCATGAACACCCGCTCGCTGGAAGCCTACATCGAACCGCTGCTGGCGCCGGACCTGGCGCACATCCAGAACATCCGCATCGGCACCAAGTCGGTGGCGTACTGGCCGCAGCGCTTCGTCACCGACCGCGACGCCGACGACTTGCTGCGCCTGTTCGAGCGCGTGGTCGACAGCGGCAAGAACATGGCCATCATGGGCCACTACAACCACGCGGTGGAGCTGCGCCCGGAGATCGCGCAGCAGGCGGTCAAGCGCATCGTCGGCACCGGCGCCACCCTGCGCATGCAGGGGCCGCTGATCCGCCACATCAACGAGGACCCGCACAGCTGGGCCGAGTTGTGGCAGACCGGCGTGCGGCTGGGCGCCATCCCGTACTACATGTTCGTCGAGCGCGACACCGGGCCGCGCGAGTACTTCCAGCTGCCGCTGGCGCGCGCGCACGAGATCTTCCAGCAGGCCTACCAGATGGTGTCCGGCCTGTCGCGCACCGTGCGCGGGCCGTCGATGAGCGCCTTCCCCGGCAAGGTGGTGATCGACGGCATCGTCACCATCGGCGGCGAGAAGGTGTTCGCGCTGCAGTTCCTGCAGGCCCGCAATCCGGACTGGGTGCGCAAGCCGTTCTACGCCAGGTTCGATCCCAACGCGACCTGGATGGACGAGCTGAAGCCGGCCTTCGGCAAGGACAAGTTCTTCTTCGAGGAGGAGGGCGGCAGCCGCAGCGAGTACGGCGCCGAGCCGCCGGGCCAGCGCAAGGTGATCCCGCTGATCGCGGCGCGCCAGGACGACGGCCAGCGCGGCGGCGCGGCGGCCGGCTGCGGCGCCCACAATTCGGCGTAGGTGGCGCCATGTCCGGCCGCGCGGTGTTTGTGCTGGTGTTCCTGCCGTTCGCGCTGGGCCACTATTTATCGAGTTTGATCCGTACCGTGAACGCGACGCTGGCGCCGCAGCTGATGGCGGCGCTGGCGCTGACCCCTGGCCAGCTTGGCCTGCTGACCAGCGCCTTCTTCCTGGCGTTCGCGCTGGCGCAGCTGCCGGTCGGCATGGCGCTGGACCGCTGGGGTCCGGCGCGGGTGCAGCCGCCGATGCTGCTGCTGGCGGCGCTGGGCGCGCTGGCCTTCTCGGGCGGCCACGATTTCGCCGAGCTGCTGGTGGCGCGCGCGCTGATCGGGCTGGGACTGGGCGGCTGCTTCATGTCGGCGGTGAAGGCGGTATCGACCTGGGTCGCGCCGGCGCGGCTGCCGTCGGTGCAGGGCTACCTGATCGCGGCCGGTGGACTGGGCGCGGCGTCGGCCACGCTGCCGGTGCGGCTGGCGCTGCACTACACCGACTGGCGCGGCCTGTTCGTGGGACTGGCGGCGGCGGCGGCCGGCCTGGCGCTGCTGATACGGCTGGTGGCGCCGGCCGCGCCGCCGCCGTCGTCATCGTCATCGTCATCGCCGTCGGCGGCGCGGCCGGCCAGCCTGGCGGTGCTGCGCGAGGTGTTCAACCATCCGGCCTTCCGCGAGGTGGCGCAGCTGGTCATGGTGCCGCACATGGTGTTCTTCGGCATACAGGGCCTGTGGATCAGCCGCTGGCTGAGCGATGTCGCCGGCTTTTCCGAGGCGGCCGTGGCCTACCTGCTGTACCTGGGCATGGCGGCGGTGATCTTCGGCGCCATCGCGGTCGGCATGATCACCGAGTGGGCCGGGCGGCGCGGCGTGGCGCCGGTCAGCGTGGCGGCGGCCGGCGTGGCGCTGTTCATCGCGGTGCAACTGGGCTTTGTGCTGAACTGGGCGCCCAGCTTCCAGCTGCTGTCGGTGGTGTTCACGCTGGTGGGGACGGTGACCGGCATCGAGTATGCGATCGTCGCGCAAAGCCTGCCGCCGTCGCTGACGGGGCGCGGCGCCACTTGCCTGAACCTGTTGATCTTCCTGGGCGCGTTCGCGATGCAGGCCGGCTTCGGGCTGGTGCTGGGCTGCTGGCGGCCCGACGCCCTGCAGCACTATCCGGCGCAGGCCTACCAGGTGGCGTTCGGGGTGCTGGTGCTGCTGCAGTTGCGGGGACTGTTCCTGTTCGCGCGGCGGCGCTGGGGTGCGGCGTCGCAATCCGGTAGAATCGATCATCCATCCGGTAATCCGGCAACCAGCTCCCCGATCGCACGATGACCTCTCCGCCCACCACCTTTGCCTCCCTGCCGGCCGCGTGGCGGGACTGGATCATGGAAAACCTGGCGCGCGCCTGCAATCCGCTGGACATGGCCAATAGCATGGCCGCCTCCGGCCAGCACAGCATGGCGGTGGCGCGCGCCGCCATCGACGAGGCGCTGGCGCTGCGCGCGGCGGATGGGCAGGCGCCGGCGGCCAGCGTGTTCGTGGCGCCGCAGCAGATGCCCTACATCGACCTGGAGCGCAACCTGATCGCGGTGCAGGACCGCATGGTGGAAGTGCTGTTCGTGCTGAAGCAGCCGCAGATCATCCTGCTGGGGAATGTGCTCAGCGACGAGGAGTGCGACGCCATCGTCGCCCACTGCGGCACGCGCTACACGCGCTCCACCGTCACCGGCGAGGCCGACGGCGCCAGCGTGGTGCACGAGGGCCGCACCAGCGAGATGGCCTTCATCCAGCGCGGCGAGGCCGAGGTGGCCGAGCGCATCGAGCAGCGGCTGGCGGCGCTGGCGCACTGGCCGGCCGAATGCGGCGAGCCGTTCCAGCTGCAGAAGTACGGCGTGACGCAGGAGTACCGTCCGCACTACGACTGGCTGGACCCGGACAGCAGCGGCCATCGCAGCCACTTGGCGCGCGGCGGCCAGCGGCTGGCCACCTTCATCCTGTACCTGAGCGACGTGGAGCAGGGCGGCGGCACGGTGTTCCCCGGCCTGGGGCTGGAGGTGTATCCGAAGAAGGGCAGCGCGCTGTGGTTCCTCAACACCGACGTCAATCACCAACCGGACAAGCAGACCTTGCACGGCGGCGCGCCGGTGGTCAGCGGCACCAAGATCATCGCCAACAAATGGCTCAGGCAAGGGCGCTACGGTTAGAATGGCGGGCACAGACCCACCGTTTTTAACCTAGGAACCCCATGAGACTCGTTCGTTACGGCCGTCCCGGCAAAGAGAAACCAGGCCTGATCGATGACGAAGGCAAGCTGCGCGACCTGTCCGGCGTGATCGCCGACATCGACGCGGCACAGTTGGCGCCCAAGGCGCTGCGCAAGCTGGAAAAGATCCCGCACGCCTCGCTGCCGCTGGTGCGCGGCAATCCGCGCTACGGCGTGCCGGTCGCGCGCGTCGGCAAATTCATCGGCATCGGCCTCAATTACTCGGACCACGCGGCCGAATCGGGCATGCCGATCCCGAAGGAGCCCATCGTCTTCATGAAGGCGATCTCCTGCCTGTCCGGCCCGGACGATCCCATCGTGCTGCCGCAAGGCTCGAAGAAGACCGACTGGGAAGTGGAGCTGGGCGTGGTGATCGGCACGCGCGCGCAGTACGTCAGCGAGGAGGACGCGCTCAAATACGTGGCCGGCTATTGCGTGGTCAACGACGTGTCGGAGCGCTCGTTCCAGCTGGAGCGCGGCCCGCAGTGGGACAAGGGCAAGGGTTGCGACACCTTCGGCCCGGTCGGTCCGTGGCTGGTGACGCCGGAAGACATCTACGACGTGCAGAAGCTGGACCTATACCTGGAGCTGAACGGCAAGCGCATGCAGACCGGCTGCACCGACACCATGATATTCTCGGTGGCGCAGATCGTCAGCTACCTGTCGAAGTTCATGACGCTGGAGCCGGGCGACGTGATCGCCACCGGCACGCCACCGGGCGTGGGCCAGGGCCGCAAGCCGCAGCGCTTCCTCAAGAAGGGCGACGTCCTGCGGCTGGGCATCGCCGGCTTGGGCGAGCAGCAGCAGGACGTTGTTGCCTGGACCGCGCCGAAGTAATTACGTCGCGCTGGTCAGCGCGCGGGTCAAGGAGTCGGCCAGGCGGCTGGTGATCTCCGCCAGTTCGGTCTCGGTGGAGATGAACGGCGGCGCCAGCAGGATATGGTCGCCGTTGCGGCCATCGATGGTGCCGCCCATCGGATAGACCATCAGGCCGCGCGACATGGCCTGCTCCTTCACCGCCGCGTGCAGCTGGCAGGCCGGATCGAAGGGCTGCTTGCTATCGCGGTCGCGCACCAGTTCCAGCGCCAGCAGCATGCCGCGCCCGCGGATGTCGCCCACGTGCGGATGGCTGCCGAAAGCGTCGCGCAGCATGCGGCGGAAGGCCGCGCCGCGCACCGTGACGGCGCCCAGCAGGCAATCCCTTTGTATCACCTTCTGCACCGCCAGCGCGGCCGCCGCCGCCACCGGATGGCCCATGTAGGTATGGCCGTGCAGGAAGGCGCCGCTGCCGTCGCGCAGCTGCCGCACGATGTTGTCGCGCGCCAGCACCGCGCCGATCGGCTGGTAGCCGGCGCCCAGGCCTTTACCCAGCACCACCAGGTCCGGCACCACGCCGTCCTGTTCGAACGCGTACAGCGTGCCGGTGCGGCCCATGCCGCACATGACTTCATCGAGGATCAGCAAAATACCGTACTGGTCGCACAGCTTGCGCACGCCGCGGAAGTAGCCGGGCGTGGGCGGCACCGCGCCGCCGGTGGCGCCGACCACGGTCTCGGCGACGAAGCCGATGATGTGCTGCGGGCCCTGTTCAAGGATGGTCGCCTCCAGTTCGGCCAGCAGGGCGGCGGTGTAGTCGGCGGTGCTCTGGCCATCGGCGCGGCCGCGGTACTCGTTGCACGCCGAGACGCGCGGCACCTCCATCAGCAGCGGCTCGAACGGGCGGCGGCGCCACTCGTTGCCGCCAATGGCCAGCGCACCCAGCGTGTTGCCATGGTAGCTCTGGCGGCGGCCGATGAACACACTGCGATCGGGCTGGCCGGCTTCGAGCCAGTACTGGCGCGCCAGCTTGAGCGCGGTCTCCATCGCTTCCGAACCGCCCGAGACCAGGTAGACGTGATCGAGGTCGCCGGGAGCGTCGTTGGCCAGGCGGGTGGCCAGTTCCTCGGCGGCGTCGCAGGTGAAGAAGGCCGTGTGGGCGTAGGCGTTGCGGTCGATCTGCGCGTGCATGGCGGCCAGCACGTCGGGATGGGCATGGCCCAGCGAGGAGACGGCGGCGCCGCCGCTGGCATCGAGATAGCTGCGGCCCTGGCTGTCGCGCACGGTCAGGCCGGAGGCGCTGACGGCCAGCGGCGGGGTGCGGCGCAGGTTGCGGTGGATGATGTGGCTCATGACGTCCTTTCAATCGGGGTGACGAAGAGCAGACGATAGCCGTGATCGGCTTGTGTTCTGTTGATCTATGCCGCACCATGAGCGAATATTGTTTAAGGATCTGTGCCATGGATGATCGTTTGGGAGCTATACCGTTTGCCGACATGACCGCCGCCCAGCAGGTGGCGGCGCAGGCTGTGATCGACGGGCCGCGCGGAGCCTTGTACGGACCCTTCGTGCCGTTGATCCGCAGCCCGGAGCTGATGGCGGCCGCGCAGCGCATGGGCGAGTACCTGCGCTACCGCAGCGCGATCGGCACGCGGCTCACGGAGCTGGCGATCCTGGTGACGGCGCGGCAGTGGAGCCAGCAGGTGGAGTGGGCGATCCACGAGCCGATCGCGCGCCAGTACGGCATCGCCGACGAGGTGGTGGCGGCGGTGGCGGCGCGGCGGCGGCCCGAGGGCATGGCGGCCGACGAGGCGCTGGTGCACGACTTCTGCATCCAGCTGCACCAGCGCCAGCGGGTCGACGACGAGACCTACGCGGCGGCGCTGGCGGCCTTCGGCGAGCACGGGGTGGTGGACCTGATGGGCATCAACGGCTACTACACCTTCCTGGCGATGGTGATGAACGCGGCGCAGACGGCGGTGCCGGCGTCCGCCGCCACGCCGCTGCCGGATTGACGATCAAAGAGAGACGGATGAATCAACTGAGAGATTATTTTTTGCGCCTGCAGGCGGTGCTGCCCGCCGACGGACCTGGCTTCAGCGCGCTGGTGGTGCGCGATGGCGAGGTGGCGTTCGAGCTGCATCATGGCCTGGCGTCGCTGGAGCTGGAGGTGCCGTTGTCGGCGCGGTCGGCGTATTACCTGGCGTCGGAGTCCAAGCAGTTCACGGCGGCGGCCGTGCTGGCGCTGGTGCGCGCGGGGAAGATCGGGCTGGACGACGACGTGTGCGCGCTGTTGCCGGAGCTGGCCGGCTTCGAGCAGCCGTTCGCCTTGCGTAGCCTGCTCAATCATAGCAGCGGCATCCCGGACTACTTCCAGTTCCTGCGCTGCCAGCCGGGCTGGCACGAGGCGGACTACTTCAACAACGCCGACATCCTGCGCGTCATCGCGCACATGGACACGCTCGATGGCGGCGCCGGGCATCGCTACAGCAACAGCAATTACATCCTGCTGGCGGCGCTGATCGAGCGCCTGAGCGGCATGCCGGCCGCGCGTTATCTGCGCGAGACGCTGCTGCTGCCGCTGGGGATCACGCGCATGGGTTTCGACGACGACCGCCAGAACGTGCTGCCGCACCGGGTGTGCAGCTACGAGGCCGATCCGCAGCGGCCGGGCGGCTACCGCCAGCATCTGGGCAACGCCAACACGGTGGGCGACGGCGGCATGTACGCCAGCACGCAGGAGCTGGTGCTGTGGGAACGCGCGTGGCACCGGCAGTGGGCCGAGCCGGACAGCTTGCTGCACGCGATGCTGCAGCCGTCGCCGCTGGCCGACGGCACGGTGCCGGATTACCGCTTCGGTCTGGAGTGGGTGCGGCGCCAGGAGCACGACGTGGTGTTTCATGGCGGCTGCCTGTGGGGCTTCAATACGCTGGTGCTGCGCTTGCCGCAATTGCGCATGTCGGTGATCCAGCTGGCCAATTCCGACCGCGCGCAGCCGGAACTGGAGCCGCTGGTGGCGGCGGCCCTGGCAGCTGGGTAGTATGAGGAAATTGCCACTATACTGAAGACTGAAGTCTTAACGGAGGCCATATGGCTGCGATCAATGTAAAAGAAGCGGTCAAGGCGGCCAAGGAAGCGCTCCTTGATCTGTATGAAGATGATCCTCCTGCTGCGATGGCGCTGGAGGAGATAGAGAAAACAGAGGAGGACGGACGTGAGCTGTGGGCCGTGACATTGGGTTTTTACCGGAATAAGAATGTAGCGGTCAAGGCTGCGAACAGCATCGGCGCGATCTATAATCCGGTCAGCCAGATCGAGCACCGTGTCTACAAAACGTTGTTTATCGATGCGGTTTCGGGAGAATTCGTCAAGATGGATATCCGGCAGGTGCAGTGATGCGCAGCCTGGAGCAGGTGCTGCTGGAGCTGGTGAGCAAGCATGGACCGCGCGGCATACTGGTCGATACCAATGTTCTGCTGCTGTACCTGTTCGGACTGTATCAGCCGGCGATCGTAGGACAGCAGCGGCGGCTGACCCACTACAGCCCGGACGATGCCGGGACTGGCTGCATTAGTCGCAGCAGACACCCCGCTGCTGACCGATGATCTGGATTTATATGTCGCCGCCGTGAGTACCGGCGGCGACGCCATCAACTTCACGCATATGCGGGAAGCCGCCGGCACTGTCTAATCGCCTAGGCCAAAACCTTTTTCAGCCAGGCGCTGATGTGGTCCACTTCTTCCTGGCACAGCGAGTGCTGCATCGCGTAGTCGTGCCATTCGACCTGGTAGCCCAGCTGCTTGAGCAGGTCGCGCGACTGTTCGGCGCGCGCCACCGGGATCACCGGGTCCATGCGGCCGTGCACCATGAAGATCGGCGTGGCCAGGCTCGCTTGCGTGTGCTCGGCGGCGGCCTTGGCGGCGATCGGCACGTAGCCCGATAAGCACATCAGGCCGGCCAGCTTTTCCTGCAGACGCATGCCGGTCTGCAGCGTCATCGCGCAGCCCTGCGAGAAGCCGGCCAGGATGATGCGATCGGCCGGAATGCCGCGCGCCTTCTCGCGCTCGATCAGCGCCTCGACCTTGGCTTGCGACGCGCGCAGGCCGGCTTCGTCCTCCTGGCGGCCCAGGTCGCTGGCGACGATGTCGTACCAGGCCCGCATCACGTAGCCGTTGTTGATGGTCACCGGCATGGTGTCGGCGTTGGGGAAGATGAAGCGGATCGGCGGCAGGCCGCGCAGGTCCAGCTCGTGCAGCATGGGCACGAAGTCGTTGGCGTCCGCGCCCAGGCCGTGCATCCAGATGATGGCCACGCTCGGGTTGGCGCCGGTTTCTTTTTCAATGGTTTGCAGCAGGGTGCTCATGGGCGTCCTCAGGGTTGGGGGCGTTGCGCGGATTTGGGGCGGAAGGCCTTGCACACGGCCGGGTCGGTTTCCATGTAGGGGCCGCCGATCAGGTCGACGCAGTAGGGCACGGCGGCGAAGATGCCGCCCACCAGCGAGGCGCCGGCCGCGTCCTTCAGGCCGCCCAGCGTCTCGGCGATGGCCTTGGGCTGGCCCGGCAGGTTCAGCACCAGCGCGGCGTGGTCGGCGGTCTCGCGGATCACGGCGGTCTGGCGCGACAGGATGGCGGTCGGCACGAAATGCAGGCTGATCTGGCGCATCTGCTCGCCGAAGCCCGGCATTTCCTTGGTGCCGATGGCCAGCGTGGCCTCGGGTGTGACGTCGCGCCGGGCCGGGCCGGTGCCGCCGGTGGTCAGCACCAGGTGGCAGCGGGCCACGTCGACCAGCTCGGTCAGCGTGGCTTCGATCTGCGCGCGTTCGTCGGCGATCAGGCGGGTTTCAACACGGTAGGGAGTGGTGAGCGCGCGCGCCAGCCAGTCTTGCAGCGCGGGCAGGCCGAGGTCCTGGTAGACGCCGCCGCTGGCGCGGTCGGACACCGATACCAGGCCGATGACCAGGGTGTCGGTGTTACTCGTCATCGGACTCGCTGTCTTGCTCATCGTCGGCGGAGGCTGCGGCCGGCTTGTTCTTGCCCGCTTCGATCTGCTTGAGGATCTGGAAGATCTCGCGATACGCCTTCGGCGGCTTGTTCTCGGCCTGTTCCTTGCGCGCGTTGCGGATCAGGGTGCGCAGGTGCTGCACGTCCAGTTCCGGGTTTTCCGCCAGCAGCGTGGTGAGCGCCTTGTCGTCGGTGAGCAGCTTGTCGCGGCGGCGCTCCAGCGCGTGCATGGCGGCGGTCTCGGACTTGGAGGCGCCTTTCCACGAATCGATGGCTTGCTGGATCACGGCCACTTCGGTCTCGTCCAGGGTGCGCATCTTCTTGCCGACGAATTGCAGCGCGCGGCGCCGGCCTTCGTGGTTGGTGATCTGCTGGCACTCGAGGATGGCGTCGCGCACGTCCTCGGGCATGGGCACGCGCTTGACGCGGTCGCGCGGCGATTCGACCAGGGTCTCGCCCATTTTCTGCAGGGCGTCGGACTGGCGCTTGAGTTCGGATTTGGAAGGACGTTCGTACTCTTGCTCGAATTCGGTGGAGCTGAAGCCCACGCCGCCGCTGCCGCGATTGGGATTTACCATAATATTAACTTTCTGTCAGGCGCGTGGCCGCACCTGTAAACTGTAAACGACTGCTATGATACCTGTTTTAGCGCCCACCCGAAGATTACAGCCCATGAGCGATACCCATTTCACCCACACCCAGGACCAGTTGAAGCAGCTTGCACGCGACGTGTTGGCGTTTGCCAAGGCGCAAGGCGGCACCGATTGCGCCGTCGAAATCAGCGAGGGCAGCGGCCTGTCGGTGTCGGTACGCAAGAGCAAGATCGAGACCATCGAGCAAAACAAGGACAAGGGCATGGGGGTGACGGTGTTCATCGGCCAGCGCCGCGGCAACGCCAGCACCTCTGACTTTTCCCCCGCCGCGCTGAAGGCGACGGTGGAGGCGGCTTACAACATCGCCCGCTTCACCTCGGACGACGATTGCGCCGGCCTGGCCGACGCCGACCAGCTGGAAATGGCGCCGCGCGACCTCAAGCTGTTCTATCCGTGGGACATCAGCACCGCCGACGCGGTGGCGCTGGCCCAGCGCGCCGAGGCGGCCGGTTTCGCGGTCGATCCGCGCGTGACCAATTCCGAGGGCGCCGGCGTGCACGTGCAGCAGTCGCACTTCGTGGCGGCCAACTCGCGCGGCTTCATCGGCGGTTATCCATACTCGCGCCACACGCTGTCGGTGGCCATGATCGCCGGCAAGGGCGCGAAGATGCAGCGCGACGACTGGTACACCTCGGTGCGCGACGCCAAGCAGATGTCGGCGCCGGAAGCGATCGGCCGTTACGCGGCCGAGCGCGCGCTGGCGCGCCTGAACGCGCGCACCATCGACACCCGCACCTGTCCGGTGCTGTTCGAGGCGCCGCTGGCGGCCGGTCTGCTGGGCGCCTTCGTGCAGGCGACCTCGGGCGGTTCGCTATACCGCAAGTCCAGCTTCCTGCTCGACTCGCTGGGCAAGCAGGTGCTGCCCAAGCATATCCAGATTAAGGAAGATCCGCATGTGATCGGCGGCGTCGGTTCGGCGCCGTTCGACGAGGAGGGCGTGCGCACCGTCAAGCGTGACGTGGTCAAGGATGGCGTGGTGCAGGGGTATTTCCTGTCGACCTATTCGGCGCGCAAGCTGGGCATGAAGACCACCGGCAACGCCGGCGGCTCGCACAACCTGTCGCTGACCTCGTCGCTGACCAAGAAGGGCGACGACTTCGCCGCCATGCTGCGCAAGATGGGCACCGGCCTGCTGGTGACCGAGCTGATGGGCCAGGGCACCAACTATGTGACCGGCGACTATTCGCGCGGCGCGTCGGGCTATTGGGTCGAGAACGGCGTGATCCAGTATCCGGTGGAAGAGATCACCATCGCCGGCAACATGAAGGACATGCTGGCGCAGATCGTCGCGGTGGGCGCCGATGTGCTGGTGCGCGGCACCAAGCAGACCGGCTCCATCCTGATCGAGAACATGGTGGTGGCGGGCGGCTGAGTCTACTCGCGCTTGCACAAGGTGCTCGACGGCAGGCCGCAGGCGATCAGGCGGCCGACGCCGGGGTTGGTCAGGTAGTTCAGGTGGGCGTAGTCCGGGCGTTCCAGCAGGCCGAAGTAGGTCGGCGCGTTGGAGGCCAGGATGTTGTAGACCACCACGCCTTCGCCGGCGTATCGATCCGCCGGCAAGGTGTACGACAGTAAATCATTGGGATCGGTGAACGCCACCAGCGTCAGGCGCTGGTCCGCCGCCATGCGCTTGGCGGGCAGGCGCTTTTGCAGTAGCCGTTGCAGGCTGTCCGGGCCGGCCGCGGCCAGCGTCGCGGCGCCGATCTGCTGGTCCGCCAGCGACAGCAGCGGAATCTGGTTGGCCGCCATCACCAGCAGGCGCAGGCGGTCCACGGCGCGCTGCGCCACCAGCGCCGCCGGCGAGCCGGGCGCTTCCTCCGACATGCGCAGCAAGGTATCGAACAGGATCTTGCTGCCCATGCTATGCGAAATCACCACCAGCGGCACCTCGGGCGAGGTCTCGCTCGTTCCCATCACTTGCAGGATCGCGTCGCGCATGCGGCGCTGGATGTCGTCGCGCGCCACGCCCTGGTAGACCAGCGCGTCGGGCAGGCAGTCGTCGATCAGGCCGTCCTTGAAGCGGGCGTTGAGCCGCGCGCGCGACGGCGTGAACGGCGGCGTGCCCTCGCAGATGGACGACTTGCCGGTCTGGTCGTAGCACAGCTGGCGCTTGAGCGGCGTGGTCAGCGGCGACCAGATCAGCGCGTCGAAGCGCAGCTTGCCGGCCGAGGTGGCCACGTTGGACGAGACGATCTGGATCTGCGGCCCGCCAGTGCCCGCCGCGCGTGCGGAGGTGGGACTGGTGGCGGCCGTGATCGGCTGCATCAGCTGCGCCACGACCACCCCGGCCCAGCTGGTGTCGTGGGTGCAGATGCCGTGCACCAGCAGCACATCGGCGGACTTGCCGCCGGCGCGGGCGGCCAGGTCGATCAGGCCGGGGAAGCTGGTGTTGGCGTCGAGCGGTTGCGGCGGGCGGTAGGGGGTGGAACAGGCGCACAGCGTCAGCACAATCAGCAATAGTGCGCGGCGTATTTGAGTCAGGGTATTCATGCTGAACCTCCAGTGGCGGCGCGCGGATGCGCCGATGAGGTCCAGTGTATTTTTCCCTACGGCGGCGACCTTGTCGCGCCGCAGGGAAGAGGTCAGCTTACTGCTGCGCCACCAGCGATTGCAGCACAGGCTGCAGGATGGACTTGCCCAGTTCGGCGCTGCGGGCGCCGTTCCAGCCGGTCTCCGGATCCGGATCGTTGGCGTTGTCCTTGAACGGCATCTCCAAGGTTAGCGACAGGCAGCCGAAGGCGTGGGTGATGTGCGGCGAGCCCATCGTCAACGTCTCGTCGGTGTACGGGGTTTCGCCGTAGCCGTGCTCGTCCTGGAAGTCCGGGCTGGCGACCAGGAAATTGTCGATGAAGTATTGCTGCGCTTCAGCCTGGTCCGGCGTGAAGTTCGGCAGCGACTCGCTGCCCGCCACGAACACGTAAGGCAGGCCTTCGTCGCCGTGGATGTCCAGGCACAGGTCGCAACCCACTTCCAGCATCTTGTTCTTGACTAGGAACACTTCGGGGCTGCGCTCCATGGTTGGGTTCAGCCACTCGCGGTTCAGGTTGGCGCCGGCCGCGTTGGTGCGCAGGTTGCCGCGCACCGAACCGTCCGGGTTCATGTTCGGCACCACGTAGAACACCGCTTCGTTCAGGCACTGGCGGCCGAAGGGATTGGCCGGGTCCAGCAGCGCCTCGACCATGCCTTCGACAAACCACTCGGCCATCGTCTCGCCCGGATGCTGGCGTGCGATGACCCAGACTTTTTGATCCGCTTCGGGATCGCCGATGACCAGCATGTTCAGATCGCGGCCGTCGATGGTGCTGCCCAGGTCGACCAGCTTGACCAGCGGCGACAGTTGCGCGTTATCCAGCAGCGACAGGTGGCGTTCCCACGAGTACGGCTCGAAATAGGCGTAGTAGACGCTGTCGTATTCCGGCGTGTGGTTGATGGTCATCACGGAGCCATCGTAGGTGGTTGGCACGCGGAACCAGTTGTCGCGGTCGTAGCTGGCGACGGCCTGGTAATCCTTCCAGCCGTCCGGATAGGCGGCGCTGCCGGCGTTCAGGAAGCGCAGCGACAGCGGCGTGGACTGCGCGCCCTGCACGCGGAAATAAAACCATTGGGTGATGTCCGCGTGGGAGTCTTTGCGGATGTTCAGGTCGATAGCGGCCGGATCGTCGGCACGCAAGACCTCGATGGCGCCGGCGTCGAATTGCTGGCTGATTTTGATAGACATGGCTGAATCCCGGTAAATTCTATGTAAGAAGTTTGTTTGCGCTTGTGGCGCAGTGGCGACATGATACAGGGTCTGGGGTCAAGTCTGACATTCGGACACGGGCTCTGCTGTAAGCGGCCGCTTACAGCAGAGCCCGTGTCCGAATGTCAGACTTGACCCTAGGTCGGCGCCATCTCGGCGCTAAGCCAGTCCGCCGAAGCGGTCGAAGAAGGCGGGCTCGGCGGCGGGGGCGGTGGCGTCCTCGCGGCGCAGCGTGGTGTCGATGTGCTGCTCGGCCGCGGCGAACACGGCCAGGTAGATCGCGCGCGTGAGCTCGTAGGCCAGCGCGCCCGGCCACGGCGTCGGCAGCAGCTCGACCGGCAACTGCGGATCGTGCAGCTGCACCCGCCGGTAGGCGTGGATCAGCAAGGTGCGGATCACGTAGGCCTGCTGCGGCGCCAATCCGCCGTCCGCCAAGGCCGCCTGCACCGCCGCCAGCAGCGGCCCGAACTGCGAAATGAAGTGCTGATAGCCCTGCGCCACGCCGCTCAGATCCCAGCCCGCCGCCACCAGCTCGCTCAACGGCCGGCCGCTGACCTGCCGCATGGCCTTGCCCTGTACCACGTACAGCTTGCCGTCCACCCCCAGTCGCTTGAGCAACTCGTCGAGCGCCGGACCGTCGGCCGCCGGATGGCCCATGATGCCGGGCGCGATCACGCTATAGCCTTCCCACAGCAACTCTTTGCGCACCGCGCTGCGCTCGGCCGCGTTCAGCGCGCCGTCGCCGTTGAGGATCAAGGTCCAGCTGCCGTCCCAATGCACATTGAGCGGCGCGTAGATGCGGCGGTAGGCGTGCACGAAGCGCGCCATGGCCGGTGCCGTGATCGCGTACGAGCTGCGTCGACCGTCCCGTTGCGCGCCCAACCAACCCTCCTGCGCCAGCCGGAATACCGCCGTGCGAAGCAGCCGGTCGTTGACGCCGAACGGCGCCAGCAGCTCGATCAGGCTGCCCAGCCACACCATGCCCCCGTGCGGCACGATGGCGTCGCCGAAAATGGTCACCACCAGCGATTTCGAGCGGGGCGGGTCGCTGGCCAAAAATCCGGCTATCCAGTCGTTGCAATTCATGGGCGAACTTCTCTTTCTATACACACAGACAAGAGTTTACTTTGCCTGACCATCGGCGCAGCATTTATTTCTCGTCCCTTGCCGATGGGATACTGATTTGTGATCTGAGTCAAAAAAAACGTAGTCAAAGCAAAATATGTATCGTATTATTGATCATCAGCGATGAGGAGACAGCGATGTATGCACAAATGGTGGAGACGGGCCTGAGCACGGTCCGCACGGCGGACGATATGGCCGCCGACGAGCGCGCCTTCCAGGCCCGCATCGATGAAGGTGTCAAGATCGAGGCCAAGGACTGGATGCCGGACGCCTACCGCAAGACCCTGATCCGGCAGATTTCCCAGCACGCCCACTCGGAAATCGTTGGCCAGCTGCCCGAGGGTAACTGGGTGACGCGCGCGCCTACCTTGAAACGCAAATCCATCCTGCTGGCCAAGATCCAGGACGAGGCCGGCCACGGCCTGTACCTGTACAGCGCCGCCGAGACGCTGGGCGTGTCGCGCGACGAGCTGCTGGCCGCCCTCCACAGCGGCAAGGCCAAGTATTCCAGCATCTTCAACTATCCGACCCTGTCGTGGGCCGACATGGGCGCCATCGGCTGGCTGGTCGACGGCTCGGCCATCATCAACCAGATCCCGCTGTGCCGCTGCTCCTACGGCCCGTACGCGCGCGCCATGATCCGCGTCTGCAAGGAGGAATCCTTCCATGCCCGCCAAGGCTACGACATCATGATGTCGCTGGCGCGCGGCACGCCGGAGCAAAAAGCCATGGCGCAGGATGCGCTCAACCGCTGGTGGTGGCCGTCGCTGATGATGTTCGGCCCATCCGACGCGGAATCGGTCAACAGCGCGCAATCGGCGCAGTGGCGCATCAAGCTGTTCTCCAACGATGAACTGCGCCAGCGCATGGTCGACCAGACCGTCCCGCAAGCGGAGTACCTGGGCCTGACCATCCCCGACCCTGATTTGAAATTCAACGCCGACACCGGCCACTACGAGTTCGGCGCCATCGACTGGAGCGAATTCCACAACGTCCTGAAGGGCAACGGCCCGTGCAACCGGGAGCGCTTGCGCACCCGCGTCAAGGCCTGGGAGGACGGCGCCTGGTTCCGCGACGCGCTGGTGGCACACGCCGATAAACAAGCCGCCGCCAAGGCAGCCTGACTATCGCCGTCACTCCCGCGCAAGCGGGAGTCCATGCTGATTGCGAGCCGCTAACGTACTATGGATTCCCGCCTGCGCGGGGACGACAAGGAGATGATATGAGCAAAGAATGGCCACTGTGGGAAGTCTTCATCCGCAGCCAGCACGGGTTGGCGCACAAGCACGTCGGCAGCCTGCACGCGCCGGACGCCGAGATGGCGGTCAACAACGCGCGCGACGTCTACACCCGCCGCAATGAAGGCGTGAGCATCTGGGTGGTGCGCGCGGCCGACATCGTCGCCAGCAGCCCTGGCGACAAGGGCGCGCTGTTCGAGCCGTCCAACAGCAAGGTGTACCGCCATCCGACCTTCTTCCCGATGCCGGAAGAAGTCAAGAACCTGTAAGCGGAGTCCAACGTGCAGACCAAAGTAAACTACCTGCTGCGCCTCGGCGACAATGCCCTGATCCTGAGCCAGCAACTGTGCCAGCTGTGCGGCAAGGGCCCGGCGCTGGAAGAGGACATGGCGCTGACCAACGTGGCGCTGGACCTGCTGGGCCAGACACGCCTGTGGTACGAATACGCGGGCGAGCTGGAAGGCGCTGGCCGCGACGAGGACAAGCTGGCCTACCATCGCGACGCCCACGATTTCAAGAACTGCCTGCTGCTGGAACAACCGAACGGCAACTACGCCGACACCATGGTGCGCCAGTTCTTCTTCGACGCCTGGCACTACTTCCTGATCGTCGGCCTGACGCGCAGCAGTGACGCGCGCATCGCCGCCATCGCCGAGAAATCGCTGAAGGAAGTGACTTACCATCTGCGCCGCAGCGGCGACTTGGTGGTGCGCCTGGGCGACGGCACGGACGTCAGCCACGCCAAGACGCAGGCCGCCGTCAATGATCTGTGGATGTACAGCGGCGAAGTGTTCGCCTACGATGCGGTCGATGAAGCGATGGTGGCGGAAGGCGTGGCCCCCGCCGCCGCCGACCTGCGCGCGCAATGGCTGGCGCACGTGGCAGAGATCTTCGCCGAAGCCACGCTGACCATGCCGCCGGCCGACGCCTGGATGCAAAGCGGCGGTAAGCAAGGCCGCCACAGCGAGCACCTGGGCTACATCTTGGCCGAGATGCAGTTCCTGCAGCGCGCCTATCCCGGCGCGACCTGGTAAGAGGCCGGCAATGACCACCGCCCCCGCTGGCGCTGCCGCCGACCTCACCGCCGACGCTGGCCGCACCGCTGATCGCAGCGCCGACGGCGCAGCATCGGCCGGCGCGCCGACCGCCGCTCAAGTCTGGGCCTGGCTAGCCGAGGTCTCCGACCCCGAAATCCCTGTTATCTCCATCGTCGACCTGGGCATCGTGCGCGACGTGCGGTTGGCCGCCGACGGCGCCTGCACCGTCACCATCACGCCCACGTACTCCGGCTGCCCGGCCATGCAGGTGATCGCTGAATCCATCACCAACGCCCTGCACGCACACGGCCTGCAAGACGTGCGCCTGCAAAACCAGCTCTCGCCCGCCTGGACCACGGACTGGATGAGCGAGGAGGGCAAGGCCAAGCTGAAAGGCTACGGCATCGCCCCGCCGGCGCAGCAGGTGATCGACATCAGCGGCCTGCACGCGGGCGCCGCCATCTCGCGCCGCGCGCAACCGCGCCTGACGGTGGCTTGCCCCAACTGCGGCTCCACCCACACTGAAATCACCAGCCAGTTCGGCTCCACGCCTTGCAAGGCCTTGTACAAATGCCTGGACTGCCGCGAGCCCTTCGACTACTTCAAGTGCCACTAAAAAGATCATGAGCAAATTCCACCCGCTGACCGTCTCGCAAGTGCGCCAGGTAACGCGCGACACCATCGCCGTCACCTTCGCCGTACCGCCCGAACTGCAAGAGAGCTTTAAATTCCAGCAAGGCCAGCACCTCACGCTGCGCGCGCAGATCGGCGACGAGGACGTGCGTCGCTCATACTCGATCTGCTCCGCCGTGCAGGAAGGCGCGCTGCGCGTGGCCATCAAGCGCATGCAGGGCGGCCTGTTTTCCAGCTGGGCCAACGACACCATCCAGCCCGGCGCCACGCTCGACGTGATGCCGCCGATGGGCCACTTCAACGTGCCGCTGGACGCCGCCAACCGCAAGCACTACCTGGCCTTCGCCGCCGGCAGCGGCATCACGCCCATCCTGTCGATCATCAAGACCACGCTGGAGGCCGAGCCGCACAGCCGCTTCACGCTCTTCTACGGCAACCGCGCCTCGTCGTCGGTGATCTTCAAGGACGAACTGTCCGACCTGAAGGACACCTACATGGAGCGCCTCAAGCTGGCCTACGTGATGAGCCGCGAACAGCAGGACATTGAATTGTTCAACGGCCGCATCACCAAGGAGAAGGCCGCCCAGTTCCTCAAGCACTGGGTGCGGGCGGACGACATCGACGTCGCCTTCATCTGCGGCCCGGAAGACATGATGCTCGGCGTCTCGGAAGCGCTGCAGGAAGCCGGCATGCCGAAATCGCAGATCAAGATCGAGCTGTTCGCCGCCAGCATTCCCAAGCACCAGCACAAGCCGCGCGCGGTCGACCCGCAAGCCGGCCGGCACGAAACCGAAGTCACGGTTATCCTGGACGGCAACGCCACCAGCTTCACCATGGACCAGGACAAGGAATCCCTGCTCGACGCGGGCCTCAAGGCCGGCATCGACATGCGCTACTCGTGCAAGGGCGGCGTGTGCTCGACCTGCCGCTGCAAGCTGATTGAAGGTAAAGTCGACATGGACGTGAACTACGCGCTGGAAGACTACGAAATCGCGCGCGGCTATGTGCTGAGCTGCCAGAGCTTCCCCATCACCGACAAAGTCGTCATCGACTTCGACCAGGCCGAATAAAAACCATCCCACCGGAGACGCCATGAACTACGAGAACATCCTCTTCGACATCACCGACGGCGTCGCCACGCTGACGCTGAACCGCCCCGATAAGCTCAACAGCTTCACCCAGGCCATGCACGAGGAAGTGCGCCACGCCATGCACAAGATCAGCCACGACAAGAGCGTGCGCGTGATGGTGCTGACCGGCGCCGGCCGCGGCTTTTGCGCCGGCCAGGACTTGTCGGACCGCGCGGTGGAACCGGGCGCCCGTCCGGTCGACCTGGGTGACTCGGTGGAAAAGAACTACGCCCCGCTGGTGCTGGCGCTGCGCGCCTTGCCGATGCCGGTGATCTGCGCCGTCAACGGTGTGGCCGCCGGCGCCGGCGCCAACATCGCGCTGGCCTGCGACATCGTGCTGGCCGCGAAATCCGCGTCCTTCGTCGAGGTATTCTGCAAACTGGGCCTGATCCCCGACACCGGCGGCACCTACTTCCTGCCACGCCTGATCGGCAGCGCGCGCGCCATGGGCCTGGCCATGCTGGGCGATAAACTCAGTGCCGAGAAAGCCGAATCCTGGGGCCTGATCTGGAAGGCCGTGCCGGACGATGAACTGGCCGCCGAGACGCAGGCGATGGCACGCCACTTCGCCTCCGCTCCGACCAAGGGCTTGGCCTTCACCAAACAAGCCTTGCACTGCAGCCCGCACAATTCGCTGCAACAGCAGCTGGCGCTGGAGTGCGAGATGATGAGCGAACTGGGTCGCAGCGACGACTACCGCGAAGGCGTGGCCGCCTTCATGGAAAAGCGCGCGCCGCAATTCAAGGGGAAATAACATGGCAGCACTCCACACCGATCGCGCCATCGCCGTCATCGGCAGCGGCGCCATGGGCGCCGGCATCGCCCAAGTGGCGGCCGTCGCCGGCTACACCGTCAAGCTGTTCGACACGCGCCCCGAAGCCGTGGCCAAGGCCATGTCCGACATCGCCGCCGCGCTGAACAAGCTGGTGGCCAAGGAGCGCATGAGCGCCGTCGATTGCGCCGCCTCCATCGCCCGCGTGCAGGCGGCCCTCACGTTGAACGACGTCGCCGGCTCCGCGCTGGTGGTCGAGGCCATCGTCGAGAACCTCGACGTCAAGCGCGGGCTGTTCACGCAGCTGGAAACGATCGTCGGCGACGACTGCATCCTCGCCACCAACACCTCGTCGATCTCGGTCACGGCCATCGCCGCCGGGCTGCGCGTGCCGGGGCGGCTGGTCGGCATGCACTTCTTTAATCCGGTGCCGTTGATGGCGCTGGTCGAAGTGATCAGCGGCCTGGCCACCGATCCGGCCGTGGCACAAACTGTGTACGACACCGCCGCCGCGTGGGGCAAGCAGCCGGTGCATGCCAAGTCCACGCCGGGCTTCATCGTCAACCGCGTGGCGCGGCCGTTCTACGCCGAAGGCTGGCGCCTGCTCAGCGAGCAGGCCGCCGACGCGGCCACCATCGACGCCGTCATGCGCGATTGCGGCGGCTTCCGCATGGGGCCCTTCGAGCTGATGGACCTGATCGGGCATGACGTCAACTTCTCGGTCACGCAATCGGTGTTCGGCGCCTACTTCAACGACCCGCGCTTCACGCCATCGGTGCTGCAGCAGGAGATGGTCAACGCCGGCTTCCTGGGCCGTAAATCGGGCCGAGGCTTCTACCACTACGGCGACGGCGCGCCTGCCATGCCGCAGCCGCAGGCCGAAGCCGCGCAGCCCAAGCCGGAATTCGTCAGCTACACCATCGAGCCGGGTGCTGCGGTCGGACCGTCGCTCGCCGTCGGCGGCGCCGTCAGCGACGCGCTGGCCGCGCGCCTGCGCGCCTCCGGCGTTAATGTCTCGCACCGCAAGACACCGGAACCGCGCAGCCATGCCGCCGGCACCGACGACGCGCCGGCCTTCCACTGCAACGGCGCTGCCGTCTACCTGACCGATGGCCGCAGCGCCACGCAGCGCGCGCACGACAGTCATCATCCGGACACAGTGTTGTTCGACCTGGCGCTGGACTACGCCACCGCCAGGCGCATCGCCATCAGCCGCGCCGACCAGTGCTCGGCCGAGGCTTACAACGCCGTGGTCGGCCTGTTCCAGTCGGCCGGTTTCACCGTCACGCGGCTGGACGACGTGCCCGGCATGGCCGTCATGCGCACCGTCGCCATGCTGGCCAACGAGGCGGCGGACGCCGTCAACCAGGGCGTCTGCAACGCGGCCGCAGCGGACATCGCCATGCAGAAGGGCGTGAACTACCCGCGCGGGCCGCTGGCCTGGGCGGACGCGGTGGGCATCGGCCAGATCGTCGCCGTGCTGTCCAACCTGGCCGCGGGTTATGGCGAGGACCGCTACCGCGTGTCGCCGCTCCTGCGCCGCAAGCACGCCGCGGGAGGCCGCTTCCATGACTAAGACCGCAACCCTGGCCGCCGCGCCAGCCCTCAGCGCCGACGAAGCACTGGCGCTGGCGCAAGCCGTCGGCGCCGCCATGTTCGACAGCGATCCAGCCTCGCAGGGACTGGGCATGAAGGTCGACGCCATCTCGCCCGGCCACGCCCGCATGTCGATGCCGGTGCGCGCGGACATGTTGAACGGCCATGGCAGCTGCCACGGCGGCTTCATATTCACGCTGGCCGACAGCGCCTTCGCCTTCGCCTGCAACAGCCACAATCTGACCACCGTGGGTGCCGCCTGCACCATCGATTACCTCGCGCCGGCCCGTCTGCACGACGTGCTGACCGCCGACGCGAGCGAGCAGGCGCTGGCCGGCAAGAGCGGCGTCTACGACGTCAAGGTCACCAACCAGGACGGCCGCACCGTCGCCCTGTTCCGAGGCAAGTCACACCGGGTCAGCGGACATATCATCCCGCCGCACGCCGGATAAACAGGAGACACCGATGGTTCAACGTATTCCAGCGCCGTCCGATCTGGAGCCGATCGAACGCGCCAGCAAGGACGAGCTGCAAGCATTGCAACTGCAACGCATGCAGTGGTCGCTCAAGCACGCCTACGACAACGTCCCGCACTACCGCGCCGCCTTCGACGCCGCCGGCGTTCATCCCGATGACCTGCGCACGCTGGCCGACCTGGCGAAGTTCCCCTTCACCGGCAAGAAGGAACTGCGCGACAACTACCCGTTCGGCATGTTCGCCGTGCCGCGCGAGCAGGTGGTGCGCGTGCACGCATCGAGCGGCACCACCGGCAAGCCGACCGTGGTGGGCTACACGCAGAACGACATCGACACCTGGGCCAACGTGGTGGCGCGCTCGATTCGCGCGGCCGGCGGCCGGCGTGGCGATATGGTGCACATCTCCTACGGCTACGGCCTGTTCACCGGCGGCCTTGGCGCGCACTATGGCGCGGAACGCCTCGGTTGCACGGTGGTGCCGATGTCCGGCGGCCAGACCGAGAAGCAGGTGCAACTGATCGAGGACTTCAAGCCGTCCATCATCATGGTGACGCCGTCGTACATGTTAAACATCATCGAGGAATTCCAGCGCCAGGGCCTGGACCCCGCCGCCAGCTCGCTCAAGGTCGGCATCTTCGGCGCCGAGCCATGGACCGACGCCATGCGCGGCGAGATCGAGCAGCGCGCCGGCATCGACGCGGTGGACATCTACGGCCTGTCCGAAGTGATGGGCCCCGGCGTGGCCAGCGAGTGCATCGAGAGCAAGGACGGCCCGGTCATCTGGGAGGACCATTTCTACCCCGAGATCATCGACCCCGAAACCGGCGAGGTGCTGCCGGACGGCGAGGAGGGCGAGCTGGTATTCACCTCGCTGAGCAAGGAAGCGCTGCCCGTGATCCGCTACCGCACGCGCGACCTCACGCGGCTGCTGCCGGCCACCTCGCGCTCCATGCGCCGCATCGGCAAGATCACCGGCCGTTCGGACGACATGCTGATCATCCGCGGCGTGAACGTGTTCCCGTCGCAGATCGAAGAGCTGATACTCAAGATGCCCAAACTGGCGCCGCAATACCAGCTGGTCATCTCGCGCGACGGCCATCTCGACAAACTGGATGTGCTGGCCGAGCTGCGGCCCGGCGTGGCCGACGACGAGATCGCGGCGCTGGCGCGTGAACTTGAACACCGCATCAAGACCAACGTCGGCGTCAGCACCAAGGTGCGCCTGCTGGCCCCCAACGGCATCGAACGCACGTTGACGGGCAAGGCTCGCCGTGTGGTCGACCAGCGCCCTAAAAATTAAGGAGATTCCGTGAACGACGCTTTTATTTGTGACGCCATCCGCACCCCATTCGGCCGCTACGGCGGCGCCCTGGCCGGCGTGCGCGCCGACGACCTGGCCGCGCTGCCCATCGCCGCGCTGATCGCCCGCAATCCCGGCGTGGACTGGTCCAAGGTCGATGATGTCTACTACGGCTGCGCCAACGGCGCCGGTGAGGACAACCGCAACGTCGGCCGCATGGCCGCGCTGCTGGCGGGCCTGCCGGTCGATGTGCCGGCCAACACCATCAACCGCCTGTGCGGCTCCAGCCTGGACGCGGTCGGCATCGCCGCGCGCTCCATCAAGGCCGGCGAGGCGCAGCTGGTGATCGCCGGCGGCGTGGAGAGCATGACCCGTGCGCCCTTCGTCATGGGCAAAGCCGACAGCGCCTTCTCGCGCGCGGCCAAGATCGAGGACACCACCATCGGCTGGCGCTTCGTCAATCCGCTGATGAAGGCCAAGTACGGCATCGACAGCATGCCGGAGACGGCTGAAAACGTCGCCCAGGAATTCAACATCAGCCGCGCCGACCAGGATGCGTTCGCGGTGCGCAGCCAGCAGCGCTGGGCCGCCGCGCATGCCGCCGGTGTGTTCAAGGACGAAATCGTGCCGGTCACGCTGGTGCAAAAAAAAGGCGATCCTAAGATCGTCGACACCGACGAGCATCCGCGCCCGGACACCACGGTCGAGATGCTGGCCAAGCTCAAAGGCGTGGTCAAGCCGGATGGCAGCGTCACCGCCGGTAACGCCTCAGGCGTCAACGACGGCGCCTGCGCGATCTTGCTGGCGTCGGCCGCTGCCGCCGAACAGTACGGCCTGCGCAAGCGCGCCCGCGTGCTGGGCATGGCGACCGCCGGCCTGGCGCCGCGCATCATGGGCTTCGGTCCTTCGCCGGCGTCGAAGAAGGTGCTGGCGCAGGTCGGACTGAGCATCGAGCAGATGGATGTCATCGAATTGAACGAAGCCTTTGCCGCGCAGGGCCTGGCCGTCACGCGCGACCTGGGCCTGGCCGACGACGCGGCGCACGTCAATCCGAACGGCGGCGCCATCGCCATCGGCCACCCGCTGGGCGCATCCGGCGCGCGGCTGGTGCTGGCGGCGTTGAACCAGCTCGAACGTACCGGCGGCCGTTACGCGTTGTGCACCATGTGCATCGGCGTGGGACAAGGGATAGCGCTGGTGATCGAGCGTGTATAACGGTCGTTCCCGCGCAGGCGGGAACCCATACTCACCATGGACTCCCGCCTTCACGGGAGTGACGGCGGTGGCGATCGGAGACATGAATGGTTAAAGTATACGAAATCAACGGTGTCACCCCGGTGGTCGATCCGACCGCCTACGTGCACCCCAGCGCGGTGCTGATCGGCGACGTCATCGTCGGCCCTCGCTGCTACGTCGGCCCGCTGGCGGCGCTGCGCGGCGACTTCGGCCGCCTGATCCTGGAGGAGGGCGCCAACCTGCAGGACACCTGCGTCATGCACGGCTTCCCCGGCTGCGACACGGTGGTCGAACGCGACGGCCATATCGGCCACGGCGCCGTGCTGCACGGCTGCCGCATCGGCCGCAACGCGCTGGTCGGCATGAACAGCGTGGTGATGGACAACGCCATCATCGGCGCCGACAGCATCGTCGCCGCCATGAGCTTCGTCCGCGCCGGCATGCAGGTGCCGCCGCGCAGCCTGGTGGTCGGCACGCCGGCCAAGGTGGCGCGCGAACTGCGCGACGACGAGATCAAATGGAAGACCGAGGGCACCGGCCAGTACCAGGAACTGGCGGTGCGCTCCATGAACACCATGCGCGAAGTGGACGCGCTGACCGAAGTGGAATCGGACCGCAAGCGCATCGAGTGGGAAAGCTCGCTGCCGCTGCACCTGCATAAGAACGCCCAAGCATAACGAACGAGATAAGAACGGAGACAAACATGGCATCAACCCTGCAAAGCTGGATCGGCGGCCGATGGATCGGCGCCGAAGCCTCCGCGCCGCTGCACAGCGCCTTGAACAACGCGCTGATCTACCACACCCACGCCGAGAAGATCGACTTCGACGAAGCCGTCACCTACGCCCGCAAGACCGGCGTTCCGGCGCTGATGAAACTGGACTTCCAACAGCGCGCCGCGCGCCTGAAGGCGCTGGCGCTGTACCTCGTCAGCCGTAAGGAAGAGCTGTACGCCATCTCGCACCTGACCGGCGCCACCCGCGCCGACAGCTGGGTCGACATCGAAGGCGGCACTGGCACGCTGTTCGCGTACGCCAGCATGGGCAGCCGCGAGCTGCCTTCGTCCAACGTGCTGCACGAAGGCCCGGCCATGGCGCTGGGTAAAAACGGCGGCTTCTCCGGCACCCACATCCTGGTGCCGCGCGGTGGCCTGGCGGTGCACATCAACGCCTTCAACTTCCCGATCTGGGGTCTGCTGGAGAAGTTCGCGCCCAGCTTCCTGGCCGCGATGCCGTGCATCGGCAAACCTGCCTCCGCCACCAGCTACCTGACCGAAGCCCTGGTGCGCATGATGAACGATTCCGGCCTGCTGCCGGAAGGCGCGCTGCAGCTGGTCATCGGCGGCACCGGCGACCTGCTGGACCGCCTGGGCGGCGCCGATGTCGTCACCTTCACCGGTTCGGCCGACACCGCCGCCAAGCTGCGCACCAACCGCAACCTGATCGCCAACTCGGTGCCGTTCACCGCCGAAGCGGACTCGCTCAACTGCGCCATCCTGGCGCCGGACGTCACGCCGGACGATGCCGAATTCGACCTGTTCGTCAAAGAGGTGGCGCGCGAGATGACCGGCAAGGCCGGCCAGAAATGTACCGCCATCCGCCGCATCATCGTGCCGGAAAATATGGTGGACGCCGTCGGCACCCGGCTGCGCGAGCGGCTGGCCAAGGTCAGCGTCGGCGATCCGTCGGTGGAGGGCGTGCGCATGGGCGCACTGGCTTCCAAGGACCAGCAGCGCGATGTCGCCGAGCGCGTCGAGCTGCTCGCGCGCGGCAACGAGGTATTGTTCAGTGAGCGCGACGGCTTCAAGCTGGTCGGCGATGGCGTCGCCAACGGTTCCTTCTTCTCGCCGACGCTGCTGCTGTGCCGCGACGGCATGCGCAACGACGCGGTGCACGACATCGAAGCCTTCGGCCCGGTCAGTACCATTATCAGCTACAACGGCATCGACGAAGCGCTGGCGCTGGCCGCGCGCGGCAAGGGCTCGCTGGTTTCCACGCTGGTGACCAAGGAGCCGGCCATCGCCGCCTACGCCGTGCCGATGGCCGCCGCCTCGCACGGCCGCGTGTTGATCCTGGACCGCGAAGCGTCGGTGGACTCCACCGGCCACGGCTCGCCGCTGCCGCAGCTGAAGCACGGCGGCCCTGGCCGCGCGGGCGGCGGCGAGGAACTGGGCGGTATCCGCGCGGTGCGCCACTTCCTGCAGCGCGCCGCCGTGCAAGGCTCGCCGACCATGCTGGCCGCCGTCACCGGCGAATACGTGCGCGGCGCCAAAGTGCAGGAAAGCGAAGTCCATCCATTCCGCCGCTACTTCGAAGACCTGAAGATGGGCGACTCGCTGCTGACGCACCGCCGCACGGTGACCGAAGCGGACATCGTCAACTTCGGCGGCGTCTCCGGCGACTACTTCTACATGCACTTCGACGACATCGCCGCCAAGGACACGCAGTTCGGCAAGCGCATCGCGCACGGCTACTTCGTGCTATCGGCCGCCGCCGGCCTGTTCGTCTCGCCGGCGCCCGGTCCGGTGCTGGCCAACTACGGCCTGGACAACCTGCGCTTCATTACGCCGGTCGCCATCGGCGACACCATCCGCGCGCGCCTGACCTGCAAGCGCAAGGTGGACCGCAACCGCACCGACGACAAAGGCGTCGGCCAGGGCGTGGTCGCGTGGGACGTGCAGGTGACCAACCAGAACGACGAACTGGTGGCCAGCTACGACATCCTGACGCTGGTGATGAAGCGCGGCTGATCGCTACAGGCGCTAGCCTGTGCCTGAGGATGCGAGGACGGCGCGGCGCGGGAAGCGCATCCGGAATGGCTGGATTTTTCGTGAGCACCGGTGCAGAATGGCTGCTTTCTTGGCAATGGCGGAGAGCGGGCATGGCATGCACCATCAACAGGCGTTCAATCGGAATGAACCCGCTGCGCAGCGCGCGCGACTGGGCCATCCTGGCCGGGATTGTCGCCCTCCTGTTCGCGGAGGTGCTATTGCTGGAATGGTGGCAGCCGTCCGGGGTCTTTTCTGCTGTGGTGATCGGCGGCTTGATCGGCATGGCGCCGTCGGTGTTCTCTTCATTGCCGGTGCGCGGCACGGTGAAGGCCACGGGCCGAATTGCCTTCCTTGGCCGCGTGGAGCAGGCGGGCTTCGTGCTTGCCGGTGAGGGCCCGGAAGGGCGCATCTACAAGTCCAAAGGCCCGCGCTGGCTAAGCTGGGACTCCAACCGCATCATCATCGGCGCGACCGACGGCGACGAGATTCCCGTCACCGTACCGCTGCACTTCTACATCTCGCTGAAACGCCGGCAGCTGTAAAACTGCAGTCGGCCACCTCGCAAGCTGACAATCAAGCCCTATCCTCGGTGTCCAATGCCGCCAATAGCCTTGCCATGGCGTCGTCCGAGACTTCTGACGGCGTCCCTTCAACGAACCTGGCCTTGCGCGCCACATAGTCAAGGAAACGAGCCTGATTGATGATCGCGGCGCCTTGGGTTCGGGTGCCGGTTCCCATCAAAGTGGTTGCCCAGCCGCGAACCCGGTCGAGGTCTGCGCCTTGCGTAATTGGCGCCATCAGCGCGCGTCCCTGTTTGTTGGACTCGGCGTTGGACAATACCAAAGCCGGCCGCATGCCATGGATCTCCGTACCGATCGTGGGATCCATCGATATGAGATAAATATCGCCCTGCCGGGGACTACGGCGCTTCATCGTTCGGAGCCCGCAGGCGGCATGTTTTCCCATGCCCGAAGATCGTCCGGCATAGGTGCTTTAGGATCGCACTGGGCATTGAGCTCGGCGGCGGTCAGACGGCTGCGCTTCGCCTTGATGAGCAAGCCGTCTGGAGTCGCCTGCAGCGATACCGTCTGGCCTACCGCGAAACCCATGTGCCGCAAAATGGATGGCGGCAGGGCCAGTCCGATGGAATTGCCCTGACGGCGTATGGTGGCTTCTGCATCCATGACTCCTCCAACAAAGGTCATACTCAGTAAGACTAGGTCGCATCGAAGCAACCGTCAAACATAGTATTACCTTGCTTGTGGAGGATCAAGCAGGCTCGTTACTTGCGCAGACCGAACGGATCGTCGATGCTGTGCGCCGGTTCGGTGAACCACTTCGGACCGTTTTCCGTCATGTAGAAATGGTCCTCGTGGCGCACGCCGAATTCGCCGGGGATGCAGATCATCGGCTCGTTCGAGAAGCACATGCCCACGTCCAGCGGCGTCTTGTCGCCGCCGACCAGGTAAGGCCATTCGTGGATATCGAGGCCGATGCCATGGCCGGTGCGGTGCGGCAGGCCTGGCAGCTTGTAGCCGGGGCCGAAACCGTCGGCCTCCAGCGAACGGCGCGCCGCCATGTCCACCTGCTCGCACGGCACGCCCAGCTGCGCCGCGTTGAAGGCCGCCAGCTGCGCCGCCTTCTCGCTGTTCCACACCGAGCGCTGACGCTCGCTGATCTCGCCGTACACGTAGGTGCGCGTGATGTCGGAAATGTAGTTGTGCAGTTTGCAGCCTGTATCGATCAGCACAGTGTCGCCCCGTTGCAACGTTTGCACATAGCTCACGCCATGCGGATACGCGGT
Source organism: Rugamonas sp. A1-17 (assembly GCA_025548565.1). Classification (GTDB taxonomy): domain Bacteria; phylum Pseudomonadota; class Gammaproteobacteria; order Burkholderiales; family Burkholderiaceae_D; genus Rugamonas. The sequence continues at coordinate 295,113 of JAJLPB010000001.1, forward strand.
CGCCTCGCCGAACAGCACGATCACGAAGTACGAACCGGATGCGCCGACCTTGCGGTGCGCGCGGTTGATGAACTCCTCCACTTCGACCGTGGTGATCCCCTCGCGCAGTATGCTTGCGGTGGCCACGTGCACGGCCAGCGTCATGTCCTTGGCACGCTGCATCAGCGCGATCTCGTTGGCGGACTTGCGGGTGCGGCAGTGCGCCGTGACCTGGCGCGCATTCTCCAGCGCGTAGCCATCGGCCAGCGGACGGATGCCGTCGTAGATGAAGAAGGCCGCGCTTTCGCAGATGCCGATGCGTGGCGCGGTCCCGCCGGCGGCGGCCGGCGCTATGCCCATGCGCTTGAGCGTATCGATGAACAGCTGGTACGGGCTCTCATGCTCGTGCCACGTATTGACGTTGCCCTCGACCCGCATGAAATCCTTCAGCGTGCTCTCTTCGAAGGCGGGGGCGATGTACTCCACCGCGCCGTTGGCCGGCAGGATGGCGCCGACCATGCGTTCGCTCGCGCTCCACTTTGTGCCGGTGAAGTAGGTCATGTTGGAGCCGGCGTTGACGTAGATCGCCGCGATACCCTGGTCACGCATGTAAGCCTGTGCGCGCGCCAGGCGCTGGAGGTGTTCATCCTTGCCGATGGGGATAGCGCCCCCGGTCATGTCGGACAGCGAGGCCAATGCCTCTTCCATGGTTTTTCCGCCAATAGTCATTTTTATATCCCTGGTGTGATTTTCGTAGCCGCGCGGATCTTGGTCTGCGCCAGCCGACGATCATAGCAGTTTTGCACGCGCCGCCAAGTCATAGGCAGGTAATAGTCCGATGCTAATGTGCCGAACTCCGCATCTACTTTCAGGACTCACTTATCATGTCGTTCGTTTCCCATTTCCGCCCACGCCAATTGCTGATTCCCACCGCCATTGCCATCATGCTGACCGCTGTCGCCTGCGGCGGCGACCAGCCAGCGGATGTTGTCGTGCCGCCGCTGCCGGCCGGCCGCTGGATCGCCGGCGACCTGCACACCCACACCACGCAGTCGCCCGACACGGACGTCAGCCAGACGCTGGACAAGGTGCTGGGCAAGGCCTTCACCAGCTATGGCCTGGACTGGATGGCGATCAGCAACCACCTGCGTCTGTCGTCGCGTGACGAAAAGGGCGCGTCGCTGCCGGCAGGGATTCCGCTGTCGATCGGTGTGGAACGCTACGAGATCCCGCACGTGCAGGCATTGCAGGCGGCCGGCACCTACGCCGACAAGTTGATCTTCTCGGGCTTCGAATGGGACATGCCGACCCATGACCACATCGGCATCGGCCTGTTCGAGGGCAGCGACAAGCTGGCCTCCAGCACCAAGGGCATGAAGGAGTTCGAATACCTGTTCACCACCCGCGATCCGGCGCTGTTCGATGCCGCCGATGTCGCCGCGTGGAAGTCTAAGTACGGAACCACCCGCTACAACACCAGCGCCGACGACGCGCTCAAGGCTATCAGCTGGTTGAAGGACAACTACCCGGACACCAGCTACGCCGTGGTCAATCATCCATCGCGCAACAAGGGCAGCTACACCATCGACGACTTCCGCCGCTTCAACGACATCGCGCCGAACATCGTGTTCGCCATCGAAGGCATGGTCGGCAACCAGATGGAGCCGGATCGTGGCGGCTACACGGCCGCCTACACGCCGGAGAACGCGCCGCTGCGCGCATACGGCGGCGTCGATTACATCGTCGCCAAGGTCGGCGGCGTGTGGGATGCGCTGCTCGGCGAGGGCCGCCGCATCTGGAACCTGACCGACTCGGACACCCACTTCAAAATCGTCGGCGGCAACAGCAGCGGCTACTTCCCCGGTGAGTACGCGAAGAACTACGTCTTCAACAGCGCCCAGGGCAAGCCGGCCGCCAAGGACCTGCTGCAAGGTCTGCGCTCGGGCAAAATGTTCTCGGTCTACGGGGACTTGATCAACGCGCTGGACTTCAACCTGGCCAGCAAGGACGACCGCAAGGAGATGGGCGGCGAATTGAAGGTCGCCAGCGGCGACAAGGTGACGATCACCATCCGCTTCAAGTCGCCGGCGAAGAACAACTACGAGAAGCCGGTCGACAGCGGCACGGCGGCCAACGTCAAGCCGGTGGTCGACCACGTCGACCTGATCGTCGGCGACGTCAACGCCAAGGCCACGCCGGGCAGCGCGGCCTACAGCGTGGCCACCAACGCCAGCGCGCGCGTGGTGAAGCGCTTCACCAGCGCGGACTGGAAGGTCGATGCGGACGGCTACTTCAGCATCAGCTATGAAACCACCGCCAGCAAGAACCAGTACTACCGCCTGCGCGGCACCAACCTGGGCACCGACGTCGCCGGCCTGACCCAGGACGGCGAACCGCTGGCGGACCAGCGCACCGGCACCACCGACAACACGGCGCGCTTCAACGACATCAACGACCGTAACTACCGCAGCCTGTGGTTCTATTCGAACCCGGTGTTCGTCACCCTTCGTTGATTACTTCGTCAGCAGGCTGACTTTGTCGATCACAAAGGAGGTCTGCTTGCCGCTGTCCTCGCGCATGGCGAAGGACAGCGTCACCGTGCGGCCCTTGAAGGCCGACAGGTCGTAGCTGCGGATCTGGTAGCCGTCGGCGGCGTCGAGGTTGGACCAGTTGGCCAGCGTGCGCAGCACCGCGCCGCTGCTGCTCTTCACGGTGACGGTCAGGCGGTCGTAGATCTTGTGGGCGGTTTCGTCGGTGTCGATATGCAGCGCGAAGGTCAGCATCGCCGACGCGGCGTTTGCAGGTATCGTCACCGGCTGGGTCAGCGTTTCGATGGCGTAGAAGCCGTTACCGCCCATCCAGGCGTAGCGCGTGCCTTCGTAGGCCTGCTGGCCGGAGAAGCTGCCGATGTCGCTGGTGGTGCCGTGCCAGCCCGTGGTGCCGTTTTCAAAGCCGCCGTTGGTCACCAGCTCATTGCCGCCACCAGCGGCGGTTACCGTCAATGTCGCCTTGGCCGAGGTGGCGCTCTTCGGTGGCGATGATGCATCGCTGACGACCGCGTTGAACATTGCGCCGTTGTCGGACAGCTGCGCGGTCAGCGAGTAGGTGGCCGACGTGGCACCTGCGATTGGCGCATCATTGCGCATCCACTTGTAGGAGTAGGGCGGCGTGCCGCCGCTGGCGCCAACGCTGAACGACGCGGCGGCGCCCGGCGCCACGGTCACGCCGGCCGGCTGCTGGGTGATCGTGACATCGCCGCCGGTGGATCCGGATTCGTCGACGTCCGCGCCGACGTTGATCGCCGCGTAGGCGCGCTGCACCGCGATGGCCTCCTTCGAGCCGGCGCCATACAGCTCCTGCGCCGACGCCAGCACCTTGGTGCGAGCGTCGGCGTAGTTGGTCGCCGAGGTGAACTTGGTGGTCAGCGATTTGAACCAGATGCGGTAAGCCTTGTCGTTGCCGATGCCGGTCATCGCGGCCGGGCTCCTGACCAGGTATTTGCTGTAGTAGTCGGAGGCCGGATCGGCGTTGGAACCCTGCGACAGGAAGTAGTACATGCGGTTATTCGGCCCGCTGGAATAGTGTACGTCCAGGTTCTTGATCGTGCTGCTCCACGCGTCCGGGCTGCGGCCATCCTTGCTTGGCTTGTACATCCAACGCAGCGGCTGGCCGCTCTTGCTGATCTCCTTGCCCATCATCCAGTCGTTGCCGGTGGCCGGAATCACCGCGCCGGTGCCACCGTTGCGGGCATAGGCCTCGATCATTTCGCCGCCGATGTCGGAGTTCGATTCGTTCAAGCCTCCGGATTCGCCGGAGTACACCAGGTCCGCCGTCGACGCGGTGACGCCGTGCGACATCTCATGGCCGATCACGTCGATGGAACCCAGGCTGTAGAAGCTGGAGCCGTCGCCGATGTACATGCATTTGCAGCTGTCGTCATAGAAGGCGTTGTCGTAGGACGTGTCGACGTGGGCGGCGATGTAGGTTGCGGTGTTGTTCCCGTCCAGCGAGTGCCAGCCCAGCGTGTTCTTTAAGCCGTCGTAGGTGTTCATCAGGCCCCACAGCGCGTTGACCGCGGCGGTCTGGCCGTTGGCGTTGGTGGTGCTGCCGCCGTTGTAGTTCTGGCCATCGCCCCAGACGTTGGTGCCGTTGACGTAGATGGCGCCGGGGTCGGGGTTGTTGGCCGGGCTGTGGTTGGCGTTGGTGATCGCCATGCCGCCGAATTTGCCGCCGGTGCCGCGCGTGTTGTCCAGCATCTGGTAGCCGCTGCCGGCCTGCGAGGTCTGGATCGGCACCTGGCCGTTGTACTGGCTGTTGCCGGTGCCGACCACCGTCTTCAGCGCCTGCCATTGTGCGATGATGGCGCCGGTCTTCGCGTTGACGACGATGTCGAAGTAGACCGGCTTGCCGTCTTCGGCCAGGCGCAGCTTGACGTAGTAGGCCAGCTCGTAGCGGTCCACCACTTCCTCCACGTCCAGCGCATTGAGGTCGGCGTCGGCCTTGCCGGCGGCCGAGGGCATGCGCACCGTCTTCATGATCGGGTAGATCGTCAGCTCGGCGCTGGGGGGCCAGCGATTCGTGGCGCGCGGCGCGACCGACTTGGCCGCCACGGCGATGGCGTCGCCGGCGCTCAGCGTGGGCACCGTGTCGCTGAGCGAGGAGGGCGCCAGGCCTGCGGCCAGCTGGCCGCGCCGGTCGGCGGTCGAGACGCTGACGATATTGCCCGCCGCGTCGGTGACCACTACCGACTCCGAGCCGAACACCGGCAAGCCTTTGTACGTGTGCCGGGTGCGGACGATCTTCTGTCCGGCCGCGCCGGGATGGACGCTGCTGATGCGGAAGCTCAGGTCCGGCGGCACGCCGTGCGCGGCCTCCATCGCCACCAGCTTCGCGACCAGGCCGGAGCTGTCCTGCGGCGTGAGCGTGTTGACCGGTGGGGCCATCAATTGGTCTGCCGCGAGCGTCGCGGTGGCGGCCAGCAGCGACGTCGCGGCGGCGACGGCGGTGGTGACGGTAAGCAGGCGTGTACGCAGGATCATCTCATCCTCCCAATTTCAACCGTTCCAGCTGGCATCGAATGATGTCGCCGATTCCGCGTGGCGGATGAATCACGCTAGATCGCGGATGGGAGGGACGTTCTGTCCAAGATCAATAACTTCGCAACCAGTCAGCGTTTGGCATCCGCATTCTGCGGCACGGTGAACAGGTCGTGCGGATAGGTGAACAGCCAGTCGGCGTAGCGCGGCTTTTTCGCCAGGCCGGCGTCGTCGTCGTCGAAGTTATCCTGCTTGATGGGGCGCTGGGCGGAGGTGGAGCGGATGCCGACGATGCGGCCCTGTTGCAGCACCAGCGCCCAATCGGGCTTGCCGGTGATCGGATCGTTGTACAGGCGGCGCAGGTGGCGTTTGGCGCTGGGGAAGCGCGGGTCTTTCAGCAGATCTTCCAGCGTCAGCGGATACTGGCCGGCGCCGTTGGCCTTGTTGTAGGCCTCCAGCGCGTGGCGGAATTCGTGGCCGATGAACAGCAGCTCGCGCTCCTTGTCGCGCCGCATGGCGGTCGCATACAGGTCGGCTGCAATGGTCAGGCCGACACCCATGAAGGCCACCAGCATCAGTGTCCACAGATAGGCGAAGCCGCGTTGCCGTCTAAAGCTGTTCGTATGGCGTGCCATCGCGGGTCTTTCCTTTGGCGCCGCTGCGGATGTCGGCCACGCCGGGTTTTTCGGCGTCGGCGGACGGCAGCAGCAGCCAGGTGGTGGCCGATTCCGTCACCGGATCCAGCGGCACCTTGCGGAAGTAGCGCTGTGTGACGAGGTCCGCCAGCGCCGCCGGGTACTCGCCCTTGTCGGCGTAATATTTGTCGATGCCGCTGCGGAGCACTTGCAGGTTCTCGCGCAGCGCCACTTCCTTCGATTTGTCGACCGAGCTGAAATAGCGCGGCAGCGCGATGGTGAGCAGCAGCGAGATAATCGCCAACACCACCAGCAGTTCGACCAGCGTGAATCCCTTGTTGCGCTTCATGACGTCACCATTGTTTGAGGGGGATGCCGTTCAGGCCCATGACGGCGGAGCGTGAGCTGACGTCGAACACGTCCTCGCCTTCGGTCGGATTGTCCGGCGGTGAGGCGTAGGAGCGCACGGCCCAGCCGCCGCTGGCTGCGCTGCTGGCGAAGCCGCCGGTGTTGCCGTCGGCCGGCGCGAACGGGTCGCGCGGAATGCGGCGCAGGAAGTACATATTTTGCTTGCGTGGGCTGCGCTGGTCCGGCACACCGGTGACCAGGTCTTCCAGCTTTTTCGGATAGCCGGAATCGCCCATCGCCAGTTTGATGCGGCCGTTGTCGGCGGCGCGCTTGTAGGCGTCGATGGCTTCGCGGATTTCGATCAACGCGGCGCGCAGCTGGTGCTCCTTCTCGCGCTGCAGCGCCACCTGCGCCATCGGCGCAGCCACCATCGCCAGCGTGGCGAGGATGGACAATGTGATCATCAACTCGATGAAGGTGAAGCCGCGTTGGGCCTTGCGCTGCATGGCTACTGCCCCTTCTTCGGCGGCGTGTACGGGACGGGATTGACCGGTTGCGGCTTGGATGGCGGCGCGGACGTGGCGTCGCCGCCGGGCGCTCCGGCGCCGCCGGTCATCCCGGAGCCGCCGGTCATGGCCGAGCCGCCGGTCATGCCCGTGCTGCCGGAGTTTCCGGCCGTATCCGAGCCGCCGGGCGCCAATGCCGGTGCGGCGTCGCGTGGCGTGGGCGCCATGTCGGCCGCCGTGTCGGGGACGGCGGCCAGCGTGGTGCCCATCTGGCTGCGGCCGCCGATATCGGTTTCGGTGCCGGAGTTGAACTCCGCCGCCGACAATTCCGGCCGGCGGATGGAGCGCAGCACGCGCGGCGTGATCGACAGCACGATCTCGCTGCGGGTGGAATCGTCCTTCTGGGTACCGAACAAACGGCTCAACACAGGCAGCTCGCCCACGCCGGGCACCTTGTTGGCGGTGGTGCGGTCTTCGTCGCTGATCAGGCCCGCCAGCACCTGCGTCTCTCCATCCTTCAGACGCAGTACGGTGGCCGCGCTGCGGGTGCCGATCTGGTAGGCCTGCGTGCCGGATTTGCTGACGATCTCCTTGACCACGCTGCTGACCTCCAGGTTGATCTTGATCGCCACCTCGTCATCCAGGTAGACGTTGGGCTCCACGTCCAGCTTGAGGCCCACGTCCACGTAGTTCACGCTGTCCGAGCTGACGCCGTTGTTGGTGGTGACGGTGATCACCGGTACGCGGTCGCCGATCAGCACCTTGGCCTTGTCCTTGTTGCGCACGCGGATGCGGGGATTGGCGAGGATATTGCTGTCGGTGTCGTTCTTGTTGGCGTTGATGGTCACGCTGCCGAAGCCAAGGCCGATGGTGCTGCCGCTGATCTTGTGCAGGTCGCCCACGGTCAGCGCGCCATACTGGCCGCTGCCCAGCAGGGTCAGGCCGACGGTGTCTGGCCAGCGCACGCCCAGCTCCTGGATGCGCGAGCGCTTCACTTCCAGCACCTCCACCTCCAGCATCACTTCGGGGTCGGCCACATCCTGCACAGCGATGATGCGTTCGGCCATGCGTATCATCTCCGGCGTGTCGCGCATGATGATGGTGCCGATGCGTTCATCGGTGACGATGTCGCGCGCCTTCAGCAGCGTCTTGAGCGAGAACGCCACCGTCTTCACGTCGGAATTCGCGAGGAAGAAGCTGCGCACCAGCAGCTGCTGGTAGTCCTTCTGCTTCTGCGGGTTGTTGGGGTAGATGGTGATCGAGCGGTCGCCGGTGACGCTTTGCTCCAGCTGGTTGGCGCTCAACAGCATGCCGATGGCTTCCTCGATGCTGGTGTCGCGCACCGAGATGGTGGCGCGCAGGTTGGGATCGACGTCGCGGTCGAACACGAAGTTCAGGCCCGACACCTTGCTGATGAAATCGAACACGGCGCGCAGCGGCGCGTCGCGGAACTCCAGCGTGACCGGTTTGCGGTAGGCCATCGCCAGCCGCCCGCTGGCGGGGCGCAGGCGGGTCTGGGCGTCGTTGATCTGGGTTTTCAGGCGCAGCAGCTCGCGCTGGTTGGGGCGTTCCACCAGCAGAGGGCGCAGCAGCTCCTGCGCCTGCGCCAGATTGGCGTCGCCGCCGCGCTGCAGCAGCGCTTCCGCTTCTCCCATGGCCTGCTGGTGGCGCTGGTCCTGCGCCAGCGTGGCCTTGCCTTGCCGCGCCACGAGGTTGGCCGGGTCGATGGCCAGCGCCTGTTCGTACAGCACGCCGGCTTCGGCGGCCTGGCCTTTCAGGCGCAGCGTGTCGGCGCGGCTGTTCATGGCGTTGACCAGTTTGAGTTTGCGGTTCAGCAGGACGATGCGGTATTCGGCGTTGTGCGGATCGTCGCGCGAGGCCTGTTCCAGCTTGGCCAGGCCCTGGTCGATCTGGCCGGCGTCCAGCAGGGCGTTGCCTTCCTTGAAGGTCTGGCTGCCGGCGCAGGCGCTCAGCAGCAGCGTGACGGCCAGCAGGTGCAGACGGTATGCGGTTGGTTTCAATTGGTGTCCCCTACGACTAAGGTTTGTTTCTGGTTGAGCGGCAGGTAGACGAAGTTCATCGTATTGCCGCTGACGCTGTCGAGCAGGTAGCTGTCGTTGACTTTTTCGCCGGGACGGGCGACGACGTTCTGGCCGTCGACTTGCAGGAAGTAGGCGGTCTTGCCTTCGTCCGTGAAGCGGCCCATGAACTGGAAGGGCAGGGCGGGCGGGCCGGCTGGCGCGTTGGCTACTTGTGCCGCTTGCTGCGCCTGCGCCTGATCCATCATGATTTTCTTCGGCGTCTCCGGCGCCCAGCTTTGCTTGGCGAACACGTTGCCCATTTCGTCGTCGGCGACGCGCGGATGGATTTGCAGGTCGATGCCGTCCGCGCCGGGGGCGGTGGCGGCTACGGCGTCGGCTGGCGGGGCGGATGCCGCTATCTGCGCTGGCGCGGCGGATGCCGGCGCGGCTTCGCGCGTGGTGGCTGCCGCGGGGCCGACCACGCCTCCGTCCTGGTCGGGCGCCAACCATGCGGCCAGCAGGGTGGCGACAGCGGCGGCGCCGATCACGATCTTTCTCATCGCCGCGCCTCCTGCCGAACCAGCAGCACGAACTGGATGCGGGCGTCGATCTCGCCGGACTCGATCTGCTCGCGCTTGAAGGCGACCGAATCGAGGGTCAGCGTCGGCAGTGCCTGCAGTGCGCCGATGATGAAGGCCTGTACGCTCGCGTAGTCGGCCTTGACGGGCAGCGTGATGCGGTAGCGCAGGAAGCCGGCCTTGGCGTCCATCTCGGGCTTGTATTCCGCCTTGGTGAGCGCTATGCCGCTCTGCTGCGCCACCTTCACCAGTTCCTTGAGCTGGTCGGGGATCGCGTCGTGCGCGGGCAGGTAGGCGTAGAACGCGGCCACGCCGCCGGCGGCGGTTGGCGCGGGTGTGTGCGGCACGGCGGCGCGCGCGGCGGCGTTGAGTTGCCGCGTTAGCGTGGCCTGGCTCTGGTCGAGCTGCGTGGCGTGCCATTGCGCCAGCACGGCCAGCAGCGCGCAGGCGATGCCGGCCACCGCGCCGGGGCCGGTCTGGCGCAGCAGGCGGCGCGTTTGCCACGCCAGCCTTGGCGCGAGATTGGGCGCGAGCTTCAGCTTGGGCAGCGCGCCGGACTTTATTGCCGCCATTGGGCCTCCAGCTGGAAGTGATAGGGCCGTTCGCCGGCGCCGGCCGCCATCTCGTGCTTGATCAGGTACACGGAGCGGAACATCGGCTGCTGGTTGAGGAAGGCCAGGTAGTTGATCATGTCTTGCGCGGTTTCCGCCTCGGCGGTGATCTTCAGAGCGCCGGATGGCACGGCGGCGTCGGCGCCGTCCTGCGGCGGTTGGCCGTTCAGGTCCAGCGCCAGCAGGGCCACCCGCACGTCGGCCGGCGCGACGACGGCCTTGATCAGCCGCGTGACGGGAAGGTTGAGCTGGCGCACCGCTTCCGCCACCGCCTTGACCTGCAGATCCTGCTCGTGCTGCTGCGCGGGCGCCAGCGCGGGGCGCGTGAGACGCGTCGGCTGCGTGGCGGCCGTTTGAGCGTTCAGCCGCGCTTCCAGGCGGTTGACGGTTTGCAGTTGCGAGATCCAGTTGGCGGCGGCGGGCAGCAGCATCAGCGCACCGACGGCCAGCAAGGCGAGGCGCCAGCCGGTTGGCTGCGCGGCACGCGGCAGGAAGTTCAGGTGCGTCATGCCGCCACCTCCGGCTTGTTGGTGGGCGATGGCGTTTGCGCCGCCGGTGCGCTGACGGCGGCGCGCTCGCCGAAGGGATTGGCGCTCAGATGGAAGCGTGATGGCAATGCGTCGGGGACCAGGTGCAGCGCGGCGGCCGGCGCGAACGCGTGCGCCGGCGGCAGCGCGCTCAGGTCCGTGACGGCGACCTGCTCGATGGTGGCCAATTCGGGCGCGCGCAGTGTCCAGCGCTGCCAGGCTTGCGGCAGTTCCAGCCGCCACGCCTCGCTGCCAGGCTGCGACTGGATGGCGACGATGCGCCGGTCGCGCAGCGCCGCCATCGTGATGCGGCCAGGCTCGATCAGCGCCAGCGCGCCGACGGCGTCGGCCGAGCCCTTGATCCGCGACAGCGTGCCGGTGGCTTCGGGCGCGGCGTCGATCCGCGACAGCGTGCCGGTGGCGGCGTCCGGGGCCTTGCGCCTCCGCTTGGGCGGCGATGCTTCCAGCGTGCGCAGGGCGGTGGCGAGCAGCGGTTCGATCACGCGGCAGGCGTGGCCGCATTCGGCGGCGACGTCCTTCAGCGCTTGCAGCAGCGTGCTGTCGACGCCGCATACCAGGCGCGTGTGGCCGTATGGCGCGTCGTCGCCGACCACGCTCCAGCCGCGCGCGTTATCGCCGTACAGGGCCGCCAACTGCGTTTGCAGGAAGCGGCTGGCCGATGGTTCGGACAGCAGCGCGTCGCTCCACGGCGCCAGCACCAGCTGGCTCCAGCGGCCCGACAGGCTGATCTCCAGCGGCAGCCTGGCCGCGGCGATGTCCGGTTGCTGCAACAGCGTGCGCAGCGCGTCGATGGCTGCCTGCCAGTGGCTGCCGGTGCCGTCGACGGCGATCTGTCGCGCGCTGCCATCCACCAGCCGCCCGCCATGGCGGACCACGCACAACACCTGCTGCGGCGACAGCAGCACGCGCAGCCGGCGCTGCGCCAGCGGCACCAGCGATGCCCGTGGCGACGACGGTGACAAGGACGATCGCGCCCGGCCCGGCACCAGCCGCGAAATGCGTTCAATAAGTGACACGATTGAGCTCCACTAAAGTCGTTTCTCCCTGCCGCACCAGATCCAGTCCGGCGCTGCGCGCCAGCCGGAAGCCCATGGTCGCGGCTTCCTCCTTCATGCGGCTCACCGGCGCGCGGGTGCAGATCATCTCGCGCATGGCGTCGTTCAGGATCAGCACCTCGGCCACCGCCTTGCGGCCCTTGTAGCCGGTGCCGCGGCAATGGCCGCAGCCGCCGCCGGCCTTGAAGCGCCACTCGCGCACGTCGCCGGCGGCGAGGCCGCTGTCGGCCAGGTCCTGCGGATCGGGCGCCACGTCCACCGCGCAGTGTTCGCAGTTCAGGCGCAGCAGCCGCTGGGCGACGATGCCGTTCAGCGCCGCCGCGAAGCTGTACGGGTCCACGCCCATGTGCAGGAAGCGGCCCACCACGTCGAACACGTTGTTGGCATGGACCGTGGTGAACACCAGGTGGCCGGTCAGCGAAGCCTGCACCGCGATCTGCGCGGTCTCGTCGTCGCGGATTTCGCCGATCATGATCTTGTCCGGATCGTGGCGCAGGATGGAGCGCAGCCCGCGCGCGAAGGTCAGGCCCTTCTTCTCGTTGACGGGAATCTGCAGCACGCGCGGCAGCCGGTATTCCACCGGGTCCTCGATGGTGACGATCTTGTCGCGGCCCGTGTTGATCTCGGTGATGGCGGCGTACAGCGTGGTGGTCTTGCCCGAGCCGGTCGGCCCGGTCACCAGCAGCATGCCGTGCGGCTTGGCGGCCAGGCGGCGGATCTGCGCGATGGCGTCGTCGTTCAGGCCCAGGCTCTCCAGCCGCAGCGCCGCGGCGGCCTCGGTCAGCGCGCGCCGGTCCAGCAGGCGCAGCACCGCGTCCTCGCCGAAGATGTTGGGCATGATGGAGACGCGGAAGTCGATCTCGCTGCCCTTGACGCGCACCTTGAAGCGGCCGTCCTGCGGCACGCGGCGCTCGGCGATGTCCAGCTCCGCCAGCACCTTGATGCGCGAGATGATCTGCTCGGCCATCTGCAGGCCCTGCACCGTGCCGGCCTGCACCAGCACGCCGTCCACGCGGTACTTGATCACCAGGCTGGCGGCGTCGCACTCCAGGTGGATGTCGCTGGCCTGGAACTTCAGCGCGTCGTAGATGGTGGAGTTGACCAGCTTGACCACCGGGCTGCTGTCTTCGCTGATGCGTATCAGCGAGATGTCCTCGATGGTCTGGTCCAGGCCCGCCGTCTCGCCATGGCTGCCGTCCTCCATCATGTCCTGCATGGCCTGCTGCACGCTTTCCTGCTGCGCCAGATAGGCGGCCAGGTCGTCGGGATGGGCCAGCGCCACCGTGTAGGCGCAGCCGATGGCGTAGCCGGCCCACTGCAGCGTGTCCTCGGCGAAGGGATTACCGATCACCAGCACCGGCGCCGCGCCGGCGGCGCCCGCATCGCCGCCGTCGCCGCCTTCGCGCAGCAGCACGCAGTCGCGCTGCGCGCAATCGGTGTAGGACAACAGGTTGAACGCCGGCAGCGCCGCCTGCAGCCTGCTCATCGGCCAGGCCGGATAGCAGAACAGCGTGGCCAATTGGCGCGTGAGCTCCTCCGGCGTCAGGCCGCAGGTTTCCTGCAGCAGCGCCATGGCCGGCCGGCCCTGCGCCATCGCGGCGGCGCGCGCGCCGTGCAGCATCTCGGGGCTGAGGACAGCCGGTTCGCGTGCGTTCATGACAGACTCCCGGCCAATTCGAAGATCGGCATGTACATCAATACGACCACGCCGCCGATCACCACGCCGATCACCGTCATCAGCGCGGGTTCCAGCAGGCGCGAGGCCCAGTCCACCCAGCGGGCGAATTCCTCGTCGTGGAACTTGGCTGAGCGTTCCAGCATGTCGCCCAGCCGGCCGGTGTTCTCGCCGACCTTGAGCAGCGACTGCGCCACCGGCGTGGCCAGCGCGTTCTGTTCCAGCGCGGTGGAAAACGGCAGCCCCTGTTCGACCGCGCGGCGCGTCTGCACCAGCTGCACCTGCTGCGCCGGCAGCAGCATGGCGTTGGTCATCGCCAGCGCCTTCGCCAGCGGTATGCCGGCGTGCAGCAGCAGCGACAGCGCGCGGTAGAAGCGCGCCAGGCGGAACTCGGCGGCCTTGGCCGACAACACCGGCAGGCGCAGGATGGCCAGCACCAGCCGGCCGCGCAGCGCGGCGTTGCCTAGGCCGAGCACCACGCCCAGCACCACGCCGGCCAGCGCGCCGGCGCACAGCCACGGATGCGCGGCCAGCGCCTGGCCGAACGACAGCAGCATGCGCGAGGCCCACGGGATCTCGCGCCCCGAGCCTTCGTACACCACGCTGAACTTGGGCACCACATAACCCATCAGGAACAACGTGACCAGCGTGCCCACCACCAGCAGCATGGCCGGATAGATGGCCGCCGAGACCAGCTTCTTGCGGATGGCGTCGAACTGCAGCTGGTAGCCGACGAAGCGCGCCAGCGCCTCGGGCAGATTGCCCGAGCGCTCGGCCGCGTGCACGGTGGCGACATACAGTTCGGGGAAGACGGCCGGGAAGTCGGCCAGCGTGTCGGAGAAGCTTTTCCCCTGTTGCAGCGAGCGCTGGATCGCGGCCAGCGTGGCGCGCGCGCCGCCGCGGGTTTCCTTGTTGAGCAGGGTGGCGGTGGCCTCGCTCAGGTTCAGGCCCGCCTCCAGCAGGGCCAATAGCTCCTGGCTGAATTGCAGCAGCGGGAAGGCTTGCTTGCCCGGGCGCGCGGACGCACGCGCCCCCGCACCCATGGATTCGGTACTGCCGATGGCCAGCACGCGCCAGCCATTGCGCGCCGCCTGGCGGATCGCCTCCGCCTCGCTGGCGGCGTCGATCGCTATGGTTTGCGGGCCTGACGGTCCGCCCTGCACTTGGAGATGAAACTGCATCGCTTGCTCAGCCAGGAAAAAAAACGAGGCGGCGATGGACTGCCGCCCCGGCAAAAAAACAGCCCCGTCGGGTCAGGCGGGGACTGTCTTACCACATTTACTGGGTGATCAGGCTGACCTTGTCCACCACGAACGACGTTTGCAGCGACGAGTCCTCGTTCATCGCGAACGACAGCGTGACGGTCTGGCCTTTGTACGCGAGCATGTTGAAGGTGCGCACCTGGTAGCCGGTCGCCGCGTTCACGTTCGAGTACGTGGCCAGGGTGCCCAGCACCGAGCCGGCGCTGTTCTTCACGGTCACCACCAGCTTGTCGTAGGCGGTGCTGCCCGTTTCAGCGGTGTCGATGTGCAGCGCGAAGGTCAGCGTGGCCGCGGTGGCGGTCGACGGGATCGTCACGGCCTGGGTGATGGTCTCGGACGCGGTGGTGCCGTTGCCGCCCAGCCAGGCGAACTTGGTGCCCTCGTAAGCGGTCTGGCCGCTGTAGTTGCCGATCACGCCGGTGCTGCCGCTCCAGCCGGTGGCGCCGGACTCGAAGCCGCCGTTGGTCACGCGCTCGGTGGTGCCGCCGGTGGAGCCGACGGTCAGCGTGGCGTTGCCCGAGGTGGCGGTCTTGACCGGCGACGACGAGTCGCTGACCACGGCGTTGAACACCGCGCCGTTGTCGGCCGTCTGCGCCGTCAGCGAGTAGGTGGCCGAGGTGGCGCCGCTGATGACGGCGCCGTTGCGGTACCACTTGTAGGTGTACGGCGAGGTGCCGCCGCTGGCGCCCACGCTGAACGAGGCGGTGGAACCGGCCGCCACGGTCACGTTGGACGGCTGGGTGGTGATCGACACGCCGCCGGTGGCGCCGGTTTCATCGATGTCGGCGCCGACGTTGATGGCCGCGTAGGCGCGCTGCACCGCGATCGCTTCCTTCGACCCCGCGCCATACAGCTCGGTGGCGGCGGCCAGCACCTTGTTGCGGGCGTCGGCGTAGTTGGTCGACGAGGTGAACTTGGTGGTGTTGGCCTTGAACCAGATGCGGAACGCCTTGTCGTTGCCGATGCCGGTCATCGCGGCCGGGCTCTTGACCAGGTATTTCGAGTAGTAGTCGCTGGTCGAGCTGGCGTTCGAGCCCTGCGACAGGAAGTAGAACATGCGGTTGTTCGGGCCGCTGGTGTAGTGCACGTCCAGGTTCCCCAGCGAGCTGCTCCAGGCGTCCGGGCTGCTGCCGTCCTTGCTTGGCTTGTACATCCAGCGCAGCGGCTGGCCGGACTTGCTGATCTCCTTGCCCATCATCCAGTCGTTGCCGGTGGCCGGGATCACGTTGCCGGTGCCGCCGTTGCGGGCGTAGGCTTCGATCATCTCGCCGCCGATGTCCGAGTTGGACTCGTTCAGGCCGCCCGACTCGCCCGAGTAGTTCAGGTTGGAGGTGGAGGCGGTGACGCCGTGCGACATCTCGTGGCCGATCACGTCGATCGAACCGAGGCTGTAGAAGCTGGAGCCGTCGCCGATGTACATGCACTTGCAACCGTCGTCGTAGAAGGCGTTGTCGTAGGCGGTGTCGACGTGGGCGGCGATGTAGGTGGCGGTGTTGTTACCGTCCAGCGACTGCCAGCCCAGCACGTTCTTCAGGCCGTCGTAGGTGTTCATCAGGCCCCACAGCGCGTTGACCGCGGCGGTCTGGCCGTTGGCGTTGGTGGTGCTGCCGCCGTTGTAGTTCTGGCCGTCGCCCCAGACGTTGGTGGTGTTGGTGTAGATGCTGCCGGCGTTCGGGTTGTTGGCCGAGCTGTGGTTGGCGTTGGTGATCGCCATGCCGCCGTAGGTGCCGCCGGTGCCGCGGGTGGAGTCGAGCATCTTGTAGGTGCTGCCCGACAGCGAGGTCTGGATCGGCACCTGGCCGTTGTACTGGCTGTTGCCGGTGCCGACCACGGTCTGCAGCGCTTTCCACTGGGTGATCACGGCGCCGGTCTTGGCGTTGACCATGGTGTCGAAGTACACCGGCTTGCCTTTGTCGGCCATGCGGGTCTGCACGTAGTAGGCCAGCTCGTAGTGGTCGACCACCTGCTCCAGGTCCATGGCGTTGAGCGCCGACTCGGACTTGTTCACGGCCGAGGGGATGCGCACCGATTTCATCACCGGATAGATCAGCAGTTCGGCGCTGGGCTGCCAGCGGTGGGTGCCACTCGGCGCGACCGCCTTGACCACCAGCGCGATGGCGTCGCTGGCGCTCAGCGTCGGCGTCCAGTCGGCCTGGGCGACCGTGCTCGAGCGGCCGTGCGACGCGGCGGCCGGCGCGTCCAGCGCGGCGCGGCGGTCCGCCACCGATTCGCTGATGATGTCGCCGGCGCTGTTGGTGACGATCACCGATTCCGAACCGAACACGCGCAGGCCCTTGTACGTGTGGTTGGCGCGGGTGATCTTCTCGCCCACCACGCCGGGGTGCTGGCTGGCGATGCGGAAGCTGTGGTCGGCGGACAGGCCGCGCTGGCTGTCGAGCGCGGCCATCTTGGCCACCAGGCCGGCGCTCTCTTGTGGAGAGGACTGGGCCACTGGCGCGGACATGAGCTGTGCCGCCGCTTGGGCTGCGTTGGAGGCCATCATCGGCAATGCGGCGACGACGGATGCAGCGAGTAGGGTCTTACGTAAATTCATCTCTTCTCCATGGGGTCTGTGATTTTTCGCGAGGTGCGGCCTTGGCCGGGATAGTGGCCAACTCGGCGTTCCCGGCGCCGCGGCGGCGGTTGGCCGCGCGGCGTTTTTGTGCGGCTAAAACGGCGAGTAGGGGCGACACTATTCCTGTCGCGCTGACGAAGTCAAAAAACTTGGAAAATTAGTCGCGGAAGAAAAAAATGTCTGAAATGAGACACTCCGGCGCGGCGCCGGCCCGGGGGCGGGTGGCTGTCATACCAGAAGTTGCCGGCATGATTGCGCACGATAGGCGCGGTTTGTCTTGTATCAACAACGAACTAGAAGCCGCCCTCTATTTTCGGTGGCTACGCAACACTATGCCCAATTTTTCAGCAAATCGTGGTTGCAGAATTCTAATATTGCGAATTAAACTAGTTGACGCCGGAACGAATTATGGTTCGTGACCGGCCTATAAAAAGCGCAGGGCACGACCCTTGGTAACAAGCGCAACGGGAACCACAGGAAGAAAATAATGACCGCACACCCAACGCATAATGTCAGTTCCGCCCGCGCTCTGCGCGCCGCCCACACCACGGCGCCGCCACCGAACTAGCTTCGCCCTCCATTTATCACCGCTTGCCGCATCCTGACTGCCGCCGCGCCTCCATCCGGGGCGCCGGCAGCGGGCTTGCGTCGCCGCGCGGGCGCCGACCACGGCGCGGCGCGGCGCAGCGCCTGCTGTTAGTTGAGTTTTTGTCCGCCGGCGCGCGGACAGGGGGAGCTTGTATGCTGTCGATTGCTACCAAAGTTGAACGCATCGTCATGGATTCGTCGTTTCTCACCGAGGGGTTGCGGCGCAATCTGATCAATCTGTCGGAATTGGCGCGCCAGCTGCAGCCGCAGCTGGAGAGCGATATGTGGAAGCCGGTCGGCCAGGCGGCCGTGGTGATGGCGCTGCGCCGCGTGGCCGAGCGCCTGCCGGAGGCCAGCAACCAGCCGCTGGCGCTGGCGCAGAAGACCGGCGAGCTGACCACGCGCACCGAGCTGACCGAGTACACCTACCGCTATTCGGACAGCATCAACGAGTGCCACCGGCGGCTGCTGTCCAGGGCCGAGCCGATGCGCGGCGCCTTCGTCACCGTCACGCGCGGCGTCAACGAGGTGATGGTCATCAGCAGCCGTGTGCTGACCACGATGGTCGAGGAGGTGTTCGCCGGCGAGCGGCTGCTGGCGCGCCAGAACAACCTGAACGCGGTGACCTTGCATTTGAATCCGGACACCAGCCGCACGCCGGGTATCTACCACGCCATCCTCAAGCAGCTGGCGTGGGACAAGATCAACCTGGTCAACATGATCTGCACCTACACCGAGCTGACCATCCTGCTGGAGCAGAACCAGACCGGCGCGGCGTTCTCGGTGCTGTCGAAGATCGTGACCCAGTAGACCCGGGGCTCAGGCCATCCAGAAGAAGACCGCGGTCATGCGCTTGTCGTCATGGTCGCAGCCGAAGTAGCCGCTGGCCGAGTGCACCAGGTTGGCGCGGTACAGCAGCATGCGGTTGAAGCGGTTGTCGATGCGCTGCTCCTCGTGCCAGGCCTGCGGGGGCAGGCTGGTCACGCCCAGCGCCTCGCGCAGGTTGGCGTGCGGCGGGCTGCAGTAGTTGCCGCCCAGCGTGCCGTCCGGGTAGCGCAGGCGGTAGAACGAGGTGCCGGCCGCCGGCAGCGGATCGGGCGACAGGTAGATCACGGCGGCGTAGCGGCACAGCTTGAGCGAATCGGTGTGCGGGCGCGGGCCCGACTCGATGCCGCCCACCAGCTGCACGTAGTTGTGATTGAGGGTGCTGCCCTGCGGCGTGGCTTCCTGCCACAGCTTCCTGGCGCCCGTGACCTTCCTGACCCAGGCTTCCACCCGCGCCAGTTCGTCCGGCAGCAGCGCGCCCTTGCTGCGCATGCCGGGCCACGGCTCCGGGCGGTGCGGCGCGCCCAGCTCCCAGTCCTCGCGCGCGAAGCAGCGTTGGGCCACCTCCTGCGCGTTCGGCAGGATGTCGTCGATGACCCAGTAATCGCGCCCCGCTTGCGGTTTGCGGTAGGTGAGCGTCGGGCGCGCCATGGCCTTTATTTGGCCAGCTGCCCGCGCACGCGCGCGATGGCCTTGCGCACCTGGTCCGGCGCGGTGCCGCCCACGTGGTCGCGCGCGGCCACCGAGCCTTCCAGCGTCAGCACGGCGAACACGTCGTCGTCGATCAGCGTGGAGTAGGCGCGCAGCTGGTCCAGCGACATTTCCGACAGGTCGATCTTCAGGCCGTCGCAGGCGCGCACCGCGTGGGCCACGGCTTCGTGGGCGTCGCGGAACGGCAGGCCCTTCTTGACCAGGTAGTCGGCCAGGTCGGTCGCGGTGGCGTAGCCCTGCAGCGCGGCGGCGCGCATCGCTTCCGGCTTGACGCTGATGCCGCCGGCCATGTCGGCGAAGATGCGCAGCGTGTCGACCACGGTGTCGACGGTGTCGAACAGCGGTTCCTTGTCTTCCTGGTTGTCCTTGTTGTAGGCCAGCGGCTGGCCTTTCATCAGGGTCAGCAGGCCCATCAGGTGGCCGTACACGCGGCCGGTCTTGCCGCGCGCCAGTTCCGGCACGTCCGGGTTTTTCTTTTGCGGCATGATCGACGAGCCGGTGCAGAAGCGGTCGGCGATGTCGATGAAGCCCACGCGTGGGCTCATCCAGATCACCAGCTCCTCCGACATGCGCGACACGTGGGTCATGATCAGCGAGGCGGCGGCGGTGAACTCGATGGCGAAGTCGCGGTCCGAGACGGCGTCCAGCGAGTTGTGGCAGACGTCGTCGAAGCCCAGCGTCGTGGCCACGCGCACGCGGTCGATCGGGAAGGTGGTGCCGGCCAGCGCGGCCGCGCCCAGCGGCAGGCGGTTGACGCGCTTGCGGCAGTCGGCCATGCGCTCGGCGTCGCGGCCGAACATCTCGACGTAGGCCAGCATGTGGTGGCCGAAGGTGATCGGCTGCGCCACCTGCATGTGGGTGAAGCCGGGCATGATGGTGTCGGCGTTTTTCTCGGCCAGGTCGGTCAGCGCGCCGCGCAGCGCGGCCAGCAGCTCGAGCACGTCGTCGATGGCCGAGCGCACGTACAGGCGGATGTCGGTGGCCACCTGGTCGTTGCGCGAGCGGCCGGTGTGCAGGCGCTTGCCGGCGTCGCCCACCAGTTCGGTCAGGCGTTTTTCGATGTTCAGGTGGACGTCTTCCAGGTCCAGCAGCCATTCGAACTGGCCGGCTTCGATCTCGGCGGCGATCTGCGCCATGCCGCGTTCGATCTCGGCGCGGTCGGCGGCGCTGATGATGCCCTGCGCGGCCAGCATCTCGGCGTGGGCCAACGAGCCCTGGATGTCGGCCTTGGCCAGGCGTTTGTCGAAGAAGACCGAGGCGGTGTAGCGCTTGACCAGGTCGGAGACGGGTTCGTTAAAACGGGCCGACCAGGCTTCGCTTTTTTTGGAAAGTTGTGCTGTCATAGTGGGGCAGGCGTGTGCGGTGATTGATGTCAGCAGCGATTATAAACCGCCAGCTGCTCAAAAATATGTCAACATTACCATTTTGCCCATCGAAATCATGACGACTCTGCACATCAGCACCAACAAGGCGGATCTGGACGTGCCGCTGATCCATCAATTCCTCAGCGAGCAGTCGACATGGGCGATCGGCATGCCGCTGGCGGTGCTGGAGCGGGCGATCGAGCATTCGCTGTGCTTTGGCGCCTACGTGGGCGGGCGGCAGGTCGGCTTCGCGCGGGTGGTGACGGACCGCGCCACCTTCGCCAACCTGGTCGACGTGTTCGTGCTGCCGGAGGTGCGCGGGCGGGGCTACGGCAAGCAGCTGGTGGAGGCGGTGCTGGCGCATGCCGATTTGCAGAACCTGCGCCGCTTCACGCTGGCGACCGCCGACGCGCACGGGCTGTACGCGCAGTACGGCTTCACCGCGCCGTCCCGTCCGGCCACGCTGATGGAGCGCTATTTCCCGAATATCTACAGCAACTAAAAACATTGGGGTCAAGTCTGACATTCGGACACGAGCTCTTCCGTAGCGGCTGCTACGGAAGAGCTCGTGTCCGAATGTCAGACTTGACCCCAAATTGCTTTATTGCCAGTTCATCAGGCAGGGCGGGACCAGCAGGGCCAGGGCCAGCGCGGCGTAGATCAGTTGCAGCGGCACCATCCATTTGGCCCAGGTGATCCACGGGATGCGCGCCAGCGCCAGGACGCCCACCGTGATGCCCGACGTCGGGATCATCGGCGTGGTGAATTCGCCGAACTGGAACGCCAGGATCGCGGTCTGCCGCGTGACGCCCACCAGGTCGGCCAGCGGCGCCATGATCGGCATCGTCAGCGCGGCCTGGCCGCTGCCGGAGTGGATGAATAAGTTGATCACGGTCTGGATGCCGAACAT
This sequence comes from Rugamonas sp. A1-17, assembly GCA_025548565.1. Classification (GTDB taxonomy): domain Bacteria; phylum Pseudomonadota; class Gammaproteobacteria; order Burkholderiales; family Burkholderiaceae_D; genus Rugamonas. The sequence goes on from JAJLPB010000001.1 coordinate 316,340, forward strand.
CTTCCATGCCGAGAAGATCGGGCTGGACGACTGCACCAGCGGCATCAGCGCATGCAGCATGGTGTCGATGATGTGGGCGTCGCGCGCCAGGATCATGGTGCCGCGCGCCAGCGCGATCACCAGCGCCGTGCCCACCAGGTCGCGCGCGCCCTGGATGAAGCCTTCGACGATCTGGTTCGAGTCGAGCCCGCCCACCAGGCCGATGACGATGCCCATCGTCAGGAACAGGGCGGCGATTTCGTGGATGTACCAGTCGTAGCCCACCACGCCGCCCACCATGACGATCAGCGAGCCGACGAAGATCGCCAGCACCAGCTTGTGCCGACCCGTCATGCCGTGGAATTCGCCCAGGCCGTGCGGCTGCTCGCGGCGCTTGTCCTGGTCCAGCGCGTAGGTCGGGCTCAGCTGCGGCGTCTTCTTGACGCGCGCGGCGTACCACATCAGGAACACGATGGTGACGGCGGTGGCGATCACCCACACGATCACCCGGTAGGCCCAGCCGGAAAACACCGGCACGCCGGCGATGCCTTGCGCGATGCCGACGTTGAACGGATTGAGGAACGCGGCCGAGAAGCCGACCTGCGAGCCGAGGAAGGGGATCGACACGCCGGTGATGGTGTCATACCCCAAGGCCAGCGCCAGCGGCACGAAAATCAGTATAAACGGTATGGCTTCCTCATTCATGCCGAAGGTGGCGCCGCCGATCGAGAACATGGTGACGAACACCGGGATCAGCGCCCGCTGGATGAACACCGAGCTGTCGTGCGCGCGCGCCAGCGATTTGATCATCGAGTCGACCGCCTCGGTCTTTTGCAGCACGGCGAAGGCGCCGCCGACGATCAGCACGAAGCCGATGATCAGCGCGGCGTCGACGAAGCCGTTGATCGGCGCCTTCATCAGCGCCGTCAGCCCCTGCGGCGCGCTGGCGATGTAGTGGAAGCTGGCCGGGTCGATCAGCTGCTTGCCGTTGACCAGGTGGGTGTCGTACTTGCCGCCGGGGACCAGCCAGGTGGCGCCGGCGATCAGCGCCAGGATGATGAACAGCAGGACGAAGGTGTGCGGCAGCTTGAATTTTTTAGCGGTCATCTTATTGGCTCAGCAGGTCGCCGGCGCGGTAGGCCTGGGCGCCGGCGACTTTGCCGACGTTCATGCCACGGATCACGTGGCGGTGCGCGCTGCGCGCGAAGAACACGCCGGCCACGCCGGCGCGGATCACCGTGGTGTCGCCGCTGACCGGGTCGATCAGGTCGGCCACCGCGTCGCCCGGCGCCACCCGCGCGCCCAGCTCGCGCGTGTAGACCAGGATGCCGGCGTGCGGCGCGTACAGCGGTTCGACCCCTTCCAGCGGCGTGGCCGCGCACAGCGGCGCCGGCAGCACGGCCGCCGCGGCCGCGGCGGCGGCGTCGGCCGCCCGCAGCACGCCGCTCAGCGTCAGGAACTGGATCAGGCCGGCCGCGTCCCGCTCGGCCAGCGCGTAGCTGACCTCCATCTCGCCGCGCAGCTCGACCGTGGTCGACAGGCAGGCGGCCGGGATCGGGTAGCGGCCTTCGAAGTGCTGGTCCAGGTCCCACCACAGGCGGCTGCAGGCCTCGTCGAACGGTTCGCCGCCGGCCTGGTAGGCCAGCAGCAGCGCGTGCGCGCCCAGGATGGCGGCCAGCGGCGCGGCCGCCTCGGCCAGCGGCGTGCCGGCGTACATGTGCAGCACCGCCTCGTTGTCGCAGTGCAGGTCGAGCACGATGTCGGCGTCCACCGCCAGCGTCATCAGCGTTTTCTTCAGCGCGTCGGCGTCGGTGGCCGGCTGCCAGGCGGCGATCGAGGCGCGCGCGTGCTCGCGGATCAGGCGCACGTTGGCGTCGGCGTCCGGCCCCAGCAGGCCGTCCAGCGACTTCTTCAGGTCGTCCGCCACGTGCTTGTACGAGCGGTTGAAGTTGATGCCGGTGGTGAGGTCGAAGCGGCCGAAGGCGGCGCCGTGGATGGCTTGCGCCAGGCCGATCGGGTTGGCGGCCGGCACCAGGATCACTTCGCCGGCGATGCGCCCGGCCGCGTCCAGCGCGGCCAGCTCCCTGCGCAGGAATTGCGCCACCAGCATGCCGGGCACCTCGTCGGCGTGCAGCGAGGCCTGGATGTAGACCTTTTTGCCGGCGCCGGGGCGGCCGTAGTGAAAACTGGTCAGTTGGTAGGCGGCGCTGCTGTGCGGGCCGGTCAGGGGGTGTTGTTGTACTTGCATGGCGGACGGGTTTTTTCGACAAAGATTGAGTATGTAGCACTATTTTCACAAAGTAAATCGCCGCGCGGCGAAACGGGGCCGGGTTTCTTGAGTTTTCCCGGCGACTTGCGTACAGTTAGTTTAATGAAATCATTTATATAACAGTCAGAGAGAAAAACCATGGGTGATGTACATAGCATGCGAGTTTCGACGATGGCGCGCTCGGTGCGCCTGGCCCTGAGCGCGGGCGCGGTGGCGGGTCTGCTGGGGCAGGCTGCGCTGGCGCAGGAGGCGCCGGCCGCCGTCGCGGCCACCCCGGCCGTGATGCCGCGGGTGGAGATCACCGGTTCGGCGATCCGCCGCATCGAGTCCGAGACCGCGCTGCCGGTGCAGGTCATCACCCGCGAGGACATCGAGAAGGCCGGCGTGACCACCGCCTCCGAGCTGATGGCGCGGGTGTCGGCCAACGTCGGCGGCCTGACCGACGGCGCCAGCATCACCGACGGCCACGACCAGCGCGGCTTCAACAGCGCCAACCTGCGCGGCATCGGCACCTCGTCCACGCTGGTGCTGCTCAACGGCCGCCGCATGGCCAACTTCGCCTCGCCCGGCGACGACACCGGCGTCGACCTGAACAACATCCCGGCCGCCGCCATCCAGCGCGTCGAGGTGCTGCTGGACGGCGCCTCGGCGCTGTACGGCACCGACGCCATCGGCGGCGTGATCAACTTCATCACCCGCAAGGATTTCCAGGGCGTGGAGCTGAACGCCTACGGCGGCAAGACCGACGAGGGCGGCGCCGGCAAGCGCACCGCCACGCTGACCGCCGGCACCGGCGACCTGGCCAGGGACGGCTACAATGTGTTCGCGGTGGCGGACCTGCAGCGCACCGACGCGCTGAGCACGTCGCAGCGCAAGTTCATCGGCAACCTGCGCATCCCCGAGCGCCTGCCGCACCTGCTGTCGGGCTTCACGTCGCCGGCCAACATCCGCCTGACCGGCGCCCAGCGCGACTACCTGAACGACAACGGCTTCACCCTCAACGGCAAGCCGCTGACCAACCGCACCATCAACCTGTCGGTGCCGGGCTGCGCGCCGCCGGCCAATCTGTACCTGCCGGCCGGCATCGGCGGGGTCGACGCCTGCACCTACAACTACATGGGCGACACCGAGCTGTATCCGAAGTCGGACAAGGCCAACCTGCTCACCCGCGGCGTGCTGCAGCTGAACGCCGACACCCAGCTGTTCGCCGAGATCGCGCTGAGCCGCTCCAAGACCCACTACGTGGCCTCGACCGCGCGCGTGAGCGCGCCGATCAACTACAAGAAGATCCCGGCGCTGGCCAAGTACAACCTGGACTCGGACGAGGCCAGCGCGGACGACGACGTGGTGGGCGACGTCACGCTGCGCATCCGCCTGAACGACGCCGGCCGCCGCACCAGCGAGCTCACCAGCGAGAGCCAGCGCTACGTGGTCGGCCTGACCGGCAGCGCGCGCGGCTTCGACTACGACATCGGCCTGAACCACAGCGTCAACACCATCAAGGACAAGGACACCCACGGCTATCTGCTGTACGACAAGCTGGTGCAGGGCATCTACGACGGCACCATCAACCCCTTCGGCCCGTCCGGCGCGGCCGGCGTGGCGCTGCTGGACTCGATCCAGGTCAACGACGACGTGCGCCACGCGCGCGGCGTGATGGATTCGCTGGACTTCAAGGTGTCGCACGCGGTGGGCACCTTGGCCGGCGGCGAGGCCGCGCTGGCGGTGGGCGGCGAGCTGCGCCACGAGCGCACCGACTTCACGCCGTCGGCGCTGCTGCTGAGCGATAACATCAACAACGACGCCGCGCCCGAGGGCGGCCGCGCCACCAGCGACAAGCGCACGGTGCAGGCGGTGTACGGCGAGTTGCTGCTGCCGTTCACCAAGCAGTGGGAGGCGCAGCTGTCGGCGCGCTACGACCACTACCAGGTGGTGGGCGGCGCCGCCAGCCCCAAGATCGGCGTGACCTACATGCCGGCCAAGACCATGCTGTTCCGCGCCTCGGCCGGACGCGGCTTCCGCGCGCCGTCGATGTCCGACCTGTACCGGCCGACCGTCTACAGCAGCACCGCGACCCTGCCCGACCCGGTCCAGTGCGCGCAGGTCGGCAACAGCCTGGCCGACTGCGCCGACAACTGGAACACGCGCCGCTATTCCAACGTCAACCTCAAGCCCGAGCACAGCCGCCAGTACTCGCTGGGCATGGTGATCGAGCCGTCCAAGCAGGTGTCGATGACGCTGGACTACTGGAACATCAAGCGCACCGACCTGATCAGCGAGATCGGCGACGACATCATCCTGGGCAACCTGGCCAAGTACGGCGACCTGGTGCACCGCAACGACGACGGCACCATCGACTACATCGACCTGCGCAAGGAAAACCGCGGCGCCCAGCTGGCCTCGGGCCTGGACCTGACGCTGGACTATCGCGGCGTGAAGACCTGGGCCGGCAATTTCGGCGGCCACCTGTCGGGCACCTATGTGCTCAACTCGAAGATCCAGAACGCCGTGGGCGACCCCTACCTGAGCAACCTGGGGCGCTTCGTCACCGACGGCGTGGTGCAGCGCTGGCGCCACACCGTCACCGTCGACTGGGACCTGGGCCCGTACTCGGCCAGCCTGTCGAACACGTATTCGAGCGGCTACGAGGACCAGAACTCGGCCATCAACACCGACGACGGCACGGTGGTGGCGGCCAACCACGTGAAGGCCTACTCGCTGTGGGACCTGTCGGGCGCGTGGCAGGCCACCAAGGCGCTCAAGCTGCGCGCCGGCGTGCAGAACCTGTTCAACGCCGCGCCGCCGTACTCGAACCAGGCGTTCTACTTCATCTCGGGCTATGATCCGACCTACACCGATCCGCGCGGGCGCCGCTTCTACGCCAGCGCCAATTATGCCTTCAAGTAATGTAACGTAATGCTGCTTTAAGGCGGAGCACGTAATAGATTGGTATCATCTGCATTATCGACGGCGCCGGGCGAGAGCCTGGCGCCGGTTTTCATCGGAAGGGCAACATGAAATTAACAGGTTTTACGCTGCGGCGTCTCGTCATGCTGTGGCTGCTGGTGGTCGCCGGCGCCGGCGCGTGCGCGGCGCAGGGGAGCGGATCCGCGCAGGGCGCCAAGGCGCAGGCGCCGGTCAAGTCCAGCAAGCCGGCCAAGGCGGTGCCGCCGCCCAAGCCGGTGCTGGCGCCGCCGGCGGGCAGCCTGGTCATCATCGGCGGCGGCCTGCGCGCCGACAACGCCGAAGTCTGGCAGCGCATCGTGCAGCTGGCTGGCGGCAAGGGCGCGCGCATCGGCGTGTTCGGCTCGGCCTCGATCAATCCCGAGAAGTCGGCCCAGAACACCGTCAACAAGCTGAACCAGTACGGCGCCCAGGCCTTCTTCATCCCGCTCGGCGTGACCCTGCCCAATAGCGACTACCGCAAGGCCGCCGAAGATCCCGAGGTGGTGGCGGCCATCCATTCGGCCACCGGCATCTACTTCACCGGCGGCGACCAGGCCCGCATCACCAAGGCGCTGGTGCGCCCGGACGGCAAGCACACGGCGGCGCTGGACGCGGTGTGGGACGTGTACCGCGACGGCGGCGTGGTGGCCGGCTCCAGCGCCGGCGCGGCCATCATGAGCACCACCATGTTCTACGACGCCAAGCCGACCCTGGACATGCTCAAGCAGGGCGTCAACGACGGCCACGAGATCGCCCCGGGCCTGGGCTTCATCGGCGACGACGTGTTCGTCGACCAGCACCTGCTGGTGCGCGGCCGCTTCGCCCGCATGATCCCGGTGATGCTCAAGAAGGGCTACCAGATCGGCCTGGGCATCGACGAGAACAGCGCGATGGTGGTCAACGCCAAGCGCGACGTCGAGATCATCGGCTACAGCGGCGCGCTGCTGCTGGACCTGTCGGCCGCGATCACCGACCGCGGCGTCAAGGGCTTCAACATCAGCAACGCCACCATCAGCTACCTGGACCGGGGCGACAAGTTCAACCTGGTCACGCGCGAGTTCACGCCGTCGCCGGACAAGGCCGACAACAAGCTCGATCCCAACCAGCCCGACACGCGCGAGCCGGTCTACACCAACGACATCCTGGGCAACAACGCGGTGCTGGACCTGATGGTCAATCTGATCGACAACGCCCAGCAGGAAGCCATCGGCATCGCCTTCGGCAATCCGCGCGACGCGTATCCGGACCTGGGCTTCGAGTTCCGCTTCAGTAAAACCATCAACAGCGTCGGCTACAGCTCGACCGAGGTGGAGGCGTATTCGGTGCTCAAGCTGCGCATGGACATCCGGCCGATCCAGCTGCAGCAGCCGCTTTACCGCTATCGCTGATATGGCCGCTGCCGCCGGCGGCGGCGCGAAATCGGGTATATTGGATGGGATGGTGCCTTCGGGCGCCATCCCATTTTTTCATGGCGGGGGCGGTTATGCGGATGTCAATCTTGAAGCATTGCTTGGGGGCGGCGCTGATGTTCGCCATGCCGCCGGGCGATGCGCTGGCGGCCACCGACGCCGCGCCGCCCGCGCCCAAGGGCTCCCTGGTCATCATCGGCGGCAATCTGCGGCCGGACAACGCCGACGTCTGGCGGCGCATCGTGCAGCTGGCCGGCGGGCCGGGCGCGCGGGTGGCGGTGCTGCCGTCGGCCGCCGCCGATCCGGCGCCGGTGGGCGAGGCCATCGTCGGCTATCTCAATGAATACGGCGCGGACGCCTTCCTGATTCCGCTGGCGGTGCGGCTGGCCGGGCGCGATTTCCGCCAGGCGGCCGACGATCCCGAACTGGCGGCGGCGGTGCGCGCGGCCGGCGGCGTGTTCTTCGCCGGCGGCGACCAGGCCCGCATCACGCAGGCGCTGGTGCGCGAGGACGGCAGCCGCAGCGCGGTGCTGGACGCGGTGTGGGAGTTGTACCGGGGCGGCGGCGTGGTGGCCGGCAGCAGCGCCGGCGCGGCCATTATGAGCAGCACCATGTTCTACGCGCCGAACACGGTGTTCGCCACGCTGCGCGGGGGCGTCACCGAGGGCAGGGAGATCGCGCCGGGGCTGGGCTTCATCGGCGACGACGTGTTCGTGGACCAGCACCTGCTGGTGCGCGGCCGCTTCGCGCGCATGATCCCGGCCATGCTGAAGAAGGGCTACAAGTTTGGGCTGGGCATCGACGAGAACACGGCGATGGTGGTCGACAACCGGCGCCGGGTGGAGATCGTCGGCCACAAGGGTGCGCTGCTGATCGACTTGAGCCGCGCCACCACCGATCCGGCCAGCGCCGGCTTCAATGTCTCCAATGTGGTCATCAGTTATCTGGACCGGGGCGACCAGTACGACCTGGGCACGCACACGTTCACGCCGTCGCAGGCCAAGGCGGCCGGCAAGCTGAAGGCGCATGCGGCGGTGCTGCGCGAGCCGGTGTTCTCGGCCGATATCCTGGGCAAGAACGCGGTGGTCGAGTTGATGGAGAACCTGATGAACAACCGCCGCAGCGAGGCGATCGGCATCGCCACCAGCGGCCGCAATACGGCGCTGCCGGAGCTGGGCTTTCAGTTCACGTTTTCCAAGACGCGCGACAGCGTGGGCTACGCGTCGGCGGCGCCGCAGAGCTATTCGATCCTGAACATGCGGCTCGACATCCGGCCGCTCGACATCGGCCAGTCGCTGGTGCAGAAGAACTAGCGGGGTTTGGAGGACTGGAGCCCCTGCGCGCTCCCTGTACTGAAACCGACTGCTTTATCGACTGGATTCTCCTGCTTTCGACTGATTTTCGCCGTCATTGTAAAAACAGGATAAAGCAGTAAAATTCAGCGGAAAAAGCAGTGGGTTTCAGTGCAGCGAGTGCGCAGCCCACCCCCATCACCCGGTCCTGGCGGGATTACAATGGCGGTCTTCGTAACTTGATCACAGGATGACCATGAGCCGCTTCTTGTTCTTTGTATTGGCCGCCGTCGCCGCGTTGCCCGCGCTGGCCGCGCAACCGGCCACCGTTCGCGTCGACTATCTCCACAGCGGCAACGCGCTCAACGAAAGCTACGCGATGGAGCGCGTGGTGATCGAGCCGCTGCCGTGGCCGGGCGATATGCGCCGCACCATCGACGACACCAACCGCGGCAACAACATGGTCGAAGTGGTGGATGCCAAGACCGGCGAGCTGCTGTACTCGCGCGGCTTCTCCACCGTGTTCGCCGAATGGCGCAGCACCGACGAGGCGGCGCACGCCAATCGCGGCTTCCAGGAGTCGGTGCGCTTCCCCAAGCCTGACCGTCCGGTGCGCGTGCGCATCCTGAAGCGCGACGACCGCAACGCCTTCTCGGTGGTGTGGACCGCCGATGTCGACACCGACGCGATGGACGTGGTGCGCAAACAAACCCCGCCGGCATCGATGGCGGCCGCGCCCAAGCCGATCGCCATCCGCGTCAACGGCCCGTCGCCGGAGAAGGTCGACCTGCTGATCCTGGGCGACGGCTACACCAGGGCCGACATGCCCAAGTTCGAGGCGACCGCGCGCAAGCTGGCCGATCACCTGTTCGCCACCTCGCCGTTCAAGGAGCGCGCCAAGGACTTCAACGTGTGGGCGCTGGCGCTGCCGACCGAGGAGTCGGGCGTGTCGCGGCCATCGACCGGCGTGCATCACGCGTCGCCATTGGGCACGCGCTACGACATCTTCGGCAGCGAGCGGTACGTGCTCACCACCGACAACCGCGCGCTGCGCGAGCTGGCGCAGTACGCGCCGTATGAGTTCATCGAGATCTTGGTGAACAACGAGACCTACGGCGGCGGCGGCATCTTCGGCCAGTTCAGCACCGCGGCGGCCGGCAACGACTGGGCCAACTACCTGTTCGTGCACGAATTCGGCCACCACTTCGCCGGCCTGGCCGACGAGTACTACACCTCGCCGGTGGCCTACCAGTCGAACGGCACGCGGCAGGAACCGTGGGAGCCGAATGCGACCGCGCTGCGCGATCCGGCCAATTTGAAATGGAAGAAGTTCGTCAAGGTCGGCACGCCGCTGCCGACGCCGTGGCCGAAGGAGGCGTATGAGACCGCGTCGCGCGCCTACCAGAAGGAGCGCACCGCGCTGCGGGCCGCCAACCGGCCGGAGTCGGAGATGAGCGCCTTGTTCCGCAAGGACCTGGCGTCGGCCAACGCGCTGTTCTCGAAGGACCCGAACTTCCACACGGTGGGCGCGTTCGAGGGCGCGAACTATGAGGCCAGCGGCTATTACCGTCCGCAGATGCAGTGCATCATGTTCGACCGCAGCGAGCAGTTTTGCGCGGTGTGCGCCGACGCCATCGGCACCATCATCGATCTGTACTCGCGTCCGGGGGCGGGCAAGTAATTCCTGTTAGGTACGATACCGTACAGAGTGCTTCAACTCATCGGCCTATTCTGGATGCCAGCAACGCATCCCGTTGAACTTTGAGAGGAACCATCATGAACAAAATTATCGCTACCCTGATCGCCGGTCTGTTCGCCACGGTTGCCTATGCCCAGAACACGCCGGCCACGGTCAAGGCTGAAAATGAAGCCAGCAAGGACGTGGCCAAGGCGCAGCAGAAGGAATTGAAGGCCGACGCCAAGGCCGACAAGAAGGCCGACAAGGCCATCGCCAAAGCCAACAAGACCAATGACACCGCCGCCGCGCACGTCGAAGTGGAAAAAGCCAAAGCCAACGAAAAAGTAGCCAAGGCCGATCCGGAAGACAAGGCCAAGGCGGAAGCCAAGGGCGACAAGGCGGTGGCCAAGGCTGAGGAAAAGGCCAACAAGAAGGCCGTGAAGGCCGACGCCAAGGCGATCAAGGAAACCGTTGACGCGACCGCCGACAAGGCCATCGCCGCCAACAAGACCGACGCCGTCAAAGCCAAATCGGCGGCCGAGGTCAAGGAAGCCGCCGCCAAGCATTAAGCTGCAGGCAGCATGAAAAAAGCCCGCCGGCGTGAAGCCGGCGGGCTTTTTTTTCGCGCACCGGTCTCAGATGATCGGTGTGAGCGCGGTGGGCTTGATCCTGGTCGCCAGCGCCTTGCCTTTGCGGGCGCGCTTGCCGAAGTGGACCGCCAGCGCGGAAGCCGAGAGCCGCTCCTCCTGCGCCTTGCCGCCACGCCCGATGCCGGAGACGATCACGCCTTTCTGGCTGATCGGCTTGGCCGCGATCAGGGTCTCCTTGTCGTCGAGCTCCATCAGGATCACGCCGCGGCCGCCGTTGGTCAGCACCTTCATCTCGTCCATGCCGAACACCAGCACCCGGGCGTTGGCCGACAACACAGCCACCGCGCTGGCGCTGTCGGCGATCACCGCCGGCGGCAGCGGCAGGTCGCCGTCCTCCAAGGTGATGAAGGCCTTGCCGCCCTTGATGCGGCTGACCATGTCGCCGGCCTTGGCGATGAAGCCGAAGCCCGCGCTGGTGGCCAGCATCAGCTGCGTGCTGCCGCTGCCGGCGAAGTAGTGCTGGATGCGCGCGCCCGGCGCCAGGTCGATCAGCGTGGTGATCGGCACGCCGTCGCCGCGCGCGTTCGGCAGCGCGGCCACCGGCACCGAATACACCTTGCCGTTGCTGCCGAAGGCCAGCAGGTTGTCCACCGTGCGGCATTCGAAGGCGCCGTACAGCGTGTCGCCGGCCTTGAAGGTGAATTGCGCGGCGTCGTGGCCGATGCCGGTGCGCGCGCGTATCCAGCCTTTTTCCGAGATGATGACGGTGACCGGTTCGTCCACCACCTTCTGTTCCACCACGGCTTTCTGCGCTTCCTCGATCAGCGTGCGGCGGGCGTCGCCGTAGGTCTTGGCGTCGGCGTCGATTTCCTTGATGATGGCGCGCTTCATCGACGATGGGTTGTCGAGCAGGTCCTGCAGCAGGCCTTTTTCCTTGCGCAGCTCGGCCAGCTCCTGCTGGATTTTGATCGCTTCCAGGCGGGCCAGCTGGCGCAGGCGGATTTCCAGGATGTCCTCGGCCTGGATCTCCGACAGGCGGAAGCGCTCCATCAGCGCCGCTTTCGGTTCGTCCGAGTTGCGGATGATGTGGATCACTTCATCGATGTTGAGCAGGATGGTCTCGCGGCCCTCCAGGATGTGGATGCGCGCGTCGACCTTGCCCAGCTTGTACTGCGTGCGGCGGGTGACGGTGGCGAAGCGGAATTCGATCCATTCGCGCAGGATGTCGCCCAGGCCCTTCTGGCGCGGGCGGCCGTCGCCGCCGATCATCACCAGGTTGATCGAGGCCGACGATTCGAGCGAGGTATGCGCCAGCAGCAGCAGCATGAATTCGGTCTGGTCCTGGTTCTTCGATTTCGGCTCGAACACCAGGCGCACCGGCGCGGCGCGGCCCGATTCGTCGCGGATGGTGTCGAGCGAATTGAGGATCAGCGACTTGAGCGCCAGCTGTTCCGGCGACAGCGCCTTCTTGCCCATCTTGATCTTGGGGTTGGTCAGCTCCTCGATCTCCTCGAGCACCTTCTGCGACGAGGTGCCCGGCGGCAGTTCGGTGACCACCGCCTGCCACTGGCCGCGCGCCAGTTCCTCGATCTTCCAGCGCGCGCGCACCTTCATGCTGCCGCGGCCGCTCGCGTACATGTCGCTGATCTGCGACGGCGGGGTGATGATCTGGCCGCCGCCGGGGAAGTCCGGGCCGGGCATCATCGCCATCAGTTCGCTGTGGCCGATCTTCGGATTGCGGATCATGGCGACGGCGGCCTGCGCCACCTCGCCCAGGTTGTGCGACGGGATTTCCGTCGCCAGGCCGACCGCGATGCCGGAGGCGCCGTTGAGCAGCACCATCGGCAGGCGCGCCGGCAGCAGGCACGGTTCCTCGGTCGAGCCGTCGTAGTTGGCCTGGAATTCCACGGTGCCCAGGTTGATCTCGTCGAGCAGCACCTTGGCGATCGGCGTCAATCGGGCTTCGGTGTAGCGCATGGCCGCGGCGCCGTCGCCGTCGCGCGAGCCGAAGTTGCCCTGGCCGTCGACCAGCGGGTAGCGCAGCGAGAAGTCCTGCGCCATGCGCACCATGGCGTCGTACACCGACTGGTCGCCGTGCGGGTGCAGTTTGCCCAGCACGTCGCCCACCACGGTGGCCGATTTGCGCGGCTTGGCGGTGCTGTTCAGGCCCATTTCGTTCATCGCGTACAGGATGCGGCGCTGCACCGGCTTCTGGCCGTCGCACACGTCCGGCAGCGCGCGGCCCTTGACCACCGAGATGGCGTAGTCGAGGTAGGCGCGTTCGGCGAAGGTGGACAGGGTCAGCGTGTCGCCGCCATCGCCGTCGCCGCCGTCGCCCAGCGGGCCGCCGCCGTCGCCGCCATGGCCGCCGCCGTTGCCGCCGCCGCCGTTGCCGCCGTCGCCGGCGCCGCCAAAGCCACCGGCGGCGCCGATGCCGCCAATGCCGCTCTCGGCGCCCATGCTGCCGGCGCCGCCGGTACCGTGATCGCCGCCGGTGCCGGCATGCGCGGCGTCGTCGGCCTGCATGGCGATGTCGCCGGTGTGCGCGGCCTGCGCCGCCGCCGGGGCGGATGCTGCCGGCTGCGCGGGCGCGGCAGGCTTGCCGGCGGCTTCAGGCGACGCCGGTTCGTCAAAGAGATTTGCTTGAGTCATAGTTCGGTTCTAATTAGATGTCTGCTTCGGCTTCGTTGCCGTGTTCTTCGATCCAGGCGCGGCGCGCGGCCGCTTCGCCTTTGCCCATCAGCATATTGAAGCGCGCGGCCGATTCGCCGTGGCCATAGCCGCCCAGCGACACCGGCAGCAGCCGGCGCGTGTCCGGGTTCATCGTGGTTTCCCACAGCTGCTCGGCGTTCATCTCGCCCAGGCCCTTGAAGCGCGAGATCGACCAGGCGCCTTCCTTCAGGCCGTCCTTGCGCAGCTTGTCCTCGATCGCGGTCAGCTCGCCGGCGTCCAGCGCGTACAGCTTCTGGATCGGCTTCTTGCCGCGCGCCGGCGCGTCCACGCGGAACAGCGGCGGGCGGGCGATGCAGATGTTGCCGTTGGCGATGAGGCCGGGGAAGTGCTTGAAGAACAGCGTCAGCAACAGCACCTGGATGTGCGAGCCGTCCACGTCCGCGTCGGACAGGATGCAGATCTTGCCGTAGCGCAGACCGGACAGGTCGGGCGTGCTGTCGACGCCGTGCGGGTCGACGCCGATCGCCACCGAGATGTCGTGGATCTCGTTGTTGGCGAACAGGCGGTCCTTGTCGGTCTCCCACGAGTTGAGCACCTTGCCGCGCAGCGGCAGGATGGCCTGGAATTCCTTGTCGCGGCCCATCTTGGCCGAGCCGCCGGCCGAGTCGCCCTCGACCAGGAACAGCTCGGTGCGGGCGGCGTCCGACGATTCGCAGTCGGTCAGCTTGCCCGGCAGCACGGCCACGCCGGACGATTTCTTCTTCTCGACCTTTTGCAGCGAGCGCAGGCGCGACTGCGCCTGCTTGATGACCAGCTCGGCCAGCTTCTTGCCGTAGTCGACGTGGTGGTTCAGCCACAGCTCCAGCGCCGGCTTGGAGAAGGTCGACACCAGCCGCACCGCGTCGCGCGAGTTCAGGCGCTCTTTGATCTGGCCCTGGAACTGCGGGTCCAGCACTTTCGCGGAGAGCACGAACGAGACGCGCGCGAACACGTCCTCGGGCAGCAGCTTGACGCCCTTGGGCAGCAGCGAGTGCATCTCGACGAAGTTTTTCACCGCGCCGTACAGGCCGTCGCGCAGGCCCGATTCGTGGGTGCCGCCGTTGGGGGTGGGGATCAGGTTGACGTAGGATTCGCGCACCACGGCGCCCTGTTCGGTCCAGGCCACCACCCAGGCCGCGCCCTCGCCCTCGGCGAAGCCCTCGGCGTCCGGCGTGGCGAACTGCGCGCCCTCGAACAGCGGGATCAGGGTCTCGCCGTCGGTGGCCTGGGCCAGCGCCTCGGTCAGGTAGCCGCGCAGGCCGTCGTTGTACTGCCAGGTCTGCGATTCGCCGGTCTTGGCGTTGGTCAGCGTGACGGTCACGCCCGGCAGCAGCACGGCCTTGGAGCGCAGCAGGCGCTGCAGCTCGGTCTGCGAGATGGCGGGGGAGTCGAAATACTTGGCGTCCGGCCAGGCGGTGACGCGGGTGCCGGACTTCTTGCCGTCGCGCGGGGCCACCACGGACGACAGCGGCTCGACCACGTCGCCGTGCTCGAAGGCCAGCTTGTGCAGGCCGGTGCCGTCGGGCTCCTTGCGCCAGACGGTGATCTCCAGCCGCTTGGACAGCGCGTTGGTGACCGACACGCCGACCCCGTGCAGGCCGCCCGAGAAGGCGTAGGCGCCGCCCGAGCCCTTGTCGAACTTGCCGCCCGCGTGCAGGCGGGTGAAGACGATTTCCACCGTCGGCACGCCCTCTTCGGGGTGCAGGCCGACCGGGATGCCGCGGCCGTCGTCCTCCACGGTGATGCTGCCGTCGGCGTTCTGCGTGACGATGATGTTTTTGCAATGTCCGCCCAGCGCCTCGTCCGAGGCGTTGTCGATCACCTCCTGGATGATGTGCAGCGGATTCTCGGTGCGGGTGTACATGCCCGGGCGTTGCTTGACGGGTTCGAGGCCCTTGAGGACCCGGATGGATGCTTCGCTGTAGTCGGAAACTGGTTTTTTAGTGGCCATACGTGATCAAGCTGATAATTTCGATACTGGGTTTATGTACAGTTTTATGCGGACGTTTGCGTATTCTATCCTCAACCGGGCTGAATCGCGGCAAAAAAACCGCGCGGGGCAATTTATACACGATGTTTACAGGCCCGGCCCGCCTTTTTAGACCGTTTTTACGGGGGCGCCGATAAGCTGTTTGGTATCGCAACGTTCACCACAGGGGTACGCCATGCACGCTTTCTTCCACACCCGGGCCGCCCAGGGCCAACACCGCGCCCGGCCGCCGCGCCCGCGCGCCTGCCTGATGCCGCTCACCGTCGACAGCGGCGCGGTCACCGCGCTGCGGGCGCTGGTGATGCGCACCTGCGGCGAGGCCATGGAGTTCATGCGGGTCGAGGCCTGCGACCACGGCGCCCGCGCCAGGGTGTGGCTGCGCGTGTCGCGCGCGCTGGCGGCGCAGGTGATGGACGCGGTGATGCGGGCCTTGCCGGGCGCCGAGTTCGGCCGCCTGACGCCGGAACAGGCCGACCTGGCGACCCGCTATCCGCTGATCGCCCGCCTGAACGCCGCGCGCATGTTCAATCCCGGACTGCATGTGTTGTTTGTGCAGGTGCGCGCCTATGTGGCGCAGGTGATGTCGGCCACGCTGGCCAGCACCGTCATCCACGGCCAGCCGCCGGCCGATGTGGACGCCCTGTGCCGGGAAGTTTTTACCGTTTGATTTTGACTTAACCACTGAAAGAAGGACCGCAACATGAAAAAAATAATACTCGCCGCAGCCATCGCCGCTGCTTTCACCGGCACGGCTCGCGCCGAGGATGCCGCGCCGGCCGCCAAGCCTGACAATGAAACCAGTTTCAACGCGGCGGTGATCAGCGACTACCGCTATCGCGGCATCTCGCAGACCCGCCTGAAACCGGCGCTGCAGGGCGGCTTCGATTACACCAACAATCCGACCGGCTTCTACGCCGGCACGTGGCTGTCGACCATCAAGTGGACCAAGGACGCCGGCGGCGGCGGCGACATCGAGTGGGATATCTACGCCGGCAAGCGCGGCCAGGTCACGGCCGACGTGTCCTACGACGTGGGCGTGCTGACCTATGTCTATCCGTCGAACGGCCTGGCGCACGTCGGCGGTTTCGCCAACGCCAACACCACTGAGCTGTATGGCCAGCTGGGTTACGGCCCGGCGTATATCAAATACTCGCATTCGGTGACCAACCTGTTTGGTTTTGTCGACAGCAAGAACAGCGGCTATGTGGACCTGGGCGCCAACATCGAGGCGGGCGAGGGCTACACGGTCAACCTGCATGCCGGCCACCAGAACGTCAAGCACAACGGCGCGGCCAGCTACAGCGACTGGAAGATCGGCGCCACCAGGGACTTCGGCGTGGTGACCGGCGCGCTGGCGGTGATCGGCACCAACGCCGACAAGACCGCCTACGCTTCGCCGGCCAACGGCAAGTTTCTGGGCAAGACCGCGCTGCAGCTGACCATCAGCAAAGTGTTCTGACCGGATTCGCATCCGGTCATTGAAGGGGCGGCGCTTGGCGCGCGCCCCTTTTTTTCGTCTAGCGGCAGGAGCGGCCGCGGAATACTTCGCTGTACAGGTGGCGCACTTCGGGCGCGCACAGCACGTAGGCCGTCTTGCGGGAGTCCAGTTCCAGTTCGCTGTGGTGGGAGTGGTAGGTGCCGCGCCGGTCGAGTTCCAGCGTGTCGGCCAGGCGCGCGCCGGGGATCTGCGCGACGAACACCAGCAGGCATCCGGTCTGGTGGGGCGTGAGCGGCTCGCTGCCGTGCGCCACGGTCACCAGCACGCGGGCGCCGGGATTGCGTTCCTGCGCCTGCCGCAGGCGGGACAGGAAGCCGGCGTGGCGGCCTTGCTCGATGTCGGCCGGGCGCACCAGCGCCACAATGACGGCGGCGCCGGCCAGCGCGGCGTCGGCGTTGCGGTGCGAGGCGTCGATCACCAGGTCGTCGTACAGCCGCGGATCGTAGGCGCCGGGGTTGGGGCTGACCAGCAGCACCCGGCTGCCGGCCGCCACGCGCAGCATCGCCAGGTCTTCGGCCAGGTCGGAGACGGTGGCGTTGCCGTCCATGCCAGTGAGCGCGACGATCATATCGCCTCCGCCGGGGTGTGGATGGGAAGGGAGGTAAGCATATGTTCTTTACGTAGTGGAGACAGGAAAAGCGTATTCCTCGGGCCGTAAAAATGTTCTAAATAGTCGGGCCTCGCCTGTAAATAAAGCGTAAATGCAGGTCTTCATTCGAAGGCGACGTCCTCCAGCCGGAAGCGGAATTTGCGGCGCTCGGGCTGCGTCCAGCCTTGGCCGGGCATGGCGTCGCGCGATGGCGTGGCTTGCGTGGTTTGCGCGGGCGGGCAGGGCGCGGCTACCGCGTGTGCCGGGCTGGCTGGCGCGGGTGGCGCTTCGGGACTGGGGCGGGCGGCTTGGTCGGCGGCGGCCTGTTCGCGCCGCAGCCGGCTGGCGGTTTTGTAGAATTTGTCGCCGGGACGGCGGATGTACAGGTCGTTCCAGGCGTTGCGCACGCTTTCGGCGTGCAGCGCCGCGAACTGGTTGGGCGACAGCTCGCGCCCCTGATGCACGATGGCGTCGCCTTCCACGATCGCGCTGTACCGCTCGCCGTGGATGGTGCAATGTATCAGCGTGCCTTCCGGCAGAAACAGCGACTTCCATTGGTAGCCGCGCACCTCGGCTGCCTCTGCGGCCGGTGCGCGTTTCTGCTGCGCGGCCAGCCAGAATTCCACCGCCTTCAGGACCATCGCCGGCGGGTCTTGCGATTCGCCGTTCACGCCGGCCTGTTCGATCAGGTCGAGCAGGGTATGGGTGGGGACTTTTACACTCACTGTACTCTTCATGACTGCTTTCTCCTCTGGTTTTTACTGTTTCCTACTTCTTTTAGACCAGCGGACGGAAAGAAGGTTCAATCAGTGGGATCCAGTGGAAAAAGCAGTAGATTCCAGTACAGGGACTTCAAAACAGCACCCCATACACATACTCCCGCCGGATTTTTACGGTTTGTTTACACCCCGTCCCCAAGTCTTTACACAATCTTTAGACCCTTGTCGCTAACCTCTCCAGTATCAAAACAAGACCTGTGAGGGGTGTGATGGACATAGTTTTTATCGGCGCATTGGTGGTCTTTTTTGGCGTGATCGTGGCGTTCGCCGCCGGTTGCGACAAATTGGGAGGCAAACAATGAACGCCTTTTACCTGATTGGGGCGCTGGCTTCGGCCGGCCTGCTGGTCTACCTGGTGGTGGCCCTGTTGAAAGCGGAGGACCTGTGATGACGACGCAATCCATCATCCTGCTGGTGGCCTTCCTTGCCGCGCTGCTGGCGCTGTCCTACC
The DNA here is from genome assembly GCA_025548565.1 of Rugamonas sp. A1-17. Taxonomy (GTDB): domain Bacteria; phylum Pseudomonadota; class Gammaproteobacteria; order Burkholderiales; family Burkholderiaceae_D; genus Rugamonas. Next base: position 334,522 of record JAJLPB010000001.1, read on the forward strand.
CGCTGGGCATCCTGCTGGCGCGCGTCGGCGACGGCAGTGCGGTCCCAGGCCTCGGCTGGCTGGGCAAGATCGAATCCCTGTTGTACCGCGCCGCCGGCATCGCCGGTAAGGACGGCAAGGTCGAAGGCCAGAACTGGAAGGCCTACGCCATCGCGCTGATGTTGTTCAACGGCCTGGGCGCGCTGGCGACCTACGGCCTGCAACGCGTGCAGGCTTTCCTGCCGCTCAATCCACAAGGCATGGCCAATGTCAGCGCCGATTCCTCGTTCAACACCGCGGTCAGTTTCGTCTCCAACACCAACTGGCAGGGCTACGGCGGCGAAACGACGATGAGCTACCTGACCCAGATGCTGGTGCTGGCCGGCCAGAACTTCTTCTCGGCCGCCACCGGCATCGCCGTGGCCTACGCGCTGATCCGCGGCTTCTCGTCGCGCTCGGCCAAGTCGATCGGCAACTTCTGGGCCGACGTCACCCGCTCGACGCTGTACGTGCTGCTGCCGCTGTCGTTCCTGTTCGCCGTGTTCCTGGTGGGGCAGGGCGCGATCCAGAACTTCTCGGCCTACAAGGACGTGGCCCTGATGGACCCGGTCACCTATACCCAGCCGAAAGTGGGCGCCGACGGCCAGCCGCTGAAGGACGCCAAGGGCGAGCCGGTCACCGAGACGCTGACCACCTCGACCCAGGCCATCGCCATGGGGCCGGTCGCCTCGCAGGAAGCGATCAAGATGTTGGGCACCAACGGCGGCGGCTTCTTCAACGCCAACTCGGCCCACCCTTACGAGAATCCGACCGCGCTGACCAACTTCGCGCAGATGCTGGCCATCTTCCTGATCCCGGCCGGCCTGTGCTTCGCCTTCGGCCGCATGGTCGGCGACCGGCGCCAGGGCTGGGCCGTGCTGGCCGCCATGACGCTGCTGTTCGTGGCCTGCACTGTCGCGGTGATGGGCGCCGAGCAGCAGGTCCACCCCGCGCTGCAGGCGATGGGCGTCGACCAGTCGGCCAGCGCGCTGCAACCGGGCGGCAATATGGAAGGCAAGGAGGCGCGTTTCGGCATCAGCGCCAGCACGCTGTTCGCGGCGGTGACCACGGCCGCCTCCTGCGGCGCGGTCAACTCCTGGCACGACTCCTTCATGCCGGTCGGCGGCATGATCCCGATGCTGCTGATCCAGTTCGGCGAGGTGATCTTCGGCGGCGTCGGCTCCGGCCTGTACGGCATGCTGATCTTCGCCATCATGGCGGTGTTCATCGCCGGCCTGATGATAGGCCGCACGCCCGAATACCTGGGCAAGAAGATCCAGTCGTATGAAATGAAGATGACCTCGATAGCCATCCTGGTCACGCCGACGCTGGTGCTGGCCGGCACCGCCATCGCCGTCATGTGCGAGGCCGGCAAGGCGGGCATCGCCAACCCCGGCGCGCACGGCTTCTCGGAGATCCTGTACGCGTTCAGCTCGGCCGCCAACAACAACGGCAGCGCCTTCGGCGGCCTGTCGGCCAACACGCCGTTCTACAACATCATGCTGGCCATCGCCATGTGGTTCGGCCGCTTCGGCGTGATCGTGCCCATCCTGGCGATCGCCGGTTCGCTGGCCGGCAAGCAGCGCCTGGAAGTGAACTCCGGCACGCTGCCGACCCACGGCCCGATCTTCGTCGGCCTGCTGGTGGGCGTGGTCGCCCTGGTCGGCGTGCTCAATTACGTCCCGGCGCTGGCGCTCGGCCCTGTGGTCGAACACCTGCAGCTGTTTGCCAAATAAGGAATCACCATGTCACAAGCTACTCAAAAAGAGATGACGCTGTTTACCAATCCGCCCGCGAAGAAGCTGCGGCTGTTCGACTCCGAGCTGCTGGTGCCGGCCATCGCCGACTCGTTCCGCAAGCTGAGCCCGCGCGTGCAGGTGCGCAGCCCGGTCATGTTCGTGGTCTATGTCGGCAGCATCATCACCACGCTGCTGTACGTCCAGGCGCTGGTCGGCCAGGGCGAGGCGGCGCCGGGCTTCATCCTGGCCACCAGCATCTGGCTGTGGTTTACGGTGCTGTTCGCGAACTTCGCCGAGGCGCTGGCCGAGGGCCGCAGCAAGGCGCAGGCGGCCTCGCTGCGCAGCCTGAAGCAGTCGGTCACGGCCAAGAAGCTGGCCTCGCCCAAGCACGGCACCACCTGGCTGCCGCAGCCGGCCACCGACCTGCGCAAGGGCCACTTCGTGCTGGTCGAGGCGGGCGACGTGATCCCCATCGACGGCGAGGTGGTCGAGGGCGTGGCCTCGGTCGACGAGAGCGCCATCACCGGCGAATCGGCGCCGGTGATCCGCGAGTCGGGCGGCGACTTTTCCAGTGTCACGGGCGGCACCCGCGTGCTGTCGGACTGGCTGGTGGTCAGGGTCACCGCCAATCCGGGCGAGACCTTCCTCGACCGCATGATCTCGATGGTGGAGGGCGCCAAGCGCCAGAAGACGCCCAACGAGATCGCGCTGACCATCCTGCTGGTGGCGCTGACCATCGTGTTCCTGGTGGTGACCGTGACCCTGCTGCCGTTCTCGCTGTTCTCGGTGCAGGCGGCGCGGGCGGCCGGCCTGGCCAGCTCGCCGATCAGCATCACGGTGCTGATCGCGCTGCTGGTGTGCCTGATCCCGACCACCATCGGCGGCCTGCTGTCGGCCATCGGCGTGGCCGGCATGAGCCGCATGATGCAGGCCAATGTGATCGCCACCTCGGGCCGCGCGGTGGAGGCGGCCGGCGACGTCGACGTGCTGCTGCTCGATAAAACCGGCACCATCACGCTGGGCAACCGCCAGGCCTCGGCCTTCATGCCGGCGCCGGGCGTGACCGAGCAGCAGCTGGCCGACGTGGCGCAACTGGCCTCGCTGGCCGACGACACGCCGGAAGGGCGCAGCATCGTGGTGCTGGCCAAGCAGAAGTTCAACATCCGCGAGCGCGAGATGGCGGCGCTGAACGCGGTGTTCGTGCCGTTCACCGCGCAGACCCGCATGAGCGGCGTCGACCTCGGCCAGCCGGGCCAGCCGGGCGCCGAAGTGCGCGCGGTGCGCAAGGGCGCGGCCGACACCGTGCGCCAGTACGTCGAGGCCATGGGCCGGCCGTATCCGGCCGAGGTGGCGCGCGCGGTGGACGACGTGGCGCGGCGCGGCAGCACGCCGCTGGTGGTGGTCGACGCCGGCCGGGTGATGGGCGTGGTCGAGCTGAAGGACATCGTCAAGGGCGGCATCAAGGAGCGCTTCGCCGAGCTGCGCCGCATGGGCATCAAGACCGTGATGATCACCGGCGACAACAAGCTGACCGCGGCCGCCATCGCCGCCGAGGCCGGCGTGGACGACTTCCTGGCCGAGGCCACGCCGGAGGACAAGCTCAAGCTGATCCGCAGCTACCAGGCCGAGGGCCGGCTGGTCGCCATGACCGGCGACGGCACCAACGACGCGCCGGCGCTGGCCCAGGCCGACGTGGCGGTGGCGATGAACTCCGGCACCCAGGCCGCCAAGGAGGCCGGCAACATGGTCGACCTGGATTCGAACCCGACCAAGCTGCTGGAGATCGTTGAAATCGGCAAGCAGATGCTGATGACGCGCGGCTCGCTGACCACGTTCTCGATCGCCAACGACGTGGCCAAGTATTTCGCCATCATCCCGGCGGCCTTCGTGGGCACCTTCCCGGCGCTCAAGGCGCTCGACGTCATGCAGTTGAACAGCCCGAACTCGGCCATCATGTCGGCGGTGATCTTCAACGCGCTGATCATCGTGTTCCTGATTCCGCTGGCGCTGAAGGGCGTGCGCTACCGCGCCATCGGCGCCGCCGCGCTGCTGCGCCGTAACATCTGGGTGTACGGCGTGGGCGGCCTGCTGCTGCCGTTCGCCGGCATCAAACTGATCGACGTGGTGCTGACCATGTTCCATCTCGTCTAACCGCAAGGAATTATCATGACATCCCACATTCGTCCCGCCCTGGTGCTGTTCGGCGCCCTGACCGCGCTGTGCGGCGTGCTGTATCCGCTGGCCGTGACCGGCGTGGCCGGCGCGGTGTTCCCGGCGCAGGCCGCCGGCAGCCTCGTCGAAGTCAACGGCAAGGCGGTCGGCTCCGCGCTGATCGGCCAGTCCTTCTCGTCGCCCAAGTACTTCTGGGGCCGGCCGTCGGCCACCGGCCCGATGCCCAACAACGCCGCCAATTCCGGCGGCAGCAACCTCGGCCCGCTGAACCCGGCGCAGACCGACGCCGTCCAGGGCCGCATCGACGCCCTCAAGGCGGCCGAGCCGCGGGGCCGGCCCAACCCGCTGGCGATCCCGGTCGACCTGGTCACGGCCTCGGCCAGCGGCGTCGACCCCGAGCTCAGCGTGGCCGGCGCCCGGTACCAGGTGGCGCGCGTCGCCGCCGCGCGCCGGCTGGACCCGGCCCGGGTGCAGGCCCTGGTCGACGCCCAGCGGCAGTCGCAGCTGCTGGGCTTTTTCGGCGAGCCGCGCGTCAATGTGCTGGCGCTGAATCTGGCGCTGGACGCGGAAAGTGCGCATACTCGCTGAATCAGCAATTTTAGCGATCCTCCATGTTCCCCAACGATAAAGAGCGGCCCGACCCGGACGCCTTGCTGGCCCAGGTGCAAGCCCAGGACCGCAAGGCGGCGCGCGGCAAGCTGCGCATCTACTTCGGCGCCTCGGCCGGCGTGGGCAAGACCTACGCCATGCTGGCGGCGGCCCGCAAGCTGCAGGCCGGCGGCCAGCCGGTGCTGGTCGGCGTGATCGAGACCCATGGCCGCGGCGAGACCGCGGCCATGCTGGAGGGGCTGGACGTGCTGCCGCTCAAGCAGGTGGCCCACCGCGGCAAGCAGATCGCCGAGTTCGACATCGACGGCGCGCTGGCGCGGCGCCCGCCGCTGATCCTGATGGACGAGCTGGCGCACTCGAACGCGCCCGGCTCGCGCCACCCCAAGCGCTGGCAGGATGTCGAGGAATTGCTGGACGCCGGCATCGACGTGCTGACCACGGTCAACGTGCAGCACCTTGAGAGCCTGAACGATGTGGTGGGCGGCATCACCGGCATCCGCGTCGGCGAGACCGTGCCCGACACGGTGTTCGACCAGGCCGACGAGGTGGTGCTGGTCGACCTGCCGGCCGAGGAGCTGCTGGCGCGCCTCAAGGCCGGCAAGGTCTACAAGGAACAGCAGGCCGAGCGGGCGGCCAGGAATTTTTTCCGCAAGGGTAACCTGATCGCGCTGCGCGAGCTGGCGCTGCGCCGCACCGCCGACCGCGTCGAGGACGACGTGCGCGCCTACCGCGTCGAGCAGTCGATCGGCGACATCTGGAAGACCGGCGCCGCGCTGCTGGCCTGCGTCGGCCCGCGTGCGGGCGGCGAGCACACGGTGCGCAGCACGGCGCGCCTGGCCAGCCAGCTGGGCACCGGCTGGCACGCGATCTATGTCGAAACGCCGGCGTTGCAGCGGCTGCCGGCCGCCCGGCGCGAGCGCATCCTCAGGACGCTGAAGCTGGCCGGCGACCTGGGCGCGGCCACCGCCGTGCTGTCCGGCCACGACATCGCGCGCGCGGCGGTGGACTACGCGCGCGGCCACAACCTGTCGAAGATCGTGCTGGGCCGGGCCCACCCGACCTGGCCGTGGCGCCAGCCGCACATCAAGCGGCTGGCGCGCTACGCGCCCGACATCGACCTGGTGGAGATCGGCGCGTCCAGCAAGGAGGCGGCGGCTCCCGCCCGCGCCGGCGGCGGCTATGCCGCCAACGACGCCGCCAACGCCGCCAACGCCGGCACGGGCGCCGGCGCGGCCGACCTTGACCCGGACGGCGAGCCGGCCGCGCTGGCGCGCAAGCGCGCGTTCGGCTACCTCGCGGCCAGCGGCGCCAGCCTGGCCACCGCCTTGCTGGCCACGCCGTTGCTGGCCTACCTCGACCTGGCCAACATCGCCATGCTGTTCCTGCTGGCGGTGGTGCTGGTGGCGGTGCGCTACGGGCGCGGGCCGTCGGTGCTGGCCACCTGCGTCAGCGTGGCCTGCTTCGACTTCTTCTTCGTGCCGCCGCGCTTCACCTTCGCCGTGTCGGACCTGCAGTACCTGGTCACCTTCGTGGTCATGCTGGCGGTGGGCCTGATCACCGGCCACCTGACGGCCGGCCTGCGCTTCCAGGCGCGGGTGGCCTCGCACCGCGAGAGGCGCTCGCGCGCGCTGTACGAGTTCGCGCGCGAGCTGTCCGGCGCGCTGCAGACCGAGCAGATCTTCGACATCACGCAAGGCTTCATCCAGCGCGCCTTCCGCGCCCGCGCCACGCTGCTGATGCCGGACGACGCCGGCCGCCTGCTGCCGCCGGCGCCGCGCGCGGCCGACGCCGCCGCGCGCCAGCACCGCACGGTGCTCGACATCGGCATCGCCCAGTGGGCCTTCGACCGCGCCGAAAGCGCCGGCCTGGGCACGGACACGCTGCCGGCCAGCCGCATCTTCTACCTGCCGCTGGTGGCGCCGATGCGCACGCGCGGCGTGCTGGCGATCGAGCCGGAGCAGCGGCACTGGATGCTGATCCCGGAGCAGCGCCAGCAGCTCGACACCTTCGCCGCGCTGGCCGCCATCGCGCTTGAGCGGGTGCACTACATCGAGGTGGCGCAGAACGCGCTGGTCAACATGGAGTCCGAGCGGCTGCGCAACTCGCTGCTGGCGGCGCTGTCGCACGACCTGCGCACGCCGTTGACGTCGCTGGTGGGCCTGTCCGAATCGCTGGCCGGCTCGCGCCCGCCGCTGGCGCCGGCCCAGCTGGAGACCGCCACCCTGCTGCACGACGAGGCGCTGCGCATGAGCGCGCTGGTGGCCAACCTGCTCGACATGGCGCGCATCCAGAGCGGCGAGGTCAAGTTCAACCTGCAATGGCAGGCGCTGGAGGAGGTGGTCGGCAGCGCGCTGCGCGCCAGCGCCGCGCAGCTGCGCGGGCACACGGTGCGGACCCACCTGCCGGCCACGCTGCCGCTGCTGCGCTTTGACGCCGTGCTGATCGAGCGGGTGCTGTGCAACCTGCTGGAGAACGCCGCCAAGTACACGCCGCCCGGTTCGCGCATCGAGATCGCCGCCGCGCTGCGCGGCGCCTGGATCGACGTCATGGTGTGCGACGACGGCCCCGGCCTGCCGCAGGGGCGCGAGGAGGCCGTGTTCGAGAAATTCACCCGTGGCGAGCGCGAGTCGGCCAAGCCGGGCGTGGGACTGGGGCTGGCGATCTGCCGCGCCATCGTCGACGCGCACGGCGGCCGCATCCACGCCGCGCCGTCGCCGCTGGGCGGCGCGGCCTTCGTCATGACGCTGCCGCTGGGCACCCCGCCGGCCATGCCGGAATTGGAAACCGAAGGAACCGCATGAATCCCCCGCATCCCCCGCATCCCCTGGGCACGCCCGACACCGCCCCCACCGCGCTGCTGGTGGAGGACGAACCGCAGATCCGCCGCTTCGTGCGCGCCGCGCTGGAGCAGGAGGGCTGGCAGGTGCACGAGGCGGCCACCTTGCAGCGCGGCCTGATCGACGCCGGCACCCGCAAGCCCGACCTGGTGGTGCTCGACCTCGGGCTGCCGGACGGCGACGGCGTCGACTTCATGACCGACCTGCGCAAGTGGTCCGGCGTGCCGGTGATCGTGTTGTCGGCGCGCGTGAACGAGGCCGACAAGATCCGCGCGCTGGACGCCGGCGCCGACGATTACCTGACCAAGCCGTTCGGCGTGGGCGAGTTGCTGGCGCGGGTGCGCGCCACCTTGCGGCGCCAGCGCCAGCCGGCCGCCGACCACGCCGGCGTGGTGAACTTCGGCGACGTCGCGGTGGACCTGCAAAACCGGCGCGTCACGCGCGGCGGCGCGCCGGTGCACCTGACGCCGACCGAATACCGGCTGCTGGCCGTGCTGGTCGGCAACGCCGGGCGCGTGATGAGCAACCCGCAGCTGCTGCGCGCCGTGTGGGGGCCGTCGCAGTCGGAGAACGGCCACTACCTGCGCATCTACATGGGCCACCTGCGCCACAAGCTGGAGGCCGACCCCACCCAGCCGCGCTACCTCTTGACCGAGACCGCGGTCGGCTACCGGCTGCAGCTGCCGGCCTGAGCGCGCTAGTCGCGCGCCAGGATCAGGTAGCCCTGGTCGCTGCGGGTCAGCAGCGCGAAGCCGCGCCGCGTCAGCATGCGCAGCATGGCCGAGCCGTCGCGGCAGGCCGACACCAGGCGCCGGTGCTTGTAGTGCGTGCAGAAGAAGTCCACCATCATGCCGCCCACGCCGTGGCCGCGGTAGCCGTCCTCCACCACCATGGCGTGCAGCTCGCGCTGCATGCTCTTGCTGCCGTCCACGCCCAGTATCATCATGTAGCCGACCACGCGGGCGTCGATCTCGCACACCCAGAACTCGATCGGCACCGTGCTCTGGCCGCCGGTCCACAGGTCGCGCAGCGCGGCGCCGTCGACGATGCCGGCGGTGAAGGTGGCGGCCAGCGCGGCCTGGCGCACGCTGTCGGTGACGGCCTGGTCGAAGCCGCCGCTCTCGCCGCCCGAGGTGGTCAGGCCGATGATGGCGTCGACGTCCTCGGGCACGGCGCGGCGGATGGCCGAGTCGAGCCGGCGGCGGCGGCGCTCGCGGCGCGCGGCCTCGCGCACCTTGCGCGCGTGGCGCAGCAGCGCGTCGCGCCGGCCGCGCAGGTACAGCACCAGCAGCGCGACCAGGCCATACAGCGCGGCGCTTTGCAGCAGCTCGTACAGCAGCAGGGCGGGGCCGTCGTGCTGGCCGCGGGTGGTGGCGTAGTCGAGCACGCGGGCCGCGCTGGAGAGCAGCACGAACAACAGCGCGCCGCGCCGCCCCAGCAGCCAGGCCGCCAGCGCGGTGGGCGCCACCAGGAAGGGCGAATACGAGATGGTGGCGCCGGTGTCGAGGTCGAGCAGGACGATCAGCGCCGCCAGCAGCAACAGCACGGACCACACCAGACGGATGCTGGCGTGGCGCGCCAGGCTGCGCAGGCGCAGCTGGATTTTTTTTGTTCGAAGCATAAACACCTGCGGTCTGTGTGGGCGGTCAGGGGCCTACAGCATAAAGAAAAGACAGGCTATATGTCGTACGATACGTTGACAAGCAATGGTTTGTTTAAAATTGTAGCGCCCGCCCCCGGCGGCTTATTTGCTCAGCGTGCGCATGGCCCGTTCCAGGCCGTCCATGGTCAGCGGGAACATGCGCCCGTTCATCAGCTGGTGGATGATGGCCACCGACTGCCGGTACTGCCACACGCCCTCGGGCTCGGGATTGAGCCAGGCGAACTTGGGGAAGGCGCTGGTGAAGCGCGCCAGCCACGCGCTGCCGGCCTCCTCGTTGTTGTACTCGACCGAGCCGCCCGGCTGCAGCACCTCGTAGGGGCTCATGGTGGCGTCGCCCACGAAGATCAGCTTGGTGTCGGGCGGGTATTTGCGCAGGATGTCCCAGGTCGGGAAGCGCTCCGCGTGGCGGCGCCGGTTGTTCTTCCACATATAGTCGTACACGCAGTTGTGAAAGTAGAAGAACTCCATGTTCTTGAACTCGGTCTTGGCGGCCGAGAACAGCTCCTCGGTGCGCTCGATGTGGTCGTCCATGGTGCCGCCGACGTCGAACAGCATCAGCACCTTGATATTGTTCTTGCGCTCGGGCTGCATCTTGATGTCCAGGTAGCCGGCGTTGTTGGCGGTGGCGCGGATGGTGGCGTCCAGCGCCAGTTCCTCCTCGGCGCCCTGGCGCGCGAACTTGCGCAGCCGGCGCAGCGCCACCTTGATGTTGCGGGTGCCGATCTCGCGCTCGCCGTCGTAGTCCTTGTAGGCGCGCGCCTCCCACACCTTGACCGCGGTGCGGTTGCCGCCCTTGCCGCCGATGCGCACGCCCTCGGGATTGGTGCCGCCGTTGCCGAACGGCGAGGTGCCGCCGGTGCCGATCCACTTGCTGCCGCCCTCGTGGCGCTCCTTCTGTTCCTTGAGCAGTTCGGCCAGCCGGTCCATCAATTTATCGTAGCCGAATTTCTCCAGCTGGGCCTTCTGCTCCTCGCTCAGCTCGCGTTGCATGCGCTGGACCAGCCAGTCCAGCGGCACCGCGCCGTTGCTCTCGAAGGCCGCGTTGATGCCCTTGAAGTACAGCGCGAAGGCGCGGTCGAACTTGTCGAAGTGGGCCTCGTCCTTGACCAGGGTCAGGCGCGCCAGATAGTAAAACTCGTCCATCGAGGCGCCGATGACGGATTTCCGCATGGCCTCGAGCAGGGTCAGGAACTCCTTGATCGTGACCGGGATCCTGGCGTCCTTGAGGGTGAAGAAGAAGTCGATCAGCATGTCAGCGGGTTCCGTGGCGCGCCAGCTGGTAGCGCAGCTGCGCCTTGATCTCCGGCCACTCGCCGGCCGCGATGCTGTACATCACCGTGTCGCGCACGGTGCCGTCGCGGCGCAGCGCGTGGTGGCGCAGCACGCCGTCCTTCTTCGCGCCCAGCCGCTCGATCGCGGCCTGCGAGGCGAAGTTGAAATTGTCGGTGCGCAGGCCCACCAGCGCCGCGCCCAGCGTCTCGAACGCGTGCGTCATCAGCAGCAGCTTGCAGGTGGTGTTGACGTGGCTGCGCTGGCGGCTCTTGGCGTACCAGGTGTAGCCGATCTCCAGCCGGGCGATGGCCGGCACGATGTCGTGGTAGCTGGTGGTGCCGAGCACCGCGCCGCTGGCGGCGTCCACCACGGCGAACGCCAGCCGGCCGGGGCGCATCTCCAGCGCGGTGGCGATGTAGGCGTCGACCTGGTCCGGCTCGGGCACCGAGGTCACGCGCAGCGTCCACAGCTGGCCGTCGTGGGCGGCCGCGCGCAAGCCGTCCGCGTGCTGCGGGCCGAGCGGCTCGAGGCGCACGCCGTGCAGTTCCAGGGTGACGGGGGCGACCGGGGCGGTGGGGCGGGCGAGCTGGTGCATCATCGGTTGGCCCGGTTCATCGCCACCAGGCGCTCGAACAGGTGCACGTCCTGCTCGTTCTTGAGCAGGGCGCCGTGCAGCGGCGGCACGATGGCCTTGGCGTCCTGGCTGCGCAGCGCCTCGGGCGGGATGTCCTCGGCCAGCAGCAGCTTGAGCCAGTCGAGGAATTCCGAGGTGGACGGCTTCTTCTTCAGGCCCGGCACCTCGCGCACTTCATAAAAAGTCTGCAGCGCCTGCGCCAGCAGCTCCCGCTTCAGGTGCGGGTAGTGCACCGCGACGATCTGTTCCATCGTGTCGCGGTCGGGGAATTTAATGTAGTGGAAGAAGCAGCGGCGCAGGAAGGCGTCCGGCAGCTCCTTCTCGTTGTTGGAGGTGATGATGACCAGCGGGCGGTGTTTGGCCTGCACCATCTCGCGCGTCTCGTACACATAGAACTCCATGCGGTCCAGTTCGCGCAGCAGGTCGTTGGGGAATTCGATGTCGGCCTTGTCGATCTCGTCGATGAGCAGCACCACCGGCTCGGGCGCGGTGAAGGCTTGCCACAGCACGCCCTTGACGATGTAGTTGTGGATGTCGCGCACGCGCTCGTCGCCCAGCTGGGAGTCGCGCAAACGCGACACGGCGTCGTATTCATACAACCCCTGCTGCGCCTTGGTGGTGGACTTGATGTGCCACTGCATCAGCGGCATGTCCAGCGCGGCCGCCACCTCCTCGGCCAGCATGGTCTTGCCGGTGCCCGGCTCGCCCTTGATCAGGAGCGGGCGCTGCAGCGTCAAAGCCGCATTCACGGCCAGTTTCAGGTCATGGGTCGCGACGTACTGGTCGGAGCCTTCGAAGCGTTGTGGGGCGTGCATGCGTGTCGGTCTCAAAAAGAAGGGAGTAGCGACAGTATAGGGGAGTTCGTTAGAGGAGGTGCTCGGACGGGCGGGCCGGACAGTGTGTTGTCACGGCAATGATTCTCTGTAGCGCGGTAGAAAGTCTTGAGTTAGAATCGAAGATTAATAGTGCAAAAGTCAAGTTTTGCATCCGCGGTAGTATCCGATTACTTACCTTGCAAATACCATGAAAAAAATCACCGCACTTCTCGTGCTCGCAGGCCTAGCTCAAATCGCCACGGCGGCGGACATCGTGGGCAATGCCCAGAACGCCAAAGCGAAGATTGAAATGTGTATTGGATGTCACGGGATCCCCGGCTACAAAGCCACCTTCCCGGAAGTGTTCCAGGTGCCGATGATCGGCGGCCAGTCGGCCAAGTATATCGAGAGCGCGCTCAAGGCCTACCAGAAGGGCGACCGCAAGCACCCGTCGATGAAGGGCATCGCCACCAGCCTGTCGGACCAGGACATCGCCGACGTCGCCGCGTTTTATTCGCAGCAGACCGCCACCGCCACCGCCGCGAAATGAGGAGCGAGCCCATGAAAAAACTGATCACCGCCGTGCTGTGCTGCGCCTCCTTCTCCGCCATCGCCGGCGGCAACATCGACGCCGGCAAGGCGCTGGCCGACAAATACAGCTGTTTCGCCTGCCACGGCAAGGACTTCAACAGCCCGATCGACCCGACCTATCCGAAGCTGGCGGGCCAGCACAAGGACTACCTGGAGCACGCGCTGACCGCCTACAAGCGCGGCGACGGCGCCAACGGCCGCAACAACGCCATCATGACCGGCCAGGTCAAACCGCTGAGCAACCAGGACATCAAGGACCTGGCGGCCTACCTGCACAGCCTGCCCGGTACGCTGGCGGTGCACCGCTAACACCCATTGGGGTCAGGTCTGACATTCGGACACGACCCCAGCTGTTCAAAGGCGGCGCTTGATCGCTTCGATGTAGGCGTCGCCGTCCGGCGGCGCGCCGTTGCGCTGGGCGGTCCAGATCATCTCGCCCAGACACTCCATGATTTCATGCTGCGCCGCGTGCGCGTCGTCGAGCTTGAGCGTGAGCGCGGTGGCGGCGTCGCGGATGCCGCGCGGCTGGTCGATCGAGATCTGCTCGTCGATCGACAGGTGCATCGACAAATGCAGGAAGGGATTGGCCTGGGCGCCGCCCACCGAGTAGTCGCGCGTGAGCGCGTGCTCGACATCGGCCAGCAGGTCGTGGTATTCGGGATGATGGCGCACCCAGTCGCCCGCCATGGTTTCTAGCGGCGTCAGGATTTCGTTGGCGCGCTGCTTGCGGTACACCTCGCAGAAGAAGCGGCGCACGTCGTCGGAAGATGGATTAAACATGGCGCCATTGTACCCGCTGGCGACAATGCGCACCGCCGCCCCGGCAATTTCTCAAACCTGAAGGACCACCCATGCTCGACCAGACCGCCCTCGACACCCTGTTTTATCAAGCCCGCACCCACAACGGCTGGCAGGACCGCGCCGTCAGCGACGCCCAGCTCGCGCAGCTGTACGACCTGATGAAATGGGCGCCGACCTCGGCCAACGGTTCGCCGGCGCGGCTGGTGTTCGTGCGCTCGCCGGAGGCCAAGGCGCGGCTGCTGCCGGCGCTGTCGGCCGGCAACGCCGACAAGACCATGGCGGCGCCGGTCACCGTCATCATCGGCATGGACATGGCGTTTTATGAAAAGCTGCCGCAGCTGTCGCCGGCGGTCGACGCCCGCTCCTGGTTCGCCGGCAACGACGCGGCGATCCAGTCCACCGCCTTCCGCAACGCCTCGCTGCAGGGCGGCTACCTGATCCTGGCGGCGCGCGCGCTCGGCCTCGATTGCGGGCCGATGTCCGGCTTCGACAACGCCACGGTGGATGAGACCTTCTTTGCCGGCACCGCGGTCAAGTCCAACTTCCTGTGCAACCTCGGCTATGGCGATGTCGCCAAGCTGCGTCCGCGCGCGCCGCGGCTGGCGTTCGCCGAGGCTTGCCGGATCGAGTGAGGCGGCGCGGCGCGCCCATAAAAAAACGGGACAGTCAGACCGTCCCGTTGTTGTTTAGCCGATCTTCTTGTGCGGCTCGGCTGGCGGTGCCGTTTCAGCCGGCGCCGCCTCGGCCGGCGCCGTGGCGCCACAGGGTGCCGCCGTTGCCTCGGCCGCGGGGCGCGGCGGATGCGGCTGGCGCAGGTAGCGCGAACCGTGGTGGCGCCGCTCGTGGCCGTTGGCAGGCCAGGTCAGGAAGCGCGACAGTTCCTGCAGCGCGCGCTGGTAGACCTCGCGCTTGAATTCGATCACCACGTCCAGCGGCACCCAGTAGTCGTGCCAGCGCCAGGCGTCGAACTCGGGATGGTCGGTCAGGCGCAGGTTGACGTCGTTGTCGCGCGCGCACATGCGCAACAGGAACCAAATCTGCTTCTGGCCGCGGTAGTGGCCGCGGATCTCCCGCTTGATGAAGTGGTCGGGCACCTCGTAGCGCAACCAGTCGCGCGTGCGGCCGACGATCTTGACATGCTCCGCCCGTAATCCGATTTCCTCTTCCAGCTCCCGGTACATCGCCTGTTCCGGCGTTTCTCCGTATTTGATGCCGCCTTGCGGAAATTGCCATGAGTGCTCGCGCACCCGCTTGCCCCACCACACCTCGTTCTGGGCGTTCAGCAGGATGATGCCGACGTTGGGCCGAAACCCTTCACGATCGAGCATATTGCACCTCAAACTTTCTGCGACCGAGCTCCCTGCTTATATTTTTGCCCACAAAACCGCGCTACGGCTGGGTTTTCGGGGTACGAAAACGGCCGGAGAGGCATCAATTGAACGCATTTGTATAAAGTATGGACGCATCAGCCAGCTAATCCTTTAAAATTAGGTTGATTATAACTCTCTCTTTTTAAAAAGAATTCACCGTATGCGCGCCTCACGATTTTTTATTTCCACGCTTAAAGAAGCTCCGTCCGACGCCGAGATCGTCAGCCACCAGTTAATGATGCGCGCCGGGATGATCAAACGCCTCGGTTCGGGCATCTACACCTACATGCCGATGGGCCTGCGGATCATCCGCAAGGTCGAGGCCATCATCCGCGAGGAGATGAACAAGGCCGCCGCCATTGAGCTGCTGATGCCTTTGGTGCAGCCGGCCGAGCTGTGGCAGGAGACCGGACGCTGGGACAAGATGGGCCCGGAACTGATGCGCGTGAAGGACCGCCACGGCCGCGATTTCGCGATCCAGCCGACGTCCGAGGAAGTCATCACCGATGTGGTGCGGTCGGAAATTAAATCCTACCGGCAGCTTCCGTTGAATTTTTACCACATCCAGACCAAGTTCCGCGACGAGCGCCGTCCCCGCTTCGGCCTGATGCGCGGCCGCGAGTTCACCATGAAGGACGCCTACTCGTTCGACCGCGACCTGGCCGGCCTGCAAGCGTCGTACAAGGTCATGTTCGACGCCTACGTGGCGATCTTCACCCGCTTCGGCCTGAAGTTCCGCGCGGTGGCGGCCGACAACGGCGCCATCGGCGGCACCGGTTCGCATGAATTCCACGTCATCGCCAGCACCGGCGAGGACGCCATCGTGTACTGCGAGACTTCCGACTACGCGGCCAACATGGAGGCGGCCGAGGCGCTGCCGCTGGCCGCGACCCGTCCGGCCGCCGCGCAGGCGCTGACCAAGACGTCGACGCCGGACGCCACCAAGTGCGAGGCGGTGGCCGAGCTGCTCAAGCTGGACCTGGCGCAGACCGTCAAGACCATCGCGCTGACGGTGGAAACCGAGACCGACGGCAAACTGGCTAAACAGTATTACATGTTGCTGCTGCGCGGCGACCATGAACTGAACGAAGTCAAGGCCGGCAAGGTGCCGGGCCTGGCGGCGTACCGCTTCTCGACCGAGGCCGAGATCCTGGAGGTGTACGGCTGCGTGCCGGGCTACCTGGGCCCGGTCTCTACCCGCGCCCCGGTCACCGTGGTGGCCGACCGCACGGTCGCCAACATGGCGGACTTCGTGTGCGGCGCCAACGACGCCGGTTACCACTACACCGGCGCCAACTGGGGCCGCGACATGGCCGAGCCGGCCATCGTGGCCGACCTGCGCAACGTGGTGGCGGGCGACGCCTCGCCGGACGGCAAGGGCGTGCTGGCGATCGAACGCGGCATCGAGGTGGGCCACGTGTTCCAGCTCGGCACCGCGTACTCGGAATCGATGAAGGCCACCTTCCTCGACGAGAACGGCAAGCCGGCGCCGCTGCAGATGGGCTGCTACGGCATCGGCGTGACCCGCATCCTGGGCGCGGCGATCGAGCAGAACTTCGACGACAAGGGCATCATCTGGCCAACGTCGCTGGCGCCGTTCGAGCTGGTGCTGTGCCCGATGGGCATGGACCGCAGCGAGGCGGTCAAGCAAGCGACCGAGCAGCTGTACGCCGACGCGCAGGCGGCCGGCATCGACGTCATCCTCGACGACCGCGGCCTGCGTCCGGGCGGCATGTTCGCCGACTGGGAGCTGATCGGCGTGCCGCACCGCGTGGTGATCGGCGAGCGCGGCCTGAAGGAAGGCAACCTGGAATACCAGGGTCGCCGCGACACCGAGGCGACCGCCGTGCCGGTGGCCGACATCGTCAGCTTCATCAAAGGCAAAATGGCGGCGTGAGCGTGAAGCGCATGCTGGCCGGCTGTGCGGTGGCGCTGGCGCTGGCCAGCCCCGCCCACGCCGGCAACCAGAAGGAGGAAGCGCTGGCCGATTCGGTGCGGCTGGCGCTGGCCAACGCCATCAAGGACGCGAGCCCGCCGCAGCCGACCTTCCGCAGCGACACCGAGCGCCAGCGCTACCAGGGCTGGCTGGCGCAGGCGTCGGCGCGGCTGCAGCGCAAGCTGCCCGACGCCCAGACCCGCAACGAGTTCCTGGCCACCGTGTGGTACGAGGCGCGGCGCGCCGGGCTGGAGCCGGGCATGGTGCTGGGGCTGATCCAGGTGGAATCGGCCTACCGCAAGTACGCGGTGTCGATGGTGGGCGCGCGCGGTTACATGCAGGTCATGCCGTTCTGGACCAACGTGATCGGCGACCGCAACCGCAGCGCCCTGTTCAACATGCAGACCAACCTGCGCTACGGCTGCGCCATCCTGCGCATGTACATCGACATGGAGGCGGGCAACCTGTACCTGGCGCTGGGCCGCTACAACGGCAGCCGCGGCCGGCCCGAATATCCGAACGCCGTGCTCTCGGCCTGGAACAACTGGAAATAAAAAATGCCGTCGTCGCGTGAGCGAGGACGGCATCCCGGCGCGGCTGTACTGGCCGCTGCGCTTATTTCAGGTGGTCGGAAATGAGCTTGGTCATTTCGAACATGGACACTTGGGCTTTGCCGCCGAATACAGCTTTCAGCTTGTCGTCGGCATTGATCATGCGGCGGTTGGCCGGATCCTGCAGGTCGAGCTTTTTGATGTAATCCCAGACTTTTTTGGTGACTTCGGTGCGCGGCAGCGGGGCGGCGCCCACCACGGCGGCCAGGGTGGCCGATGGGGTCATCGCTTTCATGAAGGCGGCGTTCGGTTTGCGCGGTGCGGCCGGAGCGGCTGCTTTTTTCACTGCTGGCTTGGCCGCTGCTTTTGCGGGTGCTGCCTTTTTAGCGGCTGCCGGTTTCGCGGCGGCTTTCTTAGCTGGTGCTGCTGCTGGGGTTTTTTTGGCTGTTGCCATCTTCGAGCCTCCTTAACGAACACATGGAAAATTGCGCAATTGATCGCACCGGCTAATATTGGTGGTGATTTACCGAGTATGCAAGTGTTTTTCGCGTTTTTTCCCGGAAACACCACGTAAACACGGGCTTTCGCGGGGGAGCGCACCGTGGCGGCGCGCTTTTCCCTGTGCCGGCGGGGCCGCGACCCGACTTAGCGCATGCCCGGCATCATGCCCTTCATCGAGCGCATCATCTTCATCATGCCGCCGCCCGAGAGCTTTTTCATCATGGTCTGCATCTGCTCGAACTGGGTCAGCATGCGGTTGACCTCCTGCACCTGCACGCCGGCGCCGGCCGCGATGCGGCGCTTGCGGGTGGCCTTGATCAGCTCGGGCTTGGCGCGTTCCTGCGGCGTCATCGAGTCGATGATGCCGACCATGCGCCGCACCTGCTTGTCGGCCTGGTCCATGTTGGCGCCGCCGGCGGCCTGCTGGAACTGCGCCGGCAGCTTGTCCACCAGGCTGGCCATGCCGCCCATTTTCTTCATCTGGCCCAGCTGCGCCTTGAAGTCGTTCATGTCGAACTTGCCGCCGGACTTGACCTTGGCCGCCAGTTCGGCCGCGGCCTTGGTGTCGACGCCCTTGCGCGCCTCTTCCACCAGCGCCATGATGTCGCCCATGCCCAGCACGCGGTTGGCCATGCGGGCCGGGTCGAACGCTTCCAGGCCGTCCAGTTTTTCCGACACGCCGGCAAACTTGATCGGCTTGCCGGTGATGTGGCGCACCGACAGCGCGGCGCCGCCGCGCGAGTCGCCGTCCAGCTTGGTGAGCACGATGCCGGTCAGCGGCAGCGCGTCGTTGAAGGCCTTGGCGGTGTTGATGGCGTCCTGGCCCAGCATGGCGTCGACCACGAACAGCGTCTCGATCGGCTTGACCGCCGCGTGCACGGCGGCGATCTCCTGCATCATCTGCTCGTCGATGCCAAGGCGGCCGGCGGTGTCGATGATCAGCACGTCGTGGTAGTGTTTCTTGGCCCAGTCCAGCGCGGCCAGCGCGATCTCGACCGGCTTGTCCTGCGCGGTGGACGGGAAGAAGTCGGCGCCGACCTGGGCGGTCACCGACTGCAGCTGGGCGATCGCGGCGGGACGGTAGACGTCGGCCGAGACGGTCAGCACTTTCTTTTTCTTTTCTTCCTTGAGGTACTTGGCCAGCTTGCCGACGGTGGTGGTCTTACCCACACCCTGCAGGCCGGCCATCAGGATGATGGCGGGCGGCTGCTGGGCAAAGCTCAGCTGCGCGGCCTCGGGGCCGAGGTCGGCGCCCATGATGGCGGCCAGCTCGCGCTGCACCACGCCCACCAGGGCCTGGCCCGGCGTCAGCGAGGAGATCACTTCCTCGCCCAGGGCCTTTTCCTTGACCTTGGCGATGAATTCGCGCACGGCCGGCAGGGCGACGTCGGCCTCCAGCAGCGCCAGGCGCACTTCGCGCAGCATCTCGGCGGTGTTGGCCTCGGTCAGGCGGGCCTCGCCGCGCATGGTTTTAACGACCTTGGCAAGGCGTTGGGTAAGATTGTCTAGCATGATGAACCCGGAATGAACAGTGGCCGCCATTTTACCCCATCGGACCGGCCGCTGGCAGCGGCCGCGCACGGTGGACATCGGATGGGGCGCGGTTGCCGCAAGCGGCAGGGGAAGGGGGGCAGCCGGCCAGGCCGGCCGCGCGCGGGACGCGGCCGGCCGGAGGGCGCTTAGTTCGGCAGCAGCAGGCGCAGCACGGCCGAACCGGAAATCACGGCAAAGCTGTGCGGGCCGGTCGGCACGATGTCGGTCGGATGCTCCAGTCCGGCCGGCAGCGAGGTCAGCTTGGTGCCCAGCACGCCGGCCACGCCGACAACGGCCGATTTGTTGCCGCTGGCGTCGGTGGCGTAGATGACGTTCTGCACCGGATCGGCGCTGTAGACGTTGCCGTCCGGCGCAGCTTTCAGGCCGGCCGGCAACGCGGCCACGGTGGTGACCACCGCTTGCGGCGTGACCTTGCGGATGGTGGCGCCGTCGGTGAGGTACAGGTTGCCGCTGACGTCGATGCCTTCGAGTTGCGGCGCGAGGAAGGTCGCGGCGCTGCCGGTGCCGTCGGTCGAGCTGCCGACGGCGACAGGCGCGGCGGCGCCGGCAAACAGGCTGACCTTGCCATCCGGCGTCACCTTGAACAGTCCGCCGCCGTTGCGATTCCCCAGGCTGATTTGCGGGGCGCCCGCCGACAGGTAGATATTGCCATCGGCATCGGCGGCCATCGCATTGGGTTTCAGCGCGAAGCTCGGATCGGCCACCAGCGTGCTGACCGTTCCGTCCGGGGTGATCTTGCGCAGCCACAGGCCGTTGGTGTCTTCATTGCGGGCGCCGCCGTAGGGCTTGGCGAAGTCCAGCGTGTAGACATTGCCCGACAGGTCGGCCGCCAGGCGGCTCAGCCGCACGAAGCGGGCGCTGGCGCCGGGGCCGTCGATTTCGCTGTCGCTGTCGCCTTCGAAGCCGGAGAAGGGTTGGACTTTTCCAGCGACCAGTTGGTCGACTTGCGCTGTGTGGGCCAGCTGGGTGCGGCCCAGCGTGGCGTTAAAGCGCAGCTGGACCACGCGGGTGGCCGTGTCCTTGGCGGCAAAGATGCCGGTGAACGGCGGCGCGCTGCCCTGGTATACGGTGCTCGCCACGCCGGCCGGCGTGACCTGGCGCAGCGCGTAGCTGACGTTGCCGCTGGCGTCAAGCATCTGGTCCAGCGCCTGCACGTTGCCGCTGGCGTCCAGCGATACCGACAGCAGTTCGCTGAAGCGCGCCGCGGTTCCGCTGCCGTCGACCGAAGCGCCGCTGGCGCTGGCCAGGCCGGCCACGGTGCTCACCAGGCCGGACGGCGTGATCTTGCGCAGCGTGTTGGCGTCGCTGACATACAGGTTGCCGGTGGCATCGACGGTGGCGTCGGTGATGTTCCAGAAGCGCGCGGCACTGCCCTGGCCGTCGGCCTGGGCCGCGTTGTCGGCGCCGCCGGCCAGCACCGTGCTGCTGCCGTCGGCTGCCACGCGCGTGATGCGCGCGCTGTTGTAAACGTAGACGGTACCGCTGCGGTCGACCAGCACGCGGTTGCCCGGCGTGGCGGACTGCAGGGTGACGAGCTGACCGCTGTTGCGCAGCACGCGCAGGCGCGCGGTGCCGTCGTTATCGACCAGATAGATGTCCTTGTTGGGCGCAACCGCCAGTCCGGTGACCGCGCCGGTCTGGGCGTGGGTGGTGTCGCCGTCGGCATGGCCGTAGCTCAGGAAGGCTTGCGGCGTCAGGGTCAGCGCGGCGCCGTCCGGGCCGATCCGGCGGATCGCCGTCATGGTGGTGCCGTTGGGGTTGTTGATCAGATCGGCCACCACCAGGTTGCCGTCGCTGTCGGTATCCATCGCGGCGATGACGTTGTAGCGGGCCGCGGTGGCGGCGCCGTCGATCAGGCCGTTCCCGCCCAGCGAGCCGGCCAGCAGGGCCAGGCCGGTGCGCTGGCGCGGATCGGGCGCCAGCGCCAGCCGGGCCGTGGCCGTGACGCCGGCCGAGGTGGCGGTGATCGTCACCGGCGTGTTGACGGCGACGGCGGCGGCCGGCGGCGTGTAGGTGACGCTGGCGCCGCTGGTGGCCGACAGCGTGCCCGGGCTACCGGCGCCCAGCGCCCAGGTGACATCGGCGCTTTGGCCCAGCGCGGCCGTCAGGGTGACGGGCTTGCTGCCGACGATGCGGCTGAACGGCATGCTCAGGCTGATGGTCTGCGCCACCACCGGCGGCGTTACCGGTGGCGGCGTGACGGCCGGCGTGCCGCCGCCACCGCCGCCGCAGGCGGCCAACGTGGCCAGCAGTGTGGCGCTGCAGAGGTGCGACCAGGTGCTGGCGCGCGGAAGGGATCTGGATGCCATGGGGTGTTTCCTTGTCTGGTGAGTGACGGCGCACTGGCCGGAGTATCGCAATGTTAATGCAAAGTTAATGATAAGGGCTCAATTATGCAACCCGGCACGAGGTGACATCCTCACTGATTGTCACGACGGCCGGTATAAGTTGTAAGCAAACCTTTCAAGGCCGTATTCAGTGGCGATAGGCAAGTTGTCATTCGCTTGGTATGATCACCACACTTAAAAAAGGCCTGCTCGCCGGCCGCCATCGATAGTCAACAGGAGAGACGGATGAAACTGACAGTGCTCTGCAAGACCCTGGCTGCGGCCATGATGATCACCGCGGCCGGCGCGGCGTCCGCGCAGGAGGTGGTTCGCCTGGGCAACCTGAAGTTCGCCCACTACGGCGCGGTTTCCTACATCAAGGAGATCGCCCCCAAGTGCGGCATCAAGGTCGAGGAGCGGGTGTTCGCCAAGGGCCTGGACGTGATGCAGGGGATTATCGCCGGTGAGCTCGACGTCGGCACCACGGCTTCCGAGGCGGCCATCTCCGGCCGCGCCAGCGGCGCGCCGATCTTCGTGGTGGCCGGCTTCGCCAAGGGCGGCGCGCGCCTGGTGGGCCGCGCCGACCTCAAGATGAAAAGCGTCAAGGACCTCAAGGGCAAGAAGGTCGGCGTCACGCGCGGCGGCATCCAGGAGGTGTTGTTGCTGGCCGAGCTGCAGCAGGCCGGCCTGAGCGCGTCCGACCAGCCGGGCAAGGACGTGCAGCTGATCTACCTGGCCTACGCCGACCTGAACCAGGCGCTGCTGGGCAAGAACATCGACGCCATGATGAACTCCGAGCCGCAGTCGTCGCAGTCGATCAACAAGGGCTACGGCAACGAGATCCTCAAGCCCTACGACACCCCGATCGGCGAGCCTATCCGCACGATGGTCATGACCGAGAAGTTCTATAAAGAGAAGCGGCCGCTGGCCGAGAAGTTCATGCGCTGCTTCGTCGAGGCCACCAAGACCTTCATCGACCAGCCGGCCGTGGCCGAGAAGTATGTGCGCGAGACCGTGTTCAAGGGCCAGATCACCAAGGAAGACTTCAACGACGCGATCGGCAATTCGCCGTACTCGTACGACATCACGCCCGAGCACATCCAGGTCACCACCGACGTCATGTTCAAGACCGGCGTCGGCCGCATGAGCAAGCCGCCCGCCGCCAGGGAATGGGTCAAGACCGACCTGCTGGACGCCGCCAAGAAAAGCCTGGGCGTCAAGTAAATGGCCAGGTTCAACGCGAAACAGGCGGGCGTCGGCCTGATCGTGCCGGCGCTGGTGATCGGCGTGTGGCAGCTGGTGTCGATGAAGGGCTGGGTCAATCCGCAGATGCTGCCGTCGCCGCTGGCGGTGCTGGAACGCTGGATCGCCTACCTGCTGCCGGTGCAGCCGTACAGCCCGGAGCAGGGCAGCTGGCTGCTGTGGGCCGTGTCGGGCGAGCTGATCGTCGACGCCCTCGGCAGCCTGTACCGCGTGCTGGTCGGCTTCGCCATCGGCGCCGCGCTGGCGCTGCCGCTGGGCCTGGTGATGGGCGCCAGCCAGACTGTTTACGCCTGGCTCAACCCGCTGATGCAGCTGCTGCGGCCGATTCCGCCGATCGCCTACATCCCGTTGTCGATCCTGTGGTTCGGCCTGGGCAATCCGCCGGCCATCTTTTTGATCGTGCTGGGCGCCTTCTTCCCGGTGCTGATGAACACCATCGCCGGCGTGCGCCAGGTCGACAGCATCTACCTGCGCGCCGCGCGCAACCTCGGCGCCAGCGGCGGCACGCTGTTCGTGCGCGTGATCCTGCCGGCCGCCGTGCCTTATATCTTGTCGGGCGTGCGGATCGGCATCGGCACCGCCTTCATCGTGGTGATCGTGTCGGAGATGATCGCCGTGAACAACGGCCTGGGCTTCCGCATCCTGGAGGCGCGCGAGTACTTCTGGTCGGACAAGATCATGGCCGGCATGATCACCATCGGCCTGATCGGCCTGATCATCGACACCGCCGTCAATAAACTGAACAACCATCTGCTGCGCTGGCACCGCGGGCTGGAGAATTGATGAACCCTCACCACATCGTCGTCGCCAACGTCAGCAAGGTGTTCCAGACCGCCGGGCGCGAGCTGGTGGCGCTCAAGGACATCGCCCTGGAGATCCCGCAGGGCCAGTTCGTCTGCCTGCTGGGGCCTTCGGGCTGCGGCAAGTCCACGCTGCTCAACGCCATCGCCGGCTTCGCGCCGCCAAGCTCCGGCCGCATCCTGGCCGACGGCAAGGAGGTGCGCGCGCCCGGCCCCGAGCGCGGCATGGTGTTCCAGGAATACGCGCTGTTCCCGTGGATGACGGTGGAAAAGAACATCGCCTTCGGCCTGGAGATCAAGGGCATGCCGCAGGCGCAGATCGCGGCCAAGGTGGACCAGCTGCTGGCCATGCTGTCGCTGGGCGACTTCAAGCACCGCTTCCCGAAAGACCTGTCGGGCGGCATGCGCCAGCGGGTGGCGATTGCCCGCGTGCTGGCGCTCGATTCGCCCATCATGCTGATGGACGAGCCGTTCGGCGCGCTGGACGCGCTGACCCGCCGCAACCTGCAGGACGAGCTGCTGCGCATCTGGGCCGAACTGAAAAAGACCATCATCTTCGTCACCCACAGCATCGAGGAGGCGATCTACCTGGCCGACCGCATCGTGGTGATGACCTACCGTCCCGGCACCGTCAAGCGCGACCTGATGGTCGAGCTGCCGCGCATGCGCGATCCGGCTTCCGCCGAGTTCAACGCGCTCAAGCGCGAACTGGGCCAACTGGTGATGGAGGAGCAGCAGCGCCATCACAACGACGAGCTGCGCATGGCAGCCGTCGACTGAGCGATGGTGTAAACTGCCGGACATGCAGACTATCCTACTTTTGGCAGCCATCGCGCTGTACCTGTTATGCGCGGCGCTGCCGTCGCGCCGTGCCGGGCTGATTTCCGCCGTGACCGCCGCCGCCTGGCTGCTGCACGGCGCCGGCCTGTGGTCCGAGGTGGCCGGCGGCGCCGGCGCCATCCGCATCGGCTTCGCCGCCATGCTGTCGTCGGCGCTGTGGGTGTCGGTGGGCGCCTACTGGATCGAGAACCGGAATTTCAGCCTGGACGGCATGCGCCGCCTGGTCATGCCGAACGCCGCGCTGGCCGCGGCGCTGCAGGCCGGCTTCCCCGGCAGCGTGATCCCGCTGGAGGGCAAGTCGCCGCTGTTCGGCTGGCACATCGCCATTGCCACGCTGGCCTACAGCACGCTGACGGTGGCCGCCTTCCACGCGGTGCTGATGGCGCTGCAGGAAAAGCGCCTGCACGCGGGCACCGAGCGCAAGGGCTTCCTGGCCTCCGCGCTGGACCAGTTGCCGGCGCTGCTGACCATGGAGAAGCTGCTGTTCCGCATGATCGGCATCGGCTTCACGTTGTTGAGCCTGACGGTACTGTCGGGGATCGTGTTCTCGGAACAGCTGTTCGGCCAGGCGCTCAAATGGGACCACAAATCGGTGTTCACCATGATGTCGTGGGTGCTGTTCGCGTCGCTGCTGGCGGGACGCCGTTTCCGCGGCTGGCGCGGCAAGACCGCGCTGAGCTTCACGCTGGCCGGTTTCGCCACCTTGTTGCTGGCCTATGTCGGCAGCCGTTTTGTGTTTGAAGTGGTTTTGCATAAGGGTTGGGCATGAGCCGTATTATCTTTTGGCTGGCGTTGGTGTTCCTGGTGATCTTCGCCATCCGCAGCAAGATCCGCGAGGCGCAGAAGCGCCACCAGCAGCAGTTCCGCGAACCGCGGCAGCCGGCCGCCGGCCAGGCCGCGGCCGGCGCCAGGGCCGTGGCCGAAGCCGAGACCATGCTGCAATGCGCCCACTGCGGCATCTTCTATCCCGCATCGGAAACCGTGCAGGCGCGCGGCCGCGACTATTGCAGCGCGGCCCACGCCACGCTGCCTGGCGCTTAGGCCTCCTCGCGCATGATCGCGCGCCTTCAAGCCTTGTCGGCCGGATCGCGCGCAACCTTCTGGCGTTCGCTGCAGACGCTCAACGCCACCCGCGTGGTGATCGCGCTGGTGCTGCTGGTCTACCTGAGCTTCGACAACCACGGCCTGCGCGCCTCCGGCCCCTATCTGTATCTGCAAATCTGCCTGGTCTACCTGGGCCTGGCGATCCTGTTCGCGCTGACGGCGGTCTACTGGCAGCGCCGCTTCCTGCTGCAGCTGTTGTCGCAGGTGGCCTGCGACCTGGCCGTCATCTCGCTGCTGTTCCTGGCCGGCGGCGGCTTGCGCAGCGGGCTGGCCATCCTCTATTTGTTCCCGCTGGCCGGCGTGGCCATCCTGGCGCCGTTGATGCTGTCGCTGTTCTGCGCCGCGCTGGTGGCGTTGTTCATGCTGGCGGAGTCGACCTGGCAAGTGTTCATGATGGACGGCGAGCAGCCCTACCTGCAGGCGGGCCTGTACGGCGCGGCCTTCTTTGCCGCCGTGCTGGTGGTCAACCGCATGGCAGCCCGGCTGATCGGCCAGGAGGAGCTGGCGATCCAGCGCGGCGTCGAGATCACCGTGCAGCAGGCGGTCAACCGGCTGGTGATGGCCAACGTCGGCGACGGCATTCTGGTGGTCGATCCGGACGGCCAGGTCTTCGCCGGCAATCCGGCGGCGCAGCAGATGCTGGGCATGGTCGGGCCGGAGATGAAGTTCCGGCTGTCGGCCGCCGCCGCGCTGGCGCCGCTGGCGCAGGCTTACGCCGAGTGGCGCGCCGACGCCGCGCGCAGCACCGCCTACGTCACCATCAAGCCGTATGCCGAGGCGGCGCTGCGCGACGTCACGGCCGCATGGAGCGCGCGGCGCGACCTGGCCGCGCACCTGAAGGTGCGCTTCGCGGCGGTCGACACGGCTGGCCTGGGCACGGAGCGCAGCGTGATCTTTTTGCAGGACGTGACCGGCATCGAGAACCAGGCACAGCAACTGAAGCTGGCGTCGATGGGGCGGCTCACGGCCAGCATCGCGCACGAGGTGCGCAATCCGTTGTCGGCCATCGGCCACGCCACCGCGCTGCTGGGCGAGGACCTCGACAGCACCGTGCATCTGCGGCTGCTGAAGATCGTCGGCGACAACGTGGCGCGGGTCAACCGCATGGTCGAGGATATCCTGCAGCTGTCGCGCAAGGTGCAGCCGCACAGCGAGCCGCTGGCGCTGGACGTCTTTCTGGCCGAGCTGAAAACCGAATTCGTCGACACCCACGGCCTGCCGTCCGACATCATCGCCGTCGCGGCGGCGGCCGGCACGCTGGTGCGCTTCGACGCGCTGCACCTGCGCGAGGTGGTGCTCAACCTGCTCAACAACGCGGTACGCTACGCCAGCGGCGCGCCGGCGTCGGTGCGCATGGAGCTGGTGAGCGAGAAGGCGCGGCCGATGGAGCTGCACGTGCAGGACGACGGTCCCGGCATCTCGCCCGAGGTGCGCGCCCACTTGTTCGAGCCGTTTTACACCACATCGAGCAAGGGAACCGGCCTGGGACTATATCTGGCGCGCGAATTGTGTTTGAATAACGAAGCGCGGTTGGACTACGAATATCGTTTTGATATCAAAGACAGCCCCGATGGGACTCCCCGCTCGCGCGGGCGCTTCGTAATCACCTTCGCCCATCCGGCGCAGACGTAGAAAGGCTGTTTGATGACTGCTAGAGGTTCCCAACGCGCGCCGCGCGTGCTGGTCGTCGACGACGAGGCCGACCTGCGCGAGCTGCTGGAACTGACCCTGCTGAAAATGGGCCTGGATGTCGACAGCGCCGCCACGCTGGCGCAGGCGCGCGGCCTGCTGGCCAACGCCGAACGCGAATACCAGCTGGTGCTGACCGACATGCGCCTGCCCGACGGCCTGGGGCTGGAGCTGGTGCGCGAGGTGAGCGCCGCATATAAGAACACGCCGATCGCGGTGGTGACGGCTTTCGGCAGCGCCGACAACGCCGTCATCGCGCTCAAGGCCGGCGCCTTCGACTACATCTCCAAGCCGGTGGCGCTGGACCAGTTGCGGGTGATGGTGCAGTCGGCGCTGCGGCTGAACGCCGAGCCGCCGGCCGGCGGGGCGCCGTACGCGGCGCCGCTGGACAGCCGCTTGAAGGGCGAGTCGGCCGTGATCCAGGCGCTGCGCGCGCAGATCGCGCGGCTGGCGCGCTCGATGGCGCCGATCGCCATCAACGGCGAATCGGGCAGCGGCAAGGAGCTGGCGGCGCGCGAGATCCACGCCCGGAGTTCGCGCGCGGGCAAGCCCTTCATCGCCGTCAACTGCGGCGCGATTCCCGAGGCGTTGATGGAGGCGGAGTTCTTCGGCTACCGCAAGGGCGCCTTCACCGGCGCGGCCGATGAGCGCGACGGCTTCTTCCAGGCGGCCAACGGCGGCACGCTGATGCTCGACGAGGTGGCCGACCTGCCGCTGGCGATGCAGGTCAAGCTG
Source organism: Rugamonas sp. A1-17 (assembly GCA_025548565.1). Lineage (GTDB taxonomy): Bacteria > Pseudomonadota > Gammaproteobacteria > Burkholderiales > Burkholderiaceae_D > Rugamonas. Next base: position 362,343 of record JAJLPB010000001.1, read on the forward strand.
CTGCGGGCGATCCAGGAGCGGCGCGTGCGCAAGATCGGCGCCACCGCCGAGGAGCCGGTCGACGTGCGCATCATCAGCGCCACCCACAAGAACCTGGAGCAGTGCGTGGAGCAGGGCAGCTTCCGGCAGGACCTGTTCTACCGCCTGAACGTGATCGAACTCAGTCTGCCGCCGCTGCGCGAACGGCTCGACGACCTGCCCGTGCTGACCGCCGCCATCCTCGACCGGCTGGGCACCTTCGAGCACAAGGTGCGGCTGGGCCAGGGCGTGCTGGAGACCTTGCGCGGCTACTCCTTCCCCGGCAATGTGCGCGAGCTGGAAAACATCCTGGAGCGCGCGCTGGCCTTCGCCAACGACGGCGTGATCGAGGTGGCCGACCTGGCGCTGAAGGGCGCGCGCAACGCGGATGCGTCGACCGCGCCGCAGTCCGCCGACGGCGCCGCGCCGGCCGTGCCGCTATCGCCGGCGTCGCCGTCATCGGCGCAGGCGGCATCCGCTGCCGCATCGGCGCCGCCTTCCGCGGCGGCGGCAGCGGCATCGGCCACCGCCCCGGCCCATGCCGACCCCGCGCCGTCCGCCGCGCTGCCGCACCTGGACGCGCTGCCCAGCAGCCTGCCCGATTACCTGAACCAGATCGAGCGCGACATCATCCTGCGCGCGCTGGCGCAGACGCAGTTCAACCGCACCCAGGCCGCCCAGCTGCTGGGCATCAGCTTCCGTCAGCTGCGCTACCAGATGCAGAAGCTGAACATCCAGGAGCCGGAGGCGTGAGCCGCGCGGAAGTGGGGGCGGACGGCTGGTGGCGGCCGGCGATCCGCTACGACAGCCCGCACGCCGACTGCCGCCCCGACCCCGCCGACATCACGCTGCTGGTCATCCACAACATCTCGCTGCCGGGCGGCCGTTTCGGCGGTCCGCACGTGTCCGACCTGTTCACCGGCCGCTTGGACTATAATACTGACCCCTCGTTCGCGGACCTGCGGGGGCTGAAGGTGTCGAGCCACTTCTTCATCCGCCGCGACGGCCGCGTGATGCAATATGTTTCCGCCAACGAGCGGGCCTGGCACGCGGGCTTGTCGTCGTTCCGCGGCAGGGAGAAGTGCAACGACTATTCGATCGGCGTGGAGCTGGAAGGCACCGACGGCAGCGGCTTCGAGCCGGCCCAGTATCAGGCGCTGGCCGAGCTGACGGTGGCGCTGCAAATGCGCTACCCGCTGGCCGACGTGCAGGGCCACGAGCACATCGCGCCGGGCCGCAAGACCGATCCGGGGCCGTTGTTTGATTGGGAATTTTATCGGAAAACCTGGCAGTCGCTGCTTAATCGAAAGGCACTGGACCAGCCCGCGTTAGTGGGCGCTAGCGCCGGATTGCGCTTCGCAAAAGGGCTCCCGCAAAGTCAATAGAAAAATTGCCGTAAACGGCAAAATTTCCACTTGTCTTACCATTATCCGACCACTACAATCAGTGTATCGATTCACACCAATCACTAGATATAGTAGTTCCCATGACACTGGTTCTTAAACTATTTACAAGCCGCCAGGGCCAGTTCAACACCCATTTTATTGCAGTTTAACCAGCCAGGCAGGTTTGGCTGGCCGCTTCATTTTGGCCTTTTTTTATACAACATTACGTCGCGCAGCTTTGACTGCACGCTGTTATCGGGGAGCTTAAATGCAATCTACTCAAGACATCACCATCAATCCAGCGCTGGTACCAGCAGCCGCTGCGAGCACCGCCAGCAGCCCGGTCACGGCCGCCAGCGACCTCGGTGACTACCGCATCATCCGCCGTAACGGCGCGGTCGTCGCGTTTGAACCGTCGAAAATCGCGATCGCCATGACCAAGGCCTTTTTGGCCGTCAACGGTGGTCAGGGCGCGGCTTCGGCGCGCGTGCGTGAATTGGTAGAACAGCTGACCTCCAGCGTGGTCACCGCCCTGGTGCGCCGCCAGCCATCGGGCGGCACCTTCCACATCGAAGACGTGCAGGACCAGGTGGAACTGGCGCTGATGCGCTCCGGCGAACATGATGTCGCCCGCGCCTACGTGCTGTACCGCGCCAAGCACATGGAAGAGCGCCGCGCCGCCAAGGAAGCCCAGGGCGCCGCCGCCACCATCGACGCGCCGCAGATCCACGTGGTTGAAAACGGCGAGCGCAAGCTGCTGGACATGAACCGCGTCACCGGCTTGATCAACGCCGCCTGCATCGGCCTGGAAAAGCACGTCGACGCCGACGCCATCGTGGCTGAAACGCTGAAGAACCTGTACGACGGCGTGCCGGTCGAAGAGCTGCACAAGTCCGCCATCCTGGCCGCCCGCGCGCTGATGGAAAAAGATCCGGCCTACTCGCAAGTGACCGCCCGCATCCTGCTGCACACGATCCGCAAGGAAGTCTTCGGCAAGGAAGTGGCGCAGGGCGCCGCGGCCGCCGAATACGTGACCTACTTCCCGCAATACATCGCCAAGGGCATCGCCAACGAACTGCTGGACACCAAGCTGGCCGAGTTCGACCTGGCCCGCCTGGCCAAGGCGCTGGTCGCCGACCGCGACCTGCAGTTCGGCTACATCGGCCTGCAAACCCTGTACGACCGCTACTTCCTGCACGTGCGCGACGTCCGCATCGAGATGCCGCAGGCGTTCTACATGCGCGTCGCCATGGGCCTGGCCCTGAACGAATCGGACCGCGAAGCGCGCGCCATCGAGTTCTACAACCTGCTGTCGACCTTCGACTTCATGTCGTCGACCCCGACGCTGTTCAACTCGGGCACCCTGCGCTCGCAGCTGTCGTCGTGCTACCTGACCACCGTGTCGGACGACCTGGAAGGCATCTACGACGCCATCAAGGAAAACGCCCTGCTGGCGAAATTCGCCGGCGGCCTGGGTAACGACTGGACCCCGGTGCGCGCGCTGGGCGCCCACATCAAGGGCACCAACGGCAAATCGCAAGGCGTGGTGCCGTTCCTGAAAGTGGTCAACGACACCGCCGTCGCGGTCAACCAGGGCGGCAAGCGCAAGGGCGCGGTGTGCGCCTACCTGGAAACCTGGCACATGGACATCGAAGAGTTCCTGGACCTGCGCAAGAACACCGGCGACGACCGCCGCCGCACCCACGACATGAACACCGCCAACTGGATCCCGGACATGTTCATGAAGCGCGTGATGGAAAAGGGCGAGTGGACCCTGTTCTCGCCGTCGGACTGCCCGGACCTGCACGACCTGGTCGGCAAGGCCTTCGAAAAAGCCTACCTGGGCTACGAAGCCAAGGCCGCCGCCGGCGAAATCCGCGTGTTCAAGAAGATCGCCGCGCTGGACCTGTGGCGCAAGATGCTGTCGATGCTGTTCGAAACCGGCCACCCATGGATCACGTTCAAGGACCCATGCAACATCCGTTCGCCGCAGTCGCACGTGGGCATGGTCCACAGCTCCAACCTGTGCACCGAGATCACGCTGAACACCGGTCCTGACGAAATCGCCGTCTGCAACCTGGGTTCGGTCAACATGCCGGCCCATATGAAAGAGGGCAAGCTCGATCACGTCAAGCTGAAAAAGACCATCCGCACCGCGATGCGCATGCTGGACAATGTGATCGACATCAATTACTACGCCGTCGACAAGGCGCGCAACGCCAATATGCGCCACCGTCCGGTGGGCCTGGGCGTGATGGGCTTCCAGGACTGCCTGCACATGATGCGCATTCCGTTCTCGTCGAACGAAGCCGTGTCCTTCGCCGACACCTCGATGGAAGCGGTGTGCTACTACGCCTACCTGGCCTCGACCGAGCTGGCCGAGGAACGCGGCCACTACCAGTCGTACAAAGGCTCGCTGTGGGACCGCGGCATCCTGCCGCAGGACTCGATCAAGCTGCTGGCCGATGAACGCGGCGGCTACCTGGAGCAGGACACCTCGGCCGCGATGGACTGGACCCCGGTGCGCGACCGCATCAAGAAGTTCGGCATGCGTAACTCGAACTGCGTGGCGATCGCTCCAACGGCGACCATTTCGAATATCATTGGCGTGTCGGCCTGCATCGAACCGACCTTCCAGAACCTGTACGTGAAGTCCAACCTGTCGGGCGAGTTCACCGAGATCAACGCCTACCTGGTGCGCGACCTGAAGGCGCGCGACCTGTGGGACGAGGTGATGATCTCCGACCTGAAGTACTTCGACGGCTCGCTGGCCAAGATCGACCGCATCCCGCAAGACCTGCGTGACATTTATGCAACCGCGTTCGAAGTGTCGCCGACCTGGCTGGTGGAAGCCGCATCGCGCCGCCAGAAGTGGATCGACCAGGCGCAGTCGCTGAACATCTACATGGCCGGCGCGTCGGGCAAGAAGCTGGACGAGACCTACAAGCTGGCATGGCTGCGTGGCCTGAAAACCACCTACTACCTGCGTACCATCGCCGCCACCCACATGGAGAAATCGACCTCCAAGACCGGCGCGCTGAACGCGGTGGCCGTGGACGGCGGCATGTCGGCCAGCGCCATGGCCGCGTCGGCTCCGGCGGCGGCAGCCGCTGCGCCGGCGGTCGAGGATGGCGCTGCCTGCTACCTGCGTCCCGGCGACGACGGTTTCGAGGAATGCGAAGCCTGCCAATAAGCGGGCGGCAAACGTACTAATATAGAGAGTGAACCGTCCCGGCCCGTCCGGGCGGTTCTTTTTACACCGAATTCAGAAGGAAAATACCATGTCGCTGTCCTGGGACGAAGAGGCCGCACCGGCCGCATCACAAGCTGTCAACCAAGCCGCCGCGCTGGCTTCCGGCGAAGCCAACGCCGAGCAAGTCGCGCTGCGCGTCAATGCCGACGACAAGCGCATCATCAACGGCAAGACCGACGTCAACCAGCTGGTGCCGTTCAAGTACAAGTGGGCGTGGGACAAATACCTGGCCGGCTGCGCCAACCACTGGATGCCGCAGGAAGTGAACATGCAGCGCGATATCGAGCTGTGGAAGAACCCGAACGGCCTGACCGAGGACGAGCGCCGCCTGGTCAAGCGCAACCTGGGCTTCTTCGTCACCGCCGACTCGCTGGCCGCCAACAACATCGTGCTGGGCACCTACCGCCACATCACGGCTCCCGAATGCCGCCAGTACCTGCTGCGCCAGGCGTTCGAAGAGGCGATCCACACCCACGCCTACCAGTACATCGTCGAGTCGCTGGGCCTGGACGAGGGCGAGATCTTCAACGCCTACAACGAGGTCAAGTCGATCCGCGACAAGGATGAGTTCCTGATTCCGTTCATCAACACGCTGACCGACCCGGCCTTCACCACCGGCACCGTGCACAACGACCAGCAGCTGCTGAAGTCGCTGATCGTGTTTGCCTGCCTGATGGAAGGCCTGTTCTTCTACGTCGGCTTCACCCAGATCCTGGCGCTGGGTCGCCAGAACAAGATGATGGGCGCCGCCGAACAGTACCAGTACATCCTGCGCGACGAGTCGATGCATTGCAACTTCGGCATCGATCTGATCAACACCATCAAGATGGAAAACCCGCTGCTGTGGACGCCTGCGTTCAAGGAAGAGATCAAGCAGCTGTTCCTGAAGGCGGTGGACCTGGAGTACGCCTACGCCGAAGACACCATGCCACGCGGCGTGCTGGGCCTGAACGCGACCATGTTCAAGGGCTACCTGCGCTTCATCGCCAACCGCCGCGCCACGCAGATCGGCCTGGAGACGCTGTTCGACCAGGAAGACAACCCGTTCCCATGGATGAGCGAGATGATCGACCTGAAGAAGGAACGCAACTTCTTCGAGACCCGCGTGATCGAGTACCAGACCGGCGGCGCGCTGAACTGGGATTGATCGGTACGCTGGCTGTAGAGCGTCACACAAAAAGCCTGGCAATTGCCAGGCTTTTTGCTTTTTGATGGCATCGCTGTTCCCGCGTGCGCATATTCTGGCTGCTTGATGATGGCGTGTGGAGGTGCGGTCGTGAGCAAAGCCAATTTGACGTCGATACCCGGCCTGGAGCCTCTCCATGCAGAGTTGCGTGCCCTGATAGAGGCCAGCCGTCGGCGCTTATCCAGCAACGTCAACGCTGAGCTGAGCCGTTTGTATTGGGCTGTGGGGCAGCGTCTGCTTTCCCAGGTATTGGCAGGCAAGCGGGCTCGATATGGGGCGCAGATAATGACTCGCTTGGGGCAGCAGCTGGCGAATGAGTTCGGTCGAGGCTTCGAGACGCAGAATCTTCGCCGCATGGTGCAGTTTGTACAAGCCTTCCCTGACCTGGAAAATGTCGCATCGCTGATGCGACATTTAAGTTGGACGCATTTTTTGCAGCTGCTGCCAGTAAGGGAGGAGGCTGCCCGATGGTACTACGCCCAGCAAACCGTCGCGGAAGGGTGGAGTGTACGCGAGCTTCGTCGGCAAATTGAGCGGAAAAGTTACGAGCGGAGCGAAATCGCAGCGTCACGACTACCACCGGCGACGGCTCGTACCGAGTCCACATCCGCCCTCATCTTCAAAGATCCATATTTTCTCGATTTTCTTGGCTTACGTCGGGGCTACGACGAAGCCGACCTGGAGGCCGCAATTCTGCTCCAGTTGGAATCCTTCATTCTGGAGTTGGGACGGGGGTTTGCCTTTGTGGAGAGGAACAAACGTATGGTGATAGATGGCGAGGATTTTCATCTTGATCTTTTGTTTTTCCATCGCCGCCTCCGTCGCCTCGTGGCCATCGAACTCAAACTCGGGCGCTTCAAGGCCGCCCATAAAGGACAGATGGAGTTGTATCTCAAGTGGCTGGACAGGCACGAGCGCCATTCTGGCGAGGAGTCACCCATTGGATTGATTCTGTGTGCGGAATCCAGTCATGAGCAAATAGAACTGCTTCAGATGCATAAGGATGGCATCACTGTGGCCGAATACTGGACTGAGCTGCCTCCCAAGGCGGAATTGGAACGCAAGCTGCACATGGCACTTGAGGAGGCGAGAGAGCGTTTAACGCGGCGAGGACTATTGTTGGACCGTTCGGAGTGAGAGCCGTTTGCGGTTGGCCTCGACGGCGCGGCCGATGGCTTTGATCGTCGTGGTGCGGATCGGGGCGCCGTGGGCCAGATCCGTCCACAGGCCGGTCTGCGCCACCATCGCCTCAATGACGCCGCGCGCGTGCCGTTCGGGGACACCGGTGTCCGCCGCAAGCCGCAGCAGGTCGGCCAGGCCGGGCGCCCGGCTCTCGCCCATGACCGACATCTGGTGCTCGCCGCCGGGACCGGGATTGAAACTCAGGTCGTAGCAGGGCGAGAGCTGCCAGTGCCAGTCGCGGTCCATCCGGTAGGAGAAGTTCTTGGCGTGATCGTCCCGGCTGCTGAACAGCACATTGAAGACGCAGCGCCGGAACGCGGCTTCGACTTGCCGCTGGTCGCCGGTCATCAGGCGTGTGGGGTGCAGGAAGGTGCTGCAGTCGACCCACGGCAGAAGGAAGTCGACCTGCAGCAGACCGGCCACACATAGCTGAGCGCACCCATGCCGCGTCGCCGACGAACGCCAGCCGGTCCAGCGGCGCGTTAGGCGGCTCTGCGAGGAGCGCGCCGGCGTTTTGCCAGCTCCGCTTTTTCCATGGCGGCGATGGACACGACCTTGAGGCGGAACAGGTCACCCAGATCGTCAGCCAGGCCGAGTGCCACGACGATCTGGATGACGGACGCCAGCGAGGCTTGTCCCTTGGCTTCCAGGTTCTTCACGGTGCCGCTGGACAGCCCGGCGCGTTGGGCCAACTCCACCTGCGACCAACCCTCCATCAAGCGCCGCGCGCGCAAACGGCGTCCCAGTTCGGCGCTGATCTCGGGTGTGGTGGCCATCATAAAGTCAAACATATTGCCTCCTAACGAGGGTATGCGTCCTTAATGGCTAATATAGTACTCCTTAACTTTGCCGCTCCGCGCTGTGCGGATATGTCAGTCAATGCCGGCTTGGACTCCTTGCGCTCATAGCGCAGCAGCGAACAGCCGCTGCCATTCAATAGCCTAAACATCTTATCGGCGGGCCTCTCGCACACTCAATGCCAATGCACGATGTTCGCGCGCTCGATCCGGTTGGCGATGGCGGTGGACAGTGTGCCGCCGACGCGTCGACGTCGCTCTTCATAAATCGCCAGATCGAGCGGATGGATGCCTTTGCCGCGCAGTCGTTGAGCGGCGCGTCGGGCACGCGTAACGAACGTCCGCGCGAAGCGGTGGCGACGAAGTCCCGCCGCGAGATGGTGGATGCCATCGACCGCTCGCGCGAGAACCTCGTCGCCGAGTCGCTGGCCGATTGTGGTGGCCCATCGGCGCGCCTTGCCACGCTTGGTGAAACGCGTCGTCGCCGGCGCGAACGCGCGTCCGCGTCGCCGCGAAAACGGCGAGTGGAATCGGGCGGTGTGCGATCGCGCATCGCGTCGCGCGCGCGTGCGATGCGCGAGCACCGCAGTATTGTGCTTGCCATTCGCCGCACTCTGTCTCATAATCGCGACGAAATTAAAACAGTGAGTAACGGCGGCGCGCAAGCGATGCGCAAGCGCTCTCGATTTCGGAAGCGGGTGGTGCGGATTTTTCGCCGGCGACGGCGGCATCGCAGAAACCCAGGTGGTATAAGGCGCGCTTTGATGCGGTCTTTTTTTCGCGCGACGGCGCGGACGCTTTTCCGAACTCGATCGAGCGCGCACATCGCGGCGCGACGACGCAAGCGGGCATGCCGAATCGGCGTGCGTATGTGAGTTGAGCAGCTTAACGCGAAAAAAAGCGCGCGAATATCTATCGTGCTGGTTGCGTACCGACAAGGTTTTCGTGTACTTTACGAGATTGAAAATGCGTGTTTTGAAATGTGCGGAAATTTGAAGTCGCACATGCCGCAGAAATGATCGCGATACGGGATACAGATTCACACAGATATGCACAAGACCACACTGTTTTTGTTGAGCCGTCTTTCCTGATTAGGTTCAGGTTGGGCGGTTTTTTGTTTGAAAACAAAAACCGTGCATGGCTGCGACGTAGGTCCATGGAGCTGAACATACGCCCGACCACCCGCAAAACGTCGCAACAAGATTAGTACCTGAGCGCCGTCCGGCCACGGACGGCGACCAGGTCGATGGCTGAAGTGCTGCACTCGTGAGGGGTTGCAGCAGTTCAGCTGGTGCCGAATTCATTAGCGCAAACCGTAGTCCGTTTGCGCCGATGAATAATTCGCCTGGCCTAATTCCGGGCCGGACGGGTTTAAATCTTGTAATGAATTTTTCCCATCCCCGATGAAGGAGAACTAAAAATGGCAACAGCCGCAAAGAAACCAGCAGCAAAGAAACCGGCCGCTAAAGCCGCCGCCCCAGCGAAGAAGCCTGTCGCAGCGAAAGCCGCCGCCAAGCCAGCAGTGAAAGCTGCCGCCAAACCAGCCGCTAAAGCCGCAGCTAAACCAGCTGTGAAAAAAGCAGCTGCCAAGCCAGTCGCGAAAAAAGCAGCTGCCAAACCAGCCGCCAAGCCAGCAGCAAAAGCAGCAGCCAAGCCAGCAGTGAAAAAAGCCGCTGCCAAGCCAGTCGCTAAAAAAGCCGCAGCTAAACCAGCAGCCAAGCCAGCAGCGAAAAAAGTAGCCGCTAAACCAGCAGCGAAAAAAGTCGTCGCCAAAGCAGCAGCCAAGCCAGCAGCGAAAAAAGCGGCAGCCAAGCCAGCAGCGAAAAAAGTAGCCGCTAAACCAGCAGCGAAAAAAGTCGTCGCTAAAGCAGCAGCCAAGCCAGCAGCTAAAAAAGTCGCCGCCAAACCAGCAGCGAAAAAAGTAGCAGCCAAGCCAGCAGCGAAAAAAGCAGCCGCCAAGCCAGCAGCAAAAAAGGCAGCCGCTAAACCAGCAGCCAAGCCAGCAGCCAAAGCTGCCGCCAAGCCAGCAGCTAAAAAAGCTGTCGCCAAAAAACCAGCGGTAAAAGCAGCAGCCAAACCGGCTGCAAAGGCAGCGGCTAAGCCAGCAGCAAAAAAGCCGGTTAAAGGCTCGACTGCGAAGTCGAGCGCCAAGCCGGCTGCTAAAAAGCCAGTCGCTAAAGCCGCCGCTAAACCGGCAGCCGCTCCAGCCGCTGCACCAGCCGCAGCACCAGTCGTGGCAGCCGCCGCGAAACCTGCTGTGAAAAAAGCCGCGCCGAAAAAGGCTGCCGCACCGAAGAAGGAAGCTGTCGCCAAGCCAGCCGCTCCAGCTCCGGCCGCCGCTCCCGCAGCAAAAACCGTGTTGGCGCCGGCCGCAGCATGGCCGTTCCCAACCAGCACCCGTCCTAGCTAATTAAATAGCTTGGACGCCTGCTGAGGCAATGGGCCGCTGTGTGAGACAATCACACAGCGGCTTTTTTTTGGAGGGGACTCGTGCTTAGTATTCTCGTGTTGATTGTCGACGCCATCGCCACCCTGCTGGGCGGGGCTCTGCTGTTGCGTTTCTGGATGCAGGCGATCCGCGTCCGCCCACCGGCTTCGGTGGCCCAATTCACGTTCCAGCTGTCGGACTGGCTGGTGCGCCCGCTGCGCCGCATCGTGCCCGGCGTGGGCGGCTACGACTGGGCCAGCCTGATCGGCGCCTTCCTGATCGTGCTGCTGGCCACGTCGGTGATGTACCTGGCCGGCTGGACCACGCCGCTGGTGCTGCTGATGGCCTGCCAGCGTTTTCTGCAGTGGATCCTGTACGGCTTCATGGCCCTGCTGGTGGTCGAGGCCATCTTCAGCTGGGTGAATCCGCATGCGCCGCTGGCGCCGTTCGTGCGCGCGCTCAACGAGCCGCTGCTGCGGCCGATCCGCCGCGTGGTGCCGCTGGTCGGCAACCTGGACCTGTCGCTGCTGGTGGCGCTGATCCTGCTGCAGATCGCGCTGCTGGTGCTGGGGATGCTGTTCAGCGGACGCTGATCCGGCTCCCGGGATAAAAAAAACCCGTCGGCCTGAACGCGCTCAAGATCGCGTTCAGTGCAGACGGGGTTTTTTTTTGCGCCGTGCGGCTTAGTAGCGGTAGCCGAACGCGGCTTCGAAGCGGTCGGCGATCTCGGCGGCCGTCGGCTTGTGGTTCTGCGCGCCCTTGCTGGCGATCTTGATCGCGCCCAGCAGGCTGGCCAGGCGGCCGGTGGTTTCCCACTTCCAGCCGTTGGTGATGCCGAACAGCAGGCCGGCGCGGTAGGCGTCGCCGCAGCCGGTCGGGTCCACCGCCTCGGCCACCGGCACCGCCGGGATCTCGATGCGCTGGCCGCCGGTGTAGATCTCCGAGCCGTTTTCGCCGCGCGTGACGATCAGCGCTTCCAGGCGGCTGGCGATCTGCGGCACGGTCAGGCCGGTGCGGTCCATCAGCAGTTCGATCTCGTAGTCGTTGGTGGTGACGTAGGTGGCCTGGTCGATGAAGGCGATCAGCTCGTCGCCGTTGAACATCGGCAGTTGCTGGCCCGGATCGAAGATGAACGGGATCTGCAGCTTGGCCAGGTCGGCCGCGTGCTTCTGCATGCCCAGGTGGCCGTCCGGCGAGATGATGGCGATCGCGGCCGGGCCGGCCTTGGCGACGTCGTTCTCGTGCGCGTACGACATGGCGCCCGGGTGGAAGGCGTTGATCTGGTTGTTGTCCTCGTCGGCGGTGACGAAGCACTGGGCGTTGTAGGCCTCCGGCTTGATCAGGATGTTGTCGGTGGACAGGCCCAGCTTGCGGAAGCGCTCCATATAGGCGGCGTTGTCCTGGCCCATGACGCCGACGATGCGCGGATCGCCGCCCAGCAGCTTGAGGTTGTAGGCGATGTTGGGCGCGCAGCCGCCGAACTCGGTGCGCATGGTCGGCGCCAGGAAGGAGACGTTGACCTTGTGCAGCTGGTCGGCCAGCAGGATGCTGTCGAAGCGGCCGGGGAACTGCAGGATGGTGTCGATGGCGATCGAACCGCAAATCAGGGAGGTTGGAGTCATGATGGGTCTTTAAGGGTAGAAGACTGCGATGTGATAGCCGGATGCTTTCAGCTGGCTCAATTCGAAGTACAGTTTGACAGATTGTTCGGTGTGCGGGGCGAAGCCCTTGTCCAGCGCGACGTCCGGGCCCAGGTATTCGCGCGGCGTGAACACGCGGCGCAGCACGGCCTTGTCGCTGGCGTCGTCCAGCACCAGTTCGATGTGCGGCCAGGCTTGCGCGGTGCTGCCCTGGTTGCGCAGCTGGGTGGTGAAGGAGAACGTGGTGTCGCTCAGGGTTTGCAGCTCGCCCTGCTCGATGCTGAGGTCGTCGATCTGCGCCGGCAGTTCGATCTTGCAGCCGAGCGCGTTGCACGCGGCGGTCAGCGCCGGCTTGAGCGGCGGCAGCGCGGCGGCGATCTGGTTGCGGAAGGTGGTCAGGCCCTGCGCCGCCAGGGTGGCCAGCAGCACCAGCGAGCCCAGGCTCATGGCGATGGTGGCGGCCTTGCCGTACTTCTGGCGGCGGCGGTCGCGCTTGATGAAGCCGGGTTCTTCGGCTTCGTCGGGGGCCGATTCGGCTTCGCTCTCCGTTGCGGCGAACGGCTCGGCCATGACATGCGCGGGGGCGCGGGCGGACTGCGCCTCCGCCAGGCCGGCCGAGGACAGGTGCACCAGCGCCTCTTCGTCGACATCGTCGAGTTCGTTGAAGCGTTCGGCCAGGCTGGGCGGTGGCGCGGCCGGCATGTCGTCCAGCGTCGGTTCGCGGCGCTCGCTGGCGGCGACCGAGGTGAAGGCGTCGCCGGACGCCGGCTCGGCTTCGCCGTCCGGCGCGGCGATGTTCTGTTCCATCACGGCCAGCTCGGCGGCCAGCGCGGCTTCCAGTTCTTCGTCCGACATGGCTTCGATGCTGAGCGCGTCTTCGAGCGGCTCGGCGTCGGCTTGCGGTTCGGCTGCGGCGGGGGCTTCGATGGCGTCGGTGTCCCACCGCGGCTCGATGGCGGCGGCTGGCTCGGGCGCGGCTTCCGGGGGGCCGGGTTCCGGCTCAGGCTCCACATCAAGGTCGAGATCGAGATCCAGCGCTTCCTCCACGGCGGGCGGCAGGATGACGGGCTCGGCCGGCAGCGCGAGCGTGGTGGCGATCGGTTCGTCGTCGTAGCGCTGGTCGTCCGGCTCGGGGTCGGCGACCGGTGTCTCGGCCTCGGTGGCGTGCTGCTCGGGTTCGGCGACGTGCGCCTCGGCCTCGGCCGTGTCGAGCGCGGCGTCGAGTTCCAGCGTGTAGATGGGTTCGGCGGTGTCGCTGCCCAGCACTTCGGCCGCGCGGGTATCGAGCGCGGCCATCTTCTGGTCGAAGGGCGTGGGTTCGGGCAGCGGGGAAGGGGAGGGCGCCGCAGGGGGCGCGGCTAGCGGCTCCAGCAGGGCCGCGTTGCCATCGAAGACTTCGTTACAGGAGCCACAGCGCACTATGCCCCCACGTAATTTCAACTGGTCATGGGCGACCCGAAATATCGTGTTGCAGTGGGGGCATTTGGTGGCGAGCGCCATTGCTGTGGTTAGCGCGCCGCTGGAACCACGTCACTGCCGAGGCGGCCATGCAGGGCCACCCAGCCGTCTTGCTCAGCCCAGACGCCCAGCTTGATGAACGGTGCGTACGCGGCGGCCACTTCCTCGGCCTGGCGCGCCAGCACGCCCGACAGGATCAGCGCGCCGCCGTCGGCCACGCGGCCCGACAGCATCGGCGCCATCAGCTTCAGCGGGCTCGACAGGATGTTGGCGACCACGATGTCGAAACGCTGGGTCGCATGCTGCGATTGCGCGAAGCTGTCCGGCAGGAAGTACTCGATCTCGCACTTGTTGCGCTGCGCGTTGTCGGCCGCCGACTCGATCGCCTGCGGATCGATGTCCACGCCGACCACTTCGCCGGCGCCGACCTTCTTGGCCACCATGGCCAGGATGCCGGAGCCGCAGCCGTAGTCCAGCACGGTCTTGCCCGGCGCCGGGTTCGCTTCCAGCCACTCCATGCACAGGCGGGTGGTCGGATGCGAGCCGGTGCCGAAGGCCAGGCCAGGATCCAGTTCCAGGATCAGGCCGTTGGCGTCCGGCGCCTCGTGCCAGCTCGGCACGACCCAGATGTTCTTGCCGATGTGGATGGGCGCGAACTGCGACTGCGTCAGGCGCACCCAGTCCTGTTCCTCCACCTTGCGGGTGGTGAACTTGGGCAGCGCCGCCAGGCCGATCTGGCCGGCCGCGGCCGCCACGATCACGGCCTGGTCGTCATCTTCGTTGGTCAGGGCGACCACGCGGCTGTGTTCCCATGCCGCTTCGGTCGGCTCCATGCCCGGCTCGCCGAACAGCGGTTTTTCCGCGTCGGTGCCTTCGTCCGCGTCTTCCACGGACACCGACAGCGCGCCCACGTCCATCAGGGCTTCCGACAGTGCTTCCGCGTGGTCGCGGGCGATTTCGATGACGATTTCAGTCCAGCTCATTATTGTGGCGCCTTGTTACTCAAACTCAGTTTATGCAGGTCCGGCATGTCCGCCAGCTTCTGCTCCAGATAGTGGATGTTGGTGCCGCCTTCGATGAAGCGGGCGTCGACCATCAGCTCGCGGTGCAGCGGGATGTTGGTCGAAATACCCTCGACCACCATTTCCGACAGCGCGATCTGCATGCGGCGGATCGCCTGCTCGCGGGTGGCGCCGTAGGTGATGACCTTGCCGATCATCGAATCGTAGTGCGGCGGTACATAATACCCCGCATACGAGTGCGAGTCGACGCGCACGCCGGGGCCGCCCGGCACGTGCCAGGAGGTGATGCGGCCTGGCGACGGCGTGAACTTGAACGGGTCTTCGGCGTTGATGCGGCACTCGATGGCGTGGCCGGACAGCATCACGTCGCGCTGGCGGAAGCGCAGCTTCTCGCCGGCCGCGATGCGGATCTGCTCCTGCACGATGTCGATGCCGGTGATCATTTCAGTGACCGGGTGTTCCACCTGCACGCGGGTGTTCATTTCGATGAAGTAGAACTCGCCGTTCTCATACAGGAACTCGAAGGTGCCGGCGCCACGGTAGCCGATCTTGCGGCAGGCCTCGGCGCAGCGGTCGCCCACTTTCTCGATCAGCTTGCGCGGGATGCCCGGCGCTGGCGCTTCCTCGATGACCTTCTGGTGGCGGCGTTGCATCGAGCAGTCGCGTTCGCCCAGCCAGACGGCGTTCTTGTGTTCGTCGGCGAGGATCTGGATTTCCACGTGGCGCGGATTTTCCAGGTACTTCTCCATATACACTTCCGGATTGCCGAAGGCGGTGCCCGCTTCGGTCTTGGTCATCGCCACGGCGTTGATCAGGGCCGCCTCGGTGTGCACCACGCGCATGCCGCGTCCGCCACCGCCGCCGGCCGCCTTGATGATGACCGGGTAGCCGACCTTGCGCGCAATTTGCACGATCGCCTTTGGATCGTCCGGCAACGCGCCTTCCGAACCTGGCACGCACGGCACGCCGGCCTTGATCATGGTTTGCTTGGCCGAGACCTTGTCGCCCATGATGCGGATCGATTCGGAGCGGGGGCCGATGAACACGAAGCCGGATTTTTCCACGCGCTCGGCGAAGTCGGCGTTTTCCGACAGGAAGCCGTAGCCCGGGTGGATCGCTTCGGCGTCCGTCACTTCGGCGGCGCTGATGATGGCCGGCATGTTCAGGTAGCTGAGCGTCGACGGCGCAGGACCGATACACACCGATTCATCCGCCAACTTGACGTATTTGGCGTCTTTGTCTGCTTCCGAGTGGACCACAACCGTCTTGATGCCCAGTTCGCGGCAGGCGCGCTGGATACGGAGGGCAATTTCGCCACGGTTGGCGATGAGGATTTTTTCAAACATGATAGGTTCGCGTATGTCTGTGAGCACCGGCAGGGCCGGTAACGTCAGGTAGAGGAGGGAATGCGGACCAAGCCGGCGCGCCCGTCACCGATGGGGAGGGCGCAGGCCGGTCTTAGCCTATCACAAACAGCGGCTGGCCGAATTCGACCGGTTGGCCGTTCTCGACCAGGATCTGGGTGATCGTGCCGGACTTGTCGGCGTCGATTTCATTCAACAGCTTCATCGCTTCGATGATGCACAGGGTATCGCCTTCCTTGACGGTGGCGCCCACTTCGACATACGCCGGCGAGCCTGGCGAGGACGAACGGTAGAAGGTGCCGACCATCGGCGACTTGACCACGTGGCCGGTCGGCTCGGCGGCGACGGCTGCGACCGGCGCTGCCGCGGCGGCTGGTGCGGATGCTGGCGCCGGGGCGGCGTGGTATTGCGGCATGCCTTGCGGCTGCATCATCACCATCTGGTTCTGCGGCATGGCGGACGACTTGACGATGCGTACTTTGCTCTCGCCTTCGGTCACTTCGAGCTCGGCGATATCCGATTCCGCGACCAGATCGATCAAGGTCTTCAGCTTGCGTAAATCCATGTAACCCCCAGGAATGTCTTGTTATGTAAGTGTGAGCGGTGCGCCTTGTGGGCGGGAACCGCGCGAAATTGCGCGCAGATCGCGTAGATTATCGCCTTTTAAGGACGAAGTCGATGGCAAACCGATATCCTTCGATACCCAGTCCGCAAATAGTACCTATAGCGATCGCGCTAAGAAATGAGTGATGGCGAAACGTCTCGCGCTGGTAAATATTCGAAATATGCACTTCAACAAACGGTATCGCCACCCCCGCCAGGGCGTCGCGCAAGGCCACGCTGGTGTGGGTCAGGCCGCCCGGGTTGATGACGATGGCGTCCACGCCTTCCGTTCTGGCGGCGTGGATGCGGTCGATCAGCGCCCCTTCGTGGTTGCTCTGGAAGCAGGACAAGCTCGCGCCCGCCGCCTGGGCTTGCGCCTGGGCTGCGTGTTCGATGTCGGCCAAAGTGCTTGCGCCGTAGACCTCGGGCTCGCGGCTACCCAGCAAATTCAGGTTGGGGCCGTTGAGCAGTAGGAGGTTTTTTGCCATGGTTCAGGACCGTTTTCCGCGAAAGTTCCGCATTTTGCCGCCAACTGCCGGCATTGGCAAGAGAAAAAAACTTGTAAAACTATTTACAGAGTTGCCAGGTCCTTGCGCAGCTCGTCAAACTTCAGGCGGCCCAGATAGGTCTTCTTGACCTGGCCGTCGGCGCCGATCAGCACGGTGTAGGGCAGGCCGCCGGCGCCGTTGCCGAAGGCGCGCGACAGGTCGGTGCCGGCCATGCCGGCGACGAAGACTGGATAGCTGATTTTGAACTTGTCGTTAAATTCGGCGATATTTGTTGCCGAATCTATACCGATTCCGATAACTTGCAGCTTCTTACCCTCTTCTCCGGCCGCCAGCGCCGACAGTTCCGGCATCTCCTGCACGCAGGGGCCGCACCACGGCGCCCAGAAATTGACCAGCATGGCCTTGCCTTTATATTGGGCCAGCGATTGCGAAACGCCCTTGGCGTCGGGCAGGGTCTGCTTATATAGGTCGTTCACCGGGCCGGTGACGCCGGCCGGCTGGGTGGTGGCGATCGGGGAGGCCTGGTCTTTTTTATGGGTGCCGACGTAAGCACCGGAGGCAGCGAATAACAAAGCGACAACGACGTAGGCGGCGAGATGTTTTTGATTCATGATATGGATGGGTCTTGGTTTTCGTGAGTACTGTTAACTAGTAGGGCGCGCACAGCGGCGATATCGGCGCGCATCAATTTGCCATCGGCGCGGGTCTTGACGGCGCCGCGCAGGTCGTCCAGTTCATATAAGGCAGCGTGCACGCCTTCCTTGTGCCACATGAAACTGACCGTTTCGACCGAGCCGTAGCGCGGACCCTTGAAGTGCGGGGTTTCCGAGATGTCGATTTGCAGGTTGCGGTTCAACAGGAAGATTTCCACTTCCTTGGCGCTGTCGGCGAACAGCTGCAGGTGGATGTCGTCATGCGGGCCGGCCGTGCCGTTCAGCACGGCGCCGGTCAGGTAGGGCTGGAAGGCGGACAGGCCGTCCATGATGTCGACCGCCAGCGTGCGCAGCCGGAACAGGCGCGCCGGCTGGGTGTCGGCGTGGAACAGCGACTGGTAGATCCGCACCTCCGCCTCGATTTGGGCGTTGTCCGGCAACAGGTTGAGCGGCGGCTGGGTGTCGCCGAGGATCTGCCTGGCTGCCTTGCGCTTGGCGCTGTTGTAGTCGTGGCCGTCCTGGGCGATCAGGCGCGCGGCGGCCGCGGCGATCTCCGCGCGCAGCAGCAGGACTTCTTCGGTGGCATTGGACGTCATGGACGAGATAATACTCCGAACCGGGAAAAGGGCGTCAGGTCGGGTAAAATCCCGTATTCATTCGTCGTCTTGATCACCATGCATATTCATATACTCGGCATTTGCGGCACTTTCATGGGCGGCCTGGCTGTCCTGGCAAAAGAAGCCGGCCACCGCGTCACCGGCTGCGATGCCAACGTCTATCCTCCGATGAGCACCCAGCTGGAAGCCCAGGGCATCGAACTGATCCAGGGCTTCGGCCCGGAACAGGTGCAGCTCAACCCCGACCTGTACGTGATCGGCAATGTCGTCTCGCGCGGTAATCCGCTGATCGAGGAGATCATGAACCGCGGCCTGCCGTTCGTCTCCGGCCCGCAGTGGATCGGCGACCACATATTAAAAGACAAATGGGTGCTGGCCGTGGCCGGCACGCACGGCAAGACCACCACCTCGGCCATGCTGACCTGGATACTGGAAGACGCCGGCTACGCGCCCGGCTTCCTGATCGGCGGCGTGCCGATGAACTTCGGCGTCTCGGCCCGCATGCAGGGTGACAAGGACTCGATCTTCTTCGTCATCGAGGCCGACGAGTACGACACCGCCTTCTTCGACAAGCGCAGCAAGTTCGTGCACTACCACGCCAAGACCGCGATCCTGAACAACCTTGAATACGATCACGCCGACATCTTCCCCGATCTGGGCGCGATCGAAACCCAATTCCATCACCTTGTGCGCACCGTGCCGGGCATCGGCCGGGTCATCTACAACGCCGATGAGGCATCGCTGCAGCGCGTGCTCAAGCGCGGCTGCTGGAGCGAGAAGGAAGGCTTCGGCGGCGCCGAGGGCGCCGATTGGGCGATGAAGGAATACGATGACGGCAGCTTCGACGTGATCTTCGGCGGCGAAGTGGCCGGCCATGTCGAGTGGCGGCTGACGGGCAAGCACAACCGCGCCAACGCGCTGGCCGCGATCGCCGCCGCCCGCCACGTTGGCGTGCCGGTGGCGCAGGCGGCCAAGTCGCTGGCCACCTTCGAGAACGTCAAGCGCCGCATGGAAGTGCGCGGCGTGGTAAACGATATTACTGTTTATGACGATTTCGCCCACCATCCGACCGCCATCGCCACCACCGTCGGCGGCCTAAGGCAAAAACTCAATAATGTCGGCCCCGCCAAGGCGGAGACCCGCATCCTGGCCGTGCTGGAGCCGCGCTCCAACACCATGAAGCTGGGCGCGATGAAAGATGCGCTGCCGGGCAGCTTGTCCGACGCCGACCTGGTGTTCGGCTACGGCAGCAAGCAGGCGCTGGGCTGGAGCCTGGGCGACGCGCTGGCGCCGCTGGGCCAGGTCGCCAGCGCCTATGAAGACATCGACGCGCTGGTGGCCGCCATCGTCCAGGCCGCGCGGCCGGGCGATCAAATTCTGGTGATGAGCAACGGCGGCTTCGGCGGCGTGCACAACAAGCTGCTGGAAGCGCTGGCGCGATGATTCTTTATCTGCACGGATTCCGCTCGTCGCCGAAGTCGATGAAGGCGCGCGTGATGGCCGAGCGCATGGCGGCGCTGGGCTTGTCGGACCAGTTCATCTGCCCGCAGCTGCCGGCCTCGCCGAAGCTGGCGATGGAATTGGCGCTCTCTTTAATAGAGGGCGTGCCGGCCAGCGAGCTGACCATCGTCGGTTCGTCGCTGGGCGGCTACTATGCGACCTGGCTGGCCGAGCGCATCGGCTGCCGCGCCGTGCTGCTGAATCCGGCCATTGTGCCGCTCAAGGACTTGGACCAGCACGTCGGCGTGACCACGCAATTCCATTCCGACGAACCGTTCGAGTTCAAGCGGGAGTACATCGAGGAGCTGCGCGCCCTGGCCGTCAACCCGGTCACGCGGCAGGAGCGCTACTTCCTGATCGCCGCCACCGGCGACGAAGTGCTGGACTATCGCGACATGGTGGCGCACTATGCGGGCGCGCGCCAGCACGTGATCGAGGGCAGCGACCACGGCATTTCCGAGTTCCCCGACTATGTGGAGTCTGTGCTGGAATTCTGCGGTATCGAGGCGCATCGGTGACGGCGGCCATTCGTGGCGCCTCGCTGCGGCAGACGCAATGGCAGCCGCACGTGCTGGCGCTGAACGCGCCGCCGGGCTACCGCCAGTGGCTGACGGCCGACGGTTCGCTGACCGCCAAGTTGAAGGCGCACAGCCGCGCCTTCCGCGTGCAGTGCCTGCACCAGACCACGGCGCGCTGCCTGTCGGACGAGGCCGCCGCGATCGGCATGCACCGGCCAGGCCGCGTCTGGGAGAGGGAAGTGCTGCTGCGGTGTGATAATACGCCTGCGGTGTTCGCGCACACGGTGGTGCCGATGTCGGCCACGGCCGCGGACTGGCCGCTGTTCAGCGCGCTGGGCGAGCGTTCGCTGGGCACGACCCTGTTTGGCGACCCGCAAGTGCGGCGTGGTGTTTTGGAATTTGCAAGATTGCGGGAAGGGCATCCCCTGGCGCAGCGCGCGCGCAGGGCGCTCGGGCTGGACGGCCCGCAAGAGCTCATATTATATGCGCGGCGCTGTCTATATCGGCGCCGTCAAGGTACCCTGCTGGTGACGGAAGTGTTTTTACCTTCCGTACTGGAATTGAAACTAATAACAACGAACAGAAGCTAGCAATGAATCTATTTTTCGAAGAATCCGGCGATTTCAAGGTCGGCTCCATGATGTCGCAAGCCGGCGAGGCCTACCAGGTTGAAATGGCCAGCGGCAAGCGCACCAAGGTCAAGATCAAGGACGTGCTGCTGCAGTACGAGAAGCCGTCGCCGACGGATTTGATGGAACAGGCCAAGGCGGTCGCGGCCGACATCGACCTCGACTTCCTGTGGGAAGTGGCGGGCGAGGAAGAGTTCGGCTTCGCCGAGCTGGGCGCCGAATACTTCGGCCACGCGCCGCTGCCGGCCGAAGCCGCCGGCCTGATCCTGAGCCTGCATTCGGCGCCGATCTACTTCTACAAGAAGGGCCGTGGCCGCTACAAGGCCGCGCCCGAGCAATCGCTGCGCGCCGCCCAAGCCGGCATCGAGAAAAAGAAACAGCAGGCGCTGGTGCAGGCCGCGTACGTGGAAGAGCTGAAGGCCAACAAGCTGCCGGCTTCGATGCAGAACATCGTCATGCAGCTGCTGTTCAAGCCGGACAAGAACTCCATCGAATACAAGGCGCTGGAAGCGGCCTGCAACGAGCTGCACACCAATCCGCAGCGGCTGATGCTGGCGGCCGGCGGCATCGCCTCGCCCAAGGCGCTGCACATGGCCAAGTTCCTGTTCGAGAACTTCCCGCGTGGCGCCGGTTTCCCGGACGTGCCGGTGCCCGTGCCGCCGACCAATCTGCCGCTGGCCAATGTGCAAGCGTTCTCCATCGACGACGTCACCACCACCGAGATCGACGACGCCTTCTCCGTCACCAAACTGGACAACGGCAACGTCAGGATCGGCATCCACATCGCCGCGCCGGGCCTGGGCATCCAGCCGGACGACGCGGTCGACAAGATGGCGCGCGCGCGCATGTCCACCGTCTACATGCCGGGTGATAAGATCACCATGCTGCCGGACGCCATCGTCGAAGCGTTCACGCTGGCCGAGGGCAAGACCTGCCCGGCGCTGTCGCTGTACGCCACCCTGAATCCGGCCGACTGGTCGGTGCTGGCCACCGAGACCCGCGCCGAGATGGTGCCGATCGCGAACAACCTGCGCCACAACGACCTTGACGACCTGGTCAACGAGGAAACGCTGGCCAGCGGCGAGGGCGACTATCCGCACAAGGAATCGCTGGGCCTGATCTGGCAATGGGCGCAGGTGCTGGAGGCCGCGCGCATGGTCAAGCGCGAAGGCTTCGGCCTGAAGCCGGAACAGAACAACCGCGTGGACTTCAACTTCTACGTGGAAGACGACGTGGTCACGGTCACTCGCCGCAAGCGCGGCGCGCCGCTGGACAAGATCGTGGCCGAGCTGATGATCTTCGCCAACAGCACCTGGGGCAAGCTGATGCACGACCACGGCGTGCCGGGCATTTACCGCAGCCAGGGCCAGGGCGTGGGCGGCTGGGCCGCCAAGATGCAGGTGCGCATGCTGACCCATGCGGCGCCGCACCAGGGCCTGGGCGTGGACCAGTACGCGTGGAGCACCTCGCCGCTGCGCCGCTATACCGACCTGGTCAATCAGTGGCAAATCCTGGCCTGCGCCGAGCACGGCGTGACCGCGCCGCTGGTCGCGCACTTCAAGCACAAGGATGCCAACCTGTTCGCCATCGTGTCGCAGTTCGACGCGGCGTACGCGGCGTATGGCGACCACCAGTCCAACATGGAACGCTACTGGTGCTTGCGCTGGCTGGGCCAGCAGGACGCGCGCCAGGTCGAGGCCGTGGTGCTCAAGGACGAGGTGCTGCGCCTGGTCGATATTCCACTGATCATCCGCCTGCCGGGCATGCCGCAGGTGGCGCGCGGCGCGCAGGTCAAGCTGGACATCCTGCGCTGGGACGAGGTGGACCTGACCATCGAGGCGCGCATCCTGGAAATCCCGACCACCGACACGGTGGCCGCCGATGCCGAGCTGGACTACGAAGACGAGGAAGTGGCCGACGCGCCGGAAGAAGCGGTCGACGCACCTGAAGCGGCGGTCGAGGCCGCTGCCGAGGAGCCGGCCGCCGAATAGCGTCGTTCCCGCGAAAGCGGGAATGACCGCTTAAAAACCCGCAGCCCCGCGTTTGCTTTGACGTAAAATCAGCCCTAACTTTTCTACCCGCCGGCCTCGCGTGAAGTCTTTCAAAGAAAATCGCTTGCTGTACCTCGCCATCGGCCTGTCGCTGATGGCGCATGGCGCCTTGCTCGCGGTGCACTTTGTCGCGCCCAAGCCGGCGCCGGTGCAAGCCACCGATCCGGGACTGGAAGTCATCCTGGTCAACGCCAAGCACAGCAAGGCGCCGCTGAAGGCCGACGCGCTGGCCCAGGCCAACCTGGACGGCGGCGGCACAGTCGACAAGGGCCGCTCCAAATCGCCGCTGCCCGACATGCGCAAGATGGAAACGGGCGACAGCATCAAGGCCGCCAAGCGCCGCATCGCCGAGCTGGAAGAGAAGCAGCGCAACCTGCTGACGCAGGCGGCCAAGCAGATTCCGTTCACCGCGCCGCCGGTGACGGAAAAGACCAAGCCCGATCCGCTGCCGACCGGCGCCGACCTGCTGGACTCCAGCAAGGCCATCGCCCGCCGCGCCGCCGAGATCAGCGAGACCATCGAGGACCAGAACAAGCGTCCGAAGCGGACCATCATCACGCCGAGCACGCGCGGCGTGGGCTACGCGATGTACTATAAATCGATACAGAAGCGCATCGAAGATATCGGTACGCTGAACTTCCCGCAGCAGAACGGCCGCAAGCTGTACGGCCAGCTGGTGTTGTCGATCCCGGTGTTCCAGGACGGGACGATCTACGAGAAGGACGGCGGCATCAAGATCGAAAGCGGCTCCGGCAATGCGGCGCTGGATCAGGCTGCGATGAACATCGTGCGCCGCGCCGCGCCGTTCGGCAAGTTCCCGCCGAATATGCTGTCGAACGACAAGGACGATCTGTGGGTGATCGTCACGACTTTCAAATTCACCCGCGAAGACAAACTACAAGCCGACTTAAGCGGCGGAGGACGTTGATGGACCGCTACTGCGTATTCGGCAATCCGATTGCCCATAGCAAATCGCCCGAGATCCACGCCGCGTTCGCGGCCCAGACCGGGCAGGAACTGACCTATGAAAAACGGCTGGCGCCGGTGGACGGCTTTGCCGCCGCCGTGCAAGCCTTCATCGCCGAGGGCGGCAAGGGCGCCAACGTCACCGTGCCGTTCAAGCTGGACGCGGTGAAGGTGGCGCAGGCGCTGACCATCCGCGCGCGCGCGGCCGGCGCCGTCAACACGCTGCACTTCACCGAGGACGGCATCGTTGGCGACAACACCGACGGCGCGGGACTGGTGGCCGACATCGTCAGCAACGCCGGCGTCCCCATCACGGGCAAACGCGTGTTGCTGCTGGGCGCGGGCGGCGCGGCGCGTGGCGTGGTGCTGCCGATCCTGGAGCACCGCCCGGCGCAGCTGGTCATCGCCAACCGCACCGTGGCCACGGCCAAGGCGTTGGCGGAACAGTTCGCCGCGCTGGGCGGCGAGGGCGTGGTGTCCGCGTGCGGCTATGGCGACATCGAGGGCGCGTTCGACATCGTCATCAACGCCACCTCGGCCAGCCTGAGCGCGGAACTGCCGCCGGTGTCGCCGTCGGTGTTCGCCCCGGGCGCGCTTGCCTTCGACATGATGTACGGAACCTCCCCCACGGTATTCTTGCAGTTCGCGGGCCAGCACGGCGCACGCTTGCGTGACGGCCTGGGCATGCTGGTCGAGCAGGCCGCCGAGGCGTTCAGCCTGTGGCGCGGCGTGCAGCCGGCCACGGCCGATGTGCTGCAATCGCTGCGGACCAAGCTGTGAGCGCGGCCAAGGCGGGCAAATGGCGCTGGGTGAAGTGGCTCTTCATCCTGCCGGTGCTGCTGTTCCTGGCGGTGCAGCTGTACTTCTTCCTGCAGATCTGGTGGTGGGTCGACCATAATCCGTCGATGACCAGCTTCATGCGCGAGCAGCAGTCGGCGCTGCGCGAGAAGAACCCGAACGCCAACATCCAGCAGGTATGGGTGCCGTACAACCGCATCTCGACCAACCTCAAGCGCGCCATCATCGCCTCCGAGGACGCCAATTTCTCCGAGCACGAGGGCGTGGACTGGGATGCGCTGCAAAAGGCCTACGAGAAGAACAACAAGAAACACAAGGTGGTGTCGGGCGGCTCGACCATCACGCAGCAGCTGGCCAAGAACCTGTTCCTGTCGGGCTCGCGCAGCTATGTACGCAAGGGCCAGGAGCTGATCATCACCTACATGCTGGAAACCTTGATGGACAAGGAACGCATCTTCGAAATCTACCTGAACGTGGTGGAGTTCGGCACCGGCACGTTCGGCGCCGAGGCGGCGGCGCGGCATTATTATGGCGTCAGCGCGGCCAACCTGGGCGCGGCCCAGGCGGCCAAGCTGGCGGTGATGTTGCCCAATCCGCGCTTCTTCGACAAGCACCGCGATTCGGGTTACTTGGCGCGGCGTACCGGCGTGATCCTGCGCCGCATGGGATCGGCGGAACTACCCTAGGAGGCAGCGATGTTGCACAAGCAGCGTGGACTCGGTTTGATACAGGTGGCCATCATCATGGCTTCGTTGGCGGCGATAGCGATGGCGTTTTTGATGTCGGCCCGCCATGAGCGCAACTTCTTCGCCGAAGGGCTGGGCAAGCTGACCGGCAAGGCGCCGGCCTCGGCCTCGGCCTCCGCTTCAGCGGCGGTTGCCGTTCCGGCCGCGCCGGCCGGCGTGCTGCGCAAGTGCGTCATCGACGGCAAGACTGTGCTGTCGGACGTCGATTGCAAGGACGGCAAAGTGGTCAAGGCCCTCGACACGCGCGGCATCGAAGCGCCCAAAGTGCCCAAGCCGGACCCCGCGGACTCGGCCCCGCAGTCGGCCACCGACAAAATGATAGAAAAAGCGACCCGCTAGGCTGAAATACCGCATGGCAGGCTGGCCTCGGCGGGGGCTTTGCGGGTACACTTGCGCTGTTTCCAGAAGGCTCGCGTACCCATGATTAATGTTTTCGTTCTCCAGAATGGCCGGCTCAACCAGGTTCCCATCGACAGTCGCGAAGACCTGGAAAAGGTCGAGCCTGTTTGGGTCGACCTGACCGACCCGACGGACGACGAACGCGCGTGGGTCAAGGCCATCTATGGCGTGACCTTGCCGGGCGAGGACGAGGTCAAGGACATCGAAGCGTCGGCCCGCTACTACGAGGCGGAGAACGGCGACCTGCACCTGCGCACCGACTTTTTGCTGGAGGAAGAGGACGGCCCGTCGCGCATCGTCACGGTGGCCTTCATCCTGGCGCGCAAGATGCTGTTCTCGGTGCACACCGACGACCTGCCGGTGTTCCGCCTGGTGCGCATGCGCGCGCGTTCGCGGCCGGGCTCGATCGCCGACTACATGGACGTGCTGCTGGACCTGTACGCGACCGACGCCGAATATTCGGCCGACGCGCTGGAAGGCATCTACCAGAACCTGGAGGAAGTCAGCGGCCGGGTGCTGCAGGAAGAGTTCACCGACCAGGACGCGGCCGCCGCGCTGAACGCCATCGCGCACGAGGAAGACTTGAACGGCCGCATCCGCCGCAACATGATGGACACGCGGCGCGCGGTCAGCTTCCTGATGCGCGGGCGCTTGTTGAACTCGGAGCAGTTCGAGGAAGCGCGCCAGATTCTGCGGGACATCGAATCGCTGGACGGCCACACGTCCTTCCTGTTCGACAAGATCAACTTCCTGATGGACGCCACGGTCGGCTTCATCAACATCAACCAGAACAAGATCATCAAGATCTTCTCGGTGGCCAGCGTGGCCTTCCTGCCGCCGACCCTGATCGCCTCGATCTACGGCATGAACTTCAAGTGGCTGCCGGAGCTGGAATGGCAGCTGGGCTACCCGTTCGCCATCGTGCTGATGATCACCAGCGCCATCGCCCCGTTCTGGTACTTCCGCCGCCGTGGGTGGTTGAAGTAAGTCATACGAAGGCGTATCGGACGCGCTGCTCAGCTTGACTCTGGGCGATTACCGTCCGAAGATGAAATGGTGAGTTCCATTAGAGGTGCAACCATGACCGATTCCACCATCGCCCGGCCCGCCAGCTACCGTCGGCCGCAGGTCAAAGTCTCCGAAGAGCGTAAGCAGGAAATTCTCGCTGGCATGAGCAGCGGCGAATTCGGTTTGATCGAGGGAACCGAATTGCTCGGCCTGCCTGACGCCGGCTGGACGCTGGACCTGCTGAGGGAGGCCGGCATGTGGCTCTTCACTCTGGACCGGGCAGAAATAGAACGTCAGGTTGAGGAAGGGCGGGAGGCTTTACGAGCTTGCCTTAAGCCTGAAATTCGCGCAGCCTTGGAAGCCAAACGATACGGAAAGATTTGAGTGGACAGCTTATTGCTGTCCGATGCGGAAAACGTCGACGAAGCGGAGTCAGAAGGATATTGAGGCGCGCCAGACCAAGTAAGAAGTCCGGCAAGTCCAGTTTCCTCCAAAAGCCTTTGGCCTGCGCCGATATACGATGCAGGCCACCCACAAAAATAAGATTAACATTGTGCCCTAGCGTAGCTAGAGGCAATATGCTGCGGTCAATTGGTTTGTGGTCTTGGAAGTTTCTTTAATGCTAGCGTTTGGATTTGTCGGAAGTTCCTCCCTTCTTAAGCATTTTTGCTGCAACTCGGAAAAGATCAGGCATATCAATTCTTCCGTCTGCTCTGTAAGAGAATACTCCTATACGTTCCATTGCATTTGCCAGTAATTCATTTTGATCGCCCTTAGACTTTGGAGGGAAAGGAGGTAAGAATCCTTTCACGGCATCCTTAGATGCCTGCATAATCGTACCAACTGTTTTAGAGTCATCCCACCTCTGATAGATAATATCTAATTGGCAGGGGACGATTAGGCCAGCAAGTGGTACTAGAGCGCGTTTAATCCATTGATACTCGATTACTAGTTGGTCGACACGAACTCTGGATGCATGCCTAAGCCCATCACGAATTCCTTCCGCAGAGATTACCAATTGAGACGGTCTTTCCACATGCTGTGCCGCACCAACAAATAATTTTATAAAGCTACGCGGAGTTACATTTCCCTTAGCGTCAGCTAGATGCTTGTAGGGCCAATCATATGTCCCTCCTTGTTTTGCATTTTTCCCCATATACGGCCCAGCAAACATTGTCATGACTTTTTTCTGAGCATCCGCGTCGTTTATTAACGCCCAGTTACGACGATTTTTTGCGGTAATTCCGGTACTGGTCACTCCCGCAGAAAAAGTAAGTTTGGTAAATGATCCAGTTTTATCGTTTTTCAACGCAGCTAATAATCGCCAGAATAACAAGCCATATAACTCAGTTTGACTCCACTCAAGCTCTACACGTCCGCTTCTAAGTTTTGGTAGTTCAACAAAGCGCAGGCTGTCATCGTCTAGTTGCTCCGGACGAATAAATAGTTTTGCTCGAATGCACTTCCTTGCTCGTAATGACCAAATTACTTCGAATAATGCATCGATTAACAGCGACGAGCGTTTCCAATCACGAGACAGCGTGTCTAATGCATCGAATGTGACTAAAAGAATTTTATTTTCTTTTTCTAACGCCTTGTCAATTCGTTTTATTTCCAAAGAGAAGTTTTCGGGATCAGAGAATTTTTGCATTACTGCACTTACTGTGGCCATTGGCTTTTCAGGGCGAAGCGCTGACTGTGCAACGCGCATAATGACCGCACTCCAAAAATCTGTGGCCACATCTTCTTCGGCTCCTTCAGGGACGCGAGCTTTAATCATTGCTGGAGTGACCGCGTCTTCAGAATCAAAACCAGTATAGCCTGGCTTAACAATTAAACGATCTAACCCAAGATGTGGGTATGCTTGTGCTGCAACCTCCCTAGTAGCCGCATCTTCGAGGACCCCGGCCCAGAAACTCTTCCCCGCCCCTCGTGCGCCAACAACAATCGGAGTATTTGGATCTAAAGCATTTGCATGTTGTTCTGGCGTAAAAACTTCGTCAACGGTTGGTCGCAGTGAACCTGCAGCATCATGGTCGGATGGTAAACCAGCCAACGCGTGTCTAATCACAGAATAATCAATAGTTTTCATCAGTCGACAAACTCGGTTACATTTAATAGGAAATCGCTAAAGGTTTCGAAATAAAATTTCTCTTCTAACGCGTTTTTGTCTCGTAGCGGGTCGAAACCATGATACCGTTGGTCGTCTAAAATAAGGAGCGGAGAAAATTGTATTTCCCGTTCATCCAAATCTATGTTCTTTTCGGACCAGTCAACTTCAAATTCGTTTTGCAGTGAGACTAAATCTGGGGTTTTTTCTTGTACTCTATTATTGGGCCAGAAATACTCTTCCAGTAAGTTTTGTATTCGTTCCTCAAAATATCGATTCTTGTAATCTTCTAAAGACGCCTTTGCCTGAACAAAGGTTATACGTTCTCGCCAATCATCGTCACTGTTTACTTTTAATGTCGAGAGATGAGAAAGTAAAAGCCGGTATCCAGAGAATGTTTGTTCTTGATTTATGCCGAAAAACAAAACTTGCGCTCCAAGGCCTATAATTGCAGCAGCCGAAGTTTCATGCAAGCCAGCTCTTGCATCAATAAGTACAACATCATATGATCCGCGAGAGTCTATATTTGCGATAAGTTCATTAAAATGATCAGTAAATGTTGCTGGCTCAAGATTCGATGAGGTACTGTTATCACTCAAATATGCTCTGGCAATTTTTGCCAAGACATTTTCGGGATTTTTTAACGAGCGACGCCCTAGTGCGGGGATGACGTCTATTCGTCCCTTTCCTTTTCCTAGCCAAGAAGGGGAAATTAAATCAAGAATAAATTCATCAGAAATACCGCTTAAATTTCTTTCAACGAAATAATCCAAAAGACCAAAATCTGGAAGCGTGTCTTCAGACAATAGCATGCTACCTAGTCCGGGGGCTTCAAGATCCATATCAATGGTCAGAACCCGTCTTCCGATGGAGGCAAGATGGCTAGCTAAAACGCATAAGGCGGTGGAGCGGCCTACTCCGCCCTTAATACTCGCAAAAACAATTCTGACTGGGCCTTGACCCGATGCAGAGGGGGACCTAAGCCAATCAGCACCTACTATTCTTCTATCGATAATCCAGACGCTGCCTTTGAATACTTTATGATCTAAAGAGATTTTGTTGGCATTTCTTGTATCTCCGAGTCGATCATCGAAAAGGTCATTAGGTGTGCTTACACAAAAATCATCATCTTCCACATATGGAATAAGATTTTTTCTAACTACTTGGGAAAGAGAGCGGCGCTTTTCTTCATCAAACGAATTGTTATTTACAATGAAAGTCAATTTTCCAGTAGGTTCTCTTAGGAAAATGTTGTTTTTTAAAGCTTCGTCACCCCAAGATTTTGCAATAATCGACGCGAAAATTGGCAATGCATCATCAAAATATATCTTCATATTAGCTCCCACCTCGAATTCTCGCGCACGCTAAGACCCTTTTCGCATCCTGAATCCAACTATTCAATTCTTCTTCAGATGTGGTTCCATTACCATGATAGCGCCTACTAACATCCCATCCTGTAAGTAGTTTATTATTTTTTAATATATCAAACATACTGGAGCGTTGTGTTATGTGCTTGCGGGCGATATGCAAAAAAGTAGGAAAATGACCATGCGGTGCTGTATGATCAGTAGTAGTCCGAAGACTTACGATGGCATGCTTAATCGCGCATTCAGCAGCGAAACCTATGAGATGACCTGCTTCGTCTAGTTGATTCGCTTCTTTGAGGAGCAGCGCGCATTTATAGTGCCTTAGCGCGGCTTCTTCATATCGTTCCATCTGCGCTCCGAGGACAGAAATACTACATATTATAGCTTTTGTGATGCTGTGGTTGAGCTATTGTCACTTATCGGCGTAATGTTGGTCTTTCATGAGTTGGTGATGGAGGGACCTGTTACGTTTTAGTTATGCGAGTGCATACCGGACGCGAGCAAGAGGAGGAACAGCCACGCCGGACTTGACTTGCCAAGTAGGGCTAGCATGTTTTTTAGTTCAACGTGCGTTGAGGCTCTTTTGGGCCGCCGAGCTGGCTTTCAGTGCGCTGGCATCGCGCCCTCATCTACGATGGGCACCTAAGTAACAGTCGTCCACAGACAGGCGAGGATCGGCTGGGAAATCCCTCACTTGTGAAGGTGGTAACTCGGCTCTATGCAGCTTAATTGTGGGCTGAACTCCAGCGAAAAGGTGCTGAAGTAGGGCGCCGTCGACCATTTCTCGTTCAGCGACAGCGCGCGGTCGTACAGCGTCGCCTTGATGTCGATGCCGATCTTGCTGAAGTCGAACGGCTGCTTGTCGCGCGCCGTGCAGGCCGAGGCGGCGCCGGCCAGGAAGGCTTGCTCGTCGAACGCGCCCGACCACAACTGCGCCTGCAGTCCCTCGACGATCGCCTCCGCCTGCACCGCCTCGGTCTCCACATCCTTGTTGGCGGCGTCATGCACCGCCTCCAGGACGAACTGCGCGTCGGCGCCGCGCGCCAGCAAGCTGAGGAAACCGTGCCGCAGCGGCAGGGCAGATTCCACCACGTAATGCAACAGATCGTGCGGCAAAATACCCTGGCGCGGCATCACCGTGTCGGTGCAGCTGCCGTTGTTGCGCACGAAACGCAGCACATCGTATTTATCCGTCTTGGAACGTTTTTCAGCGATCAATTTCATAACGCGTAATGTTATTTCGATAGTCACATTATTATGCCTGTAATAATGGACACAAATAGTCACCAACTTTCACGCTCGTAATAAATTCGCTACCGTAATCCTTTAGAATGACGGCCTGTGTCACTCTCCGGTCACTCGCCTCGGTTATTCTGGCCGAAGAAAGCCCCAAATAATGAGCAAAAAACGGCAATTTTTCCCCCGCCAGGTGGTCGAAGCCGGCGGTAACCGCTGGGACTGGGCACTGCTGCCCATCGTACTGTCGATCTTTGTCCTGATCGCCTATGGCAGCCAGCAAATGGTGCGGCCATACGAGGTCGGCCAGGCGTTGCCGTTGTCGCTGGACCCGAGCTACCTGCCCTACTACCTGCTGCGCACCACGCTGCGCATGTTCATCGCGCTGGGCGCGTCGGTGATCTTCGCCTGCGTGTTCGCCGCGCTCACCACCAAATACAAGCTGGCCGAAAAAGTGCTGGTGCCGATGCTCGACATCCTGCAGTCGATCCCCATCCTCGGCTTCCTGTCGATCACCGTCACCGCCTTCATCGCGCTGTTCCCGGGCAGCCTGCTGGGCGTGGAGTGCGCGGCCATCTTCGCCATCTTCACCTCGCAGGCCTGGAACATGGCGTTCTCCGCCTACCAGGGCTTCCGCACCGTGCCGGCCGAACTGTCGGAGGCGGCGAGCGTGTTCCAGCTCTCGGGCTGGCAGCGCTTCTGGCGCCTGGAACTGCCGTTCGCCATGCCCGGCCTGTTGTGGAACATGATGATGTCGATGTCCGGCGGCTGGTTCTTCGTGGTGGCGTCGGAGGCGATCTCGGTCTCCGGCCAGGACATCAAGCTGCCCGGCATCGGCTCCTACATCGCCATGGCCATCGCCAAGAGCGACATGGGCGCCATCGGCTGGGCCATCGGCGCCATGCTGGTCGGGGTGCTGATGTACGACCAGCTGTTCTTCCGTCCCCTGCTGGCGTGGGCCGACAAGTTCCGCTTCGAGGAAACCGGCAGCGACACCGCCCAGCAATCGTGGCTGCTCACCTGGCTGCGCCGCACCGAGCGCACGCAGGCCATCGTCGAATGGTTCGGCAATATGCTGTCGCGCTCCATCGCGCTGTTCCGCCTCGGGCATGACGGCACCTCGATCCGCGCCCGCCGCGACCAGCCGTCGCTGGTGCCGCAGCGCGTGTGGGACGCGGTGATCACCGCCGTCGTGTTCTACGCCTTGTGGAGCCTGGGCCACTTCATCCGCACGGAAGTCGGCTGGACCGAAGTGGGGCATGTGTTCGTGCTTGGCCTGTACACGCTGGCGCGCGTGATCCTGCTGCTGGCGCTGGCCTCCCTGGTGTGGGTGCCGGTCGGCGTATGGATCGGCATGAACCCGCGCTGGGCTTCGCGCACGCAGGCGGTGGCGCAGTTCCTCGCGGCCTTCCCGACCAACCTGGTGTTCCCGGTGGCGGTGGTGCTGATCGTGCGCTTCCACCTGAACCCGGACATCTGGCTGTCGCCATTGATGATCCTGGGGACGCAGTGGTATTTGCTGTTCAACGTGATCGCCGGCGCATCCACCATCCCGACCGAGTTGCGGCACGCCGCCAAGAACTTCGGGCTGACCGGCTGGCTGAAATGGCGCCGCTACCTGCTGCCGGCGATCTTCCCCAGCTTCGTCACCGGCGCCATCACCGCCACCGGCGGCTCGTGGAACGCCAGCATCGTGGCCGAATACGTCAGCTGGGGGCCGACCACGCTCAAGGCGCACGGCATCGGCAGCTACATCCAGGAGATGACCACCGCCGGCGATTTCCCGCGCATCGCGCTGGGCATCGGTATCATGTGCATCTTCGTCATGGGCTTCAACCATTTCGTGTGGCGCCGCCTGTACACCATGGCCGAAAGCCGGCTGCACTTCTAGTATTGAGATCGAATTATGAGCACTCCTATCGTCGAATTGAAATCGGTCGGCAAGCATTTCCGTGGCGCGGACGGCTCCGCGCGCGCGGTGCTGGAAGGCGTCGACTTCACGCTGCATGAGGGCGAGATCGTCGCGCTGCTGGGTCAATCGGGTTCCGGCAAGTCGACCATGTTGCGCATCATGGCGGGCCTGATCCAGGCCGACGACGGCCAGGTGCTGTATCGCGGCATGCCCTTGTACGGCACGGCACGCGGTATCCGCATGGTGTTCCAGTCGTTCGCGCTGTTCCCGTGGCTGACGGTGCAGAAGAACGTCGAGCTGGGACTGGAGGCGCAGGGCATGCCGGCCGAGGAACGCGCCGAGCGCGCCGAGAAGGTGATCGACCTGATCGGCCTGTCCGGCTTCGAGGGCGCGCTGCCGCGCGAGCTGTCGGGCGGCATGCGCCAGCGCGTCGGCATCGCCCGCGCGCTGGTGATGGAGCCGGAAGTGCTGCTGATGGACGAGGCGTTTTCCGCGCTGGACGTGCTGACCGGCGAGCGCCTGCGCGAAGAGATCCTGGAGCTGTGGCAGTCCGGCCAGATCCCGACCAAGGCCATCCTGGTGGTGTCGCACAACATCGAGGAAGCGGTGATGATGGCCGACCGCGTGCTGATCTTCGCCAGCGATCCTGGCCGGGTGCGCGCCGAGCTGCCGATTTCGCTGCCGCAGCCGCGCAAGGCCGAGGGGCCGGAAGTGCGCCAGCTGATCGACAAGGTGTACGAGCTGATGACCGCCGGCGCCGGCCGCCGTGGCCTGATCAGCGAGAAGGAGGTCAAGCTGCAGCTGGGCGACCGCCTGCCGCAGGCCGACATCGCCCACATGGAAGGTATCGTGGAGCTGCTGTCGGAGGAGCCGTTCTCCGGCCGCGCCGACCTGCCGCAGCTGGCCGAAGAGACGGAACTGACCGATGCCGAGCTGCTGGAAGTGTTGAACGGCTTGATCCTGCTGGGCTTTGCCTACCTGACCAACGGCGACATCCTGCTGACCGATTTGGGCGGGCGCTACGCGGCGGCCACCAACACCGAGCGGCAGGAGATCTTCGGCAAGCAGCTGCTGGAGCATGTGCCGCTGATCGCCTACATCTGCCATGGCCTGGAGCAGGACAAGTCGGGCGACCTGCCGGAGGACCTGTTCCTCAAGCTGCTGCGCTTCACGCTCAGCGAAGAGGAAGCCGAGCGCGCGCTGCGGGTCGCCATCGAGTGGGGCCGCTACGGCGACCTGTTCGAGTACAACTTCAACACCGGCGTGATCCAGTCCTCCGAAGAGGACGAGGAAGACGAAGCTTAGGCGGCGAGTTTCTTGAACACGCGCGCGGCGGCGGCGATGGTTTCGTCGATCACCGCGTCGCTGTGCTGCGCCGAGACGAAGCCCGCCTCGAACGCGGCCGGCGCGAAGTACACGCCTTCGTCCAGCATCGCGTGGAAGAACACGTTGAAGCGCTCGCGGTCGCCGGCCATCATCTCGGCGTAGTTGTTCGGCGGCGTCTCGCTGAAGTACAGGCCGAACATGCCGCCGATCGCATCGGCGCAGAACACGATGCCCGCGTCCCTGGCCGCCTTGGTCAGGCCGGCCGCCAGGCGCGCCGCCGTCGCGCTCAATTTCTCGTAGAAGCCCGGCTCCTGGATGATCTTCAGCGTGGTCATGCCCGCCGCCACCGCCACCGGATTGCCCGACAGCGTGCCGGCCTGATAGACCGCGCCCAGTGGCGCCATCTTGCTCATCAACTCGGCGCTGCCGCCGAAGGCCGCCACCGGCAGGCCGCCGCCGATCACCTTGCCCAGCGCCGTCAGGTCCGGCTTGATGCCGTACAGCTGCTGCGCGCCGCCCAGCGCCACGCGGAAACCGCACATCACTTCGTCGAAGATCAGCACCGCGCCGTGCTTGGTGCACAGCGCGCGCATCGCCTTCAGGAAGTCCTCGGAGGCCTTGATCAGGTTCATATTGCCGGCCACCGGCTCGACGATCACGCAGGCGATGTCGTCGCCGTATTCGGCGAAGGCCTGCTCCAGCTGCGCCACGTTGTTATAGTCCAGCACCAGCGTGTGCTTGACGAAGTCCTCCGGCACGCCGGCCGACGTCGGATTGCCGAAGGTGAGCAGGCCGCTGCCCGCCTTGACCAGCAGCGAATCGGCGTGGCCGTGGTAGCAGCCTTCGAACTTGATGATCTTGTCGCGGCCCGTGGCGCCGCGCGCCAGGCGCAGCGCGCTCATGGTCGCCTCGGTGCCCGACGAGACCAGGCGTACCTGCTCGATCGACGGCACCAGGCGGCAGATTTCCTCGGCCATCACGATCTCGCCCTCGGTCGGCGCGCCGAACGACAGGCCGCGCGCGGCCGCCTCCTGCACCGCCTTCACCACCACCGGATGCGCGTGGCCGACGATGGCCGGGCCCCAGGAGCCGATGTAGTCGATGTAGCGCTTGTCGTCCGCGTCCCAGAAGTACGGGCCTTCGGCGCGGGTGATGAAGCGCGGCGTGCCGCCCACCGAGCGGAAGGCGCGCACCGGCGAGTTGACGCCGCCGGGCGTGGTTTTCTGGGCGCGTTCGAACAGCTGGTCGTTTTTTGAGGTCGTGGTCATGATGGCATCTTCGGTATCAAGTTGGTAAAGCCTGGTGCAGATGGAAAAATCGGTTCGGAATGAACTTGCCCATGCCGTAGCGCTGCGCGTGGGCCAGCGCGCCGACGGTGTATTCCTGCGCCGCCGTCACCGCTTCCGGCACGTCGGCGCCGCGCGCCATGAAGGCGGCGATCGCCGCCGACAGCGTGCCGCCTGCGCCCAGGAACGGGCCGGCCATGTGCTGCCAGGCGTCGTGGCTGATCATGCCGTCGGCGCCGAACAGGGTGTTGGCCAGCGTGTTCGGCGCGGCCGTCTCGCCCTGCGGCGTGCCGGCCTGGGTGCCGGTGACGAGCACGAATTCGCAGCCCAGGGCCAGCAGGTGCTCGACGTCCGATTCCATGGTGTCGTCGGCGCCTTCGCGCCAGGTTTCGGCCAGCCGGCCCAGCTCCACCTGCGACAGCATCAGCAGCGTGGCCTGCGGCACCAGCAATTGGCGCAGGGCGGTCAGCAGCTCCTCGGCCTCGTCGGCGTCGGCCGGATCGGGCAGGCGGGAGCTGAACGGATCGAGGATCAGCGGCGCGTCGGGATAGTCGGACAGGATCTCGGCGATGGCCGCCACCTGCTCGATGTTGGTCAGCGCGCCGACCTTGAAGGCGGCCATGCTCATGTCTTCCAGGATCACGCGGGCCTGGTCCGAGACCCAATCGGGATCGATGTCCTGGGCGTCTTCGACGCGGGCGCTGTCGCCGATCAGCAACGCGGTGGTCACCGCCAGCCCGTTGCAGGAGAGGGCGGAAAATACCGCGAGGTCGGCCTGGACGCCGATCGCTCCGGCCGGATCGGCGGCGCCGAAGCTTAATATGAGAGGAGAAGTTTGGTTTTGCACGGCGGGTAGATTAAGATACCTAATTCAGCATTTTACTTGATTGAAGGGTGGCAGAACGTGAGTAGCAATGAAACAACGCAGGAGTTCCAGACCTGGATGTGCCTGATCTGTGGCTGGATCTATGACGAGCAAGCCGGTTTGCCGGACGAAGGCATCGCCCCCGGCACCCGCTGGGCCGACGTGCCGATGAACTGGAGCTGCCCGGAATGCGGCGCCCGCAAGGACGATTTCGAGATGGTAGCCATCTGATACGCCGCGCCGGACGACTGGCGCATCGCTAGTATCGCGCCAACCGCCGCCTGCCTATGCTATGGTGTAGCCACCATACCAGCGAACCGATTATGACGACGACCACGCCGCATGCTAATGCCCTGAAAATCATGGTGATCGACGACAGCAGCACGATCCGTCGTTCGGCCGAGATCTTCCTGACCCAGGCCGGCTACCAGGTGGTGCTGGCCGAGGACGGATTCGACGCGCTGGCCAAGATCAGCGACCACCATCCGGCGCTCATTTTCTGCGACATCCTGATGCCGCGCCTGGACGGCTACCAGACCTGCGCGCTGATCAAGAAGAGCGCCAAATTCCACGCCACGCCGGTGCTGATGCTGTCGTCCAAGGACGGCCTGTTCGACCGCGCGCGCGGCGCCATGGTCGGTTCGGCCGCCTATCTCACCAAACCTTTTACCAAAGACAGCCTGCTGGCCGCGGTGCGCGAGCATACCGGCGGCGCGGGCGTCTCCACACAAGAATAAGCAAGCTTCAGGGGAAGACCATGGCCATACAAAGAATTCTGATCGTCGACGATTCGCCCACGGAGCGCTACTACCTGACCGACATCCTGGTCAAAAACGGCTTTTCCGTCTCCACCGCTGAAAACGGCGCGGAGGCGCTGGCCAAGATCAAGGCCGACAAACCCCAGCTGATCCTGATGGACGTGGTCATGCCCGGCGCGAACGGCTTCCAGGTGACCCGCGCGATCTCCCGCGATCCCGATCTGCAGGACGTGCCGGTGATTATCTGCTCCAGCAAGGACCAGGAGACCGACCGTATCTGGGGCCTGCGCCAGGGCGCGCGCGAATACCTGGTCAAGCCGGTCGATGCGGCCGAACTGCTGGCCAAGATCGCCGCTTTGTCTGCCGCCGGCTAAGCGATGAGCGGCCCGACGCCCGACACCCCATCCACCCCGGCCGGCCCGGAACGCCGCAGCCGCCTGCGCCAGTATCAGGTGCAGCTGCTCGAGCGCATGCAGGCCGCAAAAACCGGCGCCGCGGCGGGCGGCCGTGAGCTCGGCGTGCTGATAGGCGGGCGTCTCTGCCTGCTGGACTTGACCCAGATCAGTGAAATCGTGCCGCTGCAGCCGGTCACGCCGGTGCCGCTGGCGCAGGACTGGTACCAGGGACTGGCCAATATCCGCGGCAACCTGACCGGCGTGATCGACCTGGCGCGCTACCAGGGCCTGGCCGCCGGCGACGCGGCGGCGGCGGAACGGCGCCTGATCACCTTCGCCCCCACATTGGGTTTCAACTGCGCGCTGCTGGCCGAGCGCGTTCTGGGCCTGCGCAAGCTGGCCGACATGCAGGCGCTGGAAGCGCCGGCCGATGCCGGACCTGAATGGAGCCGCCAGCACTACACCGACGGCGAAGGCCAGCAATGGACCCGCGTCGACCTGGCGCAGCTGGTGCGTGAATCGCGTTTTCTGCAGGTTGGTTTGTAAGGGCGGCATACTGGGGTAGATCGCAACTAATCCGAAGAGGGTGTAATGGCTTTCAAGATGGGGTTTTTCTCGCGGGGCGACCGCAAAGCCGCGCCGGACATGGCAGCGAATTCGGAATTTGGCGAAGCGGGCGATTCGCAGTTTTTGCACACCGGCGCTGTGGCGGCGCCAATGCCGATGCCGCCGCCGCCAGCGCCCGCAAGCGCCGCCGATGGCGACAGCACCGCCGCCGTCACGGACAGCGCCGCGCCGCTGCGCCTGCGCGATGCGCTGGGCCGCCGTGGCGGCGCTCCGGTGGCGCCGGCCGAGCCGGGGGCCGGATTCAGGCTGCCGCTGATCGGTCACCTGCCGGCGCAACGCCAACTGAGCATCCTGTCGACGGCGCTGGCGGTCAGCCTGGCGCTGAGCGCCTTGTTCGTCGCCCTGAATACCATCCACAGCGCCAACCGCTCGACCCAGACCCAGGTCGCCAGCGATGCGCTGATGCACTCGCAGCGCATCGGCAAGGCCGCGCCGAACGCGGTGCAGGGCAGCGCGGAAGGCTTCCGCCAATTGGAGGAAAGCCGCAAGGAATTGAACAACGACTTCGTGCTGATGACGCGCGGCGGCCGCTATCACGGCCGCGAGATCGGCGAGCCGATCGCCGCGCTGGCGCCTGTCGTGGCTGCGGCCCGCAAGCAATGGGGGCCGTCCGATATCGCGGCCGGCACCATCCTGCTGCTGAACGCTGACCTGAGCGGCGTCGATAAAACCCTGAAGAAGATCAATGACCTGTCGCCGTCCCTGCTCAACCGCACCGAGGATATCTCCGCGCTCAAGGTGCAGCGCGGCGGTTCGGCGCGCGAGATCGCGGCGCTCGGCAAGCTGACCATGCTCACGCAGCGCATGAGCCGCGGCGCCGGCGAGTTCCTCACCGCCGGCGGCATCACGTCGGAGACCGCGTTCCAGCTTGGCCGCGACACCACCGTGTTCCGCAACACCGTCGACGGCTTCCTCAACGGCAGCGCGCCGCTCGGACTGGCGGCCGTGCGCGAGCCGGACCTGCGCGAGAAATTCACCGCGCTGAAAAACGATTTCGAGGAATACCAGAAGCTGGTGACGGCTATCCTCGACAAGCTGGATAAATTCAGCGCCGCCAAGAACGCCGAACAGCTGATCTTCAACGACAACGAAGCCCTGCGCCAGCGCCTGTCGGTGCTGCAGCAGGCCTACCGCGAAGACCAGGATTCGCTGGGCCTGACCTTCTGGCTGATGGTGGCCGGCGGCATGTTCACGCTGGTCTCGGCGGCGGCCATCGGCCGCGTGCTGCTGGTCGATTCCTACAACCGCACGCGCGGCGCCGACCGCCGCCGCCAGGAAGCGGAAGCCATGCGCCAGCAATCGCAGCGCAAGGAGGAGGAAGCGAAGGCCATGAATGACCAGAACCAGGCGGCGATTCTGCGCCTGATGAACGAGCTGCAGGAGGTGGCGGACGGCGACTTGACGGTGCAGGCCACGGTGTCCGAGGACATCACCGGCGCCATCGCCGACTCGGTCAACTACACGGTGGAAGAGCTGCGCGGCCTGGTGGGCCGCGTGACCGCCACCGCCGAGCAGGTGACCAAGGCGTCCACCCACGCCCAGAGCATCTCCAGCGACCTGCTGCTGGCGTCGCAGCAGCAGTCGCGCGAGATCCAGGACGCATCGGCCACCGTGGTCAAGATGGCCAACGAGATCACCGACGTGTCGCGCTCGGCCAGCGAATCGGCCGACGTGGCGCGCCAGTCGGTGGCGGCCGCGCAGCAGGGCGCGACGGCGGTGGAAAACGCCATCAAGGGCATGCACGAGATCCGCGAGCAGATCCAG
Organism: Rugamonas sp. A1-17; assembly: GCA_025548565.1. Classification (GTDB taxonomy): domain Bacteria; phylum Pseudomonadota; class Gammaproteobacteria; order Burkholderiales; family Burkholderiaceae_D; genus Rugamonas. Next base: position 402,719 of record JAJLPB010000001.1, read on the forward strand.
GACACGTCCAAGCGCATCAAGCGGCTGGGCGAATCGTCGCAGGAGATCGGCGAGATCACCGAGCTGATTTCCGACATCACCGAGCAGACCAACGTGCTGGCGCTGAACGCGGCGATCCAGGCCGCGTCGGCCGGCGAGGCGGGACGCGGCTTCTCGGTGGTGGCGGAAGAGGTGCAGCGCCTGGCCGAACGCTCGGCCGAAGCGGCCAAGCAGATCGGCGCGCTGGTGCGCACCATCCAGACCGATACCCACGACGCCGTGGCCGCGATGGAAAAGTCGACCCAGGGCGTGGTCGAAGGCGCGCGCCTGTCCGACGCGGCCGGCGCCGCGCTGAACGACATCTCGCAGGTGTCTAACCGTCTGGCCGAGCTGATCTCCGGCATCTCCATGGCGACCGGCCAGCAGGCCACGTCGGCGTCCGGCGTGGCGCAGAACATCCAACACATTTTGACGGTGACCGAGCAGACGCAGGACGGTACCCAGCAAACCGCACAATCGATTCATAAGCTGTCAGTGCTGGCGCAGGAATTGAAAAACTCGGTGGCGCGGTTCCGTATCGCGTCCTGAACCGCCCATCATTGAAAGGCCGAGGCAAGCATGACCACAACTGATTTTCCGAATCCGCCGCAACCGCAGTTCGATACCGGCCCCTTGTCGTGGGTGATGGTGGAAATCCGCGAGTCGCTGGCACGCTCGAAGACCGCCCTGTTCGAAGCGGGCGGCCGGGCGCCGGAGGATCAGGCGACCCAGTTGCAGCATGCGCGGTCGCACCTGCACCAGGCGCACGGCGCGCTGATGATGGTGGACGTGGATGGCGTGGGCCTGATGACGCAGGTGGCCGAGGAGGCGCTGGACCGCTTCAAGGCCGGCACCCTCAAATGCAGCACCGACCATGCGCAGACGCTGGCGGAGCTGTATCAGGCGCTGGTGGAGTATCTGCAGGAGCTGCTGGAGGGCGCGCCGTCGCAGCCGGTCAAGCTGTTCCCTTACTACCGCGCGGTGCAGGAGATGATGGGCGCGGAGCGCGTCCATCCGGCGGACCTGTTCTATCCCGATTTATCGCGCAGCGTGGCGCCGCCACCGGCTGGCGAGGCCGCCGTCGCGGACTACACGGCGTTCCGCCAGCGCTTCGAGAAATCGCTGCTGCCTTACCTGAAGAGCACCGAGGCGGCGCAGCAGCGGGAGCATGCCGCCGAGCTGCTGGAGGCCGTGAAGCTGGTCGCCACCGCCCAGCAGGACGCCAAAGCGCGCACCTTCTGGCTGGCGATGCAGGCCTTCGCGGAGCTGGTGGCCAACGGCGAGCTGGCGGGCGGCTTGTACGTCAAGCAGTTGTTCGGGTTGATCAACCTTCAGATCCGCCGTCTGAGCCAGGGCACCGCCGCGCAGCCGGATGCGATGCTGCGCGACGCGTTGTTCTTCATCGCCGCTGTTCCTGCATCGGCGTCGTCATCGGAGACGGTGCTGGAGCTGCGCCGCGTGTTCGCGCTTGACGGCCTGGTGCCGGCCGATTATGAACGCCGCCGCTACGGTCAGATCGACCTCGATGCGCTGGAGCGCGCCAAGGCCGGCATGGCGCGGGCCAAGGCGAGCTGGGACAGGCTGGCCGGCGCGGAAATCGATCCGGCGCTGGACGCGGCATTCGGCAGCGCGCTGGCCGACGTGGCGGAGGCGTGCGACCAATTGGATCTGCCGGCGCTGAGCATCTTGTTGCGGCAGCTGGCCGGCGTGGCGCATACCGCCATCTCGGCCGGCCGCAGCGAGGAGCTGGCGCTGGAGATGGCGACCGCGCTGCTGTTCGCCGAACATGGACTGGAGCAGATCCGCCATCTGCCCGGCGATTTCGCGGCGCATGCGGACACGATAGGCGCGCGCCTGCTGGCGCTGGTGTCCGGCGACACGCCGCCGGAACCGGCGCAGTGGCAGAGCGGCCTGGCGCAGCAGATGCGGCAGGACGATACCGTCGTCGCGTTGGCGATGGAGATGAAGGCCGGCTTGCGCCAGGTCGAGAAGGTGCTCGATGATTATTACGTCGACCCGTCGAAGCGGCCATCGCTGACGGAACTGGACCCGGTGCTGCACCAGTTGCAGGGCGCGCTGTCCATCCTCGATCAGGAAGACGCGACGAAGGCGGCGCAGCATGTGAAGGCCGCCGTGCAGGCGCTGGCGGCGGGCGAGGCCGATCCATCGCTGGAGCCGAAGGCGCTGGACGATATCGCGCAGAATGTCGGCGCTCTGGGCTTCTTTGTCGACATGCTGGCGCAGAACGCGGCCGGTGCGCGCGAGCGCTTCACGTTCGACGCGGCGCATGGTACGTTCCGTTCGGTGCCGTTCAAGAAGATGGCAGGCTCCGAGTCGATACCGGTGCTGGAGGAGCAGGTCCCCGCGCCGGCTCCCGTGGCGATGCCGGCGCAGGCCCCCGCGCCGGCCAGCAGCGATGCGGCGGTGGAGGCGGAGCTGCTGGACATCTTTATCTCCGAGGCCGGGGAGGTGCTGCAGTTTATCGACGCCACGCTGGCCAAGCCACGCGAGGAGTCGGGCAGCGAGGATAATTTGACCATGCTGCGGCGCTCCTTCCATACGCTGAAGGGCAGCGGCAGGATGGTGGGCCTGAGCCAGTTCGCCGACGCGGCGCATGCCATCGAGCGGGTGATGAATGTGTGGCTGGCGGAGGCACGGCCGGCCACGGATGCCTTGTTTGATTTGCTGAACGAGGCGGCGCGCCAGATGGGCGCGTGGGTGGGGGAATTGGTGGCGGCCGGGATCTCGGCGCGCAACGCGGATGCGCTGGTCGCCGCGGCGGCGCGCGTGCAGGAGGGCGGCGAGTTCGCGATCGATGCGGCGGCGCCACCGCCATCGTTGGTGCCGGAAGCTGAAGCGGAAGTGGTCGCGGAGGTGGAGGGGCTGCCGTTCGATGCCGCTGACGAACCGCAGGCGGCCGAGCCGCCATCGGCCACGGCACCGCCAGCGATCGAGCCGCCGATGCCGACAGCGCCGCCGGCGATTGTCTCCAATGGCAATGTCATCGACTTCCCGACCATCACGCCGGCGGTGCCGCGCGACGACAACGTCAAGCACATCGGCGATCTGGAGATCCCTCTGCCGCTGTACAACATCTACCTGCACGAGACGGACGAACTGGTTCGCCTGCTCACGCAGGACTTCGGCGAATGGCGCCACGAGCCGCGCCGTCCGGTCCATGCGGAGGCGTTGCAGGCATCGCACACGCTGGCCGGCACGTCGGGGACTGTCGGCTTCAAGGCCTTGCGGGAGTTGGCGCTGGCGCTGGAGTCCACGCTGCAGGCGCTGCTGCCGCCCGCGCCGCATCTCGACCAGGTGCAGCATGATTTGCTGGACTTTACGATGGAGCGTATCCGCCAGATGCTGCAGAACTTCGCGGCCGGCGATATGCCGGCGGCGCAACCTGAGTTGATCACAGCGCTGCACGACCTGCGCGCGGAACTGGAGGCCACACCGCCAGCGGCCAGCAATGATATCGAGGCGCGACTGGATGATCTGGTCGCGGAGACGATGCACGACATCGTATCCGCGCCTGTGGAATCGGCGATGGAGCGGTTGTTCCGCGAGGCGTTCGAAGCGCTCAGCGGCAGTGTGCCGGAATCGGATGCGCCCGTGCGTGAAGCGGCGCCGAAAAAGACAGAGGCGCGCGCGGACGACAGCATCGACGATCTGTTCAACGCCGCGTTTGACGATGCCTTCGCCGAACCGCCGCTCAAAATCGCCGAGCCGGAGTCCGAACCCGCGCCACCGGCGCCCGTGCTGGAGCTGGCGCCCGGGCCAGAGCCCGAGCCCGAGCCGGCAGCCTCCGTACCCGAGCCCGAGCCCGAGTTTGTAGCCGCCGCGCTCGCACCCGATACCGAGCCGCCAGCCTCCGCGCCGCTGGCGCCGGAACCGGAATCTGCGCTGGAGCAGGAACCGGAACTCATCCCCGGCGACGACGTTTTGCTGGAAGCAGAAGTTATCGAACTGCCGCCGGCCGAACCTGAAATCCTGACCGCCGCACCGGCAATCTTCCACGACGAATTGGACGCCGACTTGCTGCCGGTCTTCCTGGAAGAAGGCGCGGACTTGCTGCCGCAGGTGGGCGAGGCATTGCGCACCTGGCACCACAATCCCGCCGACACCGCGCAAGCCCAAAGCCTGCTGCGCCTCCTGCACACAGTGAAGGGCAGCGCCCGCATGGCCGGCGCGATGCGGCTGGGCCAGCACGCCCACGAAATCGAAACGCACATTGAAAACATGGTGCACGCCGGTTCCGCCACGCCGCAAGCCTTCGACGAACTGCTGGCCCACTACGACCACGCGCTGCTGCTGTTCGAACAGCTCCAGCATCCGGACGCATCGCAGCAAGCCGCCGGCCTCGCCGCCGATGTCGCCAGCCTGGAGGCAGGCCAGCCGGCCATCGCCGGAACCAATGGCATCACGGCGGACGCCGTGGACAGCGCCGAAGCACTCGCCGCCGCGCCCGCGCCAGCCGCACCGGCGTCCGCGGATGAACTGCAATCGAGCGCGAAATCGCCGCTGGTCCGCGTCCGCGCCGACATCCTGGACCGCCTGGTGAACCAGGCCGGTGAAGTATCGATCTCCCGCTCCAAGCTGGAGAACGAAGTCGAAACCCTGCGCGCCTCGCTGTTCGACTTCTCCGAAAACCTCACCCGCCTGCGCCGCCAGCTCCGTGAAGTGGAGATGCAAGCCGAATCGCAGATCGCCTCCCGCATGTCGATCTCCAGCGATCGCGAATTCGATCCGCTCGAATTCGACCGTTTCACGCGCCTGCAGGAATTGACCCGCATGATGGCGGAAAGCGTCAACGACGTCGCCTCCTTCCACGAAAGCCTGACCCGCAGCGTCGACAACGCCGGCGACGACCTGGTGCTGCAAGCGCGCCTGACGCGCGACCTGCAGCGCGACCTGATGCGCGTGCGCATGGTGCCCTTCGCCAGCATCTCCGAACGCCTGTTCCGCGTCGCGCGGCAGAGCGCCAAGGAAGTCGACAAGCGCGTCAACCTGGACATACGCGGCAGCACGGTGGAAATCGACCGCAGCGTGCTGGAACGCATGGCCGCGCCGTTTGAACACCTGCTGCGCAACGCCATCGCCCACGGCGTGGAAAGCCGCGCCGCCCGCAGCGAAGCGGGCAAGAACGAAACCGGCGAACTGCTGGTGCAGGTCACGCAGCAGGGCAACGAAGTCGTCATCGAATTCACCGACGATGGCGGCGGCCTCGATCTGGACCGCATCCGCGCCAAGGCGATCAGCAATGGCTTGCTGCGGGAAGACGAGGAAGTCACCGACGTCCAGATCGCCGACCTGATTTTTGAACCCGGCTTCTCCACCGCCGAATCGCTGACCGAATTGTCCGGGCGCGGCGTCGGCATGGACGTGGTGCAGTCCGAGGCCCAGGCGCTGGGCGGGCGCGTCGACACCTTCTCTGAACGCGGCAAAGGCACGCGCTTCACCATCCACCTGCCGCTCACGCTGGCCGTCACGCAGGTTGTACTGCTGGCGGCGGGCGGCAAGACCTACGCTCTGCCGGCCATTCTGGTCGAACAGGTGCTGCAGATGAAGGACGCCGCGCTGACCGAAGCGCACCACAACGGCTACGTGCCGGTGCACGGCCAGCAGGCCGCGCTGCACTACCTGCCCGCCTTGCTGGGCGACGCGGCGGCGCAACCGCCGGCGCAGCGATCCGCGCCGGTGATGATGCTCAAGAACGGCAACGAGAGGCTGGCGGTGCGCGTCGACGAGGTGCTGGGCAACCGCGAAGTCGTCATCAAGAACATCGGCCCGCAGTTGGCGCGCATGGTCGGCATCGCCGGCGCCACGGTGCTCGGTTCGGGCGACATCGTCCTGATCCTGAACCCGGTCGCGCTGGCGCAGCACCTGGCGCACCATCCCGAGATGCAGCAGCACCATGCGCGGGCGGCGGGCGAGGGCGCGGCGCCGCGGCAGCAGGGGCGTTCCATCATGGTGGTCGATGATTCCCTGACCGTGCGCCGCGTGACCCAGCGCCTGCTGGAGCGCGAAGGCTACAATGTCGTGCTGGCCAAGGACGGTGTCGATGCGCTGGAGCAGCTGCAAGGGGGCAGGCCGGACCTGATGCTGGTCGATATCGAGATGCCGCGCATGGACGGCTTCGACCTGACGCGCAACGTCCGTGGCGACGAGCGCACCAAGGACATCCCCATCATCATGATCACGTCGCGCAGCGCGGACAAGCACCGCAACTATGCGTTGCAACTGGGAGTGAACGCCTACTTCGGCAAGCCCTTCCAGGAACCGCTGCTGCTGGACGCGATCAAGGGACTTTTGAAGGGTTAGGCGGCGCGCACGGCGGCTTCGATCGCGGCGACGTCGATTTTCCCCATCTTCATCATGGCCTGGAACGCGCGCTGGGCGACGTCGCCGCCCTTGGCCATGGCATCGGTCAGCACGCGCGGCGTGATCTGCCATGACAGGCCCCATTTGTCCTTGCACCAGCCGCAGGCGCTTGCGCTGCCGCCGTTGTTGATGATGGCGTTCCAATAGCGGTCGGTCTCGGCCTGGTCGTCGGTGGCGATCTGGAACGAGAACGCCTCGCTGTGCTTGAAGGCCTTGCCGCCATTGAGGCCGATGCACGGAATGCCGCACACCGTGAACTCGACTGTCAATACGCTATCCGCTTTCCCGCCGGGGAAATCGGACGGCGCCCGGTGCACCTTGCCGACCGCGCTGTCGGGGAAGGTGCTGGCATAGAAGTGCGCGGCTTCTTCCGCGTCATGGTCGTACCACAGGCAGATCGTGTTTTTGTTCATCGTCACGCTCCTTCGTTAGTCGAGGACGTAGTCTACCTCCGCTTGCGCGCGCGGCGGCGCGAGTTTGCCCGGGCATTTGCAAGTCATTTGTGGGTCCGACAAGATTAACTTTCTCCCTGCGGTTGTCGATATTCCATCGATGACGCCTTTATCTACAGGAAGAAAGCATCATGTCAGTCACCAGCACATATTCATTCATACAAGGGTTCTTCAACGGCGTGTTCGTTGGCCAGAACGCTGTCAGCGCGGCAGATCAACCATTCACCGAATCGCCTCCGGGCAGCGGCATCCTGGTGGTCCATCGTCCCAATGGCGAAAACCTGGTCGATCTCGGCAAGGTAATCAACACCAACGCCAACGTCGGCATGGTCGCCAAGCAGCTGATCGCAGCGGGCGCCTCGCTCACCAGCGGCCTGCGCGTGCAGGGCACGCCGTGGATCAGCGTTCCTTACTTCAGCCAGTCGCCGGCTGCGCATAAACCTTTCGACATGCTAGCCAAGGTCAATTTCGATTTCCATATCGAGACGCCTTGGTATTGCAGCGATATCGATGGCACCATTTCGGTGTTCCTGTTCGTGTTCCTCGACAGTCAGAAGCACTTGCATGTGACGGTCGACGGCACCTGGTTCTCGTTCGAGGGCGGCGCGCCTTTCTGCGCCGGTCCCGCTTCCAATGCGCTGAAGGCCGCGCTGCCGGCGGTGCGCAAGGAAGTCCAGGCGCTGCTGCCCCAATTGACGTCGGCCATCGCCAGCGTCAAGTTCTCCAATATTTACTTCTTGCCTGGCGACGGTAAAAAAACCGCCGGCGCCTTCGTACAAAACGCCAGCAGCGATGCATCGCTTGGCTTGCTCTTAGCTTAAAAGGAAAATGAAAATGGATAAGGATCAAAAACTGGTCAACGACATCAGCGCGCTGCTGCGCGACGCCGGCTACACCGGGCTGAATGTGCATACCGACCAAAATGGCACGCTGCTCAACGCCACCCGTGAGCGCGGCGGCGTGGTGCTGCGCCTGGCGCCGGACATGCAGAAAGTCGGCCGCCGCACCGAGGGTGGCGCGGCGGAGGCGCGCGCCGAGCGGCTGGATGTGCATCAGGTGCCGGCGATGGAGGGCGTGGATCAGCAGATACGCGCCAATCCCGAACTGGCCAAGGCCATGGGCATCCCGGCCGAGCATCTGAAGTACATCATGTAGCTCGCTTCGATCCGGCCTGGCCCGCGTGATGGGCGGGGCTGGATTGCGCGGCGCAGGCCATCAGCTGCTGCGCCAGCGCTTCGATCTCCGGCGCCACCGGTGCGCCCAGCGCGCTCAATGCCATGCGCTGGTAGCGCCGGTAGACCGCCAGGCCTTCCTCGAAACTGGCGTCGTCCAGGTGGATGCGCATCAGGTCCGTGCTCAGGGCCTTGCAGTACGGGTCCGCCTCCAGCGCGCGCTCCAGCAGCTGCGCGGCGGCTGCCGTGTTGCCGGCGCGGGCCAACTGGCGGCCTGCATCGCCCAGCGCGCGCGCCAGTTTACCGCGCCATAGTTCGCGCCGCGCCAGCAGCCACGGCGCGCTTTCCCCGTGCAGCAATTCTCCCCGGTACAGCGACAGCACTTGCATGGATGTCGCCAGCAGCTCGGCTTCGTGCGATGCCGCGGCGTCGCCGACGGTGCAGCATTCCTTCGTCAGGGGTTGCAGGCGCGCCAGCAGGCGTTCCAGCGCCGCCGTGTCGCTCCAGCAGCGCTGCGGCGCCAGCGACAGAGTTCCCTGTTCCAGCACGATACTGCCGGCGCCCACCGTCGTCCGCAGGCGCGACAGTGTGGTCTCCAGCGCGTGGCGCGCGGTGTCGCCGTCGGCGTCCGGCCATAGCAGCTCGGCGGCGTGGTCCAGCGATATGCTGGCCGGCGCGTGGGCGGCGATCAGTTTCAGGATGTCGAGCTGGCGGTGCTTGGATTTTCCTTGCGAGCGCAGTGGCTCGCCGTCGATGCGCAGCTCGAAGCCGCCGAAGACGCGCACCTGCACCGGCCATGGCCAGTGGTCGCCGGCGTCTTCCGGCGGGGCCAGGCGCCAGGCGCGTATCAGCGCGTTGGCCGCGTCGGGGACGATGCCGGCCGCCAGCGCGTGCGCGCACAGCGGTTGCAGGATGTGCGGCGTGGCGAAGGTCAGGTAGCTGCCCTGCGATGCGAAGTGGTACAGCGCGCGGCGCAGCTTTTCCTGCGCCAGCAGCAGCTGCGCCGGTTGCGCGCGTTGCAGTTGCTGCAGCGGTTGCGCCTTGCCGTCGGTGCCGGCGATCAGCAGCCACGCTTCCAGCAGGTCGGCCCAGGTGGCGGCCAGCGGCGAGCGGTAGTCGGCGGCGTGCCGGCGCAGGACGGCCGTTTCGGCGGCGCAGCGGTCGCGGTCCAGCAGCGTGTAGGCGACGCAGCCGGCGGCCTGCGCGTAGATTTCATACGGGATGCTGCCGAAGCGCAGGGCCGCTTCGTGCGCCAGGCGCGCGTGTTCCAGCGCGCCATGGCCGTCGCCGCGGCAACTGGCCAGCCAGGTCTGCGTCAGCTGCAGGTGGGCCACCAGGTTGTGGTGCTGCGCCGGCGTCTGCTCGGCGATCTCGGTGGTGGCGGCGGCGGCTTTGTCGAGTTCTCCGCGCAGCAGGCAGGAGGCGGCATACAGCAGCACGTAGTGCGCGTCCATGATGCGGATGCCGCTGCTTTCCGAGCTGGCGCGGCAAGCGGCGAAGGTGGCGTCGAAGCGGGCGTGGTCCATGCCCGCCAGCGCGTCGTACAGCTGCACCAGGTGCGACAGGTAGCGCGCGTACGGCGGCAGCGTGGAAGCTTCCGGCAGCGCATCCAGCAGCACCCGCACCTTGCGCACTTCGGCGTAGCGGCCGGACTGGTAGTAGTGCTGGCCCAGCATCGCGCCCAGCCGCACCTTCAGCGTGGCATCGGCCGGCTGGCGCAGCACGTCCAGCGCACGCCGCTCCCACAAGTCCATGTCATGGTGGCCGGGATCGGTCATGAACAAGCCGCTCCACATGCTGTGCGTCAGGTGGGCTTTCAGGCCGGGATCGGGCAGTTGGTCGTAGTCCTGCGCCGGATCCACGTGCCGCTGCAGGAAGGCGCGCAGCGGTTGTTCGGCGGCGCCGTCGAAGAAGTAGGAGCTGATGATGGCGCTCAGCGCCAGGAAACGGTGCATCGGCCGGTTCTGCTCCGTGAACGCCTCCAGCGCCTTGAGCAGCGCGGCGCGGGCGCGCGCGGTGTCGCTCATGAACACGGCCAGGCCGAGCCAGTAGTGGTGCCACGCGCCGCGATGCGCTTCGGGCAGGGCGTCGATCCAGCGCGCCAGCGTGGTGTGGCGCGCGCTGGCCAGCATCGCCTCGGCGCGCGATTCGATCAGGCCTGCCGCGCGCTCGGGCATGCCATGTTCCAGTGCCAGCTTGATGGCGGCGTCGCCGTTGCCGTCGGCCAGCAGGGTGTCGACGCAGCCGGCGATCCAGGCTTGGCGCCGCGCCTCGTCGATGCGGGTGGCGGCCCACTTGCGCAGGAAGCCCTGGAACAGCGGGTGCAGCGCGTACTGGCGGCCGGGGTATTCGTAGATCAGCGCTCCCTGCGCGGCGAGGCGGGCCACGATGTCGGCCGCGTGCGGCGCGCCGGACAGCGTGGCCGCCCACGCGCCGCTGAAGCTCGGCAGCCAGCACACGGCCAGCAGCGTGGCGCGTTCCTCGTCGCTGTAGGCGCTGAACACTTCCTCCGCCAGGTAGCCCACCATCGCTTCCGACAGCACGTCCTCGGCCGCCAGCGCCGCGCCGGGCCGGCGCTTGAGCCACGAGGCCACCAGCGCGATGCCGGCCGCCCAGCCGCGCGTGAAGTTGTAGACGCTGTCGGCGACGGTGTCGGCGTGGCCGACGCCCAGCACGTTGAGCAGCACTTCGGTTTCGTCGCGGCTGAAGGCCAGCGCGGCGCTGTCCAGTTCATGCATGTCGCCGTGCGCCAGCAGGCGCGCGCAGGCGGATGGCGGCAGCGCGCGGCTCAGCACCACCACCTTGCTGGCCGGCGGCAGCTCGGTCGCCAGCGTTTCGAGGAACTGGCGGAAGAAGGGGGCGTCCTGGCAGCGGTGGGCGTCGTCCATGACGATGCGGCTGGCCGGCGCCAGCGCCGCGCCCAGCGAGCGCGCGTACAGCCGCAGGTAGCCCTGCAGCGCCGGCAGGTGTTCGCGCAGCAGCGGCGGCGGTTGCCAGTCCGGCGCCACGCCGCCGTTGACGATGGCCTGTTCGAAGTAGAGCAGGAAGCTGGCCGGGTCGATGTCGGCTTCGTCCAGCCGCAGCCAGGCCACAGTGGGGCCGGCGGCCTGGCAGAACTCCAGTCCCAGGCTGGTCTTGCCGGAACCGGCCGGCGCGGCGATCCAGGTCAGCGTGGCGGGGGAGTCGAGCACCGTCTGCACGGCGCTGTTGCGGCCGATGAGGCGGGCGACGGGACGGGAAGTCTTGGCGAGTGAGGCCATGGTGGCGGTTCCTTGAGGCGAATTGCGCAGGAACAACCAGTTTAATTCTGAATGCCAAAAGAACAAATCTTAAATTTCGACAACTATCATGCCGCAAGGGGGGCCTGTCGTTCCGGCGCAGGCCGGAACCCATACTGCGCCCGCTTCGGACGCGTTCTATGGATTCCCGCCTGCGCGGGAATGACGGGGGCGGCTTAGACCGGATCGACCTTGTTGGTCAGCGTGAAGTGCGCCTCGGCGTAGTTGTCGCCGTCGACGAACATCCACCAGGTGCCGGTCTTGTTCGGCCCGACGGTGAACGGCGCCAGATGGCCTTCCTGGTAGTTGTCGCCGTCGGCGTAGCCCTCGCCGTAGCAGCGCAGCGTGGCCTTGACCTGGATGACGTCATTGGCCAGCAGGTCCAGCGTCAGGATCAGGCGGCCCATCGCGTCGTCGGCCACCTGGTCGAACACCTTGACCGCGTGGGTGCTGGACGACGGCCCCAGTTGCGCGACGTTGTAGAAGTCGCCCACGCTGTGCGGATACGCGGCGGCGGCGAATTCATAGTCGGTAGTCGCCATCCAGCCCTCGATGGTCAGGCGGCGGAACCAGTGCGGCGGCGGTTGCAGGTCCAGCGTCAGGTTGGCGGTCTGGTTGGCCGCCACCGTCGCCGAGGCGCTGCCGCGCAGTTCCTGCTTATCGGCCGTCACCAGCACGCTGCCCACCGGTACGCCGGTGAGCGTGAAGCTGCCGTCGGCCGCCGTGTGCGTGAACTGGTTCTGCGAGATCTGCACGTTGACGCCGGCCGCCGCCTTGCCCTGGTAGTGCACCACGCCGTGCAGCGTGCCGGTCTGCGCCACCTTCTTCCATTTGTAGATGGTCACTTCCTCCCAGCGCGCCGGCCGGTAGATCAGCGGCTCGCAATAGCCGTACAGCGGCGCGTCGAAGAAGCACAGGTTGGCGGGGCTGACGGCGTTGGCGTCGCCGGTGTGGCGCCAGGCATCGGAATCCTTGGCGTCGGTGTCGCACCAGTCGGAGGCGAAGGCGTTGAGCATCTGGTTGGCGGTATCGTCGGCGGCGTCGGTCAGCGCGTTGCCGAACCAGCCGGCGCTCTCCAGCACCATTTCGTGGATCTTCGAGTACAGCACCTCGCCGGCGGCGATGCGTTCGTCGGACTGGTAGAGGTACAAGCCGTCCGGCGTGGACGGCGTGATGCCGGCGCCGGCGGCCAGGTCGCTCTGTTCCAGCATGCCGCCTTCCATCGGCACGCCGGACTGCCTGATCGACATCCACAGCAGCGACGAGCACACCGTCGGGAAGGTGTTGGCGGCCCACTTGGCGCTGGCCGGCGCCTTGTCGGTCAGGCCGATGGCGGGATTGGTGTAGCAGAAGAAGCGGTAGTGGCTCTTGCCGGCCTGCTGCGCGGCGAAATCGGCGATGCCGTGCAGCGTCTGGCGGATCTCCAGCGTTTCCTTCAGCGGATCGGGCTTGACCACCATGGCCGGCACGATCTCCGGCGCCACGCCGCCCAGGTCCAGCTTGGATTCGATGGTGGCGAAGCCGGCGATCGAATGCTTCTTGCCGGTCTCGGGATCGACCATGTCCTCGCCATCGACCGCGTGTGCGACGGTCTGCGTGACCACGCCCGGCCACAGGTATTTGAGCACGTCGGGACGGGCCCCGTCGCCGCCGATGAATTCGATCAGTCGGTCTTCCGACGCGGTCGAGTGGGTGATCTCGTCGCGGTTGCGGGTCATGATGCCGGAGTGCGAGTAGCGCTGCGGCGGCGTCACCGTCTGCAGCACGGCGGAGATCAGGCTGCCGTTGCTGGGGTTGAGGATCAAGTCGCCCTTCTTGGCGTTCATGAAGCGTGGCGGCATCTGCATCCAGCGTTTTTCCTGGGTCGGCATGCAGTACATGCCGTCGGGGATGTGGTCCGGCATATTCCACGGATCGCATTCCTGGCCCTCGACCGGGAACGGCGGCTCCACGTGCAGGTCCATCGCCGTCAGCGTCTGCAGCGGTTGCAGCGCGGTCGCCAGCGCGGCCGGCATGCGGCTTACGCCCACTTGCAGCGTCGACGCGGCAGCCGGCAGCATGCCGTAGCTGCCCAGGCGCGCCACTTCGTCCAGCGTGATCATCGCGGGATCGGCGACCAGCTGGCGGCTGGCCAGGTCGCTCAGCAGGGCCTGCGCGTTGGCGTTGACCAGCAGCTTCTTGCTCATGTGCTGCGGCAGGTCGAAGTGCGCGCTGACGCGCACCGGCAGGCCGTTCGGCGCCGTGCCGCGATAGTGCACGCTGAAGGCGATGGCTTGCTTCGGCAGCTGCGCTTTCGGGATGACGACGTCGATGCGGGTCGCGGCCTGCGCCTTCAGCACGACGGCGCTGGCGGTGGCGGGGCGCAGTTCGAATTCGCGCGGACCGTCTTCATAGGCCAGCTCCAGCTGCATGCTGCTCAAGGTCAGGTTGTTCGCTTCGGGATTGCGCACGACGAAGCTGGCGCGGTAGCTGCCGTCGATGAATTGGGCGCTGAAGTCGCTGCTCTCGACCGGCGGCTGCAGCACGCCGCGCTGGCGCGCGAGGAAGTAGGGATTGGCCACGCTGACGCTGCGCTGGATCGTGCGCGCCGCTTCGCCCGGCTGCTGCACCGTCACCTGCACGTGGAACACCGTGTGCGGCCGATTGGGATTGAGCTGCGCGGAGAAGTCATGCTGCAGCGTGGGATGCGTGCTGCCCAGCGCGACGGCGCCCAGCTGCCAGTTGTAGACGGCGGCTGTGGCGCCGCCGCCCATGTTGATGGCGGCGCGCGGCGGCGTGGTGGTCAGGATGGGATGGCTGGCGGCGTCGCGCGCGGGGATGGTCAATGCGCTCATCGCGGTCTTGCGCGGCACGATGGGGCCAGTTGGAACGGCCGGAGTGCGGGGCTTGATCTCGATGCGTGGACGCGGCGTGCCCTGGGTGCGGCGCTCGGGCGCGTTCTGCACCGTCAGTATCATCGTGGTCGGATTATGCGGCGCGCTGCGCACCGTCAGCATCGGCGGCTGCTTGCCGTCGGCGGGGGCGTTGATCTGGACTTCGGCCTTGAGCTTCTCGATGGCGCCGCGCTTGCCGGCGACGACGTTGATGGTCTTCTTGCCGGCCCGGTTCCAGACCAGGTACTGCTTGGAGCCGGGCACGCCGTTGATGCTGATGTTGGCGCTTTCGTTGTTGTCGTAGGACTGGCCGTTCGGCGCCTTGACTTCGACGCAGACGCTGTCGCCGATGGCGGCCACGGTTGGCGTGCAGACGACGGAACCAAGCAGCGGGGTTGGGGCGGTTGGTGCTTGCAACATGGGAACTCCTGTGGACATTGGGAATGGTTGTGTCAGGCCTGTTTTCGGCGGGCCTGGTGTTCCCAGTGTCGTGCGGAGCGTCCCACAAATCGCTCACAAATGGACGCTAGTCGGTCTTCTTCACCACCGCGTAGCGCTCCAGCGTGCGCTTGCGCGCTTCGTCGTGCATGACCAGCGGATCGGGATAGTCCAGCGGCAGCATGCGCGGCACCAGCCACGGCGCGTGGATTTCCTTGTCGCTCAAGTCCTTCAACTGCGGCAGGTAGCGGCGGATGAACTTGCCCGAGGCGTCGAACTTTTCCGATTGCGTGATCGGATTGAAGATGCGGAAGTAGGGCTGGGCGTCGCAGCCGGACGATGAGGCCCACTGCCAGCCGCCGTTGTTGGAGGCCAGGTCGAAGTCGTTCAGGTGCTGCGCGAAGTAGGCCTCGCCACGGCGCCAGTCGATGCCCAGGTCCTTGATCAGGAAGCAGGCCGTCACCATGCGCAGGCGGTTGTGCATGTAGCCGGTCTGGTTCAGCTGCGCCATGGCGGCGTCCACCAGCGGATAGCCGGTGCGGCCCTCGCACCAGGCGGCGAACAGCTCGTCCGCGTGCGGGCCGGTTTCCCATTCGATGGCGTCGTAGGCCGGCTTGTAGGATCCGCCCACCACGTGCGGGTTGTGGTACAGGATCATCGCGTAAAACTCGCGCCAGATCAATTCCGCCAGCCACACCGGCGCGCCTTCGCCGCCTGCGCCACACGCCATCAGGTCCAGCACGGTGCGCACCAGGTGCCGCACCGACAGCGTGCCGAAGCGGAAGTGGATCGACAAATAGGACGGGCTCTTCACGGCCGGATAGTCGCGCGCCTCCTTGTAGCTGGCGATGCGGGGCAGGAAGTCTTCCAGCAGCGCGGCCGCGCCGGACATGCCGGTCGGGATCTTCAGCGCGGCCAGGTTGCTGGGCTCGAAGCCGAGCTCGGCCAGTGTCGGCAGGGCCGGGGCGTTGGCCGGGGCCGGCGCCAGCCGCGCGGCCAGCGGTTCGACGTGGTGGGGCGCCAGCACGGACGGGTCCGCTTCCAGCTTCTTCAGCCAGGCATTTTTGTAGGGCGTGAACACCGAGAACACGCCGCCGGTCTGCGACAGCACTTCGCTCTTCTCGAAGATCACCTGGTCCTTGCAACTGACGAAGCGGCGGCCGTCGGCCTGCAGCGCCCGCTCGACGGCGGCGTCGCGGGCGATGGCTTGCGGCTCGTAGTCGTGGTTGCAGTAGACGGCGTCCACGCCCAGCTCGGCGGCCAGGGCCGGGATCGCGGCGGCCGGATCGGCATGGCGCACGATCAGGTGGCCGCCCAGTTGTCGCAGCTCCGCCGCCACTTCGGCGATGCTGGCATGGATGAAGTCGACCCGCCGGTCGCGGCGCGGCAGGCCGGCCAGAATGGTGGTGTCATAGACAAAAACGCAGTACACGCGGGCGCTGTCCCGCAGGGCGCGGTGCAGGGCCGCATGGTCGAAAACCCGCAAATCGCGGCGCAGCCAGAGCAGGGAGGAATTCAGTTTCATTGAGTCTGTGTCAATCTCGTGTGGGAACTCAAACGTGGCCGCTTCCGCAATTCAGTGTAAACTAGCGGTTAGACAGAGTTGCTAGCCGCGCGAATACTACAGTAATTGTCAGCAGCACAGAAAGAACCACGCATATGAAGAAAAGCAAAATCGGCCAAACTCTCCCTGTACCCGGCATGCTCCAGGAAGCCGGCGATCCGTTGGAAGCCCCAGGCGCCGGCGCCACCGCCACCCTGAACCTGGCAAATCATTTCCTGATTGCAATGCCTTCCATGCAAGATCCGGTGTTTGGCGGGACTGTCGTGTACGTGTGCGAGCACAATGAAAACGGCGTGCTGGGCGTGGTCATCAACAAACCCACCGACATGACGATGGAAGTGCTGTTCGAGCGCATCGACCTCAAATTGGAGTCCAATGTCGACGTCGACGCCCCCATCATGTTCGGCGGCCCCGTCCAGGACGACCGCGGCTTCGTGCTGCACACGCCGGGCACCCGCTATTCGTCGTCGCTGACGGTGACCGAGGACGTGGCCTTCACCACCTCGATCGACGTGCTGGAGGCCGTGGCCGCCGGCGAAGGTCCGCCGCGCATGCTGGTGTCGATCGGCTATTCGGGCTGGAGCCCGGGCCAGCTGGAGGACGAGATCAGCCGCAACGGCTGGCTGACCGTGGGCGCCGACCCCGACATCCTGTTCAAGCTGCCGATCGAGGAGCGCTACACGGCCGCCATGCGCCTGCTGGGCATCGATCCGCTGATGCTGACCTCGGAGGCCGGGCATGCATAAGGTGCCAGGCTAACCGTGACCATCGAGACCATCTTCGCATTCGATTTCGGCGTCAAGCGCATCGGCGTCGCCATGGGCAACACCATGATTCGCCAGGCCGAGCCGGTCAAGGTGATCGCCGCCATCGACAACGCCACCCGCTTTGCCGACATCCAGGCGCTGCTGGACGAGTGGAAGCCGGCGCGGCTGGTGGTCGGCCTGCCCATGCATCCCGACGGCGCCGAGCACGAGATGACGGCGCGCGCCCGCAAGTTCGCCAACCAGCTGCACGGCCGCTTCAGCCTGCCGGTGGAGCTGGTGGACGAACGCTATTCCTCGGCCGTGATCACGGCCAGGCGCGGCGAGGTCATCGACGACCGCGCCGCCGCCATCATCCTGCAACAATATTTCGACACTCATTAAACCCATGTCCACACTGAATCCCCACCAACTCGACGCCGAAGCGCTGTACGCGACCCTGCTGGCCGACGTCAAAGCCGGCCTGGCCGGCGTGGCCGATGTCGCCATCGTCGGCATCCACTCCGGCGGCGCCTGGATCGCCGAGCGCCTCGCGGCCGACCTCGGCCTGTCCGCCCGCTGCGGCGTGCTGGACGTTTCGTTCTACCGCGACGACTACGCCAAGAAGGGCCTGCCGGCCGACATCAAGCCGACCAACATCGGCTTCGACGTGGCGGCCGCCAACATCCTGCTGGTGGACGACGTGCTGTACACCGGCCGCACCACGCGCGCCGCGATCAACGAGCTGTTCGACTACGGCCGCCCGGCGCGCATCATGCTGGCCGCGCTGGTCGACCGCGGCGAGCGCCAGCTGCCGGTGGCGGCCGACTTCGTCGCCGGCCACGTGCAGGTGCCGCCGGGGCAGGCGCTGGTGCTCAAGCGCGCCGACGATGGAAAATTCACGCTAACCATAGAATAAAACCATGCTTAATCCGCAACTGAATAAACACGGCGAACTCCAGCACCTGCTGTCGATCGAGGGACTGCCCAAGTCCATCGTCAACCACATCCTGGACACCGCCTCGTCGTTCGTCGGCATCTCCGACCGCGACGTCAAGAAGGTCCCGCTGATGCGCGGCAAATCGGTGTTCAACCTGTTCTTCGAGAACTCCACGCGCACCCGCACCACCTTCGAGATCGCCTCGAAGCGCCTGTCGGCCGACGTGATCAACCTGAACATCCAGGCCTCGTCCGCCAGCAAGGGCGAATCGCTGCTCGACACCATCGACAACCTGTCGGCCATGCACGCCGACATGTTCGTGGTGCGCCACGCGCAGTCGGGCGCGCCCTACCTGATCGCCAAGCACCTGCACGACACCAAGCAGCCGCACGTCCACGTGGTCAACGCCGGCGACGGCCGCCACGCGCACCCGACCCAGGGCCTGCTGGACATGTACACCATCCGCCACTACAAGAAGGACTTCACCAACCTGACGGTGGCGATCGTCGGCGACATCCTGCACAGCCGCGTGGCCCGTTCCGACATCCACGCGCTGACCACGCTGGGCGTGCCGGAAGTGCGCGCCATCGGCCCGCACACCTTGCTGCCGGGCGGCCTGGAGCAGATGGGCGTGCGCACCTTCACCAACATGGAAGAGGGTCTGAAGGGCGTGGACGTGATCATCATGCTGCGCCTGCAGAACGAGCGCATGAGCGGCGCGCTGCTGCCGTCGGCGCAGGAATACTTCAAGAGCTACGGCCTGACGCCGGAACGGCTGGCGCTGGCCAAGCCGGACGCGATCGTCATGCACCCGGGCCCGATGAACCGCGGCGTCGAGATCGACTCGGCGGTGGCGGACGGTCCGCAGGCGGTGATCCTGCCGCAGGTGACGTTCGGGATTGCGGTACGCATGGCGGTGATGAGCATAGTGGCGGGGACGCAGGGATGAAAGCAGGCATGAAACTTCATATCAAAAACGGCCACCTGATCGATCCGGCCAACGGCATCGATGGCAAGAACGACCTTTATATCGCCGACGGCAAGGTGCTGGCGATTGGCAGCGCGCCAGCCGGCTTCACGGCCGACCAGACCATCGACGCGAGCGGCCTGATCGTCTCGCCCGGCTTCGTCGACCTGTCGGCGCGCCTGCGCGAGCCGGGCTACGAATACAAGGCCACGCTGGAATCGGAAATGCAGGCCGCGATGCAAGGCGGCGTGACCAGCCTGATCTGCCCGCCCGACACCGATCCGGTGCTCGATGAGCCGGGCCTGGTCGAGATGCTCAAGCACCGCGCCAAGACGCTGAACCAGGCCAATGTGCACCCGCTGGGCGCGCTGACCGTTGGCCTCAAGGGCCAGGCGCTGACCGAGATGGCCGAGCTGACCGAGGCCGGCTGCATCGGCTTCGCGCAGGCCGAGGAGCCGATCGAGGACACCAACGTGCTGCTGCGCGCCATGCAGTACGCCAAGACCTTCAACTACACCGTGTGGCTGCGCCCGCAGGACGCGCACATCGGCCGCGGCGGCATCGCGGCCAGCGGCCCGCTGGCCTCGCGCCTGGGCCTGTCCGGCGTGCCGGTGATGTCCGAGACCATCGCGCTGCACACGATCTTCGAACTGATGCGTGCCACCGGCGCCCGCGTGCACCTGTGCCGCATGTCGTCGGCGGCCGGCCTGGAGCTGGTGCGCACTGCCAAGAAGGAAGGCTTGCCCGTCACCTGCGACGTCGGCGCCCACCACATCCACCTGACCGACGCCGACATCGGCTTCTTCGATTCGAACGCGCGCGTGACTCCGCCATTCCGCAGCCAGCGCGACCGCGACGCGATCCGCCTGGGCCTGCTGGACGGCACCATCGACGCGCTGTGCTCGGACCACACGCCGGTCGACGACGACGAGAAGCTGCTGCCGTTCGGCGAAGCCTCGCCCGGCGCCACCGGCCTGGAACTGCTGCTGTCGCTGGCGCTGAAATGGGCCGACGACTACGCCGCCACCCAGGACACCGGTTCCATGCGTCCGCTGGCGCGCGCGCTGGCCCGCATCACGTCCGACGCGGCCCGTGTGGCCGGGCTGGACGCCGGCACCTTGTCGGTCGGCGCGGCGGCCGACGTCTGCCTGTTCGATCCGGAAGCGCGCTGGACGGTGGAAGCGTCGGCGCTGGCCAGCCAGGGCAAGCACACGCCTTTCCTCGGCTACAACCTGGCCGGTCAGGTCCGCGCCACCATCGTGGCCGGGCACGTCGCCTTCCAACGCAGCTGATCGGTTTGCATGAAGCTTTCGATGATCTTCCGCCTGGCGCGGGTGTTTCTGCATGTGCTAGTCGGAATGGCGATCTGCGCGACGGTGTTTCCGTGGATCGGGCAGGACAAGCGTAACGGCCACATCCGCCGCTGGTCGACCCGGCTGCTGGCGATGTGCAATGTGACGGTGGAGCAAAGCGCCGGCGTGCCGCTGCTGGAGCGGGCGATGGTGGTGGCCAACCACGTGTCGTGGCTGGACATCTTCGTCATCCACAGCCTGCATCCGAGCCACTTCGTGGCCAAGGCCGAGATCCGCTCGTGGCCGCTGGCCGGCTGGCTGGCGGAGAAGGCCGGCACGGTCTTCATCGCGCGCGGCAACCGGCGCGACCTGCGGCACATCTTCAAGGGACTGGTGCACAGCCTGGAGCGCGGTGAGCGCGTGGCCTTTTTCCCCGAGGGGACCACGGCGGCGCAGGGCAGTCTGCTGCCGTTCCACGCCAACCTGTTCGAGGCGGCCATCGACGCCAGGGTGCCGGTGCAGGCGATCGCGCTGTCGTACCGCGATCCGTCCGGCGCCTCGCATCCGTCGGTGGATTTCATCGGCGAGACCACCTTCGCCGAGAGCATCATGCAGATCCTGGACGGCCCGCCGGTCAAGGCGCGCCTGACGATACTGCCGGCCATCGACAGCATCGGCGCGCACCGGCGCGAACTGGCCGAGGCCTCGCACCAGGCGGTCGCCGCCGCGCTGGGCGTTAGCTGAGCCGTCATTCCCCCGCCCAGGGGAAATGACTTCCCGCGCAGGCGGGAATCCATGGAACGCAGACCTCGGACGCTCAGCATGGATTCCCGCCTGCGCGGGAATGACGATGCGCGGCTTAGTGCTTCGCTGCGGGCGTCCGGAACGCCGGGCACGGCACCTGCAGCAGGGCGCGGTCCTCCAGGCACACGGCGGACAGCTGCCCGCCCCATACGCAGCCGCTGTCGAGGCCGATCAGATGCGGCTGCATCACCAGCCCCAGCGCCGACCAGTGGCCGAACACCACCGTGTCCTTGCGGCTGCGCCGGCCCGGCACCTCGAACCACGGCATCAGGCCCGAGCCCGGTTCGGCCGTGCCGCTCTCCTTCATCTTGAAATCCATCCTGCCGTCGGCGCTGCAGAAGCGCAGCCGCGTCATCGCGTTGATGATGCAGCGCAGCCGGTCCGCGCCCTGCAGATCGTCGCTCCACCGGTCGGGCAGGTTGCCGTACATCTCGGCCAGGAATTCCGCCAGGCCGGGGCCGCGCAGCATCTGCTGCACCTCGCCGGCCAGCGCCATCGCCTGCGCCGCCGTCCACTGCGGCAGCAGGCCGGCGTGCACCAGCACATGGCCCTGGGTGTGGATGGCCAGCGGACGGCGCCGCAGCCAGTCGATCAGCTCGTCACGGTCGGGCGCGTGCAGGATCTCGGCCAGCGTGTCGGATTTGTGCTCGGGCCGGATGCCGTGGGCCACGGCCAGCAGGTGCAGGTCGTGGTTGCCGAGCACGCTGTCGATGCGGCCGCCGCTGCCCATCGCCAGCGCGCGCACGTGGCGCAGCGTGGCCAGCGAGTCGGGGCCGCGATTGATCAGGTCGCCTGCGAAAAAGATGCAATGCTCGACGCCGGGATCGCGCTCGGCGGCGTCGGCGTTGACGCGCTCCAGCAGGGAAAGTGTTTGCTCATGGCAACCTTGAAGGTCGCCAATCAGATAGGTTCTCATTGTTTGACGTGTTTGCAATTAACCGTATGTGAAATATCGCCAAAAAAGCGTTGGCACGGGAACGATTTTTCTCACCTGCGGACGCAAGATCACATAAAATTGTAGCCATTGCTAAATTAACTTGCTCTACGGGATACTAAATGATTTTTGTGACGGGTGGTGCTGGTTTTATCGGTTCGAATTTTGTGTTGGATTGGCTGGCGCAAAGCGACGAGCCGGTCCTTAATTACGACAAGCTGACTTACGCGGGCAATCTGAACAACCTGGCCTCGCTCAAACAGGACGCGCGCCACATCTTCGTGCGCGGCGACATCTGCGACCAGGCCCAGGTGCTGGCGCTGTTCCAGCAACACAAGCCGCGCGCGGTGGTGCACTTCGCCGCCGAGAGCCATGTGGACCGCTCCATCCTCGGACCGGGCGAATTCATCAACACCAACATCAACGGCACCTTCAGCCTGCTGGAAGCGACGCGCGCCTACTGGTCCGCGCTGCCGGCGGACGAACAGGCGGCCTTCCGCTTCCTGCACGTGTCCACCGACGAGGTCTACGGCACGCTGGGCCCGGACGACGCGCCGTTCAGCGAGACCACCGCGTTCGCGCCGAACAGCCCGTACTCGGCGTCGAAGGCCGCCTCCGACCACCTGGTGCGCTCGTACCACCACACCTACGGCCTGCCGGTGCTGACCACCAACTGCTCCAACAACTACGGCCCGTATCACTTCCCGGAAAAACTGATCCCGCTGATCATCGCCAACGCGCAAGCCGGCAAGCCGCTGCCGATCTACGGCGACGGCCAGCAGGTGCGCGACTGGCTGTACGTCAGCGACCACTGCGCGGCGATCCGCCGTGTGCTGGAGGCGGGCCGCCTGGGCGAGACCTACAACGTCGGCGGCTGGAACGAGATGGCCAACCTGGACGTGGTGCACACGTTGTGCGACATGCTCGACAAATTGAAACCGAAGGCGGACGGCGCCAGCTACCGCGCGCAGATCACCTACGTCAAGGACCGTCCCGGCCACGACCGCCGCTACGCCATCGACGCCCGCAAGCTGGAGCGCGAACTGGGCTGGAAACCGGCCGAGACCTTCCAGACCGGCATCGCCAAGACCGTCCAGTGGTACCTGGACAACCAGGCCTGGGTGGCCGACGTGCAGTCGGGCAGCTACGCCAAATGGGTGGAAACCAATTACTTTAATCGCGAAGGTCAGCAATGAGCATCCCTAACCGCAAAGGCATTATCCTGGCCGGTGGCTCCGGCACCCGTCTGTATCCGGTGACGATGAGCGTCTCCAAGCAGTTGCTGCCGATCTACGACAAGCCGATGATCTACCATCCGCTGACGGTGCTGATGTTGGCCGGCATGACCGAGATCCTGCTGATCTCGACGCCGCAGGACACGCCGCGCTTCAAGGACCTGCTGGGCGACGGCAGCCAGTGGGGCATCAGCATCAGCTACGCGGTGCAGCCGTCGCCGGACGGGCTGGCGCAGGCCTTCATCATCGGCAAGGAATTCGTCGGCGACTCGCCGTCCGCGCTGATCCTGGGCGATAACATCTACTACGGCAACGACCTCGACGCGCTGCTGCGCCACGCCACCGAGCAGACCGACGGCGCCACCGTGTTCGCCTACCACGTGCAGGATCCGGAACGCTACGGCGTGGTCGAGTTCGACGGCGACCGCACCGCGGTGTCGATCGAGGAAAAGCCGCTCAAGCCGAAATCGAACTACGCCGTCACCGGCCTGTACTTCTACGACAACCAGGTGTGCGATATCGCGGCCGGCATCAAGCCGTCCGCGCGCGGCGAGCTGGAGATCACCGACGTCAACCGCGTCTACCTGGAAAAGCGCCAGCTCAACGTCGAGGTGATGGGGCGCGGCATGGCCTGGCTCGACACCGGCACCCACGAGTCGCTGCTGGACGCGTCGCAGTTCATCGCCACCATTGAAAAGCGCCAGGGCCTGAAAGTGGCGTGCCCGGAAGAGATCGCCTATCGCAAGGGCTATATCGACGCCGCCCAGCTGCGCAAGCTGGCCGAGCCGCTGAAGAAAAACAACTACGGCCAGTACCTGTTGCAAATCCTCGAAGACAAGGTCGTCCCACGATGAACGTGATCGCAACACCGCTGGAGGGCTTGCTGGTGCTGGAGCCGCGCGTGTTCGGCGACGACCGCGGCTTTTTCTACGAGAGCTTCAACGCCCGCCGTTTCGCCGAGCTGACCGGCGTCAGCATGCCCTTCGTGCAGGACAACCATTCGCGCTCGGCCAAGGGCGTGCTGCGCGGCCTGCACTACCAGATCCAGCAGTCGCAGGGCAAGCTGGTGCGCGCCACCGCCGGCAGCGTGTTCGACGTCGCCGTGGATCTGCGCAAGAGCTCGCCGACCTTCGGCCAGTGGTACGGCATCGAACTGTCGGCCGAGAACAAGAAGCAGATGTGGATACCGCCCGGTTTCGCGCATGGCTTCGTGGTCACCAGCGACGCCGCCGAATTCCTCTACAAGACCACCGACTACTGGGCGCCCGAGCACGAGCGCGCGGTGCGGTGGAACGACCCGGCCATCGGCATCCAGTGGCCGGCGCTGGACGCGGCGCCGCTGCTGTCCGGCAAAGACCAGGCCGCCGTACTGCTGGCCGACGCCGAGGTGTTCGCATGAAAGTCCTGCTGACCGGCAGCACCGGCCAGGTGGGCTATGAACTGGCGCGCAGCCTGCAGGGCATCGGCGAGGTGGTGGCGGTGGACCGCAACGTGATGGACCTGTCCGACCTGGACCAGGTGCGCGACGTGATCCGCCGCGAAAAGCCCGGCCTGATCGTCAACCCGGCCGCCTACACGGCGGTCGACAAGGCCGAGAGCGAGCCCGAACTGGCGCACCGCGTCAACGCCGAGGCGCCTGGCCTGATGGCGCGGGAAGCCAAACTGCTGGGCGCGGCCATGGTGCACTACTCGACCGACTACGTGTTCGACGGCAGCCAGCCGTCGGCGCGGGTGGAGGACGACCCGACCGGCCCGCTCAACGTCTACGGCGCCAGCAAGCTGGCCGGCGAGCAGGCCATCGCCGCGGCCGGCATTCCGCACCTGATCTTCCGCACCAGCTGGGTGTACGGCATGCGCGGCAAGAACTTCCTGCTGACCATGCTGCGCCTGGCCAGGGAGCGCGACGAGCTGCGCGTGGTGGCCGACCAGCACGGCGCGCCGACCTGGAGCCGCACCATCGCCGACACCACCGCGCTGGTGCTGTCGCAAGCCCACGCGGGCGGCCGCGAGTGGTGGGTGCAGAACAGCGGCGTGTATCACCTGAGCGCGCAGGGCCAGACCACCTGGTTCGACTTCACCCGGGCCATCGTCGAGACGGCCGGGCTGGACTGCCGCGTGCTGCCGATCACCAGCGCCGAGTATCCGGTGCCGGCCAAGCGGCCGCAGTTCTCGGTGATGTCGTCCGAGCGGCTGACGGCGCGCTTCTGCCATTTGCCGGACTGGAAAGAAGCCCTGCGCCTGTGCATGGGCTGAGTTGTATCGGTTGGTAAGTCCACTTCATCCGCATCCCCCGCTGCTGCTATCATGCCGACGCGCCTTTACCGCGCGCCGGCAGGATGGCTAGCCATCAATTCCGGCCGTGCCGGCTTAATCCGGTACAATCGCCAGTTAGCGTGCAATCCATCCTTATCGGTTAGCGCCCCGGTAATTTTGTATAGAAAAATATGTTTTCCTTTTTACTGAGCTTTGTCGCTTCCGCGCTGCTAACCCTGCTGGTGATTAAAGAAGCGAGATTGCACGGTCCTGCGCTCGATTCCGATTTCATGGGGGTGCAAAAAGTGCACGCCCACCATGTCGCCCGGATTGGCGGCTTATCGATATTCTTATCGGTGGCGCTGAGTTCTTTCATTTCCATTTGGCGGGTGCCCGCCATGACGCAATTGCTGATGTCGCTATTGGCCTGCTCGGCCGTGGCATTTGTCGGCGGCATCGTCGAGGATTACACCGGCCGCGTCAGCGCCGGACGCCGCCTGTTGCTGACCATGGCCGCCGCCGCGCTGGGCTATTTCCTGCTCGACGCCCGGGTGGACCGCATCGACTGGATGTTTACCGCCTGGCCGCTGCAATACATGTGGCTGACCTTGCCGCTGACGGTGCTGGCCGTGGCCGGCATCGCCAACGCGGTCAATATCATCGACGGCTTCAACGGCCTGGCCAGCGTGGTGTGCATCTGCATGCTGCTGTCGCTGGGCTACGTGGCGTTGCAGGTCAACGACATGTTCGTGCTGATCGCGGCCCTGATGGTGGCGGGCGCCACCGCCGGCTTCCTGATCTGGAATTATCCGGTCGGCATGATTTTCCTGGGCGACGGCGGCGCGTATTTTATCGGCTTCATGCTGGGCGAACTGACCTTGCTGCTGGTGATGCGCAATCCGCAAGTTTCCACCTGGTACGCGGCGCTGCTGTTAATCTATCCGACCTTTGAAACTTTGTTTTCCGTTTACCGGCGGATGTTTGTCCGTGGAAAATCTCCGGCCATGCCGGACGGTATCCATTTGCATAGTTTAATCTTCCGCCGCATCGTGCAATGGGCGGTCGGCCGTAAAGAGGCGCGCGCGCTGATACGCCGTAATTCGATGACGTCGCCGTATTTATGGCTGTTCTCGCTGATGGCGGTGATACCGGCCACGGTATTCTGGCGCTATACCTGGGCATTAATGGTGTGCTGTATTTTGTTTATCGGCAGTTACATCTGGATTTATGTGCGCATCGTCCGGTTTAAAGCCCCGCGCTGGATGATACGCCATAAGAAAACCTGATTTTTTTATGTTGATGTAATATATTCCCGCCGGGCTTTATATATCACTTCACTTAAAAGGAATATCCAATGGATCTGTCGAATATGTCCTCCGCGGATTTACGTAATCTGCAAGAACAAGTTAAACGCGAATTAAAACAGCGCGAAAGCCAGGACCTGGCCAAGGCGCGCGAGCAGATACTGGCCATCGCCCAAAGCGTGGGCGTGCCCTTGAAAGACCTGGTGGGCGGCGGCGGTGGCAGCCGTGTCAAGACCGGCAGCGTGGCGCCGCGCTACCGCAACCCGTCCGATCCCACTCAATTGTGGACCGGCCGCGGCCGCCAGCCCAAATGGGTCAAGGAGTGGGTCGATGCCGGTAAAGACATCGCCGCCCTAAAGGTTTAAACTGCTGGCAATTCGATCATCCGGCGGCCGGATCGGCCAGCCGCCGGCTTCAACCTTCCTCGCAACTACATTCCCACACTATGGTTTCCTTATCTAAAACGATCTTCAAGGCTTACGACATTCGCGGCATCATCGACAAAACCCTGGATGCGGGCGTCGCGCGCCAAATCGGCCAGGCGTTCGGCCAGGCCGCGCTGGCCAAGGGCGAAAAGAAGGTTGTGATCGGCCGCGATGGCCGCCTGTCCGGCCCGGTGCTGGCGGCGGCGCTGGCCGAAGGCCTGCAAGCGGCCGGTGTGGATGTGATCGACCTGGGCGTGGTGGCCACGCCGATGGTTTACTTCGGCACCAATGTGCTGGGCGCGGCGTCCGGCATCATGGTCACCGGCAGCCACAATCCGCCGGACTACAACGGCTTCAAGATGGTGCTGGCCGGCGAGGCCATCCACGGCGAGGCCATCACCGCGCTGTACCAGCGCATCGTCGACCATGACGGCTCGCCGGCGGCGGCCAAGGGCGCCTACAGCACCCACGACATCCGCGCCCAGTACCTGGAGCGCATCATCGGCGACGTCAAGCTGGCGCGCCCGATCAAGATCGCGGTGGACTGCGGCAACGGCGTGGCCGGCGCGTTCGCGGGCGACCTGTTCCGTGGCATGGGTTGCGAAGTGATCGAGCTGTTCTGCGAAGTGGACGGTAACTTCCCCAACCACCACCCAGACCCGGCCCATCCGGAAAACCTGCAGGACCTGATCCGCTGCCTGCAAGAGACCGACGCCGAGCTGGGCATCGCCTTCGACGGCGACGGCGACCGCCTGGGCGTGGTCACCAAGGATGGCCAGATCATCTACCCGGACCGCCAGATGATGCTGTTCGCGGCCGACGTGCTGAGCCGCCATCCGGGCGAGCAGATCCTGTACGACGTCAAGTGCACCCGCCACCTGGCGCCGTGGATCAGCAAGCACGGCGGTGTGCCGCTGATGTACAAGACCGGCCACTCGCTGGTCAAGGCCAAGCTGCGCGAAACCGGCGCCCCGCTGGGCGGCGAGATGAGCGGCCACATCTTCTTCAAGGACCGCTGGTACGGTTTCGACGACGGCCTGTATTCCGGCGCCCGCCTGCTGGAAATCCTGACCCGCGAAGCCGATCCGTCCAAGCTGCTGAACTCGCTGCCGCAATCGGACAGCACGCCCGAGCTGCACCTGCACCTGAGCGAAGGCGAGAACGTCATCGTCATGGACAAGCTGCGCAGCGACGCCAAGTTCCCCGGCAACGTGCAGATCATCACCATCGACGGGCTGCGCGTGGAATACGAGGACGGCTTCGGCCTGGCGCGTTCGTCCAACACCACGCCGGTGATCGTGATGCGCTTCGAGGCTGAAACGCCGGCCGCGCTGGCGCGCATCCAGGGCCAGTTCAAGAGCGTGATCCAGGCCGCCAAGCCGGACGCGGAACTGCCGTTCTAAGCGCATGACGGCGCAAGCGGGCGGCCGCAAGCCGCTGAACATCCTGCTGGTGCGCGTCTCCTCGCTGGGCGACGTGCTGCACAACCTGCCGATGGTGGCCGATATCGCCCGCCATTTCCCGGACGCGAACATCGACTGGGTGGTGGAGGAGGGCTACGTCAGCCTGGTGCGGCTCAACGCGCGCGTGCGCACCATCATTCCGTTTGCGCTGCGGCGCTGGCGCAAGAGTCTCGGCAAGCCCGGGACGCGCGCCGAGATCAAGCACTTCTTCCGCACGCTGCGCGAGCAGCGGTACGACTACGTGTTCGACACGCAGGGATTGCTCAAGACCGGCATCATCATGGGCGCGGCCCGCGTGGTGAAGGGCGGCCGCAAGGTCGGCCTGGCCAACGGCAGCGAAGGCTCCGGCTACGAGGGCATCTCGCGCATCTTCCACAACCTGAGCATACCGACCGACCCGCGCACGCACGCGGTGGCGCGTGGCCGCCTGGTGGCCGGCGCGGCGCTGGGCTACGAGGTCGACACGCCGGCCGATTTCGGCCTGCCGGAAGTCTCGGCCGGCGAGCCGCGTCCCGAGTGGATGCCGGCCGAGCCTTACGCCGTCTACTTCCACGGCACCGCGCGCGATCCGAAGAAGTGGGCGCCGGAGAACTGGATCGCGCTGGGCCGCGAACTGGCGCCCATGCCCATCCTGCTGCCCTGGGGCTCGCCGAAGGAAAAGGCCGAAGCCGAGGTGCTGGCCGCCGGCCTGCCGAACGCGCGCGTGCTGCCTAAATTGTCGATGGCCGATGCCATGCTGCTGGCGCGCCATGCGGGCCTGGTGATCGGCGTCGATACGGGATTGACCCATATCGCCGCTGCCTTCGTGCGGCCGACGGTGGAAATCTACGCCGACTCGCCGCGCTGGAAGACCGAGGGCAACTGGTCGCCGCGCATCATCAACCTGGGCGACCGTGGCACGCCGCCGTCGGTGGCCGAAGTGCTGTCCGCGGCCCGCAGCCTGCTAGCGTAATTATGCGTATTTTCTATTCTGTGATGTGGTTGCTGGCCTTGCCTCTGGTGCTGACCCGCTTGTGGCTGCGCGGCCGCAAGGAGCCGGGCTACCGCCAGCACTGGGGCGAGCGGCTGGGCTTCTACAGCGGCGCCGCTTCCTCCACGCCGGCGCTGTGGGTGCACGCCGTCTCCGTCGGCGAGACGCGCGCCGCCGAGCCCTTGATCGACGCGCTGCTGGCGGAGTATCCGCACAGCCGCATCGTCCTCACGCACATGACGCCGACCGGCCGCGCCACCGGCAAGACGTTGTTCGCCAAACATGGCGCGCGGCTGGTGCAGTCCTACCTGCCGTATGACACCGCGAGCATGGTGGGTCGCTTTATCAAACACTTCAAGCCTGCGGTCTGCATCCTGATGGAGACCGAGGTGTGGCCGAACCTGATCGCGGTATGCGGCAAGCGCGGCGTGCCGGTGGTGCTGGCCAACGCCCGCCTGTCGGAACGCTCGCTGCGCAGGTCGCGCCGCTTCGGCTCCCTGCTGGTGGACGCCGCGCGCGGCATCTCGCTGGTGGCCGCGCAGACGGCGGCCGACGCGGAGCGCGTGCGCTCGCTGGGCGTGCAGCGCGTGGAGATCACCGGCAGCATCAAGTTCGACGTGGTGGTGCCCGATGCGGCGCTGGCGATTGGCGCTGCGCTGCGCGGCGTGACCGGCGGCCGTCCGGTGCTGCTGTGCGCCAGCACGCGCGAGGGCGAGGAAGAGCTGATACTTGACGCGTTCCGCCGCGAGCGCGCCGCGCTGCCGGCCAATGTCCTGCTGCTGATCGTGCCGCGCCATCCGCAGCGTTTCGATGAAGTGGAAAAAATGATGGGCGCGCACGGCTTGAACGTTCAACGCCGCAGCAAGCTGGCGCTGGACGGCGGCGATGCCGTACTGCCGGGCTTTGTCGATGTGCTGCTGGGCGATTCGATGGGCGAGATGTTCGCCTATTACGCGGCCTGCGACGTGGCCTTCGTCGGCGGCAGCCTGCTGCCTTTGGGCGGCCAGAACCTGATCGAGCCGGCGGCGCTGGGCAAGCCGGTGCTGATCGGACCACACACCTTCAACTTCGCGCTGGTGACGGAAGACGCGCTGGCGGCAGGCGGCGCGCAACGCGTCGCCGACGCGGCGGAGCTGATGTCCGCCGCCGGGCGCCTGCTGAACGACGAAGCGGCGCGCACGGCGATGGGCCGCAACGCGCTGGCCTTCGCCAATCAGCATCGCGGCGCCACGCGCCGTACGCTGGCCTTGCTGCCGCCGCTGGTCAAGCCTTAACCCGCCAGCTCCGCCTCTTCGGCGTAGCGCAGCGCCGTGGAGTGCTGGCGGCAGAAGCGCGTCGCCGCCTTGTAGCCGATATCGAACAGGAACTGCATATTGGACGTCGACCAGTCCATCGTGTTCGGCATGTGATCGTCCGGCACGGCGGCCATCAACTCCAGTTTGAGCATGCGGCGCTTCGGCAGGCCGGTCTTGCGGTCGGTGTTGTGTTCCAGCTCGAACAGGCGGATCTGGTTCTGCGAGATCTTCACCAGCGGCGTGATCATCGAACCCACCCATGCGTCGTACAGGTTGCGCGGCTTGCGCAGCAGGCGCTCGTCGCCGAGGATGTCCAGCACGATCAGCGTGTCGATGTCATGGTGCTCGCCTTTGCCCTCGATGAAGGGATCGAAGTTCAGCGTCTCCAGCGCGGCGCCTTCGATGTATTCCTCGCCGTCGATTTCGGTCGGCGCGTACAGGAAGGGGAAGGACAGCGCGGCGCGCACATGCTCCGCCTTGATTTCATGCTTGTCCCAGATCGTCATGCGATGCTGGTTCAGGTTGTAGGCGTTGATGTAGAACTCCGGCTTCATGCTGGCGATGGCGGAGAAATCGATCGCGCCTTCCAGGAACGGCGCGTGCGCGCACAGG
Organism: Rugamonas sp. A1-17; assembly: GCA_025548565.1. Lineage (GTDB taxonomy): Bacteria > Pseudomonadota > Gammaproteobacteria > Burkholderiales > Burkholderiaceae_D > Rugamonas. Next base: position 434,132 of record JAJLPB010000001.1, read on the forward strand.
CCCAGACTCTTGGCGGACAGGTTGGACGGCGACATGGTCGACATCAGCAGCTGGGTCCAATCGGTCCACGGCACCTGGCCGAAAACATTTTGCATCGCACCAAAGACCGGATGGCTGGTGGCCGGCGCGAAAGCGTTGCGGAAGGCGTCCGCCTCCTGGCCCGGTTTGTGGAAGACCTTGTAATTCACCGGCATCATCTTGTAGATGCTGTCGGAGACGCCGGTATCGGCCCAGCGTTTCAGCGCCTGGCGTGGCGAGCCCTCAAGCGGCGCCGCATACAGCAAGCCCATCAGAACGCCAGCACCCGAGGCGGAAATCACGTCGAATTCGACTTCCTGGTCGAGGAAAGCAGCCAGCGCGCCGGCGATCAGAGGCGAGTTCGGCGCACCTCCACCCAAGACCAGGCCGGTCTTCTTTTTCATGGATTGTTGCATTAAATTTATCCTTTATGCGGCAGTGCAGCATAAGTTATCACGATAAATTCCATGCGGCAACTTTTATTATGGAATGAAGGATATTTGCGGAACGGATAACTGTCTTGTCTTTATGTTGATTCCGGGTCGCGGCCCAGCATGCGCTTGAGGGTGGCGTCCTTGTCGAGCAGGTGGTGCTTGAGCGCGGCGGCGGCGTGCAGCACGATCAGCACCAGCAGCAGGTAGCCGAGGAAGCCGTGCATCGTCTGGCCGAAGTCGGACCAGCGGGCGCTGAGCGGGACGGCCTGGCCGGCCACTTCGTGGCTGGGGAAGATTTGCCAGTCGAAGATGCCGAATCCGTGGCCGCTGGCGCCGGAGAACAGCATGCCGGTCAGCGGCAGCACGACGGTCAGGATCAGCAGCACCACATGCGCCGCCACAGCGGTCACATGCTCCAGCCGCGACACCGGCCGCACCGGCTGCGGCAATCCATTGCGCCAGCGCCAGGCCAGCCGCGCCAGGATCGCCACGAACGCCAGCAGGCCGATCGATTTGTGGATGTCGTACAGATGCCAGGATTCCGTCTCGACCATGTAGATGCCGAGCGCGATCAAGCCAATGATGGTGGCCGCCACCAGCCAATGCAGAACAATGGTGGTGCGGCTGAATTTTTGCAATGTATCCATCGCGACAAGGTACGTCGAGGTGATGGAATCGTCAACTAAATTTAACGAACGATATCAAGGGAACAGCACCGGCAGCTCCTGCGCGCGCTTGCGCAGCAGGTTCTTGGCTTCCTCGTATTCGGGATAGATCAGGCCCACGGTGTTCCAGAACTGCGCGCTGTGGTTCATCTCCAGGATGTGCGCCAGTTCGTGCGCGATCACGTAGTCGATCAGCGGCTGCGAGAAGTGAATCAGCTTCCAGTTCAGGCGGATCTTGCGGTCCACCGTGCACGAGCCCCAACGTGTGCCGGCCGACGACAGCCCGAACGAGTGGTAGCGCACCCCCAGCCGCTCCGCGTACATGTCCAGCCGCTGCTCGAACAGTACCTTGGCTTCCTGCTGGTACCACGACTTCACGCGCTCCTTCAACAGCGTCTCGGTGGCGCCGGGCACCAGCACCATCGACAGCTCGCGCGTGGCCGGATTGTAGCTGCTGCGATTGCGGCCGCCCACCAGCAGCCGCAGCGTGATGTCGGCGCCCAGATACGGCAGCTGCGCGCCGTCGATCCATTCCACCGGCGGCTTCTCCAGCCGCGCGGCGCGGCGTTCGCGGCGCTCTTTCAGCTTGCTCAGTATCCAGTGCTGCTTGGTGCGGATGGCGTTGTCGATTTCGGCGATGCTGATGCGCTTGGGCGCCGTCACGCGCAGGCCTTCGTCGTCGATCATGAAGCCGATCGAGCGGCGGGTCGAACGGCGCAGCGAATATTCGAGCACGAAGTCGCCCACCATCAGCTGGCGCTTGGGCATCTGCTCCGGCGGAGGCGGCGTTTGCGCGCGCGGCTTGACCGGCACGGCGGTCTCCGGCGGCGCGACGTAGGGCGAAACGGGAGGAGGTTTATTCGAGGTGGGCGAGGTCGGAATCGACCATACCGGTGCGGTGTACACGGCTTTGGGAGACGACTGCGCCTCCCGTCCAAACAGGTCCAGCTGGCTGGCGTCGTCTTGCGGCGACGCCGGCTTCACCAGCGTGGCCAGGTCGTCTAGCCAGCGTTGTAGGCGTGGGGCGAAATGACGCGCATTTCTGATTCTATCCAATTTTCCACCTGTTGCATCATGCTGTCCGGGGTCTGGCCTTCCGGCGAAATCGGTTTGCCTATCGATACTGTAACAAGCCCTGGGCGCTTGATGAAAGAATTTTTTGGCCAGCACTCGCCGGAGTTGTGGGCAATCGGCACAACCACCGCGCCGGTCTCGATGGCGAGGCGGGTGCCGCCGCTTTTGTACTTGCCGGCCTTGCCGACCGGGATGCGCGTCCCTTCCGGGAACATGATAATCCACTGGCCGTCGGCCAGCCGCCGCTTGCCGTGGCGGACCACGTCCTGGAAGGCGTACTTGCCCTGTTTGCGGTCGATCGGGATCATGCGCAGCAGCGCCATCGCCCAGCCGAAGAAGGGAATGTACAGGATCTCCTTCTTGAACACGAACACCAGTGGACGCGGCATGTTAGGCAGCAGGAAGATGGTCTCCCACGCCGACTGGTGCTTCGACAGTACCACGGCCGGCGCGTCCGGGAAGTTCTCGGCGCCCTTGATTTCGTAGCGGATGCCGCAGATGACCTTCAGGCACCAGATCATGAACACGTTCCAGCGCCCGGTGATGTAGAAGCGCTGGTTGTACGGCAGCGGCGCGGCCAGCAGGCACACGCAGGCCCAGACGATGGTCGATACCACCATGACGATGGTGAAAATCAGGGAACGCAGAAACAAGACGGGATGACCCAATGCAGACTCCAAAACTGTTTAGCTAACGACGTGCAGCGCCGGTGGGGCGCTGGTTTTCAGCAGGTGATTGACCATCGCGGCCAGGTCGGGGAACACCATGGTGCCCGGCGGTAGTCCGCCGGTGGCCTGGGTTTTCTCGCCCTTGCCGGTCAGGACCAGGTAAGGCACGCAGCCGCTGACGTAACCGGCCTGCAGGTCGCGCAGCGAGTCGCCGACGGTCGGCACGCCTTTCAGGCTGATTTTATAACGTTGCGAGATTTCCGTGAACATGCCCGGCTTCGGCTTGCGGCAATCGCAGGCGTCGGCCGCGGCATGCGGGCAGAAGAAGATGGCGTCGATGCTGGCGCCCACTTGCTGCGCCAGATTATGCATCTTCTGGTGGATCGCGTTGAGGATCGACATGTCGAAGAACTCGCGGGCGATGCCCGACTGGTTCGACGCCACCACCACCCGATACCCCGCCTGGTTCAGGCGGGCGATCGCTTCGAGCGAGCCGGGGACCGGGATCCACTCGGCCGGCGACTTGATGAAGTCCGGCGAATCATGGTTGATGACGCCGTCGCGATCGAGGATGATCAGTTTCATGGACGGCGCACCCATTTAGGCCGCCAGCTTCGAAATGTCGGCCACGCGGTTCATCATGCCGTGCAGCGACGACAGCAGGGCCAGGCGGTTGTTGCGCAGGGCGACATCCTCGGCCATCACCATCACGTCGTTGAAGAAGGCGTCGACTTCCTCGCGCAGCTTGGCCAGCGTTTTCAGCGTGCCGGCGAAGTCGCCCTGGTTGAAGGCGGCGTCGATTTCCGGCAGCACGCGCACCACGGCGGCGTTGAGGTTCTTCTCGGCGGCGTCCTGCAGCAGCGCGACGTTCACGCCGGTGTTGCCGGCGGCGGCCAGCGCTTCCTCGTTCTTCTTCAGGATGTTGGTGATGCGCTTGTTGGCGGCGGCCAGCGAGGCCGATTCCGGCAGCGCGGCGAAGGCTTGCACTGCTTCCAGGCGCTGCACGATGTCGTCCAGGCGGTCCGGGTTCTGGGCGACCACCGCTTCGATTTCGTTCGGCGAGAAGCCGCGCTCGCGCAGGATGCCGCGCAGGCGGTCGATCATGAAGGTATAGACGTCGGCGCTCGGATCCTTGAAGCCGGCCACGGAGGCGAACAGCTGCGCGGCGTGCGACAGCAGGCCGGAGATCGACAGCGGCAGGCGCTTCTCGATCAGCATGCGCAGCACGCCCAGCGCGTGGCGGCGCAGCGCGAACGGATCCTTGTCGCCGGTTGGCGCCAGGCCGATGGCCCAGATGCCGACCAGGGTTTCCAGCTTGTCGGCCAGCGCCACGGCGGTGCCGGTGACGGTGGACGGCAGGGCGTCGCCGGCGAAGCGCGGTTGGTAGTGCTCGGACGCGGCCAGTGCTACGTCTTCCGGTTCGCCGTCGTTGCGGGCGTAGTAGGTGCCCATGATGCCTTGCAGCTCAGGGAACTCGCCGACCATCTCGGTGACCAGGTCGGCCTTCGACAGCTTGGCTGCGCGGGTGGCCAGCGCTGCATCGCCGCCGATGGCGCCGGCGATGAAGGCGGCCAGCGCGGCCACGCGTTCGCCGCGTGCGGCCTGGGTGCCCAGCTTGTTGTGGTAGACGATTTTTTCCAGCAGCGGCAGGCGCGATTCCAGCGTCTTCTTCTTGTCCTGCTCGAAGAAGAACTTGGCGTCGGACAGGCGCGGACGCACCACGCGCTCGTTGCCGTCGATGATTGCGGCCGGCGTGTCGGTGGCGATGTTGGAGACGATCAGGAAGCGCGAACGCAGCTTGCCGTTGGTGTCGGTCAGGGCGAAGTATTTCTGGTTGGTCTGCATGGTCAGGATCAGGCATTCCTGCGGCACGGCCAGGTACTCTTCCTCGAACTTGCACTCGTAGACCACAGGCCATTCGACCAGCGCGGCCACTTCGTCCAGCAGCGATTCAGGCATCAGCACCGTGTCGGCGCCGGCTTTGGCCAGCAGTTCGGCGCGGATTTTCTCTTTGCGGTCCTCGACGCTGGCCAGGACCTTGCCTTCGCTCGCCAGCGTGGCGGCGTAGCTGTCGGCATTGACGATGGTGACCATGCGCTGGCCGGGAGCGGTTAGGAAGCGGTGGCCTTCGCTGACGTTCGACGCGGTCAGGCCGAGCAGGGTCAGTGGCAGCACGTTGGCGCCGTGCAGCGCGATCAGGCTGTGGGCCGGACGCACGAATTGCACGGTGGCGCCGTCGGGACGCTGGTAGCTCATCACCTTCGGAATCGGCAGCTTGGCGACCGAGTCTTCCAGCGCGGCTTGCAGGCCGGCTTGCAGCGCGCTGCCGGCCGCGGTGTAGGTGTAGAAGAAGCTTTCGGCCTTGCCGTCCTGCGCGCGTTCCAGGTCGGCCACGGTCAGGTTGGGGAAGCCCAGCGCGGCCAGTTTCTTGGCCAGCGGCGGTGTGCCGTTGCCGGCGGCGTCCAGCGCCACCGACACCGGCAGCACTTTTTCGCGGATCGATTTGTCCGGCGAGGTGGCGCGCACCTTGGTGATGGAAACGGCCAGACGGCGCGGCGAGGCGTACGAGGTGGCGACGGTGTCGGCTTCCAGGAAGTCGCGCGATTTCAGGCCGTTGACGATGCCGTCCGCGAAAGCCTTGCCCAGTTTGGCGAGCGCCTTCGGCGGCAGTTCTTCGGTCAGCAGTTCGATGAGCAGAGTTTGAGTCATATTATTTATATCGAATTATTTGGCAACTGCGTCAGCGGCGGCGACAGCGGCGGCGGGAGCCATGGGGAAGCCCAGGCGTTCACGCGAATCGTAGTAGGCTTGCGCGACCAGGCGCGACAGGGCGCGCACGCGGCCGATGTAGGCGGCGCGTTCGGTCACGGAGATGGCGCCGCGCGCGTCCAGCAGGTTGAAGCTGTGCGATGCTTTCATGATCTGCTCGTACGCGGGCAGCGTCAGTTGCAGCTCGATCAGGCGCTTGGCTTCCGATTCGTGGTTGTTGAACTGGGCGAACAGCAGCTCGGTGTTCGAGTGCTCGAAGTTGTAGGCCGACTGTTCCACCTCGTTCTGGTGGAACACGTCGCCGTACTTCAGCGTTTTCGTGACGCCATTCTCTTCCCAGGTGGTCCACACCAGGTCGTACATGTTCTCGACGCCCTGCAGGTACATGGCCAGGCGTTCGATGCCGTAGGTGATCTCGCCCAGCACCGGCTTGCAATCGAGGCCGCCAACTTGCTGGAAGTAGGTGAACTGCGTCACTTCCATGCCGTTCAGCCAGACTTCCCAACCCAGGCCCCAGGCGCCCAGCGTCGGCGATTCCCAGTCGTCCTCGACAAAGCGGACGTCGTTCTGCTTCAGGTCCAGGCCCAGCGCTTCCAGCGAACCGAGGTACAGGTCCAGGATGTTTTCCGGCGCCGGCTTCATCACCACCTGGTACTGGTAGTAGTGCTGGCCGCGGTTCGGGTTCTCGCCGTAGCGGCCGTCCTTCGGGCGGCGCGATGGCTGCACGTAGGCCGCGCGCCAAGGCTCGGGGCCGATCGCGCGCAGGAAGGTGCCGGTGTGGAAGGTGCCGGCGCCGACTTCCATGTCGTAGGGCTGGAGCAAGGCGCAGCCTTGCTTGTCCCAGTAGGTTTGCAAGGTCAGGATAATTTGTTGAAATGTCAGCATCTTGTGTAGTCGGTGGCGCAGCCCAAAGGCGCGCGGTTGCGGTTTCGCTAAAGCGGCAATTTTAGCGGGTTTTACGGGGAGCCTGTAGAGATTAAGCGGCTTTAGGCCGGTTTTGGCTGGTTTTTTGCGCGCCGGGCCCCAAACCAGGCCCCGCCCAGCGACAGCGCTGCCAGCGCCAGGAACAGCTTGTTCCCCCACAGGATGTACGGGGTGCTGCCGGCCATGCCCTGCACCGTGGCCGCCAGCGCGCCGTAGGTGTCCACGGGCAGCTGCTGCACCACTTTGCCTTCGCCATTGATGATGGCGGTGGCGCCGGTGTTGGTCGCCCGCAGCATCGGGCGGCCGGTCTCCAGCGTGCGCATTTGCGAGATCTGCAAATGCTGGGGTATGGCGATGGTGTCGCCAAACCAGGCCAGGTTCGAGATGTTGAGCAGCATGGTGGCCGGTTTCTGGCCCTGCGCCGGGTTGTTCAGCTGTTCGGCGATCTCTTCGCCGAACAAGTCTTCGTAGCAGATGTTGGGCAGCACGCGCTGGTCCTTGATCGGGAACGATGGCTGGATGTCGCGGCCGCTGGTCTGGTCGCCCAGCGGGATCGACATCAGGTTGACGAACCAGCGGAAGCCGAACGGGATGAACTCGCCGTATGGCACCAGGTGATGCTTGTCGTAGCGGTAGTAGCTCGAGCCCAGCTTGGACGGGATGCCGATCGCGCTGTTGAAGTAGGCGGTCTGGCTGTCGGCCAGCGGAATGCCCAGGATCAGGTTGCTGTTGGTCTTGTTGAGGAACTGCGCGATGCCGGGCAGGTAGTCGGGCGGCAGCTGCTGCGGCAGCATGACAATGGCCGTCTCCGGCGTGGCGATCAGGTCGGCAGGCGCGGCCGTGATGGCGTCCTGGTACAGCTTGAGCGCCGACATCACGCGCGAGCCATTGAATTTTTCATCCTGCGGGATATTCCCCTGCAGCAGGCGCACCGAGATCGGCTTGCCTTCCGGGTAGGTCCAGTGCAGGAAGCTCAGAGCGACGCCGGCCACGCAGATGGCGACGATCAGCCCGGCCGCGCGCAGGCGCGTGCGGTGCAGCAGCAACAGCAGGGCGCCGGCGATCACGGCCGCCAGCCAGCCGAGGCCGTACATGCCGATCAGCGGCGCGAACCCGGCCAGCGGGCTGTGGTTGTGGGCGTAGCCGGCCGACAGCCAAGGGAAGCCGGTGAACAGCCAGCCGCGCAGCCATTCGAACAGCGACCACATGGCCGGCAGCACCAGCAGGTTGGCGGCCGGCAGCGGCAGCGCCCAGCGTTTGCGCAGCCAGGCCGCGCCGCCCATCGCCAGCGCGACGTAGAAGCCCATGGCCCAGCCCAGCAGCAGCACGGCGGCGGCCGCCAGCGGCGCCGGCATGGCGCCGTAGGTGTGCATGGAAACGTAGAGCCAGTGGACGCCGGCGGCGGTCCAGCCGAAGCCGAAGGCCCAGCCGATCAGGGCGGCGGCCTTGACGCTGCTGCTGCGCAGCACCTGGTAGAACAAGGTCGCCAGGCCGAGGATCTCCAGCGGCCACCAGCCGAACGGCGCGAAGGCGAACACGCACAGCGCGCCGGCCACGGCGGTGATGGCCATGCGGCCACGGGTGGAGCGTTGCGGCTTGGGCGGATCGTTCGGATTGGCGCGGCGAAAACGCATCAGGCGTCGTCGCCGTTTTCAATGGCCGGCGGCAGTTTTTCCACCAGCAGCACGTGGATCTGGCGGGCGTCGGCGCGCAGCACTTCGAAGCGCAGGCCTTCCATGTCGAACACGTCGCCCTTGTGCGGCATGCGCGCCAGGTGCTTGGCGACCAGGCCGCCGATGGTGTCGACGTCGTCGTCCGGCAGCGCGGTGTCGAGTTCCTCGTTGAATTGCTCGATCTCGGTCAGCGCCTTGATGCGCCAGCGCGGGCCGTGCACGCCTTCCTTGATCGACAGGATGTTGTCCTCTTCCTCGTCGAAGTCGTATTCGTCCTCGATGTCGCCAACGATTTGCTCCAGCACGTCCTCGATGGTGATCAGGCCGGCCACGCCACTGTACTCGTCCACCACGATGGCCATGTGGTTGTGGTTGGCGCGGAAGTCGCGCAGCAGCACGTTCAGGCGTTTCGATTCGGGGATGAAGATGGCGGGGCGCAGCATGTCGCGCACGTCGAACGATTCCTCGGCGTAGTAGCGCAGCAGGTCCTTGGCCAGCAGGATGCCGATTACCTTGTCGCGCTCGCCTTCGATGGCGGGGAAGCGCGAGTGGGCGGTGGCCAGCACTTGCGGCATCCATTCCTCGATCGGCTTGGAGATGTCGATGACGTCCATCTGCGAGCGGGGGATCATGATGTCGCGGGCGGACAGGTCCGACACCTGGAACACGCCTTCGATCATCGACAGGGCGTCGGCGTCGATCAGGTTGCGTTCGTGGGCGTCGTGCAGAACTTCGAGCAGTTCCGCGCGGTTCTCTGGCTCGGGGGAAATCAGTGCGGTCAGGCGTTCAAACAGCGACCGGTGGGGTTTGGCGTCAGTCTTGACGCCACTAGAGTGCTCTTGCATAGGAGGCGTGAGCCGTTGTTTCGAAGGGGTATAGGATACACCAAATGGGGCGGCGGAGCCCTTTTTGTCAAAAAGGCAGCGGGTCTGTGCTTTTGGGCGAGCTCAATATCCGGAGAATTTTCAGGCGCATGCTGTACGGATTATTCGCCGGGAGCAGATCCGTGATGAGCGTTTTCGAAGGCGCCCTTTGTCAGGATGTGGCGCTATACTTGGATGTAACCGCGGGATCGATCCGCAGGGTAAACACAGTCGGTGGAACTAAGAATTGTGTGAATTGTTCAGTTGCGACGGATGCAACTCTGGCGGGACATCCCGCCTCGGCCCTGCTTGGCGGGCCATGTCGAATCGATGTGCTGGAAAAAACTTTTGGAGCGAAGTTTGGTGAGCCCGGAGCGATCGGCAAGGTGGTGGTGACATTGGCGGCGGCGGGATCTGGTGCCCGAGGTATTGTGTTCGGCGTTAGGCACAACGGCGTGGGACACGTCTTTAATGCCGTCAATCAAAAAGGCGTGGTTCGTTTTCTTGATGGTCAAACCGGGCGGGCGGCAGCGCTGGATGGATATGCCCAGTTCCGATTCTTGAGGACAAATTAATGAGTTCGATTAATGACAGCAACGCCTTGAAAGTCGCAGAGACAAAGATCCATGAACTGGGCGCGGCTTCCGGTGATGAGTTTGAGATTCTTCACGCGGAAACCCGGGAGGTGGAGCAAGGCTGGGTGTTCTTTTATAACTCGGCGGACTTTGTCCTGACCCGGAATCCGTCGTCCGCACTAGCGGGCAACGGACCCATACTGGTGCTGCGGGACGGGCGCGTCGCTGTGCTGCCGACGTCGATGTCATGGCAGGAGGCGGTCACCCAGCTGCCGCTTCGGGAAGCCGGCTGGGCTGCCTGATGCGATAAGCGTGCGCTAGTCGGCGTAGGGATCGGCGTAGCCCAGGCCGGCCAGGATTTCGGTTTCGATGCCTTCCATTTCGGCCGCTTCCTCGTCGTCCATGTGGTCGTAGCCTTGGGCGTGCAGCACGCCGTGGACGATCAGGTGGGCCGCGTGTTCCTCCACGGTTTTCTTTTGCTCGGCCGCTTCCCGCTCCAGCACGTCGGTGCAGAGGATTATGTCGGCCTGGGTCGGCGCGTCGTCCGGCAACTCTTCACCTTCGTTGTAGGCGAAGGTCAGCACGTTGGTGGCGTAGTCTTTTTCGCGGTAGTCGCGGTTCAGCGTGCGGCCTTCCTCGGCGTCGACGAAGCGTATCGTCAGCTCGGCCGGCGCGAACAGCGCGGCCTGCACCCAGCGGCGGATCTTGGGACGGGTCAGGCTTTCCTGCAGGCGGGCGTCGGGATATTGCACCGACAGCGTCAGTTTATTTTTTGCGGACATTTTTGAGAGCTGTGGCTTTGAGGAGGGGAGCGATTTCCGCTTCGTGGTTGTGCGCGGTTTCGTAGGCGTCGACAATGCGGGCCACCAGCGGATGGCGCACCACGTCTTCGCTGTTGAAGTGGCTGAAGGCGATGCCGCGCACGTCCTTCAACACCTGGATGGCGTCCACCAGGCCGCTCTTCTGGCTCTTGTGCAGGTCGACCTGGGTGACGTCGCCCGTCACCACGGCCTTGCTGCCGAAGCCGATGCGGGTCAGGAACATCTTCATCTGCTCGACCGTGGTGTTCTGCGCCTCGTCCAGGATGACGAAGGCGTGGTTGAGCGTGCGGCCGCGCATATAGGCCAGCGGCGCGATCTCGATCACCTGCTTCTCGAACATCTTCTGCGTGCGGTCAAAGCCCAGCAGGTCGTACAACGCGTCGTACAGCGGACGCAGGTAGGGATCGACCTTCTGCGCCAGGTCGCCCGGCAGGAAGCCCAGCCGCTCGCCCGCCTCGACGGCGGGGCGGGTCAGGATGATGCGCTTGACGGCGTCGCGCTCGAGCGCGTCGACCGCGCAGGCCACGGCCAGGTAGGTCTTGCCGGTGCCGGCCGGGCCGACGCCGAAGCTGATGTCGTGCTCCAGGATGTTGCGCAGGTAGCGGATCTGGTGCGGCGTGCGGCCGCGCAGGTCGGCGCGGCGGGTTTTCAGGATCGGGCTGTTGATGTCCGGCTCGACGAACGGCGCCTCGATGACGCGCGGCTGGTCCGGCGCGGACGGCGTGGCGACGGCGGCCGCGGCCAGGCCGGCGCGCTGTTCGACCAGGGCCAGCTGCACTTCCTCGATCGGCACGATCTTGTTGGCGACCGCGTAGAACTGTTCCAGGATCTGCACCGCCCGTTCGGCGTTGTGGCCGCTGACGATGAACTTCTCGCCGCGGCGGAAGATGGTGACGTCCAGCGCGGCGGAAATCTGGCGCAGGTTTTCGTCGAGGGGGCCGCACAGGTGGGCCAGGCGCGCGTTATCGAGCGGCTCCGGGACGAAGTAGTACGGTTGGACTGGCGTTTTGGTTTTCAATGGAATGCTTTATGAGAGAGGCCGGCAGTGCCGGCACAGGCGATAGTTTAACGTAATTTTCCGCCGCCAGACGCGATAAGCCTTGATTTTGGGCGGCCCGCCTTCTACATTGAAAGCGTAGCCTGCGGGCAATTTTCAGGGAGGCAGACATGGCAGCCAACTCGATTTCGTCGTCGCGCATCAGCACCCCGCTCGACAGCGTGCAGGCGGCCAATCAGCGCGAAACCCGCGTCAACCGCGAGCGCCAGCGCGGCGAACAGGCCGGCGCGGCCGAGCGCGCCGACCGGGCCCAGCGCAGCACCGAGGCCGAGCGCGCGGTGCAGACCCGGGTGGAGCGGAACGCCGACACCCAGCGCGCCCGCGCCCAGGCCAACGACGACGCCACCGCCCAGCAGCGGCGCCAGGCGCAGGCGGCCGACAAGCATACCCAGCAGGATCGCCGCCAGACCGAAAAGACCGTCGGCCGGCATATCGACACCACCGCCTGAGCGGCCCGCCGCCGTCGTTCCCTCCCACTGGCGGGAACCCATGCCGAGCTTGCTCGTCAGCGACGTATGGATTCCCGCCTGCGCGGGAATGACGCGGCTTTGCGCCCATGTAAAGCTGAACTTGCTTTGTGTAACAGTTTCCTACAAGTTCTTGCGTGCGACACTCTCCAGCCCCATGTGATGAAATAGCATTGTTGCTAAGGTTTCTAGCCCGTGATTGATGTCGAACAATCTTCGCTCGGCGTACAGCGGCGGAAACAGGCCCTTTTGAGCATAGAATTATCTTGCACGAAAGGCAATCAGCAGAGGCTAGCTGAAACTTAGTCCAAGGAACTAAGTTGCGCTTAAGTTCAGGCCTGCACACTTCATTCACCCAACCAACGAGGAAAATCATGGCACACCACGCTCTCGCTTCCCAGGAAAGCTACAACCCCAACCATCTCCTGGATATCTTGCTTGGCAAGATGCAGCTGAAGAACGACGCAGCGCTGTCGCGCCTGCTGGAAGTCGCGCCGCCGGTCATCAGCAAGATCCGCCACCACCGCTTGCCGGTCGGCGCCTCGCTGCTGATCCGCATGCACGAAGTGACCGGCATGAGCATCCGCGACCTGCGCGACTTGATGGGCGACCGCCGCACCAAGTACCGCCTGTCCGACGCCCAGGGCCGACCAAAGCCGGAAGAGCGCACCGAAAAGGCCGAGGCCGGAAATTACGCGCGTCACTAATGCGCGCGCACGCCCGCCGCTGCCGTTGCCGTGGCTGATCTCAGCCCGGCCGGCAGCCAGCCCGCCGCTTCAGGAATTTTTGCTTCAGAAAAAATAATCAGCTCAGCAGCACCATCGAGATTTCTTCATACTGCAGTTCCGTCTCGCGGAACAATTGCAGATAGATTTCCTCATCGAGGCCCAGCGCAGTCCAGGCCACGGTGGACACCGGCGGGACCAGATCGTCCTGCGCCTGCGCCAGATCGAGCGCATGCACGATAGCGTCGGCCACATGGATGATGGCCGCCAGGAAGCCCGCGCCCGGCGCCTCCGGGTCGTGGTGGCCGCCGATGGCCAGCCGCATCGTGTCGGAAAAATTCCAGTGCTCGGCCAGCGCCATGCCGGCGTCGACGTGATCGACGCCCAGCACCGTGCGTTCCGCCTCCAGCAGATAGCAATCGTGCGCGTCGCGGTAGGCGATGGTTTCCGAATACTGGTTCGGGAAGCACGACACCAGCACCAGCCGGCCGATATCGTGCAGCAGCCCGGCCGTGAAGGCGTAGTCCTGGTTGAAGCGCATCTGCCGCGCCAGCACCTTGGCGCAGGCCGCGGTGGCGATCGAGTGGCGCCAGAAGGCCTTGTGGTCGAAGCCCGGGCAGTGGCCCTCGGCGAAGCAGCCGGTGACGGCGGCCGCCGTGATCAGGTTGCGCGTGGTCTGGAAGCCCAGGTAGGTGATCGCCTGCTGGATGGTGGTCACCTTGACCTGCAGCCCGTACAGCGAGGAGTTGGCCAGCCGCAGCGTCTTGGCCGTCAGCGCCTGGTCGTAGGACACCTTCTTGGCCAGCACGGAAATGTCGACATCGTCCTGGTCGATGCTGTTGAGCAGCTCCATCACCACCGCCGGCAGCGAGGGCAGGTCGTCCAGCGTGCGGACGACATCGTCGTAACTCAGCGTATTACTCATGTTCGGCGGCCTCCTGCGGACCGAGCCGGAAGTCCGAGACGAAACGGCGCAGCAGCGCGGTGGCCCAGTCGCTGTCGCTGTCGGGATCGTTCTTGCGGAACAGCCGGGCGATGCGCGCCTCGTGGTGCTCCAGCGTGGCCTGCACCGCTTCCGGCGACACCTCTTCCTTCAGGATGGGCAGCACGGCGATGCCGTGGCGCGGCATCAGCGCCAGCATGGCCTCGGTCAGCGCCGTGCCCTGCGGCAGCAGCACATGGCCCTGCACGTCCAGCAGCACGTCCGACAGGACCATGCCCGGCCGCACCTCCGCCAGCGTCAGTTGATGGTAATTGCTCGTCATGTTGCCTCCCGGTTTGCCACCTGATCCACATTGCACGATCTTACCATTGCGTGACAGCAAAGTCTGCCGCACCGGCGTGACCGTGGGGACCATAACTTGCCAAGTCGCATGTCATACCGTACATTGGGGCGTTGCCGTCATTTCCATCAATGCAGGGAGGTTGGTCGATGTTTGGTATTCAAGGCCGCTTGACGCTGCTTTTCGTGGTCATTGTCACGTTGGTGCTGGGCATTTCCGGCACCTATGCCCAGTATAGCCTGGGCCACGAGCTGGAAGTGAGCAGCCAGCGCCTGCGCCAGGGCGTGTTGACCCGTCTGCAGACCAGCCTGCCGTCGGCGTTGTGGGACCTGGACAAGGCCAAGGTCGACAACATCGTCGCCGCCGAGATGCTGCCGCCCGAGCTGGTGTCGATCCGCGTCTACGACACCTCGGTCGGCCTGTTCTCCGGCAAGCTGCGCCATGAAAACGGCAGCGTCAGCTCGATCGAGAACGATGCCGCGGTCGGCGGCTCGCCGGTGGTGGCCGACCTGGCCTACCGCGATTCCGGCGCGGCCGGGGCCTCGCTCAAGCCGGTCATCGTCGGCCGCGTGGTGGTCAACTTCAGCCGCGCGCAGATCGACGCCACGCTGGCGGCCGAGGTGCGGCGCAAGGTGATCGAGGTGCTGCTGCTGGACCTGATCCTGGTGGCGGCGCTGGCGCTGTCGCTGCGCATCGTGTTCGACCCGCTCAAGCGCCTGCGCGACGGCCTGTTCGACCTGGCCACGCGCGGCAGCGACGAGGTGGAGGAATTGCCCGACAGCCGGCACGACGAGCTGGGCGAGGTGATCCGCGGCTTCAACGCCATCCAGCGCAAGATCAAATCGAACATCCAGCGCATCCGCGAGGCCGAGGACGAGGCCCGCAAGTCGGCGCAGGCCACGGCCAAGGCGCTCGACGACCTGCGCCGCACGCAGGAGTCGCTGCTGCAGGCCGAGCGGCTGGCCTCGCTGGGCGGGCTGGTGGCCGGCGTCGCGCACGAGATCAACACGCCGGTCGGCATCGCGCTCACCAGCGCCTCGGTGCTGATGGAGGCCACCGAGAAGGTCAACTCGGCTGTGGCCGCCGGCAACATCAAAAAGTCCGACATCACGCGCTACCTGGAGACGGCGACCGAAAGCACGCGCCTGATCATGAACAACGCCTACCGCGCGGCGCACCTGATCCACAGCTTCAAGCAGATCGCGGTCGACCAGGTCAGCGAGGCGCGCCGCCGCTTCGAGCTGCGCGACTACATCAACGAGGTGGTGTCCAGCCTGCAGCCCAAGCTGAAGAAGACGCACATCACCGTCAGCATCTCCTGTCCGCCGGACATCATCCTCGACAGCTATCCGGGCGCGCTGGCCCAGGTCATCACCAACCTGACGCTCAACTGCGTCGAGCACGCCTTCGACCCGGGCGACGAGGGCCGCATCACCATCGGCGTGGCGCAGCAGGGCGACTGGATCGAGATGCAGGTGACCGACGACGGCAAGGGCATTCCGCCGGACATGCTGGACAAGGTGTTCGACCCCTTCGTCACCACCCGCCGCGGCCAGGGCGGCACCGGGCTCGGACTCAATATCGTGTTCAACTTGATGGCCAAGCAGTTTGGCGGCACCATTACCGTGTCCAGCGTGCTGGGGCAGGGCGCCAGCTTCGTGCTGCGCATGCCCTGCGTGACGCCGGTCGACGACCCGTCCGCCGCCGCGCAGGCCGCCGACGCCCGCCTCCCCAACTGAAAGGACGGTCATGCCACACATCAGCGGTGAATTCAACGTCAAGATGGCGGTGGAAGCCATGTCGGCCGTGGCGGTTGACAGCGGCATCGGCCGCATGTCGCTCGACAAGCAGTACCACGGCGCGCTGGACGCGTTCGGCAGCGGCGAGATGCTGGCGTACATGGACCGCGAACTGGGTTCGGGCGCCTACGTGGCGATGGAGCGGGTGCAGGGGACGCTGGAGGGGCGGCGCGGCAGCTTCCTGCTGTGTCACACCGGCACCATGGAGCGCGGCGCGGCGGGGCTGAAGGTGGCGGTGGTGCCCGATTCCGGGCGCGACGAGTTGTCCGGCCTTAGCGGCACGTTGCAGATCCGCATCGAGGGCGGCAAGCACTACTACGATTTCGACTACGCGCTGGGGGCCGCCGTTGCTTAGGCCGGCGGCGCCGCGCTAGAATGCCGCCATGGACAAGGACACACTCAAAGGCTTGGCAATACTGGTAGGCGTGGCGCTGGCGGTGGCGATCTTTGCGGTGCTGGGCACCGAGGACGGCGTGCAGAAACTGTCCTGCGTCGTGCGCGCCATCCTGCATGGTGTCGCCATCACCAATATCCACTCGGTGTGCGGCCTGTAGCGGCCGGGTTCAGTCGGTGAAGGTGTCCGACGCTTCGTTGCCGCGCGAGGCGAAGCCCAGCACGACCAGACCCAGCATCAGCATGACGAAGGTTTGCGGTTCCGGCACTTCGGTCACCGGATCGATGGCTTGCTGGTTGTTAGGGTCGTTCGACGCCAACGCCTCCGGATCGCGATCCGGGGCGGTCTTTTCCGCAGGGGCCGAATTGTTGATACCGCACGGCGTGGCGCTGTGGGTGTCGCAACGGGCCAGTACAATTGCTGCGGCTGCAACTTTGCTTTTTTCCGGGTTGTCCGTGTGGGCCTGTGCGGCTCCGATGGTACCCAGGGCTAGCAATAATGTTGTTATAAAATTCAACTTCTTCACGACGTTTCTCCTGACTATGCTGCATAAGCAGGACGTTAAGGCTACATTAAAGCATAAACATTAAATTAACAGCGGACGTTAGTCCAACCGTGCTCGACAGGTTTGTATTAAACCATATTTAGTAACATATTGCCATCTGTATTTTTCTTTGGGCAATCTATTCGTGCAACGCAACAACGCTTATTGCTAGTCTGCCTGTGGCGTACACGATTTCAACTTCACAACAAATAATTCGATTAGATATGGCCCAGACACAGACGATTTCCACATATAGCCGCACGCCGGGATTGACTTTTGCCATAGCCGCGCTTGCCTTGCTGGCCGGCTGCGCCAGCGGCGGGCGGGCCGGTGGGCCGGCCGCGGCCGTGCCGGCGCCGGCCGGTCCCAATCCGCAAGTGCTGCTGCTGGGCGAGGTGCACGACAACGCCGCCGGCCACAAGCTGCGCTACGAGCTGCTGCGCCAGCGCGTGGAGGCGGGCTGGCGTCCGGCCATCGTCATGGAGCAGTTCGACCGCGAAAGCCAGGACGTGCTGAGCAAGGCCCAGAAAGGCTGCCTGGACGCGCAGTGCGTGATCCGCGTGGTGGGCGGCGTCCGCTGGGACTGGCAGCTCTACTATCCGGTGATCCAGCTGGCGCTGACCTACCAGCTGCCGCTGGTGGCCGGCAACCTGTCGCGCGCGGACGCCTCGCGCGTGGTGCGCGACGGCATCGCCGCCACCTTCGATCCGCAGAGCGTGCGCGACTATCATCTGGACCAGCCGCTGCCGGCCGACGTGCGCGCCGGCCAGTACCAGGAGATCGCCGCCGGCCACTGCAACATGCTGCCGGAGATGATGGTCGACGGCATGATCAACGCCCAGGTGTCGCGCGACATCTGGATGGCCAAGATCGTGCGCGACCAGCAGCCGCGCGACGTGGTGCTGATCGCCGGCAACGGCCACGTGCGCAAGGACATCGGCGTGGCGCGCTGGATCAACGCGCTGGCGCCGGCGCTGACGGTGCGCAGCGAAGGCTACCTGGAAGACGCGGCCGGCGCCGGCCGCTACGACGCGGTCTACACGGTGGCGCCGCAGCCCCGTGCCGACCCGTGCGCCCAAGTTAAATCCAAACCCCTATCCTGACACCATGGAAAAAATCTACGTCCCGGCCGCGCCGGACCGCGCCACCATCGACGCCCTGGCCGGCGCCACGCTGCTGGAGTTCGGCGCCAACTGGTGCGGCCACTGCATGGCCGCGCAGGCGCCGCTGGCGCAGGCCTTCGCCGGCCACGACGGCGTGCGCCACTACAAGATCGAGGATGGCCCCGGCCGCGCGCTGGGCCGCTCCTATCGCGTCAAACTGTGGCCGACCCTGATCTTCCTGCGCGACGGCCAGGAGGTGGCGCGCCTGGTGCGGCCGCTGCAGGCCGGCCCGATCAGCGTTGCCTTTACGCAAATCGATACCTAGCGGACAAGCTTAACTGCTTGGCAGCGGGCAAGGCCGGTGTGTATGATGGGCCGCACCATCCACCCGCAGGAGCGTCAAGCATGAGTCAGTCTCACCCCGGATCGCCCAAGGCCAATTCCCCGGCCACCGTGCTGTTTGCCAGCCTGATCGGCACCACGATCGAATTCTTCGATTTCTACATCTACGCCACCGCGGCGGTGCTGGTGTTTCCCAAACTGTTCTTCCCGGCCAGCGATCCCGCCGCCGCCACGCTGCAGTCGCTGGCCACGTTCGCCATCGCCTTCTTCGCGCGCCCGGTCGGCTCGGCCGTGTTCGGCCACTTCGGCGACCGCATCGGCCGTAAGGCCACACTGGTGGCGGCGCTGTTGACCATGGGCCTGTCGACCGTGGTGATCGGCGCGCTGCCGACCTACGCCTCGATCGGCACGCTGGCGCCGGCGCTGCTGGCGCTGTGCCGCTTCGGCCAGGGCCTGGGCCTGGGCGGCGAGTGGGGCGGCGCGGTGCTGCTGGCCACCGAGAACGCGCCGCCGGGCAAGCGCGCCTGGTACGGCATGTTCCCGCAACTGGGCGCGCCGATCGGCTTCTTCCTGTCGGGCGGCATCTTCCTGCTGCTGAGCCAGACCCTCAGCGACGCCGAGTTCTTCAGCTACGGCTGGCGCATCCCATTCCTGTCGAGCTCGCTGCTGGTGATCGTCGGCCTGTACATCCGCCTGAAGATCCATGAGACGCCGGACTTCCAGAAGGTGCTGGACAAGAACGAGCGCGTCAAAGTGCCGGTGGTGACGGTATGGCGCGACCACCGCCGCGTGCTGGTGCTGGGCACGCTGATCGCGCTGGCCACCTTCGTGCTGTTCTACCTGATGACCGTGTTCGCGCTGAGCTGGGGCACCACCGCGCTCAAGTTCAGCCGCAAGGACTTCCTGATCCAGCAGCTGTTCGCCGTGATCTTCTTCGGCCTGACCATTCCCGTGGCCGCGCTGTGGGCCGACCGCTACGGCCGCCGCGCCACGCTGATCTGGGTCTCGGCCGCGATCGCCGTGTTCGGGCTGGCGATGGCGCCGATGTTCGGTTCCGGCAGCAGCGTGCAGGTGACCATCTTCCTGTCGCTGGGCCTGGGCCTGATGGGCATGACCTACGGCCCGCTGGGCACCATCCTGTCCGAGCTGTTCCCGGCCGAGGTGCGCTACACCGGCGCCTCGCTGACGTTCAACCTGGCCGGCATCCTGGGGGCCTCGCTGGCCCCGTACGCGGCCACCTGGCTGGCCACCAACTACGGCCTGCAATACGTCGGCTACTACCTGTCCACCGCCGCGGTGATCAGCCTGGTGGCGCTGCTGCTGGCCAAGGGCGGCACCGCTGCCAAGCCTGCTTAATTGCAATAAATGTCATCATACAACGACGCTATGGCGGCCCTTGCACGGGACCGCCATGGCGGCGTAATCCCTTGAATATCCGCATCTTTCCGCTTGCCTATCGCGTTTTATAGTTGTACGATGACTTACGACTAGAATGATCTCGTGGAGACCGAGAGATCATCACCCAAAAACCAGAATAGAGTGATGCCATGAACCTGAGCGAGCCTGTGAACGCGCAAGCGGTGGGAGCAACCGTCGGTAAATACCGGTGGACCATCTGCGCCCTGTTGTTTTTTGCCACCACTGTCAACTACCTGGACCGGCAGGTGCTGAGCCTGCTGGCTCCCGACCTGTCCAAGGAATTTGGCTGGAGCAATACCGACTACGCCAACATCGCCGCCGCCTTCCAGTTCGTGTACGCGATCTCGATGCTGTTCGCCGGCCGCGTGGTCGACAAGATCGGCACCAAGGCCGCCTACGTGGTGGCCATCACGGTATGGTCGCTGGGCGCGCTGATGCATGCCTTCTCGGTGCCGATGGGCGAGGGCGCCGGCGTGCTGCTGGGCGCCTTCGGCATTGTCGCCGCGCCGTCCATCCTCGGCTTCATGATCTCGCGCGCCGTGCTGGCCATCGGCGAGGCCGGCAACTTCCCGGCCGCGATCAAGGCCACCGCCGAATACTTCCCGAAGAAGGAACGCTCCTTCGCCACCGGCATCTTCAATTCCGGCGCCAACGTCGGCGCCATCCTGGCGCCGATCTGCGTGCCGCTGATCGCCGGCATCTGGGGCTGGCAGGCCGCCTTCATCATGATCGGCATGCTGGGCTTCATCTGGATGAGCGTGTGGATCGGCCTGTACGAGAAGCCGGACCGGCAGAAGCGCCTGTCGGCGCAGGAACTGGCCTACATCCGCAGCGACCAGCCGGCGCAACAGCCGCAGCCGCAGGCATCGGCCGGCGGCAAGGTCTCGTGGCTAAAGCTGCTGAAGTACCGCCAGACCTGGGCCTTCGCGTTCGGCAAATTCATGACCGACGGCGTGTGGTGGTTCTTCCTGTTCTGGCTGCCGACCTATCTGTCCGCGCAGTACGGCATGAAGGGCGACGCCATCGTCGTGCCGCTGGCGGTGTTGTACAGCATGACGATGGTCGGTTCGATCGGCGGCGGCTGGTTCCCCAGCTACTTCATGGCGCGCGGCCACGCGCCGTACGACGGCCGCATGAAGGCCATGCTGGTGATCGCCTTCTTCCCGCTGGTGGTGCTGCTGGCGCAGCCGCTGGGCGCGATCAGCTTCTGGGTGCCGGTGCTGCTGATCGGCGTCGGCGCCTCGGCGCACCAGGCATGGTCGGCCAACATCTTCACCACCGTGTCCGACATGTTCCCGCAAAAGTCGGTGGCCTCGGTGATCGGCATCGGCGGCATGGCGGGCGGCATCGGCGGCGTGCTGCTGACCAAACTGGGCGGCTGGGTGTTCGACTACTACAAATCGGTCAACGACATCCGCACCGGCTACATGATCATGTTCGGCATCTGCGCGCTGGCCTACCTGGTCGCGTGGGGCGTGATGAAGGCGTTGGTCCCGCGCCACAAGGAGATCACCGACCTCTGATCGGTCCGGAGCAGCGATGCCGACATGCTAAGATTGTCCTTTGGCGCTGCCGCGGTATGGGCAGCCAGGCATCTCCGATAGTCAGAACATGAAAAAAAACGTAGCAACCATCCGCGACGTGGCGGCGGCGGCGGGCGTATCCACCGCCACCGTCTCGAAGTTCGTCAACGGCGCGCAGCGCTTCTCGCCGGCGGTGGAGGCGACCATCAAGGAAGTCATCGCCAAGCTGGGCTACCGTTCCAATCCTTTGGCGGCGTCGATGATCACCGGCCGCACCAAGAGCATCGGCCTGTCGGTGCTGGATGTCGCCAATCCCCACTTCACCAGCATCGTCAAGGGCGCCAACCGCGTGGCGCTGGCGCACGGCTACACGCTGCTGCTGGTCGACACCGAAGAAAACCCCGACCGCGAACGCCCGTTGCTGGAAGCCTTGAGCCGCCGCGTGGACGGCATCATCATGTTCTCGCGCATGCTGGAATCGGAGATGGACTGGGTGATGGAGCTGGGCAAACCGCTGGTGTATTTCGGCCGTCTGTCGCGGCTGCAGATTCCGTGGGTGATCAGCGACGACCACCGCGGCGCCTACATGCTGGCGCGGCACCTGGTATCGCTGGGGCACAAGCGGATCGGCTACCTGCGCTTCCCGCGCTCGCGGCGCGACGAAGAGCGGCTGGCCGGCGTGCGCGCCTGCCTGGCCGCGCACGACATGGAACTGACGGTGTATGAAGGCGGCGCGCCGACGGCGGCCGAGGGCGAGCGCGTATGCTCGTCCATCATGCTGGGCGGCGAGCACCCGGATGCGCTGATCTGCTACAACGACCTGATGGCGCTGGGTTTCATGAAAGCGGCGCAGGCGCTTGGCTTCAAGCTGCCGGAGCAGCTCTCGGTGGCGGCCTTCGACAACATCGAATACGGACAATACACCTCGCCGGCGCTGACCACGGTGGACCTGCAGAGCGAGCGCATGGGCGTGGCCGCGATGGAGAAGCTGATCGCCGCCATCGACGGCAAACCCGCCCCCGCCGCAACGATGATCGAACCGCAGCTGATCCTGCGCGGCTCGACCATCAAACGCAACTAGCTTAGAACAGGGTGCTGACGTCCGGACGGTTGGCCAGCGCCGCCTGGACCACGGCGGTGACGCGGGCGCGGTCGGCGCCTTGCAGCGGCTGGCGTGGACGGCGCACGTACTCGTTGCCGACGCCGGCCAGCGTTTCCACCAGCTTCAGGTTTTGTACCAGCTTGGTCGAGACGTCCAGGTGCATCAGCGGCATGAACCACTGGTACAGCTTGAGCGCTTCATCCCAACGCTTGGCTTTCATCAGCTTGTACAGCGCCACGGTCTCTTTCGGGAAGGCCACCACCAGGCCGGCCAGCAGGCCGTCCGCGCCCACCGCCAGGCCTTCGAACGACAGATCGTCCACGCCCATGAACAGCTGGTAGCGGTTGCCGACGGCGTTGCGCAGGTCGGTGATGCGGCGCACGTTGTCGGTCGATTCCTTGATCGCGACGATCCATTCGCAATCGGCCAGTTCCTTGAAGTCTTCCGGCGTCAGGTCCACCTTGTACGAGACCGGATTGTTGTAGACCATGATCGGCAGCTGCGCCGCCTTGGCGATCACGCGCAGATTGTCCATCGCTTCGCGCGAGTCGGCCGCGTACAGCACCGACGGCATCACCATCAGGCCCTGCACGCCCATTTCATGCGCCTTCTCGGCGAAGCGGCAGGCGGTGGCGGTGCGCGTCTCGCTGACGTTGACCAGCACCGGCACGCGGCCGGCGGCGACGTTCAGCGCGGTCTTGGTGACGGCCAGCTTCTCGTCGAACGACAGCGTGCTGGCTTCACCCAGCGAGCCGCAGGTCAACAGCGCGTTTACGCCGCTGTCGATCTGGAAGGAGAAGTGCTTCTCCATTTCGGCGTGGTCGAGATCCTCGTTCTCTTTGAACTTGGTGGTTACTGCGGGGAAGACCCCTTCCCATTTTGCTGCTGCCATGCTGTTCTCCTTGTGATGAATCGTTGTGGTGAATCGTTTGGATTAGTCGTCGATGATGCTGGCGATGCGGGCCGGTGAAATCGGCATCCGCACCGCGTCCGGCCGCCAGCCGTACAGCAGTTCGGTGGCGCCGCCGCAGATGCGTCCCTGGCACGGCCCCATGCCGCAGCGGGTTTGCAGCTTGGCGCTGCGCCAGCTGGTGTGCGTACGCAGCTCGTTGTGGCAGACGTCTTCGCAGCGGCAGACGATGGTGTCGTCGCCGGCCAGCGTCAATAGCTCCGGCCGCAGCGCGAACGCCCGCTCCAGCCTTGCCGCGAATTTTTTCCAGCGCGCGCGTTCGGCGTACAACTCCTGCGCTGCGGCCGGCTTGCCGCTGGCCGCCAGGCCGGCGATGCGGCCCTCCGCCAGCGCCAGGTCGACCCCGCCGACGCCCGTGCCTTCTCCTGCGCAGTAGACGCCGGGCACGGAGGTCAGCTGCGCGTGGTCCACCTGCACGGCCGTTTGTCCCTTGTTCGAGGTGATGGCGCAGCCCAGTGCCAGCGCCAGTTCGACGTTGGGCAACAGGCCGTAGCCGCAGGCCAGGTGGTCGCATTGCAGCGCTTCCAGCTCGCGCGCGCCGCCGCGCTGTATCAGGATCGATTGCAGCGTGCCGTCGCCATGCGCCGAATGCACGTAGCTGTCGCGCAGGTAGGGAATGCCGCTGAGCTGCGCCGCCAGTTGCATCGCTTGCGTGATCTTGGACGGCGTCGCCAGCAGGCCGAATCCGAAGCGCGCCAATGCCGGCAAGGACGCCTGCTCGATGATGGCGGCGATCTCCGCGCCCTTGGCGCACAGCGTCGCGGCCACCGCCAGCAGCAGCGGGCCGCTGCCCGCCACCACCACGCGCTTGCCCTGCACCGGATAGCCGCCCTTGGCCAGGGCTTGCAGGCCGCCGGCGCCGGTCACACCGGGCAGCGTCCAGCCGGGGAAGGGCAGCAGCCGCTCGCGCGCGCCGGTGGCCAGTATCAGTTTCTGGTAATGCAGCGTGGCCGACGAGGACGGCGTCTGCACCTGCAGCCGGCCCGGCTCCGGCGCGTACAGCACCCGCGTCTGCGACAGGTGGGTGACGTTCGGAGCGGCGCGAAGGTCGCTCCACATTCTCAGCGCGCGCTGGTCCTGCTGCTGGTCCGGGCCGCCGCGCCAGATCTGGCCGCCGGCCAGCGGATTGTCGTCGACCAGGCCGACCTGCGCGCCGTGCGCGGCGGCTGCATGCGCGGCCGCCAGTCCGGCCGGCCCCGCGCCGACCACCAGGATGTCGTAGCGGCTCATGGCCGGGACTCGCCGGTGATCACGCACATGCCGTCGGCGCACAAAGTCTGGCACGAAAGCTGGTGCATGCGGCCGTCGATCGTGACGCGGCATTCCTGGCAGACGCCCATGCCGCACAAGGGCGCGCGCGCCGCGCCGCGCACCGAGTGCCGGGTGACCGCGCTGCCGGCCATGGCGATCGCCGCGGCCACGCTGATGCCTTGCGCCACCTGGATGTCATGGCCGTTGATGTTGAGGACCACGTCAGTCATTGAAGCGCCCCGGCAAGTAGGGAGTGTAGGGGATGCGCGTGCTGTCGCCGGTCATCTGCGCGGCCAGCAGTTGGGCCGTCGCCAGCGAGGTGGTGATGCCCAGGCCTTCATGTCCGGTCGCCAGCCACAGTCCGCGCCGCGCGGCGTGGGGGCCGATCAGCGGCATGCCGTCCGGCGTGGCGGCGCGCAGGCCGGTCCAGCAGCGCAGCACGTTCAGTTGCGCCAGGGCTGGCGTGAACGCGGCGGCATGGCGCAGCATGCGTTGCAGCATGGCCGGCTCCACCGCCAGGTCGATTGTGTCGAACTGGCGGGAGGAGCCGATCAATACTTGTCCGGTAGGACGGGGCTGCAAATTGAACGCGACCGAGTCGCCGCTGGCGGCGTGGGCGCTTTTGATGTATCCCAGCTCCACCAACTGGTGGTGGACAAAGCCGGGATAGCGGTCGGTGATGGCGATGTGTCCCTTCTTCGGCTGCACCGGCAGTTCCGGCAGCAGCGCGGCCGAACGCGAACCGGCGGCCAGCACCACTTGCGACGCCTGGTGGCGCGTGCCGTCGGCCAGCAGCACGCCGTTGTCCTCGATGGCGGCGACGCTGCCGCGCAGCGTGGTGGCGCCGCGGCGGATCGCGCGGTCCAGCAGGATGCGCGTGCTCTTGGGCGGATAGACCAGGCCATCGCCAGGCACCAGCAGGCCGCCGGCCAGGCCGGTGCGCAACTGCGGTTCGCGCGCATACAGCGCGGCGGGCGTCAGTATTTCGCAGGCCAGGCCATAGGCGCTCAGGGTGTCGGCCTTGTCGCGCGCCGCATTCATTTCCTCTTCGTCGGCGGCCACCCAGATAGTGCCGCAGCGGCTGTACTCATGGCGCTGGGGCAGGTCGCCCACCAGCGAATTCCACAGCGAGACCGAATACGCCGACAGCGCCAGTTCCGCCGGGTTGTCGTCCATGACCACCAGGTGGCCCATGCCGGCGGCGGTGGCGCCGCCGCCTGGCATGTCCTGTTCGATCACCATCACCCGCAGGCCGCGCTGGCTGAGCGCATCCGCACAGGCAGCGCCGACGATGCCGGCGCCGATGACGATCACGTCGTTCTGGTTCACCGTATGCCCCAGACGAAAGGATCGGTCGGATCGAGGATCAGCTGCGCCTGCGAGTTGACCCATGCGCGGCCGCGGATGCTGGGGATCAGCTGCTCGCCGCGATAGCGGTACGAGGCTTCGAACACGCTGCCGATCACGCTCTCCTGCTTCCACAGCGCGCCCTCGGCCAGCTTGCCGTCGGCCGCCAGGCAGGCCAGCTTGGCGCTGGTGCCGGTGCCGCAGGGCGAACGGTCGTAGGCCTTGCCGGGGCAGAGCACGAAGCTCTGGCTGTCGGCGCCGGTGCGCGATGGCGCGAACAATTCGATATGGTCGATCAGCGCGCCGCCGTCGCCGGTGATGCCGGCACGTTCCAGCGCCGCGCCCACGGCCACGCTGTAGGCGGTCAGCGCCTCGACGTTGTCAACGCCCAGTTCCAATCCATGACCGGAAACCAGGAAGAACCAGTTGCCGCCCCAGGCGACGTCGCCGGTGACCGGGCCGTGGCCAGGCACGTCGACCGTGACCTGCGCCTGGCTGCGGTAGGAGGCCACGTTGTCCACGGTGACGCTGCCGTCCGCGTGCAGCTCGGCCTCCACCACGCCTACCGGCGTATCGATGCGGTGGCGGCCGGCGCCGATGCGGCCCATATAGGCCAGCGACGCGACCAGGCCGATGGTGCCGTGGCCGCACATGCCGAGGTAGCCGACGTTGTTGAAGAAGATGACGCCTGCCGCACAATCGGGAGCGTGCGGCTCGCACAGCAGCGCGCCGACCAGCACGTCGGAGCCGCGCGGCTCGCAGACCACGGCGGAGCGGAAGCGGTCATGCTCGCGCTTCAGCACTGCGAGCCGCTCGCTGAGCGGGCCTTGGCCCAGTTCCGGGCCGCCGTCTATGACCAGGCGGGTCGGTTCGCCGCCGGTGTGGGAGTCGATGATGGAGATGTTTTTCATGCTCAAATCTTAGGCTTTCCGAGGCTTGCTGTCTTGCATCTCCTGCGCATGATCGATGACGAAATCTGCACAATGGCGATAAAACAGGAGACGCCGCCCCGCGCCGCTGGCACAATCGCCTTCATGCATACAGAACTCCCTCACGACGACGCCCGCCGCGCCCTGGGCGCGGGCATCGCCGATCCCTTCTTTTCCGAAGCGCTGTTCGACGCGCTGCCGGACGTGGTTTTCTTCGTCAAGGACGTGGAGTGCCGCTACGTGGTGGTCAACCAGACGCTGGTCCAGCGTTGCGGTCAGCGGCATAAGTCGGCGCTGATCGGGCGCACGCCGGCCGAGGTGTTTGCCCGTCCGTTCGGGCAGACCTACCTGGCGCAGGACATGGCGGTGCTGGCCGGCGGTAACGATATCGAAGACCAGCTGGAACTCCACCTGTATCCCAACCGCGATCCCGGCTGGTGCCTGACGCGCAAGACCGCGCTGCGCGACGCCGAAGGCCGCATCGTCGGCCTGACCGGCGTCTCGCGCGACCTGGCGATGGCCGACAAGAAGAATCCCGCCTACCGCAAGGTGGCGGCGGCGGTGAACCTGATCCACCAGGACTACGGCCAGACCTTGCAGCTGGCCGAGCTGGCGCGCACGGCCCACATGTCGGTGGCGCAGATCGAGCGCTACTTCCTGCGCATCTTCCACCTGACGCCGCGCCAGATGATCATCCAGACCCGGGTCGAAGCGGCCTCGCGCTTGTTGAAGGGGACGGCCAGCGTGGCCGAAATCGCCCAGGCCTGCGGCTACGGCGACCACTCCGCCTTCACCCGCCAGTTCAAGGCCACCACCGGCGTCACGCCGACGCAGTACCGGCAGGCGGTGGCGGGCAAGGGCGGCTAAGCGGCGGCGGGCCTCAGGCGATACCCAGTAGCCTGATCAGCAAGAAACTGACGGCGGCGAGGCCCAGCAGCGATAGCACCACCACCGCCGCGACTCGTCCGCCGGCACGCAGCACGGCGCGCGCATCGACGCCCAGCCCCAGCGCGGCCATCGACATGATGGTAAAGAAGTTGGCCGCCTCACGCGCCGGCGCCAGCGCGACCGCCGGTATCGCGCCGAAGGAGCGCAAGGCCATCAACAGCAGGAAGCCGGCGATAAACCACGGCACCAGATGCGACAGCGCGGGCCGCGATGCGCCTTCGCGCGGCGCGAACAGCGACAGCGTCAGCACCACCGGGCCAAGCATCAGCACCCGCACCAGCTTGACCAGCGTGCCGACATGTACGCTGCTGACGGCGACCGAGCCGGTGGCGGCCAGCACCTGCGGCACCGCGTACACGGTCAGCCCGGCGAACACCCCGAACTGCACCGGCGAGAACGACAGCAGCGACACCATCAACGGCAGCACCAGCACCACGACCACGCCCAGCACTGCGGTGAAGGCGATGGCGGCGGCGACGTCCTGGCCGTCGGCGTCGATCACCGGCGCGACGGCGGCGATGGCCGAATTGCCGCAGATCGAATTACCGCAGGCGATCAGGATGGCCATTTTGCGCGGCAGCCCGAAGGCGCGGCCGATGGCGAAACTCAGCGCGATCGCGATCGCCACCACGGCGGCGATCCCGCCGATCAAGCCGATGCCGTTCTCCAGCAGCGAGCGCGCGCTGACCGATGCGCCCAGCAGCACCACGGCGATTTCCAGCAGCAGCTTGGCGCCGACCTGGATGCCGGCCTCGAAGCGCTGGTCAAGAGGCAGCAGCGTGCGGATGGCGGTGCCCAGCAAAATGGCCAGCACCAGGCTTTCCAGCCATGCGCGGCCCAGCACCGCGCTCTCCACGGCTTCCAGCGCGTAGGCGGAGGCGGTGACCACGCAGCAAAGCGCCAGGCCGGGCAGGGCGTTTGTCATGGTTTTGTTCATTGCGTCATCCTTGATGGTTCGATAAGCGGAATTATCAAGTCGACAGATCGTTGCGTCCATCTTACAATTTATGACGATTCATTCAATCAAATCGAACAATGACACTTGAACAATTGCGCATCTTCGTGGAAGTCGCCGAGCGCCAGCACCTGACGCAGGCGGCGAGCGCGTTGGCGCTCACGCCGTCGGCCGTCAGCGCCTCCATCAAGGTGCTGGAGGAGCGCTATGGCACGCCGCTGTTCAACCGCGTCGGCCGGCGCATCGAAACCAGCGAGGCAGGCCGCATCTTCCTGGTGGAGGCGCGCCGCACGCTGGCCAGTGCCCGCGCCGCCGAATTGACGCTCGCCGAATTGGGCGGCATGAAGCGCGGCACGCTGACCATACAGGCCAGCCAGACCATCGCCAGCTACTGGCTGCCGCAGTTCCTGGTGCGCTTCCGCCAGGCCTGGCCGTCGATCACGCTCGACGTCGCGGTCGATAACACCCAGAACGTGGCGCAGGCCGTGGTGCAGGGCGTCGCCGACCTCGGCTTCGTGGAAGGCGCGATCGACGAGCCGGCGCTGCTGGCCGAACCGGTGGCGCAGGACCGCATGGTGGCGGTGGTCGCGCCGGATCATCCCTGGGCGGCCGGCAAGGCGCTGCGGCCGGCGCAGTTGTTGGCGGCCCAGTGGATACTGCGCGAGGAGGGCTCGGGCACCCGCTCCGCGTTCGAGGCGGCGCTGGCGGCGCGCGGCATCCCGGTGGAGGCGCTGCAGGTCGCGCTGTCGCTGCCGTCGAACGAGGCGGTGCGCTCGGCCGTGATGGCGGGGCCGTTCGCCACCGTCGTGTCGGAGCTGGTGGTGGCCTCGCATTTGAAGGCCGGCTTGCTGGCCAAGGCGAACTTCAAGATGGCGGGGCGCGACTTCCTGATGCTGCGCCATCGGGAGCGCTACAAGAGCAAGGCGTCGATGGCGCTGGAACAACTGATTCGGGAGATGCGCGCCGATTTGTGGCAATATTGACGCCGTTATCATCACAACAATTCGGAGACCGGCATGGCGACTAAAGCGTTGGTATTGACAGCGGAGGCGCTGCGGCGCCGTTCCTTTTTGCGGCAGGCCGGCACGCTAGGCGCGGCCGCCGCTTTCGGCAGTCCGGCGCTGGAAGCCCTCGCGGCGGAGGCGGGCCGTGTCACGCTGCCGTTCGAAAACGGCGAACGCGAACTGGTCGCCTATCCGCAGAAGCGGCCGCTGATCCTGCTCACCGCCCGTCCGCCGCAACTGGAAACGCCGTTCAGCGTATTCAACGAATCGGCGATCACGCCCAACGACGCCTTCTTCGTGCGCTACCACTGGAGCGGCATCCCGACCTCCATCGATCCGCAAACGTATCGCTTGCGAGTGGGCGGCAACGTCAACACGCCGCTGGAGCTGTCGCTGTCCGATCTGCGCCAGATGGCCGATGCGACCGAGTTGGTCGCCGTGGTCCAATGCTCGGGCAACAGCCGTGGCCATTTCGAGCCGCGCGCCAATGGCGGCCAACTGTCTAACGGCGCCATGGGCAACGCCAGCTGGACCGGCGTCCCGCTGCGCAAGGTGCTGGAGAAGGCCGGCGTGAAAGCCGGCTCGGTGCAGGTGGCGTTCAATGGCCTGGACACGCCGCCGCTCGGCGACGGTCCGGATTTCGTCAAGGCCCTCAATCTCGATCACGCGCTGGACGGCGAAGTGATGCTGGCCTGGCAGATGAACGGCGCCGACCTGCCGATGTTGAACGGCTACCCGCTGCGCCTGATCGTGCCCGGCTACTACGGCACCTATTGGGTCAAGCACCTGTCCGACATCACCGTGACCGACAAGGTGTTCGACGGCTTCTGGATGAGCACCGCCTACCGTATCCCGGACAACCAGTGCGCCTGCACCGAACCAGGCAAGGCGCCAACCAAGACCGTGCCGATCAACCGCATGAACGTGCGCTCCTTCATCACCAGCCTGGCCAACGGCGCGCACGTCAAGACCGGACAGCAGACGGTGGTGCGCGGCATCGCGTTCGACGGCGGCTATGGCGTGAACGAGGTGGCCTTCTCGGCGGACGGCGGCAAGACCTGGCAGGCCGCGCAACTGGGCAAGGATCTCGGCAAATATTCGTTCCGCGAGTGGAGCGCCGCGTTCACGCCCAGGCAGAAGGGCAGTCACGAGCTGCTGGTGCGCGCGGTCAACCGCATCGGCCAGGGCCAGCCCACCGGCGCCTTGTGGAACCCGCCCGGCTACATGCGCAATGTGGTCGAATCGACGCGCATCGTCGCCGTTTAAGGAGAGCCCCATGATGATCCGTTCCCTGCTTGCCGCCGGCCTGATGATCGCCGTCCCCGCGTTCGCGCTCGACATCAACCTGCCGCCTGAAACCGCGGTATTCAAACCCAGCACGCTGCCGGGTTACGCGCTGGTGCAAAACAACTGCATGCTGTGCCACTCGGTGCACTACATTCAATCGCAGCCGCCGGCATCGCCGCGCGCCTACTGGGAGGCCACGGTGAAGAAGATGAAGAAGCCGTTCGGCGCGCCATTCGCGGAGGCCGATATTCCCGACATGGTCGACTACCTGGTCAAGACCTATGGCGCCGAACGACCTCCAGCGGCACCGCCAGCCGCCACCAAATGATCAAGGATCATTGACCCGGCACGCCGCGCTTCCACGCGGCCCAGTTGCCGATGATGTTCCGGATGACCGGACGGGCGGTCAGCGCGAGATTGGCCGCGGCGGGCGCGAAGCCGCCTTGCTGCGTGTAGTTCAGCAGCACGTCGCTGTCGCTCTGCCCCGGATGTGGACGGTCGACGTCCGAGCCGGCGCGCAGGATCAGCACGCGCTTGAAATCCACCTTCCCTGCGGCTTGGCCGCGCCGCAGTACTTCGAGCGTCGAGTTGTCCTCCTGCTGGGCGGTGCAGTACCTGGCCTTGCCGTCGGTGAGCAGCGCGGACCAGGTCTCGGCGCGGCCGGCCAGCGCGGCGCCGCCGAACCAGGTGTCGGTCGATGCGGTGTCACAGCGCAGCACTGCCGGCGGCTGGTTGGCTGGTGCCGTGACGAAGTTGGCCCGGTAGGCGATGGCGGCGGCCGAATCGCCGAGCGTGACGTTTTTGGAGAGCTGGTAGGCGCGCGTCACCAGCTCGGGGTTGAGCTGGAAGACTTCGGTCCGATAGCTGGGCACGGGCTTTTGGTTCGGCGCGCTGGTGTGGATGCCGAAGTAGCCGCTCGCCCATTCCTGCGGCATTTCCCGCGCGTCGATTTCGTGCAGCAGCGAGAAGTCCACCGCGTAGTCCGCCCAGGCCGTCGAGCCGACGGTGCCCAGCTTGGGATTGATGCCGGCGATACCCGCGATGATGAAGTAGGTGTGCCGCAGGTCGAAGCCGCTGGCGTAGAGCAGGGCGGCGACGCTGGACGCCGCGTTGCTGTAGCCCATATCGGTGGTGACCTGGCAGACGTCGTCGCGGTCGCAGCGCAGCGCGGGATAGCGCGCGGACAGCCCCGGCACCGGATGCTCGGTCTTCAGTC
Organism: Rugamonas sp. A1-17; assembly: GCA_025548565.1. GTDB lineage: Bacteria > Pseudomonadota > Gammaproteobacteria > Burkholderiales > Burkholderiaceae_D > Rugamonas. The sequence continues at coordinate 466,281 of JAJLPB010000001.1, forward strand.
CCAACTCGCTGATGAAAGGCGCCGCTTCGCCTGCGAACATGTTGATGATCACCACCTTCGGCGCGAAGGCCGCGCGCCGGGACGTGGCGCGCGCGGGCTTGGCCAGCGGCGCGCCGCCCTTCCAGTCCGGCCAATGCTGGACGATGTCCTGCACCAGCGGATGCGCTGTGCGGTACAGGTTCTGCAACGCCAGCGGGAAGCCGCCCGCATTAGTGGTCAGCGACGCCAGCGCCGTCTGGCCCGGATGCGGACGGTCGAAGTTGGACGCGGCGCGCAACACAGCCACTCGCTGCGCATCGAGCAGCCCGGCCTCGGCGCCGCGCATCAAGGCGGTGTAGGTCGCGTTGTCTTCCTGTGAACTCATGCAGTAGCTGCCCTGCTGGTCGGTGAGCAGCGCGACCCAGTCCCGCGCGCGCTGGCCGAGCAGATCGCCGTGGAACCAGTTATTGCCGGTCAGCGAATCGCATTGCGTCACTTGCGGCGCCTGGTTCGCGGGTGTGGACGGGTACTGGGCGCGGTAGGTCGCGGCTTCGGCGGAATCGGCCAGCGTCACGCCGCGCGACAGCTCCAGCGCTTTGTTGAGCAAGCTTTCGTTGAGCCGGTACACTTCGGTGCCATAGCCCAGCGCCGGCTTGACGCCCGGCGTTTTGGCGCCGATGCCCAGATAGCCGGTCGACCAGCCGGCGGGGCGTTCGCGCGCGTCCACCTCCCAGGCCAGGTCCGAGTCCACCAGATAGCGCGACCACGCCGCCGTGCCGATCGTGCCCTGGGCCGGATCGACGCCGGCGACCCCGGCGACGATGAAGTAGCTTTGCCGGAGATCGAACAAGCCGCTGTGCACCAGCGCCGCGACCGACGCTGCGGCGTTGGCCTTGCCCATGTCGGTCGTCAGCTGGCAGACATCGTCCCGATTGCACCGTACCGCCGGATAGGTTGGCGACAAGCCCGGCACCGGAATGGCCTGGTCCAGTTTGAGCTTATCGGTCCAGACCGCCGCCTCTTGCGCGAACATGCCGATCAACAGGACTTTGACGGGGCGGGGAGCGGCGGCGGCCGGGCTGGCGAGCGCGGCGGCAAGCAGCAGGGCAGGGAGGCGGTATGCGGAGGTCGTCATCATGTCGGCGTGATCCTGTCGGGGAGTGGGCGAAAGCGCATGGACGACTATGCAAGAGGTATGCCATTGCGGTTGATCCGGTCCAGCCGCGCGCGAACGATGTGCAGGTGCAGGATGGGGTAGATATTGACGACCAGCTGCACCATTAAAAACACTACTGCCTCAAGGTACAGCGTACGTGACAAGGTGTATGCGATATATGGCGTGAACCCGATCGCGGCCCAGAAGTGGATCGCCTCCGAATACTCCACGCGGCGACTCAGTTTGGCGAGACTACGCCGCCCGTCCGCAAGATAGACGGAACCGTTGAGATAACGAAGAGGTGTGTTCCTGAGAAGCGCACCGAAAGTACGCACCCCGAACCAGCGATAGGCGCCGTTCCGTGGATTCACCGGCCGGAGCGCCCGGGGCATGCGGACAGCAAACAGAGGCTCCGCCATGCTGGCAAGCGCCATGAAGTAAAACATCAGCAGCAGCCCAAGCCAGGGAGAGTCGAAACCAATGACTTTGGCGAGCAAGTCGAAACAGACCGCAAACACCGCCGCCATGATTAGGACCTTGCCCAGATCGCGCCACGCCTTCATCGAGCTGCCTCCGTGATGGGCAACACAGAAGTGAAAAAGCCGCTGAACCTTGCGGGTCAACGGCTTTAAAATTCTTGGTGGTGATAGGTGGACTTGAACCACCGACCCCAGCATTATGAATGCTGTGCTCTAACCAACTGAGCTATATCACCTGCAACGCCCAGCATTATGGGGGTTGGAGCCTAAGCTGTCAACGATGGTTCCGAAAATTTTTGAAAAATTTTGAATCGCGTCGCCAAAAGATAGTCAAATTGGTATGCTGTTTCGGTTGATGTGAGCATTTTTTTAACGGAGACAATATGGCGACCAATATCTTTGTGAACCTGCCCGTGCGCGACCTGGCCGCATCGGTCAGGTTCTTTACGCATCTGGGCTATACCTTCAACCCGCAGTACACGGACGAGGGCGCCACTTGCATGATCGTGGCGGAGAATATTTTCGTCATGCTGCTGGTGGAGGAACGCTTCAAGAGTTTCACGCCGAAGCCGATTTGCGATGCGCGCACGTCGACCGAGGTGCTGGTTTGCCTGCAGGTGGAATCACGCGAGCAGGTCACGTCCATGGTCAACAAGGCCATCGAGGCGGGCGGCAGTGCCTACAAGGAGCCGCAGGACCATGGCTTCATGTACGGCCACGGCTACCAGGACCTGGACGGCCATTTGTGGGAAATTATTTATATGGATTCGGCGCCGCCGCCGAAGGCCTAACCCAGCCTCTCGGCGATCTGCGCCAGCATCGCGCTGGCCGGATCGGGACCGAGGCAGTCGAGCGCCACGCGCTCCGGCATGGAGCGCAGCCACGTCAACTGGCGCTTGGCCAATTGGCGCGTGGCGATGATGCCGGTTTCGCGCATGGTCTTGTAGTCGATGGTGCCGTCCAGGTATTCCCACGCCTGCCGGTAGCCGACGCAGCGCATCGACGGCAGGCCGGGATGCAGGTCGCCACGACGGCGCAGCACTTCCACTTCGGTGATCAGGTTACCGTCCGGGCCTTCTTCCAGCATGATGTCGAAACGGCGCGCGATGCGCTCGTGCAGCACGGCGCGGTCCGACGGCTCCAGCGCGAACGACAGCAGCTCGAACGGCAGCTCGGTCTTTTCCTTCAACGCCAGCAGCTCGGACATCGGCTTGCCGCTCAAGGTGCAGATCTCCAGCGCGCGCTGGATGCGCTGCGCGTCCGCCGGCGCCAGGCGGGCGGCGGTGTCGGGATCGAGCAACGCCAGCTTGGCGTGCATGGCCGGCCAGCCGACGCGGGCCGCTTCGTCTTCCAGTTCTGCGCGCAGTGCCGGATCGGCGCCGGGCAGGTCGTCGAGGCCATCGGCCAAGCCCTTGAAGTACAACATGGTGCCGCCCACCAGCAGCGGCAGTTTTCCGCGCGCGACGATCTCGTCGACCATCCGCAGCGTATCGTTGCGGAACTGCGCCACCGAGTAGGAGTCGAGCGGATCGATGATGTCGATCAGGTGATGCGGCGCGGCGGCGCGTTCTTCGCGCGTGGGTTTGGCGGTGCCGATGTCCATGCCGCGATATACCAGCGCGGAATCGACCGAGATGATCTCCGACGGAATGCGCTGCGCGATCGCCAGCGCGGACGCGGTCTTGCCCGACGCCGTCGGGCCCATGATGGCGACCGCCAGCGGTTTTGAAACGGGGGTGCTCATCTCATTGACCGCGCAGGAATAGCTTGTCGAGCGCACCGATTTCCACCTGCACCCAGGTCGGGCGGCCGTGGTTGCACTGGTCGGCGCGTTCGGTGGTTTCCATCTGGCGCAGCAGGGCGTTCATCTCCTGCGTCGACAGGATGCGGTTGGCGCGCACCGCCGTGTGGCAGGCCAGTGTGCCCAGCAGCTCGTTCTGGCGCTCGATCAGCACCCGTGAACCGCCGAATTCGCGCACGTCGCGCAGCACGTCGCGGGCCAGGGTCTGGGCGTCGGCGTTCTTCAGCAGCACCGGCACCGAGCGCACCGCCAGCGTGGTCGGCGACAGCGTGGCGATGTCGAAGCCCAGTGCCTGCAAGGTCTCCTGGTGTTCGGAGGCGGTGCCTACTTCCACCGCGTCCGCGTAGAAGGTGACGGGGATCAGCAGCGGCTGCACCTGCATTTCCTCGCCGGCGACGCGGCTGTCCAATGCGTTCTTCAGTTGTTCGTACAGGATGCGTTCGTGCGCGGCATGCATGTCGACCAGCACCAGGCCCTTGGCGTTTTGCGCCAGGATGTAGATGCCGTGCAGCTGCGCCAGCGCGAAGCCGAGCGGGAATTCTTCCTGCGCCATCGCCGCAGCAGAGACGGTGAACGGGCTGGCCTGCGGCAGCGCCATGTCCGATTCGGCGCGGTAGCCGGTGACGGGACCGGAGCCGCCGAACAGAGCGCCGTATTTTTCCGTGCTCTGGGCGACGCCGCCCTCGCTGCCGCCGAAGCGCGGCGCGCCGAAGCCCGCGCCTGCGCCGCCTGCGCCGAAGCCGGAGCCCGCGCCGTTCGCGCCACCATCGCGCGAGCCGAATGGTGACGGCGAGAACGTCGGTGCATAGTCTGGCGCCAGCAGCGGTCCGAATGAAGCCTGCTCGCCGCGCCAGGTGGAGCTGCCCAGGCTTTCGGCCGCAGGCAATGGCGAAGGCACGCTGCCGTGCGACGTGGCCGAGGTCTGCGCCAGCGCGCGCTGCACCGCGTGGAACACAAACTGGTGCACCGCGCGGCTGTCGCGGAAGCGCACTTCGATCTTGGACGGATGGACGTTGACGTCCACCAGCGACGGATCCAGATCGAGCGCCAGCACGTAGGAAGGGAAGCGGTCGCCGTGCAGCACGTCCTGGTAGGCCGCCTTGACGGCGTGGACCAGCACCTTGTCGCGCACGAAGCGGCCGTTCACGTAGAAGAACTGGCCGTCGGCGCGCGCCTTGGAGGCGGTGGGCAGGCCGGTGTAGCCGTGCAGGCGCAGTGGGCCGGCGCTTTCGTCGATCGGCAGGCGCGCCTCGGCGAAGCCTTCGCCGAGAATGTGGGCGCTGCGCTTGGCCATCTCGCTGACGTTCCAGTGGTCGATGGTGCGGCCGTTGTGGCTCAGCGAGAACGACACGTCCGGCCGCGCCAGCGCGATGCGGCGCACGACTTCGGCGCAGTGGCCGAATTCGGTCTGCTCGGATTTGAGGAACTTGCGGCGCGCCGGTGTGTTGAAGTACAGGTCCTGCACATCGACCGTGGTGCCCTGGGCGCCGGACGATGGCGCCACCGTGCCGTTGTGCGAGCCGACGATTTCCCACGCGTGGGGGGCATCGGCGGTGCGCGAGGTCAGGGTGACGGCGGCCACCGAGGCGATCGAGGCCAGCGCCTCGCCACGGAAGCCCAGCGTGCCGACGTTTTCCAGGTCGTCCAGCGAGGCGATCTTGGAGGTGGCGTGGCGCGCCAGCGCGAGCGGCATCTGCTCGGGCGGGATGCCACGGCCGTTGTCGGTGATGGCGATGCGTTTGACGCCGCCTTCCTCCAGCCGCACGGTGATCTGCGTGGCGCCCGCGTCGAGCGCGTTCTCCAGCAGCTCCTTGACCACGGCGGACGGCCGTTCGACCACCTCGCCGGCGGCGATCTGCGAAATCAGCTGGTCAGGCAGGGCCTGGATGGGGCGGGGCGTGCGGGGGGAGGTGTCGGGCGCGTTCATCACGAGATTATAACTGCTCGCCGCGCCCGGTCCTCGCCGAGATCAGTCCTTCGGATGCTCGCGCACCGGCATCGGCGCGTTGCACAGCTCAACGTAGTGCGGCGTGAACTTGTTCCACGGGCCGCCACGGTTGCGCGCCGCGTCCACCACGTCCTTATAAATAGGCGCCTCGCTGCGCATCACCTCCAGGTGGCTGCGTTCGGCCTCCGGCACGTCCGCTTCCAGCCGCACCGATTTGATCGGCAGGCGGGTGTCCTTGGCGCCGTAGAAGCCCATATTCTCGCTGCCGCGCGGCAGGCCGGCCAGCAGCGGCATGCCCGCCACCACCCGGCCCACCACGGTGATATTGCGGTCCAGGTGGCGCGGCGCGTGGCCGGTGACGGCATACAGCTCGGCGCCATTGCCGCTGTCGGTGGCATTGTCGCGGCCCACGCCCACCGTGCCGTAGCAATGCGCCAGCCAGGTGGTCCTGGCCTTGGGATCACGACCCACCGGGAAGCCGTTCGAATGGCCGATCTGCGGCGCGTAGCCGTCCAGGTCCGGCTGGCGCACGAAGTGCTTGTCGTTCGCCATCGGCACCGTGAACTCGCCCGCCACCTTGGCCTTGGCCGATCCCAGCGATTTCGGCGTGGTCTCGGCGTTCGGGTCGCCCCATTGCGCCACGTAGTTGTCCTGCGAGCGCAGGATGGCCAAGCCGTCGAAATACTGTTCCTTGACCATGGTCTTGATATTGGCGATGTTCTGCGGCGCGAACTCCGGCGCCAGCTCGATCACCACGCGGCCGGTGGGCAGCTCCATGTACAAGGTGTTGTTCGGGTCCAGCGGCCGCCAGTCGGATGGTTTGGACTGTTTGACGAGGTCGGCGACGCTGGGTTTGACCGGCAGGTCGGCGGCGTGCGCGAGGGAGGCCAGGCTGATCGCCAGGACGGAGAGGGGAAGGGCGCGGAACGGGTGGGTCTGGGACATCCAATATCTCCTAGGTTGGTCGCGTCCGCTTGCTGCGGGCGGTCGGACGATTGTAAACTGCTTGGCCGAGTCTGGAAACTTCCGCCGAAGGGGCGCGGGTGGTGTATGATTCCGGCGCAGACTTTATGGGAAGAATATGGATTTTATGCAATTTCTTGACATGATTCTTCATGTCGACAAGACACTGGAAGTATTGATTCAGCAATACGGAACCCTGGTCTACGCCGTGCTGTTCGCGATCATCTTCTGCGAAACCGGGCTGGTGGTCCTGTTCTTCTTCCCAGGCGACACGCTGCTGTTCATCGCCGGCGCCCTTTGCGCGCTGGGTGAAATGAATCTGTTCCTGCTGATGCTGCTGCTGATTACCGCGGCGGTCTCCGGCAACACGCTCAATTACTGGATAGGCGAGGCCATCGGGCAGCGCGTGTTCACCCACGATTACCGATGGCTCAACAAGGAGGCGCTGCACCGCACCCACGAGTTCTTCGAAAAACACGGCGGCAAGACCATCGTGCTGGCGCGCTTCGTGCCGGTGGTGCGCACCTTCGCGCCGTTCGTGGCCGGCGTGTCGGACATGACCCATGCCCGCTTCCAGATGTACAACATCACCGGCGCCGTGCTGTGGGTGGCGCTGCTGACCACGGCCGGCTACTTCTTCGGCAACATCGCCATCGTCCGCGAGCACCTGACCGAGATCGTGTTGTTCGGCGTCGGCGTCGCCGTGGTGCCGATGGCGCTGGGCGGCATGTGGAAGCTGTCGCGCCGCATGCTCGGCCGCTGAGCCCGATGTTTCATAAATAAATTCCTTCCGAAAGGCCTGCGCCGCTCAAGTTTTGCCCAAATGCATCCGTATACCAGTATGTAATTCTTTTCTTTCTGGATACACATGCGTACTCTGCTCACCCTGATTGCCTGCTGCTGCGTCCTCGCGACCGCCAGCGCCGCAAACGATCCGCTGATTTCGCCCTCGACGAAATCCTCGGTGGGTGGCAGCACGGGCTCGATCGCGTCCATCCGTCCCAGCAATCCCGGCTCTTCCAGTGCTTCCGCTTCCGGCGCGTCCTCCGCGCCGCGCAAGCTCACCGAGCGTGAGCGCGAGGCCGAGGCGGAATCCGACCTGTCGGCCAAGATCGCGGCCCGCCTGGCCATCATGCGCGCCAACCAGCAGGCGCGCGTCGCCGCAGCCGCCAGGGCGAAGAAAGTGGCCGCCGCCGCGCCGGTCGTGCCCAAGGTGTACAGCAACCACTGGTCCTACGAGGGCGAGGACGGCCCGGCCAACTGGGGCAAGATCAATCCCGAATGGTCCAAGTGCAGCACCGGCAACCGCCAGTCGCCGATCGATATCCGCGACGGCATGAAGGTGGAGTTGGAGCAGATCACCTTCGACTATCACCCCTCTTCGTTCAACGTGACCGACAACGGCCACACGGTGCAGGTCATGGTCGGCAGCGGCAATTTCATCACGGTGAACAACCGCATGTATGAGCTGATCCAGTTCCACTTCCACCGGCCGTCGGAGGAGCGCATCAACGGCAAGGGTTATGAGATGGTCGTGCATCTGGTGCACAAGGATGGCGAGGGCAAGCTGGCCGTGCTGGCGTTGCTGCTGGAGCGCGGCAAGCCGCAGCCGGTGATCCAGACGGTGTGGAACAACCTGCCGCTGGAGAAGCTGGAAACGATGGCGCCATCGACCGTGCTCGATCCGCTGGACCTGATCCCGGCGCGCCGCGACTACTTCACGTTCATGGGGTCGCTGACCACGCCGCCCTGCAGCGAGGGCGTACTGTGGCTGGTGATGAAGGAGCCGGTGCAAGCCTCGCCGGCGCAGATGGCGTTGTTCAGCCGCCTCTATCCCTTGAACGCGCGGCCTATCCAGCCGGGCTCCGGCCGCATCGTCAAAGAATCCAATTAAAGCCGGCCGAAGTCATTCCCGCGCAGGCGGGAATCCATAGACCATTGGATAAGCTGGCGAAGTATGGGTTCCCGCCTTCGCGGGAACGACGGGGGTTAATCCGCGCTGATGCGGTGCTTGCCGGTCCACGTGGCGCCGGCAGCCAGCGGCCGCTGGTCGGCGCACGCCGGCTCGATGCAGACGAAGCGCAGGTATTCGTCGTCCGCCAGGTCCACCAGCGCCCTGGCGTCGTCCTGGCCCGGATTCCACACCACCCAGTTGTCGAAACCTTGCTGCTCCAGGCGCAGCGTGGCGTTGGCCGTGTTCAGCGTCAGCGTCGGCGTGGACTGGTACAGGCGGTCGAGCTTCTCGGTGAAGTGCAGCGCCGGATGCTCCTGCGTCAGCGTCTCGTTGTGATGGTCGGTGCAGCGCATGTGCTGCAGGCCGCTGATGCTGGTCGCCGCCAGTTGGCCGACGTCGTAGTAAGTGTGCAGCGCCAGGCCGAATGGGAACTCCTGCGCGCCGCTGTTGTGTACCGTGAATTGCGCGTCGAGCGCGTCGCCGTGCAGCGTGAAGCGCAGCGTCAGCTCGAAGGCGTGCGGCCAGGCTTGCGCGTGTTCGGGCGCCAGGTCGTTTTGATTGAGGCCGAATTCGAGGAAGGACTGGCCGCCGTCGCCGCCGCTGCCAATCAAGCGCCAGGTGCTGACGCGGGCGAAGCCATGGCGCAGGCCGGGGCCGCGCACATTAAACTGCGGGAAGATCACCGGCACGCCGCCGCGTATGGCCTTGCTGCCGTCGAGCGGCGTCTGCGCGCTGACGAACAGGCGCTCCTTGCCATCGCCCGTTTTCCATGACAGCAGGTGGGCGCCGAACAGCGACACCGTCGCCTGGCTGCCATCGGCCGCTGTGATTTGTACTGCCGGCAGTGCGCCGTATTCGGTGTTCGTTACTACAGCCATGTCTCGTCCGTTTTAGTTTTAAGTCAGCCGGTTCTTTGCCAGCGGTGGGTTCTTCGCAAAATAGTGCCGGATGCCCTTGACGATGGCATCGGCCAATTGGTTCTGGTAGCCGTCGTCGAGCAGCTTGGCTTCCTCCTCCGGGTTGGAGATGAAGGCGGTTTCGATCAGGATCGACGGAATGTCCGGCGCCTTCAGCACCGCGAAGCCGGCCTGCTCGACCGAGCCTTTGTGCAGGCGGTTGATGCCGCCGATCTCGCCCAGCACCGACTTGCCCAGCTTGAGCGAATCGTTGATCTGCGCGGTGGTCGACAGGTCCAGCAGCACGCTGGCCAGTTGCCGGTCGTGGTTCTTGACGTTGACGCCGCCGATGGTGTCGGCCAGGTTTTCCTTGTCCGCCAGCCAGCGCGCCGCCGAGGAGCTGGCGCCTTTTTCCGACAACACGAACACCGACGAGCCGCGCGCCGTGGACTGCACGAAGGCGTCCGCGTGGATAGAGACGAACAGGTCGGCCTGCACCTTGCGGGCCTTGTCGACGCGGGTGCCCAGCGGGACGAAGTAGTCGGCGTCGCGCGTGAGCATCACGCGCATGTTGGGGAATTCCTCGATCTTGGTCTTCAGGCGTTTGGCGATGGCCAGCACGATGTCCTTCTCGCGGCTGCCGTTCTTGCCCGACGCGCCCGGGTCTTCGCCGCCGTGGCCAGGGTCCAGCACCACGGTCAGCATGCGTATCAGCTTGCCGTTCTTGTCGGTTTTTTCGCTGGCGCGGGTTTGCGTTTCGGCGGTTTTCACCTCGTTGCGCAGTTCCGCGCGCGGATCGGGCTTGGCTGCATCCGGCGGCGTTTGCGGTGCGGTGGCGAGCGCTTCGGCTTCGCCCGGCTTCAGCGGCGGCATGTCGCCCTTGGGCGCGCTGCCGGTGGCGGCCGCGCTGGACGGCGGCGTCTTGCCGTCACCCGACCAGTCGCCTTTTTCGATCATCGCGGCGATCGGGTCGACCGGCTTGACCGGGTACAGGTCGAAGATCAGGCGGTGCTTGTAGTTGCCGGCCGGGGCCAGCGTGAACACCTGCGGCGTGATTTCTTCCTTCAGGTCGAACACCAGGCGCACCACGTTGGGCCGGTTCTGGCCCACGCGCACCTGCTTGATGTATGGGTCGTTGGACTGGATCTTGGCGACCAGGCTTTTGAGCGTCGGGTTCAGCTCCAGCCCTTCGATGTCGACCACCATGCGCTCCGGGTCCTTGACGATGAAGTGGGTGGCCTTGAGCGCGGCGTCGTTTTCCAGCGTGACGCGGGTGTAGTCCTCCGCCGGCCAGACCCGCACCGCCAGGATCTGCGCGGCGTAGGCGCGCACCGGCGCCAGCACGGACAGCAGCAGCGTGGCGCCGGCCTTGAGGACGGTGCGGCGCGTAACAGCCTTGCTGTTTACATGTTGGGGGCGAATTTGAGGCGTTGAAGGCATGAGTTACCCAGTGCGGTGGTCGCCTGCAATTCTACATCACGGCCGTCGCCGGCCACAGTCAGAAACAGGTTGATATCGGCGGCAGGCAGCACGCGGTCGGCCTTTTCGGGCCATTCGACGATGCAGATGTTGTCGCCATTGAAGTCTTCACGGAAGCCGGCGTCGAGGAATTCCTCCGGGCTGCCCATGCGGTACAGGTCGAAATGGATCACGCTGACGCTGCGGCCGTCGAGCTGGATCGCGTATGGTTCGGACAAGGTGTAGGTCGGGCTTTTGACCGTGCCCACGTGGCCGGCCGCGTGCAGCAGGGAGCGGGTGAGGGCGGTCTTGCCGGCCCCCAGGTCGCCGTGCAGGTAGATCACCAGGCCGGGCGCCAGGGCGCGCGCCAGGGCCGTGCCCAGGGCGGCGGTGCCGGCTTCGTCATGGAGATGGGCTTGGAAGTGCTGCATCAATTAGAATGTCGTGTTGGTTGGATCGCCAGCCATTGTAACCGCCACCTGCTACCGATGTCCCTGCCTGTAACCAATTTAGCCGAACTTGCCCTCAGCATCAAGCGCTGGGGTGTGGAGCTGGGCTTCGCCGAAATCCGCATCACCGACATCGACCTCAGTCACGCCGAGGCGGGCCTGCAGGCGTGGCTGGACGCCGGCATGCATGGCGAAATGGACTACATGGCCACCCACGGCATGATGCGCGCCCGTCCCGCCGAGCTGGTGCCGGGCACGGTGCGGGTGATCAGCGCCCGCATGGATTATCTGCCGAGGGACACGGAAACGGGCGGCGCCCATGACTGGCGCGAGCGGGAAGCGGCCCGTCTGGCCGATCCGGGCGCCGCCGTGATCTCGGTCTACGCGCGCGGCAGGGACTACCACAAGGTGCTGCGCGCGCGCCTGCAGCAGCTGGCCGACAAGGTGAAGGCGGAAATCGGTGAATTCGGCTACCGCGTGTTCACCGACTCGGCTCCGGTCATGGAACTGCCGCTGGCGGAGAAGGCCGGCTTGGGATGGCGCGGCAAGCACACCTTGCTGCTGTCGCGCACCGCCGGATCGATGTTTTTCATGGGCGAGTTCCTGGTCGATCTGCCGCTGCCGGTTGACGAGCCGACCGGCCGGCATTGCGGCCAGTGCTCGGCATGCATCGACGTCTGCCCCACGCAGGCCATCCTCGGGCCGGGCAAGCTGGATGCGCGGCGCTGCATATCCTATCTGACCATCGAACTGAAAAGCGCGATCCCGCTGGAGATGCGGCCGCTGATCGGCAACCGCGTCTACGGCTGCGACGACTGCCAGACCGCCTGCCCGTGGAACAAGTTCGCGCAGCGCGCGGTGCTGCCGGACTTCGACGAGCGCCATGGCCTGGGCAGCGCCTCGATGATCGAGTTGTTCGCGTGGACCGAGGAAGAATTCAACCGTAAGATGGAAGGCAGCCCGATACGGCGCATCGGCCATGAGCGCTGGCTGCGCAATATCGCGGTCGGTTTGGGCAACGCGGCGGCGGCCGGCGCCAAGGGCGATGCCGCCATCGTGGCCGCGCTGATGGCGCGCCGCGAGCACCCGTCGGCGCTGGTGCGCGAGCATGTCGAATGGGCGATCGCCCGCCACGAGTGAACTGCGCTACACTCGGGCGTTTAGATTATCAGGCCCGGGCCCATGCATACTTCAACCAGATTCATATCGCTGCTTGCCGGCGCATCCTTCACGCTGGCCGCGCATGGCGTGAGCTTCGACGACTGGGCCGACAAGGTCGCCAACGCCAAGGTGCGCAACGATCCTGAGCAGGCCACGCTGAAGCAGTACTTCAGCGGCAAGGAGCAGGACCAGCTGGACCGCAAGCTGACGCCCAACACCATCGTCTACCGCGCCGGAGAAGTGGCCGCGGCCAAGACCGCGCTCGCGCAGCTGGCGAAGATCGACAAGCAGGCGCTCACGCCGCAGCAGCGCGCCAGCGCCGCCAGCATCGCCTGGAACCTGCAGGGCGCGGTGGATGCGTGGCCGTATGCGGACTATAACTTCGTGTTCAACCAGTTCGGCGGGCTGCATGTGCAGCTGGTGAACTTCCTGACGCAGGCGCACCCGATCCGCAACCAGCGCGACGTGGAGAACTACCTGGTGCGCCTGAAGGCGGTGGCCGGCAAGATGGACACCGGCATCCTGCAGGCGCGCGGCCTGGGCGCGCGCGGCATTTTGATGCCGACCTTCCTGACGCAGTCCTCGATCGGGCAGCTGGACCGCTTTCTCGACGGCGCACCGGAGAACAATGTGTTCGTCGCCACGCTGAAGCAGCGCATGGGCGGCTTGAAGGACGTGACGCCGGAACAGCAGGCCAGGTTCGCGGCGGTGGCCGAGGACACCGTCAAGCGCTCGGTTATTCCAGCGTTCCAGCGCGCCCGCGCGATGCTGCAGGAGCAGCTGCCGCGCACCACCGAGGACGCCGGCCTGTGGCGCCTGCCCAATGGCGACAAGGCCTATGCGCTGCTGCTCAAGCAGATGACCTCCACCGATTACACGCCGGAGCAGATCCACAACATCGGCCTGCGTGAAGTGGCGCGCATCGAGAAGGAGATGGATGGCTTGCTGGCGTCGCTGGGCTACACCGAAGGCACGATCAAGCAGCGCATGGCAAAGCTGGAGAAGGACTCGCAGCCGAAGGAAGCCGATCCGCGTCCGGCGCTGCTGGCCCGCTACGACAGCGTGCTGCGCGACGCCGAGGCGCGCGCGAAGGAGCTGTTCGACGTCACGCCGAAGGCGCCGGTGGTGGTCAAGCGCGAGCCACCGTTCACCGAGAAGACCGCTGCGGCGCACTACACCGGGCCGGCGAAGGATGGCACGCGGCCGGGCATCTTCTGGGCGCCGATGCCGGGGCCTGAGTTCCGCATCGTCGGCATGCGTACGCTGGTGTATCACGAAGGTGTGCCGGGACATCACTTCCAGGTCGCGCTGCAGCAGGAGAACGACAAGCTGCCGCGCTACCGGCGCGACCGCGTGTTCGCGGTCGGTTCGGCGTATGGCGAGGGCTGGGCGCTGTATGCGGAGCAGCTGGCGGCCGAGAACAACTGGTACGAGGGTGACGTGGTCGGCCATCTGGGGCAGCTGGACGCGGAGCTGTTCCGCGCGCGTCGGCTGGTGGTGGACACGGGCCTGCACGCGATGAAGTGGACGCGCCAGCAGGGCATCGACTACGGCATTCCGGCGGCGGAAGTGGAGCGCTACGTCGCCATGCCGGGCCAGGCGTGCGCCTACAAGATCGGCATGATGCGCATCCTCGACCTGCGCGCCAAGGCGCAGAAAGCGCTGGGCGACAAGTTCTCGATCAAAGCCTTCCACGACGTGGTGCTAGAAACCGGCAACGTCCCGCTGCCGGTGCTGGAGCAAGTCGTCGACGAGTGGATCGCCAAGCAATAAAACAATGGGGTCAAGTCTGACATTCGGACACGAGCTCTGCTGTAGCACGCCTATACAGCAGAGCTCGTGTCCGAATGTCAGACTTGACCCCAATTTTATTTGCGGATGTCAGACTTGACCCCAATTTTATTTGAGCAGGCCGGCGAGCTCGACGGCGGTTTTGACTTGCATCTTGTCGAAGATGTGGGCGCGGTGGACTTCGACCGTGCGCATGCTGATGCCCAACTGGTCGGCCACCACTTTGTTCATCTTGCCGGCCAGGATCAGGTCCAGCACCTCGCGCTCGCGCGCCGACAGCGTGGCCAGGCGCGCGCGCACCGCCGCCATCGCGCCGGCCTGGCGCGAGTTGGCCAGCGCTTCCTGCACACGGTCCATCAGCTGGTTGTCGTTGAAGGGCTTTTCGCAGAAGTCGAAGGCGCCCCGCTTGAGCGTGTCCACCGCCATCGGCACGTCGCCGTGACCGGTCAGGAAGATCACCGGCATGCGCTGCGTCAGTCCGCGCGCGGACAGCTGGTCGAATACCGCCACGCCGTTCATGTCCGGCATGCGCACGTCGAGCAGCACGCAGTCGCCTTCGGCGTCGAACTGCCCGGCCTCGGTGTGAGCCAGGAATTGTGCCGCGCTGTCGTACGCGCGCGAGGGTATGCCGCGCGACGTGGCCAGCCAGGTCAGGGAGTCGCGTACGACCGCTTCATCATCTACGATATGCAGCATGCTTCAAGTCTCCTGTTCCGCGGCCGCCAGCATCGCCGGCAGCACAAACGTAAATATGGTGCCACCTTGCGGATTGGCGCTGTAGGTCAGCGAACCACCGTGGAATTCTATCGCGGTGCGGCAGATGTTGAGCCCCATGCCCATGCCTTCCGCCTTGGTCGAGAAGAACGGCGAGAACAATCGCTGCGCCACGTCCTCCGGTATGCCGTGCCCCTGGTCGATCACCGCCACGCTGACCTGCGCGCTGGCCGCATCATACGCCGCCACCACGCTGAGCATGCGCCGCTGCGGCGGGATGTGCGCCATCGCTTCGATGGCGTTGCGGGTCAGGTTGAGCAGCACCTGTTCGATCATCACGCGGTCGGCGCGCACCGGCGGCAGGTCGGCCGGTATGCTGGCGTTGAAGGAGACGTAGGCCTGGCGCGCCTGCAGTTCGATCAGCGCACGGATGCCCTCCAGCAGCGAGGCGATGGCGACCTCCTGCCGCTGCGGCTCGCTCTTCTTGACGAATTCGTGCACGCTGCGGATGATCTGGCCGGCCCGCTGCGCCTGCGCGCTGGCCTGCTCCAGCGCCGGACGCAGGAGGTTGCAGTCGACCGCCGTGCCGCTGTCGGCGGCGCGACCCAGCACATTGAGCGCGCCGGTGGTGTAGCTGGAGATGGCGGCCAGCGGCTGGTTGAGCTCATGCGCCAGCATCGAGGAGATCTCGCCCATCGTCGCCAGGCGCGCGCTGGCCTGCAGCTTTTCGTGCTGCTGGCGGTTCAGTTCCTCGATGCGCTTGCGGTCCGAGATGTCGAGGATGGACCCCATCCAGCCGGTCTGCTTGCCGTCCTTGTCGACCAGCGGCGCTTCGAAGACCAGCACCGGTACGCGCTCGCCGTCGGGGCGCTGGAAGAAGGTCTCGAATTGCGGTGTGACGTTGCCCGCCAAAACGGAGGCGAAGCGGGTCTGGTATTCGGTCATCGCCTCCGGCGCCCAGTAGGGCATGGGCGGCAGCATGCCGACCAGATCCTCGGCCGGATAGCCGACGATCTGGCAGAACGCCGGATTGACGTAGGTGATGCGGCCTTCGAGGTCGCGCGCGCGCAGGCCGGTCACCAGCGAATTCTCCATCGCGGTGCGGAACGACATCTGCTGGCGCAGCGCGCCTTCGGCCTCCAGCCGCCGCGAGATGTGGCCCCACAGGGCCAGCAGGCTCCATAACAATCCCAGCGACAGCACGATCACCGAGCCGACCAGCAAATTGGGCAGCAGTTGCGGTTCGCTCTTGACGCTGTCCGTCACCAGCGTGATGGTGGCGCCGGGCAGGTCCAGCGCGCGCTTGTGCGTGTAGACGCCGTGCCCGGGGCCGGCGGCGGCGCGGCGCGCCAGCACCTTGTCGTCGCGGTCGATCAGCGAGACCTGGTTGTCCTGCGCGAACCACCACGGCACCATCTCTTCGAGCAGCGCGCTGGTTTGATAGGTGGCCACCAGGTCGCCCAGGTATTCGTCGCCGCGGTACAGCGGCACGTGGTAGTCCATCAGCACGGCGGCGGGGGCGGCCGACAGGTTGGGCGTCTGCGCTTCCGGCTGGGTGTACATCGCATGGCGGGTCCGGCGCGACAACTCCATGGTCGCTTGCGAGGCGGCCGACAGTTCCACCGGCGTGGCCTGCGGATCGCTGCTGGCGGCCAGCTTGCCGTCCGGCCGCAGCCAGATCACGCGCAGCAGTTCATGGCCGTTCTTCAGCAGGCGCGCCAGCCGTTCATGCAGCTGCCCCGGTGGCAGCTTGCCGGCGCTGATCTCGGCGCCCAGCCCGCGCAGGCTTTCCTCGTCGCGCCCCAGCTGGAAGCGGATGGTTTGTTCGACCCACAGTGTGTCGGCGATCAATTGCTCCTGGCGCTCGTTGCTCTCCATTTGGCGCGCTTGCCACGGTAGCCAGATCAGGATCGCCAAAAAGAACAGCACCAGCATGATGGGCAGCAGCCAGCGCAGCGAGGAGCTGTAATGTGCGCGGCGGGGCGGGGCGATGGTGGCGGTCATGGACAATCAGGGTAAAGCCTCGTGATGGCGGCGCCATTGTGGTTTTCCACAGTTGCCACCCTTGCCATGATTAGCAAGAATCAGTCAAACTAGAACAATAGCGCATTTTAAATCCTACCTGGAGACTTCATGAAATTGAAATCCGTTTTACTGGCTATGAGCGTGGCGCTCAGCTTCAATGCCTACGCTCAGGCGCCGATCGTCATCAAATTCAGCCACGTGGTGGCCACCGACACGCCGAAGGGCCAGGCCGCGGAGCGCTTCAAGCAGCTGGCCGAGAAGGCCACCAATGGCCGCGTCAAGGTCGAAATTTATCCGAACAGCCAGCTGTATAAGGACAAGGAAGAACTGGAAGCGCTGCAACTGGGCGCCGTGCAGATGCTGGCGCCGTCGCTGGCCAAATTCGGCCCGCTGGGCGTGAAGGAGTTCGAGGCGTTCGACCTGCCGTACATCTTCCCGTCCAAGACAGCGCTGTATAACGTGACCGAAGGCGAAATCGGCAAGGGCCTGATGAAGAAGCTGGAGCCGAAGGGCATCACCGGCCTGGCGTTCTGGGACAATGGCTTCAAGGTCATGTCGGCCAATAAGCCGTTGCATGAGCCGTCCGATTTCAAGGGCCTGAAGATGCGTATCCAGTCGTCCAAGGTGCTGGACGCGCAGATGCGCGCGCTGGGTGCGAACCCGCAGGTGCTGGCCTTCTCCGAGGTGTATCAGGCGCTGCAGACCGGCGTGGTCGATGGCACCGAGAATCCGCCGTCGAACATGTACACGCAGAAGATGCACGAGGTGCAGAAGTATGTGACCGTGTCCAACCACGGCTACCTGGGTTATGCGGTCATCGTCAACAAGAAGTTCTGGGACGGCCTGCCGGCGGACATCCGCACCGCGCTGGATAAGGCGATGAAGGAAGCCACCACGTTCGAGAAAGCCATCGCCCAGCGCGATAACGACTTGGCGCTGGAAGCGATCAAGAAGGCCGGCAAGACCACCATCTATACGCTGAGCGTGAAAGAGCAGGCCGACTGGCGCAAGGCGCTGCTGCCGGTGCAGAAGGACATGGAAGGCCGTATCGGCAAGGACCTGATCTCGGCGATCAACAAGGAAGCAGCTAAATAATTTAGCTGGTTTTAAACGAAGAGGGAGGCCAGCGGCCTCCCTCTTTTTTTACATCAGTCCCATCGCCTTGGGCAGCCACAAGGACAGCCCCGGCCAGTAGGTAACGATCACCAGGAACACCAGCATCGTCAGCAACCACGGCATCACGGCCACGGTCAGCTCGGAGATGCTCATCTTCGAGATGCCGCTGGCCACGTACAGATTCAGGCCGACCGGCGGATGGCACAGGCCCACTTCCATGTTGGCGTCGATCATGATGCCGAAGTGGACGGCATCGATGCCCAGGCGGATCGCGGCGGGGTGCAGGATCGGCGCCATCACCAGGATGATCGACGACGGTTCCATCACGTTACCGGCCAACAGCAGCAGGATATTGGTGAAGAACAGGAAGCCGGCCTGGCCCAGGTCCTTGGCCAGAATCCAGTCCGCCATCGCCTGCGGGATGTTTTCGTGCGCCATCAGGAAGGAGAACAGCACGGCGTTGGTGATGATGTACAGCAGCATCGCGCTCAGGCTGGCCGATTTCTTCAGCACTTCCGGCGTCTTCTTCAGCGGCATGTCCTTGTAGACGAATACCGAGATGATGAACGCGTACACCGCGCTCATCGCGGCCGCCTCGGTCGGCGTGAAGATGCCCTTGGTGATGCCGCCGATGATGATCACCACCAGCATCAGGCCCCACACGCTGTCCTTGAACGCCTTGGCGCGCTCGCCCCAGGTGGCTTTGCGCATGCGCGGATAGCCGTTCTTCTTGGCCAGCACCCAGGTGGTGGTGCACAGCATCACGGTCAGCAGGATGCCGGGGAACAGGCCGGCCAGGAACAGCGCGCCGATCGAGGTGTTGGTGGAAATCGCGTAGATCACTTTCGGGATCGACGGCAGCATCAGGATGCCCAGCGAACCGGCGGTGATGATGACGCCAGCGCCGAAGCGCTTCGGATAGCCCTGCTTGACCATGGCCGGCAGGATGATGGAACCGATCGCCACCACCGTCGCCACCGACGAGCCGCACACCAGCGCGAACATGGCGCAGGCGATGATGCCGGCCAGCGCCAGGCCGCCGTGCCAGTGGCCGATCAGGCTGGTGGCGAACTTGATCATGCGCTTGGCCACCCCGCCGTGGGTCAGGAAGTTACCGGCCAGGATGAACAGCGGGATGGCCATGATCTCGAACTTCTCGATGCCGCTGAACAGCTTGAGCGCCACCGCCTCGACCGGCACGTGGGTCAGCAGGTACATGAACATCAGCACCGTCAGGCCGAGCGCGATGGAGACCGGGATGCCGGTCAACATCAGCGCCAGCAGCAGCGCGAACACGATGCCGACCTTGCCGCCGATGACGCACACCGACAGCAGGATGGCGGCGATGCCGATCAGCCATGCCGCGGCGCGCTTCTTGGACATGACCTTGACTGAATCGAGGGGTGTCGTGCCGCTCATTTCGCACCTCCTTGGGCAGGGTGGGCGGTGGCGAACATGTCGTCGTCCTCGTCATCGTCCAGGCCTTCGACGTGCGATTCGTCGTGGTGCGGCATCTCGCCGGTGCGCCAGTAGACCACCGACACCTGGATGAAGCGGAAGCACATCAGGTATGAGCCCATCGGCACCACCGAGTAGATGAACCAGGTCGGCCATTCCAGGTCGGGCGTGGTCGGGCCCTCGGTCAGCGCGCTGACGTCCATGCCCAGCTTGTTGAACAGCGCGTAGTGCATGCCGTTCTCCCACACGAAGGTCAGGCCCAGCGTGCCGATGATGCCGGTGAACAGCATGCCGCAGGCCAGCGCGACGTAGGTGGCGCGGCGGCGCCAGGCGTCCGGCAGGCGGCTCACCAGCACGTCGACGCCGACGTGCACGCCCATGCGCACGCCGTACGCGGCGCCGAACTTGGCCATCCACACGAACATGTAAATGGCCAGTTCCTGCGCCCATTCGAAGTGCAGCGACAACAGGTAGTCCTGGACGACGGGAATGGGCAGGCCGGTGCCGTAACGGTGCAGGATGGACAGGAAGATGATCAGGGTGGCCCCTGCCATCAGGAAGGTGATGATCCACTCCTCCAGATGATCCAGTAGTTTTATGAACATGATTGTCTCTAGTTTTATTGATGCCGGGAAATCCGGCATTTTCGCCTAACTTATATTTTTGTCGCGCACGGAGCAATGAGGGGTACTACTAGGTTTTTTGCCAACGTCGATGCCTAATACCACAACTTTCCTGATGTGCGTCAAATTTGTTTCACGTTTAAAGCAAGGGGCGCGCGGGACCGAAAAAAAAGGAGAAAAAGCCAAATAGATACGATATGATTGCGTCGCTCTCAGGGATAACTGCATATCGATATGCGACCCGGTAGCAAGAGCCCAGAATTGTAGGTGGGGAGTGTGTAGAGAAACGGTACTGAATACCGGCGAAAGATCGAGGAGACACACGTTTTACAGAATGTCGTTGTTATAGTCGCTGCAGGCCGCCACAAGCGCGCTACGGGGACAGGCAAACGACCGGGAACGTGAAGCAGGATTTGAAAACGCACCGCGAGGTGCGTTTTTTTTTGCCGGACGCCGGCGGCGCGCAATTACAATGCAACTGTGTGGTTTTTTTAATGTAGTTTGAATGCAACAAAATGGTGCATTTCGACAACTTCAGCCGGCTTTTTTGGTGCATAGAGTGTGATGAAAATACAACAGCAGCATGAATTGTTTTCCGCCGTTTTGGACTTGCCGCTTGGAAAACTGGGCGTGCGCACGGCCGGTGGTCTGATCACTGAGCTCTGCTACCTGCCGCCCCACTTTGATGCAAAAGCGCCACAGGACGCGGTGGCGGAGCTGGCCGCGGCGCAGCTGGCCCGCTACTGCGAGGACGCCGATTTCGCCTTCGACCTGCCGCTCAAGCGCGCCGGCACCGAGTTCCAGCACAAGGTCTGGGACGCCATCCGTTCCATCCCGCGCGGCAGCGTGCGCACCTACGGCGAGCTGGCCAAACACATCGGCTCGGCGCCGCGCGCGGTGGGCCAGGCTTGCGGCGCCAACTGGTTCCCGGTGGTGATCCCGTGCCATCGCGTGACGTCCTCGTCCGGCCTGGGCGGCTTCGCCAACAGCGACGACCCCAACGGCTACCTGCTGGGCATCAAGCGCTGGCTGCTGGCGCACGAAGGATCGAGCGAATACGCATGGCAACAGACAACACTGCTCTGATCGACGAGTTCTGCGACAGCCTGTGGCTGGAGGACGGCCTGTCGAAGAACACGCTGGAAGCCTACCGGCGCGACATGCGCCTGTTCGCCACCTGGCTGGAGAAGAAGCGGCCGCAGGTGGCGGGGCTGGCGGCGGTGGCCGCGCACGACATCGAGGCCTATATCGCCGCCCGCCACCAGGACAGCGGCAAGGCCACCTCGTCGAACCGGCGGCTGTCGGTGCTGCGCCGGTTTTACCAGATGCTGCTGCGCCAGCGCCGCATCGCCGACGATCCCACGCTCAAGCTGGTGTCGGCCAAACAGCCGGCCCGCTTCGTCCACACCTTGAGCGAAATTCAAGTGGAGGCCCTGCTGGCCGCCCCCGACGTCGCCACGCCGCTGGGCCTGCGCGAGCGCACCATGCTGGAGCTGATGTACGCCAGCGGGCTGCGCGTGTCCGAGCTGGTCACGCTCAAGCTGCTGGAGCTGAGTTTGAACGACGGCGTGCTGCGCATCACCGGCAAGGGGTCCAAGACGCGGCTGGTGCCGTTCGGGCAGCAGGCGCGGGTGTGGATCGAGCGCTATGTCAAGGAAGCGCGCGGCATCATCCTCAACGGCCAGGTCGACGACGCGCTGTTCGTCACCGCGCGCGGCGGGCCGATGACGCGGCAGATGTTCTGGGTCTTGATTAAAAAACATGCCTTGAAGGCCGGCATCACCGCGCCGTTGTCGCCGCACACGCTGCGCCACGCCTTCGCCACCCACCTGCTGAACCATGGCGCCGACCTGCGCGTGGTGCAGCTGTTGCTGGGCCATTCGGACATTTCGACCACACAAATCTACACGCACGTCGCCCGCGAACGCCTGAAGCACCTGCATGCGCAACATCATCCCCGGGGCTGAAAAACTTGCGTTGGCCGTAACTGCGTCATAATGTGGGCAGGTAATCGAACCGTATAAAGAAGAGGTGGCACATGGCAAAGACAAATTTCGCGTATGAGAAGCGGCAGCGTGAGCTGGAAAAGAAGAAAAAAGCGGATGAAAAAGCCCGGCGCAAAGCCGAGTTGAAGCAGAACCCCGGCCTGGCCCAGGAAGGCGAGCTGGACGAGGCTGACGCCGACGAGGCCGCCGACGGCGAAGCCGCCGCCGAGTAAGCCACCGCAGTCGTTCCCGCGCAAGCGGGAACCCATACTCAGCATGGACTCCCGCCTGCGCGGGAGTGACCATGATTCATTTCGCGGCAGTTAAGCCACTTCGTTGCGGGCCTTGATGTCGTGCAGCGGCTCGATGGCGTCGTGCAGCGCGGCTTCCTCCTCGTGGGCGCGGCCCTTGAAGAAACGCACGCAGCGTTTGCCCAGGCTGTCCAGGTAGGTGTAGGCCACCGGCACCACCACCAAGGTCAGCAGGGTGGAGGTGATCACGCCGCCGATCACCGCGCGGCCCATCGGCGCCTGCGTCTCGCCGCCGTCGCCCATGCCGATCGCCATCGGCAGCATGCCGAACACCATCGCCAGCGTGGTCATCACGATAGGCCGCAGCCGCACCTGGCCGGCCGACATGATGGCTTCGCGCTGGCCCATGCCGCCCTGCTGCGCGTGGTTGGTGAAGTCCACCAGCAGGATCGCGTTCTTGGTCACCAGGCCCATCAGCATGATGAAGCCGATCACCGAGAAGATGTTCAAGGTGCTGCCGGTGATCAGCAGCGCCACCAGCACGCCGATCAGCGACAGCGGCAGCGACATCATGATCGCCACCGGCTGCAGGAAGCTGCCGAACTGCGAGGCCAGCACCAGGTAGATGAAGATCACCGCGATGCCCAGCGCGATGATGGCCGAGGACATGCTTTCCTCCATGTCCTGCGCATTGCCGCCGACGTCGAAGCGCACGCCGGCCGGCAGCTCGATTTCCTTCATGGCCTTCTTGACGTCGCTGTCGACGTCGCCGCCGGGACGGCCCTCGACCGACGCGTACACCGCCACCCGGCGCTGCAGCGCCTGGCGCTTGAGCACCTGCGGGCTGAACGAGGGCACGAAGTCCACCACCTGGCGCAGCGGCACCATCACCGGACGGCCGTCCGGGCCCAGCTTGCTCGAGGCCAGCGACAGGTCGGCCAGGTCGGCGATCTTCTGCCGGCCCGACTTGGGCAGCTGCACGTTGACGTCGTAGTTCTGGCCATCGTCGGCCAGGAAGTGGCTGGTGGTGTCGCCCGCCACGAAAGGCCGCAACGCGCTGCCGATCTGCTGCACCGACAGGCCCAGGTCGCTGGCCAGCTCGTTGTTGATCTTGACCGTGGTGGACGGGTTGGCGCCTTCCTGGCTGTACTCCAGGTCGGCCACGCCTTTAATCTTGCGCATCTTGTCCATCAGATGGTGGGCCACCGTGTCGAGCTTGCCTTCGTCGGTGCCGAGGATGGCGATGAAGATCGGCTTCCAGCCCACCGACATGGTGATGCCGGCGATCTTGCTCAGGCGCGCGCGCACCACGCCCTCCAGCTCCTTCTGCGAGCGGCGCTTGAAGGTCTTGCGGTCCTGCAGCTTCATGTCGATCTGGGCGTTGTTGCGGCCTTCCTGCGTGCCCACCACCGAGATCACGCTGGCGATTTCAGGGAAGGCCTTGAGCGCCTCCTCGACCTGGTGCACCTTGTTGTCGGTGTACTCCAGGCTGGAGCCGACCGGCGTCTTCAGGTGCAGGTTGATCCAGCCGTTGTCCTGGTCGGGGAACATCTCGCCGCCGATCATCGGCACCAGCATCAGGCTGGCGACGAACAGCGCGGCGGCCGAGGCCAGCGTCAGCTTGCGCCAGCGCAGCGCCAGGCCCAGCACCTTGCCGTACACCACGTGCAGCTTCTCGACGCCGCCCTCCAGCCAGTGCATGAAGCGGCCCAGCCACGGCACGTACTTGAAGCGGTCCTTGACCGGGTCCGGCCACACCGACGACAGCATCGGGTCGAGCGTGAAACTGACGAACAGCGACACCAGCACGGCCACCGCGACGGTGATGCCGAACTGCAGGAAGAAGCGGCCGATGATGCCCTGCATGAAGGCTACCGGGATGAACACGGCGACGATGGCGAAGGTGGTGGCCATCACGGCCAGGCCGATTTCATTGGTGCCGTCCTCGGCCGCGCGGCGGTGGTTCTTGCCCATGCCCAGGTGGCGCACGATGTTCTCGCGCACCACGATGGCGTCGTCGATCAGCAGGCCGATGCACAGGGACAGCGCCATCAAGGTCAGGAAGTTCAGCGTGAAGCCGAAGAACTTCATCGCGATGAAGCTGGCCATCACCGAGATCGGCAGCGTCAGGCCGGTGATGATGGTCGAGCGCCACGAGTGCAGGAAGAAGAACACGATGATCATCGTCAGCACCGCGCCTTCGATGATGGTTTCCTTCACGTTGTCGAGCTGGCTTTGCACCTTCAGCGATTCATCGTTCAGCACGGTCAGCTTGATGTCGGCCGGCAGCGTCTTCTGCAGGTCGGCCGCGACCTTCTGGATGCGCTTGCCCACTTCGACCACGTTGGCGTCCTGCACCTTGGTGATGTCGAGCGTGATGGCGCGCTGGCCGTTCAGGCGCGACACCGACAGTTCTTCCTGCGCGCCGTCGATCACGGTGGCGACCTGTTCCAGGAACACCGGGCCGTTGGCGCGGCGCGCCACGATGATCTTGTTGAAGTCGCGAGCATCCTTCATCTTGCCCTCGACCCGCACCAGCTGCTCGTTGCCGGCGTAGCTGATGGAGCCGGCCGGCAGGTTGGTGTTGGTGGCCTGGATGGCGGCGATCACCTCGTCGACGCCGATGGCTTGCGCGTTGAGGTCGCTGGGGCGCAGGCTGATCAGGATCTGGCGCGAGGCCGTGCCGTTCAGGCGCACCTGGCCGACGCCGGCCACGCCCTGGAAGCGCTTGCCGATCAGCTGGTCGGCCATGGTCGACAGGTCGCGCAGCGTATGGTCGGTGGCGGTCAGGCCGATCTGCGCGATGGGGCGGCTGTTCTCGCCCTCGAAGCGGACGATGAACGGATCCTTGGCCTCCCTCGGGAAGCGCGGGCGCACCTGGGCCACCTTGTCGCGCAGGTCCTGCATGGCCTTGTCCATGTTGGTGGACAGTTCGAAATCGATGTAGACGCCGGAGCGGCCTTCCCACGAGTTGGCGCGCAAGGTCTTGATGCCGCTGACGGTGTTGACCACGTCCTCGATCGGACGGGTGATGTCGTTCTCCACCGCCTCCGGCGAGGCGCCCGGATAATTCACCTCGATCATCGCGCCGGGGATGTCGACGTTGGGCATGGCCTCCAGGCCCAGCTCCCGGTAGGAGAACAGGCCCAGCACGACCAGCGCCACCATCACCATGGTGGCGAAGACCGGGTTCTGGATACTGGTTTTAGTGATCCACATGATCAGCCCTTCTGCGCCAGCATGGCGGACTTAGCCGGCAGGGCCGGCGTGGCGGCACCGGCCGGCAGCTTGACCTGGCTGCCGGCCTTGACGCTGTCGAGTTTGGAGACGATGACGTTGGCGCCTTGCGCCAGGCCGTCCACCACTTCGGCGTAGCCCTCGTCCTCGTTGCGCAGGCCCAGCTTGACCGGCTGCGCGATCACCTTGCCCTGTTCGATCTTGTACACCACCTGCTGGCCCTTCTCGGTGCGCAGCGCGGTCACCGGCACGATGGGCATGACGGCGGAGCGGTCGGTGACGATGCTGCCCTTGGCGAACATGCCGGCGCGCAGCGCGCTGTCCTCGTTCTTGACCGAGATGTAGACCAGCATCGCGCGCGAGCCGGCCTCGGTGGCCGGGTTGATGCGCGCCACCTTGCCGTTGAAGGCGCGGCCCTGGAAGCCGTCGACCTTGAACTGCACGTCCTGGCCCACTTTAACGCGCGGGATCTCGGAGGCCGGCACTTGCGCCTCCAGCGTCAGCTCGGACAGGTTGACGATGCTGTAGACCGGCATGTCCGGCGCCAGCTTCTCGCCGGCCTGCACGTGGCGCTTGCTGACCACGCCGCTGATCGGCGCCTTGATCACGCCGTCATTGAGCGCGATGCGCGCGATCTCCACCATCGCGGCGGCCGACTTGACGTTGGCGCGCGCCAGGTCGACGCTGTTCTGCGTCGCATCGTAGGCGGTCTGCGCGATGAATTTCTGCTTGAGCAGGGCCAGGCTGTTGGCCTCGTTCTTGGTGGCCAGCGACAGCTTGGCTTGCGCTTCATCGAGCATGGCCTGCTGCTGTTGCAGGCGCGCGCGCAGGTCTGCCTGGTCGATGCGCGCCAGCACCTGGCCGGCCGACACCGCCATGCCTTCCTGCACCGTGGTGGTCTCCACCACGCCCGAGACCTTGGACTTGATGGTGGCCGAACTCAGGGGCGCCAGCGAGCCGGACAAGGGCAAGCTGACCGCCAATGATCTTGCTTCGACCGCGGCGATATCGCCGCTGGACAGTTCGAAGACTTCCTGTTTCTTTTTATCGTCTTTGGCCGCTTGCGCACTGGGCGGCGGCGCGTCCTTCTTGCCATGCATGACGGTCCAGCCGCCGCCGGCCAGGCCTATGACGATCAGCACCGCCAGCGGAGTGCGCCAGCGTTTGCCGCGCACCGTGGATTGTGGGGAGACTTGTGGGGAGACGGGCAAGGTTTCAAGTTTCATATCGTTCTTCTGTCAAAAGGTCGCCACGGCGGATAGTGCCACTGTAGGAATTTTCAAGGCCGGCCGCCAGTCCGATGCGACGGGTGGCGCAAAAATGCGGATGAACTGCAAAAACGCGGGATCGAGCGCGTTTGACCAAACTCAATGGTCAATTCCCCGAAGCGGCAAGAATGAAAAACTGGCCTGAGAGGGCGATATGCCGAGAGGGCCACGTGGCTACACCAGACAACAACACCGACGCGGACTTGCTCGCGATGTACCGCCAGACCAGCGACGCGCTGCTGCTGTTGCAGGATGGCGTCATCAGCGGCTGCAACCCGGCCGCGCTGGCGCTGTTCGATGGCGGCCAGCCGGACCACCTGCAGGGACTGGGGCTGGTCGATTTGTCACCATTGCAGCAGGCCGAGGGTGTGCTGTCGGCGCAGGCGCTGGCCGATCTGCTGGCCGATGCCGAGCGCGACGGCAACCGCCAGTTCGAATGGTGCTGCGTGGGCTGCGGCGGGCGCCAGTTCTGGGCCGAGGTGCTGCTGACGGCCATCGGCCCGCGGCGGCTGTGCGCGGCGATCCGCGACATCTCCGAGCGCAAGCAGGACCAGCTGGTGCTGCACCTGGCACTGCTGACCGACATCGCCGACCGCCGCCGCTCCGAGGAGCACACCCGCCACCTGGCCGAGCACGACTTCCTGACCGACCTGCCGAACCGCGTGCTGCTGCTCGACCGCCTGAGCCTGGCGCTGGCGGCGGCGCGCCGCAAGCGCGGCCGGCTGGCCATCCTGTTCCTCGACCTCGACCGCTTCAAGAACATCAACGACGCGCTGGGCCACCACGTCGGCGACCAGCTGCTGCGCGAGGTGGCGGCGCGGCTGGTGCGCTGCGTGCGCAGCGTCGACACCGTCAGCCGCCAGGGCGGCGACGAGTTCGTCATCATGCTGGCCGAGATCGGCGCCATCGACCAGGTGGCGCACGTGGCCGAGACCGTGCTCAACGCCATCGGCCAGGAGTTCGTGCTGGAGCCGCACCGGCTGCACGTGAGCACCTCGATCGGCATCAGCATCTATCCGGACGACGGCGCCGACATCGACACCCTGGTCCGCAACGCCGACCTGGCCATGTACCACGCCAAGGAAAACGGACGCAACGGTTTCCAGTTCTTCAGTCCGGCGATGAACGCGCAGATCGTCGAGCGGGTGGCGTTCGAGAACGATTTGCGGCGCGCGCTGCGCGAGCAGCAGTTCGTGCTGGAGTACGAGGCCCAGGTCGACATCGCCAGCGCGCGGCCGATGGCGGCCGAGGCGCTGCTGCGCTGGCGCCATCCTTCGCTGGGCCTGCTGCGGCCGGAGCGCTTCATGGCGGTGGCCGAGGAGTGCGGCCTGATGGTGCCGATCGGCCAGTGGGTGCTGGAGCAGGCCTGCCGCGAGGCGCGCCGCTGGCAGCAGGCCGGCCATCCGCTGACGGTGGCGGTCAACCTGTCGCCGACGCAGTTCCTGCAACGTAACCTGGCCGACCGCGTGGCGGCCGCGCTGGCCGCTTCCGGGCTGGCGCCGGAGCTGCTGGAGCTGGAGCTGACCGAGGCGGTCATCATGAAGCACGTGGCGGCCGCGCCGGCCACGCTGCGCGCGCTGCGGGCGCTGGGCGTGCGGCTGGCGATCGACGACTTCGGCACCGGCTACACGCGCGTGGGCCACCTGCGCGAGTACCCGTTCGACAAGCTCAAGATCGACCGCACCTTCATCCGCGACATCGGCGGCGACGGCGCGGCGCCGCCGATGGCGGTGGTGGCCATGATCGCGATGGCGCGCAGCCTGGGCCTGACGGTGCTGGCGGAAGGGGTGGAGACCGAGGCGCAGCTAAGCTTCCTGACGCAGCACGGCTGCGACCAGTTCCAGGGCCATTACGTGGCGCAGCACGGCATGCTGGATGGCCTGGATGGCTTGCTGGACGGCGGCGCCTGAGTCATTCCCTCCATACTGAATTGACAGATGCGGAACGCCGTCAGAGCGCTTCGGACGCGCGCTCGCCGTACAGGCGCAGCCGCACCAGCACCTGGCCGTGGTCGGACGCTTCCGGCATGTCCTGCAGCAGGTGGTCGTTCAGGTAGCGTACGTCCAGCACCTCGCCCACCGCGTGGCGCGAGGCCGGGTTGAATTCCTCCGACACCAGCACATGGTCGATGGTCATGCAGTGGCCGTCGTGGATGTTGGTGTAGCCGGAGCGGCGTATCGCGTCGCGCTCCAGCTGGATCTGGTTGCAGTCGAACATGCGCCCGCTCAGCTCCTCGCCCGGCAGGCAGCCCGCGCCGGCGCCCATGACGATGGCGGTGGTGACGGCGTCGGCGGTGTCGTTGAAGTCGCCCAGCACCACGCGCGGCCGGCGCGCGCCGCGTTCGAGCTGGCTGATCAGCGCGCGCAGCGCCACCGCCTCGGTGCCGCGCCGGATCAGCGAGCGCAGGTTGGCCTGCGCGTACTGCATCGGATCGGCGCAATTGTCGCCGCTGCTGTAGTCGGGGCGCTTGGATTTGAGGTGGACCACGATCACGTCGGCGATGCGGCTGTCCGGCAGCAGCACCTGGGCGTGCAGCGGCGCGCGGGCGAAGTGATCGGCGTCGCGGCTGCCGGGCGGCAGCGCCACGCCGTCGGGGAAGGCGCGGTACTCGGCGGCCGGCGCCGCCAACGGCAGGCGCGACACCAGCGCCACCTGCGGCACCAGGCGCGCGGCGCCGGTCAGCGGATCGGGCGCGGCCTCGAAGCCGGCCAGCGTGGCCTCGCGGTAGCGGGCGCTGTGGGCCAGCACGTCGCGCAGCGCCGCCAGCGAGAAGATCTCCTGCAGGCCGATCACGTCGGCGTCCAATTGGTCCAGCTGTTGCGCGGTCCACAGGACTTTCGCTTGGTACTGGTCCGGCGTCAGCGGCTCCAGATTGTCGTACAATTTCGCCCCAGGCTGGGAAAGATTGCAAACATTGAAAGTGGCAAAGCGAATTTCCTGCTGCATAATAAGAAACTCCCGATCGAACATTACTTCACAAGCAGCGTATCACGCATGGCTAAAAAAGAGCACATCTCCGAAACTCCCGCGACCCAAATGCTGCGCAAGCACAAGGTTGCCTTCAGCGAGCACCCCTACACCTACGAGGAGCATGGCGGCACCACGGTGTCGGCGCGCGAACTGGGCGTGGACGAACACCACGTGGTCAAGACCCTGGTCATGCAGGACGAGGCCGCTAAACCCTTGATTGTGCTGATGCACGGCGATTGCAAGGTCTCGACCAAGAACCTGGCGCGCGGCATCGGCTGCAAGTCCGTCGAACCGTGCAAGCCGGAGGTGGCCACCCGCCACAGCGGCTACCAGATTGGCGGCACCTCGCCGTTCGGCACCCGCAAGGTGCTGCCGGTGTACGTCGAGGATAGCATCCTTGCGCTGGAAACGATTTATATCAATGGCGGCCGCAGGGGTTATCTGGTTGGCATCGCGCCGCAGGTGCTGGTCGATCTGCTGCAGGCCAAGCCGGTGCACTGCGCGCTGGCCGATTAAGCCTCGGCAGTGTATATTCAGCGGCCCCCAACGGGCGTATGACAACTTTTGAGGAAATAATGAATACAGTTTGGATGACCGTCGCCGCCTATCTGATCGGCTCGATCTCGTTTGCCGTCGTCATGAGCAAGTTGTTCGGCATCGCCGATCCCCGCACCTACGGTTCGAAAAACCCCGGCGCCACCAACGTGTTGCGTAGCGGTAACAAGGGCGCGGCCATCATGACCCTGGTCGGCGACGGCGCCAAGGGCTGGCTGGCGGTGTGGCTGGCGATGCGCTACCAGAACCAGCTGCAGATCGGCGACGCCACCATTGCGCTGGTGGCGATCGCGGTATTCCTGGGCCATCTGTGGCCGGTATTCTTCCGTTTCGTCGGCGGCAAGGGCGTGGCGACCGCGCTGGGCGTGCTGCTGGGCCTGAATCCATGGCTGGGCTTGGCTACGCTGGTCACCTGGCTGGCGGTGGCGTTCGCGTTCCGCTACTCGTCGCTGGCCGCGCTGGTGGCGGCGCTGTTCGCGCCGTTCTACTACGGCCTGCTGTTCGGCGTCGAGCCGCAGCTGTTCGCCGTGTTCGTCATGAGCGCGCTGTTGGCTTTCCGTCACAGCAAGAATATTTCCAACTTGCTTGCAGGCAAGGAAAGCCGCATCGGCAGCAAGAGCAAAGACGCCGTCAAAGGCAAGAAAAAGTAAGGCCATCCCCTGTCCCGGCGCTTGATTTCGCGCCGGGCGTCGCCATATGCTGAAGATTCCGTTTAGCAAAGGCACATCATGAGCACTCCCCTGAAAATCGATTTCGTCTCCGACGTTTCCTGCCCTTGGTGCGCCATCGGCCTCAAGTCGCTGGACCAGGCGCTGGCCAACATCGGCGACGAGGCGGCGGTGAGCCTGCACTTCCAGCCGTTCGAGCTGAACCCCAAGATGGCCCCCGAAGGCCAGGACATCGGCGAGCACCTGGCCGAAAAATACGGCTCGACCGCCGCCCAGCAGGAACAGGCGCGCGAGATGATACGCGCGCGCGGCGCCGAAGTCGGCTTCGATTTCGCGATGGGCAAGCGCAGCCGCATCTACAACACCTTCGACGCCCACCGCCTGCTGCACTGGGCCGAGCTGGAGGGCAAGCAGAAGGAGCTGAAGGAAGCGCTGTTCGGCGCCTACTTCACCCAGGGCGAGGATCCGAGCTCGCACGAGGTGCTGCTGCGCGTGGCCGGCGAGGTGGGGCTGGACGCCGAAGCCGCCGCCGAGGTGCTGCGCACCAACCGCTACGCCGACGAGGTGCGCGAGCGCGAGCAGTTCTTCCAGCGCCACGGCATCAACTCGGTGCCGGCCGTGATCATCAACGAGCGCCACCTGATTTCGGGCGGGCAGCCGGCCGCCGTGTTTGAAAAGGCGCTGCGCGAGATCATGGCGCAGGCGGCCTAAAAAAATGGACGCGGCGGGGGCAAGTGCTCCCGCCGTCCTTGTTTTGCGATAAACTGATCGGGTAGCACCATAGCTCGGTCCCGCGTCATGCCGGGTGCCCAAAAAAAGATCGACGTCGCTACAGGGAGGCCTATGCTGGCCGCAGAAAAAGTACACACACTGTCCATCGCCCGTCCGCAGGCCGACCAGTTCCGCCTGGCCGCGCTGCACCGTTACCACATCCTCGACACCCCCGCCTGCGAAGACTTCAGCTTCCTCACCGAGCTGGCCGCCAAGGTGTGCGAAGTGCCGTATGCCTTCATCTCGCTGGTGGACGCCGAGCGCGTCTGGATCAAGTCCTGCGCCGGCATGCAGCTGGGCGAGCTGCCGCGCGGCGAGAGCTACTGCTCGCTGGCGGTGCTGGGCGAAGCCGCCACCGAAATCCCCGACCTGACGCAGGACTTCCGCACCGCCCACATGACGCTGACGGTCAACGAACCGTTCATGCGCATGTACAGCAGCGTGGCGCTGACCTCGTCGGACGGCTTCGCCATCGGCACCCTGTGCGTGATGGACACCAAGCCGGGCGGCCTGAGCGCCGAACAGCACGCCACGCTGGTCAAGCTGGCGCGCCAGGTGATGGCGCTGATCGAGCTGCGCGCCAATCAGAAGACGCTGGAGTCCGCCGTGCGCGAGCTGGAGCAGCTGGCCACCACCGACGAGCTGACCGGCCTGCACAACCGCCGCTCGCTGCTGCACCGCCTGAAGTTCGAGGCCGCGCGCGCCAAGCGTTTCCGTTCGCCGTTGTCGGCGGTGATGATAGACCTCGACCACTTCAAGCGCATCAACGATGAATACGGCCACGCGGTCGGCGACCAGGTGTTGGCCAGCGTCGGCCGCCTGTTGCGCGAGAGCGTGCGCGTGATCGATGTGCCGGGCCGCTACGGCGGCGAGGAGCTGTGCGTGATCCTGCCGAACACGCCGGTCGAAGGCGCCTGCAAACTCGCCGAGACGCTGCGCGCCAAGATCGAGGCGCAACTGCACTACGCCGGCCCGCGCCTGCTGCCGGTGACGGCCAGCCTGGGCGTGGGTTCGTTCGACCACATGGGTATCGCCGACGCGGAAAGCCTGCTGCGCCAGGCCGACGACTCGCTGTACCGCGCCAAGCACGGCGGCCGCAACCGCGTCGAATGCGGTCCCACCTGATAACCAAACCGAAAGGAAGTCTTCATGCCCACCGCTACCTGGAACGGCGTCGTCATCGCGCAGGCGAAGGACGACGAGGTTGAAATCGTCGAGAACAACGTCTACTTCCCGCCGTCCAGCGTCAAGCGGGAATACCTGCAGGCCAGCGCGCACACTTCGCGCTGCCCGTGGAAGGGCCTGGCCAGCTACTACAGCCTGAACGTCAACGGCAAGGTCAACGAGAACGCCGCCTGGTACTATCCGGAGCCGTCCGAGAAGGCCGCGCAGATCAAGGACCACGTGGCATTCTGGCGCGGCGTGGACGTGCAGCGCTAGTCAATGGCGTTACAGGCCAAGCCCTACCTGCAACGGATCACCGCGCTGTTTGGCGACGGCGTCGACTGGGAGCGCCATCCCTACACCGTGCCGGCGGTGCGCGGCCTGGAGTCGATCGCTTTTCATCCGGATGTGACCTTCTTCATCGGCGAGAACGGCGCCGGCAAATCGACGCTGCTGGAATCGATCGCGCTGGCGCTGGGCTTCAGCATGGAGGGCGGCACCAAGGGCGTGCAACTGAACACAGCGCGCGAGGATGCGCCGCTGTTCGAGTCGCTCAAGCTGTCCAGGAGTTTTCGCGCGCCGCGCGACGGCTACTTCTTTCGCGCCGAGAGTTTTCATAACGTCGCCACCTACATGGACGAAGTGGGCTACCTGGAGGGCTACGGTGGCCGCTCGCTCCATAAACGCTCGCACGGCGAGGCGTTCATGGCGGTGCTGCTGAACAAATTCAAAGGCAAGGGCCTGTACCTGCTGGACGAACCGGAAGCGGCGTTGTCGCCCAATCGCCAGCTGGCCGCGCTGACGGCGATCCATGAACTGGTCCAGGACGAGTCGCAATTCATCATTGCCACCCACTCGCCGATATTGCTGGCCTATCCGAACGCGAAGATACTGCTGTTCGATGGCACCGGCATCACCGAAGTCGCCTACGAAGACACCGAGCACTTTGCTGTCACGCGCGATTTCCTCAACAATTATCCGCGGCGGCTGGAACAGCTGCTCGAACCTGAATAGCTACATGGACAATATCACCCACAGCATTATCGGCTTCGGCGTTGGAGAACTGGTGCACCGCAGCCTGCCCGTCGAGGCGGATGCGCCGTCGCAGCGGGTGCGGCACCGGCTGTTGCTGGTGTCCTGCGCGCTGGCCAGTAATTTTCCCGATCTCGACCTGGTGCTGAACAAGCTGTTGCCCAATCCGCTGGGCTATTTGCTCAATCATCGCGGGCATACGCACACGGCCTTGCTGTTGCTGCCGCAGGCCTTGCTGCTGGCGGCGCTGCTGTGGTTATGCTGGCCGTCGGCGCGGGCGCTGTTGAAGGCCAGCCGGCCGGCGCGGCTCGGCCTGGCCTTGAGCGTGGGACTAGGCTTCGTGCTGCACCTGCTGATGGACTTCACCAACTCCTACGGCATCCATCCGTGGTATCCGTTCACCGGCCGCTGGTTCTACGGCGACATGGTGTTCATCGTCGAGCCCTTGTTCTGGGTGGCGATCGGCGTGCCGATGGCGTTGATCATGCGCTGGCGCTCGCTGCGCGTGCTTGGCCTGGCCTGCCTGTTTGCCGCGCTGGCGGTGTTTGCCGTCAAAGGCTATCTGGGATGGACGTCGTTCGCGGCGCTGCTGGCGATCGCACTTGCGTGCGGCGCGGTGCAGTGGCGCGCCGGCGCGCAAGGCCGCGCGGGACTGGTGCTGGCGCTGGCCGTCAGCGCCGGCTTCATCGCATTGCAGGGCGTGGCTTCGCACTACGGACGCGAGCAGATCAGCGCCGCGTTGCTGAAAGCCGATCCCGGCGTGCGCGTGATGGATGTGGCGATGACCGCGTTTCCGTCGCAGCCTTTGTGCTGGTCCTACGCCAGCGTGGAAGCCAATGAGAAGCAGGGCTACTACCGCCTGCGTCGCGGCGTGGCCAGCCTGGCGCCGGCGTGGCTGGCGCCGATGGCTTGTCCGGCGGGCCTGGTCGGATCGCCGGCGACGGTGCTGGCTTTGTCGCCGGATGTGCAGCAATTCGGCACCGTGCTGGCCAGCCTGCCGGCGCTGCGCATGCTGAAGGCCGAGAACTGCCAGGTCGACGCCTGGCTGCGATTCGCGCGCATGCCGGCGCTGATGCTGTCGACCGGCGAGCTGGCCGACTACCGCTTCGCCACCACGCCGCGCGGGAACTTCACCACGCTGCATGCCACGCAGGCCGTGCAGTGTCCCGAGGGCGTGCCGGCGTGGGGCTATCCGCGCGAGGACTTGCTGTCGCTGCACCCGCCCGGCAAGCTTTAAGCCGCTTTTTGCAGCGTATCGAAATCGGTCGATACGGCCAGCTCCAGCCACTGCGCCATCTCGGCTTCAACCGACAGGTTCTTGGCGCGCACGCGTTCCACCGTGTCCGAGCCCAGTTGCAGACGCACCGGCGGCTGCGCGCTGTCGGCCAGTTGCAGCAGGGCGCCGGCCAGCTTGGCCGGATCGCCCGGCTGCTGGTGATTGACACCGGCCGCGAACTCGCGCATCGCACCGACGGTGGCCGCGTAGGCATCGATGCGGTCGTGCGTGGTGGCCAGCGACGAGGCGTCGAGGAAGTCGGTGCGGAAGAAGCCCGGCTCCACCACCGTCACATGGATGCCCAGCGGCGCGAGTTCCATCGCCAGCGCCTCGCTCAAGCCCTCGACCGCGAACTTGGTCGAGCTGTACAAGCCCCAGCCGGGAAACGCCGTATAGCCGCCCACCGACGAGATGTTGATCACGTGGCCGCCGCCTTGCTTGCGCATCGACGGCAGCGCGGCGCGGGTGACGTTGAGCAGCCCGAAGACGTTGGTGTCGTACAGCGCGCGCACTTCCTCGGCGTTGGCTTCCTCCACCGCGCCCAGCAGGCCGTAGCCGGCGTTGTTGACCAGCACGTCGATGCGGCCAAAGCGCGCCAGCGCCTGCTGGACCGCGGTGACGGCTTGCGCCTCCAGCCTGACGTCCAGCCGCAGCGCCAGCAGGTTGGGATGATCGCCCAGCGCGGCGGTCACGGTGCGCGGATCGCGGGCGGTGGCGACCACGAAGTCGCCGCGCGCCAGCGCCTGTTGCGCCGTCAGCACACCGAAGCCGCGCGAGGCGCCGGTGATGAACCATACTTTTTGTGCAGTGCCAGTCATGATCGTTTCCTTTGGATGGGTGAGTTGATAGCGTGCAGTGTAGGCATGGACGACCTGCTACACTAGCCATGGCAAAGCTGTTTGATTATCATCATTTGGTTGTAAATATGGATAAAGCCCGAGTCCTCAGTTTGTTCATCGGCGTGGTGCGCGCCAAGAGTTTCAGCCAGGCGGCGGTGGATGCCGGCCTGACGCCGCAGGCGGTCAGCAAGGCGGTGCGGCAGCTGGAGGTGCACCTGGGCGTGCGCTTGTTTCACCGCACCACGCGCAGCCTGAGCCTGACGGAGGAGGGCGCCCGCCTGTTCGAGCTGGCCAATCCCGGCCTGCGCCTGCTGGACGAGGCGCTGGACCAGATCCAGAACAGCCGCCTCGAAGTTGACGGCCTGATCCGCATCGTGGCGCCGATGTCGATCGGCACCACGGTCATCATCCCGCTGCTGCCGGAGTTCCAGCGGCGCCATCCCGGCGCGCATTTCGACGTGCAGCTGGACGACCATTTCACCGATCTGGTGGAGAGCAAGATCGACGTCGGCTTCCGCGCCGGCAGCCCGCCCGAGCGCAACCTGGTGTCGCGCAAGCTGGGCGAGATCCTGCTGCTGCCCTGCGCCACGCCCGGCTACCTGGCCGAGCACGGCACGCCGCGGACGGTGGACGAGCTGCGGGAGCATCGCTGTACCGGTTTCCGCCGTCCCAGCACCGGCCGTCTGATGCCGTGGGAGTTGCACGTGGACGGCGCCACGGTCTATCAGGAAATGCCGGCGGTGGCCAGCTTTAATACCGTGGAAGGAGAGTTGACGGCGGTGCGCAGCGGGCTGGGCATCGGCCAGCTGCCGGTCTTCATGGTCGAGGCCGAGCTGGCCAGCGGCGCGCTGGTGCCGCTGCTGCCGCACACGGCCACCTCCAACAGCGGCGTGTTCATGTACTACCAGCAGCGCACCCTGATGCCGCTGCGGGTGCGGCATTTCATCGATTTCATCGCGGAGCGGGTGCCGCAGCGGTTGGCGGCCCAGGGGCGCGTCCTGAAACCCGCCTAGCAGGCCAATTGCCTACCCGTATCGTGTCGTATGTTTGCCACAAAAAGGCCTAGAATCAAGTCGTATAGGCTACTTTTGACTTAGATGGTTGGCACGACAATTGCATTGCCCTCCAGAAAGGAACATGATCGACTCACATGGAGGCTGTTATGAATACCGCAACTGAAAACAAATTAAACAACACAGTGGCCCACGAATCGTCGTCGGATGAGCATCGCCTGCGTAGCGAGCGCATCGCCGCGCGCGGCGTGCACCTGGGCCAGGGCAAGCTCAAATACCTGCTGGCGCTGGCCGGCCTGGCCGTGCTGGCCTCGGTGGCGTTTGCCTAGACGACCTTGATGTCGTCCAGCGGCCAGCGCGGACGCACGTTGAACGAGTAGTCCTTCTTTGCCGCGTCCGGGTTGATCATCAAGCGCATGGCCCCGGCGAAGGCGATCATCGCGCCGTTGTCCGTGCAGAATTCCAGTTCGGGGTAGTAGACCTTGAACTTCTTCTTGGCTGCCGCCGCGTTCAGCGACGCCCGCAACTGCGAGTTGGCGCCTACGCCCCCCGCGATCACCAACCGCTTCAGGCCGGTGTGCTTGAGCGCGGACACGCACTTCGCTGTCAGTACGTCGACAATGGCGTCGACGAAGCCGCGCGCGATGTCGGCCTTGTCCTGCTCGCAGATATTCGCGATGACTTTTTCCTCGTGGTTCTTCACCACGGTCAGCACCGCCGTCTTCAGGCCGGAGAAGCTGAAATTGAAATCCTTGGTGTGCAGCATGGGGCGCGGCAGCTTGTAGGCCGTCGGATCGCCGAACTCGGCCAGGCGCGAAATCGCCGGACCGCCCGGGTAGCCCAGGCCCAGCAGCTTGGCCGATTTGTCGAACGCTTCGCCGGCAGCGTCGTCCAGCGTTTCGCCCAGCAGCGTGTACTGGCCGACGCCGTCCACCCGCATCAGCTGGGTGTGGCCGCCCGAGACCAGCAGCGCGATGAAGGGAAACTCCGGCGGCTGCGACGCCAGCAGCGGCGACAGCAGGTGGCCTTCCAGGTGGTGCACGCCCAGCACCGGCTTGTCCAGCGCCAGGCCCAGGCTGCACGCCACGGACGACCCAACCAGCAGCGCGCCCGCCAGGCCGGGACCCTGCGTGTAGGCGATGGCGTCGATGTCGGCCAGCGTCTTGCCGGCGCCTTCCAGCGTCTGCGTCAGCAGCGGGATGGCGCGGCGGATGTGGTCGCGCGAGGCCAGTTCCGGCACCACGCCACCGTACTCCTCATGCATCGCCACCTGCGAATACAGGGCGTGGGACAGCAGGCCGTGTTGCGTGTCGTACAGCGCAAGGCCGGTTTCGTCACAGGAGGATTCGACGCCGAGAACGATCATGGAGGGAGCACAAATGAAAAGAGGAATCCGCCATTGTAATGGAAAGTGCGTGCAAGCATGCACCACGGCGGGTCCGGGCCGCACTGGTGGAGTGCGGAATTTTGCCATTCGGTCAGGATTTGGCGCGGTTTTCGTGGCACCGCTTTTGCTTAGACAACCGGGGTGAGTTGACTAGGGAGGCGCGCGATGTCTGGACGATGGAAACTGATTTGCAAACTCAAGGATGTGCCCGTCAGCGGCGCGCGCCTGGTGCCGCGCGGCCTGGCCTGGCAGGAGCTGCCGGGCGTGGCGCTGTTCCGTATCGGCGAGGAGGAGGTGCGGGCGGTGCTGGAGTCCGACGAGCCCGAGCCGCGCCGCTACTCGGTCAAGGTGGAGGACAGCAGGGTGTATCTGGACCTGGATGAGCTGAGCGCCCCGGCCAGCCAGGCCGAGGCGGCGCTGGCGGGGGCGTTCGGCGTGGCCACCAGGGTGATGGCCTTCGGCTAGCTTATGGGCGTTGCTTCAGCTGCTTGTGCGCGTCGCGCAGCATCTGTTCGGTGGTTTCCCAGTCGATGCAGCCGTCGGTGACCGAGCAGCCGTACTTCAGCTGGCTCAGGTCGGACGGGATCTTCTGGTTGCCGCCGACGATGTTGGACTCGATCATCACGCCCACCAGCGACTGGTTGCCCTGTACGATCTGGTGGATGACGTCGGCCATCACCAGCGGTTGCAACTCAGGCTTCTTGTAGCTGTTGGCGTGCGAGCAGTCGACCACCAGGTTGGCCGGCAGCTTGGCCTTGGCCAGCGCCTGCTCGGCGATCGCGATCGACACCGAATCGTAGTTCGGACGCCCGTCGCCGCCGCGCAGCACCACGTGGCCGTAGCCGTTGCCGCGCGTGCGCACGATTGCCACGTTGCCCTGCGCGTTGATGCCCAGGAAGGAGTGCGGATGCGCCGACGACAGGATGGCGTTGATGGCGATGCTGATGTCGCCGTCGGTGCCGTTCTTGAAGCCGACCGGGGTCGACAGGCCGGACGACATCTCGCGGTGGGTCTGCGATTCGGTGGTGCGGGCGCCGATGGCGGTCCAGGCGATCAGGTCGCCCAGGTATTGCGGCGAGATCGGGTCGAGCGCCTCGGTGGCGGTCGGCAGACCCAGCTCGCATACGTCCAGCAGGAACTGGCGCGCCTTCTCCATGCCGACGTTGACGCGGAAGGAATCGTCCATGTCCGGGTCGTTGATATACCCCTTCCAGCCAGTGGTGGTGCGCGGCTTTTCGAAATACACGCGCATCACCAGCAGCATGGTGTCGGCCACTTCGGCCTGCAGGGCCTTCAGGCGGCGCGCATAGTCCAGGCCGGCCATCGGATCGTGGATCGAGCAGGGCCCGACCACCACGAACAGGCGCTTGTCCTTGCGGTCGATGATGTTGCGCAGGGCCTCGCGGCCCTTCATCACGGTGTCCGACGCGCTGTCGGTCAGCGGCAGCTTGCTGTGCAAGGCTTCCGGCGACGGCATCGGCGCGAACGAGGTGACATTAATGTTTTCGATATCTGGGGAGATCATGATTCTCTACGTATATTTATTTCGGGGGAGGGATAGTGTAGCCGAAATGCGGCGGACTGGTTTAAGCTGACGCCATGACCACTCCAACTATCCTCGAACCATTCCCGGCCGCACGTTTCATCAAAGAAATAGGCCGCGGCAAAAACGGCGCCCGCAGCATGACCCGCGACGACGCCCACGACCTGTACGCCGCCATGCTGGACGGCCGCGTTTCCGAGCTGGAGCTGGGCGGCATCTTGCTGGCCATGCGCATCAAGGGCGAATCGGTGGAGGAGATCGCCGGCTTCCTCGACGCGGCCGAGGCCTCCTTCGAGCCGCTCAGCGCGCCGCCGGGCCAGTTCGCGCCGGTCTGCATCCCGACCTACAACGGCGCCCGCAAGATGGCCAACCTGACGCCGCTGCTGGCCATGTTGCTGGCGCGCGAGGGCGTGCCGGTGCTGGTGCACGGCGTGACGCTGGATGCCGGCCGGGTCGCCACGGCCGAGGTGTTCGAGGAGATGGGCGTGCCGGCCGCGCGCCACCGGTCCGAGGCGGAGGAGGCCATGTCGCAGGGGCATCCGGCCTTTATCGCCATCGATGTGCTGGCGCCCAAGTTGGCCTACCTGCTGTCGCTGCGGCGCCGGCTGGGCGTGCGCAATTCGACGCACACGCTGGTCAAGATCATGCAGCCGTTCGCCGGGCCGGCGCTGCGGCTGGTGTCGTACACGCACCCCGAGTACCTGGAAATGCTGGGCGAATACTTCACCACGGCGGCCCTGCCGGAACGCGGCGACGCCTTCCTGATGCGCGGCACCGAGGGCGAGACCGTGGCCAACGCCAATAAGGCGCAGCAGATCGACTGGTTCCACGGCGGCCTGCGCACGACGCTGGTGCCCAAGCAGACGCTGGTGGGCGAACTGCCGTTGCTGCCGGAGGACAAGGGCGCGGCCACCACGGCGGCCTGGATCCGCTCGGTGCTGGACGGCGAGGTGCCGGTGCCGCCATCGATCGCCGAGCAGGTGCAGCAATGCCTGCTGGTGTCGCGCACGCTGCAGTCGCGCCAGCGGGTGAGCGAGCCGATCGAGTAAACAAGCGGAGCCTTCAAGTACAATACGCCTTTGGACGATTGGATTTGATATGGCAAAGTTTGATGTAGCGGTAATCGGCGCGGGCGCGGCCGGCATGATGTGCGCGGCCACGGCGGCCCAGCGCGGCAAGCGCGTGGTGCTGATCGACCACGCCACCAAGCTGGCCGAGAAAATCCGCATCTCCGGCGGCGGCCGCTGCAACTTCACCAACATCAACGCCGGCCCGGCCAACTTCCTGTCCGAGAATCCGCACTTCTGCAAGAGCGCGCTGTCGCGCTACACCCCCGCCGATTTCATCGCGCTGGTGAAGAAGCACCGCATCGGCTACCACGAGAAACATCGCGGCCAGCTGTTTTGCGACGACTCCGCCGAACAGATCATCGACATGCTCAAGGACGAATGCTCGGCCGGCGACGTGCACTGGCGCATGCCGTGCAAGGTCACCAGCCTGGCGCAGGCGGACGAGGGCGGCTTCGTCTTGCAAACCGACAGCGGCGACATCGAGGCCGACAGCGTGGTCATCGCCACCGGCGGCCTGTCGATCGCCAAGATTGGCGCGACCGACTTCGGCTACCGCATCGCCGAGCAGTTCGGCCTGCGCATGGTCGAGCCGCGCCCGGCGCTGGTGCCGCTGACCTTCGACCCGCAGCAGTGGGCGCCGTTCGTGGAAATGGCCGGCATCGCGCTGGAGGTGGACGTGGAAACCGGCTCCTTCAAGGGCCGCAACCCGACCGGCGGACGCTTCCGCGAAGACTTGCTGTTCACCCATCGCGGCCTGTCCGGTCCGGCGATCCTGCAGATTTCCTCGTACTGGACGCCGGGCACGCCCATAGTCATCAACCTGATCCCCGAGCTGGACCTGGCGGCCACGCTGATCGAAGGCAAGGGCACGATCAAGAAGCAGCTAGGCAATGTGCTGTCGCAATGGTTGCCGGCGCGCCTGGCGGAAGGCCTGCTGCTGGCGCAAGGGCTGGCGCCGGACGCGCGCCTGGCCGACCTGCCCGACGCGCAACTGCGCAAGCTGGGCGCGGCCATCAACCAGTGGACCATCACCCCGAACGGTTCCGAAGGCTACAAGAAGGCCGAAGTCACGCGCGGCGGCGTCGACACCCGCGAGCTGTCGCAGCAGAGCATGATGGCCAACAAAGTGCCTGGCCTGTACTTCATCGGCGAGGCGGTGGACGTCACCGGGTGGCTGGGCGGCTACAACTTCCAGTGGGCCTGGGCTTCAGGTGTGGCGGCGGGGCAGGCGGTCTGATATACTGGCGGTCCCTGGAAGTCAGTGGCGTCCCGCAATCGTTGAAGTTGTAGAAAGATTGCACCATACGCCGCGTTGTTTTTGCAGTGAAAGCCTTACGGTTGGCCGTTCAGATGGCCAGGCGTCTTCCATTTTCTCGCAAAAGCTGCTATAGTCTCTTTCTCCCTATAACCTCAAACGGTTTGAATTTTTACATGACCACTATTCGCCTTAAAGAAAACGAGCCGTTCGAAGTCGCAATGCGTCGCTTCAAACGCACCATCGAAAAAACCGGTCTGCTGACCGAACTGCGCGCACGCGAGTTCTA
This sequence comes from Rugamonas sp. A1-17, assembly GCA_025548565.1. Lineage (GTDB taxonomy): Bacteria > Pseudomonadota > Gammaproteobacteria > Burkholderiales > Burkholderiaceae_D > Rugamonas. Next base: position 508,825 of record JAJLPB010000001.1, read on the forward strand.
CGAAAAGCCAACGGCTGAGCGTAAGCGCAAGCTGGCAGCTGCAGTGAAGCGTCACTACAAGCGCATCCGCAGCCAGCAACTGCCGAAAAAACTCTTCTAAGACTGCTCTTGCAGATTCAACCCGGCAGTATGGCGCTCACGCCTCGGGTTGCTTAAGAGATACCCGCCCCGGTTCGCCGCGGCGGGTTTTCGCATTTTTACTCCTACAATTTTTTGAGAGAAACTCCATGGGCTTGAGAGAACAAATCACCGAAGACATGAAAACCGCCATGCGCGCCAAGGAAGCCGGTCGCCTGGCGACCATCCGCCTGATCCTGGCGGAAATCAAGCGCAAGGAAGTGGACGAGCGCATCGAAGTCAACGACGACCAGACCGTGGCCATCGTTGAAAAAATGATCAAGCAGCGCAAGGATTCGATCACCCAGTTCGAAGCCGGCGGCCGCGCCGATCTGGCCGACATCGAAAAAGCCGAACTGGTGGTGTTGACCGCCTACATGCCCGCCGGCCTGTCCGACGAGGAAGTGGCCGCCGAAGTGGCCGCCGCCGTGGCCGCCTCGGGCGCCGCCGGTCCCCAGGACATGGGCAAGGTCATGGCCATCGTCAAGCCCAAGCTGGCTGGCCGTGCCGACATGACCGTGGTGTCCGCGCTGGTCAAGAAGGCCTTGGCTCCGGCCTGAGGCCCGTTGTTCCCGCCGCCGTCGCTTGATCCGCGTCAAAACCGGATCGGCGCGGCGGTATAGTCTGATCCATAACAAGACCGTATAGCCCTGTGATCCCACAATCCTTTATTTCCGATTTGCTGAACCGGGTCGACATCGTCGACGTGGTCGGACGTTACGTGCAGCTGAAAAAAGGCGGCGCGAATTTCATGGGCCTGTGCCCGTTTCACAATGAAAAATCGCCCAGTTTCACGGTCAGCCCGACCAAGCAGTTTTACCACTGCTTCGGCTGCGGCGCCCACGGCACCTCGATCGGTTTCCTGATCGAATATTCCGGCATGGGCTTTGTTGATGCCGTCAAAGAGCTGGCGCAAAACGTCGGCATGGTTGTGCCCGAGCAGGACGACAAGATACCGCCGGCCCAGCGCGCGCAAATGGCCGCGCAGAGCCTGGCCCTGACCGAGGCGATGACGCGCGCCAGCGACTTTTACCGCGCCCAGCTGCGCGGCGCCACCGACGCCATCGCCTACCTGAAGAACCGCGGCCTGACCGGCGAAATCGCCGCCCGTTTCGGCCTGGGCTACGCGCCGGCCGGCTGGGACAACCTGCGCTCCATCTTCCCCGACTACGAGGCGGTGGCGCTGGCCGAGGCCGGCCTGGTGATCGACAAGGTGGACGAGGACGGCGGCAACCGCAAACGCTACGACCGCTTCCGCGAACGCGTGATGTTTCCGATTAAAAACACCAAAGGCCAGGTCATCGCCTTTGGCGGCCGGGTGCTGGACCACGGCGAGCCGAAGTACTTGAATTCTCCCGAAACGCCTTTATTTTCAAAGGGATTCGAACTGTATGGCTTGTTCGAAGCGCGCCAGGCGATCCGCGATGCGGGTTATGTGCTGGTGACGGAAGGGTATATGGATGTGGTGGCATTGGCGCAGATGGGTTTCCCGCAAGCCGTGGCAACGCTGGGTACCGCCTGCACCACCCATCATGTACAGAAATTGTTGCGTCAAACCGACACGGTGATCTTCAGTTTCGATGGCGACAAGGCCGGCCGCCGCGCCGCGCGGCGCGCGCTGGAAGCCTGTCTGCCGCACGTGACGGACAACAAGACCATCAAGTTTCTGTTCCTGCCCACCGAGCACGATCCGGACAGCTACGTCCGCGCCCACGGCAAGGAAGCGTTCGAGCAGGAGATCCACGAGGCCATGCCGCTGTCGCAGTTCCTGGTCAAGGAAGCGGTCGGCGAGCATGATTTGCAGAGTCCGGAAGGCCGCGCGCGCGCCCAGTTCGACGCCAAGCCGATGCTGCAGTCGATGACGCCGACCGCGCTGCGCCTGCAGATCGTGCGCGGCCTGGCGCAGTTGACGCAGACCACGCCGTCCGAGATCGAGGCGCTGTTCGAGCTGGCCAAGCCGGTGGCTGTGGCGCGCCAGGCGCCACCCCGCACCGGCCGGCCGGTGCCGGTCGGGCTGGAGTTGCAGATCGTGCGGCTGCTGGTGGCGCATCCGCCGCTGGCGCTGGATATCGATGCCTCCGCGCTGGCGGCGTTCAACTATTTCGGCGCCGAGCCGGCCGAACGGCTGGCGCAGCTGGTGGCGTCGGCCCAGGCGCTGGGCCCGAACGGCAGTTTCGCCGCCTTCGCCCAACACCTGAAATCGCAGGGCGACGAGTACGACGGCATCATTGGCGAGATCGTCAAGGAGCCGGAGTCGGATTACGACGCGGTGCGCCTGTTCCTGCGCGGCGCGATTCGCCAGGTGAAGAACGACGCGCTGAAACAGGAATTGAGTCAGTTGTTCGCGGCCGGCCTGTCGTCCGACGAGATCGGCGTACGCTACCGGGAACTGACCGCGCAGCAGGACCAGTTGCTGCGCGAAGCCCAGGCGGAATTGGCAAACCGGTAATGTTGCAAGTCGTCTTGTATAGTAATGTTTCTGTCATGCTTGCAGGGGGCCGAAGTGGGGTTCCGCCCTCTGGAAAATGAAAAGTGACGTGCTATAATAAAACGCTAAGTGTTGTATGTTTTGGCATCGTTTTTCAGTTCAGAGTGTGTTTGTTTTCAGTCAGTTAGGCTCTTGATCGACATGGAATGGCGGGTGTCGGCGGCCAGGGCCAGCTTGGGTTGATCCAACCCGGTCATGGTTTCTCGCCCCCACGCGCGTGTCCGATGCAGTAGAATTTCCGCCAAGAGAGGATGGAATTCTGTTGAGGTCGATCGGCCCGACCAGGTGTAAGTAAGTCGTAGTATTGTCGGACTTGTGCAGTCGGCATGTTCGAAGACGTAGGCCCGCGAGGGCCGCAAGAAACTTTATCCTAAATAAGCAAGTCGTTGTGTAATCGAAAGCGCCTGTGCCAATCAAGAAACCTGAATCCAAAGCGGCTGCAAAGCCGAGCAAAGTGACCGCAAAATCCGCTAAAACGGCGGACAAATCGGAAACGCGTGTCGCCAGCAACCCGCCGGCGGTCAGCCAGACCACCGACGCGGCCACGCTTGCTGCCATCGATACTTCGGGCTACGTGCTGCCATCGGTCAAAGTGCCGGGCCGGCGCGGCCGCAAGCCGAAGGAATTCCAGCCTGAAAACGACGAAGTCGCCGCGCTGAACGCGGTAGAACGCGCCGAGCTGAAGGCGGTCGATAAAGCCAAGGCCAAGGACCGCAAGGCCAAGGAAAAGGCGCTGCTGAAGGACGCTTTCTCGTCGGACACGGAAGCCTCCGAGGAAGAACTCGAACGCCGCCGCCAGAAGCTCAAGACCCTGATCAAGTTCGGCAAGGAACGTGGATTCCTCACGTACGCCGAGATCAACGACCACTTGCCGGAAAATATCGTCGATCCTGAAGCGATCGAGGGCATTATCGGCACCTTCAACGACATGGGCATCGCCGTCTACGAGCACGCGCCGGACGCCGAGACGCTGCTGCTGTCGGACAACGTCGCCACCGTCACCAGCGACGACGAAGCCGAAGCGGCTGCCGAAGCTGCGCTGTCGACCGTCGACTCCGATTTCGGCCGCACCACCGACCCCGTGCGCATGTACATGCGCGAGATGGGCTCGGTCGAGCTGCTGACCCGCGAAGGCGAAATCGAGATCGCCAAGCGCATTGAAGACGGCTTGAAGGACATGATCCAGGCCATTTCCGCCTGCCCGGTGACGATCGCCGAGATCATCGCCGCCTCCGACCGCATTCGCGCCGATGAAATCAAGATCGATGAAATCGTCGACGGCCTGGTCGACGAGAGCGAGGAAGTGGCCGCGCCGGTAGCCCCGCCCGCCCCGGCCGAAGAGGACGAGGAAGAAGAGGAAGAGGAAGAAGAGGAAGAAGAGGAAGAGGAAGAAGCGAGCGCCTCGGGCGCCGCCGGTTTCTCGGCCGAACAGCTGGAAGCGTTGAAAAACGCCGCGCTGGAAAAATTCGACGTCATCTCCCTGCAATTCGACAAGATGCGCCGCGCCTTCGAGAAGGAGGGCTACAACTCCAAGGCCTACGTCAAGGCGCAGGAAGCGATCTCGTTCGAGCTGTTGGGCATCCGCTTCACCGCCAAGGTGGTTGAGAAGCTGTGCGACACCCTGCGCGGCCAGGTCGACGAAGTACGCCACATCGAGAAGCAGATCCTCGACGTGGCCGTGAACAAGTGCGGCATGCCGCGCGCCCACTTCATCAAAGTCTTCCCTGGCAACGAAACCAACCTGGAATGGGTGGACGGTGAAGTGGCCGCAGGGCACGCGTACAGCGCCATCCTGGGCCGCAACATCCCGACCATCAAGGAACTGCAGCAGCGCCTGATCGACCTGCAAGCGCGCGTGGTGCTGCCGCTGCCGGACCTGCGCAACATCAACCGCCAGATGGCGGCCGGTGAAATGAAGGCGCGCAAGGCCAAGCGCGAAATGACCGAGGCCAACTTGCGTCTGGTGATCTCGATCGCCAAGAAATACACCAACCGCGGCCTGCAATTCCTCGACCTGATCCAGGAAGGCAACATCGGCCTGATGAAGGCGGTGGACAAGTTCGAATATCGCCGCGGCTACAAGTTCTCGACGTATGCGACGTGGTGGATCCGCCAGGCCATCACCCGTTCGATCGCCGACCAGGCGCGCACCATCCGGATTCCGGTGCACATGATCGAAACCATCAACAAGATGAACCGGATTTCCCGCCAGATTCTGCAGGAAACCGGCGCCGAGCCGGACCCTGCGACGCTGGCCATCAAGATGGAGATGCCCGAGGACAAGATCCGCAAGATCATGAAGATCGCCAAGGAACCGATTTCAATGGAGACGCCGATCGGCGACGACGACGATTCGCACCTGGGCGACTTCATCGAGGACAACAACACCCTGGCGCCGTCGGATGCCGCGCTGCACGCCTCGATGCGCGGCGTGGTCAAGGATGTGCTGGACTCGCTGACCCCGCGCGAGGCCAAGGTGCTGCGCATGCGTTTCGGTATCGAAATGTCGACCGACCACACGCTGGAAGAGGTGGGCAAGCAGTTCGACGTGACGCGCGAACGCATCCGCCAGATCGAAGCCAAGGCACTGCGCAAGCTGCGCCACCCCTCGCGTTCGGACAAGTTGAAAAGCTTCTTAGAAGGCAACTAAGACTTGACTAGTGGCCGCGCTAGCCCTTATCCTCGCGAGTTCGTTTTAAAAACGACAGCGCGTAGGAGGGGCCGGCGAGGCTCCCAGCGCAAAGCAAGACTTCTGGGCCTCTAGCTCATGCTTGGTTAGAGCAGCGGACTCATAATCCGTTGGTGCCGTGTTCGACTCACGGGAGGCCCACCATCTTTCCGTAGCTGCTTGCGAGCAGCTACGATCCTCAAAGCATCTTTTGTCTGAGATTTTAAATCTTTGCATAAAGACGGCGAAGTTGAGATCCATTTAGAATTTCAGCGACACTTCCGGTGGTCCGATTTTCAGCAGTGTAGATTAATCGTGTCCCTCCTAGTGGTTATCGGTTTCTACGCTTTGTTGTATCGCAAAACGGAAATTCATGACGGGATCTGGTAGATGGACTCCAGCGCGTCTCGACTATTTTACGGTCTGCGAGCTTAAGCAGCGCTATGATAAGATTGTCTACAAGGCGGTCGTGCAAATTGTCACGTGTCTGCTCGGTGAGCGCCCCGTAATTGTGGGGCACGCTCCCCCGTCTGCCATGCGTCCTACATCCTCAGACTGAGGAAGCAGCGTAGTATGCCTAAGCCACCGAAGCGCTGGCATGCCGAGCTTTTATGTAAAATCTTCGCTAGATGAGACTTATATATGCCAACACGCTATGGTCGTCACGCAGCAGATGGAACTACTGAATATCACGACAGCAAGGAGTCCTTAATCCAGGCCGAACGCCGAGAAAATCGGGAAGCTAGGGCCGGTTTATTTGGATTTATCGGACTGCTGATCGGCGGGGTCTTAACCTATGTTGCATTCGTTAAACTGGGTGGCATGGCACTACCTAAATGGATTCGTTTCACCGGTGTCATCGTCGGCGCCGGAATGAGCGCTTATGTTTTTGCTAAGCTCTCTAATCTCCTATGGAATCTGATTTTAATGGCTATCCTTGCCGCCATCGTCTTCGGTATCGGTTCGGCCATCTGGCGAGCTGTGTGAATCCGCTAAACGCCGTCTTGAGCGCTGTGGAAAATTGATCGAAGATGGCATCACATCGCAGGGAGGCGATATCATCTCGAAGAGCCGCTCGCAGCTTATAGTTCCAAGGCAGGAATTCATCAATCCGATTGACGGGGCGATCGGCGATATGCGTCAGCACATGACGCAACCTGACGTCGATGTCGACACCGTTCAGCTTGGTGGTAGCGATTAGCGAGTAGATCGCGAGGGCGCGTTCGCCGCTTCTATTTGCGCCAGCGAACAGGTAGTTTCGGCGATCAGTGTCCACACCAGGCGATGGCGTGTTGATTGACGATGGTCGATCCTACCGATGCTTCAGGCCTTGTCTGCAGACTCCACCGATCGCACGTCCAGCATCGCGATCACCAGGTCCGCCTCGGTCAGCAGCGCCTTGACCGGGAAGCCATCCTCCAGCGCCACCACGGCGCCGCCGGCGATCTTCTCGTTGCCGGTGGGGGAGTTCGGCATGAAGGCGAATTGCGGGAACTTGCTTTGACCGTGCTGCGCGATGTCGCGCAGGGTGCGCGGGGCGGCGCGGAGCAGGCCGTTGCGCACCTGGCGCTGGCGCTCTTCGTTGCGCTCCTTCAGCAACGCTGTCAGGCGTGCGATCTCCTGGTGCAGGCGGTCGGACTCGGCTTGCAAGTTGCGCAGGTCTTCGTCGCCGAGCGCGTCTTCCCATTGGGTCAGCTTCAGCAGGCCGCGTTTGTGCAGCGCCTGCCGTTGCAGGTTGAGGTCGACCGTGGACACGCGCGTTTGATGCGCTTCCAGAGCCTGTTGTTCCTGCACGTCGCCATTGGCGCGGTGCCATTTGTCGCCGAAGTCGAACACCAGCCCGTCGAAGTAGAAATACATCGGCAGGCCTTGTTCGAGCACTTGACGGGTGGTCTGGTTCCAACGGCTGGCCAGCTCGGCCAGCGTCAGGGTGATAGGTTCGATGATGGGCATTGTTGTCGCGAGTAGAATCCAATCCGGGATTTTCTCACAGTCGACACCGCGCCATCACTTTATCCGCTTGCGCATGAAGATGGTCGCCTGCGGGTTGTCGTTGTAGCGTGCGCAGCGCTCGTAGCCGAGCTGCTCGTACAGCCGGATCGCCGCGCGCAGGTCGTCCTTGGTGTCGAGGTAGACGGCGTCATAGCCGGCCTGCGCGGCGTGGCTTTCGAGCGCCTGCATCAACGCCTCGGCCAGGCCGCGCCGGCGGAAGCGGTCGGCCACGTACAGCCGTTTGCATTCGGTCGCGCCGGCCACTTCCTGCAACGGACGCATGGCCACGCAGGCGGCCGCCTCGCCGTCCACGTAGGCGATCCACATCGCCGAGCTGGCGTCGTTGAGGAAGGCGCGGATGGCGTCGTCGTCGTCGCGCAGCACGACGTTGATGACGTCGAAATATTCATGCAGCAGATGGCGGGCGTCGTCGAGCTGGTCTGCGGTGGCGCGGACCACGCGCGTGGCCGGCGTCGACAGGATGTGCTGCACCTTGCGCATCGCGTCCAGCAATTCCGCGCGCTGCGTTTCGCCCAGCTGCCCCAGCATGCGCACCGTTTCGGCCGAGGCGCGATGATTGATGTCGGCAATGACCGTCTGGCCGGCGTCGGTCAGGCTCAGCAGGGTGGCGCGCTTGTCCTGCGGCGAACGTTCACCGTGGACCAGGCCGCGCTCGCCGAGGGAGCGCACCAGGCGGCTCATGTAGCCGGCATCCAGGTCCAGCTTGGTGCGCAGATGGTTGGCGGTGCAGCCGGGATTCATCGACAGCTCATACATGATGCGGCCTTCGCTAAGCGAATAGTCGGTGTCCAGGTAGCGCCCGCGCAGCAGGCCCAGGTGCACCGTGTAGTAGCGGTTGAACTGCCGCACGACGTCGGCTTGCTGTTGCATATCCATCAAATCCTCCATATGCTTGCTTTTGGCAACTATATGCGTGAAGGGCGGTGCAGTCAACCGGGCGTGCATGTAAAATGACTGCTTCCATTAGCGGAGTAGCGACAATGATGTTTTTAAAAGTTCCGTTTGCGGAAAAGGACGAAGCCAAGGCGCTGGGCGCGCGCTGGAATGGCGAACGCAAATCCTGGTACGTGCCCGACGGGAAGCCGACCGAGCCATTCGAACGCTGGCTGGCGCCCGGCGGTGCCGATTTCGTGCCGGCCAAGGCGTCGGTGGCGCCGAAAGCCAAGCCATTGTCGGTCGATTCCTATGTGGGCAAGTCGGTGGTGGGCAAGTTCTACCAGGAGTTGCCGCACGACTGCAATCCGTTCGAGGCTTGTCCGGTTTGCGCGCCGGTGCTGGCCAGTTCGGGCTGGCAGGCGGCGCACGACGGCGTCGACCAGATGCTGGCTTCCCTGCGCGCCTGATCCGCTGCCTATGCAGAACTCGCCGGCATTTCGTACCCACGAGGCGGCGGCGCAGCCGGTCGCCGGTTTCCGGCATCCGGCCGATCTGTTCGAGGCCTTGTTCCAGAGCATACAGGGCGGCGAAAAGCATGTGCGTCCGCCACTGGAATTGACGCCCGGCTCTCCCTTTCTTTCATTTATAGAAATCGGCTATGCGCTGCGTGCCTGCCTGGAAGACAAGTCGCGCCGCGATTATCTGCTGCAGCGCTTGCGTCCGCACCGCAGCGCGATCATCGGCACCTTGCCGGCGAGCTTGCTGCCGCATGGTATGTTGCCGCGCGTCGCGCCGCCGCCCGATTTTCGTCCGCTGGAGCAAATCAGCGACGCGGAGGTGCGCGCCTGGCTGGTTGAAGACGGCGGCCTGATCTACGGCGAGCTCCAGCGCTTCGAACTGGAGAATTACTTCGATGCGATCGCCACGGTCATGCGTCCCGGCGGCGTGATGGTCGATCTGGGCAGCGGTTTGGGCAAGGTGGTGATGTCGGCGGCGCTGGCGTTTCCGTTCCAGCGCTGCATAGGCGTGGAGCTGATGGGCTACCGGCACGCCCTGGCGGTCCGGCGTCTCGACGCTTTGCTGGCGCTGGCGCGGCAGGGGCTGGCCGCATTGCCGGTCCCGCTGACGCCCGACACCCCGCTACAATTGCCGTTTGGCGGCGAGGCCAGCGGCCGGCATCTGCTCGACCTGGCTTCGCGCATCGCATTTATCGAGGCGGATCTGTTTAACGTGGACGTGCGCGGCGCCAGTCTGGTGTTCATGTACAGCACCTGTTTCGGTCCGCTGATGGACGCCATCGCCGGAAAGCTGGCGCGCGAGATGCAGGAAGGTGCGCTGGTCAGCACGACCACCTACCCCTTGAACCATCCGGCGTTCAAATTGCTGTGCAAATTCCCGGCCGGCACGGTGGCCTGGACGACGGTCATGCTTTATCAGCGCGCCGGGGCGTTGCAGGCTTTGAGTCCCGCCGAGCCGTCCGCCACTTACGAGCCGGACCCGGCCGAGTGGGAGGAGCGCGTGCGGCAACAATTCGCGGCGCTGGACAGCAACGCTTAAAGCAGCCATTTGCGCGCAGTTGAAATCACGTTGTCCGACAATGCGCGCGTGAAGGCCGTCTGGATGTCCCACATGTGCCAGATCAGCGGCACGTCCAGATAATCCCCTGGCGTCAGCTCCACCAGCGTTCCCGACCTCAATTGCTGTTCGCATTGCAATATCGGCAGCATGCCGTAGCCGAAGCCCGCCTCGACAAACCGCACAAACCCGTCCGAACTGGCGAAGGAATGATGGGGATAATGGCCGGTGTAGCCGGTGCGGCGGGCGATATAGCGTTCTTGCAGCGCATCCTTGCGGTCGAAATTCAGCGCCGGCGCCTGTTGCACGGCGGCGGCGGTCATGCCGTCCGGGAACCAGCGCCGGGCAAACGCCGGGCTGGCCACGCAGAGATAGCGCATGGCACCCAGCGGCGTTGATGTTGTCCCGGCAACTTGCGCCGATTCGCTGGTCACGCAGCCGAATACCCGGCCCTCCCGCAGCATCGTCAAGGTATGGTCCTGGTCGTCCAACCGGATGTGGAGCAGGCACTCGCCACTGCTCATCAGCGGGGTCACGGCTTCCTGCACCCAGGTCGCGGCGCTGTCGGCGTTGACGGCGATGGCGATTTCCGGCCGGGCCTCGCCGGCTTCCGGCCGATGCAGCAGTACCGCTTCCAGCAGCCGGACCTGCCGATAGTGGGCGATCAATCGCTGGCCTGCCTCGGTGGGCGAGGGTGGCTGGCTGCGGACGATCAGCAACTCGCCGGCACTGTTTTCCAGCATGCGGATGCGCTGCGAAACGGCCGATTGCGTGATGGAAAGCGCGACGGCCGCCTTGTCGAAACTGCCATAGTCGATGACGGCGTCCAACGCCGCCAGGCCGCGATAGTCAACTTGCCTCATTAGTGCCTCTAATATTTGGTCAATAATATTAATTATACTTATCTCCGTTGGGAGTTTAAGCTGTCCTCATTGTTTTGGGGAGAAAAATATGGAAGTGACGGCTTTTTTAAAAGGGATGGGCCTTGGCGGCAGTTTGATTGTTGCTATCGGCTCGCAAAACGCTTACTTGTTAAAACAAGCGCTGAAGCGCGAATTTGTTTTAACCTGTATCGCCATCTGCGTTATCTGCGACGTCATTCTGATAGGAATGGGCGTGGCGGGCATGGGAAAATTAATAGTCGAAGCACCGGCGTTACTATTCTGGATAAAAATCGCCGGCGCGGGATTTCTTTTCTGGTACGGTTTGCGCGCGGCGCGGTCGGCTTTTAATCCCGGAGTAATGGAGACGGGTGAAAACAATCTTGTGGGTGATCGCCGCGCCGTCATTGCCGCCATGCTGGCGTTCAGCCTATTGAATCCCCATGTCTATCTGGATACCGTTGTGCTGCTCGGGTCTATAGGCGGGCAACAACCTGGCAATGGACGCATATATTTCGCGCTGGGAGCCATGCTTGCATCGTTCTTGTGGTTTAGCGGCCTGGGTTTGGGAGCCCGCTATCTAACGCCGATATTCTCCAAGCCGCGCGCCTGGCAGATATTGGATGGCTTGATCGCGGTGGTGATGTGGGCCTTGGCTATTTCCCTGTTTGTTTGACAAGCGTCGTCCACGCTCACCCAGATCAAGCCGGAAGCTGGCAAGTACATGCCAATTTCTGGCATAAAAAACAGGGTTGCGCGTCCTTTTCCTGGGGGAGATGGGCATTGTGCCAATAGGCAACACTTCGGTCGGCCTGCGATACCGTCTACGCAGCCGTTCAGCTTACAATGGAGATAGTCACCCCACACAGTTCCACAGGATTCCGGGCCAGATGACGGCCGATATATATGAGCACGGACCTCAGTAATTACGCCCACCTCTCCGCAGTAGCGGCTGCCTTTGCGGCTGACGCTATTCTGTGTACGTTGCTTATTTTCCTTTGGTTAATGCAACGCAAGGAAAAACATGCCCTATTCTGGGGCCTGGGGCAGTTGTCGGTAATGAGCGGAATTATCACTTGGTTTATCGGTGACCGTTTTTTATCCGAATCGCTGCGTATTCCGCTTTGTGCCATTTTACTCAGCGGTGGCATGATAGGTTATTGGAGCGGTACTAAATTCTTCCTGGGTGAATTGCATCAATATCAAATACGCTGGATACTTCCAATTGGAATATTGATTTCTGGAATATGCTACGCGATCTGGTCGAAAGACCCGGCAATGATTGCACCTGGCAGCGCCGCCATATTGGGCGTGGTAATGTTCTGGTGCGGACAGCGTTTGATCAGGAATAAAAACCGCTATCGCCTGTTGGGAATTACGCTTATTTTACGGGGAAGCTTCAATATCCTGAGTGCGGTGACCCTGGGGCCTCAGTTATATCTGATCTGGTTTATCGGCACCACTATTCTGAAGACCCTGAGCATGCTGGGTTTAATCTATGCGGTACAGGATGAAATCCAACAGCGCTACGCCCGCACCATCGATAGCCTGAGCAACGGCTTCCTGATCCGCGACCGCCGCGGCTATGTCATGGTGGCCAACGAACGCTGCGCCCGCTTGCTGGGTTTTAGTGCTCCCTCCGACCTGATCGGCCGCCATGTTTCCGAACTGCTCCCCGGCCTCACCCGCGAAATGGCGGATCAGTATTTCAGCCGTTTTCTGTCCCCTGGCGTGCAATATCCAACCGTCGACCGGGCGACCATTGCATTGCATAATGGCAACAAGTTGCCGGTTGAGATGCTGGGCTCGCCGTACGAAGAGCGCGGCCGTTTGTATTGCCTGGTCCAGCTGCTGGACGTCAGCGAACGCCAAAAGAAGGACGATTTGCTGTACCAGGCCGCGCGCATCGATCCGGTCACCGGCTACTTCAACCGCCACGCGCTGTCCAAGCGGCTGGAGGAGGAGGTCGCCAACGCGGCGTTCTCCGACGGCGGGTGCGCCGTCCTGTTCATCGACCTGGACAAGTTCAAGCGCGTCAACGATTCCTTCGGTCACGCCGCCGGCGACGAATTGCTGCGCCAGTTCGCGCGCCGCCTGCACGGCATCCTCCGTCCGCAGGATGTGCTGGCCCGTTTCGGCGGCGACGAGTTCATCGCCGTCCTGCCCGGCCTGCCCCGGGATGGCAGCGAGAAAATGGCCAGCGACTGCGCGGCCGCCGTCATCGCCATCATGGCCGACAGCTTCAACCTGTCGCACCACGCGATCGGCGTATCGGCCAGCGTCGGCATCGCTTGCTATCCCATGCACGGCGGTGATAGCGATACGCTGATACGCAACGCCGACATCGCCATGTACGAAGCCAAGAAGGCCGGACGCGGCGAGATGCGCTTCTTCAACGACGCCATGAACGCCGCCGCCAAGGATGCGCTGGTGATCGACGGTGCCTTGCGCGGCGCCATCGAGGCCGGGGAATTCCGCCTGGTCTACCAGGCCATCACCAACGCCCACACCGGCAAGCTGACCAAGGTGGAGGCGCTGCTGCGCTGGGACAGCGCCTTGCTGGGCGAGGTGCCGCCGGACCGTTTCATACCAGTCGCCGAAGATAGCGGCATGATCGTCGAACTTGGCACCTGGGTGCTGAACCAGGCTTGCCGCCAAGTGGCTCAATGGAAATCCGGCGCGCTGGAAGAGATCACCATCAGCATCAACGTCTCGGCTTGGCAGCTGGCCGATCCGGACTTTGTCGGCCTGGTGCGGCAGGCGCTGGCCAGCAACGGTTTGGCCGCGCGTCAGCTGGAGCTGGAATTGACCGAGCGGGTGTTGATCGACGATGGCGGCCAGGTGCAGGCGGTATTGGCGCAGTTGCGCGCGCTGGGCGTCAGCATTTCGCTGGACGATTTCGGCACCGGCTACTCATCGCTCAGCTACCTGACCCAGTTCCACCTGAACACCCTGAAGATCGACCGGGCCTTCGTCATGGATATCGAGCACAGCGAGCGCAGCAACAGCCTGGTGCACGCCATCATCGCCATGGGGCACAGCCTGGGCCTGCAACTGGTGGCGGAGGGCGTGGAGACCGCCGGCCAGGCCGCCATCCTGGAACGGATGGGCTGCCATTATCTGCAGGGCTATCACATTTCCCGGCCCATCCCGGCGGAGGAACTGCTGGTCTTCGCGGACGGCCTGCCGGGCTGTCCGCGCGCCGAGAACTTCGCTATCTAGCGGGCACGGCCGCCGGCAGCTTCTGCGCCGCCTCGCCGGCCGTCAGGATCCAGATGCGGTCGATCCGCCCCTCGCCATCCACGGTGTAATTGACCACGATGTCGCTGCCGCGCAGCGCGGCCGGCATCTCGATCAGGTTGTCCTGGTTGAAGATGCGCGCGGCCGGCGACAAGCGGCGCGTGGCGCCGTCGATACTCACCTCGGGGAAATAGCCGGGCGTCATCTTCCCGCGCTGTGCGTTGGCCGGAAAGGTCCGTTCGGCCGCCAGCGCCACCGCACTTAGCAATATGGCCATCATCAATAAGGAAAATCGCCGCATCTGATCCCTACAGATTTGAAAAGTGCAGTGTAGCTGAAAATGCGTTGACAGTTTTATAGATGCTAAATGGAGCCTATAATAAAAGAAACTTTGCTTTTTTTATACAATTAACAGGAGGAAATTTGATGCGTATATTGTCCCGATTTGCCGTTGGCTTGACGTTATCGCTTTTAACAGCGTTTGCCAATGCCGCTGTCTATTTTGTCGCTCATCCCGATGATGCCGAATTCTTGATGGGCGGAAACCTAGTCACGGACATCCAAGGGAATTATCCGACGGTGATCGTCGTTTTGTCGGCGGGGGACGCCAAGAACGGCAATGAAGCAAATAAAGCCGGCAGATCGGCCGAATATCTGGATCAGTACAACCGGGATGGCAATCCCTACTTTCGCGTCCGCTTGATGGCGAACGAGGCAGCAGTCGATACATGGGTCCCCGCGACCTATCCTCGCCCTCTGGTTCGGACCACGGAATATTTCAGCGCGGCAGCCCCCGCCGTGGAGAAGGTCATTTTAGGAAATGTCGTCATGTATTACCTGCGAATTCCTGACGTCGACCTGACCTTGTCGTATGAATATGGCGGGGCTATGGTCGATGTGGAGGGCGTCAATACCTATAGCCAGCAGACGCTGAAAGAGATCATACGGCAAATTATTTCGCGGAATAATCGCAATACCCCGACAATCGCCATCAATATCCCTGAATATGCGCCTGCGTATAGCGAGCCTGGCTACAACGAACCGTTGCCGACAACAAATGGGCTGGCCCCCACGACCGTGGAACCTGACCATGGCGATCACACCGCCACCGGACGTTTCGTGCGCGACGCCATTCATGAGAATACCGCCTATTGGTGCTTGGCTCAGGTCATCTATATGGGCTACGCGACGCATCGCTATGAGCCGAATCTGACGCCCAATCTCAAACAACGTCAACTGGATGGCGTGAATGCGCTCAATACCACCCTGATCAATTACGGCAATATGACCATGAACGGAGACACCGGGACGGTGGAGGCGGGCACGACCGACACCTACCATATGTCCTTTGTCGGCCGGCAGCGGTTCCGCCTGTACGAGGAGCCAGGGCGGTCGGCCTGCGCCTTTTAATGAAGGAAAGACGAGCGCCGCGTCGCAACACCGGCTCGTCCTTTTTGCCAGCTATATCGTAGCAAACATCACCAGTACAGCTGCTGCCGTCGGGCCGGTGCATAGCCAGCCCGGCACGCCGAGCCGGCGCGGGATCTGCAGCCTGCCCGTCACCGCCGGTCGCGTCGCCAGCAGCAGCATCACCGCCATGATGGCCACGATCGCGCCGATGAGTGCCGCGCTCCAGCGCAGCACCCGGATCATTGGATCGATGGGAATGCACATGACGTCTCCCTTTTGCTGACCGTGCTCAGGCGCTTACCACAGCGCAGTCCGCATGCCCGCGTCCTTATCTTGGGTGAAGGGATGTTGTCATGTCACCAAGCCGTCACATTCCCGTCATCGCTGCGTCACATGCAGTTCCTACAATCTTGCGAGTTTAGTTCCAAGCCTAGTCCACACTAACCAGCAAGAAAGAAGAACAAATCATGCAACAGCGCTTCCCTCTGAAACCATTGTGCCTGGTGATCCTGCAAGCCTTCGCTTGCCACGCTTACGCTGCCGACGCGGCCGATGCCGCCGCCGACAGCTCGGTGGCCGGCGCCGTCGTCGGCCCTATGCAAACGGTGGAAATCACCGGCCGTGGCCAGTCGCGCCAGGTGCAGAACATCAACAAGGCCGATCTGGCCGAAGCGCTGCCGGGCACCAGCCCGCTCAAGGTGCTGGAAAAACTGCCAGGCGTGAACTTCCAGTCCGCCGATCCGTTCGGCGCCTACGAGTGGTCGACCCGCTTCAGCGTGCGCGGCTTCAACCAGAACCAGCTGGGCTTCACGCTGGACGGCGTGCCGCTGGGCGACATGAGCTACGGTAACAACAACGGCCTGCACATCAGCCGCGCCATCTCCTCGGAAAACGTCGGCAACGTCACCGTGTCGCAAGGCGCCGGCGCGGTCGGCACCGCCTCGACCAGCAACCTGGGCGGCACCGTGCAATTCTTCACGCTGGCCCCGAGCGACACGCGCGGCCTGACTTTCGCGCAAACCTTCGGCAGCGATTCGACCTCGCGCACCTTCGCCCGCGTCGATACCGGCCTGATCAACAACGTCGTCAAGGCCTACATCAGCGGCACCCGCCAGCGCACCGACAAGACCAAGGGCGAGGGCGGCCAGGACCAGGATCAGCTGAACTCGAAGTTCGTGTTCAACTTCGGCGAGAACAGCCTGACCGGCTTCCTCAACTATTCCGACCGCCGCGAAGTCGACTATCAGGACGTGTCGCTGGAAATGGTGCGCCGCCTGGGCTACGGCTGGGACAACTACCAGCCTGACTGGCAGCGCGCGGTGGACGCCGCCCGCAACAAATTCAGCGGCAACGTCAACAACCAGGACGACGCCTACTACTCGGCCGGCGGCCTGCGCAAGGACACCATCGGCGGCCTGACCCTGGCGCTGAACTTCGGCCCGTCGGTCGAACTGAAGACCACCATCTACCACCACGACAACGACGGCCAGGGCCACTGGTACACGCCATACGTGGCGACCGACGCCGCCAACCCGATCTCGCTGCGCACCACCGAGTACTCGATCGGCCGCGACGGCGTCACCAGCGACCTGACCTGGGAACTGGGCAGCCACACCATCACCGCCGGCCTGTGGGGCGAGCGCAGCAACCACAACGTCAGCCGCAACTACTACAAGGTGACCGGCCCGGCCGACACCATGTTCTTCCTGTCCAATCCGTTCAAAACCGACTTCAAGCAGAACTTCGTCACCACCACCTCGCAGTACTACGTGGCCGACACCATCAGCGCCATGGACGGCAAGCTGAAGTTCAACGCCGGCTTCAAGGCGATGGACGTGGACATCAAGGCCACCAACATCATCGGCACCCGCGCCGCAGGCGAGCTCGACGCCGAGAAGAAATTCCTGCCGCAGGCCGGCGTCAACTACGCCATCAGCGCCGACGACGAAGTGTTCGCCTCGGCCTCGAAAAACATGCGCGCCTTCCAGCCGGGCGTCAGCGGTCCGTTCTCGCAGACCCAGGCCGCGTACAACGCCGGCATCTCCAAGCTCAAGCCTGAGACCTCGGTCAACATCGACCTCGGCTACCGCTTCAAGCGCGCCGACATCCAGGGTTCGGTGGCGGTCTACAACGCCCGCTTCGACGACCGCCAGCTGAGCGTGGCCACCTGCGCCGGCATCGTCGGTTGCCCGTCGACCTTCGTCAACGTCGGCAAGGTCGACACCAAGGGCCTGGAAGCGATCGCCGTGTGGAAGCTGAACCGCGAAATCAGCTGGTTCAACTCGTACACCTTCAACGATTCCAAGTACAAGTCGAACTACCAGGACGGCGCCAATCTGGTGGCCGTCAGCGGCAAGCAAGTGGTCGACGCGCCGCGTTCGCTGTTCAACACCGAAGCGTCGTATGAGAGCGGCACCTGGTTCGCGCGCGTCGGCGGCAAGTACACCGGCAAGCGCTACTACACCTACCTGAACGACGCCTCGGTGCCATCGTTCTGGCTGGCCAACCTGTCGGCCGGCTACAAGCTGAAGTCGATGGGCATGCTGAAGGACCTGTCGCTGCAAGTGAACGTGACCAACCTGTTCGACAAGCAGTACATCGGCTCGATCGGCACCAACGGCTTCCAGGCCAGCGATGTCAACGGCACCGCGCAAACGCTGCTGACCGGCGCGCCGCGCCAGGTGTTCGTCACGCTGAACGGCAAGCTGTAAATGGCCCGTCCCCTGCTGGCGCTGGTCTGCGGTGCGTTGATATCTTCGGCCGCCGCAGCGGCCGGCGGGGCGGCTTCCACGCCAATCCAGCACGTGATCGTGCTGGTCGGCGAGAACCGCACTTTCGATAACCTTTACGGCGTCTACCAGCCGCGCCGGGGCCAGACGGTGGCCAACCTGTTGTCGAAGAAAATCGTCAACAAGGATGGCACCCCAGGTCCGCGTTTCGCGGACGCGGCGCAGAAGCTGGGCCTGTCCACCGGCGCCTACACGCCGACGCCGGAATTCAACGGCGTCTACGGCACCTTGCCGCAACCCTGGGCCGGCGGCGCCTTCGGCCAGCGGCAGGACGTGCCCGACGCGCGCTTCCCGTCCAACCTGCCCAACGGCCCGTTCCAGATCACCCACCACGTCGGCTACGGCGCCCACACCGGCGACCCGACCCACCGCTTCTTCCAGATGTGGCAGCAGGTCGACGGCGGCAAGAACGATATGTTCGTCTGGGTGGCCGACCAGACCGGTCCCGGCCCCAGCAATCCGGCGCCGCTCGCGCCCGGCAAGACCGGGCAGGGCGCGGTGGCCATGGGTTTCTACAACATGGCGCGCGGCGACGCGCCGCTGTTCAAGAAGCTGGCCGACCAGTACGCGCTGGCCGACAACTATCACCAGCCCATCATGGGCGGCACCACCGCCAATTACTTCGCGCTGGCCACGGCCGATGTCGGCTATTACACGGAGGCCGGCCTGGCCGCCGTGCCGCCGGCCAGGCAGATCGAGAACCCCGACGCCCAGCCCGGCACCAACAACTGGTACACCGAGGACGGCTATCGCGGCGGCACCTATGTCAATTGTTCCGATCCGGCCCAGCCCGGTGTGGCGGGCATCCGGCAGCTGCTGTCGCAACTGCCATACCCGGCTTTTAACGACGGCAACTGCGCGCCCGGCCACTACTACATGGTCAACAATCTCGATCCCGCGTTCAGCCCGATGGGCGAGGCGCTGCCGCTGGGACCGGACAAATTCCTGCTGCCGCCGCAGCCCATGCCGCACATCGGCGACGCCATGACGGCCGGCGGCGTGTCGTGGAAGTGGTATAGCGGCGGCCGCAACGACGGCAAGAAAGTCGACAAGGAATACTGCGGCATGTGCGACACGCCGACCTTCTTCAGCTCGACGATGAACGGCCCCGACAAGGACAAGCTGGTCGACCTGATGCAGTTCTACGTCGACGTCAAGGATGCCGCGACGTTCCCGTCGGTGGCCGTGATCGCGCCGTACGACAGCATCTCCGGCCATCCCGGCTACGCCATGGAAACCAGCTTCGACGAGCTGGTGGCCGGCGTGCTGGAGCGGGTGCAGGCCAACCCGGCGCTGTGGAAGAACACCGTGGTGCTGGTCACCTTCGACGAGGGCGGCGGCTACTACGATTCCGGCTACGTGCAGGCGATCGACTTCTTCGGCGACGGCACGCGCATCCCGCTGCTGGCCATTTCGCCGTGGGCGAAAAAGGGCGTGGTCGACCACACCTATTACGACCACGCCTCGATCGCCAAGTTCATCGAGCGCAACTGGTCGCTGCCGCCGCTGTCGGCGCGCAGCCGCGACAACCTGCCCAACCCGGTGCACGACAAGGCCGCGCCCTACGTGCCGCGCAACCGCCCGGCCATCGGTGACCTGATGAATCTGTTCGACTTCGGCGCGGCCCGTCCGTAGATTGTTGCTTGGCGAATACAGTGGCCGTCTCCCACTGGTGGCGGCCCCGACATCGTTGCATACTGGGTGGCCCAAGTCAGCGATGAGGAGAATGCCATGAAATGGTTTTACGACCTGAGGATAGCCACCAAGCTCATCGTGTCGTTCGGCGCGGTGCTGCTGCTGACGCTGGTGATGGGCGTGTGTTCCATCCTGTCGATGGGCCAGGTCAACCAGGCGTCCAGCGATCTGGCGCAGAACTGGATGCCCAGCGTGCGCGCGGTGCTGGAGTTGCGCGGCGACGTAGGCGACTACCGCCGTTGGGAGCTGGCGCACCTGCTCAACGAAGACCCGCAGGGCATGGCCGGCTACGAAAAGCGCATGGAGGACACGCTGTCCACCCTCAGGGTCCATCGCCAGGGCTATGAAAAGTTGATCAGCGACCCGGCGGAACGGGCGCTGGCCGGGGAGTTCGACAAGGCCCTGGCCGCCTTCCTGGTCGAGCACGAAAAAATGATGACGCTGTCGCGCGCCAACCAGAAGGTGGCGGCGCGCGCTGTGGCCAGCGGTAACTCGGCCAAGCTGCTGGGCGAGCTGACCGCCACCGTCAACAAGCTGGTCAAGCTGAACTCGGACGGCGGCCAGGCGGCCAGCGCAAACGCCAGCGCCGTGTTCGCCAGCGCGCGCTGGACCCAGATCGTGCTGCTGGTGCTGAACATCGTCATCGGCATGGCGCTGGCGATGTGGGTGGCGCGCATCGTCGCCACGCCGCTGCAGGAGGCGGTGGCGCTGGCGCGCGACGTGGCCGGCGGCGACCTGACCCGCAGCATCGCCGTCACCTCGGCCTGCGAGACGGGCCAGCTGATGCAGGCGTTGCAGGACATGACCGGCAATCTGCAGCAGCTGGTCAGCCAGGTGCGCAGCGGCACCGACACCATCGCCACCGCGTCCAGCGAGATCGCCAGCGGCAACCAGGACCTGTCGGCGCGCACCGAGGAGCAGGCCAGCTCGCTGGAGGAGACGGCCTCGTCGATGGAAGAGCTGACCAGCACCGTCAAGCAAAACGCCGACAACGCGCGCCAGGCCAACCAGCTGGCGCAGTCGGCGTCCGGCATCGCGGTCAGGGGCGGCGACGTGGTGGGGCAGGTGGTCGGCACCATGGCTTCGATCAACGAATCGTCGCGCAAGATCGTCGACATCATCGCGGTCATCGACGGCATCGCGTTCCAGACCAACATCCTGGCGTTGAACGCGGCGGTCGAGGCGGCCCGCGCCGGCGAGCAGGGCCGCGGCTTCGCGGTGGTGGCGTCGGAGGTGCGCAACCTGGCGCAGCGCTCGGCCGCCGCGGCCAAGGACATCAAGCAACTGATCGGCGATTCGGTGGAGAAGGTGGAGACCGGCTCGCAGCTGGTCGACCAGGCCGGGCAGACCATGGCGGAGATCGTCGCCAGCATCACCCGCGTGACCGACATCATGGCCGAGATCACCTCGGCCAGCGTGGAGCAGAGCCATGGCATCGAGCAGGTCAACACCGCCATCGTGCAGATGGACCAGGTGACGCAGCAGAACGCGGCGCTGGTGGAACAGGCTGCGGCGGCGGCCGAGTCGATGCAGGATCAGGCCGGCAAGCTGAGCGAGGTGGTGAGCGTGTTCAAGTTGCTGGAGGCCAGCGCGCCGGCGGTACGTCCGGCGCCGCGCCGCAAGGCGGTGGCGGCGCGCGCGGTGCCGGTGTCGCGCAAGCCGGCACTGAAGCAGGCAGCCAAGACCGCCACCAGCGACGAGTGGGAAACGTTCTAACGTCGTTCCCGCGCAGGCGGGAACCCATACTGAGTCGGCTTCGGCGCGGGCGCATAGATTCCCGCCTGCGCGGGAATGACGCTAGCTCTCGCCGTGCCGTTCGCGCCAGGCCTTGAGCGCGGCGCGGTAGCGCTCCAGCTGGTCCTGGTACATATCCTCGACACAAAACGTGCAGCCGCTGTGGCAGCAGTCGCCCGGCTCGGGCGGCTGCGGCGGCTGCGGCATCGGATCGTCCCCCGGCGCCCGGGGCGTCGTCGTGTCCATCATGCCGGCGGCATGGCCAGCAGCGCCATGTTGCGCCCCTTTTCCTTGGCGCGGTACAGCGCGCGGTCGGCCATCTGCACCAGCAGCTCGGGCGAGCTGTCCTCGGTCGGCCGCATCACCGCCACGCCGATGCTGATGGTCAGCATGCCGAACGGCGACTGCTCGTGCGGCAGCTGGCGCCGCGCCAGCTCGGCGCAGATTTCCTCGGCCACGCCGAAGGCATCGGCCGCATCGGTGGCGGCCGCCAGCAGCGCGAACTCCTCGCCGCCGTAGCGCGCCACCAGGTCGGTGGTGCGGCGGCCGTGCGCGGTGATCAGCTCGGCCACGGTGCGCAGCGCCGAGTCGCCGGCCAGGTGGCCGTAGTGGTCGTTGTACTTCTTGAAGTAGTCGACGTCCAGCATCGACAGCGCCACCGTCTGGCCGGTGCGCGCCGCGCGCCGCCATTCGGCTTCCAGCGCCAGGTCGAAGCCGCGCCGGTTGCTCACGCCGGTCAGGCCGTCGGTGGTGCTGAGCGCGGCCAGCTTGCGGTTCGATTCCTCCAGCTCGCGCGTGCGCGCGGCCACCAGCTGCTTGAGCTCGGCCTGGTGGCGGGTCAGGCGGGCGATGCGGATCTTGTAGGCCAACATCAGCGAGCCCAGCACCAGCGCGGCGGCGCCGGTGCGGAACCACCAGCGCTGCCAGAACGGCGGCGTGATGGTGATGGCCAGCGTGGCCGGCTCCGGATTCCACACGCCCAGGTGGTTGGCGGCCTTGACCCGGAACACGTAGTGGCCGGGGTTGAGGTTGGTGTAGCTGGCGCTGCGGTGGGCGGCGTCGGTCTGCACCCAGTCGCGGTCGAAGCCCTGCAGCTGGTAGGCGTAGCGGTTCTCTGCCGGTTCGGTGTAGTGCAGCGCGGCGAACTCCAGCGAGAACACCGAGGCCTGCGACGACAAGGTCAGCGCGGTGGGCGAGGTGACCGGGCCCTCGGCCTTGACGTTCTCGCCCGGCTTGCCGTCCTGCAGCGAGTGGTTGAACACGGTGATGTCGGTGATCGCCACCTGCGGCGGCACCGAGCTGGTGCGCACGGCCGACGGCGTCACCGCCGTCATGCCGTGCACGCCGCCGAAGTACAGCACGCCGTTCTGGCCCATCGACGAGGAGTTGACGGTGTAGCCCTCGGTCAGCCCGTCCGACGGGCTGAAGTGGCTGACCTGGCCGCTGGCCGGATCAAGCCGGTACAGGCCGGCGATGGTGCTGCACCAGATCTTGCCGTCGAGGTCGTGCTCGATGGCGAGGATCTTGGGCGCGCGCATGGCCGCCGCGTAGGACTTGAAGCTGAGCTGGCCGTCCGCGCCGAACACCACCAGGTCCAGGCCCTTGCTGGTGCCGACCCAGATGCGGCCCTGCGCGTCCTCGTGCAGGCTGGCGATGTTGTCGTCGCTCAGGCTGTTGCGGTCGGCGCCGGCGTGGCGGTAGTGGCGGAACTTGCCGGTGGCCGGGTCCAGCAGGTCGAGCCCGCCGCCGTTCCATTCCGAGCCGGCCCACACGCGCCCGCTGCGGTCCTCCAGCACCGCCGAGGTGCCGTTGACGCTGCGCGTGCTCGGGTCCTGCGGATCGTTGTAGTAGATCTTGCGGGCGTCGGTTTTGCTGTCGTAGCGGATCAGGCTGTTGCCGGTGGCCAGCCACAGCACGCCGCCGGCGCCGGGCGCGATGGCGTTGATGTAGTCGCTGGCGGTGTTACCGAAGTGGATCACCTGGAACGGGCTGTCCGGCGTGTCCAGCCGGTTCAGGCCGTTGGACGTGCCCAGCCACAGCGGGCCCTTGCCCTCGTCGTCCTGGTACATGCTGTAGACGATGGAGTGGCTCAGCATGCCGGGCTTCTTGTCGTCCGCGCGGTAGCTCTTGATGACGGTGCTGGTGGCCGGATCGTACAGGCTCATGCCGACGTTGCCGCCCAGCCAGATGCGCCCGCCCGGCGCGCGGGCCAGGCTCAGCAGCGCGTTGCTGGCCGGCGCCGAGCGGCTGTCGATGCGGAACGGCACGTGGCGGGTGAAGCCCTCGCTCGACAGGTTGGCCAGGCTGATGCCGTCGGTGAAGGAGGCGATCCACAGCATGCCGCCGCGGTCCTGCATCACCGCGCGCAGGTTGTCGCCGGGCAGGCTGTAGGGATCGTCGGCCGCGTGCACGAACTGGTCGAACTCGCCGTTGGCCTCGTTCCAGCGCAGCAGGCCGGCCGACAGCGTGGTGCACCACAGCGTGCCCTTGTTGTCGAGGTTGAAGTTGGTGATGCGGCTGTATGGCGAGGCGATGGCCTGGCGGGTGTCCCAGTCGCGCTTGCCGTCCCAGCGGATCACGCCCGACTCGGTGCCGATCCACAGCATGCCGCCCTTGTCGAACTGCAGCGCGCGCACGATGTTCACGCGCGCGTCCGGCTTGGGCGCCGGATCGACCTGGTGGTGGCGGAAGCCGGTGGCGCCCGGCGCCAGGTAGTCCAGTCCGCCCGGCCAGGTGCCGATCCACACGCCGCCCTGCGCGTCCAGCGCCAGCGCGTTCAGGTCGTTGCTGGCCAGGCTGGCCGGATCGGCGTCGTCGTGGGCGTAGACGGTGAACTTGCCGGTGTTGGGATCGAAGTGCTGCAGGCCGCCCCAGCTGCCGACCCACATGCCGTTCTTGCCGTCGGAAATGATGTTCTTGATGATGCGGTGGTTCTTGGGCGCCTTGCCCGGCGCCGGCGCGAACAGCGTGAAGTCGTTGCTTTCCGGGTTGAAGCGCGCCAGCCCGTTCTGGGTGCCGGCCCAGATGCGGCCCTGGCGGTCCTCGTAGATGGCCGAGACGCGGTCGTGCGGCAGGCTGTGCGGGTCGGACGGGTTATTGATGTACTTGACCGCCTGGTAGCCGTTGTAGCGGTACAGGCCGTTGGTGTGGGTGCCGACCCAGACGAAGCCCTTGCGGTCCTGCAGCAGCGACAGCATCGACGGCTCGTCGCCGCCCAGCGGCCCCAGCTTCTTGAAGCGCAGCGACGGCGCCGGCGCGGCGCCGGCTTCGGTGGGCGGCAGCCAGGCCAGCAGGAAACCCAGCATCAGCAAACAGGACAGCAATAGGGAAGGGCAGCGGCGCAGGACCGGCGGAAGCACGTGCATGGTGGTGGGATATCCGGTGGCGTAACGGGTCGCGCGGGCGGAGCTGCGCACGAATGTAAACGATATTCTGATCAGATTGGTTATTATACATACCATTGATGCAAGGGTTTTAATATAAAAGCCGGCGGTTTTTAGCGCAGTTGCCGGAAATTAGGGTATAGTTTACGGCGCTCATTGTATCCTGCTAAGCGCGCGCCGCCCCGCCGGTCCTTCCGCACTTCCTCCAAGTCGTACACCAAGCCCGGGCCGGCAGCGCAGATCTGTTAATTGAAGAAAGCTTGGCTGTCCGCCGCAGGGCCGCCGCACACACTATGTCCGAAACCGAGATCACCACCCCGACCGTTATTGAGTCCGCCGCTCCGGAAGCCGCTGCCGACGCCGTGGCCGCCGCCGCGCCCGCCGTCGAAGTTGCGCCAGCCGCCGAGGCCGCTGTCGAAGCCGCGCCGGTTGCCGCCGCCCCCGCTGTCGAGGACGCGCCAGCCGCCGCGCCAGCCGCTGTGCCGGCCGCCGCCGAGCCCGACCAGGTCCGCTTCGCCGACTTCGGCCTGTCGCCGGCCATCCTGCGCGCGCTGACCGACCAGGGTTATGTGCACCCGACGCCGATCCAGGCCCAGGCCATCCCCGTGCTGCTGCAGGGGCGCGACGTCATGGGCGCGGCCCAGACCGGCACCGGCAAGACCGCCGGCTTCGCGCTGCCGATCATCCAGATGCTGCTGGCCCACGCCAGCGCCAGCACCTCGCCGGCGCGCCACCCGGTGCGCGCGCTGATCCTGACGCCGACCCGCGAACTGGCGGTGCAGGTGGCCGAGAACGTCAAGGCCTACGCCCAGCACACGCCGCTGCGCTCGACCGTGGTGTTCGGCGGCATGGACATGAAGGGCCAGACCGTGATCCTCAAGGCCGGCGTCGAGATCGTCATCGCCACGCCGGGCCGCCTGCTGGACCACGTGGAACAGAAGAACATCAGCCTGGGCCAGGTGCAGATGCTGGTCATGGACGAGGCCGACCGCATGCTGGACATGGGCTTCCTGCCCGACCTGCAGCGCATCATCAACCTGCTGCCGGCCAAGCGCCAGAACCTGATGTTCTCGGCCACCTTCTCGCCGGAGATCAAGAAGCTGGCCAACACCTTCCTCAGCAACCCGGTGACGATCGAGGTGGCGCGCAGCAACCAGACCGCCGACAAGGTCACCCAGGTGGTCTACAAGGTGCCGGAAAACCAGAAGCATGCCCTGACCGCGCATCTGCTGCGCCAGCGCGAGCTCAAGCAGGTGATCATCTTCTCCAACACCAAGATCGGCGCCTCGCGCCTGGCCAAGGGGCTGGAGCAGGAGGGCATGAAGGCGGTCGCCATCCACGGCGACAAGACCCAGCAGGAGCGCATGGCCGCGCTGGAATCGTTCAAGAAGGGCGAGATCGACATCCTGGTCGCCACCGACGTCGCCGCGCGCGGCCTCGACATCACCGACCTGCCGTGCGTGATCAACTACGACCTGCCGTACAACGCCGAGGATTATGTGCACCGCATCGGCCGCACCGGCCGCGCCGGCGCCTCGGGCGACGCGCTGTCGATCTACTCGGACAAGGATGAACGCCTGCTGGCCGACATCGAAAAACTGATCAAGCAGACCATCCGCCGCGGCGAGCTGACCGGCTTCAACCCGGCCCCAAGCTACGGCGGCGACGAGCGCGGCGAACGCCGTCCGCGCCGCGACGAGGGGGGCCGCGCGCCGTCGTCGTCGTCGTTCCCGTCCTCGTCGTCTGCCGGCGGCCGTGGCGAGCGCAGCGAGCGTCCGCCGCGCGCAGCCGGCGCGCCGACCTACGGCAGCCGCCGCGAGAAGGTCGATCCATGGTTCCTCAAGCCCTACGAGCCGGCCAAGGCGCCGGCGCCGGCCGCCACCGCCAGCCTCGGCGGCGCGGCCACGGCCAAGCCCAAGCAGAAGCTGGCCTTCCTGCTGGGCGGCGCGCCCAAGCAGTAAGCGGCAATAAAAAACCGCCGGCACCGAACGCGCTCTCGAGCGCGCCCGGTGCCGGCGGTTTTTTTATGCCCGTCCCTTACAGCGCTTCGTTCAGCGCGCGCAGCACGCGTTGCTGCTCTTCTTCCAGCCCCACCCACAACGGCAGGCGCAGCAGGCGGTCCGACAGCTGGTCGGTCTGCTCCATGCCGCCATGGTGGCGGCTGTGCTTGACGCCATACGGCGCGCTGTGCAGCGGCACGTAGTGGAACA
The DNA here is from genome assembly GCA_025548565.1 of Rugamonas sp. A1-17. Taxonomy (GTDB): domain Bacteria; phylum Pseudomonadota; class Gammaproteobacteria; order Burkholderiales; family Burkholderiaceae_D; genus Rugamonas. Next base: position 535,904 of record JAJLPB010000001.1, read on the forward strand.
CGGCGGACACGCCCTGGCGTTTCAGGTTGCCGATCACGCGGCTGCGGTGTTCCAGCGATTCCAGCAGGATGTAGTACATGTGGGCGTTGTGCTGGCAGCCGTCCGGCAGCACTGGACGGCGCAGCTTGCCCGCGGCCTCCAGCGGCGCCAGCGCCGCATGGTAGTTGTCCCACAGCGCCAGGCGGCGCGCGGTGATGTTGTCGGCTTCTTCCATCTGCGCCCACAGGAAGGCGGCGATCACCTCGCCCGGCAGGTAGGATGAACCGATGTCGACCCAGGTGTATTTGTCGACCTGGCCGCGGAAGAACTGGCTGCGGTTGGTCCCCTTTTCGCGGATGATCTCGGCGCGGTCGGCCAGCGCCGGGTCGTTCACCAGCAGCGCGCCGCCTTCGCCGGCGATGATGTTCTTGGTCTCGTGGAAGGAGTAAGCGCCCATGTGGCCGATGGTGCCCAGCGGCCGCCCCTTGTAGGTCGACATGATGCCCTGCGCCGCGTCCTCGATCACGAACAGGCCGTGGCGGCCGGCGATCTCCATGATGGTGTCCATCTCGCAGGCGACGCCGGCGTAGTGCACCGGCAGGATCACCTTGGTGCGCGGCGTGATGGCGGCCTCGATCCTGGTCTCGTCGAGGTTGAGCGTGTCCGGGCGGATGTCGACGAACACCGGCACCGCGCCGCGCATGACGAAGGCGTTGGCGGTCGAGACGAAGGTGTAGGACGGCATGATCACTTCGTCGCCCGGCTGCAGGTCGGCCAGCAGCGCCGCCATTTCCAGCGCCGCCGTGCACGAGTGGGTCAGCAGCGCGCGGCGGGCGCCGGTGGTGCGCTCGAGCCAGGCGTGGCATTTCTTGGTGAACTGGCCGTCGCCGGACAGATGGCCGTTGGTGTGGGCCTGGGCGATGTACCACAGCTCGCGGCCGGTCATGAAGGGCTTGTTGAAGGGGATGGCTTGCATGGTGGGATCTTTCATTCTTGGGCGGCGATGACGGTGCCGATACAGATCAAGGCCATGCCCAGCATGCGCATGGACGAGACCGGTTCGTTGAACATCCACGCGCTGAGGGCCAGCACGATGACGAAGTTGAGGGCCATGAACGGATAGGCCTGGCTGAGCGGGAATTTGGTCATGGCGCCCATCCAGCAGATCGAGGCCAGGAAGGCGGCGGCGAAGGCGGCGATGATCAGCGGGTTGAGCAGCAGCCGGATCAGGTAGGCCAGCTTGTCGGCGCCGGCGGCCGGCAATGCGCCGGCCGCCATCACCTGGCTCTTGATGGCCAGCTGGCCGAACACGGTGAAGGCGATGGTCAGGGCGATATAGATGTAGTTCATGGTGGGCTTTGCTTAACGATGCGGTGGTAGATGTCTTGCGGATGGCGGAAGGAAAAACCCTGGCTGGCGTACAGGTTCAGCACCGCCATGTTGCCGGCCGAAATGGAGCTGGTGACGGTGTCGTGGCCGCTGTTGAGCAGTTCCAGGATGACCTGGCGCCACCAGTATTTGGCCAGGCCGCGGCCGCGCCAGGCCGGCGCCACCGCGTGCAGCAGCAGCGCGTTGTCCTTGCAGGCGATGAAGCCGGCCAGCGTGCCTTCGGCGTACAGGCCGTAGACCTGGCCGGCCGCGGCCAGCTGGCGCAGCCAGTTGTCGTAGCGCAGGTCGGCGGCGGCCGCGTCGACCTGGAAGTCGCGGTGGAAGCGGCCGTGGGCGAAGGCGCCGTGGCAGATCGCCACCGCCTGTTCGAGATCGAACTCGCGGCGGATGTCGACGATGCGCGCCGCGCTCGACATATTGTGGCCGTCGAGCGGCTTGAGCGCGCGCAGCTGGGCGCGCGTGCCGACCGTCTCGAGCAGCGTGTCGGTGTAGTAGAAGCCGTGCCGGTGCAGCGCGCGCTTGTCGGCCAGCGGGTCGAGCTTGATGGTCTGGTGGCCGGGCGTGGCGTCGGCCAGTTGCAGCGCGGCCGGGCTGGCGTCGCGCAGCTCCCAGGCCGGCATGCCGAGCGCGGCCACGTCCCACGGCGCCGCCGTCAGCAGGGGGCGGGCGGCCTCAGTCATGGGCCAGCTCGCCGGCGTTGGGGGTGGCGCGGCGCACGATGTACAGCGGGCGCTTCTTGGCCTCGTCGAAGGTCTTGCCCAGGTAGACGCCGAGGATGCCGAGGATGCCGATGATCAGGCCGCCGATGAAGTACAGCGAGACGATCAGGCTGGACCAGCCCGGGATCGGCGAGCTCTGGATCATCGAGCGGATCAGGATGTAGGCGCCAAAGGCCACCGACACCGCCGCCATCGTCAGGCCCAGCCGCGCGGCCATGCGCAGCGGCTTGTCGGAGTAGGCGATGATGGTGTCGGCCGCCAGCTTCCACAGCTTGGCGAAGGTGTAGGTCGACTTGCCCTCGGCGCGCTCGGCGTGCCGGACCTGGATGCCGGTGGTGGGAAAGCCCATCCACTGCACATGGCCGCCGAAGAAGCGCAGCTGCTCGCGCATGCGGTTGAAGTTCTTCACCACCTGGCGCGACATGATGCGGAAGTTGCCGCTGTCGCCGTCGAAATCGATGTCGGCCAGATAGCTGAACAGGCGGTAGAACAGCCACGAGGTGAAGCGCTTGAGCGGCGGGTCCTGGCGTTCGCCGCGCAGCGCCAGCACCACGTCGTAGCCTTCGCGGGCCTTGCTGTACAGGCGCGGGATTTCCTCCGGCGCGTCCTGCAGGTCGCAGTCCATCACCACCACCCAGTCGCCGCGGCACTGGTCCAGGCCGGCGGTGATGCCGTAGTGCTGGCCGAAGTTGCGTGAAAACTGCAGGCCGACCACGCGCGGGTCGGCCGCGGCCAGGCGCTCGATGACGTCCCACGAGCGGTCGCCGCCGCAGTCCTCGACCAGCACGATCTCAAAATGCGGGCTGATCGGTTCGATCGCGTCGCGCAGGCGGCGATACAGTTCGTCGAGGATGTTCTCGGCCTTGTAGACCGGGATCACGACGGAAATCAGGGGGGCTTGCGGGGGGACGAGCATTAGTGGTTCTCCTGGGCGCGGCGGACGATGTCGACGCCGCGCATGATGAATTGGCCCTTGCCGCTGCTGAACACGCGGAATTCAAGCTGGCTGAGCGCGGTCCGGGTGTCGAGCCGCAGCACGACGCGCTGCTTGCCGGCCCGGGTGATGGGCTGGTTGGCGTGGATCTTGTTGCCGCTCTCGGTGGCGATGTCGAGGTGGCCGAAGTCGTCGACGCCGTCGCCGCTGGTTTCAATGTCGAAACCGACGTCGTAGCTGCCGGCCGCCAGGTCGCGCATCGGGCCGAAGTGCAGCGTGCCGCTTTCGCCGGGGTTGGCCACCAGCGCCTGCAGCGCGCTGTCCAGATGGCCGATCTGGTGCAGCGTATGGCTGTCCATGGCGTAGCGCGCCGGCGAACGCGGCGACAGGTCCCACGGCAGGCTGGCCGCGAGGTTGCCCGGGTAGACCAGCACCGTCAGGTTCTGCACGCGCAGCACGCGCGGCTGGCCGGCGACGCGGGCGAGCGCCGGCTGGTCGAGGAACGGCAGCTCCTCTTCGCGCAGCATCAAAAAGGTTTCGCCCTGCCAGGCCTCGGGCGTGTACCAGCGGTTCGACGACAGCCGGCGGCTGGGCTGCGGCAGGCCGCGCTCCAGCGCCACCTGGCGCACCTTGACCGCGCTGTCGCTGAGCACGGTGATCTTGCCGGCGTTCCAGAACGTCGCGTAGCCGTACTTGAGGCCCTGGTCGCGCAGGAAATTGGCCACCTGCTGGTCCGGTGTCTGCACCTTCAGGTGGTCCACCTTCAGGTGGATGAATTCGTTGTAGGGGTAGAGCAGCGAGGTCGGGCCGCTGGTGGCCAGCAGCGCGATGGCGGCCAGGCCGGCCGCGCGCGCGGCCGGCGCCAGCGCGCGCCGGTCGACCAGCACGCCGACCAGGATCAGCAGCATGTACAGCAGCGACGGCACCAGGTAGCGCACCGACGCGTCGGGCGAGCCCATGTCGGCCAGCGAGGTGGTGACCATGACGAACAGGTTGGCGCAGAACGAGACCGCGGCAAACACCACCACCAGCTGGCGCGAGTTGCGGCGCGCCTGCAGCGCCTTGTACAGCGCCCACGGCAGCAAGCCCAGCAGGACCAGCGCGCCCAGCAGGCGCAGCGCCGAGTACACGCCGAACAGCGAGGCCACCTTGCTGTTGGCGCGCGGGATGCCGTCGAACAGGCTCATCAGGCCGGCCACGACGGCCGTCAGGTTGTGCAGCATGCCGTTGAAATCGAGCCAGTTGATCAGCGTCAGGCCGGCGCCGACGTTGACGTTGCGCAGCGTGGCCTTGTTGATCAGGACGCCGGCCACGGTGGCCGCCAGCAGCAGCGCCAGCATGGCGGCATGGCGCCGCTGCGGGCGCCGCTGTTCGCTGCGGGCGGCGCGCGTTTCCAGCATCTGCTGGACCACGGCGGCGCTCATCAGCGGCAGGCCGTAGAACAGCAGCGCGCGCTGCGGATTGGCCCAGAACACCAGGATCACCAGCACCGTGGTGGCCGCGCCCCACAGCGCGATGCGGTGGCCGCGCGCCTGGCTCAGCTGCCAGTAGGCGTACAGCAGGAAGCAGGCCATGTAATACATCGAGCCGTAGGCGGCCTGGCCGTAGATGTGCTCGGCCATGATCAGCGACATGCCGCTGCTGACCACCAGCATGCCCAGCAGGCGCGCCAGGCGCGATTGTTCGAGCAGGCCGGTCAGCAGCCAGCTGCCGTACAGGATCAGGGCGGCGGTGACCAGGTCGGAGATCACCGCCACCAGGTAGCCGTTGGGCATGAAGCGCAGCAGCGGCACGATGAAGGTGTGGGTGTAGAACACCCACAGGTCGCTGTTGACGTAGTTCCAGTCCGGCGGGAAGTAGCGGCCGGTGTCGACGATCTCCTGCGCCAGCAGATTCTTGACCGCGGCGTCGGAGTGGTACACCAACTGATAGTCAAAGGCCAGGTAGAACAGCAGCAGCATGACGTTGATGCCCAGCAGTAGCGGTAACCAGCGTTGAGTCAGTGCGCCATGGGCGGTGGGACGTGACAGCATAAGGGGAAGCGAAGCCTGGAAATGGATAAGAAGTAGCGCAGTATACTGGCTGATTACGAAATAGACAATTTTTCCGCCGCGCCCGCGGCGGCGGCGAAACCGCCGCGGCGCCGCATGTTTGCAGGGTTTGGCGGCGCGGCGGCGGCGGCCGGCGCCGCGCTAATTTGTGATAATTTGTAACTTCAGGGTAAACGCACCGGCGCGCCGCCGTACCAGCGCTGGTCGCGCACGCAGGCCAGCAGCTGGTCCGCGCTGGCCGCCCAGTCCAGCCGCGGCATGCCGGCCGAGGCCGGGGCCTGGCCGCTCTCGCGCAGCGCCAGCCAGGCGCGCAGCGCGGCCGCCAGCTGCGCGCCGTCGCCGGCGTCGAAGTACCAGGCGTGGCTGCCGCCCACTTCGCGGAACACCGGCAGGTCGCGCGCGATCACCGGCAAGCCGTGCTGCGCCGCCTCGATCAGCGGCAGGCCGTAGCCCTCGCCCTGCGAGGCCGCCAGCAGCGCGGTGCTGTCGCGGTACAGGCGCAGCAGCAATTCATCGCTGGCCTGCTCCAGCCAGAACAGGCGGCGGCCGCCTTCGGCGTGGTGGCGCAGCCGTTCGGCCAGCGTCCCCATGCGCCAGCCGGGCTTGCCGACGATGACCAGGTTGGCGTCCAGGCCCTGCTGCCACAGCAGTTCCAGCGCGTCCAGCGCCTGGCCCTGCATCTTGCGCGGCTCCAGCGTGCCCACCATCAGCAGCGTCGGCCGCGCGGCCAGCTGCGCCAGCATGGCGGCGTCGCCGCCGCCGCGGGTGGGCAGCGTGGCGGCCAGGTCGGCGCCCAGGCCGGCGCAGCCGATCCGCAGCGGCCGCGCGCGTTGCGGCGGCCGCTCGTCCAGCCAGGCCAGCAGGTCGTCGGCGGTGGCGCGGGCGTTGCACACCAGGCCGTCGGCCAGCGCGGCCGCCGTCTCCAGCCAGCGCCCGAACGCGTCCGCCATGCCGTCGGCGAACCACTCCGGATGGCGCAGCGGCAGCAGGTCGTACACCATGAAATACAGGCGCACGCCGTGCGCCCGCAGGTCGGCCAGCACCGCCCGGTTGCGCACCACGGCCTCGAGCGCCAGGTCGACGCCGACAAACAGGTCGCCATCGCGTACCTGCAGCGGCTGTTCCTCGCCGGCCGCGGCCGGCACGTGGCAGGGCTGGCCCGCCGCGTCCTGGCCGCTGGCCGCGTAGGCGTAGTAGCCGCCGGCGTCGTACACCGGCCGCACGCGGTAGCCGGCCGGCGGCGCCGCCAGCAGCGCCTGCAGCAGGCCGCGGGCGACGCGCTGGATGCCGGAGCGGGCGTCGTGCCGCACCAGTTCCGACAGGTCGACCAGCAGTTGCGGCGCGGCGTCAGGACGCATCGGCGCCCCCCCCGGCTGCCAGCGCGGCCGGCGCGGCGCGGCCGGCCGGCAACAGCGCCGCCAGCGCCTCGCGCGCCAGCAGCGTCACGCCGCGGTTGGCCAGCGCCTGGTCCCGCGCCGGCGCCGGCGCGCCCAGCACCAGCAGGCTGTCGTGCGGCTTGACGTCGGCCACGGCGTCCTCCAGCGTCAGGTCGGCGCGGCCGATCAGCGCCAGCGTGGCGCGGCGCGCGTAGTGCAGCGTGTCGTCGCGCCACACCACCGGTTCGACCCGGCGGCCGGACGGCGGCGCTTGCAGCAGCGCCAGCAGCCCGTCCCGGACCTCGGCGTCGTCCTCGGCGCCGGTGATGTCGACCAGCAGCTGCGGCAGGCCGTCGGCCGGCGCGTTGGCGGCCTGCGCGGCCGCCACCTGCACCCAGTCCTGCGGGGCCGGCGCGAAGGCGGCGTCGATCGCGCCCAGCTGGCGCACCAGCGTCTCGTAGTGCGCGCGCGGGCTGTTGCGGGCGAAGTGCTCGATCGCCTCGTGGTAGGCGGCGCCGACGCTGGCCGGATGGTGCACGTCCTGCATGTAGGCGACGCCGTTGTCGACCAGCTGCCGCGCCATGGCGGGGTCGTCGCGCAGGCGCAGGATGGCCGCGCTGAGCTCCTCGCCGCTGAACTCATCCTGCAGCTTGAGCACCACGTGCGCCGGCATCTCGGCCGCCGAGCCGTGGGCGTTGATGATGGTGGGCAGGCGGTAGGCCAGGCTGTCGAGGATGGTGCCCGAGGTTTCGCCGCGCGAGCGGCTGCGCAGCTGCACCGCGCAATCGGCCGCCGCCAGGTAGGTGCGGAACATTTCCATCGACACGAAGCCGGTGATCTGGACGTTGCGCGCGCCGGCCATGCGGGCCGTCAGCGCGTTGCCGAACGGGCCGACGTGGTTCTCGCCGACAAACACCAGGCGGCAGCGCCGGTCGTCCGCCAGCGCCGAGTTCAGCCACGCTTCCAGGATTTTCTCGTTGCACTTGGTGACCGCGATCAGGCCGAACGAGCACACCAGGAAATCGTCGTCGGTCAGCCCCAGCCTGGCGCGCGCGGCGGCGCGGTCGAGCGGGCCGGGCAGCGCGCGCAGCAGCGGGATGTAGCGCCAGTCGGCGGCCTTGCCGGCGCCGTACCAGCGCTCGGCCAGGTGTTGCGAATAGCGCGAGTGGACGATGATGCCGGCCGCGCTGTCGAGCACTGGCTTGTTGCACGGGTAGTGGTAGTAGGACGCCTCGCGGCCCTCGGCCAGCTCCTCGATCAGCGCGCGGTAGCCGTGCGACTGGTACAGCAGGCGGCAGTAGGCGTTCGGCTCGCGGTTCAGCGACGACAGGTAGTGCACCGCGCCGCTCAGGTAGAAGTCGTGCAGCACCACCACGCCCGGATGGCGCTGCACCAGCTCGAACATGTGCGCGTGGAAGGCGGAGTTGCCGAAGTGGTAGAGGATGCGGTCGTAGCGCTCGGCGTGGGCCTCGAACCAGGCCACGCTGCGCACCGGGAAGTTGGCCAGCATCCAGCGGTCGCCGACCTCCGGTTGCGCCACCACCAGCTCGATGTCGTAGTAGCGCGCCAGTTCCGGCAGCAGCTCGGCGCTCTGGTCGGCCACGCCGGTGCGTTCCGGCGGCAGCGGCGAGAAGTACGCCAGCCGCGGGCGCGGCGCGGCGGCCGGCGCGGCGCCGTTGGCGCTGACGCAGGCGGCCACCGCGGCCAGCGCGCGGGCGCCGTCGCGGCGGCGCTCGTGCACCTGCTCGAAGGCGGCCAGCGTCTTTTGCGCGCTGGCGTCCCACGAGAACAGCTTGCACTGCTCCAGCCCGTGCGCGCGCAGCGCCGCGCCGAAGGCCGGCTGCTCGAGCACCTGCTGCATGCGGGCGCTGATCTCGCTGACCCGGTTGGGGTCGAACAGCGCGTCGGCGCGGCCGATCACTTCCGGGATGCTGCTGTTGTTCGAGCCGATCACCGGCACGCCGCACGACATCGCCTCCAGCGCCGGCAGGCCGAAGCCTTCCTGCAGCGACGGGAACACGAACAGCTCGGTCAGGTTGTACAGCGACACCAGGTCGTCGTCCGGCACGAAGCCGGTCAGCACCAGGTCGCCCTTGGGGATCTTGAAGCGCGCGGCCAGCGCCTGCAGGCGCAGGCGGTCGTGCTCGGGGATGCTGCACACCACGGCCAGCTGGTGGCCGGCGCGCAGCGGCGCCGGCAGCGCCGCGTAGGCCTCGATCAGGCCCTCGATATTCTTGCGGTAGTCGATGCCGCCGGTGTACATGATGAACTTGCGGCCCAGGCCGTAGCGCTGGCGCAGCGCCATCTCGGCCTCCGGCGCCAGCTGGCGCGGGCGGAAGATCTCGTCCACCGCCGACGAGATATTGGCCACCTGCTGTTCCGGCAGTTGCAGCGCGTCCATCGCCTCCTGCTTCGAGTGGCCGGAGATGGCCAGCAGCAGCTCAGCGTTCTTCAGGCTTTGCAGCTTGCGGTAGTACCAGTTGGCCACGTGCGGGTCGGTCAGGTAGGTTTCCTTGCGCATCAGCGGGATCAGGTCGTACAGCGTGACGGCGGTGTCGAACTGGCCGCGGCTGTGCAGCACCGAGGCGCAGGCGTCCTCGCCCAGGCCTTCGAACAGGCTCGAGATGTGCACCACGTCCGGCTTCAGGCTGGCCAGGTAATGCTCGCGCAACTGCTCGGCCGCGCGCAGGCGCCAGCTGTTCTGGGTCTGGTGCTCCCAGATGTGCGACGGCAGCTCGTAGGCGTGGATCCGGCTTTGCGGCAGCAGCTGGCCCAGCGTGCCGCGCAGCAGCGCCACGCTGTCCGGGAAGCGGTGGTTGAGCGCGATGTGCAGCTCGTGGCCGCCGGCGCGCTTGAGCATTGCTTGCAGCAGCGCCATCGAGTAGCGGCCGATGCCGCGATGTGTGCTGGAGCCCTGGCAGGCTTGCAGGTCAATTACGATACGCATAGGATGTGGTGGTCAGGAGTGGGGGGCGGAGCGGCGCAGGTCCTCGAACACGCGGCGCGCGGCGTCGGGCAGCTGGCCCAGGTTGGCCGGCGTGGTGTCGGCGGCCGGCGCCGGCGCGGCCTGGGCGGCCGGCGGCACGCTGGCCTGGTGCTGCACCATGCGCGCGTGCACGGCGCGCGCCAGCGGCTTGAGCAGCGGCAGCCGCGCCAGCTGGTGGCGCAGGAAGAACGACAGCTTGGGCCGGCGGTTGATGTAGACCAGCGTCGCGCCCAGCAGGCGCTTGACGCGGCCCGTCACGGCGGCGCGCGCGCGGCGCGGCAGGCGGCGCAGCCAGCCGGCCGCGCGGCGCAGCAGGAATTTGCCTTCGCGCAGCGGCAGCGTCAGGCGCCACGACAGGCTGGCGTGGATCCCGGCCAGCGCCGCCTCGGCCGCGTCGGCCGCGGCCGCGCGCGCGTTCAGGTGCGGCAGTTGCTGCTCGGCCTGCTGCGCGCGCGCCTGCTCGGCGGCCAGGCGCTGGTCGAGCTGCTGGCGCTGCTCCAGATAGTGTTGACGGTCGTGCTCGCCACGCCGGGTCAGCTCCTCGGCGCTGGCGCGCACGCGCGCCAGTTCGCCCTCGAGCAGGTCGCCGCGCTCGCGCTGCGCCTCGAGCTGGGCGTACTTGTGCTTCCATTCCTCGACGTGGGCCAGGGCCCAGGTGCGCGACGTCGCGGCCTCGGCCTCGGCGGCCGCGGTGCGCGCGCGCCACGCGTCCAGCGGAAAGCTCAGCGCATGGCCCTCGGCCAGCGTGAAGCCGTCGCCCGGGTGCGGCGGCAGTTGCAGCGCGGCCGCCAGCGCGCCGTGGCGCGGCGACACATAATAGTGCTTCCAGCCGTCGTGGTAGGCCAGCGTGTAGCCGGCCCGCGCCAGCGCCGGCGCGGCCGCGCGCAGCACCACGATCCACGGCTGCCAGCGCTCGAGGTCGAAGCCGGCCAGCACCGCGGCCGGGTCGGCGGTGCCGATGTGGACAAAGTGCAGCGGGCCGTCGACATGGGCGGCGCACACCTGGTCGAGCGTCTGCAGCGCGGCCTGGCGCAGCACCACCTCGTGTCCGGCCGCGCGGTACTGCGCGGCCAGGCCGGCGTCCAGCGTCGACAGCGGCGTGTCCGGCACTTCATGGAAGGGCGCGCTGCCCGCCGCGGCCGCGGCCGCCAGCGGCAGGTTGATGTCGGCCGGGCGGGCGATGCGCAGCCGGCGCAGGTGCGAGTGCGACGGCTCCAGGTTGACGCCGTGCCAGCCGCGCTGGTAGAACAGCTGGGTGGCCGAGCCGGCCAGCGGGTCGGCCGCGCCGACATCGAGGTAGCGGCCGTCGGCCACGTGGCCCAGCGCGCGCCACAGCAGCACGTCCTCGAAATTGACGGCATGGGAAGTCAGGCTCATTGCGCCACTCCATAGTCGACGGCTATCTGCGGGTCGAGCCAGGTGCAACCCTCGAAATAGCTGTGCTTGAGGTTCATCACTTCGAACACCAGCGCCAGGTCGCGCCATTCGTAGTTCTCGCCCAGGTGGTTGTCGCTGCTGTGCAGCGCGGTCGCCACCGAATAGCTGCCCGGCCCCAGGTTGAGCGGGAAGCGGGCGCGCAGCGTCAGGCGCTGGCCGGCGCGCAGGTCGGTCAGCGGCTGCAGCTTGTGGAAGGTGTTGGTGCCGAAAATGTTCTGGCCCAGCCGGTCCTTGATGCGGTAGCCCAGCGTCAGTTCCGGCAGGTCGGCGTGGATCGCCACCGTGATGCGCAGCGTGACGTCGCTGCCGACGCCGTGCACCTCGGCCGCCTCGCCGTCGTCCTTGAGCAGCGCGATGTGCTCGACCGTGGCCTGGCCGGTGCCGGAGATGGTCTGCACCTTGCCGTTGTCCAGCGTTTCCTGGCGCACCGAGTCGCCTTCGCGCTCGGCCAGCATGGCGTTGTACAGGTCCATGATCTCCTCCGGCGTGCCCTCCTTGCTGACGCGGCCGCGGTCGAGCAGGATGGCGCGGTCGCACACCGACTGGATCGCGCCCTTGTCGTGCGAGACGATCAGCAGCGTGGTGCCCTCGGCGCGGAAGGCGCGGATGCGTTCAAAGCTCTTGTGCTGGAAGTAGGCGTCGCCCACCGACAGCGCCTCGTCGACGATCAGCACGTCCGGGCGGCGCGCGGTGGCCACGCTGAAGGCCAGCCGCATCTGCATGCCGCTCGAATACACGCGCACCGGCTGGTCGATGTATTCGCCGATCTCGGCGAAGGCCTCGATCTGCGGCATCAGCGCGTCGAGCTCGCCCACGGTCAGGCCCAGCAGCTGGCCCGCCATATAACAGTTCTGGCGGCCGCTGAAGTCCGGGTGGAAGCCCATGCCCAGCTCCAGCATGGCGGCCACGCGGCCGCCGATCTGGACGCTGCCGACGGTGGCCGCGGCGGTGCCGGTGATCAGCTTGAGCAGCGTGCTCTTGCCGGCGCCGTTGATGCCGATGATGCCCAGCGCCTGGCCGGGGGCGACGCTGAAGTTGATATCCTTGAGCACCCAGATGGTGTCGTGGCGCGGCCCGCGGGACGGCATCAGCCATTCCAGCAGGCGGGCGCGGTGGTTGGGGTAGCGGCGGTAGGCCTTGCCCAGGTTGTTGACGCGTATGCTGCCGTTCACAGTTCGTCCACCATTTCTCCCGCGCGCTTGCGGAACAGTTGCATGCCCAGCAGGCACAGCAGGACTGCCAGCGCGACGGCCGGCAGCAGGGTGCCCCAGTCGGGCAGTGTGTGTTGCACCAGGATGTCCTGGTAGGCGCCGATCACCGGCGCCATCGGATTCCACTTGAGCATGGCCCGCACCTCGGCCGGCAGCGCGGCGACCGGGTACACGACCGGGGTGAACCAGAACCAGAACTGCAGCGCGATGGTGAAGAACTGGCCGACGTCGCGGAAGAACACGTTGAGCACGGCCAGCACCATGCCCAGCCCGATCGCCAGCGCGATCTGCAGCGCCAGCACCGGCAGCAGGGCGGCGTAGAGCCAGCCGGGGAAGTTGTCCGAGACGATCAGGAAGGCGGTGAACAGGCCGAAGATGATGGCAAAGTTCAGCAGCGCGTTGGTCACCACGATGATCGGCAGGCAGATGCGCGGGAAGCTGATCTTCTTGATCAGGCCGGCGTTGTCGATGAACACGGTCTGCGCGCGGGTGGTGATCTCCGCGAACAGGTTCCAGGTCAGCACGCCGGCGCACAGGTAGATGCTGTAGCCGAAGGCCGAGGTGTTGCCGGCCAGGCGGTTGTGCATCACCTGGGAAAAGATCACCGTGTAGACCACGATCATGGCCAGCGGATTGAGCACGGTCCAGGCCGCGCCGAGGATGGAGTTGCGGTACTTGGACTGGAACTCGCGCTGCACGCTGCCGAGGATGAAGCCGCGGTAGCTGGCGATGTTGCGCAGGCGCCCCAGGATGATCATGGTCGGGCTCCGGCGCGGCGGGGGAAGAGGGTGTTGTTGGTCATGGTTTGGGACGGTAGGGGGCGCCGCCGGGGCGGCGCGAAAAGCCGGCAATTATACACCAGGCCCCAGCGGGGACGGCGCGCGTCAGGAGCCCTCGACCAGCTTTTGCAGGGCTTGCGGGTCGACGATGATCAGGCGGTGAGTTTCTTTTTGAATAATGCCTTGCTGGGTCAGCGTGGTCAGCGCCCGCGTCACCGTTTCGCGGCTGGTGTTGATCATGTTGGCGATGTCCTGGTGGGTCGGCAGGTTCTCCACCACCTCGGGCTGGCCCGGCTGCTGCGGCGGGGTTTTCATCTGCACCAGGTAGGTGTAGATGCGGCGCGTGGTGTTGTTGATGCTGAGCAGGGAGCGGAACTCGGAATCGCGCTGGATCTTGGCGGCCAGGTGGCGCAGCATCAGGTTGGCCACCGACGGCGAGTGCGAGAACATGTGCAGCGCGGCCGGCGCCGGCAGGAAGGCCACCAGCACCGAACTCATCGCCACCACCGAGGCGGTGCGCTGGGAGCCGTTGATGACGGCGATCTCGCCGAAGAAGTCGCCCGGGGCCAGCATGCGCAGGCCGATCGCGCGGCCGTCCTCGGTCACGTCGATCACCTGCAGCTGGCCGGCCAGCAGGAACAGCAGGCCGTCGCCGGCCGCGCCCTTGTGCAGCACCACGTCGCGCTTGGCGTACTGGCGGAAGCGCAGCTCGCCCTTGATGCGCTGCACCTCCTCGTCGTTGAGGCCGGCGAGCAGCGGGATTTTGCGCAGGTGCACCTGCACATTCTGCGTCGGTGCTTCGGTGCCGGCCGCGCTGTCGGCGGCCGGTGGTGGCGGTGCGGTGTCGGTCGGCTTGCTCATAGGTCGGTGGTTTGCCGGCCATCGACGCTGCGATGGCAGTGATATTCCCTGTTCAAGTGTTACTTATACCCAATTTCTTGCTGCGCCGGGCGGATTGTTGCAGTTTGTTGCAGGTGGCGGCGGGGGCGCGCATTACAAGCCGCTCCAGCGCCAGCTCAGCTGGATCTGGTGGCTATCGTACTGGAAGATGGAAATATTTTCCCGGTTACGCACCTGGCGCCATTCCAGCTGCACGGTCTGGTCGCGCTGCAGCGGGTAGCTCAGCACGGCGCGCAGCACCAGGTTGTTCTGGTGGCGCGTCTGCTCGATCACGCCGGGCGAATACACCGCCCTGCCGCGCCATTGCTGGCCGACCAGCTCGAACTCGCCCTGCAGCCCGGCGCTGAGCATGTGGCGCGCGTACAGCCGCGCCGACAAGCCGCCGCGGTCGCCGCCGGGGCGGTCGCTGTCGCCATGGTCGTACTGGTAGCCCAGCGCCGCCTGCGCCTGGGTGCGGTCGTTGCGGTAGCCAAGCACGTTGCGCAGCTCGTAGGTGGCCGAGTCGAAATGGGTCAGCGTCTTGTAGCTGGTGTAGGACACGCTGCCCAGCACGCCGAAGTCATAGCCCTTGGGCAGCGTCAGCGGCGGCGCGGCGCGCAGCTGCGCCTGCACCTGCTGCTGGTACAGCACGCCGCCCAGGGTCAGCATGCCCACCAGCGCCGAGCTGCGCATCTGCCAGCGCGCCGCCCGCCACGGGTGCTCGGCGCCGGCAAACAGCGAGGCCGAGTTGTAGGCCGACTCGTGGCGGTACTGGCGCGCGTGCACCTGGGCGAACACCAGGTCGCCCTCGGCGTCGAGCTCGCGCAGGTAGTCGCCCGACAGCACCTTGTAGTGGTCGGCGTGCGGCTTGTACTCGGGCAGCAGCTCGATCGGCAGGCCGTTGCCGTCGGTGTAGTAGGGGAAGCTGGCGCCCTGGTTGACGTTGCTGTCGTAGCCGTACGCCGCGCTCAGGCTCCACACGGACTGCGGCTTCCAGCGGTAGCAGCCCTGCAGGCGCTGCTGGGCGATGATGTCGCGGATGCCCTGCGGCGGCGCGAACTCGCGCTCGATGCGGGCAAACAGGGTTTCGGCGTCGCTGTTGCGGCCCAGCGCGCACTGCACCATGGCCAGGTCCAGCCATTCGCCGGCGTGGCGCGGCCCCTGGGCGATCATGCGGTCGAGGATCTGGCTGGCGTCTTCCTGGCGGCCGTCGGCGATCGACTGCATCGCCCTCAGATACAGGTCGTCCTCGGGCGGGGCCTGCTGCGCATGGGCCGCGCAGCTCAGCAATAATCCGCCCAGCAGGGCAGAAAGGCAATTCTTCACAGCGCTCCTTCTTGTGGCGACCGCGGCGCCAGGGTGTACAGGGTAGTCGGGTGTTCCTTGCCGCGCAAGGTGGTCGCGCCGATGTGGCGCAGCTGGTGGCGGCGGCACAGCGCGGCGGTGCCGGGACCGATGATGACGTCATAGGGCAGGTCGCGCGCCGCCGTTTCCAGCCGCGACGCCACGTTGACGCTGTCGCCGACCGCAGTATATATGCTGCGCGAGGCCGAGCCAAAATCGCCGGCCATGGCGCGCCCGCTCTCGATGCCGATGCGTACCCGGATCGGCGCCAGCCCCTGGCGCGCGCGCTTGCGGTTGAACTCGCGCATGCCGGCCAGGATGGCGGCGGCGGCGTCGAGCGCCTGGTCGGCATGGTCGGCCACCGGCAGCGGCGCGCCCCAGAAGGCCACCAGGCCGTCGCCGGTGAATTTGTCCAGCGTGCCGCGCGCCGCCAGCACCGGCCCGGTCAGGCAATCGAGGAAGGAGCGCGTGAGCTCGGCGGCCTGTTCCAGCGGCAGCGCCGACACGTGGCCGGTGTAGCCCTGCATGTCGGCGATCAGCGTGGTCACCTCGCAATGGCTGGGCTTGAGCGGATCGGCCAGGTTGTGGCGCAACAGCTCGTCGACCACGGCGTCGGCCACGTACTGGCGCAGCGTGTCGAGCAGGCGGCGCGACTGGCCCTGCGCCACCTGCCAGGCGAACGGCACGCCCACCGCCAGCAGGAACAGGTTGCTCAGCAGCGGGCCGCTGCCGGCGAACAGGGCGTCGTGCGGCACCATCAGGTAGGCCAGTCCCAGCCACAGCAGCGAGGCCGCGGCCAGCAGCGCGATATTGGCCAGCGCCGACTGGCGCGCCAGCGTGTGGACGCTCAGCGCGGCGGTGGCGGCGGCGAACAGCAGCGCGATCCAGCGGCCCGGCCAGGGCGCCGGCGCCAGGCCGGCGCGGGCGTCGAGCTGGGCCGTCAGCGCGGCCGCGTGCACCAGCAGGCCGCTGGTGGACGGCGACAGCGGCGTGGCGACCCGGTCGGCCAGGCCCAGCGAGGAGGAACCGACCAGCACCAGCTTGTCGCGCAGCAGCCCCGGCGGCGCCGACAGGTCGAGGACCATGCGGGCCGGGATCACCGCGTATGCTTCCCAGCTGCGGCTGTACGGCAGGCGGCGCAGGCCGTCGCCGCGCTGCAGGCCGCCGGTGGGGCCGCTGGCGGCCGGCGCGCTGCCGCCGCAGCAGTCGAGCAGGGCCAGCGACAGCGTCGGGAAGCGGCGGCCGTCGAACCAGGTTTGCATCGGCAGGTGGCGGATCACGCCGTCCCGGTCGGGAATGAAGCCGATGTTGCCGATGTGGGCGGCGCGCGCCAGGCCGGCGTGGTTGGCCACGTAGCCGCTGGCGACCACGGCGTCGCCGGGCCGGGGCGACGGCGTGCCGCCGGCCAGCTGGCCGACCCGCAGCGGCAGGTTGCCGTTGAAGTCGAACGCCTGCGGCAGCACCAGCGGGCCGTGCCGGGCCAGCATGGCCAGGCGCGTGTCGCCGGCGGCGTCGGCCGGTTCGGGCAGCACCAGGTCGAGCGCGACGCCGCGCGCGCCGTAGGCGCCCAGCAATTGCTCGACCAGGCTGGCGATGCGTTCGCGCGGCCACGGCCACGGGCCGAGCGCGGCCAGGCTGCCCTCGTCGACGTCGACCACCGCCAGCCGCAGCTCGGGCTGCGCCGACGCCTGCTGGCGCAGCACCTGGTCGCGCAGCCACTCGTCCGCGCTGGTCCAGCCCAGGCCGGCGGGCGGCCATTGGGTCCAGGCGGCCAGCAACACCGCCGCCAGCGAGATCAGGGCGCGCACGGCAGTCAGCGGCAGGGCGCGCAGGCGCGGCAAGGCTGTAAACTTCATGAAAAGAAAAATCTCACGCGACCGGGGCAAAAGTGTTTGTTAGTCAGCAAGTATAACGTGATGTCCGGGGTGGCAATAGTACTAGTTGCACGGAGGCAGCAACGACCCGCCCTATTGTGTAACAAAATCGTGAGAAACGGTAACAGCGATGGCTAGCCGGCAATTCAGCCGCTACAGTGTAAGGTATGCGTTCTTCCTGCGCCTGCGGCATGGCGGCGCTGGCCGGTTTATCTGCTGGCGCATGTGACTGCCGTCACAAGGAAATTTCCGTTATCAGCGGAAAATATCACTAAAGAAGGAGTATTGATTATGTGGACTCAACTATCGCCGTTTTCGTCGCTGCGCCGCTGGCACCGCCTGGCTGCGGGCGCGGCCTTGCTGGCATGCGGCGCGCTGGCCCAGGCCGGCGAGGCGGGCCGCATTGTCTTTGTCGCCGGCGAGGTGCACACCGACCAGCGCGTGACCGCGCTGAACGACGCGGTCCAGGAAGGCGCCGAGCTGAGCACGGGCAAGGACGGCTATGTTTATCTGAAAACCGCCGACGACGGCCTGTTGATCCTGCGCCCATCCAGCCGTGCCCGCATTGTGGCCTACCATGTCGACCGCGTGGTGCCGGCCAATACCCACGTCAAGCTGGAATTGCTGTCGGGCGTGGCCCGCAGCGTGTCCGGCACGGCCGTGAAGCAGGCGCGCCAGAATTTCCGTTTCAATACGCCGGTGGCCGCCATCGGCGTGCGCGGCACCGACTTCACGGTGTTTACCGACCAGGAGACGTCCAGCGTGACGGTGCTGTCGGGCGCCATCGTGGTCAGCGGCTTCAGCGGCGCCTGCCTGCCGACCGGCGGCGGTCCGTGCGACCATTCCACCAGCCGTGAGCTGGCTGCCGGCCAGGCTGGCCAGATGTTGCAGGTCAAGCGCGGCCAGGCGACGCCGCAATTGCTCAGCAGCGGCAGCGCGGCGCCGGACGCCGTGGCGCCGCCGCGCGGCGACGAGCCGAGCGGCAAGCCGGCCAGCGGCGGCCAGGCGCTCAGCGAGCCCGGCCTGGATGCGCAGAAAGCCGCGTTGCTGTTGCAGCAGACCCGCAACGTGCAGAAGAACGACGTGCCGGCGGTGGTCTTGCCGCCGGCCGAGATCGTCACCAAGGCACCCGATGTCCCGGTGGCGCCTCCGGTGACGCCGGTCACCCCGGCGGCGCCCGTGAGTCAGTTGGTGTGGGGGCGCTGGACGCCGGTGGCGGAGCAAGCCGCGACCATTGACGCGGCGCCCTTGCTGGCCGATGGCGGCAAGCGGGTCGCGTACAACTCGTACTACACCATCATCCGCACCAAGGGGGCGGACTGGACGATTCCGCAGCAGGGTTCGGTGGGCTTCGTGCTGCGCGACAGCGAGGCGTTTGTGATGAACAGCGCCACGCAGCAAGCCAGCGCGGCCACCTTGCAGAATGGCCAGCTGCAGGTCGATTTCGACAAGCGCACCTTCAGCACCGGGTTTGATTTGCAGAGCGGCGGCGAGACATTTAAATTACAAGCCACGGGTGCTGTCGCCAACAGCGGTGAATTAAGCGGCAATCTGCAGTTCGTTCGTCCCACCAATATGGCGGTCAGCGGTACGCTTGGCGCCAACAATAACGCGGCCTACATATTCTCGTCGCGGCTGGACGATAAGCGCACCGCCAACGGCGCCACCTACTGGACCAAGTAGGGGATTGGCCCGCTCATTAAAATGCCGCCTTGGGCGGCATTTTTTTATGGCGCGGAAAAGCCGCGATATTCTATTTTTGAATATATTAAGATACTTAATTGTCCGCGAATTAATAGATGGCCGGGGACTGGAAACAGTAACCGGGCCGCCAGTGTGATATGCGCTTAAATATTAAGCAGGGCGCACTATTGATTTCCCCATAAGGTTCTCCCATAATGCATCTCGGGCTTTTTTGTGGGAAAAAACCTATAAAAAAAGGGAGGTTTTGCAGTTTCCTGTGATGACCATCACATGAACCTGCCCGACCTTCTGCCATTATGGCTGCCGTAGTACTGCAAGCTGTCACATGCAAAGCAGAAATCTAATCAATCACTAGGAGTTGTTCAATGACTACCACTACCGCCGCAAGCGCTACCGATCTGCAAACCCTGTACGTAGCGTACTTCAATCGTCCAGCGGATCCGCTGGGCTTGCAGGCTTGGCTGAACACTGGCGCCTCCGTCGCCACCATCGCAGCTGGCTTCTCCGGTTCCGATGAATACAAAGCGACCTATGCTGGCAAGAGCCCGCTGGACCTGGTTAATTCGATCTACAACAATCTGTTCGGCCGCGACGCTGAAGCAGCTGGCCTGACCTACTGGGCTGGCAAACTGATCGCCGGCACCGAAACCTTCGCCAGCATCGTTCTGACCATCGCCAACAGCGCACAGAACGACGACCTGGTCGCGATCAACAATAAAGTAGCTGCCGCTACCGCGTTCACCACCTCGCTGGACACCGCAGCCGACATCCGCGGCTACGATGGCGCTGTCGCCAACGCCGTTGTCAAAGCTTGGCTGGCTACCATCACCACCGATGCAAGCTTCACCGCCGGCACCACCGCTACTGCCCTGCAAGCTGTTGCTGACGCCGCTGCCCAAGCTCATGACGGCACCCTGAACACCCCGCAAACCTTCACCCTGACCGCCAGCGTTGACGCCGGCACCGCCTTCACCGGCGGCGCAGGTAACGACACCTTCAACGGCAACGCCACCACCCTGTCGGCCCTGGACCAACTGGACGGCGGCGCTGGCAACGACACCCTGAACCTGTTCAGCGTGAACAAAGACGGCGTTGCAACCAGCCTGGACCTGTCCCTGCCAACTTCGGTAAAAAACATCGAGAACCTGGTAGTTACTTCGAGCACCAGCGCATTGGCTGGCAACACCGCTAACGTCAAAGGCTGGACCGGCCTGACCAACGCCACCTTCAACGTCAAAGGCGGCGGCGTACAAACCGTTACCGCAGCCGACACGACCGCTGTGACCTTCAACAACACCAGCGGTGGCGTCACCATCAACGGCGCATCGAAAGTAACCGTTGCTTCGGGCGCCGAGGCTGTCGCTTCCGGCGGTGCTGCTGCCCAGACCGCTGGCGCGACCAGCGCTACCGCTGCAGCCAAGGCTGCTGCTTACGTTGCAGCCCAGACGGCGGCTGTTACTGCTGATGCCACCCCAGCCAACGGCGGCGGTTCGACCACCGACCTGGCCGCCATCAAAGCCGCCTTCGCTGGCGCTGCTGGCGTAACCGCTGCTGACATCACCGCCATCAATGCCACCACCACCGACCAAGGTGCTCTGGACGCGATCGCCGCCCTGGTAACCGCCAACAACGCCGCAGCCGCTGCTGCTGCTAGCACGGCTGGCGCCGTAACCATCACCGGCAACGCCGGCCTGGCCAGCGCTACCGTCGTCGGCGGCACCACTGTGGATATTTCCGACAGCGGCAATGCTACCCTGGCTACCGTTTCCGTAGACGGCAACAGCGGCACCGCAACCCTGACCAGCGACGCGCTGACCACGGTTTCGCTGGCTCACTCGACCGCTGCTGCGAACATCGTCAACACCACCGCCAAGCACACCCTGACCCTGGGCGTGAACGCTGTCACCGGCGGCGCTGCTGTGACCGACGCAGCTGCGACCACCGTCAACCTGAGCGTGACCGGCGCCAAGGCAACCACCGCTTCGAACATCAACCTGACCACTAACCTGGCCACCACGTTGAACGTCGACACCGCTGCTGCCCTGACCCTGACCACCACGGCTCTGGCTGCTGCTGACGTACTGAAAACCGCTACCGTCAAAGGCGCTGGCAGCTTCACCGCCGACCTGTCGGGCGTTGCTTCGCTGACCTCGCTGGACATGTCCGCTGGTTCGGGCAAGCACACCGTGACCCTGGATGGCACCATCGCTGCTGCCACCATCAAAGGCGGTTCGGGCGTTGACGTCGTAACCGTAACCGGTGCACTGGATGCCAAGAGCAGCATCGCTCTGGGCGCTGGCAACGACACCTACAAGTTCACCACCGCAGCTGCTGCTGGCGCAGTGGTCAGCGGCGGCGACGGCACCGACACCCTGGGCGTAGTCAACGGCAACCTGCTGGATGCCGCAGCTGCTAAAGTCTACACCGGCTTCGAAGTTCTGGAAGTTGCCGGCGGCCAAGGTACCTACGACATGTCGATCCTGAGCCTGAACGCTGTGACCCTGACCGGCACCGCACTGGCAGCCGGCGCGACCATCAGCAACGCTACCGCCGCGACCACCGTTGGCATCAGCGCTACCGCCAGCACCGACTTCACGACCGGTCAAGTTCTGACCTACGCGCTGAAAGATGCAACCGGCAAGGCTGACGCACTGAACCTGAGCCTGAACGCCATCGACGGCAACAACGACGGCACCGCTCAAGGTAAAGTCACCGTGACCGGCGTAACCGCTGCTAGCATCGAAACCATCAACGTTGCTTCGAACGCTACGGCTGACGTTGCTGACGCTACTGCTGGCACCAGCGCTGTTGCTGCCAACAAGTACATCAACACCATCACCAGCCTGATCGCTGATTCGGCCACCAAAGTTGTCGTGACCGGCGCCGCAAGCACCGTGTTCACCACGATCCAGTCGGACACCCTGACCAAGATCGATGCTAGCGCAGCAACCGGTAACGTCACCGTTACCAACGCTGTTCTGGGCACCGCTGGCGGCGCGGCTGTTGGCGCAGTCACCTACATCGGTGGTTCGGGCGTAGATACCTACACCGCAACCGCTAAAGGCGACGTGTTCTCCGGCGGCGCCGGCGCTGACGTGGTCACCCTGGGTGCAGGCAAAGACACCGTAGCCCTGACCAAGGCTTCGGATTCGATCCTGACCCTGAAAGACACCAGCACCCCAGCCGACGGCATCGCCGACACCGCCACCGGTTTCGACACCGTCAACGGTTTCAGCAGCACCAACGACAAGATCGACATCTCGTCGCTGAACATCGCTACCGGCTCGGCACGTGGTTCGATCACCCTGCACACCGCTTCGGCTGACACCGCCGCTGCACTGCAGACCGTTATCGGCACCGGCACCGGCTTCTTCAACGATGGCGTTGCTAACCGCGCTCTGAGCCTGGTTACCGGCGGCGGCAACAGCTACCTGTTCATCGATGCCAACAACGACGGTAACTACACCGCCGGCACCGATGCAGTGATCAAGCTGGTTGGCGTGACCGCACTGGTTCTGACCGACGTAGCCTTCGGTTAATTCTGCCCGCACAGGGGGAGGGCCAGCTGCACGGTTCTCTTCCTGCTGTATGCGGAGTACCACAAAAACCCGCTTCCCTTTTGGGAAGCGGGTTTTTTTATATTCAGGACGTGCCGCGCGACGTGCGACGAAATATAGTACTAAAGTTGTGCTGTCTCTATTTTTTGAAACTAAAGGAGTTGGAATGTCCGAGTGGTCCGCTGGATACGTCGCCGATATCGGCTACACCTATGGTTATTATGTTGAGCTCAATCCAGCCCGCATCAAGCTGGCGTTCCTGAACGCCGGCCTGGTTTTCCCCGAAGTTGGCCATGCCTGCGAACTGGGTTTCGGCCAGGGGCTGAGTACCAATTTCCACGCCGCCGCCTCGACGGTCGAATGGCATGGCACCGATTTCAATCCCAGCCAGGCCGGTTTCGCCCAGGAACTGGCGGCCGCCTCCGGCGCCAGGGTCCGTCTGCACGACCAATCGTTTGCCGAGTTCTGCGCGCGCGACGACTTGCCGGACTTCGACAGCATCGGGCTGCACGGCATCTGGAGCTGGGTGTCGAACGAGAACCGCGCCATCATTGTCGATTTCATCCGCCGCAAGCTGAAGGTCGGCGGCGTGCTATATATCAGCTATAACACCCAGCCTGGCTGGGCCGCCATGGTGCCGGTGCGCGACCTGCTGACCCAGCACAACGAGATCATGGAGGCGCCGGGCCGCAAGCTGACCGACCGTATCGGCGATTCGCTGGAATTCGTCAGCAGGATGTTTGCCACCAATCCCACCTTCTGCAAGGTCAATCCGCAGGTGGTCGAGCGCGTCAACCGCATGAAGGAGCAGAACCGCAACTACGTCGCCCACGAATATTTCAACCGCGACTGGCTGCCGATGTCGTTTGCCGACATGGCCGGCTGGCTGGAGCCGGCCAAGCTCAACTTTGCCTGCTCGACGCATTATCTTGATCATATCGACAACATCAACCTGAGCACGGAACAGCGCGCCTTGCTCGATGAGGTGAGCGATCCGATGTTCAAGCAAACCGTGCGCGACTTCATGGTCAACCAAAACTTCCGTCGCGACTATTGGGTGCGTGGCGCGCGCAGCCTGTCGGTGCTGGACCGGGCCGAGCGGATACGCGAGCAACGTGTCATGCTGATCGTGCCGCGTGCCGATGTCCCGCTCAAGGTCACCGGCGGATCGGGCGAGGCGGCGCTGCAGGAGGCGGTCTATGTGCCGATCCTCGATTATCTGGCGGACCACAAGTTCCGCACGATAGGCCAGATCGAGCAGGCTGTCGCCGAATATCAGCTGACCTTTGGCCAGGTGGTGCAGGCGGTCTTTGTGCTGCTGGGGATGAATACGCTGCAGGCGGTGCAAAGCGACGCCGAGATCGCGGCGGCGCGCAAGCAGACCGACAAGCTCAATTTGCACATCTGCAAGGTCGCGCGCGGCGGCAGCGATATCGCTTACCTGGCCAGCCCGGCAACCGGCGGCGCGCTGTCGGTCTCGCGCATGGGGCAATTGTTCCTGCTGGCGCGGGGCGTTGGCCGCAAGACGCCGGCCGACTGGGCCAGGTTCGTCTCTGATGTCTTCACGCAACAGGGGCAACGTATCCTGAAAGAGGGCAAGGTCGTCGAAACCGCCGAGGAGGAATTAGTCGAACTGACCAAGCAGGCGGAGGTCTTCGCCGAGAAGCAGCTGCCTATCTATCGGGCAGCCGGCATCGTTTCCTGATGTGTCACACCGCGCCCTTGGCGCGGTGTTGACTTTCATATCGATAGCTTCAAAGTGTAAAAAATGTGACGGACATCACATTTTCGCGTGTTTTTGAGTGATAATACTGCTTCTCGTCAAATTTCCAATTCCATGGGAAAGAGATTTGGCGGACACCACATAGCGGTTCCACGCATTCAACATTGCACTGTGATGCATTCCATGAAAAAATTTTTACAACCAAAAAACGAAATCGCCCAGGTACTGGTGTCGTTTAAAAAGACCTTTGTCACGGTCGGCGCTTTCAGTGCGGTGACCAACATGCTGATGCTGGTGCCGTCGCTGTACATGCTGCAGGTCTACGACCGCGTGCTGGCCAGCCGCAGCGAACTGACGCTGCTGATGCTGACCCTGATGATGCTGGGTGCCTATCTGCTGATGTCGGGACTGGAACTGGTGCGCAGTTTCGTGCTGGTCCGCGTCGGCGCCCGCTTCGATACCGAACTGAACAAGCGGGTCTACACCGCGGCCTTCGAACAAAACCTCAAGCGCGTTGGCGGCAACGCCGGCCAGGCGCTGCAGGACTTGACCAATATCCGCCAGTTCTTGACCGGCAACGCCCTGTTCGCGTTCTTTGACGCGCCGTGGTTCCCGGTCTACCTGATCGTGATCTTCATCTTCGAACCGTCGCTGGGCTTGTTCGCCCTGTGCGGCACCCTGGTGCTGGTGCTGCTGGCCTATGTCAATGAACGCGTGACCCACAAGCCGCTGGCCGAGGCCAACGCGATGGCGATCGCCTCCAGCACGCTGGCCACCAACAACCTGCGCAACGCCGAAGTGATCGAATCCATGGGCATGTTGCCCAGCCTGCTGAACCGCTGGTACCGCACCCATGGCCGCTTCCTGTTCCTGCAGGCCGACGCCAGCGAAAAAGCCGGCCTGATCGGCGCTGCCACCAAGTTTGTCCAGGTCTCGCTGCAGTCGCTGGTGCTGGGCTTTGGCGCGCTGCTGGTCGTCGAAGGCAAGATTTCCGCAGGCATGATGATCGCGGCCTCGATCCTGGTCGGCCGTGCGCTGGCGCCGGTGCAGCAAGTGATCGGCGTGTGGAAAACCTATAGCAGCACCCGCAGCGCGTACGAGCGCCTGACCGCGCTGCTGGAGAATAACCCGAAACGCGAAGCGAGCATGGAGCTGCCGAAGCCACTGGGCCATCTGGCGATCGAAGGCGTGACCGCGGCGCCGCCGGGTGTTCCCAACGCGGTGTTGAAGGGTGTTAATTTCGCCATCGGCCCCGGCGACGTGCTCGGTGTCATCGGACCCAGCGGCTGCGGCAAATCGACGCTGGCCCGCCTGATGGTCGGCGTGTGGCCGGCCGCTGCCGGCAAGGTGCGCCTGGACGGCGCCGACCTGTATCAATGGAACAAGGCTGAACTGGGGCCGCACATCGGTTATCTGCCGCAGGAAATCGAATTGTTCGGCGGCACCGTCAGCGAGAACATCGCCCGCTTCGGCGACATCGACGCCGAGAAGGTCGTGGAAGCGGCCAAGCGGGCCGGCGTGCATGAACTGATACTGCACCTGCCCAAGGGCTACGATACGCCGCTGGGCGACGGCGGCGCCGGCCTGTCCGGCGGCCAGAAGCAGCGCCTGGGCCTGGCGCGCGCGATGTACGGCGACCCGTCGCTGCTCGTGCTCGACGAACCCAACTCCAATCTGGATGATGTCGGCGAGGCGGCACTGATCCGTGCCGTGGCCGAATTGCGCCAGCGCGGCAAGACCATCGTACTGATCACACATCGCACGGCCGCCATCGGCGCGACCAACAAGCTGCTGTTGCTGCGCGACGGCACCGTCAACATGTTCGGCAATACGCAAGATGTGCTGAACGCGCTTAACGAAGCCAATCAAAAGCAGGTGCTGGCGCAGCAGGCGCAAGCCCAGGCTCAAGCCCAGGCTCAAGCCCAGGCCCAGGCGCAGGCGCAGGCGCAAGCTCAGGCGCAAGCTGAAATGCAAGCGGCATCGGCCGTCGCCCTTGCCAAGGAAGAGGAATAATCATGCGCAATCTCACCACCCAAACCGCCAAGGCGACGGATGTCGTTGCCCACGAGGCGACGGTCAATACCGACGCCACCTCGTACGCCCGCATCGGCTGGCTGATCATGATCGTCGGCGTATTCGGCTTTGTCCTGTGGGCCGCTTTTGCGCCGCTGGACAAGGGCGTGCCCATGTCGGGCACGGTCGCCAAGGAAAGCAACCGCAAGGCCATCCAGCACCAGCTCGGTGGCACTGTCCAGGAAATTCTGGTCAAGGATGGCGACGTCGTCAAAGCCGGCCAGGTACTGGTACGCCTGAACAATACCATCGCCAAGTCGGCGGCGGAGACGTCGCGCGCGCAGTTCATCGCGGCGCGCGCCACCGAAGCGCGCCTGATCGCCGAACGTGACGGCTTGGCGAAAATAAGCTTTCCGGCCGTGCTGACGGACAACAAGGACGATCCCCGCGTTGCCGCCGCACTGGACCTGCAAAACCAGTTGTTCGGCTCGCGCCGTACCGCGCTGAGCAGCGAGCTGGGTGCGTTCGACGAGAACATCGCCGGCCTGAAAGCGCAGTTGGCCGGCTTGCAGGAATCGCGTGCCAGCAAGCAGCAGCAGGTCGTGATCGTCAAGGAACAGCTCGACAACATGCGCGATCTGGCCAAGGATGGCTATGTGGCGCGCAGCCGCATGCTGGACGTGGAGCGCACCTATGTGCAGCTGAACGGCGCCATCGCCGAGGACACCGGCAACATCGGCCGCAACCAGCGCCAGATCGCCGAGATCACGTTGCGCCGCCAGCAGCGCGCCCAGGATTACCAGAAGGAAGTGCGGACCCAGTTGTCGGACACGCAGCGCGAGGCCGAGGCGCTCGACAGCCGTCTTGATGGTCAGGACTACGAGCTGGCGAACACGGAAGTGAGGGCGCCGGTGGACGGCACCGTCGTCAACCTGGCGGTGTTCACCAAGGGCGGCGTGGTCGGCCCGGGCTTCCATATGATGGACCTGGTGCCGAGCGACGACGCGCTGGTGGTGGAAGGCCAGCTGCCGGTCAATCTGATCGACCGCGTGCACAAGGGCCTGGAGGTGGAGTTGATGTTCTCCGCGTTTAACACCAACCGCACCCCGCATATCCCTGGTGTACTGATCCAGGTATCGGCAGACCGCACCGTGGAAGAGCGTACCGGCCAGCCATACTACAAGGTGCGCGCGCGCGTCACCAAGGAAGGCGCACAGATCATCGCCGCCAAGAAGCTCGATATCCGTTCCGGTATGCCGGTGGAGATGTTCGTCAAGACCGGCGAGCGCACCATGGCGAGCTATCTGCTCAAGCCGGTATTCGACCGCGCCAAATCGGCCATGTCGGAGGATTGACGTGAAGACCATGCACGTGATGAAACGCACGCCTGCGTTGCGCACCCTGGCCGGGGCGATGCTGGCCGCCGCATTGCTGGCCAGCGGCCAAGCGTCGGCGCTGAGCCTGATGCAAGCGTATGAGGCCGCGCTAAGCAACGACCCGACCTACCGCGGCGCGGTGCAGGATGCCAACAGCGGCAAGGAAAACGCCATCCTGGGCCGTTCCAATCTGCTGCCGCAATTGTCGGCCAGTTATTCGGCCAGCAGGGTTCACGCTGATCAGACTGCGCCCGACTTCTTTGGTGCCATGAAAACCACGCACCCGGTCTATCTGAGCCACAGCTCGACGGTGCAGGTGCGCCAGCCGCTGTTCAGTCTGGATGCCTGGGCGCGTTACAAGCAAGGCCTGGCGCAAGCCAAGTACAGCGGCCAGGTGTTCGATTTGCGCGGGCAGGAAATGATCCTGCGCGTCTGCGGCGCCTACCTGGACGCCTTGTTCGCGACCGAGCAGGTGGCGCTGGCGCAGGGCCAGCGCGACGTCTACGCCGAGCAGCAGAAGGTCAACGACCATCTGTTTGAAAAAGGCGAGGGCACGAAGACGGATATGCTGGAAACCCAGTCGCGCGTTGACCTGGCGGAAGCGCAAGTGCTGGAGGCGCTCGACAATCAGCAGAACGCCCTGGCCAATCTGGCAACGCTGATCGGCGGCGACATCGACGCGCTCGATCAACCGCGCAGTGATTTCCGCATCGCGCCACTGCCGGAAGGCGGATACGAAGAGCTGAAACGACGGGCGTTGGCGATCAACCCCGATCTGCAGTCGCAACTGACCGCCATCGAAGCGTCCAAGCAGGAGATCAATAAGGCGCGTGCCGGCCATACGCCGCGCGTCGACTTCATCGGCAGCTATAGCAAGAGCAATGCGGACACGCTCAATACCTATAACCAGGAGTCGACTCAGCGGGCAATAGGTGTGCAGGTGAACATACCGCTGTATTCAGGCGGCGCGGTCAGCGCACAGAGCCGGCAGGCCGTCGCCGGACTGGAAAAGGCGCGGGCCGATCTGCAGGTCAAGACCGATAGGGTGCTGACCGACTTGAAGAAGAACTATGCGTCGGTGGTCAGCAGCGCGGCCCGTATCCACGCGTTGGACAAGGCAGTCGAGTCGGCCAAGTTGCTGGTCGAGGCGACCAAGAAAAGCATCGTTGGCGGCGTGCGCATCAATCTGGACCTGCTGAATGCGCGCCAGCAGCTGTATATCAGCCAGCGTGATCTGGCGCAGGCACGTTACAATTACCTGAACAGCTTGCTGAAGATGCGCAGCGACGTTGGCACACTGGGCGTGGACGACGTGCGCGAGATCGCCGGCTACTTCAACTAAACGTCGGCACCCCAAAAAAACAGCGCCAGGCACGATACCGTGCCGGCGCTGTTTTTTCATGGCCGCCGGGTTTACGCCGCGGCCGCTGCCATCTTGCGCACCGACAGCGCCGCGCCCCAGCGGCGTCCCAGCGCGTTGCTGCCGGTTTCCACCGTGCGGTGCACCGCATACGCCAGCGCGAAGGTGCACGGCAGCGTGATCAGCATCGCCACGCCGTAGCGGCAGCCCAGATCGATCAGGATCTTCAGCGCGCAGTAGCCGAACAGCGCATGCACGCAATACAGCGGATAGCTGATCGCCGCCAGGAAGTCCAGCAGGCGCACCGGCCGGAAGCGCTCGCGCAGCGCGTAGCACAGGCCGAACACCAGGTAGGCGCAGTAGTACCAACGCGTCACCGCCGGGAACTGCGACTGCTGCGGCCCCATCGACCAGGTGGCGCTGAAGACGGCGACGATCAGCAGCGTGCGCACCACCAGCGCGCGGGTCGAGATGATGCCCATCGCGTGCTGGTGGAATATGCAGCCGACCAGCATGAAAACGATATAGTTCAATTCCATCAGCAGCGGCGTGGCGACGGCGACGTCGCCCGCGCCATGCCAGGTGAGGCCCAGCGCCGCCGCCAGGAAGGCCAGCAGCCAGACCGGCGACTGCCGCAGCACCAGCCCCGCGCCCAGCGCCGCCAGCAGATAGAACTTGATCTCGATGGCCAGCGTCCAGTTGACGGCGTCCATCGACGGCTGGCCCAGCAGGTTATGCACCAGCAGCGCGTTGGATAGCAGCACCTTGCCGTCGTAGCTGAACGGCCGGTTCCAATACAGCGCGCTGGCGTACACGGCCAGCGTGCCCAGCGCCAGGCAGCAAGCGTAGGTGGGGAAGATGCGCAGCACGCGGTTGACCAGGAAGCCCACCGTGCTGGATTTTTTCAGGCTGAAGGGGATCACGAAGCCGCTGATCAGGAAGAACAGCGCGACGCCGAACGGCCCCTGGTATTCCAGCTCGAACAGATGGACCCACGCGCCCTTGAACAGGTGCAGATTGGGAGAGAAGGTCTTGGCCGCCAGCAGATCCTGCTCGGCAAAGAAGGTGCCGAAGTAGTGGGTCATGACCACCAGCAGGGCGGCGATGCCGCGCAACTGGTTGGCGAATACGAATTTTTTCATCTGATTTGTTCCTGGAAACCTCGTCCTTTAGGGCGAGGAGTGAAAGGAGCCGACTCCGCGGGAGCCGATGCGAGGGAAGAAAAATACGGAACTCATGCGTTTCGCAGTGCTCAAACCCGCAAGGCGATGGGCCGGGTGCCGTTGAAGGGGCGTGAACTCAAGCGCGAAGGCAACGCCTTCCGGTTCGCCTGCCGCACGTTTCGTGTGTTTTACCCGCGCCCGCTGCCGGACGGGAAAATCCTCGCGGGACCGAAAGGTATCGCAGACCTTGGAGTAAGAGAGTGGTGCTGTAGCGATTGCGGTGCTGTGCATGATCGTGATCTCAATGCTGCGGTCAATATTCTCCGTCGCGGACGTGCGACGCCGGCGGCAGGAATCTCCGCTCTTTAGGGCGGCGAGGACGCCAAGGCTACCTGTCGCTTCTGTGGCGCCTTGTGCGCCGGGCCGACCGGGCACTGCCTGGATTGTGCTGGAGCGCGTTATTATAGGGTAGTTCAACAGCGCCCCGGCATTCTTGACGGGCCAGCCAGCAATCCACGCCGGAGGATTCCGAGTCGATGAAGTCCATTAATCTGCCTTACAGCCCGCGCATCGACCAGTTGCGCTGGCTTGCCGCCACGCTGGTGTTTCTGTTTCACTTCTCGATCAAATGGCGGGCGTCGGGCGGAGGCGGATTCGACAGCCCCTGGATGGGACTGGTCACCGAAGGCCACACCGGCGTGGCCCTGTTCTTTACGCTGTCCGGCTTCCTGTTCATGCGCATCGCCCAGTTCCAGGGCCAGATCCGGTACCGTCCGTTCCTGCGCAACCGCATATTGCGCATCCTGCCGCTGTATCTGGTGATCTTCCTGGTGGCGTTGTCGCTCAGCCGCGACCAGTTCCAGCCGCAGGACATCCTGTATCTGCTGTCGGCCAATCTGGGCCACTCGCCGACCTCGCAAAGCGTGGTCACCGGCGCCGCCTGGTGCATACCGCTGGAGTTCCTGTTTTATCTGATGTTTCCATGGATAAGCCGGTTCGCGCTGGAGCAGGGCATGTCGTATCTGCTGCGCTTGCTGGCGCTGATGGTGTTTTTCAAGCTGATGGTCTACAGCGAAAGCGGCAACAGCACGCTGATGTATTTCAGCACCTTCGTCGGCCGCTTCGACCAGTTCCTGGTGGGGATGCTGGCCGCCATGGCGCTGCAGCGCCACGAGGCGCGGTTGCAACGCCTGGCGGGCCGGCTGCTGCCGGCGGCGGCCTTGCTGGTGGTGTGCGCCAGCGCCGCGCAGGCGCGCTATGCGCCGCTCAATGTGCAGCCCAAGGCCGCGTTCTGGATCCTCTGGTCGCTGATCGAGAGCTGCTGCTGGGCCGGTTTGATCCTGAGCTGGGTCGGCTGGCAGGGCCGGCTGCCGGCCTGGCTGGAGCGGCTGCTGGCGCATGGCGGCAAGATCAGCTTTTCGTTTTACCTGCTGCACATGGGGGTGATCCAGATGGCCGCGCAGAACGTGGGCATGGTGGCGCCCACCGGCGTCGGCTGGCTGGACGCGGCGCTGGTGCTGGCACTGCTGTACGGCTGCGTGTGGGGACTGGCCACGCTCTGCTACCACACGGTCGAAGAGCCGTTCCTGCGGCTGCGCGGCGGCTACGGCGTCTTCCAGACCGGCTAGCTTATATAATCGCCGATTATCGTTTCGGGACGCAGTGATGGATGAAGAACTTGAAGTGACCGTGCACGGCTTTAGCTACAAGGTCAGCGAGCTGAGCGAAGAAGCCCAGCTCCAGGTGAGCAATCTGCAGTTTGTCGATGCGCAGATGGCGCAGCTGAACGCCCAGCTGGCGGTCTACCAGACCGCCCGCAATGCCTACGAAGCGGCCTTGCAGCAGCTGCTGCCGCGCTCCACCCAGTAGCTGCCGGATCAGGCCGCGTGCTTGCCGTAGCAGTGCGGGCACGATTTCTCGTACACGTATTCCGGCGACAGTTGCTGGCGCGGCGTGACCACCGAACGGCAGACGAAGCATTGCACGGTCTCGGTCGGTTCCAGTTTCGGATTGAGCGCGGTGCGGTAGTCAAACACGAAGCAGTCGCCGGTGTAGTGGGCGCCGCCGACTTCCTCGAAGTACTTGAGGATGCCGCCTTCGAGCTGGTACACGTTTTCGTAGCCGATGTTCTGCATGTGGATGGCGGCTTTTTCGCAGCGGATGCCGCCGGTGCAGAAGGTGACCACGGTCTTGCCGGCGAAGTCGTCCTTGTGGGCGGCGATCACTTCCGGGAACTCGGTGAACTTCTTGATGCGGTAGTCGACCGTGTTGTCGAAGGTGCCGACGTCGACCTCGAAATCGTTGCGGGTGTCGACCATGACCACCGGCTGGCCGTTGTCGTCGACGCCGTTGTCGAGCCAGCGCTTGAGCGTGGCCGCCTCGACGAAGGGCGCGCGGCCTTCCTCCGGTTTGATCAGCGGCATGCGCATGGTGATGATTTCTTTTTTGATCTTCACCAGCATGCGCTTGTGCGACTGCTCGGCCGAATAGCTTTCCTTCACTTCCAGGTCGGCGAAGCGGGCGTCGCTGCGGACCCAGGCCAGGAACTCGTCGATATGGCTGCGCGGGCCGGACAGGAACATATTGATGCCTTCCGGCGTCAGCAGGATGGTGCCTTTCAGGCCCAGGCGCTGGCAGATGTCCTGGTACAGCGGGCGCATCGCCTCGGTGTCGTCGAAGGTGACGAATTTGTAGGCGGCGATGTTGACGTGAGCGGCAGCGGCAGCGATGGCGGCGGCATGCGCTTCAGCTTGTAAAGCAGTATTAGCGTGCATGGTGGAGATGATCAAAAAATATGAAGAGCCGGTATTATACGCGCTTTTCGTGCTCAAAAAACAGGCAGGTTCGTGGCCTTAGGCGTCAGCGCGGCCATATCGATGGAAATGACCGCCCAAATCCAACCGGCAAACTCAGGATTTGCGTAGTGCTCCGTGAAGGAGCGCGCTTGGGGAACATCGCCGCCGTCCTCAATTACTGTCGTCAGCCAGAGTTCCGCGGCTTCACCAGCGTTGTCGATTGCTTCATCCAAAGTATCGCCGGCTGAGAAGCAACCGGGAAGATCGGGTATGACAACCCCAAATGCATGCGTTGCATCACCGGGCTCGATTGCGATTGGATACCTCATGATGATGTCCTATTTCAGTCCAGCTTGCTTGAGTAGCTTGTGTATCAAGCCTGTGCCAAGATCCTTTTTCGGATGAGGCACGCTGATCTGCGCTGTTCATGCGTCTATCGTACTAACAGCGTAACACCGGATGCCGAGCTGGCGCAAACGCGGCCGCAAATCAGATTCATCGCACCCGGCCGCCGCACGGTAAAATAGCTGGTTATTGAACCAGCATTGAGCCGCGTATGAACATGGTAGCAAACGAACAAGCAGTGGCGCCGGCAGCGGCTGTCCCGACCGGGCCGGATTTCGTCCACCTGCGGGTGCACTCGGAATACTCCATCGTCGATGGCCTGGTGCGCATCGACGACCTGGTCGCCACCGCCGCCAAGGACAAGCAGGCGGCGCTGGCCGTCACCGACCTGTCCAATATGTTCGGCATGGTCAAGTTCTACAAGGCCGCGCGCGGCAAGGGCATCAAGCCGGTGGTCGGGGTCGACGTCTGGATCACCAACGACGACAACCGCGACAAGCCGCACCGCCTGATGTTGTTCGCCAAGAACCGCATGGGCTACCTGCAGCTGTGCGAGCTGCTGTCGCAAGCCTGGCTCACCAACCAGTACAAGGGCCGCGCCGAGATCCGCACCGAGTGGCTCATCGAACTCACCGCCAAGACCTACGCGCTGCTGCCCGACGACAGCCCGGCCAACGGCCTGATCGCGCTGTCCGGCGCGCACTTCGGCGACGTCGGCATGGCGATCGAGAACGGCAACCCGGCGCTGGCCGAACAGAACGCCCAGAAGTGGGCGCGGATCTTCCCCGGCCATTTCTACATCGAGATCCAGCGCGCCGGCCAGGCCAACCAGGAGGCCCAGGTGCGCCACGCGGTGGCGCTGGCCGCCAAGCTGGGCCTGCCGGTGGTGGCGACCCATCCGGTGCAGTTCATCCGCCAGGACGAGTTCATCGCCCACGAGGCGCGCACCTGTATCGCCGAGGGCGAGATGCTGGCCAATAACAAGCGCGTGCGCCGCTTCAACGAGCAGATGTGCTTCATGTCGCAGGCGCAGATGCGCGAGCTGTTCCACGACCTGCCGGCCGCGCTGCAGAACTCGGTGGAAATCGCCAAGCGCTGCAACCTGACGCTGACCCTGGGCAAGCCGCAGCTGCCGAACTTCCCGACGCCGGGCATGACCATCGACGATTACCTGCGCGCGGAAACCAAGAAGGGCCTGGAGGAGCGCCTGGAGCAGCTGTATCCGGACCCGGTCAAGCGCGAGCAGCAGCGCCCGCGCTACGAGGCGCGGCTGGAGTTCGAGAACAACACCATCATCAACATGAAGTTCCCCGGCTACTTCCTGATCGTGGCCGAGTTCATCCAGTGGGGCAAGAACAACGACGTGCCGATCGGGCCGGGACGGGGTTCGGGCGCGGGCTCGCTGGTCGCGTACGCGCTGAAGATCACCGACCTCGATCCGCTCAAGTACAACCTGCTGTTCGAGCGCTTCCTCAATCCCGAACGCGTTTCGATGCCCGACTTCGACATCGACTTCTGCCAGGAAAAGCGCGAACTGGTGATCCAGCACGTCAAGGACCTGTACGGCCGCGACGCGGTGTCGCAGATCGCCACCTTCGGTACCATGGCGGCCAAGGGCGCGATCCGCGACGTCGGCCGCGTGATGGACTTCGGCTACAACTTCTGCGACGGCGTCTCCAAGCTGATCCCGTTCAAGCCGGGCAAGCCGGTGTCGATCGCCGAGGCGATCGAGGAGGAGCCGATGCTCAAGGAGCGCCAGCAGAACGAGGAGGAGGTGGCCCAGCTGCTGGACCTGGCGCAGCAGGTCGAGGGCATCACCCGCAACATCGGCATGCACGCCGGTGGCGTGCTGATCGCGCCGGGCAAGCTGACCGACTTCTGTCCGCTGTACACGCAGGGCGGCGACGCCGGCGTGGTGTCGCAGTACGACAAGGACGACGTCGAGGCCGTCGGCCTGGTCAAGTTCGACTTCCTGGGTTTGACCACCTTGACCATCCTGGACCGCGCGGTCCGCTACATCAAGGCGCTCGATCCGGCCGAGGCCGAGTTCGACCTGGCCAAGCTGCCGCTCAACGACCGGCCGTCGTACGAGCTGCTGACCAAGGCCAAGACCGTGGCCGTGTTCCAGCTGGAGTCGCGCGGCATGCAGGGCATGCTGAAGGACGCGCGCCCCGACCGCTTCGAGGACATCATCGCGCTGGTGGCGCTGTACCGCCCGGGCCCGATGGACCTGATCCCGGACTTCTGCAAGCGCAAGCACGGCGAGAAGTTCGACTATCCCGATCCGCGCACCGAATCGATTCTGTCCGAAACCTACGGCATCATGGTGTACCAGGAGCAGGTGATGCAGATGGCGCAGATCGTCGGCGGCTACTCGCTGGGCGGCGCCGACATGCTGCGCCGCGCGATGGGTAAGAAAAAAGCCGAGGAGATGGCGGAGCACCGCGAGATCTTCCGCGCCGGCGCCGCCAAGGACGGCCTGTCGGCCGAGAAGGCCGACGAGATCTTCGACTTGATGGAAAAGTTCGCGGGCTACGGCTTCAACAAGTCGCACGCCGCCGCCTACGCGCTGCTGTCCTACCACACGGCCTACCTGAAGGCCCACCATCCGGCCGCGTTCATGGCGGCCAATATGTCGCTGGCGATGGAGGACACGGAGAAGGTCAAGATCCTGGTCGAGGACGCGATCGACATCTGCGGCCTGACCATCCTGCCGCCGGACATCAACAAGTCGGACTTCCGCTTCATGCCGGACGGCCCGCCGCCTTCGGTGACCGGCAAGAAGGTCACGCAGATCCGCTACGGCCTGGGCGCGTGCAAAGGCGCGGGCCAGAACGCGATCGAGGCCATCATCGCGGCGCGCACCGCCGGCGGTCCGTTCACCAGCCTGTTCGACTTCTGCAAGCGCGTGGACAAGAAGCAGATCAACCGCCGCACCATCGAATCGCTGATCCGCGCGGGCGCCTTCGATTGCCTGGCGATCGACCGCGCCATCCTGCTGGCAACGGTCACCTTCGCGATGGAGTGCGCCGACCAGGAAGCCAAGGCGGCCAACCAGGTGAGCCTGTTCGGCGGCGACGATTCCGACCTGGTGGCGCCGCCCGAATATGTGAAGGCCGCGCCGTTCACCGACCGCCAGAAGCTGGCCGAGGAAAAGATCGCGCTGGGCTTTTACCTGTCCGGTCACATGTTCGACTCGTTCGCGCCGGAAGCGCGCCGCTTCGCCCGCACCAAGCTGGCCGAGCTGGAGCCGTCGCGCGAACCGCGCATGCTGTGCGGCGTGATCACCGGCATCCGCCCGCAGATGACCCAGCGCGGCAAGATACTGATCGTCACGCTGGACGACAAGACGGCGGTGGTGGAGGTGACGGTGTACAGCGAGGTGTTCGAGGAGAACAAGCGCATGTTCAAGGACGACGAGTTCCTGGCCGTGGTGGGCAAGGTGTCGGAGGACCGCTTCTCGGGCGGGCTGCGGATCTCGGCCGAGAAGGTGTTCGACATCGTCACGGCGCGCATCAACTACGGCAAGCAGCTGGGCATGGCGCTGCCGGACTCGGTGGACGTGCGCAAGATGGCCGAGGTGCTGGCGCCGCACCGCCACGCGGACGGCTTGCCGGTGTCGGCGCGCATCACGCCGCAGGGCGTGGGCTGCGTGGTGCAACTGGGCGAATCATGGCGCGTGGCGCCATCGGACGAGTTGCAGCTGGCGCTCCAGCAGGTGCTGGGCGCCAAGGATGTGGCGATCGAATACTGACGTCATTCCCGCGAACGCGGGAATCCATGCTGAGCCAGCGTTCCATCGATTCCCGCCTGCGCGGGAATGACGCTACAGCTGGCCGTCGAGGCTGGTGATGGCATACCCCTTGGCGCCGATCTGCTCCAGGGGGTGGACGATGTGGTAGCGGGGCAGGTCGTCGCGCGCGTCGTCGACCTCAACGTGCCGCGCTTCAGGATGCCAGTCGGTGTTGGTGGCTTCCTCGGGGATGGGTTTGCCCTCCGGCACAGCCAGATAGCTGTGTTTGCCTTTTGCTTCATCTCGGTAATAAATATCCACACGCATGGTATTTCTCCTTGGACGAAAGGCCCATGGTACCGGATTTTTCAGGCCAGTGCGTATTCGTCGCCGTCGTGTGTGCCGACCGTCAGGGTGCTGTAATTCTGGCTCAACGGCGTCGGCACGGTCTCGAAGCGCGGCGCGCTCAGGCCGGCGCGGATGACCGCGCTGAGGGCCAGCAGCGTCTCGTGGCGCTTGCGCGCCTCCGAGCGCTTCTTCGACGCGATCGCCGCCAGGTCCGGCGGCGCGATGGCTTCGCACGGCAGGCGCCAGTCGCCGTCGGCGCGGCGGCCGGCGCCCAGTTCCTGCCACAGCGTGTCGTAGTCGGCGTGCACCTTGCCCTGGCGGGCGGCGCCGCACACCACGCGGTTGGCGTTGCTGACCAGGCGCAGCTCGGCGCAGCCGTAGTCGTGGCCGATCTGGCCGAGCAGCTTGACCATCATGTTGGTGGGCCGCAGGCCGTGCAGCTCGCGGGTGGCGTCCTTGATCCGTTGCAGGCCCAGCTCGCTCTTCGAACCCTGCATGCAGCCCACGCTCAGCACCATGCCGCGCACGCCCTGCTGGAAGGAGAACGCGCAGCTGTAGACCAGCCCGTCATCCTGGTACAGCTGCAGCACCAGTTCGCCTTCACGCTCCATCGGCTCGATGGCGGACAGGCGGATCTGGTAGGGCAGGCCGGACTTGCCCTCGACACCGCCCAGCACCACCGAACCGCGCGCGGCGCGCACCGTCAGCGGGCCCAGGCCCTGGCGGAAAATGAAGCGGTAGTGTTGTTGCAGCAGGTCGACGCGCTGGGCGCAGCCCATGGTGTTGCTCAGGTAGGGACGGTAAATCTTGTACAGCAGGCGCGGACGGGCCTTGACCAGTTCCATGAACAGCGGGTGGGAGTTGAGCAATTGCAGCCAGCCGCCGGTGGCCTGGCGGTGCAGCAGGGCGCGCAGCGACAGCTTGAGCGATTCGCGGACTTGCTTCAGGCCGTTGAAGCCGGCCACGCCGGAGCGGATGGTGATTAACTGCGACATCGGACGACTCTCATCAAAAACGGCTGCAGGGGGTGGCGCGGCGCGCTGGCTCAGTATCGTCCCGGCAATGGTAGATGCCACTACGACATCATCGGAGTGTAAATCCTGTGTAACGTATTGTAAATTGGGGTAAAGGCTTACGGTTTTCCCTTAATAATTGTCGCTTCGGAAAATCAAGTGTTGTATAGAGGCGAATGCGCAGGCCTAAGGGGAACCCGTAGTTGTAAAATGCAATGCGCGATGAATTCCGGCAATGCATAATGCTACATAACGATACAAAGCCCCGTATGCCACTTCCCCGCCTGCGCCACCTGGAAATACCCGCCTTCGTGGCGCTGTACCTGCTGTTCGACTGGGCCACGTATATCGACCCGTTCTACGGCTTGAACATCACGCCGTGGAACCCCGATCCGGCGCTGGGCCTGGTGTTCTGGCTGCGCCATGGCTGGCGCGCGGCGCCGCCGTGGTTCGTGGCGCTGCTGGGCGGCGAACTGCTGGTGCGCGGCATGCCGGCCGGCTGGGCGGTGAGCGTGATGGGTTCGCTGTGGCTCACCGTTGGCTACGGCTTGCTGGGCGCGGCGCTGCGGCGCCAGTTCGGCGACGGCGGCGTGTTCGACAGCCGCGATAGGTTGTTCCAGTGGCTGCTGATCGTGGTGGCCGGCACCATGATCAACGACCTCGGCTATATCTCGCTGCTGTCGGCGGCCGGCATGATTCCGGCCGGGCAGTGGGGCGAGGCGGTGCTGCGTTTCGGCATCGGCGACATGGTCGGGGTGCTGGTGTCGATGCCGCTGATCTGGATGCTGTCGAGCGCGGCCGGCCGGCGGCGCCTGCGGGCCACCGTGTGGCGGGCCGAGACCCTGGGCTATTTGGCGCTGGCGATCTGCGTGCTGTACATGGTGTTCGGCACCATCGCCACCTCGGAGTTCAAGCATTTTTATTTCTTGTTCCTGCCGGTGATCTGGGCCGCGTTCCGCCAGGGCCTGTTCGGGACGGCGCTGATCGTGTTTGTGCTGCAGGCCGGCATCGGCGCGCTGGTCAAGTGGAACCACGCGGTCAACATCGCCGTGCACGAGTTGCAGATGCTGGATGCGGTGCTGGCGCTGGTGGGCTTTTCGATCGGCATCGCGGTGGACGAGCTGCGCAAGGTTGCGAGCGAGCTCAAGCAGACGATGCGGCTGGCGGCGGCCGGCGAGATGGCGGCCGCGCTGGCGCATGAATTGAACCAGCCGTTGACGGCGCTGGGCGCCTACGGCAAGGCCTGCGAATTCCTGCTGGAGCGGGGCGAGAGCGGCGACGTGCTCAAGGGCGCGATCCAGCGCATGATCGCCGAATCGGGCCGGGCCGCCGAAGTGGTGCGGCGGCTGCGCGATTTCTTCCGCACCGGTGCGATGAAGCTGGAGCCGGTCGATCCCGGCCAGCTGGTGGCGGGCATCAGCCAGCAGTTCTTCGCCCAGATGCGCGAGCACGGTGTCGAGCTGAAGGTGGGCGAGATGCCGCCGCAGCCCATCCTGGCGGACCGGCTGCAGCTGGAGCTGGTGCTGCGCAACCTGCTGGCCAACGCGCTGGAGGCGGTGCAGGAACAGCCGCCGGGCGCGCGCCGCATCACGGTGACGGGCGAGCGGCTGGAGGGCAAGCGCCGCGGCGGCAAGCGGCGCCGGGGCGGCTGCCTGCAGCTGACGGTGGAGGACAGCGGCAAGGGCGTCTCGGCCGCGCTGGCGGCGCGCTTGTTCGAACCGTTCGTCTCGTCCAAGGCCAGCGGGTTGGGCCTGGGGCTGGTGCTGAGCCGCGCCATCATGGAGGCGCACGGCGGCTCGCTGTGGGCCGAGGTGGACGATCATGGGATTTTCAGGTTGGCGCTGCCGCTGGCGCGCCCTTTGGAGCAGGATGGAGAGCAGGTGAGCTATGCAGCATGATTTGACCGTATTCATCGTCGACGACGACCCGTCGGTGCGCGACGCGCTGAGCCTGCTGCTGGGCGTGCGCGGCTACCGCACCGCGATGTTCGCCAGCGGCGAAGCCTTCCTGCAGGCGTGGCAGCCGTCGTGGCGCGGCTGCATGCTGATCGACATCCGCATGTCCGGCATGGACGGCCTGAGCCTGCAAATGGAATTGCGCCGGCGCGACTGCCGCATCCCGGTCATCATCATGAGCGGGCATGGCGACGTCAGCATGGCGCGCGCGGCGTTCAAGGCCGACGCGGTGGATTTCCTGGAGAAGCCGTTCGACGACGGCAAGCTGATCGCCGCCATCGACGAGGCGCTGGCGCGCGCGCGCAGCGTGCACACCGAACAGCAGCGGCGCAGCCGCAGCGACAGCCTGCTGAGCGAGCTGACGCCGCGCGAGCGGGAGGTGATGGAACTGGTGGTGATGGGCCGCCACAACCGCGAGATCGGGCCGGCGCTGGGCATCAGCGTGCGCACGGTGGAAGTGCACAAGGCGCGGCTGATGGCCAAGCTGGGCGTCGACAACGTCGCCGACCTGGTGCGCATAACAATGCAGGACTAGCCGTCGTCCCCG
The DNA here is from genome assembly GCA_025548565.1 of Rugamonas sp. A1-17. GTDB lineage: Bacteria > Pseudomonadota > Gammaproteobacteria > Burkholderiales > Burkholderiaceae_D > Rugamonas. The sequence goes on from JAJLPB010000001.1 coordinate 576,494, forward strand.
CGCAGGCGGGGATCCATGCTGAGCTGGCGACGGACACGTTGTATGGCCCCCGCCTGCGCGGGGACGACGATTCAGGCCGGCACCAGCGCCTCGGCGCGCCACGATTCCACCACCTCCAGCACCTGTTGCGGCGTGATGGCCAGCATGCAGGTGCAGCGCGCCGCGTCCTCGCAGTGGCCGCAGGCGACCGGCGTGCACAGGCTGCGCGCGCGCGGACCCAGCGCGCCCCAGCGCACGATGTCGATCGGTTTGAGCGGCGGGAACAGGCCCAGCGCCGGCCGCCCCAGCGCCGACGCCAGGTGCAGCGGCCCGGTGCCGCTGGCGATCAGGCCATCGCAGCCGCCGACCAGCGCGGTGAAACCGTCCAGGTCCAGGCGGCCGCACAGATTCTCCACATTCGGCAAGGCCAGCAAGTCGGGCGCCTGCCGCGCCAGCAGCTCGCCCTCGGCCGCGCTGCCGGTCACCAGCACCCGCACGCCCTCGACCGCGCCCAGCAAGCCGGCCAGCGCCGTGTAGTGCTGCAGCGGCCATTCGCGGCCGTTGCCGTTGGACTTGGGATGCAGGATCAGCTTGAAGCCGGGGCCGGCCAGCAGCGCGTCGGCGGCCGGATGGCGCGGCGTGTTCAGGCCGTACATGGTCTTCAACAGTTCCAGCGGCGGCTCGTAGTCCACGCCCAGCGGCAGCAGCAGCTTGAAGTTCAGCTGCGCCTCGTGCAGCGGCGAGTTGGCGCGGCTGAAGGTGGCCAGCCGGTTGCAGTGGTACCAGTGGTGGATGCGGTGGCTGCTGCCGATGCGGCGCTCGATGCCGGCGCGGCGCGCGGCCGCCGCCAGCGTGCGCATCGGGAAGGTGAAGATCATCGTGTCGCAGCCGCTGCGCGCCAGGCCGTCGGCCCAGTCCTCGCCCAGCTCCTCCTGCGTCAGCACCTGGTCGACGTGGCGGCACTGCGCCACCACGGCGGCGGCGTAGCGGCGGCACAGGAACACGATCTCGGCCTGCGGGTACAGCTGCTTCAGGTAACCGGCCAGCGGCAGGGTCAGCACCACGTCGCCGATGTTGTCGGTGCGGGCGATCAGGATGCGGCGCGGCACCGGCGCCGGGTATTGCGCGGCCAGGCACATGCCGACCAGGCTGCACACCATCATCACGTAAAACACTTTCGGCATCATCAGCCAGAACATCACGTCGGTCAGGCCGAAGCCGATGAAGGCCACCACCACCACCATGCCGGCCAGGGCCAGCGGGCGCTGGCCCCGGTCGGCGCTGCGCAGTTGACGGGAGAAGAAGCGCAGCGGCGCCACGTACATCAGGATCAGCAGGCTGAAGTCCAGCAGGCCGCCGGTGGCCAGGCAGTTGAGCATGTCGTTGTGGCTACTGCTGTAGAGCAGCGCCGGCGACTGCTGCAGCCGGCCCTGGGCCGCCAGCGCGTGCAGCGCCACGTCGAATTGTTCGCGTCCCACGCCCAGCCATGGATGTTCGAGGAACATCATCACCGACGCCTTCCACAGCTCCAGGCGGATGCCGACCGAGGTGGTGGCGTCGCCCAGCGCCAGGTAGCGCTGGATTTCCGTCAGCGCCTGTTCGATGCGCACCGCCACGCCGGTGGCCGGCACGGCCAGCGCCAGCACGACCAGCGCCAGCAGCGCGGCGCCCACCACCAGCAGGCGGCGGCCGTACAGCTGCGCGCCGTAGCGCACGACCGGGATCATGACCAGCGGCAGCGCCAGCCAGCCGCCGCGCGAGGCCGACAGCATCGAGGCCAGCAGGCCGCACACCAGGCCGACGCCGGGCAGCCAGGCCATGCGCGTGTTGCGCAGGTCGGTCAGGCCGCACAGCGACATCAGGCCGCAGGCCAGCGCCAGGTCGCCGAAGGTGATTTCATGGTGGGTGAAGCCGATCGCGCGCTCCATGCCGAGCACGGTCACCTGGTACAGCGCGACCGCGGCCGACAGCACGGCGGCAAAGCACAGCCCCAGCCAGAAGTGGCGGGCGCGCGGGCGCAGGTAGTAGACCACGCCGATGCAGCTCAGGCCGAACAGCAGGCGCGACGGCCCGTCCAGCGTGTTCAGGCGCTGCTGGTCCAGCACCAGCCGCGCCAGCGACACCAGGAAGTAGCCGCCGAAGGCCAGCACCACGCCGCCGATGTCGTTCCAGTGGCGCTTGTACAGCGGCAGCAGCGTGCGGCCGCGGCGGAACAGCAGCAGCAGGATCATCAGCTGGACCAGGCCGAGGCCGACCTTGCTCGACAGCGCCAGCGCCGGCAGCAGGAAGATCATCGTCGAGGAGAGCGGACCGCCATATTCGGTGTGCGGCGTCGAGGGGCTGGCTGGAGTCATGGTCACGCGGTCGGGGCGGCGGGGGCCGGCAAAAAGGCTGATTATAGCAGCATGGCCGGGCCCTTCCAGAGGCGGCCCCGGCTTGTGGCTGCGGCCGCGATGGGCGATAATCGAGCCGGCATGGGCCACCGGCCTGACGATGAAAGATTCCGTGTTACCCGATAAAACCGTCACCGCCGGGACCGCGCCGCGCACCCTGGTCATTTCCCCCAACTGGATCGGCGACGCCGTCATGGCCCAGCCGCTGCTGCAGCTGCTGCGCGCCGCCCATCCCGGCCGTCCGATCGACGTGCTGGCGCCGCCGGCGGTGTCGCCCGTGTGGCGCCAGATGGCCGAGGTCGACGAGGTGCTGGAAACCCCGTTCCGCCACGGCGCGCTGCAGCTGAAGGAGCGCTGGAAATACGCGCGCCTGCTGCGCCAGCGCGGCTACGCCGACGCCTATGTGCTGCCCAACACCATCAAATACGCGCTGATCCCCTGGCTGGCTGGCATCAAGCGCCGGGTCGGCTACAAGGGCGAGAGCCGCCACGGCTTGATCAACGTGATGCACCACGACGACACGCCGCCGCGGCCGATGGTGGCCTTCTACGCCGCGCTGGCCGGCGCGCCGCAAGCGCCGCCGCCGGCCGGCGCCGCCCTGCCGCGCCCGCGCATGGCGGTGGACGCGGCGCAAATCGCCGCGGTGCGCCAGCGCCACGGCATCGACCTGGCGCGGCCGGTGGTGGCGTTCGCGCCCGGCGCCGAATTCGGCGGCGCCAAGCGCTGGCCGGCGGCCCACTTCGCCGGCCTGGCGCAAGCCATCCTGGAACGCGACGGCGCCGCCCGGATCGTGCTGCTGGGCTCGCCCAAGGACCAGCCGGCCTGCGCCGAGGTGGCGGCCGGCATCGCCGGCGGCGCGGTGTTCAACCTGGCCGGCTCCACCAGCCTGGCCGAGGCCATCGCGCTGATCGCCGGCAGCGCTGCCGTGGTCGCTAACGATTCCGGCCTGCTGCACATCGCCTCGGCGCTGAACCGGCCGGTGGTGGCGCTGTACGGCCCCACCGACCCCGGCCACGCGCCGCCGTTTTCCGACCTGGCGGCCTCGCTGTCGCTGCGGCTGGCCTGCGCGCCGTGCAAGCAGCGCGAGTGTCCGCTGGGGCATCAGGACTGCATGGTCAAGTTGACGCCGGAGCTCGTATGGCACAGCCTGCAACCGATGCTGCCCGCGCCTTGAACGGCGCGGCACGCCTGGTTTTCCGTATAGCCGCGCCCGCCGGCTATGTCGTCCATGTTTAAACGCTATACGATCACATTCTGGGCCACGCTGTTTGTCGGCGTGGTCTGCCTGTCGCTGGTGGCGGTCGACGTCTGGCGCAGCCTGATCGCGCGCGAGGCCCAGCTGCAGGAAATGCAGCGCCTGGCCTCCAACGTGGCGCGCGCGATGGCGCAGCACGCCGACGACACCATCAAGGCCGCCGACACCGCGCTGGCCGACATCGTCGAGCGCATCGAGGCCGACGGCCTGGGCGCGCCGCAGCTGGTGCGGGTGCGGCGCCAGATGCAGGCGCACGTGGCCAACCTGCCGCAGCTGGCCGGCCTGTTCATGTACGACGAGCGCGGCCGGTGGCTGGTCAATTCGCCCGCCGTGCTGGGCGCCTCGCTCAACAACGCCGACCGCGAATACTTCGAGTACCACCGCACCCACAGCGAGCGCGGCCCGCACGTCGGTCCGCCGGTGATCAGCCGCACCAGCGGCAAATGGATCATCCCGGTGTCGCGTCGCCTCGACACGGCCGACGGCGGCTTCGGCGGCGTGGTGCTGGCCACGCTGGACATCGACTACTTCCGCCGCTACTACCAGAGCTTCGACATCGGCGCGCGCGGCGCGGTGGCGCTGATCTCCGGCCAGGGCGCGCTGATGCTGCGCCAGCCGTTCGACGAGAACCGGGTCGGCATCAGCCTGGGCGACAGCACCTTGTTCCGCGCCTACCGCGCGCACGGCAGCGGCAGCGGCCTGTTCGCCTCGTCGTACGACGGCGAGGTCCGCTACAACAGCTACCGCGGCCTGGAGCACTATCCGCTGTTCGTGACGGCCGCGTTGTCGCAGGAGGAGATGCTGGAGCAGTGGCGCCACGACAGCTTCACGCGCTCGATCGGCGTGATCGTGCTGGCCGTGCTGCTGGGCTTTTTCGGCAAGCGGCTGGTGGACCAGATCAATCTGCGGGTGCAGGCCGAGGCCGAGCTGCGCCGGGCGCGCGACGCGCTGGAGGGCGCCAACCGCACGCTGGAGCGGCTGGCCATGCAGGACGGCCTGACCGGGCTGGCCAACCGCCGCCAGCTCGACGTCACCCTGGGCAACGAGTTCAGCCGCGCGATCCGGCACGAGGACACACTGTCGTGCGTGATGATCGACGTCGACTACTTCAAGCAGTACAACGACCTGTACGGCCACGGCGCCGGCGACGATTGCCTGTGCGCGGTGAGCAAGCTGATCCGCACGCTGACGCCCAAGCGCCCGGGCGACGTGGTGGCCCGCTACGGCGGCGAGGAAATCGCCATCCTGCTGCCGAACACCGGCCTCGAGGGCGCGGTCGCGGTGGCCGAGCGCATCCGGCAGGCGATCGCCGCGCAGAAGATGCCGCACAACGGCAGCCCGTTCGGCATGGTGACCGTCAGCGCGGGCGTGGCGGCGATGGCGCCGCGCCGGGGCGACGTCGCCGGTGTGCTGGTGGAGGCGGCCGACAAGGCGCTGTACGCCGCCAAGTCGGCCGGCCGCAACCAGGTCGGCGCGGCCGCCGTGCCGCCGGCCGCCTAGCGTTCGCTCATCTGGCGCAGCGCCGCGTGCGCCAGCGGCGGCGACACCAGGTGGGCGCCGTCGAATTCTCCATACCGCACCGCGTAACCCTCGCCGGCCAGGCGCACGGCGATGGCCTTGCCCCGTTCCACCGGCAGCACCCGGTCGTGCGTGCCGTGGGCGATGAACACGCGCGGCATGCCGCTGCGCCGCAGCGGCGACATGAAGCCGGGCGAGAAGGCGAAGATGTCGGCGAACAGGCCGCCGTTCATCAGCCCGACCGACAGCGCGTACGAGGCGCCGTCGGAAAAGCCGCCCAGCGCCACGGCGTCGGCGGCCACGTTGTAGCGCTGCATGGTCCACAGCAGCAGGCGGTCGATGAAGGCCAGGTCGGGGCCGTAGCCGCCGCGCAGGAAATCCCAGCTGGTCGACAGCGCCTCGGGCAGCAACAGCAGGAAGCGCTGCTGGGCCGCGTGCGCCAGCGCGAGCAGGTCGCCGCCGCCATGCTGGCCGCCGGCGCCGTGCAGCAGCACCAGCAGCGGCAGCGGCAGGTCGTCGTCCCGCTGCGGCACGTACAGGCGGGCGTGGCGGTTATTCGGGAAGGCCAGCCGGTGGACGCCGGCCGCCAGCGGCAGTGGCGGCGGCCTCGGCCGCGCCAGCCCGGCGCGGGCGTGCAATAGCCCGTCGCTGTAGGGCGCTGGCGGAGTGGCGTCGGTTGGCATGGCGGCTCATTCGCGTTTATTTACGGACGAAGGTGGTCAGCTCCCAGCTGTCGCGGTTGAAGATGCGGCCGTTCCAGTCGGTGTCGCGGTAGTCGAGCTTGACGAAGTTGTTGACCGCCGGCGCGAACCACACCGTCTCGGTCAGCTGGCCGCTGCCGCCGGGGCTGTTCGGTTCCTCGCCGTGGTACAGCGCCTCCACCTCCAGCTTGAGCGCGTCGAATTCGCCGGCCGCCACCTTGATCTTTTCCCAGTTTAGCACCTTGCCCTTGATGCGGTAGCGCCAGTGCTTGCCGGACTTGGGATTGTCGCCGGTGGCGTCGGTGGTCCATTCCTTGCCGGGCGCGAGCGGGAAGGCGTAGCGCGCGAACGCCGGCGCGAAGTGCATGGCGCCGCGGTCGACGGGATTCATCTCGGCGCTGAACAGCTGTTTGCCGATCAGGGCGCCGCTGGCGGCGCGCTTGATGTCCACGTGCACGCCGGCGGCGTCGACGCCGGTCACTTCCACGCGGTTGAGGTTGCCCTTCGCGCCCTTCCAGACGTCGGTGTACTGGTAGGTCCAGGAATCGCCGACGGCCGGCGCCGGCGCCGGCACCGGCCCGTGTTCGTCCGCCAGCGCGAGCTGCGCCGCCAAAGTCAGTCCCAACGCCGCCAGTATGTGCCGAGTCGCCATGCCACCTCCGAAATAGTGTGTGATTAATATTGTAATTATGCCATCGGATGGCAAGGCGGCATGAGCGAAATTGTGCGCGCTGTGGCGCTGGCAAGACAGCGGGGCCGGCGCAGATTGGCCGCCAGGGTCAGCGTTGAGTGGCCCACCGCCGCGCGGTGCGATGCTAGCATTGTGGCATGGCCGCACTCAATCACAGGTACCCAATGAAGCTCATCCGGATCATCACCAGCATCGCACTGTTCGGCGCGCTGTCCGCCGCGCGCGGCGACGAGGCCGCGGCCAGGCTGCACGCGCTGAACGACGCCGAGCTGCGCGGCGTGTCGACGCCGGTTCCGGCGCCGGTGGCACGGCCGCCGGCACGCCCGCCGCATCGCGGCCTGTTTCCCTTGCACGGCCTGTTCGGCGGCATTGTCGGTGCCGACACCAAGGGCGCCGAGATGGGCTCGGTGCTGTTCCCGCTGCTGGGTGTGTTGAATGCCGACGTGACGGCGCGCGACGTCGTCTACGGGCCGAACGGCAGCGCGCCGCGCCTCAACGCGGACGGTTCCGTCAACCTGGCGCTGCCGGCGTCGATCGGCGAGCTCGACCTGCAGAACATCCGCACCGGCGTCAACGACAACAGCAATTTCGGCTCGGTGCAGATCCGCGGCATCGACCTGAGCCGCACGGTGATCACGGTCGCGCCGACCCGCTGAGCCGGCGCGGAGACGCCGCGCCGCACGGTACGCCTTGTCATCTGCAAGTCATGTTGGACCTTTAGCATGGGCGCTTTCAAATTGCTGAGGGCGTAACATGGAAAAGATGCGTGCACAGGATGCACAACGGCGGTCGTTGCTCAAACTGGGACTGGCATCGGGCCTGTCGGCCGGCGGACTGCTGGCCGGCTGCGGCGGCGACAGCGCGGCCGCGCCGGACACCCGCATCTCCAGCTTCGCGCTGGCGGTGCTGCCGGACACGCAATTCTATTCGCGCTATGCGACCTCGTCGGAAAGCAGCCGGTACGAGCGCCACTACGGCAACGAACCCTACGCGGCGCAGACCAACTGGGTGGCGCGCAACGCGCAGGCCCTCAACATCCCGTTCCTGATCCATCTGGGCGACGTGGTCGACCAGGTGGGCAAGCCGGAGCAGTGGAAGGTGGCCGACAGCGCCATGCAGGTGCTGGAGGCGGCCAAGGTGCCGTACTCCATCCTGGCCGGCAACCATGACGTGCTGAACGATATCGATTTCGACAGCGATCCCGCCAAGGGCACCGACACCCAGCGCGTGCTGGCCAACGAGCCCTACCTGCAATGGTTCGGCGCCAAGCGGGCGCAGCGCCAGTCCACCTTCGGCGCGCGCGACAGCACGGGCTTCCACGAGTACCACATCTTCAAGGCGCAGGACCAGCAGTTCCTGGTGCTGTCGCTGTCGTGGCGCATCTCGGACGCCGGCATCGCGTGGGCGCGCAAGGTGCTGGCCGACCATCCGACCTTGCCGGCCATCCTGGTCAACCACCAGCTGCTCAACATCGCCCCGGACGCGGTCAGCCCGCTGGAAACCGGCTACGGCAAAATGCTGTGGGAAAAGCTGATACGCGATAACGACCAGATCTTCATGACGCTCAACGGCCACCACCACGGCGGCGCGCACCTGACCAAGACCAACGACTTCGGCAACGCGGTCGAGGAAATGGTGGTCGACTACCAGATGGCCTACCAGGGCGGCAACGGCCTGATGCGCCTGTATGAATTCGACCTGACCAACAACCAGATCAAGGTGCTGTCGTTCTCGCCGTGGGTGCCGATGAAGCCGGCCGACACGCTGAACGCGTTCGACCGCGCGGTGCTCACCGAGAGCAATCACAGCTTCACGATCGGCATCAACTTCGCCAAGCGCTTCGCCCGCTTCAACACCAGCTTCAGCGCCGGTCAGGCCACGGTCGCCTCGTCGCTGGTCGAGCAGGCCAAGGCGCTGGTCCTGAAGGGCTACACCGAGCCGGCCACCGTCGAGCCGGTGCTGCCCAAGGACGCGGACGACTATCCGAAGGTGGCGTCCACGGTGGCGCACTGGCGCTTCCACGGTGGCAGCGACGGCGCGCCGGTCGCGCCCGGCACGCGCATCGCCGACGTCACCGGCGCCAATCCGCTGGTGCGTGACCAGCTCAACCAGGGCGGCATCGTCGGCGCGGCGGCCGGCGACATCGTCTGGAGCAGCGACCATCACCGCCTGTCCTCGGCGCCGGGCTCGGTCAGCTTCCTCAACACCGACAAGAACGCGCCGCGCCTGAGCTACTTCCTCACCGACGCCACGGCCGCGATCAACGCGCAGACCTTTGCCGCCACCGGTTATACGATCGAAGCCTTCGTCAAGATCAACCCGGCGTGGGACAAGGCCAAGCACGCGTGGATGAACATCATGACGCGCGACGGCAAGCGCGGCGACCTGGCCGGTTTCGACGGCGGCGACCCGGAATCGCCGCCGATGCTGTTCGCCATCTCTAGCCTGCGCGAGGTGCAGTGGGAAGTGGTGCCGGACGTCAGCGGCCAGCGCGACGGTATGGCCAGCTGGTCGGGCGAGATCATCGCCGGCAACTGGGTGCACATCGCCATCGTCAACGATCCGGTCACGCATGACACCGTCATGTACGTGGAGGGCGCGCCGGTGCTGCGCAACAGCAGCCATGTGGTTGGGCTGGCGAGCTTGTCGGCGTCGTCGCCGTGGGTGGTGGGCGGCGGCTCGTGGGACGGTGCGCGGGCGGACGGATTCTTCGGCAACATCGGCGAGGTGCGCGTGGCCAGCGCCGCGCTGCCGCCGAGCCAGTGGCTGACGGCGCGCCGCGGCTAGGCGCCGCGCCTGACGGAAAATAGTAAAAGCCAGCCTGTACAGGTTGGCTTTTTTTTCAATTTCAAAAAAGAAGCATAACTGCTCTTGTCATTTGGAACACTTGCTAATAGTTAATAAAAAATAGTGGGGACCTCGACTATGGTTTTACTGAAGTCTTCGCAGGCATTCAAAGTGCGCCAGATGGTGCAGTTCAGTGCTGGCGTTAGCGGCACCAGCTGGGGTGCCTGATTCGCCGGCGCGCTGCAGACCACTCGATGTCGAAGTGCCGGACGGGTTACCAACGACACAGCGTCAACTTGATGGGGAAATTTGTTGCTCGTACGGCATTGATTTAGCTCCGCATCCTGGACCGTTCCGTACGAACCGACCTCAGAACGATGGCACTCCCACACAGTTCGAGGTACTATAAAGACTGCGCTTTAAGGCATATTCCGATCTGTTAGGAGAAACAAATTTCGACCGTTCCGATCATTGTTCCTAGTCTACTCAGCAATTTGCGTCCAGGCGATGCGGTTGTTTTGCAAAACGTACGGAGAACGCTGATCCAAACTCCTGGAGGCCGCTATTATTTGAGTGGCTATCGTGGCCAAGATCTCACCCCTTCAGGAAAGTATGATTTTGTAACTATGCCTAGTGGTATTGTATATGTGGCTAGGCAGAATCCCAATTTCGATTACTCGACCCATTTAGGTTTGAGCGGGGGGAATAAAGTGCTTTTCGCTGGTTCAATCAGATTCTTTAACAATATGGGGCCGAAGCGAGGCAATATTGTCTATTGGAGAAACGATTCGGGCCACTACCAGCCACCAAGAACGCTTGCAGCATATGCTGGACTCCCACTGGGATTGTTTGTGGAATATTGAAGCTCGGAGGTTCTTATGAATAATCAGCTTATGATTGAAAATCAGATTAAAAAAATGCCCTCTGATGCTGCGGCAACTTTCCTTATGGAAACATTTCCTGTTGAGGATCCGAATTATGGGAATGCATTCAAAATTATGACTCACCGCTCGTGGAGTCGCGATGACCAGATACGATTGGCAAGATTTTATTTAAAAAAAATGCCATTCGCAACTTCGAAACCATACGAGGTATTTGCGTCATTTATGGCAATAAAGACTTTAATTTCTGTAGTAAGAGAAGCACTTCCAACAAAACCCAATGATCGTGAGTTCGTGGCTTATTACGTTGCACCTGTTTTAAAGAAGAATATCAAATCTGAGGCAGATCGAAATAGCGTCGATAAATTCTTGAGCGAATTGAAATCAAACAATATTCAATCTAAATCCGCCGCTATTTGGCATGAGTTCTAATTGGTTTTTAATATCGACCTTGAACCCATCCACTGGATATTAGGTAAATAATCTTCGAAAATTTCGAGCGGCAGCTTGGCATAATGTAGCGCATATGTTGGATCTACACATTGCTCAGTGATCCATAAATTAAATCGTAGGAGTGCGCGCGGGTCTGGCTCTGGTTACGACGCGTAAGCGGCTCAAACGTACGCAGGCCATCGTGGGAATTTGCGTAGGTCTGAGCCAAAATCGCATTTCTCATTTGCAGATCCACTCCGACTAAATCAGCCTCAAGCAGCTGCTTGAGGCTTAGTGCTTGAGCTGCGTTTGGGCATTAGAGACACTTCTGCTGGAAGCAGCGCGGCAGAATGATAACCGGTCTTAGCAATCAAGTCACATCAAAATCACGTCGTACTGCTCCTGATGATAAGCGGTCTCCACCTGCAGCGAGATCTTCTTGCCGATGAAGTCGCCCAGCATCGCCAGGTGTTGCGATTCCTCTTCCAGGAACATGTCCACCACCTCCTGCGAGGCGAGGATGCGGAATTCGCGCGGGTTGAACTGCTTGGCTTCGCGCAGCAGTTCGCGCAGGATTTCGTAGCAGATGGTGCGCGAGGTTTTCACCTGGCCCTTGCCGGCGCACGCCGGGCATGGTTCGCACAGGATATGCGCCAGCGATTCGCGCGTGCGCTTGCGCGTCATCTCCACCAGCCCCAGCGCCGAGAAGCCCGACACCGACACCTTGGTGCGGTCGCGCGACAAGGTCTTCTTCAACTCCTGCAGCACGGCGTTGCGGTGCTCGTTGTTCTCCATGTCGATGAAGTCGAGGATGATGATGCCGCCCAGGTTGCGCAGCCGCAGCTGGCGCGCGATCGCGTGCGCCGCCTCCAGGTTGGTCTTGAATATCGTGTCGGCGAAGTTGCGTCCGCCGACGAAGCCGCCGGTGTTGACGTCGATGGTGGTCATGGCCTCGGTCTGGTCGACGATCAGGTAGCCGCCGGACTTGAGGTCCACGCGCCGCCCCAGCGCGCGCAGGATCTCTTCCTCCACGCCGTACAAATCGAACAGCGGCCGCTCGCCCGTGTAGTGCTGCAGGCGCGGCAGCACGCCCGGCGTGTAGGCCAGGCCGAATTCCTGCAGCTTCAGGTAGTTCTCGCGCGAGTCGACCTGGATGGTGGCGGTGTCGTCGTGCACGAAGTCGCGCAGCACGCGCTGCGCCAGGCTCAAGTCCTGGTGCAGCAGGGTGGTGGCCGGCTTGGTCTTGGCGCCGTGCAGGATCGCGCCCCAGGTCTTGCGCAGGTATTCGACGTCGGCCGCGATGTCGGAGTCCGACGCGTCCTCGGCCTGCGTGCGCACGATGTAGCCGCCTTTTTCCTCCGGCGGCAGCAGGCTTTGCAGCCGCGCGCGCAGCGCCTCGCGCTCCGCTTCCTTTTCGATCTTCTGCGAGATGCCGATGTGGGCGTCCTGCGGCAGGTAGACCAGCATGCGGCCGGCGATCGAGATCTGGGTCGACAGCCGCGCGCCCTTGGTGCCGATCGGGTCCTTGATCACCTGCACCGTCAGCACCTGGCCGTCGAACAGGATTTTTTCAATCGGGGTGGGCGCGGCGTTCTGGCCGCCGTCGTGCGGGCGGGCTTCCCAGATGTCGGCCACGTGCAGGAAGGCCGCGCGTTCCAGGCCGATGTCGATGAAGGCCGACTGCATGCCGGGCAGCACCCGCACCACCTTGCCGGAGTAGACATTGCCTGCCAGCCCGCGCGTGAGCGTGCGTTCGATGTGCAGCTCTTGCACGGCGCCCTGCAGGATGAGGGCGACCCGGGTTTCCTGCGGGGTGATGTTGATCAGGATGTCTTCGTTCATGCTCGGCTTCTGTTGGGGCTGTGAACGACGATCATACACGCCGCTCAGGGCAGCGGCAAACCCGCCTGGCGCAGCAGCTGCACGGTTTCGTACAACGGCAGGCCCATGATGCCGGAATGGCTGCCGGAGATGTGTTCGATGAACGCCGCGGCCGGGCCCTGGATGCCGTAGCCGCCGGCCTTGTCGTAGGGTTCCTGGGTGGCGCAATAGGCGGCGATGGCGGCCGGCGACAGCACGCCGAAGCGCACGTCCGAGAGCTGCGTGACCTGGCCGGCGAAATCCGCCGAGTGCGCGGCGATCGAGGTCAGCACCTGGTGCGTGCGGCCGGACAGCTGCTGCAGCATGGCGATGGCTTCGTTGGGCGTGGCCGGCTTGCCGAGGATGGCGCCGTCGATGGTGACGGTGGTGTCGGCCGCCAGCACCACGCGCGGGGCCATGCGGCGGCGCACCACCAGGTCCGCCGCGAAGGCGGCTTTTTCACGCGCCACGCGGGCCACGTAATCGAGCGGCGCCTCGCCGGGCAGCACGTCCTCGGTGACGTCGGGGCCGCGCGGGCCGTCGCTGCGCAGCAGCAGCAGTTCGAAATCGATGCCGACCTGGCGCAGCAGTTCGCGCCGGCGCGGGCTCTTGGATGCGAGGTAAATCTTTTTGTCGACCGGTTTCATGTGGTTTTGTTTTAAACGCGGTGATACGGGTGGTTCTGGGTAATCGACCAGGCACGGTACAGCTGCTCCGCCAGCATCACCCGCACCATGCCATGCGGCAGCGTCATGCTGGAAATGCGGATCAAGCCCTCGGCGCGTGCCTTCAGCTCGGGATCGAGGCCATCGGCGCCGCCGATCAGGAAGGCCGTGTCGCGGCCGTCCTGCTGCCAGGCTTCCAGCTGCTGCGACAGGCCGACCGAGGTCAAATCCTTGCCGCGTTCGTCGAGGGCGATGATGCGCACGGACTTGGGCAGCGCCGCCTCGATACGCTCGCGTTCGAGCGCCATCGCGGTGGCGGCGGTCTTGCTGCCCGAACGGTCGACCGGCTTGATTTCCTTCAGCACGATCTTCAGTTCCGGCGGCATGCGCTTCGCGTATTCGGCGAAGCCCGTTTCTATCCAGGCCGGCATTTTATGGCCGACCGCAGCGATGATCAGCTGCATGCCCGATTACTCTTCGACTTTTTTGATGCGCTTGATGACGGTCTTGACCGGCGCTTCATCGGCTTTTGGCTTGGCCACTTTACGCTTGGGCGGCAGGGCCTTCAACGCTTCGGCGGCGGCGACGGCCGACTTGGTCTTGCCGACCTTGATGGTTTTACCGGCTGGCACGGCGGCTGCCTTCTTGGCGGCCGGCTTCTTCGCGGCGGCCGGCTTGGCGGCGGCGGCTTTGCGTGCCGGGGTTTTCTTCTCGATGACCGGGGAGGCGTCGACGGCTTTTTTGCCGGCGGCCAGGTGGCTGCTGACTTTCTTCGGCGCGTCGGCTTCCTCGCCTTCCTTGGTCGACTTGCGCTTGGCGGCGCCCAGCTTGACCGGCTTGTCGCCCCAGATCTCTTCCAGGCGGTAGTAGGCGCGGATCGGCGCCTGCATGATGTGGACGATCATGTCGCCCAGGTCGACCAGCACCCATTCACCGGTGTCCTCGCCTTCCATGCCGTAGACGTCGCCGCCGGCGGCTTTGACCTTGTCGCGCACCGAGGCGGCCAGCGCCTTGGTTTGACGATTGGAGGTACCGGACGCGATGGCGATCCGGTCGAACAGGCTGGTCAGGTGGGTGGTATCGAACAGGGCGATGTCTTGGGCCTTGACGTCTTCGAGGGCGTCAACGACGAGGGATTGCAGTTTTTTGATGTCCATTTAGCTTTTGTATAGATTGTGTTGTTCAATATAGTCTAGCACTAGCGGCGGGATAAGCGAGTTTGCACTTTCCCCCCGTTGTAATGCCGCACGTATTTCGGTGGCGGAGATATCCACCGCGAAGTCTTGTGCCAGATAAGTCAGACCGTGCGGCGTGTTGCGGATTTGTTCAGGCGTTCCCAGACGGCGGGAAATCGCCTCGGCCACTGCCGGCGGAAGGCCGGCGGTGGCCAGGTTAAAGCCAGGGCGGGCGGCTACGCAGATATGGGCGTAGTCGAACAGCGCCTGCCATTCATGCCAGGTGTCGAGCCGCTGCAGCTGGTCGGCGCCCATCAAGAAGCTGATGGAGGCCGATGCACCCAGTTCGGCGCGCACCTGGCGCAGCGTGTCGATGGTGTAGGTGGCCTGTCCCTGTTCGCCGCGCTCGATTTCCTGCATGTCGACCGCGACGCCGTACGGGGCGCCGGCAAAGGCCAGCGCCACCATCTCGGCGCGCTGGCGGGGCGTCGCCTTCAGGGTGGACTTCTGCCATGGCAGGCCGGCGGGGATCACGCGCAACTGGTCTACCTGCAGCAGTTGCGCAAAGTGCGCGCCTAGTGCGACGTGACCGTGATGCACCGGATCGTAGCTGCCTCCCAGCAGTGCGACGCGGTAAGCCATTGTCACGCGGCGAGCCAGTCGCGATGCGGCAGGAAGTCGCTGTACAGCGCCGCCTCCGGGCTGCCCGCTTCGGGCTCCCAGCGGTAGCGCCATTTGACGATGGGCGGCATCGACATCAAAATCGCCTCGGTGCGGCCGCCCGACTGCAGGCCAAACAGCGTGCCGCGGTCGAACACCAGGTTGAACTCGACGTAGCGCCCGCGGCGATAGGCCTGGAAGTCGCGTTCGCGCTCACCGTACGGCGTGTCCTTGCGGCGTTCCAGGATGGGCTGGTAGGCCTTGAGGAAGGCGTCGCCGGCGCTTTGCATCATGGCGAAGCTTTGCTCGAAGCCCGCTTCGTTGAAGTCATCGAAGAAGATGCCGCCGACGCCGCGCGCTTCCTGGCGGTGTTTCAGGTAAAAATACTCGTCGCACCATTTCTTGAAGCGCGGATGCAGGTCGCCGCCGAACGGCGCCAGCGCGTCGGCGCAGGCCTGGTGGAAGTGCTTCACATCCTGCTTGTCGCCGTAGTAGGGCGTCAGGTCCATGCCGCCGCCGAACCACCATGCCGGTTCGCCGCTGGCGGTGGTGGTGGTGAAGAAGCGCACGTTCATGTGTACCGTCGGCGCGTACGGATTGCGCGGATGGATCACCAGCGACACGCCCATCGCTTCCCACGGCTGGCCGCCCAGGTCCGGGCGGTGCGCGGACGCCGACGGCGGCAGCTTGGCGCCCATCACGTGCGAGAAGTTGACGCCACCGCGTTCGATGACATTGCCTTCCTCGATCAGGCGCGAAATGCCGCCGCCGCCCTCGGGCCGGTCCCACGCGTCGCGCAGGAAGGGTTTGCCGTCGACGGCCTCCAGCGCCTGCACGATGCGATCTTGCAGGTCGAGCAGGTAAGCCTTGACGGCGCCGGGGTTCGGAAGGGACGACATCTGGTCCTAGTGCTTCAGGCCGCGCCAGCCGATGTCGCGGCGGCACTGCATGCCGTCGAACGAAATCTGGTCGACCACTTCGTAGGCCTGCTTCTGGGCGATCTTGATGCTGTCGCCCAGGCCGACCACGCACAGCACGCGGCCGCCGGTCACCTGCAGATGGCCGCCCACGTCGGCGGTGCCGGCGTGGAAGGTCACCGATTCCGGCGTCTCGGCCGGGATACCGTCGATGACGGCGCCCTTCAGCGGCGCGTCCGGGTAGCCGGCGGCTGCCAGCACCACGCCAACGGCGGTGCGGCGGTCCCATTCCAGCTCGACCTGGTCCAGCGTGCCGTGGACGGCGTGTTCCATCACCGCCACCAGGTCGGTCTTCAGGCGCGACATGATTGGTTGCGTTTCAGGATCGCCCATGCGGCAGTTGAATTCCAGCGTGCGCGGATTGCCCTGGGCGTCGATCATCAGGCCGGCGTACAGGAAGCCGGTGAAGACGATGCCGTCCTTCGCCATGCCGGCGATGGTCGGGTTGATGATCTCGCGCATCACGCGGGCGTGCATGGCCGGCGTGACGATAGGCGCAGGCGAATACGCGCCCATGCCGCCGGTGTTCGGGCCTTCGTCGTTGTCCTTGAGGCGCTTGTGATCCTGGCTGGTGGCCAGCGGCAGGATGTTTTTGCCGTCGCACATGACGATGAAGCTCGCTTCCTCGCCGGCCAGGAATTCCTCGATGACGATGCGCGCGCCGGCGTCGCCGAAGCGGTTATCGGCCAGCATGTCGTCCACCGCGCGGTGCGCTTCTTCCAGCGACATCGCCACCACTACGCCTTTGCCGGCGGCCAGGCCATCGGCCTTGATGACGATCGGCGCGCCGTTGGCGTCGATGTAGGCGTGCGCTTGCGCCACGTCCGAGAAGGTCTGGTACTTGGCGGTCGGGATGCCGTGGCGCTGCATGAAGGCCTTGGCGAAGTCTTTCGACGACTCCAGTTGGGCCGCTTCTTTCGTCGGGCCGAACACCTTCAGTCCGCGCGCGCGGAACAGGTTGACGATGCCGCCGGCCAGCGGAGTCTCCGGGCCGACCACGGTCAGGCCGATGTGCTCCTGCTCGACGAAGGTCGCCAGTTCGTGCAGGTCCGTGATGTTGACGTTGACCAGGCGCGGATCGCGCGCGGTACCGCCGTTGCCGGGGGCGACGTAGACCATCTGGATGCGTTCCGATTGCGCCAATTTCCAGGCCAGCGCGTGTTCACGGCCGCCGGAGCCGACTACCAATATTTTCATAAATCCTCAGTCTTCGATCAGCGTGTTGGAATAGACTTCCTGGACATCGTCCAGCGCTTCCAGCGCGTCCAGCAGTTTTTGCATCTTGACGGCGTTATCGCCGGTGAAGACGGTTTCGGTGTCCGGCTTCATGATGATCTCGGCCACTTCGGCCTTGAAGCCGGCGGCTTCCAGCGCATCCTTGACGGTCGCGAAGTCGTGCGGGTTGCACAGCACTTCGAAGCCGCCTTCCTCGTCGGCCACCACGTCTTCGGCGCCGGCTTCCAGCGCCACTTCCATCAGCGCGTCCTCGTTGGTGCCGGGCGCGAACAGGAACTGGCCGCAGTGTTTGAACATGAAGGCCACCGAGCCCTCGTTGCCCATGTTGCCGCCGTTTTTGTTGAAGGCGTTGCGCACTTCAGCCACCGTGCGCACGCGGTTGTCGGTCATGCAGTCGACGATGACGGCCGCGCCGCCCACGCCGTAGCCTTCGTAGCGGACCTCTTCGTAGGCCGCGCCGTCCTCGCCGCCGGTGCCGCGGGTGATCGCGCGTTGCACGTTATCCTTCGGCATATTGGCGTCGGCCGCCTTGTCCACGGCCAGGCGCAGGCGCGGGTTCGAATTCAGGTCGCCGCCGCCCATGCGCGCAGCCACGGTGATTTCCTTGATGAGACGGGTCCAGATCTTGCCACGCTTAGCATCGGTTGCTGCTTTTTTGTGCTTGATATTGGCCCATTTGCTGTGTCCAGCCATGTTCGGTCTTCCTTCGGCGGTAAGTCATTGGTGTGCGGTGAGGGCGGTATTCTAGCATAGGGGCCAGCTCAAAACCTTTTCCATCACCTCTGGCAGCTCGATTTTCGTTACCCACGCGTCCATTTCCTTGACCAGGATGACGGCGCTGTTTTCCTGGTCGATCGGCACCCATTCCGGGTTGTTTTGTCGCATCAGGGCGATCACCGGCACGTGCACCGCGTTCGCCAGGTGCATCACGGCCGTTTCCACCGTGATGATCAGGCTGCACAGGCTGAGCACGGCCGGTAGCTGGAAGAAGTTGTCCACCGCCGAGAACAGGTGGGTGTCGGGCGGCGCCAGGCGGTCGTACAGCGCCTGCGCGTTCTGCATGTCCTCGGGTACAACGTTGACAATAAAGCCAGCTTCGCGCCACTTGGGCTGGGCGCGCATTTCCTTGATCAGCTCGAAGGCGCGCTCCAGCGGCCAGCAGCGCTCCTCGCCCTTGGAGTAGGCGTTGATGAAGACCACCTGCGGCGGCAGCGCCCAGGTGGCGAATTGATCGCGCGCATAACGCATCCACTCGTCGGGGATCTGGATGGTCGGGTAGCGGTCCGGCTTGGGGATGTCGATGCCGAAGGCGGTCTGGAACCATTGCGCGTAGATGTCGCTCACGTGCGGCACGTCGCGCTCCTGTGATTCGTACAGCGGCATGGTGGCGTTGAACTTCAGGATGCTGAGCTTCTTGGACAGCTCGAAGAAGCGGTACTTCTGCTTCTTCAGGCCGACGATGAAGCCGCGCGGGCTGATCTCGCGCGTCAGGCGCGCGTAGCGGTGGCAGGCCATGTGCGTCAGCGAGACCACGATCGGATACTCCTCGCGCTGCGCCTTGGCGATCGATTGCGCGTGCAGGGCGGGGCTGTAGTTCTGGGTGTAGGTCTGGTCGATGTACGGGCTGGCGGTGAGCCAGTCGTACAGCGAGTAGTTCTTCAGGTGCGGCCAGTCCTCGGGGTTGTCCGAGCGCCGCCGCTCGTCGACCCACAGGTGGATCTGCAGGTGGGGGTGGGCCAGCTTGAGCGCGCGAAAGCACATTTGCATGTAGGTGAAGTCGCCGATCGCCATGTGCGTGACGACCAGGATTTTGTCTGCTTTCGCAAGCAGTGGAGCGGGAATCAGTTGTTTCATGTCGCGGGCTTGCCGGTAAAAATTAATATAGGTTAAGACGGTAACACGATGTTGCCTCTAGAGGCAGGCCTCCACTTTTTGTAGGGAAGCTGTCATATCCTCCTGCTACGATTTTCCTTTTACATAACTACAATACGGAGCACACATGGATAGGCGGCAGTTTCTTAAATTCGGCGGTTTTGTCACGGTATCGGTGGCCTCGGGCGTTGGCCTGAGCGCTTGCGGCGGCAGCAGCGCGGCACCCGGCAGCGATTTGCCGCCGGCCAGCGGTGCGTGGAAATTCCCACAAAGCGTGGCCTCTGGCGATCCGCATGCCGACAGCATCATGCTGTGGACCCGCGCCGTGCCGGCATCGGCCGACAATGTCGCCGCGGCCACCGGCAGCGACGCCGCCATCCGCCTGGTTGTGACCGCTGTGGATAATAGCAGCTCGCTGGGCGGCGCCGTGGCCCTGAGCGGCGCCACCGTGGCCGACGTGACCCTGCCGCTGCAGGTCAAGTACGACAACACCGTGCGCCACAAGCTGACCGGCCTGACCGCCGGCACGACCTACTATTACCAGTTCATCGCCGGCGACAGCCGCTCCAACGTCGGCCGCTTCAAGACCGCGCCGGCCGCCGAGGCCGATGTCTCGCAGCTGCAGTTCGCCTACATGACCTGCCAGGACTGGAGCGTCAACCACTGGGGCGCGATGAGCAGCATCGCGGGCGAGAACCTGGACTTCATCGTTCACCTGGGCGACTACATCTACGAGACCGTGGGCGACTCCTTCCAACTGGGCGCGGTCGAATCGCGCCACGACGCGCTCACGCTGCCGGACGGCGCCTTCAAGAGCGGCTCGTCGGGCGCCAAGTACGCCACCACGCTGGCCGACTACCGCTACCTGTACAAGAAGTACCGCACCGACAGCCGCCTGCAGGCGCTGCACGAGCGCTTCGCCTTCATCGCCATCTGGGACGACCACGAGTTCTCGGACGACGCCTGGCAGGATGCGCAGACCTACGACGGCACCTTCAACGCCGACGGCTCGGACCTGCACCAGACCGGCCGCCGCCGCAACGCCAACCAGGCGTGGTTCGAGTACATGCCGGCCGACGTCGATTTCGACACGGCCAGCACCGGCTTCCAGAACATCAAGATCTACCGCGACTTCCAGTTCGGTAAGCTGATGCAACTGGTGATGACCGACGAGCGCCTGTACCGCGCCGACCACGTGATTCCGGAATCGTCGATCAACCCGGCCACCGGCCAGCCGCTGGGCCGTATCGGCTCGCGCTACCTGGTGCCGCAGGATGTGTTCAACACGGTCGAGGGGCAGAAGATGGCTGGCGCCACCACCATCGGCCTGGAGCCGCTGGCCACCGTGACCATGCTGGGCACCACCCAGCGCCAGTGGTGGATGGACAAGATGAAGGCCGCCACCACGACCTGGAAATTGTGGGGCAATGAAGTGTCGCTGCTGCGCATGGGCCTGAACGGCGTGGACGCCATCGCGACGCTGCTGGCGTTGAACGCGGTGCCGACCATCGCGGCGTCGATCGGCAGCACGGCGGCGGCGGTGGGCGGCAAGTTCCCGCTGGCCGCGGCCATCGTCGCGGCGGCCACCGCGGGCGCTTCGGCGGCCGTGGCGCAGGCTGGCGGCACGGCCGCCTATTCCAGCTTCGCCACCGGCGGCACGGCTGCGGCGCAGGGCGCGGCGGCGGTGGCGGCGGGCTTGAGCGCGGCGCAGGCCGCCATTACGGTCGCCACCATGAACGCCGTCATCGACGTCGATCGCGGCGTGATCGCCGCCACGCCCGCGCAGCAGGCCGCGGTGGGCGCGCAGACCATCGCCTTCGGCTACATCAAGCCGGACATCCAGGCGAAAAAGATTGAATCGCCGTTCGTGGCGGCGTCGGGCAAGAAGGCGGCGCTGGCGCCGTTCTTCACGCGCTTCCTGCTCAACTGCGACCAGTGGGACGGCTACAACAGCGAGCGCAAGGCGCTGATGGCGCACCTGAAGACCAACAGCATCGGCAACGTGGTGGCGATCACCGGCGACATCCACGCCTTCTTCGCCGGCACCGTCAGCGACGACTACGACGCCACCGGCGGCGGCACGCCGGTGATGGTGGACCTGGTGTCGGCCGGTATCAGCTCGGATTCGTTCTTCAGCTACCTGCGCGACGCGGCGTCGGCGCTGGGCGACATCGCCACGCTGGTGGCTTACCCGCTGGCGATCCCGGTCACGGGCCTGGGCACGTTGAACATCTCGATCGACCTGCTGGACTACACCATGGGCAAGGCCGCGCCGACCCTGGACAGCCTGGCGGAGCAGGTCCGCGTGCAGGTGCGCGGCGCGTTGGCCGCCAAGGGTTTGCCGGAGGCGCAGCTGGACGCGACCACCAGCGCGGTGCTGGCGGGCCTGCAGGCCAGCAGCGACTTCAGCGTCTCGCTGGTGGCGCTGGCGCAGCAGCTGTCCGGCCTGGGCAACAACCCGTGGATCAAGCATTTGAACACGGACGCGCAGGGCTATACGCTGGTCACGCTCACGCCGGGCAAGATGGTGGCGCAGTTCAAGCAGGTCAACAAGCTGGTGGGCGCCAGCGCGCCGGCCAGCGTGGTGGCCCGCGTGACCACCGCCACCGTGACCGCCGGCTCGGCTGCTGTGGCGATCAGCTAGCGGCAACCCCCAGCTCCCGTTTGAGCGCGCTCACAATGGCGCTCAAGCCGGGGGAGGGGAAGGCTACATCCGTCGACAGTATTTGATGTAGTGACTCGCTCGCCGTGTCCAGCGGGCGGGCCAGCGCATCAACGCCTATGGTTCCCATGACCAGGGCGCGCAGCATGCCGCGCGCTGTCGCGTCGTCGCCAGCCAGAAGCAATTCGTCGATCTCATCCAACACCGCGCTGGCAAACGCCGGATCGGCGGCAATACGCTCAGTTATCCCACGCTCAAAATCACGAGTCAGTTCCATAGAGTTGCTCCCGCTGTTTTCTTTCTCAGCTTGAATTCCTCATGCAGCGCCTTAGCGTGCGCTATGTCTGCCTGCTGCCGCCGCTTTGTCCCGCCGCCATACAATATGATCAGTTCCTCGCCGTAGCGAGCAAGGTAAATACGGTCGCCTGGTCCCCAATCGATGACGTATTCGCCTATCCCTTCGAACCATTTAATGCGGGAGAGGTTCCCACTCTGCATGCGAAATAGCGCGCTTGCGACCTTTGCTGCGGCACGCGCATCCAGGCGATCAAACCATTTCTGGAATGGAATCGACTGGTCTGCTCTTACGTATTTTTTAACGCTGATCGCCACCGGAGCCGCCGGATGGGGAGAAAATGGCGGTGCCAAGCGTCAATGGGCGTTTGGCTTTACAATTTGGCCATGACTAAAAGCATCACGGACAGCGCGCCGGCGCGCGCCGCCTATCTGGGCGGCTTGGGTATCGCCATCGGCGGGGCGGTTCTGTTTTCGACCAAGGCGGTGGTGGCCAAGCTGCTATACCGCTATCACATCGACGCCGTCACGCTGATCGCCTTCCGCATGATCTTCTCGCTGCCGGTGTTCGCCGCCATCGCGCTGTGGAAGATGCGCACCGAGGCGCCGCTCACCAGCAACGACCGCTGGCGCCTGATCGGCCTCGGGCTGGTCGGCTACTACCTCTCCAGTTTCCTCGACTTCCTCGGCCTGCAATACATCTCGGTCGGCCTCGAACGGCTGATCCTGTTCCTGACGCCGACCTTCGTGCTGCTGATCTCCTCCACGCTGCTCAAGCAGCACATCAGCCGCAAGCAGTGGCTGGCGCTGCTGATCTCCTACTGCGGCATCGTGTTCGTCTTCCTGCACGACCTCAACAGCGGCAGCAAGAACGTCGTGCTGGGCGCCTTGCTGGTCACCGGCTCGGCCGCCGCGTATTCCGTCTACCTGCTGCTGTCGGGCGAGATGGTGCGCCGGCTCGGCGCGCTGCGGCTGGTGTCGTATGCGATGTGCGTCTCCAGCGTGGCCTGCATCGGCCAGTTCTTCCTGCTGCGGCCCGCGTCCGGACTGTTGCAGCCGCTGCCGGTGTACGGCCTGTCGCTGGTCAACGGCATCCTGTGCACGGTGATGCCGGTGTTTATGACCATGGCCGCGGTCGAGCGCATCGGCGCCGGCACCGCCTCGCAGGCTGGTATGATCGGCCCCGTTTCAACGTTGTTCCTGGGCGCGCTGCTGCTGGGCGAGCCTGTCACCTCCTGGCAGTTGGGAGGCACCGTGCTGGTGCTGGCCGGGATTTATCTGCTGTCAAAAAAATAGGATCGAGACATGAAAACCCGCATTGCCCTGATTGCCCACGACAAGAAAAAAGACGACATGATCGCCCTGGCCGGCGAGTACAAGGACTTCCTGGCCACCTGCACGCTGACCGCGACCGGCACCACCGGCGGCCGCCTGATCAACGAGCTCGGGCTGACCGTGGACCGCAAGCATTCGGGCCCGTTCGGCGGCGACTTGCAGATCGGCTCCATGCTGGTCGAGGGCGAGATCGACTGCGTGATCTTCCTGCGCGATCCGATGACGCCGCAGCCGCACGAACCGGACATCAACGCGCTGGTGCGCGCCTGCGACGTGCACAACACGCCGTGCGCCACCAACGTCTCGTCGGCGCACCTGGTGCTGTCGCAGCTGCAGCTGCGCGCCGCCACGGCCTGACCGGCGCTACACTTTTCGCATCAAGCACAACGGAGGTACACATGACCAAGGCAATCCGCATCAACCGCTTCGGCGGCCCGGAGGTAATGGAACTGGTGGACGTGGAGCTGGGCCCGCCCAGCCCCGGCGAAGCGCAGGTGCGCCATGAGGCGATCGGCCTGAACTTCATCGACGTGTACCACCGCACCGGCCTGTATCCGCAGCCGCTGCCGGCCGGCCTGGGCATGGAAGGCGCCGGCGTGGTCGAGGCGGTGGGCGAGGGCGTGACCGAGGTGCAGGTGGGCGACCGCGTGGCCTACGCGGGCCGGCCGATCGGCTCCTATGCGCAGGCGCGCAACATGCCGGCTTCCCAGCTGCTGGTGCTGCCGGAGAAGCTCGGCTTCGACACGGCGGCCGCGATGATGCTGCAAGGGTTGACGGTGCAGTACCTGCTCCACCGCACGGTGGCGCTGAAGGCCGGCGACACCATCCTGTTCCACGCGGCGGCCGGCGGCGTCGGGCTGATCGCCTGCCAGTGGGCCAGGGTGATGGGCGTGACCTTGATCGGCACGGTGGGCTCGGAGGAGAAGGCGGCGCTGGCCACCGAGCACGGCGCGCACCACGTCATCAACTACAACAAGGAAAACTTCACCGAGCGGGTGAAGGAGATCACCGGCGGCAAGGGCGTGACGGCGGTGTACGACTCGATCGGCAAGGACACCTTCATCGGTTCGCTGGATTGCTTGCGGCCCTTGGGCACGATGGTCAGCTTCGGCAATGCGTCGGGGCCGGTGCCGCCGTTCAGTTTGACCGAGCTGGCCAATCGCGGCTCGCTGTTCATCACGCGGCCGTCGATGATGGCCTACCTGTCCAACCGGGAGGAACTGGAAGCGGCGGCCAAGTCGCTGTTCGGCGTGGTCGGCAGCGGTGAAGTGAAGGTCGAGGTCCGCCAGCGCTACGCACTGGCGGATGTGGCGCAAGCCCACACCGAACTGGAAGCCCGCAAGACCACAGGCTCCTCGATCCTGCTGCCCTAGGCCGGTCGTTCCCCCCCACTGGGGGAAACGACTTCCCGCGCAGGCGGGAACCCATGCTGAGTCGGCTACGGATGCGCGGCATGGAGGGAATTCAGGCAATGCCTGGATTCCCGCCTGCGCGGGAATGACGTTAGCCGGCCTTGGCCGGCGTGGCGTCGACCGTTTCGGTCTTCGGATCGATGGTCAGGTCGACCTTGCGCGGCACGCCGTTCACGCCAGGGAAGCCGGTGAAGGCGCTTTGCACCAGCGCCGGCATCACATGCGGCGTGGCCTGCACGCGGCTGGTGTTCTGCACGGTGACGTCGTACAGCTTGCGGCCGTCGATGGTGTTGATGGTCACGCGCAGCTGGCGCTGGTATTCATGCTTGATGCGCTCCTCCACCATCATCGGACCGCCGTAGAAGCGGAACGGATCGTAGAAGTAGGGACGATAACCCCAGCGCGAATACCAGCCGTAACGGCCGTAGCCCGGACCCCAGTACGGCCCCATGAACGGATCGTCCGCCTCCAGCACTCGCACCGGATGGTCGATGGTGCTGAATTTCATGCCAACGAGCAACTTCGGCTGCTGGTTGCCGGCTGCCTGATGGAAGCCCAGCTTGCCCAGTTCGTTGCTCACAAGCACTTGATAATTGCGGTATTCCAGCGTGTCGTCCGCGCCTTGCGGGGCTTCGAACGCATAGGATTTGTCCTGCAGGTCGGCCGGCCAAGCATTGAAGGCCGTGACGTCGCTGTGGATGGTGGTGGCGCAGCCGCTCAGCAGCATGATCGCTGCGGTGGCCAGCAAGGCGAGATATTTCATGATATTGCCCTCTCGGTTACAGACGGTATTTTACAAATCCAAGTTTACGACGGCGGCTTCGCCCCTGCGTGATTATTACAGAATGTTACGGCGAGGTGGAAACCAGCAACTTATCCGCCACCGATCCGGGCGGACTCAGGCAATTCGCCCGTCCTCCGGCGGCTGGTATTGGTAAAATAGGCTTTTGCTTACGTCACCAGAGTCCTCCAATGCGCACAGACAGCAGTCCACAGACGATATTCCGCAAAGATTACACCCCTCCCGCCTACCTGGTTGAGACCGTTGAACTCGGCTTCGACCTCGATCCCGACCGCACCGTGGTGGCCAACCGCATCACCATGCGGCAGAACCCGGCCAGCAAGAGCCGCGCGGGCCACGATATCGTGCTGCACGGCGAGGAGATCGAACTGGTGGCGCTGCGCCTGAACGGCAAGACGCTGTCGCCGACGGAATACCATCTGAACGGCAGCACGCTGACCATCCGCAAGGCCCCGGCCAAGGCGGTGCTGGAGATCGAAACGCTGTGCGCGCCGGTGCAGAACACCAGCCTGTCCGGCCTGTACGTCTCGAACGGCAATTTCTTCACCCAGTGCGAGGCCGAAGGCTTCCGCCGCATCACCTATTTCCCGGACCGTCCGGACGTGATGGCCAAGTACACCGTGATGCTGCGCGCCGACAAGGCCGCCTATCCGGTGCTGCTGTCGAACGGAAACCTGATCGAAGAGGGCGAGCTCGGCGACGGCCGCCACTACGCCAAGTGGGAAGACCCGTTCAAGAAACCGTCCTACCTGTTCGCGCTGGTGGCCGCGCGCCTGGTCTGCCAGGAAGAAAAATACACGCTGCAATCGGGCCGCGAAGTGCTGCTGCAGGTGTGGGTGGAAGAGGGCAACCTCGACAAGACCGACTACGCCATGCAATCGCTGAAGAACTCGATCCGCTGGGACGAGGAACGCTTCGGCCTGGAGCTGGACCTGGACCGCTTCATGATCGTTGCCGTGGGCGACTTCAACATGGGCGCGATGGAGAACAAGGGCCTGAACATCTTCAACACCAAGTTCGTGCTGGCCAACCCGCGCGTGGCGACCGACGTCGACTACGCCGGCATCGAAGCCGTGGTCGGCCACGAATACTTCCACAACTGGACCGGCAACCGCGTGACCTGCCGCGACTGGTTCCAGCTGTCGTTGAAGGAAGGCCTGACCGTGTTCCGCGACCAGGAGTTCAGCGCCGACATGATCGGCACCGACAGCGGCCGCGCCGTCACCCGCATCGACCAGGTGCGCACCCTGCGCCAGGCCCAGTTCCCGGAGGACGCCGGCCCGATGTCGCACCCGGTGCGTCCCGACTCCTTCGTCGAGATCAACAACTTCTACACCGTCACCGTGTATGAAAAGGGCGCCGAAGTGGTGCGCATGTACCAGACCCTGCTGGGCCGCGACGGCTTCCGCAAAGGCATGGACCTTTACTTCAAGCGCCACGACGGCCAGGCCGTCGAATGCGACGACTTCCGCGCCGCCATGGCCGACGCCAACGGCCGCGACCTGCGCCAGTTCGAGCGCTGGTACTCGCAGGCCGGCACGCCCATCGTCACCGCGCGCACGCGCTACGACGCCGTCAAGCGCAACTTCGACATCATCCTCAGCCAGCGCTGCCCGGCCTCCGCCGGCCAGGCCGACAAGCTGCCGTTCCACATCCCGGTGGCGGTCGGCCTGCTGAGCGCCAGCGGCAAGGACCTGCCGCTGACGCTGGAAGGCGGCAAGCACGCCAAGGGCGCCACCACGGTGGTGCTGGAGCTGACCGAGCAGGAGCAGATCTTCCGCTTCCGCCACGTCGACGAGCGGCCCACGCCATCCATCCTGCGCGACTTCTCGGCGCCGGTGATCCTCGAATACGACTACACCGACGACGAACTGCTGCACCTGTTCAGCCACGACAGCGACCCGGTCAACCGCTGGGAAGCGGGCCAGCGGCTGGCGATGGAGCGCCTGCTGAAGCTGACCTCGCAAGTGGCGGCCGCCGGCGGCAGCGACGCCGGCCTGAAACTGGACGCCACCTTCATCGACGCCCAGCGCGCCGTGCTGACCGACGACACGCTGGACCCGGCCTTCCGCGAACTGGCGCTGATCCTGCCGTCGGAAATCATCATCGCCGAGCAGATGGACGTGGTCGACCCGCAAGCCATCCACGTGGCGCGCCAGTTCATGCGCCGCACCATCGGCGCGGCGCTGAAGAGCGAGCTGCTGGCGCAATACCACGCCAACCAGACGCCCGGCGCCTACAGCCCGGACGCTCTGTCGGCCGGCAAGCGCGCGCTGAAGAACCTGTGCCTGTCCTACCTGATGGTGGCACCGGACATGGCGGAACTGAAGCTCGCGCAGCAGCAGTTCGAAAAGGCCGGCAACATGACCGACCGTTCCGCCGCGCTGGTGGCGATGATCCACAGCGGCGCCGAAGCGGGCCCGTACCTGAAGGCGTTCTACCAGGACTTCGAAAACGAGGCGCTGGTGATCGACAAATGGTTCGCCATGCAGGCCGCCGCGCCGACCACCAACGTGGCCGCCGTGCGCAAGCTGATGCAGCATCCGGCCTTCACGCTGAAGAACCCGAACCGCGCGCGCAGTTTGATCTTCAACTTCACCAGCGCCAACCCGTCGCAGTTCCACGCGGCGGACGGCAGCGCTTATGAGTTCTGGGCCGAATTCGTCATCAAGCTCGACGCGATCAACCCGCAGGTGGCGGCGCGCCTGGCGCGCGGCATGGACCGCTGGCGCCGATACGCGCCGGCGCTGCAGGCCAAGATGAAAAAGGCACTGGAAAAAGTCGCCGGCCGCGCCAAGCTGTCGAACGACGTGCTGGAAGTGGTCACTAAGGCGCTGGCCAACTAGCTAGCGCGTCATCCCCGCGAAAGCGGGGATCCATACTGACCAACCGCCGCCACAAAACAACAATCTAAACAGTTTATATTCAACGCAAGGGAAGCCATGAAACGCATCAGCCTCACTCAATATCTGGTGGAAGAACAGCGCCAGAACAACTCGATCCCGGCCGAACTGCGCCTGCTGATCGAAGTGGTCGCGCGCGCCTGCAAAACCATCAGCCACTCGGTAGGCAAAGGCGCGCTGGGTGAAGTGCTCGGCACCGCCGACACCGAAAACATCCAGGGCGAAGTGCAGAAAAAGTTGGACATCATCTCCAACGAAATCCTGCTGGAAGCGAACGAATGGGGCGGCCATCTGGCGGCGATGGCGTCGGAAGAGATGGAATCGATCCACCCGATCCCGAACCGCTATCCAAAAGGTGAATACATGCTGCTGTTCGACCCACTGGACGGCTCGTCGAACATCGACGTCAACGTCTCCATCGGCACCATCTTCTCGGTGCTGAAGGCGCCGGAAGGCATGGGCCAGCCGACCGAGGCCGACTTCATGCAAGCCGGCACCAAGCAAGTGGCCGCAGGCTACGCCGTGTACGGCCCGCAGACCATGCTGGTGCTCACCACCGGCAACGGCGTCAACTGCTTCACGCTGGACCGCGAGATGGGTTCGTGGGTGCTCACGCAGCGCGACATGCAGATCCCGGCGAAGACCAAGGAATTCGCGATCAACATGTCGAACCAGCGCCACTGGCATCCGCCGGTGCAGCGCTACGTCAGCGAACTGCTGGCCGGCGAGACCGGCCCGCGCGGCACCAACTTCAACATGCGCTGGATCGCCTCGATGGTGGCCGACGTGCACCGCATCCTGAACCGCGGCGGCATCTTCATGTACCCGGCCGACACGCGCGACACGTCGATGCCAGGCAAGCTGCGTTTGATGTATGAGGCCAATCCGATGGCCTTCATCGTGGAGCAGGCGGGCGGCGCGGCCACCGATGGCCAGAACCGCATCATGGAGATCCAGCCGCACAAGCTGCACCAGCGCGTGCCGGTGTTCTTGGGTTCGCGTGACGAAGTGGCGGTGGTGACGGGCTACCACGCGGGCTGAGAAGCCTCAAAACCGCACAAAGCAATGATATTTTTGCAGCATGGCTAAAATTTATCGTGCAGGGACTAGCGTGTAGCAAGAAATATTTGTTAGAATGTGCGACTTCGCCGCTTTAGCTCAGTTGGTAGAGCAGTTCATTCGTAATGAAAAGGTCGCCAGTTCGATTCCGGCAAGCGGCACCAGAACACAGCAGTAAAAAGTATCAAGAAGTCGAAAAACCCGCTCTCCTCATAGGAGAAGCGGGTTTTTTATTGTCTTCGAAAATCCGGCGGCGTATCATGAAATCTACGACCCGTGAGGGACAAAAGGCGCCAGCACCGACGGTCCAGAACATGCTGGACGCAAAGGCGGTAGCGGAGCTGCTGCGACCAGAGATCGCAGCGCTGAGGCCGCGCAAAGGCAAATGACGGCGATGGGCGTGGATCGTTTCGTGGTGACGCTGGTGGACGCGAAGCAGGGTAAGCAGGAGGAACGACGCTGGCGCAAGGCGGAGGTGGTCATGAGCATGGCGTGGCTCAAGCGTATGAACGCGCGAGGCTACGATGTTTGGATACGCCCCGACGGTGAGCATGGGCTGGTGCTGCTGGGTGGTTTGAAAAAGAAGGATGTGCAGACGTTGCGCGAACGAGGCTTTGTCCCGGCGACGGTCGTGGAGACGGCGCGTGAGCAATACCAGGCGTGGGTGAAGCTTTCAGCGAATGCATTGGCTGATCCGTTGCGTGGGCGGGCGGCAGAAGTGCTGGTGCAAGGGCTTGGTCGTCGTGGGGCGAATGCCATTAGCCGCGCTGATGGGCGATCGGCGGGGTTCACCAATCAGCAGGTGCAACGGGCAGGTGGACGGCATCCGTTTGTTCTGGTGGCGGAATGCGAGGGGAAGGTGGCGCCGGCGGCAACAGCATATCTTGCGAAATTGGTGCAAGAGCGAGTAAAGGTTCAGACCGGTCAGCAAGATCAAGAGCGTAGCCGTTCACGAGGACGCGAACGATAGCGAACCTGACCCTCTATAGTTCGAGCGTAGCATGCGACTCTGGTCTAAATCGGCTCAAAGTGCACCAAAGCGGAGGAATTGATAAACAACAATCTACGTAAGTCCAATGCTCGAAAATCCGTCTGCGTTCTCCCACCTGGAAAAATGAAAAATCACCGAGGTAAAGAGAAGTTTTCTCCTATGAACGCGATAGATGCTTCATTGTCGATCTGCCTCCTGGAAAATATCGAAAATTGATCAATCAACGGTTGAATCTCATCCCAACGCTTGTGCCGATCTAAGGTATATTCCAATTCAACATTTTTCTGAGCGAAAGAAAAAAGTTCACTTGACTGAAATTCTTTGGATTTATCAAGAGATTTTATATAAGCCAATTCCAAATTGGCTATGAGACTTGCTAATTTTTCGTAATCGTTACGAGTGGATTCGGCTTCAAAATTGGTATCTGCTATGCCGAAATCGTTCAACATTGCTAATTTTCCTGCAATGTCTAATATCCTAGCTGCGGTATGAGGATGTGTGTTTGAACCAGAGAAATTCATATGAACTTCTCTATCAATATTGATTCGTAACGAACAATACAGGAGTTGTAATGTGGCTTTCTTCAGATGAATACTAGATTTTTTTGCGGAGAAATGTTGTAAATATCTATAAAAAGCCGCTGCAGCACAAAGGTCGGCGTCATACTCCAATGCATGTTTTGTTTCGGGAGTGCTTCCAAAATGTTTCTCGACTAATGCATGTCGTCGTAAATAATGAAAGACTTCATGTGCGCACGACCACATAATATACGATTTTGCAACACTAAAATATCCAAGTGTTTTTGGAATTTTTGAGGTTCCTAGACTTTTTAAAGCTAGGTCTTGAGCCTCTAAACTGCGTGCCAATAATCCTTCTGCCAGACATACTGTCTGAATTAGATCTCGTAATTCAGTTTCTCCAATAGCAGCATTTTTTACAATAAGAATGTTAGGCATTCCATCGGGTGCTATCCAGGTAGCTTTGATTCGCTCCATAAATGGCATCAGCGGAAATAATATTGCCTTATAAAGATTCTGTTTTCTATTTTCAGAGATAGACTTCAGAAAATCTTCAATTGTCAGTCTTTGCAAATGACTTTCTGGATCCGGCAGCATAAAGAGCTCCACTCTGATAATAGTTCGTTGTTAATTGATAAAATGTGCAGAACTTCCCTTAAAGAGCTCAAGAGACTACTTCTGGCCGCACTCGGTCAACGCCAGTTGGCGTAGCATCTTGCTAATGTGGAAGGTTCATACTTGTCACTCCAAGTGCTGCCGCCCAAAGCTGACGTTCGCATCTTCGCTCCGCCCGTGATACAGAAACTATCCTTTTTGCTGCGCGCGTAAGGCTATAGCTCGGTCAATTAATCCTACAACGGTTGGGGATGCGTTATGGAACGCCAGTGCCGTCATAAATCTCATGGGCCCTAATTCTACAAAAAGCATTCCGAAAACCTCATCCGCAAAACTACTTGATATAACGCTAACTCCCGAGAAGTCCAAGATGATCTTCTGTCCGACGCACATCTCACATATATTTTTTAATTTTATTCGGATAGGTTTGCCTGATGCTCTCGACGCAAAAGAGCTAGCTTCATCAGATATGACGAAATTGATGTGTGAAAGATTGTCGGTTTCGTATTTGTATTCAATAAGATCCGTAGGACGATGAACTTTTCCTCTGAATTTTAATGCTTGTTCGAGTAGTCCTGTGTCTGCTATATCAATCGTAGCATCCACCATTGTTCCGGAAAAAGGAACTTTTTCGCTCTTATAGGAAACTGAGCCATTACTTAAGTCGAGTCTGGCATTGTTTGAGTGTAGTCTAAAAATTCCACGACTTATTCTGCAAATCTCAAATGAGCCAAATAGCCCATTGCCCTGGTTAGTTGTAGAGTTCCTAGTCACTCCTTCCTTTACAGCTTCGGTCAACGCATCCATATCGGATTTAATTTCTGACCTTGCATCCCGCAGCGTTTTTGCAACGCCCAGTCCCGCATCGCATACAGTGAATTCTATTGCGCGTCGCCGGTGGCGGTGAGCGGTCAATTGTACAATGCCGCCTGTATTTGACTGTGAGTGATTTAAAACGTTATCCGTAATCTCATTTAAAGCCCATTCGACCGCCGCGAAATCGGCTCGATTAAGGCCAGAAACCGTGCGAAGGATGCTGTCGACAATCCTATTGACGCATGATTGCTGATCTTGATCCGTGAAAAAAACAAGGGCCGGTACAGTTGATTGATTTTGATGGGGTTGATATTCATCGTGGTTTCTTGGTTCTAGAAGATGAGCCCAATTCGAGGTTCTAAACCTTCGCGCAAGCGTGTCGTCCTTAGGCAACAAGAGAGAAAAATCTATATGCGATTTTGTAAGCGCTCGAACGTATGAAATTAGGGGGAGCATGCCGCACGGGTAGGCCGAAGTGCAATCTGAAAAATCGAGAGCGATATTACTGTAACCTTGCTCATGGGTAGCTTTATGAATGGTCGCCAATATTCTTCGATAATCATCCACGCCTAGCGAACTATTAATTACAATACTTTTTTCATAATTATTCAATTTTCATCCATTTCTTCTATAAAGATAAAATTGTAGTTTTGAAAGGCTGTTTTCGGACGCAAGTGGCCTCATGTTCATAGGATAGCATCTTGCATATATGAAATATACGCAAAATGTCACATCTTAGATGTGTATAGATGACCGATTGAACGTTCGAATATCGCACTGGTCTAATGTAGGAATGGCAAAAAATTGGGTTCGGTCAATTAATCTAAAGCAAGTTTGGAACCATACTGGCGAACATGAGCCCGCTTGAGGGACCACAGAGGGACAAATTAGGTCCAACAAGGCTTTTGTCATAGGGGATTCGATTCCGGCAAGCGCACCAGAACACAGCAGTAAAAAGTACCAAGAAGTCGAAAAACCCGCTCCTGTCATAGGGAAGCGGGTTTTTTGTTGTCCGTGAAAATGGCCAGCACGATGCTGGATGAAGTGCTGGGAGAGCGGGGCGATCTGATCGCCTGTTCAAGCTAGGCCAACGGTAAAGGGGTCTGGCTGTTCAAAGTCGGAATCCTGGAAAATACCTCAGCCATGAAGTCCATAAACACGATCGCCCTCGTGGGAAGCAGTCTGTTTGCCACGTAGACGATCTGCACCGGGACCGGTGGAACAGCATGGTCGGTCAGGATGAACTGCAACTGACCGCTGTTCAGCCCATCCTCAAACAGCCATGCAGGTCCATGTCCTATGCCCAGACCCGCCGCGACCATAGTGCTCACAGCGTCGGGAGAGTTTATTCTCAGCCTGCCTGAGACCGGAATTTCAGTATCCCGGAACCGCCAGGTCGCCCCGGACGAGAGCAAGGTATAAATGACGCAGTCGTGGTCACGCAGGTCTTCCGGCGTCCGCGGGCTTCCGCGTTTGGCGAGGTAGTCCTTGCTGGCCACGAAGACGCGGTCATACCATCCAAGTGGCCGCGCGCGCAAAGCACTGTCTTCCAGATGTCCGATGCGAATGGCGAGTTCGGTACCTTCGTTGACCAGGTCCACGTAGCGATCGTTAAGCTGCAGGTCCAGCGTCAACTGCGGATAGCGCTGCAAAAAAGCCGGCACGTGCGGCAACACGAACGCGCGCGCGAGCGCCGTTGGGCAGGCGACACGCAAGAGCCCCGATGGCTCGATGTTATTCCTGAACGACGATTCGGATTCATCGACCGCATCCAGGATGCGCCGGATGTCCACATAGTAGCGTTCACCCTCCGGCGTCAAAGACAACTTGCGAGTTGACCGGTGCAGCAGACGGGTCTGTAAATGATTTTCCAGCGCAGCCACATAGCGACTCACATTGGGTTGTCCCAAGCCCAGGTCGCGCCCTGCAGCGGAAAAGCTTCCGGTTTCTACCGCGCGGGCGAAGCATGTCATCAAAAGAAATCGGTCCATGCGATCACCATTATTTATGCAGTTTAAGCATGGATTATATGTGAAATCATAGTCTTATCTATTTTTTGGTATGAGTGCATGATGCTCTTCATCGACCAAGTCGGTCGTCATCTACAGGAGAAATCAATGTCGCGCTTACAAGGAAAACGTACTCTTATCACTGGCGGCACCAGCGGTATCGGGCTGGAAACCGCGAAGCAATTTTTGGCCGAGGGTGCTCGCGTCATCGTCACGGGCGTTAATCCCGAGTCGATCGCAAAAGCTAAAGCCGTACTGGGACCAGACGTTCTGGTGCTACGCGCCGACTCGGCCAGCGTTGCTGCGCAAAAGGAATTGGCACAAGCCGTCAAGGATCACTACGGCCAACTGGACGTCGCCTTCCTCAATGCCGGCGTATCGGTCTGGCAGCCCATCGAAGCATGGACGGAAGAGATGTTCGACCGTTCTTTCGACATCAACGTAAAGGGTCCGTACTTCTTGCTGCAGGCCCTGCTCCCGGTGTTCGCGAATCCTGCTTCTGTGGTGCTGACCACCTCCGTCAGCGCGCATGCCGGCGCAGACCGTTCGTCCGTATATGCGGCCACGAAGGCGGCCTTCCTGAATATGTCGAAGACCCTTTCGACTGAATTGCTGGCACGCGGCATCCGTGTCAATGCAGTCAGCCCTGGACCGGTCGAGACGCCGCTGTACGACAAGCTCGGGATTCCGGACGCGTATCGGGATCAGGTCAATAAAGAAATTGCAGCGAGCATTCCGATGGGCCGCTTCGGCACGTCCGACGAGGTGGCTAAAGCGGTGCTCTATCTGGCGTCCGATGAGTCGCGCTGGACAGTGGGCTCTGAAATCGTCGTTGACGGCGGCCGTTTGTTGAACGGTTAAGCGACAGAGCCCTTCGTCCAAATAGAGGAAACAGTGTGTGAGGACTCAACGCGCCCTGTTTCCTTCCCTTAAATCATCCCGAATCTGACATCACTATGACCGCACTTACCCTGATCAGTCACCCGCTGTGCCCCTTCGTCCAGCGCGCCGCCATCGTTCTTCTTGAAAAAGACGTTGCATTCGATAGGATAAATGTCGATTTGTCCTCGAAGCCAGACTGGTTCCTGGCAATATCGCCGACAGGCAAAGTGCCAGTGCTCAAGGTACGTCGGCCCAATGCGGCTGACGCCATGCTCTTCGAAAGCGTGGTCATCTGCGAATACCTCAACGAGACTCTAGGCGGCGCGCCGATGTACCCCTCTGATGCGTTGCTTCGGGCACAGCACCGTGCCTGGATTGAGTTTGCTTCCCAAACACTCGCCGAGGGCTGGCAGTTTCTGCACGCTCGCGACTCCTCAACAGCCGATGTCAAGCGTGCGGCATTTCGCGAACGGCTCGGCAAACTGGAGGCGGCTATCGGTGACGGGCCATTTTTTGCTGGCGCAGCGTTCGGCATGGTCGATGCGGTTTACGCTCCGCTCTTCCGCTACTTCGGGATCATCGACGCGAAGGTTGCGCAGCAGGTCTTCGACGGTCTACCACGCATTTCGGTTTGGCGTTCGGCACTGGCGGAGCGCGCAAGCGTGAAGGAGGCCGTAGTCGACGACTATGCCAATCTTTTCCTGACTCATCTCCGCCAACAAGAGGCACTTATCGCAGCCACGTAGCAATCCACGTTGATTGCCTGCTTGCTTCGGCACCAGGTGCTTCACTGTCGGCGATGTCTGCTGCTGGGTCTGGGTTAGTATTGATCACGGCTACTACTCTCATCCATTGGCAACATGCGGCGCCCGAACTTGGATTCAAGTTTATTCCACCATTTTCATTTGCCCATGCTGGCGAGAGACGTACATGCCGGAGGGGGGGCTGGTGGCGAGGAGTTACGCTTTGCCGATGACTACCAGCTTGCGGTTGGCGAATTCCTTTAGTCCGGATTCGCCCAGCTCACGACCGTAACCGGAGCGCTTTATGCCGCCGAACGGCAGTTCCGGACGCGAGGTGGTTGCGGTATTGATGAACACCATACCGGTTTCGATGCGCGAGGCCAGTGCGCGCGCACGCGCGATGTTGGTCGAGAAGATCGAGCCACCCAGGCCGAATAACGAGTCGTTTGCCAGCGCGACAACCTCGTCATCGCTGTCAACCACAAAAATCTGCGCGACCGGACCGAAGAACTCCTCGTAGTACGCCGGGTTGTCCTTGGTGATGCAGGCCAGGATGGTGGGCTCGTAAAAGTAGCCGGTGCGTTCGGCGCGCTTGCCACCGGTCAGTAATTGCGCACCATGCTGCAGGGCTTGTTCGACCTGATTTGCCAGACCTTCCAGCGCCTCCGGCGACGACAATGGCCCGAGCAGCGTCTCCGGGGCCATGGGATCGCCCATCGGTGCGCCTTGCATGCCGGCGACAAAGGCCGCCACGAAGGCGTCTGCGACGTCGCGCTGGACGATGAAGCGCTTGGCAGCCGTGCACATCTGGCCGGCGTTGATCAGGCGCGACATCACGCCCTGTTGCACCGCCTTAGCAAGATCGGCGTCGTCCAGCACCACGAAGACGTCGCTGCCGCCCAGTTCCAGCGTGGATTTTTTCAACATCTCGGAAGCGCGCGCGCCGACCTTGCTGCCGGCGCCCTCCGAGCCGGTCAACGCGACGCCCTGGATGCGATCGTCCCCGATCAGCTCGGCGATCCTGGTGGACGATACGAACAGATTGGTGGCGGCCCCTGCCGGCGCGCTGGCCTGCATCACCAAGCGCTCAAACAGGGCGGCGCATTGCGGCACGATGCTGGCGTGCTTGAACATCACAGGGTTGCCCAGCGCAAGAGCCGGCGCCACAACGCGCGTCAGTTGGTAGATCGGGAAATTCCATGGCTCGACCGCCAGCAGCACGCCTATCGGATGGTATTCCACCCAACCTTCGCCAACGTCGGTCTGCACCAATTGCGGCATGAGCAGTTCGGCGGCATTGTTGGCGTAGTAATGGGCGATCCAGGCACACAGATCGACCTCCATCCGCCCCTGGGCGACCGGCTTGCCCATTTCCAGCGCCATTGTTTGCGCCAGACTGTCGCGGTTCTCGGTGAGTATCTCCGACAGCCTGGCCAGCACCGCCAGCCGCGGCTCGATGTTGCCCTGTGACCAGCTGGAATGGTAGAGCGCGTCGGCGGTTGCCAACGCGGTGTCGACTTCGGCTGCCGTGTGTTCGGCAAAGGTCTGGATCGTTTGCTCGGTGAACGGGTTAAGTGTTCTGTATGCCATGGTTGCTCCGTGGGTGAACGATGGCCGCAAAGCGCGGCCATCGGGTCGAACAGTGAAGAAGATGCCGCGCCGGTGCTGTTAGCCCAGCATGCCCAGGTATAGCGGCGGCGTGGCCGTCAGGCCGACGTGGACGTTGCGGGTCACGTCGTCGGCCAGAACTTCGGCTTGCCCGCCCTCCAGCGCGGCCAGCGTCATCCGCGCCACGTCGTCAGGGGAGGCTTTGGCGCCCGGCACGCCGCGTGCCATGTCGGTGTCCATGAAGGCGACATGCAGCGACAGCACCGCAGTCCCTTGCGCCGCCAATTCCTGGCGCATCGCATTGCTCAAGGCCCATGCGGCCGATTTTGAGGCGCTGTATGTGCCGGTCACCCCCGGCAGCGTGGCCCAGCTCAGCGCCGAGATCACGTTGACGATGGCGCTTTCGCCGCTGGCGGCCAGCGTCGGTGCGAACGCCTGCGCCATGCGCAGCGGGCCGATCGCGTTGACCTCGAACTGCTGGCGCAGCGCGTCGATGGCGCCGGCGTCCAGCACCGGGCCGGAGCCTCCGATGCCGGCGTTGTTGATCAACAGCGTCACGTCGCCCAGTTGCCGGGCTAGTGCTGCGATCTGCTCGGGGCGGGTGACGTCCAGCTGCACCGGCACTACGCCGGGTACCGTGATGTCCGATGGGGTGCGAGCGGCGGCGTAGACCTTAGTGGCGCCGGCGGCCAGCAGCGCGCGCACGAAGGCTGCGCCCAGTCCGCGATTGGCGCCGGTGACCAGCGCGATGGAACCTTGGATTTTCATAGGATGACTTGCTCTATAGTTGGGTTCAGGAACGCGATGCCAGATGCAGCATCACGTAGTGTTCGTAGTGGCCGACACCGTTTTTGACGACCGGGTCCTGCGACGTGAACGATGCGATGTCCTCATCGTCGGCAATCTGGTACAACGACACGCCGTAGCCGCCAGTGTCTTCGATCACCGGACCGTGGGCGACGATCACGTTTTTCGCCAGCAGGCCGTTGAGAAACTCGCCGTGCTGTTTCATCCACGTCAGCTCATCGGTCGACATGGTGGTGAGAAAGTCCGCGCGTGGCGGGATGAATTTGCAGAGGTAGTATTTCATTTTCTAGCCTTGTCGTTTACTTGCAATTGTTTGTTTCCTTCGCCGACGTAACGCCCCATATTGCTTTCCACCTTTTCCAGCCCAACTTCCTGGTACAGCCTGCCGAACACGGGCAGGCGTTGCTGCAAACCCGGCCACGCCAGCGATTTGGTGAACGCCGTATACGAGGCCATTCGTTCGGCTTCCTTGGGAAACACCATCTCGTTGATGCGCTGCTTAGTGGTCACCAGCGCAGTCTTGTCGAATGACGCCAGCCGATCGGCCAGCCGGTCCACGAAGCCGTCGAGCTGGGCGTCCGGCAGCGCGCGGGTGACCCAGCCGTATTTCTCGGCAAGCTCGGCGCTGTAGTCGTCGCTACTCAGGAACGCTTCAAGCGCTCGGTCACGGCCCGCGAGCTGGGCCAGCATGTCAGTGCCGCCACCGCCGGGGAACAGGCCAATGCCCACTTCCGGCTGGTCGAAGATCGCCTTTTCCTTGCTGGCGTAACGCAGGTCGAACGCCAGCGCCAGTTCGTTGCCGCCCCCCTGGGTGCGTCCGCGTATCGATGCGATGCTGATAAACGGCGCGTTCGACAGGTTGGTGATCAGCTCCACCCAGAGCGGACGGTTGCCGGCGCCATGCTGGCCGAGGAAGGCGGGGAACTGGTTGGTGTCGAAGTGGTTGTAGAAGTAGCCTTTGGTGTCGCTGACGAAGATCACCACCTTGACCTGCTCGTCTTTGCTGAGGGACTTTACCGCTTCATTCAGGCCGGCGATGGTGTCGGGAACAATAAAGTTGATCGGGGCGTTGGAGAAATGCACCTTGGCGATCGCCCCTGAAAGGCGCTCCACGCGGATGGTGCTTTGGGCTGTGGCTTGCGCAGCTTTTGAACTCTCGGCCGGTGCGGTCTGTTGCGCTTGCGCGCCATGGAACGACAGCATGCCCGATACCACGGCGGCGACCATCAATTTGATTGGTTTCATATGCACTTTCTGTGGAAGTCTTGGGGCGTTCACGCAGCAGCCTGGCCGGCGGCGAGGCGTTTGCCGGCTTCGGTGGCCAGGGTCAGCACCGCGCTGGCCGGACGCATCATGACCATGAAATCGGTGATCTTGCCGTCTTGGTTAAACTCCACCAAGTCGACGCCGAACACGGTGTCTTGGCCGACGCGCGCACTGAATTCCAGCACATACCCGGTGGCGCTGCCGAAGTGGCGCAGGTAGGTAAAGTCCTGCATCACGGCGAACACCGCGCGCAGGATGGCGACCATGGTGTCCTTGCCATGATAGGCATCAATCGAGGCCGGGTTGCGGAACACCACGTCGTCCGTCAGCAGAGCTGGCAGGCTGTTCCAGTCGGACGCCGCCACGATGCGGTGCCACTCGGCCAGCCCATTCTGCGCTGCCATGTGCGGGATGCCGGTCCGGAAGTCGGGCGCAGTATGCGGTTTCAGTTCACTCATTTCAATCTCCGATAGGGAAGTGGGCGCGCCGGTTGCGGCGGGGCGGCCGCTGCCGGCGCATGGCGCGGCTTTTACGCCGCGGTCTTGACGCTCTTGATGATCGAACCCTCGAACATTTTCGGCGCGTAGGTCTGCAGGAATACGATCATTCCGGTCATCTTGCCCACCGGGTTGCTGAACTTCGGCTCCCTGGTCTCGATGATCTTGCCGATGGTGCTGATGACCGCATCAGGCGCTTCGGCATCGTCGATGCCTTTCTGGGTGGCGGCGCGCACCTGTTTGCGATAGCTGTCGTAATCGGCGATATTGCCGCCGGTCGACGACACGGCGTTGTCACCGAGGTTGGTCTTGAACCATACCGGTTCCACCACGCTGACCTTGATGTTGAAGTCGTTCAGCTCGAAACGCAGCGCCTTGAAATAGCCCTCGACGGCGTGTTTCGAGGCCGAGTAATACGACAGGTTTGGCGGGCCGATCAGGCCGACAATCGAGCTGACCGTGATGATCTGGCCGCTTTTCTGCTTGCGGAAATACGGCAGCAGGGCATTGGTCACCTTGACGGTGCCCCAGAAATTGGTCTCGAACTGCTGGCGGCCCACCTCTATCGGTGTTTCTTCGGCGATACCCGTCACCATGTAGCCGGCGTTGTTGACCAGGACGTCCAGGTGGCGGATGTGGGTAAACAACTCATTGGTGAACGACGCGATGGAGGTGTCATCGTCGAGGTCCAGGCGTAGCAGCTTAAACGGCACGCCGCGCGCATATTTTTCCGGTTGGCGCGAGGTGCCAATCACGGTATAGCCTTCCAGATGGAGTTTGGTGGCGAGCATCAAGCCGAAACCGGACGATGCGCCGGTGATCAAGACAGTTTTTTTCATAGTGGTACCCCGTAGTGGAAAGGTGATCGATGACGTCGGGGCGCACATCATTTGTTTGCGCTCCCAACCATTGCCATCACTTTGCCTGCAAGTCACGCCACTATCACTAGCGGAACGCGCCAATGTAATGGCGTAATGCGCCAATCACACGCCACCCCATATTGGCGCGTTATGCGGTTGCGATGGCATGATTGGCGCGCTACACTCGACCGATGAAGACGAACAAACTCTCCCCAACGGGTGGCCGCCAGGTCCGCGCACTCGACTATGCAATCTGGCCGGGCTGGCGCCTGCTGATGCAGGACGCAGGGATCGCCGCATCGCCTGTGCTGCGCCGAGCGCAGCTTCCGGGCGACTTGTTCGCACGCCAGAACGTGCGGCTGGACCCGGACAGTTTCTTCAGGCTGTGGTCGGCAATCGACGCCGAGGCCGCCTACATCGACGCTGAACTGCCGGCGGCGTTGCAGATCGCCAAGGTGATGTCGTCGGACTGGTTCGATCCGGAACTCTTTGCTGCCCTGTGCAGTGCCAACCTGGCCGGCGCGCTTGAGCGGATCGCCAAATATGTCAAGCTGATCGCGCCGATGATCATCCGGATCGAGCGGGCGGCCGCGCACACCACGGTCAGCATCGATTTCATGGACCACACTTTGCCGCCGCCGCAAGTCTTCCTGGCGTTCAAAGTGGTATTTTTCGTGCAACTGGCGCGCTTGGCGACGCGCAGCGTCGTCCAGCCGTTGCGCGTCAGCTGGCCGCTCGCTGCCGATGACCCACCATTCGCGGCGATGGCCTACCAACAGTATTTTGGGGTGGCCGTCACGGATAAC
Source organism: Rugamonas sp. A1-17 (assembly GCA_025548565.1). Taxonomy (GTDB): domain Bacteria; phylum Pseudomonadota; class Gammaproteobacteria; order Burkholderiales; family Burkholderiaceae_D; genus Rugamonas. The sequence continues at coordinate 618,461 of JAJLPB010000001.1, forward strand.
CAGCTGGCTACGCTGGTGCTGGCCAATGAGGACATGGATCGGCCGTTTCTGACAGAGAACCATAAAATGTGGTTATTCTTCGAGCCCTCGTTGCGTCAGCGACTTGCTGATCTGGACAAGACGGCCGGCATGGTCGAAAGGGTGCGCAGCACGCTGCTGGAGGGGCTGCCGGCTGGTGATGTCTCGATGCAATCGGTCAGCCGCAAGCTGGCCGTTAGCATGCGCACGCTTCAGCGCCGGCTTCAGGATGAGGGAACCTCGTTCCAGCAAACTCTTGACGCGCTGCGTGAGTCTCTTGCGAATCACTATCTGCGTCATACCGAGATGTCGAGCGCTGAAATTTCGTTTTTGCTGGGGTTTGAGGACTCTAACTCTTTTGCAAGGGCGTTCCAATCCTGGACTGGCAAGACACCGCAAACTGCACGCCAACAAGCTGATGTTACCGTGTGAGTGAAAGCTGCCTTCCTGCAAGGCGGCTTACCGGAAAAGGCATTCCTCCCGATAGTCCGGTTAGGGGGCGGGAACAGACGTTAGTTAGTCTCATAGGTTCTCTGCAGCATTGACAGAAGAGGAATTTTTTAGCGACAGGTTCCATAGGGGAAAATGTGGAATCCAGCCGTTTTCCTATTCACATTTTGTCGGTACTTTTTTATGAAAATTTGCAATACGCACTGTACCTAAAGGCTGTATTCAAAATTCGATTCCGGCAAACGCACCAGAACACAGCAGTAAAAAGATATCAAGAAGTCGAAAAACCCGCTTCCTCCCTAGGAGAAGCGGGGTTTTTTGTTGTCGGACGTTTGACGAATCAGCATGAAATGCCAATATCTGGTGGGCATTTTGTGGGGACTGACCTTAGTAGGGGGGGCAACACGGGAGTCAACTATGGCACAGGCATGCACTTTTATTCGGTGCGTCATGCGTAGTGGGGTGAGGGGGTAAAAACATTCAGACGGGCAGTCCCTGCAAATCAACACGGACAACTTAAGTGCACGTAAAGTTAGAAAGGTTCGAAAATGCACGTCCTCATTGTATTTTGGCAATTTCATGTTGACAGCAGCCTTTATGGCGGGCTACACTTGCGCTAGCGCAAGTGTAGCCCGCCATAAAGGCTGCTGTCATGCATGTTTTGTTTGATATGTCGAGCATTAAGGCTATAATGATCGACATATCGAACAGTGTTTGACATTTATGCTCCGCTGATCCATAGTTAGACACACATTCTGGCGCTACTCCATCCCATGCGTATCACTCAAGCTGAAGCTCTGCCTTCCAACCTTACAATGGAAGCCATGCAAATTGGCGCACGCTTGGCTCGCCTGAGAGTTGCGAGAAACATCTCGCAGACTGAGGCTGCTCTGCGAGCAGGCATATCGCGGAACACGGCATATAGACTTGAAAAAGGAGATCCAAGCATCGCATTTGGGCAGCTTCTTCGCTTTCTCGACGCTATTGCCCCTGGCAAGACATTGCAAAGTTTCCTGACGGAAGATGACTCCACAATTGCGGCGCTTGAGGCGAAAGAGCGAAGAAGGCGAGTTCGTCCATTAACTAAGCGCGAGCGGGAAGATCTGAACTTCTAAGTTCATTTTATATGATGAAACAAGAAAACCTCGTAGTCTTTGCGCATGTCGAAGATGAATTCGTGCCAGCCGGATTGTTGACACTTCATGAGGAAAATACCCATGTGGTGGCATCTGAATTTTCGTATGGCACTAAATATCTCACCCGGCAACATGCACTTGAGGTCGATCCGGTCAGTCTATCTATTGCAGATAAATCAGCAGTCCGACAAAAGAAAATACTGCCTGTAGATGGCCTAAAGATGTTTGGCGGGATTCGTGATGCCTCACCTGATGCTTGGGGGCGACGTGTAATCGAAGCGAAACTCAAGGCTAAAGCAAATGATTTGCCGGAGTCAACATATTTACTTGAAGCTGGTAGTAACCGAATTGGTGCTCTAGATGTGCGCGCTGACATAAAAGCACTGCCAACTGATGGGTGTCAGTCAACGGCTGACCTTCAATATCTGCTTGAGGCCGCCGAGCGAATAGAGGAGGGAGAAGATATACCTGCTAGCCTTGAAGCGATCTTCGAGGCTGGGGCATCGTTAGGTGGAGCTCGGCCAAAGGCAACCATTCGCGATGAGCAAGGCATCCTTTGGCTTGCAAAATTTCAGAGTCGTGACGAGCGATTGAACGTGCCGGAAATTGAAACAGCCACAATGAAGCTAGCTTCTCTCTGTGGCATGACGGTTCCTGATGTGCAATTTATTAAAGTTGGCGACAGAGACGTGATGTTGATTCGCCGATTTGATCGCTATTGGCTAGATACCAAAGAAAAGTACAGTTCTTTAGCTGATGTGGTAGTCAATCAACCAGACGAGCACAGGTTGACAGAGCGAAGACTGCATTTTGTAAGTGGCCTTACTATGCTGGCTTGCGATGAGATTCAGTCGCGAGAGAAGAGTTATGGGGACTTGGCACAAGGAATTCGCCGCTACTGTCATCATAGTGTAATTCGCGAGAACAATCGCGAACTATTTACGAGGATGGTTTATAACATTTTTGTATCAAATGATGATGATCATCCGCGTAATCATGGATTCCTTTGGGATCCTTACATTGGAGGATGGCGGCTAAGTCCACTTTATGACGTTATGCCACGTCCGACTCGAGCAACAGATCGTTTTCTATTCTTAGGGGTTGGTCAGGAAGGCCGCTCAGCCACACTTGATAATGCTATATCGGCAAAAGAAATGTTTAATCTTTCAGTGCAAGATGCGACATCCATCATTGCCGACGTATGGGAGAGGGTGCGTGAGTGGAAGACCTATTTCGAAGAATTTGGTACTTCGACGAAATCTATCGAACAGGCAGAGAATGCTTTTAGACATATAGATCATATATCTACTTCACGGCTTAGGGCTGGTCTACCTTAGTGGTAGTACAGCAGGCATGCTACGTCTACGGCTATCTGGGGTAGCTTTCACCCCGCGCCGACAAAATCAAGAAGTATCAAACCAGATTTCTCCCTAGAAGAAGCCGGCTTTTCGTTGTCCTTGAAAATTCGAGGTGTAGTGCCCGTCCTGTAGCTTTTTACGCCCCCCTTCCAACTCACCGAGTTTCTTTTCAAGGGTTGTATTAACGTAATTCCCGAACTCAGTCATGCGCTTCTTAACCTCGGCAGGCATGGCTTGCGCAGGAGAGGGACGAGGCATATCGGGCTTGTGTTGCGAACGTAGCGGATGCTCAGGTGTTTATCCAGGTTGGCGGCCTGGGTATGGGCTGTCAGCAATTCTGCGAATTCCACGTGCGCCTGCAACCCGCGACATTCGATACTGATTCGTTTACAATCGTCACGTCAGCGCTGCCGACAGGTGCGCCACCAACGCCCTTACCTTGGCCGAATGCTTGCGTTCGGGCGGGCTCACAAGATGAATCGGGGTGCGCGGCGTCTCCCAATCGGGCATGAGTCGCACAACTTCACCGCTCGCCAACTCGCTGTCGAGCAGCCAGGTGGGCAGGTAGCCGATTCCCATAGCCGTCGCCACGGCCGAGCGTAGCACCTCGCTGCTGTTGGTCTGAATATGTCCCTCGACCCGAATACTCTTGACGGTTCCCGTCGCCTCCGACGCGCCCGCGCCCGCCGTGAACACCCATAAATTGCTGTTGGCCATCTCCGTGTAGACGATACATTCGTGCGCCAGCAGGTCTTCCGGACTGACGGGCGGGCGAACGCCCTTGGGAAGGGCCCGCAGGTAGTCGCGGTGGGCGAGCAGCATGCGATCCGATGTGCCGACGCGCTTGGCGATCAGCCCGCTGTCCGGCAGCTCACCGATCCGCACCGACACATCGATCCCTTGTTCGACCAGGTCGATGAATCCATCATGCAGGCGCAGGTCGATTTTGACGTCGGGGTGTGCCGCCATGAACGACTTCAGCAGGGGCATCAGCTTTCGATGGCCGAAAGCCACCGAGGCGGCCACTCGTATCCAGCCGCGCAGCTGCCCCGCGCCGTTGACGAGGCTAGACTCGGCCTCGGCAATTTCGGCGACCAGCCTGCGTGCCTGCTCGAAATAGCGGCCGCCTTCTTCGGTCAGGGCAAGTGAGCGCGTCGTCCGGACCAGCAGCTTCGCCCCGAGCTCCTTCTCCAGGGCGGCCACTTGCTTGCTGATGGCGCTTTGGGTGGCGTGGAATTCGTCGGCCACGGCGGAAAAACTGCCGGACTCGACCACTCTCACAAACGTTCGCATTGCCGACAGCTTGTCCATACTCGCCTTATATATGCCATTTACTACTAAATGATAGTGCGAAAACCAGTCTATATCAACCAACGAGAATCAGTCAAAGTAGAGCCATCGATTAAGTAAGTCCATCGTTTCTCAACCACTACCAGGAGATTTCCATGACCACCATCAACGTTCCCACTCGCGAAGAAGTCAGCCCAGCCAACCAAGCGATCTTTGATAACCTCAAAAAAGGCTTCGGCATGGTCCCCAACCTGTTCGCCACCTTGGCCCACTCGGAGAATGCCCTCGCCACCTACATGGTGTTTCAAGGCGCCAAGAGCAGCGTCACCGGCAAGGCGCGCGAGGTCGTCAACCTTGTCGTCAGCCAGGTGAACGAATGCGAATATTGCCTGGCCGCGCACACCATGGTCGGCAAAATGAGCGGCTTCACCGATGCGCAAATCATCGAGATCCGCCATGGCCACGCCAGCTTCGACGCCAAGCTCGACGCGCTCGCCCGCTTGACCAAAGGTATCGCGCAAAGCCGCGGCCATGTCGATCACGGCTTGGTCGAGGCGTTCTTCGCCGCCGGCTGGACCAAGGAAAACCTGGTGGACACCATCGTCGCCATCGGCGACAAGACCGTGACCAACTACCTGCATTCGACCACGCAGATCCCGGTCGACTTTCCCGCCGCCCCACGGCTGGATTGATTGAACACGCCATTCCACATTTCACTTCACTTCGAGAGGCACCACTGATGAATTCCCTTTATGACCCACTAGCGTTAGGCGATCTGCATTTGAAGAACCGCGTCTTCATGGCGCCACTGACACGTAATCGGGCCCAACCGGATGGCGTGCCGGGGATGTGGACGGCGACGTACTACAGCCAGCGCGCATCGGCCGGTTTGATCGTGTCGGAAGCGACGCAGATCTCCGCGATGGGGACGGGCTATGTCAATACGCCGGGCATTTATACGGCCGAGCACATTGCGGGATGGCGCCAGATTACGCAGGCGGTTCATGATGCGGGAGGACGCATCTTTCTTCAGCTCTGGCATGTTGGCCGCATCTCCCATACCAGCCTGCTTCCGGAAAACGCGTCGCCATTGGCCCCCTCGGCGATCACGGCCAAGAGCCAGACGGTGGTTGCGACGGGTTTTGTGGACGTGTCCGAGCCGAGGGCGATGACGCTGACCGATATTCGCCAGACCGTCGAGGACTACCGCCAGGCGGCGGTCAACGCCAAGGAGGCGGGCTTCGACGGGGTCGAGATCCACGCCGCCAACGGCTACCTGATCGATCAATTTCTTCAGACGAAGTCGAACGTGCGCACGGACGACTACGGCGGTGCCGCTTCAAACCGGGTGCGGTTCCTCCGCGAGGTCCTTGACGCCGTGCTTGGCGTCTGGGAGCCGAGCCGCGTCGGCGTGCGCATTTCGCCCGGCGGCACGTTCAACGATATGGCCGATGCCAACCCGACGGAGACGTTTTCCCATGTCGTTGATGTTCTCAATGCGCTGCGTGTCGGTTACTTGCACGTGGTGGAAGCCTCGCCGGGGCAGGCGCCCGCGAGCGAGGGCTTACCCGAGCTGTTCGACCGTTTGCGCGAGATGTGGAACGGTGTCTACATCGTCAATGGCGGATACGACGCCGCGCGGGGCGAACTGGCCATCTCAAGCGGCCGCGCCGACGCCGTGGCCTACGGACGCCTGTTCCTCGCCAATCCGGATTTGCCGAAGCGCCTGCGACACGGCGGCCCGCTGAATGCAGCTGATCCATCGAGCTTCTACGGTGGCACCGAACGCGGCTATGTCGACTATCCAACGTGGGGCGAAGACATTTAAACGGAAGGGCAGTATGGCTAAAAATTGGCGTTGTTCAATTGGACCCGGGCACGGATTCGTACTGTGAGTTTATGGTTCGGCTCCGGCGAAGGGAGGGCGGCTAGAAGATTATCAGATTCCGTTGAAAATTCGTGGGGAAGATGGGCCAATTTCGAATGCAACTCAAAAGCTGCTGCATATCCTTGCTGATCGTTTCAGGAAAAAAGCCGGAATTTACTCATATCTGCAAAAAATCAAAAGTTATATCGCGTCAAATATTGCGCGCAAATGCTATTTGCGCCTTGGATTGATGCGGTGGCATCAATTAAATTGGACGGGCCGAAAAATTTCCCAAAACATCACATATCTGATAACATTTTTAGACCCTACGTAGGGTAAGTGGTTAGGTATTTATTATTTTAGAAAAGCCAGTGGATTCGGTATCTGTTGCATGCATTTCACCATGTCGAGTAGCGAATTTCCGTAAGGAGTTTTTAAACTAATTTCGCTTGCCAATTTATTTCGTCAAAAAATATGGGAATGTTTTAAATGAATTTATTGAACTACGCAAAAAGAATTTTCTCAGCTTTATTTCTTGTTGCGCTAACTGGTGCAAATGCAAATGCGGCCGTGTATTTTGTCGCACATCCCGATGATTTGGAACTGCTTATGGGTGGGAATGCTATTACTGATATCATAGGGAATTATCCAACCGTTATTGTTGTGGTCACAGCAGGGGATGCACACAATCTAAATCGTGCATGTGCTCCACTTACAATTAGTTGGACGTGTCCTGATAAGGTCACAGATTTGGATGAATATAATGTCAAGAAAAATCCATATTATCGTGTGCGGTTAGATGCGCATGAGGCCGCAATTAAACAGTGGGTGCCGAGCAGCTATCAAAAGCAGATTGTACGTAGCGTAGAATCTTTTGGCAGCGGGGCGAGTGCTGTTAATGTGGAGAAAGCATCGATCGGCAATGTCGTTATGTATTATTTGAACCTTCCCGACACGCAGCTGGAAAAATTTCATCATGACGGAAATCCATTGTTCGACGTGGAGAGCAAGAACCTATATACTCCATCCTCACTCCGTGAGACGATGAGAGAGATAATTTCACGTAATAATAGTGGGACGCCATTTTTTGGGGTGAATTTCCCTGAGTATGACCCGGACTATTTCGAGGCCGGTTATAATGAGGAGAACTTTACTATTACGGATGTAACTGACCCAAGAGTTGGACAAGTAATTAAACCAGCAAAATATTTTATCGATCATGGCGACCACACTGCTGTGGGTAAATTTATGAAAGATGCTATCCAGGAGGATTCAAGGTTCTGGTGTGTTGGTCAAGTAATTTATATGGGATATGCTAATGCGGCTTACCCCAAGTCACTGACTCATAATATTGAAGTACTTCAGACTACTGGATATGATGCGCTCAATCAAGTTTTAGTTGATGAAGGAAATTGGACTCACAATTCCGATAGCAATAGTAGTCTTGCCGGCGCAATGGATGGTTTCCATAAGAGCTATTTGGGGAAACAGAAATTTCGCCTTTATGGGATTCCTGGCGCAGGAGCCTGCACTTTCTAGTTGTGGCTAACCATCTACAAAATAATCCCGGTTTACGAAATAATGCTCCGGTGATCGAGTAATCGACAACTATTAGGCAAAGACGTCGGCCCAAAAGCGGGAATCAGGGACTATCAGGGAGGAGTCTGGAAACCCGCTCTCCTCACAGGAGAAGCGGGTTTTTTACTGTCTCTTCAAATCCGCCGGAGTACCATGAAAATCCACGACGGGTGAGGGACAAGATGGCGTCAGCTCCATCTTGGGAGGCAGTCGGATGACTTACTGGGCGCCTTAAAGGCCGAGCTTTTCCCGCAACGAAGCATTCTCCCGCTCCAACTGCTCAACTCGCTCGCGTAGTGGCTGAATCACGTTGCCAACCTCCGGTTCAGTGAAGCGACGGGTAATGTGCTGCGGGCAGTTCCAATCGAATGCCTCTAGCCGCAATCTGAATATCCGTTCCGGTTTCGCCGCGCCGCGGATAGTCGACCAGGATCGTGCAAGCGCGGTCGTTGGCCTTGAAATTACCCGTGCTGATGTACTGCCGGTTGCCTCGATAGTCGGCGAAGGCCAGGGTTTGGTCTTCGAGAATTTTCAGAAACCCCCGCGGCCCGCCCCGGTGCTGGACGTAAGGCCAACCGGTTTCCGACACCAATGCCAGGTACAAGGTGTCCTGCTGCGCGCGGACATAGCTCTGCATCACGGCGCATAATTGGGCGCCGTCCTCGACGATGCGCGGATCGCGGCGGAGGCCGGTGTAAAGATCGAAGGAGCCAATCGCGCGCGGCCGGTGCCTGCTGTGGATCTGCAAATGGAAGTCCCTTTGGCATTTGATGTCTCGCGCGTGGAGCCTCGACAGATGCCTGCCTATCAGCGGGCCCATTTCCCTGTTACTGGTGGACAGGAGCCGCATGAGGTGGCCGTCGCCTTGCTGGCGGATTTGGTTAAGCGCATTGTCGATGTCGAAGGACCGATACACATCGAGGAAACAGCCCGGCGCCTGGCGGCATGTTTTGGAAAGGAAAAAGCGGGGACGCGCATTCTGTTAACGAGCTAGAAAAATTCCCGCTGGTACGCTGATAGAATATGGATTCAAGCCTATTCCGAGAGCGACCATGAACGACTACATCATCCTCATGCTTGACGATACCGCGAACCCCGACGCCGCGAGCAGCGCGCTTTGGGAATCCTACATCACCGGCCTGCGTCAAAGCGGCCAATTCGACGGCGGCAGTTCCATCGGCCAGGGCGCGGTGTATCGCAAAGGCGCGCCGGCCGATTCCGCAAGCCTGTACGTCACCGGCTACCTGCGCGTGCGCGCCGCAAGCATGGACGACGCCGCGCGCTTCCTGATCGGGAATCCGCACTACGAAGCCGGCGGCGGCGTGGAGATCCGCGAGCTGCCACCGGATTAATCCGGCTGTGGGGCCGCCATCGCCGCAGCTTCCTCGTCCCGCCTAAGCCACTGAGCGGCGGCGTTTGGTCCAGCCCAGCAGGCCCAAGCCGGCCAGCAACATGGCCCGGGTTTCCGGTTCAGGGACTGGTGTCAGCAAATACGTCTGGCCCTGCTGCCGATCGATGTCCCAGCCTCTCCCCAGAATTTGGCCCGATTCATTGATATCATAGTTTCCATCAAAATCTATCGCTCTGTTCTGGGGAACGGCGAGCAGGCTGTTGAGTGTATAGACGTCGCCATCGAGATAGATATATGGATTAGGGACCAATCCAGTGTATATCGTCACGCCGCCAGCGCTACGGCCACCCGCATATTCTTCACCAGCAGGTAGTGGCGTTGTCAGGCCGTTCAGATAAAACATGGGGAAGCCATAGTCGGGTCTCCAATCGTAACGCACCGAGCCGACGATGGATCCGTCGTGGCCGAATTTAAGATTGTCCAATCCCACGACGGTTCCCCAATCGGGACTGCTATTCATCAATTTAACGGTCAGATCGGTCATCGTACCGTTGGAATACAGGAAGGAGTGCTTATCGCCGGCCGCCGTTGTCGAATAGCCGAGGATGCCGCCTTGGGCATTCACGCTCACCGCCGAGTTATATGAGCCACCCAGGGTACCAAGATCCTTCATACCGTCCGCCTTGGTATAACTGAAGGCGTGCGTCATGCTGTTATTTAAGTCAGCCCGGCCGACCACAGTGCCGCTGTCATTGATGGCAGAGGCCCAGCTTTGCTTATATTGACGGCTGTTGGAGTCAGCGGAACACCAGCACCGGGATCTGGCTGTGGGTCAGCACTTTCTGCGTTTCACTGCCCAGCAACATCCCTTTGACGCCGCGCCGACCATGCGAGGCCATGCAGATCAGGTCGCAGCCGTGCAGGCGCGCGGTTTCGATGATCTGTTCATACGGCTGGTCGTCGGTGCAGATGACCGTCTTGCACTGCACGTCCATTTCACGCGCGGCCTTTTCGATATCGTCGAGATAGCGCTGCGCGTGTTGCTGGCTGTCGCGGACATATTCGTCGCGGGTGGCTTCCAGCATGTCGGCGTGCGCCGTCAGGACATGGAAGGGTGCGATCACGTGCACGGCGGTGACCGTGGCGTTGTTCTCCTTGGCGAAGGCGATGGTCTTCTGAATGATGGCGGAGGAAATGGCCGAGCCGTCGGTCGGCAATAAGATGTGTTTGAACATGATCTTCTTTCCGTTGCGTGAGCGATTGAGGGGCTGGTTACACTGTACTGCGCTTCAAATAAATCGGACGTACGACTAACGCTTGGTGCCGCCGGCGATGGCGACCCTGGACTTGCGCGGCGCGGCCTGCTTGTCCTGCTCGCGCTGCAGGCGCGCCATGCGGCGCCGGATTTCATCCGAGTCCATCCACAGGTCGGAGCCTTTCAGGATGTTCTTGATTTCGCTGGCGGCCAGGAAGGGCTGGCAGGTGCGCGACATGAATTTCTCGAACCAGCTGCTGAGCGCCAGCGATTCGGCTTGCTGTTCGTTGCCCTTGCCGGTGAAAACGCCGGAATAGATGTGGAACAGCAGCTGGCAATTGTCGTGCACCACCAGTTCGTCGCCGGCCAGGAAGATGAACGCGCCCATCGAGTAGGCGCGCGCCTCCAGCACGGTGACGACGTGCGCGTTCGACGACTGCATGTTGTTGATGATCTGAAGCCCGGTGTCGAAGTCGCCGCCGGAGGTATTCAGATGCAGGAACACCAGGTCGTTTTCGCTGGCGGTGCGCAGCGTGTGGAACAGATCGGTGTAGTAGCTCGCTTGTACGATGCTGCCCGACAGGTAGTACGAGATCTGCCGCAGTTGCGTGTGGTATTCGTAGCGCATCAGGCCCTGGAACGGTTCCTGCCCGGCATCCTCCGGCTCCTGCTCGTGTTCCGTGAAGACCGCTGGCTTCATCGTGTGACTCCTGCGACGGGCGTCTTTGCCGTCACGGAGCGCAACGCCAAGACCATGGACAACCATAGGGCGCGCGGGCGGGTTTGCGTGCGATAACGTTGAATCACGGGCATGATGGTTCCTTGGTGAGTTGGCGCTGTGCCTGATTCACAAGGTAGTGCATCGCCTCAAGCGAAGCACTAGCGGCGCTTGACTCAAATCAAAAAAACAGAAAATTGATTGCTGCCCTTGGAGGCAATCTATCCAATTGTCACAATGTATTTAATGTTGCCTATTGGAACTCATCATGGCACCATGCGTGATCGATAATGCATTCGGGGACCCCATGGCCAGTATCAATATCTACCTGCGCGAAAATCTCGGCGCTATTTCCAAAAACATGCTGGTGGCGCCGGAGATTCCGGAGAAAAAATTAAACAACGCTGTCACCGCATTCGGCTACACCGGCAGCGTGGCAAATGTCGTCGCTCTGTACGACAACACCGTATTTGGCAGCGGCAAGGATGGGCTGTTTTTTACCGGTGAACAGATGATTTACCGCCCATCGTTCAGCGATCCGATCAGCATTCCGTTTGCCGACATGACGGCGGCTGAATACCGCGAACTGCTGAGCGGAAAAAATAACGAGAAGTCCGAACCCTATGTCCGCATACTCCGAAAGCAGGGAGCCACCGTCGAGCTGAAATCGCTGATGGATTGCGATTACAAAAAACTGGCGGCGGTCCTGGCCGGCGCTATCAGTGGTTTTGAAGAGTTCAAGGAAGAAAAGCAGATCGTTCCTATCGAGGACATGGGCGAGGAGTTGAAGGTCGCGTACGTTAAAGTGATCGTCAACATGGCCTATGATAACGACGGCGTGGTCGATCCCAAGGAGATGGCGGAGATACTGTTGTTGATGACGCGGATCGACCTGCTTCCCGCGTCGCGCATCACGCTGCGCGGCTACATCGCCGACAAGACCAAGCTCGAGCCGATGACAGACCTGATGGGCATCATCGACGCCCATTGTCCCGAGGGACAGATCACCTCGGTGCATATTTCGCTGACCAAGGACCTGATCAATACCTATCTCAGCACCGCTGGTGGCGCCATCGAGGATTTCGCCTTCTTCCACAAGCACCGCGCTTTGCTTCAGGTCAGCGATGAAAAGATCGAGTTGGCCTGCGAGGCGATCAAGCTGGACCGCAAGCTGTTGAGCGAGGATGTCACCGACGATCAGATCGTGGCGACGCTCAAGGTGTTGTCGGCCAAGGCCGCGGCGGTGGGCACGCCGCTGGCCGCGGTGTATCTGTCCGGCTCGGTGATCGGCTTGTCCGCGGCGGGCATGACCTCCGGCCTGGCGACACTGGGCATGGGCGGCATGCTGGGCATGTCCAGCATGGCGACCGGTATCGGCGTTGCCGTGCTGATCGGCGTCGGCACCTATGCTGGCGTGCGCAAGCTGACCGGCGTCGATGAGATGACGCGCTTTAAGCGGCGCGAGTTGATGCTGCACGAAGTCTTGAAGCTGACGCAAACCACCATCGCGATGCTGATCGAAGACATCAATTTCATCACCGTCAGCCTGAACCAGGCAGTCGTTGCGCAAGGTGTGCAGGATGAAAAAATCCGTCGTCTGGCGGGCGTGCTGCAGCAACTGACGGGCGCCGGCGCGGTGCTGACCGGCCGCAGCGAAACGGTGCAGGCTAGCACCGCCAAGCTCAAGTGCGCCGGCTCTCTGGATGAAGCCAAGTTGCGGACGCTGACGCGCGACGCCACCAAGGCCGAGCTGTTCGGCTACATCCGCGAGTTCTACGAAGAGCGCGTGTTCGAGGAGACGAAAGGCGACCAGAAGCACAGTGTGACCAGACTGGTGTTGAAGGCGGGACGGCCAAACAAGGAACTGGAAGCGCTGGCACGCGCCTTTGACGCGATCGGCTATTTCAAGATGGGCGACGTGCTCAAAGGCGCGGCCAGCGATGCGGCCGACAAGGCCAAGGAGAAGCTGGCGGGACTGTTCTCGTGAGCGAGAAAAGACCGCTGCGCGACGAGGCGCAGTTTCTCATCGTGCAGCAGCATCAGCTGACTGGCGCCGGAATGCATCTCGGCGCCATGTCCGTCGCGCTCGACCGCTTGCAAGAGTCTCAGCAGCATAACGATGCGCTGCTGGATCAACTGTTGGCTCAGGCCGACGCCTTGACCGGCGACGATCAGGTGCTTGTCGTTTGCGATATCGAAATCGACGTGCTGATGGAGGTCGGCGAGCTGGACGTGCCCGTCTCCATCCAGCCGCTGGGCTTGCTCGACAGCGTGCGCGTCGATCGTGACGCGGACTGGGCGTTCTGCCTGCAGGCGATGGAGGACTATGGCAAGCGCAACCAGCTGTTCGCGGCCGAGGATCCGTTCCTCCATCTGATGAGCGACAGCCAGCGCATCGCGCTGGAAAAGCGTATTCGCGACGAGTTCACCCTCAAGGGCGCCAGCTGCGACAAGTACGATTACATGATCGCCGGCACCTGCGGATTGATCGGCGGCTTGGTGGACATCCTGTTTGTCGGCCTGCCGGGCGAGGGGCCGCTGGGGAAGCTGGCGGACGGCGCAACCGATGCGTTGGTCGAGAAATTTGCCGGCTTGTTAGGCTGGGACGGGCCGCGAAATCCGGATCATGCCACGGCAAGCGCCGTCGGCTTCCTGGAGCGAAAATTCCGCGTGAACTACGACCAGGCAACCGGCGCCGCGGTCGGCGACGCATTCAAGATGAGCACGAAAAATCATCACTTGAAGAACCTGGCGCACTCGCCGGACCTGATCGGTTTGTTCTTCTCTGTACTGAACCAATTCACCAGCACCTCCAGTTTCATTGCCGATGGCCGTTTGATCACCATCGATACGGAGACGTTTGAACTGCAGGGCAGCAACCTGGTGTCGAAAATATTTTCCGGCTTCGTCAACTGGTTGGGTCACTTGTTTTCGGACATGGCGGGATCGAGTGGTGCGGCCGGGCGTGGCTCAGGCATCCCGATGCCGTTCTATTCCCTTTTACAGTTGATTGACGTGGGTGAGTTTGGCCAGCATCGCCAAACCTTTGCCACCGTGGCGGTGCAGGTGTTCGAACAGGGATACGATCTGCGCCATGGTGCCGCGCTGGCGATCCCGGTGCTGGTCACCGAACTGCTGACCCGCATGATGTGGTCCGTCAAGCAGGCGTTCTACCACGAGCGGCCGTTGCGGCAATGCCTGCCGTCCGCAAGCAATCCGGAATTGCGCCGCATGTTGATGATCGGGCACGGCACGCTGTGCATGGTCGACGCGGCCGACGCGGCGATTCGCTCCGGCGGCGAAATCGTGCAGTTCCTATTGCGTAGCAACCTCGTTGCCTGGGCACGGTTCGGCACGTTGGCGCTGAAGGAAATGAAGGCGTGGTACGCCGAGGGCAGCCTGGATGGCGATGCGGTGGACGACTATCTCGACCGCGAATACCAGCGCATGCTTGCCTGAAAAATACGCCAAGGGGCGGTGGACCTGCCTCCGAAGCTGTTGCGCTACGTCGCGGCCATGCGTGAGCGGTATTTCGCGACGGCGTCTGATATCATCCCCCGATGAACAAGAAACTGCTCTCCGTTGCCGCCGTTGCAGGCCTGCTGGGTGTGCTCAACCTGATGAGCCACGCCGAGCAGCGCGGCCAGGCGCCGTTCAAATCGCTGGTCAGTCCGGTCAGCTGCGCGCAGCCGCAGTGGCCGGACGAGGCGCGCCGCTATGAAATCGAAGGCGTGACCACGATACGTTTCCAGATCGGCGAGGACGGCAAGGTGGTGCGCCCGGAAGTGTCGCAGGGCAGCGGCTGGAAGATCCTCGACGATGCCGCCATCCGCGGCATCTCCCGCTGCGTGTTCCAGCCGCACCTGGACGAAGCCAAAAGCGGCGCTTCCTTCCCGATGCAATTTGTATGGCAGTTCAGCGATGGCCCGGCCGTCCGGCCCAGGCTGGTGGCCGACAGCTGCCAGGCATCCGACCGCTTCGGCGGCTTCAAGGAATTCGACCGCCGGCCGAGTGGCAACGACGGCATCCTGCTGCGCTTCCTGGTCAACAGCGACGGCGCGCCGATCCGCGTGGTGGCCGAACCCAGCGGCCAGGCGCCGGACGTGGTGGCGCAGGCCGCCGCCTATCTGCAGAGCTGCCGTTTCGCGATCGATCCGCAACTGCCGGGCCAGCATACGGACACGGCTTTCGGCCGCGTGTTGCTCAGCCAGGCCCGAAGTCGCGGCCAGGATTAAATGGGTAGGGCCAGGTAAGCGATTTTTATGTGGACGTTAACGCAGGTCTTCGGCGCGGCGTTTGTCCGGTTCCGACAGCACGCGGGCGATCACGGGCAACGGCACGCCCGCATCTTCGAGGAAAGTGGCGGCGGCTTCGCGGCCGGCGGTTTCAAGCAGGGCCAGGCCCGCGTTGACGGCGATGGCTTTGACACGATCTGGACGCGAACGGCGTTCTATTTGCATGGGCGACTCCGGTTGTTGGTCAACAGCAGCATTTGAGCTTATCACAAAAGCAATTGAGGAATCCATCTTTTGGCCGGCTTGAAGAACCGGGGAACGTCGCTAAATTGTACAGAGATACTCACTTAGGATGACATATGACGACAACTGAAAAAGCCATACTGGCCGGCGGATGCTTCTGGGGCGTGCAGGATCTGTTGCGCAGATACCCAGGCGTGCTGGCGACGCGGGTCGGCTACACCGGCGGCGATGTGCCGAACGCCACTTACCGCAACCATGGCACCCACGCCGAGGGGCTGGAAATCGTCTTTGATCCGGCGGTCATCAGCTATCGCAAGATCTTGGAATTCTTCTTCCAGATCCACGATCCGACCACCCGCAACCGGCAGGGCAACGACATCGGAACGAGTTATCGGTCCGCAATTTACTATGTTGACGAGCAACAGAAGGCGATCGCCGAAGACACCATCGCCGACGTCAACGCATCCGGCCTGTGGCCGGGTAAAGTGGTCACCGAAGTGGCGCCGGCCGGCCCGTTCTGGGAGGCGGAACCGGAGCACCAGGACTATCTGGAACGCGTTCCCAACGGCTATACCTGCCATTTCATCCGTCCGGACTGGCAGTTGCCCAAGCGTTGATGCTGGAAATATTTCCAATATAATCAACAGCTTGGAGGCCGGAAGGTATTCGGAAGGCAGGTTTTCCGTTGCACCGCTACAGTTGACTCATGTTTCATCTTCATTCGTTAGGAAGCACCATGAGTCAATTATTCACAGCAGTGTATGAAGTCACCAGCGCCATCGAAGGCAACCCCACCTTGCGCCTGAATCTGGTCGTCAACGCCTTGAACGACAGCGTGATGGGCCACGCCCGGGTGGAGTTCGGCGATGGCGAAAGCGCCGGTATTTCCGTCCGCGGCCACCACACGGAAATCGACAGCGGCCAGCCCTTGCGGGCCGTGGTGCTGGCCGGATTGCCGTCGATTTTCCCGTCCCTGGAGGAGGAGCCGAGCGCCTTCCAGCTGCTGATGGTGCTGCCCACTGCCGCCAAGGATGGGCAGGTTTGCTACAAGATGAGTTTTGGCGACGCGCGGCAACCGCGCATCGTCGAGGTCCGCGACGGCATGGCGCGGGCCATGCTGCCGGAGCTTGCCTCCGCCATGTAGGCGGCCGTACCACTTGCCAAGCGCGCAAAATTGGTACTCGTCATTTAACAGCATGTTCAATTTGAGACATTCGTAAGTCAGAGGGCAAGCCGCGCCGGTTTGCCTGCTGAATTTTGTTGGTGAGTGCTCACATATCATTTCAAGTCCCACATCTAATATTTCTGCAATAACTCTTCCTTGGTTGAAACTGGTATTTGAATGGTTGTAACAAAATAAAACCACTTGACTACCACTTTTTTAGACTCCATCCTGAAAAAATAATAAAAGCAGAGAGAGTCACCCACCAAGGAGGAGAGAGCATGGAACGTGCAGTCAAGGGTAATGCGGCCGTACTCGGCCTGATCGCCAGTATGCTGGCGGCTTGCGGCGGGGGCAGCGACAGCCCCGCCACCACCGCACCACAAATGAAATTGCTGGGCGGCGTGCAAACCGCCGACGCCACCGCCGATTGTCCGGCATGGTCGTCCAGCGCCATCTACACGGTTGGCATGTGCGTGACCTACAACGGCTCGACCTACAAGGCCAAGTGGTGGACGCAAAATAACGTACCAGGCACGGAGGAGTGGGGGCCATGGGCACTGCAGTCCGTGACGCCGACACCGACACCGACACCTACGCCGACACCGACACCGACACCTACGCCGACACCTACGCCAACGCCAACGCCAACGCCAACGCCAACGCCAACGCCGACGCCGACGCCAACGCCGGTCGGCGGCCGTGAGATCGGCTCCTACTTCGCGCAGTGGGGCGTGTATGGACGCGGCTACGAGGTGGCCGACATCCACACCACCAAGACCCCGGTCAACGGCGTACAGACCAGCATCGCCGACCAGCTCACCTTCATCAACTACGCCTTCGGCAACACCTACGCCAAGAACGGCGGCTACGAATGCGACATGGTCACCAGCGCCGAAGTGGGCAACGACAATCCGACCTCGCCGGCGGCCGGCACCGGCGGCGACGCCTACGCCGACTATCAACGCCAGCCAGCGCGCACCGTCGACGGCAAGACCATCCCTTGGGACGCTCCACTGACCGGCAACTTCCAGCAACTCAAGCTGCTCAAGGCCGCGCACCCCAACCTGAAAGTGTTCATCTCGCTGGGAGGCTGGAGCTGGTCGAAAAACTTCTCGGCCGCGGCCAAGACCGACGCGCTGCGCAAGCAGCTGGCCAAGTCCTGCGTGAAGATGTTCATCGCCGGCGACCTGCCGGTGCAGGATGGACGCGGCGGCCCAGGCTCCGCCAAGGGCGTCTTCGACGGCATCGACATCGACTGGGAATATCCGGGCGGCGGCGGCCAGCCGTACAACACCTTCGACGCGGTCGCCGACAAGCATAACTTCACGCTGCTGATGGCCGAGTTCCGCGCGCAGCTGGACGCGCAAGGCGCCATCGACGGCAAGCGTTATGCGCTGACGGCCGCCATCGGCGCCGGCACCGAGAAGATCGCCCAGACGGAACCCAACCTGTATTCGCAATACATGGACTGGGTCAACCTGATGAGCTACGACTTCCACGGCGCATGGGAAAGTACCACCAACTTCCACTCGCCGCTGTACCACGATCCCGCCGATCCGGCCACCGGCGTCCTCGCCAAGTACAACACCAACGACGCCGTGACGGCGCTGGTGGCAGCCGGTATGCCGCGTAATAAGATCCTGCTCGGCGTGCCGTTCTACGGACGCGGATGGAAAGGCGTGGCCGCCGGCCCGAACGCCAACGGCCTGTATCAAACCACCACCGGCGGCGCGGCGGGCACCTACGAAACCGGCATCGACGACTACAAGGTCCTGGTCAACAAGGCCGGCACGCGCTGGTACCATCCGCAGACCAAGCAGCTGTTCCTGTACACCGGCACCGGCGAATGGTGGAGCTACGACGACCCGACCGTGATCGCGACCAAGATGCAGTACATGCGCGACCAGAGCCTGCGCGGCGCCTTCTCGTGGGAGCTGGACGGCGACGCCAGCGGCGCCCTGACCAGCGCTGTCTGGAAAGGACGCTAAGCCATGAAGCGCCATGCCGTTGTCCAAACCATCGGCGTCAGCGATGCATGGCGCAGCTGGATCGCCGAGAACCTGATCCTCGGCAGCCGGCCGGATACATTGGCCGGCATCCTGATCCAGTCCGGCATCGGCGCGCGCGATGCGCACGCGGAGATCGCCGCCGCGCTGCGCAGCCCTTACCTGAAGGGCGTATCGCGATTGCATAACCGGCTGGCCAAGCGCGATTGGGTGATCGGCATCCAGTCGCAATTGAACCGGCTGGCGCCTGTTGAACTTCCGCGTCGGGCGCGCCTGTCCGGCGCGGAGTTCCTGGACCAGTACTACCGCCGCAATCTGCCGGTGATCATCACCGGCATGCTGGACGACTGTGCCGCGCGCGGCAGGTGGACGCTGGACTACCTTGGCGAGCAGCTGGGCGATCGCATGGTGGAGGTGCAGTTCGGCCGCAGCGCCGATCCCGATTATGAGATGAACAGCCAGTCGCACAAGCGCCGCATGCGCTTCGGCGAGTACGTGGCGTTGGTGCGCGACAGCGGCCATACCAACGACTTCTACATGACCGCCAATAACGACGGGCAGAATCGCGAGTCGTTGCAGGAGCTGATGGCGGATGTGCCGCCCCTGCCGGAGTATCTGAATCCGGAAGGGCGGGGCTTCTTCTGGTTTGGACCGGCCGGCACGATCACGCCGTTTCATCACGACCTGACCAACAATTTCATGATCCAGATCGCGGGGCGAAAGCGCGTGCGGCTGGTCGCTCCTTGCGATACGCCCAAGCTGTACAACCAGCGCCACTGTTTCACTCCGGTTGATGGACGCAACATCGACCTGCAGCGTTTTCCGATGATGGCAGACGTGCCGGTCATCGACTGCGTGCTGGAACCAGGCGAGATCCTGTTCCTGCCCGTCGGTTGGTGGCACTTCGTCGAAGCGCTGGATATCACCATCACCATCTCCGCCACCCACTTCAAGTGGGACAACGATTTCTACAGCCGTTACCCGAACAATCACGATTTCTAAAATACGGGAATACAAAATGAGACACAACCTTTTGATGCTGGCGCTGATCGGCAGCGCTGTTGCCGCCTGTGGCGGCGGTTCCGACCCGCAAAGCGCCACGCCCGCGCCCAAGCTGATGGCCGGCATACAGACCGCCGACGCCACCGCCGATTGCCCGGCATGGTCGTCCAGCGCGGTCTACACCGTCGGCATGTGCGTGACCTACAACGGCTCGACCTACAAGGCCAAGTGGTGGACGCAAAATAACGTGCCGGGCACGGAGGAGTGGGGGCCGTGGGCGCTGCAGTCCGTGACGCCAACGCCGACTCCAACGCCAACGCCGACTCCAACGCCAACGCCAACGCCAACGCCAACGCCAACGCCAACGCCAACGCCAACGCCAGTCGCGTGCCGCCCTGATGGTTTGACCTCGCCGGTGCCGAACGTGAACTACTGCGGCGTGTATGACGCCAACGGCCGCGAGAAGCTGGCCAATGGCCTGAACCGCCGCATCGTCGGCTACTTCACCAGCTGGCGCACGGGCGCGAACAACATGCCGTCCTACCTGGTCAACAACATCCCGTGGGACAAAATCACCCACGTGAACTACGCCTTCGCCTCGGTCGACGCCAACGCTAAAGTCCAACTGGGCAGCGGCGCCAACAACCCCGACACCGGCATGACTTGGCCCACCATCCCCGCCGCCGCGATGGACCCATCGCTGCCGTACAAAGGCCACTTCAACCTGCTGGCGCAATACAAGAAGCGTTACCCCGGCGTGAAGGTCATGCTGTCGGTAGGCGGCTGGGCGGGCAGCGGCGGCTACTACACCGCCACCACCAACGCCGACGGCTCGCTCAACACCGCCGGCATCAACACGCTGGCCGATTCGATGGTGGCTGTGCTGCGCCAGTACACCTTCTTCGACGGCATCGACATCGACTACGAACACCCGACCACCAACAACGAAGCCGGCAACCCGCTGGACTTCAGCCTCTCCAAGCCACGCCTGGCGGGCCTGATGAAGAGCTACAACGTGCTGCTGAAAACCGTGCGCCAGAAGCTGGACACCGCAGCCGTCGCCGACAACAAGTACTACATGCTGACCATCGCCGGCTCCGCGTCCGGCTGGATACTGCGCGGCGAGGAGAACCTCTCCGGCCTGCAGTACCTTGATTACGCCAGCCTGATGTCCTATGACCTGCACGGCGGCTGGAACCAGTACGTCGGCCCGAACGCCGCTCTGTTCGACGACGGCAACGACGCCGAACTCAAAGCCGGCAATGCCTACTCCTACGGCGGCATCGGTTACCTGAACGTCGACTGGGCCTACCGCTACTATCGCGGCGCATTGCAGGCCGGCCGCATCAACATCGGCGTGCCGTACTACACGCGCGGGTGGAAGGACGTCACCGGCGGCAGCAGCGGCCTGTGGGGAACCACGCCGCTGGTGAGCGACACCGTCACCTGCGCCGGCGTCAAGACCTGCGGCACCGGCGCGGTCGGCATCGACAACGTCTGGTACGACCTGGATGCCAACGGCAAGCCGGTTCCCGGCGGCGGCAATCCGCTGTGGCACGCGCTCAACCTGCAGAACGGGATCGTCCCGGATTATCTCGATGCCTACGGCGTGACGGAGAAGACCATCACCGGCAGCTACACCGCCAACTACAGCGCCACGATGGCCGCGCCTTGGTTGTGGAACGCCACGCGCAAAGTCTTCATCTCCACCGAGACGGCGCAATCGATGGCCGCCAAGACCCAGTACGTGATCGACAACGCCATCGGCGGCATCATGATCTGGGAACTGGCCGGCGACTACGGCTGGGACGCCAGCAAAAACGGCGGCAAGGGCGAGTACTTCATGGGCTACACGCTGACCACCAACATCTACAACGCCTTCAAGGCCGCCAGCCCTTACGGCGCGGCGCGGGCGGAATCGGCGATGCCGGCCAGTAGCGCGAAGGTCAGCATATCGCTGGGCGGATGGGCGCTCGGCGACAGCAACTACCCGATCAACCCCGTGATGACGGTGACGAACAACACCACCGTCACCATACCGGGCGGCTCGGTGGTGGAATTCGACTATCCTGTATCGGCGCCCGCCAACATGAGCGATCAATCGGGCTACGGGCTGGTGGTGACCAAGGCCGGCTACACGGGGCCGAACAACATCGGCGGCTTCAAGGCCAACTTCAACCACGCCAAGTTCACGATCCCGTCGTGGCAGTCGTTGGCGCCGGGGGGCTCGGTGTCGCTGACGCTGAACTACTCGCTGCCGATCTCGGGGCCGTCCGCCTACGTGGTCACGGTCAACGGCGTGCGCTACGCCTTGAGCGACGAGTATCCTGGCCTGCCGGTCGCGTTGAAATAAGGAGACGCGATGAAACCAGTTCACAGCATCGCTGTGCTGAGTGCCTTGCTGCTGGCCGCCTGTGGCGGCGGCAGTGGCGGCGGCCAGGCCGACAGCAGCGTTCCGCGCGTACTCTCCGGCGGCATCAGCACGGCCGCCGCCACCGCCTGCCCGGCATGGACCGCCACGGCGGTCTACACCGCCGGCATGTGCGTGATCTACCAGGGCAAGCAGTACGAGGCCAACTGGTGGGTGCAGGGCACCGCGCCCAATCAGGTGGATACGTGGGGCCCGTGGAAGTACATCGGCGACGCCACCGATCCCACGCCCACCGATCCGGGCACGCCGCAACCGGGCGGCGTGCCGACCAAGGCGCAGGCCGAGGCACGCGAGGCGCAACTCACCGACAATGACTTCTTCCGCACGGTGAAGGCGTCGATCCGCACGCTGGACAACGCGGCGGTGGAAGCCGTATCGCCCGGCGCTGCGGCCAATCCCGCCAACGTCAAGCGGGTGGAGCGGCTGCTCACATCGACCAAATGGGACTATTACTTCGGCATCCGTGAGCCCAGCTACACGTACGGCCGCTTCCTGCAGGCGGTGGCCAAGTTCCCTGCGGTCTGCGGCGACTACAACGACGGCCGCGATGCGGACGCCATCTGCCGCCACTCGCTGGCGACCATGTTCGCCCACTTCGCACAGGAGACGGGCGACCATAACGCCAGCCTGCCGTTGCCCCAATGGCGTCAAGGCCTGAAGTACCTGCGCGAGATGGGCTGCGGCGAGACGGGCACCAACTGCGGCTACAACGTCGAGTGCTCGGACCCGGTGTTCAACACCGTCTGGACCTGCGGTAAAAACGCCGACGGCAGTTTCAAGAAGTACTACGGACGTGGCGCCAAGCAGCTCTCGTACAACTACAACTACGGCCCGTTCTCGCAGGTGATGTTCAACGGCGACCAGTCGGTGCTGCTGAAGGATCCCGATCAGGTGGCGTCGACCTGGTTGAATCTCGCCTCGGCGACGTTCTTCTTCGTGTATCCGCAGCCGCCCAAGCCGTCGATGCTGCATGTGCTGGACGGGACCTGGGTGCCGAATGCGGCGGACAATGCGGCCGGCGCGGGCAACAACTTCGCCACCACCATCATGATCATCAACGCCGAATGCGGCACCGGCACCGAGAAGGCTGCGGCGCAGAACCGCATCGACTACTACAAGCAGTTCGCGGCGGACCTGGGCTGGAACATCGGCAGCGAGCAGCTGTCCTGCGCGACGATGCAGCGCTTCAGCGGTTCCAGTTCGGCGGCCTACAACATCTACTGGGAGAAGAACTGGAGCAGCGGCGGCGACTACCAATGTCAGTTGGTCAATTATCAGACGCCGTACAGCGCTCTAATCCCCGGAAACTACACCAAATGCGTGGAGAAGAACTGGGGAGTAACGCTCAAGTGAGGTGATGGCATACAATGGAAGGGCCGTCAGCAACAAGGAAGCCCTCCATGCCTATGCACTACCTGCGGGCCATGACAAGTCCGCAACGCACCGATATCAGTAACCGCCGCCTTGGCCGTTCGCTGGCCTTCGTGGCCGGCGCGGTCAATGCCGGCGGCTTTTTCGCGGTGGGACAATACACGTCCCACATGAGCGGCATCGTCTCGGCGGTGGCCGACGACGCCGCGCTGGGGGAGGTGCGGCTGGTGCTGGCGGGCCTGGCGTCGCTGCTGTCGTTCCTGCTGGGCGCGGCCACGTCGGCGATCCTGATCAACTGGGGCCGGCGGCGCGGGGCGCAAAGCCTGTATGCGCTGCCGCTGATCGTGGAGGCGGCGCTGCTGCTGTGTTTTGGCCTGATGGGCGCGCGGCTGGACGCATCCGGGCAGGTGTCCGCCATCATCGCCTTGCTATGCTTTGTGATGGGACTGCAAAACGCCATCATCACCAAGGTGTCGCGCGCCGAAATCCGCACCACCCACGTCACCGGCCTGGTGACCGACATCGGCATCGAGCTGGGTAAAATGTTTTACTGGAACGACAGCGTCCTGGCCGAGAGGGTGATGGCCGATCGCGGCAAGCTATTGTTACTGAGCTCCCTGCTGGGGATGTTTTTGCTGGGCGGCCTGGCCGGCGCCTTCGGCTTCAAATACCTGGGCTTCATCGTCACGGTGCCGCTGGCGGTGGCGCTGCTGTCGCTGGCCATCATCCCCGTGTTCGACGACCTGCTGCAGGCGAAGAGTTAAGGATTAGTCTATACTTTGCCGCAAGGAGAAACCACCGGATGATGAGGACTTACCAAGGCAGCTGCCATTGCGGCGCGGTGCGCTTCGAGGCGGATGTCGACCTGGCGCACGGCACGCTGCGCTGCAATTGCTCGTTCTGCCTGAAGATACGCTGCTGGGCCGTGATGGCCAAGCCCGAGGCCTTCCGCCTGCTGGCCGGCGAGGGCGAGATGAACGTCTACCAGTTCGGCGCGAAGAACGAGCATCACTACTTCTGCAAGCACTGCGGCGTGCGGCCTTACGGTGTCGGCAACTCGCCGCGCCACGGGGTGTTCTACGGCGTGAACGTCGCCAGCCTCGATGGCGTCAGCGACGAGGACTTCGCCAACGCGCCCATCACCTATGTCGACGGCCGCTCCGACAACTGGATATCGCCACCCACCGAAACCCGCTACCTTTGAATCCGATGATACGACCCGCCACGCCGGACGATGCATCCGCCATCGTCGCCATCTACAACCACTACATCGCCACCACCACCATCAGCTTCGAGGAGCACCCGGTCGCGCCGGAGGACATGGCGGGCCGCATCCGCGACGTCACCGCGCACCTGCCATGGCTGGTGTATGAGCGGGACGGCGAAGTGCTCGGCTACGCCTACGCCACCAAATGGCGCGCCCGCAGCGCCTACCGCTTTTCCGCCGAGACCAGCGTTTACGTGGAGTTCGGGCAGGGCGGCAAGGGGATAGGATCGGCTTTGTACAAGGCGCTGCTGGAGGAACTGCGCGCCCGCGAGATCCATATGGCGATAGGCGGCATCGCCCAGCCCAACGAAGCCAGCGTGGCGCTGCACGAAAGTCTGGGCTTCGAAAAGGTCGCCCTTTTCAAACAGGTCGGCCGCAAGTTCGATCGCTGGATCGATGTTGGTTACTGGGAGCTGCGGCTGTCCTAAGCCACCCGCGCCTCGCCGTCCTCCGGCGCCAGCACGCTGCGGTTGCCGCCTTCGGAGCGGGCCAGGTACAGGGCCTGGTCTGCCGCCAGCACCAGGTCTTCGGTGGTGCCGTTCTGCGTCGCCGGTAGCGATGCGACGCCGATGCTGGCGCTGATGCCGCCCGACCTGGCTTGCACGTCCGGCAGGTTCAACGCGGCCAGCGCCGCCTCCATGCGCCGCGCGATCCGCATCGCTTCGTCACCGGCGGTGGCGGGGGCGAGGAAGGCGAATTGGTCGGCGCCGTAGCGCGCCACCAGGTCGCCGGCCCGCTGCACCGCACCGTTCAGCGCATGCGCCGCGAGCCGCAGGACTTCGTCGGCGGCCTGCTGGCCGTGGTGCTCGCGGTAGGCCGCCAGCTGGTCGATCTCCACCAGTCCGATTGCCATCGGCTGCTTGTCACGCGCCGCGCGGCGCCATTCGCACGCCAACTGGTCGTCGAAGCAGCGGCGGTTGGCGATGCCGGTCAGGGTGTCGGTGGCGGACAGGTTGGCCAGCTTGTGCTGCGCGATCCGCAGTGCTTCGCTGCGCTCCCGCAGTTGCGCCTCCAGCATCCGCGTCCGTGCGCTCATGCGCCGGACCGCCCAGCGTAACATCAGCAACAGCAGCACCGCAGCCAGCAAAACGACTGCGCCGCGCACCCACCAGGTTTCCCACACCGGCGGCGTGATGGCGATCGGCAGGACGATCTCATCGCGGCTGGCCACGCCCTTGTTGTTGCTGCCCTGGAGGTGGAAGCGGTATTTGCCGGGCGCCAGATTGGTGTAGGTCGCCACGGGATGGGCTGCATCGGCCTGCACCGGCTGCGTGTCGAAGCCTTCCAGCCAGTAGCTGTAGGCGTTCCTGCGCGGTTCGGCGAAATGCAGCGCGGCGAATTCGATCGAAATGGTGTTGGCGGTCCACGGCAGGCTCAGTGAGCGCGGCTGCGTCACGCCGCCTTCCAGCACCACATCCCGCGGCGGGTTCTTGCCGCCCAGCGAGCGATTGAGCACGCGGATGTCGGTGATCGCCAACTGCGGCGGGCGCGAGGCGCTGCTGTGGATCGCCGGGTTGACCGCTGTGACGCCGCTGCTACTGCCGAAGTACAGGAAGCCGTTGCCGCTGTTGGCAGCGGAGTCTATGTAAAAGCCTTCGGTCAGCCCGTCCTCCACCGAGTATTCGGTGACGGTGCTGGAGACCGGATCGATCTTGCTCAGGCCCGCCGCCGTGGTCACCCAGATCATGCCGTTTTTATCCGAGCGTATCGCCTCGATCAGGCGCGTACCCAGTTCGCCTTTTTCCTGGATGCGGGTGATGCTGAAGGCGCCGTCCTTGCCTGCCACTATGTGGTTCAAACCCTTGGAGGTGCCGACCCACATGCTGCCGTCGGCATCCTGGTGCAGGCTGCTGACACGGTCGCTGCTCAGGCTTGCCGGGTTGTCCGGATCGAAGCGGAAATGGCGGAACTTGCCGCTGGCCGGATCGAGCATATCGAGCCCGCCGCCGCGATAGAACTCGCCGCTCCATACGCGGCCGGCGCTGTCTTCCGCGACGGTGCTGGCACCGTCGACGCTGCGGCTGGCCGGGTCCTGGTCGTCGTGCGCGTAGCTCCGGACCGCGCCGCTGGCCGTGTCGTAGCGCAGCAGGGCTGTGCCGGTGCCCAGCCACAGCACGCCGCCGCGTCCCGGTGCGATGGCGTTGATGAAGTCCGTGGTCTTGCTGCCGAAGCGGATCACCTTGAACGGCGCGTCCGGCTTGTCCAGCCGGTTCAGGCCTTCCGAGGTGCCCACCCACAGCGTGCCGTCCGGCGCCTGGTAGGTGCTGTAGATGACGTTGGAACTGATGGCGCCCGGCCGCTTCGGCGTGGCGCTCCAGGTGCGCACCATCTTGCGCGTGGCGGGATCGAACAGCGCCAGGCCATCGTCCAGCGCGAGCCATAGCTGGTTGTTGGCGGCCGCGCCCACGCTGCGCACGAAGTTGCTGGACTTGACGAAGTCGGGATCGATGTCGCGCGGGACGAAACGTTCGAAGCCGTGGTAGCCAAGGTTGGCGCGGCTGACGCCATCGGTCAGCGAGCCTACCCACAAGGTGCCGCTGCGGTCGCGCATGGTGGTGTTGATGGCGTCGCTGTTGAGGCTATGCGCGTCCTCGGCGCGGTGGCGGTAGCTCTGGAACTGGCGCAGCTCGCGGTCCCAGCGCAGCAGGCCACTGGTGCGGGTACTGATCCACATGTCGCCGGCGCGGTCCTCGTCGATGTCGGTCACGCGCTTGGCCTGCACCGCCAGCGCCTCGCGCTGCTCCCATGGCTGGCCGGACTTCCACGTCACCAGGCCGTCGGCCGATCCTATCCACAGCGTGGCGGCGCTGTCGAGGTACAGCGCGCGCACGTCGTTGGCCTTGGGGTTGGGATGCTCCGCATCGTCGACGCGGAAGTGCTGGAAGCCGCTGGCGCCGGGCGCCAGGTAATCCAGGCCGCCCGGCCAGGTCGCGGCCCAGACGCCGCCCTTGGTGTCGACGGCGACGGCGTTGACGTCGTTGTAGAGCAGGCTGTCCGGCCGCGCCGCGTCGTGCCGGTAGGTCGTGAAAGTACCCTTGCGCGGGTCGAAGCGGTGCAGGCCGCCCCATGTCGCCACCCACATGCCGCCTTTGTAGTCGGAGACGATGCGGCGCACGATGCGCGCGTTGCCCGAGCCGCCGGCGGGCACGTAGCGCGTGAAGTTGTTGGCCGCCGGGTCGAAGCGCGCCAGCCCTTCGTCGGTGCCTATCCACAGCCTGCCCGTTTCGTCTTCGTACAGCGAGGTGACGCGGCCGCCCGGCAGGCTATGCGGATCGGCCGGGTCGTTGAGGTAGCGCACCTGCTTATGGCCGTCGTGGCGGAACAAGCCGCCCTCGATGGTGCCGATCCAGACGAAGCCCTGCCGGTCCTGCAGCATGGCGAGGATGGCGCGGCTGTCGGCGCCCAGCGAGTCGACCGCGGTGAAGGCCAGCGGACGCGGTGCCGCCGGCGCCGGCGCGGCATGCAGGCAGGCCAGCGCGCCGCATAGCAGCAGGCGTATGAGAGGGCGGACGGAGGTGCGCGGCATTCAAGGACCTTGGTATTTTGGCTAGCCAAGTAAAGCACAGATTCGGCCGCCGTGGAAGCGTTGCCGGCTAACACTTTTCAGCTATAATCTCTTGACAAATCTATATGCTACGCAAGGCGCCATGGACGGATCTTCAGACGGAGTACCCCAACAGCCGGCGCCGCTGCCGGCCCGCGCGTCCCAACGCGCGTGGCGCTCGGTGTGGCGCGGCTTGCGCCGGCGCGGCCTGCCTGGCCGCCGGGCCATGCGCTGGGGCGCTCTGGCGTTGGCGCTGGCCTGCGCCGCGGTGCTGATCCAGCGCGAGGTGGTGTTCCAGCAGCACAGCCGCGACCTGAAGGCGGCGGCCGACGACATCGCGCGCCAGATCCAGTTCGACAGCACCGACGGCCGCGTGATGGGCGGCGCGATTCTCATGGGCCTGGTGGAGGACGGCGTCAAGCTGCTGCTGTCGGGCGAGCTGGCGCCCGACGCCTATCGCCTGCACGTGGACTTCGCCGCCGTCCTCGATCAATACAGCGCCGACACCGTGTTCGTGCTCAATGGGGACGGCACCACCGTCGCTTACCTGAACAAAGAGGGCAAAGCCATCGGCGTCGGCCGCAGCCTGCGTTATCGCCCGTACTGCCGGCGCGCGCTGGCCGGGCAGGCCAATGTCTACGCCGCCATCGGCAGCAATACGCACGAGCGCGGGCTGTATTTCGCGGCGCCGGTCTACAGCGGCAATTCGCGCGACACGCCCGTCGCCGGCGTCTACACCATCAAGATGCCGGCCGCCGAAATCGATCGCATCCTCGCCCGCAGCAAGGATCCTGTGCTGCTGCTGTCGCCCGATGGCCTGGTGTTCGCCACCAACCGCAACGAGTGGTTGTTCATGCAGGCCGGGACGACGGCGCCGGCGCGCATCGCCCAGATGGAAAAGGAAAAGCAGTTCGGCGAATTGTTCTCCGGCGCCGGGCCGCTGCAGCTGCCGTTTGCGCTGGTTGGCGACCGGGCCGAGTTCCAGGGACGTGCGCAGGCGCTGGCCGCCGCCGAATTGAGCTGGTCGGACGATGGCGGTGCCTGGCGTGTGGTGATCATGCAGGACAAGGGCAACTGGCTGCCTTTGTGGAACCAGCTGGCGCTGGCCTTCGGCTGCATCGCCGCCGTCTGGCTGTGCGCGATGGTGGTGACGGGCCGCACCCGCGCCGCCGAAAGCGCGCGCCGGTCGCGCTTCGAGAACGAGCGCCGCATGCGCGAGATCACCAACAACCTGCCGGTGGCCGTGTACCAGTTCCAGATGGATGCGGCGGGCCAGCCGCGCTTCCGCTTCATGAGCCCCGCCATCACCACCATCACCGGCCTGCAGGCCAGCGACGTGCTGGAGGACGGCGCCATGTTGTTCGCGCTGCTCGATCCCGACGGCCGCGCGGGCCTGCTGGCGCAGATCGCCGACAGCGGGCGGCAGCACTGGTCGGTGCACCGCCGCGTGGAGTTCGGCGCGCAGGGCCTGGTGGCGGCGCGCTGGGTCGACATCCACTGCACTTGCGTGCACCAGCGCGCGGGAGAGGAGGTCTGGAACGGCTACCTGGCCGACGTGACGGCCGAGCACACGGCGGCGCAGGCGCTCAGCGCCGCCAAGCAGAGCGCCGAAGAGGCGACGCGCAGCAAGTCGCTGTTCCTGGCGAACATGAGCCACGAGATCCGCACGCCAATGAACGCCATCATCGGCATGAGCCACCTGGCGCTCAAGACGGACCTGACGCCGCGCCAGCACGATTACGTGCAGAAGATCCAGCGCGCCGGCCAGCACCTGCTGGGCATCATCAACGACATCTTGGACTTCTCCAAGATCGAGGCCGACAAGCTGCAGGTGGAGCACCAGCCGTTCGAGCTCGATCAGCTGCTGGAGAACCTGGCCACGCTGATCGGCGAGAAGGTCGGCGCCAAGGGCCTGGAGCTGGTGTTCGACGTGGCGCCCGACGTGCCGGCCGCGCTGGTGGGCGACGCGCTGCGGCTGGGCCAGATCCTGATCAACTACGCCAACAACGCCGTCAAGTTCACCGAGCGGGGCGAGGTGGCGGTGACGGTGCGCGTGCGCAGCCGGGACGAGCATCGCGTGCTGCTGCACTTCGCGGTGCGCGACACCGGCATCGGTTTGAGCGAGGCGCAGATGCGCCAGCTGTTCCAGAGCTTCCAGCAGGCCGACGCCTCCACCACGCGCAAGTACGGCGGCACCGGCCTGGGGCTGGCGATCTCCAAGAAACTGGCGCAGCTGATGGGCGGGGAGGTCGGCGTCGAGAGCGAGGTGGGCAAGGGTTCGACGTTCTGGTTCACCGCGCGGCTGGACATCGGCCAGGATGCGCGCCCTTCGTTGGTGCCGTCGCCGGACCTGCGCGGCAGCCGCCTGCTGGTGGTGGACGACAACGACAGCGCGCGCAGCGTGATCGCCGAACTGCTGCTCGGCATGCGCTTCAATGTGCGGGTGGCGGCGTCCGGCGCCGAGGCGGTGGCCATCGTGCGCGATGCCGCTGCCGCCGGCGAGCCGCTCGCCGCGGTGCTGCTGGACTGGCAAATGCCGGGCATGAACGGCATCGAAACCGCCGCGGCCATCAAGGCGCTGGCGCTGCGCGAGCCGCCGCGTTTGATGATGGTCACGGCCCACGGACGCGAGGAGGTGCAGCAGCAGGCGCGCAACGCCGGCATCGATGATGTGCTGATCAAGCCGGTCAACGCCTCGGTGCTGTTCAACACCCTGATACGGCTGCTGGGCGGCGAGGTGGATGACAGCGCGCTGGCGCGTCCGGCGCCGGCCGACACGCTGGCCGCGCTGGCGACCCTGCGCGGCGCGCGCGTGCTGCTGGCCGAGGACAATGAACTGAACCAGCAGGTGGCGTCGGAGTTGCTGGCCGACGCGGGCCTGGTGGTGGACATCGCCAACAACGGTGTGGAGGCGGTGGCGATGGCGCAGCGTGGCCGGTACGACATCGTGTTGATGGACATGCAGATGCCGGAGATGGACGGCGTCGAAGCCACCCGCGCGCTGCGCGCCTTGCCGGCGCTGGACGGCTTGCCGGTGGTGGCGATGACGGCCAACGCCATGCAGTCCGACCGCGACCTGTGCACGCGGGCGGGCATGGTGGATTTTGTGATCAAGCCGATCGAGCCGGACGAGCTGTGGCGCGCGCTGCTGCGCTGGATACCGCCGCGCCACGCGCTGCCGGCGCAGGACATGGCCGGCGGCGCGGAACCACGCCACGAGCCGCGCACCGGGCCGGTACGCGATCCGCAAGCCGCGCCTGACGACGGCTTCCCGCATGAGATACCCGGCCTGGACATGGTGTCCGGCCTGCGCCGCGTGCTGGGCAAGCGGCCGCGCTACCTGGCCATGCTGCGCGGCTTCGTCGCCAACCAGGCCGGCGCGGTGAAGCGGATATCGGCGCTGCTGGCGGCCGGCGACCGCGCCGGCGCCGAACGCGCTGCACACACACTCAAGGGATTGGCCGGCAATATCGGCGCCGGCGCCCTGCAGATGCTGGCCGGCGAAGCCGAACATGCGTTATCGCCGGCGGTGGTGGGGGAGACCGGCGCCGCCGCGCTGGCCGAACGCCTGGCGCCGCAACTGGCGCAGCTGGAATCGGTGCTGGCCGGCCAGGTGGCGGCCATCGTCGCATGCCTCCCGGCGGAAGCCGAGCTGGCGGTGGTGGACGTCGACCCCGAACAGCGCGACGCCGTGGTGCGCGAACTGGGCGAACTGCTGGCCGACGACGACGCCCGCGCCGAACGGCTGCTGGTGGAGCATGGCGCGCTGCTGGCCGCCGCCTTCCCCCGGCACTACCGCAAGCTGGAACAGGCGGTTGGCGATTTCGACATGGAGCGGGCGCTGGAAATCCTGAACGGCGCCGTCGCCGACATCAAGGCCGACGGCGCACAAGATCAGTAGGTGGTCAGCGCAACCGGCTGGCCGCCCTTGAAGTGGAAGATGGTGACCGGCGACTGCTTCATGTCGCCGCGCTGGTCGAACGAGTAGGTGCCCGCCACGCCCGTGTACGAACCGGCGCTGATCGCCGCGCCCACTTTTTGCGGATCGATCGAATTCACCTTCTGCATCGCCTGTGCGTACATCATGGCCGCATCGTAGTAAGCCGCCGCGTAGACGTCCGGCTCCTGCTTGAAGCGCGCCTTGTACTTGGCCTTGAAGGCCGGACCGCTGGCCAGCTTATCGAGGCTGGCGCCGCCCTGCGGGCACAGGACGTTCTCGCCGACGGCGTCGCCACCGAGCTTGCCCATCTCCGCGGTGCAGATGGTGTCGCCGCCCAGCAGCTTGGCGTTGATGCCCAGCTGCTTCATCTGGCGCGCCATCGGTGCGGCCTGCGGCGCGTAGCCGCCGAAGAAGATCGCCTCTACCTTCTTGGTTTTCAGCTTGGTCAGGATGGAGCTGAAGTCGAACGACTTATCGGTGGTGAACTCGTGGCCGGCCACGGTCATGCCGGCGGCCTTGGCCTGCTTCTTGAACTCCTCGGCCAGGCCCTGGCCGAAGGCGGTGCGGTCGTCGATCACGGCCACGGTCTTCAGTTTCAGTTCATTGGCCGCGTACAGCGCCATCTTGGTGCCCAATTGCGAGTCGCTGGCGTTCACGCGGAACAGGCCCTTGTAGCCTTGCTGCGTGACCTTGGGATTGGTGGCGACGGTGGCGATCAACACGCCGGCGTCGTTGTATGCGCGCGAGGCGGGAATGGCCACGCCAGAGTTGTACGGGCCGACCACATACTTGACGCCCTGGTCGATCAGCTTCTGGGCCGCCGCCATGCCGGCTTTCGGATCGCCCTGGTCGTCCTCAGATTGCAGTTCGAACTTGAGCTTCTTGCCGCCCACGGTGATCGGCTTGGCGTTCAGTTCCTCGACCGCCAGGCGCGCGCCGTTCTCGTTGTCCTTGCCCGAAAACGCCTGGGCGCCGGACAGCGGGCCGCTATGGCCGATCTTGACCACGGTGTCCTGGGCGTGGGCGCCGGCGGCGCCCAGCAGTGCGACAGCGGCTGCGATGTGCTTCAGTTTCATGCGATCTCCTGATGTGGTGTTGTAAGGTGATGGCGAAATTATCGCCAAAAACGCAAAATATTATCGTGTGACTTGCACTTGCGAATGGCCTGTTTTGCGGCATATCGCCTTTCGAATCGGCTGCGGCCGAAATTTAATTCGGCGTGTGCTGACGCCTGGCGTCCTCCTCGCGCTTGTGAATGCGCGCCAGCGCGATGTTGATGCGGTCGATGATGCCGTCGTCCCGGCCGCGGGCGATGGCGAAAAACTGGCCGCTGTCGGTGATCAAGGGCTTGGGCAGCACGCTGAAGCCGGCGTTGGCGGCGGCGCCGATGGCCGGCAGGCGCGGGGCCATGAAGACGCGGATGCTGTTCTCCAGGTCTTTGGCGGTCAGGCCCTCGGGCTGGAACAGCAGCACCGCGTCCACCCGCTTGAGCATCAGGCGGGTCAGGCGCGTGCCGCGCGAGGAGATGTCGTCGTCGGTGCGGAACAGCGTGCCGCGCGCCGCGTCGAACGCCGGGCCGTAGCTGTAGCCGCGCACCGTGCTGATGGTCTTGCCGCGCAGGTCTTCGAGGCCGTTGAAGGGGAAGGTGGCGTCGCTGCGCGTGACCACCCACAGGCTGTTGTGGGTGGCGGGGTCGGAGTAGTGCAGCGCGCGCAAGCGGTCGGCGGTTTTCGGCAGGCCGAACACCAGGGCTTCGCCGTTCAGCGCGTGGCGTTCGGCGCGCGCCCATGGATAGGTGCGCGGCTCGAAGGTCACGCCCAGTTCCTGCGCCACCGCGTCGAGCACCTTGCGCTTGACCGCCGGCATGGGCCGGGGCTTGCCCTGTTCGTCGAGCGTGTCGCCGATCAGCAGCGGCACCTTCGGTGCGGTGGCGGCGCGTGCCGGGGCGGCGCACGACAGCGCGGCGGCCAGCAGCATTGCGGTGATGTTCAGGTGCTTCATCGGCAACAGGGCAGTGGGGAAGCGCCGATTATTGCATGGTTTTGCCGAAGGCCCGGCGCTTATGGCGTGTGGCCGCTGGCGCGTGTGCGGGCGGCGGCGGCCACCGCCGGCACGCGCGGGATGGCGCTGCCCGTGGTCTGCGCGAGGTGGCTGGCGGCGCCGGCGATGTCGTTGAGGCGGTAGGCCGCGATGGCGGCGGCCAGCGCCGGATTGGCGCCCAGCGGATCGTTCTGCTGCGCGAAGGCCAGCCGCGCGGCGAAGTTTTCCGCCATGGCGTCGAAGTTGCCGAGGGTCGCCTGCAGGGTGGCGGCGGTGGCCTCCGGGGCGGTGTGGAAGGCGGTCTGCAGCTGCACGTCGTCGAGCGACAGGCTGTTGTGGGCGTCCGGCGGCAGGGTCGATTGCAGGGTCAGGCCGATCTGCGCCAGGTTCTGCGCGACCGCCGGCGGTTGCAGGCTTTGCACCAGCGTGTCCAGCAGGGAGGATTCCGGTTGTTGGGCGCGGTCGATTTCGGCGGAGGGTAGCAGGTTGAATGCGTCGACCACGTTGCGCGTGCGGTCGCTCAGGGCGAGGTCGCTGTTGGGCGGCGCGGCGCCGTGGACGAGCGCCGCCTGCAGCCGGGCCAGGTGCTGTTGGGTCTGCGACACGGCCAGCAGGAAGCTGGCCACCGGCGACAAGTCGACCGTGACCGCGGCGGGGGCGGCGGGAGCGTCGGTGGAGGAACCGGTTGCCGTCACCAGATCGGCGTCCAGCGGCCCCAGAGGCGCCACATTGCTGGCCGGCGTGGATGAGATGGGGAACATGGGCGCTCCAGTGCGGTATTTAGTTCAGCATGCGCTATTCGTCCGCCGCTGTCCGTGTGCCACCTCACATAGCGGAGCGATTGCTTGCAGCCGGCTGTTCCAGCGTTGCGCGTTGCGCGGCCAGGCGGTCGGCCGCCGTCTCGGGCAAGGGATGCCGCGCCAGCTGGTCCAGTTCCGCCCGCGCCAGGTCCAGCCGCGCGTTGGCCGCCAGGTCGGCGGGCGTCAGCGAGGGCTGCGGCCGGGCGGCCTGCGCGGCCGCCTCGCTGTCGCCGGCGGCGCTCATCTGTTCCGCGTAGCGCTTCGCCACGTCGCTGAAATTGTCCAGGGTGTGCTGCAAGGTTTGCATGGTGCTTTGCGGCTGGCGGTTGAACGCGGCCCGCAGCACCTCATTGTCCAGCGACAGCCCGCCGGTGGCGTCCGACAGCAACGGCGCCTGCAGCGTGACGCCGATCCGCGCCAGCCGCTGCGCCGACGTCGCGGTGTTGTTCTGGACCGGTTGCCGCAGGCTATGCACCAGGTTGTTGAGCAACGATGGCGCCTGCGATTGAGTCTGGTTGAAATCGACCGACGGCAACAAGTTGAAGGCGTTCGCTATATTTTGCACGGTGTCATTCAGCGACGCGGCCGCCTCGCGCGGCTGCGCGCCACTGGCAAGCAGCTGCGCCAGTTCCTCCCGGGATTGCGATACCGTCAGCAGGAAGTTGGCCACCGGCGACAGGTCGACGCTGACCGAGGCTTCCGGCGCATCGGTGGCGGAGCCGGCGTCGGCGGCCTCGTCCGTATGCACGGGCGCGATGTCGGCGGGCGTCGTCAGCGACGCCGATGAGATGGGAAACATGCCGCTCTCCTCAACCGGGCAATGGATGGTAGCAGCCAGCATCCTCCTGTCGGGGGCGGCAGTCCGTGTGCCAGTTCACATACCGCACGCGTTGCCGTAATGCCGCGCCCTGCCTGCTACTTTGTTAGTTTCCGCACGGTTAAGCGGCGGCGAGGGGCTTATCGTATCCCTTGCAGTTCCAACATTCACTCGAAAAAGGATAGCATCATGGACAACAACATCGACAGCAAAGTCAACGCCACCCGCGACGGCGTTACCCAGATCGGCAACAACCTGCGCGCCGATGCGCATGCCGCCATCGACAAGGTCGCCGACAAGGTTCCGCCCGCCACCGACCGCCTGGCCAACAGCGCGCACAACAGTGTCGACCGCGTCGCCGACGGCGTCAACAAGATGGCCGACACGATGGAACATACGTCCGACAGCTTGCTCGAACGCGGCAAGCGCGTGTCCGCCAGCTGCAAGGCGCTCACCGAATCGGGCCGCAGCCGCGTGCGCGCCAGCCCGGCCATGTCGGTCCTGCTGGCCGCCGCCGCCGGCTACGGCCTGTCCAAGCTGCTGAGCTCGCGCAGCGCCAAATAACACCTGGCTGCCCCGCCGGTGCGCCCGCCGGGATAAGCGGCGGCCCGGCCGGGCGCCGCTTATCGGAGTACATCGATGGAAAATTCCAGCAAAGCGCCGGCCGCCGTCATCGGGGCCGGATCGGTATTGAGCACGGTGTCCGGCCCTTCGTCGCCGCCGCCGGATCGTCTGGGGGACGACTCCCCGCAGCAGCAAGCCTTGCTCCACAAGGTCAAGGGCGGCCAGCAACTGGCCGCCGGCATGGCGTTCAACGCCAACAAACCCAATGAACACGGCGAGGCCGCGCGCGCGCCGCAGGCCGGCCAGAGCTGCCCAGTGCCGCATCCCACCGCCACCGCCGCCACCGCCAGCACCGCCGGCGAAACCACGCCTTCCGCCAAGACCGGCGGCGGCGTGCCGCCGCACGGCGTCAATCCGGCCAACGCGTCGCTGGACCGCGTGCGCGTCGACAGCGGCGGCCAGCGCCTGACCACCAACCAGGGCGCGCCGGTCGCCGACAACCAGAACTCGCTCAAGGTCGGCCTGCGCGGCCCCACTGCGATGGAAGACTTCATCCTGCGCGAGAAACTCACCCACTTCGACCATGAACGCATCCCCGAACGCGTGGTGCATGCGCGCGGCTCGGCGGCCCACGGCTACTTCGAAAGCTACGGCGATTTGAGCGGCATCACGCGCGCGGCGCCGTTCGCGGCGGCCGGCAAACGCACGCCGGTGTTCGTGCGCTTCTCCACCGTGGCCGGCGAGCGCGGCTCGGCCGACACCGTGCGCGACGTGCGCGGCTTCGCCGTCAAGTTCTACACGGACGAGGGCAACTGGGACCTGGTCGGCAATAACATCCCCGTGTTCTTCATCCAGGACGCGATGAAATTCCCGGACCTGATCCACGCCGTCAAGCCCGAGCCGCACAACGGCATGCCGCAGGCGGCCAGCGCGCACGACACCTTCTGGGACTTCGTCACGCTGATGCCGGAATCGACGCACATGCTGATGTGGCACCTGTCGGACCGCGCGATCCCGCGCAGCCTGCGAACCATGCAGGGCTTCGGCGTGCACACCTTCCGGCTGGTGAACGCCGAGGGCGCGTCGGTGTTCTGCAAATTCCACTGGAATCCGGTGGCCGGCACCCACTCGCTGATGTGGGACGAGGCGGCGAAGATCTGCGGCGCCGATGCCGACTTCCACCGGCGCGACCTGTGGGAGGCCATCGAGGCCGGCGCCTACCCGGAGTGGGAACTGGGCCTGCAGATCTTCACCGAGGAGGAGGCCGAGCGCTTTCCCTTCGACGTGCTCGACGCCACCAAGCTGGTGCCGGAAGAACTGGTGCCGGTGCGCGCAGTCGGCAAGATGACGCTGAACCGCAACCCGGATAACTTCTTCGCCGAGACCGAGCAGGTGGCCTTCTGCACCGCGCATGTCGTGCCGGGCATCGATTTCAGCAACGACCCGCTGCTGCAGGGGCGCATCCACTCCTACCTGGACACGCAGATCAGCCGCCTGGGTGGCGCCAACTTCCACGAGATCCCCATCAATGCCTCGCTGGCGCCGGTGCACAACAACCAGCGCGACGGCATGCACCGCCAGGCGATCGCGCGCGGGCGCGCGGCGTACGAGCCCAATTCGCTGGGCGGCGGTTGTCCGTTCCAGGCCGGCATGGCCGGCTTCACCACGGCCGCCGCCAGGCCGCAGCCGCCGGAGGACAAGGTGCGCGGCAAGCCGGAGCTGTTCGCCGACCACTACTCGCAGGCGCGCCTGTTCTGGATCAGCCAGAGCCCGGCCGAGCAGGCCCACATCGTCAACGCCTACCGTTTTGAGTTGAGCCGCGTGCAGACGCCGGCGATCCGTGTGCGGTTGCTGTCCATGCTGGCCAACGTCGATCCCATTCTGGCCGAAGGCGTGGCGCAGGGCCTGGGGCTGGCGGTGCCGCCGCCGATGCCGCTGGCCACCGACGCCGAGCCGCCGCAGTACGACCCGTCGCCGGCGCTGTCGCTGCTGGCGCGCCCGGGAGCGACCGGAATCGCCACGCGCCGGGTCGCGATCCTCGCGGGCCACGGCGTGGAGGCGGCCAGCGTCAAGGCGATCTACGCCGACCTGCTGGAAGCCGGCGCGGTGCCGCGGCTGGTGGCGCCGCAGTTGGGGCAACTGACGGCGGCCGACGGCGGCAAGCTCGATATCGACATCTCCATCGAAGCCGGTCCGGCGGTGCTGTACGACGCGCTGATCGTGGCCGACGGCGCCGCCAGCGCGGCCATGCTGATGCGCGACGCCGACGCGCTGGACTTCGTGCGCCAGCAGTACCGCCATTGCAAGCCCGTGCTGGCGGTGGGCGCGGGCGTCGAACTGCTGTTGAAGGCGGGCCTGCCGGCCACGCTGGAAAACGGCGCGCCGGATCTGTCCCTGTGGCGCGCGGACGCCGCCAGCCTCGATGCGGCGCTGGCGGAGTTCAAGCACGCGCTGGCCGGACACCGCAACTTCCAGCGCGAGACCGAGGCGGTGGTCCTGTAGGCTCTCCCTTTTGAGTGGGCTGTAATATACGCAACAATGACGAGCATAGTGATA
Source organism: Rugamonas sp. A1-17 (assembly GCA_025548565.1). Lineage (GTDB taxonomy): Bacteria > Pseudomonadota > Gammaproteobacteria > Burkholderiales > Burkholderiaceae_D > Rugamonas. The sequence continues at coordinate 657,463 of JAJLPB010000001.1, forward strand.
TGCTCGTCATTGTGCTGTTTACGCCCCATACAATTCGCTTCCGGACCTTCTGACCACCATGGACGTTTACGCCCCACAGGTATGGCTTCCGCACGAGCGCCCCTCCTTGCCGGGATCGCCGTCGACACCGCTGCACACGGCCGAACGCCGGCTGGCCTTCCTGGTGATCGGCTTCATCGTCGCCGTCACCGGTGGCCTGGGGAACGCGCTGGTGTCGGTCAACCTGCCTTACCTGCAAGGCTCGCTGGGTGTTTACTCGGCGGAGATCCAGTGGCTGCCGGCCGCCTACGTGATGGCCAATGTGTCGATGAACCTTCTGCTGGTGAAGTTCCGCCAGCAGTACGGCCTGCGCCTGTTCACCGAGTTATTCCTGGTGGTGTACGCGGTGGCCACCGTGGCCCACCTGTTCGTGCACGGCCTGGCCTCGGCCATCGCGGTGCGCGCGGCGCACGGCATGAGCGGCGCGGCGCTGACCACCCTCGGCCTGTATTACACGCTGCAGGCCTTCCCGGCCCAGCACCGGCTCAAGGCGGCGGTGTTCGGCATCGGCTTCTCGCAACTGGCGCTGCCGATGGCGCGGCTGTTCTCGTCGGAGCTGATGGAGTTCGGCGAGTGGCGCGGCCTGTACTTCTTCGAGCTGGGACTGGCCCTGCTGTCGCTGGCCTGCGTGCTGGCGCTCAAGCTGCCGCCGGGCGACCGCGTCAAGGCCTTCGAGAAAATGGACTTCCTCACCTTCGGCCTGTTCGCGCCCGGCGTGGCGTTGCTGTCGGCGGTGCTGGCGCTGGGCCGCACGGTGTGGTGGTTCGAATCGCGCTGGCTGGGCCTGTGCCTGGCCGGTGCCATCGTGCTGATCGCCGCCGCGCTGCTGGTCGAGCATAACCGCGCGCGCCCGCTGCTCAACACACGTTGGCTCAGCAACGGCAATATCGCGCGGCTGGCGTTGTCGGTGCTGCTGATCCGCGTGGTGCAGTCGGAGGCCAACGGCACCGTGGGCTTCCTGCAGGCGCTGGGCCTGAACAACGACCAGATGCAGATGCTGTGGATCGTCGTCATGGTCGGCACGGTGGCGGGACTGGTGGCCAGCGCGCTGACCATCACGCCGCCGCGCATCCCCTTGCAGCTGATGTTCTCGCTGGTTCTGATGGCGATCGGCGCCTACATGGATTCCGACGCCACCAACCTGACCCGGCCCGCCGACCTGTATGTGAGCCAGTTCCTGCTGGCCTTCGGCGGCGCTTTCTTCGTCGGTCCCACGTTTATCTCCGGCTTCGGCGCGGTGATCGCTGCGCCGAATAACCTGGTCAGCTTCTCGGTCATGTTCAGCATCACGCAGACGCTGGGCAGCCTGCTTGGCTCGGCGCTGGTCGGCACCTTCCAGGTCTTGCGCGAGAAATTCCACTCCAGCATACTGGTCGAGCATCTGACCCTGCTCGATCCGCTGGTGGCGGCGCGCATCCAGAGCGGCGGCGCCAGCGTGGGCGTGGGGCTGGCCGATCCCGCCGCGCGCGGCGCCACCGGTGTGGCGGCGCTGGGCGCTGCGGCCACGCGCGAGGCCAACATCCTGGCCTATAACGATGTCTTCCTGATGATTACCCTGGTGGCGCTGCTGACACTGGCCTGGATGCTGGGCCGTCATCTGTGGTCGGTGTGCGTCGTCTGCCCAGGCAGCCCTGCGCACAACGCGCAGACCGGCATGGCCAATGTCTCCCTTAACAATTCCGGATCCCGCTGAACCACATGGCTAACACGACTCCCGACAATTCCTCTTCCTCCGAAACCCGCGTCGCGGCGGTGGCCGCCGCCGCTGCCGCGGCAGCCGTCGCCGCGGCGGCGCCCACCGCGCCGGCGCCCGACCGGCGCGCGCAGATTCTGTCGGCGATCGCGTTCTCGTTCGTGGCGCTGGTCGGTGTGCTGATCGTTTTGTATGCGTGGCGGCTGCCGCCGTTCAGCAGCGCCATCGTCTCCACCGAGAACGCGCTGGTGCGCGGCCAGGTCACACTGATCGGCACGCAGCTGCCCGGCTACGTGGTGGATGTGCGGGTGCAGGATTTCCAGCAGGTGAAGCAGGGCGATTTGCTGGTGCTGATCGACGACCGTATCTACCAGCAGCGCTACGAACAGGCGCAGGCGCAGCTGGCGGCGCAGAAGGCGGCGCTGGCCAACTGGGAGCAGGCGCGCCGCACGGCGGAAGCGGGTGTGGCGCTGAACCAGGCCACGCTGGCCAACGCGGAAGCGCAAGCCGCCAAGTCGGTGGCCGATTTGAGCCGCGTGAATTCGCTGGCGGCCGATGGCTCGTTGTCGGTGCGCGAGCAGGATTCGTCCAAGGCGGCCAAGGTGCAGACGGCTGCGGCGGTGTCGCAGGCGCGCGCCAGCCTGGAGATCGCGAAGCAGCAGGTGCAGACGGTGGTGGTGAACAAGCTGTCGCTGGAGGCGGCGGTGGCCAATGCGACGGCCGCGCTGAAGGCCGCCAAGGTGGACCTGGATAACACGCGCATCACGGCGCCGGAGGATGGGCAGCTGGGGCAGGTCACGGTGCGCAAGGGCGCCTACGTCAACACCGGCGCGCAGTTGATGGGATTGGTGCCGCGCCAGCTGTGGGTGATCGCCAATTTGAAGGAGACGCAGATGAATGGCGTGCAGGTCGGCCAGAGCGCCACCTTCAAGGTCGATGCGCTGGATGGGGCGCTGTTGACCGGGCAGGTGGAGCGAATTTCGCCGGCCACCGGTTCCGAGTTCAGCGTGCTGCCGGCCGATAATGCGACCGGCAACTATGTGAAGATCGCGCAGCGCATCCCGGTGCGCATCCGTATCGATCCGGGCCAGGCCAAGGCGCGCAGGCTGGCGCCGGGGATGTCGGTGGTGGTCAGCATCGATACGTCTGCGGTGTTGGACGACGCTGCCGCCCAGGCCAGGCATGCTGGAGCCAAGCCATGAGAGGCCGCGCAGCACCCGCGCGCCAGCCCGGCACGCAGCGGCTTGCCGCGCGGACGTCGCAGCTCGCCGCGCGTACGCCGCTGGCCGCCGCAAAGACTTCGCAGCTCGCCGCACGGACTTCGCGCGGCGCTGGCGCGGCCTCGCTTGCCGTGGCGCTGGTGCTGGCCGGCTGCGCTGCCAAGGCGCCGCTGCCGCCCGCGTCGTCCTTGCAGATGCCGGCCGCATGGCGCACCGCCGCTGAAGCGGGGCAGGGCGCCGCTGTCGCAGCCCAATGGTGGCAAGCGTTTGGCGACCCCGCACTGAGCGCGTTGGTGGCCGCCGCACTGGAACACAACGGCGACCTGCGCATCGCCCGCGCCCGCGTGGCGCAGTACCGCGCGCTGGTGGGCGTGGCCGCCGCCGGCCAGAAGCCCAACGTTATCGTCGACACCGCGCCGACCCGCGCGCGCCAGTTGGCCTACAACGGCGTCCCCTACGTCACCAACGTCTACCAGGCCGAGTTCCAGGCCAGTTATGAAGTCGACGTGTGGGGCCGCCTGGCCGCGCTGACCGACGCCGCCACCGCCACCTATCAATCGGAGCAGGCCAACGCCGATGCCGCCGCGCTGTCGATCGCCGCCACCGTGGCATCGGGCTACCTGAACCTGCGCGGCCTGGACGCCCAGTTGGCGCTGACCGAAGCCACATTGAAGCTGCGCGAGGAATCGTGCGACCTGGCCAAGCGCCAGTTCGACGTCGGCTACAGCTCGCGGCTGGAATGGCTGCAGGCGCAGGCCGAATACCAGACCACCGCCGAGCAGGTGCCGCAGCTGAAACGCTCCATCTTCGAACAGGAAAATGCGCTATCGATACTCACCGGTGGCAATCCCGGCCCGGTCGCACGCGGGCTGGAACTGGCGCAGTTGGCCGCGCCGCCCGTACCTGCGGGGCTGCCGTCCGAGCTGCTGCGCCGCAGGCCCGACATCGCCCGTGCGGAATTGAACCTGGTCGCGGCCAACGCCAACCTGGCGGCCACGCGCGACCAACTGCTGCCGTCGTTCAAGCTGACGATGGTGGGCGGCGTGCAGAACCTGAAGTGGCACGATTTCGTCAACGCCCCGACGGCGCTGTGGCGCCTGACCGGCGCGGTGGCTGCGCCGGTGTTCGAGGGCGACCGCGTGCAGCACCAGACTGACGCCGTGGCGGCGCAGCGCGATCAATTGGTGTACGCCTACGAGAACGCGGTGCGCACCGCCTTCGCCGAAACCGACAACAGCCTGGGTGCATTGGCGCGGCTGAAGGAGCAGGCGGTGCAGAACGACGCGCGCCGCGCCACGGCGGCCGAAACGCTGCGCATCGCGCACAACCGCTATCGCAATGGCTACGCTTCGTATCTGGAGGAACTGGATGCCCAGCGCACGCTGTACAACGCCGACGTCGGCCGCTTGCAGCTGAAGACGCGCATGCTGGTGGCGTCGGTGGATCTGTACCGCGCGATGGGCGGCGGCTGGGCGCCGCCGCCGTAAGTCCGGTGGCTTATTTCACCGGGATGCACAGCTCCGCTTCGAACACGCCGGTGGCAGGGTCCATCGCGTAGTCGGCCGGATAGCGTTCGAAGCAGATGCCGGCGACAGCCTTGCCCTCGGCCTGCAACTGGCCGAAGAACTCGCCCCACGCCGCAGGCACCTGGTCGCCGGTGCCCTTGAACTTGGCGACGGCGTAGCGGCCGCCGGGAATGGTCGCCTCCTTGGCAGGCTCCTTGACCGGATAGTCGGCCGACACTTCCACGCAGGCGTCGTAGCGGCACTGGTCCGGCGGCGTGGTGGACGGATCGTCCTGCGCCACGCCGTAGGTGACCTTGTTCACCAGGCCGAAGGCCTTCTGCCACGGCGTGAACACCTCTTTCCAGAACTCGCCGATCGGCGCGCCGAACGGACCTTTGTAGCGCAGGTAGGCTACACGCACCGCCGGCAAATCCTTGACTTCATATTCCATGATGATCTCCTAATGTTAGTGGCCGCCGCCGGCGACTTTGCGCAGCGGCTGCACGGTTTCGTCAGGAGCAGGCGCCGGCTCGCGGCGCAGCTTGGCCATCAGGCGTTTCAGCAAGTGTTCCAGATCGTCGATATAGGTGAACACGGCCGGTATCACCAGCAGGCTCAGTAACGTCGACGTGATCAACCCGCCGATCACCGTGATCGCCATCGGCGAACGGAAGCTAGGATCTGCGCCCCAGCCCAGCGCCAGCGGCATCATGCCGGCGCCCATCGCGATGGTGGTCATCAGGATCGGGCGGCTGCGCTTGTGGCAGGCATCGACCAAAGCTTCGAAACGGCTCATGCCTTCCTGACGCGCCAGAATAGCATAATCAACCAACAAGATTGAGTTCTTCGTAACGATCCCCATCAACATAATCAGGCCGATCATCGACGGCATCGACAGCGCGCGGCCGGTGACCAGCAGCGCCACGAAGGCGCCGCCGATCGACAGCGGCAGCGCGAACAGAATCGTCACCGGCTGCATGAAGTCCTTGAACAACAAGACCAGCACGCAGTAGATGCAGACCACGCCGATCAGCATGGCGATGCCGAAGCTGGCGAACAGCGACGCCATTTCCTGGGTGTCGCCCAGTTCCGCGATCCGCACCGACGGCGGCAGGTTCATCATGGTCGGCAGCGCGCGCGCCTCGGTGTTCACTTCACCCAGCGAGCGTTTGCCCAGCTCCACTTCCAGCGTCACGTTGCGGCTGCGGTTCAGGCGATTGATCTGCGCCGGGCCGCTCTCCATCGTGATGGTGGCGACGGTGGCCAGCAGCACCGGGCCGTTCTTGCCCGGCACCGTCAGGCGGCCGATGGCTTCCAGGTCGGCGCGCACGGCGTCCGGCAGCTTGACGCGGATCGGCACCTGGCGTTCCGGCAGGTTCATCTTGGTCAGGTCGGTGTCGTAGTCGCCGGCGGTGGCTACGCGCACAGTCTGGCCGATGGACGCGGCGGTCACGCCCAAATCGGCGGCCTTGGCGAAGTCCGGCGTGACGATAATCTCAGGCCGCACCAGCGAGGCGCTGGAGCGCACGTTGCCCACGCCTTTGAGCGTGCGCATTTCGCGCTCCACTTTCTGCGCCGTCTCCTTCAGCGCCACCGGGTCTTCGCTGCGCAGCACCAGCTGCATCTTGACGCCGTTGTCCGGCGGGCCGACCTTGAAGCGGGCGCCGGGAATGGCGCTGAGCTTCTGGCGGATTTCGCCTTCCAGGTCGGCCATCGATTCCTTGCGGTCGTTGCGGTGCGCGGTGGTCAGCGTCAGCACGGCGCTGCGCGCCTCTGCCGCCGCACCGGGCGCGAAGGCGTCGCCGCTGGAACCGCCGCCGATGGAGCTGAACACCGCCTTGATGCCTTTGACTTCCATCGCGGCCTTGCGGGCGCGTTCGGCGACCACGCGGGTTTCGGCCAGCGTGGAGCCGGGCGGCAGTTCCAGGTTGATCTGGGTCTGCGCGCGATCGGCCGCGGGAACGAAGCCAGTCGGCAGCAGGCCGACCAGCATGATCGAGCCAATGAAGAACGCGGCCGAGGCGATGGCCGTCACCAGCCGGTGCGACAGGCACCAGCGCATCACGCGGATGTAGCGGGTCATCAGCCAGCCGTCTTTTGCTTCGGCGTGGACGACAGGCTTGAGGATGTAGGCCGCCATCATCGGCGTGAGCAAACGGGCCACCACCAGCGACGCCAGCACCGCCACCACGGCGGTCCAGCCGAACTGCTTGAAGAACAGGCCCGGCACGCCGCCCATGAAGGCGGTCGGCAGGAACACGGCGACCAGCGCGAAGGTGGTGGCGATGACCGCCATGCCGATTTCGTCGGCCGCTTCCATCGCCGCCTCCATCGGGGTTTTACCCATGCGCAGGTGGCGCGCGATGTTTTCGATTTCGACGATGGCATCGTCCACCAGCACGCCTACCACCAGCGCCATCGACAGCAGCGTGACGGTGTTGAGCGTGTAGCCGAACAGGTACAGGCCGAGGAAGGCCGGCATCACCGACAGCGGCAGCGCGGCGGCGGCCACCAGCGTGGCGCGCCAGTCGCGCAGGAACCACCACACCACCAGCACCGCCAGCAGCGCGCCTTCGTACAGCAGCTCCATCGAGCCGTTGAAGTTCTCTTCGACCGGGAAGGCGTTGTCGATCACCGGTTTCAGTTCCACACGCGGATTGGCGCGGGCCAGTTCGGCGACGGCGGCGCGCGCCCCCTTGGCGACCGCCAGTTCGCTGGCGCCCTTGGTGCGGAAGATTTCAAAGCCGATCACCGGCACGCCGTCCTGCAGCGCGATGGCGCGCGGCTCGGAGACGGTGTCGGTCACGGTGGCCACCTGGTCGAGGCGCACGCGGCGGCCGTCGGCCAGCGGCAGTTCGATGGCGGCCAGCGAGGCCGCGCTCTGCACGGTGGCGATGGTGCGCACCGATTGCTCGGCGCCGCTGACGTCGCCGCGTCCGCCCGGCGCTTCCTTCTGCACCAGGCGCAGTTGGCGCGACACGTCCAGCGCGGACACGCGCAGCGCGGCCATGCGGGCGTCGTCCAGCTCCACGCGGATCTCGCGCTTCACGCCGCCCACGCGCTTGACCGCACCCACGCCGGGCACCGCCAGCAGGCGCTTGGAAACGGCGTTGTCGACGAACCAGCTCAGTTCCTGGTTGTCCATCTTCTCGCCGGGCGTCTTGGCTGCGGCGGCGGTGAAGGTCATGATCACGCGGCCGGCGGTGGAGGCCTTGGTCACGGTCGGGTCGCGCAGCTCGGCCGGCATGTCGGCCTTGACGCGGGCCACCGCGTCGCGCACCTCGTTGACGGCGTCGGAGATCGGCTTCTCAAGAATGAATTCCACGGTGGTGGTGGAGACGCCGTCCAGCACCGTGGTGTAGATGTTCTTGATGCCTTGCAGCGTGGCGACCGAATCCTCGATCTTGCGCGCCACTTCGGTTTCCAGCTGGGCCGGTGCGCTGCCGTCCAGCGTGGCGGTGACGGTGACGATGGGCAGTTCGATGTCAGGGAAGTCCTGCACCGGATTGGCCTTGAAGGCCATCAGCCCGGCCAGCGTCAGCAGCGCGAACAGCATGATCGCCGGGATCGGGTTCTTGATCGATAGGGAGGAGAAGTTCATGGCGCGTCCTTACTTGGCTGCCAGCTTATTGGCCTGTTTTTCGGCCGGCGCGGTCTCGGCGACGTTGTGTACCAGGTCGCCGTCGTTGAGGAAGCCGGCGCCGCGCACCACCACCTGCGTGTCGGCGGTCAGGCCGCCCAGCACTTCGATGCGGTCGCCCAGGCGGCGGCCCGGCTGCACCTTGATCTGGCTGACATGCTGGTCGGCGTTGAGGCGGAACACGAAACTGAAGCCGTCGCGCACCACGATGGATTGCTGCGGCACCGTTATCGCATCCGACGTGCCCAGTTCGAACTGGCCGCTGGCGAACATGCCGGCCTTGAACGGCGCGTCCTTGGCGCCGGCGCTGGCCGGCAGGTCGACGTAGACCAGCGCGGAGCGAGTCTGCGCATCGACGGTTGGCGCGATCATGCGCACCTTGCCGGTGACTTCGCTGCCGTTGGCCGCTTTGACGACGGCGCCGGTGCCGGTCTTCAGGTTGCGCAGGTCGGCGGCCACCACTTCGGCGCGCCATTCGAGGCGGCCCTGGCGGATCATGCGGAACAGTTCTGTGCCGGGGCCGGAGACCGCGCCCACGGTGGCGTTGTTGGTGCGGGCCGAGATAATGCCGTTGTCCGGCGCCACGACCCTGGTGTACTTGAGGCGCAGCTGCTGGCTGGCCAGCGCCGCCTTGGCCGAGGCGATGCGGGCGTTGGCGGTCTGCTCGGCGGTGGTGTATTGGCTGATCTGCTGCGCGCTCAGGGCGCCGGTGTTTTGCAGCGTGCGCGCGCGGGCCGCGTTGGCGACGGCGTCGGCGGCGTTGGCTTCGGCCTCCTGCACAGCGGCCTTGGCCTGTGCCAGGTCGGCGTTGACGGTATCGGCCGAGAACACGGCCAGCACGTCGCCGGCCTTGACCACGTCGCCGACGTTGACGCGCACTTCGGTCAGGCGCAGGCCGTTCGATTCGCTGCTGACGCTTGCTTCCTGCCAGGCCGCGACGTTGCCGTTGGCGGCCAGATTGATCGGCAGGCGCGCGGCCGAGGGCTTGGTGGTGGTGACGGTCAGCGCAGGCTTGGCGGTTTCCGCCTTCTTGTCGTCGGCGGCCTGGGTGGCGGACGGGTAGAACGCCATGCCGGCGCCGCCGATGACAAATACCGCCAGCAGTGCGTAGGCGACGGGCTTCAGATTGGTTTTCAGTTTTTTCATGATATGCACAAGTTAGTTGGCGCTGGCGACAGCGGGAGCGCCGTCGGTCGGGGCGGTCCAGCCGCCGCCGGCCGCGCGGTACAGCGCGACCCAGGCGGCGCTGCGTTCGCGCTGCAGGTTGATGACGGTTTGTTCGGCGGCCAGGCGGGTGCGGCGCGCGTCTTCCAGTTCGAACAGGCTGGCCAGCCCGTTCTTGTAGCGGTCTTCGACGGCGGTGTAGTTGACGCGGTAGCCGTCCAGCGCTGCCTGCGCGTCGGCGGCGCGCGCGCCGGTGGCGTCCAGGTTGACCAGCGCCTGTTCCACTTCGCTCACGGCCTGGCGCACGGCGGCGCGGTAGCTGGAGACGGCGGCGTCGTAGCGCGCGCTGGCCGCGTCGACGTTGGCGCGGCGCTTGCCCGCGTCGAAGATCGGCAGCGACATCGAGACCGGGCCGATGGTCCAGGTGTCGGTGCCGGTGTTGACGCCACCGGAGCGGAAGTTGCCATAGCCGATGGAGCCGGACAAGGCCAGGCGCGGATAGCGCTGCGCCTGCGCGCTGCCGACGTCGGCGCTGGCGGCGGTGACCTCGCGTTCGGCGGTGAAGACGTCGGGCCGCTGGTTCAGTGTTTGCGCCGGCAGTTCGGCGATGGCGATGGCCGGCGCGCTGGCGGCGGCGCCAACGGCGGCCGCTGCGCCGTCGGCCAACTTGCGGCGCAGCTCAGGTTCGGCGACGGCGGTCAGCGCCACCAGCGCCTTGACGTTGACGTCGCAGGCGGCGCGTTGGGTGATGTAGCGGTTGTTGCCGTCGGCCGCGCTGGCACGCGCCAGCGCCAGGTTGGCCGGCGACTGGAAGCCTGCCTTGGCGCTCAGCTCCGTCAGGCGCGCGGTGTCGGCGCGCGAGGTGGCGTCCTGTTTTGCCACCGCCAGCAGCTGCTCGCAGGCGCGCAGGCCGTAGTATTGATTGGCCACTTCGGCCGCCACCGAAACGCGGGCGTCATGCCAGCCGGCGTGGGCGCTGTCCAGGCGCGCCTGCGCCGCATCGCGCGCTGCGCGGTTGCCGCCGAACAGATCGATCTCCCACGAAGCCTGCAAGGCCGCCTGCGAGGTGGTCCCCGTCGGCACGGTCGATTGCTGGTTGGAGCGGTTGACGCTCGCCGATGCGTCCAGCGACGGCGCCAGCGCGGCGCCGGCGCCCACGCGCTCGGCGCGCGATTGCGCGATGCGCGAACCGGCCGTGGCGATGGTCGGGCTGACCGCCTGCGCCGATTCGATCAGCTGAACCAGCAGCGCGTCGGCCTGGTGGCTCCACCACGTGGCCAGGTCGGCCTGGCTGCCATTGTGCGGCAACGGCGCCTGCCATTGCTGCGGCGCTTGCGCGGCCACGTGCGGCGCGGGAGCCTGCGTGGCGCAGGCGCTCAGCGACGCGGCGACGGCCAATGCCGCCGCGCGTAGGAATATCTTCATGGTTATCCTTGTTGAAGTTTGGATCTCTCGGCGAGCACCAGGGCTTCGGCAAAGCCGACCAGGTACTGCGCCCACTTTTCTATCGCTTCCGGTCCGTCCAGCAGGTGCGGCGTGATCGAGGCGATGATGTCGCGTCCGACCATCATCTGCACCGCCATGCCGACCAGGGCATAGGCCAGCCGGTGCACGTCGTCGGTCGGCTGCGCCACACCCAGGTGACGGCACAGCGCATCGACCAGCGCCAGGTGTTCCGGCTTGATGTTGTTGTCGATCTCCTGCTGCCACAGGCCTGTCGGCTCCAGCATCTCCCGGTAAAACAAACGCAGCATCAGCTGCGCATCGCCGCCCGCCGTCAGCGGCGCCAGCATCTGCCGGTAGTAACCCTCCAGCGTTTGCCGCAATGTGAAGTGCGGCTGCGCGAACTGCGCGATATTGTCCGGCTCCGGCTGGCACATGAAGCTGAAGCAGGCCTGGTACAGCCCCGCCTTATCGCCGAAGTAGTAGCTGATCGCGGCAACGTTGGCACTGGCCGCCTGGGCGATCTCGCGCGTCGACGTCTTGGAAAAGCCCTGCGCGGCGAACAGGCGCATGGCCGCCTGCAGCAGCCGCTCGCGCGATTGCTCGCCGTCGGAACGTGGCTTGCGGCCGTCGTCGGCTGGCTGGCTGGTATCGATGGAAGTAGGTTTAGCGTTCATGGGCGGCATTACATCACATAATTTAAACAATTGATATAACTAAATCAGTTGTTTAATTTATTGATGAAGCAACGCTAACAGCCGCTTACAACCGATACATGGCAGTCGTTTGGGGAGCAACAATATTGCGTTATAAAGTAAATATATTTTTCGACAGGAGCACCGCCATGAACTTCTCCCGCTGGATCGCCGTGGCCGCCATGGCCGTTTCCGCGACCGCCGCTACCGCAGCCACCCCTGCGGCCGAGCCGCTGACGCCCGAGCAGGCGGCGGCCCATGTGCTCAACCGCATCGCCTACGGTCCCAAGCCGGGCGACATCGAACGGGTGACGCAGATGGGCGTGCAGCGCTACATCGACGCGCAGCTCAACGCCGGCATGCCGCTGCCGCCGGCATTGAGCGCGCGCCTGGCCGGCCTGGATGCGGCGCAGGAGCCGGCCGGCGTGGTGATGAAGCGCTTCCTGGAAGTGCGCGCCATGGCCAAGGACGAATCGGACGGCGACAAGGCCAAGCGCCGCGAGGTGGTCACGGCCATCGCGCAGCAGACGGCGGAGGCGCGCATCGCCCGCGCCGTCGACAGCCCGAACCAGCTGGAAGAGGTGATGGTCGATTTCTGGTTCAACCATTTCAATGTCTTCTCCGGCAAGGGCGTGGACCGCGCGCTGATCGCCAGCTACGAGCGCGACGCGATCCGCCCCTACGCGCTGGGGAATTTCCGCGACCTGCTGGGCGCCACCGCGCACCATCCGGCCATGCTGTACTACCTGGATAACTGGGTCTCCACCGCCAACGGCTACGTCCCGCGCGGCAGGAAGCAGGGCGGCCAGAAAGGCAAGAGCAGCGGCCTGAATGAAAACTATGCACGCGAGCTGATGGAGCTGCACACCATGGGCGTCGACAGCGGCTACACGCAGAAGGACGTGACCGAACTGGCGCGCATGCTGACCGGCTGGACCTACGACAACCGCGAGCTGGTGAAACGCAACCGCACCTTCGCCTTCGACCCCGCGCGCCATGACCGCGACGACAAGGTCTGGCTGGGCCGCCGCATCAAGGCTGGCGGGCAGGAAGAGGGCGAGTACGCGCTGGACGTGCTGGCGATGCTGCCGGCCACCGCGCACCACCTGAGCTTCCAGCTGGCGCAGTACTTCGTGCAGGACCAGCCGCCGCCGGCGCTGGTGGACCGCATGGCGAAGACCTACATCGACAGCAAGGGCGACATCCGCAGCGTGCTGCGCACCCTGTTCACCAGCGCCGAGTTCATGGCGCCGGAAGCGGTGGGCGCGAAGTTCAAGACGCCGTATCAATATGTGATCTCGGCCGCGCGCGCCAGCGACACGGCGCCGTCGGACATCAAGCAGACATTGGGCGTGTTGAACCGCCTCGGCATGCCGCTATACGGCTGCCAGACGCCGGACGGCTACAAGAACACGCAGGACGCGTGGCTCAATCCCGATGCGCTGAGCCGCCGCATCGCCTTCGCAACGCAGCTGTCGCCGGCGCTGGACGCGCAAGCCTTGCAGGCCACGCTGGCCGGTTCGATCTCGCCGAAGACGCAGAGCGCCATCGCCGGCAGCCCGCCGCCACTGCGCGCGGCCATGCTGCTTGGCAGTCCCGATTTCATGCAGCGCTAATCACCAGACGGAGAACACCATGCAACGCAGAGACTTCCTGAACGCGCTGGCCGCCGGCGCCGGCCTGATGATACCGCTGGGCCGCCACGCCTGGGCCGCGACCGCCGCATCGCCAAACACCGCGCCAACCACCGACGCCACCAGCCGCAAGCTGATCGTGATCATGCTGCGCGGCGCGGTGGACGGCTTGAACGTGGTGGCGCCGGTGGCCGACGCCAACTACGCGCGCCTGCGTCCAACCATCGCGCTGGGCCGGCCGGGCGAGGACAACGGCGCCTTGAACCTGGATGGCTACTTCGGCCTGCATCCGGCGCTGGCGCCGCTGCTGCCCTTGTGGGAGCAGAAGAAGCTGGCCTTCATCCATGCCAGCGGCTCGCCCGACGCCACGCGCTCGCACTTCGATGCGCAGGACTACATGGAATCGGCCACGCCCGGCATCAAGAGCACGGCGGACGGCTGGATGAACCGGCTCGTGGCGACGCTGCCCGGCACCACCACGCCGACGCGCGCGCTGAGCATCGGCCCGACCATGCCGCGCATCCTGTCGGGCCATGCGGCGGCGGTCAACCTGGCCAACGGCGCGGCCGGCATCAAGGCCAATGTGCTGGACCGGCCGGCGGTGGGCAAGGCCTTCGACCAGTTGTACGCGGACAACGCGCGCTTCGGCGCCGCCTACCAGCAGGGCCAGGACGCGCACCGGGAAGTGATGGACGCGGCGGCCGGCAAGATGACCGGCGGCGGCATGGGGGGCGGGATGTCGGCGGAGATGCAGGCCGCGAACGGCGGCGCGCCTTTGCCGAACGGCTTCCCCGACGATGCGGCGCGGCTGGCGGCGCTGATGCGCAACGACCCCAATATCCAGTTGGCTTTCGTGGCCTTGGGCGGCTGGGACACCCACGCCAGCCAGGGTTCGGCGCGCGGCCAGCTGGCCAATCGCCTGCAGCCGTTGGGGCAGGGCCTGGCGGTGCTGGCGCAGCGGCTCGGACCACTGTTCGACCAGACCACCATCGTGGTGATGTCGGAGTTCGGCCGCACCGCGCGCGAGAACGGCAACGGCGGCACGGATCACGGCCATGGCAATGCGATGTGGGTGTTGGGCGGCGGCGTCAAAGGCGGCAAGGTGCTGGGCGACTGGCGCGGCGTCGGCGACGCCGAATTGAACGAAGGCCGCGACCTGCCGGTGACGACCGACTTCCGCACCGTGCTGGCCACCATCGCCGAGCGCCACCTGCGCCTGGGCGACAAGCAGCTGGTGCAGGTGTTCCCGTCGATGCCGCGCGCCGGGCGGCTCGACTTTGTATGACAAACTTCGTGCGACAAAAAAAATGCCCGCTACCTTGACGGGGCGGGCTTAATTCCAATGTTCAGCGAACGGTTGGAGGAGACAGTTCCAACTATATGCCGATTTATGTTGCGGTGCAATACCGTAGAACTACGGTGTCCAAGTTTCTACAGTATAAAAAAGCCAAGCTTGCTCACGCGCCGCGCAGCGGCAGCGCCAGCGTGAAGGTGCTGCCTTGGCCGAAATCGCTCTTGAAGAACAGCGAGCCGCCGATCAGGTTGGCCAGGTTCTGGCACAGGTACAGCCCCAGTCCCGCGCCTTCCGCGTGCCGCGTCGAGGTGGAGTCCAACTGCGAGAAGGCCTGGAACAACTTGGCCTGGTCTTCCTCGCGGATGCCGGCGCCGCTGTCGGCCACCGAGAATTCGACGGTGTCGTGGCCATCGCCCGGCCGCTGCGACAGCGTCACCCGCACCTTGCCCGATTCGGTGAACTTGATCGCGTTGTTGGCCAGGTTGAGCAGGATCTGCGTCAGCGCGCGGCGGTCGGTCTGCAGCACGATGGGGTCCGGCGCCAGCTCCACCTCCAGCCCCAGTCCCTTTTGCAGCGCCAGCGGCCGCAAGGTGTCGACCACGTCGTTGACCAGGTGCTGGCACTGCACGGTCTCCAGCTCCAGCGTGACCTTGCCCGCCTCGATCTTGGCCACGTCCAGGATGTCGTTGATCAGCGAGAGCAGATGGCGCGCGCTGGTGCGGATGGTGTTGAGCTGCTTGTCCTGCTCGTTCGTCAGCGGGCCGGGAAGCTTCATCAGCAGCGCGCCGGTGAAGCCGATGATGGCGTTGAGCGGCGTGCGCAGCTCGTGCGACATGTTGGCGATGAAGGCCGACTTCATGCGGCTCGCCTCGGCCAGCTCCAGGTTCTTGAGCGCGATCTCGCGGTTGATGGTTTCCAGTTCGCCCGCGTGGTGCGCCAGCCGCATATTCAGTTCGATCACCTGGCGCTCGCGCGCCTGCAGCTCGCTGTTGACCTGCACCGCCTGCTCGTAGGTGGAGATCAGCAGGTCCAGGATCTGCTGCCGCTCGGCGTTGATGAAGTGCTTCTGGTCGCCCAGGTACAGGGCGATGCCGATCTCCATGTTCTGGTTCCTGCGCAGCTTCTGGTTCATCAGCATGTGGCCGATGCGGTTGAGCAGGTAGTCCTCGGCGTAGGGCTTGCGGATGAAATTGTCGGCGCCGCATTCGATGCCGCGGATGATGTCCTTCGGGTCCATCAGCGACGTCACCAGGATCACCGGGATGTCGCGCAGATCGGGGTCGGTCTTGATGGCGCGGCATAGCGTGTAGCCGTCCATCTCGGGCATTACGATATCGGACAGCACCAGGTCCGGCTTGCGTTGGCGGATCGCCTCCAGCGCCAGCTGCCCGTTGCCGGCCACGCGCGCGCCGTACCGCATCGACTGGATCAGCCGCCGCAGCCGCTCGGCCTGGGTCGGGCTGTCTTCAACGATGAGGATCTCGATCTCGTCGGGCTGGATTTCGTAGCTGGTGTCCACGGACGACCCTCCTGATTGCGTATTTGGCTGGTGTGACTATATCGGATTTAGCCCGTCAGGGGGCGTTTTCCTGGCCCTGGAAACCGTCCGCGCGCCACGTCAGCACCAGCGTGTCGCGATGGCCGTGTTCCGCCAGCGGCTGGATCGGCGTCGACTCATGGATCACCGCGGCGTCGTCCAGCAGCAGCATGGTCCACGGCTCGGTCATCGTGAAGCGTTTGCCGTTCGGGCCATCGGCTTCAAAGATGCGAGTCTCCCCGCCCTTGATCTGCTCGCGGCCCACCAGCAGCACCGCGACGAAATCGACGCCATCGCGGTGCGCGCCTTCCGGCGTCGGCCGGCCGATGCCGTCGGTGGTGTCGATGCGGAACTGGTGCGCCTCAACATACCACGGCGCGCTGCTGCGGCGCGCCGCGCTGCACAACCGGCCGATGCCGCGCACCAGCGCCTGCCACGCCGGCTGCGCCACGGTGGCAGGCAGGATCGGCTCGAACAGGCGGTTCATGCCGCCGTGCAGGGCGTTGTATTCGAGCGGCTGCCAGTGCGCGCGGTGCGGCGACTGCGTCAGCTCGGCGCCGTCCTGCACGAAGCATGAGTGGCGCCGGCGCCGGTAGCGGCCACCGTCCTTGAGGTAGTTGTCCAGCTCCAGCGCGTCCCAGCTGGGCGCCAGCGCGTTCAGCTCGGCCAGCGTCACGCCGGCCAGCGCCGCCACGTCCTGCGGCGGCATGACCGCGTAGCCGTCCTTGCGCAGCGCCTCGGCCACATGGAGGGGATGGGTGTAGATCGGGTTCGAGGTCGTCATCGGCGCGCTCAGCTCGCGGACATCAGGCTGGTACGCAGCGCGTCGAGCTGCTGCTTCATGCCGACCACTTCGTCCAGCGTGCAGCGGGTCGCTTGCAGGATGGACGGCGGCAGCTTGGCCGCCTCGTGGCGCAGCGCGTCGCCGTGCGGCGTGAGCGAGATGATGACCTGGCGCTCGTCGTTGGCGGCGCGGGTGCGGGTAAGCAGCTCGGCCTGTTCCATGCGCTTGAGCAGCGGCGTCAGCGTGGCCGAATCGAGGAACAGGCGCTCGCCCACCTCCGACACGGTCAGCTCGTTTTTCTCCCACAGCACCATCATCACCAGGTACTGCGAATAGGTCAGGCCGAGGCCGCGCAACAGTTTGCGGTACAGCTTGCTCATCGCGAGCGAAGTCGAGTACAGCGCAAAGCACAGCTGGCCGTCCAGCTGGGGCACGGCGGCAGGGGCGACGGCGGCGGCGGGGGGTGTTTTGGTATCCATGACCATAGTATAGATAGTGCACTATACAATTGCAAGCTAACCGAGAAAAATGTTTTGCAGGCAAAACGCCTCGGTTATGATGATATCGACAAAGACCCATACAGGAGTAGTGGCACATGAATATCAAAAAGGCCATCGTGCTCGTCGCCGACGAGGCGGCGGACAACCTGATCCTGATGCATGGCCTGCTGCAGGACCAGTACGAGGTCAAGCTGGCCAACAGCGGCCGCGCCGCGCTGGACATCATGCAGCAGGTGCCGCGCCCGCACCTGGCGGTGCTGGACGCCGCGCTGCCCGAGGTGGACGGCTACAGCGTGTGCCAGCAGCTCAAGTCCAGCCCCGATACAGCCGACATCCCTGTCATTTTTCTGCAACGTCACGCGGACGAGGCGCGCGCCTTCCGCGCCGGCGGCGCCGACGTGGTGCACAAGCCGGTCGCCGCCGACGTGCTGCGCGCGCGGGTCGACACCCATCTGCAGCTGCGCCACTCGCGCGAGCTGCTCAAGCAGCAGCGCAACCTGCTGGAGCACGTGGTCGAGGAAGTCACGGCGGAGCTGAGCCAGATGCTCGACGCGATGATCTGGGCATTGGCCTCGCTGGCCGAGACGCGCGAATACGAAACCGCCAACCACCTGCGCCGCGTGCAGCACTACGTGGCCGCGCTGGGCCGCCAGCTGCAGCCGCACAAGCGCTTCAGGGAGGAGCTGAGCGAGGCCAATATCAAGTCGCTGTTCAAGGCCGCGCCGCTGCATGACATCGGCAAGGTGTCGATCCCGGACGCCATCCTGCTCAAGCCGGACCGCCTGACGGACGAGGAGTTCGCCGTGATGAAGATGCACACCGTGTACGGGCGCGACGCCATCGCCAACGTCGAGCAGCACCTGGGCTACACCAACACCTTCCTGCGCTACGCGCGCGAGATCGCCTACTCGCACCAGGAAAAGTACGACGGCTCCGGCTATCCGCAAGGCCTGGCGGGGGACGCCATCCCGATGTCGGCGCGGCTGATGGCGGTGGCCGACGTCTACGACGCGTTGATCTCCAAGCGCGTCTACAAGCCGGCCTTCACGCACGAGACGGCGATGGAGATGATAAGGCAGGGCAGCGGCGAGCATTTCGATCCCGACGTGGTCGACGCCATGCTGACCATCGAAGAAGAATTCATGGCCATCGCCGAGCGTTACAGCGACCATCCGGCCAGCGGCGCGGCGACGCCGCACATCGCGGCATAGACGCCGCCCGGATGCCATGCGATCGCGCGGCTACCTTGCGTTCGTCGTAGGTATCTGCGTCACCGCCGCCACCTGCGGCTTCGTGGTCATGACGCAGCGCCAGCAGGTGCAGGCGAACTTCCAGCGCGACGCCGACAAGGTGGCGCACGACACCGAGGTGCGTTTGCAAACCTACTTCGACGTGCTGCTCGCGATTAAGGGCATGTACGCGCTGAACCAGGACATCGACCGCCTGCGCTTCCACCGTTTCGTGGCGGAGCTCCGGCTCGATCGCCGCTATCCCGGCTTCCAGGCGATCCAGTTCGTGCGCGCCGTGCCGCAGGCGCGCCTGGCGCCGTTCGTCGCCGCCGTCAAGGGCGACACCTCGATCGAGGCGGGCGGCTATCCCGATTTCCGGGTGCACCCGGCCAACCTGCGCGACCCGCATTTCATCATCGAATACACCGAGCCGCTGAAGGGTAACGAGAACGCCTTCGGCCTGGACCTGTCGGCGCTGCCGCCGCATCTGAAGGCGCTGGAGCTGGGGCGCGACACCGGCGAAATCGTCGCCACCGAGCGCATCACGCTGGTGCAGGACGCCACCGGCGAACCGGGTTTCGTGGCGCGCGCGCCGGTCTACCGCGGCGGTGTGCCCTTGCAGACGGTCGAACAGCGGCGGGACGCGCTGGTGGGCTTTGTCGCCATCGTGTTCCGCGTCAGCACCCTGATGCGCGAGGTGATCGACGCGCCGCTGCTGGAGCACCTGCAGGTGCGCATCGACGACGACGGCTATTTCGACGCGAAGGCGGTGCGGGCATCCGGCGCCGACACGCTGCTCTACAACAGCGCCGGCGTGGCGGGAGTGCGCGCGCCGCTGGACGGGCTGGTGTCGCAGAAGGCGCTGATGGTCGGCCAGCGCCGCTGGCTGATGCGTTTCGAGGGCTACGGCGGCGGGCGATACGGCCGCTCGCCGCTGCCGGTGCTGCTGATCGGCGTGGCCGGCTTCATCATCAGCGCGCTGTTCGGCGCGCTGCTGGTGTCCACCCGGCGCATGGTCGACGCCAAGCATGGACTGGAATACAGCCTGGCCGAACTGGAACGGCAGAAGGCCAACGTGGAACAGGCGCGCAGCGACCTGGCGGTGGTGGTGGAAACGCTGAAGCAGGCGCAGACCAACCTGCTGACGTCGGAGAAGATGGCGTCGCTGGGCGCGCTGGTGGCCGGCGTGGCGCACGAACTCAATACGCCGATCGGCAACAGCCTGCTGACCGCCAGCGCGCTGAGCGACATGGTGCGCGATTTCGAACGGCGCCTGGCGGAGGACGGCGGCTTGAAGCGCTCGGTGCTGGAAGCGCACCTGCACGATGCCCGCAAGGCCTGCGACATCATGAACAGCTCGTTGACGCGGGCGGCCGACCTGATCACGTCCTTCAAGCAGGTGGCGGTGGACCAGGCCAGCGGCCAGCGGCGCCGCTTCAAGCTTGACGAGGTGGTGCACGACACGCTGGCCACCTACGCGGCGCAGTTGCGGCGCAGCGGCTGCGAGGTGCGCGTGGACGTGCCGGAGGGACTGGAGTTCGATTCCTATCCGGGCAGTTTGAGTCAGGTGCTGAGCAATTTGATCGGCAACGCGCTGCTGCACGGCTTCGAGGGCCGCGGGCACGGCGCCATCGCGGTCGAGGCCTTGCGCGAAAATGCGGACACGGTGAAGCTGACCTTCTCCGACAACGGCGCCGGCATGACGGCCAACACCCTGCACAAGGTCTTCGATCCCTTCTTCACCACCAAGCTGGGACAGGGCGGCTCGGGGCTGGGGATGAATATCGTTTATAACATTGTCACCGGCGTGCTGCGCGGGACGATACGGGTCGATTCTTCGCCCGGCGCCGGCACCACCGTCACGCTGATGCTGCCGATGCGGGCGCCGCAGGAAGCCCCGCCTGAGCCTCAGGAAGCGTAGCGGGCCCGCAGCAGCGCCAGCATCGCCACGTTCAGCTCCCACGCGTTCGACACTTCCTTCTGCGTGTAGGGCAGCGTTTGCGTGTATGGCACCGGGCCGAATTCCGGCGTCAGCGTCATGCGCGATGCACCGGCGGCGCGGCGCAGCCGTATCACCTCGTCCCACCACGCCAGGTGCGCCCGCAGCGCGGCCTGCGCCTCCGGCGCGCGGAAGTCGGCCACTTGCGGCCCTTGCGGATGGCCGACGCGCGCGTGGATGTGGCGCACGTGCGGCAGCGTCGCCGCCAGCGTGTGCGGCTGGTCCTCCAGCAGCGATTCGCAGGCGCAGCACCAGTGCGACAGGTCGGCCGTCAGCTGCAGCTCCGGCATCTGTTCCAGGTAGGGCAGCAGCAGCATCGGATGGCCGCTGAAACGGCTGCGGTGGATCTCGTGCACAATCGGCACGCCGTGCTGGCGCGAGATGGCGGCGGCCAGTTCCAGCAGCTCGCGGTTCTGGGCCGGCGTGAAGTAGTCCTTGCCGGTGTGCGAGTTCACATGCAGCGGTTTGGCGGCGCAGGCGTTGTGCAGCAGTTCGGCCAGCGCGGCGCGGTGCGGCTCGAAGGTCGGATGGAACACCGTCTCCCATTGGGCGGCGATCAGTCCCAGGCCGGCTGCGGCGATGCGGCCGGTCCAGTCCTCGCGGGCGGCGGCGTCCAGCGGCAGCGACATCTCGATGCCGTCGAAGCCGGCCTGCTTGACGCGGTCGATGAAGACCTGCGGCGCCAGTTCGTTGTTGCCCCAGTGGGCGGCGAAAATTTGAATTTGCATAAGTATGGTCGGCCCGTCGCTCCCGCGTGCGCGGGAATGACGTTAGAGGAAGCCCCGCACCGGGAAGGAGGCGTCGCGCTGGATCCAGTTCTGCGGCGAGTATTCGGTGGCGGCGTCGGTCACGTGCAGCGTGTAGGCGTGGCGCGAGACGGCCGAGCGGTTCGGCGCGCTGTAGTGCGGCAGCAGGCCGTGGAAGCATACCAGGCTGCCGGCCTTGCATTCGAGCGGCACGGCGGTGCTGTCGTCCGGCCATGGCATGTCGCTCAGTTTTTCCATACGCACCTCGTCGCCGTTGCGCAGGAAGCGCTCGCGCATCGGGCCGCGGTGGCCGCCCGGTTCGGCCCACATGCAGCCGTTCTGCAGGGTGGCGTCTTCCAGCGCGAACCAGAAGGTGGTGACGCTGACCGGGTTGGTGTCGAAGTAGGTGGCGTCCTGGTGCCAGCGCACCTCGCCGCCGATGCCGGGCTGCTTGAAGATGTACATCGACTGCCACACCTGCGCCTGCGCCAGACCCAGGTCGCGCGCGACGGCGGGCAGCCGCACGTCGGTGGAGAAGGCGCGGAACACCGGGTCCAGGTCGTGCATGGCGTGGCCGATCTTGTTGATCGACAGCGACTTGTCCTGTTTCAGCTGGCCGTCCGGGCCGAACGCCTCTTCCTCGAAGAAGCAGCGCACCGTGTTGTCGGAACCGAGGAAGTAATCGTCATTGGTCTTTTCCTGCTCGATGGTGCTGAAGATGCCGGACCTGGCGCTGGGATCGAAATCGTTGACAATCTGCGCGGCGCGGGCCCGCAGCGCGGCGATTTCCTGCGGCGTCTTGAAGTTGGGCAGGACGATGTAGCCGTCGCGTTGGTATTGTTGTTTTTGTGCGTCTGTCAGCATGGCGGGCTCCGAGGTGCGGGAAGGGATAGCGCATTGTAGGGCGCGTGCCAGAGCGGGACAATCCGTAAAAGGTTGACACATTGTCTCCATAATGAAGACAATGTGATATGGATCAATTACGCGCAATGGAGATTTTCATCGAGGTGGCGCGCCAGCGCAGCTTCAGCGAGGCGGGCCGCCGCCTGGGGCTGACGCGCGCCATGGTCAGCAAGCATATCCTGCAGCTGGAGGACAAGCTGCAGGCGCGCCTGCTGCACCGCTCGACCCGCGAGGTGAGCCTGACCGACGCCGGCCAGGCCTATCTGGCGCCGTGCGTGGCGACGGTGGCGCAGTCGCAGGAGGCGGCGCGGGCGCTGAGCCAGGCCACCCAGGCCGGCGCCGAACTGGCGGGGCCCTTGCGGATACAGGCGCCGTCCAGTTTCGGCAGCGAGTGGCTGGCCGACGCGGTGGCGCGCTTCAGCGTGCCGCATCCGCAGCTGGCGCCGATGCTGTACGTGGACGACGCGCTGCTCGATCCGATCGAGCATGGTTTCGACCTGACGGTGCGGGTGGGCGGCATCCCCGACGTGCACGCGCTGGCCATGCGGCAGCTGGCGCCGTGCCGCGGCGTGTTGTGCGCGTCGCCGGCCTATCTGGCGCGGCACGGCGTGCCGCAGGCGCCGCAGGATCTGCACCAGCACCGCTGCCTGCACTTCAGCCACCTGACCGACGGCACGCAATGGCACTTCACGCGCGGCGCGGAGCGGCAGACGGTGCGGGTGCAGGCGGCGTTCACGGCCAACAACGGGGTGGTGCTGCAGCGCGCCGCGCAGCGCGGGCTGGGCATCGTCTACAACACCACCTTCCTGGCGTGGCGCGCGCTGATCGAGGGCACGCTGGTGCCGGTGCTGACGGATTGGGAGCTGCCGCTCAACCATCTGAGCGCGCTGTATCCGGCCAGCCGGCAGCCGTCGGCCAAGGTGAGGGCGCTGATCGATTTCCTGGTGGCCGAATACCAGCCGGTGCCGCCGTGGGACCGCGAACTGGCCGCCGCCGGCCTGCTGGACTTTTAGGCCGAGGCCACCCGCCAGGCGCC
Organism: Rugamonas sp. A1-17; assembly: GCA_025548565.1. Classification (GTDB taxonomy): domain Bacteria; phylum Pseudomonadota; class Gammaproteobacteria; order Burkholderiales; family Burkholderiaceae_D; genus Rugamonas. Next base: position 680,524 of record JAJLPB010000001.1, read on the forward strand.
GTCCTGGTAGACCCGTTCATCGTCAAGGTAGACCGCCTCGGTCACGGCGAACACGTCGACGTGGTAGCGCGCGTCCTTGCGCCTGAACTGCGGCTTGGCGTACACGCCGTGCTTGGCGCCCAGCGACAGGTGGATGCCGCACATGCGCTCGTAGGTGCCGATGTCGTCGACCATGCGCTCGCGCGAGAAGGCGCGGTTCATGCCGAAGCCCAGCTCGCGCAGCCACACCTCGCCCTCGTGCGCGCGGATGATGGCCAGCATGTTGTCGAATTCCGGCGTGGCGTTTTCGGCGCCCGCCACGCGGCCCTTCTCGACGATCAGCGTGACCGGCGTGGCCGGCTGGTTGACCAGGAAGTTGGTGTCGCCGAACACGAAGATCCGCACCCGGCCGTTGACCGCCTCCAGGTCGCGCGCCTCGGTGAACACCTCGCCCAGCGGGAACTGGCCGCCGACGTTGTTCATGCCGCTGTAGTCGCCGATGTTGAGCTTGGCCGGTTCGAACGGCGAGCCGAACACCAGCCGCGCGCCGTCGCCGCTGTCGACCGCGCCGTGCTGCGCGCGGTCGATGCGCGCCTTGAGCGCGTGGCCGACGCCGCGGTAGTAGGCCGGATCGTAGGCCAGCGAGGCGATGTAGTGCAGGCCCTGCTCGCCAGGCATGCGCGACAGGTGCACGTGCTCGATCACCTTCAGGCCGCGCTTGAACAGCTCGATGCGGATGCGGAACGCCTCCAGCCGGAAGCTGGTCGACTGGATCAGCACCACCAGGTCGCCCGCGTGCAGGCGGGCGAAGGCGGCCAGCACCTGCTCGGGCGTGGTGCTGTCGAAGTCGACGAACCCGGCGTCCGGCACCACGCGGCGGTAGGCCTCGGTCAGCGCACGGTTGAGGTCGGTGCGGGTGTCGTAGACGATCAGCGCGCCGCGCGGGGCGGCGTGTTCGATGGCCACGGCCAGCGTGTCGCGCACGTTGCGCTCGGCCGTGTCGACCGCGTGTTCGGGAATGGCGCCGAAGCGGGAGCCGGCGGGGAGGGAAGACGACGTCATGGCGGGGCGGTCAAAAAGGATCAGCCCGCATTATACGGGCTGGACAGGCGCGATTACCCGCCACGCCACGCCTGCGCGGTTTCTCCTTGTATTGGGCTGGGGTGCGATATAGAATCACAAATATAGCCTAGCAGCAACTCCGGCGACGACAACAGGAAGCGTGATGAGCGTAATAATGGGACAGGATTTGCCGCTGGAGCGACCGGACGCCACCGGCCGCGCGGCGTTGTTCGTGCCGACCGCGAACATCAAGGACGACGTGCTGGAGACGGTGCGCAAGGGCGCGGCGATTGTCGGCTTCGGCAACCACGACCGCACCCTGACCATCTACTACGAGAGCAACCGCTTCAACGAGCCCAACCTGGTCAAGTGGGAGCAGAAGGCGCGCAAGGCCTTCGACCGCCTGGCCGAGAACCTGCCGACCGTGTCCAAGATGGTGAGCAAGCCTGAGAATTTCGAGCAGGTCGGCTACATCAGCAGCAAGGGCATCTTGATCCGCCGCATGGAAAAACTGATGAAGTGGCTCGAGGCGTCCGACGCGCTGGACGGCGCGCCCGACTCGGAGAACATCGTCTTCACGCCGCCGCCCCCGCCCAAGAAGATCACCTGAACCACGCCACCATCGGTGCGCTGTTCCGGTGCCGGGCGTTGTATGCTGTCGGGAATGTTTAAATTCCTTGAGGAGATGGCGATGACGGCAATGACAACGGTGCGCGGCGCGGCCGCCGCGATGGTGGTGCTGGCGCTGCTGGGCGGCTGCCAGAAGAAGGATCCGGCCACTCCCGGCCCGGCCGAGACGGCCGGCCGCAAGCTCGACCAGGCCACCGACAAGGCCGGCCGCCAGCTGACCGAGGCCGCGCAGCAGGCCAACCAGCAGATCACCGACGCCGCCAAGGAAACCAGCCAGCAGATCGACAAGGCCACCGAGGCGGCCGGCGAAAAACTCAACCAGGCCACCGAGCAGGCCGGCAAGAAGCTGGAACAGGCCGGCGAAAAGATGCAGGAAAAAGCCCGTGAACGCGAGGCCAGCACGCCCGCCAGATAAGCCGCGTCACCGGGCGGTGCCGGCCTGCCCGGGTGGCGCCGCATCGCCATCGACCACGGTCAGCTCGAGGAGGCCGTCGCGCCACGCACGTTCCAGGTCCTGTTCGACGGCCGCCAGCGCGGTGGCGCCGAGATGGTCCAGGCCCCGCACGCCGTAGGCGCGGTTGCGGCCGTTTTTCTTGGCCAGGTACAGCGCCATGTCGGCCAGGTTGAGCACGCGCTCCCATGTCAGCGGCACGCCGGCCGGCGCCAGCGGGAACGGTGTGAAGCCGACCGAGACCTGGACCGCGATGTCCCGCCCCTGGTGGACGATGGCGTGCGCCGACACGCCCCGCAGGATGCGCTGCGCCACCTCGTCGATGCGCCCGTGCGGGAGGGCCGGCAGGAAGGCCAGGAATTCCTCGCCGCCCCAGCGCACGATCAGGTCGGTTTCGCGCAGCGCCACGCGCAGGGTGTCGGCCACCGCCCTGAGCACGGCGTCGCCGGCGGCGTGGCCGTGGCGGTCGTTGATGTGCTTGAAGTGGTCGACGTCGAGCAGGAACAGCGCGCCGGTGGCCGCGTCAGCGCGCGCGGCGGCGGGCAGGCTGTCCATGGTGTCGTGGAAGTGGCGGCGGTTGTACAGGCCCGTGAGCGGATCGCGCGTCGCTTGCGTCTTGAGCGTGTGGTTCTTCGCCTCCAGTTGCCCGTTGGCCTGGCGCACCCTGCGGTACAGCAGGCCGCCCGCCACCGATGCCAGGCCGAACACCGTGGCCAGCAGCCACCACAGGCGCTGCGCCAGGCGGCGGTTGTCGAGCTCGACGTCCTTGATGCGGTTCTCGCGGCTGAGCAGCTCGATCTGGCGCTGCTTCTGGTCGGCCGCGTACCATTCCTGCAGCTCCAGCACGGCCTGGCGCCGCTTGGATTGGAACAGCTCGTTCGAGATGGCGCGCTCGCGGTGATAGGCCTGGATCGCGCCGGTCATGTCGCCGGCGTCTTCCAGCGCTTGGCCGTACTCCAGCAGCAGGCTCTGGATATCGGGCTTGCTCTGGGTCTGCTCGAACCAGGCCAGGCTGGCCTCGAAGTTTTTTTTGCCCTCGGCGATGCGCCCCATGCCCAGGTAGGCCTGGCCCAGGTTGGAGTGGGCGGCCGCGTCGCTGCCGGTGAAGTGGAGTCCATTCGCCGCCCGCAGCGCCGCCGCCGCGTACTGCGCCGCGCGCGGATAGTCGCGCGCTTTCAGATAGCTGTCGGCCACGTTGTTGAGCGTGGAGGGCAGCATGTAGCGGGCGCCCAGCTTGCGTTCCAGCGCCAGGCATTCGAGCAGCGCGCGCCGGCCGCGTTCGGGCTGGCCAAAGCTGATGTTGACGATGTACTCGCTGGTCTTCAGCAACACCATCTGCAGCGGCAGGCGCTGTCGTTCCGCCAGCGCCGTCAGCTCGTCCAGCGTGGCGTAGGCCTTGGCGCGGTTCTTGGTCTGGATGTGCAGGCGGGTCAGCGCCCTGAGCGCATGGAACAGCGGCATCGGATCGTCTTCCAGCGCGCGCGCGGCGTTGACCGCCGATTGCACCGTGGTCAGCGCGCCCGGGAAGTCGCCCAGTTCGGCGCGCGCGACGCCGGCCTCCAGCCCGGCCTCGGCCTGCAGCGATTTGTCGCCGGTGCGCAGCGCCAGCTTTTCCGCTTCGAACACATACCGGTGCGCCGCCTTGTTGTCGTCGCGCGCGTACGCCGCCGTCTCCTGCGCCAGCAGGCCCTTGACGACGATGGCGTCGTCCTTCAGCGCGCGCCCGTAGCCGACGATGCTGTCGGCGATGGCCGCCGCCGCGTCGTGCTGGTCCAGGCGCGAGCGGGCGCTGCTGATCTGGACCAGCAGCTCGGCCTGGACGCGCGGCGTTTCGGCGCCGATCGCGGGCTGCAGTTCGAGCAGCCGCGCCAGCACCGTGTCCGGGAACATGCGGACCTGGTCGCGCAATTCGACGAGGCGCTGCGCCATCGCCGGCCGCGCCAGCGCCGGTGTCGGCGCCATCGCCACGCAGGCGGCCGCCAGCGCCGCGGCCAGGCGCGCCCGCACCGGCGGCGCACGCGTGGCGTCGCGGCCGGCGCCGGTGGCCATCAGGGGCCCGCTTTCGCCGTGGTGTGCGGCGCCACGCTGCCGTCCTGCCTGGACGGCGCCGGCGGCTGCGGTTCCGGCGCGCCGCCCAGCACCACGCTCAGGTCCACGAAGCCGGCGCGCCAGGCGCGCTCGAGGTCCTGTTCGATCGCTTCCATCGAGGTCTGGTCGAAGTTGTCGAAGCCGCGCACGCCGTAGGCGCGGTTGCGGCCGTGCGACTTGGCCAGGTACAGCGCCATGTCGACCAGGTTGACCGCGCGTTCCCATGGCAGCGGCGCGCCGGCCGGCGCCAGCGGGAACGGCGCGAAGCCGATCGACACGTTGACCGAAATCTCCTGGTCCTGGTAGCGGATGGTCTGCGAGGCGATGCCGGTCAGGATGCGGCGCGCAACGTCGTCGACGCCGTGGCGCGGGACCGCCGGCAGGAACGCCAGGAACTCCTCGCCGCCCCAGCGCACGATCATGTCGGTCTCGCGCAGCACCACGCGCAGGTTCTCGGCGATCATCTTGAGCACGGCGTCGCCGGCGGCGTGGCCATAGTTATCGTTGATGTGCTTGAAGTGGTCGACGTCGAGCAGGAACAGCGCGCCGACGATGTCGTCGGCGTGCGCGGTGTGGCGGCCGGCGTCGCGCTGCCGCTCCGGCAGGGCGCGCATGTAGTCCTGGAAGTGGCGGCGGTTGTACAGCGCGGTGAGCGGGTCCAGCGTCGATTGCGCCTTGAGCTCGATGTTCTTCACTTCCAGCCGGGCGTTGGCGTGGCGCACCTTGCGGTACAGCAGTCCGACCACGCCCGACGCCAGCGCGCACGCCAGCGCCACCAGCCACCACACGCGCTGCTGCAGCCTGCGGTTCTCCAGCTCCGCGCCCTTGACCTGGCTTTCGCGCCGCAGCAGCTCGATCTGGCGCTGCTTCTTTTCGGTCTCGTACTTCTGCTGCAGCTCCAGCATGGACTTGCGGCGCTGGGTTTCCTCCATCTCGTCCGACAGCTTGCGCTCGCGGTGATAGGCTTGCACCGCGCCCGCCATGTCGCCCGCCCGTTCCAGCGCCTGGCCGTATTCCATCAACGCTTCCTGCAGGTCGGAACCGCGGCCGCTCTGGTCGAGCGCGGCCAGGCCGGTCTCATAAGCCTTCTTGCCCTCGGCGACGCGCCCCATGCCCAGATAGGCGTGGCCGAGGTTCATGCGCGCCTTCGCCGCGCCCAGCACGGACTGGCGGACGGTGGCCTCCTGCAAGGCCCCGGACGCGTAGTGCGCGGCCTGCGCGTAGTCGTGCTGCTTCAGATACATGTCGGAGATATTGACCTGCATGGCGATCACCATGCGCCGCTCGCCCAGCTTGCGCAGCAGCGCCAGGTTGTCCAGCAGCGCCTGCAGCGCGCGCTGCGGCTGGCCGAAGCGGTTGGCCACCTCGTATTCCATGAATTTGGTGTCGATCGCCAGCGATGGCAACGGCGGCGTCGCGGCCACCGCCTTTTCCATCTCGCCCAGCGCGGCGTAGGCCTGCTCGCGCTCCCCGGTGCGCACATGGAGATGGACCAATTGCTGCAGCGCGTTGGGCAGCAGGGCCGGGGCGTCCTTCGCCTGGCGCGCCAGCTGGACCGCCGCCTGCAGCTGGTCCAGCGCGGTCAGGAAATTGCCCTGCGCCGTGCTCAGCGAACCGGCGGTGGTCGCGGCCCGCGCCTGCACGGTCTTGTCGCCGGTGGTGTTGGCCAGTTTTTCCGCCTGCAGCGCCAGCGTGTAGGCCTCGTTGGCGTGGTCGCTGCCGGCCAGCGCGACCGCCCGCGCCCGCATGCCTTGGACGACGATGACGTCGTCGTGCTGCGCGCGGCCGAAGGCGATGAGGTCGGCGGCGGTCGCCAGCGCCGCGTCATAGCGGCGCAGATAGCTTTGGGTGGCGCTGATCTGCGCCAGCCGTTCGGCGCGGGTGCGGGCCGGCGCGGCCGCCATCCGCGGTTGCAGTTCGAGCAGCTGGGCCAGGGCCTTGTCGGGATCGAGGTTGCTTTGCTCCTGCAGTTCCGCGATGCGCTGGTCGAGCTCGGACAGCGCCAGCGCCGCTCCCGGCGCCAGCGCGAGTAAAAGGGCGGCGCACCCCAGCCGTGCCCGCACGCCTGTCCACCTGTTCCTTGGCCTGATCACCACCAACCGTCCCCTCGATTTAAACATTCCCAAAAAACCCGGTTCATTATATTTCAGTTGTAATTTGGAAAATCAATGAGGTGTGGTTTTCGCCGGCTCCGGCGGCGGGCGCTTGAGCGGGACGACGTTGTTGTGCTCGGCCAGCCGCTGTTCCTGCTCGCCGCCGAACACCACGCTCAGGTCGACGAAGCCGGCCCGCCACGCGCCCTCCAGGTCCTGCTCGATCTGCTCCATCGAGGTGTGCTGGAAGTTGTTGAAGCCGCGTAGGCCGTAGGCGCGGTTGCGGCCGTGGGCCTTGGCCAGGTACAGCGCCATGTCGACCAGGTTGACCGCGCGCTCCCACGGCAGCGGCGCGCCGGCCGGCGCCAGCGGGAACGGCGAGAAGCCCACCGACACGTTGACTGAAATCTTCTGGTCCTGGTAGCGGATGACCTGCGACGAGATGCCGGCCAGGATGCGGCGCGCGACCTCGTCGACGCCGTGGCGCGGCAGCGCCGGCAGGAAGGCCAGGAATTCCTCGCCGCCCCAGCGCACGATCATGTCGGTCTCGCGCAGCACCACGCGCAGGTTCTCGGCGATCATCCTGAGCACGGCGTCGCCGGCCGCGTGGCCGTGGCGGTCGTTGATGTGCTTGAAGTGGTCGACGTCCAGCAGGAACAGGGCGCCGACGATGTCGTCGCCGTGCAGCGTGCGCTTGTCCAGCACCGGCAGGCCGTGGTGCAGGCTGTCGCGCATGAAGTCCTGGAAGTGGCGGCGGTTGTACAGCGAGGTCAGCGGATCGAGGGTGGACTGCGCCTTCAGCTCCAGGTTCTTCACCTCCAGTTGCGCGTTGGCGTGCCGCACCTTGCGGTACAACAGCCCGACCACCACCGAGGCCAGCGCGAACACCAGGGCCAGCAGCCACCACACGCGCTGCTGCAGGCGGCGGTTGTCGATCTCGGCGCCCTTGACCTGGTTCTCCTGGCTCAGCAGCTGGATCTGGCGCTGCTTTTTCTCGGTCTCGTATTTTTCCTGCAGCTCCAGCACCGCCTGCCGGCGCTGCTTCTCGAACAGCTCGTTCGACAGCGCGCGTTCGCGGTGGTAGGCCGACACCGCGCCCGCCAAGTCGCCCGAGCGCTCCAGCGCCTCGCCATATTCGCGCAGCGCCGATTGCAGGTCGGGCTTGTTGTTCTCCTGTTCGTAGCGCGCCATGCCGGCCTCGTATTGCTTCTTGCCCTCGGCGACGCGGCCCATGCCCAGGTAGGCCTGGCCCAGGTTGACGCGCGCGGTGGCCTCCACCGATTTGTCGTTGGTCAGCTGGGTCGAGCGCAGCGACTCATTTGCGTACTGGGCCGCGCGCGGATAGTCGTGCTCCTTCAGGTAGCTGTCGGACAGGTTGACCAGGGTCACCCCCATCATGCGCTCGGCGCCCAGCTTGCGCTCCAGGTCCAGGCTTTGCAGCAGCGCGCGCAGCGCGCGCTTGGGCTGGCCGGAATCGATGGCCAGGCCGTATTCGGTGATCTTGGCGATCGCCATGCGGCCCGGCGAGCGCAGCTTTTCGGTCTCGGTCAGCAGCTCCTCCAGCGCGGCCGAGGCCTTGTCGTAATCCTTGGTTTGCGTGTACAGCGTGACCAGCGCGTTGAGCGCGCCGACCAGGATCACCGGATCGTCGTTCACCTGGCGCGCCATGTCGACGCCGTTCTGCAGCTTGACCAGCGCGGCGGGGAAGTTGCCCTGTTCGGCGTAGGTCTCGCCGACGGCGACCGCGATCTGCGAGCGCAAGGCCAGGTTGCTGCTGGTGGCGGCGGTCCTCTCGGCGTCGAAGGCCAGCTGGTGCGCGGCGGCGACGTCGGCGCGGTCGAACAACACATAGCCCTTGACCATCTGGCCCTTGGCGATGATGGCGTCGTCGCGCAGCGACTTGCCGTAGGCGATCAGTTGGTCGGCGGCGGCCAGCGCGGCGTCGCTGTGGCCGGCGCGCATATTGGCCACGCTCAGCTGGTTGAGCAGCTCGGCCTGGGTGGCCGGCGGCGCGTTGACCGCCTCGGCCTGCAGCTTGAGCAGCTGCGTCAGGGCCTTGTCCGGCACGAAGCGGCTTTGCTCGCGCACTTCGATGATGCGGGCATACAGCGAGGGGGGCGCGGCGTCGGCCAGCGCCGGCGTCAGGGCGAGTGCCACGGCGGCCGCGAAGGCACGCGGTCCCGCGCGGACTTGCCACCAGCCATTTCTGATACCCGCCAACTGACGCTCCCGGTTGTCCACTGCACATGCAAAGTGTCTAGACAATTATATTCTTGTTGCAGACGAGAAAGCCCGTGAAACTGTGATTTTTCACGCAAAAATGCACACTATTCGTGGCGGAAATAGCAATAATATGGCCGATATTGCCAGTTAAATAGCAATGTTTTTTACAAGGTTGTCAGAACATGAAAGCCGCACGACCGGCTGCCGCGGCGCTTCTACGGCGGGCGCATGAGCCGGCCGGCGTTGCCGTACCCCGCCGGCTGCGCTTCCCGCGCGTCGCCGCACACCACGCTCAAGTCCACGAAGCCGGTCCGCCACGCGCCCTCCAGGTCCTGCTCGATCTGTTCCATCGAGGTGCGCTGGAAGTTGTGGAAGCCGCGCACGCCGTAGGCGCGGTTGCGGCCGTTCGCCTTGGCCAGGTACAGCGCCATGTCGGCCAGGTTCACCGCGCGTTCCCACGGCAGCGGCACGCCGGCCGGCGCCAGCGGGAACGGCGCGAAGCCCACCGACACATTGACCGAAATCTCCTGCTCCTGGTGGCGGATGACCTGCGACGAGATGCCGGCCAGGATGCGGCGCGCGATCTCGTCGACGCCGTGGCGCGGGATCGCCGGCAGGAAGGCCAGGAATTCCTCGCCGCCCCAGCGCACGATCATGTCGGTCTCGCGCAGCACCACGCGCAACTTCTCGGCGACCATCCTGAGCACGGCGTCGCCGGCCGCGTGGCCGTGGCGGTCGTTGATGTGCTTGAAGTGGTCGACGTCCAGCAGGAACAGCGCGCCGACGGTATCGTCGCTGTGCGGCGTCGGTTGCGCCGCCTGCGGCCGGCCGGCGTCGCGCATCGTGTCCTGGAAGTGGCGGCGGTTGTACAGCGAGGTCAGCGGATCGAGGGTGGACTGCGCCTTCAGCTCCAGGTTCTTCACCTCCAGCTGGGCGTTGGCGTGCCTCACCTTGCGGTACAACAGGCCGCCCACCATCGACGCCAGCCCGAACACCAGGGCCAGCAGCCACCACACGCGCTGCTGCAGGCGGCGGTTGTCGATCTCGGCGCCGGTGATCTGGTTCTCCTGGCTCAGCAGCTGGATCTGGCGTTGCCTCTGGTCAGCGTCGTATTTTTCCTGCAGTTCCAGCACCGCCTGCCGGCGTTGTTTCTCGAACAGCTCGTTCGACAGCGCGCGTTCGCGGTGGTAGGCCGACACCGCGCCGGTCAGGTCGCCCGCCCGTTCCAGCGCCTCGCCATATTCGCGCAGGACCGCCTGCAGGTCGGGCTTGTTGTTTTCCTGCTCGTAGCGCGCAATGCCGGCCTCGTACTGCTTCTTGCCCTCGGCGATGCGGCCCAGGCCCAGGTAGGCCTGGCCCAGATTGGAGCGCGCGGTGGCCTCGACGGTCTTGTCGTCGCTCAGCTGGGTATAGCGCAGCGATTCGTGCGCGTACTGGGCCGCGTGCACATAGTCGCGTTCCTTCAGGTAGCTGTCGGACAGGTTGACCAGGGTCACGCCCATCATGCGCTCGGCGCCCAGCTTGCGCTCCAGCTCCAGACTGTGCAGCAGCGCGCGCAGGGCGCGCTTGGGCTGGCCGGAATCGATGGCCAGCACGTACTCGGTGTTCCTGGCGGCCGCCATGCGGCCCGGCAAGCGCAGTTTCTCGGCATAGGGCAGCAGCTCGTCCAGCGCGGCGTAGGCCTTGTCGTATTCCTTCATCTGCGCGTACAGCCCGACCAGCGCGTTGAGCGCGGCGAACAGGATCAGCGGATCGTCGTCCACCTGGCGCGCCAGGTCGACGCCGTTCTGCAGCTTGACCAGCGCGGCGGGGAAATCGCCCTGTGTGGCGCAGGTCTGGCCGGCGGTGACGGCGGCTTGCGAGCGTACGGCAAGGTTGTTGCTGGCGGCGGCGGTCTTTTCGGCGTCGAAGGACAACTGGTTCGCGGCCTTGACGTCGGCGCGGTCGAACAGCACATAGCTTTTGGCCATCTGGCCCCTGGCGATGATGGCGTTGTCGCGCAGCGACAGGCCGTAGGCGATCAGCTGGTTGGCGGCGGCCAGCGCGGCGTCGCTGTGGCCGGTGCGCGTATTCGCCATGCTCAGCTGGTCGAGCAGCTCGGCCTGGTCGGCCGGCGCCGCGCCGGCCGATTCGGCCTGCAGCTTGAGCAGCTGCGGCAGCGCCTTGTACGACACGAAGCGGCTTTGTTCGCGCAGCTCGAGGATGCGGGCGTGCAGGCCGGGCGGGCCGCCGTCGGCGACGGCCGGCAGCGTCAGCGCGAGCGCGGCGGCGGCCGCGATAGCACGCGGTCCCGCGTGGATGAGCCACCCGCCATTTCTGTTCCCTGCCAACTGACGCTCCCGGTTGTTCCACCGCACCTGCAAAGTGCCTGGGTGATTATATTCGTGTTGCAGACGGGAAAGTTCGTAGGGCGGGAATTTTTCACACGGGAACGACATATTGCCAACAGGATGGCAATATGTCTAACATTGTTGACGGCGCCGGACAGCTAGGCGGCCAGTTGCTGCAGCAGGTAGAGGCGCTGGTACAGGCCGTCGTTTATCTGCATCAGCTGCTCGTGCGGGCCGGTCTCGGCGATGCGGCCATGGTTGAGCACGATGATGCGGTCGGCGTCGCGGATGGTCGACAGCCGGTGCGCGATGGCGATCACCGTCACCGTGCCGCGCAGCTCGTCGAGCGCGGTCTGCACGATCTGCTCGGTCTGCGAATCGATGTGCGAGGTGGCCTCGTCCAGCAGCAGGATGCGCGGCGCGCCGGCCAGCGCGCGGGCGATGGCGATCAGCTGCTTCTGGCCGACCGACAGGCGCGAGCCGCCTTCGCCCAGTGCGGTGTCGTAGCCCCGGTCCAGCGCGGCGATGAAGTCGTGCGCGTGGGCGGCGCGCGCGGCCGCCTCGATCTGCGCCTGCGTCAGGCCGCGGCCCATGTCGATGTTCTCGCGTGCCGAGGCGGCCAGCAGGAAGGGGTCTTGCGGCACCAGGCCGACGTCGGCGCGGAAGCGCTCGTTGGCGATGGCGTCCAGCGGCATGCCGTGGATGGTGATGCTGCCCTGGCGCACCGGATAAAAGCGCAGCAGCAGCGACAGCAGGGTCGATTTGCCGCTGCCGGTGTGGCCGACGATGCCGACGAAGGCGCCCTGCGGGATCTCCAGCGACAGGTCGTGCAGCACCGGATGGCCTTCGTTGTAGGCAAAGCTCAGGTGGCGGATGGCGACCGCCGGCGTGCCGTTTGCCCCGGCGTCGTTGGCGGCGGCGCGCGCGGCGGCCAGGCCGGCGTCGTGGCCGTGGGCGGCGTGCTCGGTGGCGGTGGCCTCGTCCAGCAGCGTGGCCACGCGCGCGGTGGCCACCACCGATTGCTGCAGCTGGCTGAACTGCATGGTGATCTGGATCAGCGGCTCGATCACGCGCGCCAGGTAGCTGATGAAGGCGTACAGCACGCCCACTTCGGCGGCGGTCATGGCGCGCTGGCCGAACAGGTAGATCACCGCCGCCAGCAGGATGATGTTGAACAGGTCCAGCGCCGGCCGCAGCAGCCAGGCGTTGGCGCGCAGCTCGGCCAGGCGGGCGGTGTAGTGGTCCTGGTTGGTGGCGGCGAAGCGCTGGCCGAAACGCGCCTCGGCGTTGTTCGCCTGCAGCACGCTCATGCCGCCGATCGACTCGGCCATCTGGCCGTTGATGTCGCTGCGCAGCGCGCGGGCGCGCGTCACGGCCGGCGCGCTCCAGCGCTGGTACAGCCAGACGATCAGCAGCACCGCCGGCAGCAGCGCCAGCACGATCAACATCAGGTGCCAGTCCAGCCAGGCCATGGCCGCCACCGTCCCGACCAATACGATGGTCGAGTCCAGCATCACGAACAGCACCTGGATGTACAGCGTCTTGACGGCCTCGGTGTCGTTGGTCACGCGCGAGACCAGCTGGCCGGTGATGGCGCGGTCGAAGAAGGCCATCGGCAGCAGCAGCACGTGGGTGTAGACCATCTCGCGCAGCCGCATCACCGAGCGCATCGCCAGGCCGGACAGGCGCACCAGCTGCAGGTAGCGCAGGCCGCTGGCGATCCAGCCGGTCAGCACCATGCCGGCCAGCAGGCCGGCCATGCGCGGCCAGTCCAGGTGGTGCGGCAGCAGGTGCTCGTCGATCAGCGCCTTGCCCATGATGGGGCCGGACACTTCCAGCAGCGCGGCCAGCACCAGCCACAGCACGGCCCAGCCCAGGTGGTGCTGGTCGGGCAGGGCGGCCCGGCGCAGCAGGGAGAACGCCTGCCAGGTCTGGCGGCGGGCGGAGGTGGGTTCGGGCTTAAAGGACATCGAGACTGGCTTCCAATTGTTGATAGCGCCACTGGCTGGCGTACCAGCCGTCCTGCTCCAGCAGTTGTTCGTGGCTGCCGGTTTCGCTGACGCGGCCGTCGCGCAGCACGACGATCAGGTCGGCGTTGACCACCGCGCTCAGGCGGTGGCTGGCGATGACGGCGCTGCGGCCGTGGCGCGCCTGGCGCAGCTCTTCCAGGTGGCGCAGGATGCGCGTCTCGGTGCCGGTGTCGACGGCGGACAGGGCGTCGTCGAGCAGCAGCAGGTCGTTATCGGCCAGCAGCGCGCGGGCGATGGCGACGCGCTGGCGCTGGCCGCCGGACAGCGTGATGCCTTTCTCGCCCACCTCGGTCTCGTACCCTTGCGGGAATTGCAGGATGTCGTCGTGGATGGCGGCCAGCGTGGCCGCGTGCTCGACCTGCGCGCGCGTGGCGCCGGGACGCGCCAGCGCGATGTTGTCGGCGATCGAGGCGGAGAACAGGAACGATTCCTGCGGCACCCAGCTGATGGCGGCGCGCAGCGCGTGCAGCGTGTATTCGTCGAGCGCGTGGCCGCTCCAGCGCACGCTGCCCGATTGCGGCGTCAGCTGGCGCAGCAGCACCCGCAGCAGGGTCGACTTGCCGCAGCCGGTGGGGCCGACCAGGCCCAGCGTCTGGCCCGGCTTGACTTCGAGCGTGATGCCGCTCAGCGCCGGCGCGCCCTGCTCGGGATAGGCGTAGGTGACGTTGTGCAGCGCCAGCGGGCCCGGCGCCACGGCGGCCAGCGTGCCGTGGTCGTCGATGGCCAGCGGCGCGTCCAGCATCGGATGCAGGCGCTGCCAGGCGGCGCGGCCGCGCTCGATCAGCGACAGCACCCAGCCGGCCGCGAACATCGGCCAGATCAGCTGGCCGAGGTACATGGTGAAGCTGGTCAGCGCGCCGATGGTCAGCTGGTTCTGCCAGACCAGGTAGCCGCCCAGGCCCAGCGTCAGGCCGCCGGCCGCGGTCAGCGTCAGGCCGACCGCCGGTTCGTAGGCCGCCTCCCACACCTGGGCGCGCAGGCTGGCGTCGGACGCCTTTTGCGCCAGCTCGCCGAACTGGCGCGCGCTGCGCTGCTCCAGTCCCAGCGCGCGCAAGGTGCGCACGCCGGACAGGGTTTCCTGCACATGGTCGTTGAGGGCGCTGAAGCGCTTGAGCGAATCGGTGGAGGCGGTGTGGATGTGGCCGGAGATGTACCAGAACGCCCATCCCATCAGCGGGAACGGCAGCAGCGCGATGCAGGCCAGGCGCCAGTCGACGCCGAGCAGCATCACGCCCAGCACCATCACCAGCGTCAGCGCGCCGTCGAAGCCGGCCAGCATGGCTTCGCCGGCGGCCATCTCGATGGCGTCGATATCGTTGGTGGCCAGCGCCATCAGGTCGCCGGTGCGCTGGCGCTGGTAGAACGCGGCGCCTTGCACGGTGAGGCGGTTGTACAGGCGGGTGCGCAGCGATACGCCGAGCTGGTAGGCGGCGCCGTACAGGATCTGGCGCCAGGCCACGCGCAGGAAATAGATGCCGGCGCCGATCAGCAGCAGCGCGCCGATCTCCATCAGCAGCGCGTTGCCGGCCAGCGTGTGGGCGGCCAGGCCGTCGATCATGGCGCCGACCTTGCGCGGCACCCAGATGGTGAGGATGGCCACGCCGGCCAGCATGGCGCCGGACAGCGCGTAGGCACGGCTGTGCTGGCGGACAAAGCCGCCGATCAGCACGGAAAGTTTAGACATGTTGCCTCGGAATAGCGCGTAGTCCGCTAGGATACAACATGCCCGCCGGACGTGCCCGGCGCTAGCTTACTTCTTGGATTTGCTGCCGCTCAGCATGTCGAGCTGCTTGCTGCTGGGTTTGACCTTTGGCGCCGGCACGGATTTCAGATCCGGCTTGCTGTCGACCGCGGCGGCCACCGGTTTTTCAGGCGGCGCCGGGAACGAACGCTTGACCGCGGCCTTGACTTCCACCGGCGCCGGCGCTTCCTCGGCGGCCTTCGATTTGGCAGGCGCCTTGGCGGTTTTGATTTCCGGCGCGGCGACCGGCTCGTTGGCCGGCGTTGCCGCTGCCACCACCACCGGCGCGGCAGCGACTGGCGCTACGGCGATTGGCGCGGCAGCTGGAACAGCGGCGGCAGCCGGAACAGCGGCAGGCGCGGCGGCCTTGACGCTGGCCTTCAGCGCGGTGACCGGCGCGGCGGCCAGGTCGGACACTTGCTTGATGGTGGACTGCGCGCTCTGGATCAACTCGTTCTGGACGCCGGAAGCGATGCTGTACAGCTCACGGCCATAGGCCAGCAGGTTGTCGAAGCTGGCCGGTTCGGCGGTGCTCAGGCTGAAGAATTCGCGCGGGTCCTTGGCGCCGAGCAGTTTTTTCGCCGCCGCCGACGATTTTTCCACCGAAGCCTTGGTGGTGCTGATGTTCAGCGCGATGACCTTTTCCGCGCTGTCGACGGCGGTGCTGGCAAACGTGTTGAAGATCTTGAATTGGGCTTCCAACTGGGACTTCGTAGCTGCGGAAAACTGTTCGGTGATCGAAGACATGGTTTCTCCTGAGACGATTAGAATGTCGGTCAAGCTGCGCACGCGGGGTGCGTTATGATGCATTGCAATATACCCATTCTAGCGGCGAAAGCCGGGCTTGGAAAGTTATTTTATCTGCCATGTCGCAAAGCCCGCAACAAGGAAACATGCCGCACGGACACTACCCGCACGGATGTTGATCTACCGCAATGCAGACAGGAAAAAAGTCTGGATTACTGCGCCGCAACAAGTTATCGAATTCAATGAAAAAGGAAACGCATGGCCATCAAACTGAGCAAGGAAGTCGAGCAACGCCTGCTGGGTTCCATCCAGCGCTATTGCGCCGAGAACATGGACGAGGAGGTCGGCGAGCTGAAGGCGCGTCTGCTGCTCGATTATTGTTTGCGTGAAATCGGCCCGTCTGTCTACAATCAGGCCATCCTCGACGCCCAGGCGGCGATGCAGGACAAGATCGCGGAGATCGAAACGGTCTGCTACGAGTCGGAATTTTCATACTGGACGAAAAAATAAACCGGGAGCGCGGATGGATGCGGTGATCGAGACGGTAATACGGAACGCCAGCCTGGCCGATGGACAACGGGGCGTCGACGTCGCCATCGAGCACGGCCGCATCACCGCCGTGGGCCCGGCGCTGGCGCTCAAGGGCGCGCAGGAAATCGACGCCGGCGGCGATCTGCTCAGCGCGCCGTTTGTCGACGCCCATTTCCACATGGACGCCACGCTCAGCTACGGCCTGCCGCGCGTCAACGCCTCCGGCACCTTGCTCGAAGGCATAGCGCTGTGGGGCGAGCTCAAGCCCGAGTTGACCCAGCAGGCGCTGGTCGGGCGCGCGCTGCAGTATTGCGACTGGGCCGCCGCGCGCGGCCTGCTGGCGATCCGCACCCACGTCGACATCTGCGACGACCGCCTGCTGGCGGTGGAGGCGCTGCTGGAGGTCAAGCGCCTGGTCGCGCCCTACCTGGACATGCAGCTGGTGGCCTTCCCGCAGGACGGCGTGCTGCGCAGCCCGACCGCGCTGGCCAACCTCAAGCGCGCGATCGGCATGGGCGTGGACGTGGTCGGCGGCATCCCGCACTTCGAGCGCACCATGGCCGACGGCGCCGAGTCGGTGCGCATCCTGTGCGAGTTCGCCGCCGAGCAGGGCCTGATGGTGGACATGCATTGCGACGAGTCCGATGATCCGATGTCGCGCCACATCGAAACGCTGGCCTACCACAGCAACCGCCTCGGCCTGCACGGCCGCGTGGCCGGCTCGCACCTGACCTCCATGCATTCGATGGACAACTATTATGTGAGCAAGCTGCTGCCGCTGATCCGCGAGGCCGGCGTGGCGGCGATCGCCAACCCGCTGATCAACATCACGCTGCAGGGCCGCCACGACAGCTATCCGAAGCGGCGCGGCATGACGCGGGTGCCGGAGATGCTGGCGGCCGGCATCGAGGTCGCGTTCGGCCACGACTGCGTGATGGACCCGTGGTACAGCCTGGGCTCGGGCGACATGCTGGAGGTGGCGCACATGGGCCTGCACGTGGCGCAGATGACCGGGCAGGACGCCATGCGCGCCTGCTACCAGGCGGTGACGGCGGCGCCGGCGCGCATCCTCGGCCTGCGCGACTACGGCGTGGCGGTGGGCTGCCACGCCGACCTGGTGCTGCTGGACGCGGCCGACCCGGTGGAGGCGATCCGCCTGCGCGCGGCGCGCCGCATGGTGATGCGGCGCGGGAAGGTGATCGCCGAGGCGCCGCGCGCGCAGGCGCGCCTGAGTTTGCCGGGCCGGCCGGCCACGGTCGATTTCCGCTTGGGGCGCTGAGGCTGGACTTGGCATCGGAAATACATGACAATCGAACACTGTTTAATCCGCCTGGAGCCGTCTTGAAAGAAATCGCCATCCGTCCCGCCTCGGAAGCCGACTTCGGCGCCATGTGGGAAATTTTTCAAGAATTGATAGCCAGCGGCGACACCTATTTGTTCGCCGCCGACACCAGCCGCGAAGATTGCCACGCGTACTGGTTCGGTCCCGGTGTGCAATCGTATGTGGCCGTATTGAACGGCGAACGGCTGGTCGGCATGTACCGCCTGATCGCCAACCAGCGCGACCGCGGCTCGCACGTGGCCAGCGCCTCCTTCATGGTCAGCCCGGCGGCGCAGGGCGTCGGCGTCGGCAAGCTGCTGGGCGGCGACTGCCTGGACCGTGCCCGCGCGCAGGGCTACCTGGCGATGCAGTTCAACTATGTGGTCAGCTCCAACGTTCCCGCCGTGCTGCTGTGGAAGAAGCTGGGCTTCACCATCGTCGGCACACTGCCGCGCGCTTACTATCACGCCCATCTCGGGTATGTCGACGTCTATGTCATGTACCAGTTGCTGGACGACCCCTCTCATTGGCCCGACGCATGAAAATACTTGAAACCGAACGCCTCAGCCTGCGCACCATCACCATCGAAGACGCGGCGTTTTACTACGAACTGGTCAACGACCCGACCTGGCTGGAGTTCATCGGCGACAAGGGTATACGCAGCATCGACGACGCGCGCAAGGCCATCCTCGAAGGGCCGCGCGCGATGCAGGAGGAGCGCGGCCATTCGCTGTACGTGATGGAGCGCAAGAGCGACGGCGTGCCGCTGGGCTTGTGCGGCCTGATCAAGCGTGACGGCCTGGACGATGTCGACATCGGCTACGCGATCCGCCCGGCCTGGTTCGGCCAGGGCTACACCTACGAGGCGGCGGTGGCCGTGGTGGCCTACGCGCGCGACCAGCTGCGCATGAAGCGCCTGCTGGGCCTGACCAATCCGGGCAACGTCAATTCGATCCGGCTGCTGCAAAAGCTGGGGCTGGAATTTGTCGAGTTGCGCAATCTGCCGCCGAATGATCGTCCTACCAATATTTACCGCATCGAGTTGCAGGACTGATCGCTTGATCTGTTGCAACGGTGGGAATTCGATAGATTTTTGAAAGGGGTGGCTTGGATTTTCTGGCGCGTCGGCGCATGATGGATTTTAAGAACTAAAGGTTGCCTGGTCCCCAAAAAACGGCGGCAATTCAAACAATATAAGTCACACATTCGCAGCGGGAAACGCCGCTGCGGGAGTCTTGTACGGATTGAATTTTTACCGAAAGGGAAACTTATGAAACTCGCCAACCTGAAGATAGGCGTGCGACTGGGTTTGCTGGGAACCTTCTTTTTCATCGCGCTGCTGGTGGTCGCCACCGGGGGCTGGCGTGCGCTGGACAGTGGCAATGAGCGCAGCGCCGGCGCCATGCAACGCATGCAGGCCATGACGCAGGCCATCGACATGGCGCGCAGCGCCCAGGTCGAATTCAAGATCCAGGTCCAGGAGTGGAAGAACACTCTGCTGCGTGGCAACGATCCCGCCAACTTCGATAAATACAGCAAGGCCTTCGTCAAAGGCGGCGAAAGCACGCGCGGCGAACTGCAGAAGCTGAACGCGCTGCTGGCCAAGCTGGACCTCAAAACGCCGCTGGTCGGCGAGGCCATCCGCACCCAGAACGAGCTGGTGACGCGCTACATGTCGGCCTTGCGGAAATACGATAGCGCCAACCAGGACAGCGCCCATGTGGTCGACGCGCTGGTCAAGGGCATGGACCGCGAACCGACCAGGAAAATCGACGACATCGTCGCCTTCATCGGCACGGAATCGCAACGCCTGATGGCCGGGATGGAGGAGGAGAACAAGGCGGCGCATGCGCGCACGATGATGGTCATGGGCGCGACGCTGGTGGTGACGCTGGTGGTCGGTTGCGTCACGGTGCTGTGGCTGATCAAGAGCATCACGGTGCCGCTGAACGAGGCGGTCGGCATGGCGGAGACGGTGGCCGCCGGCGACCTGAGCAGCGAGGTGCGTATCAGCAGCACCGACGAGATTGGCGCCTTGCTGGGAGCGCTCAAGCGCATGCAGGGCAACTTGAGCCACATCGTCGGCCAGGTGCGGGTCGGCACCGATGCCATCCACGGTGCCGCGGTGGATATCGCCGCCGGCAATCTCGATTTGTCGGGCCGCACCGAGGAGCAGGCCAGCTCGCTGGAGGAAACGGCGGCGGCCATGGTGCAGCTGACCACCACCGTGCAGCAGAACAATGCCAACGCGGCCGAGGCTTGCAAGCTGGCCGACACCGCGTCCAGTGTGGCGGCCAGGGGCGGCGACGCGGTCGAGCAGATGGTGCGTACCATGGGGTCGATCAACGAATCGTCGCGCAAGATTGTCGACATTATCGGTGTGATCGACGGCATCGCGTTCCAGACCAACATCCTGGCGCTGAACGCGGCGGTGGAGGCGGCGCGCGCCGGCGAACAGGGACGCGGCTTCGCCGTGGTTGCTTCCGAGGTGCGCAACCTGGCCCAGCGTTCGGCGGCGGCGGCCAAGGAAATCAAGGAACTGATCGGCGATTCGGTGGGACGGGTGGAGGCCGGCAGCCGGCTGGTCGGGCAGGCCGGCGAGACCATGGGCGAAGTGGTGGCCAGCGTGCAGCGCGTGACCGCCATCATTGGCGAGATCTCGGTCGCCAGCGTCGAGCAGCGCGACGGCATCGAACAGATCAGCATCGCCATCAGCCAGATGGACAGCGTGACCCAGCAGAACGCCGCGCTGGTGGAGGAGGCCGCGGCGGCGGCCGACGCGCTGGAGCAGCAGGCGGCCGGGCTTGCGGCGGCGGTGAGCGTGTTCAAGCTGCAGGATCAGCTGCACGCGTCGCACGCGTTGCCGGCGGCCCCAAGGCGCTTGCTGCAGGTGGCCGGCGCGCGCTGATCACGGCGTCGTCGTTTGATGCCGCTCAAACGCAGGCGCGAACACGCTTGGAACCGCTGATCTATTGAGTATGCTTCCCTCTTCCCCGGGGACGGAGAGGGACAGCATGAACAGTCTATTGCCGGTACTGGCCGGCCTTGCATTCAGCCTGCTGGCGCTGTGGTACGGCGAACTGCGGGTGCGCGGCATGCGTGCGCGCTGCGCACAGCTGCAGTCGGCGCTGGAGGCCCACCGCGACGCGGAAATGCGGCTGGACTACATCGCCCACCACGACAACCTGACCGGCCTGCCCAACCGGCTGCAATGCCAGTTGCAGCTGGAACACGGCATCGCCTATGCGCGCCGGCACGGCAGCCTGTTGGCGGTGTTGTTTGTCGACATCGACCATTTCAAAGCCATCAACGACAACCTCGGCCACGACGCCGGCGACCAGGTGCTGGTGCAGTTCGCGCAGCGCCTGCGCCAGTGCGTGCGCGAGGTCGATACCGTGGCGCGCCAGGGTGGCGACGAGTTCATCGTGCTGCTGACCGAACTGCGCTGCGCACAGGACGCGCAGCAGGTGGCCGACAAGATCAACGCCGCGATCGCGGCGCCGTTCCCGGTCCACGGCGAGACGCTGGCGGTGGCCGCCAGCATCGGTATCGCCATCTATCCCGACGACGACCTCGACATCGAGGCGCTGCTGGAGAAGGCCGACCTGGCGATGTACTCGGCCAAGCAGCGCGGCAAGGGCGCCGGGGTGCGTTTCGCGCCCAGCATGCAGGCCAAGGCATACTCGCGGGTGGTGCTGGAGACCGCGCTGCGCCACGCGCTGGAGCACGGCGAATTCGTGCTGACCTATCAGCCCAAGCTGAACCTGAACGAACAGAAGATCACCGGCGCCAAGGCGCTGCTGCGCTGGCGCCATCCGGAACTGGGGCTGGTGATGCCGCCGGACTTCCTGCCGGTGCTGGAGGACAGCGCGCTGATCCTGCCGGTGGGCGCGTGGGTGCTGGCCACCGCCGCCGCCCAGGCGCGCCGCTGGATGGAGCTGGGCCATCCGCTGACGGTGTCGGTGCATTTGTCGCAGCGCCAGTTCTACCAGAAGGACATCGCCGCCATCTTTGCCGACATCCTGGACCAGGCCGGTGTGCCGGGGCGCTACATCGAACTGGAAATCACCGAGGACATGTTGATCGACAAGAACCAGAATTGCGAGGCCGTGCTGCGCCAGTTCAAGCAGCTGGGCATGCGCATTTCAATCAGCGATTTCGGTACCGGCTATGCGTCGCTCAATTACCTGCGGCGCTTCCCGGTCGATCTGGTGAAGATCAACAAATCCTTCGTCGACGACCTGCGCCGCGCGGCCCAGCATCCGTGCGAGCGCCATGGCGACGGCCGGACGGCGGACGAGGGGGCGATGGTGCGCGCCATCATCGCGATGGCCCATACGCTGAACATGCAGGTGATCGCCGGCGGCGTGGAGACCGGCGACCAGTTGGCCCAGCTGACGGCCATGGGCTGCGACGAGGCCTTCGGCTTCTGCCTGAGCGCCGCCGTGCCGCCGGACGAGCTGGAGACGCTGCTGGTGAACCGCCGCCGGCTGGCGGCGCCGGTGGACGCTGCCAGTTAGCCGCCCGCCGCGCCGGCGCCGCGCGGCAGCGGCATGATGCGGACGCCGTGGATGTCGAAGCGGTTCGATGGCCCCTTGACGCCGCCCGCGTCGCCGTAGGTGGCGTTACTTTGCAGGTAGCTCATGTTGTAGAAGTCGCCGAGCTCCAGGCGGTAGTTGCCCGCCTTGAGCGCGGCCTTCAACGGCGTCGACCACGACGGCCCCGCGTTGGCCGGCGAATGCGGCAGCGCCACCACGCCTTGCGCCACGATCGCGCCGTTGCCATCCCTGAGCGTCATCCACTTCACGCCGCCGGTGATGCCCAGGTTGACCTGGTGCGCGGTGTTGCGGTACTTGAGCTGCACGGCGTAGCTGCCATCGCGCTCGACTTTGATGTCCTGCACCGCGAAGGTATCGGTGGGCGCGCCCCAACCGGCGATGCGGCCATCGGCTTCGGCCACGCTCGGCTGCACGCGGCGGTCCCCGGCGGCGATCTCCACGCCGTTGTCCAGGCAGACCGGTGCGCTGTGATGGCTGCGGTTGCCCGAGCCGGCATACATCGCCTCCACCGAGTAGCACAGGTTGTCGCTCTCGCCATGGCCCGGCAGTGTGGCGCGGCGGTCGGCCCAGGTCCTGGCGCTCACGCGTTGCGTGGCCAGCTTGCCATTGCGGTAGATGTTGTAGACCACACCCTTGCCGGCGACCTCAAGATGCAGCGTCGGGAAACCGTACGTGCCGCGCTCCAGCTTGACGATGCGTGGCTCCGGCGGCGCATACACGGCAGGATCGGCCGCCAGCGGTTGCGCGCTGACGCTGCGCTTGACCTGCTGGCCAGCCAGCAACTTGCCGAGCCGGATCTCGATGATGTTGTCCTCGGCCAGTGCCGACCAGGCCAGCGAGGCCGACGCCGGCTTGCCGTTCAGCGTGATGGTATCGGCTTCGTAATAACCATCGCCACGCGCGGCGGGCGGCAGCGACAGGCGCATCTGCACGCGCTTGCCGCGCAGCGTCAGATTGTTCAGCGTGATGGCATCGCTGCCCGCGAACGCTTCGCGCCGGAGTTTGGCCGTCACGAATGGATGCAGCGCGATGCCGTCGTCCGTCGTCTGCACGCCGAACACGCCGCCAATCACCATGCCCAGGTAAGCGCCGACGGACCACAGCTGACGCCGCGAGTCCACCACCGGTCCGCTCAAGTCGCGCTGTCCCTGATGGTCCTTCAGCATCGGCTGTCCGGACAGCCACTCCAGGTTCTCCATGTTGGACAGGTTGAGCGCAGCGCCGCGTACCAGCGTATCGTAGGCCGCATCGGCGACGGCGACGTTGCCGCTCATCGCCGCCGCCTTCAGGCCGAAGGCCGTTACGAACGGCCACATGGCGCGGTTGTGGTAGATCGCCACGCCTGGTTGCTGCGGATAGATCGCCGGCGCGCCGAGCGGACCATGCGGATAATGGGCCAGGATGCTCTCGGCCTGCTTGCGGTCGGCGATGCCGGTGACGATCGCCAGCGATTGCCCCAGCCAGTCGTACTTGTGCATCGGCGTGCCGTCGAAATGGCCGGCCGTCAGGCTGCTGTACATGCCGGCGTCGGCCTGCCACAGGCGCTGGTTGATGGCGCGCTTCAGATCCGCCGCCCACGCCGCATACTTGTCCGCCAATGCCGCGTCGCCTTGTTCCCTCGCCAGCCGCGCCGCCAGCGTCAGCGCCTTGTAATGCCCGGCGTTGGTGGACAGCGCCTTCGACGTCGCCATGCTGGACAGGTCGCCCGCGATCCAGCTGGCGTAGCTTTGCTCGCGCCAGTCGAGGAAGGATTCCTCGCCGTTGTACAAGCCGTCCACCGGATCGTAGGCGGCCAGCCGGTCGTTCTCCAGCGTGTTGGACAGCGCGCGCAGCGCGGTCGCCGCGAAGGCCTTGCGCTCGTCCGGCGCCAGCGCCCTCAAGGCTTCCTCCGCGCCGAAGGCCCAGCTGACGCGGTCCGTGCTGACCGGCCAGCTGCCGCCGCTGCCGGTGTCCTGGATGATCTGCAAACCGCCGGCGCTGCCGGCGACGTGCGCGCCCGGCCGCACGCCATCGCGATAACCGGACAGCTTGAACTCCAGCGAGTTGCGCACGCGGCGCGGGTCCAGCATGCCCAGTCCCAGCGAGGCCGCATAGGACAGGTCGCGCGTCCACACGTAGTGCCACAGCTCTCCCGTTTCGAAGCAATCGCAGGCGATGGCCTTGCCGCCGTTGTAGCTGCCGTCGCGGATCTCGCTGACCGAGTCCTGCTTCATCTCGACGCCCGCCAGCGCGAACAAGGCATCGAAGGCCAGGTTGCCGCTGCGGACAGACGGCAACCCGTCCACCTCCGCGTAGCTGATCTCCTGCTTGCCGCCGTCGCGTACACGCATCGTGGTCGATTGCGTGTAGCTGCGCAGCGGGGCGCCGGCGTCCGGCGTGGCATAGCGCACGGTCTCCTGCTTGCCGTCCCAGGTGGGATAGCTGGTGCTTAGCGTAGTGGCGGCGCCGGCCGCCAATGCGGGCAGGGCGAGGGACAGGGCGCCAAGGCGGCGGCGGGCCAGCTTCATTGATCGATCTCCAGTATCAGCGCCGAGCGCGCGGGCAGTGTGACTTCGCCATCGAGCGAAATGCGTTTGCCGCTGATGACGTCAACGCCGGCGCGCACGCCGTTCAGCATCTCATGGAAGCGTGCGGTTTTCAGCACGGTGTCGGTGGCGTTCTTGTTCAAGGCTACCATGACTTTTTTGGCGCCGTCGTAGCGGAAGTAGACGTAGGTGTTCTGCTCCGGCCCGTAGTGCATCATTTTCCCATGATGGATCACGGACGCGCCCTTGCGCCAGTTGAACAGCTTCTTCACATACGCCTGCGCGGCCGCCTGCTGCGGACTCAGTCCCGCGCCGGTGAAGGCGTTGACCGCGTCGCCGCGCCAGCCGCCGGGGAAGTCGCGACGGTAGGATGCATCGTCGCGGCCCTTGGTGGTGCTGGTCATCTGGATTTCCGTGCCGGCGTAGAACTGCGGAATGCGTGGTGCCGTCGCGATGAAGGCCATCGCCATGCGGAACAAACCATCGTCCGCATTGAGCTCGCTGTAGATGCGCGACACGTCGTGATTACCCTCGAACAGCACCAGGTTGCCGGCGTTCGGATACAGGTAGTCCTGCGACAGCGTCTCATACAGATTGGTCAGCCCATGCTCGGCGCCTTCCGGCGCGGCCAGCGCGCGGCGCATCGCATCGGTCAGCGGGAAGTCCATCATGCTCGGCATGTGCGACACGTAGCCGTTGAAATTCTGCTTGCCCTCCTGCCAGTGCGCGACCACCGGTATCAGCGGGCTCCACTCCTCGCCCACCAGGTTCAGCTTCGGATACTCGGCCATCACGCTGCCGGACCAGCGGCTGAGGAATTCGGTGTTGGAATAGCCGTAGGTGTCGACCCGCAGGCCGGACAAGCCCGCGTACTCGATCCACCAGATATCGTTCTGGATCAGATAGGTCGCCACATAAGGGTTGGCCTGGTTCAGGTCCGGCATGCCTTCGACAAACCAGCCCTCGGTGAAGTTGCGCTTGTCCTGGTCCGACGCGTACGGATCCTGCAGCGCCACCCGATGGTGCTCGGTCGGCACGAATTTGCCCTGGTAGGTCAGCCAGTCCGCCATCGGCATGTCCTGCATCCACCAGTGCTTGTCGCCGATGTGGTTCAGCACCACGTCCTGGATCACGCCCAGCCCCTTGGCGCGCGCCTGCGCGACAAAGGCGCGGTACTCCTCGTTGCTGCCGTAGCGCGGATCGATGCGGTAATGATCGGTGGTGGCGTAGCCATGGTAGGAGTAGGCCGTCGAATTCGATTCCAGCAGCGGCGTCGGCCAGACGGTGGTGAAGCCCATGCCGGCGATGTAGTCCAGATGTTCGGCCATGCCGCGCAGGTCGCCGCCGTGGCGGCCGGAGGCATCGGCGCGGTTGGCGCGTTCGGTCATGCCGGCCGCGTTGTCGTTGGCGGGATCGCCGTTGGCGAAGCGGTCCGGCATCACCTGATAGATGGCGTCGCTGCTGTTGAAGCCGGCGCGCTGGGCCGAGCCGGCGGCGCGCGCCAGCAGCTGGTAGTTGTAGTGCACCGCCTGGCCGTCGCGCTTGAACACCAGGTCCATCCGCCCTGGCTTGGCGTCCGGTGCGATCTCCAGGTTGACGAACAGGTAGTTGCGGTTGGCGACCCGCGCCACCGAGGCAATGCGCACGCCGGGGTAGGCCAGCGCCGGCTCCAGGTCGGCGATGTGTGGCCCGTGCACCATCAGTTGCAGCGCGCCGTTGTGCATGCCGGTCCACCACAGCGGCGGGTCCATGTGCTCGATGCGGTAGTTGTCGGCGTGGGCGATGAACGGCAGCGCGGACAGCAGCGCGGCGGCGAGGATTTTACTCATGGTGTCTCCATCAGGTAGTCGGACTACAGCTGTTTTTCTGTGCAGTTCCGCCCGAGAATACTATGAAAGCGGTGGGGCATCAAATGCGGGTTTCTAGTTTTAATACATTCGACAGTTGAACCTGCTTTGAAATTGTCCTTGTGGCAACTTATTCATGGCGGCGACGTTGGAAATGCTACGGATCGAAGTGGTATTGAGGTCAAATATGTAGTTCCACTACACTTTGTCATGCGATCTTCTGTAGCCGAAATACAACGCGCACGGCTTTTTCACGGGAGGGCCAAGGGCTGGCGCCCCTCTGTGAGCGTAGCGTGACTGAAGTCTGATTGACACAGAATCTAGTTTTAGTACAAAATTCTTCATAGAACGTCTTTTAGAACGTTTGCAATTCCTTGGAACCCGTGTAGTCGATGTTGCGAGAGCAGGCTGTGGTGTCGCGGGTATGTTTTTAGATGAGTGAGGGACATTTGATGATGAATTCCGCCAACCAGCGCGGCGCCAGCCCGGCTCCGACCAGCGTTGCATTTAAGTTGAGCCCGGTAGCAGCCGGCTGTGCAATGCTGCTGTCCGCTATTTCCGGTTCCGCCTACGCGCAAGACGCGACCGCCGGCCAGGCCGCCGACGCGCCTGTAATCCAAACGGTGAAAGTGTCCGGTATCCGCCGTGGTATCGAAGACGCGATCTCCGTTAAAAAGAATTCCGAATCCATCGTTGAAGCGATCTCCGCTGAAGACATCGGCAAGCTGCCGGATGTGTCGATCGCCGAATCGCTGTCGCGCCTGCCAGGTGTGGCCGCGCAACGCGTGGCCGGCCGCGCCCAGGTGCTGAGCATCCGCGGCCTGGCGCCAGACTTCTCGACCACCACCCTCAACGGTCGTGAGCAGGCGTCCACCGGCGACAACCGCAGCGTTGAATACGACCAGTATCCATCGGAACTGATCAACGGCGCCGTGGTCTACAAGACCCCTGACGCATCGCTGGTCGGCCAGGGCCTGTCGGGCACCGTCGACCTGCAAACCGTGCGTCCGCTGGAATTCCCCGGCCGCACCATGGCGATCAACGTGCGCGGCGAGAAGAACTCGCTGGGCAAGCAGAACGCCGGCTACAAGGACAAGGGCTACCGCCTGAGCGGCATCTACATCGACCAGTTCAACAACCGCACCCTGGGTGTGGCGCTGGGCTACGCCCGCCTGGATTCCCCGGGGCAGTACCAGAAGTGGAGCAGCTGGGGCTACGGCATCGATCCGAAGACCGGCAGCACCACCGGCCTGGCCAACTCCGGCAACGAGATCGACGCCGGCTCGACCAAGCAAACCCGCGACGGCCTGATGGCGGTCGTGCAGTGGAAGCCGACCCGCGACTTCCAGTCGATGGTCGACACCTACTACTCGAAATTCGATTCCGACACCACCATCCGTGGCATGCAGTTCGGCACCGGCAACTGGATGGGCGACCTGACCTACGCCAACCCTGTGTTCGCCAGCTACGGCGG
Organism: Rugamonas sp. A1-17; assembly: GCA_025548565.1. Classification (GTDB taxonomy): domain Bacteria; phylum Pseudomonadota; class Gammaproteobacteria; order Burkholderiales; family Burkholderiaceae_D; genus Rugamonas. The sequence continues at coordinate 708,155 of JAJLPB010000001.1, forward strand.
CACCCAGGTGCTGCAGAGCGCGACCGTGGGCGGCATCAAGCCCGTGCTGCGTAACGACCTGAACACCAACCGCGACAAGCTGTTCGCCATCGGCTGGAACAACAAGCTGCGCATGAACGAAGACTGGACCGGCATCGCCGACTTCAGCTACTCGAAGGCCGACCGCCAGGACATGATCCTGGAAACCTACGCCGGCGCATCCACCACCGACACCGCCAAGATCGTTCGCGACAACAACACCGGCCTGCCGCAAGTGACCACCGGCCTGAACTATGCCGATCCTTCCGTCGTCAAGCTGAGCGACTCGGGCGGCTGGGGCCAGGACGGCTACGTCAAGTATCCGCAAGTGACCGACAAGCTGAAATCGGCCCGTTTCTCGGCCAGGCGCAGCCTGGACGGCATGTTCAGCAACCTGGACGTGGGCGTCAACTTCACCAAGCGCGACAAGACCCGTCAATCGGCGGAGATGCTGGTCAATCTGAAGAACGGCCGCGCGCCGATCGGCGTGCCTGCCAACCTGATCCAGGATCCGACCTCGCTGGGCTTCGCCGGCATCCCTGGCATCATGAGCTACGACATCATGGGGGCCCTCAACAGCGTGTATACGCTGACGCCTAAGATCCACCAGGACATCTACAACAAGGACTGGCTGGTCAGCGAGAAGGTTTCGACCGCCTACGCCAAGGTCGGCATCGACGACACCTGGGGTGTGCCGGTGAAGGGCAACTTCGGTGTGCAGATGATCCACACCAACCAGAGCTCGAACGCGTACAACGTCGACACCAACAACCTGAACGCGCCGAAGTCGGCGGAAGAAGGTACGTCGTACAACGACTTCCTGCCTAGCCTGAACCTGAACTTCGACCTGGGCAGCGAGCAGCACGTGCGCTTCGGCCTGGGCAAGACGATGGCCCGTCCACGCCTGGACCAGCTGCGCGCGTCGTCGAGCGCGTCGGTGGATACCACCAAGCTGCTGTGGAGCGGCAGCGGCGGCAACCCGAACCTGAAGCCATGGCGCGCCAACGCGATCGACCTGACGTACGAGAAGTACTTCGACAAGAGCACTTACTTCAGCGCCGCGACCTTCTACAAGAAGCTCAGCACCTACATCTACGACCAGATCGTGCCGTTCGACTTCACCAGCTATCCTAACGATGGCGTGACGCCGAAATCGAACATCGGCACGCTGACCCGCCCAGCCAACGGCACCGGCGGTTCGATCAAGGGTGTGGAACTGTCGGGCTCCATCGACGGCAAGGTCCTGTGGACTGGCCTGGACGGCTTCGGCGCCACCGGCTCGATCTCCCGCACCAAGAGCGAGATCGCTCCGGACGGTCCTGGCACCACCGGCGCACTGCCTGGCCTGTCGCGCACCGTGTCGAACGTTCAGTTCTTCTACGAGAAGTCGGGCTACTCGGCACGCGTAACCCGCAGCGAGCGCTCCAACTTCCGTGGCGAAGTGACCGGCTTCGGCGCCGACCGCACCTTCACCGACATCAAGGGCGCCGCGCAAGTGGACTTCCAGGTCGGCTACGAGTTCAAGGAAGGTCAGTACAAAGGCCTGTCGCTGCTGTTCCAGGTGATCAACGCGAACGACGCCGCCTACCAGACCACCCTGAGCAACGGCACCCTGAAAGTGCCAGGCGAGTACACCAAGTACGGCCGCACCATGCTGCTGGGCCTGAACTACAAGATGTAATTCGGACCGGCCCAAAACACCCCCTGTCAGCAGCAGCCGGCAGGGGGTGTTTTTTTTCGTGCACAATATCGGACAATACAAAAGCTGGAGACAAGCATGCAGCACAATCAAGCGGACCGCCGCATCAAGCAGATCCTGATCGTCGGCGGCGGCACCGCCGGCTGGATGACGGCGGCGGCCATGTCCAAACTGCTGGGCGGCCATTACCAGGTGCGCCTGGTGGAGTCGGACGAGATCTCCACCGTCGGCGTGGGCGAGGCCACCATCCCGCAGATCAAACTGTTCAACCAGGCGCTGGGCATAGCCGAAGACGACTTCCTGCGTGAGACGCAGGGCACCTTCAAGCTGGGCATCCAGTTCGTCGACTGGGGGCGGCTGGGCGAGAACTACATCCACACCTTCGGCAGCATCGGCCAGGACATGGGCCTGGTCGAGTTCCACCACTACTGGCTCAAGCTGCACCAGGCCGGGCTGGCGCCGGAATTCGGCGCCTACTCGCTGGCGGCGGTGGCCGCGCCGCAGAACAAATTCATGCGCGCGGTCGATGCAGGTAATTCGCCGGTGTCGCACATCGCCCACGCCTTCCAGTTCGACGCAGGCCTGTATGCCCGTTACCTGCGCAAGTTCGCCGAAGCGCGCGGTGTGGCCCGCACCGAGGGCAAGATCGCCGACGTGATCCTGCGCGAGGGTGACGGTCATGTGGCGGCGGTGACGATGGAGAACGGCGAGCGTATCGAGGCGGACCTGTTCATCGACTGCTCCGGTTTCCGTGGCCTGCTGATCGAGGGGGCGCTGAAAACCGGCTATGAGGACTGGACCCACTGGCTGCCGTGCGACCGCGCGCTGGCGGTGCCGTGCGAATCGCGCGGGCCGGTCACGCCATACACGCGCGCCACCGCGCGCACGGCCGGCTGGCAGTGGCGCATCCCGCTGCAGCACCGCATCGGCAATGGCCACGTCTATTCGAGCAAATACATCAGCGACGACGAAGCCACCGCGCAGCTGATGGCGAATCTTGATGGTGCGCCGCTGGCCGAGCCCAAGCCACTGCGCTTCGTCACCGGCAAGCGCAGGAAAATCTGGAACAAGAACGTGGTGGCGATCGGCCTGTCCAGCGGTTTCATGGAGCCGCTGGAATCGACCAGCATCCATCTGATCCAGTCGAGCATCGCGCGCTTGATGAGCTTTTTCCCCGACCACGATTTCAACCAGCGGAACATCGACGAGTTCAATCGCCAGGCGCACTTCGAAGTCGACAAGATCCGCGACTTCCTGGTGCTGCACTACCACGCGACTGAGCGCGATGACACGCCGTTCTGGAACTACTGCCGCACGATGGAGGTACCGGAAAGCCTGAAGCAGAAGATGGACCTGTTCAGGCAGCACGGCCGCTTCTACCGCGAGAAGGACGAGATGTTCGCCACCGTGAGCTGGCTGCAGGTGATGCTGGGGCAGGGCATGCGGCCGCAGTCCTACCATCCGCTGGTGGACCTGTATCCGCAAGAGCAGATCGAGGCCCACCTGCGCGCCATCAAGACCGTGGTGGAGAACTGCGCCGCCAAGATGCCGGGCCACGAAGACTTCATCAACGCCCACTGCGCATCGGCGGCGATGCAGATGAAGCGGCCGAACTACGGCGTGCGCTAGCCGTTTTAAAGCTGCGGCGCCGCGCAGCACGAGGCGATGTATTCCTCGTGCGTCGGCATATGCTCGGCGCAGCGCAGCACCACCTCCTTGACGTTGCCCAGGAAGGCGGCGATATCCTCCGCCGAGCGCTGGTCCACCAGCGGGTGGTAGCCCTTGGCGCGCAGCCCCTGGCCGTGCATCACCTGCAGCCAGCTCGTTTCGGTGAACAGCTCATCGCTGCCACGGATGATGCGGCCATTGCTGCGGTACAGATCCATGCGCCGCTGCAGCGTGGCCGGTATCTCCATGTTGCGGCAGTAGTCCCAGAACGGCTTGCCCTCGCGCGCATTGAGCTTGTAGTGCAGGATCAGGAAATCGCGGATGGCGGCGTATTCCTCGTCGGTCGCCTGGTTGAAGGCGTCGATGTCCGGCTGGTCGTAGCCCTTGTGCGGGAACATCGTCAGCAGCCGCGTGATCCCCGTCTGCACCAGGTGGATGCTGGTCGATTCCAGCGGCTCCATGAAGCCGCCCGCCAGGCCGATGGCCACCACGTTCTTGTTCCAGGCCCGTTTGCGCTTGCCGGTGGTGAAGCGCAGATGGCGCGGTTGCGCCAGCGGCTTGCCGTCCAGGTTATTCATCAGGATGGATTCCGCCTGTTCCGGCTCCATGAATTTGCTGCTGTAGACATGGCCATTGCCGATGCGGTGCTGCAGCGGGATGCGCCACTGCCAGCCTGCGTCGTGCGCGGTGGAGCGGGTGTAGGGCAGCAGCGGACTGACGGATTCGCACGGCACGGCGATAGCACGGTCGCACGGCAGCCAGTGCGACCAGTCCTCGTAGCCGGTGTTGAGCGCGCCCTCGATCAGCAGGCCGCGGAAGCCCGAGCAGTCGATGAACAGGTCGCCCTCGATGCGCTCGCCGTTTTCCAGCACGATGGCCTGGACGTGGCCATCGTCTGCGCGCAGCACGGTTTCGGTGATGCGGCCTTCGGTGCGGTGCACGCCGCGTTTTTCGCTCAGGCCGCGCAGGTACTTGGCGTACAGCGCGGCGTCGAAGTGGAAGGCGTGGGAGATGTCGGACAGCGGGGAGCCCGTGCTGTCGCTGACGGCGCGCAGGAATTTGTTCTTGCGGGCGGCGACGGTGTTGATCGAGTAGTGTTCGATGTCCGGCACCTGGCCGTCCTGGTACAGCTTGAGCCAGTACTGGTAGAACTTGGCGAGCAGTTGGTCGCGCCCGATCACGCCGAAGCCGTGCATGTAGGAGTCGCCCTGCTTGCCCCAGTTGACGAATTCGATGCCGAGTTTGAAGGTGCCTTGGGTCTGGCGCAGGAATTCGTTTTCGTCGACGCCGATCAACTGGTTGTAGCCGCGAATGACCGGGATGGTGGCCTCGCCGACGCCGATGGTCGATATCTCGTCCGATTCGACCAGGCGGATCTTGCATCCGTTTGAAATCAGCGTTGAGAGCGCGGCGGCGGTCATCCATCCAGCAGTGCCGCCGCCGACGATGACGACGTTCTTCACCAGTCCAAGACCCATTTTGTCTCCTGTAGTTATATGTGTAGTTATTTGATTTGGCACTCTTTGACGGGGTGCCAAATCAATAACTTAACATACACAGGAGGGGTTACTTCTTCTCCGCCGCCGCGAAGGCTGCGTTCTGCGTATCGAGCCAGGTTTTCAGCGGCGCGAAGTAGTCGAGCAGCGCGCCGCCGTCGATCTTGTCCTCGCCCGAAATCGCCTTCAGCGCCTCAGGCCACGGCTTGCTCGCGCCCATCGCCAGCATCTGCTGCAGCTTGGCGCCGGCCTTGGCGTTGCCGTACACCGAGCAGCGGTGCAGCGGACCCGTATAGCCGGCCTCGCGGCACAGCGCGCGGTGGAACTGGAACTGCAGCATATCGGCCAGGAAGTAGCGCGCATACGGCACGTCCGCCGCCACGTGGTACTTGGCGCCGGCGTCGAAGCCCGCGCCGCTGGCGTCGATGGCGACAGGGCGCTTCATGCCCATGTACTGCTCGCGCAGCTGCCACCAGCTCTTGTCGTAGTCGGCCGGCTTGGTCTTGCCGGAGTAGACGTCCCAACGCCACTTGTCGACCGAGTAGGCAAACGGCAGGATCGCGACCTTGCTCAATGCGCGCTCCAGCAGCTGGCCGATGTCGGCGTCGGCATCCGGCGCCTTGTCCATCAGGCCCACCTTCTGCAGGTAGTTCGGCGTGATCGACAGCGCGACCGTGTCGCCGATGGCTTCATGGAAGCCGTCGTTGGCGCCATTGCGGAACAGGAAGGGCTGCTTGGTGTAGGCGAGGAAGTAGTAGATGTGACCCAGCTCGTGGTGGATCGTGGTGAAGTCCTCGGCCGTCGGCGTGATGCACATCTTGATGCGAACATCGTCCTTCTCGTTCAGCGGCCAGGCGGAGGCGTGGCACACCACGTCGCGGTCGCGCGGCTTGGTCAGCAGCGAGCGTTCCCAGAACGACTCCGGCAGCTTCTGCATGCCCAGCGAGGTGTAGAAACGCTCGGCGTATTGCGTCATCTGCTTGGCGTCGGTCTTGCGCTCTTCCAGCACCTTGGTCAGGTCGAAGCTGCTGGCGCCCGTCGCGGGCTTCAGGATCGGATACAGGTTGGTCCAGCTCTGGCTCCACATATTCCCGAACAGGTGGGCGGGAATCGGGCCGGTCAGCGGCACCACGTCCGGGCCATAGGTCTGGCGCAGCTTGTAGCGGGTGTAGGTGTGCAGCGCGTCATACAGCGGCTTGACCTGCTGCCACAGGCGCTCCATCTCGGCGGAGAATGCCTCCGGCGGCATGTCGTACTGCGCGCGCCACATCGCGCCGGTATCGACAAAGCCCATCTGCTTGGCGCCCTTGTTCGACAGGGCGACGTACTCGGTGTATTTCTGCTTGTAGGACGGCGACTGCGCGTGCCAGCCGGTCCACATTTCCTTCAGCTTGGCCTCGTCGCGGCTGTTGGCCAGGACCTTCTCCATTTCGCCCAGCGCCATGCAGGCGTCGGCCGTGCCGTCGGGCTTTTTCGGGCAGTACTTGGCTTTGCCGTAGGCGCCGTTCATCGCGGCCTGCAGCTGCGCGTATTGTTCGCGTTCCTTCGGATCGGCGAAGACCAGCGTCTGCTGCAACAGCATCATCTTGCGCGCCGACTCTGCCGGCAGCTTCAAGCCGTTGAAGCGGCGCGCGCCGATCGCCGCCTCGCCGGCCGCTGTCAGATAGCGCTCGGCGAAGAAGGAGGCGATGGCTTCCGTGTCGTCGGTGATGAAGTTGGACCCGACCCAGGCGCCCCGGGACTGTTCGTTGTTGAGCTTATTGAGGCGCTCTTCGGTATCGGCGAGAAAACGCTCGGCTTCCGCGACGGTGGGTTTTTTTGCGGGGGCGGCCAGCACGGTGGTGCTGGCGGCTGTCATGGCGCTGAGCGCGAACAGCGTGCTGATGATTTTTGGTGACACTGGCATCTCCCTTGTAGTCTTGTTTGGCCATCGAACCGGTCGATTCGATGGCCGACAATCATACACGCTTACAGGGTGATGATGACACTCCGGGCAGGCAGGCTGCTGGCCGGCAGCTGGATGTTCAGCACCTTGGCCGCTTCGTCCCAGACGAAGATGACAGGCTTGCCTTCGACGCGCACCAGCGACGGGTGGGCCGTCACGTTATGCACCTGCAGCGCGATGCTGCGTTCCGGGCGCTCGTACTGCTTGCCCACTTCCGATTCGATGCGCAGGGTCAGGCTGCGGCCCTGTAGCTTACTGGCGAAGTGCAGCAGCTCGTACTTGCCTTGTTCGTAGGCTTGCGCGGTGGCGCCGTCGTCGTCATACAGCTTGCCGGCGCCGGCGCTGACCGAGGCGTCGTGGTAGTAGTGCAGTTCGAGTTGTTTGGTCGAGTAATCGCGCGTGGTCTGCACCACCTTGACCATCGGGATGAAGGCGCCGGCGCGTACGTAGACCGGTATGTGGTCGTCACTCAGCTTCACCGCTTCGGTGGCACCGCCGGCATGCCTCTCGCCGCTGTAGAAATCGAACCACGCGCTGCGCGCAGGGAAGTAGACATCGGCTGTCGTCGCGCCTTGCTTGAGCACCGGCGTGACCAGGAAGTCCTTGCCCCACAAGTAGGTCGACGACATCGCGCGCACCCTGGCATTGCCCGGCTCCTCGTACAGCATGGGGCGCATCAGCGGCAGGCCTTTCTGGTTGTTGTCGAAGCCCAGCGTGTAGTTATACGGCAGCAGGCGATAGCGCAGGCGGATTGCCTCGCGCGCCAGCGCCTTGGTACGGTCCTCGCGATAGACCGGCTCCGGCGGCACCTCGTCCTGCGCGTGCGGGCGGAAGATCGGCTGGAACACGCCGTACTGCAGCCAGCGCGTGTAGAGCTCATTGTCCAGCACCGGGTTGGCGAAGCCGCCCAGGTCCGAGTGCATATAGCCCGTGCCCTGCATCCCCATTTGCAGCGAGATCTCGGGCTGCGCCTGCAAACCGCCCCAGCTCCGGTCCACATCGCCGGACCACGGGATGATGCCGTAGCGCTGCGTGCCCGAGTACCCGGCGCGCATCAGGATGAACGGGCGTTCGGTGGGGAAGTCCCGCTGGTAGCCTTCCGCCACCAGCTTCGCCCATTGATGGCCGTAGATGTTGTGCACCTGGTCGGCGCTGCCGGTCGCGTGGCGCATGGCGGTCGGGTGGACTTCCGGTTCGCCCAGGTCTCCCCACACGCCGGTTACGCCCTGCTGGCGCAGGCCCTTATAGATGTTCCAGAACCAGTCCTTGCCCGGCTTGCCGAAGATGTCGATCAAGCCGGTGTGGCCGAAGTAGAAGTCATAGGCCAGCGGCGCGCCGGCTGCGTCCGTGCCCAGCGCCTTGTTCTCGACGGCGTCCTTCCATTTGGCGGACGTATCGAGGACGAAGGGCTCGGTGATCACCACCGTCTGCACGCCTTTTTTCTGGAAGTCGGCGATCATGCCGGTGGGATTGGGGAAGCTGTCCTTGTCCCAGGCCAGGTTGCCCATCGTGCCCTTGATCTCTTTGCCGAACCAGAACAGGTCGAACACGATGGCGTCGAGTGGGATATCGTCGGCGATGAATTTGTTGACGGTGTCGCGCGCAACGGCCTCGTTGCGGTAGCCGAAGCGCATCGCGAAATTACCGAAGGCCCAGCGCGGCGGCAGCGGTTGTTTGCCGGTCAGGCTGGTGTAGTTGTCCACCACGTCCTCCCAGCTGTCGCCGGCGATCACCTGATAGGTCTTGCGGCCGCCGATGGTTTCGTAGGTCAGGCTGTCGTTCTTTTTGCTGTCGAAATCGAGGTAGCCGGTTTGCGGATTGTCGAAGTGGATCGCATACATCTTCGACGACAGCGCCATCGGAATCGCATAGCCCATCTGTTCGGACTTGTCGTCGTAGCCGTAGTGCGCCTTGTTGTACAAGGTGAAGCGATGGCCGCGGCGGTTCATGCCCACCGCGCGCTCGCCGGCGCCGTACAGGGCCTCGTCCCTGTCCAGCGCGAACTCGATGCCTTCGAGCTCGCGCGCCTCGCCCTTGTTGATATCCTTGCTGCCGGTGGCCACGTCGTCCTTGACCTTGATGTAGCCATGCTTTTCCGCGACCAGGCGCTTGCCCTTGTAGGCATACGAAATCTGGAACGGCGACTTGGTAATGGTGACGGCGATGCCGGGTGTGGCATATTCGATGCTGTTTATCTTTGTGGTCAGCGTGGTCCGGACGTTGGCCGGCGCCAGCACCACCGCATGCGAGGCCGGATCCAGCTGCTCGCCGTTCGGCACGAAAGTGGTTTCGACGATGCCGGCGGAGTAGGGCTTGATGACGTAGCTGCCGTCGCTGGTCTGGACTTCCAGCTGGCCGTCGCGGCGGGTAACGCTGTCGAAGCGGCGGTCGGCGTTTTGCGCGTTCCCGGCCTGGCCGGCGACCAGCAGCGGCAAGACTGCCGCAAGTTTTGCGATGGAATTGCTTTTCATGTAAGTTGAGTGGTCTCTAAGGTTGTTATGATTTTGTTGTTTGGCTACATTTGACTACAAAATTCTGCCCTTGGGATGGCTTGTTTCCTTTATTTTACTGGGAAACTCTTTCAATTGACACGCATCAGACCGCGTGTTATTTTGCTACAAATTTCAAAATAATCCGGGACGCGCAGCATGCAATCTTCCAGCAGCAAGCCCATACTGTCGTTTTGGCAGCTGTGGAACATGAGCTTAGGCTTTTTAGGCATCCAGTTCGGCTTTGCGCTGCAAAACGCCAACGTCAGCCGGATTTTTTCCACACTGGGCGCCAATCCCGATGACCTGCCTTTGTTCTGGCTGGCGCCGCCCGTGACAGGATTGCTGGTACAGCCGATTATCGGCTACCTGAGCGACAACACCTGGCATCCGACCTGGGGCCGCCGCCGTCCGTTCTTCTTTGTCGGCGCCTTGCTGGCGTCGATCGCGCTGTTCCTGATGCCGAATTCCTCCGCGCTGTGGATGGCCGCCATCGTCCTGTGGCTGCTCGACGGCGCGATCAACGTGTCGATGGAGCCGTTCCGCGCCTTCGTCGGCGACAAGCTGGGACCTTCGCAGCAGACCGCCGGCTTCGCGATGCAGACCTTCTTCATCGGCTGGGGCGCGGTGATCGCCTCGCTGCTGCCGACCATCTTCACCCATCTGGGCGTGAGCAACGTGCCGGTCGGCGGCGCCATTCCCGATACCGTGCGCTACTCGTTCTACAGCGGCGGCGCGATCTACTTCCTGGCCGTGCTGTGGACCGTGCTCACCGCGAAGGAAACGCCGCCGGACGACATGGCAGCCTTCCGCGCCGAGCAGCGCCGCACCAAGGGCCTGGGCCACGCGCTCAGGGAGATCCTCGGCGGCTTCGGGCGCATGCCGAAGACCATGGTGCAATTGGCGGCCGTGCAGTTCTTCACCTGGATCGCGCTGTTCTCGATGTGGATCTACACCACCAACGCCATCGGCGAAAACGTGTTCGGCACCACCGACGCGCAATCGGCCGCGTTCCAGAGTGCGGGCAACCATGTCGGCGTGATGTTCGCGGTGTACAGCGGCGTGTCGGCGCTGGCGGCCTTCATCCTGCCTGTCCTGGCGCGCATGACCAGCCGTAAATTCGTCCACATGAGCTGCCTGACGATAGGCGGCATCAGCCTGTTCAGCATCTACGCCATCCATGACCTGAACATGCTGTTCGTGCCGATGGTCGGCGTCGGCGTCGCCTGGGCCAGCATCCTGACCATGCCGTATGCGATCCTGGCCGGCGCGCTGCCCGCCAAGCGCATGGGCTACTACATGGGCGTCTTCAACTTCTTCATCGTGATCCCGCAGATCGTCAGCGGCCTGCTGCTGGGTTACGTGACCAAGTACTGGTTCGTCGGCCATCCGATCAAGACCCTGATGCTGGGCGGCGTATGCATGGTGATGGCCGGCGTGCTGACGCTGGCCGTGCGCGATAACGCCGATCCGGTAGCCCGCTGAGGTAAGATTGTTCGCTTGACCATGTATTTGCGCGCCGCAGTTTCGCCGGAACAGGTAAAACAGGGGCTGCAAATACAGTCCTTCACCCGTGCGGAGCGAACATGAGCATACAGACCGTAGCAACCAAACCATTCCCTGGCCAGCGGCCGGGGACTTCCGGCTTGCGGAAAAAAGTCAGCGTCTTCCGGCAGCCATCCTATCTCGAAAATTTTGTGCAAAGCGTGTTCGACACGCTGGGCGACTGCGCCGGCAAAACGCTGGTGTTGGGCGGCGATGGCCGCTACCACAACCGCGAGGCGGTGCAGACCATCCTGCACATGGCGGCGGCCCATGGTTTCGCCAAAGTGCTGGTGGGGCAGGGCGGCATCCTGTCGACGCCCGCCGTCAGCTGCGTGATCCGCAAGCACGGCGCGCTGGGCGGCATCGTGCTGTCGGCCAGCCATAATCCGGGCGGACCGGATGGCGACTTCGGCATCAAGTACAACATCGCGGCCGGCGGCCCCGCGCCGGAAAGCGTGACCGAGGCGATCTTCCACCGTACCGAGAGCATCTCGCGCTATCGCATCAGCGACGCCCCGGCCATCGACATCGACCGCATCGCCACGTCGCGCATCGAGCAGATGGACGTGGAGGTGATCGACCCGGTGGCCGATTACGCGGAGCTGATGCAACGCCTGTTCGATTTCGATGCCATCAAGGCGCTGTTCGGGAGCGGCTTCCGCATGTGCTTCGACGGCATGCACGCCGTCTCCGGCCCCTACGCCAAGGCCATCCTCGAAGGCATGCTGGGCGCGCCGGCCGGCACCGTCATCAACGCCGTGCCGCTGGAGGATTTCGGCGGCCATCATCCGGACCCCAACCCCGTCAATGCCGCGCAGCTGATCGCCATCATGGCGGAGGACGACGCGCCCGACTTCGGCGCCGCCTCCGACGGCGACGGCGACCGCAACATGATCGTCGGCCGCAAGTTCGAGGTCACCCCGTCCGACAGCCTGGCCGTGCTGGCCGCAAATGCGGCGGTGGCGCCGGGCTACCGCGCCGGGTTGAAAGGCATCGCCCGCTCGATGCCCACCTCGCGCGCGGCCGACCGCGTGGCCGAGGCGCTGGGCATCCCGTGCTACGAAACGCCGACCGGCTGGAAGTTCTTCGGCACGCTGCTCGACGCCGGCAAGGCCACGCTGTGCGGCGAAGAGAGCTACGGCACCGGCTCGGACCATATCCGCGAGAAGGACGGCTTATGGGCCGTACTGTTCTGGCTTAACCTGCTGGCCGTCACCGGCAAATCGGTGCAGCAACTGGTCGACGAACATTGGGCGCGCTTCGGCCGAAACTACTATTCGCGCCACGATTACGAGGCGGTCGCTTCCGAGGCCGCCAATGAGCTCATGGCGTCCCTGCGCATCAAGCTGCCCACGCTGGCGGGGCGGGACCTCGGCCATTACGTGGTCGATTTCGCGGACGATTTCGAGTACACCGATCCGGTCGACGGCTCGGTCGCCACGCAGCAGGGCATACGTATCGTGATGACCAACGGCTCGCGCATCGTGTTCCGGCTGTCCGGCACCGGCACCGAGGGCGCCACCCTGCGCGTCTACCTGGAGCGCTACGAGGCCGATCCGACTTACCACCACCTGCTCACACAGCAGGCCCTGGCCGCATTGATACTCATCGCCGAGCAGGTCGGCGGCATCACCGGATGGACCGGACGCGCGCGTCCGACCGTCATCACATAAAACCACAACTAAGGACGACAGCATGAAATTGACTCCCCTTGCAATGACTTTGGCGTTGGCGCTCGGCGCCGCGACAGTGGACACGACCGCCATCGCCGCGCCGGTCGCGCGCCAGCCATTCCTGTGGGAGAACGCCACTGTCTACTTCCTGCTGACCGACCGCTTCAACAACGCCTTTGTCGGCAACGATTTGGCCTACGGTCGCAAGGCGGATGCCGGCCCGCTGCGCGGTTTCATGGGCGGCGACCTGGCCGGCATCACCACCAAGATCAACGAGGGCTACTTCGACAGCCTGGGCGTCAGCGCGATCTGGGTGTCGCCGCCGGTGGAGCAGATCCATGAAGGCACCGACGAAGGCACAGGCAAGTCCTACGGCTTCCACGGCTACTGGGCCGCCGACTTCACCGCGGTCGACGCCAACCTGGGAACGGAGAACGACTTCCGCAACTTCGTCGACGCCGCACACGCGCACGGTATCCGCGTGTTGCTGGATGTGGTGATGAACCAGACAGGCCCGGTGACGGCGACCGATTATGTATGGCCGGACGACTGGGTACGCACCGGCCCGCAGTGCACCTACAAGGACGCCAAGACCACCATCGAATGCACGCTGGTGAAGAACCTGCCCGACTTCCGTACCGACAGCGACACCCCGGTCGAGCTGCCGGAAAACCTGGCGGCGAAATGGCAGCGCGAGGGGCGCTTCGAACGCGAAGTGAAGGAGCTGGATGAGTTCTTCGCCCGCACCGGCTATCCGCGCGCGCCGCGTTACTACCTGATGAAATGGCATTCGGACTGGGTGCGCAAGTACGGCGTGGACGGCTTCCGCGCCGACACCGTCAAGCACGTCGAAGCCAAGGTGTGGAAGGAGCTGGGCACGGTGGCCAGCGCGGCCTACGAGGACTGGAAGCGCGCCAACTCGGACAAGAAGCTAAGCGACGACAAGTTCTTCATGACGGCGGAAGTCTTCAACTACAACATCGCGCAAGGGCAGGTGTTCGACCTGGGCGGCGGGCAGACCGCCAACTACTACCAGAACGGCTTTAACAGCATGATCAATTTCGGGATGGTGTACGACGCCGCCAAGGATTACGAGTCGCTGTTCAGCAGCTATTCGGGCATGCTGCACGGCGGCGCGCTCGATGGCTACTCGGTGCTGAACTACCTGGACTCGCACGACTACGACAAGCCGTTCGACGCCTCGCGCAAGAAGCCCTTCGAAAGCGCGAACAAGCTGCTGCTCGCGCCTGGCGCCGCGCAGATTTACTACGGCGACGAAACCGCGCGCAAGCTCGATGTGGCGGAAGCGGTGGGCGACGCCAAGCTGCGCTCCTTCATGAACTGGGACGAGCTGCAGCAAAACGCGCAGCGCGACGGCTACAAGATCGCCGACGTGCGCGCGCATTGGGCCAAACTAGGCCTGTTCCGCAAGGCCCATGTCGCGGTAGGCGCCGGCGTGCACCAGCAGTTGCAGGCGAAGCCTTATGTCTTCAAGCGCACCTATGACAAGGGCGCGCTGCACGACAAGGTCGTCGTCGCGCTGGACCTGCCGGCCGACAAACCCGCCAGCATCAACCTGCACGGCGTGTTCGCCAACGGCCAGAAAGTCAAGGACTACTACTCCGGAAAATCCGCCGTCGTCAAAGGCGGCAGCGTCAACTTCGGCACGAAGAACACGGTCGTCCTGATCGGTCAGGAGTAAGCGCTACCGCTCGGTGGAGAACGAGTAGGGCGCGTCGGCCGGTGCGGTGGCGCGCTGCTTGTTCGGCTGGCTGGACATGTCGAAGTCCAGCACCGCGCCCTGCATCAGGCTTGCGTGGCTCAGCCAGTTCTTCGAGTATGCCTTGCCGTCGACCTTGAGCGCGTTCACATAGCGCTTGCTGTCGCTGTTGGCAGGCGCGTTGATGACCACCGTCTTGCCGTTCTCCAGCCGCAGCGTGACTTTCTTGAACAGCGGCGCGCCGACCACATACTGCGGCACCGCCGGCGTGACCGGGTAGAAGCCCAGCGCCGAGAATACATACCACGCCGAGGTCTGGCCGTTGTCCTCGTCGCCGCAGTAGCCGTCGGGCGTGGCCTTGTACAGGCGGTTCATGGTCTCGCGCGCCCAGTACTGCGTCTTCCACGGCGCGCCGGCGTAGCCGTACAGGTAGATCATGTGCTGGATAGGCTGGTTGCCGTGCGCGTACTGGCCCATGTTCGCGATCTGCATTTCGCGGATCTCGTGGATCACTTCACCGTAGTAGCTCTCGTCGAAGGTCGGCGGCAGCGCGAACACCTGATCCAGCTTGGCGACAAACTTCTCGCGGCCGCCCATCAGGCCCACCAGCCCGTTCACGTCGTGGAAAACGGACCATGTGTAGTGCCAGCTGTTCCCCTCGGTGAAGGCGTCGCCCCATTTGAAGGGATTGAACGGCGACTGGAAGCTGCCGTCCTTGTTCTTGCCGCGCATGAGGCCCGTCTCCGGGTCGAACAGCTTCTTGTAGTTCATCGCCCGCTGCGCGTAGATGGCGATTTCCGATTGCGGCTTGCCGAGCGCCTTGCCCAGTTGGTAGATGGTGAAATCGTCATACGCGTATTCCAGCGTGCGGGCGGCGTTCTCGTTGATCTTGACGTCGTACGGCACGTAGCCAAGTTCGTTGTAGTACTTGACGCCGGCGCGGCCGACGGCGCTCATCGGCCCTTCGTTGTCGGCGCCGTGCTTGAGCGCTTGCCACAGCGTTTCGATGTCATAGCCGCGCAGGCCCTTGATATAGGCGTCCGCCACCACCGATGCCGAGTTATTCCCGATCATGACGTCGGCCAGGCCGGGGCTGGACCACTCGGGCAGCCAGCCGCTTTCCTTGTAGTCGTTGGCCAGGCCGGCCTGCATCTCGCGGTTGATCGACGGGTACATCAGGTTCAGGAAGGGATACAGCGCACGGAAGGTGTCCCAGAAGCCGGTGCCGGCGAACATATAGCCGGGCAGGATCTTGCCGTTGTAGGGGCTCCAGTGGACGACCTGGTTGTTGGCGTCGATCTCGTACAGCTTATTCGGGAAGAACAGCATGCGATACAGGCTGGAATAGAAGGTGCGCGTCTGCTCGTCGCTGCCGCCTTCCACGCTGATGCGGCTCAGCGTCTTGTTCCATACGTCCTTGCCTTTTTGCGCGGTGGCGTCGAAGCTGTCGGAGGCCAGTTCGCGCTTCAGGTTCAGCTCCGCCTGTTCCTCGCTGATGAACGAGGAGGCTACGCGCATGCCGACCTTCTCGCCTTTTTCGGTCTTGAAACCGACCACCGCGCCGCTATGGTCGCTGGACAGTTCCATCACGTCGCCGGCCAGCTTGTCGCCGCTCCAGATGCGGGTCGAGGCGAAGGGCTTGTCGAAGTAGATGACGAAGTAGTTCTTGAAGTTCTTCGGCAGCGGGCCGCGCGCATAGCGCGTGCTGTAGCCGACGATCTTGCGCTCCGACGGAATCACCTTGATGTACGAGCCCTTGTCGTAGGCGTCCACCACCACGTAGGCCTGGTCGGTCTTGGGGAAGGTGAAGCGGAACTGCGCGGCGCGTTCGGTCGGCGCGATTTCGGTGGTGACGTCGGCGTCGGCCAGGTAGACGCTGTAGTAGTAGGGCTTCGCCACTTCCGCCTTGTGCGAGAACCAGCTGGCGCGGTCGTCCTGCGTGAACTTGAGTTTCCCCGTTACCGGCATGATGGCGAACTGGCCATAGTCGTTCATCCACGGCGAGGGCTGGTGCGTCTGTTTGAAGCCGCGGATCTTGTCGGCGTCGTAGGTATAGGCCCAGCCATTGCCCATCTTGCCGGTCTGCGGCGTCCAGAAGTTCATCCCCCACGGCAGCGCGATGGCCGGGTAGGTATTGCCGTTCGAGAGTTCCGGCTTGCTGGCGGTGCCCATCAGGGGATTGATCAATTCGACCGGATCGGTGACGGGGGCGGCGGAAGCGGTCAGCGCGAAGAAGAAGAGGGGCAGCGCGAGCGTGTGCAGTTTCATGGTTTGGACGACGGTGACGGGCGAAAATCTAGTGTAGCAGCTATGCCGTCGCCGGGAACCTGCGGGCCTTGGCGGCCGCCATGTTTAATGGCGGCGCACTAAACGAGGTGCACTAAACAAGGTGCGGCGGCTACTGCGCCGTAATGATCACGGACGATGGTGCGCTATTGAGTTTGCCGTCGTCGACCACCAGCGTGGCGGTGTACACGCCCGGCAGGTCGGCAAAGAAGGTCGGCGTGGCGACTTTGGCGTTGAGCAGGGTCGCACCGCTGCCTGAGGGCTTGGTCAGCGTCCAGGTGTAGCTGAGGAGATCCTGATCGGCGTCGGTGCCGCTGCCGGCCAGTTTGATCGAGGTACCGGCTGCGACGGTTTGCGCGGGACCGGCCATGGCGACCGGTGCGCGGTTAGCCTGCGCGGCGTAGTCGCCGCCTCCACCGCAGGCACTGAGCGTGAGCAGTAGCAGCAGCGCTGCGATAGGGGTGCGTCTCATCGTGATCTCTTTCTGGATCGATAGGGAGCCAAAAAGATATCACGGTGTTTAGTTCTTTTCTACGAATACCACGGCGCTGCGTGGCGGAATTGCAAACGTGCCGGAGGCCGCGTCGTATTTGGCTTCCAGGGCCACGCGTTTGTCCGCTGCGGCCATGTTGGTGTGGACCGGATGCAGTTGGTAGCGGTGGTTCTTTTCTTCCGCGACCCTCACGCGCTGCGCCACTTTGTCGACGTTGATCAGGTAGGTGATGGACTTGAAGTTGGCCCCCGCGTAGCCGGCGCCGTCCAGGTGGGCGACGATCACGGTCGGCACCTGGCCGCTGCCGGTGTTGTGGAAGCGCAGGCGCTGTTTGATGTCGGCCGCCGTGCGCAGGCGGAACAGCGTGCTGCTGGAGCGGATCGCCAGCAGGTCGCGGAAGGCGTCGCGCGCGTAAGCGATGTCTTTCGGCGACGGCTTGATGGCGGCGTCGCGCAGCAGGGGCTTGATCAGGGCGTAGTCTTTGCCGTTGTCTTCCGCGCGCGGCGCGCCGGTGCCGTAGTAGTTGTCCTGGTAGCTCCAGTCGATGCGGTTGAACCAGTCGCCCGATTCGAAGCTGTTGCGGTCCAGCGATTTGGATCGCAGGATGTCGAAGCCCGCGTGGAAGTAGGCCACGCCCTGGCTGAAGGCGTTGATCGCGGCACCCAGCATCTGCACCTGCGCGCGTTCGGCGCTGGTGGTCGATTGCGGCAGCTTGAAGGCGTTGATGTCGTACAGCGTCTGGTTGTCGTGGTTCTCGACGTAGTTGACCACTTCGCCCGGTTCGCTGGCGTAGCCGGCCGGCTGGTTGCCGCCGTAGACGATGTCCTGCAGCTGTCGCGTCTTGCCGTCCCAGGTTTGCAGCGGGTAGCCGCGGATCGAGCCGGCCAGGCCGGCCTTGACCAGGTCCGACGCTTGCAGCAGGTCGCTGGCGGGGCGCTTGCCCGCTTGCGCGTTAGCGTCGTACACCAGGCCATTGATGTAGCCCTGCTGCGTGATCATCTGCGTGCCGCTGTCGCCGGCGCCGCCGCCGCGCACGGCATCGCGCGCACGGTCGCTGAAGGTGCCGATGCCGCTGCCGTTCAGCGACAGTTGCGACGCCTGCACGAAACGCGCGCCGTCGGCCACTTCTCCGAAGTTCCAGCCTTCGCCGATCAGGTTGATGTGATGGCCGGTGGCGCGGTCGGCGCGGGCTTGCAGCTGTTCCATCGCGGCGCGCGGCTGGTGGCCCATCAGGTCGAAGCGGAAGGAGTCGATTTTGTACTGCACCGCCCACTGTTCGACGGAGTCGATCATCAGCTTGGCCATCATCAGGTTTTCGGTGGCGGTGTTGTCGCAGCAGGTGGAGCGTTCGATCGCACCCTTGGCGTTCAGGCGGTGGTAGTAGCCGGGCACCACGCGGTCCAGTACCGACTTCTCATTCTGGCCGGCGATGAAGGTGTGGTTGTACACCACGTCCATGCCGACGCGCAGGCCGGTCTGGTGCAGCGCCTGCACCATCTGGCGGAACTCGATGATGCGCTTCGCGCCGTCGGCTGGATCGGTGGCGTAGCTGCCTTCCGGTGAGTTGTAGTGGTAGGGATCGTAGCCCCAGTTGTAGCAGTCGGTGGACTGGGTCTTTGCGACCAGCGCTTGCTGTTCCTCGCTGTCCGGCGCCAGGCCTGCCGGAATGGCGGGCATGACGCAGCCTTTTTCCGGCACGCTGCCGATGTCGAATACCGGCAGCAGGTGGATGTCGGTCATGCCGGCTTTGCTCAACGCCGCCAAGTGCTTCATGCCGTTGGAACCAGCCTCGGTGAAGGCGGTGTACTTGCCGCGGTTGGCGGCGCTGACGGTGCTGTCGTTAATCGAGAAGTCGCGCACATGCAGTTCGTAGACTGTCATGTCGGATTGGGTGGTGACTTTTTTCGGGGCAGGGGTCTTGTCCCAGCCGGCCGGTTTCAGGTTAGCGGCGTTCAGGTCGGCGATGTAGCTGCGCTTCGAATCGGTGGTCAGGCTGATGGAATAAGGGTCGGTGACGAGATTGCGCACCAGGCCTGCCGATGGCGCCACCACGTCCACCAGGTATTGGTAGTACTGGCCGGAGCGGTTGCCATCGAGGTGTGCGGACCAGATGCCGGTGGCGTCATCGCGCTGCATGGTGGTGAGGGTGGAGGCTTTGCCGGAGCCGTCGGCGTAGGTGCACAGCGCGACGCGCTGCGCGGTCGGCGCCCACAGTTTGAAGCCGGTCTGCTTGCGCGACTGCGCGGCGGGGCCGCTGACACTGACGCCCAGATCCCGCGCCTTGGCCGCGCCGGCGTACAAGTCATCGAGCGCGCCGGCGATTTGCAGCGTGGTGGCATCGCGCACGTTGCCATCGTCCGCCTCGTGCACCAGCATGACCTGCTGCGTTAGCACGCCGCCGAGGCGCGCCGCATCGGCGGAGGCCAACGCCAGCACCGCGCCGTCGCCGACGAACTTGAAGCGCTGCGCGACATCGGTTGGCAAGCCGCCATCGAAGCGCATCAACGCCAGCGCACCGTCCGCGCCGGACACGCGCGCCCCAGGCTCCGCGTGCAGCAAGGCGGAAGCGGAGTGATAGAGTTTGAAAACGCCGCCGGCGGCATCGGCGCCCGGCCATTTGATCAACTGGCGATTGAGCCAATAAGCCCGCGCATCGGCAGCGACAGCAGGCTGCAGGACGGTGGCGAACGGCCCATCACAGGCGGCGAGCGTCGCCGCATCGGCGGCAGCGGCCGCCACACAGCTCAACGCCAACGCACCGCCAACAGAAACCCCGGCCACCCGCCGCCAAACTCCAAGATGCCAACCGCCCATATCACCGCCTCCAAAACTATAGATTTAGGTAGTGCGGCTACAAAAAACCGGCAAATACCCCTGTATTTGCCGGTTATGGTAATCCAAAACCTGTAGTTTTGATACGTGAAATGCTGCTTCTGGCTTTGAGATCACAAATTGTGACCTCAAATGGGCGACGTCTTAAGCGGCTTTCGACGCATCGCTGCGGTAGTTGTCCACCATCTTGTAGCGCATCGCGTACAGCGCGAAGATGGCGGCGACCAGCAGCGCGAAGGCGGCGAAGAAGAACATCTGGAACGCGATCACGCCCATGCCGCTGCCGGCGATGTATGAGCCCACCGCGTCGTTCTTCACGCCGGCGTTGACGATCAACACCCACAGGTTGCCGATGGTGACCGCCAGGTACCAGAAGCTCAGAATGATGCCCTTCATCGGCGCCGGCGCCTGGCTGTAGGCGAATTCCAGTCCCGTCGCCGACACCAGCACCTCGCCCAGCGTCAGCAACGCATACGGCAGCAATTGCCACAGGATGGACACCTTGTCGCCGCCATCCATGCGCAGCTGGATCATGCCGATCACCACCCAAGCCGCCGCCGACAACGCGATGCCCAGGCCCATGCGGCGCAGCGGCGTCGGCGTGATGCCGATGGCGCGCATGATCGGGAACAGCGCCAGGTTGTTAAAGGGGATCAGCAGCATCACCAGGATCGGATTGACCGCCTGCATCTGCGCCGGCAGCAGCGTGAATTCCCAGCCGAGGATGTTCAGCAGCGGGCTCTCCATCGAGTTGGCCTGCACGATCCAGGTCGAGGCCTTTTGGTCGAACAGCGACCAGAACGGCGTCACCATCGCGAACACGATCAGGATGCGCAGCACGGCGCGCACGCCTTCCACCGCCGCGTCGCTGTGCAGGCCGCGCGCGCGGTCCAGCTGCATGGACACGCCGATGCCGCCGAACGCCAGCACCAGCACCAGCGCCAGGCAGGCGGCGATGACGAAGCCCCATTGCGGTGTCATGCACAACGACGCCACCGCGCCCAGCGCGCCGATGCCGGCCACCACCAGCCCGGGCCGCGATTGGCCGGGCTGCTTGCTCATCAGCGCGGTGCGGGCCACGCTGCTGAAGGAGTTTAGATTCGGCGCGGCCGGCGGCACGTGGATGTATTTGCGCTTGCCGAGCCAGAACACCAGCGTGGCGATCGCCATCAGGATGCCGGGAATCCCGAAGGCGACGGCCGGGCCGTAGTCGCGCAGGAACAGCGGCATCAGCAGCGAGGCGAAGAAGGAGCCGAAGTTGATGATCCAGTAGAAGGCGTCATACACCGCCTTGGCGCGGTTCTTGTTGGTCTGGTCGAACTGGTCGCCGACGAACGCCGCCACCAGCGGCTTGATGCCGCCCGAGCCGAACGCGATCAGGAACAGGCCGAAGTAGAAGCCCTTGAGGTTGTCCTCGAAGATGGCCAGGCAGGCGTGGCCGGCCACGTAGATCAGGCTGAACCAGAAAACCGTGTTGTACTTGCCGAACCAGCGGTCGGCCAGCCAGCCGCCCAGCAACGGAAAGAAGTACACGCCGATGACGAAGGTGTGGAACACGTGCTTGGCCTCGCTGGCGCGGTCGGCCAGCGGCACGAACAGCAGCAGGGTGCTGAGCAGGAAAGGCGTCAGGATATTGCGCATGCCATAAAAGCTGAAGCGTTCGCACCCTTCGTTGGCGATGATGTAAGGGATTTGCCGGGGCATCGGCCCGTTGCCGGTATTGCTCACTATCTCTTCTCCTGAGTGTGTAGTTTGACTACTATTTTTATCCGGCGAATTTTTGTAAAAATACGCAAGACATTGATTTTTAAGGACTAATTGTGTTAATCCGCAGGTGGTGGATGGATTGAAAATTCCACTACCCTGATGTATATTGTCTACAAACCTATATCCCAGCTTTGCCAACCCCGGATTTTCTTATGACTAAGCAACTTACACAAGTTTCCCCGCACGCCCAGGACTGGTATCGCGAGGCGATCATCTACCAGGTCTACCCGCGCAGCTTCAACGATACCAACGGTGACGGCATTGGAGATATACCTGGTATTACGGAAAAGCTGGACTATATCGCATCGCTGGGCGTGGACATCGTTTGGATCTCCCCTTACTTCAAATCGCCGATGAAGGACTTCGGCTACGACATCGCCGATTACTGCGACGTCGACCCGATGTTCGGCACGCTGGCCGACTTCGACGCCATGATCGCCAAGGCGCACAGCCTGGGCCTGAAGATCATGATCGACCAGGTGATGGCGCACACAGCCGAGGATCACGCGTGGTTCAAGGAGAGCCGCTCCAGCCGCGACAATCCCAAGGCCGACTGGTACGTCTGGTCCGATCCTGCGCCGGACGGCAACCCGCCCAACAACTGGATGTCGGTGTTCGGCGGCTCGTCGTGGCAGTGGGACACCCGCCGCCGTCAATACTATTTACACAATTTCCTGGTCAGCCAGCCGCAGCTCAACTTCCACAACCCGCAAGTGCAGCAGGCGCACCTGGACGCGCTGCGCTTCTGGCTGGAGCGCGGCGTTGACGGCATCCGCCTGGACGCTTGCAACTTCCACTTCCACGACCTGGAGCTGCGCAGTAATCCGCCGGCCGTCAACCGCGACACCGCCACCGTCTCGGACGTCAACCCTTACGGCATGCAGGCGCACATCTACGACAAGAGCCGGCCGGAGAACCTGGCGTTCCTGCGCAAGCTGCGCACGCTGCTGGACGAATACAAGGCGGTCGCCATCGGCGAAGTGGGAGCCGACGATTCGCTGGCCGTGATGGCCGAGTACACCGCCGACGGCGACAAGCTGCAGATGGCCTACAGCTTCAACCTGCTGGTGCCGACCTGCTCCTCGCACTACATCCGCAAACAGGTCGAGAATTTCGAGGCGCGCGTCAAGGGCGGCTGGGCTTCCTGGTCGGTCGGCAACCACGACGTGCAGCGCGTGGCTACCCGCTGGGGCGGCCCGTCCGCGCCGGTGGCGTTCGCCAAAATGATCCTGGCGATGCAGCTGTCGCTCAAGGGCACGCCGTGCCTGTACCAGGGCGACGAGCTGGCCTTCGCCGAGGCGGACGTGCCGTTCGAGCTGTTGCAGGACCCGTACGGCATCACCTTCTGGCCGGAGTTCAAGGGCCGCGACGGCTGCCGCACGCCGATGGCCTGGACCACCGGCGCCAACGGCGGCTTCACCGAGGGCAAGCCGTGGTTGCCGGTATCGCCGGACCACCTGGCCAAGGCGGCCTCGGTGCAGGAGGGCGACGCCGCGTCGTCGCTGGAGTTCACCCGCAAGTTCATCGCCTGGCGCCGCAAGCTGCCGCAGTTGACGCGCGGCGCGATCGAGTTCTTCGACACGCCCGAGCCGGTGCTGGCGCTGCGGCGCGACGCCGAGGGCGAGCGCGGCATCATCGCCGTGTTCAACCTGGGTGCGGAGCCGGTCAGCTGCGCGCTGCCGCAGGCGGTGGGCGCCGGGCAGATGGAGGGCTATGGCCTGCCGGGCACGGTCGTCAACGGCCAGGTGGCGCTGCCGGCCTTCGGCGCGTGGTTCGGCTACGCCGCGTAGCGTGGCGGGAGAGGGGAATTTGCACCAGTTTCCTTCTTAACATCGCGTATTTCGGGTATGCTTCCGCCAACTGTTTTGACTGAATCGACGATGAAACAAGCTGAAGTGGATCAAAAACTGAATCGCACCGCCTTTGCCGACGGCCCGCGCCTGCTGGCCGACATCGGCGCCACCCACGCCCGCTTCGCCCTGCAGACCGCTCCCGGGGAGTTCCGCGCGGTGCGCGTGCTCAAGTGCGACGACTACACCGACATCGTCGCGATGCTGCGCTCCTACCTGGCGGACCACGCCGACATCACGCTGAACCACGCGGCGCTGGCGGTGGCCAACCCGGTCAGCGGCGACCATGTGCGCATGACCAATCGCGACTGGGAATTCTCCACCGACGAAGTGCGCCGCGCGCTGGGTCTGCACACGCTGCTGGTGGTGAACGACTTCACCGCGCTGGCGATGTCGCTGCCGGGCCTGAAGCCGGCCGACCTGATGCAGGTGGGCGGCGGCAAGCCGGCCTCCAATTCCGTCATCGGCGTGCTGGGGCCGGGCACCGGCCTGGGCGTGTCGGGCGTGATTCCGACCGTGGACGGCTTCGTCACGCTCGGATCGGAGGGCGGCCACACCAACTTCGCGCCGGCCGACGAGCGCGAATATTCGATTTTGCAGTACGCGTGGCAGACCTGGTCGCACGTATCGACCGAGCGTCTGATTTCCGGCCCCGGCATGGAGATCATCTACCGCGCCATCGCCAAGCGCAACGGCCGCCAGGTGCGCGACCTGACCTCGCAGGAGATCATGGCCGGCGCGCTGACCGACAAGGATCCGCTGTGCCTGGAGGTGCTGGAATGCTTCTGCGCCATGCTGGGCGGCGCCACCGCCAACCTGGCCGTGACGCTGGGCGCGTTCGGCGGCATGTTCATCGGCGGCGGCATCGTGCCGCGCATGGGCGAGTGGTTCGCCTCGTCGCCGTTCCGCGCGCGCTTCGAGGCCAAGGGGCGCTTCACCAGCTACCTGTCGGAGATCCCGACGTATGTGATCACCACGCCGAATCCGGCGTTCTATGGCGTGGCGACGATTCTGTCCGAGCACCTGCGCGGACGCAGCGGCGCCAACACGCTGATGGAGCGCGTGCAGCATCTGCAGCACGAACTGACGCCGGCCGAGCAGCGCGTGGCGCAGCTGGTGCTGGAGCAGCCGCGTCTGGTGCTGAACGAGCCGATCGCCGACATCGCGCGCCTGGCCGAGGTGAGCCAGCCGACCGTGATCCGCTTCTGCCGCTCGCTGGGCTTCCTTGGCCTGGCCGATTTCAAGTTGAAGTTCGCCAGCAGTTTGACGGGCGCGATTCCGGTGCGGCACAGCCAGGTGCGCGTCAGCGACAGCACGCACGATTTGAGCGCCAAGGTAATTGATAATACTGTTTCCGCGATTTTGAAATTCCGCGACCAGCTGGATGTGCGTTCGTTGGACAAGGCGATCGCGCTGGTGGCCAAGGCCAAGCGGGTCGAGTTCTACGCGATGGGCAATTCGCGCGTGGTGGCGCTGGACGGGCAACACAAGTTCTTCCGCTTCCGCATTCCTACCGCGGCGTATGGGGACTCGCACCTGCTGACGCTGGCGGCCGAGTTGTTGAATCCGGGCGACGTGGTGATCGCCATCTCCAATTCCGGCAAGCTGCCGGACCTGCTGCAGGCCGTGGACGCGGCGCGGGCGGCGGGGGCGGATGTCATCGCCATCACGTCGAGCAACTCGCCGCTGGCCAAGAAAGCCAGCGTGTGCCTGGCGGTCGATCACAGCGAGGACAGCACGACCTTCCTGTCGATGATCTCGCGCATCCTGCAACTGCTGCTGATCGACATCCTGTCGGTCGGCATCTCGCTGGACGCGCAAAACTCGCGCCTGGTGGTCGAGCACAAAGCCAGCACGGGCGACGCCGACAACCGCCGCCTGCTGATCTCCCACCTCGACAGCTAAACGCTGGGCAAAACACTGGGGTCAAGTCTGACATTCGGACACGAGCTCTTCGGTAATACGGTTGGGGTCAAGTCTGACATTCGGACACGAGCTCTGCCGTAGGCGCGCGTCTACGGCAGAGCTCGTGTCCGAATGTCAGACTTGACCCCAATGTATGACTCCAATGTACGGCACAGTCCGTGTCCGAATGTCAGACTTGACCCCCGACGTAGTGGCGCACTGCCTGCAGCATGAAGGTTGCGAGCTCGGGGTGGATCTTGTCGAAGTTGGCTTTGAAGCGCGGGTCTTCGGAGTAGGTGGCTGCCAAGCTGGTTAGCTGCTCCAGCTGCGGCACCCAGAAATACTCCAGGTGGTCGCGCCAGCGCTGGACGATCGCCTGCACCGCCGCGCTGTCCGCTCCCTGCGGCATGGCCGCGACCATATCGGTATAAACAGTATTCCCTTCCGCCATGATGGCGTCCTGCTTCGCCTTGCTGTACGCGCCCCATTGTTTGGTCGATGCCCGCACGGTGGCGGCGTCGTAGCGCTGTTCCGCTTCCTGCGCATATTCCTGCTGCTGCGCCTTGTTCAGGCCCGAGAATAACCCTTCGCTGTTCATGATCTGCTTTCCCTGTAGGTGGAGGATGGTGTTGTCCACAGTCGCGATCAGGCCTTGCAGCCGCTCGGCCTGATTGCGCAACGCTTCCTTGTGACTGAGCAGGGCGGCCATGACGTCGAAATCGTCCCGGTCCATCAGCTTGCGGATCTCCGCCAGCGGCACGTCCAGCTCCCGGTAGAACAGGATCTGCTGCAGCCTCAGCTGCGCCGCCTCGCCGTAGTAGCGATAGCCGTTCTCTCCCACGCGCGAGGGCTTCAACAAGCCGATCTCGTCGTAGTAGTGCAGCGTCCGCGTGGTGACGCCAGTCAGTTTGGAAAGTTGTTTTACTGTGAGCATGGACGCATCGTGAACGCTGACGTGGCGTGAGGGTCAAGCGCAAATTATATAAAAAAGTCCTTGAACTCTTCCGTAAACTGGTTAAGATATATCTCATTAAGTTATATCTTAACTCGTTATATCGTAAGGAGAGGCAAATGTTTAGATTTTTGCATCATCAACACCGCCATCACGCCATGCATGGCGACCATCACCACCATCGCGGCGGCGGGCGTGGCCGTGGGCCGAAGATGTTCGACGCCGGCGCCATGCGCTATGTCGTGCTGCACCTGATCGCTGAAAAGCCGCGCCACGGCTACGAGATCATCAAGGCGCTGGAGCAGTTGTCCGGCGGCAGCTACACGCCCAGCCCCGGCGCGATCTACCCGCTGCTGTCGATGATGCTCGACATGGGCCACGTCTCGGCCACGGCCGACGGCAACAAGAAGCTGCACACCATCACGCCCGAAGGCGAGGCCTTCCTGGCCGAGAACCGCCAGTTCGTCGACGTCATCCTGGCGCGCCTGGCCGAGCCGTCCGAAGGCCGCGTCGACCTG
This sequence comes from Rugamonas sp. A1-17, assembly GCA_025548565.1. GTDB lineage: Bacteria > Pseudomonadota > Gammaproteobacteria > Burkholderiales > Burkholderiaceae_D > Rugamonas. The sequence goes on from JAJLPB010000001.1 coordinate 735,011, forward strand.
CGCCTGGCGATGCACGAGCTGAAGGCCGCCGTGATCGACAAGGCCCACGGCCCCGGCGCCAGCGACCAGCGCGCCGCGCAGATCCGCGCTATCCTGCAGCGTGCGGTCGACGATGTGCGGCAGCTGGACTAATCCAACCCTACCAATCAGATGACAACAATAACCAACCCCCTGCCGCCGGCGCGCGAGCGCGTCGTGCTCTGGCTGCTGGCGCTGACCCAGTTCACCGTCATCATGGACTTCATGGTGATGATGCCGCTGGCGCCGCAGCTGATGCGCGCGTTTTCCATCACGCCGGCCGCCGTGTCCGGCGCGGTGTCGGCCTATGCCTGGTGCGCCGGCCTGTCCGGCCTGCTGGCCTCGATGTACATCGACCGCTTCGACCGCAAGCGCCTGCTGCTGGCGATGTTCGCGCTGTTCACGCTGTCCAACCTGGCCTGCGCGCTGGCACCGAACTTCCACGTGCTGGTGCTGTCGCGCGCCTTCGCCGGCCTGACCGGCGGCGTGCTGGGCTCGATCATCATGGCCATCATCGGCGACCTGATCCCGGTCGAGCGCCGCGGCGCCGCCACCGGCGTCGTGATGACCTCGTTCAGCCTGGCCGCCGTGGCCGGTGTGCCGACCGGCGTGATGCTGGCCGCGCATTACGGCTGGGCCTCGCCGTTCTACCTGCTGGTGCTGCTGTCGCTGCTGATCTGGGGTGGCGCCTGGCGCGTGCTGCCATCGCTGGCCGGCCACCTGACCCGCCCGGTGCCGCTGTCCGAGGTGCTGCCCAACCTGGTCGGCCTGTACCGCGTGGGCGGCCACCTGAGAGCCTTCCTGCTGTCGGGCGTGAACATGATGACGGGCATGCTGGTGATTCCCTTCATCTCGCCCATGCTGGTCGAGAACATCGGCGTGCAGCCGGCGGAGATCACCTGGGTCTACCTGGCCGGCGGCGTGGCCACGCTGTTCAGCGCGCGCATGATCGGCAAGTGGTCGGACCGCGCCGGCGCGCAGCGCGTGTACCGCTACATCGCGCTGTTCTCCATCCTGCCCATCATGTTCATGACGCATATGCCGGTGATCCCGCTGGCGGCGGTGATGCTGTTCTTCCCGTTCTTCATGACGGCTATCTCGGGCCGCAACATCCCGATGCAGGCGCTGATGACGACGGTGCCGGAGCCGGCCCGGCGCGGTGCCTTCCTCAGCTCGAATTCGGCGATCCAGCAAGTGGGCAGCGGCTTCGGCGCGTTGGCGGGCGGGTGGATGTTGCACACCGACGCGGCCGGCCATATCGCCGGCTACGGCCTGAACGGCTGGATCGCCGCCGGGCTGACGCTGTTCTCGGTGCTGTGGGTGGGGCAGGTGGGCGCGGCCGCGAAGGCCGTGCCGGTGGGGGAGCGGAAGGTCGCTTAACCGTCGATGCTGGTGCGCTTGGCCGGGTGTTTTTCACGGCGCCAGCGCGCCAGGCTGATCACCTCGTCGGTGCTGGCGTCTTCCACCAGGATCTCGTCGTCGCTGGACGAGACCAGGAAGCTTTCCCAGCGCTGCGCCGCGTCGCTGCTGTTCTCCACAAAGCTGAACTGCCAGTAGCTCTTGCCGTTCAACAGGCGCGGGGCCGGATCGTATTCGATCAGGGCGCCGTGCGATTTGCCGCCGGAATTCTTTTCCACGATGGCTGACCAGGCTTGCAATTCCGGCAGCGCCATCAGGGCCGCGGCGGCCTGTTCCTTGCTGCGCAGGTGCTTGGCTTCGGCCGGGGCGGACGGCGCGGCGCTGGCGGCCGCGCGCGGCGCAACCGTAGCCGGGGCGGAGCTCGCCGCCGGCGCCGAACTGCTGGCGCTGGCCGGATGCTTGACCTGGGCCGGCATGACCTGCGATTCGGCCGGCGTCATGGCGGAAAAATAGACACCCCCGCCCAGCAGCAGCGCACCGGCGACGGCGCCTGCAATGAACAGATTTCGGGTGGACGGGGTGCGAGATTCCATATACATGCATGCCAGGATTGTTTGTTGCGGTCATACTAAACCAAAGGCATCCAAGGGGCAACTTTTACCGGCCTCGACAGGGGCTTGCCTATACCATTTTGGTATTAGTCCAGCGAGATAATTCATTGGAGCCGGGGCGGCCTTTTTCGTACCATGTTGGCAGCGTCAGCAAAGGGATCGCATAGTGGACAAAAAAATACTGGGAGTGGACTGGGGCACGAGCAACCGGCGCGCCTATCTGGTCGACCAACACGGCGCCTGCCTGGCCGAACACGAGGACGGCCTGGGCATGTTGGCGGTCGGCGGCCGCGAGCGTTTCAGCGGCGCGCTGGCCGGCCTGCTGGAGACCATGGGCGTGGACCGCGAAGTGCCGGTGATCATGTCCGGCATGGTTGGCAGCGCCTCCGGCTGGCAGGAAGTGCCTTACCTGGACAGTTCCGTACCGCTGCGGCAGTTGCCCGCCCATCTGGCGCCGGTGGCCGACGCCGGCTGGGCCGGCCGCTGCCACATCGTGCCCGGCTATTGCCATCGCGACGGCGGTTCCGTCGACGTCATGCGCGGCGAGGAAACCCAGCTGCTGGGCGCGGTGGCGCTTGGCCATCGCGACGGCTGGCTGGTCCTGCCCGGCACCCATAGCAAATGGGTGCTGCTGCGCGACGGCTTGATCCAGTCGATGTCCACCTACATGACCGGCGAACTGTTCGCCATGCTGTCGGCCGGCGGCACCTTGTCGTCCATGATGGGCGGCGACGCTTCCGACGTCGAGGGCTATGCCATCGGCCTGGCCCAGGCCCGCCGCAACGAGCCGCTGTCGAACACGCTGTTCCGCGTGCGCGCCGGCGTGGTCTCGCGCAGCGCCCCGGCGGCGCAGGCGCCGGCCGTGGTCAGCGGCCTGCTGATCGGCGCCGAATTCGCCGCCGCCACCCGCGCGCTGGAGGCCAGCGGCGGCGCGTCCGGCATCACCGTCATCGGCTCGCCGGCGCTGGCCGTCCGCTACGCGGTGGCCGCCGATCACTTCGGCATGCGCTGCGACGTGCTCGATCCGCATCGCGTGTACTGCACCGCGATCTCCCAATTCTTCCCACAGGCTTGATCATGACTCCTTCCCATCCCACCATTCCCCTGGTCGCCATCCTGCGCGGCCTGCAGCCTGCGGAGGCGGTCGCGGTCGGCAAGGTGCTGCACCAGGCCGGCTTCCGCGCGCTGGAGGTGCCGCTCAACCGTCCCGGCGCCCTCGAGTGCATCGCCGCGCTGGTCAAGGAGCAGCTGCCGGACACGCTGGTCGGCGGCGGCACCATGCTCAATGTCGGCCACGTCGAGGCTGTCTATGAGGCGGGCGGACGCCTGCTGGTTTCGCCGAACTGCAATCCAGCCGCCATCCGCCGCGCGGCCGACCTGGGCATGTACTGCGCGCCCGGCGTCGCCACGCCGACCGAAGCGTTTGCCGCGCTGGACGCCGGCGCCCACGCGCTCAAGCTGTTCCCGGCCGATATGGTCGGCCACAACGGCCTGAAGGCGTTCAACAGCGTGGTGCCCGCCGGCACGCCGATGTGGCCGGTCGGCGGCATCACGCCCGACAATATGGAAGGCTGGGTGCGCGCCGGCGCCACCGGCTTCGGCATCGGCGGCCAGCTGTACACGCCCGGCGTCAGCCTCGGCGAGCTGGGCCAACGCGCCGCCGCCTATGTGGCCAAGTGGCGCGCTTTGTCAGTATGATGGTGGATTCCACACAGGGAGCGAAATTGATGAGCAAGCATGAAGTGCAATGTATCTGGGAAGCCGGCGCGCAGCTGGGCGAAGGTCCATCGTGGGTGGCGGAGCAAAACCGCCTGTATTTCGTCGACCTGAAGAACCAGACGCTGCACGCGCTGGACGCCGGCAGCGGCCGGCGCCACAGCTGGACCATGCCCGACTACATCTGCTGGCTGATCGCGCGCCGCGACGGCGACGGCTTCATGGCCGGCCTGCGCGACGGCATCGTCCGCCTGTGGCTGGAACCCGAAGTGCGCATCGAATACCTGGCCCGTCCGTTCCCGGCCGGCAGCGCCCTGCGCATGAACGACGCCAAGGCCGACAGCGCCGGCCGCATCTGGGCCGGCTCCATGCACAACACCGACTACGCCCAGGCCATCGGCCAGCTGTTCCGGCTCGACACCGACCTGTCGCTGACGGTGGCGGACCAGGACTACCACATCTGCAACGGCCCGGCCTTCAGCCTGGACGGCGCCACCATGTACCACACCGACAGCTTTGAAGGCCGCACCTACGCCTATCCGCTGGCGGCCGACGGCACGCTGGGCGCACCCCGCCTGTGGCGCCAGTTCGGCGACGGCGAAGGTTCGCCGGACGGCATGACGGTCGACAGCGAAGGCTGCGTCTGGATCGGGCAGTGGGGCGGCGCCCGCGTCTGCCGCTACTCGGCCGACGGCGAATTGCTGGACACGATCCACGTACCGGCGCGCAATCCGGCCTCCTGCACCTTCGGCGGCGCTGACCTGAAGACGCTGTACATCACCACCGCGCGCGAGGACAACACGCCGGAGCAGCTCAAGGAGTTTCCACTGACCGGCGCCCTGTTCGCCGTGCGGCTGGACGTGGCCGGCGTGCCGGCCGCGCGCTTCGGCTAGAGCCTCATCGTCATTCGGTTTTTTTCAGATGCCGCGCGACGCGGCGGGGGGAGGTGCGCACACGTGGTCGGTTGTGAGTGGCATACAAACTATAAAAACTGGAGACAAACAAAATGAAGTTCAAGCATTTGCTGTTCGCATTCTGCGGCCTGGCGTTCGGCCTGGCCGCGCGGTCCGCCACCTTCGCCAACGGCGCCGATGTGGGCTGGGTCAGCCAGCAGGAGTCCAGCGGCTACTCGTTCTACAACAGCAGCGGCGTCAAGACCGATCCCTTCGTGCTGCTGAAGAACCTGCAGGTCAACGCGATCCGCCTGCGCGTGTGGGTCAACCCCAGCGGCGGCTGGAACGATGGCGCGGACGTGCTGTACAAAGCCAAGCGCGCCGCCGCGCAAGGCCAGCGCATCCTGATCGACTTCCACTACAGCGACAGCTGGGCCGATCCTGGCCAGCAGACCAAGCCGGCCGCCTGGGCCAATCACACGCTGGCGCAGCTGAACAACGACGTCTACAGCCACACGCAGGGCATCCTCAACTACCTGAAGACCAACGGCATCACGGTCGAGTGGGTACAGGTCGGCAACGAGATCAACAGCGGCATGCTGTGGCCGGAAGGGAAGACCACCAGCTTCGCCAACCTGGCCGGGCTGATCAACAGCGGCTACAACGCCACCAAGGCGGTCTACCCGAACGCCAAGGTGATCCTGCATCTGGCCAACGGCTACGACAACGCGGTGTTCCGCTGGTTCTTCGACGGCGTGAAGGGCGCGGGCGCCAAGTGGGATGTGATCGGCATGTCGCACTATCCGCCGGCGTCGGACTGGGCCAACTACAACAACAAGATCTCGGCCAATATGTGGGACATGGTGTCGCGCTACGCCAGGCCGGTGATGGTGACGGAAGTGGGCATGGACTGGACCCAGGCCGCCACCAGTAAATCCATGCTGGCCGATTTGCTGACCAAGACCAAGGCGCTGGGTTCGAATGGCCTGGGCGTGTTCTACTGGGAGCCGCAGGCGTATCCGGGCTGGCAGGGTTACACGATGGGCGCTCTCGACGCGAGCGGCAAATTCACCATCGCGCTCGATCCGTTCTAAGCGATGAATACGGGGAGCGGCGCGCCGCTCCCTGTTAAAATCCGGGACTCGCTTTATCTATGGTCCCATCATGCAGAAACCGGTCATCCGCTATTTACACCTCAACCCCGACAGCGATCTTCCCGCGCTGGAAGGCCTGTCGCATTTTAAAGCCGTGCTGGTCGTCGAGGCCGACGTGGCGGAGATGACGATGTGGGAAACCAGCCGCTGGCTGGTGGAGTCCGGCTGCGCGCTGGCGCTCGTGTGGGGCAAGGAATGCGAAGCCTGGCGCGAAGCGATCGAAGACGCCAGCCTGGAAGCCGTCAACTACGAAGACGTGCCGGACGAGCAGCTGCTGATCACCACCGCGCACGAGGACGAAGATCTGAGTGAAGCGTTCTGGTTCGCCCGCCACCGCGCCGTGCATCCCGCGCACGACCTGCGCGAAACGCTGATCCTGCACATCGCCGAACAACCGCGCCGCGAAGAGCTGGAAGCCGAGTACCGCGACGCCTGAACAGGCCGCCGCACCGATTGCGGCAAATGGAAGCCGCATCGCTGATCTCGTTGTAGCCGCCGACTTGCTTACTGCTTGACCAGCTCCACCCGGCGATTCTTCTCGCGTCCGGCTTCGGCATCGTTCGAGGCCGCCGGCGCGTAGGAGGCCACGCCCTTGGCGCTCAGCCGCTTGGCGTCGACCTTGTAATCGGCCGCCAGCACCTTGATCACCGACTCCGCCCGCTTCTGCGACAGCTCCAGGTTGTGCGCCAGCGCGCCCTGGTTGTCGGTGTGGCCGACCACGTACAGCTTCAGCTTGGCGTCCTGCTGCAACAGCTTGGCCATCTCGGCCAATGCGGCCTTGGACTCCGGCTTGACGTCGGTCTTGTCGGTGTCGAAGAACACGCCATACACGGCCACCTTGCCGTCGGCCGCGATGCCCTTGGCCATGTCGGCCGCGTTCATGTTGGCCGACACCTTGCCGCCCTCCATCGCCTTGGCCTCGACGATCTCGACGTAGATGCCGCCCAGCTTGTCCTGCACCGGGGCGACCGAATACACGGCCACGTGGACCAGCGACCCGTCCGGGCGCGTGCCCTTGGCCAGCAGGTAGCGTTCATCGTCGCGGCCGTAGTTGAATGGATCCGAGCTCGCCTCAGCGCCCTGGATGAAATGATTGCCGACGCGCTTATCGAGGAAGAACTCGCCGAAGCCCCTGCCGCAGTTTTCCTTGGCGCAGGCGAACACGGTCTTCAAGCCAGCCTTGTCCAGCGCAGCCTGGTAATTGCGCATCACCTCCAGCGCCGAGCGTTCTCGCGGGAAGTTGTAGGCCATGCGGGTGTACTTGCCCTCCAGTTGCAGCGCGTTCTCGAACGCCATCTGGCCGTTCTTGTTGTCGACACGTTTACCGGCAGGCAGCATCACCTCGTCGAATTCCTTGAGGCCGTAGCCGACCATCTTCGACCCTTCAAAGCGGGACAGCAGCGGATGGTCCTTGCCGCCCTTGACGGTGTCCTGCGCCGGCATCTGGGCGTGGGCGGCGGCGCAAAGCAGCAGCGGAAGTAGGCGGTAGGCGCGCATGAAAGTCCCGTCTGAACAAAGTTGAGGAACGTCGATTGTAGGGATTGATTGTCTTTGAATCAACGTTAACTTTTCAATTGAATCGCCCCTGCTGTGACAATTGAGGTACTTTCTAATTTGTGTAAATGATATTATTTTGGGCAAATTCAAAAACTCGTGGAGATCAGATGAGTCAATTCAAGGTAACAGCGCTGATGCTGACAATGTTGGTGGCCGGTTGCGGCGGTGGCTCGACGGCGACCGAGCCACCGGCGACGCAAAAATCGGCCCTCATTTCGGGCAGCGTGACTGGCCTGTCGGCCAACACCACCCTGCTGTTGGTCAACAACGGCGCGGAGACCGTCGCCGTCAAGGGGAGTGGCGGCTTCAAGTTCACCTATCCCGTGGCCTCCGGCGCGCCGTACAGCGTCGCGAAGTTCGCCGATCCGAACGGCGCCACCTGCATCGTCGCCAATGGATCGGGCACGATAGCCCAGGACGCGGTCGATATCAGCAATGTCGCCGTGACGTGCCAGCCAGCCGCGATCGGCTTGTTGCAATACCGCGTAGGGGTGACGGTGTCGGGACTGGCTGTCGGCAATACTGTCAGTTTCTCCAATGGAGGGAGCGACATTCTGAAAGCAAGCGCCAACGGACTGGCCGTGTTCGCCGTTTCGTATTCGCCGATGGAGCTGCACGGCGCCAGTTATGCCGTCACGGTGTCGGCCAACCCGACAGGGCAGACCTGCACCCTGACGAACAACACCGGCACCAACAACGCCGGCACCGGATTCGTCGACCTCGTCAACGTTACCGCACTCTGCAAATAAAAAAAGCCAGCCTCCGAAGAGGCTGGCTTTCCTTTACAGCGAGGCTTATGCCGGCAATTACATCATGCCGTCCATGCCACCCATGCCGCCCATGCCACCCATACCGCCCATGCCGCCGGCTGGTTTGTCTTCGGTGACTTCAGCGATCATGCAGTCGGTGGTCAGCATCAGGCCAGCGATCGAAGCTGCGTTTTGCAGTGCCGAACGGGTGACTTTAGCTGGGTCCAGAACGCCCATTTCAACCATGTCGCCGTAGGTGCCGTTGGCGGCGTTGTAACCGTAGTTACCTTTGCCGGCCAGAACCGCAGCAACCACCACCGAAGCTTCTTCGCCGGCGTTTTGCACGATCATGCGCAGTGGCTCTTCCATCGCGCGCAGAACGATCTTGATGCCAGCTTCCTGGTCAGGATTGTCGCCTTTGATGCTCAGAGCGGCACGAGCGCGCAGCAGGGCTACGCCGCCGCCTGGCACGATGCCTTCTTCCACTGCAGCGCGGGTAGCGTGCAGCGCATCTTCAACGCGGGCTTTCTTCTCTTTCATTTCGACTTCGGTGGCTGCGCCAACCTTGATCACTGCAACGCCGCCGGCCAGCTTGGCGACGCGCTCTTGCAGTTTTTCACGGTCGTAGTCCGAGGTCGCTTCTTCGATCTGCACGCGGATTTGCTTGACGCGGCCTTCGATGCCTTCAGCGCGGCCAGCACCGTCGATGACGATGGTGTTTTCCTTGCCGACTTCGATGCGCTTGGCCTGGCCCAGTTCTTCCAGGGTGATTTTTTCCAGGGTCATGCCGACTTCTTCAGCAACCACTTGACCGCCGGTCAGGATCGCGATGTCTTCCAGCATGGCCTTGCGACGGTCGCCGAAGCCTGGGGCCTTGACTGCGCAGGTTTTCAGGATGCCGCGGATGTTGTTCACCACCAGGGTGGCCAGTGCTTCGCCTTCGATGTCTTCCGCGATGATCAGCAGTGGACGGCCAGCCTTGGCGACTTGTTCCAGTACCGGCAGCAGGTCACGGATGTTCGAGATCTTCTTGTCGCACAGCAGGACGAATGGATTGTCCAGGATGGCGACTTGCTTCTCTTGGTTGTTGATGAAGTATGGCGACAGGTAGCCGCGGTCGAACTGCATACCTTCAACGATGTCCAGCTCGTCGTTCAGCGACTTGCCGTCTTCCACGGTGATGACGCCTTCCTTGCCGACTTTTTCCATCGCTTCAGCGATGCGGTCGCCGATCGACGAATCCGAGTTGGCGGAGATCGAGCCAACCTGGGCGATTTCCTTGGTGGTGGTGCATGGACGGGCGATGATGGCGATCTGCTCGACGGTGGCGGCAACCGCCTTGTCGATGCCGCGCTTCAGGTCCATTGGGTTCATGCCGGCGGCAACGAACTTCATGCCTTCACGGACGATGGCTTGTGCCAGCACGGTCGCGGTGGTGGTGCCGTCGCCGGCGTTGTCGCTGGTGCGCGAAGCGACTTCCTTGACCATTTGCGCGCCCATGTTTTGCAGCTTGTCTTTCAGCTCGACTTCCTTGGCGACCGATACGCCGTCCTTGGTGACGGTCGGGGCGCCGAAGGAGCGCTCCAGCACAACGTTGCGGCCTTTCGGGCCCAGGGTGACTTTGACTGCGTTGGCCAGGACGTTGACGCCTTCAACCATTTTGGCGCGCGCTGCGTCGCCGAAAATTACTTCTTTAGCTGCCATGTTGTTTCTCCAGAATTAGGTGAGTACTAGTGCAAACGTGCGGGTCAATTATTTGACGACGATTGCCATGATGTCTTCTTCGCGCATGACCATCAGCTCCTGGCCATCGACCTTGACGGTCTGGCCGGCGTATTTGCCGAACAGGACGCGGTCGCCAACTTTGACGTCCAGCGGACGGACTTTGCCATCTTCCAGAATCTTGCCATTGCCGACGGCGAGCACTTCGCCTTGATCCGGTTTTTCAGCAGCCGCATCAGGGATGATCAGGCCGGACGCAGTTTTGGTTTCCTGGTCGAGGCGTTTGACGATTACGCGATCGTTCAAAGGGCGAAGGTTCATACAAAACTCCTTAAATTAACAATGGAACAGTTTGTTGCCACACCAATAAGCTTGCTGTGGCGGAAAGTTTGGCCGAGAGCGCTGTTAGCACTCCCTTGGAACGAGTGCCAATTATAGGGACGACACTGCTGTATTTCAAGACGCAACACTTGTGCGTGCACAAATAAGCACAAAAATGATGCGGATACGTCCCCAAAAAGGAATGTTTGCTTATTTAGTATAGAAGTTGACAACGTCTATACAAGCTCCTAACATTGCAACGCTGCAAATAGAGACTGTGTGAGATTTTTCAATATTCTTTTTTAAGGACTATGAAAATGGCAGATCAAAAAGAGGCAAAACTGTTCGCATTCAAGCTGGCTGCGAAACAGGAGAACAAACCTGCAGAACAATGGAAAGTCCGCGACGGCGTTGCCGTGGCAGGCTGCACCGGTCCGGTCGACTTCGACAACTACCGCGAGTACGACGCCATCTATCACCGCAACGACAAAGGCCTGTACTGCTAAGTACTGGCCCATCAACGAAAGCCTTGCTGCGCCAGCAAGGCTTTTTTGTTTTTCGCCAGTCGCGGAGTACGAGATGAGCAAGACGATTTTAATTGTCACCCACAGCCAGGATCTGCACGCGGACCTGGTCGCCGCCAGGCTCGCGGCGGGCGGCCATCCCTTGTTCCGGCTGGACCTGGACCACTTCCCGCGCGACTTCCAGACCAGCCAGCGGCACGCCGGCGGCGCGCTGCACAACAAGATACGCCGCCGCGGCGACGAGCACTGGCTCGACCTGGCCGAGGTGGGCGCGGTCTGGCTGCGCAAGCCGGGCGAATTCACCTTCCTCAGCGACGAGCTGGCGCCGCAGGAGCTGGCCTACGCCAGGCAGGAGGCGGAGCATGCCTTGTTCAGTCTGCTCTACACGCTGGACTGTTACTGGATGAGCCACCCGCTGGCGTTGCGCGGCGCGCAGTGGAAGGGCGAGCAGCTCAAGCGCGCCGCCCGCATGGGCTTCCTGGTGCCGGACTCGCTGACCACCAACGTGCCGGATGAGGTGCTGGCGTTCAAGGACGGCCTGGCCGCCGACATGATTTTCAAGTCGCTGTCGGATCCGATGCTGGCCGGCGGCGAGCTGGAGCCGGAGCAGCGCAGCAACGGCGGCCTCGGCACCACCATCGTTGACGACGACATGCTGCGTAACGTCGAAGCGGTCGGTCAGTTGCATTGCCACTTCCAGCGCTACATCCCCAAGCAATACGAACTGCGGGTGACGGTGATCGGCGAGCGCGTGTTCGCGGCCAAAATCCACAGCCAGGACGACGCCCGCACGGCCGTCGATTCGCGCGACATGTCGGCGCCGATCCGCTACGAGGCGGTGCAGCTGCCCCACGAACTGCGGCGGCGCTGCGTGGCCTTCGTGCGCAGCTATGACCTGAACTACGGCGCGCTGGACCTGATCGTCACGCCAGCCGGAGAGGTGGTGTTCCTGGAAAATAACCCGGCCGGCCAGTTCCTGTATATCGAACAATTGATACCGGAGTTTAAGATGATCGACGCCATTGCCGAGACGCTGGTGGAGGGGGCGCTATGCCACTAGAGCACAGCGCGCTCGCCGGCCACATCCGCGAGCTGGAGGCGGTGCGCGAGAGCCGCGTGCTGGTGCTGGCCGCGTCCCAGCTGGAGATGGAACTGCTGCCGGCGCTGTACGAACAATGCCGCGACCTGGCCCCCGCGCGGCGGCTGGACGTGGTGCTGCACGGACGCGGTGGCGTGGTGCAGGCCGCGCGCCGCATCGCGTTGCTGCTGCGCGCGCAGGCCGAGCAGCTGTGCTTCATCGTTCCCTACCACTGCGAATCGGCCGCAACGCTGCTGACCCTGTGCGGCGACGAGATCATCGCCGGCTCGCTGGCGCTGTTTTCGCCCATCGATCCGCTGCTCAACGGCGCCGACGGCACGGCGTTCTCCGGCCTCGATATCCAATGCCTCGGCGACATGGCGCAGCAATGGTTCGGCGTGCCCGCCGACGAGGCGCGGCAGCAGGCGCTGGCGCTGCTGGGCGCGAGCGTGTTCCCCGCCAGCCTGGGGGCGTTTTACCGCAGCACGCTGGAGCAGAAGCAGATCGGCGAGCAGCTGCTGGCCTTCCACCTACCGGGCGAGGACGCGGCGGTCCGCAGCCGGCTGGTCGACCAGCTGATGACCGGCTACCACTCGCACAACTATGCGATCACGCGCGAGGAGATGGCGGCGCTGGGCCTGCGGGTGCGCGGCGACGCGGCGGTCGAAGGGCCAGCGTGGGAGATCTCGCGGCTGCTGCAGGGCCACATCGGTGGCGGCCAGCGCGCCAGCGAGGACGCGCCCTGGTGCGACGCTCTGTTCGCCACACGCTACGGCGCCAGCGAACGCCGCAGGCACCCGGGCGGCCTGGCGCCGTCGTGGAGCATGGAGCGCTACCCGCGATGAGCACCGGCCAATTCCTCGGCGAGATCCTGCGCTACTTCGTCGCGCTGCTGATGCTGGCCGCCGCCACGGCAAAGCTGCGCGACCTGGCAGCCTTCCGCGACAACCTGGCCAGCCTGTTCGGCATGGGGCCGGCGCTGCGCACCCTGGCGGCGCCAGCGGTGGTGATGGCGGAGTTGGCGGTGGCCGCGCTGCTGCTCGGCGGCCTGACGCGCGCCGGCTTGCTGGCCGCGCTGCTGATGCTGGGCGTGTTCACGGCGCTGGTCGGCTACAAGTTCTACACGCAGAGCGTGGTCCGCTGCGGCTGCTTCGGCGAGGCCGAACGCTCGCTGTCCGGCCTGGACCTGCTGCGCAATGTGCTGGTGATCGTGGCGATCACCGCCGGCCTGGCGCTGCCGGCCGGGCTCGCGCCGCCGTTGCATGTCGCGGTGCTGGCGGCGTCGCTGGGTTGCCTGGCCTGCGTGATCGCCGTGCACTTCCATGAGATCGTCCACTTACTGAGCCCAAGCGATGGATAGCCAGATTCTCTACCTGACCCTGGCGCTGCTGGCCCTCGGCCTGGCGCTCAACATCAAGCTGACGCTGTCGGTGCTGCACACCACGCGGCGCGAGCGCGACCCGCCCGAAGAGCTGCCGCCGGGCGCCTCGGTGCCGCAGGTGCCGGCGCGCGCGCTGCGTGGCGGTGTGGTGCATCGCCTGGGCGCGGGAGGGCAGGCTGCGGCGTTGCTGTTCTTGTCGAGCAAATGCCCGAAGTGCAAGACCAAGCTGGCTGAGATCGGCGGCATGCTGACGCCGGCCGAGCAGGCGGGGCTGGACATCTGGATCGTCAGCCACGAGCCGGCTTGGCGCCTGCGCCAGTTCCTGTGCGGCTTCCCGCTGACGCGGGCGCTGCGGGTGACGATGCGCGACTACCGGCTGCTCAATCCCACGCTGGCTTCGCCGGCCTACATGATGGTCAATCACGAAGGCGTGCTGGAAGCGGCCGGCATGATCGGTGACGATAACTGGCTGGACTTGCGCGCCCAGCTCGCCGACAGCGTGGCCGATAACGCCGAGACCGCAGCGGAGGGCGCGCCATGAACTTCGAGCCCCATCTTGAACGCCTGCGCCTGATCTATCCGGTGCGGCGCCAGGTCGCTGCGGCGGTGTTCTTCATGGGCCTGGGCGTGCTGATCCAACTGGTCTTCCCCAAGGGCGTGGCCTATTTCATCGACCACGTCCAGGAGCTGCGGCTGGAGACCATCTCCGCGCCGGTGGTCGGCCTCGGGCTGCTCTGGCTGCTGGTGCAGGCCGCCGCGTCGACGCTGCGCTACTACTATTTCGAACTGGCCGGGCACCTGATCATCAACAGCGTGCGCCGCCGGCTGTTCGATGTGCTGATCAACCAGCCGGTATCCTTCTTCGACCGCCACCACGTCGGCGAGATCACCAGCCGCCTGAGCGCGGACGTGCAATCGCTGCACCAGTCGCTGACCATGGGCGGAGCCAACGCGCTGCAATCGTTGTTGATGTTCGGCGGCGGCGTGGCGATGCTGCTCTACATCTCGCCGCTGCTGAGCGTGATGCTGCTGGTCTTCGTCCCGGCCAGCCTGTACTTCGGCAAAGTCTCGGGCGCCAGCCACCGCGACTACGCCAAGGCGGTGCAGGCCTGCATGGCCGACAGCGGCCGGGTCGCGCAAGAGCACTTCGCCCATGTGCGGCTGGTGCACGCGTTCAACCAACAGGGCGGGGCGTCGGCCAGCTACGCCGAGGCCTGCCGCCGCCTGCTGGAGCTGTCGATGGCCAGCACCCGGCGGCAGTCGGCGTTTCGCGCCGGCCTGTCGGTGCTGGACTTCGGCGCCTTGCTGTGCGCGCTGGGTTTGGGCGCCTACCTGATCGGCAAGCGCGCGCTGTCGGTCGGCGACCTGATGGCGTTCGTGATCTACTCCAATATCGTCACGCAGGCGGCCGGCGCACTGAGCGAATCCTGGAACATGTGGATGCGCAGCATGGGTGCCACCGACCGCATCTTCGAGATCATGCGCACGCACCGGCCGCCACCGGCGCCGCGTCCGCAGGCGCCGCTCACCGGTCGGCTCGGTTTCGAGGACGTGGTGTTCAGCTACCCGGAGCGGCCGGGCGTGCGGGCGCTCGACGGCGTCGGCTTCGCCATCACGGCCGGCGAGAAGGTGGCGCTGGTGGGCGCCTCGGGCGCCGGCAAGTCCACCATCGCCGCCCTGGTGCTGGGGCACTACCAGCCGGACGGCGGGCGCCTGTTGTTCGATGGTCTGCCCGCCGCCGGGCTGGACCTGGCCGCCGTCCGGCGCGGCCTCGCGGTGGTGGAGCAGGAGCCGTCGCTGTTCTCGGGCAGCATCGCCGACAATATCGCCTTCGCCGTGCCGGAGCGGAAAGTGCCGCTGGACGAGGTGATGGCCGCCGCGCGGCTGGCCCATGCGCATGAGTTCATCCAGGCTTTCCCGCAGGGTTATGACACCGTGGTCGGCGAGCATGGCGTGCAGCTGTCCGGCGGGCAGAAGCAGCGGATCGCGATCGCCCGCGCGTTGCTGCGCGATCCTGCCATCCTGATCCTGGACGAGGCGACCAGCGCGCTGGACGCCTCCAGCGAGCAGCTGGTGCAGGGTGCGCTGGACCGCCTGATGGCCGGGCGCACCACCATCATCATCGCGCATCGCTTTTCCACCATTGCCAAGGCTGACCGCATCCTGGTGCTGGAGCAGGGGCAGCTGGTGCAGCAGGGCAGCCACGAGCAACTGGTGCGGCAGCTGGATGGCGCGTATTTCAGGCTGGTCAAGGATCAGATGTTCGCGCCCAGGCCGGAGGCGCCGCTGCCGGCTTGACGGCGCGGGCGTTCAGGCGGCCGGCAGCGTCAGGCGGAAGCGCACCTGGCCGGGATTGGCGTCGGCCAGCGCGAGGGTGCCGCCATGGGCCACGGCGATGTCGCGCGCCAGCGACAGGCCCAGGCCGACACCCGGCACGCGCCGCTGATGCGACTGGTCTGCGCGGTAGAAACGGTCGAACAGGCGGTGCCGGTGCTCGGGCGCGATGCCGTCCGAGGCGTTGCTGACGTCGATGCGCCATTGCCCACCCTTGCACCGCGCCGACAACGCGATCCAGCCGCCCGGCTGGCCGTACTTGATGGCGTTGCTGACCAGGTTGTGCAGCACCTGGCGCAGCAGCTCGGCGTCGCCGCGCACCGCGATGTGCTCGGGCAGTTCCAGCCGCACCGTCCGCTCGGCGTCCAGCAGGCCGATGTCCTCGGCCAGCTCGTCGAGCGCCGGGCGCAGGTCCAACGGACACATGGGAATGGCCAGCTGGCCGGCGTCGGCCCGCGCCAGCAGCAGCAATTTACGCACGATGCTGTCCAGCCGCCGCACCTCGTCCAACATATTGGCCAGACCCTGCTCCAGCACCGGGTCGGCGCCGGCACGGGCGAAGCTGCGTTCGAGCTCGCCCTGCAGAATGGTCAGCGGCGTTTTCAATTCATGCGCGGCGTCGCCGGAGAAGCGGGCTGCCTGCAGGAAGCTGCGCTGCAGCCGGTCCAGCATGCCGTTGAACACGCTGACCATCTGGGCGAACTCCAAGTCCTCCTCGGCGGCCGAGACTCGCTGGTCCAGCTCGCTCGCGGTCAGGCGCACCATGACGCCGGTCAGGTGCTCCACCGGCCGCATGGCGCGTCCGGCCAGGTACCAGGCCAGCGCGCCCATGGCCACGGCCAGCACGCCGATGGCCGCCGCGAAGCGCAGCAGGCTGGCGCGCACCTGGGCGTCCGACAGGCTGCGGTTGACCGCCACCCAGATCGTGACCTTGCCCTGCGTGACGCTGCCGATGCGCCAGCTCTGGCCGCCGCCCTCCAGCGTACGCAGGCCGGGGCCGGATGGCGGGGCGGCGTCGCCGAACGTGCGGCCCCAGGCCGGGCTGCGGTACAGCGTGCCTTGTGCGGCGTCGTCCACCCGCAACAGGGCGTAGGTTTCCGGGCCGATGTCGGCCGGCGCGAAGCCGCCGAAGCTGGCGTTGAGCTGGGCGTCTGTGGCCGGCCACAGCGCCTGCGGCGTGGCCTGGAAGCCGGGGCCGGCCAGGTGGGCCGACAACATGTGGTCGATGATGTCGGCGCGGCGGTGGATGATGGTGTAACTGGCCATCACATACAGCAGGAAGATGGCGGCCAGCGCGGTCAGCGTCGAGCCGAGGGCGATGCGCAGCCGGAACGAGCGCAGCCGCGGCCAGCGCGCCCTCACGCCGGGGCGTCCGGCTGGCGCAGGCGGTAGCCGACCCCGCGCACGGCCTCGATCGCCACGCTGTCGGGCAGGTCCAGCTTCTTGCGCAGGCGCTGGATGCACACGTCCACCATATTGGTCTGCGGCTCGAAGTCGTAGCCCCACACGTGTTCCAGGATCTGCGTGCGGGTGTAGACCCGGCCCGGCGAGCGCAGCAGGTATTCCAGCAGGTTGAATTCGCGCCCGGTCAGCTCGACGGCGCGGCCGTCGACGTCGGCCACCCGGCTCAGGCGGTCCAGCCGCAGCGCGCCCAGGGTCAGCACGCTCTGCCGCTCACCGCTTACGCGCCGCAGCAGCGCGTGGATGCGCGCCACCAGCTCCTCCACGTAGAAGGGCTTGGCCAGGTAATCGTCAGCCCCCAGGTTGAGGCCCTGCAGGCGGTCGTCCAGCTCGTTGCGCGCGGTCAGCAGGATGACCGGCACGTTGCGACCCTCGCGCCGCATGGCCTTGAGGATGGACAGGCCGTCGCGGCCCGGCACCATCACGTCCAGCAGCACCACGTCGTACTCGCGCGACAGCGCGTAGTCGTAGCCAAGATTGCCATCTTCGCAATGGTCGACCAGGAAGCCGTGTTCGCGCAGGCCGGCGCACACGAAACTGGCGATACGTTGTTCATCTTCTACTAAAAGCGCTTTCATGGAGGCATTGTCCGGGCTGGCCCGGCCGCCGTCAATGGCGGGTTTAGAGCTTTTATTACAGCTTTGTAATCGTTGTGTTTGCCATCCTGTCATTTTCCCTTGATTTAATGCAAGCGTATCAAACCATAACAAGGGGTAAAGATGAGTATCGGCAGCTGGTTCAAGAAACACGTAGAAAAGCCCATCGTCAGCGTGGTCGACAAGGTCGGCGACACCATCAAGGACATCGGCAGCGACCTGAACGGGATCGGCGACGCCTTCGACGTGGTGGGCAACGACATCGCGGCGGCGGCCAAGAAGATCAGCGAACTGGGCTACACGAAGAAGAGCCTGGGCAACGGCGACAATAATTACACGGCCAGCTCGCTGGGCGCCAACATCATCCACGGCGACGGCGGCAACGACACCATCACCGTCACGGCGGGCGCCTACAACAACCTGTACGGCGACGACGGCAACGACACCATCGTCGTGCGCGTGGGCGGCTACAACCGTATCGACGGCGGCAACGGTGACGACACCATCCGCGTCGAGGTGGGCGTCTACAACAAGATCAGCGGCGGCGCCGGCAACGACTCGGTCACCGTGTCGGCCGGCGCGGCAGCCGACGTCGACCTGGGCGACGGCAACAACAGCCTGTCCATCAACAGCGCCTACAACGAGATCACCGCCGGCAACGGCGACGACCGCGTGACGGCCAACGGCGGCTGGAACAAGATCGACGTCGACGGGGGCAACAACACCATCACCGCCAACGGCGGCGCCAACACTGTCAGCACCGATGGCGGCAACGACAACATCACCGTCAACGGCGGCTCCAACAAGGTCAGCGCGGGTGACGGCAACAACGTCATCAGCGCTGGCGGCGCCTCCAACGTCATCAACACCGGCAACGGCGCGGACACGGTCACGGCCGACGGCGCCAGCAACGTCATCAACACCAACGGCGGCGACGACCGCATCACCGTCAAGGCGGCCAGCAATGTGGTCGACGCCGGCGAGGGCAACAACACGGTGACGGCCGACGGCGGCAACAACCACATCACCGCCGGCGGCGGCGACGACACCATCAAGGCCAACGGCGGCGCCAACGAGGTCAAGGCCGGCAACGGCAACAACAACGTCACGCTGAACGGCGCGGCCAACGTGATGAGCTCGGGCTCGGGCGCGGACACGGTCACCGCGGCCGGCGGCGCGAACGTCATCAACACCGGCGCCGGCAACGACCAGGTGCAGGCCACCGGCGGCGCCAACGTCATCAACGCCGGCAGCGGCAACGACACGGTGGTCGCGCTGGGCGGCGCCAACGGCATCACCGCCAGCGACGGCAAGGACAACATCGTCACCGGCGGCGGCGCCAACGTGGTGATCGACGACGGCGGCAACAGCAACATCGTGCTGGGCGGCCTGCTCAACATCGCCTACACCGGCGGCAGCGGCAACAAGGTGGCCGCGCTGGGCGACAGCAACGCGCTGGTCAGCAACCAGGGCGGCAACATCGAGGCGGCGGTCGGCGTCAACAACGTGATGCTGGCCAACGGCAGCGGCAACACGCTGGTCGGCGTGGGCGGCGCCAACCTGGTGGCCACCACCGTCGGCGGCGACACCGTGGTGGCGCTGGGCGGCACCAACGTCGTGCTGACCGAGCTGGGCGGCATGGTCAAGGCCGCCACCGGCGGGCTGGGGAAAGTACTGGCCGATGCCATGCCAAGCAAGGCGGCCGCCACCGCCATCAACAACGCCAGCGCCAAGCTGGCCGCCGGCATCAACAGCGGCGCCGGCAACGACACCGTGGTGGCCGTGGGCGGCAACAACGTCATCTACACTGGCGCCGGCAAGGATGTGGTCACGGCGGCCGGCGGCAACAACATCGTGCTGGCCAACGGCGGCGACAACATCACCACCGCGCTGGGCGGCAACAACATCGTCGTCAACACCGCCGGCAACAACGTGGTGACGGCGGCCGGCTCGGTCAACGTCATCGTCACCGGCATCGGCGACGGCCTGGCCGACGTCACCGCCAAGCTGGGCAGCGCGGCCGGCGGCGCGACCAAGGCCGTGGCTTCCTTCATCGGCAGCAACGTCGCGCATGGCGACGGCAACGACGTGGTCAGCGCCATCGGCTCGACCAACGTGATCTACACCGGCAGCGGCAACGACGTGGTGACCGGCATCGGCGCCAACAACGTGGTGTGGAGCGGCACCGGCAACGACACGGTCACCGTGTTCGGCGCGCGCAACGTGGTGTGGGGCGACGCCGGCGCGGACACCGTGACGGCGGTCGGCGCCAACAACCTGCTGGCGACCGGCAACTACGCGGAGATTGCCGCCACCGCCGTCGGCCTGGTCGATTCGCTGGCCTCCGGCGTGGCCGCCACCGACCTGGTCTCCAAGGCCGGGCTGTCGGGCGCGGCGTCCAACCAGAGCGGCCATGACGTGATGACCGCCTTCGGCAAGAACAACGTGCTGATCGGCGGCAGCGCCGACACCGTGGCCACCGCGCTGGGCGTGAACAACCTGGTGGCGACCGGCGCCGGCAACGACGTGGTCAACGCCATCGGCAGCAAGTCCGGCATCGTCACCGGCGCCGGCAACGACGTCGTCACCGTGGTCGGCACCTACAACGTGGTGTCGGCCGGCGAGGGCAACAACGTCGTCACCGCGCTCGGCAAGGGCAACCTGATCGAGGGCGGCAGCGGCGACGACGTGCTGACCGCGCTGGCCTTCGGCACGGCGGCCAAGTCGGTCAACGTCAACGGCAACCTGATCGTGGCCGGCGACGGCAACAACGTCGAGACCGTGGTCGGCAAGGACAACGGCGTGATCGGCGGCAGCGGCAAGGACGTGCTGGTGATGGTCAGCTACGGTGGCGGCAACACCAGCACCACCACCAACGAAGCCGAAGGCACCAACCAGACCACCACCAGCACCACCAAGGGCAGCACCCAGCTCAACGTGGCCTGGACCGGCGCCGGCAACGACACCGCCGTCGTCTACGGCGACCACAACGTGGTGCTGTCGGATTCGGGCGACGACTTCCTGGTCGTGCTCAACGCCGGCAGCAAGCTGAGCTACTCCAGCACGACCACCGAGGCGGTGGAAGGCTCGGACAAGGCCCAAACCACCGACTCGACCAAGGTCAGCCTCGACACCGGCATGAACTTCGTGCACGCCGGCGATGGCAACGACACCCTGATCCTGGCCGGCACCACCACCATCGGCATGGGCGGCAACGGCAACGACTTGATCGTCTCGTCCGGCCAGAACAACATCGCCCTGGGCGGCGCCGGCAACGACACCATCATCGGCCTGGCCGAGATCACCGTGTTCAACGCGGCCGAATCGATCGTCGAGAACGACTACGAGTCGGCCGGCGACTGGGTGGGCGCAGCCATGAACGCCAACTTCATCCGCTCGCAATACGGCGCGCTGGCCAAGGGCGACCTGGGCAAGCTCAACCTGGTGGGCAATGTGATCATGGGCGGCGACGGCGACGACACCATCTTCGCCACCAACGCCGGCACCTATGTCGGCGGCGGCAACGGCAACGACACCATGATGGGCCTGGGCTGGGGCGTGATCGACCATCTGCTGGTGGGCAAGGCCAACGCGCTCAACGCGGCCTGGAACGACGCCGGCAAGGGCTTCGACGCCATCACCAAGTATCTGAACTCCACCTTCACGGACGAGATCAGCAAGGGCTGGGCCGGCGTGGCCGACAGCATCAAGGCCGAGCTGGCCAAGGCCACCGCCAGCGGCGGCAAGCTGGCCGACAGCCTCAACGCGGCCGCCAACGACGCGCTGAACGGCATCACCAACACGGCCGGCCTGTCGTCGTCGGGCATCGACGTGGCCTCGCCGCTCAAGTCCGCGCTGGACACCGGCAAGAGCGGCCTGACCTCGGCGGTGAACGGCATCAGCAGCGGCGTCAACTACGCGGCCGACGCCGACGTGGGCACGGCCCTGGCCGACGCCACCGACTGGCTGGGCAGCGCGCTGAAGACGGCTTCCAACGCCAGCGGCGATGGTGTGAACTGGCTGGGCAAATACCTGGGCATCAACCTGCACCTGAGCGAGTACAAAGGCGCCGACTTCTTCATCGCCGGCATGCTGGCCTACACGCTGGGCTACAAGTACGCCGGGAACAACCGCCTGTTCGGCGGCGCCGGCGACGACACCCTGTACAGCGGCATGGGCAACGACTCGCTGAACGGCGGCTCGGGGAAGGACACCTATGTGATGTCCATGGGCGACGGCAAGGACACGGTGCATGAAGTGGCCGGCGGCAACGACGTGCTCAAGTTCACCGGCAACAAGTTGTTCAGCAGCGTCACCATCGCGGCCGACCACGTCAAGGCCAATATTGATGGCTCGGACCTGGTCATTAACTATGTCGATGGCGGCAAGTCCTACGCGCAGTTCACGGTGGCCGATTACGCCAAGGTCAACATCGCCGAGGTGGACCTGGTCGATGCCAGCGGCAAGCAGGTCGCCGCGATCAACTTCGCCGACCTGGTGGCGCACGCCGACCAAGGCAGCAGCCCGTACGATATGGCTGCCACCTGGACGGCCGACCGCATGCACACCTTCGCCGACTTGATCACCGCATCGATCACGGGCGGCAGCGCTGGCGTGCAGTTGGTGGGCGTGGCCAGCTAAGTCGGCGCCGCGCCAGTCAAGGCTGAAGACAGGTGGCGCATGCCGCCGGTCTTCAGCTTTTTTTTCGGGCAAAAAAAACCGCCCGCCGCGGGGCGCGGTGGGCGGCAAACCACATGACAAGCTTTACGGTGCTACGCGCAGCTGATATACCGGTATCACGCTGACGCTGCGGATGGTGGCGATTTGAGGCTGGCCCGCGAAATCGGGGCGCGCCTCTTTCGGCAAGTAGATGGGCGCATCGGCGCGCAGCGGCAGGACGGACACGGTCAGCGGCTGCTCGAGCAGGGCGCTGGCCTGGCGCAGGCCGAACTGCCATTGATAGCCGCTGTAGTACCAGTCGTCCAGCATGCGGGTGCCCGAGTACAGGCGGCCGATGTCGCCGACGAAGTCGATTTGCAGCAGGGCGTCGTCCAGCCCAAGCAGCTGTTCGCGCGGGACGTTGATCTGCCACGCACCCGCCGCCTTGAAGTTTTCCGGCAGCGGCTGGACAGCGGCTTTCGCACCGCCACCGATGACGATGGGCGCCGCCTCTTGCGCCGCGCGCGTCGGCGTGATGCTGGCCTTCAGGTCGCGAACAGGCAGCTCCGCTTCGAAGGCCTGGAAGATGCCGTCGTTGCCTGCGGAGAGCAGGGCGACGCGCTGGCCGGCGGCCGGCTTGTCCTTGCCGTTGGAAGCCGCCGCCCACGCAGGGCTGGCGGTGCTTGCCTTTGGTTGGCCGCTCAACGCGGGATAGACGGCGAAGCGGAACTTGTTGCTGCCCGCCGAACGCATTTGCAGCGCGCCGTCGGCGACGTAGGTCTGCTGGCCGCTCAGGATCAGGCGGCGTTGGCCGCCCAGCTCCGCCACGCTCAGTTGCTGCGATTGTTCCGCCGTCAGCACCACGATGGTCAACGGCCGCTTGCCTTCGCGCTGCACGGTCAGCGACGCGCCAGCGCCGGGCTGCACGCCGCTCACCAGCGCGCGGCCACCGGCGAGAGCGACCTGCGCGCCGCCGTTGGCATGGATCCGCGGCTTCAGCGCGGCGTCGAACGCCAACTCCACCGGTACGCCCGCGCTGGCACCGAACACCGCCACCACGCCGGCCTTGCCCTGGTCGAGCAAAGCCAAAGGCTGCGCCGTTGCGTAGGCGAGATTGACCCCGTCCAGATCAAGATTCAGCGGCCAGATGAAGTAAGCGCCATCGGCGATATCGACCGGCGTGCTTGGCAGCGTGATCGTCTGCCCCGGCAGCTTGACCGAGAACTGCGTGGCCCGCTGCGCCGCCATCGGATACTGCCGTACGTGATTATTCACGAACAGGAAACCACGATCGCCCTCGCTGCGCACGGCGAAGCGCGCCGTCTTCAGGTCGTCCGGCGTGGCCGGCGAGGCATCCGGTTTGCGCACCGTCATCGGCGCCAGGCGCGAACCGAAATCGTGCAGGAACAGATGGAAGGGACGCAGCTTCTCCAGCACCTTGCGCTGCTGGCCGTCCGGCCCGAGCGGGGCCTGGAAGTCGTAGCTGATCATGGTGGTGTCGTTATAGCCGCCACTGAGCGAGCTTTCCTCCATCGAGGTGCCGCCCAGGCCAGTCGGATTGCGGCCGCCGTGGAACATGTAGTAGCCCATCAGGTTCACGCCGGAACCCAGCTGCACCGGCAGCATCGACGCGATATCGTCCGCGCTCACCACCGTGCGGCGGCGGTACATGAACGGCAGGCCCGCGCCGTATTCCGCGCCGAGGAACGGCGTCACATCCTTGTCCGTCTCCGCCGTGCCGGGCGCGTGAGCGGCGGTCTGCGCACCCAGGTCGCCGCTGACGCGGGTATCGAAACGGAAGGCATAGGTCTCTTTCGGCGGCAGCTCGCTGGTGCTGGTGCCCCAGGGTTCGTCGGGATAGCCGCCGAACACCGGCGTCACTTCGCCTGTGGGATAGATGGTGCCGTCCCAGCCGGTGACGGTGTAGTAGGGCACATCCATGCCCGCCTTCAGCGCCAGCTTCTTCAGCGCGGCGATGTGCGCCGCACCCTTGCCGGGACCATCGATGTTGTATTCGTTTTCCAGCTGGATGCCGATCACGCGGCCGCCGTCCTTCCACAGCTGGCCCTTGAGCTGCGCGCCGATCTGCGCGTACAGCTTCTCCACCAGCGCCGTGTACTGCGGATCGTTGGAGCGGGTCGGCATGGCGTTGACCACCCAATCCGGCACGCCGCCATAGCGCACTTCCGCGTGCGCCCAGGGGCCCACGCGCACCACCACATCCAGCCCGGCCTTCGCCGCCAGCTGCACGAAGCGGCGCAGGTCGCGGTTGCCCTTCCAGTCGAACTGGCCGGCCAGTTCCTCGTGATGGTTCCACATCACATAGCTGGCGACGATGTCGACGCCGGCCGCCTTCATCTTGCGCAGCTCCACCTCCCACTGCGAGGCGGGCGTGCGGCTGTAATGGAACTCGCCCATCACCGGCAGCCACGGCGCGCCGTTGCGGGTCAGGTAGCGCGCGTTGGCGCCGAGCGTGTCGCCGTTGGGCGCGACCGAACTGCCCATGCGCAGCGCGGCGGCTTTCGGTGCGGGCGTCGTCGCGCTGGCGTCGATGGACAAGGTATCGGCGCCGGCCGCGCCGCCCGCCAGGGCGCCCACGATCAGTGCGGCGCCCGAATGGCGGCGTAACAAAAATCCCATCCCGACCCTTACCACTCGGCGACGCTGCCGTCCGCGTGGCGCCACACCGGATTGCGCCAGTCCGGCGCGTTGCGGCTCGCCTCCAGCACGCGTGCCTCGTCCACCACCACGCCCAGGCCAGGCTTGGGCAGCGGCTTCATATAGCCGTCGGTGATGAGGAAGTCTTCCTTGTTGACGACGTAGTCCAGCAGTTCGCCGCCCTTGTTGTAGTGGATGCCCATGCTCTGTTCCTGCAGCACGGCGTTGTACGACACGAAGTCCACGGCCAGGCAGGCCGCCAGCGCGACAGGGCCGAGTGGGCAGTGCGGCGCCAGCGTGATGTCGTAGGCTTCCGCCATCGAGGCGATCTTCATGCACTCGGTGATGCCGCCGGCGTGCGACAGGTCCGGCTGCGCGATCGACAGGCCGCCGGCATGGAACACGTTCTTGAATTCGAAGCGCGAGTACATGCGCTCACCGGCCGCCAGCGGAATCGAGGTGGTCGCGGCCAGGCGCGGATAATATTCGGCCTGTTCGGCCAGCACCGGCTCCTCGACGAACAGCGGGCGATACGGCTCCAGCTCGCGCAGCAGCACCTTGGCCATCGGCGCGGCCACGCGGCCGTGGAAGTCCAGGCCAAACTCGATGCTGTTGCCGAAGGCGGAGCGGATCTCGGCCACGCGCTCGACCGCCTTGTCGACGGCGGCGGCGGTGTCCAGCATGCCCAGTTCTTCGGTGGCGTTCATCTTGAACGTATTGAAGCCGCCTTCGCGCAGCTTGCGGATGTGCTCAATGATGTCGGAAGGACGGTCGCCGCCCACCCAGCTGTACATCTTCATGCGGTCGCGTACCAGGCCGCCCAGCAGCTCGTACACCGGCTTGCCCATGACCTTGCCCTTGATGTCCCACAGCGCCTGGTCGATGCCGGCGATGGCGCTCATCGTGATCGGGCCGCCGCGATAGAAACCGGCGCGGTACATGGTTTGCCACAGGTCGTTGATGCGGGCCGGATCCTGGCCGATCAGATAAGATTCCATTTCCTGTACCGCCGTCTCCACGGTGCGCGCGCGGCCTTCGATGACCGGTTCGCCCCAGCCGACGACGCCTTCATCGGTTTCGATCTTGAGCAGCATCCAGCGCGGTGGTACACGGTAGGTCGTCAGTTTGATGATTTTCATAGGAGAGAGAGGGTAAGTTCAGGAACAGTGCTCAGTCTAAGCCTGCCCGCTAGACTGGAAATATGATTAATTCGTAAGTAGGCATATCATTATCGGATAGCTTCCCGGGCGCCGCCCAGCTATCCGATATCGGCATGGCAAGCGCCGATTTATTCATATCTGCGGCGGCGGCGGGCCGCTTAGACTGGCGCGGTCACGTCATCCATCCGGAGCCCCCGCAGCATGAGTCCAACCAGCACGTCCACCGCTTCCACGACCGGCATCCTGCTGGCGCTCGCCGGCCAGGCCGGAGGCGCGCTGCGCTGGGACGCGCAGGCCGCCTGCTGGCGTTGGCCGGACCCGCAGGGCGCCCAGTTGTACGCCTGGCCGCAGCACGACGGCAAGGCGGCCGGCGCGCGCCTGCAGGAGAACGCCGGCGTGATCGCCTGCTGCCGCTCCGGACGCATGCTGCTTGGCCAGGGCAAGCGCCTGGGCATGGTGGAGCTGGCGCCCGCCGGGCAGCCTGGACGCCCGCTGCAGGCGCAGGTGCTGGCGACCATCGACGCCGCCGAGGCGCGCACCGTCATCAGCGACGGCTGCACCGACCGCCATGGGAATTTCGTCTTCGGCACCGCCAATACCGGCGCCGACCAGCGGCCCATCGGCAGCTTTTATCAATATTCGTCGCGCCACGGGCTGCGCCGCCTGGCCTTGCCGGTGGTGGTCACGGCGCGCGGCATCGCCTTCAGCGTGGATGGCAAGCGCATGTACTTCGCCGACGCCGCCCGTGGCGGCATCATGCAGTGCAACTACGACGCGGAGCGCGCCAAGGTGGGCGAGATCCGCGAGTTCGCGCAGGCGCCCGAACGGGGCGCCGCCACCGTCGACAGCGCCGGCATGCTGTGGAGCGTGCAGGGCGGGGGAGTGGTGCAGTACTGCGCCGACGGCCATTTGCTCCGACGGATCGCGCTGGAGCAGGAGCAGCCGTCCGGCATGGCCTTCGGCGGCGTCGATACGCGGCAGTTGCTGCTGCTCGGCGTGCGCGGCGGCCTGTATGGCTTGCCGCCCGCCGTGGCCGAGGAGCTGGCGCCGGGCGTGGCCGATACCCCCTTCGACGACGGCCCGGCCGCCGTCGCCGATTCCCAACGCAGGCGCCAGGGTGATTGACGCTGCAACGGTGCGCCCTTATGATGGGCGATCCAGAAAATCACCCCTATGACCGATTCAAGCTCCGACCGCTTCGTCCGCTCCCACCTGAAAACCCGCCATTTGGTGCTGCTGGTCGAATTGGGCCGGCACGGATCGATCGCGCACGCGGCGCAGGCGGCCAACCTGACCCAGCCCGGCGCGTCCAAACTATTGGGCGAGCTGGAACACGCGCTGGGCGTGCAATTGTTCGAGCGCCTGTCGCGCGGCGTCGCCCCCACCTGGTACGGAAAAGTGCTGATACGCCGCGCCGGCGCCGCGCTGGCGGAGATGGACGCGGCCCACCAGGAGGTGATGGAGCTGCTGTCCGGCCTTCGTGGGCGCGTGGGCATCGGTACCGTGCTGGCGCCGGCCACCGGCCTGGTGCCGAAAGCGATCAACCTGCTCAAGGCGCGCCACTCGCGAGTGCACGTCGCGGTCAGCATGTCGACCAGTAAAGCGCTGGTGGAGCGCCTGCGCGGCGGCGAGCTCGATCTGGTGGTGGGCCGCATCCTCGACACGGCCGCCGCCGACGAACTTAATTTCGAACCGCTGACCGACGAGCCGCACCTGCTGATCGCGCGCGCCGGCCATCCGCTGGCCAGCCGCACCGACCTGCGGCTGGAAGACCTGATGCAGCAGTGCTGGATACTGCCGCCGGCCGGCAGCATCCTGCGCGACCGCCTGACCGCGTTGTTCCTCTCGCACGGCCTGGAGCAGCCGGCGGAAACCGTCGAGACGCTCGACCTGCCGGTCGTCGCCAGTCTCCTGATGAGCAACGACATGATCGTCGCGCTGCCTTCCGACGCCGTGCAACCGTATCTGGAAGCGGGCCTGATGACGATACTGCCGTTCGACCTGGGCGTGAGCATGGATTCGTTCGGCATAGTGACGCGCAAGCGACACCAGCTCTCGCCTGGCGCCGATGCCATGCTGCTCGCGCTGCGCGACGCCGCGGCCAGCATCTACCCTCACTATCGCCCGCCCGCGTAAGCGTCCTCAAGCGCGATATACGAACTTCGTATGGCCCGCGCTGAATAAGCTATTGGAAGTGTTTCTGTCGTTTCGTTAGCATCCGGTTATCCGTCCGAGTGGTTATTCAAATCAGAGACGGAAGCTAAACAACACTGGAGATGCACATGAAGCACAAGAAATTGAGCTGGCTGATCGCCACGCTCTTCACGTCCCCTATGCTGGTCCAACAAGCATTTGCCCAGGAAGCGGCAGCCGACATCCAGCAAGTGAACGTGACCGGCATCCGCGCCTCGGTGCGCAACGCGCTCGCCGCCAAGGACGCCTCGAACAGCATCGTTGAAGTCATCGCGTCGGAAGACATCGGCAAGCTGCCTGATACCACCATCGCCGAATCGCTGGCGCGCCTGCCGGGCATGGCGTCCGGCCTTGATCGCGGCAACGCCAGCCAGATCATCGCGCGCGGCATGGGGCCTCGCTTCATCGGCGCCACGCTGAACGGCCGCGAGCTGGCCTCGTCGGAGCCTAACCGCGCCGTGCGTTTCGAGCAGTTCCCATCGGAGTCGCTGAGCGGCGCCACCATCTACAAGACGCAGAACGCCGAGCTGGCGGAAGGCGGCATCGCCACCACCATCGACCTGCAGACCGTCTCGCCGCTGAAGTACTCGGGCCGCCAGGTGTCGCTGAAGGCGGATGCGCTGTACTACGCGCTGGCCAAGGACATCGGCGGCGCCGACAAGACCGCGCCGCGCATCGGTGGTGTCTACATCGACCAGTTCAACAACAAGACGCTGGGCGTGGCGCTGGCCTTCAGCTACCAGGACCAGCCTTCGATGCAGAAGAATATCCGTCACTGGGGCTTCAACGAGGACCACTCGGTTGACCTGAACGGCGACGGCAAGGCGGACAAGACGCCATGGGGCTTCCAGGACGACGTCCGCCACGGCAAGGACAAGCGCACCAGCGTGCTGGCCAAGGCCGAGTGGAAGCCGAACAAGGATGTGCTGATCACCGCCGACAGCTACTACGCCAAGACCGCGATCGACGAGGCGCAAATGCAGCACTGGACCGGGGACATGGGTAACTGGGACGGCGGCCACTCCGACAACTTCAGCAACCTCGATATCCGCAACGGCTATGTGGCCGGCGGCACCGTCAAATGGGTCAACGTCATCAACAACGACGCCCGCTGGATCCAGGATAACAGCGTCGCCGCCAGCGGCTTGAACGCCAAGTTCAGCGCCGGTGACTGGAAGGTGGAGTCGGACCTGTCGACCTCGCACGCGATGCGCTCCAGCCAGTGGCGCGACCTACGCCAGACGTCGAAAAACAGCACCACCATCAACTGGTCCTTCACGGGCGACGAGCGCCAGAGCTATGACTTCGGTGGCCTGGACACCGGCAACCCGGCCAACTTCAGCGCGCCCACGCTGTACGTCGACACCGACGGCCATGTCAAGGATCTGCTGAACGCCGTGTCCTTGAGCGCCTCGCGCCCGATCGAGAACAGCATCATCAGCCGCCTGAAGGTCGGCGTGCGCGCCACCGACCGCGAGAAGAGCTATCGCCAGACCACCTGGCAGCTGAATCCGACGGCGGCGATTCCCGACTCGGCCTACCAGACCGTCAACGTCAGCGGCTTCCCTTCGTATATCGCGTTGAAGGACTTCGGTGCGTCGACCGCCGCCGCCTTTGGCCCCAACGCCTTTAATCCCGAGGGCCAGGTACGCGAGGACTGGCAAATCCGGAACGATGCATTGTCCGGCTGGAAGGTCAAGGAGCGCAGCACCTCGGCCTTCGTGCAGGGTGACCTGGACGGCGAAGCCTTCGGCAAGACCTATCGCGGCAACGTCGGCGTGCGCCTGGTGCACACCACGCAGACCGGCTATGGCGCGCAGTCGGAGAACGGCGCGGCGGCGACGGCGGTCGAAGGCGGCACCTCCTACAACGAGCTCCTGCCTAGCCTGAACCTGATCTTCAACATGGACGAGGCCCAGGAACGCCAGGTGCGCTTCAGCGTGGCGCGCGCCATGTCGCGCGCGCCGCTGGACGAGATGCGCGCCTCGCGCAACCTGAACGTGGTAACGGGTTCCACGCAGCCGGTCACCGGCAGCGCCGGCAATCCCGAGCTCAAGCCGATGATGGCCAACCAGGTTGACCTGGCGTATCAGTGGTACTTCGCCAAGGACTCGCTGCTGTCGGCCGGCGCGTTCTACAAGAAGGTCTCGCGCTACATCGCCATCACCAGCGACTCGACCACCGTCAACGGCCGTCCGGCCACCATTACCCGTTCGGTCAACGGCGACGGCGGCGACATCCGTGGCGTGGAGCTGGTGTACCAGCAGGCCTTTACTTCGCTGCCGGCGCCGTTCGATGGCCTGGGCATCGCCAGCAACTACGCCTACACCACCAGCAACATCCACGAGAAAACGCCAAGCGTGAATCCTTATCCGATCGAAGGTCTGATGAAGAGCAACGGCGGCGTGACGCTGTGGTACGAGAAGGCCGGCTACGAGGCGCGCATCTCGGCCAACTACCACAGTGCTTTCGTGCGTAATCCAACCTGGGGCGCCGGCCAGTTGATCATGAACGAAGCTGAGACCTACCTGACGCTGAACCTGGCCAAGCAGCTGACGCCGAACGTGCAACTGCGCTTCGGCATCGACAACCTGACCAACCAGAAGGCCGTCTACACCAGCGCGAACATCCCGGTACAGCAGGAGGTCACCGAATTCGGCCGCCGCTTCAACCTGGGCCTGTCGTTCAAGCTGTAATCTGTTTTTTGTCGTGGTTTGACGGAGCGGTGCGTGATGGCGCTGCTCCGTTTTTTTCATCAAAGGGGGCGCGGATTGAAATCGACCATATTCAACTGGCGGCGGCTGTGTTCCGCCGTTCTTCTGCTGACGGCCTGCGTGGCCGCTCATACCGTTCATGCCGCAACGGCGGGCCGCGAGCGCCTGTCGCTCGATCGCGGCTGGCTGTTCCACCTGGGCGACATCGTCCAGCCGCCGATCAAGGGACACGGCGAATCCTACGGTAACGCCAAGGCGGGCAACGCCGCCGGCGCGGCCGGCACCGAATACGACGATTCCGATTGGCGCCACCTGGACCTGCCGCATGACTGGGCGGTGGAAGGTCCGTTCGACCCCAACGCCAACGTCTCGCAGGGCTACCGTCCGCGCGGCATCGGCTGGTACCGGCGCTACCTGCGCGTGGATGCGGCCGACCGTGGCCGCCATTTCGAACTGCAGTTCGACGCCATCGCCACCCATGCGACCGTGTGGGTGAACGGGAATGTGGTGAACCGCAACTGGTCCGGCTACAACTCCAGCTACATCGACATCACGCCCTATCTGCGCTACGGCGACGCGATGAACACCATCGCCATCCGCGCCGACGCCGAGGCCATGGAAGGCTGGTGGTACGAGGGCGCGGGCATGTACCGCCATGCGTGGCTGGTCAAGCGCGATCCGGTGCACGTCGTCACCGACGGCGTGCATGCGACGCCGCGCCTGGACAAGAACAATCAATGGACCATTCCGGTCGAGGTCACGCTGAACAACAGCGGCAAGCAGGCCAGCGGCGTGACGGTGGAAGTGGCCGTGTTCGACCCGTCCGGCAAGCAGGTGGCGCGCCAGAGCACCGCCACCCGCGTCGGCGCGCTGGACACGAACACGGTGAAGGTACCGGTGGCCGTCGCCAATCCGGCCCTGTGGTCGCTGGAGAAAACCAATCTGTACCGCGTGACCACGCGCGTTCTGCAGGACGGCAAGGCGCTCGATGAAGTGTCGCTGCAGACCGGCTTCCGCACCATCCGCTTCGATGCGGCGCAGGGCTTCTTCCTCAACGGCGTGCACGTGAAGCTGCAGGGCGTTTGCATCCACCAGGATCACGCTGGCGTCGGCGTGGCCGTGCCGGATTCGGTATGGGAGTATCGCCTGCGCAGGCTGAAGGAACTGGGCGTGAACGCGATCCGCTTCTCGCACAACGCGCCGGCGGCCGAGGTGCTGGACCTGGTGGACCGCATGGGCTTCGTGGTCATGGACGAGAACCGCAACTTCAATCCATCGCCGGACTACATGAAGCAGCTGGAGTGGATGATCAAGCGCGACCGCCATCATCCGGGCGTGGTCCTGTGGTCGGTGTTTAACGAAGAGCCGGAGCAGGCCACGGAAGTGGGCTATGAAATGGTGCGCCGCATGTCGGCCGTGGTCAAGTCGCTGGACGATACGCGTCCCGTCACGGCGGCGATGAACGGCGGCTTCCTGACGGAGCTGAACGTGTCGCACGCGGTGGACGTGGTGGGCGCGAACTACCAGGTGCCGGACTACGACCGTTATCACAAGGCCTATCCGAACAAGCCCTTCACCAGCTCCGAGGACACCTCGGCCTACATGACGCGCGGCGAGTTCAAGACCGTCCGCGAGAAGAACCTGATCGCCAGCTACGACGACGATGCGGCGGAGTGGGGCAACACCCACCGCGACGCGTGGCAGGCGATCGCCACGCGCCCTTACGTGGCGGGCGGTTTCGTCTGGACCGGTTTCGATTACCGCGGCGAGCCCACGCCCAACGAGTGGCCTTCGGTCAGCTCGGTGTTCGGCATCATGGACCTGAATGGCTTCCCGAAGAACGCCTACTACATCCACCAGGTGCAGTGGATCAAGGACCGTCCGCTGATCCACATCGCCCCGCACTGGAACTGGAGCGGCAGCGAGGGCAAGGACATCCGCGTGATGGTGATGGCCAACGTGGAGCACGTGCAGCTGCTGCTGAACGGCCGCGTGCTGGGTGAGCAGAAGGTGGACCCGTACCGCATGAACAGCTTCAACGTCGCCTACGCGCCCGGCAAGCTGGAAGCGATCGGCTACAACGGCGGCAAGGAAGTCGCGCGCACCTCGGTGGAAACCACCGGCGCCGCGGTCGCGCTGGAGCTGGTGCCGGACCGCGCGCAACTGGCCGGCGATGGCCGCGACGCCATGCCGATCACCGTCCGTGCGCTGGATGCGCAAGGCCGCGCCGTGCCGCTGGCCGACGCGCAGGTGACGTTCGCGGTGACGGGCGGCGGCCGCTCCATCGGCCACGGCAACGGCGATCCGAATTCGCACGAGGACGAGAAGGGCGCGACGCGCCGCCTGTTCAACGGCCTGGCGCAGCTGATCGTGCAGACCAACTACGACAGCACGGAGGCGATCAGCGTCACCGCCACCGCGCCGGGTCTGGCGCCGGCGCGCATCAGCATCCCGGTCAAGGCCACGCCCGCGCAACCCTACGTGGCGCAGGCCGAGGCGCCGCTGACCTTTGTGCGCGGCTGGCGCATCGCGCCGGACAGCGCCCAGCGTCCCGACCCGAACCAGCAACTGGCCAGCTTCGACATGAACACCTGGGGTTGGGGATCGCCGCCGATGATCGCATCGGCCGCCGCGAAGTATCACCTGTACCGCTCCAGCTTCACGCCGCGCAAGAACCTGGGCGACGGCAGCGGCGTGGTGCGCTTCGCGGGTGTGCGCGGCAAGGCGGAGTTCTGGCTGAACGGCCAGCTGGCCGGCAAGAAGGACAGCTACGCGCTGGAGGCGTTCGAACTGCCGCTGCCGGCCGGCGCCGGCAAGCGCGAGATCAATGTCATCGTCGAGGCGGAGCCGGGCCAGGCCAGCGGCATCGAGGGCTATGTGAGCATTGCGCCACGCGTGCTGGCAAAGTAGCAATTTTCAGCGAGGCGTTGACAGTGAGGAAATAAATCGCGCGCTTGCCCGCCAAATATGCGGGCTGCGCGCGCGATTCGGTTGACGGCGTTCCGCGCGCTGCCTATAGTGGCGGGATGATTCCAGATTTCCAAGAACTATCCGACAAAATCGACCAGTTGGCCGAGATGACCCACGCCCTGCGCCGGGAAAACGCACAATTACGTCAGGCTAATGCCGCCCTCGTGGTGGAGAACATGGGCTACCAGCGCAAGTTGAGCGAGGCGGCCGGCCGCGTCGAGGCACTGTTGGAAAAAATCCCCGCGCTCGACGGCACCGCCGAAGAGGAACCACAGCCTGAAAACGAGGACGCACGATGATACAGCTGGATGTGACCATCATGGGTTCGCCGTACCGGCTGGTTGTCAAGGAAGGCGAGGAGCGCGCGCTGCGCGAGGCCGCCGCCTTCCTGGACAAAAAGATGACGGCCATCCGCGACGCCGGCAAGATCAAGGGCAACGACCGCATCGCCGTGATGGCGGCGCTGGGCATGGCGGCGGAATTCCTGTCGGTGAAATCGCCGGTGGGGCCGTTGTCGGACATGTCGATGCTGGAAGTGCAGACGCGGATCAGCGCCATGCACAAAGTGCTCGATACCGCGCTGACGCCGCAAGAAACCCTGTTTTAATTCGCTAAACTCCTTCCTTTGCGGCGGACAAGAGAGTAAACTTCGTCTCACCCTGCGGTGTTCGCGATTGCCATATATTCCTTGAACCATTTATGTGCACCGGTTGCGGAATTTTGTTCGATGGGCGTGAGCGTCGCTAGTCCGATGAACCCGAAATTGAACTAACTGTGACCACCTTGAACCGTTTGGTTCGGGATGCCGGCAAAGACGGCACAGGCGGGGCCTCATTACTAAAGAAGCGGTTGCAAGCATGTGAGTGCGCAGCCGCTTTTTTTCGTCTGGAGAAAATCCATGCAATACTGGTTGATGAAATCCGAGCCTGATGAAGTGAGCATCGACGACGTGATGGCGTCGCCGGCGCAGACCACGCCGTGGTTCGGCGTGCGCAACTACCAGGCGCGCAACTTCATGCGCGACGGCATGCAGGACGGCGACGGTGTGCTGTTCTACCATTCCAGTTGCCCGGAGCCCGGCATCGCCGGCCTGGCGCGGGTGGTGGGCGGCCCGTATCCGGACGCGACGCAGTTCGACAAGGACAGCAAATACTACGATCCCAAGGCCACGCCGGAGCAGCCGCGCTGGATCTCGGTTGACGTGCAAGGCACGCGGAAAACCCGGCTGCTGTCGCTGGCCGAGATGCGCACCATACCGGCGCTGGAGGACATGGTGGTGCTGCAAAAAGGCAGCCGCCTGTCGATCACGCCGGTGACCG
Organism: Rugamonas sp. A1-17; assembly: GCA_025548565.1. GTDB lineage: Bacteria > Pseudomonadota > Gammaproteobacteria > Burkholderiales > Burkholderiaceae_D > Rugamonas. The sequence continues at coordinate 770,158 of JAJLPB010000001.1, forward strand.
CGGCGCAGTGGAACGCCATCGTCAAGCTGCTCAAGTAACGGTGGGCGCGCGGCCTTTCTGTTTGACTTTGTAGGACCAGACCAGCATGGCTGCCGCGCCGACGATCATCGGCAGCGACAGCACCTGGCCGGAGGTGATCGGCATACCGAGCACGGTGGTCTCCCAGTCCGGCGTGCGGAAGTATTCGGTGAAGAAGCGCGCGCAGCCGTACAGCAGCGTGTACATCGCGCCCACCGCCAGCCGTGGCCGCTCCTTGCGCGAGAACAGCCACAGGATGATGAACACCAGCAGGCCGTCGACCAGCAACTGGTAGATTGGCGACGGATGGCGCAGGCCTTGCAGGAACACAGGATTCGGATGCAGCGGATAAGCGTTGTTCGGCCACAGCATGGCCCACGGCAGCGATTGATCGGCGACCACGCGCCCCGGCAGCTCGGCGTTGATGAAGTTGCCCAGCCGGCCGGCCGCATAGCCCAGCGGCACCAGCGGCGCGATGAAGTCGTACACGTCCAGCAGGTTGCGCCCGCTCTTGCGCGCCCACACGGCCATCGCGATCAGCACGCCGAGGAAGCCGCCGTGGAAAGACATGCCACCGTGCCAGACCTTGAAGATTTCTATCGGGTTCGAGAAGTACTTGACCGGCTCATAGAACAGCACCTCGCCCATGCGTCCGCCGATGATCACGCCCAGCATGCCGTAGAACAGCATGTCGTCCAGGTCCTCCTTCCTCCAGCGCTGCGCGGCGATGTGCGGCTGCTTGATGCGCACCCGTCCCAGCGTGATGAACAGGGCGAAGGCGAGGACGTACATCAGGCCGTACCAGTGGATCGCCACCGGCCCCAGTTGCAGGGCGATCGGATCGGGCATCGGGTGTATCAGCATAGGGTGTTCTTTCTTAATAATTCCAAAAAGCCGCGCAGCACCGGCGAGGCGTTGTCGCGCCGCCAGGCAAGGCCGGTTTCGACCAGCGGCGTGGCGTCGCGCAGCGCCCGGTATTCTACCCCGGGCCGCATCAGGTTGGACACGGACTGCGGCACCAGCGCCATCCCCATCCCGGCCGACACCAGGCTGACGATGGTCTGCATCTGGATCGCCTGCTGGCCGATCTCCGGCGTGATGCCGGCCTCGCGGAACACCGACAGGATGGCGTCGTACAGGGCCGGCGAGATCGCGCGCGGGAAGACGATCAACGGCAGCTTCGGCAAGGAGGCCAACGCCAGCCTGCCTTTCTTCTTGAGCAGGCCGGCCGGCAGGGCCAGCACCAGCGGCTCGCTCAGCACGGGGAGGTAGTCCAGTTCCAGCTTGGCCTTGTCCGGCAGCGGCGGGATCAGCAGGCCAGCGTCGATGCGGTTGTGCAGCAGGTCGTCCAGCTGCAGGTCGGACGTGGCTTCCTGCAGCGTGATCTGCACCTGCGGATAGGCGGCGCGGTAGGCGCGCAGGAAGGGCGGCAGCACGCTATAGTCGGCCGACGAGACGAAGGCCAGCGTCAGCCGCCCGACCTCGCCGGCGGCGGCGCGTTGCACCAGCTGCGGCAGTTCCAGCGACTGCGCCAGCATGCGGCGCGCCTCCGGCAGCAACGCCAGCCCGGCCGGCGTCAGCGCCACGCCGCGCCGGTTGCGCTCGAACAGCGCGGCGTCCAGCAGTTCCTCCAGCGCCTGGATGGTTTGCGACAGCGGCGGCTGCGTCATGTGCAGCCGCAGGGCCGCCTTGCCGAAGTGGAGTTCCTCGGCGACGGTGACGAAATAGCGCAGTTGCCGCAGTTCCAGATTCATATTGTTTACTATTGAAATTTGTCCCGGTGATATTTTATACGACTCACAGAGTCGAAAATACTATATTTGACATCACGGCAGGGGCAAGGCACTCTCTTAGACTAAGCCAGCGGTCTTAAGCCCGCCTTTATCATTGGAGATCCATCATGCCGCAATACCGTTCCCGCACCACCACCCACGGCCGCAACATGGCCGGCGCCCGCGCCCTGTGGCGCGCCACCGGCATGAAGGACGGCGATTTCGACAAGCCTATCGTCGCCGTGGTGAACTCGTTCACGCAGTTCGTGCCGGGCCACGTGCACCTGAAGGACCTGGGCCAGCTGGTGGCGCGCGAGATCGAGAAGGCAGGCGGCGTGGCCAAGGAATTCAACACCATCGCGGTGGACGACGGCATCGCCATGGGCCACGGCGGCATGCTGTACTCGCTGCCGTCGCGCGACCTGATCGCCGACTCGGTCGAGTACATGGTCAACGCCCACTGCGCCGATGCGATGGTCTGCATCTCCAACTGCGACAAGATCACGCCGGGCATGCTGATGGCGGCGATGCGCATCAACATTCCGGTGGTGTTCATCTCCGGCGGCCCGATGGAAGCGGGCAAGGTGCTGAAGGTGGTCGACGGCAAACAGAAGATCATCAAGCTCGATCTGGTCGATGCGATGATCAAGGCCGGCGACCAAACCGTCAGCGACGCCGATGTCGCCGAGATCGAGCGTTCCGCCTGTCCTACCTGCGGTTCCTGCTCGGGCATGTTCACCGCCAACTCGATGAACTGCCTGACCGAGGCGCTGGGCCTGGCGCTGCCGGGCAACGGCACCATCGTCGCCACCCACTCCGACCGCGAGCAGCTGTTCCTGCGCGCTGGCCGTCTGATCGTCGAACTGGCCAAGCGCCACTACGAGCAAGACGACTACTCGGTGCTGCCGCGTTCCATCGCAACCAAGGCCGCGTTTGAAAACGCGATGGCACTGGATGTGTCGATGGGCGGTTCCACCAACACCGTGCTGCACCTGCTGGCCGCCGCGCACGAGGCGGGCGTGGACTTCGACATGAAGGACATCGACCGCATCTCGCGCAAAGTGCCTTGCCTGTGCAAGGTCGCGCCGATGACCGACAAGTTCCACATCGAGGACGTGCACCGCGCCGGCGGCATCGTGGCGATCCTGGGCGAGCTGGCGCGCGCCGGCCTGCTCGACACCTCGCTGCCGACCATCCACGCGCCGACGCTGGGCGAAGCGATCGAACGCAACGACATCACGCGCACCAACGATCCGGCCGTGCAGCAGCTGTTCCGCGCAGCGCCGGGCGGCGTGCCGACGCAGGTGGCGTTCTCGCAGTCGGAGCGTTACGGCGCGCTCGACACCGACCGCAGCACCGGCTGCATCCGCGACAAGGCGCACGCCTATTCGCAGGACGGCGGCCTGGCTGTCTTGTACGGCAACCTGGCGGAGAACGGCTGCATCGTGAAGACGGCCGGCGTCGATGAGAGCATCTTGAAATTCAGCGGCAAGGCGCGCGTGTTCGAGAGCCAGGACGCGGCGGTCGAAGGCATTCTTGGCGATGCCGTGCATGAAGGCGATGTGGTCATCATTCGCTACGAAGGTCCGAAGGGCGGCCCTGGCATGCAGGAGATGCTGTATCCAACGTCGTACATCAAGTCCAAGGGCCTGGGCAAGGCTTGCGCGCTGCTGACGGACGGCCGCTTCTCGGGCGGTTCCTCGGGACTGGTGATCGGCCATGCCTCGCCGGAAGCGGCGGAGGGCGGCGCCATCGGCCTGGTGGAAGAGGGCGACATGATCGATATCGATATCCCGAACCGCACCATCAGCCTGCGCATCAGCGATGCGGACCTGGCGGCGCGCCGCGCGGCGATGGAGGCCAAGGGCAGCGACGCGTGGAAGCCGGTCAACCGTGAGCGTTATGTGTCGCAGGCGCTGCAAGCCTACGCTGCGCTGACCACGTCGGCCGACCGCGGCGCCGTGCGCGATCTGTCGCAGATCAAGCGCTAAGATCTCGCGTCATTCCCCCCACTGGGGGAAATGACTTCCCGCGCGCGCGGGAATCCATGCTGAGTATCCATGCTTGGCGTGGATTCCCGCCTACGCGGGAATGACACGCTGTTATTTTTTGTCGAAATTCTGCTTCACGCGCGCCTTGCGGCGCTTTTCGTCTTCGTCGTGCGCCTTGCGCTTGTCGAGCCCCAGCATCGGCTCCAGGAACTCGAACCACACGAAAGCGAACACCATCAGTCCGATTATCCACCACCAGGACAGCAGGGCGAACTTCCATACTTCGAAATAGCGCAGCCCGCACAGGGCGATGATCACCAAAATCATGGGCATGATGTGCTCCTCCAGTTACCTCATCTTACAAAGAAAATAGCTTTGCGGGCAGCAATATTCTATTATCGGTCAACGGGGATATACGCTATGGCGTTTAATGTTCCATAGCAAAACACGGTAGAATTGTTGGCAGAATTGAGTAGCACTTACCTGGAGAAGACAATGAAACGTAATTTGATGATGGTTGGTATGGTGGTCGCTTCGGCATTCGCATCGCAAGCCGCGATGGCGGACGCGGGCATGGACTTGGCAAAAGCGAAGAATTGCCTGGCTTGCCACGCTGTGAGCACCAAGCTGGTCGGCCCAGCCTACAAGGATGTCGCCGCCAAATACGCCGGCCAGAAAGACGCTGAAGCCAAGCTGGTCACCAAAGTGATGAAGGGCGGTTCCGGCACCTGGGGCGCGATCCCGATGCCAGCCAATCCGCAGGTGAGCGATGCCGAAGCCAAGACCCTGGTGAAATGGGTGCTGTCGCAGAAGTAATTCAGCGCCTATGTTCAAATGAAAAACGCGCCTTCGGCGCGTTTTTTTTATGCGGTTACCCCGAACTTACTTGATGACAGAGGTGATCGTCTTGGTGCCATTGTTGTAGTTATACAGCGTCAGCGAACCATCCTTGATGTCGCCCTTTGGATCGAACTCGATCAGGCCGGTCACGCCCTGATACTTGATCTTCTGCAGGAACGGCAGGTACTTGGCAGGCTCAGCCGAGTTAGCCGCTTGCATCGCCGCGGCCATCGTCATGACCGAGTCGTACACATATGGCGCATACAGCTGCACGTCCATGTTGTACTTCTTCTTGTAGCGCGCGTGGAAATCGTCCATGTTCTTTTGCAGCTCAGGCGGCACGCCGCCGGCTTCCGCGCAGGTGACAACCTTGACCGCGTCCGCGCCAGCCAGCTTAGGCAGCGATTCGGTGCACAGGCCGTCGCCGCCCATGTACTTGGCCTGGATGCCCAGTGCCTTCATCTGGCGCAGCAGGGGGCCGCCCACGGAGTCCATGCCGCCGAAGAAGATCAGGTCGGGATTCTTGCCCTTGATGGTGGTCAGGATGGCGTTGAAGTCGGTAGCCTTGTCGGTGGTGAATTCCTTGCCGACGATTTGCACGCCAGGCATCGCCTTCTTGGCGCCCTTGATGAATTCTTCCGCCACGCCCTGGCCGTAGGCGGTGCGGTCGTCGATGACGGCGATCTTCTTCACGCCCATCTTGCCGACTGCGTAGCTGCCCAGCGTGCCGCCCAGCTTGGCGTCATTGGCGACCACGCGGAACACCGAGTTGAAGCCCTGCTGCGTGTATTTGGTCTGGGTGGTGGCTGGCGAAATTTCCGGGATGCCGGCGTCGAAGTAGATCTTCGAGGCGGGAATGGTGGTGCCCGAGTTCAGGTGGCCGATCACGCCGTTGACTTTGGCGTCGACCAGCTTCTGCGCGACCGCCGTGCCCTGTTTCGGATCGCCGCCGTCGTCTTCCAGCACGAGCACGAACTTGACCGGCTTGCCGCCGATCTTGATGCCTTTGGCGTTCAATTCTTCGACGGCCATCTTGGCGCCGTTTTCATTGTCCTTGCCCAGGTGCGCGGATGGACCGGAGACCGGCGCGACGTGGCCGATCTTGATCACTTCTTGCGCACCGGCGCTGCCAGCGAAAGCCAGGGCGATGGCGAGTGGAATGAACTTGGTCTTGAACAGCATATGCATTCTCCAATGGTTGAATAAGCGACGGTGTCTCTCGAGCGCCGCAGGATTTTTCCTGCAAGGCCAAAAGGTACAACAAATTATTCTTATCGCAAAGGGAGTTTCGCAGGGTTTCGCACTTTGGGGTGGCGTTTCCCGGTTTTGGGGCGGCGGCGCACTGGAATTTCCAAGTTTTAATACAGTGGCGCACTGAAGGCGTGCGGTCCGCGCAACGGTGGGCGCGGACCGGGGGAGGGGGTTACTTCTTCTGGGCTTGCAGGTGCGTGAGTTCCTGCGAGACGGCGCGCGCGACAATTTTTTCTATCGTGTCGTGCAGGCCGATACGGATTTCGTTGGTCAGGCCGTGCAGGGCGTGGGTCAGCACTTCGGCCATGCTGTCCTTGATGCGCTGCTCCAGCACGAAGTCCACGCGCGACTGCAGCTGGTGCATGATGCGTTCGGACAGGCGATGCTCCATCATCGCCCATTCCGCATCGCTCCAGTTGTCGATGGCGTCGGCTTCCAGCTGCGCGGCCATTTCAGCGCGCTTGGAGAGAGTCGAACGGATGCCGGAAGCGGCCTCGCCGGGCAGCAGTTCGTCGCCCAGCGGCTCGGCCTTCAGAACTTCCGTCAATACAGGGATACTGGCGTCAAACGATTGGGCTTGGCTCATGATTTTCCTGTGACAAAGTGGGTAAGTGGATAGTCTTGCTGCTTGTATGCGACATAGCGCTTGCGGCCTGCGGCCGCATCATCCTCATCGGAGGAAATTACTTCGATCATGCGCTCGAATTGCGCGACCCCGGAAGGCGCGCGGCGCGACAAATTTACCAATAATTCTTTGTGTGGTAATTCTGCCTCATCGTTGTCCGTGAGTATGATCGGCGTGTGCACTGCGAGCGCGTCGCCGGCCAGCACGTGGGGCAGGAAGTCGGTGGCGGAAAATGTCCACATCGCCGCGTTAAGTTCCGCCAGTTGTGCCGCATCGTCTGCCATCAGCACCACGCGCTTGTTCGCGCCCCAGGCCTTGCGCACGAGGCGGCAGGCATAGGCGATTTTGTCCGGCACGTTGGTGTGGAAATCGATGCGTGTCATAGCTGTTTTGATCTGTTCTGTAGAGGGGAAGTGCATGCAGCGCGATGCTGCGTGATTCCAGTTTATGCGAAAATTATTTTTGGCGCTGGCATCGATGTTGCTACCGAACGCCGATTTTAGAACTGGAAGCCGGGCGGCGCGTTGACCGGCGGCAGGGGCTTGGCGGGCTCCTCCACGGGGCGCACAGGTTCGGGCGCGGGCGGAGGTGGCGGTGCTGCCGGAACCGGCGCTGGATATTGATAATTCGGTGGCAAGCGTTTCTCCAGCGGATAGCCGGCGTCGCTCAACAACACATCCCAGCTGCTCTGCTCGAAGCCGGTCAGCTTGCTGCGGCCGACCAGCAGCAACGGCAATTGCCCGTTGCCGCCGGCCTTCTTCAGCGCCACCTGGTCATCCACGGTGGCGACGGTTTTTTCTTTGAAGGGAATGCCGCGCGCCATCAGCATGGCGCGGCCGTTGCTGCAGCCATCGCACTGCGCGGTGGTGTACAGCGTGACCGGGCGGTTGCGCACGGCATCGGCCAGTTCTTGCGGCAGCTCCACCGTGGCGCCGCCGGTGGCGAACGATTTCAATTCCACTTTGGTTTTGGCCGGCGTCGACGGTGGCGGCGGCTGGTCGCTGTAATGGGTCACGCCCTTGCCGTCGACCCATTTGTACACCTGCGCGCCGGCCGTGCCGAGGCACAGCAGCGCGATGGTGAACGCGGCCAGCCGTTTCATGCTCAGGCCGCCATGCCGCTGTGACGCAGCAGCGCGTCGATGCTGGGCTCGCGGCCACGGAAGGCCGTGAACGATTCCAGCGCCGGACGCGAACCGCCCACCGACAGGATCTCCTGCAGGTAGCGCTTGCCGGTTTCGGTGGTGGCATCCGGGCCAAGCGCCTTGGCTTCCTCGAACGCGGCGTAGGCGTCGGCGGACAGCACCTCGGCCCACTTGTAGCTGTAGTAGCCGGCCGCGTAACCGCCGGCGAAGATGTGGCCGAAGGAGTTCTGGAAACGGTTGAACGCGGGCGGAATGATCAGCGCGAACTTGGCGCGCACTTCGTCGATCAACTGCTGCACGGTCTTGCCGCTGCTGGCGTCGTAGTCGTAGTGCAGGTGCATGTCGAGCAGCGAGAATTCCACCTGGCGCAAGGTCTGCAGGCCGGACTGGAAATTCTTCGCGGCCAGCATCTTGTCGTACAGCGCGCGCGGGAGCGGCTCGCCGGTGCTCACGTGCGAGGTCATGTGTTCCAGCACTTCCCATTCCCAGCAGAAGTTCTCCATGAATTGCGACGGCAGTTCCACCGCATCCCATTCGACGCCGGAGATGCCGGACACGCCCAGCTCGTCCACCTGCGTCAGCATGTGGTGCAGGCCGTGGCCGAATTCGTGGAACAGCGTGATCACTTCATCGTGCGTGAACAGCGATGGTTGGACGACGCCGTCCACCACCGCAGGCTCGGTGAAGTTGCAGGTCAGGTAGGCGACCGGTGTTTGTACTTTTTCTTCCTCGGCGCGGCGGCCGCGCGCATCGTCCATCCAGGCGCCGCCGCTCTTGCCGGCGCGCGCGTACAGGTCCAGGTAGAACTGGCCGATCAGCTTGCCGTTGCGCTCGATGCGGAAGAAGCGCACGTCCTTATGCCATACCGGCGCGTCGTCCGGTTTGATCTCGACCGTGAACAGGTTCTGGATCAAACGGAACAGGCCGTCGACCACTTTGTGTTCGGGGAAGTACTGCTTCACTTCCTGCGCGGAGAAGGCGTAGCGGCGCTCCTGCAGTTTTTCGGAAGCGTAGGGGATGTCCCAGGCTTTCAGCTCGGCGATGCCCAGCTCGTCCTGCGCGAATTTTTTCAGCTCGGCCAGGTCCTGCTCGGCGAACGGACGGGCGCGCTTGGCCAGGTCTTCGAGGAAAGCGATCACCTGGTCGGGCGACTGCGCCATCTTCGGCACCAGCGATACCTCGGCGAAGTTTTTATAGCCCAGCAGCTTGGCTTCCTCGTCGCGCAGCTTGAGCAGCGTGACGATGTTTTGCGTGTTGTCCCACTCGTCCTTCTTGCTGAACACATCACCCTGCTCGGAAGCCTTGGTGGCGTTGGCGCGGTAGATGGTCTCGCGCAGTTCGCGCTTGTCGGCGAATTGCAGGATCGGGAAGTAGGACGGGAAGTGCAGCGAGAATTCGTAGCCTTGCTTGCCCTCCTTTTCAGCCGCTGCGCGCGCGGCGGCCTTCACGTCGGCCGGCAGGCCGGACAGGTCGGCTTCGTCTTCCACCAGCAGCTTGTAATCGTTGGTGGCGTCGAGCACGTTTTCGGAGAAGCGGGTCGAGACCGACGCGTGCTCTTCCTGGATCTCGGCGAAGCGTTCCTTTTTATCGGCCGGCAGCTCGGCGCCGCCCATGCGGAAATCGCGCACGGCGTTGTCGATGATGCGCTTGCGGGCCGGCGACAGGCTGTCGAAGCCGGCCGATGCGCGCAGTGCCTTGTACTTGCCGAACAGCGCCTCGTTCTGGGCCAGCGCGGTCCAGAACTCGGTCACTTTCGGCTGGTTCTCGTTGTAGGTGGCGCGCAGCTCGGGCGTATCGACCACATTGTTCAGATGGCTGACGATGCCCCATGCGCGGCCCAGCAGCTCGGTGGCGTTTTCCAGCGGGGTGACGAAGTTATCCCAGGTCACTTGCTCGGACGGTGCTTCCAGTTGCTCGACCACGGCGCGGCTCTTGGCCAGCAGTTCGTCGATGGCCGGGGTGACGTGCTCGGGCTTGATCGCATCGAAACGCGGCAGGCCGGAAAAGTCGAGGAGAGGGTTGGTAGCGTCAGTAGTCATGTCAGTTCCAGTATGTTCGTTACAGCGTCGTCCCCGCGCAGGCGGGGACCCATAGAACGCAAGCTCCGCATGGGCCGCATCGGCGGACCGTCCCGCGTGCGCGGGAGCGACGGCATTTAAGTGCGCTCGGCCGCTTCGACCGTGTTCATCAGCAGCATGGTGATGGTCATCGGCCCCACGCCGCCAGGTACCGGCGTGATGTGCGATGCCACTTCCTTGACGCCGGCGAAGTCCACGTCGCCGCACAGCTTGCCCGCGTCGTCACGGTTCATGCCGACGTCGATCACGATCGCGCCCGGCTTGACCATGTCGGCCGTCAGGGTGTTGCGGCGGCCGACGGCGGCCACCACGACGTCCGCCTGGCGGGTGTACAGGCCCAGGTCCGGGGTCGCACTATGGCAGATGGTGACGGTGGCGTTGGCTTGCAAGAGCAGCAGCGCCATCGGCTTGCCGACGGTGTTGCTGCGGCCGATGACCACCGCGTGCTTGCCGCGCAGGTCGACGCCCGTGCTTTCGATCAGCTTCATGCAGCCGTACGGCGTGCACGGGCGGAAGCCTTCCAGGCCGGTCATCAGCTCGCCGGCGCTCAGCACCGAATAGCCGTCCACGTCCTTGGTGGTGGAGATCGCTTCGATGACCTTGTGCGGGTTGATGTGCTTGGGCAGGGGCATCTGCACCAGGATGCCGTGGATGGCCGGATCGGCGTTCAGCGCGGCGATGCGTTCCAGCAGCGCGGCTTCGCTCAGGTCGGCGGGGTATTGCTCCTTGAGCGAGTAGAAACCGGCATCCTCGCAGCCCTTGACCTTGTTGCGGACATAAACGTGGCTGGCCGGGTCGTCGCCGACCAGGATCACGGCCAGGCCGGGTTGTTTGCCTTTGGCGGTGAGGGCGGCAGCGCGTGCAGCAATTTCCGCGCGCAGTTTTTGGGAGAGGGCGATTCCGTCGATCAGTTGAGCAGGCATGATTTTGGCAGAGGGGAGGGAAAAGCCAGATTATAAAGCCCGGGGAGGGCAATCGGCCAATCTGCCGTCGCTGCGGGGCGAGCCATGTCGGCCCGGTGGCGCTGCGAGGGGAGGGCGGCATGGAGCCGCCCTGTGGCATTTATGAGGTTTTCTTGCCGGCGCGGCGACGGCGCGCAATGCCACCCAACGCAATCATGCCGATACCGTACATGGCCCAGGCGGTTGGCTCGGGCACCGGTACCGCCGTCCAGTTGGCATAGGTATAGTTGGGTTGGTGCGCATAGCCCATGCTAATGATCTCGGTGTAAGCGTGATCCATTTGCGTTGGATCGGCAGACACTCGCAGGTACGCATTGAGGGAGAAGCATTGGCAGCTGAACGCCTTGTCGAAATTGGTCTCCATGATGCATTCAGCGGGATCGCTGCAGCCATTGATGCGCATCGGCTGGTGAGAAAACTGGTTGCCGGAGCCGAATACAGCGGACGACAGGGCGGCCTCGGCGGCGAGCATCAGGGGTTCATTTCTGGCGAAAGGCATGCCCACCAGCGTCGAGCATGCGGAGCCGCGGAAATCCCAGCAGTCGCCAGCGGCAAATGAGACGTTGTAGGCGACGTCGTTTACCATGATATCCCTCACACCCATCAGCTTGAGCGTATCGCCGGAACCGCTGGTCACCAGCCGTGGCGCAGCCGTTGCGTTCAAGCTCAGGCAGGAAACTACCAGTACCAGCGCAAGACGGAATAAACGTAATATCGACATAATATGACTTTCAAAAAAGAAATTATTTAAAACATAAGTGTAGAAGCGCGGTTTGTCGTTGTCAATAAAATAAATGTAATTTTCCGGCATTGGTTTTGCGCGCCGGCGCAGGTAGCGTTTATTTGTGGAAATTTCATAATACGGAACGTCATATCGTAATTTGAAAAACCATTAAAGTACTGTTAGAATCGCACACGGCATAGAAGTATTGGTAAATAATCAGCGTCACGTCAGCACTCAAACTCAGGAGACTTAATACATGTCAGCTCAACTTGACCAGGTAACGGCAAACACCGACCCTGACTCGCAAGAAACCAAAGAATGGTTGGACGCACTGGCCGCAGTGCTGGAACAAGAGGGCCCTGAACGTGCTCACTACCTGATGGAACGCCTGATCGACCTGGCCCGCCAGAGCGGCTCGGACATCCCGTTCTCCGCCAATACCGCCTACGTCAACACCATCCCCGCCCACCTGGAAACCCACTGCCCGGGCAACCTGGAATACGAAGAGAAGCTGCGCTCGTGGATGCGCTGGAACGCCATGGCGATGGTCGTCAAGGCCAACCGCGTCGACGGCGACCTCGGTGGCCACCTGTCCTCGTTCGCCTCGCTGGCCAACATGCTGGGCATCGGCTTCAACCACTTCTGGAAAGCGCCTAGCGAAAACCATGGCGGCGACCTGCTGTACATCCAGGGCCACTCCTCGCCGGGCGTGTATGCGCGCGCATTCCTCGAAGGCCGTTTGAGCGAAGAACAGCTGACCCATTACCGTCGCGAAGTCGACGGCAAGGGTCTGTCGTCGTATCCGCACCCTAAACTGATGCCGAACTTCTGGCAGTTCCCGACCGTGTCGATGGGCCTGGGCCCGCTGATGGCGATCTACCAGGCGCGCTTCCTGAAGTACCTGCACGCACGCTCGATCGCCGACACCACCGACCGTAAAGTCTGGGCCTTCTGCGGCGACGGCGAGATGGACGAACCGGAATCGCTGGGCGCGATCGGCATGGCCGCGCGCGAGAAGCTGGACAACCTGGTCATCGTCGTCAACTGCAACCTGCAGCGCCTGGACGGCCCTGTGCGCGGCAACGGCAAGATCATCCAGGAACTGGAAGCGGACTTCCGCGGCGCCGGCTGGAACGTCGTTAAAGTTATCTGGGGCCCGGGTTGGGACGCGCTGCTGAAGCAGGACAAGGACGGCATCCTGCGCAAAGTGATGATGGATACCCTGGACGGCGAATACCAGAACTACAAGGCCAAGGACGGCGCCTACGTGCGCAAGCACTTCTTCGGCAAGCATCCGAAGCTGCTGGAAATGGTCGCCAACATGACCGACGACGACATCTGGCGCCTGACCCGTGGCGGCCACGATCCGCACAAGATCTACGCCGCCTTCAAGGTCGCGCAAGAGCACAAAGGTCAACCGACCGTCCTGCTGGTGAAGACCATCAAGGGCTTCGGCATGGGCAAGCACGGCGAAGCGCGCAACACCGCGCACAACACCAAGAAGCTGACCGACGAAGCCGTGCGCGAAATGCGCGACCGCTACTCGATCCCTATCCCGGACGACAAGCTGGCCGACATCCCGTTCTACAAGCCTGCCGACGACGCACCGGAAATCAAGTACCTGCACGAGCGCCGCGCCGCGCTGGGCGGCTACCTGCCGGCCCGCCGCATGCAAGCCGACGAGAAGCTGACCGTGCCGCCGCTGTCCGCGTTCCAGAACGTGCTGGATGCGACCGCCGAAGGCCGCGAAGTATCGAGCACCCAGACCTACGTGCGTATCCTGACCACGCTGCTGAAAGACCCTAGCGTCGGTCCTCGCATCGTGCCGGTGCTGGTCGATGAGTCCCGTACCTTCGGTATGGAAGGCCTGTTCCGCCAGGTTGGTATCTTCAACCAGCAAGGCCAGTTGTATGAGCCGGTCGATAAAGACCAGGTGATGTACTACCGCGAAGACAAGGCCGGCCAGATCCTGCAAGAGGGTATCAACGAAGCCGGTGGTATGAGCTCGTGGATCGCAGCGGCGACCTCGTACTCGACCAACAACCGCGTGATGATCCCGTTCTACACGTACTACTCGATGTTCGGCATGCAGCGTATCGGCGACCTGGTATGGGCCGCCGCCGACATGCGCGCCCGTGGCTTCCTGATGGGCGGCACCGCCGGCCGCACGACGCTGAACGGCGAGGGCCTGCAGCACGAAGACGGCCATAGCCACCTGTTCGCAGCGGCTGTACCGAACTGCATGCCGTACGATCCGACCTTCGGCCACGAACTGGCCGTGATCATCCAGGACGGTATGCGCCGCATGGTGGAAGAACAGGAAGACGTGTTCTACTACATCACCATCATGAACGAGAACTACCCGCACCCAGGCATCAAGCCAGGCCAGGAAGAGGGCATCCTGAAAGGCATGTACCTGCTGCACGAAGGCGACAAGAAAGCCAAGCAGCGCGTGCAGCTGATCGGTTCCGGCACCATCCTGCGCGAGTCGATCTTCGCCCAGGAACTGCTGCTGAAGGACTGGAACATCGCCGCCGACGTGTGGTCCGCTCCGTCGCTGACGCTGGTGGCCCGCGACGGCCAGGACGCCGAGCGCTGGAACCTGGTCAATCCGACCAAGGAACAACGCGTGCCGTACGTGACGCAGCTGCTGAAGGATACCTCCGGCCCTATCGTCGCGACGACCGATTACATGCGTGCGTTTGCTGAGCAGATCCGCGCCTTCATTCCTAAAGACCGCACCTACCGCGTGCTGGGTACCGATGGTTTCGGCCGTTCGGACACCCGCGCCGCGCTGCGCGAGTTCTTCGAAGTGAACCGTTACTACATCACGGTCGCAGCGCTGAAATCGCTGGCGGAAGAAGGCAAGATCGACGCGAAGGTGGTGGAGCAGGCAGTCGTCAAGTACGGCCTGAACGCCAACAAGCCAAATCCGGTGACCCAATAATTAGAACGGAGCAGACGCTATGAGCATTGTGGAAGTTAAAGTCCCGGATATCGGCGATTTCAAGGAAGTTGAAATCATCGAGTTGATGATCAAGGTAGGCGACACCATCAAGGTGGACCAGTCGCTGATTACCGTTGAATCGGACAAGGCCAGCATGGAGATTCCTTCGTCCGCCGCTGGCGTGGTCAAGGAAATCAAGGTCAAGGTCGGCGACAAGGTGGCCGAGGGTTCGCTGCTGCTGTTGCTGGAATCCGACGGTGCAGGCGCGGCTCCCGCCGCTGCCGCACCTGCGCCAGCCGCCGCGGCTCCAGCACCGGCGCCTGCCGCCGCGCCGGCACCTGCGCCGGCTGCCGCACCCGCGGCTTCGGCCGGCCCGGTCGAGGTGAAGGTTCCGGATATCGGCGACTTCAAGGAAGTTGAAGTCATCGAAGTGATGGTCAAGGTTGGCGACACGATCAAGGTCGATCAGTCGCTGCTGACCGTCGAATCGGACAAGGCCAGCATGGAAATCCCTTCGTCGCACGCTGGTGTGGTGAAGGAAGTGAAGATCAAGGTTGGCGACAAGGTTGCCATGGGCACCGTGGTGCTGGTGGTGGAAGCTACGGGCGGCGCTGCCGCTCCTGCTCCTGCCGCCGCAACGCCGGCCGCCGCTGCTCCAGCCGCTGCCCCCGCTGCGCCTTCGCCGGCACCAGCCGCCGCCGCTGCCGCACCGACCGCGTCGCAAGGCTCGGTCCAAACCGGCAAGCTGGCGCACGCATCGCCGTCGATCCGCAAGTTCGCCCGCGAACTGGGCGTGGACCTGGGCAAAGTGCCAGGCTCCGGTCCTAAAGGCCGCATCACCCAGCTGGACGTGCAGAACTACGTCAAGGGCGTGATGGCCGGTACCACCGCTGCTCCTGCCGGCGCATCGGCGCCAGCCGGTTCCGGTGGCGGCATGAGCGTGCTGCCATGGCCGGTGGTCGACTTCAGCAAGTTTGGCCCGACCGAACTGCTGCCGCTGTCGCGCATCAAGAAAATCAGCGGTCCCAACCTGCACCGCAACTGGGTCATGATCCCGCACGTCACGCAATTCGACGATGCCGACATCACCGACCTGGAAGCGTTCCGCGTCGAGACCAACAACGCCAACGCCAAGAACAAGGACGCGGCCAAGCTGACCATGCTGGCCTTCGTCATCAAGGCATCGGTCGCCGCGCTGAAGAAGTTCCCGTCGTTTAACGCGTCGCTGGACGAGAAGGGTGAAAACCTGATCCTCAAGCAGTACTACAACATCGGCTTCGCGGCCGACACGCCGAACGGCCTGGTTGTACCAGTGATCAAAAACGCCGACCAGAAATCGGTCTCGCAGATCGCCCGCGAAATGACCGAGCTGTCGCTGCAAGCACGCGAAGGCAAGCTGAAGCCGACCGACATGCAAGGCGCCAGCTTCACCATCTCGTCGCTGGGCGGCATCGGCGGCACGCACTTCACGCCTATCGTCAACGCGCCGGAAGTGGCGATCCTTGGCCTGTCCAAGGCATCGATCAAGCCGGTGTGGGACGGCAAGGCATTCCAGCCTCGCCTGATGATGGGTACCTCGCTGTCCTACGACCATCGTGTGGTCGACGGCGCGATGGGTGCTCGCTTCTCCGTGTACCTGAGCGAAGTGCTCGGCGACATGCGCAAAATTCTGCTGTAAGGAGCGACTATGAGCACAGAAGTGAAAGTGCCGAACATCGGCGACTTCGCAGAAGTTGAAGTGATCGAGGTGATGGTCAAGGTTGGCGATACCATCAAGGTAGACCAATCGCTGATCACCGTTGAATCGGACAAGGCCAGCATGGAAGTCCCATCGTCGCACGCCGGCGTGGTGAAAGAAGTGAAGGTCAAGGTTGGCGACAAGGTCAAGGAAGGCTCGTTGATGCTGGTGGTGGACGCCGCCGATGGCGCGGCCGCCGCACCGGCGCCTGCTGCTGCAGCTCCGGCTGCGGCTCCTGCCGCGGCGGCACCTGCTGCTGCACCAGCCGCCGCGCCAGCCGCGCCGATCGCCGCACCAGCCGGTAGCAGCTACGCCGGCCAGGTCGACATCGACTGCGACATGATGGTGCTGGGCGGCGGTCCTGGCGGTTACTCCGCCGCGTTCCGCGCAGCGGACCTGGGCCTGAACACGGTTATCGTCGAGCGTTACGAAACGCTGGGCGGCGTGTGCCTGAACGTCGGTTGCATCCCGTCGAAAGCGCTGCTGCACGTGGCATCCGTGATCGACGAAACCGCGCACATGTCCAACACCGGCGTCACCTTCGCCAAGCCGACCATCGACATCGACCAGGTACGCAAGTACAAGGAAGGCGTCATCAAGAACATGACCGGCGGCCTGGCGGGCATGGCCAAGGCACGCAAGACGCAGATCGTCACCGGTGTCGGCCAGTTCCTGAGCGCGAACCACATCGAAGTCACGGCCGCCGACGGCACCAAGAAAGTGGTGCAGTTCAAGCAGGCCATCATCGCTGCCGGTTCGGCTGTGGTGAAGCTGCCGTTCGTGCCTGAAGATCCGCGCATCGTCGACTCGACCGGCGCGCTGGAACTGCGTCAGATCCCGAAACGCATGCTGGTCATCGGCGGCGGCATCATCGGCCTGGAAATGGCCACCGTTTATTCGACCTTCGGCGCGCGCATCGACGTGGTCGAAATGATGGACGGCTTGATGCAGGGCGCGGACCGTGATGCGGTCAAGGTCTGGCAGAAGTACAACGAGAAGCGCTTCGACAACGTCATGACCAAGACCAAGACGGTCGCGGTTGAAGCGCTGCCGGAAGGGATCAAAGTCACGTTCGAAGCGGCGGAAGCCGGCGCCACCGCGCCAGCGCCGCAGGTCTACGACATGGTGCTGGTCGCAGTCGGCCGCAGCCCGAACGGCAAGAAGATCGCCGCCGACAAGGCTGGCGTGATCGTGACCGATCGCGGCTTCATCCCTGTCGACAGCCAGATGCGCACCAACGTGCCGAACATCTTCGCCATTGGCGACCTGGTGGGCCAGCCTATGCTGGCGCACAAGGCGGTGCACGAAGGCCACGTGGCGGCGGAAGCCGCAGCGGGCCAGAAGTCGCACTTCGACGTGAAGGTGATTCCATCGGTGGCCTACACCGATCCGGAAGTGGCATGGGCCGGCATCACCGAAGACGAAGCGAAAGCCAAGGGCATCAAGGTCGAGAAGGGCCACTTCCCTTGGGCCGCGAGCGGCCGCGCTGTGGCCAACGGCCGCGCCGAAGGCTTCACCAAGCTGCTGTTCGACGCTGAAACGCACCGCATCATCGGCGGCACGATGGTCGGCACGCATGCCGGCGACATGATCGGCGAGATCGCGCTGGCGATCGAGATGGGTTGCGACGGCACCGACATCGGCAAGACGATCCACCCGCACCCAACGCTGGGCGAATCGATCGGCATGGCCGCCGAAGTGTACGAAGGCGTCTGCACCGACCTGCCGCCGCCGCGCAAGCGCTAAGCGACAATCCGCATCACACGAAACCGGGACTTGTTCCCGGTTTTTTTTCGCTTGACGATCAGCCGCGCGATTTTCTGCGCCAGGCCAGCAGCATCAAGCCGGCGCCGAACATCAGGTAGGTCGACGGCTCGGGTACGGGCACGGTAGGCGACAGGGTCAACGTGGTGAAGTCGCAGTCGACTTCCACCCATTTGTTGTCGGCTGACATGCGCGAGAAGCCATAGCTGCCGTAGTTGAATTGGCTCAGGTTCAACTGCCCCGGAATCGCGGCACTGTTGAAAGCTGCGCCGGTGCTGTCGCCCAGAATGATTAAGTTGGTGAAGATCTCACCCTTGTAGGAAGCGGAGTTACTTAACCAGAAGCCGTCGCCGTTGTTTAGAAGGGTGGCGTTGTCGAGCACCTGCACCGTGCTGTTTACCTTCACGCCGGCCGGCACGGTGGTATGCAGGCCGCTGTTCTGGAAGACTGCGTCGATCGGATTCTTGTAGTTCGCGGAGTCCGAATACAGCACCCAGCTGCCTTGCGCCTGTGCGGGCGGCTGATAGACGGTGCTTTTCGGAGTGTCGGTGTCGAAGCTGAACGTGCCATGCATTTTTTCGCCCACCGATACCAGCGCGCCCGGACGGGTGCTCGATTGCACATAGACCGGATTGACGTTGTTATCCATCTCCACGATGTGGTCGACGGTGATGGTGAAATCGTAGCTGACGACTTTTGCCTCAGCCGAACCCAGCAGCGCGAGGCCGCAGGCCAAACCCACAAGTTTCTTCAATTTTGCCTCCTTTTTGAATAGATGCATTTAATTCATGCAAATAAAACAATTATAAGGAGGTGGTGTCAAAAAGGAAAGGTTTACCGGGTCAGGCGGTAGATCAGGATGGCGGTGCGGATGGTGGCGCGTTCGATGGAGGCGATTTCCAGGTCCTCGTCCGGCGAGTGCGCGCCGTTGCCGGTGGCGCCTAAGCCATCCAGGCTGTCGAGCAGCGGGGCGACGAACTGCACGTCGCCGGCGCCGCGCTGGCCCGGCGGCAGTGCGGGGATCTCGCCCAGACCGGCGTCGCTGCTCGCTTGCGAATACAGCTTGAGCACCGCCAGGTTGCCGGCGGTCGGCGACATCGGCGGATACGATTCGTGGAAGCTGATGCTGGCGCTGGTGCCCGGCAGGTTCTGCGCGACGATGGCTTTCATCTTCGCGTGCGCGCGGTCGCGCTGTTCGTAGCTCAGGTAGCGCAGGTCGCCGTGCACGGTGGCGCTGCGCGCGATCACGTTGCCCTTGCCGGCAGCCTGGCCTTTGGTGCCGGTGGCGTCGAGGTTGACGTCGGTGCCGCCCAATATCAGGCCGGGGCTGAAGGTCAGGTCGGGCTCCATCACTTGCTGGCGGAAGCCGTCGACGATGCGCGCCGCTTCGTATACCGCGCCATAGCCTGCGCCTTCGGTGAAGATGCCGCTGGAGTGGCCTTGCTTGCCTTTGACTTCCAGGTCCCACGACGCCGAGGCGCGGCGGCCGACGGTGCCGGTGTCCTTGCCGTTCTTGTCGCGCACCGTCGCTTCGAAGGCCAGCGCGATGTCGCTGCGCTTGGCGGCGGCGACCATGTCGGCGCGTGAGATTTCGACCGGGTGGCCGGCGCTTTCCTCGTCGCCGCTGAACATCACGGTGATGGTGGTGTTATCGAGCGCGCCCACGCGCTGCAAGGCGCGCAGCGCTTCGACGATGATCACGTCGCCGCCCTTCATGTCGTTGACGCCCTGGCCGCGCACGCGGGCGCCGTCGCGCTTCCACAGCTGCACCGGACTGTCTTTTTCAAACACGGTATCGAGATGGCCGATCAGCAGCAGGCGCTTGCCTTGCTTGCCTTCTCGCGTGGCGAGCAGGTGGCCGGCGCGCTGGACGGCGGGCGGCATGTCGATCCAGCGGGTGGTGAAACCCAATTGGTCGAACTGTGCGCGAAACAGCTTGCCCACTTCGCGCACGCCCTCGTGGTTCATGGTGCCGCTGTTGATGTTGACCGAGCGCTCCAGCAGCTGCAAGCCTTGCTCCGAATGGGCCTTGACCTCGTCGACGATTTTCTGCTCGACCGGCGACAGCGCCGCCGCGCCTGCGCTGCTCATCGCCATCACCAGTGCTGCGAACGCGAACGGTTTCAATGCCATGTGGACTCCGGGTTGGTTGATCAGGCTTGCGCCGACGCCGGCAGTCCGAAGATGCGGTCGAAGGCCAGGCTGAAGAGAAAGGTATAAAACATAAAGAATAACACCAGCCCCAAGTCCAGCACAAAGGCTTCCCGCAGCGAGATGTCCAGCCACCAGGCGAACAGCGGCACCAGGATCACCACCAGGCCACCTTCGAAGCCCAGCGCGTGTACGGCGCGGCGCGCCCAACCGCGGCCACGCTTGGCCTGGCGTGTTTCCCAGGCTTCGAACATGCTGTTGTAGACGAAGTTCCACACCACGGCGACCAGCGACGAGGCGACCGCTGCGACGCTGGCGTGGCCGGCGTCGTGGCCCATCAACAGCACCAGCACGCTGCTGGTCAAGCCCACGGCGATCAATTCGAACAGCGATACGTAGACGATTTTGCGTTTCAGTCCTTGCATAATATTTCCTCTTCAATACGATGCAGGCATGGTAATAGCGATTTTCTGATCGAAAAAGTCGACAGCTATCAGTTTTTCTGACAGCATGAGGCCATGGCCTTCTCCAGCGATAACATCGCCATCTTTCTCGCCGTGCTAGATCACGGTTCGTTTTCCGCAGCGGCGCGGGCGCTGGGGCGGGTGCCGTCGGCCGTCAGCATGGCGATCGCCAACCTGGAGGCGGAACTCGATCTGCAGCTGTTCGACCGCACGTCGCGCGAAGTACGGCCGACCGAATCGGCGCGGGCGCTGGAGGCCGAGGCGCGGCAGATGGCGGGGCAACTGCGCCGCCTGCAGGCGCACGCGCTGTCGCTGCACCAGGGACTGGAACGGCGCCTGACGCTGGCGATCGCGCCCGAGCTGCTGTCGGCGCCGTGGAGCGAGCCGCTGGCGCGGCTGGCGGAGGAGTTCCCGTCATTGGAGGTGGACGTGGTGTCGGCGCCGCAGAACGATGCGCTGCGCATGCTGCACGAAGGCGCGGCGCAGCTGGCGTTGATCTACGAGCGGCCGCGGATCGATCAGCGCGAGAGCTTCCAGGAACTGGGCAGCGAAGTGATGGTGGCGGTGATCTCGCCGCGCCATCCGCAGGCGCGCGAGTGCAATGGGCAGTTCCGGTTGGAGGAGCTGGTCGACATGCGGCAGGTGGCCATCGTCGGCCGCGACGCGGGGATCGAGGACGAGCGGGTGCTCATCTCGCGCAAGCTGTGGCGCACCGACAGTCATCTGGCGACACTGAGCCTGGTGCGCGCCGGCGTGGGCTGGGCCTATCTGCCGCATCGGCTGGCGGCGCCGCTGCTCGATTCGGGCGGGCTGCTGGGCATAGGCTTCGCGCACATGAGTAACCAACTGCGCCTGTGGGTGGATGTGGTGTGGCTCAACGATCGTCCGCTGGGCCTGGGCGCGCAGCGATTGATCGCGCTGATGAAGGATATTGCCGGCCTGGAGGCGCGGCCGGCGGCGGCGACTTAACGCGGGCTTAATGGGGGCTAAATCCAGCAGGCGCGGCGCGTGGGAAGCTGGTATATTCGCTGTGCAGATTTTTTCATAAAAGGATAACCATGCTTCGCCTGAAACTCGCTGTCGCAGCCACCGCCCTGTTGGCCGGCGCCGCTTTCGCATCGCCCACCGCGCCCAAGAACGGCGCCGAGTACACCACCCTGAAGACGCCGCAGCCGGTGCAGGCCGAGGGCAAGAAGGTCGAGGTGATCGAGTTCTTTATGTACCACTGCCCGGCGTGCTACGCGCTGGAGCCGGCGATGCTGGCATGGGTGAAGAAGCAGGGCGACGGCATCGTGTTCCGCCGCATCCACTTGCCGCTGACCGGCGAGAACGATCCGGAAGCGCATATGTTCCTGACGCTGGAGGCGCTGAAGCTGGAAGAGTCGCTGCACGCCAAGCTGCTGACCACATGGCACGTGGAGCGCCGCCGCCTGAAGAGCGATGCGGACAACATCGACTGGGCCGTGAAGAATGGCGTCGACAAGGACAAATACGTGGCCGCGTATAACTCGTTCTCGGTCATGGCCAAGTTGAAGAGCGCGGGCCGCGTGGCCGGCACGTATGAAGTCAACAGCACGCCGACGCTGATCGTCAATGGCCGCTACCTGACCAATCCTTCGATGGTGGACGCCAGCAATCCTGGCATCCCGCGCCCGCAGCTGGACCAGGCCACCTTGCAGGTGCTGGACGCGCTGGTGGCGATGTCGCGCAAATAAGTTGGCTGCGAGCGCCGAGTTTGTAGGCTGGATGCGCGAGCAATTCGCGCCGCTCGGCGCCGCGGTGTCGGACGCCGCGTTCTTCGGCGGCCGCGCCTTCAAGTATCACGGCCAGCAGTTCGCGTGGGTGATCGACAGCACGCTGTACCTGCGCGTCGGCGACGCCACCCGCGCCGGGTTCGAGGCCGCCGGCGCCACGCCATTTTCCTACGAGACCAAGAAGGGCAAGGTGCTGGTCACGAAGTACTACACGGCGCCCGAGTTCCTGCTGGACGATCCCGAGCAGATGCTGGTCTGGGCGCGCAAGGCGATCAGCACGGCCGGGTAAGGCCGCGTCAACGTCAACGATGCGCGGCCAGGAAGGCCAGCATGTGCTGGTTGAAGAGGGCCGTCTGCTCCATCTGCGGTAGATGGCCGGACTGGTCGATCTCGACGTAGGTGAGGGCGGGCATCGCTCGCCGGATGTGGGCCGATTGCGCCACCGGCAGTGTCGGATCCTGCTTGCCCCAGATGAGCTGCACCGGCAAGCCCGCCTTGGCGATGGCTGTGTACATCGCGTCGAAATCCACCTCCGCCAATTGCATCCGCGACCGGTACAGCGCGCGGCCGAAGCCGCGATACGCCATCTGCGGGCGATAGCGCTCGGCCCAGCCGGGGAACTGTTCGGGATGCAGGAAATCGCTGGCCTGGTTGTCGGCCATGCCCGGCACCGCGCTGACCTGGAACAGGTAAGGGCCCAGCAACGGCGCCCGCAGTTGCCAGGGGATGGTCGGCCGCGTGTTCGATGGGTCGACCAGCGTCAAGGTGCGAATGCGCTGCGGATGCGTCGATGCGTAGTGCGCCGTGACAAAGCCGCCGAACGACAGGCCAAACAAATCCACCGGGCCGTTCGCTTGCAGCGCCTTGAGCAGGTCGTCGATCTGGCGGTCGTAGAAGGCGCCGTCGTAGGCTGCGTCGGGACGGTCGGACAGGCCGCGTCCGAACAGGTCGTAGCGGATCACGCGGTAGCCCGCGTCGCCCAGCGCCTTGAAGGTCGGGTCCCAGATGTAGGACGGCACCGAGAAGCCGTGCACCAGCAAGGCCACGCGGCCATTGGCCGGTCCGGCCGCTTCGTAATGGGTGACGCCGTCGCTCAACGCCACGAAGGCGCCTGGCGCGCCCGCGCTGTTGCGGGCCTGGTCGTCCAGTATGGATTTTTCGGGATTGACGTAACGCTGGTAGCCGGCTGCGGCGCCACCGGCAAGCAAGACTACGATCAGCATCCACCGCAGTGCCTTCGTCATACGCGCGGCGCGGTGGCTCAGTTGACGGTGAAGCGGGTCGGGATTTCGATGCCGCCGTTGCGCGCGGCTTCAGCGTAGGCTTGCAGTTCCTGGATGACGGCATCGAGCTGCTCCTGGCCGGGGTTGGCCTGGAAGTTCTTGACGCGCTCATTCATGAGCGTTACCTGCCTGCTCCAGTCCAGTCTATTCGATTTGCTCATGTGTGCTCCGTGGCTAAAAATCCAGTATAGAGCAAACGACAAAAATGCACAGCGTCTAACGCAGCACGGCGCGGTAGAACAGGTCCAGTCCTTGCCGTGCGCGGGCGCGCAATTCGTCGACCGACGGCGGCTGGTCGGTCGGGAACAGCATGCGCACCATGGTGTCGCCCATGATGCAGGCGAGCAGGTGCACCGCCAGCGTTTCGACCGGTACTTCCGGGCGCAACTGTTCGCGGATGTCGGCGCGGCTGAAGAAGCGCATCAGCTCCTCGCGAGTGCGCATGGGGCCGGCCTGGTAGAAGGTGTCGGCCAGCTCCGGTGTGGTGCGCGCCTCGGCCACCACCATGCGGTGCAGGCTGACGAAGGGGGGCGCAGTCACCAGTTCCAGGAAGCGCAGTGCGAAGTCGTCCATCACTTCGCGGAACGGCCGCGGGTCCGCTTGCAGGTCGGTCATGCCGGCGAAGAAACGCGCGCGGCCATTGGTGATGACGGCGTTCAGCAGCCCGGCCTTGCCACCAAATTTGACATAGATCGTGCGCACCGCCACATGGGCTTCGCGCGCGATCATTTCCAGGCTGACCTTGCTATAGCCTTTTTCCAGGAACAAGGAGGCGGCCGTGTGCAGCAGCGATTGCAGCCGGGCTTCCTTGTCGGCCGCGCGCGGACGTCCGGCCGCCTTGCCGAAGCAGGGGGAGTCGGGCGAGTCGTTGGCGGCGCCCTCGGGGCAATCCGGGTCTTCCAGGGCGGCGGCGTTGGTGGTGATTTTCATGGGATGACATGGTAAGGGATGCGGACATCGTAGTCCAAAATAAAATGAAATGCAATCGTTTCATTTCTTGACTTTGCTCAAATTCGGGCTAATAATGCACTTCTCCCATTTCATTTATTTGGAGCTGCACATGTCCACTCAGCACAACCAAGAACAAAAAGTGCTCAGCGCCGTCCCCGCTGGCCAGCCGGCGGCGCCTGCCGCGCCGGCCGCTCCAGCCGCGCCGGCCAAGTCCAACCGCCGCGTGGTGATGATCGCCGCCGTTGTCGCCCTGGCCGCGCTGGCCGCCGGCGGCCGCATGTGGTATCGCAGCCATTATTTCGTCGAGACGGAAAACGCCTATGTGGCCGGCCACGTGCATCCGGTGTCGTCGCGCATCGCCGGTGTGGTCACCAAGGTGCTGATCGACGATAACCAGATCGTCAAGGAAGGCGATGTCATCGCCGAACTCGATCCGTTCGACCAGCACGTGAAGGTCGAGCAGATCCAGGCGCAGATCGCCACCGCCGAGCAGCAGGTCGCGCAGTCGGACGCGCAGATCGCCCAGGTCCAGGCGCAGGCCAGCGCCGCCGCCGCCCAGGTGGCGCAGTCGGAAGCGCAGCTGGTGCGCGCCAAGCAGGACGCCGAGCGTTATGGCCAGCTGTATAACAGCCAGATGAAGGCCGTCTCGAAAGCGGAACTGGACGCCGCCGTCGCCGGCCGCGCCAGCGCCGTGGCCGACCTGGCCGCGCGCAAGGACAGCGCCGCCGCCGCCAAGGCGCAGATCGCCGCCGCCCAATCGGCGCGCGACGTGCTCAAGGCGCAAGTGACCGTGCTGCGCGTGCAGCTGAAGGACGCCGAGCAGCAGCTGGCCTACAACCGCATCCTGGCGCCCGTGGGCGGCCGGATCGGCAAGCGCTCCATCGAGGTGGGCCAGCGCGTGACGGCCGGCCAGCAGCTGACCGCCATCGTGCAGGAAAACGTCTGGCTGACCGCCAACTTCAAGGAAACCCAGCTGGCCGACCTGAAGCCGGGCCAGGAAGTCAAAGTGACGATCGACGCGATTCCGGGCCGTGAGCTGATCGGCAAAGTGGACAGCTTCGCGCCGGCCTCCGGTGCCCAGTTCGCGCTGCTGCCGGCCGATAACGCCACCGGTAACTTCACCAAGATCGTCCAGCGCGTGCCGGTCAAGATCACCTTCAAGCCGGAAGACGTCAAGGCCCTGAGCGGCCGCCTGGTGCCGGGCATGTCGGCGATCGCCGAAGTGGCCGTGAATCAGGCCAACTCGCAAACCGAAGCCAAAGCCGCGCACTAAGGAGCCACCATGGCCAGCACCACAATCGATACGCCGGCCGGCGGCGTGGGGAAGCCCGCGTCCGCCCCGGCCATGCCGGCCGAGAAGGTCTCCGGCCGCACCTGGATGGCGGTGGCCGCCGGCATGCTGGGCGCCTTCATGGCGGTGCTCGACATCCAGATCACCAACTCGTCGCTCAAGGACATCCTGGGCACCTTGTCGGCCACGCAGGAAGAGGGCTCGTGGATCGCCACCGCCTATCTGGTGGCGGAGATCATCGTCATTCCGATGACCGGCCTGCTGACCCGCGTGTTCGGCATGCGCGCCTACCTGATGGGCACCACCGCGCTGTTCCTCGGCTTCTCCACGCTGTGCGGCTTCGCCTGGAACCTGCCGAGCATGATCGTGTTCCGCATGCTGCAGGGCTTCACCGGCGGCGCGCTGATCCCGATGGCGATGACGCTGGTGATGACCAAGCTGCCGCCGTCCAAGCGCGCCGCCGGCATGGCCATCTTCGGCCTGACGGCCACGCTGGCGCCGGCCATGGGCCCGACCTTCGGCGGTTACCTGAGCGAGCTGTATGGCTGGCCGTCGATCTTCTACATCAACTGGGTACCGGGTGTGCTGCTGATCTGCGGTATCGCGCTGGGCCTGGACAAGGAAAAGTTCCAGCCCAACCTGCTGTTCAACGCGGACTGGCTGGGCATCGCCTTCATGGCCGTGGGCCTGGGCAGCCTGACCATCTTCCTGGAAGAGGGCAACAGCAAGGACTGGTTCGATTCATCGTTCATCATCACCTTCGCGGCGATGGCGATCGTCGGCCTGCTCGGCTGGGCGGTGACGGGGGCGATGCGCAAGCAGCCCTTTGTCAACCTGGGCCTGTACGGCCAGCGCAACTTCTTCGCCGCCACCGCGCTGTCGCTGGCGATGGGCATGGGCCTGTACGGCTCCTCGTTCCTGCTGCCGCTGTACCTGGGCCAGATCGCCGGCTACTCGCCGATGCAGATCGGTGAGGTCATCATGTGGGTCGGCCTGCCGCAGCTGTTCATCATGCCGTTCGTGGCCAAGCTGTCGTCCAAGATCGACAACCGCATCCTGTGCAGCTTCGGCCTGCTGCTGTTCGGCGGCTCCTGCCTGATGAACGCCTACATGGACGCCACCACCGGCTACGACCAGCTGCTGCTGTCGCAGGTGGTGCGGGCGCTGGGCCAGCCGTTCGTCATGCTGACGCTGTCGAACTTCGCGATGAACGGCATCACGCCGAAAGACATGCCGTCGGCTTCGAGCCTGATCAACATGACCCGCAACCTGGGTGGTTCGATCGGCATCGCGCTGCTGGCCACCGCGCTGACGTCGCGCGAGCATTTCCACTCGCAGCGCCTGGGCGAATCGGTGACCGGCTTCGCGGCCGCCACGCAGGAACGCCTGGCCGCGTTGACGCAATCGTTCATGAGCAAGGGATTCGATGCGACCAGCGCGTCGGACATGGCGCTCAAGGCGGTGGACGGCATCGTGCGGCGCGAGGCGTATGTGATGGCCTACAACGACGGCTTTTTCCTGGTCGCGATGGTGCTGTTCGGCTGCATCGGCGTGCTGTGGTTCTCGGACAAGGTCAAAGCCCCTTCGGGTGGTGGCGGCGGCGCGCACTAAGCGCCAACCGTCATTCCCGCTTTCGCGGGAATGACGGGATAACTGATTTATTTTATGAGGTAACACCATGTTGAATTCAGCTTTGAAGCGCCTGACGCTCGCTGTTTCCGTTACGCTGGCCGTCACCGGCTGCGCCACCGTCGGCAGCGATTTCGCCGCGCCGAAGAACGTCGCCGACGCGTCGTTCCGCCACCTGCCGCAAGCCGGCGCCAGCGAGGTGCACCTGCCCGCGCAGTGGTGGACCGTGTTCAACGACGACACCCTGAACCGCCTCGAACAGACCGCGCTGCGCGACAACCCGAGCGTGAAGGCCGCCGCGCAACGGCTGGTGGTGGCGCTGGAGCAGGCCGGCCTGTCGCGCGCCAACCAGCAGCCGTCGCTGAGCGTGAGCACGTCGGTGTCGAACTCGCGCACCTCGGCCGAGACTTCGCAGGGCCTGGCGCTGGGTGGCCGTTCGATCAAGGGTAACAACTACGCGGTGGGCGCATCGATGTCGTATGAAGTCGACCTGCTGGGCCGCGTGCGCCGCCTGGTGGAGGCGTCCGACGCGCAGGCGCTGGCCGCCGAGGCGGACCGCGACGGCGTGTTGTTGATGCTGTCGTCGCAGCTGGCGACCACCTACTGGCAGCTGCGCGGCCTGGACGCCGAGATGGCGATCCTGAACGGCGCGCTGGACACCCGCCGCGAAACCGAGGAGCTGGTGACGGCGCGCTTCAACGCGGGCCTGTCGAATGAGCTGGACGTGTCGCGCGCCCGCATCGAACGCGCCAACGCGCAGGCCGACCTGCATGAGGTGCAGCGTCAGCGCAACCTGCTGGAACACAGCCTGGCGACGCTGGTCGGCGCCTCGCCGTCGGCGTTGCTGACGGCGCCGAACGCCAATGCCGCCGTGCTGCCGCAGCCGCCGGCGATTCCGGTCGGCCTGCCGGCCAGCCTGTTGTCGCAGCGTCCGGACCTGGCGGGCAGCGTGGCCAACCTGCGCGCGGCCAATGCGCAGATCGGCGTGGCGGAAGGCGCGTTTTATCCATCGCTGTCGCTGACGTCGAACTTCGGCTATGCGTCGGAGAGCCTGAAGGAACTGGGCAAGGGCGGTTCGCGCCAGTTCAGCGTCGGCCCGTTGGCGCTGTCGCTGCCGATCTTCGACGGTGGCCGCAACAAGGCCAACCTGGCCATCTCCAAGGCGCGCTACGAAGAGGCGATCGCCAATCACGAAACCAAGCTGCTGACGGCGCTGCGCGAAGTGGAAGACGCGCTGTCCGATGTGCAGGAGCGCCAGCTGCAGGGCGAGGTGCAATCGGCCTCGCAAGTGGCGGCGGCGCGCGGCTACCTGGTGGCGCGTGCGCGCTACGAGCGTGGCGTGTCGACCTACCTGGACGTGACCGACGCGCAGCGCAGCGCGCTGGCGGCCGACCGCGCGGCGGTGCAGATCAACACCCAGCGCCTGTTGGCGGCGGTGTCGGTGGCGCGCGCGTTGGGCGCTGGCTGGCAGCCGTCGGCGCAACTGGCGTCGGTGTCGCAGAACGGCGCGATCAAGCCGCTGGCGAAGTAAATTGTTTTCCGCCCGGTGCAACGCCGGGCGAGGTCCTCACGCGGAAGAGGCCAGCGGCAGTGCTGCCGCTGGCCCGAAGCGTTCCATCATGAAGTCGATGAATGTGGTCAGCTTGGGCGTGGCCAGGCGGTCGCGCGGGTAGACCAGGTGCATGGGGCGGGCAGGCGGCAGGTAGTCGCACAGCACCGGCTTCAGACGGCCGGCGGCGATGTCCTGCGCCAGCAGCACCTCGGCCTGCATCACGATGCCGAAATCCTTGAGCGCGGCCATGCGCAGCGCTTGTCCGCTGTTGGTGCGGAAGCGGCTGGGCGGCAGCGCGCGCAGGCCGCGCAGGCCGTGCACCGATTGCAGGCGCCAGCGCACGCCGACCGCCCCCACCATGAAATCCAGGCACTCGTGCCGCGCCAGGTCGTCCGGCGTGCGCGGCGTGCCGTGCTTTTTCAGGTAGGCCGGAGAGGCGCAGATCGCCATCGCGTAGTTGAACAGCGGGCGCGCGATCATGCCGGAATCGTCCAGGGCGCCGATGCGCACGGCGGCGTCGTAGCCTTCCTCCACCAGGTCCACCATGCGGTCGTTGAGGCTCAGGTCCACGCCCACTTCCGGGTGCAGGCGCAGGTAGTCGCTGATGGCGGGCGCCAACCATTCGCTGCCGAAGGAGACGGGCGCGGTGATCCTGAGCCGTCCGCGCGGTACGCTGCGCATCGCTTCGGCGCCCGATTCGGCGGCGGCGATCTGCGCCAGGATGGCGCGGCATTGTTCGACGTACTGGGCGCCGATCTCGGTCAGGCTTTGGCGGCGCGTGGTGCGCGTGAGCAGGCGTGCGCCCAGCGTGGCCTCAAGGTGCGCGATGTGCTTGCCGACCATGACCGGCGACAGCTGGAAGGCGCTGGCGGCGGCAGTGAAATTGCCGGCGTCGACGACGGCGACGAAGATCTCCATGCTGCGCAGCTTGTCCATTTGATTGCTAATCGTGAGTTAGTAATGATCTTCATCTTAGCGCATTTAATCCTTCGGCGTTGTAGCCGATACTGGTGTTTTCACTCACTCAACCAGGAGAACAGCATGAAAGTAATCGTCATCGGAGCGGCCGGCACGGTCGGCAAGGCAGTGGTCGAGCAGCTGGGGCAGCGGCATGAGATTGTGACGGTGGGCGCCAGCAGCGGGCAGTATCAGGCCGATATCGCCGATATCGCGCAGGTGCGCGCCGTGTTCGCGCAGATCGGCCGCGTGGACGCGGTGGTGGTGGCGGCGGGTTCGCTGCACTTCGCGCCGCTGGACGGATTCACGCCGGAGCAGTTCTACGTGGGCCTGAACAGCAAGTTGATGGGGCAGGTCAATGTGGCGCTGGTGGCGCGGGAGTATCTGAACGATGGCGGTTCGATCACGCTCACCAGCGGCATCGTGGCCGATGAGCCGATCCGCAACGGCGCCAGCGCCACCATGGTCAACTCGGCGGTCGAGGGCTTTGTGCGGGCGGCGGCGATCGAACTGCCGCGCGGCCTGCGCATCAACGCCGTCAGCCCGACCGTGCTGGAGGAATCGATGGGCAGTTACGGACCGTTCTTCATCGGCTTCGAGCCGGTGCCGGCGCGCCGCGCCGCGCTGGCGTATGCGCGCAGCGTTGACGGTGCCCAGACCGGCCAGGTGTATCGCGCCTGGGGAGCGTCGGCATGAAGGTGATGGTGATCGGCGGGACCGGGACCATCGGCAGCGCAGTAGTGGGGCAATTGAAGCTGCGGCATGAGGTCATTGCGGTCGGTGCGCGCGGCGGACAGCATCAGGTCGATATCGAGGACATCCCGCAGGTACGGGCGTTGTTCGAGAAAGTGGGGAGCGTCGATGCGGTGGTGGTGGCTGCGGGCGCGCTGCATGTGGGGCCGTTGGCGGAACTGACGCCGGAGCATTTTCACGTCGGCTTGCGCGGCAAGTTGATGGGACAGGTCAACGTGGCGCTGGTGGCGCGGGAGTTCCTCAACGACGGCGGTTCGATCACGCTGACCAGCGGCGTCGATACCGAACAGCCGATACGCGGCGCGGTGGCCGCGTCCACGGCCAACGCGGCGGTGCAGGGCTTTGTGCGGGCAGCCGCGATCGAACTGCCGCGCGGCTTGCGCATCAACGCGGTCAGCCCGACGGTGCTGCAGGAGTCGGTGCATTTGCTCGGTGAGCTGTTCACCGGCTTCGAGCCGATCGCGGCCAGCCGCGCCGCGCTGTCCTACGCGCGCAGCGTGGACGGCGCGGAAACGGGACGGGTGTACCGGGCCTGGTAGGTGGAGAGGGATCCGTGTACTACAATGCGGATCTCACTCCACCACGAGGTTCGAATGAAAAAAATACTGCTCCCCCTGGCCATGGCTTTCGCCTGCGCTTCCGCCTACGCCGCACCGGCCAGCTTGGCCGATTTGGACAAGATGACCAAGCGCTTCGCGCCGGTCGCCCTGACCGCAGACACCAGCCAGCTGTCCGCCGGCGACAAGCGCGCCATCGCCAAGTTGATCGAGGCCGCCAAGATCATCGACGTGCTGCAGCTGCGCCAGCGCTGGTCCGGCAATGAGGCATTGTGGGCCGCGCTGCAAAAAGACCAGACGCCGCTGGGCAAGGCGCGCTTGAACTACTTCTGGCTCAACAAAGGTCCGTGGTCTATCCTGGACGACCATCAGCGCTTCCTGCCCGCGGAGGTAAGCGGCATCGCGATCCCGGAGAAGAAGCCCGAAGCCGGCAACTTCTATCCCGAAGGCGCGACCAAGCAGGCATTGGAAAGCTGGATGAACGCGCTGCCGGCGAAGGACAAGGAGCAGGCGCAGTGGTTCTTCACCACCATCCGCAAGAACGCGGCGGGCCAGTTCACCGTCGTCAAATATTCGGATGAGTACAAGCCGGAGCTGGAGAAGGCAGCCGCGCTGCTCAAGCAAGCCGCCGCCGATACCGACAATGCCTCGCTGAAGAAATTCCTGCAGCTGCGCGCCGACGCCTTCCTGAGCAACGATTACCTGGCCTCCGACTTCGCGTGGATGGACCTGGACGCGCCGGTCGACATCACCATCGGACCATACGAGACCTACAACGACGAACTGTTTGGCTACAAGGCCGCGTTCGAGGCCTACGTCAACATCCGCGACCAGAAGGAGACGCAGAAGCTGGACTTCTTCGCCAAGCATATGCAGGAGCTGGAAGACAATCTGCCGCTGGACGCCAAGTACCGCAATCCGAAAGTGGGTGCGCTGGCGCCGATGGTGGTGGTCAACCAGGTCTACGGCGCGGGCGACGGCAACATGGGCGTGCAGACCGCCGCCTACAACCTGCCGAACGACGAGCGCATCATCAGCCAGCGCGGCTCCAAGCGTGTGATGCTGAAGAACGTGCAGCAGGCGAAATTCAAGTCGACGCTGACGCCGATCTCCAAGCTGGTGCTCAAGCCGGCCGACCAGAAGGACGTCGACTTCGACTCCTTCTTCACGCACATCCTGGCGCATGAAATCACGCACGGCCTGGGCCCGCACATCACCAAGGCCAACGGCGCCGACTCGACGCCGCGCCAGGACCTGAAGGAAGCCTACTCGACCATCGAGGAAGCCAAGGCCGACATCACCGGCCTGTACGCGCTGGCTTACATGATGGACAAGGGACAGCTGGCCGGCACGCTGGGGCAGGGCGTGGCGGCCGAGCGCAAGCTGTACACGACGTTCCTGGCGTCGGCCTTCCGCACGCTGCACTTCGGCCTGACCGACTCGCACGCGCGCGGCATGGCGATCCAGATGAACTACATCCTCGACAAGGGCGGCTTCATCTCGCATGGCGACGGCACCTTTGCGGTGGACTTCAAGAAGATCAAGCAGGCGGTGATCGACCTGGACCGCGAGTTCCTCACCATCGAAGCGACTGGCGACTACGCGCGCGCCAAGGAGATGATGGCCAAGTACGTGGTGATCCGTCCCGACGTGCAGAAGGCGTTGGACAAAATGAAAACGGTGCCGAACGACATCCGCCCCGAATTCAAGACCGCCAACACCTTGCTCGCTAAGTAACCCCTGGGGTCAAGTCTGACATTCGGACACGAGCTCTGCCGTAGCGGCTGCTACGGCAGAGCTCGTGTCCGAATGTCAGACTTGACCCCAATTTGAAAGCATTCAATTTTTTCTACGTAGAAATAAGTTGTTGTTGAACCTGCTTTAGAGCAATAAATCTTGCTTTGGGCGTGCTACAGTTTGATCACCATGATCAAGCGCACCTTATTCCTGCTGCTCCTGTCGTCCGCCGGCCTGGCTTCCGCCGCCCAACTGACCGATATGGAAACCCGCTGGCTTACCGCCGGTTCCGCCGTGCTGGCCTATGCCAAGCAGGAACTCCATCTGCCGATCGATATCACCGTGCAACCGCAGGCGCGCGCTACCGATGTGCCGCTGGCGCTGGGCTTCCAGGATGGCCGCTGCAAGCTGGTGCTGTCGATGCGCGGCAATCCCGGCGCCGAGGATATCCTGGCCGGACTGCCGCCCGAACAGCGCCCGCTGATGATCGAGGCCATGGTCGCCCACGAGATCGGCCACTGCTGGCGCTATGCGCAGGGCGTGTGGCATGCGCTGCCGGCCGGCTTCGAGCAGCCCGCGCAAGCTCCGGCGCAGGAGCAGGCCCAGGCCCTGCGCCTGACCCGCCGCGAGGAGGGCTTTGCCGACCTGGTCGCGCTGGCCTGGACCCAGCATCGCCATCCGCAGGATTACGCCGCCGTGGCCGCCTGGATGCGGCAGGTGCGCCAGCCCGCCAGCGGCACGGCCGGCTCGCACGGCACGCTGGCCTGGCTGCAATTGGCGCCCAGCGGCGCCGCCTTCGACCTCAACCAGCCCCTGTTCGAACAGGCGGCCAGCCTGTGGCGCCAGGGCCTGTTGCGCGACGAATAAACATCCGTAACTCTGTACGTTCCCGCACAGAGCAGGGGCGCGGCGCGGCGTTTAATGTGTCCACCAACCACCACACAAGGGACACATCATGAACAAATTACTCTTCATAGTGCTGGCCTCCGCGGCCAGCGCCAGCTTCGCCGCCACCCCCAACAACGATTCCGTAGCCTACAAGGCGGCCACCAAGCAGGCCGAGATCGACTACAAGAGCGCCAAGGCGGCTTGCGATGCGCAATCGGGCACGTCCAAGGACATCTGCGTTGAACAGGCCAAGGTGGCGCGCGCCAACAGCGAGGCCACCGCCACCATGCAGTACAAGAACGACAAGCGCTCGATGCAGAAAGCCCAGACCGAGGTGGCGGACGCCGATTACAACCTGGCCAAGGCCAAGTGCGCTCCGCAGACCGGCGCCGAGAAGGACAGCTGCCTGAGCACCGCCAAGTCGACCCACGTGGCCGCCATCAACGATGCCAAGGCCGGCAAGAAAATGGCCGACGTCGCCCAGACCGGCATCGATTGCAGCACCATGACCGGCACCGACAAGGCGTCCTGCGAAACCAAACAGAAGAGCGAAATGGCCAAGGACACCGTGGCCGACTCCGTGATCACGACCAAGGTCAAGTCCGAGCTGCTGGCCGAGCCCGCCCTGAAGTCGCTGGATGTGCACGTGGAAACCACCAACGGCACCGTCATGCTGAGCGGCTTCGTACCATCGCAGGCCGAGGTGGACAAGGCCGTCGACGTGGCCCGCAACGTCAAGGGTGTCAACAAGGTGCAGAGCTCGCTGCGCATCAAGTAATCCCCCGCTTGCCGCAGGGGACCGCCGCCGCGGTCCCTTTTTTTGCTTGCATTCATTATGAGCGTCATTTAAGATCGGGCTCAGCGTGCCTTCCGCGCGCCCCCATTCTGCGAGGAGCCGCATGTTCGCCCTACCTTTATCCCGCTGGCTGCAAGGCCGCGGCCTGCATTTTTCGTGGGTGATCGTCGCCATCACCTTTCTCACCGGACTCAGCTCGTCGGCCGCGTTGGGCCTGCCCGGCGCGCTGCTGCAACCGTTGTCCAAGGAGTTCGGCTGGGATGTCGAGCAGATCTCGTCGGCGCTGGCGGTGCGCTTCGTGCTGTTCGGCCTGATGGGGCCGTTCGCGGCCATCCTGATGGAACGCTTCGGCCTGCGCAACGTCGTCGTCACCGCGCTGACGCTGGTCGCCAGCGGCCTGGCGTTGGCCACGCAAATGACGCAGTTCTGGCAGCTGGTGCTGTTCTGGGGCGTCATGCTCGGCGTAGGTTCCGGCATGACCGCGCTGGTGCTCAGCGCCGTCGTCTCGACCCGCTGGTTCGACACCCGCCGCGGCCTGGTGGTGGGCGTGCTCACGGCCAGCTCGGCCACCGGACAACTGGTCTTTCTGCCGGTCGGCGCCTGGCTGATTGAGCACTACGGCTGGCGCATGGCGGTGATGCCGGTGCTGCTGGCCTGCGCCACCGTGGCCGTGCTGGTGTTCCTGCTGATGCGCAACCGTCCCGGCGAGGTCGGCCTGGCCCCGTACGGCGCGCCGCCCGATCCCCTGACGGGAATCGCGCCGGTGGCGGCGCCCGCCGCGCCGATGCGCGTCACCTTCGCCACGCCGTTCAAGGTGCTGGCCGAGGCCGCCCGCAACCGCGTGTTCTGGATATTGTTCGGCACCTTCTTCATCTGCGGCCTCAGCACCAACGGCCTGATCCAGACCCACTTCATCTCGCTGTGCGGCGACGCCGGCCTGTCGGCCGTGCCGGCCGCCTCGGTGCTGGCGATGATGGGCGCCTTCGACCTGGTCGGCACCATCGCCTCGGGCTGGCTGTCGGACCGCTACGACAACCGCAAGCTGCTGTTCATGTACTACGGCCTGCGCGGCTTGTCGCTGTTCTGGCTGCCGTATTCGGAATTCACGCTGTACGGCCTGTCGCTGTTCGCCATGTTCTACGGCCTGGACTGGATCGCCACCGTGCCGCCGACGGTGCGGCTGGCCGGCGCCACCTTCGGCAAGGAAAAGGCGGGCATGGTGTTTGGCTGGGTGTTTGCCGGCCATCAGTTGGGCGCGGCCGTGGCGGCGTACGGTGCCGGCCGCGTGCGCACGATGATGTTGACCTATAACCCGGCGCTGTTCGCCGCCGGCGCCGCCTGCCTGCTGGCCGCCGGCATCATCCTGCTGATCCGCAGGCCGGCCGTGGCCGTCGCGGCAACGGCGCCGGCCAAGGCCGCCTGAGGATGGTGCGTTGATCTACATCAACAATTGTGGATTGAGTTTCAATTATATTTAGGCAGGCTCTGCAATAGCTGTCACAAATCGTAACATTTATCAAGAAAGTAGCGCAAAAATAAATATTCTTGCAACAAGTTTCGTGCGCAAAAGAACAATGTTATATTGCTTTTCAGACTACAGCCTTCTGGGATGCACTTCGGTGATGAAGGCTGCGGTTGCTATTCAGGGCCCTATAACTTTCTACAAGAAACTTAAAAAACAAGGATAGTTTTAACATGATCTTCCACACAAAACAATTCAAATTGGCCGCGGTGGCCGCAGCCCTGTTGGCCGCCGGCGCAGCCCAAGCATCCACGGGAATGACCGACAACCTGGTCCATTCGCCCAAGGCGCTGGAGCCGCTGACCGGTAACACCTCGGCAGTGAGCAACTGGCGCTTCACCGCAGGCC
Source organism: Rugamonas sp. A1-17 (assembly GCA_025548565.1). Classification (GTDB taxonomy): domain Bacteria; phylum Pseudomonadota; class Gammaproteobacteria; order Burkholderiales; family Burkholderiaceae_D; genus Rugamonas. The sequence goes on from JAJLPB010000001.1 coordinate 806,645, forward strand.
AGAGCTTCAACGGCGTCGCTGGCGCTCTGGACGGCGTCGCTCGCCTGAGCTTCAGCAATTCCGGCGGCAACTGGGCTTGCTCCGGTTCGCTGCTGGCCGGCGGCCAATACGTGCTGACCGCCGCGCATTGCGCCGACGACTTCACCAAGATGACCGTGCAGTTCGGCTGGCAGGGCGGTGCCGCCGCCGTGACGCGCAACGTTTCGGTCGGCAATGCTTACGTCAACAAGGCCTGGACCGGCCAGCTCGATACCGGCGCCGACATCGCGATCCTGAAACTGGACACCGTGGTCACCGGCATCAACGGCTATCACCTGAGCACGACCAACGACGTCGGCAAGGACTACCTGATGGCCGGCTACGGCACCACCCAGAAGGCCACCAACGACCTGGCCACCAACTGGAACGACGGCGGCTACGGCCACTACGGCTTCAACACCTTCGACGTCGACAGCAAGTCCTTCAACAAGGCTGCCGGCGACGCGGGCGTCTACGACTACAATCCGAACTACTACGCTCCAGGCACCACCTACATGAGCGATTTCGACGACGGCACCGATATGCACAACACGCTGGGCCGTCTGGCGCACGAGACCGGCGACAAGTGGACCAGCAGCACTGGCCGCGGCGGCAGTGAAGCGCTGATCGCCGGCGGCGACTCGGGCGGCGGCGATTTCGTCTGGAACGGCAAGGAATGGTTGCTGTCGGGCGTGCACTCGTGGGGCTGGCAGGGTAGCGACGCTTGCCCGGACTTCGGCCTGACCGGTTGCGACAACTCCAGCAACAACCACTCCAGCTTTGGCGACCTGTCCGGTTCCACCGCGACGTTCTCGCACATCGCATGGATCAACTCGGTGACCGCCCCGGTGCCTGAACCAGAAACCTACGCGATGATGATCGCCGGCCTGGCGCTGGTGGGCGTGGCCCGCCGCCGCAAGCAAGCGTAATCCCGCAAGCATAAAAAACCCCGTCCGACTGAGCGTGCTCAGTGCGGACGGGGTTTTTTTTCGTCCTACTTCAGGTATCTGGCAAGCCAGCCGTGCACCTCGCTGTAGAAGTAGCGGCTGTTCTCGCCCTTCAAAATCCAGTGGTTCTCGTCCGGGAACACCAGCAGCTTGGCCGGCACGTTCAGGCGATGCTGGGTCGCGTAGTTCATCAGCGCGTTATTGGCGGGCACACGGTAATCGAGCTCGCCCACCGAAATCAGGATGGGCGTGGTGAAGCCCGTGCCCTTGGCATGGTTCCCACCTTGCATCACCGGACTCTGCTCGCGCCACACCGCCTGCTCTCCCCACACCGGGCCGCCGCTGTTGACCTCGCGGCCGTGGATGCTGTCGCTGCTGCCCCATTGCATCACCAGGTCCATCTCGCCGGCATGCGACACGATGGCCTTGTAGCGCGTGGTGGTGGCCTGCAGCCAGTTGGCCAGGTGGCCGCCATAGCTGGCGCCGCCGGCCGCGAGGCGGCTGCCGTCGATGTAGCCGTACTTCCTGACCGCCTCGTCCACGGCCTCGTTGATCTCGTCACCCGGACCCTTGAGCGGATCGCCCTGGATGGCGCGTGCGAATTCCTCGCCGTAGCCGGTCGAGCCCTTGTAGTCGGTCAGCAGCACCACATAGCCCGGCTGCGCCAGCAGGTGGTAGTTCCAGCGGATCACGAACTGGTCGCGCCACATATTGGCCGCGCCGCCGTGGATCACCGCGAACAGCGGATACTTCTTGGCCGGGTCGAAATTGGCCGGCTTGACGATCATGTTGTGAATCATGCGGCCGTCGCTGGCCTTGAACCAGAAGTGCTCGGGCGCCTGCCAGTCGATGGTGGCCGCGCGCGTGGTGTTGAACGCGGTCAGGCGCTTGGGCGCGCCGTTGCCGAAGGCGTACACCTCGGGCGGGTTGACCGACGATTCCCACACGCCCACCACGGCCTTGCCGCCGGCCGCCAGCGAGCCGATGCTGCCGGTCGGCGCCGACGCTTCGTCGCGCAGGTCGCCGCCCGCGTAGTTGATCGAATGCAGTTGCTCCAGGCCAGCGTGTTCGTAGCTGAACACGATGCGGCCGGTGCCGGCCGGCAGCGCGAAGCGCGAGATCGAGCGGTCCAGGGACGCCGTCAGCAGCCTGGGCGCCGGCTGCGTCAGCGGCCAGGCGAAGCTGGCCAGGCGCGTCACGTCGTAGACCTTGCCTTCTTCCTCGGCCTGGGTCAGGACGAATAGCGTCTTGCCGTCGGCGCTGAATTTCAGGCTGCCGTAGCTGTGCTTGTCCCGGGTCAGCTGCGCCGGTTCGCCGCCGGCCAGCGGCACGCTGTAGATCTGCGTGTAGCCGGCCGCGCGCGCGGCCTCGTCGCGATTGGTCGAGGCGGCGAACACCACGGCCTTGCCGTCGGGCGACCACAGCGCGTCCAGCGACTGGCCCTCGTCGCCCTGGCCGCCGCCGAAGCCCGGCAGCGCCGCCAGCTTGCTGCCGGCCAGCAGGTCGCGCGGCTTGGCGCCGGCCGCCGCGTCCATCACGAACAGCCGCACCTTCTTATCGTCGAGCCACTTGTCGAAGTAGCGCGGCGGGAAGGTCTCGTACGCGCGCGCCGTGTACTTGCGGTCCTTGCGCTCCTTGGCGCTCTTCTTGACGTCGTCCTCGCCGGTGTCGCCGGGGTAGACGTCGCTGACGAACAGAAGTTGCGCGCCGTCCGGACTGAACTTCGGCTGGCGCGCGCCCAGCGTCAGCGTGGTCAGGCGCTGCGCCTCGCCGCCGCCCGCCACGTCGATGCGGTACAGCTGGCCCGCGTCGTCGCCGTCGCGCTTGGCCACGAACACCAGCTGCCTGCTATCGGGCGACCAGACGGCGCCGCTCTCGCCGCCCTTGCTGAAGGTCAGGCGGCGCGCCGGCGTGTCGTCGGTCAGCGACTTGATCCACAGGTCCGACCATTGCTCCTTGCTGTCGTAGGCGGGATCTGTGACGGAGAACACGGCCCACTTGCCGTCCGGGCTGGGCACCGGCGCGCCGACCCGCTTCATCAGCCACACGTCCTCGTGGGTGATCGCGTGCCTGGCGGCCGGGGCGTCGGCGGCATAAGCGGCCGCGCCGCCGGCCAGAGTAGCAGAAATCAATATGGCAAAAATGGAAAGTCGCGGTATAGTCATGACGAGGTCGCTGCAAAGTCGGTGAAGCGCCGATAGTGACCAAATCTTCCATTGCTGTCAATCAAGTATCCATCCTCAACCGTGGAGTAGCCATCTATGCAGACCATCACCAGGATCCATAAAGTCGCCGCCTTCACCGCCGGCGAACAGGGCGGCAATCCGGCTGGCGTCATGATCCGTTCCGCTTTGCCGGACGAGTCCGCCATGCAGCGCATCGCCGCCGAGATGGGCTACTCCGAGACCGTGTTTGCCGCGCCCACCGGCGACGGCTGGCGCGTGCGCTATTTCTCGCCGGACGGCGAGGTGCCGTTCTGCGGCCACGCCACCATCGCGCTGGGCGCGGTGCTGGCGCAGCAGAACGGCGACGGCGTCTTCCCGCTGACCACCAACCACGCCCGCGTCAATGTCGAGGCGCAGAGCAAGGGCGGGCAGGGCATCGCCGCGCTGCAGTCGCCGGCCACCGCCAGCGCGCCGGCCCCGGCCGCGCTGGTGACGGCCGCGCTGGCGCTGTTCGGCTACCGCCATGCCGACCTGGACGACCGCATCCCGCCGGCCATCGCCAGCGGCGGCGCCAACCACCTGGTGCTGGCGCTGGCCAGCCGCGCCCGGCTGAGCGCGATGCGCTACCAGCTGGCGGACGGCCGCGACCTGATGCGCGATCACGGCCTGACCACGATCTCGCTGGTGCATGCGGAAACGCTGCAGCGCTTCCATGCGCGCAATCCCTTCGCGTCCGGCGGCGTGTACGAGGACCCGGCCACCGGCGCCGCGGCGGCCGCGCTGGGCGGCTATCTGCGCGACCTCGACTGGCCGCACGGCGGCGCCATTGACATCATCCAGGGCGAGGACATGGGCGCGCCCTGCCATTTGCGGGTGGAGATTTCCGGCCAGGCCGGCAGCTCGATCCGCGTTTCCGGCAACGCCCGCATGATGGGGGAGTAAGAATGCGTCTTCTGCTTACCCTGATCCTGTCCGTCACCGCTGGCGTGAGCCAGGCCGCCTCCAACTTCAGCTTCGATGCGACGCCTGGACCGCACAGCGTCGGCCTGCGCGTGGTCGAGCAGTACGACTATGCGCGCGGCTACCTCGGCCAATACGACGTCGTCACCGGCAAACCCGTAAGCGGCGAGACCGCGCGGCCGATGCAGACCGTGATCTGGTATCCGGCGCAAAAGTCCGGCAAGGCCGTGGCCTATGGCGACTACTTCCGCCTCGGCGCCACCGAGGAGCGCTTCGACAACACGGAGGCGGCCATCGCCGCCAATGTCGACTCCCGCCTGAAGGGCGCGCCTATCGGCGCCGCCCGGGCGCGCGAGGAGATGACACGCCGCATGTGGGCGCTGCGCGACGCCAGGCCGGCCGCCGGCAAGTTCCCGGTGGTGATCTACGCTCCCAGCTTCAGCGCCTCGACCTACGAGAACGCCGACCTGTGCGAGTACCTGGCCAGCCACGGCTACATCGTCATCAGCAGTCCCAGCATGGGCGCCCACGCGCGCGGCATGAGCGACGACCTGGAGGGCATCGAGGCGCAGGCCGGCGACATCGCCTTCCTGATCGGCTACGCCCACACGCTGCCGCAGGCCGACACCGGCCACATCGCGGTGGCCGGCTACAGTTGGGGCGGCATCTCCAACGTCTTCGTCGCCGCGCGCGACAGCCGCGTCAAGGCGCTGGTCAACCTGGACGGCTCGGTGCGCTACTGGCCGGAGCGCGTGCAGGAAGCCAAGTACGTGCAGCCGGCGCGCGTGGCCGTGCCGATGCTGTTCCTGGCCGCGCGGCCCCGTTCGCTGGAGGACCTCGCCAAGCGCAACAAGCCCAACGCCAGCTTCCTCAATGAGCTGAAGTATTCCGACGTGTACACCGTCACGCTGCCGGCGATGGAACATTTCGCCTTCGCGTCCGAGGCGCTGCGCTTCATGGACGACAGTTCCTACAACGAGTACACGCCGGCCGAGGTGAGTCAGTCCCATGGCTGGATGGCGCGCTACACGCTGCAGTTCCTCGACGCCTACCTGAAGGGGCAGGCGGCCGCCAAGGCCTTCCTGTCCAAGTCGCCCAGGCAGAACGGCGTGCCGGACCATCTGCTGACGGTGGCGGCCCACTTGTCGGAAGGCCCGCCGCCGACGATGGAAGTGCTGGCGCACGAAGCGGCCAAGTCCGGCTTCGCCGATGTGCAGAAGGTGTACGAGAACATGCGCAAGCTGGATCCGAAATTTGAAGTGAGCGAGTACAACTTCAACTTCTGGGGCTACCAGCTGCTGCGCGCCGGCGACAAGCAGGGTGCCATTGCCGTGTTCAAACTGGCGGCGGTGCTGCATCCGGACAGCGGCAACGCCCACGACAGCCTGGCCGAAGCCTACGAGGCGGCACAGGATAAGCCGATGGCGATCCAGCATTACCAGCGCTCGTTGCAACTCGATCCGAAGAACGGCAATGCCGTCCAGCATTTGAAGTCGCTGGGCGCGCCGCTGTAGTCCCGGCGGCTAGTCCCACTTCTTCAGCAGGCGGGCCAGCTCGCCTGTTCTCTCCATCTGCTCGACCGCGCCGCGCACGCGCGCCACCACGGCCTGATCGATGTGCCGGCCCATCACCATGTACAGCTGCGCGGTCGACATGACCGTCGGCAGGATCCTGACCTTGCCGGTGGCGCCGGCGCTGGCGATCAGGCGGGCCAGTCCCGGCGCGCGGTGCAGGAAGAAGCGGCCGCGCCCTGCCACCAGCTTTTGCACGTTCAAGGCTGGACTGGTGGCGCTGGCGTCGATCTGCAAGCCACCCTGCGCGATCAGGAAATCGGTGGTGGCGTAGCCGCGGTTGCCCAGCACCACGCCGTCCTTGCCGAGCTTGCGCACATCGTCCCAGTCCCGGATCGCCACCTGGTCGCCGGCGCGCGCCAGCAGCATGTACTGGATCGGGAACAGGGGCGGATCCAGGTACACATAGCGCTGTTCGCGCTCCTCCGTGCGCTGCACGCCGCACAGCGCGTCGCGCTGCTGCACCGCCACCTCGTGGTAGGCGCGTATCAGCGGCATCCACTGCTGGTCGCCGACGAAGACCAGGCCGGGGTCGATGCGCTCGATGGCGCGGAAGATGTCCACGCACAGGCCGATGATGCGGTCCTTGCCGTCCGCGATGAACTTGGGCTCCGTGCCTTCCTGCGCGGCCACCCGCAACGTCACCGGTTCCGCCCAAGAGGCTGGCGGCAGCAGCAGGCAGGCCGCCAGCAGCAGTGCGCAGGGCTTCGATTTCGTCATCGGCAACATCGGTTCTCCCGGATTGGCGTCGAATTGATCGGTTGGGAAAGTATAAGCCTGTCGGCGAACTTGACAGTGAAGTGCGCGCCGCCCGCCCGGCGCGCGCCAATCGCTTGATTTCAAAGGAGGAGCGGGGCGGGGCACGATATATGCGTCACCTCGCCGCGTGTCCGCCTTGGCGCGGACTGGTGCTTCCACGCATGGGAAAGGATATCGTATGCGCAATGCTCCCACCCTGTTATTGGCCTCCTTATTGTTATTGGTCAATGTTCCCGGCAACGCCTTCTGTCCCAAGAACGGTTTTGTCTGCTTCATCACGTCCAAGTCGGCCGGCAGCCTGACCCACCAGGACATCACCCAGCGCGGCATCGAAGAGCTCGACAAGCGCTACTTCGCCGTGCCCAAGCTGACCGCGTCGATGCAAAAGGCGCTGGACCAGATCATCGAGGCCGACGCCAAGGTCGATGAGGACCAGACCAGCTCGGCCAAGCACTTCGATGGCGAGAACGCGGCCGGCGCCCAGCTGCGCCTGGCCACGCTCAAGCAGAACGTGCTGGACGCGCTGCGCAGCGACCCGGTCAACGCCACCGGCGCGCGCGACAACCTCGGCAGCGCGCTGCACACCATCCAGGACTTTTATTCGCATAGCAACTGGGTCGAGCAGGGCAACAGCGGCGCACATCCCGGCGTCGGCCGGCCCGGCGCGCTGCCGTTCGCCGGCCCCGCCACGCCGACCTGCGCCGGCTTCACCGACACCGGCCTGTTCTGCGCCAACTCGTCCAACCTGACCGGCAGCCTGCTCACCAGCGGGTACTACGGCGGCGAGGATCGCGTCAAGCCGGGCGCCTTCAAGTGCAGCCACGGCGGCCCGCTCGACAAGAGCTCGCCATCCAGCGACCCGCTCGGCTACTTCCGCGAAGGCATCAACAAGGACACGCTGTACTGCGACATCTCGCCGCACAGCGGCTACCACAACACGGCCGCCTCGGCCGCCATCGCCGCCACCCAGCAGTTCGTCGAGGACATCAAGGCCGAGATCACGCCGGCCCAGCTGAAAGCGCTGCTGGGCGCGGGCCCCACGCTGGCCTTCGCCATCGACACCACCGGCAGCATGGGCGGCATCATCGCCGGCGTGCGCGCCTCGGCCACCAGCATCGTCGACGCCCGCCTCGGCACCGACGAGGAACCGCTGCAGTACGTGCTGGCGCCGTTCAACGACCCGTTCACCGGCCCCACCATCGCCACCAACGACGCCGGCCTGTTCAAGGGCGCCATCGGCGGCCTGGGCGCCGATGGCGGCGGCGATTGTCCCGAGCTGGCCATGACCGGCATGTACAACGGCCTGTCGCTGGCCGATCCCGGCGGCGACCTGTTCATGTACACCGACGCCACCGCCAAGGACGCCAGCCTGGCAGGCGCCGTCATCAGCCTGGCCAAGAGCAAGGACATCAAGATCTATCCCATCCTGTTCGGCAGCTGCTCGCCGTTGACGCCGGGCTTCCTGCAGGCGGCGGCCGAGACCGGCGGCCAGGTGTTCTTCCTGTTCGGCGGCGAGGCCGGCACTGTCACCCAGCTGGCCGACCTGGTGGCGCGCAACAACGTCGTGCAAGTGCTGTCGCTGGTCGACACCTACGCCAGCGCCAGGCGCTACACGGTCCCGGTCGACAGCAGCATGAGCCGGCTGACGGTGTCGGTCAGCGGCACCGTGCAGGGCGTGCAGCCGGCGGTCACGCTGACGCGGCCGGACGGCGTGATGGTCACCGCGGCCAACGCCACCCGCTACCTGAGCCTGTCGAGCGGCGTCATCATCTCCGTCGACAGCCCGCCGCGCGGCGCGTGGACGCTGGCCATCAGCGGCTCGCCGGACCAGACCTATGTCAACGTCAACGGCGTGGCCGACCTGGCGTTCAGCTCCTTCAAGCTGGCCCGTTTCGGCGCGCAGCCGCCGCACCAGGGCCTGCTGACCATCGACGGCGAACCGGGACCGGGCCAGTCGCTGTACGCGGTCGCCGCGCTGACCGGCATCGCCAGCGCGCCGCGGTTCCAGCTGCGCCGCAAGAACTTCGACCTGCTGGCGCCGCTGACGCTGGAGCAGGACCAGACCGACGGCGGCAAATTCTTCGGCGCGCTGACCGTGCCCAACGAAGCCTTCGTCGCCTACGCCACCGGCACCGACAGTTCCGGCTTCCCCTACCAGCGGCTGGTGAGCGTGATGGTGCAGCCGCAGACGGTGTCGGTGACGCCGCCGTCGCGCCAGGACCTGCGCCCCGGCGTGAGCACCACGCTGCTGTACCAGGTGCGCAATGACGGCCCGGCCGGCAGCTTCGGCATCAGCGCCACCGACGACCAGCATTACATCACCGCCGTCTCGCCCAGCATGCTGACGCTGGCCACCGGCGAGAGCGCCAGCGTGGCCGTCACGCTGATGCCGCCGGCCGGCGCGCGGATCGGCGGCTCCGACAGCATCACCGTGTCGGCGCAGAGCACCAGCGTCGCCACCCTGCACAACAGCGCATCGCTCACGGTGTTCGTCACCGGCGCGGCGCAGGTGCCGGGGCGGCCCGACTTCACCGCCGCCATCGTCGGCCAGGAAACCGTGGCGCCTGGCGTGATCGGCATCGATGTGCGGCTCACCAACATCGGCGTCGGCACGGCGCGCGACATGACCTTGTCCTCGCTGTCGCTGCGCACGCTGGCCGGCACCGGCACCGTCACGCTCAACACCGCGCTGTCGCCGGCGCTGCCGATGATCACGCCGAATGTCGATGTCGGCAGCTTCTTCACCGTGCGGCTGACCTTCAACGTGCCGCCCACGGTGCAGCGCTTCAGCGTGATCGAAAACGGCGGCGTCACCGACCTGAGCGGCGTGATCTACGCCTATTCGCAGGCCCAATCCGTCATTCCGAAATAGGAGCAACCGCCATGAAACTCAGATCCCTTTGCGCGCTGGCCGCGCTGCTGTTGAACTCGCTGCTGTGTTCCTTGCTGTGGACGCCCGCCGCGCAAGCCGCGCCCATCGTGTTCACCTTCGCCACGCTGCCGGCCGGCGGCGCGTTGACCGGCCATCCCGGCGACACCGTGGGGTGGGGCTACCAGCTGGTCAACACCGATGCGCTGAACTGGTTCGTGCCGACCCAGCTGAACGCGACCTCGTTCAGCACCGGCGCACCGGACGCCAGTTACTTCGATTTCCCGACGCTGGCGCCGGGTGCCAGTGCGACGGTCGCCTTCGATGCGGGCACGCACGCCGGGCTGTACGGCTTGCAGATTTTTTCGTTCGCCTTGCCTGGCATGAGCGACAGCGGCGGCTTCAGCCTGTCGGGCGAATGGTGGACTGGCGATCCGCTGGCCGGCGGCACTTTCCTGCAAACGTCGGACCTGCAGCTGGCGCCGCTGTCGGTCGCATTGGCGGTGGCGGGCGTGCCGCTGCCCGGCACGCTGTGGCTGTTGGCGGCGGGCTTGCCGTTATTGTGGCTGGGCCAGCGCCGACGCCAGAAAGGCGCGTAGTTCGGCGCCGCTCTGGGCTGACGGCGCGGCGGGCCGCAGGTCCAGATACGCGCCGGGGCCGGTGCGGCCCAGCAGCTTGAAGGACTTGCCGGCGTAGACCGTGGGCCGCACCTGCAGCACGGCCAGCCGCGACTGGCCGTGGCCGGCAGCGGCCTGCACGTGCACGATGAACTGGCAGGAGAACTGGCGCCCCTCGGCGTTCCAGTAGTAGTCGACATCGGGAGCGATCAGCACATCGTGGCGGCGCTGTTCCACCGGCAGGCGCAGCCACGCGGCCAGCGCATCGCTGGCTGGCGGCAGCGCCAGGTCGGCGTCGGGAGGGAACAGCGGCGCGCCGTAGGGCAAGGCCATGCGGTAGCGCCGGTGGGCTTCCTGCTGCGCGGGGATGCGCTGCACCGCTTGCAGGATCGCCTGCTGTGCCTGCGGCGGCGCCAGCGGCACCGTCAGCTCGCCGGGCTGGGCGTGTGCCGCGGTTGACAGCAGCAACGCCAACAGGGCCGGCATGGCGCGCCTCATGTCAATCCCACTTGCGCATCAGCCGTTCCAATTCGCCGTTTTTTTCGAGCTGGAACAAGGCCCGCTCGAGGCGATCGGTGATGAAGGTCGCCAGCTTTTTGCTGGTCACGAAATACAGCTTGGCGCTGTACATCACCTGCGGCAGGATGCGTACCTTGCCGACGGTGCCGGTGCGCGCCAGCAGCCGTTGCAGGCCGGGTCCGCGATGGAAGAACAGCCGTCCACGGCCGGCGATCAGCTTTTGCAGATTCAGTTGCGGGTTGGTGGAGTTGGCGTCCACCGCGATGCCGCCTAGCTGGGCCAGGACGTCGCCGGCCGCGAAGCCACGGTTGATCAGCACGATGTTGTCGGGCGCCAGCCGGCGCACGTCGTCCCATTGGGTGATGCTGATCGTGTCCTGGGCGCGCGCCAGGAAATGATATTCGATGGTGTACAGCGCCGGGCCGAGGTAGTGAAAGCGCCGCTCGCGCTCGGCGGTGCGTTGCATGGCGCACTGCACGTCCTGCTGGCCGGTCTCCAGTTCCGAGAAAGCGCGTATCAGCGGCTTCCAGCGTTGATCGCCGACAAAGCTCAGCGTGGGTTCGATTTGCTCGACGGCGCGCAGGATGTCGATGCACAGGCCGACCACGCGGTCCTTGCCGTCGGCGACATACTTGGGTTCTGTGCCTTCCTGTGCGGCGGTGCGCAACGCGATGGCGTGGGCGGGCAGGGCGGCCGCCAGACCGAGCGCGCAGCAAGCCGCGCCAAGCAGCCGGGCCCATCCGCTGTGCTGTCCTGCCATCTGGTCGTCTCCATATCGCGTTGTACGCTGTTTGATGACAAGCTTACACCAGTATGGCGTCAAAGTCTCAGGGGCGCAGGCGGATAAATTGACGGCCGTTGCGCAGGGTTCCCGCGATGCGGTCCATGCCGGCCAGGCGCGCCTCTTGTGCGAAGCCGCATTTGCGCAGCACGCGCGCCGACGCTGGATTGCCGTCGACGACATAGGCCAGCACTTGCCGCAACTGCCACTGGTCGTCCGCCAGCGCGAGCAGGTGTTGCAGTGCGCGTGTGGCCAGGCCGCGCCCAGTGTGGTCGCGGGCGATGCGGTAGCCTGCCTCCGTGCTGCCGGCCTGGCGGTCGATGTCCTTGAGGTTGGCGCGGCCGACAATGCGGCCCTGCCCATCCAGGATCAGGCAGGGATGCCAGGTGCCGTTCGCGTAGCCGTCGAGGTACTGGTTGATATGCTCTCGCACGCCCTGCGGCGTATAGAACTCTGCGGGCCGCGGCGCGATGTGCTGCTCGAACCAGTGCCGGTTCTCCAGCTCGAATTGCAGCAGTGGCGCGGCGTCCTCCGCTTGCAGTGTTCGGATGATGATGTCGTTCATACTGCCTCCAGAAAATCGTTTGAGCAGGCCACCAGCGCGGCGCAGGCCAGCGTGGCCGTGCCCGCCGCCGTCAGCGCCGGGACGATGCCGCAGCGCGCCGCCAGCATGCCCCACGCCGCGCTGCCCACGGTCTGGCCGGCGGCGATCGCCAGGATGTGCACCGACAGCGTCCGGGCGCGTACCGCGTCGGGGAAGGCCTTTTGCGCCGCGCCGTTGAGCGTGGTGACGATGGCCGACCACGCCACGCCGCCGATCAACACCAACAGCAGGCGCAGCGGCTGCGAGGCGGCATGGCCGAGCATCGCCAGCATGGCGCCGTACACGCCCAGGCCGCCGGCCAGCACCATGCGCTTGACCGCGCGCCGGCGCACGGCCGGCAGCACGACGGCGGCCACCACCGCGCCCGCGCCCAGCGCGCCCATCAGCGAACCATAGGTGCCGGCGTCGGGATGCAACAGCGGCAGCAGCGCGGCAAACGCCGCCGACACAAAGAAGATCCCCATCGCGTACATCAACAGCGAGCGGTAGCGCGGCGACGCGCAGCTGATGCGCAGCGCGCTGGCCATGCCGCGACTGCCCACGTTGTCGTTGTTTGCCGCGTGGTTGCCTGCGCCCGGCATCGCAGGGCGCGGCGTGCCGGCCGGCCGCCATTGACGGTAGATCCACAGCAGCGCGCTGAACGACACGGCGTTGAACAGGTACAGAGGACCCGCGCCGGACAGCTGGAACAGCACGCCGCCCAACGCCGGGCCAGCCAGCGCCGCCAGGTTGTAGCTGAGGTTGTTCAGCGTGGCGGCCGATTCGACCTCGTGCAGCGGCACCAGCGACGACATCGATGCCTGCCACGCCGGCATTGTGAACGCCATGCCGGCGCCCATGACAAAGGTCAGCAGCAGCAGGGCCGGCACCGGCTGCCTGCCGCCGTAGGCTAGCAAGGCCATCGCGACGGCCGCCACCGCCATCACGGCGTTGCTGCGAAAGAGCAGCGTGGGCCGGTGCAGCGTATCGGCCAGCGCGCCGGCGGGCAGCGCGAACAGCAGCATCGGCGCCCAGGTCGCGGTCTGCACCAGCGCCGTCAGCTGCGGCGATTGCGACAGCGAGGCGATCTGCCATGCCGCCGCAAAGGCCTGCATGCGGCTGCCCAGGTTGGACAGCAGGTTCGCCATCCACAGCTGGCGAAAGCGCGCATGGCGCAGCGGCTGGAGAATCGAGGCGGTGAGGGATGGCGGTGGCATGACGGCAGTCTAAAAGTGCGCCGGCGGCCGGGTCAATCTTGATTCCTGCAATCGACATTACAATACGTGGATGAGCAAAGACTTTTCCGCATCCGAGGCGGCGCGCATCCTGGGCGTCAGCCTGGCCACGCTGTATTCCTATGTCAGCCGGGGCATGCTGACTCCCAGCGGCGCGCAGGCCGACCGCAGCAAGCGCTATCCGCACGACGAGGTGCTGCGGCTGGCGGCGCGCAAGGCCGACGGCAAGCGCGGTGGCCACAAGGTCGCCGCCGCGATGAACTGGGGCACGCCGGTGCTGGAGACGCGCATCTCCGGCATCGCCGATGGCCGCCTGCATTATCGCGGCCACGACGTGCTGGCACTGGCCGACAGCGCCACGCTGGAGCAGGTGGCCTGCCTGCTGTGGGACGACAACGGCATCGACTACTTCGCCGACGCGGCGAACTCGCCGTTCACCGCAGGCGTTGCGGCCGCCATCGACAGCACGCGATCCATGCCGCCATTGGAAGCGGCCATGTGCATGCTGCCGGTGTGCGCGCAGCCGCTCTCCGCGCGCAACGACTTCGAGGCCGGCGCCGCGTTAATGCGCATGCTGGCCGCATTGCTGTTGAAGCGCCCACCGTCGATGCAGCCGCTGCATCTGCAAGTGGCGCGGGCATGGCAAGCCGATGCCGCGCAAACCGAATGGATACGCGCGGCGCTGGTCCTGCTGGCCGATCATGAATTGAACGCCTCGGCCTTTACCGTGCGCTGCGTCGCATCGACAGGCGCCGGCCAGGCGGCCACGCTCAGCGCCGGCCTGGCCGCCTTGTCAGGTCCCCAGCACGGTGCCGGCAGCACCATGATTCGCGCCATGCTGGAAACTGCGCTCGCCTCGGATAACATCGACGCCTGGTTCGATGGACGCGATCCCAGCGTGGTCGGCTTCTCGCATCCGCTGTACCCGCAAGGCGATCCACGCGGCGCCTGGCTGTTGGAACGCATGGCGGCATGGCCGCAGGCCAGCGCCGTGCTGGCGCTCGGCGCGCGCGTCGCCGGGCGCCTCGGCATGCCGGCCAACGCCGACTTCGCGCTGGCGGCCATGAGCGTGGTCTGCGGCTGGCCGCCGGCGGCCGGAGAAATCCTGTTCGCGCTCGCCCGATCAGCCGGCTGGATCGCCCACGCCGCCGAGCAGATCGCCAACGGCAGCATGATCCGTCCCCGGGCGCGCTACGTCGGCACCTATCAGGTGGAGTAAATTTTTAACCAGGCCGGGGAGTATGAATTTCGTTTTGCTTGGTGTAAGGTAATTGATTCCTGCACCGTCTTTTTTGGGGAGGCCCAATGTCATTCCAGCGTGCCCCACAGTTGCGAGCGCAACTGGGCGGATGGCCGTTCTTTCCGATCATGCTTGCTATCGCTGGCGCGTTGGGCTTTGATGCGCGTGCGCAAACGCCGGCCATGCCGGAAGTGATTGTCGGCATGGGGTTGCCCAAGCCACCCTACATCATGGAATCGGGTACCGCGGGCCTCGATTACGACATTGCCAAGCAGGCCATGGCGGCCGGCGGCTACAAGATGGTTGGCCGCAGTTTGCCGCAGACGCGCGCGCTGGCAATGCTGCGTGCTGGCCAGCTCGACGGCATGCTGTCGACGACGGAAGGGATTGGTGGCCAGGATTTTTTCACTGATCCTTACATTGTTTATCAAAACGTCGCGACCACACTCACCAGCCGGCGCCTGGTGCTTCGGCAGATTGAGGACTTGTCCAACTATTCGGTGGTGGCATTCCAGAGCGCCAGCATGGTGCTGGGCGAGCGTTTTAGCCTGACCGTGAGCAGCCATCCGGATTACAGGGAAGTGCCATCGCAGATCACACAAAACAAGCTGCTCTTTACCGGAAGGGTTGATGTGGTGGTGGGGGATCGTTTGATTTTTCACTACTTCAGCAATAAGCTCGATCCGCAGATCGATGCCACGAAGGCGGTGACCTATCACAGGATCTTTCCGGAGAGTCCGCGCAAGGCGGTGTTTCGCGATGCGCGCGTGCGCGACGCTTTCAATGCGGGCTTGAAGATCATTCGCGCCAACGGTACCTACGATGCGATCATGACCCAATACATCGGCGCAGCACGGCCCTGATGTCGATCATCGTTCGGCATGTTGGCTGGCCACGACGTCGATTAGCTGTTGCCTCGCCCAGGCATGGGCGGGATCGCCGTGGAAGCGCTCGTGCCAGATCATAGCTGGCGCCAGGGGCGGTACGTCTAGCGGCAAATCCAGGAGCGCGAGCGGCAGGCTCTGCGCAAGCCGGCGCGCCAATCGACTTGGCAAGGTGAGGATCATGTCGCTGTCGGCCACCAGCATCGCGCCTGCGAGAAAGTGCGGTACGCGCAGCGCGACATGGCGTGTGAGGCCCAGTGCCGAAAGGGTGACGTCAACCGCGCTCTCGCCCACGCCGGAAATGGTCACGGCGACGTGGCGCAGGGTCAGATAACGCTCCAGACTGAGTCCGTCTTCCGCGCAGGGATGGCCGGTTCTCATCACGCACGCAAAACTGTCGGTGTAAAGGCCGCGTCGATAGAGACTGCCGGGCAGTGCGTCGAAAATGCCCAGCGCGAGATCCGCCGTCCCCTGCTCGATCAGCCGCACGTTGTCGCCTGCCGGTTGTGCGATATGGAGGCTGAGCGCCGGCGCATGGCGCTCGAAGCGTTCCATCAGACCGGCAAGTACCAGCAAGCTCAGATGATCGTGCGCGGCGATCGTGATCCGCCCCGTCGCGGAGGCGGGATCGAAAACGGCGGGCGAGACGATACCGCGTGCGTCGTCCAACAGTCTGGCCACCGGACCCGCCAACGCCTCGCCGCGCGGCGTCAGTTCCAGCCCGAGCTTGCCGCGAACCAGCAGGCGATCGCCCAGCATGGTGCGCAACCGTCCCAGCGCGCGGCTGGCGGCCGGTTGGCTCAAGCCCAGGCGCAGGCCCGCCTGGGTGACGCTGCGCTCGCGGACCAGCGCTTCGAACAGCTTTAACAGGTTGAGGTCGATCGTAGAGAAATCCACTTGGCGCATTTTCGCTATGTCTTTCATGTCATTGATGCATGCCGCGCAATCATGCACCCTTCGGGTTCATCTTTAAAGGAGATTTTTGTATGACCGCTTCCATCCCACTTCCTTACGTTGTCTTCGGCGTGACCGGCCGTACCGGCGCTGCCGCCGCCGATGCGCTTTTGCGCGCCGGCCTGCCCGTGCGCGTCGTGGTGCGCGACCCTGCCAAGGGGCGCGGCTGGGCCGAACGCGGCGCGGAGGTCGCGCTGGCCGACCTGACAGACCTGGCCTCGATGACCAGGGCGCTCACGCGGGTGCAGGGCGCCTACGTCGTCAGCCCCCAGCATTACAACCGTGAAGACCTGTTCGAGCTGGCCGGCCTGATTGCCGGGACCACTGCGCGCGCGGCGGCCGCAGCGAACGTGCCAAGGCTGGTGGCGCTGTCGTCGGTGGGCGCCGACCGCGAAAGCGGAACGGGATGGATCGCGATGAACCGCGTGTTCGAGCGGCGGCTGGCGGATGCAGGTATCGCCACCGTCTTCCTGCGCGCGGCCTACTTCATGGAGAACTGGACGCCGACGATCGCGCATGCCATGCGCACTGGCACGCTGCCGACGTTCCTCGCGCCACCGCAGCGCCGCCTGCCGATGGTGGCGACTGCGGACGTGGGCAGCGCGGCGGCGGCTTTGTTGCAGGAGGAATGGAAGGGAACCCGTGTCGTCAATCTCGCGGGACCGCGGGACTACGCGCCGAACGACATCGCCGCCATCCTTTCGTCCATGCTGGACAAGCCGGTCGACGTGGCGGTGCTGCCGGAAGCGGAGTGGCCGCAGGCACTGGCGGGGGCTGGTTTCTCGGCGGCCGCACTTGCCGGTTTCGCCGAGATGACGCGCGGCCTCAATAGCGGGCATATCGACATGGGAAGCGATCCCTCCACGATCGGGCGGTCGGGGACGACGCCGGTGGAACAAGTCATCAAGGACATCGCGATGAAATAGACGCAAAAAAGGCCTACGCGCCGGAGCGGGTAAGCCTCAATTGCTGCTACTGAATTCGGTGGTAGGCCGTGCGGGATTCGAACCTGCGACCAACGGATTAAAAGTCCGCTGCTCTACCAGCTGAGCTAACGACCCCCGAAAGAGGCCGTATTATATACAGCCTGCCGCAAACTGCAAAGGGTTTTGTGAAAACAATTTATTCCCTTCTTATTTCATGCCCAGCGCCGCCGTCACCTTCAGCACTTCGTCGGCGGTGGTCACACCCTCCTGCACCTTCATCGCGCCGGCGATGCGCAGCGGCTTCATGCCGTCCGCCACGCTCTGGCGGCGCAGCGCCTGGATGTCGGTTTCCTCGCGCACCATATCGCTGAAGCCTTCCGTCACCGTCAGCAGCTCGTAGATGCCGGTGCGGCCGCGATAGCCGGTCTGCCGGCACTCGGGACAGCCCACCGGGCGATACACCTTGGTCGGCTTGGGCAAGTCCCAGGCGCCGCCGATGCTGTGCCAGATGTCGTCGGTTAGTTCGCCGTCCGGCTTCTTGCACTCGCTGCACAGCGTGCGCACCAGGCGCTGCGCCATGATGCCGATCAGCGTCGCCTCCAGCAGGTAGTAGGGCACGCCCAGTTCCAGCAGCCGCATCACGGCCGACGGCGCGTCGTTGGTGTGCAGCGTCGACAGCACCAGGTGGCCGGTCAGCGCGGCCTGGATCGCCATCTCGGCGGTGGCCAGGTCGCGGATCTCGCCGACCATGATGATGTCCGGATCCTGCCGCATCAGCGCGCGCACGCCGTCGGCGAAGGATAGCTCGATCCCGGGCTGCACCTGCATCTGGTTGAAGGCCGGTTCCACCATCTCGATCGGGTCTTCCACCGTGCAGACATTGACCTCCGACGTCGCCAGCGCCTTGAGCGTGGTGTACAGCGTGGTGGTCTTGCCGGAGCCGGTCGGGCCGGTCACCAGGATGATGCCGTGCGGGCGCGCGGTCAGCGCGTCCCAGCGCTGCGCGTCGTCGGGCGGGAAGCCCAGTTCCGGCAGGGTCTTGACCACCACCTCGGGATCGAAGATACGCATCACCAGCTTTTCGCCGAAGGCGGTCGGCAGCGTCGATAGGCGCAGTTCGATTTCCTGGCCGCCGGCGGTGCGGGTCTTGATGCGGCCGTCCTGCGGGCGGCGCTTCTCGATCACGTCCATGCGCCCCAGTAGCTTGATGCGCGCGGTCATCGCGATCATCACCACCGCCGGCACCTGGTACACCTGGTGCAGCACGCCGTCGATGCGGAAGCGGATCGCCGCCATGTCGCGCTTGGGTTCCAGGTGGATGTCCGAGGCGCGCTGTTCGAACGCGTACTGCCACAGCCAGTCGACGATGTTGATCACGTGCTGGTCGTTGGCGTCGACCTGCTTGTTGGTCTTGCCCATCTCGACCAGCTGCTCGAAGTTGTTGCGCAGCGCGAGGTCGTTGGTGTTGGATTTGTTGGCCTTCTTGATCGACTTGGCCAGGCTGAAGAACTGCGTGATGTACTGCGCGATGTCGAGCGGGTTGGCGATCACGCGGCGTATCGTGCGGCGCGAGATCTTGGCGATCTCCGCTTCCCACTCGACCGCGTAGGGATCGGCGGTGGCCACCACCAGCGTGTCGCCGTTGATCTCCAGCGGCAGGATGTTGAAGCGCGCCGCGTAGCTGGCCGACATCACGTCGGCCACGCGGGTGAAGTCGATCTTCAGCGGATCGATGCGGGTGAAGGCCAGGCCGGTGCGCGCGGCCAGCCATTCGCACAGCACGTCGAGCGTGAGCAGCTTGTGCGGCGGCTGCGCCGACAGCAGCTTGCCATGCGCCACCGCGCATAGCGGGTGCATGGGGCCGACGGCGTTCTTCAGGATGCCCTGGCTGTGCGCGTACAGTTCCTTGACTTCGGCCTTGCGTATCATGCCGTCGGCCAGCAGCCAGGAGTAGATCTGTTGCAGATCGAGCGGCCCCGCTTTGGCGGGCGGCGTGACGGTAGGTGCGGACGTTGCGGACATCGTGCCACTTTCAAAAGTTGGCAGCGGAACGGCCCGCCGCCGCATTACCTTCGCTTGCTTTGCTTACTTTACTGCCAGGCCCTTGACCCAGGTCTTGGCCGGCAGCTTGGTGTCGGCGGTGATCTGGGCCGCGCGCGCCGCCAGCGCCTCCAGGTCGATGGCGCGCTTGCGCTTGAAGGCGATCGCCACCACGTTACCATCATGTACCGGCGGCAGGCAAATGACTTGCTCGAACGCGAAATTCATCGCCTTGATGTTGCGCGCGTAACTCGGATGGTCGCCGAACAGGTTGACCGTCATGATGCCATCGTCGGCCAGGCAGGCGTTGCAGGACTGGTAGAACTCGGCGCTGTCGAGCACCGGGCCGCGCGCGGTGGCGTCGTACAGGTCCACCTGCAGCACGTCCAGCAGGCCGGCGTTGGCTTCGTCGTTGACGTAGTCGAGCGCGTCCATTTCCACCACGCGCAGGCGTTCGTCGTTGTCCGGCAGCTTGAACATCGAGGCGCAGATCGCGATCACCGACGGATTGAGCTCGACGGCGGTGACGGCCGCCTCGGGGAAGGTGACGTAGCAGAACTTGGTCAGCGTGGCCGTGCCCAGGCCCAGCTGGGCGATCTGCGCCGGCTTGTCCAGCCACAGCATCCACGCCATCATCTGTTGTGCGTATTCCAGTTCCGGCCAGTTCGGCTTGCGGATGCGCATCGCGCCCTGCACCCATTCCGTGCCGAAGTGCAGGTAGCGCACGCCGTCCTGCTCCGACAGTGTCACCGGCGCATATTTGGGTTTGCGGGCCGGACGGGAGGATTCTTCTTTTTCGATGGATTTTCGTTTGATCAACATGGGGTGGGGGGCAAAAGCAGCGGGCGACAGGAGGTGAACCCGCATTATCCCGCGATGCCTTGCGGCAAAGCAAGCCTGAAAACGACACTGCCGGTCATCGGACCGGCAGTGCTGGGGGAGAAGCGGGGATTAACGCTGCATCGGCTCGACGACCACGCGCAGGCGCACGCGCTCACCCGGATCGTAGGACATCACGCTGGTGTAGTTGCGGCCGCGGTAGTCGTAGGTGACTTCATAGCCGGAGGTGCGCGATTCCCAGTGGTCGACGGTGCGGCATTGTTTCACTTGCTGTTCCTGCACGCCGCCGCTGTTGGGCGTGTTGGCGTTGTCGATGCGGTCGCCCGCGACGGCGCCGGCGATGGCGCCCGCAGCGGTCGCGACCGAGCGGCCGGTGCCGCCGCCGACCTGGTTACCGGCCAGACCGCCGATCAGGCCGCCGATGATGGCGCCGCCGACGCCGCGCTGCGGCGCGGGCTGCTGGACCTGCACGTATTCGGTGCGGCATTCCTGGCGCGGACGGTTGATCTGCTCCACTTGCGGGGTCACGCGAACGACCCGGCCGAAATCTTCAAAATCGGCAGCTTGAGCTTGAGCGGCGAAGGGCAGGGCGCCTGCGCACAGTACGGATGCGATCAGTTTGGCTTGCAAGTTCATTTGATACCTCGTTTCAGTTGGGATGTCTGGGTTGGCATGTCAGGGATTCTGATATGGCATGGTAGATATGGTAATCCCGCCGCCAGACCATAACTAGTGCTAATCAAGTATCTGTGGCAACAAATTGTAACAGCGATCACAAACGGCCGTGCTGCGGCCCCGAGGGGGAAATGTGCCGATTTGACCCCTAAAACCCCGATAAAATGTTCTGTTTTTAACAAATATTGCGTGAGCCATCACATTCGTATTGATCTGGGAGGAACAACACGTTACCCTAATATGCGTATGGGATTCGAGAAACATATTGAATCAGCCACGGCGAACGCAGACCAGTTTGCCGTGTAAAGTGGACAGGTGCTCAAATTATTTACTCTTTAATTCACAAAATAGGCACGCTCGACAATAAAGTGGA
Organism: Rugamonas sp. A1-17; assembly: GCA_025548565.1. Lineage (GTDB taxonomy): Bacteria > Pseudomonadota > Gammaproteobacteria > Burkholderiales > Burkholderiaceae_D > Rugamonas. The sequence goes on from JAJLPB010000001.1 coordinate 827,601, forward strand.
CACACCGTACATACCAGGTCAGATTGAGGGAAACACGAGTTTGCTAATGACCGTGCCGCCCAACCTCGTGCAATCGATCCGCGCCTTCCGCGTGGTCGAACTGCAGGAAGAGGCGGCCCGCCTTGGACACCACTTCCTGTACGCGCACTGCATCGCCGGCGCGACCAAGCAGCAAGTCCTGGGCATCATTGCCGAGTCATTCCTGTTCCCCAAGGGTATAGGCAAGAATTTCGATGGTTTACGGACAACATTGACCGAAACCATGGCCGGCGCCGGCACCCAGGAGGGTTTCCTGGTGGTGCTGGAGCAATTGCCCAATACCCAGAAATTTGACAAGGAAGCACGGGAAACCCTGCTGGATGTCTTCCGCGACGCTGCCGATTACTGGGCCGACAAGAAAGTCCCGTTCCGGGTATTTTACTCCTTCGAGTAAGCCCGCACCCCCTCCCGCGCCAGCGTAGGAGCGGGCGCGCTGCGCCCCGGGCCGCCCTGCTGCATTGCAACAAATCTTGTTCAGTTGTAGTCCCGACTGCCTGAACAAGGTACAATGTCGGCCTATGAAAAACATCGTCATCCTGATTTCCGGTCGCGGCAGCAATATGGAAGCGGTGGTCCGCGCGGCGCAGGCCGAGCGCTGGCCCGCCCGGATTGCCGCCGTCATCAGCAACCGCGCCGACGCCTCCGGGCTGACGTTCGCTGCCGAACACGGAATTCCGACGGCCGTTGTTGCCAACAAGGATTACGCCAGCCGCGCCGAGTTCGACGCCGCCCTGCAAACCGTGATCGACGGCTTCCAGCCCGATCTGGTGGTGCTGGCGGGGTTCATGCGGATTTTGACGGAGCAGTTTGTCGCGCATTACGCCGGCCGCATGCTCAACATCCATCCCTCGCTGCTGCCGCTGTTCCCCGGCCTGGCGACCCACGCGCAGGCGCTGGCCGCCGGCGTGGCGGAGCATGGGGCGACGGTGCATTTCGTGACGGCCGAACTCGATCACGGGCCGATGGTGGTGCAAGCCGCCGTGCCCGTGTTGCCCGACGATACGGTCGAAACCCTGTCCGCCCGCGTGCTGCAACAGGAGCACGTCATTTATCCGCGGGCGATACGCTGGTTTGTCGAAGACAGGTTGACGATAGCGCAGGGCGCGGTCCACGTGGACCATACAAAGTAAAACTAACCAAGGATTTCCATGAGATTGCCACCAGCGATACTCGCCAACGCCGAAGAAGTGTTGCGCGAGATTTTGCGCTTTGCCGCGCCGGCCGACACCACCCTGTCGCGCTATTTCAAAGACCACCATCGCCTGGGCGGCCGTGAACGCGGCGCCATCGCCGAGTGCATCTACAACGTGCTGCGCAACAAATCGTTTTATACCGATTTCTCCGAAGCCGGCGGCGGCGCCACCATGCGCCGCCTGACCCTGCTGGGCATGGCGGACGCGGTCGGCGTCGAATCGCTGGGCGGGCTGACCGAGGACGAGGTGTCCTGGGTCGAGCGCATCCTGCAGATCGACCGCAAGGTGATGCACAAGTCCAGCCGCTCGAACATGCCGAAGTGGCTGTTCGACAAGCTGGTCGAGCAGATGGGCGAAGAGGAAACGCTGGCGCTGGCCGACGGCATGAATTCGCCCGCGCCGCTGGACCTGCGCGTCAACGCCATGAAGGCGACCCGCGAGGAAGTGGCCGCCAAGCTGCTGGAAGCGCCGATCCGCAGCACGCCGACGCCGTTCGCGCCGCTGGGCCTGCGCGTGACGCAAAAGCCGGCGCTGCAGAACCTGCCGCTGTTCAAGGAAGGCCATATCGAGGTGCAGGACGAGGGCAGCCAGATCCTGTCTGCCATCGTCGGCGCCAAGCGCGGCGAGATGGTGGTGGACTTCTGCGCCGGCGCCGGCGGCAAGACGCTGGCCCTGGGCGCGACCATGCGCAACACCGGCCGCCTGTACGCCTTCGACGTGTCGGAAAAGCGCCTGGCCAAGCTGAAGCCGCGCCTGGCGCGCAGCGGCCTGTCCAACGTGCATCCGGTGCAGATCGCGCATGAGCGCGACGCCAAGATCAAGCGCCTGGCCGGCAAGATCGACCGCGTGCTGGTCGACGCCCCATGCTCGGGCCTGGGCACCCTGCGCCGCAACCCGGACGTCAAGTGGCGCCAGCAGCCGAGCGCGATTGGCGAACTGCAAGTCAAGCAGGCCGCCATCCTGGACGGCGCGGCCCGCCTGCTGAAGGGCGGCGGCCGCCTGGTGTACGCCACCTGCAGTTTCCTGGACGACGAGAACGACTTCATCGCCAAGCAGTTCCTGGACACGCATCCGGATTTCGAACTGGTGCCGATGAACAAGGTACTTGCCGAACAGCGCATCGAGCTGGAGATGGGCGACTACCTCAAGCTGCTGCCGCACAAGCACCAGACCGACGGCTTCTTCGCCGCCGTGTTCGAGCGCAAGCCGATGGCCAAGAAGGCTGTCGTCAAGGATGAAGAGGAAGCCGCCGACGAGTAATCGGCTGCACGACTCATCGCAAAAGGCCGGGGTTCCGGCCTTTTTTACGTTAATCTAGTCACCTTTGCCATCACGCCAAGCACTTATGACCCAGCAACAAACTCTGCTTAATCTGATCGATGACTTTACCGGCGACCTGCAGGACCCCGGCAGGCTCTGGCAACTCGCCGCCATCCTCGGCTCCGTGGTCCTGGGCTGGGGGCTGGCGCGGCTGCTGAAGAAGCGCTTCGGCCGTCAGGAAGCGCATACCGGCATGCTGGGCTTCGGCGTCGAGAGTTTCGGCCGCGTGATGGCGCCGCTGGCCGTGGTCTGCCTGCTGGCCCTGTCGCGGTTGGTGCTCACCAAATATCACTTCCACGTCAACATGCTCAAGCTGGCCTTGCCCATCTTCGGCTCGCTGGCTGTGATCCGCTTCGCGGTCTATCTGCTGCGCCGCGTGTTTGCGCGGCATGGCCAGGTCAGCGCCAACATGCTGGCCTTCGAGAAGGTGTTCCAGCTGTTGGTGTGGCTGGCGTTCGTGCTGTACATCACCGGCTTCGGCGACGATGTGCTGGCCTACCTGGAAAGTATCGTTCTGCCGATAGGAAAATACAAGGTGTCGGTGGCCGACATCCTGCAGGCGACCATATCGGTGATCGTGTTGCTGATGCTGGCGCTGTGGGCCGGCGCCGCGCTGGAAGAACAGCTGATGAAGGTGCAAGGCATGCACACCAATCTGCGCGTGGTGGTGTCGCGCACGGCGCGCGCGCTGCTGATCCTGGTGGCGGTGCTGATGAGCCTGTCGCTGGTGGGGATCGACCTGACCGTGCTGTCGGTGTTCGGCGGCGCGCTTGGCGTCGGCCTGGGCTTGGGCTTGCAGAAGATCGCCAGCAACTATGTGTCCGGCTTTGTCATCCTGCTGGACCGCAGCCTGACCATCGGCGACATGATCACGGTCGACAAATACAGCGGACGTGTGACGCAAATCAACACCCGCTACACCGTGTTGCAAGGCTTGGATGGCGTGGAATCCATTGTGCCGAACGAGATGCTGGTGTCGGGCGCGGTGCAAAACTCGTCGCTGTCGAGCAGCATGTTGTGGATCTCGACCGAGGTCTCGGTGGCCTACGATACCGATGTCGACCTGGTGCTCAGGCTGCTGGAAGAGGCCGCGCTGACGGTGGACCGCGTGCTGAAGGAGGGCAACCTGCCGTCGGCGCAGCTGCTGAGGTTTGGCGCGGATGGGCTGGAGCTGCGGCTGGGCTTCTGGATCAACGATCCGCAGAACGGCCGTGGCGGTGTGACCTCCGATGTCAACCGCGCGATCTGGCGCGCGCTCAAGGAGAACAATATCTCCGTCCCATTCCCGCAGCGGGAAATGCGCATCCTCGGCCCTGTGCCGGAGCAATTTGCCGCTCCGGAAAGCACGACCGTGCCGAAGAAAACGGCAGTGACTGACGGAAATCCTTCCGCAAATCACGTTTAATTCAGCGTACAATGAAGCCCAAGAGTAATACTGACGGACTTCCTGCGCCTGTTGGAAACGCAATATTGTCGGAACGACCGTACAGCGAGACACGCCCACTTTGGAGTAGTAATGATTTTTAGTTTATACGATGTACTGGATTTTTTGGCCAACGGCGTCACCCGACTCACCGCATGGCAAGTATTTTTCTACACGCTGGTGGTCACCCACATCACCATCGCCAGCGTCACCATCTACCTGCACCGCCACCAGGCGCACCGCGCGCTGGAGCTGCACGCCATTCCCAGCCATTTCTTCCGCTTCTGGCTGTGGCTGACCACCGGCCAGGTGACCAAGGAATGGGCGGCGATCCACCGCAAGCACCACGCCAAATGCGATACCGAGGAAGATCCGCACAGCCCGGTTACCCGCGGCATCAAGAAAGTCTTTTGGCAAGGCGCCGAGCTGTATCGCGCTGAATCGAAGAATATGGAAACCATGGAGAAGTATGGCCATGGCACGCCGACCGACTGGATCGAACGCAACCTGTACACCCGCTTCAGCTGGCAGGGCGTGGCGGCGTTGCTGGTAATTAACGTCATTCTGTTCGGCGTGATCGGCATCACCGTTTGGGCCGTGCAGATGATGTGGATCCCCGTGACGGCGGCCGGCATCATCAACGGCATCGGCCACTACTGGGGCTACCGCAACTACGATTGCGCCGACGCCGCGACCAACATCATTCCGCTCGGCATCCTGATCGGCGGCGAAGAGTTGCACAACAACCACCATACCTTCGCTACCTCGGCCAAGCTGTCGTCGAAGTGGTATGAGTTCGACATCGGCTGGGGCTATATCCGCGCGCTGGAAATGATGGGCCTGGCCAAGGTCAAGAAACGCGCGCCGGAGCCGAAGTTTGCCAAAGGCAAGGTGGAAGCCGACTTCGACACGCTGCAATCGGTGATCGCCAACCGCTACGATGTGATGGCCAAGTACGCCAAATCGGTCAAGCATGCATGGAAAGAAGAGTTCGAGCACCTGAAGGACAAGGCCCAGCTGGAAGCCCGCTTCCTGAAGTCGTCGCGCAAGTTGCTGCAGCGCGAGCCGGGCAAGCTGGAAGCGCCGCAACAGCAACAGCTGGTGGAATTGTTCCAGCACAGCAAGGCGCTGGAAACCATGCACAATATGCGCGTGGAACTGGGTGTGATCTGGGAGCGTTCGCATTTCACCCGCGACCAGCTGCTGCACAAGCTGCAAGACTGGTGCAACCGCGCGGAAGCGTCGGGCATCAAATCGCTGCAAGACTTCTCGCTCCGCCTGCGCAGCTACGCATAAGAAAGTATTGATACAATTGAACGGCCCCGAATCTTCGGGGCCGTTTTTCATTCAAGGAGCAATATGCGATTGCGAACTTATCTGGCGGTCCTGATGCTGGCTTTGCCGCTGTGCGGCGCGCACGCCGCCGACTGGACCGTACGCTTCGACGGCGCCGGGCCGTTGAAGATCGGTATGCGTTTCGATGCCATCAATAAAGTGCTGGGCGATCACATGGAGCGCACGCCAAAGGAATTGCGCGGCTCGCCGAACTGTTTCCAGCTGGAGCCGGCGCGCCAGCCGGGCTTGCTGCTGATGTTTGTCGGTGATGTGCTGAAGCGGGTGGACGTGATGGAAGAGGGCATCTCGTCCGAGCGCGGCATCGGCCTGGGCGACCCGGTGGAAAAGATACGGCAAGTCTACGGTGAGGCGGTAACGTCGGCGCCGCAGGCCTACGACGACAGCGAGCAGACCCTGACCGTCAGGGCTGGCGGCGGGCAATATGCGATCCGCTTCGACACCAGCAAAGGCAAGGTCGGCGCGATCTACGCCGGCGCCTGGAAGGAAGTGCAGTACGTCGAAGGCTGCCTGTAAAAGAAAAAAGCCGCTGAGCTGATGCTGAGCGGCTTTTTTGCGAGAAGCGAAGACCGGATTACTTGATCTTGGTTTCTTTGAACATGACGTGCTTGCGAGCTTTAGGATCGAACTTCATGATCTCCATTTTAGCTGGCGTAGTACGCTTGTTCTTGGTGGTGGTGTAGAAGAAACCCGTACCTGCGGTCGATTCCAGTTTGATTTTGTCGCGGCCAGTTTTTGCCATGGTAGCTCCCTAATTAGACTTTTTCGCCACGGGCGCGCATGTCGGCCAGTACGGCATCGATGCCGACTTTGTCGATTACGCGCAGACCAGCGTTGGACAGACGCAGGGAGACCCAGCGGTTTTCAGATTCAACAAAAATACGACGGTTCTGCAGGTTAGGCAGGAAACGACGTTTGGTTTTGTTGTTTGCGTGGGAAACATTGTTGCCGACCATCGGCTTCTTCCCAGTAACTTGGCAAACACGTGCCATAACGCACTCCTTAAAAGACATTCCACAATTGGAAAAACAAGAGTATATCCAAAAAACTCAGCTTTTTCAATGACTTGTGAAAAACAATTGTGTCTTGAATATATGAAAAAATTTAACAATTATGAATTCGCGCGTAAACCCTTGAGCCCATAGGGGTAAACTCATAGCTGGCCGTGCTCGGCAAACGAGTGAACCTGGTGGCCGGCCACCACAAAATGGTCGAGGATGCGGATATCCACCAGCGCCATGGCCTGCACCAGCGCCCGCGTCAGCAGCAGGTCCGATTCGCTGGGCTCCGGCGTGCCGGACGGATGGTTGTGCGCCAGCATGATGCTGGCCGCGTTGCAGGCCAGCGCCGCCTTCACCACTTCCCTAGGGTAAACACTGGTATGAGTTAATGAGGCCTATGTGCGAAACTACTTGATATTTCCGATAGGAAAAAATGGGTATGGATTGTAGAATTTCAGGTCGACTACGACGGTGTTAGGAGGGGCGTGAGCAATGGACTACAAAATGAAGGCGTTGATTGATGATGCACTCCGGCCGGGCAGGCGCGTGCTTAGTTACACGCGGTTCAGTACAAAGCGACAAGCTAAAGGGGACTCGCACCGGCGGCAAACGGAGATGGCGATTAAGTGGTGTATCGACGCGAAGCACGAACTCGATACCTCACTGACGCTGCATGATGAAGGGATGTCGGCATACACCGGGGAAAATGCCACCCGTGGGGCGCTTGGAGCCCTGCAGCGCATGACTTTGGATGGGAAGCTTGAGAAGGGGACCATTCTTCTCGTGGAGGCTTTTGACCGCCTCACGCGCTTGCCATTGTCCGATGCCTACGAAATGCTGTTGTCATTAATTAATAACGGGATCACGATTGTTACCTTGACCGATGGCAAGGTATGGATTAAAGCCACCATGAACAATATGGAATCGTTCATGTTAAGTCTCGTTACGCTATACAGGGGATACCAGGAATCGAGTCAAAAGGCCGACCGTTTACAGAAGGTGTTCGCCGCTGCCCGCAAGACTGGAAGACAATCCGCATTTGGCAGCGCGCCTGGTTGGCTTTATCGCGAAGATAAAGGCCCATGGCAAATTGATCAAGAGAAAGCCGAAAGTGTTCGTAAGGTCTTTGAAAAGGCTGCTGCGGGCTTTGGTTCAAAAGCCATAGCGAAATTTGCGAATCAGGAAGGATGGCCGATACCAACTCGATTGAACAAGACAGGCCAGTGGCATGCACAGATGCCAGGGAACATCCTTCGCAGCCGTTCCGTTCTGGGAGAGCATGAACATAGAATTCATACGCACGAAGCAATCGAAATGGATGGTTGGCGAGGCAGGAGCTCTGGCATCAAAAATGCGGACTACTACCCGCGAGTTATTCCCGATGCCTTATGGAAACGTGCACAGGCATCTATCTTGACGAGGATGGTCAACAAACGGCGGGACATTCATTACTACAACGTCTTTGCCGGACTGATGTATTGCGGTCAGTGCGGCGCGCCGATCCATCGAAAAAACGAACGGACAGGCTACAGTCGAGCCCAATTGAACTGCAGCAATGCATTGGCAGGCGTCACAGAGTGTAGGACGATGTCAGCGGCATGCGCAGACCCGATGTTGTTGACGGCTATTTTTAAGCACGCTCCGGTTTCCGTGAGCACTAGGAAGGGCGAGCAGTTGCTGAAGCGCCAAGCGGAACTATCGAGACGGATAGCAGAGAAAGAACAGGAATCTGAGCATCTTGCCACGGCCATTGCTCGCGGCATTAGCCTCGATTCCATCATAAACAAGCTCGAAGGCGTTGCGTTCGACCTGCGCATGTTGAATATGGAGTTTCAGACTAATCTGGTTTCGGAGGCGCTTGCCAACATGGGCGAGGTCGGAGCGGTGGAGGTGGATAAAGCAATGGAAAACCTATACTTACCTGACGATGAAGACGCGAGAGAGTACCGTCTTAGCCTCCACATGAAGTTGTCCCGCTTGGTTGAGACTATTTGGATTTGGGCTTATGACGTAGCGATTGTCCGATTCCAGAATTCGGATAAATTACACGTAGTAGAACTTTTACACAAACAGCTGCCTTCGCGTGCAAATCCGAGTGCCAAGTACCATAAAAAACCGAAGCCGAAAGATTTGCCTGAAAAACCCTACCTTAAGGCAGCACGGGAAGGAGCTCTAAATCCTGCTCGTCCTCGCCGCGTGGATAAGACGATAAAAGACAGCGAATCATTTGCTGCCGTTATCAGCTAGTTTTTTAAACCATCGGTCCACGCGAATGATTTCATTATATATGTTTTAAAAACTGCCACTAATAAGATGTCATTTTTATGTTGGTGAGGGTAATTCGCTAAAGAGAAGAATTGCTCTATACTAGAATAGGAAACATCTTGTGCAACGTTTAGTTGCGTGCCAGTATATGGAAAAATCATATTGGAAAATAGATGTCAAAAAAGATTACTCAACTCATTATTCTCTACTTTTTTGGCATAAATCAAATTGGAAAAATACTAGGATGAGGAAATATTGTCTGTAAAGTCGGCCAAGGAGTGATTTTATTGAGAGGAAATATTGCAGGGGGGAGGGCGCTCGAGAGTCCTTCCCCCTGTTGGTGCCTCTTACTGCGGGAGTAAGAGGCATGCCTCCAGGTATGTTGATTGGGAATGTAACAAATTGTAAAAGCCTAACAGAAGTCGCTTTCATGGCCAGTGATGCTCCCTATACTGGCAATGCAAAACGAAAACTCTCCCCTCCCTCCCAAGCGGCCCGTCGGTCGCCCTCGTAACCCCAACGCCATGACGCCGGCTGAGCGGCAGCGCAAAAAGCGCGAGCGCGACAAAGTCGCAAGCGTCAAACAGGCGGCTTCTTCTGCGGAACGGCTGCTGAAGTCGAAGATTCTTGACCTGTCGGCCGTGCCAGTCTGGAAACGTCAGTCTTGATTACTCAGCCTATTTTCGCAAGGATGGCTCCGGCTATCGTTCATACGCCAGGCCTTTTTACTAGCCGCGCTAAAGGCCGTTTGGACCTCCCTATGGCGCTGAGCCATATTATGGGCCGTGTAATGTTCAGCTTCTCTGGGCCGCAGTTGGGACCAATTGAATTACGAGTCCTGCAGGCTCTAGTCGGCTTTGCTGGCTTGCAGCAGCAACAACCCGTTGCAATTGACCCCAGTGGATCGTTGGACGAAGTGCAAAGGCTGTTGGGCCATACTGTGGCGATTTCCACTACGTACAACCAATTAGCCGAAGTTGTCGGTTATGCAATTAATTCAGGCTCTGCGCAGACTGCAATTCGCACCGCCATACGTAAGCTAGGGTCTGTTGGCGTTTCGATTCGTCAAGCGAACTTAGTTAGCGGTCCGGACTTTTCTGCAGGCAATCTGATTTGTGACGAGTTCAGCAACCGCCATATCGAGGTCGAATTGAACTCGATCCTTACCGCTGCAGTTCATGGAGGGCGGGGTACGTACATACGTTTGGACTTACCTGAAGCCCGTCAGCTGCATTCAGATGCAGCTCGTCTGTTGCATCATCGCTTGCACTGGGTGAACGCGGGTACCACTCGCGAAGTGTCGCTGGACAAGATGATCGGATATGTCTGGTCAGCTGAGGACGTGTCGGCTTCGGCTCAGCGAACGCGTAGACAAGTCCTGCGCGGTTCGCTGGACGAGTTAACGTCCATAGGCTGGTCCAGCGCGCCGCGTGGTGATCTTTATCAAATTGCGCGCCCCATCGTTAGGTGACGTTAGAAGACGGCGTTAGCGTATTCTTACCATCGCCGAGTGTTGCCATTGTGCAAAAACTGTGATGGACTACAAAGGGAAGGAGACAGCGCTGTCTCCTTCCCTTTGTTGCAAAGGAAGCACATGTGATAATTCGTGACATTGCTAAAAATGCCAGGGTGTAGGATGTAGGATCAATCCTACAAATGATAAGGCGAGGCTATGCCCTTTAAGATCGTAATCGATAACGTCGCGAGCTATAAAACTCCTGCAACGTTGGAATCTGATAAAAAAGTCACGCTTGTCTACGGCCTAAACGGTTCTGGAAAAAGCACAATTTCCAATTTCTTATATAAGCCAGAAGCTCCAGCATTTAATAGCTGCAGTAGGCAGGGATTCGAAAATGCCAACGTTCTGGTTTACAATCTACAGTTCGTGAAAGACAATTTTTTTGAAATTGATAATTTAAGTGGGATATTTACTCTGTCCAAAGTAAACAAGGATGTAGAAGTAAAAATTTCGTCATTGAGTGCTGAGCTTAAAAAGCTAAACTCAGATCGAGGCGGGTACGTTGAAAGAAATGACGCAAACATAAAGGCGATGGAGTCGCTTCTTTCCGCTGTGGAAGATCAAACCTGGAAAATTAAGACCACCTACTCCGGTGGCGACCGAGTGTTGGAATATTGCTTGGACGGCCTTAAAACTAAATCAAAATTATACGAACACATATCTAACTTGGCCTTGCCGGATTCAACAGCGGTTCGGCAAATAGATTTAATAAAGAAGGACGTAGAAGCTCTTCAAGGAGACAATGCTAGGTCTTACTCATTAATCCCATCAGCTATTGCAGATAAAACCGGGATAGAAAAAAATCAGATACTAAAGAAAATAATTATTGGAAAATCTGATAGTCCGGTAGCCGAATTGATATCGATGCTTGGTAACGCGGATTGGGTAAAAAAAGGCCTAGAATATGTCGAAAAATTGAGGGCGACAGAAAACGATGCTTGCCCGTTTTGCCAAAAGGCAACATTGACTCCTGAATTGACAAAGGTAATTCAAGATTATTTTGATAAGACTTTCAATGACTCTATCGAAGAATTAAATAAACTAGAGCAGCAGTATAATTTATTTGTTGCGCATCAACCAGAGTTGATAACCCATTTTGACAATCCATTTTTCGTGGATTTCGTTTCTGAATTTAAGGCGCTTTACTCACAGTTGGAATCTTATTGGGCATCAAATAAAGAAAAAATTCAACAAAAAATAAAATCGCCTTCCGCTCCAGTTGACTTGATCCCAACGGATAAATTGGTGAATGATGTAAATGATATATCAAAAAAAGTAAATAAACTTATTGATGAGCATAATCTAAGAATAAGTGATAAAAAAGCTGCCCTCGCAAAATTAAAAACGGAATTCTGGGATCGTTGCCGCATTGAGTATGATGCTGCAATTAGCGCACACGCAACTGCAAATTCAACTTTGATTACTGTTAAAGGCGAATTGGGAAGAGACATAAAAAAAATTGATGATGAAATAAGTTCCAAGAAAACGGAACTCGTCGAGTTGCAGCAGAAGACCGTTAATGTAGACGCCGCAATAGGATCGATAAACTCTCGATTAGAGGCAATGGGGATTGACTCCTTTAAAATAGTAAAAATTGGAGAAAACCGTTACCGTCTTTCCCGGAATGGCATGTCGGCTGATGATTTTCAAACATTAAGCGAAGGCGAAAAAACGGTTATAAGCTTTATATATTTTATAGAGCTTTGTAAAGGCAAAAGGAGCCCTGATGATGTTGCAGCCAATAAGATTGCAGTGATCGACGACCCTATTTCAAGTTTATCGCATATATACGTATTTCATATCGGACAGCTTATCAAAGAAGAATTTTCGAATTCCAGTGACTTTTCTCATGTCTTGGTTTTAACTCACAGTTTGTATTTCTTCTATGAATTAACAGACATCAAAAAAGATAGGCGAGAGGCGACCCAGAAATTGGCCAGAATAATAAAGAATTCCACTGGAAGCTCTATTGTGGAAATGAAATATGAAGAAATACAAAATGACTATCAGGCATACTGGAATGTCATAATGGACGAAAATCAACATCCAGCCTTAATTGCAAATTGCATGAGGAACATCATTGAGTATTTCTTCAATTTTGTCAGAAAACGTGACCTTAATAATGTTTTTCAAATGCCTGTATTGAAGGACATGAAACATCAGGCATTTTGTAGATACATGAATCGTGAGTCGCATTCTATCGGGCAAAACTTGTTCGATTACAAAGAATTTGACTACGAGAGATTTAAAGAGGCATTCAAGATTGTTTTTCAAGAAGCTGGCTTTCCTGAGCATTATGCGGCAATGACAAAATAATCTCGGGTTGCATTAAAAATATATCGCGATAGCTAAGGATTTTTTTTGTAAAAAATTTTAGTGAAAACAATTAATGCTTTCGATAATTTTGCGGAGGATGTGAGGCGAAGTTTATTTTCATGGATTGCGAATAATTTTCGTTACGTCGTCACGTAAATAGGAATTGCGTGACGATGTCACGTAAATGAAGAATTGCGTGACGATGTCACGTAAATAAGGAAAATAGGGAATTACGTGACGTCATCACGGAAACACTAATTATTAATAATAGTGTCACAGAATTTGGCTGAGCTTGTGTTTTTATCAGGCGGCGATTTCCAGAAAAATTGCACGTGCCGGAGCGGTGTCAAATTTCGTGGTCGCGATAGCAGTGAGTGACGTAGGCCAGAGTGTCTTAAGTCATCTGCCGGATCGCAGACGGCAACCCTGCCATAACGCGGACAGAATCCGCCGGATCGCAGACGGTTGCTGCCTTTTCTCGGACACGACCTGAGTGGTACTTTTTGAAAACGACCTTGGATTAGGTGGAGTTTTGGCCTGACCCGCCCCGTTTTATTGAGCGTACTAAGATTTATCTATGATTGGACAACCATTTTTTTTTAAAACTAGATGGAGTCGCTGCAGTCTGAAACGGTGCTGCTTTAAGATTGTGTGGGTCCATTGAAACTTCGCTGCATAACACAATGAAATCTTGGAAGGTTCGCGAAGCGACATAGAGGGAAAGAGCACGTTCATGCTTCAGGCCACTATCCAACCAGGGCGCCGCAGGCGGCGCAGGGAGCTACGCATGGGAGGCGCAACGTCAAAGCCCATCCAAGCGCTCCCTAGACGATATTCTGGTGGCAATGGAACCCGAAATGACCATCAACCTTATCCGAGCGCGATTGCTGGAGCTAAGCCATAATTGCGTCAATTACTTCCTTCGAATACTTCGTAGTTAATCGTTCAAAAAAATCAGGCTCAATATAAAGTACAAATGAAAGGTAGCCTTTCAACTGTTGCCGCTCTGCGTCATCAAGAACACCAACGGAGTATTTATGCACCATGGCGGAATACAGACGCTTCCTATCTCTACCTAAGGAAAGCGAACCGTCATTTGTAATAACAACGCCGGTTACATGTCGGTTAAAAGCTCTGGAGGAATAGACCGTTTTGTCAGGGTTTATTTTTATCTGGCTATAAGTGGTTGCTCGTAAGTTACCTTTAACTAAAGTCGGTAGGTCAAATAGGATGCCTTTTTCGTTCGCGGAAAAAGTTATGTCATCAGCATATCGAGTGTAATTTATTTTATGCGTACTACAATATTCATGCATAGCCTTATCAAAGCAGTGCATCACGAAATTGGATATAAATGGAGAGGTCGGGGCTCCGATGCTTAGCCTAAGTTTACTTTTCCGTGTTGATTTGTAAAACAAAAGACGACTTAAAAAATCTCTATCAACTTCTTCAAAGGTGATATCAAAGTCTTTCGCTATCGAAAAAAACAGGAAGGGAGTGATGCTGGGAAAGAAATCCCTGAAGTCCATTTTTAAAAGATAGGAATTGTCCTTGTGGTGCAAAGCGTTTAGCTTTATGCCGGTTCCAGGCTCATAGGCCATAGCGCATGGGTGGACAGTCAGACTTTGCTTTAACTGGCTAAGGATCACGCGTTGGATAAACTTCACCTCCTTCGACGGCTGGGCGATTTGTCGAAACCCCGTACCATTGCGCTTTTTTATATTATATTTCTTATAGCGATGCGGCGCCGTTTGAGAAAAGGTGAGAAGCTCCTGCTCATCCATCAGGAGAGTTTCACGGACGAACTCAAAGATTGTACTCATTTTTGATTCCCAATCTTCTGTATTACCTGCTGAGCGTACCGGCGCTTCTTGGAAGGTTCATCGGTTGCCAATACATAACTTTGGCGGAAAGCCATTTTAAGCGCTGAGGTATCTTTTACCGCGCCCTTTTTTGATGTCCCAAACTTTATACGGCGACTTGTAGGGCCTATGCCGTAATAGTAGTCAACTCGACTATAGTTAGTTGATGCAATCAACTTTACCTTTTCGAGCAAATATAACAATTTATTTATTGTTCGCTCTGGTAAGTCTATATCTAAAGCATATAGAGCTAAATTGATTTCTTCTTTTTTAATGGGTGAGGCTAAGCAAATAATGTCGTATAGTAACAGAGCCAGGTGACCGGTATTTTTGGAATCGAATTTATGGCTAACATTGACGTTGCTAAGCTTAGCCATTATGTCGCCAATAATAAACTCTAAATGGTCATATTTTAAAATTGCGGGGTCCGCCCAGGGATAGGAGACAACAGAGCTACTATCCTTCTGAAGAAGGCTAGTGAGGGGGCCGTGATAGATAAAGGAATTCTTTTTATCTATTTCTTCCTGTGGCGCAATAATTAAAAGCTTCCCTGCGACGGTTTGGAGTTGGCAAAAAATTCCCAGCTCAACAAACGCACCAGGGCTTTCTAAGCAAACGACTGTCAGCGAAGATAAATTGGCGATATCAATTTCGAAATCGAGCAGATCGGAGTAAATTCCATCTTTAAAATAGTCGGTGAAGTCTTCGGCGTGTATTAACGCTTCAAAGGTCACAGTGTCTTTGATGGAAAAATGATCTATGATTCGCTGGCGCAAGCTTTCGGCGACGGCGGCCTTTGTCGGGCCACCGCAGAGAAAGATTTTAGGAGGGGTGAAAACAGCAGTGAATTTGCTGACATCTAAGGAAGAAAACTCTTCAATAATTGTGTCTTCAAAGTCCATTGAGCAGTTAAAAAAAATGGCCTGCAATGAGGCCAATAAGACTTTACCTAAAGGAAGCGTCGAAGGCTTTCCTAACGCTCCTGGGGGAACGCAGTGGAGGAAGGATCGTTAGGGAAGTCTTCGACGCAACCCTAAATATCCGCAATAAATTAGTGTCTGGCGAAACGCCGGACAAGGATAATTCTTGTTGAAGGAATTTATCCCACGCGTAAAGTAGGTGAATTGTAGCGATTTAGAGCGTGACAAGCAATGAAAATTGACGAAATTGCAGGTCCTTTGGTTCGCTAGATTAAGTGAGTTGGTGGCGGCGGCTCCAGCGCTCATGGGGTTGCTAGTACCTCAGCGCATCGTCGCTTAGCCTCGCTGATCGTGCTCACTCGTTCTGCTGGTAAGTCATCAATCTGCCAGCCCCAAGCATCGGCTTCTTCATCCTCCCAAACTGCCGCGACCCTACCCTTATAGTTGGATAGTAGCGCCCCAGCTTCTGGCCGCCAGCCGCATAGCTCCAGCCGATGCAGAACTGCAGCCGCGCGGTCTGCCTCAATAAGATCGTCTGTGTATTGAACGGTACGGACTCCTGCAGAACGCATCGAACAACTTGCCCATGTGATTGGAACTGCGCTTTTTGCTGATTCTGCTATAGCCTTAGTAACGCGCTCTCGATGGCTCAGCGTGTAGCCACGCTCATCAATTTGAGTCGAGACAAACGCTACCATGGCATGTGTGATGCGCATACCAAAAATAGGGGGAGTGGTGCCCTGCGCTGCGGAGCACAATGCAAGTGCTAGGTTTCTCATTGAAGGGCCAGTTTTGCGGGCATGTTCGACTTCAATAGAAATTACCTGCTCGCCCCGACGTGCTATTCCGTCGGGCAGCTTCTTCAACTGACCTGAGCTCCTCTTAATTTGCGCTTCGGGGAAGATGTCAAAGCCTTGTAGGTACAGATTAACGAGCACTCCAACGGCGATCAAATCGTGACGCCAAGTTAAAGGCGGGCTCCACACATTGCCATGTGTTTCTCCGAAGTCTTTGCCGGTTACCGCCTGAACGTCATGTGCAGTAAGAAATCGTACTCCCGCTGCGGAGAGCACCACCGCTCGCCCTGCGCGGCCGGGGAGGGGGCGCTCAAGGATTAGCCTGCGCTTACGCCAACAGCGTACCAGGCGGTCAGCTTGATGTCGGGCATGTTGACTATTGGGCCACAACAGCGGGCCAAGCTCGTGCGGACGCAGCCAGCCAAACTTGTTGACCAACTGGAGTCCATCCAGGTCGTTTCGAAGATGCTGTTCGTGTGGGTTCATATTTAGTATAGGGCTTTAAGGCACGTGTTCCGATACCTGTTTCGCAATATGCTCGGATCGGAACAGGTTCACCGCATATCGCAAGCGTCCTGCGTCAAAACTATGAGCCGCCTGAGGCAAGGACACTTCGCATGCCCCCACGCTTTGGCGTGGAAAGCTGGGCATGCTGCGCGGGCTGGGTCGTCTGCTTCGCGACCTCCTTGTCGCCCTTACCTTCACGTCGGCTTTGAGCCGACTCCAGCGGCAGACTGGCGTCTACCTTGGGGGCGCTCCCACTGGCCTTCGTCCACCCCTTCCGGGGCCGCTATGCGGGCGGGCAACCGGCTTTTGCGGCTCCCCAGCGTATGTGCTTCGCACTCGCTGTGTCGGTGGCAAGCCACTGCCCTGAAACCCGGTTGCCCGCCCCCATAGCTGGGGGCGGGAGCGCGGGGCGTTGCCCCCCATCTGGTTCACAACAAACCTGGCCCGCTTCGCGTCCCTGGCTTGTTTGTTGTGCCCAGATGGCTCCCCCCACTGGCCGCAGCCAGACTGTGGGCGATGCCCCCCGCAACTGCGGTTCCCCGGCCGCCTGGACCTTTGGTCCTAGCTTGCGTCCGGTGCCCGCAGAAGCGGCTCCCCCCAACCCCGATGAATTGCTCCGCAGCCCTCAGGGGGCTGCTCTGGTTGGGGTAGCCTCAACAGGTGCGGACCTTTAGCTTAAGAACTTCCGCCCCGAGGGAAGAGCTCTCGGGGCGGCTCAATATGCCCACCGGTATTAAAGGCATACAAGGATGATTTTAAAAGTTATTTCGAAAATGGGTAACATACACTTGCGTCAGCGTGCCCCGAAACATTTCACGGACTTCGATCAGGCGGTTCTTCACGTCCAGGAACAGGACGTGGAAGGATTCGCAGGCATGGCCGCGGAACAGGATGCGCAGGTATTCCTTGACCGCCTTGGGCGAGCCCAGCGCCTGTCCGGCCTTTATTTCCTCCAGCATGGCGCGCCGCGCCAGTTCCATCACCGCCTGCAACTGGGCAAACTTGGCTGGGCCGAGGCCGTTAATGGCGGAAAATTCGCGCAGGCTGGCCCCGAACAATCCTTGCAGCGAGCCAAAATGGTGCACCATCTCCTGCCCCAGTTGCACGGCATCCTTGCCGGGCACGCCGATGCGCAGGAAGATGGCCAGCAACTCGGCATCCGTGAGCGCGGTGGCGCCTTCGCGTATCAGGCGCTCGCGCGGGCGTCGCTCCAACGGCCAGTCCAGGATGGGCATGAGGGTCTCCGGTAATCGTTCTCCCGTCGATTATCGGCGCGCCGGCGCGGGCGGTACTAACCCCGCTCAAAGGCGCAGGAAAAGCTTCTTCCGGTAGAGCGTCAGCAGCAACGTGCCCAGCACCACCACCACCCCGGCGGAGTAGGCGACCGAGGCGATGCGGGCGTCCGCGATCAGCCCGCCGAGGCCGTGTGCCAGGCTGTCATGCCAGGATTGCCCGGCGTTCAGCGGTAGTTGCAGCACGCAGTCAAGCAGGCTGATGGCGACAAAGGCCAGCGTGGCATTGGCGCCGAACGCCAGGACGACGCTGGCGCCGGCCGTCGCGCTTCGCAGCAGCACCAGCGCCAGCAGCGAAAAACCGGAGGACAGCAAGGCGAAGCTTGGCGTCCAGATCTTCTTGACGACGGGAAGCCAGGGGCCCAGCGCGAACCCGGCCACCAGCAGCACCACGGCGGCCAGCGCCAGCCGGCGCCAGGCATCGCCGCCACGGTGCAGCACCAGTCCCGCCGCCAGGCCGGCCAGCACGTTGACCAGCGCGCCGACGGTCGACAGCAGACCCTCGGGCTCGTACGTGACCTGGCCGTTGGTCAGGCCGTAGGGCCACAGGTGATTGATGCCGAGCACGGCGCGGTCGATCACGGCCGGCAGCGAGTGGACGGAGTCGAAGCAGGCGCGGCCGCAACCGGGCGCGTCCCAGGCCAGCAGCAGGGCGCCGTGGGCCGCCGCCAAGGCCGCCGCGGCCAGCAGCACGGAGCGCAGCGGCAGCTGGAAGCCGTCCGCCGTGCGCCGGCCCAGCGCCAGGGCCAGCGCGCCGGCGGCCAGGTAGCAGATGCCAATGCGTTGCAGGATGCCCATCAGGCGCACGTGCGCGAAGTCAAACGAGGGCAGCAGGTTCAGCACTAGTCCCAGCAGGAACAGCGCGGCCGAGCGCCGCGCCAGGTAGGCCAGCACTTCGGCGACGGGGCGGTCGCCGGCGCGCTTGAGCAGCGAGTAGGGCATGGCCGCGCCCACGCAGAACAGGAAGCTGGGGAAGATCATGTCGGCCAGCGCGAAGCCTTGCCAGTCGGCATGGGTCAGCACGCGGAAGCGGTGGTCCCAGTCGCCGGCGTAGGCGACCAATATCATGCCGATGACGGCCAGTCCACGCAGCATATCAATAGCGGCAATGCGCTGACGGGGCTGTATTTCCATGATCTTCCTTTCGATGGCCAGAAAACGCTTCAAATATGCCTATGAAAACGTTTTCAGTCAATCCTTTGCGCACTTGAGGGGCGCTGGCGGCAAGGTGGCTTACAATAGCGGTTTTGCCAGCTCAACGAATCTCACGTCATGTCTAACGCGCAACCTGCCGTCGTCACCCAGTCGGCCTACCTCACTCTGCACTACCGCCTGGCCTCGCTGGACGGCACCGATATCGTCACCACTTTCAACGGCAACCCTGCCACGCTGATGCTGGGCCAGGGCCAGCTGGCGCCGGTGCTGGAGGAGCTGTTGATCGGCCTGCCCGAAGGCACGCACAAGACCTTCGACCTGGAGCCGGGCGTCGGCTTCGGCCCGCGCAACCCGGAACTGGTGCGCGAAGTCACCCGCGCCACGCTGGACGAGAACTCGATGCCGGGCGCCGACTACAAGGTGGGCGACCTGGTCGACTTCGCCGCGCCGGGCGGCGGCCGCTTCGCCGGCATCCTGCGCGAGCTGGGCGACGAAACCTGCCTGTTCGACTTCAACCACCCGCTGGCCGGCCAGCCGCTGAAATTCGAAGTCCAACTCATTTCCGTGCTGTGAGGAATTCATGAGCGATAAAGAAATCCTGTTGGCCCAGCCGCGCGGCTTTTGCGCCGGCGTCGACCGCGCCATTGAAATCGTCGAGCGCGCGCTGACCCAGTTCGGCGCGCCCATCTATGTGCGCCACGAGATCGTGCACAACGCCTACGTGGTGGAAGACCTGCGCAACAAGGGCGCCATTTTCATCGAGGACCTGGACGACGTCCCGGCCGGCAATACGCTGGTGTTCTCGGCGCACGGCGTGTCCAAGGCGGTGCGGGCGGAAGCGGAATCGCGCGGCCTGAGCATCTTCGACGCGACCTGCCCGCTGGTGACCAAGGTCCACGTGGAAGTGGCCAAGATGCGCAAGCAGGGCTGCGAGATCATCATGATCGGCCACGACGGCCACCCGGAAGTCGAAGGCACGATGGGGCAGACGGAAGAGGGCATGTACCTGGTCGAGACCGTGGCCGACGTGGATAAGCTGAACGTCACCAAGCCCGAACAACTGGCATACGTTTCCCAGACAACGTTGTCGGTGGACGATACCGCCGACATCATCGAAGCGCTGAAGCGCAAGTATCCCGCGATCATCGAGCCGAAGAAGGGCGATATCTGCTACGCCACCACCAACCGCCAGGAGGCGGTGAAGTTCATGGCGCCGCAAGTGGAGCTGTTGATCGTGGTCGGCAGTCCGAACAGTTCCAATTCCAACCGTCTGCGCGAAGTGGCGGAAAAGAAGGGCACGCCCGCGTACATGGTCGACAACGCCACCCAGATCGACCCGCTGTGGCTGGAAGGCAAGGTGCGCGTGGGTGTCACCGCTGGTGCATCGGCGCCCGAGGTGTTGGTGCAAGCCGTCATCGACCGCCTGAAGGAGTTGGGCGCGCGCAGCGTGCGCACGCTCGACGGCGTGCAGGAAGCGGTCACTTTCCCGCTGCCCAAGGGGCTGGACGGACAAAAAGCCATACCAGGCGGGGGCGCGGTTTAACCGGTTTCTGGATGAAACGGAATTTAATTCCGCGTTTTCCTGTTATTCCGCAGTTAGTTTTTCGGAAATCTCGTTATCATTGCCTCGCTCTCAAAAAGTTGTCGTTTCGGCTTATAAATGAGAGCTCGGTACGCAGGAGACGAATATCGGTTCAGGCACGAAATTTGCATCGTGAACGCGTAGTCAACGGCGGCACTACGGAGACTTTACTCCGGGTGCCGTTTTTGTTACTTGAACCGGTTATGCAGGCAAAACTAAAAAGTAAAGGCACTCTTCATGGATACTTTTATCCAACAAATTATTAACGGACTGGTGCTAGGCAGCATGTACGCCCTGGTCGCGCTGGGCTACACCATGGTGTACGGTGTGCTGAACCTGATTAACTTCGCGCACGGCGACGTGCTGATGATCGGCGCCATGACCGGCCTGACCATCCTCAAATACCTCAACGAATACGCGCCGGACCTGCCGGGCTACGTCAAGCTGGCGATCGCGATCGGCGGCGCCATCCCGGTCTGCATGGTGGTCAATATCGTGATCGAGCGCGTGGCCTACCGCCGCCTGCGCAACGCGCCACGGCTGGCGCCGCTGATCACCGCGATCGGCGTGTCCATCCTGCTGCAGACCATCGCCATGATGATCTGGACCCGCAATCCGCTGGCCTTCCCGCAACTGCTGTCGTCGGAACCGATCACGGTCGGCGGCGCGCTGATTTCGCAGACCCAGATCCTGCTGCTGGCGCTGGCCACCCTGTCGATGGCGGGCCTGGTGTTGTTGGTGGAGAAAACCAAAATGGGCCGCGCCATGCGCGCCACGGCGGAGAATCCCCGCGTCGCCGGCCTGATGGGTGTCGATTCCAACAAGGTCATCGTCGCCACCTTCGCGCTGGGCGCGGCGCTGGCCGCCGTGGCCGGCGTGATGTGGGGCGCCAACTACGCGTCCATCCAGTTCGCGATGGGCTTCGTGCCCGGCCTGAAAGCCTTCTCGGCCGCCGTGCTGGGCGGCATCGGCAACATCTACGGCGCGATGATAGGCGGTATCGTGCTCGGCATCATCGAGAGCCTGGGTGCCGGCTACATCGGCGACCTGACCGGTGGCTTCCTCGGCAGCCACTACCAGGACATCTTTGCCTTCGTCGTGTTGATCATCGTGCTGACGGTACGTCCGTCCGGCATCATGGGCGAGCGCGTCGCGGACCGTGCCTAAGCGGAGGAACTGAATATGGCTATTTTGAATTTCGACACCACCCGCAACCCGCGCAAGGCTTACAGCAGCATGGCTGTGGTCCTGATCGGTCTGCTGATCTTCCCATTCGTCGCCTCGCAGTTCGGCAACTCGTGGGTGCGCATCATCGACATGGCGCTGCTGTACATCATGCTGGCGCTGGGCCTGAACATCGTGGTCGGTTTCGCCGGCCTGCTGGACCTGGGCTACATCGCGTTCTACGCGGTGGGCGCCTACATGACCGGCCTGCTGGCCTCGCCGCAGTTCGCGACGCTGCTGGAATCGCTGATCAACGAATACCCGGTTGTCGGCAACTCGCTGGTGGCCATTCTGGGACCGGACATCCAGCAAAACGGCATCCACCTGTCGGTATGGCTGATCGTACCGCTGGCGGCCGCGCTGGCCGGCTTGTTCGGCGCCTTGCTGGGCGCGCCGACGCTGAAGCTGCGCGGCGACTACCTGGCCATCGTGACGCTGGGCTTCGGCGAGATCATCCGCATCTTCATGAACAACCTGAACGAGCCGATCAACTTCACCAACGGCCCGCAGGGCATCAACCTGATCGACCCGATCCGCGTGTTCGGCGTCAACCTGGCGGGGGAGGCGGGCTCGCGCGCCACCGTGGTGATCGGCGGCTTCTCCATGCCGTCGGTGAACGCCTACTACTTCCTGTTCCTGTTCCTGTGCGTGGCGGTGGTGTTCGTCACCTCGCGCCTGCAGCACTCGCGCCTGGGCCGCGCCTGGGTCGCGATCCGCGAGGACGAGATCGCCGCCAAGGCCATGGGCATCAACACCCGCAACGTCAAGCTGCTGGCGTTCTCGATGGGCGCCTCGTTCGGCGGCATCGCCGGCGCGATGTTCGCCTCGTTCCAGGGCTTCGTGTCGCCGGAATCGTTCTCGCTGACCGAGTCGATCGCCGTGCTGGCGATGGTGGTGCTGGGCGGTATCGGCCACATCCCCGGCGTCATCATGGGCGGCGCGCTGCTGGCGGCGCTGCCGGAAGTGCTGCGCCACGTGGTCGAGCCGCTGCAGGAAAAACTGTTCGGCCATGTGCTGATCGAAGCCGAGGTGCTGCGCCAGCTGCTGTATGGCCTGGCGATGGTGCTGATCATGCTGAACCGTCCGGCCGGCCTGTGGCCCGCGCCCAAGCATGAAGACCGTCCCGACGGCGACTCCGACACCAAAGATCAATCGTCCGGCACCATGGCGGCCTGAGGAAAGCATACATGAGCGAACAAGTCATTCTCAACATCGCCGGCGTCAATAAGCGCTTCGGCGGCTTGCAGGCGCTGACCGATGTCGGCATCAAGATCATGAAGGGCCAGATCTACGGCCTGATCGGCCCGAACGGCGCCGGCAAGACCACTTTCTTCAACGTCATCACCGGCCTGTACCAGCCGGACACCGGCACCTTCGAGCTGGCCGGCAAGCCGTATTCGCCGTCCGCGCCGCATGAGGTGGCCAAGGCCGGCATCGCCCGCACCTTCCAGAACATCCGCCTGTTCGGCGAGATGACCGCGCTGGAGAACGTCATGGTCGGGCGCCATGTGCGCTCGCACCAGGGCGTGTTCGGCGCCGTGTTCCGCCACAAGGCGGCGCGCGAGGAGGAGGCGGCTATCCGCAAGCGCGCGCAGGAGCTGCTGGACTTCGTCGGCATCGGCCAGTTCGCCAGCCGCACGTCGCGCTTCCTGTCGTATGGCGACCAGCGCCGCCTGGAAATCGCCCGCGCGCTGGCCACCGATCCGCAGCTGCTGGCGCTCGATGAGCCGGCTGCCGGCATGAACGCCACCGAGAAGCTGGCGTTGCGCGAGCTGCTGGTCAAGATCAAGAACGAAGGCAAGACCGTGCTGCTGATCGAGCACGACGTCAAAATGATGATGGGCCTGTGCGACCGGCTGATGGTGCTGGAATACGGCAAGCCGATCGCCGAAGGTCTGCCGGCGGAAATACAAAGCAATCAGGCGGTTATCGACGCCTACCTGGGAGGATCGCACTAATGGGCGACAACGTTCTTAAAGTATCGGGACTGAAAGTCGCGTACGGCGGCATCAAGGCCGTCAAAGGCATCGATCTGGAAGTGAACAAGGGCGAGCTGGTCGCCTTGATCGGCGCCAACGGCGCCGGCAAGACCACCACGTTGAAAGCCATTACCGGCACGCTGCCGCCTTGCAAGGTCGAGGGGACGGTCACTTACCAGGGCGAGTCGCTGAAGGGCAGCAAGTCCTTCCATCTGGTCGAGAAGAAGCTGGCCATGGTGCCGGAAGGGCGGGGCGTGTTCACCCGCATGTCGATCCAGGAAAACCTGATGATGGGCGCCTACACCCGCGACGACAAGGCCGGCATCGAGGCCGACATCGCCAAGTGGTTCGACGTATTCCCGCGCCTGAAGGAGCGGGCGGCGCAGATGGCGGGCACGCTGTCCGGCGGCGAGCAGCAGATGCTGGCGATGGCCCGCGCGCTGATGTCGCATCCGAAGCTGTTGCTGCTGGACGAGCCGTCGATGGGCCTGTCGCCGATCATGGTCGAGAAGATTTTCGAAGTGATCCGCAACGTGTCGAAAGAGGGCATCACGATCCTGCTGGTGGAGCAGAACGCCAAGCTGGCGCTGCAGGCCGCGCACCGCGGCTACGTCATGGATTCGGGCAACATCACCATGACCGGCAACGCCAAGGACATGCTGGACGACCCGCGCGTCAAAGCCGCCTATCTCGGCGAGTAATCGGGCGAAAAAAAACCGTGTGGCTTGCGACGATCTTGAGCGTCGCAGGCACACACGGTGTTTTGAAGGAACCGGCGCCCTACCGCGCCGGTATTCCTTGATTACTTCTTGGCTGGAGCAGCTTTGGCGGCAGCGGCGGTGAATTGGTTCACGGCCGAGGTCAGGTTCGATTCGATCGACTCGACAGCTTGCTTGGCGGTCTTGGCGAACTGCTCGTAACCGGCGTTGGCGTTGCCGATGGCCGATTTCAGGATGGCGACGGCGTTTTCCGAACCGGCTGGGGCGTTCTTGCTCACTTCTTCCACCAGCGAGATCACTTTACGGTTGGTTTCAGCGATCTGGGTTTCAGCAGCTTTGCTGAATTCAGCGCCGGTGCTCGAAGCGATGGTCGCCAGGTGACGGCCGTAAGCGATGGTTTTTTCTGCGCTAGGCTGGGCTTGTGCCGAAGCCAGCGAGAAGAATTCTTGTGGATCTTTGGCCGACAGCAGTTGCTTGGTGGTGATCGACGACTCTTCCAGCGATGCCTTGGCGGCGGTCAGGTTCAGGTCGACGAACTTCTCCACGCCTTCGAAAGCCTTGTTGGTCAGGGCCGAGAAAATCGCGAATTGAGCTTCAAAATTAGCTTTGGTCGCATTGGAAAATTGCTCAGGGATTGAAAACATTTAAATCTCCAGGAAAGTAGTCATTGATTAAGTACTGCTGTTTCTACAGCCGGCGAGAAACAGGCAATCCACGTTTCAGACCGAACAACAAATTGTGCAACGCAACAAACCCGATTTTACGGCCTTCAAAAATTAAGTCAAGCGATTTTTTGTGCATTGCATCAAAGAACCGACTCTAGCCGGAAGAAAGCATTTCCCCATGGAAAATGCCGCCTGGCCAGTGACGAAACTCCTGCCGTGATAGACTTGCATCCAGTCGAGTCGGCGCCGCAAACCGGCGCCGATTTCCTTTCAATTTGCAAGCAAGTTTGACCGGTTCACCCATGTCCAACACCCCCAGCGCCACCGCAACCGTCAAACACGCTACTTTTCTGTCGCCACTGCCGCTGTTTTTCGTGTTGTTGTGGAGCAGCGGCTTCATCGTCGCCAAGTTCGGCCTGCCTTACGCGCCGCCGCTGACCTTCCTGGTGATGCGCTTCCTCGGCGTGCTGCTGTTCCTGGTGCCGGCGGTGTTGCTGCTGAAGGCGCCCTGGCCGCACGGCAAGATCTGGCAGATCGCCTTGGCCGGGCTGCTGGTGCAGGCCGGTTATCTGGTCGGCGTCTGGTGCGCCATCAAGCTGGGCATGCCGGCCGGCTTGTCGGCGCTGATCGTCGGCATGCAGCCCATCCTGACCGCCTTTGCCGCGCCGCTGATCGGCGAGCGGGTCCGGCCGCGGCAGTGGCTGGGACTGGTCTTCGGCCTGGCCGGGGTAGGGCTGGTGGTGGCTGCCAAGATCAAGCTGACCGGCCTGCCGGTCGACGCCATCCTGCTGTGCGTGCTGGCGCTGCTGTCGATCACCGCCGGCACCCTGTATCAGAAACGCCATTGTCCACAGTTCGACTTGCGCACCGGCACGGTGATCCAGTTCGCCGCCTCGCTGGTGGTGGTGCTGCCGCTGGCCATCTTTTTTGAAGGTCTGGGGCCGGACTTTGCTGCGGTGCAGTGGACGCCGCGCTTCATCGGCGCCTTGCTGTGGTCGGTGATGGGCTTGTCGATCGGCGCCATCTTCCTGCTGTTCGCGCTGATGCGCCGCAGCGACGCCACGCAAGTCACCAGCCTGTTGTACCTGACGCCGCCCACCACCGCCGTCATGGCCTGGCTGATGTTCGGCGAGGCGTTCAACGCCCTCGGCATAGCGGGGATGGCGCTGGCGGTCACTGGTGTGATATTTGTAGTCAAGAAAACCAAATAAAGCGAGGGCACATGATTTCCACTCCCGACCAGCAAGCGGTGGACGCCGCCATCACCAGCCGCCGTTCGATCCGCGCCTACCTGCCGCAGACGGTGGCGCGCGAGGACGTCGCGCAGATCCTGCGGGTGGCGGCGCGGGCGCCGTCCGGCACCAACACCCAGCCGTGGAAGGTCTACGTGCTGGACGGCGAGCGCAAGCGGCAACTGTCGTCGGCGATCCTGGCCGCGCACAACGACCCCGAGCAAGCCAGGCAGCACACCGAGGAATACGCCTACTACCCGCGCGAGTGGGTCTCGCCGTTCATTGAGCGCCGCCGCAAGGTGGGCTGGGACCTGTATGCGCTGCTGGGCCTGACGCGCGACAACAAGGCCGGCATGGCCGCGCAACATGGACGCAATTATGAATTTTTTGGCGCGCCGGTGGGTCTCATCTTTACCATCGACCGCGTCATGGAGCAGGGTTCCTGGCTGGACTACGGCATGTTCCTGCAAAACATCATGGTCGCGGCGCGGGCCCGGGGCCTCGACACTTGCCCGCAAGCGGCCTTTACCCAGTATCATAAAATCATAGGCAAGGAGCTGGGTTTGCCGGACAATGAAACCGTCGTGTGCGGTATGGCGCTCGGCTACGCCGACAGCTCGAAAATCGAAAACTCGCTGGTCACCGAGCGGATGGCGGTTGAGGAATTTGTTAAATTTGTTGGTTAGCACTAGCTTGTCTAAAGCGTACTGAGCGCTATTGCGTCGACGCAACCATCGATGCTCGCAATGTTAAATTTGCTTGCGCTTGTCCGGTGTTTTGCTACACTGCAACAGTACTTTCGCTTTCTGTGCAGTGCTTTTTTTCGGGGATATGCATGTCTAAACTAGCTATGAGTGTGCTCATTTCGCTGATGTTCGCTTCCACGGCGCTCACCGCGACAGCCGCCCAGGCGGCCGATGGCGCTGCTCCGAAAAAACACCACCTGAAGAAGGTCAAGGCCCGCGGGCCGGTGCGCGTGGCCGCCGCCGAACCGGGCGAGCGCGTGGTCAAGCGCGTGGTCATGGTCCATGGCCGCCGCAAGGTGGTTTACCAGCGCATGATCGTTGCCGCGCCGCCGGTGCCGACCATGGGCGACCTCGCCGGCCTGAACATGACGCACGACCCGCTGGACCTCAAGTCCAACGTGGCGCTGGTGCTGGACCAGGCCAATTCCGAAGTGCTGTTTGAAAAGAATTCCAACGTCGCCCTGCCGATCGCCTCGATCACCAAGATGATGACCGGCCTGATCGTGGTCGAAGCCAAGCAGAATATGGACGAGATACTGACCATCACCGACGAGGACGTCGACCGTGAAAAGTTCAGCAGCTCGCGCCTCAAGGTCGGCACCCAGCTGAGCCGCGCCGACATGCTGCACATCGCGCTGATGAGCTCGGAAAACCGCGCCTCTTCGGCGCTGGGCCGTAATTATCCGGGCGGCAAGCCCGCGTTTGTCGAG
The DNA here is from genome assembly GCA_025548565.1 of Rugamonas sp. A1-17. GTDB lineage: Bacteria > Pseudomonadota > Gammaproteobacteria > Burkholderiales > Burkholderiaceae_D > Rugamonas. The sequence continues at coordinate 855,417 of JAJLPB010000001.1, forward strand.
GCGATGAACGCCAAGGCGCGTGAGCTGGGCATGGCCGATACGCACTACGTCGATTCCAGCGGCCTGTCGAAAATGAACGTGGCCAGCGCGCGCGACCTGGCCAAGCTGGCGATGGCGGCGTATCAGCAGCCCATCCTGCGCCAGTACTCGACCGACGCCAAGGCCATGGTGGAAACCAACGGCCGTCCGATGCAGTTCGGCACCACCAACCACTTGGTGGCCAGCCCGGACTGGGCGATCGGCTTGCAGAAAACCGGCTTCATCAACGAAGCGGGGCGCTGCCTGATGATGCAGGCGGTGATCGAAGGCCGCTCGGTGATCATGGTGTTCCTCGATTCCAAGGGCAAGCAGTCGCGCACCGCCGATGCCGGTCGCATGCGCAAATGGCTGGAGGCGCTGAAACCGGCCGGCCTCAGCGCACCGGCGGCTTATTCGACCGGGATGTAACCGAGCGTGGCGGAAATCTGGTTGGCGGTCGCCACCAGGTCTTCCAGCCACTCGTCCTGCAGACGGTCGGCCGGCGCGGAGATCGACAGGCCGGCGATCAGCTTGCCGCTGTCGTCGTGGATGCCGGCGGCCATGCAACGCACCCCCAGTTCCAGCTCCTCATTGTCGCGCGCGTAGCCACGCGATTTCACCAGGTTCAGCTCGCGTTCGAGCTTGACCAGATCCGTGATCGAATTCTTGTTGTGGCCGGCCAGGCCGGTGCGCGTGGCGTAGGCGCGGATGGCTTTCGGCTCGTCCACCGACAGGAACAGCTTGCCGGTCGAGGTCAGGTGGAGCGGCCCCCGGCCGCCGATGGCGCGCACCACCTGCATGCCCGAGCGTTCCGAAAAGGCGCGGTCGATGTAGACGATCTCGTCGCCCTGGCGGACCGACAGGTTGATGGTCTGCTGGGTTTTTTTGTGCAGTGCACGCATGAAATCCAGCGCGGCCTCGCGCACCGACAGCCGGCTCTTGACCACATTGCCCAATTCCAGCAGCCGCATGCCCAGCCGGTAGGTGCCCGGCTCGATGCGGTCGACAAAGCGCGTGAGCACCATATCGTTGAGAATGCGGTGGGCGGTGGAGGGGTGTAGCCCGGAAACCTTGGATAATTCCTTCAGGCTAACGGGGTCGGGATATTTGGCCAGCGCATCGAGTAGCGCCACCATGCGCTCGATCACCTGGATAGTGGTCTTTTGCTCTGGAACGGTTTCGATTTTCATGATGTGGTTGGTGCGGTGCAGTATGCGATAGATACTTTATACCATAATGTGAAAAAAATGGGAATTGATGCATAATGATACATTCTCAATTTGTGGCTTATTCATGGAACCAGTGAGCGAATTCAAGAGCAAGAGCGGGCTGAAACGTATCTTTTCAGCCTTTTTATACTCCATCGACGGCTTTAAATCGGCCTGGAGGCATGAACATGCGTTCCGCCAGGAAGTGAGCGTGTTCGTGGTCGGCACCCTTATCGCGCTGATCCTGCGCATCTCGGCGTTTGAAAAATTGATGTTGATTGGTGTGCTGATGCTGATTTTGATCGTGGAGCTGATCAATTCATCCATCGAGGCGGTGGTGGACCGGGTATCGCTGGAGCGTCATCCGCTGTCCAAGAACGCCAAGGACTTCGGCAGCGCCGCAGTCTTGCTGACCTGCCTGCTGGCGGCCGGCGCCTGGGGCGTGGTGCTGTTCAACCGCTTTTATTGAACGCATATAAACTTTATGTATATTGAACTGCTAAAAGCTTAGTTCTCATTTATAAAGGACAGTCTTAATCTGAAGACCTTCATTACCAGGGGAATCAGATGCTGTCCAAAAAAATACTCGCTGCTGCTGTTCTTGCCGTCACCGCCATTGCGCCAGCCTTGGCCGCCGAAGTCTCCTTGCTGAATGTCTCCTACGACCCGACGCGCGAGCTGTACCAGGATGTCAACACCGCCTTTGCCAAGGAATGGAAAGCCAAGACCGGCGACGTGCTGAAGATTAAGCAATCGCACGGCGGCTCCGGCAAGCAGGGCCGCGCCGTGATCGACGGCCTGGAGGCGGACGTGGTGTCGCTGGCGCTGGCCTACGACATCGACGCCATCGCCGAACGCAAGCTGCTGGCGCCGGACTGGCAGAAAAAGCTGCCGCACAACAGCACGCCGTACACCTCGACCATCGTGTTCCTGGTGCGCAAGGGTAATCCCAAGGGCATCAAGGACTGGAGCGACCTGGTCAAGCCCGGCGTTGCCGTCATCACCCCGAATCCGAAAACGTCCGGCGGCGCCCGCTGGAACCACCTGGCCGCCTACGGCTACGCGCTGCGCCTGCCCGGCGGCAGCGAAGCGTCGGCCAAGGACTTCCTGAGCAAGCTGTACAAGAACGTGCCGGTGCTCGATTCCGGCGCGCGCGGCGCCACCACCACCTTCGTCGAGCGCGGCATCGGCGACGTGCTGATCGCCTGGGAAAACGAGGCGTTGCTGGCAGTCAAGGAACTGGGGCCAGCCAAGTTCGACATCGTCGCGCCGTCGGTCTCCATCCTGGCCGAGCCGCCGGTGGCCGTGGTCGACAAGGTGGTCGACAAGCGCGGCACCCGCAAGGTGGCGGAGGCTTACCTGAACTTCCTGTACACCGATGAGGCGCAGGAAATCATCGCCAGGAATTACTACCGGCCTGCCGTGGAAAAGGAGGCGAAGAAATATGCCGCCCAGTTTCCGAGCGTGAAGCTGTTCCGTCTGTCCGACGTGGCCGGCGACTGGACCCGGGCCCAGAAGGTGCACTTCGCCGACGGCGGCCTGTTCGACCAGATCTACCAGCCCAGGTAAGGCGGACGGAAGGCCTTGAAACGTTGTATTTTTTAGCAGAAAAGGCGCAGAATAGTGCCTTCACGTCCACCTGAACCTCTCATTCCCTTACGGAGCTGATTATGACGATACGACTGGGCGATACCGCCCCTGATTTTGAACAAGACTCTTCCATCGGCAAGCTGCATTTCCACGAGTGGGCAGGCAATTCCTGGGTGGTGCTGTTCTCGCACCCGGCCGACTTCACGCCCGTCTGCACGACCGAGCTGGGCCTGACCGCCAAGCTGAAACCCGAATTTGACAAGCGCAACGTCAAGGCCATCGCGCTGTCGGTCGATCCTGCCGAATCGCACACGGCGTGGATCTCGGACATCGAGCAAACCCAGGACACCGTGGTGGGCTTCCCCATCATCGCCGACGCCGACCGTAAAGTCTCCACGCTGTACGACATGATCCACCCGAACGCTTCGGCCACGGCCACCGTGCGTACCTTGTTCGTGATCGATCCGGCCAAAAAAGTGCGCCTGAGCCTGACTTATCCGATGAGCACCGGCCGCAATTTTGACGAAGTGTTGCGTGTAATCGACGCTTTGCAGTTAACCGATGGTTACACCGTGGCCACGCCAGGCAACTGGAAAGATGGCGACGACGTCATCATTCCGCTGACCGTGCAAGACCCGGACGTGCTGAAACAGAAGTATCCCAAGGGCTTTACCGCGGTTCGTCCTTATTTGCGAGTCACTCCTCAACCGAACAAATAATGCCCACGTTGAGGAAATGCGTATAAGCAAATAAGGATTGCGTTGTTTGGATATTCCCTTAGAGTAGGTACTCTGCGATCTACTCTTGGGGATTTGCATGGATTTGTCCTTTGTCGCATCTGGTTTCGCTGTCGGCCTGCTGGTCGGCATGACCGGCGTGGGCGGCGGCTCGCTGATGACGCCGCTTTTGACGCTGTTATTCGGCGTGTCGCCGGCGGTCGCGGTCGGCACCGACCTGGCGTTCGCCTCGCTGACCAAGGGCGTCGGCACCTTCACCCACCGCATGCGCGGCACGGTGCACTGGGAAATCGTGCGCCGCCTCTGCCTCGGCGCCTTGCCTGCTGCCCTGATTGCCAGCCTGGCCCTTAAACATTTCGGTACGCTCAACCAGGAAATCGGCCTGGTGATCCGCTACATGATCGCCGGCTCGGTGATGCTGACCGTGGTCGCCCTGATGTTCAAGCGCAAGATGCTGGCCTGGATCATGGCCGAGCCGTCGCGCCAGCTGCAGGGCAGGGCGCTGACCATCGCCACCATCATCGCGGGCGCCGTGCTGGGCACGCTGGTGACGATTTCCTCCATCGGCGCCGGCGCCATCGGCGCGACGCTGCTGGTGATGCTGTATCCGCGCCTGAGCGCCGCCGAAGTGGCGGGCACCGACATCGCTTACGCCGTGCCGCTGACGGCCATCGCCGCCATCGGGCACTGGTGGCTGGGCTCGATCAACTGGAGCTTGCTGCTGACCTTGCTCGTCGGCTCGCTGCCCGGCATCACCATCGGTTCCTACGCCGCGCGCGCCGTGCCGGAACGCCTGCTGCGCGGCCTGCTGGCCTTCACCCTGGTCGCGGTCGCAGCCAAGCTGGTGTCTTAAAATCCATATAGCTTTAGCGTCTAACCAAATGAAAAATGCTTCGTTTGTAATATGAAGCCTTGATGAGATTATGCAGCCCTTATAGAAGAATTTGTAATAAGGGAGCATACATGTCTGCAGTTCTCGCTGCGCCCGCCACGGCGCCAGCCGCCGCCCGGGGCGCGCCGTTCCGCGTCATGCCGGGGTTCCGGCTGTCGCTGGGCTTCACCATTTTCTACCTGGCGCTGATCGTCCTGATCCCGCTGTCGGCCGTGTTCCTGAAGACCTTCACCCTTAGCTGGGAAGGCTTCTGGAGCGCGGTGACGTCGGCGCGCGTGATCGCCTCCTACAAGCTGACCTTCGGCGCCTCGCTGCTGGGCGCCTTCGTCAACGTGGTGTTCGGCGGCATTGTTGCCTGGGTGCTGGTGCGCTACGAGTTCCCCGGCAAGCGCGTCATCGACGCGCTGGTCGACCTGCCGTTCGCGCTGCCCACCGCCGTGGCCGGCATCACGCTGACCGCGCTGTATTCGGCCAACGGCTGGTTCGGCCGCTTCCTCGAAGGCACGCTGGGTTTCAAGGTGGCCTTCACGCCGGTCGGCGTGGTGGTCGCGCTGACCTTCATCGGCTTGCCGTTCGTGGTGCGCACCGTGCAGCCGGTGCTGGAGGACGCCGAGCGCGAACTGGAAGAGGCCGCCGCCAGCCTGGGCGCCAACGCCTGGCAGACCTTCACCCGCGTGGTGTTCCCGACCATCCTGCCGTCGCTGATGACCGGCTTCGCGCTGGCCTTCGCGCGCGCCACCGGCGAGTATGGCTCGGTCATCTTCATCGCCGGCAATATGCCGATGGTGTCGGAAATCACGCCGCTGTTCATCATCACCAAGCTGGAGCAGTACGACTACGCCGGCGCCACCGCGATCGCCGTGGTGATGCTGGTGGTGTCCTTCGTCATGCTGTTGACCATCAACCTGTTGCAAGCCTGGGCTCGCGGAAAGTCGGGGAAATAATGAGCGCCGTCCCAACCACAACCACGCCCGTGCGCCGGGGCGCGCCGGCGCCGCACACCCTGGAACCTGGGTGGGTGCGCGTCGCGCTGATCGCCGTCGCGCTGACCTTCCTGACGCTGTTCCTGTTCGTGCCGCTGGTGGCGGTGTTTGTCGAAGCCTTCCGCAAGGGCTGGGAAGCGTACGCGGCGGCCATCATCGAGGACGATGCGATCTCGGCCATCAAGCTGACGCTGATCACGGCGGCGATCGCCGTGCCGCTGAACCTGGTGTTTGGCGTGGCGGCCTCGTGGTGCATCGCCAAGTTCGAGTTCCGCGGCAAAAGCATCCTGCTGACCCTGATCGACCTGCCGTTCTCGGTGTCGCCGGTGATCTCCGGCCTGATCTATGTGCTGCTGTTCGGCGCCCAGGGCTGGTTCGGCCCGTGGCTGCAGGCGCACGACATCAAGATCCTGTTCGCGGTGCCGGGGATCGTGCTGGCCACCATTTTCGTCACCTTCCCGTTTGTCGCGCGCGAGCTGATCCCGCTGATGCAGGCGCAGGGCAGCGAGGAGGAGGAGGCCGCCATCGTGCTGGGCGCGTCCGGCTGGGATACCTTCCGTCGCGTCACGCTGCCCAACATCAAGTGGGGCCTGCTGTATGGCGTGATCCTGTGTAACGCGCGGGCGATGGGCGAGTTCGGCGCGGTGTCGGTGGTGTCCGGCCACATCCGCGGCGAGACCAACACCGTGCCGCTGCAGGTCGAGATCCTCTACAACGAATACAATTTTGCCGCCGCCTTTGCCGTGGCCTCGCTGCTGGCCCTGCTGGCGCTGGTGACGCTGGCCCTGAAATCCTTTATCGCCTGGCGCCTGAACGAATCCATCGCCGACGACGCGCGTCCAACGGAGTAATGCCATGACCATCGAAGTAATCAACATCAATAAACGCTTTGGCGATTTCGTCGCCCTCAACAATGTGTCGCTGGATTTTCCGCAGGGCGAGCTGACCGCGCTGCTGGGCCCGTCCGGCTGCGGCAAGACCACGCTGTTGCGCATCATCGCCGGCCTCGAGCATCCCGATTCGGGCCGCGTACTGCTGGACGACCGCGACGCTTCCCACCGCCATGTGCGCGAGCGCCAGGTCGGCTTCGTGTTCCAGCACTACGCGCTGTTCAAGCACATGACGGTGTTCGAGAACGTCGCCTTCGGCCTGCGCGTCAAGCCGCGCGCGGAACGGCCATCGGAGGACCAGATCCGGCGCAAGGTCAAGGAGCTGCTGGAGCTGGTGCAGCTGGACTGGCTGGCCGACCGCTATCCGCCGCAGCTGTCGGGCGGGCAGCGCCAGCGCATCGCCCTGGCGCGCGCGCTGGCGGTCGAGCCGCGCGTGCTGCTGCTGGACGAGCCGTTCGGCGCGCTGGACGCCAAGGTGCGCAAGGAACTGCGCCGCTGGCTGCGCCGCCTGCACGACGAGTTGCATGTGACGTCGATCTTCGTCACGCACGACCAGGAGGAGGCGCTGGAGGTGGCCGACCAGGTGGTGTTGATGAACAAGGGGAACGTCGAGCAGATCGGCGCGCCGGACCAGGTCTACAACCATCCGGCCTCGCCGTTCGTGTACGGCTTCCTCGGTAACGTGAACATGTTCCACGGCCGCGTGCAGGACGGCGTGCTGGCCAGCGGCGACGCATCCTTCGCCGTGCCGGGCCAGCCGCAGGCGGACGGCAAGGGCACCGCCTATGTGCGTCCGCACGACCTGGAGATCGACCGCTACACGCCGGGCGCGGAAGGCATCGTGGTCAAGCTGCGCCGCGCGCATGCGATCGGCCCGCTGGCCCAGCTGGACCTGGAGCGCAGCGATACCGCCGAACTGATCGAGGCGGTGATGTCGAATGAACGATACAGCCATCTGCAATTGAAGGAAGGCGAAACCCTGGTGGTGCGTCCCAAGCGCCTGCATGTCTTTGTCGACGCGGGAGTGGCAATATGAATTTCCAACAACTGCGGTCCATCCGCGAAGCCGCGCGCCGTGGCTACAACCTGACCGAAGTGGCCAATGCCTTGTTCACCTCGCAGCCCGGCGTCAGCCGCCAGATCCGCGAGCTGGAGGACGAGCTGGGCGTGGTGATTTTCGAGCGCAACGGCAAGCGCCTGACCGGCATGACCGAGCCGGGCAAGGGCATACTGAAGATCATCGAGCGGCTGCTGATCGAGGCGGAGAATTTGCAGCAGGCCAGCCTGGAATACACCGGCCAGCAGAGCGGCACCCTGAGCGTGGCGGCCACGCACACGCAGGCGCGCTATGCGCTGCCGAAAGTGGTGCAGGGCTTCCGCACCGCTTATCCGGATGTGCGCATCGCCCTGCAGCAAAGCGCGCCCGAGCACATCGCCGAGTGGATCTTGTCCGGCAAGACCGACATCGGCATCGCCACCGAGGGCTTGTCGCAGTTCCCGGACCTGGTGTCTTTCCCTTGCTACCGCTGGAGCCATTTGATCGTGGTGCCGGACGGCCATCCGCTGCTGGCGCGCTCGCCGATCCGGCTGGAAGACCTGGCCGAGTTCCCGCTGATTACCTACGACATCGGCTTCACCGGGCGCGGCCACATCGACGCGGCGTTCGAGCGCGCCGGCGTCAAGCCCGACATCGTGCTGACGGCGATGGATTCGGACGTCATCAAACAGTACGTGGCGTTGGGGCTGGGCGTGGGCATCGTGGCCTCGATGGCCTTCGACCACGGGCGCGACAAGGGCATGCGCGCGGTGGAGGCGTCGCATCTGTTCGCGCAGAACACCACGCGGCTGGCGGTGCGGCGCGGCGCCTACCTGCGCTCCTACGCCTACCATTTCATCCAGCAGTTCGCGTCGGAGCTGACCCGCGCCGATATCGACGCGGCCTTGAGCGGCGGGGAGTTGTCCTGATCCGGTGGCCGCCGCTCAGCTGTGGCGGCCACCAAACAGTCCGTTAATTTTTCCATTCGGCGCCATCGGCGGCCTCAACGATATTGCGCGCGCCATGCGCAACGCCACGCGCGGGCGCGGTCGCTGGTGACGGCATAAACAAGGTATTGTAAAAGGAAGAAATATGGCGGATTTCGATAAAGACTCCCACACGCCAGCATTTGTCTGCCCGCATGTGTTTCGCGAGGAGCGTCCGGTGAAGCTGGTTTCGCACGCCGACGGCGACTGGCAATTCCTCTGTGGCGAGATCGATCATTTCGGGGATGGCCATGTGGTCGGCATAGCTCACTTGCTGGAACGCGATCCTGGCTTGCTGGTGTTGGCTGATCTGGCGACCGACTGGGAGGCTGAACGGGATGATGTGGGGGGCACATGGCGGCGCGTCCCCTGTGCGCTGAATGAATGAGCCGGGGAGGGGCGTGGTCGGCAAGCGCGTGGCGCAGCGGTTCACCCGCTGACACGCGCCGCCGCCCTTGCTTACCAGCTGTAGCCGGCCTTGGCGTAGTAGTAGCGGCCGTTGAAGCCGTTCGGCGCGAAGCCGCTGTACGGATTGATGCCGTTGTTGTTGAGGTTGCCCGCCGACGTGACCTGGTCCGGATAACGGTTGGTCACGTTGTCGATGCCCGCGCTCAGACGCCAGTTCTTGTTGAGCTTGACGCTGCCCGACAAGTCCAGCACCCATTGCGGATCGTAGACTTGATCCAGCGCAGGATTATTCTGCGGCACGGTGAAGCTGCCGTAGCGCGTCACCACGCCGCGCGCGCTCCAGTCGCCCAGCGACCAGTCGGTGGCCAGGCTGAACTTGTCCTTCGGCGAACCGACCGTGATGCGGTTGATGGTCTGGCGGTCGATCAGCGTCAGGCCGTTGGCGGTCAGGATGGCCGGGTTGTCGTTGACGTGCTGCAGCGAGTTCTTGTTGTGGTTGTAGGCCGCGGTGAAATCGTAGCGGCCGGCGGCCTTGGTGTCCCAGCGGTAGGTGCTGACCACGTCGACGCCGGTGGTGCGGGTGTCGATGGCGTTGGTGAAGTAGCGGCCGGCGCCGACCAGGATGGATTGCTTGGCCAGCGCCGCCTGCAGCGCCGGCGACAAGGTCATGTTGGCCGACAGCGCGATGCGGTCGTCGATGTCGATGCGGTAGGCGTCGACCGTGGTGTTCCAGTTGCGGGTCGCGGCGAACTGCACGCCGAGGCTGTAGTTGCGGGCTTTCTCGGCTTTCAGCGGGGTCGCGCCAAGCGCCGAGGCGGCGGCGCTGCCGACCGCGAAGGTGCCGGTCTCGATCGGGGTGTTGACGCCGTTCACCACCGAGAAGTTGGTGGTGGTGATGGTGTAGAACTGCTGCGCCAGCGATGGCGCGCGGAAGCCGGACGAGGCCGTGCCGCGCAGCGAGAAGTCCGGCGTGAACGCGTAGCGCGCCGAGCCCTTGGCCGAGGTGGTGCTGCCGAAATCGCTGTAGCGTTCATGGCGCAGCGCGCCCGAGGCCGAGAACTGCTTGGTGATTTCCGCTTCCAGGTTGGCGTAGACCGACTCGTTGTGGCGGCTGTTGCTGCCGGCGTTGATCGGGCGGAAGCCGGAGAAGCCCTGTGCGCCGCTGCCGACGTAGGAGGCCTCGTCGCCGGCGCCGATCTCGTATTTCTCGTGCCGCGCCTCGACGCCCAGCGCCACCGTCAGCGGCCCGCTGAAGGCCGCCATCGGATATTCCTTGGCGACGTCGAAGTTGAACAGCTGCTGCGTGTTCTTCAGCTTGCCCGCGTAGAAGTGGGTCGGGCTGGCCGCGCCCAGCGTCTGGTTGACGGTGTGGTCCAGGTCCAGCTGGAACTCGTTGCTGCCGTAGTTCAGGCTGGCATCCCAGCGCCATCCGCCGGCCTCGCCGCGCAGGCCGGTGACCAGCGAGGCGTCGGTCGACTCGCTGTTCTCCAGCGGCAGGAAGCCTTCCGGGTACAGCGGCGTGCGTTGCGCCGTGCCGACCAGCGCGGTACGCCAGGTGGCGGCGGCCGAGGTGTTGCGCTGGCCGTAGTTGGCGAAGGCGTACCAGTCGATATCGTCGTTGACGCGGTACTGGCTGTTGACGAACACGGTGCGCGGACGGGTCTCGGGATCGCCGAAGCGCTGGTTGACCTTGCCATAGCGCGGCTCGGCCGGATTGCGCAGATCGGGGCCGGCGCGGTTGGTCGGATCGCGGTCGGACGCTTCCAGCGCCACGCGTACCCAGCCCTGGTCGCCCAGGTTGAAGCCGGTGGAGCCGCGCACGGTCAGCGCCTTGCCGTCGCGCTTCTGGTACTCGCCCCAGCCCACTTCGGCCTCACCGCCGGACGCGCCTTTTTTCAGGATGATGTTGATCACGCCGGCAATCGCGTCCGAACCGTACTGGGCCGCCGCACCGTCGCGCAGCACCTCGATGTGGTCGATGGCGGCCAGCGGAATCGCATTCAGGTCCACCGGCGCCGAGCCGCGGCCCTGGGTGCCGTTGACGTTGACCACCGCCGAGGTGTGGCGGCGCTTGCCGTTGACCAGCACCAGCGTCTGGTCCGGCGACAGGCCGCGCAGCTGGGCCGGACGCACCGCGTCGCTGGCGTCGGCGCCGGACGGGCGCGGGAAGTTCATCGACGGCAGCAGGCGGCCCAGCACGGTGGCCAGTTCGGACGAGCCGCTGGCCTGCAGGTCTTTCGCGCCGATCACGTCGACCGGCGATTCCGAATCGATGGTGCGGCGGTTCTTGGCATAGGTGCCGGTCACGACCACGGACTGCAGTTCACCGTCGGCGACGGCTTGCTGGGCGAAGGCGGGAATGACGGTGGTGGCGATCAGGCTGCTGAGCAGGAGGGGGCGGGCAAGGGGACGGGCGATGCGGCGTGTGCTCATATGACGGTCTTTCTACGTTGACGATGAGGAAAGCTTACCAGTGCGCAAAGTTGCTGCCCACGAATGGTTACGTCTAATGATATGCAAGATTGGGATAACGTGCAGGTACAACCCTCTTTTCGCGCGGTGCCGGCGAAAAGAGTGTTGTTTAAAAGCGCCCGGTTACTGGCCGGGATTGGGAATGGCGGCGTGGATGGCGTCCACCTGGGCCAGCACTTCGGGCGGCAATTGCACGCTGTAGGCGTCGATGTTTTCCTTCAGCTGCGCCAGGTTGGTGGCGCCGATGATGGTCGAGGCCACGAACCAGCGCGAGTAGCACCACGCCAGCGCCAGCTGCGTCGGCGTGAGGCCGTTGGCGCGCGCCAGCTCGGCGTATTGCGCCACGGCGGATATCACCGCCGGACGCAGGTAGCGCGGGCTCCACGTCACCGGGAACAGCGTCAGCCGGCCCTTGGCTTTCGGGTCGTCGTGGTACTTGGCGGTCAGCTGGCCGAACGCCAGCGGGCTGTAGGCCAGCAGGCTGACGTTCTCGCGGTAGCAGGTCTCATCCAGCAGGCTGGTCTCGAAGTGGCGCGCGGTCAGGTTGTACAGGTTCTGGATGGTGGCGATGCGCGGCAGGCCGCCCATCTCGGACTGCTTGATGAACTCGTTCACGCCCCAGCACGATTCGTTGGACACGCCGATCGCGCCGATCTTGCCTTCCTTGATCAAGTCGCCCAGCGCGGCCAGGGTTTCCTCGATCGCCACGCAGGGACGCTCCAGCTTGGGATTGAAGGCGTTCGAGCCGAACACCGGCACGTTGCGGCTTGGCCAGTGCAATTGGTATAAATCGATATGGTCGGTTTGCAGCCGCTGCAGGCTGGTCTCGACCGCCGCGCGCAGGTTGGCGGCGTCGAAGTTCTGCTGGCCGCCGCGCACCCAGCTGATGTGCGGGCTGGGCCCGGCCGCCTTGGTGGCCAGCACCACCTTGCCGCGCGCGCCGCTCTTCTTCAGCCAGCTGCCGATGTGGCGCTCGGTCGTGCCTTGCGTTTCCGCGCGCGGCATCACCGGATACATCTCGGCCGTGTCGATGAAGTTGATGCCGCGCTCGAGCGCGTAGTCCAGCTGGCTGTGGGCGTCGGCTTCGGTGTTCTGCTCGCCGAAGGTCATCGTGCCCAGGCAGATCTTGCTGACGCTGAGGTCGCTCGTTCCGAGTTGAATCTTCTGCATGCCGTCTCCTTAGTTGCCGCTAGTTGCCGCGCAGGGCGTCCGCGCAATCGCGCACCAGCGCCGGGCCCGCGTAGATCAGTCCGCTGTACAGCTGCACCAGCTGCGCGCCGCATGCCATTTTCACTTTGGCGTCCGCGCCGCGCAGGATGCCGCCGACGCCGATGATGGGCAAAGCATTGCCGAGCTCGGCCTTGAGCAGGCGGATCACCGTGTTGGACAGCTCGAACACCGGCGCGCCCGACAGCCCGCCCGCCTCGGCGCCGTGCAGCATGCCGGCGACGGCGTCGCGGCTCAGCGTGGTGTTGGTGGCGATCACGCCATCGATCTTGTGGCGCAGCAGCGCGTCGGCGATGTTCTTGACCTGGTCGCCGTCCATGTCCGGCGCGATTTTCAGCGCCAGCGGCACATAGCGCTTGTGCTGGTCGGCCAGGCGCAGTTGCGCGTCCTTCAGCGTGCCCAGCAGGCCGTCCAGTTCCGAGCCGCCTTGCAGCTGGCGCAGGTTCTTGGTGTTCGGCGACGAGATGTTGACCGTCACGTAGCTGGCGTAGGGATAGACTTTTTCCAGGCAGTGCAGGTAGTCGTCGGTGGCGCGCTCGATCGGGGTGTCGGCGTTCTTGCCGATGTTCAGGCCCAGCACGCCGGCCTTGTCCTGGTAGAAGCGCGACGATTGCACGTTGGCGACGAAGGCGTCGACGCCGCCGTTGTTAAAGCCCATGCGGTTGATGATGGCGTGCGCTTCCGGCAGGCGGAACATGCGCGGCTTGGGGTTGCCCGGCTGCGCGCGCGGCGTGACGGTGCCCACCTCGATCGAGCCGAAGCCCAGGTCGGCCAGCGCGTCGATGTAGGCGCCGTCCTTGTCCAGGCCGGCGGCCAGGCCGACCGGATTTTTAAACGTAATGCCCATCACGGTGCGCGGGTCGGCCTTGGGCTGCTTGACCAGCTTGGTCAGGCCCAGCGCGGCGGCGCGCTTGAGTGCGGGAAGGGTGAAGTGGTGGGCGGCTTCGGCGTCCATGGAAAACAGCAGCGGACGGGCCAGCGAGTACAGGAATTTTTCGGACATGGGGAGCTCTTGTTGGTATTCCCCGTATTTTATCAGGCGTCCAGCACGCTCCACACGCCGCGGATGCGCGCCTCCAGCGGCTTGAAGTTGGTTTTGTACGACATCTTCGGGCTTTCCTTGATCCAGTAGCCCAGGTAGACGTAGGGCAGCTTCAGTTCGCGCGCCTGGGCGATCTGCCACAGCACGTTGAAGGTGCCGTAGGAGGCGCCCTCGACGTCCGGATCGAAAAAGGTGTAGACCGACGACAGGCCGTCCGATAGCACATCGATGATGCTGACCATGCGCAGCGTGCCGCCCGGCTCGCGGAACTCCACCAGCCGCGTGTTGACCCGGCTTTGCAGCAGGAATTGTGCGTACTGGTCGCGGCTGTCCTGGTCCATGCCGCCGCCGGCGTGGCGCTTGCTCTGGTAGCGCAGGTAGAGGTCGTAGTGCTCGTCGGAGAACGACAGCGTGGCGACGCCGGCGGCCAGGTTGCCGTGCTTGATCCAGGCGCGCCGCTGGCCGCGGCTGGGGGCGAACAGGTCGGCCACCACCCGCACCGGGATGCAGGCCTGGCAACCGTCGCAATACGGGCGGTAGGTGAAGATGCCGCTGCGGCGGAAACCGTTCTTGACCAGCTCGGAATACACGTCGGCGTTGATCAGGTGCGAGGGCGTGGCCACCTGCGAGCGCGCCTGGCGCGCGTCCAGATAGCTGCAAGGGTAGGGCGCCGTCGTGTAAAACTGCAGCGTCGCGAAAGGCAGATCGTTCAGGTGCGTCATGCGCGTCCTATCGAGAGCGGTGGTGTAAGCCTATGATAGCGCCAAGTTTCCGAAGGCGCCGGTCACCTTTAGCTTAACTGTCCGCAGCCAGCGGTGCAATGGGTTCCCACACGGTGATCTGAGGCAATTCAATAGTGTTGCGCAGATGCGCCAGGAATTGCGCGCGGGGAATCGGCGCCGCGCCCAGCGAGGCCAGGTGGCCGGTCTCCTGCTGGCAATCGATCATTTGCACGCCGTGCTGGCGCAGGAAGCGCACCAGGTAGGCCAGCGCGATCTTGGAGCCGTCGGTGACGCGCGCGAACATCGATTCGCCGTAGAACATGCGGCCGATCGAGACGCCGTAGGCGCCGCCGACCAGCTGGCCGTCCAGCCACAGCTCGGCCGAGTGGGCGTAGCCCAGCTTGTGCAGGCCGGTGTAGCCGGCGATGATGTCTTCCGAGATCCACGTGCCCGGGCCGTCCCTGCGCGGCGCGGCGCAGGCCCGCATCACTTGTTCGAAGGCGCTGTCGAAGCGTACCTGCCAGCGGCCGCCGGCGGCCATCTCGCGCTCGACCTTGCGCAGGGTTTTCCTCAGGCTGTCCGAGATACGGAATTGGTCGGTCATCAGCATCATGCGCGGATCGGTGCTCCACCACAGGATGGGCTGGCCTTCGGAAAACCAGGGGAAGATGCCGTGCCGGTAGGCCATCAGCAAACGCTGCGGCGACAGGTCGGCGCCGGCCGCCAGCAGGCCGGGCGCATCGGTGGTCAGCGCCTCCGCCACGTCGGGGAAGGGGCTGTCGGTTTCTAGCCAGGGAATCACGTTGTCGAGTTATCTGAACGCATGCTGCGGACTATGTCGTGGGTGTGGAAGCCGTAGCTGCCGCCCTCACGGATTTTGACGCGGTCGGCGAAGAACAGTTCCAGCGTGGTGTGGATGGTGGGGAAGGCCAGGTCGTCCCACGGGATCTCCGCCTCGCTGAACAGTTGCACTTCCAGGCTTTCCTCGCCGGGGGCGAAGTCCAGGTCCAGCAGCGTGGCCAGGTAGAACATGTGGA
This sequence comes from Rugamonas sp. A1-17, assembly GCA_025548565.1. Classification (GTDB taxonomy): domain Bacteria; phylum Pseudomonadota; class Gammaproteobacteria; order Burkholderiales; family Burkholderiaceae_D; genus Rugamonas. The sequence goes on from JAJLPB010000001.1 coordinate 870,665, forward strand.
CCTGGTGCACGCGAGCCACGTTCAGCAGCGAGAACAGCCTGCCCAATTCGATGTTGGCGCCGGCTTCCTCCCGGGTTTCGCGGATGGCGCCTTCGGCCGTGGTCTCGTTGTTCTCCATGAAGCCGGCGGGCAGGGTCCAGTAGCCGTGGCGCGGTTCGATCGCGCGCTTGCACAGCAACACTTTCAGTTCGCCGTCGCGTTCCCATACGGGGATGGTGCCAAGGACCATTTTCGGGTTCTGGTAGTGGATGGTGGCGCAGTTGCCGCACACGTAGCGGGGGCGGTTGTCGCCGGCCGGGATCGCCAAGCTGACGGGGGCGGCGCATTCGGAACAAAATTTCATAGGGAGTAACTCAAGTCGGTGGATATGCTCACTTTGACTACTTTACACCGATAGTCGCCTGTGCGGCATGCCCTATGCCTATGGGTAACAGCATTTATTCGGACTATCGCGAGCGATTTCAGGATTAATATTGCCTAATGTAAGGATTTGCCCTATAATGATTACATCAGACGCGGGGTGGAGCAGTCTGGCAGCTCGTCGGGCTCATAACCCGAAGGTCACAGGTTCAAATCCTGTCCCCGCAACCAAATTCGAAAGCCGTTGATGCCATCAGGTATCAGCGGTTTTTTCATTTGCGCGACTTTTGAGCGGGATCAAGGCAAATCGACGACCGGAAAACGTCCTTTCCCTATAATCGATCTTCTTGTGGGGAGTTTTTTCATGCGAAAAATCAGACCTTCCGCGATTGTCGTGTTTCTGTCCATGCTGGCGCTGGTGTTGCTGCTGGCGGTGCTGAGCGCCTGGTGCGGCGTGGGCAATATTCCCGGCCTGGGCGATTTCCGGGGCGTGGCCGTCACTGTGGCGGCCGTGGCGCTGGTCTACCTGTACGGCATGCTGGTGTTCCGGCTTTTCATGTGGGCGCTGCCTCTGCATGATGGAAATATCGAATTCGGCTCCAGGCAGGAGTTCATCTATCAGGTCTACGTGCTGTTCTACCTGATCCTGTTCAATTCGCTGATACGTGGCGGCATCATTCCGATCCCGATCATGCGGCTGATCTACCTCGGGCTGGGCGCCCGCCTGGGCGCCAACACCTACAGCTCGGGCATCATTTACGATCCCTCGTTTGTGACCATGGGCGCCAACAGCGTGGTGGGCGAGACGGCCTTGCTGGTGCCGCATGTGATCGAAGGCGATACCTTGGGACATTATTTCATCACGATAGGCGACCATGTCACGATAGGCGCCCATGCGGTGGTGCTGTCTGGTGTGACGATAGGCAATAACGCCATCGTGGCGGCCAATTCGCTGGTGGCCAAGGGCACGCGCATCGAATCCGGCGAGATCTGGGGCGGCAGCCCGGCGCGGCGCCTGAAATAAAACCAAAAAAAAGCCGGCGCCCCCAAGCGCCGGCCTCTACCGATTAACGATCGCAAACCCCGGCCAGGGATCATTGCCGTTTTTCACGGCGGCGGCCGAACGAGCCCATGCCGAAGATGCCTGCCGCAACCAGCGCCAGCGTGGCCGGCTCAGGCACTGGCGTGAATTGCTGGGCTCCGTCGATGTTCAACACGAATTGCGAATCCGTGTTCGGACCGGTCGCAATGCCGTTGACCAGCAGCGGACGTGTGAAGCCGGGCGAGGCGGGGCCGGGGAAGTTGAGCGTGGTGTCGAACCGGGTGCCGGCCAGGGCCGGCGAGACGTAGGTCGCGTTCGTCATCAGCACCGTGCCGCTCAAAGTCGCCGAGCCGACACCGGTGGCGCCGGGAGTGCCGGACGTGCCGGTCGCGAAAAAGGTCGACAGTTCCGCATCCCAGGTGCCCGACAGCATGGCCACGCCATCGGTGAATCCCGTTCCGGTCGCCTGATCCGCGTCAGGCGTGTTATCGAAATACACCGTCCAGACGCTGCTGGTGGCGGGAGTGAAGGTGATGGCGACCGTGGAACAGCCCGCATTGAGGCAGGTGGCCCGTTCGTGCAAGGTGGCGGTTGTCGTCAGCTCGTAGGTGCCGGTGGCGGGGCCGGGGGGCGCCACGCGCAGATCAGGCGCGGCCGAGGTGCTGCCGATGGCTGCGGCGAAGGCCTGGTACGTCAGGGTGAAGTCGGCGAAATCGCCGGCATTGTTGGCGGGGGTTAGCGTGAACCCCTGAACCAGGCCCGCGCCGTTTTGATGCCAGTCGATCCCCGTGAAATTCTGCAGGACGCCGTCGCCGCCTGTGGCGGACGGGGCGGCCGGTTCGCCGAGGTTGCCTGCAAACAGCACGTTGGCGGCGCTACGGGTGTCCAGCGTGGTCGCGTGGACTGCGCCGGCCGAGAACAGCGCTCCCAGCAGAGCGCTTAGTGTGCCTAATTTTTTCATTTTATTTCCTTCCTGATGAATGAAGAGTCGCTACGCAAGGGGCTTCGAAACTTTACCAACCATCATGAAACTGGTCGGCTACCCTCTATTAAGCAAATGCCAAGCCATGTCTGAAGGAATATTTAAGTGCTTGTTTTTAAAGCGTATTTTCAAGGTTTGCCGGCCTGGCGCAGGGCGGATGTAAAAATAACCGACACTACAGCGTATCGAGCTTGGCCTTCACCTCGGCGCGTTTCGGAAAGGCCTTACCGGAGGCCAGCAATTGTTCGAACTGGCGGCGCGCCGCGATGATATTGCCGGCCTTCATCAGGGTCAGGCCGAGGTGATAGCTGATGTCGGGCGTGTCGGGCGCCAGCGTGTTGGCCTTGCGCAGCAAGGGCAGGGCGCGGCCCGTGTCGCCTTGTTCGGACAGTATCCAGCCCAGGGTGTCGAGGATGGCGGGGCTGGTGCCGGCCAGGCGATACGCCTGTTCGGCGGTCGCCAGGGCGCGCTCGTCTTTTTCCTGCAGGTAGGCCCAGGCCAGGTTGTTGAGCGCCACGGCGTTTTTCGGGTCCAGCCGGACGATGGACTCGAACAAGCCGATCGCCGCCGGGTATCGCCCGGCCGACAGCTCGGCGCTGGCCAGGTAGAGACGGACGCTGAGCTCGGCCGGGTGTTGCTGCAGCCACTGGGTGGCGTGCTGGTTGGCCTCCTTGCTTTTGCCCGCCTTCAGCAGCGCCTGATGGAGCTTGATCGCCAGCGGCGGCAGCTTGCTCATCTTGAACGCCTGCTCGTAGGCGCGCATCGCCTCCTGCGGTTTCTGTCGTTCCATCCAGATATCGCCCTCCAGCGTCAGCCCCGCCGGCAGGTCGGGCCGCTGGCGCTGCACGGTCTGGGCGAGGGCAAGCGCATCGGTATAGTTTTTACTTTCCACCAGCAAGCTCGCGACGAGGACCTGGGCTTCGAACCAGTCCGGTTTCAGGCGCAGGGCTTTCTTGGCCGAATCAAGGGCGCCGGTCTTGTCCTTGAGCGCGGCCTGGGCATAGGCAATGCGCAGGTGCACGTCGGCAGACGCCGGCTGCAATCCCGCCAGCCTGCTGTAGTTTTCCAGCCCCGCCTCGTAATTACCGTTGGCAACCTGAATTTGCGCCAGCAGCGCCAGCGCGTCGGGATCGGCCGGATGGCTGGTCAGTAGCGTCTGAGCCAGCTTCAGGGCCTTGTCCCTGGCGCCCGAAGCCTGGTAAAGATTCGCCAGCAGCAAAGCCGGCGTCAGGGCGTCGGGATGTTCGGCGGTGGCGCGTTCCAGCCAGCGTACCGCCTCCGCGCCGTTATTGCGCCGCAGGGCCAGCCTGGCCAGTGCCGTCATCAGGCCGACGTTCTGCTTGTCTCTGGCCAGCGCCGCCTCGTAGCGCTGGCGTGCCTGTTCTGGTTTTTTTTCCGCCAGATCCATTTGCGCCAGGTTCTCAAGCGCCGGCAGGTAGGACGGGGCCAGCGCCAACGCCTGCTCGAAGCCGGCGCGCGCGCCAGCCAGGTCGTGTTTGGACAGGAGGATGCCTCCCTTCATGTTTTGCACCAGCGGATTTTTCGCGTCGTGCCGTTCCATCGCCGTGATCGTCGTCAAGGCCTTGTCGTATTCCTGGTTGCGCAAATAGGTCATCGCCAGCAGGATGCCAGCCCGGCCGCTCTTGTCGTCCAGCGTGGTCGCCTGTTCCAGTTCGGCCACCGCGCGCGCCGATTCGCCCGCGCCCAGTCGGCTCAAGCCCAGTGAGGTGTGCAGGCTGGCCGTTTGCGGCGCAAGATCGCTGGCGGCCTGGAAGTACTCGGCCGCCTTGGCGAAATGCCGGGCCTGCATCTGCGCTTGTCCGGCAAGGGCCAGCAATTCGACGTCCTTGCGGTTGGCCTCCAGCAGGGGGGCCAGCACGGCGAGCGCGTCGTCGGCCTTGCCGCTCCTCAAAAGCAGTCCGGCCAGGCGCTTGCTGGCGTAGACCTGGCGCGGATACGCGTTGAGGAATTTGCGGAAGGACAGTTCGGCCTCCAGATACGAGCCCATCGCCAGTTGCACCGAACCCATCAGGAGGACGCTGGGCATGTGATCCGGCATCGCTCGCAAGATCTGCTGCAGGGTGTCGCGCGCCGCCGGATATTTCGCTTCCTGAAAATCAAGCAGGGCTTGGGTGTAGAACACCTGCAGGCTGCCGGGCGCGTTCTTGCGGGCGGCGTCGATCTCGGCGCGGGCTTCGGCCAGCTTTTTGCCCTGGATCAGAAGGTTGGCGCTGTCGATGTGGGCTTGGGTATTGTTCGGTTGCAGCGTCAGGATTTTCTTGTACGTCAGCAGGGCTTCCGCTTCCTTGCCCTGCAGGCGTTGCAGGTCGCCCTTGAAGCGCAGGCACTCGATGTTGTCGGGATGTTTGACCAGGGCGAGATCGATGCGTTCGGCGGCCCGGTCCAGGTGTCGCGACAGCGCGGCGATCTTCGCCTGGCCCAGCAGGGCGTCGGCCAGGTCCGGTTCTTTCGCCAGCACTTCGTCGAAGAGTTGCCGGGCTTGCTCCGTGTCGCCCAGGCCCAGATGCGCGTTGGCGCGCAGTACGAGCAGATCCGTGAGGCGCGGGTTGGCAGGGTCCGGTTTGATGTCGTCGAGCAGCTTCTGGAACTGCCCCTGCATCAGCATCACCTTGCCCAGGCGCGGCAAAATTTCCGCCGGCGCCAGGCCCAGCGACTTGGCCTTGCGCAGTTCTTTTTCAGCCGACGCGGCATCGCCGGCTTCGATGTACACCTCGCCCAGCAGCAGGCGGGCGCGGGCGTTGTCGGGCGACTTTTGCAGGGCGTTTTTCAATTCGATGATGGCCGACCGGATTTCGCCCTGCGCACGGTATTGCCGGGCCTGGGCCATCAGGCTGTCGGTGTCGCGCGCGCTGTGGCAGGCGCCCAGCGTCAGCATCAGCAGCATCGGGGCTACGAGTCGGGTCATGCTGGTCTCCTGGACGGTGGCACCTCCGCGATCTTAGGGCGCAATACCGGCGTTCGCCTTACGCTTGATCAAGCCAGCGTGGCGTAGGAGGTCCTGATGTAGTCGAGCATGGCGGGAGTGATCCAGCTTCCGCTCAGCAGCGCGGGTTCCAGGTCGTGCGCGGTGCGGATCTTGGCCAGCGTGGCGGGGTTGCCGCCGATCTGCGACAGGAACAGCTCCATCCAGCGCCGCGCCAACGCCTGCGCCGACGGCGCGTCGTGGGCGATGCCGTCTTCCAGATGCTGATGCACGCCCGCCACCAGCGCCATCCACTCTTGCTGGTGCTTGCCGCTGTTGGCGCGCATGATGCGCAGTTCGTCGGGGTCCAGGTAGCGCGCGTAAATGGCCAGCCTGCGCGCGCCCATCGCCGCCGACACGTACTCCCTCAACGCCGGCGTGATGCGGGTCTGCTGCTGCGCCTTGACCTCCCGCTCCAGCATGACGGTGATGCGGCGCGCGAATTCGGGATTGGCGGCGGTGTCGTGCTGCAGCGTCCGCATCCAGCGTTCCGACAGTTCGCCCGCGCGCGCATCGTCCGGCGGCACGCCTTGCGCCATCAGGGCTTCCACCTCGGCCACCAGCGCGGCCCAGGCGGCGTTGCGGCGCGCATCCTGTTGCCAGAAGGGCAGGCGCTTCAATTCCTCGCGCGTGAAATATTTGTCGTACAGGTCCATCATCTCCAGCGTCCGCAGCCAGTCGGACAGCTCGGGACTGTCGCCCCGGCCCAGCACATGTTGCAGCCGCGTCAGCTGTTCGCGCAGCGTGGTCGCCTGTTCGATCTGCTTGCCCAGCGCGGCGATCTGCTGCGCGACGATGTCGGCGAACGGCGCGTCCGGGCTGGCCAGGAAGGTGGCGATGTCGGCCAGCGACATGCCGAAGCGCCGCAGCGTCTGGATGTGGTGCAGGCGCGCGACGTCGTCGCGGTTGTAGAGGCGGTAGCCGGAGCCGGCGCGGCCAGACGGCTTGAGCAGGCCGATGCTGTCGTAGTGGTGCAGCGCGCGCACGGTCAGGCCGGCACGCGCGGCCAGCTCGCCGATTTTCAACACGTTGTTGTCGCGGGGTTCTGTCATGGGCGGTAGTGTACGACAGGCCTCAGACCAGCGCATCCTTGGGCAGCTTCAGCAGCAGGGCCAGCAGCGAGGCCAGCTCGGTGCGCATCTCGCGGCGGTCGACGATCATGTCGATGGCGCCGCGTTCGAGCAGGAATTCCGGCCGCTGGTAGCCGCCGGGCAGCGTCACGCCCAGCGTGCTCTTGATGACGCGCGCGCCGGTGAAGGCGATCAGCGCCTTCGGCTCGGCCAGCACCAGGTCGCCCAGGAAGCAGAACGAGGCCGAAATACCGCCCGAGGTGGGATCGGTCAGCACCGAGACGAAGGGCAGCTTCTTTTCCGCCAGTTTGGCCAGCATGGCGGTGGTCTTGGCCATCTGCATCAGCGACATCAGGCCCTCCTGCATGCGCGCGCCGCCGCTGGCGGTGATGCAGATGAAGGGCACATGCTGGTCGATCGCCGCCTGCACGCCGCGCACGAAGCGCTCGCCCACCACCGATCCCATCGAGCCGCCCATGAAGTCGAACTCAAAGCAGGCCACCACCACCGGCACCGACAGGATGGCGCCGCCGATCACGACCAGCGCGTCGGTCTCGCCGGTGGCCGCCATCGCCGCCTTCAGGCGATCGGGATAGCTCTTGCTGCCCTTGAATTTCAGCGTGTCGACCGGCAGCACTTCCTGGCCGATTTCATACCGGCCGCCGGCGTCGAGCAAGGCGTCCAGGCGGGCGCGGGCGCGGATGCGCAGATGGTGGGCGCATTTGGGGCAGACGTGGAGATTGGCTTCCAGGTCGGCGCGGTACAGCACCGCCTCGCAGGCCGGGCATTTGAGCCACAAGCCGGCCGGGATCGACTGCCGCTGCTCGGCGCCGCGCTTGATGCGCGGGATGAGTTTCTCCAGCCAGCTCACGGCGGTTGACTGCTGCATGGTGTTCTCCTTCACGATAATGCAGCAGATCGTAAAGCCTGACGTAGCGTCAGGCTCAAGCGAAAACAATATTGACGGTGCGCTAACGGCCGCGTTGCGAGACTGTGCACCGATTAACACAACGGGCTTTGTCAAATTTGACTTAAGTCAAGGACCTGCGATTTACCACCGGGCGGCGCGCGGCATTGCTGGGCATACCCCAGTGCGAATGCTACTCTCAAGCAATTCTTACCACCCCGGTGCCTATCATGGCTAGCAATCATTCCCGATTCATCGTTTTGGTCACCGCGATCTATGTTGTGCTGGGCACGGCCTGGGTGCTGTTGTCGGACCAGTTATTGTCCGCGCTTACGACGGACACCATCGTCTGGCTGTCCGGCGCCAAGGGCGTGTTCTTTGTGACGTGCAGCGCGGCCGGCTATGCGCTGGCGATGCGGGCGGTGTCGGCCAGCGCCGACCGCCGCCAGCCGTTGTTCGAGGTGGCGGCCCGGGGCTTGATGCCTGGCGTCGGCCGCCGGTCTGGCTGGTGCCACTATCCGCTGGTGCTGGTGCTGGTCGGCGCGATGTTGATGATCCGCGTCCTTCTGGTCGACGCCAGCGAGCCGCGTCCCTTGCTGATCATGTTCATGCTGCCGATTATGATCAGCGCGCTGGTGGGCGGCCTGGGGCCGGGCTTGCTGGCGACGGTGTCGGCGGCGGTGGGCATCAAGTTGCTGGTCCTGCGTCCCGTGCACAGCCTGAGTTTCGACGACCAGCGCGACCTGATGCAGTGGCTGCTGTTGATTGTCAACGGCGTGGTGGCCAGCATGCTGAGCGAATTCATGCGTAGCGCGCTGCGCAAGGGCGAGTCCGACCGCAGGCTGTTGAGCGGCATCGTCGGCGGCACCTCGGACGCGGTGTACGTCAAGGACTTGCAGGGCCGCTACCTGCTGGTCAATCCGGCGACGGTGGCATTTCTCAACAAGCCGGCGGACCAGATCCTCGGCAACACCGACGAGCAGCTGTTCTCCGCGCAGTCGGCCGCCAGGGTCCGGCAGCACGACCAGTCGGTGATGCGGACCGGCCGCACCCAGACCAGCGAGGAACACGTCACGCTGCCCGACGGACGCGAGGCGCTGTTCCAGTCCACCAAGGGGCCGCTGCTGGACCGCGCCGGCCGCGCGTCCGGCATCTTCGGCATCTCACGCGACGTCACCGAGCGCAAGCAGGCCGAGGAACGCATCGAACGCCTGGCGCACTACGACGTGCTGACCGGCCTGCCCAACCGGGCGCACCTGGACGAGCGCGCGAGCCAGGCGATCCTGCAGGCGCAGTGCAGCAGCCACAAGCTGGCGGTGATGTTCCTGGACCTGGACCGTTTCAAGGACATCAATGACAGTTTGGGGCACAGCATCGGCGACGCGCTGCTGGTCATGCTGGCGCGCCGCCTGCGCCTGACGCTGCGGGCCGATGACGTGGTGGCGCGGCTGGGCGGCGACGAATTCATCTTCCTGCTGCATGGCGACGACGCCGCCGCGCTGCCGCAGGTGGCGCAGAAAATCCTCGATATGGTGGCCGAGCCGTTCGCCATCGACCAGCATGAGCTGGCGGTCAGCGGCTCGATCGGCGTGGCGCTCTATCCGCAGGACGGCAAGGACCTGGAAGCGCTGGTGCGCTGCGCCGACGTCGCCATGTACCGGGCCAAGCAGAATGGCCGCAACGGCTACAGCTTCTTCACCAGCGACCTGGAGGACGAGGCGGTGCGGCGGCTGCAGATCATCAACGCGCTGCGGCACGCGCTGGAGAACCATGAACTGAGCGTTCATTACCAGCCGCAGTTCGACGCGCTCGACGGCGGCATCATCGGCGCCGAGGCGCTGCTGCGCTGGCAGCATCCGGCGCTGGGATCGGTGTCGCCGGCCGAGTTCATTCCGGCGGCCGAGGAGAGCGGCTTGATGCTGCCGATCGGCGAATGGGTGCTGCGCCAGGCGGTGCGGCAGATGAAGACCTGGCTGGACCAGGGCATGGCGCCGTTCGTGATGGCGGTGAACCTGTCGGCCGCGCAGTTCCGCCATCCCGATCTGCCGCAGCTGGTCGGCAGCATTCTGATGCAGGAGCAGCTGGCGCCGGAATACCTGGAGCTGGAGCTGACCGAGGGCGCGGCCATGCACGATCCACCGGCCGCCATCGCCGTGATGGACCAGCTGCACGAGCGCGGCGTGCGCATGGCGATCGACGATTTCGGCATCGCGTACTCGTCGCTGAGCTATCTGAAGAAGTTCAAGATCTACAAGCTGAAGATCGACCAGTCCTTTGTGCACGACATCAGCACCGACCCGGAGGATCGCGCCATCGTCACCGCCATCATCAACCTGGCGCGCGGCCTGGGCCTGCGCACCATCGCCGAGGGCGTCGAATATCCGGCGCAGCTGGAGTACCTGCGGGCGCAGGGCTGCGACGAGATACAGGGCTTCTATTACAGCCGGCCGTTGACCGCCGCGCAGTTCGAGGCGTTCGTCGCGGAGCGGGAGGAGCGCTGCGTGGCTTAGGTCTGCGCGTCGCGCGGATGCAGGCTGGCCCACAGGTGGGCGGCGGCCATGGTGCGGTGGGGACTGTAGCGGGCCAGGATCTGTTCGGTCCGCGCCATGTCCGGCTTGGCCTCCTCGCCCAGCAGGTGCTGGAGCGCGGCCCGCACCGCGACGTCGCCGTGCAGCGAGCAGTCGGCATGGCCGTAGCCGCGCAGCAGGCCGTAGTTGACGGTCCACGGCCCGATGCCCTTGACGGCCAGCAGCGCCGCCGACACCTGTTCGATGCTGTTGGACGGCGATAGTTCCAGCGCCAGTTCGCCGCCGGCGACCAGGCCGGCCAGGCGTAGCAGCGTCTCGGCTTTCGCGCGCGAGAATTTGCGGCTGGTCAGATCGTCGATTTCCAGCTTGGCCGCATCGGCGGCGGTGGGGTAGCACCACAAGCCGCTGCTGTGTTGGCGGCCCGCCTGCAGGATGAAGGTGCGCCGCAACGAGATCGCGAACGACAGGTTGATCTGCTGGCCGATGATGGCCCACGTCAGCGCCTCGAACACCGTGGCCGACTGCACGATGCGCAGGCCGGGCTGGGCGCGCGTCAGGGGGCCGAACAGCTTGTCCCTGGCAGCGAATTTGCTGAACGGTTCGGGATCGATGCGCAGGCCGAGGATGCTCAGCGCCGCCTCGCGCACCTGTGCCTGCGCGGCGGCGGACAGCTTGCCGTCGGCTTGCACGGCGCAGCTGGCGCTGGTGGGCGCGGCGGGGTGGTCGGGTACGATCTCCAGCACCACCGGCACGCCGTCGATCAGCATGCCCTTGCGCAGGCGCTCCGGCCCCACTTCCTCGGCCACGCCTTCGGGATCGCGGCTGTGGAAGGCCAGCACGTCGTGCAGCCGGTAGCCGGGCGGCAGCGGCAGCGTGAAAGGCTTCATGCCGCCTTGGCTTTGTTCAGGAAGCCGAAGCTCGGACGGAAGCCCGTCACCAGCGCGGTGCCGGTGATGACGATGGCGGCGCCGGCGAAGGTGTACCAGCCCACGCTCTCCTGAAGGAACATCACTCCCCACAGGATGCCGAACAGGGGGCTGAGGAAGGTCACCGTCAGCGCCGACGACGGGCCGACATCCTGGATCAAACGGAAGTAGATCAGGTAGGCCACGCCGCTGCACAACACACCCAGGGCCAGCACCGCGCCCAGGATGCCGACGGTCGGCGCGCCCGGCGCCGGGAAGAACGGCAGCGCGGGCAGCACCAGCAGCGTGGACGCCCACATCGAGCCGTGCGCGTTGGCGAACGGCTCGACCGTCTTGGCCTGCTTGGCGTAGTTGCTGGCGATGCCGTAGTTGAAGGAGGCGAACAGCACGGCCGCGATGGCGATGCCGGCGCCGGGCTTGGCGGTCACGTGGTCGAAGCCGACCAGCAGCGCCACGCCGCAGGCGCCCAGCGCCAGGCCGAGCATCACCTTGGCGCTGACCATCTGCCGGGTCCAGACGGCGCCGATCAAGGTGCCCCACAGCGGCGTGGTGGCGTTCAGCACGGCCAGCAGGGAGGCCGACAGCGTGCGCGCGGCGAAGGCGAACATCAGGAACGGCAGCGCGGAGTTGAACAGGCCGAGGATCAGGTAGTGCTTCCAGTGCTGGCGCAGGTTCAGCGGCTTTTTCAGCGCCAGCGCGATCGCCGCCAGGAACAGTGAGGCGAACAGCACGCGGTATTCGATCAGCACGGCCGCGCCCAGCACCGGCGCGGCGATGCGCATGAACAGGAAGGAGCCGCCCCAGATGGCGGCGAGGAGTATCAGTCGAAACAGGTTGGCGGTGCTCATGCGAAGTCCAGTGGTTGGAGGGTGCGCTATTGTCCCGTACCCGGGAGCGGCGGGCCACCCGGTTCTTGCTTTTGAATTGTCCGTGCTTGCGCTTCTTACGCGGCGCCCAGATCCACCGCGCACGCGCTTTCGCCCGGCGCGCTTGGCGTGGCCGCGTGCGGGACCAGCATCGCGGCCGGCACGCCGTTCTTAATCGCGGTCATCTCGGCCAGGATGGAGATGGCGATCTCGGACGGCGTCTTGCTGCCGATGTACAGGCCGATCGGCCCGTGCAGGCGCGCCAGCTGCTCGCGCGTCAGGTCGAACTCCAGCAGCCGCTCGCGGCGCTTGCCGTTGTTCAGGCGCGAGCCGATGGCGCCGACGTAGAACGCCTCCGACTTCAAGGCCTCCATCAGCGCCAGGTCGTCCAGCTTGGGGTCGTGGGTCAGCGCGACGACGGCGCTGCGGCGGTCCAGTTGCAGGGCCAGCACGACATCGTCCGGCATCTCGTGCACCAGCTGCACGCCGTCGACCTGCCAGCCTGCGCGGTATTCCTCGCGCGGGTCGCAGACGATGACGTGGTAGTCCATGGCGGTGGCGATCTGCGCCAGGAAGCGCGACAGCTGGCCGGCGCCGATGATCAGCAACCGCCAGCGCGGGCCGTGCAGGCTCACCATGGCGCGCTCGCTGACCTGCATCTGCGCGCCCGGCGGGGCCTTGGACAGTTCGACCTCGCCGGAACGCAGGTCCAGCCGGCGCTGCACCAGTTCGTGCGCCTCCAGCCGTTCCAGCAGCTCGGCGACGCGGCTGCGCGCCGACAGCGGCTCGATCGCCAGCTCGATGGTGCCGCCGCAGGGCAGGCCGAATCGGTGGGCCTCGTCGGCGGTGATGCCGTAGCTGACGATTTCCGGCGTCGTGCGGCGTATGCCCTCGTTGCGCACGCGGGCGATCAGGTCGTCCTCGATGCAGCCGCCGGAAACGGAGCCGATCACCGTGCCATCCTCGCAGATGGCCAGCGTGGCGCCCACCGGACGGGGACTGGAGCCCCAGGTCTTGATGACGGTGATCAATTCGCAGCGGCGCCCTGCGGCGATCCATGCTGCGCTGGTTTTGAGTACTTCGAGGTCGATGCTGTCCATGGATGGAATATACTACGGCTCTCTAAAGCTTGCAGGAACTGCCATGACCAATCCCAAGGAAGACGACGGCTCGCCCAAATTCGGCCGCCTGCTGATCGTGTTGATACTCGCCGTGCTGGTATGCGTGGGCCTGACCTGGCTGATGGGGAACGTGTTCCCCAACTTCCCGAACTAAGCCGCTTGCAGGCTTATTTGCACACCACGGACAGCGCGTTGTCGAACGGGCTGTCCGGAACGATGTCTTCCGGGTTGAACTTCTCGTATTTGTAGTTTTCAACCGGCTCGCCCTTGCCCATGGCCTCGGGGTAGAACACTTGCGACAGCAGCACGGTGGTGCGGTCTTCGCAGGCGTACAGGTGCAGCGCCTTGACCGAGCGGTAGGGCCGGCCCTCGGGCGTGGTTTGCGCCTTGCCGAAGCTGCGCATGGACCAGGCCTTGCGCGTCTTGTCGGCCTTGATGATGCTGGCTTTGTCGATGTAGAAGACGCCGGCGCCATCGCCCTTCACCCGGGCCCACTTCGCCGCCTGGGCCCAGCTACACATCAGTATCAAGATGATTGCCAACAGGCCCGGCTTGTTCATGGCGGTCTCTCAGGTTAGGGCACCAGCGGTTTCTTGGCCGCCTGCTTGGCTTTGATTTCGGCGATGGTCTTGTCGATCACCGACAGGCGGTAGTGGACGGCGGGGTGGATGGCAGTATACCCGTTCAGCACCGTGGCGGGATATTGGCCGGCCAGGCGCTGCCAGAAGGCGTGGGCGTGGTCCAGGCTATAGCCGGCGCGCGCCACCATGTACAGCGACAGGTAGTCGGCCGCCGCGTCCAGCTCCTGCGGCATGGGCTTGACGCCGCCGGTGGTGATCAGCATGGTCAGGTCGGGACGCACGGACACCAGGTTGTCGATGATGCCGCCGACCGTGTAGGCCGAGCGGGTGGTGGCCGCGTGGCCCAGCACATTGTGGGCGATGTCCTTGGCCAGCACGTAGGCGATGGCTTCGTCGCTCTGCGCGAAGTTCACCATGCCGCGCGTGATCAGCACGCGCTGGCCGTCGGAGTAGGCGTTGATGTTGTCCGAATTGCCGATGTCGATCTTGAAGGCGCAGGCACGCGTGACCGGCACGTTGAGCGCCTGGTTGCGGCCATCGCGCGCGACGATCAGGTTGAGCGACTGGTGGCCGGAGACCAGCGGGCCGAGGATGCCGGCGGCCAGCGTCTCGGCGTTCTGGCCGGTGGGCAGGCTCTTGCCCTCGGCGGCGACCAGGCCGTCGCCCTTGCGCAGGCCGGCGCGCGCGGCGCCGCTGCCGGCCAGCACGCTGGCCACTTCGAGGCGGTCGCCATAGTTCAGCACCGCCTGCGCGGCGTCGACGAATTCGCCGGTGTAGGAGAATTTGTTCTTGGCGGTGAAGCCGAGCAGGTTGCGCGCCTGCGTGCGGCACAGGTCCGCGTTGTTGATCAACAGCGGGCCGGCGATGCGGTACAGGCGGTCCTGCAGCGCCACCATCTGGGTCAGGGCTTCGCGCGCGGCGGCCATCTTGGCGGTGACCACCGGCGGTTCCTCGTTGATGACGCGCGCCACCACCGGTTCGGTCGGCGCGGGCGCCGGTTTGGACTTGAAGGACGAGCAGGCCGACAGCAGCATGGCCGCCGCCAGCAAAGACAATGGAGCGAGTTTATTGATCTTGTTCGTCTGCTGGGCCATCCGGGGTCTCCGTGTATTGTTGTTAGTGTTTGCCGGTGCTGCCAAAACCGCCTTCACCGCGCTCGCTGTCGCCGAATTCCTCGACCACGTTGAAGCCCACCTGTACCACCGGCACGATGATCAGCTGCGCCAGGCGTTCCATCGGATTCAGCGTGAAGGCGCTGTGGCCGCGGTTCCAGGTCGAGATCATCAACTGGCCCTGGTAGTCGGAATCGATCAAGCCTACCAGATTCCCCAGCACGATACCGTTTTTGTGGCCCATGCCGCTGCGCGGCAGGATCATGGCGGCGTAGCCCGGATCGGCGACATGGATCGCCAGGCCGGTTGGAATCAGCACGGTCTGTCCGGCTTCGATGACCATGGGCGCGTCGATGCAGGCGCGCAGATCGAGGCCGGCGGAACCTGGCGTGGCGTAGGCCGGCATCTGGTCTTTCATGCGCGGGTCGAGGATTTTGACGTCGATGTTCTTCATTTAATTGGCAAATAAGGAGTGCTGGGAGATCCGTTTCGAGATCTCGGAAATCAGTTGGCGCGCCAGCGTGAGCTTGTCGGCGCGCGGCAAAATGGTGTGGCCGTTTTCATCGAACAGGATGATGGTGTTGTCGTCCTGGCCGAAGGTGTGGTGGCCGATATTCCCCACTAGCAGGGGGATGCCTTTTTTCTCGCGCTTGTCGGCGCCGAACTGGATCAGGTTTTCCGATTCGGCGGCGAAGCCCACGCAGTAGGGATAGCCGGCCAGCGTGGTGCGCGCGGCGACACTGGCGAGGATGTCCGGATTCTGTTCGAACTTCAGGTCCGGCACCGAGCCGTCCGGGTTCTTCTTCAGTTTCTGCTCGCTGGAGTTGGACACGCGCCAGTCGGCCACCGCCGCCACCGCGATGAAGATGTGCTGGTGGTCGACATTGGCCATGACCGCGTCGTGCATCTGCAGCGCGCTTTGCACGTTGATGCGCTGGACGCCGAACGGCGCCGGCAGCGCGGTCGGGCCGGACACCAGCACCACCTCGGCGCCGGCTTCGCGCGCGGCGCGCGCCACGGCGTAGCCCATCTTGCCCGAGGACAGATTGGTGATGCCGCGCACCGGGTCGATCGGCTCGAAGGTCGGGCCGGCGGTGATCAGGATGCGCTTGCCCGCCAGGACCTTGGGCTGGAACGACGCGATCAGCTCTTCGAGCAGCTGCGCCGGTTCCAGCATGCGGCCCATGCCCACTTCGCCGCAGGCCTGGTCGCCGGAGGCGGGGCCGAACAGCACGATGCCGTCGTCGCGTAGCTGCTGCACGTTGCGCTGGGTGGCGGGGTTCTGCCACATCTCGACGTTCATGGCCGGCGCCACCAGCAGCGGCACCAGGCGCGGACGCGCCAGGCACATGGTCGACAGCAGGTCGTCGCAGACGCCGTGCGCCAGCTTGTAGATGAAGTCCGCCGAGCAGGGCGCGACCAGGATGGCGTCGGCGTCGCGGGTGACGTCGATGTGGGCCATGTTGTTGTCGACGCGCGGATCCCACTGGCTGCTGAACACCTTGTTGCCGGACAGCGCCTGCATGGTGACGGCGGTGATGAAGTGGGTGGCGGCGTCGGTCATCACCACCTGCACCGAGGCGCCGGCCTTGGTCAGCGCGCGGCACAGTTCCGCCGCCTTGTAGCAGGCCACGCCGCCGGACAGGCCGAGGACGATTTTCTTGCCGGTCAATTCCATCATGATGTGCTGCCCCAGTTAGCGGTTCACCCGGCGCAGCTCATCGAGGATGAACAGCGCCGCGCCGATGCAGATGGCCGAATCGGCGATGTTAAACGCCGGGAAGTGGCCCAATGCACCCCAGTGGAAATCGAGGAAGTCGACCACGTGGCCGTACAGGATGCGGTCGATGACGTTGCCGATGGCGCCGCCCAGGATCAGCGACAGCGCCCACGAGAACATGCGCTGGCTGCCGTGCTTTTTCAGCAGCACGATGATCCACACCGCCGCGCCCAGGGCGATGGCGGTGAAGAAGTAGCGCTGCCACCCGCCGCTGTTCTGCAGGAAGCTGAACGCCGCGCCCTTGTTATAGGCCAGCACCAGGTTGAAGAAGGAGGTGATGACTTTCTCTTCGCCGAGCTGGAAGGTCTTGGTGATGGTGATCTTGGACAGCTGGTCGAACAGGATGACGATGGCGGCAATGCCCAGCCAGGGCGTGAGGCTGCCCGAGGATTTGGTCGGAAAGATTTTTTTGGTGGCCATAAAATTTCAGATTGGTTCGTGGCGACGGCGCCGCCGCTCCCGGTGGGGAACGGCGGCCCTCATATTAAGCGAACTTGCGTTTTTCGCCCGCACCGAACAGATTGCTGTGGCAACGGCCGCACAGGGTCGGATGGTCCGCGTGCGAGCCGACATCGGCGCGGTAGTGCCAGCAACGCTCGCACTTCTCCGCCGTGGACGCGGCCACTTCGACCGCTTCCTCCGCCTCGCTCGCCACCTGCACCGCCTTGGCGGCCGAGGTGATGAAGACGAACTTCAGGTCGTCGTCCAGGCTGGCCAGCAGCTGGTACTTGTCGCCGGCGGCCTTGATGGTCAGCTCCGCCTGCAGCGAGGAGCCGATCGCGCCCGAGGTGCGCACGTCTTCCAGCTGCTTGGTGACGTCGTTGCGGACCGCGCGCAGGGCCGTGTATTTGGCCAGCAGCGCGGCGGCATCGGCCGCTTCCGGCAGCTTCCACCAGGTCTGCGTGAAGATGGTTTCGTCGCTGGCCTTGTAGGCTTCCGCGCCGGCGAAGATCGCCCATGCCTCTTCCGCCGTGAACGACAGCGCCGGCGCCATCACGCGCAGCAGGCTTTGCGTGATGTGCCACAGCGCGGTCTGCGCCGAGCGGCGCGCGTGCGAGGTGACGGCGGTGGTGTACAGGCGGTCCTTGAGCACGTCCAGGTAGAAGCCGCCCAGGTCTTCCGAGCAGAAGTTCTGCAGCTTGGAATACACCGGCTGGAATTCATACTGCATGTAGTGCTCGGCGATTTCCGCCTGCAGCGACGCCATGTTGGCGACGGCGTAGCGGTCGATCTCCAGCATGTCGTCGATCGCCACCGCGTCCCTGGCGGCGTCGAAGTCCGACAGGTTGGCCAGCAGGAAGCGCAGCGTGTTGCGGATGCGGCGATAGGCTTCGGTCACGCGCTTGAGGATCTCGTCGGAGATCGACAGCTCGCCGGTGTAGTCGGTGGTGGCCACCCACAGGCGCAGCATGTCGGCGCCCAGCTTGTTCCACACGTCCTGCGGCGCGATGGTGTTGCCGATCGACTTGGACATCTTCTTGCCTTCGCCGTCGACCACGAAGCCGTGGGTCAGCAGCGCCTTGTACGGCGGGGCGCCGTTCAGCATCGAGGACGTCAGCAGCGAGGAGTGGAACCAGCCGCGGTGCTGGTCCGAACCTTCCAGATACAGGTCGGCAGGGAAGGCCGATTGCTCCTTGTGCGAGCCGCGCAGCACGGTCTGGTGGGTCGAGCCGGAATCGAACCAGACGTCCAGCGTGTCCTTGTTCTTTTCATAGGCCGACGCTTCGTCGCCGATCAGGTCTTTCAGGTCCAGCGCCAGCCAGGCGTCGATGCCGCTCTTCTCGATCAGCTTCGCCACTTGTTCCAGCAGTTCCGGGGTGCGCGGATGCAGCGCGCCGGTTTCCTTGTGGACCACGAAGGCCATCGGCACGCCCCACTGGCGCTGGCGCGACAGGGTCCAGTCGGGACGGTTGGCGATCATGCCGTGCAGGCGCGCCTTGCCCCAGTCCGGGAAGAACTTGGTCTCGTCGATGCCTTTGAGCGCGGTTTCGCGCAGCGTGTGGCCGCCGTCCTTCGGCTTCACATCCATGCCGGCGAACCACTGCGAGGTGGCGCGGTAGATGATCGGCGTCTTGTGGCGCCAGCAGTGCATGTAGCTGTGGTCGAACATCTTCACTTCGAACAGCGCGCCCGCTTCCTTCAGGGCGGCGCAGATCGGCTTGGAGGCTTCCCAGATCGTCATGCCGCCGAACAGCGGCAGCGAGGCGGCGTATTTGCCGTCGCCCATGACCGGGGTCAGGATGTTCTCGTCCTTCATGCCATGCGCGCGGCAGGAGATGAAGTCGTCCAGGCCGTAGGCTGGCGCCGAGTGGACCACGCCGGTGCCGCTTTCGGTGGTCACGTATTCGGCCAGGTACATCGGCGACATGCGGTCGAAGAAGGCGTCCGAGGCGTGCAGCGGATGGCGGAAGCTGATGCCGCCCAGCGCCGCGCCGTGGCAGGTGGCGATGGTGGTGCCTTCGAGCTTGTAGCGCGCCAGGCAGGCTTCGACCAGGTCCTGCGCCAGGATCAGCAGCAATGGCTGGCCGTCACGCTCGGTCTGCACCAGCGAGTAGATCACTTCCGCGTTGACGTTCAGCGCCTGGTTGGACGGGATGGTCCACGGGGTGGTGGTCCAGATGACGATGAAGCCGTTCTCGGTCGGCAGCTTGTCCATGCCGAAGGCGGTGGCCAGCTTGTCGAATTCGGCGAACTTGAAGCCGACGTCGATGGCCGGATCGCGCTTGTCCTGGTATTCCACTTCGGCTTCGGCCAGGGCGGACTGGCAGTCGAAGCACCAGTTGACCGGCTTCAGGCCTCGGTAGACGTAGCCTTTCTTCAGCAGCTGGCCGAGGGCGCGCAGTTCGTCGGCCTCGTTCGAATAGTTCATGGTCAGGTAAGGGTTCTGCCATTCGCCCAGCACGCCCAGGCGGATGAAGTCCTTGCGCTGGCGGTCGACCTGCTCGTAGGCGTAGGCGCGGGCCTTGGTCAGCACTTCGGCGGTCGGCAGGTTTTTGCCGTACAGTTTTTCGATCTGGATCTCGATCGGCATGCCATGGCAATCCCAGCCCGGCACGTAGGGCGCGTCGTAGCCGGCCATGCCGCGGGCCTTGACCACCATGTCCTTCAGGATCTTGTTGACGGCGTGGCCGATGTGGATGTCGCCGTTGGCGTACGGCGGGCCGTCGTGCAGGATGAATTTAGGACGGCCGGCGGCGGCTTTGCGCACACGCTCGTAGATCTTCTTGTCTTGCCATTCCTTGACCCAGTTGGGCTCGCGCTTGGCCATATCGCCGCGCATCGGGAACGGGGTTTCGGTCATGTTGACCGGGTATTTACTTTCAGGCTTTTTTGCGGATTTGTTATCGGACATGGTTATCTTCGGTGATTTTTTATTCGGGGAGTTCTGTGTAGCCGGCGCGCGTAGCTGGTCGCGCGGTTAAATTCGGTCGGTGGCCGTGATGGCGCCTTCGCGTTCCTTGAAGCGTTCGGCAAAATACGCGCGGGCGATGTCGGCATCGCGGTGGATGGCGGCGGTCAGTGTCGGCAGGTCGACGTATTTTTCCTCGTCGCGGATCTTGTGCAGGAATTCGACGCGCACCTGCGCGCCATAGCAGCTCTGGGCGAAGTCGAAGACGTGCACCTCCAGCAGCACGCGGCCGCTGTCGTCGACGGTGGGGCGCACGCCCAGGCTGGCCACGGCCGGCAGCGGGTGCTCGGCCAGGCCGTGCACCTGCACGATGAAGATGCCGGCCAGCGCGGGGCGGTGCGGCACGCGCAGGTTCAGCGTGGGGAAGCCGAGCGTGCGGCCCAGCTTCTGGCCATGGATCACGTGGCCGGAGATGGCGTAGGGATGGCCCAGCAGCGCCTCGGCATGGGCGAAGTCGCCCGTGCCCAGCGCGGCGCGCACGGCGGAGGAGGAGATGCGGGTGCTGCCGTTCATCACGGTGGGCAGGGTCTCGACGTGGAAGCCGTATTGCTTGCCCGCTTCCAGCAGCATCTGCACGTTGCCGGCGCGGCGGGCGCCGTAGCAGAAGTCGTCGCCGACCATCAGCCATTTGACATGCAGGCCCTCGACCAGCACCTTTTCGGTGAATTCCTGCGGCGTGAGCGCGGCGAAATGGGCCGAGAAGTGCTCCACGATGACGCGGTCGATGCCGTTGTCGGACAGCGATTGCAGCTTGTCGCGCAGGTTGGCGATGCGGGCCGGGGCTTTCGACAGGTCGCCGGCCTTCTGGGCGAAGAATTCGCGCGGATGCGGCTCGAAGGTCATCACGGCCGCTTCCAGCCCGAGGCTGGTGGCGGCTGCGCGCACGCGGCCCAGCAAGGCCTGGTGGCCGAGGTGGACGCCGTCGAAATTGCCGATCGTGAGCGCGCACGGCGCGCGCGCCGCTGCATTGGGTAGACCGCGAAATACCTTCATGGGAATCTGGTGGAAACTGTCGCTAAATGGAGGATTATACGGTTTGTTTGCCGTAGCCGACAGTTAACCCGCAAAGCGGCCCCGCCTGTCGTTCCCGCGCAGTCGGGAACCCATGTTGAGTTTGAACCGGATGCGTGGCATGGATTCCCGCTTGCGCGGGAATGACGTTGGCACGCTGGCGTAT
>JAJLPB010000010.1 GCA_025548565.1 Rugamonas sp. A1-17
CCTGTGGCCGCTAGATGTCGTGGTGCTCTTTGGCCGAACATACCAATAACACGCGGCAAGCCTCAAAAATGTCATCCACGCACTCGGCGGCCGAGATTCCAACCTCCTCATGCCCAGATTGGTCATGAGCTAAGGCGGGAAATAATTCTAGGGACGCCGGATAATGAAGCTTCGCAGCGATAGACGCAATCAGTGCGCAACCTATGTTCGCATCAAGCGATTTTGATAGTACGTCTTGAGCCAAAAGTTTCGCATCATTGAAGGTCTCATACGTTCTCATATCACTCGTCCCAATTTCTCTTCCGTTCCTATTCCGAAGGTCTGCAACTGGCCGCATGCAGACTGCTTTAAAAATTTGGCCTCGATACTATTTTAACTGTCCATGCGCCTAAGATAATCGCCAACCAGCATAGCACGCCTTCTACTGTCGCTAAACTCAACGATAGAGCACCATTTATTGCCATATTGGTTTGATAGACAAGCGCCAATGATAACGCCAAGGGTATCCATCCGACTATGGCAGAAGCCAAAACCGTGCGGGCAGGATACAGCCGATTAATTGGCCAGGCAGGGCCAGCAAAAAGGACGGTGAGCGTGATCATGCCACCAATTCGCTCCGCATCGGGGTTGATCGCCTTGGCTCCGTAGAACTCGTGAGGTAGAAAACCGTGGCAATACACCCATAGGATGGCTATGGAAATTCCAATTAGCAGAAGCAAGCAACATTTACCAACCTTGATAGCTAACTGCATCTGTACTCCGAGTTGAATCTTCACTGGCCAGGTTCGCTACTGGCCAGGCTCATTCTGCTGGCCGATACAGGCAATCTCAAGGAGAACGCCATTTCGCTGAGAAGCATAGCATGTTGCACTTGTGAAAAATTCACTCTTTGTCACAGGTTAATGCTGCACAGAGTAAAAGCCCCCGCCCTAGCGGCCGAGATAGACGGCAGTGATTTGCTCTCGACCGTGACCCATTTCTTCGGACAATAAGAG
This sequence comes from Rugamonas sp. A1-17, assembly GCA_025548565.1. Classification (GTDB taxonomy): domain Bacteria; phylum Pseudomonadota; class Gammaproteobacteria; order Burkholderiales; family Burkholderiaceae_D; genus Rugamonas. Next base: position 996 of record JAJLPB010000010.1, read on the forward strand.
CCTTGCCGAGAGATCACGCTCCCGCTGCTCGGGACTTAGCTGAGATGAGCGTGGACCACCGCGCGCTGGGCACTGCCAGCCGTTGAGCTGTTGGTAGCGTAACTGCGCATAATGATGGCGTAGACCGTGCACCCCGTGAATGCTCGCCCTGTCGCATTGGGCGCGAAAGCGTTGCAGCTGATCGCGATACTGCACGTGACTGGGGATAAGGCTTCCGCCAGCGACGAGCCGCTTGGCTTCGTTGAGAACTTCCCGCTGTTCAGGCGTGCGGATGGCGATCTCACGATATTTTCCGCCCTTAGTCCATGAGTCCTTGAGCCTTAGTCGATCGCCGCCATCGGCCCACGCAGGCACGATCTTGATGCTCTCCTCGCGCCTCAAACCAAACGCGGACTGCAAGCGGAGGGACATGGCCGTGTAGGCATCCGTGATCTTCGCCAAGCGCGCATCATCAAGCACCTTGGCCTTGGAGATGTTGGTGACAAAGGTGCGCTTGTCGATGTCGTAGCTGCCGTTGTCGCGCGCGATGATGTTGTCCTTGCCGATCTTCTGCGCCCACCACCGCATGGCGCTCATTCGGTTCTTCATCGTGCCGGCGCTGACGCCATCGGCTTTCCACTGCTGCACCAGCGCGTCCACATGCTTGGGACGCAGACTGTCAGCATTCATATGGCGATATCCGAGATCGTGCAGCTGGTTGGCGACGTGCGAGAGTATCCGCGCGCGGTCGGCCTGCGTGGCATAGCTGCCGTCGCGATTGCGGTCGCATAGCTGCTTGAGTTGATAGTTCAAGTCGCGCATCGCATGCTCCTAAAATCAAACTTGGTGTGATCGAGTCAGGTAAGTGTTTCTGGCCTCCGTGCTTGCCGCAGCAAGGACGGTTTGTAAAGGCCTCGGGACACCACTCCCGTGTATGCGGTGTGTTCACTGCTTGCCCGCGCCGCATGCGCGTGTGGCGCCGCGATCCGCTCCTTGTAGAAGCCTGATCGAGGTGGGACCAGTTACCCAGGGTCCATGGGGTGTGCCTCGCACACGTTGTCGGCCCACGAGGGGCAAGGTTGGCAAGCAGCGTTCTGCTGCGCTGATGGCGGTAGATCCGCCGTCACTGGCCTGCGTCACTGAGAAAACAGCGGCGGAGCCCATATAGCGCTTGGTTGCTAGCGCGTCGTCACTGGCAGCAGGCCGCCAGTAACGACGCGCGGCTTGCGCCGCAGACTAGGGCGGCGTATCGACATGCACGCGCGGTTGGACGGCGCGTGCGGCTAGGAAGGTACTTGATGTTGCACACGAAATTGGATTCCCGCGTACGCGGGAATGACGCGCGAACGTTGTTTGATGTAGCCGGGAGCCCGGCACATCACCGGCCCGCTCAGGGCGAAGCCGATCTGGGATGAAGCTATACGGATGCTGTATCTAAGGGCGCGTGACGAGCGCTACGCCTGGCGCGATGCCAAGTTGCGCGAAGGGCGATCCTTCGCGTCGAAAAGCATATTGTCCTCCACCTCGCATCGCGCCCGCATCACCGCCTTGAAATTCTCTTCGATTTATTTGTCGGCGAAGCTAGCGAAGAATCGACGCCAAAAACCGGGCCAATTTCGGGTCGCACTTGCGCGGCAACCGGAGGACAGTGCTGGCAGCACATGTACAAAGGAGGAAGACATGAACCGATCATCCCTGCCCCGCACCACACGAATGATCCGCCTGCCGGAAGTGATGGCGATCTGCGGGCTGTCGCGCAGCACCGTGTACGCCTACACCAAGCGCGGCGAATTCCCGGCGCGGGTTAAGATCACCAGGCACGCTTCGGCATGGGTTCGGGAAGAGGTGCTGGCCTGGGTGGAAAGCCGTATCGAGGCCAGTCGCCGTTGTACCCCAACACCGGCAGAAAATCGTGAGACGCGGGTTTGACCGCTAAAAGAAGTTTGTTGGGGTATTTGTTGGGGTACGGACTTGCAAAAACAACAAAGGCCAGTCCGAAGACTGGCCTAAGCTGTTGATTCTATTGGTCGGGGCGAGAAGATTCGAACTTCCGACCCCTTGCACCCCATGCAAGTACGCTACCAGGCTGCGCTACGCCCCGACGAATTTGAGATTATAGCAGCCCCTTTAAGTATTTGTCATGTTTGCTTTCGCGTGGCCGCAACACCCCGCCCGGCAGGAGTAAGATATGAATTTCCGCCCGCCATAGAAACCGCATGCACTTCCCCGCAGAACTCGCCGACCTCGAACAAGCCGCCGATCTCGTCCGCCAGGCCGATGCGCTGATTATCGCCGCCGGCGCCGGCATGGGCGTCGATTCCGGCCTGCCCGACTTCCGCGGCAACGAGGGCTTCTGGAAAGTCTACCCCGCCCTCGGCCGCGCCGGCATGGAATTCGCCAGCGTCGCCACGCCCTACACCTTCCGCTCCGATCCCACGCTGGCGTGGGGCTTCTACGGCCATCGCCTGCAGCTCTACCGCGACACCGCGCCGCACGCCGGCTTCGCCCTGCTCAAGGCCTGGGGCGACAAGATGGATGGCGGCTACGGCGTCTTCACCAGCAACGTCGACGGCCATTTCCATCGCGCCGGCTTCGACCCGCAGCGCATCTACGAATGCCACGGCTCCATCCATCACCTGCAATGCATGGAGCCCTGCGGCCCCGATATCTGGAGCGCCGACGCCTTCGTGCCGCAAGTCGATACCGACGCCTGCCGCCTGCTGAACGCCGCGCCGCTATGCCCGCACTGCGGCGGCATGGCGCGGCCGAATATCCTGATGTTCGGCGACTGGGGCTGGAACGAGCGCCGCGCGGTGGTGCAGGAGGCGCGCCTGCAAGCCGTGCTGCAGGCGGCGCAACGGCCGCTGGTGATCGAGTTGGGCGCGGGCGTCGCGATACCGTCGGTGCGCAATTTCAGCCAGCGCGTGGTCGTCAAGCACGGCGGCCGCATGATACGGATTAACCCGCGCGAGCCGGATGTCGCCAGCCCGCGCGACGTCGGCCTGGCGATGGGCGCCCTGGACGCCCTGACGGCCATCGCCGCCTTGCTATAAACGGTTTATACCAATTTAACCGCGATGCCGGACAAGCCGTCCACCTCCCCCACCAGCGTCTGCCCGCGCACCACCGCGCCCACGCCCTCCGGCGTGCCGCTGAAGATCAAGTCCCCCGGCGCCAGCGCGAACAGCGTGGATAAATTGGCGATGGTCTCGCTGATCGACCAGATCAGATGATCGATGGTGGCCGACTGTTTGGTCACGCCATCCACATCCAGCCGGATCGCAGCGTGGTTGATGTCGCCCGCTTCGGCGGCGCGGTGGATCAGGCCCACCGGCGCCGAATAGTCGAAGGCCTTGCCGATTTCCCAGGGGCGGCCGGCGTCGCGCATCTTGAATTGCAGGTCGCGCCGCGTCATGTCCAGTCCCACCGCGTAGCCGAAGATATGCCCGGCCGCGTCCTCCACGGCGATATCGCTGCCGCCCTTACCGATGGCGACCACCAGTTCGCACTCATAGTGCAGGTTGTTGGTCACCTGCGGATACGGCAGCTCCAGCACCGCGTCCGGCGCCACCGGGACGACCGCCTGTGCGTCGTTCGGTTTGCAGAAGAAGAATGGCGGTTCGCGGTCAGGGTCGAAGCCCATCTCGCGCGCGTGCGCAGCGTAGTTGCGGCCGACGCAGTAGACGCGGCGTACCGGGAACAGGTCGGAAGTACCGGCGACCGGCAGGCCGACGATGTCGTGAGCGGGAATAACGTAGGATGGCATGATGCTCCGATAGCTGGAATGGGAGATCAGGCATGGTACAACAGCCTCCGCCCGCGTGCAGCGGACGGAAACAATACGAGACAAATCAGGTCATCAGCAACGCGCGCATGGCGACGCGGAAAGCATCCGCCAGGCTGGCGCGGTTCATGTCGGGCCGGTACAGCGCGCGTATCGTCAGGCCGTGGAAGTAGGAGATCAGCGTGTCGAGGCGGCCGTCCAGCAGCACGTCGTCCACCGGCAGGTTGCGCTGTTCCCGACCGCGCTTGACCAGTGCCCGCAACTGCGCCCGCGAGACTTCCTCGTTTTCGCGCATCTTGGCGGCGATGACCGGATTGCGCGAGGCCTCGGCAAACATCTCCAGCGGCACGCCCCACGGCTGCGGGTCCAGCGACTCGTCGATGTGGATGGGCGCATCTTCCAGGATCGCTTCCAGCGGATCCTCGCGCGAGGCCAGGTCGCGCAGCAGTCCCGAGACATGTTCCGCCTCGCGCGCCACAAAGGCCAGGATGATGGCATCCTTGCCGTCGAAGTAGTTATAAATATGCCCCGCGCTCATGCCGGCCTGCTTGGATATCTCGGCCATGCTAGCGCCGTGGAAGCCGCTGCGCGCAAAGCAGACGGCGGCCGCTTCCAGCACCTGGTTGCGCCGGTTCTGCGCCCGTTCCGGGTCGGTACGTCGTTTTGCGATAGGTGCGGTCATGGGGTCTTCCTTGGGTAACGGTCTTGCCTGAGGCGGTACTGTGGCGAAGGCTGCCACTTTTGTCAATTTATCAGCGACCGGAGGCGGCGGGCGCGCAACACTCGGCGCCCGCCGCCCCAACCGCCCTAGCCCCGCTGCGGCGCGACTTCCGGCTGCCAGCCGCCGCCCAGCACCTTGTACAGCGTGACCGCGTTGCTGGACTTGCCCAGCCGCGCGGTGATCAGCCCTTGCTGCGCCGCGTACAACGCGCGCTGCGACACCAGCGCGTTCAGGTACGAGTCCGCGCCCTTGCGGTAGCGCGCCTCGTGGATGCGGAAGCTCTTGTCGGCCGCATCGACCAGCGCCTGCTGCGAGGCGATGCGCTCGTCCAGCGTGCCGCGCTGGGCCAGCGCGTCCGCCACCTCGCGGAACGCCACCTGGATCGCCTTCTCGTACTGCGCCACCGAGATGTCGCGATTGGCCTTGGCGATATTCAGGTTGGCGCGATTGACGCCGCCGTCGAAGATCGGCAAATTGATCTGCGGGACGAAGCTCCACGTCGACGATCCCGCCTTGAACAGGCCGGACAAGTTGCTGCTCGCGCTGCCGCCCGACGCCGTCAGCGATATGCTGGGGAAGAAGGCGGCGCGCGCCACGCCGATGTTGGCGTTGGCGGCGCGCAGCGAACGTTCGGCCTCCTGCACGTCGGGCCGCGATTGCAGCAGGTCCGATGGCAGGCCGGCCGGAATCGCCGCCAGCTGCGTCACCGCGTCCAACTCGCCCGCTGGCAGCAGTTCCGCGGGCACGCCGCTGCCAACCAGCAGCGTCAGCGCGTTCTGGTCCAGCGCCACCTGCGCGGTGTAGACCGCCATGTCGCTGCGCGCCGATTCCACGCTGGTCTGCGCTTCGTACATGTCCACGCCGGAGGTGACGCCGGAGTCGAAACGCTTCTTGCTCAAGTCATAGGAGGTCTGCTGGCTGCGCAGCGTTTCCGCCGCCAGCGTCAGGCGCTGCTGGTCGGCGATTAGCGTCAGATAGGCATTGGCCACTTCGGCCACCAGCGTGATCTGCTGCGCGCGGCGCGCTTCCTCGGTGCCGAGGTAGGTCTGCAAACCTGCCTCCGACAGGTTGCGCACCTTGCCGAAGAAGTCCAGCTCATACGAGGCCATCGCCAATCCGCCGCTGTACTGGCGGTTGATGGCCGCCTCGCCGGTGCTGGTCATGGTCGATGGCGTGCGCGATGCGCTCTGGCTGACGTTGGCCGACAGCTTGGGCAGCAGTGCCGCGCTGTCGATGTTGTACTGCGCCTTGGCCTTCTCGATGTTGAGCACCGATACGCGCAGGTCGCGGTTGTTGGCCAGCGCCAGCTCGATCACCTTGCGCAGGCGCTCGTCGGCGAAATATTCGCGCCACTGGATTTCGGAGACCGGCCTGGCATCGGCCGCCGCTGCCGGCACTCCCTTGTAGGCGTCGCCGGCCGGCCAAGACTGCGCCACCGGTTGCGCCGGACGTTCATACACCGGCGCCAGGCTGCAACCGCCCAAGGTGGTGGCCAGTGCGGCCAGCACCGCCATTGTGAGTAAAGATTTTTTCATGATTAATGCGCCTCCACAGCGGCAACAGGAGCGGCGGCCTTCTTGCTGAAGAAACCGCGCACCAGTACAAAGAACACCGGCACAAAGAAGATGCCCAGGAAGGTGGCGGACAGCATCCCGCCCAACACGCCGACGCCGATCGCGTTCTGGCTGCCGGAACCGGCGCCGCTGCTGATCGCCAGCGGCAGCACGCCGAGGCCAAACGCGATGGACGTCATCAGGATCGGACGCAGTCGCAGACGCACTGCCTGCAGGGTCGCCTGCTTCAGCTCAACGCCCTGCTCCTGCAGCTCCTTCGCGAATTCCACGATCAGGATCGCGTTCTTCGCCGCCAGGCCCACCACGGTCAGCAAACCGACCTGGAAGTACACGTCGTTCGACAGCTTGAACACGAACGTCGCCAGCACCGTGCCGATCACGCCCAGCGGCACGATCAGCAGCACCGAGAATGGAATCGACCAGCTTTCATACAGCGCGGCCAGGCACAGGAACACGATCAGGATCGAGATCGCATACAGCTGCGTGGTTTGCGAGCCGGAGTCGCGTTCCTCCGTCGACAAGCCGGTCCACTCGAAGCCGATCCCCGGCGGCAGCTTGGCCGCCATCTTTTCAATTTCCGCCATCGCGGCGCCCGAGCTCTGGCCCGGCGCCGGCATGCCGAGGATCTCGGTCGATGGCAGGCCGTTGTAGCGCTCCAGGCGCGGCGATGCGTAGATCCACTTGCCGGTCGAGAAGGCCGAGAAAGGCACCATTTCGCCGTCGGCATTGCGGACAAACCATTTGCCCAGGTCTTCCGGCGACATGCGCGAATCGGGCTGCCCCTGCATGTACACCTTCTTCACGCGGCCACGGTCGACGAAGTCGTTGACGTAGGCGCTGCCCCAGGCGGTGCTCAGCACCTTGTTCACATCGGCGACGGACAAGCCCAGCGCGGTGGCCTTCTGCTGGTCGACGGTGATCTTGTACTGCGGCGTATCTTCCTGTCCGTTCGGACGCACCGCCATCAGCACCGGATTCTTGGACGCCATGCCCAGCATCTGGTTACGCGCCGCCATCAGCGCCTCGTGGCCCACGCCACCCTGGTCCTGCAGTTGCAGGTCGAAGCCGCTGGCGTTACCCAGTTCCAGCACCGCAGGCGGCGCGAAGGCGAACACCATCGCATCCTTGATCTGCGAGAAGCTGCCCATGGCGCGGCCGACGATCGCATTCACGCGCTGGCCAGCGCTCTTGCGCTCGGACCAGTCCTTCATGCGCACGAAGGCGATGCCGGTATTCTGGCCGTTGCCGCTGAAGCTGAAGCCAGCCACCGCGAACACCGACGCCACCGAATCCTTTTCCTCGTTCAGGAAGTGCTGCTCGACTTTTTCGATCACCTTCAGCGTGCGTTGCTGGGTCGCGCCGGTCGGCAGCTGGATTTGCGAGAACAGCACGCCCTGGTCTTCTTCCGGCAGGAAGGAAGTCGGCAGGCGCACGAACACGAAGGCCAGCACCGCCAGCAGCAGCGCGTACATCACCAGCGAACGTCCGCTGCGGTTCAGCAGCGCACCCACCCAGCCCTGGTACTTGAAGCTGCCGCGGTCGAAGCTGCGGTTGAACCAGCCGAAGAAGCCGGTGTTGATCGCCGTGTGGCCCTTGGCCACAGGCTTGAGCAGGGTCGCGCACAGCGCCGGCGTGAAGATCATCGCCACCAGCACCGACAGCACCATCGCCGACACGATCGTCACCGAGAACTGGCGGTAGATCACGCCGGTGGAACCGCTGAAGAAGGCCATCGGCACAAACACCGCCGACAGCACCATGGCGATGCCCACCAGCGCGCCGCTGATCTGGCCCATCGATTTGCGCGTCGCCTCGATCGGCGACAGGCCTTCCTCCGTCATCACGCGCTCGACGTTCTCCACCACCACGATGGCGTCGTCGACCAGCAGGCCGATCGCCAGCACCACCGCGAACATGGTGAGCGTGTTGATCGAGTAGCCCAACGCCGACAGGATCGCGAAAGTCCCCAGCAGCACCACCGGCACCGCCATCGTCGGGATCAGCGTGGCGCGGAAGTTTTGCAGGAACAGGTACATCACCAGGAACACCAGGATCACCGCCTCCACCAGCGTCTTGACCACTTCCTCGATCGACAGCTTGACGAACGGCGTGGTGTCGAAGGCGATCACCGCCTTCATCCCGGCAGGGAACTGCTTCTCCATCACCGCGATGCGCGCCTTGACGGCGTTGGCGGTATCGAGCGCGTTGGCGCCGGTGGCCAGCTTGATGGCGACGCCGGTGGCCGGCTTGCCGTTGTAGCGGGCCAGCACGTTGTAGTTCTCGCTGCCGAGCTCCATGCGGGCCACGTCGCGCAGATGCACGGTGGCGCCGCTGCTGGCGGTCTTCAGCAAGATCGCGCCGAACTGCTCGGCGGTCTGCAGGCGGCTCTGCGCCGAGACGGTGGCATTCAGCTGCTGCCCCGCCACGGCGGGCGCGCCGCCCAGCTCACCGGCCGACACTTCCGTGTTCTGCGCGGTGATGGCGGCCGTCACGTCGGCCGGCGTCAATTGATAGCTTTGCAGCTTGGCCGGATCGAGCCAGATGCGCATCGCGTACTGGGCGCCGAACAGCGTCACGTCGCCCACGCCTTCGATGCGGCTGAGCGGATCGATGACGTTGGCGGCCACGTAGTCGCCCAGGTCGGCCTGCTTCATGCTGCCGTCTTCGGACACGAAGCCCAGCACCATCATGAAGTTCTTGGTGGCCTTGGCCACCACCAGGCCTTGCTGCGTGACGATGGCCGGCAGCAGCGGCGTGGCCAGCTGCAGCTTGTTCTGCACCTGCACCTGGGCGATGTCCGGGTTGGTGCCGCTCCGGAAGGTCAGCGTGATGCTGATGCCGCCGGTGCCGTCGCTCGACGAGGACATGTAGCGCAAGCCGTCGATGCCCTTCATCTTCTGTTCGATGACCTGGGTGACGGCGTCTTCCACCGTCTTGGCGGAGGCGCCCGGATACGAGCCGCTGATCGAAATCGACGGCGGCGCGATGCTTGGATACTGCGCGATCGGCAGGCCGAGGATCGCGATCACGCCCGAGAGCATGATGACGATGGCGACGACCCACGCGAAGATCGGGCGGTCAATAAAGAAACGTGACATGGCGATGCTCCTTTACTGCGCGCTATTGGCGCTGGACGGCATGGCGCCGCCCGCGGCCACGGCGTTGACGGGCTTGGCGGCGTTGGCCGGCGCGCCAGGCTTCACCTTCTGCACGCCCTCGACGATCAGCAGGTCGCCCGCGTTCAGGCCGGACTTGACCAGCCAGCGGTCGCCCATGGTGCCGCCGGTGACCAGCGTGCGCTGTTCGACCTTGCCTTCCTTGTTGAGCACCAGCGCGGTCGCCTCGCCCTTGGCGTTGCGGGTCACGCCCTGCTGCGGCACGGCGATGGCCTGCTCGTTGACGCCCGACTCCACCACCGCGCGCACGAACATGCCGGGCAGGAGGTCGTGCTTCGGATTCGGGAACAGCGCGCGCAGGGTGACATTGCCGGTGCCGGTATCGACCGTCACGTCGGAGAACTGCAGCTTGCCGCTTTCGGCGTACTTGCTGCCGTCCGACAGCAGCAGCGTGACCTTGGCCTGGCCGCCGGCCTGTTTCAGGCCGCCGCTTTCCAGCTCGCGCTTCAGGCGCAGCAGGTCTTCGCTCGACTGCGTGACATCGACATAGATCGGATCCAGCTGCTGCACGGTGGTCAGCGCGGTGGCCTGGTTGGCCGTCACCAGCGCGCCCGGCGTCACGGCCGAGCGGCTGATACGGCCGCTGATCGGCGCGTCGACGTGCGTGTATTTGAGGTTGATGGACGCCTGCTCCAGCGCGGCGGCGGCCGACTCCACGTCGGCCTTGGCCTGCTCGTTGGCGGCGACGGCGTCGTCGTAGTCCTGGCGGCTCACGCCTTCGATCGCCACCAAATCCTTGTAGCGCGCCACTTTCGGGCCGCTGGTCATCAGGTTGGCTTTGGCCTTGGCCAGCGCCGCCTTGGCCGAGTTGTAGGCCGCCTGGTAGCTGGCCGCGTCGATCTGGTACAGCGCCACGCCGGCCTTGACGTCGGCGCCCTCGACAAACAGGCGTTTTTGTATCAGGCCGCTGACCTGCGGGCGCACTTCGGCCACCTGGAAGGCGGCGGTGCGGCCCGGCAGTTCGGTCGTGATGTGCAGCGCTTCCGGCGCCACCTTAAAAACGCCCACTTCCGCCACCGGCGCGCGGTGAGCGCCCGGTGCCTCGGTCGTGGATGGGGAGCAGCCGGCGGCGAGCGCGGCTGCGGTGATCAGGGCTGCGGTCCTGCAGAAAAGAGCTTCCATGGTGGGACTTCCTGTATAAAAATTGTGCATAGGTGCGTAGAATGAACGATCATTCTAATTAAGTCAAGCAAGTTATTTGTCCACGACACGACAAATCGTGGCGATTGAAGGGGAATTTCTCCCTCTGGCGGGGGCATGCGCCATACCCGGTGCTACAATGAATTTAATTTCTTTCGGACATCTTTTTTGGCCCGAACCATGATCTTGCAGCCCACCCCACGCACGGCCCGGCCGCGCCTCACCACGCTGGTGACGGTGGGGGTGGCCGCGACGGTGCTGATGTCGGTGCTGTCGCTGCTGGTGCTGGTCGATCACTTCGCCATCGACTACGCCGAGCGCGAAGCGGGCCTGCGTTTGCAGCAGTTGTCGTGGCAGATGCGCGATGCGCTCAACCGCGTGGTGCAGAAGGCCACCGGCGACGTCCAGCTGCTCACCGAGCTGCCGCAGATCCGCGACGCCCGCTCCCCCGCCGAGATCCGCCAGGTGCTCGAAAGCCTGCAAAAAACCTTCCCCGACTACGCGTGGATCGGCCTGGCCAATCCCGACGGCAGCGTCTACGCCGCCACCCAGGGCCAGCTCGAAGGCCAGGATGTCAGCACGCGCGCCTGGTTCAAGGGCGGGCGCGAAAAGCTCTACGCCGGCGACTTCCATCCCGCCTCCCTGCTCGGCAAAAAGCTGCCCTACAGCGCCGACCCGTGGCGCTTCGTCGACGCCGCCGGCCCGGTGCGGCGCAGCGACGGCAGCTACCGGGGCGTGCTGTGCGTGCACATGAGCTGGAACTGGGCGCGGCGCCTGGCGCAGACCATCCTCACGCCGGCCGACCGGCAGTATTCGGCCGACATCTACGTGGTGCGCGGCGACGGCACCGTGATGCTGGGCCCCAAGGGCACCGAGGAGACCACCATCGGCGCCGCCAGCCTGGCGCTGTCGCAAACGGGCGCGCCGGGGTCGCAGAAGGAAACCTGGGCCGATGGCCACAGCTACCTGACCGGCTTCTCGCGCACCGGCGACATGAACAATCCCGCCACGCTGACCTGGTCGGTGCTGGTGCGCCAGCGGGAGGACGTGGCGCTGGCCGAGGCCCGTGCGCTGGAGCGCCAGATCCTGCTGCTGGGCGCCACCCTCGGCGCGGCCATGGCGCTGGCCGCGTCGGCGGCGGCGCGGCGCCTCACGCGTCCGCTCAACGCGCTCAGCAAGAACATCGAGGAACGCTCGGCCGCGCCGGCCGACACCGCGCCCGACGCGCTGCCGCCCATCCCGCTGGTCGACAGCTTCCACGAGGCGCAGGTGCTGTCGCGGGCGCTGGCCGACCTGGTGCGCAACGAGCAGGGCCACCTGGCCACGCTGCGCCGCATGAACGAGCAGCTGGAATCGACGGTGGGCGAGCGCACCCGCGAGATCGCCCGCAAGGCGCTGCTGCTGGAGCGCGCGCTGGCGCAGGAGCAAAGCACGCAGCTGCTGCTGCAGGAACGCGCGGCCGAGCTGCGCGCCATCCTGGACAACGCGCACGACGCCTTCATCGCGCTCGATCCGGGCGGCGTGGTGCTGGACTGGAACCGCCAGGCCGAAAAGCTGATCGGCTGGAGCCGCGCCGAGGTGATCGGCCAGCCGCTGGCGGCCATGGTGCTGCCGCCGCTGCTGCGCCGCGCCTATGAGCGCGACATGCGCCAGCTGGCCGAGTGCGGCGGCGACACGGTGCTCAACCGCCGCATCGAGCTGACCTTGCACAACCGCGCCGGCCAGGAGTTGCCGGTGGAGGTGTCGCTGGCCTACGTGCCGCGCAGCAGCGGCCACCTGTTCATCGCCTTCCTGCACGACATCAGCGAACGCAAGTCGCTGTTCGAGTCGATGGCGGCGATGGCGCTGCGCGACACGCTGACCGGCCTGCCCAACCGGCGCGCGCTGATGACCGCGCTGGCCGAGGCGATCCAGCGCTCCAGCCGCCTGCGCCACAGCTGCGCCGTGTTCTTCCTCGACCTCGACCGCTTCAAGCAGGTCAACGACCAGTACGGCCACGAGGAAGGCGACGAGCTGCTGCGCCAGTTCGCGGTGCGGGTCCAGCACACCGTGCGCAAGACCGACACCGTGGGCCGGCTGGCGGGCGACGAATTCATCGTCATCCTGGAGAACCTGCACAGCGACACCGCTGCCCAGGAGATCGCCGACAAGCTGCGGCCGGCGCTGCAGCAGCCGTTCCACCTCAAGACCGCCACCGTCTCGCTGAGCGCCAGCATCGGCATCGCCATCCACCATCCCGACGATCCGCAGGACATCGAGATGCTGCTCAACCGCGCCGACCGCGCCATGTACGCCGACAAGCAGCGCCATGCCGCCGCCCCGACCGCGGTGTAGCCTTCCGGAAATTATGTGCGCTAGCGTACGCACGCTTGCATATCGAAAATCCCGTGGCGCCTGTTTCAGGTAGTATCAGGCCAAAATACGCTGCGGAGCGTGCTCCGCGGCGGCCACATTCCGGAGCAAGACCATGCAAGCCCAAAACAGCGTCACCACCCTCTTTCTATCCTCCGGCGTGCCGGGCCTGGACGAGATCCTGGCCGGCGGCCTGACCCGCGACCGGCTGTACCTGGTCGAGGGCGAACCGGGCACCGGCAAGACCACGCTGGCGCTGCAGTTCCTCAACGAAGGCGCGCGCCACGGCGAATCCGTGCTGTACATCACGCTGGCCGAGACCGCCGTCGAGCTGCGCAGCGTGGCCGAGTCGCACGGCTGGACCATGGAGGGCATCCACATCGAGGAAATCCTGCCCAACGAGGACGTGCTCGACCCGCAACAGCAGTACACCATTTTCCACCCGTCCGAAATCGAGCTGGGCACCACCACCCAGCGCATCGTCGCGGCGATCGACAAATACCGCCCGCGCCGGGTGGTGCTCGATTCGCTGTCCGAGTTGCAGCTGCTGGCGGAAAGCCCGCTGCGCTACCGCCGCCAGGTGCTCGCGCTCAAGCAGTACCTCACCAGCCGCAACTGCACCACCATCTTCCTCGACGACCGCACCGCCCTCAGCACCGACCTGCAGGTGCGCAGCGTGGCGCACGCGGTGCTCACGCTCGAGCAGGTCGACCAGGCCTACGGCGCCGAGCGGCGCCGGCTGCGGGTGGTCAAATACCGCGGCATCGCCTTCCACGGCGGCGCCCACGACTACAAGATCGTCAACGGCGGCTTGAAGGTCTTCCCGCGCCTGGTGGCGGCCGCCACCCGCGCCACCAGCGAGCGGCGCCAGCTCTCCAGCGGCTTGCCGGAGCTGGACCAGCTGATCGGCGGCGGCCTGGAGGAAGGCATGAGCACGCTGATCTCCGGCCCGCCCGGCACCGGCAAGTCCACGCTGGCGGCGCAGTTCGTGCACGCCGCCACCGAGCGCGGCGAGCCGTGCGCCATGTTCCTGTTCGAGGAGGCGCGCAACAATATGCTCAACCGCTCCACCGGGCTGGGCATGCACCTGGCCGAGTCCATGGAGCGCGGCCTGCTGACCATCCAGCAGATCGACCCGGCCGAGCTGGCGCCAGGCCAGTTCACGCACGCGGTCACCCAGGCGGTCGAGCGCGGCGTGCGGGTGGTGGTCATCGACAGCCTGAACGGCTACCTGAACGCCGTGCCGGACGAGCGTTTCCTGTCGATCTACCTGCACGAGCTGCTGACCTACCTGGGCCAGCGCGGCGTGGTCAGCATCGTGGTCGGGGTCCAGCAGGGCATGATCGGCAGCGGCATGAGCACCACCATCGACGCCAGCTACATCGCCGACAACGTCATCATGCTGCGCTACTTCGAGGCGCAGGGCGAGGTGCGGCAGGCGATCTCCGTGTTCAAGAAGCGCGGCAGCGCGCACGAGCGCACCATCCGCAGCTTCCAGATCGGCCGCGAGGGCATCCGCGTCGGCCCGGTGCTGCAGGACTTCCACGGCATCCTGACCGGCGTGCCCACCTACGACGGGCCCAAAACCCGCAAAGCCGACTGACCGCGATGGAGACGCGCATCCTGATCTACGCGCCGACCGGCCAGGACGCCCCGCTGGCGGCCAAGGTGCTGGCGATGGCCGACTTTCACAGCCACGTGTGCCGCTCGCTGGCCGAGCTGGCGTCGCAGCTGGAGCTGGGCGCGGGCGTGGTGCTGACCGTGGAGGAGGCGCTGGCGCCGGGCGGCTACAAGCTGCTGCAGGAGTTCGTGGCGCGCCAGCCCGACTGGTCCGACCTGCCCATCATCCTGCTGACCCATCGCGGCGCCGATTCGCCGGCGGTGCGCCAGGCGGTCGCCGGCCTGGGCAACCTGAGCCTGATGGAGCGGCCGGTGCGTTCGCTGGCGCTGATCACCGCGCTGCAGGCGATGCTGCGCGCGCGCAAAAAGCAATACCAGGTGTGCGAGGCGGCGCGCCGCAAGGATGAATTCCTGGCCAGCCTCGGGCACGAGCTGCGCAATCCGCTGGCGCCGATCCGCACCTCGGTCTCGCTGCTGACCCATATGTATCCGGACGCGCCGCCGGTGGCGCGCATCCGCGACATGGTCGAGCGCCAGGTGCGGCTGCTGACCCGGCTGGTGGACGACCTGCTGGACGTGGCCCGCATCACCAGCGGCAAGATCAAGCTGCAGCGCCAGCAGGTGGGCCTGAACGCGGTGATGAACCACGTCAGCGAGCTGTGCCTGCAGGCCGCCGGCGCCAAGCGCATCCACGTGGCCTGGCAGCTGCCGCCCGAGGACATCGTGCTCGACGCCGACTACGCGCGGGTGGTGCAGATCTTCGCCAACATCCTGTCGAACGCGGTCAAGTTCACGCCGCAGGGCGGCAACGTGGTGGTGCGCGCCGCGCGCCGCGGCAGCGACCTGCTGGTGACGGTGCGCGACAGCGGCATCGGCCTGGACGCCGAATCGATCGCGCGCATCTTCCGCATGTTCGAGCAAAGCAAGACGGTGGCCGGGCAGTTCTCCAGCGGGCTGGGCATCGGCCTGAGCCTGGCGCGCCAGTTCGCCGAGATGCACGGCGGCTCGGTCGAGGCGCGCAGCGACGGTCCCGGCCAGGGCAGCGAATTCACGATCCGCCTGCCGGTGGTGAGCGGCGCCGCGCGCGACGCCGTGCCGCTGGCGGCGGCCGGCGGCGTCGACGGCCGCAAGATGCAGGTGCTGGTGGTGGACGACAACCGCGACGCCGCCGATTCGCTGGCGGCGCTGCTGGAGATCGAAGGCTTCGACGTGCGCCCCGTGTACGACGGCGCGGGCGCCGTCGCCATGGCGGCCGAGCAGCCGCCGGACATGATCATCATGGACCTGGGCATGCCGGGCATGGACGGCTACGAGACCGCGCGGGCGATACGCCAGCGTGCCGGCGCCGAGCGCATTTTGATGATCGCGCTGACCGGCTGGGGCCAGAGCGACGCCCGCCGCCGCACCGGCGAGGCGGGCTTCGACCATCACCTGGTCAAGCCGGTGGAGCTGGAGCAGATCCTGCGCCTGGCCGGCGCGCGGCAGAACCGCGAACAGGTGCAGGCGGCGCGCTGACCCGGCCTACTTCCAGTCGCCGCGCAGCGCCAGCACGCGCTCCTTCAGGCCTTCCGGCGTGACGTCCTGCGGCGCCACCGGCGCGCCGACCGCCAGCGCCAGGCGCGAGCGCAGGCCGCTGCGGAAGGCGCGCCCGAACACGTTCTCGCCGCTGCGGCTCAGCAGGTGGCCCCACAGCCCGCGCAGCGCCATCGGGATCACCGGCACCTTGGAGCGCTCGACGATCTTCGACACGCCGCCCTTGAATTCATTGATCTCGCCGGTGCTGGTCAGGCGGCCCTCCGGGAAGATGCACACCAGGTCGCCCTCGTGCAGCGCCTGCGCGATGTCGACATAGGCCTTCTCCATCAGCCACGGGTCTTCCTTGGCCGGCGCGATCGGGATCGCGCGCGCGGTGCGGAAGATCCAGCCCAGCAGCGGCAGCTTGAAGATGCGGTGGTCCATCACGAAGCGGATCGGGCGCGGGCTGGCCGCGCCGATGACGATGGCGTCGACGTAGCTGACGTGGTTACACACCAGCACCGCCGCGCCCTCGTCGGGAATGCGGTCGGCGTCGATCAGGCGCACGCGGTGCACGGTGTGGATCAGCATCCAGGCCAGGAAGCGCATCAGGAACTCCGGCACCAGCGAGAAGATGTACAGCGCCACCACCGCGTTGAGCAGCGCTGTCACCAGGAACAGCTGCGGAATGGTGAAGCCCTGCCCCAGCAGCACGATGGCCAGGCCGGCCGCCGCCACCATGAACAGCGCGTTGAGGATGTTCATGCCGGCGATGGTGCGCGACATGTGGGCCGGGTCGCAACGGGTCTGGATCAGCGCGAACAGCGGCACGATGAAGAAGCCGCCGAACATGCCGATCAACAGCACGTCGCACAGGACGCGCCACATCCCGTGCTGCATCATCAGGGCGAAGGCGTCCAGGTGCGGGCCGGTGGCGGCGGTGATGCCGTGGCTGGCGAAATACAGGTCGGCGCCGAACACCGACAGGCCGATGGAGCCGAACGGCACCAGGCCGATCTCCACCTTGCGGCCGGACAGGCGCTCGCACAGCAGCGAGCCGCTGCCCACGCCCAGCGAGAACACCGTCAGCAGCAGCACGAACACGCTGTGGTCGCCGTGCAGGTAGTCCTTGGCGTAGACCGGGAACTGCGCCAGCACCAGCGCGCCGTAGAACCAGAACCACGAGTTGCCCAGCATGGACAGGAACACCACGCGGTTCTTGCGCGAGAAGCTCAGGTTGCGGATCGATTCGCCGATGAAGTTCCAGCTCACCTTGAGCTCCGGCGCCGGCGCGGGCGCCAGCGGGATGCGGTAGCTGGCGGCCAGGCCAAGCAGCGCCACGGCGATGGTGGCGACGGCCTCGAAGGCGATGCCGTTGGGCTTTTGCACCACCAGCACCGCGCCCAGGATCTCGCCCAGCAGGATGCCGACGAAGGTGCCCATCTCAGTCACGCCGTTGCCGCCGATGAGTTCATCGGGCTTGAGCTGCTGCGGCAGGTAGGCGTACTTGACGGGGCCGAACAGCGTGGAGTGGATGCCCATTCCGACCACCGCGGTCACCAGCAGCCACAAGGTGTGCGTCATCCATCCGAGGCCGGCGATGCACATGATGGCCACCTCCAGCCACTTGACGAAGCGGGTCAGGCCGGACTTCTCGAACTTGTCGGCCAGCTGGCCGGCGGTGGCCGAGAACAGCACGTAGGGCAGGATGAACAGGCCGGGGATCAGGTTGGTGATCAGCGACGGCGACAGCGTGGTCCAGCTCATCGCGTCGAAGGTCAGCATGACCACCAGCGCGGTCTTGAACAGGTTGTCGTTGAACGCGCCGAGGAACTGGGTCCAGAAAAACGGCGCGAAGCGGCGTTGCGTCAACAGGGAAAACTGATTGGGCTTGCTCATGTCTGCGGCATCCGTTCTGATGGGTGTTACGGAAAGGTTGAACGGATTATAACCTCTTGCCGCGCCACGCAAATATGCCAACAAGCAACAACCTGGCGCCAGATCAATCCAGCCACGCGTTCAGGATATCTTCGGCCCCGCTGCTGGCCAGCGCGCCAGCCGGTTCAATATCTCGCCGAAGCACAGTCCGGTGGACTGCTCCAGTTCGCGGCGCTCCAACTTGCCTTCCGAATACGCCGCCAGCAACTGCTGCTGTTGCTCATTGGCGCTATCGGCAACGACTGCGGTTTCCATGATGAATCTCGCGTTGTAGTCACGGTTTCACTATACACCGATTGATCTCAGCCCTGCGGGATGAAGATGGCGATGCGGGTGCCGGCGCCGAGGGCGGTGGCGATGTCGATGCGGCCCTCGAACGCGGCCACCCGCTCGCGCATGCCGACGATGCCGATGCCGGCCGACGCCAGCGCCGCGTCGTAGCCGCTGCCGTTGTCGGCGATCTCCATGCGCAGCCCCGCCGCGTCCAGCGACAGCGCCACCGTCACCTGCGTCGCGCGCGCGTGCTTGGCGATATTGGACAAGGCTTCCTGCACGATGCGGTAGGCCGAGATGCCGATGCCGCTCTCCAGCCGCGCGAACTCGCCGTCGGCGCGGAACAGGTAGCGGCAGCCGGCGTGCGCGCGGTCGTAGTGGCGCACCATCTCCTCCACCGCGCCGTCCAGTCCCAGCATGTCCAGCACCTCGGGACGCAGGCGCCGCACCAGCGTGCGGCCGCTGTTGTAGAGTCCCAGCGCCAGCTTGATGATGGACTGCGCGCGCTCGCGCACCTCACCCTCCCCGCTGACGTCGACGATGCGCTGCGCTTCCAGCCGCGCGGCGATCAGCGTGGCGTTCAATTCGTCGTGGATCTCCAGCGCGATGCTCTTGCGCTCATCCTCGACGGCCGTGTTGACCTTGCGGATCAGGCGCCGCTTCTCGGCGTCGGCCGCGCGCAGCGCCTGCATCGACGCCTGCAGCGAGGCGTTCAAGCCCTGCGACAGCTGCCACGCCAGCAGCGCGCACACCAGCAGGCCAAGGCTGGCCACCAGCAGCTCGACATAAAAGCGGCGCGTCTGCTTCAGCAGCAGCGCCGACGGCGACATCGTCACCCGCACATAGCCCATGGTCTCGACCGCGCTGCTGCTGCCGGCCGGCTGGTCCTTCTGATAGGGCTTGCCGTCGGCCGCCAGCATGGTCACAAACATCAGGCGCTTGAGGACGGGCGCCTCGTAGTAGCGGGCGTCCGGCCGGCCCGGCGCGGGCGCGGACGCCTGCACCAGCGCATGCCGCTGCGCGTCCAGCACCTCGATGCGGTCGATGCTGGCGTCCGATTGCAGCAGGCCGTTGACGGTCAGCTTGAGGTCGTCGTAGCGGTGCGTCAGCAGGCTGACTTCACTGCTCTGCGCCAGCACCTTGGCCACCAGCGGGCCGCGTTCGGCCATCTCCTCGCGCACCTCGGCCAGCCGCGAATGATAGGCGTACCAGACGAAGGTGCAGAACATGTAGGCCAGCGGGATGAGCGTCACGCACAACAACCGCGCGCGCACGCTCCAGTGGCGCCAGAAATCAAGCCGCATCGCGAGACGCATTCGCTACGGCTCGATCAGGCCGTATTTGACGGCCAGCCGCGTGATGTAGGCCGGCCGGTGCACGCCCAGCTTCTCCTTCACCGCCTGGCTGATATTGCTGATGGTCTTGGTGGAGACGTCGAGCTTCTCTGCGATCTCCGCGTTGGTCAGGCCCTCGGCCATCAGCGTGAAGATCTCCAGCGCGCGCTCGTCCAGCTGCGACTGCGGCGACGCGTCGCCGCGCACCGACAGGTTGGCCAGCCGCTCGGCGATCTGCGGCAGGAAGTACAGCTCGCCGTCGTGCGCGCGCCGCACCGCCGCCGCCAGGTCGGCCGGGTCGCAGTCCTTGGTCATGAAGGCGCGGCCGCCGAGGCGGTAAGTTTCCTTGATCAGGCTGTCCTGGTCGAACTGGCTGAGGAAGACGATGGCCGCGTCCGGCGACTGCGCCAGGATCTGCCTGGCCACGTCCAGCCCGGTCAACTGGTCGCCGAAGCGGATATCAAGCACCGCCACGTCCGGCTTGTGGCGCTGGTACTGCTCCAGCGCCTCCTCCGGCGTGCGCGCCTGCGCCACCACGTGCAGCCCCTGCCCTTCCAGCGACATCGCGAAACCCGTCATCACGATCGGGTGATCGTCCGCCAGCATGACCCGTATCTTTTTCACTTGCTACCTCCAGGAATATTTACTACTCGTTGATAGAAGCATACCACAGCAGTCCGGCGCAAAAAATTCCATAAATCGTCTTTTATTTTACTACCACATGGAATAGTATACTTCCAATACATAGCAATTCCCACCACCACCAAGGAGCAGTTATGCATCAGAAAAAGAACCTCACCGGCCTGACCGTCGTGGCCGTGCTGCATGTGGCGCTGCTGGCCGCCTTCCTGCATGGCTCCAAACTGACGATCTTCAAGGTCAAGGAATCGGTGATCGACCTGACGCCCACCGCGCCCGTGCCGCCGCCACCGCAAGTGCTGCCGCCGGACGTGCCGCTGCCCAAACTGGCGCCGCCGGACATCTTCGTGCCGCAGGTGGAAACCCCGGTGCTGCCATCCAATCCGCCGCCGGTGACGGCGCGGCCGCTGACGGATCAGCCGCCGGCCCAGCCGACGCCGACCGGCGTCGCCGAGCCGGGAGCCAAGACAGTGGTGAAAGCCACGCCGCAGCTGGTGCCGGCGGTGGTGGACGCCAAGGCCTGCGCCAAGCCGGATTATCCGAAGTCCGCGCTGCGCAACGGCGACACCGGCACCGTCACGCTGGCACTGCTGATCGGCACCGACGGCCGGGTGGCCGATTCAAAAGTCGAGAAATCGAGCGGCTTCCGTGAACTGGACCGCGCCGCGCAAGTAGGGCTGGGACTGTGCCGCTTCAAACCCGGCACCGTGGACGGCGTGCCGCAGCAATCATGGACCAGGATGCAGTACGTCTGGAGCCTGGACGAGTAAGAAGGGATAGGAAACCGCACCGGGCACCCGGCGCGGTTTTCTGCAATACGGCGCCCCCGTGGGGAAAACTCGTACAATATCGGTCCCGTTTCATACGCTATGCCGACTGTCCGTGTCCAACCATCTTTTCCGCCTGCTGCTTGTACTCTGCTCGATGACGCTGGGCCCTTGCGCCATGGCCCAGGATGCGCCACCGGCTCCGATACGCTTCCTGCTGACCTTCGACGACGGCCCGGCCGCCGCCGACAAGGGCAATCCGACCGTGCGTATCCTGGAAACGCTGGCCAGCAACCCGCTGCAGGACCACATCAAGGCCGTCTTTTTCACCCAGACCCGCGCCTGGCATGGCGGCGGCACAGAGGTCGGACGCGGCCTGATACGGCGCGAATACGACGAAGGCCACGTGGTCGCGCTGCACAGCGCCACCACCTTCCACTCCAATCACCGCCTCATGAGCCGCGCAACGCTGGACGAATCGATGCAGCGCGGCGTCGACGACCTGACCGCCATCACGGGCGTCGCGCCCAAGCTGGTGCGCCCGCCGTTCTGGGCCTACAATGCCGATACGCTGGAGTCCTACCATCAGCATGGCATGCGCATGCTGCTGACCGACCTGAGTGCCAACGACGGCAAGATCTATGGCGTCAACTTCAGCTGGCACAAGCGCTCCAACATGCTCACGCACCTGACGGAGACCCGCAAACGCTGGGCCGCCGGCGCCATGCCCGTGGTCGACGGCAGCACGCCGGTGGTGGTCACCTTCCACGACGTGAACACCTACACCTCGCGCCACATCCAGGAGTACCTGGAGATCCTGCTCGATGTCGCGCACGAACTCGATATGCCGCTGGCCGCCAAGCCGTTCTACGACGACCGCGCGGAGCTGGAACGCGCCGCGCTGGCCAGCACCGTCGATGACGCCAGCGTCAAGCCGAAACTGCCAGGCCTGTGGAACTGGCTGTGGCAGTGATCACGGCAGCGTCACCAGTTTTATCCGCGGCACCGCCGTCAGCGGCAAGGCGCTGCACAACACCACCGACAATTCCTCATGCGGCAGATCGACGCGATGCGCCTGCGCCGTTTCCCCCAGCTTGAAGCGCGCTTCCTTCCCGCTCCACAAACTGTAAAAGCCGACGACGCGGCGCGCCTCGTCCAAAGCCATCCACTGCGCCATCTCGTCCGCATCGAAGGCCTGCGCGGCCAGCGCCGCGAGATCGCGCCGCGGATCGCGCATTTCGATATCCAGTCCCAGCGCCGTCTGCGCGCTGACGGCGCAAGCCACCCAGCGGCCGCTGTGCGCGATGCTGAAGCCCGGCGCCGGGCCACGCGGCACGGGGGCCTTCAGCAAAGGCGCCGCGCCGGGCCGGTCCTCGATTCCGATATCGCGCGGCGCCACGCCCAGCAAGGGGCCCAGCGCCATGCGCAACAAGATCCGCCCCGCGACAAACTGGCGCTGCCGCTGGGCGCGGACAAACCGCCGATAGCGCGCCATCTCGCTCGCCGACAGCCAATCCAGCACATCTTCATCCGCCATGCCGTCGACATCGGCCATCCAGAGCGAGGCGGCGACTGTCACGATTTAGAGTACCGTTTGAAAATCAACGACGTGTTAATGCCGCCGAAAGCGAAGTTATTCGACATCACGTACTCGCATTGCAGTTGTCGCCCTTCGCCGGCGATGTAGTCCAGCGCAGCGCACGCAGGATCGACCGCATCCAGGTTGATGGTCGGCGCAAACCAGCCTTCACGCATCATCTCGATGCTGATCCAGGCTTCCAGCGCGCCGCAGGCGCCCAGCGTGTGGCCCATGTAGCTCTTGAGGGAACTGATGGGCGTCTGGTCGCCGAACACCGCCAGCGTCGCCTGCGATTCGGCGATGTCTCCCTGGTGAGTGCCGGTGCCATGCGCGTTGATGTAGCCGATGTCCGACGGCTGCAAGCCGGCGTCCTCCAACGCCAGCCGCATCGCCTTCTGCATGGTGGCCGCATTGGGCTGGGTGACGTGGCAACCGTCACTGTTGGTGCCGAAGCCGACCAGCTCCGCGTGGATCACCGCGCCGCGCGCCTGCGCGTGATCCAGGTCTTCCAGGATCAGGCAGCCGGCGCCCTCACCGATCACCAGGCCATCGCGGCCGCCGTCGAACGGCCTTGGCGTGGTGTGGCCGGCGTCGTTGCGGGTGCTGGTGGCGAACAGCGTGTCGAACACCGCCGCCTCGGTGGCGCACAGTTCCTCGGCACCGCCGGCCACCATCGCCAGCTGCTTGCCGCCGCGGATAGCCTCGTAGGCGTAGCCTATGCCCTGGCTGCCGGAGGTGCAGGCGCTGGACGTGGTGATCACGCGGCCGGTGATGCCGAAGAAGACGCCGATATTCACCGGCGCCGTATGCGCCATCATCTTGATGTAGGTGGTCGCGTTGATGCCCTTGGTGCTGCGCTCCTCCATCATGCGGCCGAAGTCGCCGATGGCGCTCGGCGTGCCCGCCGAGGAACCGAAGGACACGCCCATGTCGCCGCTCTTGAGCAGCTGATGCTCCAGCAATCCGGCATCGGCCAGCGCCAGTTCGCTGGCGCGCGTGGCCATCAGCGCGACACGGCCCATGCTGCGGATCGCCTTGCGGTTATAACGGTCGGTTAGCGAGAACGGCGCGGCCGGCGCGCCGAGGCGCGTGTTCAGGCCCTCGTAATCGTCCCACTCCTCCATGCGCACAACGGCGTTGCGGTACTGGCCCAGGCGCTCGCGGATCGCGGCCCAGTCGTTGCCGATCGGGCTGATGCCGGCCATGCCGGTGACGGCGACGCGGCGGCTCATGCCAGACCACCGTTGACGGAAATGACCTGGCGCGTGATGTAGCCCGCCTCCTCGCCGATCAGGAAGCTGACGGCCGCCGCCACCTCCTCCGGCTTGCCGACGCGGCGCGCCGGTATCATCTTCAGCGCTTCCTCCATCGGTACCTCGCTGGTCATGTCGGTCTCGATCAATCCCGGCGCCACGCAGTTGACGGTGATGGCGCGCTTTGCCAGCTCCAGCGCCAGCGCCTTGGTGGCGCCGATGATGCCGGCCTTGGCCGCGCTATAGTTGACCTGACCGCGATTGCCGATCAATCCCGACACCGATGCCAGCGTGACGATGCGGCCCGGCTTGCGGCGCTGGACCAGCGGCATCACCAATGGATTGAGCACGTTGTAGAAGCCGTCCAGGTTCGTCTTCAGCACGATGTCCCAGTCCTCGCCCGACATCGCCGGGAAGGCGTTGTCGCGCGCGACACCGGCGTTGCACACCACGCCGTAGTAGCAGCCATGCTGCTCGATGTCCGCTTCCAGCGCGGCGGCGGTGGCGGCGCGGTCGCCAATGTCGAACTGCAGCACGCGCACGGCGCGCCCCATTTCGGCGATCTGCTGGGCGACCGCGTCGGCCTCGGCGCGCTGGCTGCGGCAATGCAGCACCACATCGTAGCCGTCGCGCGCGAGGCGCAGCGCGATCGCCTTACCGATGCCGCGCGACGATCCCGTCACCAGCACGCTCATGGACTTATTCTGATTCATACTGCGTTTCCATCTTTGAGAAATTGATTGACATTATCCGGCTGGAACACCGTCACCGTGGCCGTCGCCACCGCGCTTACACCGCCGGCGACGTCGATGCGGCAGTCGAACGCGCCCAGGCCGTTTTCACCTTGCAGCACGCGATGCACATGCACCAACAGCACGCTGCCCGTGGCGAACAGCGGCACGCTGGACGCATATTTGCGCGATCCAAGCAGGAAGCCCACCTTGACCGCCTCGTCGCGCCGCAAGGCCAGCCAGCCGGCATGCGCGGCGATCGCCTGCGCCATGTATTCAATGCCGACCCAGGCTCCGACGCCCTCTTCGCCAGCCAGCATGCTGCCGGCGTGGATGCGTACTTCGGCGCACAGGTTGTCGTCGTCCGCGCTCAGTACGCGGTCGAGCAGCACCATCTGGCCGGAATGCGGCACCAGTTCGCGCACGTCGGGCATCGTCATGCCGTCCTCCCCAACAGCAGCGCCGCGTTGGAGCCACCGAAAGCGAATGAGCTGCTCAACACGTGACGCAGCGGACGGCCCAGCGCATCGCCGCGCGCCACCAGGTTCAGCGCCGGCAGCGCCGGATCGGCCACGCCGTCCCACAGGTGCGGCGGCAGCAGGCCCTGCGGGTTATCGTCCTGCATGGCCAGCCAGCACAATGCCGCTTCGATCGCGGCCGCCGCGCCCAGCGTGTGGCCGGTGAAGGGCTTGGTGGAACTGACCGGCACCTCGAGGCCGAACAAGGCCGCGATCGCGCCCGACTCCATTGCATCGTTCTGCCGCGTCGCCGTGCCGTGCATGTTGATGTAGTCGATTTGCGCCGCCGTGACACCGGCGCGTTCCAGCGCCTGCGTCATCGCCAGCCGCGCGCCCACGCCGGCCGGATCGGGCGCCGACATGTGGTGGCCGTCCGACGATTCGCCCCAGCCCAGCAGGGCGACCGCGGACGGTTCGCCGCTCATCAGGAACAGCGCCGCGCCTTCGCCGATGTTGATGCCATCGCGGTTGGCGCTCATCGGATTGCACTGCGCCGCGCTGACCGAATCCAGCGCGCCGAAGCCCGCCACCGTGAAGGCGCATAGCGAATCGGCGCCCCCGGTCAGCACCGCGTCGCATAAACCCATCTTGAGCAGGCGCGCGGCGCCGGCCATCGCCTTGGCGCTCGACGAGCACGCGCTGGAATGCACATAGGCCGGACCGGCCAGGCCCAATTCCCACGCCAGCATTTCGGCGGGCGATCCCATCTCCTGATGGCCGTAATAGAAGTCCGGCGGCAGTGCGCCGTCGGCTACCTGGCGGGCGATGGCCAGCTCCGTCTCGCCGATGCCGGACGTGCTGGTGCCGAGCACCACGCCGACGCGGTCGGCGCCGTAGCGCGCGATGGCGGCATCCACGGCAGGACGGATCTGCGCCAGCGCCGCCAGCGCCAGCGCGTTGTTGCGGCTGCGCTGCGACGGCGGCAGATGCGCCACGGACGGCAGGTCGGTGCGCACGCGGCCCAGCGGCAGCTCGCGGCCGGGCGAACAGCTGTCGGTCGCCGCCACGCCAGTCTCGCCCGCGTACAGGCGTGCCTTCACCTGCGCCGGGCTGTCACCCATCGCGCACACAATGCCGCAAGCGTTCAGATAAAAATTCAGCATTCGTCGGTCTCAGTCGGTGGGCGCGGCAAACTGTATCGTCAACTTGTAGTGATATCGCAGATTATCCAGCACTACAGTACCACTCCAGCGCGGCGTGCCGCTGTATGAGATCTGCATGATCGGCTGCTCATCCAGGAACAAGGTGCGATGAGCGCCCTGCTCGGCGATGCGCCAGCCCTGCGGCAGCGCGGCGGCGATCGCCTCGGCCGGCCACAGGGTCAGCTGCATGTCTTCCAGCACGTCCTCGGCGCGCACCTGCGACGGCAGCATCACATGCCGCCACGAGGTCAACTCCTTGCCGTCGTAGTGCAACGTCAGCACGCGCTGAGTGAACGCCAGGCCGACGACGTCGATCGCGTCCGGCTCGACCTGCAGCGCGACGTCGAGATCATCGGTGCGGCCGTTGCGCTCCACCTTCAGGTGCTGCTGCACGCTGATCGACGTGCCCAGCGCCGCCGGCGCCAGCTTCAGACCCAGGCGAGCCTGCGGTGGTGGCGTGGTGGCGCAGGCGGCCAGCAGCAGCGCCGTGAGCAATGGTGCGCGACGTATCAACCCTGTGAACACAAAGCCTCCAGCGCCGCCAGGCGGCGCGGCGTCTCCTTGACGAAGGGATTGGTCTGGTCCCAGGCATAGCCGGCAAGGATCGCCGAGATCATGCGCCGCACTTCCGGTTGCTGCTTGTCGTGGAAGATGATGGTCTGGAAGCCGCCGGCATACCACGAGTCGACAAAGGCACGGAAGGTATCCACACCCTTACGCAATGGCGCGCCGAAGTCGGCCTGCCAGTCCACCTGCTCGCCGGCGAACTGGCGCTGCAGCACCGCCGCGGCCAGGCTGGCCGACTTGAAGGCGATGGTCACGCCCGACGAGAACACCGGATCGAGGAACTCACCCGCATTGCCCAGCAAGGCATAGCCCTCGCCCCACAGCTTGTCGACGTTGGCCGAGTAGCCGACGATCTGGCGCGCCGGCGTATCCCACTTCGCGTTCTCCAGCAACGCCGACAGCGACGGCTCCTCCGCTACGATGGCTTGCAGGCGCTCGGTGGCGCTGCCCTGGTAGCGGTCGAGGAAGCTGGTCTCCGCCACCACGCCCAGCGAGCAGCGGCCGCCGGCGAACGGGATTGTCCAGAACCACACGTTGCAGTGCTTGGGATGCACGGTCACGCGGATCTTGGTGCGATCGAAACCGCCGCCGTGGATGCCGTCTTCGATGTGCGTGAAGATAGCCCCCCGCACAGGGAAGTTGGACGGCGTTTCCAGCTTCAGGAGGCGCGGCAGGATGCGGCCAAAACCGCTGGCGTCGAGAATGAAGCCGGCGCGAACCTGGTACTGCGCGCCGTCCTCGCCCTTGACGGTGGCCAGCGCGGGCGCGCCGTCCTTGCCCAATTCAATATCGAGCACCTCATGGCGATAGCGCACCTCGGCGCCGAAGCGCTCCGCCTCCTTGGCCAGCACATGATCGAAGACAGCGCGCTGCACTTGGTAGGTGGTGCCCCATCCGGCCGAGTGCTTGTCGCGGAAATCGAAATCGGTGTAGCAGCCGTTGCGCATGAACGCCGCGCCGTTCTTGAACTGGAAGCCCGCTTCGACCACGGCCTGCAACATGCCGGCCTGCTCCAGGTAGGCCATACTTTGCGGCAGCAGGCTCTCGCCGATGGAGAAACGCGGGAACTGCTCGCGTTCGATCACCAACACCTGGCGTCCCTGCTGGCGCAGCAGCGCGGCCGCGACGGAACCCGCGGGGCCGGCGCCGACGATCAGGATTTCAACGGCTTCGATGTTCATTGCATCAGTCATTGGAGCTTTCTTTAGTGGAGCCAAAACAAGGGACGATCAACCAGACCAGCGCGGTCCCCAGCAGCATCGTCAGTCCGAACGCCTGCAACGCCGGGGTGGAACTCAGTCCCAGCAAACCGAAGGACAGAATCGTATTCGCCGCCGACATGCCGACCGCCAGCCATGGCGTGCGGTCACGCCGGTCGGGATGCTCCTGCATGAAGATGCCGTAATCGACGCCGACGCCCAGCAACAGCATCAGCGCCAGCACGTGGAACAGCTGGAGGTTCTGCGACGCGAAGCCGAGCAAGGCCAGCGTGGCGATGCTGGCCAGCGCGGTCGGCGCCAGCACGCGCCAGGTCCTGCGGCGGTAGCGTGGGAACAGCAGCGCGAACACCACAGCATACGCGCCCAGCACCACCCAGCTCATATACTGGCGATAACGGCCCAGCACCGACGAAATCTCGGCCACCTTGTCGACCCACTGCACGCCCTGCAGTCCATCGGCGGCCAACCGCACCTGCGGCGCCGCGGCGCCGGACAGGCCGCGCAAGGCGACGATGCTGGCGTAGACGCCTTTTACTTCGCCCAGCCACAGATGGCGCCATGGCTCGCTGGCCGGGGCTTTCAGGAAGTCGTTCAATGTCAGCGCCGCCGCCGCGGTGCGCAAGCCGGCGGCGGTGGCTGCGATCCATTGCGCATCCTCGCCGGTCTGCGCGGCGACGGCGTGCAGCGGGCCGCCAGCGGCCAGCAGCTTGTCTTCGATCAGTTGGCGGCGCGCGGCCTGCGTGCGCGCGGACGGCACCCAGTTGGACATCGCCTGGTAACCGGCGATGCGCCCGGCCGCCGCCATCAGGTCCAAGCGCGCCTTCAACGCCTCTTCGCGCTGCAGCACCGTCTCAACGGAATCGCCGCGCACCAGGAAGTACTGCACCGGCGTCGGTGCGTCCAGCAGCTTGCTCAATTTGAGCTGGTCGGCGATCAGGTGCTTGGGTGGATTTTGCAGCAGGCGGATATCGTCGTTGGCGCCAAGGCGGCTGACGCCATAGCCCGCCGCCAGCGTGAACGCCACGGCGGCCAGCAGCGTGGCGCCGTTCATGCGCAGCAGCGGCCAGCGCTGCAGGGCCGCGCCATAGCCGCGCACCAGCGCCCCGCTCTTCAGCGTGCGGCTGCCGATCAACGCCGGGAACCAGCACACCACCGTCAGCCATGCGAACACCAGACCAAGCGCGGAGAACACCGCCATCTGGCGCAGGCCGGGGAACGGCGTCAACGCCAGTCCCATGTAGCCGATCACCGCCGCCAGCAAGGTCAGTCCCAAGCCAGGCAGCAGGCGTTTCAGCAAGGCCGGCGATTCCAGCTTCTCGTCCGCCGCAAGGCGGTTGCACAGGAAATAGATGCCGTAGTCCTGCGCCACGCCGATCAGGCTCGCGCCGAACACCAATGTCATGAGGTGCACGCGGCCGAACAGCAGCCAGCACACCGACAGCGCGCCGAGGCAGCCGATGCCGATCGATAGCAGGATCAGCGAAATCGGCTTGAACGAATGGAAGGTAAACCACATCAGCAGCACGATGCCCAACAGCGAGCCGATGCCGATGGTCGACACCTCGCCGCTGGCCTGGGCACTGGCGTTGGCCGCGTGCAGGATCACGCCGGCCTGTATCAACTCCACTTGTGGCGTCGCCTTGCGGGCGGCGTCGCCGGCCTGCTTCAGCAAGGGCAGCACGGTCTCCTGCGCCGTCATCGACAGCGCGGGCACCTTCAGCGTCAGCGGCAGCAGCACGTACTGGCGCTGGGCGTCGGCGACGAACAGGTGGCCGTCGCGCGGCCGCACCGGCGTTTCCTGCGCGCGTTCCTGCAGCCAGCCGGCGAACAGGCCGAAGGGATCGTCGCGCCACGCGCCGATATTGGGACCGCCGAATGGGCTATACAGTTTGCTGAGCGCCGCCTCAAGCCAGAACTGCACCGGCTGGGTGCGCAGTTGCGCCTCCTGCTGCCCCGTCAGCAGCACCAGGCGATGGCGCTGGAACAGCGACAGCCAGTCGCTCTGCGTTTGCTCGCCGATGGGCGTCGCCTCGAAGATATCCTTGTGGGACGCGAGCACCGCGCTGTAGGCGTCGGCCGCGCGCCTGGCGTCCTGCCAGTCGCCCGCGCCGACCAGCACCACCACCCGCTGCTGCGCCGCGTCGACCATGTGGCTGAACGACTGCTGCAGCAGCGGATCGCGCTCCTGCACCGGCAGCAGTGCCATGATGTCGGTGTCCGGCACGATGCGCTGCACCAGCCACAGATAGGCGTTATGCCCCAGCAGCAGGCAGACGGCAAAGGCCCACAGCAGCGCGAGTTGGCGGGTACGGTTCAAAACAGCGCCGCCTCTTCCTTGCTCATCGCGGCGTCGCCGGACTGGATCGCGGAAAACACGATGGTGGTCCGGTCGCCGCCGGCGTCGCCCATGACGATGGTCTTGACGTAGGCGCCGCCATCAAGCTTGATAGTGCCGATGGCCTTCTCCAGCCCCGGCTGGCGCGGCTTGAGCACCACGTTCCAGCTGTTGGCGTCCACCGTGCCGTCCACCTCGAACAGCGTCTCCAGTTGGCCCAGGTCGCCGGACAATAGCGAGAACAGCACGTTGTTGATCATGCGGACGGTCGGCTCGGTCTTGGCGTCCAGGCGCATCGCCACGCGATCACCCTGGTAGTTCACGATCTCGTCGCGCGTCAGGCGCAGCGTGCTGGGGAAAGGCTGCAAGGTGCGCCACAACACGCCCTTGCCGGCGACCACGCAGAAGCGGCCGTTGGCGGCCAGCGGTTTCTTCATGCCGGCCAGCTGCTTGCTTTGGTCGAAGTGGCCGCACATCACGGGCGGCTTGGCCAGCATGGCCTGGATCTTCGCCACCGGCACGGCGGCATGGGCCTGTCCCATCACGGCCAGCGTGGCCGCCAGCAGTATCATTTTCATCGGCTTCATACTGGTTCTATCCCCAATTTTTCAAACAGCACAGGAGGCGACACGAAACACATCTCCTTGGTGGCGATATCGACGGCGACCATGGTGGTGCTGGCGCGGTTCAGGCGCTTGCCGGTGGCGGCGTCGGTGATCAGGTAGTCGATCTTCAGGCGGTTCTCCCACTCGACGATGTCGGCGCGCAGCTTGAGGGTTTGACCAAAGGTGGCCGAGCCGATGTAGCGCAGCTGCATGTCGATCACCGGCCAGATGTAGCCGGACTCCTTCATCTGCGGGTAGTTGTAGCCGATCTTGTCCAGCAGCGCGCAGCGCACCACCTCCAGGTACTTGACGTAGCGGCCGTGCCAGACGATCTCCATCGGATCCAGGTCGAAGAACTGCACCTGCATCTCGATTTCCGCGAACCAGCGGCTTTCCTTGTTAGTTCGGCGCATACAGGTCCCATGCCTTGGTTCGGATACGTTCCAGCAGCAGGCGCAAGTCCGGCTCCAGGCGGCGGTCTTCCTCCACCGGCTTGATATCGGCGCCCAGCGTCTCCTGCATCGCCGCCAGCGCGGCCTGCGGCTGCAGTTCCGGGCTGACTTGGCAGCGCAGCCACACGCCCTGGCGCACGGTGATCAGCAACGCCGCCACCACTTGCTCCGTCAGTTCCAGCACGCGCAAGCAGTCGCGCGCGGCGATGGTGCCCATGCTGACCTTGTCCTGGTTGTGGCACTCGGTCGAACGCGAGAACACCGAAGCCGGCATGGTCAGCTTGAGCGCTTCCGCCGTCCACGCCGAAGCGCTGATCTGCAAGGCCTTCAGGCCGTGGTTGATCGGCGCGCGCGCGCCGGTGGCGCCGGACAGGTTGGCAGGCAGGCCATGGTTGTAGCGGCTGTCGACCAGCAGCGCCATCTGGCGGTCCAGCAGGTCGGCCAGGTTGGCGACCGCGTTCTTCATGCCGTCCATGGCGAAGGCGATATGGCCGCCGTAGAAATGGCCGCCGTGCAGCACGCGTTCGTTGTCGGCGTCGATCAGCGGATTGTCGTTGGCGCTATTGAGTTCATTTTCGATCGACGAACGGAAGAACGGCAGCGCATCGGCCAGCACGCCGATCACGTGCGGCGCGCAGCGGATCGAATAGCGGTCCTGCAGGCGTTTGCCGTTGCGTTCCCACTGATCGGTCGGCAGGTCGCTGCGCAGCCACGCCGCCACCTGCTGCATGCCGCTGTGCGGCTTGACCGAGAACAGCACTTCGTCGAAGTGGTGGGCGTTGCCGTCCATCGCGAACGATGCCATCGCCGTGATGCGCGTGGTCAGCCGGACCAGGTATTCGGCGCGGTCGTAGGCCATGCAGGCCAGCGCGGTCATGACGGCGGTGCCGTTCATGATCGCCAGCCCCTCCTTCGGCCGCAGGCGCAGCGGCGCGATCCCCGCTTCCTGCAAGGCCTGCGCGGCCGGCACCTGCACGCCGTCGCGCCACACTTCCCGCTCGCCGCACAACACCGCCGCCAGGTAGGACAGCGGCGTGAGGTCGCCGCTGGCGCCGACCGAACCCTCGGAAGGAATCAGCGGCAGCAGGCCGGCGTCGAGCAGGCGCGTGATCTGCAGCAGCAGCTCGACGCTGACGCCGGAATAGCCCTTGCTCAGCGACGCCAGGCGCGAAGCCAGGATTGCCCGCGTCTGCGCCGGCGTGAAGTACTCGCCCAGGCCGACGCCGTGGTAGGTGTACAGATGATGCGGCAGCTCGGCCACCAACTCCGGCGGCACCACCACCGTGCAGGAATCGCCGTAACCGGTGGTGACGCCGTAGACGGTGCCGTCCTCACGCAACAAGCGGTCGAGGAAGTCGGCGCCGCGCGCGATGGTGGCGCGGAAGGCCGGATCGTCCGACAGTTCGGCGACGGCGCGGCCTTGCGCGATGTCGACGATGTCCTCGATCGTCAGGCGGTTCTGGTCGAAGCGTACGGCGCGTGGCGCGGTGCGGAGTTGGGCTATGTCAGCGAGGTGCATCGGATCGTTCCAATTGGGGTAAGTGCCAGAAATCGTAGAAATTAAACCACTGCAGCGGCGCGCGCAGGCAGTAGTGCTCCAAACGCCGCGCATAATCGCCCGCCAGTTGCTGGAAAGCGGCTTCGCGGCCCTGGCGCGGAATGCGTACGACGTCGCGGAAGGCTTCGAAGTGCAGTGCGTAGCGGCGCCCCTGGCGGATCGAGAACAGCAGGAAGACCGGGCATTGCAGGATGTTGGCCAGCACGTAGGGGCCGACCGGGAATGGCGCCGGCTCGCCCAGGAAGTCGGCCAGCGCCACGCGCGGATTCTGCGACACCGGCACGCGGTCGCCGGCGATGACCACGAACTCGCCGCGCGCCACGCGCTCGGACAACAGGATGGCGGTGGCCGGCGACATCTCCGTCACCTGCATCAGATTCAGCTGGCTCTCCGGATTGAGACGGGCCAGCATGTCGTTGAAGGCCTGCGCGTGCTTGGTGTGCACCAGCACCGTCATCTTGATGTCGCGGCGCTGGCGCGACAGCACGCGGCACAGCTCCAGGTTGCCCAGGTGGGCGCAGATCAGCAGCCCGCCCCGCCCTGCCGCCGCCGCGTCGGCGATCAATTCGCTGCCGTGCAGGTCGACCGTATCGAGCTTGAACAGGCCACCCCACAGCAGCATCTTGTCGAGGATACTTTCGCCGAAGGCGGCGAAGTGGCGCAGCACGCCCGGCATGGCGGTCGACGTGTAGTTGGCCACGCGGCGCAGATACGCCTGCGAAGCGCGGCGCGGCCGCGGCTTGCTCAACACATACCAGCCCAGCACCGGATACAGCACCACGCGGAACGGCCAACGGCCGAACACGCGGGCGATCCAGAACAACAGGCGCATGCCGCCGACGAAACTGATCTCGTTGATGGAGGCCCAATGCAAGCTACGCGCGGTCATCGGGCCAGCCTTTTGCGCGCCAGCAGGCGGGGAATGCGCGGCAGCATGCCGAAGAACAGCTTCGTATGCATCCACGAGATCCGCACGTTGTCGCTCCAGACGCGGAAGTGCGATACGCCGTCCGACGGATAGCTGACGCGGGTCGGCAGGTTCACCACTTGCAGGCCGTCCCAGAACAGCCGCACCAGGATATCGGTGTCGAAGTTCATGCGCGCGCCGATGGCTCTGCGCGCCGCCAGCGCGTTGACCGGCGCCACGGGATAAACGCGGAAGCCGCACATCGAATCCTTGATGTCGAACGACAGGGTGTTGATCCAGACCCAGATGTGGGTGGCGTAACGGCCGTACAGGCGCGCCTTCGGCACCGACTCGTCGTAAACCGGATGGCCGGCGATGATGGCATCCGGGCGCGCCGCAGCTTGCGCGAGGAACTTCGGCACGTCGGCGGTTTCGTGCTGGCCGTCGGCGTCGATCTGCAGCACATGGGTGTAGCCCAGTTCCGCCGCGCGGCGGAAGCCGCTCAGCACCGCGACGCCCTTGCCCTGGTTCCGCGCCAGCCGCACCAGCGTGACCGCGCCGGCGTGCTGTCGCACCAGCGTGTCCAGCACTGCGGCGCAGGCGGCGCTGCTGCCGTCATCGACCAGGATGCACGGCGCGCCGTGGCGCAGCAGCCCGGCCACCACCGCGCCGATCGCGTGTTCGTGGTTATAGACCGGCACCACGATGCAGGGTTTGAAATCACGCATCCGCGTCTCCCAGCATGACGCGGCCGCTGGCATGCTGCCCTGCCTCGGATACATAGCGGAATTGCAGGCAGCCCTTGGCCACATCGTGCAGCAGTTCCAGCCGCACCGGGGTCTCCGGCTGTATCACCTGCTGGAACTTGAGCGCGTTGATACCCTTGAACTGCAAAGGCAAGCTGAAATACTGGCGGCCGTAATGGATCGCCCAGTCCACCTGCACCACGCCCGGTAAAATGGGCGCGACGTCGAAGTGGCCATCGAAATACAGCAGATTGGCCGGGGCGCTCACTTCCAGCAGCACGCGCAACGGCTCCCGTTCCAGCTCGCGCAGCTGCGGCAAGCGTGGGCGGCGCGCGGCCGCGCCCTCGTCGCCATCGAGCAGCGCCAGCAAGGCGGCCAGCGTGGTCTTGCCCTGGGCGTTGACCGGCATCTGATCCAGGTAGCGCCAGCGGCGCGGCAGCGCGACCGCGTCCACCACTGCCGCCAGCTCGGCGCGCAGGCGCGCGTTGAATGCCGGCTTGCCTTCGACGTCCAGCAGCGCGCGGCCCGCCGGCGTCGGCACGATGAACGCGGCCAGCCGCTGGCGTTCGCCGGCGCCCGGCTCGCACAGGACGATGCGGACCTCGGCCGCCATGCCGCACGCCAGCAGCGCCGCTTCCATCGCGCTCAGCGAGATGCGCTTTTCCTCAATCTTGACGATGCGGTCGCTGCGGCCCAGCAGCAGGAAGCGCTGCTCGCCGACGCGCGCGGCGCGGTCGGCCAGCGCCAGCCAGTTGTCATCGGCCAGATGCGGCGATCGCACCTCCAGCGTGTCGTCCGCCGCGCCGAGGCGCCATGCCACGGTGGGGAAAGGCCGCCAGGCGTCGTCGGTGATGCCGCTGCGCTGGCGCCAGGCGACGCCGCCCGTCTCCGAGCTGCCATAGACTTCCACCGGCACGCTGCCCAGCAAGCGTCCTGCGGCCAGCGCCGTTTCCGCCGCCAGCGGGCCGCCGGACGAGAACACCGTCCGCAACATGCCGGCCGAGCCGCGCCAGTCCAGGTGCTCCGGCAGCCGCTTCAGGTGCGCCGGGCTGGCCACCAGCACGCACGGGCCGGCGGCCATGCCGGCCGCCAGTTCCTCAGGATAGGTGACGCTCAGCGCATGGATCGCGCGGCCGGTACTGAGCGGCCACAGGACCTTGAACAACAGGCCGTAGATATGCTGGTGCGAGACGGTCGCCAGCACGGCGGCGTCGCCGGCGGTGGCGCCGAACAGCACATCGAGCGTTTCGACTTCGCTCGCCAGCTGCGACAGTTTTTTAGGAATGGCTTGCGCCGCGCCGGTGCTGCCGGACGTGAACACGACCAGCGCCGGCAAGTCGGCGGACAAGGCGCCGCCCATCTGTGCCGCCGTGGATACCTCGTCCGTTTCGACAGGCTGCAACGGCCGCAGCTCCGCGGGGAACTGGCCGAGGAAGCCGTCCACCGATGCGCGCAAGGCGGCGCAACTGGCCTCCAGCGTATCGGCGCTCAGCCAGATGGTTTTGCCGGCGTGCCAGGCGCCCAGCAAGGCCGCGCCGAATTCCAGGCTATCGTCCAGGTACAGCGCGAAATCGCTGCCCTGCTGGCCGCGCAGCAGCGCATGCCATGCATGCGCGCGCGCCAGCCAATGGGCATTATCGATGGCCGCGCCGGCGCGCCAGCCGGCCACGCCGTCGGCGGGCCGCGCCGCGATGGCCGCGTACAGATTCTCGATCCGGTCAGACATGATGCAGACGCTTGAAACGCAAACGCACCAGATACTCGCCGCCGAACAGCAACGCCATCAGCCCATATGAGATCACGCCGGTGTACAGCGACCACACGGCCTCCGACATCCACAGCGCGGTGGCGAAGGCGATCGAGCCGTTGACGACAAAGAATCCGCACCACACCTGCGTCACCGTGCGCATATAGGCCTGCGCCACCGGCGGGAAGTCCTCGCCGCGCAGGCGTGCCATGCGCTCGACCGCCGACATCGGCGTCGCCAGGCTGTAGCCGAAGCCCGCCAGCAGCGCCGCATTGACCAGCACCGGATACAGTTTCAAAGGCAGCAGCAGATTGCTCCAGACAGCGCACGCCATCAGCACCAGCGCACCCGCCGCCGACCAGCGCGCGACGCCGCTCAGCCTGAGCGCGGGCAGGCGCGTGGCCACGGCCAGCAACAGCAGGCCGGCCAGCCAGCGCGGCTCCACCTGTCCATGCCCGAACCAGATCGCCAATGGATACAGCAGCGTCACCGCCACCGTCAGGACGGTCATCGGCATCGCACTTACGCCGCCTGCTCCGTCATGCCTGCCAGCGCGTCGACCACGTCACCGATGGTGCGGATGGTCTTGAACACTTCCGGCTGCAAGCGTTTGCCGGTCAACTGCTTGAGCTTCACCGCCAGGTCGACCGCGTCGATGCTGTCGATGTCCAGGTCCGAATACAGGTTCGAGTCGGCGCTCAGGTCAGCCTTGTCGAGTTCAAACATCTCGGCCAGCAGATCGACTACCCAGATCTGCAACTGCTCTTTGCTCATGTCGTTCAAATCAATCATGTGCCGCTCCCTTATTTCTTTCTATGGCTATCGATCATCGCCGCCAGCGCCTGCACCGAGGCGAAATGGCGCCGGGTGTCCTCCGAATCGGCGGACAGCGAAATCCCGTACTTCTTCTGCAAGGCTACGCCCAGCTCCAGCGCGTCGATCGAATCCAGGCCCAGGCCTTCGACGAACAGCGGCGCCGCGCTATCGATATCGGCGGGCGTGATGTCCTCAAGCTGCAGCACATCGATAATCAGTTCTTTCACTTCCAGTTCAAGCATGGTTTTGGCACTTCCCGGTAAAATACTTCTGTAAAAATTCAGTCAACTGGCGCGCCGCCATCACATCGCTGGCCGCGCCCCCGGTGAATGCCGCAATCGCCAGGTCATCCTGGACCTCGATGCTGATCGACACGCGGCGCGGCGGCACGCGCCACCACTTGTCGCCCTTGCCCAGCGTGGCCGGCTCGCAGCGGATCAGCACCGGCGTCATGTCGCGCACACCACGCACCGCGATGTTTGCCGCGCCGCGCTTCATGCTGATCACGCCATTGGCCGGCGTGCGCGTCCCTTCCGGGAACACGATCAGGTTATTGCCACGCCGCAGAGAGGCGATGCAATCGTCCACCAGTTCCGCCCCGCCCTCGTTGTTGATGTAGCCCGCCGCGCGCACAGGTCCGCGCGTGAACGGGTTGTTCCACAACGCTCCCTTGACGATGCAGTCGGCGTTCTTCACGAAGGCCATCAGGAACACGGTGTCGATCAAGGTCGGATGATTGGCCAGTATCAGCAGGCCGCCCCGGTCCAGCTTCTCGACGCCGCGTATCTCGTAACGCAGCACACCCAGCGCGCGCATCAAATCCACATAGCTGCGAAAGGCCCGCCGTATCACCGTGCGCGCCGCCGCCACGCGCCGCTCCGGCTGGCGCACCACCACGTTCAGCGCCGGGAACACCAGCACCCGCAACAGCAATCCACCAACGCCGAACACCAGAAAACT
This sequence comes from Rugamonas sp. A1-17, assembly GCA_025548565.1. Classification (GTDB taxonomy): domain Bacteria; phylum Pseudomonadota; class Gammaproteobacteria; order Burkholderiales; family Burkholderiaceae_D; genus Rugamonas. The sequence continues at coordinate 38,944 of JAJLPB010000010.1, forward strand.
CAAACCTGTGGCGAACACGCGCCAGTACCGCGACAGCGTGGCCGGCAGCCCGTCACGCATCGCGGCTCCAGCTCCAGCGCAGGCGCCCGTCGCAGCGCTCCAGCCGCCGCGTGCCGCGCAGCTGGAAGCGCGCCACTTCCAGGCCGCCCGGCATGCCGGCCGACTGCGGCTCGACGCTCGCGGTCCAGTTCAGCGATATCGCATCGTGCGCCGCTGGCGTCAGCAGCCACGCCCACGCATACGGCTGTTCCTCGCAATCCTGGAACGGCGCAAACAACTCCGGCAAGGGGCAATCGCAAGCCACCAGCAGCACCTGGGGCGCACCGTCCGCCATCAGGCCGCAGGCCTCGATGACGGCATGCTCGATGGAGGCCGCGCCGGCGGCCAGCGCCAGTTGATTGGCACGGTCGCCGCGGGCGATGCTCAGCAGCCCGGCGATGGCGTTATGCACCGACATGCTGAACGCCGTCGGCGACAACGGCTCGCCGCGCGCCAGGTCGCTCAACAACTCCAGCGAACGCGCGACGTCGCCGTGGCGCGAGCAAAAGACCGTGGGGATATCGGTGCGGCCGTCGAGGCATTGGTATGCCACTTCCAGCGCCATCTTACCGAGAAATCCGGCGCGGCGGCGCAGCATCGCAGGCATCGCCTGGACGCCCGGCTCCGCGCCCGCCTGGATCGCAAACGGCGCCTGCGCCCAGCGTTCCCAGGCTTCGGGGCCGGACAGTCTCGGCGCCCACTCCGCGTGGCGGGAAATAGAAAAACTGACACCGTTCGTACGCATGTTGTTAAATAATCCAGAGCTTTGAGATTGAAGAAAGGTACGACCTCATGCCCACATGCCGCAGAAATGCCAGCCGACGTACTTTTCAAATTATAAACGACAGTTCTTGCCCCCAGCGCAAATGGATAGACGGGGAGCAACAATTTCATCGGTTTCTCCTACCTTTTGTGCAATTGACAGGGCAAATTCTCTCTAAAGATTACTTTTTTTGGCAGAAGAAGGCAGACACGATAGGAAAAGAAAATGAGCCAATGTCCGGGACATTTCGGGACGACTTGCAGGATTTAGTATCAAACTGTATAATATTGCCCCTGCGAAACGAAAAGCCGGGCGCACGCCGGTTGTTCCGTTCGCATTTTTAGCCACTTCAGGAACAAAAATAATGAAACAAATCACCGTATTCGCAATGATCGCCGCCCTGGCAGCTCCACTGGCAGTTCAGGCTGAAGGCTACTACGTCGGCGGCAACATCGGCCGCGCAGAACAAAAAGCGGATCTGGCCATCGTATCGATCAAGGAAAGCGCCACCGCATACAAGCTGGTTGGCGGCTACAACTACACCAAGAACTTCGGCGCGGAAATCGGCTACGTCGACCTGCGTGAAGTGTCGGTCTCCGGCAATGGCGCACGTGCAACCTCGAAGCCATCGGCATTCTACGTCGCCGCGACCGGCACCCTGCCGCTGAACGAACAGTTCTCGTTGTTCGGCAAACTGGGCATCGCAACCGCCCACGAAAAAGTAAACGCCAGCTATCGTGGCGACTACGTGTACGGCAGCGAAAACCGCACCACGCCGTACATCAGCGTCGGCGCGGCGTTCGCGCTGAACCAGAAGGTCAGCTTCGTGGCTGAATACGAAAACTTCGGCAAAGTCGCCAAAGACGGCAACGTCAGCGTCAAGGCCGACATGTTCTCGGCCGGCGTGCGTTACAACTTCTAAGCACGCACCAATAAAAAAAAGCCCCCATCGGCACCGGTCGCGATCTTGATCGCGTCCAGGCCGATGGGGGCTTTTTGACGTCAGAATACCCAGAGTTTATCGGCCGGCATCTGCAGCCAGTACTTGCCGGCTTCCAGCTTGAACTTGGAATAGGCGCGCAGGCTCATCTCCGGTCCATCCTCGCTCTTGAACAGGCATTCGAAACGGTCGCCCAGGTACATGCAGGTCAGCAGCGGCAGCTCGATCGCGTTCTCCACCGGCGTCGCGCTGATCTTCACTTCCTCCACGCGGATGATGGTCGACGGCTCGCCGCCGCCGGTGCCGCGCGCGGTGCCCCGCAGCGGCGTGGAACCCACGGACAGCATCACGTTGGCGCCGTCGCGCTGCACCACCTTGGCCGGCAGGCGGTTGTTACTGCCCATGAATTCAGCGGTGAACAAGGTGTCCGGCGTTTCGTACATGCTTTGCGGCGTGCCTTGCTGCTCGATCTTGCCGTTGTTGAGCAGCAGGATGCGGTCCGAGATCGCCATCGCCTCGGCCTGGTCGTGCGTGACCATCAGCGCCGACAGGCCCAGTCGCACAATGAGCTCGCGCAGGAAGGCGCGCGCCTCTTCGCGCAGCTTGGCGTCCAGGTTGGACAGCGGCTCGTCCAGCAGGATCACCGGCGGGTTGTACACCAGCGCACGGGCGATCGCCACGCGCTGCTGTTGGCCGCCCGACAGCTGGTGCGGAAAGCGCTCGGCCAGGTGGCCCAGGCCCAGGTTCTTCAGCACGTCGCTGACTTTGTCCTTGATCTCGGTGGCGCCCATCTTGCGCAGCTTGAGGCCATAGGCGACGTTGTCGAACACCGTCTTGTGCGGCCACAGCGCGTAGGACTGGAACACCAGCCCCAGGTTGCGGTGCTCGGCCGCCATCTCGAAGTTCTTCGAACCGTCGAACACATTGCGGTCGCCGATGGAGATGGTGCCCTGCTTCGGGCTTTCCAGTCCCGCCACGGCGCGCAGCAGCGTGGTCTTGCCGCTGCCCGAAGGCCCCAGCAGCGCCACCACTTCGCCTTTTTGCAGGTGCATGGACACGCCCTTCAGAATCGGATTGGCATGGGCGCCGGTACCGTAGTCCAGGTGCAGGTCGTTGACGGTAAGTTCATTCATGATGAGGTCTCGTTTCATTTTATTTTGACTTAATTGTGCACTCAGTTGTGTAACTTCACGCCAAAGCGCAGGGCCACGCCCAGGCCGATGGCCACCAGCGAAATATTGATGAACGATAGCGCCGCCACCAGGTCGGTGGAGCCGGTGGCCCACAGCGACACCAGCATCGCGCCTATCACCTCGGTGCCCGGCGAGAGCAGGTACACGCCGGTCGAATACTCACGCTCGAAGATCAGGAACACCATCAGCCACGCGCCCAGCAGGCCGTACTTGACCAATGGGACGGTGACGTCGCGTGTCACCTGGCCGCGCGATGCGCCGACCGCGCGCGCCGCCTCCTCCAGCTCCGGCCCCACCTGCAGCAGCGCGGTGGAGATCAGGCGCATGCCGTAGGCCAGCCACACCACCGAATACGCCAGCCACAGGGCGAAGATGGTCGAGCGCAGCGAGCGCAGTACCGGGATCGCATGCTCGCTCAGCCACAGGGCCGCGCCGTTGTCCATGCCCTTCAACATGCCATCGAGCCAGCTCGGGACGAACAGGAACACCCACAGGAAAGACAGGCCTGCCAGCAGGCCAGGAATGGCGCGCGGCACCAGCACGCTGTAGTCCAGGAAGCGGGTGATGCCGTCCGGCTTGCGGTGCATGGCCAGCGCGATGGCGCAGTAGCAGATCACCGCGAAGGCGCCGCCGATCACACCGATCAGGATGGTGTTGAGGATGCCGCGCATCAGCGCCGGTTGCTCCATGATTTCGCGGAAGTGCTGCAGCGTCAGCACGTCACGCAGGTTGACGCCCTCGCCCCAATACTGCACGAAGGAGCGCAGCACGATGCCCGACATCGGCATGATGATGGTGAACATCAGCCAGCCGAAGATCAGCGCGAAGGCCAGCCACTTCCATTTACCGAGCGGCATGGACTTCGAGCGCGCGCCCTTGCCCTTGATCGACACGAACTTGTTGGCCGACTTGAGCAGCCAGCGCTGGATCATCACCAGCGGCATCGTCACCATCACCAGGCAGACAGCGACAGCGGCCATCAGGTGGTAGGACGGCGTGCCCAGTTTGTTGGTCAGCTTGTACAGGTAGGTCGCCAGCACCAGGTGCCCCTCCGGGTCGCCCAACACCAGCACCAGGCCGAACACCTCGAAGCCGAGGAAGAACACCAGCACCGCCGCATACGCCAGCGCCGGGGTGATCATCGGCAGCGAGACGTTGAACATCACCTGCAGCGGCGAGGCGCCGGTCACGCGGGCCGCTTCCTCGACGTCGGAGCCCAGGCTTTTCAGCGCGGACGAGGCATACAGGTAGACATGCGGCACGTGCGTCAGGCCGGCGATCACCACGATGCTGGTGAAGGAGTAGATATTCCACGGGATGAAGCCGAGGATGTCCTTGGCCCACAGCGAGTAGAAGCCCACGGGGCCCATCGAGACCACGTAACCGAAGCCCATCACCATCGGCGAGACGAAGATCGGCACCAGCAGCATCGGCGCGATGAAGCCGCGGCCCGGCAGGTCGGTGCGTATCATCAGGAAGGCCAGCATGCCGCCCAGCGGCACGGCGATGGCGGTCAGGCCGGAGGCCAGCAGGAAGGCGTTCTTGAAGGCCACCGAGAAATCGGGATCCTCGAAGATGAAGCGGTACGCGTCCAGCCCAAGCTCCTTGGCGGGCATAAAGAACGGCGCGTTCAAAAAGCTTTGATAGAAGATCAGCAGCAGCGGCAGGAAGATGGCGGTGGCGGCCAGCGTCACCACCACGCCGCGCGTCCAGTTGATGCCGCGCCGGCCGGAGCCGGAGAGAGTCAGAGTTTGCATAGGAATTCCGTTTTGTACGTACGCGTGCGGGCACCCGGCCCGCTGGTCAGCGGGCGGGTTTTACGGCGAGTGAGACTTTACTTACTTCTTGCCTGCGGTTTCTTTCCACTGCTTGAGGAAGGCCATGCGTTTGGCCGGTCCCAGGAACTGCAGCACGATAGGATGAACCGGCACCGGCTTGATGTTGTCCTTGCCGATCTGCTTGATCAGGTCCGCCGACGTGGTCTCGCCGGTGACGTCGGCGCGGATCGCGAACAGCTTGGATTCGTTGGCGATGATGGTCTGGCCGCGGTGCGACAGCAGGTAGTCCAGCCACAACTTGGCGGCGTTGACGTTCTTGGCGGCCTTGTTGATGAAGAAGACGCGCGACAGGATCAGCGTGTAATCCTTCGGCAGCACCACGCCGATCGACGGATCGGTCTTGGCGCGCACCAGCGCGTAGGAGCCCAGCACGTTGTAGCCGATCAGGTTCTCGCCCGACGAGATACGCTCCATCATGGTGCCGGTGGACGACTGCACGCGCACCTTGGCTTCGCCGAAGGCGTTCTCCAGTTCCAGGAACTTCGGATTTTCGCGCGCGTCCTGGGTCATGAACATGAAGCCGACACCGGACTTCTCGATGTCGTAGGTGGTGACCTTGTCCTTGAACTTGGGCTGCGTAATGAGCTTGGCGAATTCGGCGTGCGTGTGCGGCACTTCCTTGGCGTCCATCAGGCGCTTGTTGTAGACGATGGCGGCCGGCTCGAAGGTGGTGCCGTAGGCCTGGTCGTCCCATACCGCCCAGCCGGGGATCTTGGACGCTTCGACCGATTTGTATTTGAGCGCGTAGCCATCGGAGGCCAGGCGCATTTGCAGGTCCATCGCGGACGACCACATGGCGTCGGCGGTATTGCCGCCGGCCGCCACTTCGGAGATGAAGCGGTTGTACACCTCGGTGGAGTTCATGTCGTTGTATTCGACGGTGATGCCGGGGTACAGCGCGTTGAAGTCCTTGATCAGCGGCTGGGTGGCCTTGCTGTCCGTTGCGCCGTAGATCACCAGCTTGCCCTCTTTCTTGGCGCCGTCGATGATCTTCTGGTAGTCGGCGGGATATCCGGCTGGCACCTGTGCGAAGGCGGCGCTTGCAAACAGGGTGGCGCATGCAGCGGCCAAAGTCGTTTTCAACATCATTTTTGTCTCCGTCGTTTTATAGGTATTGGTGTTCAGCGCACCAGACCGAATTCGGCGGCGCGCCTGCCGTAATCGTCCACGGCCTTTTTTACATATGCTGCCAACGCATCGCCGGTCAGCCCAAACGGGAACAGACCCGACGCCGCGCGCATTTGCGCGAACTGCGGACTGGCCAGCACCCGGTCGAAACTCGCGACCCAGTGCCGATAATCCGCATCCGGCACTTGTGGCCCCATCCACAGACCCCGGATGATAGGCCACACCACATCGATGCCCTGCTCGCGCGCCGTCGGCACATTCGCCAACACGCCCGGCAGGCGGTGCTCGGCCAGGATCGCCAGCACCCTGGTATTGCCGCCGGCCGCGTACAGCGTCGCCTCGCTGGCGTCGCCGGACACCACCTGCACCAGGTTGGCGTGCATCGCGGCAAAGGCCTCGCCGCCGCCCTCCAGCGCCACGAAACGCAGCACCTTCGGATCGACGCCTGCGGCCTTGACCACCAACGCCATCTTCAGCCAATCCTGGCTGCCGATGGTGCCGGAGACGCCGATCAGCACCCTCTCCGGATGATCCTTCAGCGCCGCCACCAGCTGCCCCAGTGTCTTGTAGGGCGAATCGGCGCGCACCGCGATCATGCCGTAGTCGGCGCCCAGCGCCGCCACCCAGCGCACATCGGAAGACGTGGCCTTGCCGAACTTGCCCTGCGCCAGATTGAGCAGCGAGCCGCCCGAAAAAGCCACCAGCGTGTTCGGCTCCGCACGGCGCTGCGACACCAGCGAATGCCAGGCCACCGCGCCGATCCCGCCCGGCAGATAGCTGATATGCATATCCGACGGCGGCGGCTTCGGCGTGCCGCTCAAGCCCTGCAAACCCTTTTGCGCCAGCTTGCAGGTAAGGTCCATCGCGCCGCCCGGCTTGGACGGAACGATGCACTCCAGGCCTGCCGCTTGCGCTGCAGCGCTTAGCAAGAGCGCGGCAATCAAAGCCAGCAAAACTTTAGTCATCTTGGTAGGTATCTTAGAACGGTGAAGCTTTCAAAGCGCTTTCAGAACGCGGCATTTTCAGTAAAAAACGCCGCGCTCTTTTCCTCGGCTTAGAAGCGGTGCTGCATGCCGACGACCAGGCCATGCTGGCTGGTGCCGAAGCCGGCATCGTCGCGCGACAGGCCGGTCAGCTGGCCATTCTTGGACTTGACGTAGGCAGCCGACACATGCAGGTCGGTGCGCTTGGACAGTGCGTAGCGATAGCGCACCACGTACATGGTTGGATCGGCATCCTTGCCGGCGGCGACGTTCTTGACGTTGACGTGGTAGATCGCGCCGGTCAGCGTGGTGACGGCGTTGGCCTTGTAGGCGATACCGGCCCAGGTGGTGGTGGCGTCGACGTCGGCGGTCAGCGCCTTGCCGGCGACCAGTTTGTAATCGCGCACCACGCCGAACAGTTTCAGCGGGCCGTTCTCGTAGTTCGCGCCCAGGTGCCAGACGGTGTTCTTGTCACGGTTGCCGGTCGCGGGAACGGTGTTGCCGTTGGCACGCTCCCAGGTCGCCATCAGGTTCACAGCGCCCAGATGGTAGGCGCCGGTGAAGCCGTATTTGGCGCTGTCCTGCGCGCCGGTGGTCTGTTCGCCGGCGCCGTAGGTGGCGCCGAACTTGAAGTCGCCAACCGTGCCGGCGTACTTGATCAGGTTATCGTAGGCGGTGGTGAAGCCGTATTTGCTAGGGCCGGTCGCGGGACCCGAAGTGGCCCACGAGTAGTAAGGCGCAAAGCCCATCGGATCGTAGGAGATCACGGTGTCGTACACGCTGGTGAACGAGCGGCCGATGACCACGCGGCCGAAGGCGCCTTCCAGGCCGACGTTGGCCTGGCGTTTGAACAGCGTACCGTCCTGCGCGCCGGTGTCCATCAGGATGCCGCCTTCCAGGTTGAAGACGGCTTTCAGGCCGCCGCCCAGGTCTTCGGTGCCACGCAGGCCCCAACGCGAAGTGTTCATGCCGCCCGAGATCACGCTGGTCTGGCTGCCGCCGGTTGCCGATTTGTTATTGGCCGTTTCCACGCCCATGTCCAGCAGACCGTAGACCTGCACGTTCGATTGGGCGTGAGCGGCGCCGCCAGCGGCTGCCGCCAATGCCATGATAGCGAGGGTCAACGAGGTTTTCTTCATGTATGTCTCCAGAGGGATATAGTTATTTGTGACGCCTGATCGGTGCAATCAGGCTGCCACTATAGGAGTCACTTCCTTTCAATTACCTTTCACTGCTACTTCGGCACGGATTCCTGTCGTCCGTGCACCACAAAACAGGCGGGGACTTCCCTTTTGAGGCGGCTGCGCCCATGATTCTGGCCTTACACTGAACTTATTTCATGGGGTTGGCAAGAATTTATGCGCATTCTGTTAGTTGAAGACCACACCGAGTTATCGCATTGGCTGTCCAAAGCCCTGCGCGACGCCAATCTGACGGTGGAATGCGCGGACAATGGCGCCGATGCCGACGCCCTCCTTCATACGCAGGATTACGCTCTGGTGATCCTCGACCTGACCTTGCCGCGCATGGACGGCCTTGAAGTGCTCAAGCGCCTGCGCGCGCGCGGCGGCCCGCGCGGCCAGACTCCCGTGCTGATACTGACCGCGCGCGGCGGCCTGGAAGACCGGGTACAGGGCCTGAACCTGGGCGCCGACGACTACCTGGCCAAGCCCTTCGAACTGGCCGAACTGGAGGCGCGCGTGAAAGCGCTGCTGCGCCGCAGCGTCGGCAACGAGTCGCTGGTGCACAGCTGCGGCGCGCTCAGTTTCGACACCGTCACGCGCATGTTCACCTACGCCGGCGTCCCGCTGGCGCTGACGCCGCGCGAACACGCGGTGCTGGAGACGCTGATCACGCGCTCCGGCCGCGCTGTCTCCAAGGAGAAGCTGTTCGACGAAGTGTTCGCGCTGGCGGACGACGCCAACCTCGATGCGATCGAGCTGTATATCCACCGCGTGCGCAAGAAGCTCGACATCGCCGCGCCGGATGCCGCCGTCATCACCACGCTGCGCGGCATCGGCTACCTGCTGCAGCCACGGCCCGCGCCCATTCCCGCGCCGGCCGGCGGCGCCAAGGGCGGCTGACGTTGACCAGGGCCGGCCTCCGCACGCCGTGGCTGCATCAGCTGGCGCGCCGCCTCGGACCCGGCGCCGCACTGGGCAGCCTGCGCGGCCAGCTGCTGCGCTGGTTGCTGGGGCCCTTGCTGGTGCTGGTGGCGTTGAACACCCTGTCGGTCTACCACAACGCGCTGGACGCCGCCGATGTCGCCTACGACCGCTCGCTGCTGGCCTCCACGCGCGCGCTGGCCGAACGCGTCTCCATCGTCGACGGCAAGGTGGTGGCGGACGTGCCCTACGTGGCGCTGGACAGCTTCGAGACCGATACGCTGGGCCGCATCTACTACAAGGTCACCGGCATCAACGGCGAGACCGTGTCCGGATATGCCGACCTGCCGCCGGTGCCGGCCAACGTGCCGCGCTCGGAGGCCTATCCGGCGCTGGTGCGCTTCTATCACGCCAACTACAACGGCCAGCCGGTGCGCATCGCCGCGCTGCTGCAGCCGGTGTACGACAGTTCGATGCGCGGCATCGCGCTGATCCAGGTTGGCGAAACGCTGGAGGCGCGGCGCGGCCTGTCCAACCAGATCCTGTTCGACACCCTGGCATGGCAAGCCTTGCTGCTGCTGGCGGTGGCGCTGCTGGTGTGGTTCGCCGTGCGGCTGGTGCTGCAACCGCTGATGCGGCTGAAGATCGCCGTGGAGACGCGCAGCCTGAATGATCCCTCCGACGTCGATCCGACGCTGGTGCACAAGGAGGTGCGGCCGCTGGTGGCGGCGATGAACAGCTCCCGTTCGCGCCTGCACATATTGATCAGCAGCCAGCGCCGCTTCATCGCCGACGCCTCGCACCAGCTGCGCACACCGCTGACGGTGTTGAAGACCCAGGCCGAACTGGCGCTGCGCGAATGCGACCGGCCCGGCGCCGATCCGCAAGCCACGCGCGCCGCGCTGCGCGAGATCGTCCACAGCATCGCCGCCACCACCGATTCGACGGTCAACCTGGCCAACCGGCTGCTGACGCTGGCCCGCATCGAACATGGCGGCGACGCCGACGGCGCGGTGGCCCAGTCGGAGCCAGTCTCGCTGCGCGACGTCGCGCGCCAAGTCGGGCTGGAGATGGCGATGGCGGCGGTAGCCAAGCAGATCGACCTGGCGCTGGAGGCGGACAGCGAATGCGTGGTGCACGGGCAGGCCTTGCTGCTGCACGAGATGATCGCCAACCTGGTGGACAACGCCTTGCGCTACACGCCGCAGGGCGGCACGGTGACGCTGCGGGTGCTGCCCTACATGAGCGGCGTGGTGCTGGAGGTGGAAGACAGCGGCCAGGGCATCGCACCGGCCGAGCGCGAACGGGTGTTCGCGCCCTTCTACCGCGCCGCCGCCACGCTGGAGCGCAACCCCGGCGGCGCCGGCCTGGGCCTGGCCATCGTGCGCGACATCGCCACGCTGCACGGCGCCGCCATCGCGCTGGACGACGCCAGCGGCGGCCAGGGCCTCAAAGTCACCGTCACCTTCTCCCGCGCCTGACCCGCCAGCGCCGCTGCGGTAAAATACGGCCTATCGCCTCCGGCGTCCCCGCATCACACCAAGGAATAAGTACATGATCACCAAAGAAGACATGGTCGAGCTGTTTGCCGACATGAAGCAGAACGCGCCGTGGGATAGTTCCAAGCCGCTGTTGTGGGGCTATTTTTTCGCCGACCCGACCAAGGGCAAACTAGAAAGCGCCTCGGCGCAATTGAAGGCCAAGGGCTACCAGGTGGTCGGCATCTACGACTCCGAGCCGGAAGGCGAAACGCCGGCGCTGTGGTGGCTGCACGTTGAAAAAGTCGAAAAGCACACCGCCGACACCCTGCACGCTCGCAACCAGGAGTTCTACAAGTTCGCCGAGGAGCACCAGCTCGAATCCTACGACGGCATGGACGTCGGTCCCGCCGCCTGATTACAGCAAGGCCGCCAGCGCCGGATGGTGTTTGGTGGCCGTGAACTCCGTTACCTGATAGCTGGCGATCCCGTTCCGCGCGAACGGGTCCAGTGCCAGCAGGCCGTCCAGCTCCGCGCGCGACAGCTTTCCACTCACGATAATCACACCGCCGTCGCGCGGATTCTCGGGCCCCGAAGCATAGCGGTAGTTGGAAAATAGTCCGCTGCCATGTTTTCCTTCAAACGGCCCCTACGGTAGAGTCCTCGCACGCTTAGCGATCCGCAGCCACATGTGGGGCGCCGCCCTTAAGTTGTCGCTGCATCAGGTCTTTGGCCGCCGCGAGAGCATCGTCCACCTTTGCCTCGACATCCGGGATGACACCCACGCCCTCCCAGTTGGTATGGGTGATAGGGCTGATCGAGCGCCTGCTGGGTATGAATGCGGCAAAGTGCTCGCTGAGACGATAGGGGCGCGAAGCGTTGGCGCCGCCCCAGGTGCGTTCGCCGATCACCTTGGCGCGTTTTAGCGCCTGCAATTGGTACGCGAACGATTCGGCGGCGGACTTCGTCTCGGGACCCGCCAGGATCAGGACCGGCTTCTTGCCGCCATAGCGTTTGCCGTCAAGCTTATCCTGCGTCCAATACTGCGTGGTGATGCCGGTCGAACGTTCCCAGGTGTCGTCGAGGCGGGTGCGCTCGTCGACCAGATAGCTGATCAATAGCGCCACCGAGTCTCCCCCGCCACCGCCGTTGTCGCGCAGATCGATGATGAGGCCATCGGTGTCGGCGAGTTCGTTCATCGCCGCGGCGTACTTGTCGGATACGAGGAAAACCGGCCCGAAGGAGGAGATACGCAGGTAGCCGATATCGGGGCCAAGGTGATCAATCTTTTCCACGCCAAGGTTAGATGTGCGGACCCTTTCAAGCACGGCGGGCGGCACCTGTTTTTCCCATTCCACCCGCGTGCGGGGTGGCGGCGGCATTGCGTCGTCGGGCGGCACAGGGCGGGCGCTGACATCGATGAACATGTGCTTGTCGTGGACCGCGCCATCAATGTCATCCAGCAGCTGTTTGGCCAGCTGCTTGCCGTCCGTGATCCCATCGTACTTGCCCTCGCGCTGGTTCTTGCGCAAAACGATCCCGGCCTGTTGGGCCTTGTCTGGAAAAACGTAATTGGCATTCAGCTTGGCAACCAGCGTATCGATGACCTCCAGCCGGGTCGCCGGGTCGACCGCCACCGTCGGCGGCGACGGGGGCGTGCTGGCGATTGCGCCGGTCACGGCCAGCGATAACAAAGACAGTGTGGCTATCCATTTCATGTTCACTATTTTCCTTTCACATCGATATGTGGAAACAAGTTGCTACATCTGGCGGAATTGCCTGGCAAACCCCTCACTCACGGTCAAGCGCTCGGTCCGGCCCTTCAGGACGACCTCCAGTCCGGCGCCCCCGCGCGACCCATATTCGCTACGTTCGATGCGGTCAATGGCTTGCAGGTTGACGATCGCGCTGCGGTGGATTTGCGCGAACAGCTGCGGATCCAGTTGCTCAAGCAGCGACTTGATAGGCAAGCGAATCAGCGAATCGCCGCGCTCCGTCACCACCCGCGTATACTTTTCGTCCGACTGGAAGTACAGCACTTCGCTCACCATTACCAGCCGCACCGAATTGCCGCTCGAAGCCTTGATCCACTTGAGGTAAACCGGTGCGCTCTCCTGTTCAAACAGCTGTTCCCACACGGCAGGCGGCGGGCTGGCGGCGGTGCGCGACTTCAGGCGGCGGATCGTCTGCAGCAGGCGTGCGGTGGTCAGCGGCTTGACCAGATAGTCGGACGCGCCGGCATCGAAAGCGGCCAAGGCATACTCCGCATGCGCCGTCACAAACACGACCTGGCACGACTCGGGAATATGGCGCGCCACCTCCATGCCGTTGAGGCCGGGCATCTGGATGTCCAGGAAGACTATGTCCGGTTTCAGCGCATCGATGGCTGCCACCGCTTCGATGCCGTTTTCCACTTGGCCGGCGATTTGCAGTTCGGGCCACAAGGCATGCAGCTGGTCCACCAGCTCCGCCCGCAGCAGGGGCTCGTCTTCGACGATCAGGGCGCGCGGCATCACGCTTGGCTCCCAGCAATCGGCACGGTCAACAATGCGCGGACTCCTTGTGCGTCGCCCGGCTCCACGACAAGGCTGGCCTTGCGCCCGTACAGCAGTTGCAAGCGCTCCGCGATATTCGCCAGCCCCGTGCCCTGCCCGGCTTGTTCGGTCAAGCCGACGCCATCGTCGACCACGGACACGCTCAGCAGCTCGTCCTTGCCATCGCTCTCATGCGTTGCGCCGATGGTGATCAGGCCCGGCCGGCTGGCCCGCTCCAAGCCGTGCTTGACGGCGTTTTCCACAAGCGAGATCAGCATCGCCGGCGGGAACGGCAAGCCGCGCAATTCGTCGACCACTTCGACTGCGAAGCGCAGGCGCGCGCCCATGCGGATGCGCATCACCTCCAGGTAGTCGCTCACCAGATCCATTTCGCGCCCCAGGGTCGAGGACACCGAGCGCATATCCGGCATCGCGTTCTGCAGGTAGCCGACCAGGTGGTCGAGCATTTCCTGGGCGGCCTGCTGGTCGGTGCGGATCAGGTACTTCAGATTGGCCAGCGTATTGAACAGGAAGTGCGGCTCGACCTGGGCCTGCAGGGCTGACAGGCGTGCTTGCAGCGAGGTGCGCTCCAGCTCGCGCTCGCGCCGCGCCGCGTCCAGTGCGCTGGCATGGCGTGCGAGGTGCTGGCGCAGTTGGGCAGACACCAGCTCGGCGGTCTTCAGCGACTCACCCTGCTGGATCGTGAACCAGGCCAGGCCCGGGCGGCAGCGCACATCGATGTGGCAACTGGGGCCCAGATCGGACGATACCCTCACCTCGACATGGCGCCCCAGCGTCAACGGGCGCCAGCGGCCCAGCACGATCCGGCCCTTGAAAGGGTCGTGGAAGAACGCCGGCGGGCCGGAATAGCCGAGCGCGGTGCCGAGCGCCAGCCCCGACAAGGATTCGGTGCACAGGTCAAAGGTGGTCAAGGGATTGAACGGCGCATCGATGCGCCGCGTCACCGAGGAAGCCATCGCCTCGGCAGTCAGTGCCTTGCCCTCCTCGACCAGCCGCGCAAGAAAGCCGCGGGCGATCCCGCTGGACATCAGCGCGAGCCAGACCATCACCGCCAGCACCACGCCGCCGGCAATAATGTACGGCGTCAGCTTGCGGGTCTCGACTTCGCTCGGCACCGCCGGGGCGAGCTTCAACCAGAGCGGCAGCAGCGCGATCGCCAGCGACAAGAACAAAAGCGAACCAGCGTTGAAGCGCAGCGCCGACTGCAGCAGGTAGCGGCGCACCAGGCGGCGGTCGTGTTCGACCTCCGATACGGGGGGCGCGTTAAATGGCACAAATGGGGGAGCACTCATTAGATTCCTCGGTTTGAACTCGCCCCGCCATTCTAACGGCCGGGGCGCGGATGTTTTAGCCCATGCGACGAATGCCCGGAAATCGAGGAGGAAACCGGCGCCGGCGTGACGAATGCCGCTGTACTCGTCATCTGGCATGAGTGGGAACTCTTCCGCATCCCTGGTGGCAACCAAGTCAACCTGCTCCTGAACCGATGCCCATTCAGCAGCGGCGCATAATTGGAAAGATTTGGCGCGGCATGTCGATTCGGCGGCGCGTCGTTCGTCGTCATCTCTGAGAAGGCAGGAACCATCACAGGAGACCATCATGACCATCACGATTACCGCTTTTGAACGCTCGCCCGACGGCGGCATGGGGCTGGCCCGCGACACGCGCGTTCGCTGGGCGCTTGAGGAAGTGGGACTACCCTACGAGGTGCGTCCGGTTTCGTTCGCCGCGATGAAGGAGCCCGCGCATCTGGCGCTTCATCCCTTCGGCCAGATCCCGACCTATGAGGAAGGCGACCTGGCGCTGTTCGAGTCCGGCGCCATCATCTTCCATATCGCCACGCACCATGCGGGTTTGCTGCCGGACGAGGCCAATGCGCGGGCCCGCGCGGTGACATGGATATTCGCCGCGCTCAACACCGTGGAGCCGCCGATCCTTGAACTGGTCACCGCGAGAATTCTGGAGGGCGACAAACCCTGGAGCAAGGAGCGCATGCCGCTGATCGTCGATCGCATCCGCCAGCGGCTGGACCACCTCTCCGCGCGCCTGGCGGATGCCGAATGGCTGGATGGCCCGTTCAGCGCGGGCGATCTAATGATGGTCTCGGTGCTGCTCAGGCTACGGCCATCGGGTGTCCTGAACGGATTCCCCAGCCTGGCCGCGTATGTCGCGCGCGGAGAAGCGCGCCCTGCCTACCAGCGCGCGTTCGCCGCCCAGTTGGCGTTTAATCGTGGGGGATCGGACTGAGATCGTCTCCGCGCTCACCGCACATCCACGCTGCCGGGCGGCGGCTTCATGAAACCCTTGGGGATCATGATTGCCTGCGCCTGAGGCGTCTTCAGGAATTGAATGAACCGATACGCCAAGGGAGTGCTCGCGCCGTGAACAGTCACGACGGCGGCGTGGCCAGGCAAGGCATCCTTGTAGAAGCTCTCGGGGATCAGGTAGTACTTCCCGATGCCTCTCATGGCTGAAGCAAGGACGGTTTCATACGATAAGATTGCCACTTGCGCTTTGCCTGCCTGGACCATTTTTATCGCCTCCTGCATGGAGCCGCTATCGGTCCTCAGCGACGCCGATCTGTCGAGCAGGCCAACCCTGTCGAATACCGCCAGGGTCGGCATCAGGTATGCGCTGTTTGCATTGACGGTGGCGATCTTCTTGACGGCGGGCTCGGAAAGCAGGCCCAGGCCTTTTGTCACATCGAAGCGTTTGTCCGCTGTCCACAGCACGAGCCGGCCGGTCGCGTACATTGTCCAGCTGTTGTAGACCATCTTCCCATCCGATAGCATCTGGGCCTGGAGGCCCATGTGGGAAGACATGTAGACGTCGATCGGCTCACCCGCAGCGATTTTTTCATACAGGCCGGCACTTGGCGCAATGACGAAGCGCAGGCGGTCGCTCTTGTCGCCGGCGAGGAAAGCCGACGACAGGCCTTCGATACAATCGGCCAACTCCGAGGGAGCGCCAATCACCAGTTCGGTGCTATGAGCGGGGGAATGCGCGACTGCCGCGATTGCCACCAACGCTGACAGTGAAGAAAGAAGTGTCATCTTGATCGAATTTCGTGAATGCGGATCTGCGGCGATAGGAAAAGGCACAGCAGCACCAGACCGATCGATTACAATAAATGCAATCAATCGTATCACGGCCATCTATTCCATGACGGCGTTACCCGACAAGAGAACTATGCTCAATCGAACTTTGAATATTTTACTTTCGGGTGCCCTCGTAATTTCGTGCAACGTCGTCAGCGCACGCACGAAGCCCCAAAAGCACCCCGCTCCACCGAGCGGAGCGTTTCCGCTGCTAATCCCTGTCAGCTTGCCGGGTTGCGTGCCGTGACGATCCACGCCGCGCCGTTGATCATCACCGATCGTTCTCCGGGGAGGCCCGCGAAGGCGACACGAACCGCGGCCGAGGCGCGCGCGCGGATGTCGTCAGGCTTATCAGCGAGTGATCGCGACAGCGGGCCAACCTCGAGCGTCATTTTCACCGCGTCGTCGAGCGCGGCGTCCCGCGTACCACCCTCGCCAAACGGGACGGAAGCATCGAACGGCGCGATAGCGATATCGGTGAAGCCGGCCACCGTCAGGATGCGTGCCGCGCGACCCCGGTCGCCGAACGAGAATGGACCGGGCGCATCGGGATCAGGCAGCGCGCTCGGCGGGAGGATGCCCTTGATCGCATCCATCGGCAGGCGCACCCAATCGTTCTCGGCCGCACCGCGCCAGCAAACGAAAGCGACCCGTCCGCCCGGCCGCAGCGCGCGTCGCATATGGGCGAACGCCGCTGTCGGATCGTCGAAGAACATCACGCCGAAACGCGAGAACAGGATGTCGAACGCGCCCTCGGACAGATCGGCGTTGCTGGCGTCGGCCACCTGGTAAAGGACTGGCATATCCTGTGGCGCAAGCGCGCGCGCTCGGCCGATCAGCGGTGCGGATATGTCCACGCCTAGCACTTGTCCTCCCGTGCCGACCCGGGCGGCCAGAGCCAGACTCGACGCGCCGGCGCCGCATCCGACGTCCAGCACACGCTCGCCCGCCGCAGGAGCAGCGGCTTCGATCGCGGCCTCACCAAACACCGCCACTATGGCATCGAGCCGGGCTTGATTGGCGACCCAGCGTTCACCGCTTTGATCATTCCAATCGCCGACCTGATCAGCATTTTGCTTTGCCATGACATATCCTCGTTCTGATGATTCTTAACTAAGCCGCCGTCGCGCCTTGCCATATTGCCGGAGTCAGGCCGTGCAGAAGCCAGGGACGGCGAATTTCTGGAACAGGTGCGGGCTGGACACGACGGATGAAGGATATGCTGGTAGTTTCGCGAGGAACTCGGGATCGGTGAAGGCGGCGCCGACCGCCTCGGTGGATTCCCACACAACATAGTTCAGGTAAGTCGGGCTATCGCCGATCGCTCGATGTAGTTGCATGGAAATGAAGCCCGGTTGCTTCGTTATGATCCCGGCAGCCGCCTTGAAAGCGTCAAGGAAGCCGGCTTCGTCGGCGGGATCGGCGACCGTGAAGAGGTTGATGAGCACGAGAGGTGCGGCCGCGATACCGAGTTGGCGGTCAAACGGAAATTTCTCGTCTAGAGGTTTGAATGGTTTTATAGCGGCCATGCTGGCGCTCCTGTCTATTGTGAAATTGAACTGGGGTGACCGATGCTGCTTGCACTCAAGACAGCATCGACTGCTGAGCGAAGATACCCGCCATAACGCCCTGCCACGTTGCCGTGGTGACCGAGGGGGTGCCGGGGTTGGCAAGGTCACCGGCGGCGTAGATGCCTGGCGTGCTGGTTTCGCGGCGCTCGTCGGTCTTGAGGGCGATGCCGGTTGGCGTATTGATCGTGGCAAGGCCCAGTGCGTCGTGAAGGCTTGCGGACGGCCTGGTACGCGGATGCGCGAATAGGACATCGACTGCGACATCAGGGCCGGTATCGATCTTGATGGTGGCACCATGGCTTCCGCGACGTGCGATTTCGGTGATGCGACCATCAACGAGAGCTACCTGGCGACCCGCCAGATCGGCCCGTATGTCGGAGGGAATGTCGTGACCATCGCCGAAGACAGTCAACCTGTCGGTCCAATCGTGAAACAGCCTGACCTGATTCATCGACTGCGGGCCAGACCAGACGAGGCCCCAATGCTGGTCAGCAACTTCGAAGCCGTCGCAATAGGGGCATGGGATGACGGATGTGCCCCAGTTCTCGGCAAAACCCGGAACATCTGGCATTTCGTCAACAACGCCATAGCTCAGGATCAGGCGGCGTGCCTTTAGCTGTTCGTTATCGTCCGTGACGACGCAAAAATCGTCGATTGCGCCAGAGACGCTCTCGGCGCCGGCATTGACCAGTCTGATCGTGGGATAGCGCGCCAGCTGCTGCCGCGCTTCATCCAGAATATCCAGCGGCGGCTTGTGATCATGGCCGAGCACGCCATGCGAACGGCCGGCAAAGCGGTTACGCGGCCGGCAGGTATCGAGAACAATGACCTTGCGGCGGGCACGGCCAAGCTGCAGGGCGGCGGCGAGGCCGGCAAAGCTGCCTCCGATGATGATGACGTCATTCATGGTAATGGACTCCAAGTTGTGGATGAGGGCTGGGCTGAGGCCGGCTTGCGCATTTCAAGTACTAGATGGTATCATAATTTATGAATTTGAATACTGTCAAGTACTGGAATTGTCATGACCAAAATTAGTCAGGGCCGGCGCGGTCGGCCCGCCAACGAGGCGCTTCGCCAAACGATAGTCGACGCCGCCTGCGAACTCTTTGTGGAATTGGGTTTTCAAGCGACGACCATGGACAAGGTCGCCCAGCGGGCGAAGATATCCAAGCTAAGCATCTATCGACACTTCGAGAACAAGGAAGCTCTGTTCAGCGCGGCCATGGTGGCCCACTGCCAACCGTTTGCATCACAGGTCCTTGCTGAAGGTGTCGACGGTTCGACCGAAGATCAGCTCATGGCGGTGGGATCATCCCTGCTTCGTACGTTGTTGAGCCCGGACGTCCGCAGTGTCGAAGCCATGGTCTTGGCCGACAAGACGAACCAGAAGTCGTTAAGCAAGCTCCATTACGAAGCCGGGCCGGCCCATGTCGTCGCCCAAATCGAGGCCCTGTTGCGTCAGTTGCACGCGAAGGGGGGGCTGAACGTGCCCGATCCCCTCCGCTCCGCTCGCTTGTTTGCCGCGCTTTTTAAAGGATCTGATCTCCTGGTTATCGCACGTTTCGATAAAGCGAGAGCAGAGGACGCCAACGAAATCGAATCCTATTGCCGTTCGGCCGTCGCCATGTTCATCGCCGCGCACGGAGGCATCTAAAGTTGCTCTATCGCGGCCAATGTAGAACACGGTTCCTGGGGGGGCGGAAGCCGCCCCTCATGACAGCCTCTGCTGACAATTTCATATTTTCCTACCCGATGTTGAGGAACCCGATGCCGTTACGCTCAAGCATGCAAGCCATCTTCTGGTTGAATGCCGCTGTACTCGCCACCCATCAGATTGACGCCGCTTATTGGCACGAGTGGGAACTGTTCCGCATCCCTGGAGGCAACCAGATCAACCTGCTCCTGAACTTGCCGATCATCGCCCCGCTGCGAGAGCAGAACGCAAAGGATCAATCTTGACGAGTTGCGAAAAGTTTTATGTCATCACCGGCGCTTCCGGCGCCGGCAAGTCGACTCTGCTGAATGCACTTTGCGAACAAGGCTTTTCAGTCGTGCCCGAGGCCGCGCTTTCAATCGTTCGAGAACAGGAAAAATTCGGAGGAACACTTCTTCCAAAGACCAATTTGCAGGCGTTTATGGACGCGGTCGTGGAGCGAAATATCAAGGCATACGACGCGGCGAAGTCCCTCCCTCCGCCCGTGTTTTTTGATCGCGGCCTTCCGGAATGCATGGGGCATATGCGGCTGCTAGGCCTGGCCATAGATCCCGCATATATTGTGGAATCGAGCGCACGGCCCTACGCCAATACCGTCTTCGTGGCGGAACCCTGGCCCGAGATTTACGTCTGCGATCAATGGCGGCAAGCGCCGTTTGCGCGCGCAGCCCGTTCGTTCGAGCCGACCGTGGCGCCATATGTGCAGGCTGGCTATACGACGTGCGTGCTTCCCAAGATGTCGGTCGAACAGCGGCTCGCGTTCATACTTGATCAGGTGTCCACCGGCGGCAAGTAGACCGCGCCTAGCGCAGCGCCAGACGGCCTGCACCGGCGCGCTGCGCATCCTCCAGTTTGAACACGCTGACCACCTCGGCCAAGTTGGCGGCCTGCTCCTGCAACGAGCCCGCGGCGGCGGCGGCCTCCTCCACCAGCGCGGCGTTCTGCTGCGTGGTGCTGTCGATCTCGGTCACCGCCAGGTTGACCTGCGCGATGCCTTCGCTCTGCTCGTGGCTGGCGGCGACGATCTCGCCCATGATGCTGGTCACCTGCTCCACCGATGACACGATCTTGCTCATCGTGGCGCCGGCTTCATCGACCAGCACGCTGCCGGCGTCGACCTTGGTCACCGAGTCGCCGATCAGCTCCTTGATCTCCTTGGCCGCGCCGGCCGAGCGCTGCGCCAGGTTGCGCACCTCGGATGCCACCACCGCGAATCCACGGCCCTGCTCGCCCGCGCGCGCCGCTTCCACCGCCGCGTTCAAGGCCAGGATGTTGGTCTGGAACGCGATGCCATCGATCACGCCGATGATGTCGACGATCTTGCGCGAGCTGTCCTTGATCGACACCATGGTCTGCACCACCCGCCCCACCACCTCGCCGCCCTCGGTCGCGTAACCGGACGCGGACTGCACCAGCTGGTTGGCGTGCCGGGCGCTCTCCGCGTTCTGCGTCACGGTGGCCGTCAGTTGCTCCATCGCGGACGCGGTCTCCTCCAGGCTGGACGCCTGCGCCTCGGTGCGCGACGACAGGTCCAGGTTGCCGCTGGCGATCTCGCTGGACGCGGTAGCGATGGTCTCCGTACTGTCGCGCACCTGGCGTATCGTGGCGTTCAGCGACGACACGAAGCGGTTGAAGCCATCGGCCAGCGCGCCGACCTCGTCCTCGCTCTCGACCGTCATGCGGCGGCTCAGGTCGCCATTGCCGTCGGCGATCTCGCCCAGCATCTGCGCGGCGCGCGCCACCGGTGCGGCGATCGCCCGGCTGACCAGGAACACCACGAACAAGCCGATGCCGCCCCCCACCAGGCCGCCCACCAGCGCCGAGATCGTCACCGAACGCGTGACCGCGCCCAGCACCTCGGACTCCGGCACCTCGGCGATCACGTACATATTCAGCTCCGGCACAAACGACGACGCCACCAGCCGCTTGCCGCCCGGCGCCGAATACGCGGCGCTGGCGTAGCTCTGGCCGCCGAGCAGCTTGGTGCTCAGCTCGGCATTGAAGCCCGGCAGATCCTTCATATAGTGCTGCCCGTCCGCCAGCGCGGTATCGTGGTGCACGATCAGCATGCCGTTCGGCCGCACCAGGTACACAAAGCCGGACTCGCCGACCTTGTAGCTGCGGATGTTCTCGGCCAGCTTGTTGACCGCCAGGCCCAGGCTGGCCACGCCGATCTTGCCGTCGCCGGTGTCGAAGCGCGTGTTGATGAAGACGTTGTAGGTACTGGCGCCCGGCTCCTTGTCCAGGTTCAGCGAGTACGGCTTGCCGCTGGCGAGGAAGCCATAGAACCACTGGTCGGCCGCCGCGCCCTTGTCCAGCGTGCGGTTGTAACCCTTGTCGTCGAAGTACTTGCCGGTGCTGGCCGAGACCCACGACACCGCCGCCGCTTTCGCGCTCTTGCGGATGCTGGCCGCGTACGCGGTCCATGCCGGCAGGCCGCTGTCGGGCAGGCCGGCTTTTTCCCAGTCCAGCAGGAAGGTGTTGGCGCCGACCGACAGCGTGGCCGCCAGCGGCTCGCCGATCTGGCGCAAGATGTCGTTGCGGATCTCGCCCACCTCGGCCGGCAGCTCCTGGTTCACCACCCGCTCGCGGATGCTGTTGCCCGTCATGACCACGCTCAGCGTGGCCGACACCGCCAGGAACAGCAGCAGGCAGGCCGCCATGCTGAGCATCAGTTTTTGCTGGATCGACAAACGACGCAGAAGACTAGCCATGACACCCCCAAAAAGTTAAATCAGCGTAATCGAAGAGTATTGCCATGCGCAACCTAAAATTTCCGCTCCGTGCCGGCCAACAACGCAACCAATCGAACAGGCTGTAGGGGCGCTTTCGCCATATCATTCAGCCAATATAGAGACTATTTAACGACGATGCTTACGAAACTTTCGTTTCGCCAGCTGCTGCTGGGCGTCTTCCTGTTGATCGCCGTGCTGCTGAGCGCCGCTTCGCTGCACGCGCTGTGGACGCTAGACCGGCTCGCCGCCCACAGCCGCGACAGCGGACGCCATGCCCTGGCACTGACCGAAAACACCCAGCAACTGGCCGAGCGCAGCGTGGCGATGACGCGCAGCGCGCGCCAGTTCCTGGTGCTGGACGACCCCGCCTTCCGCAAGCGTTACGCCGACGCCTGGCGCGAGGCGCGCGCGGCGCTGGACGCGGTGTCCGCCGCCCTGCCCTACACGCCGCCGTCCACCTTCGAGCGCTGGCGCCACGCCGGCGAGCAAGCGTGGGAGCTGTTGCAGGCACCGGCGCGTCCGCGTTCCAGCGCGCGCCAGCAGGCGCTGGAGAAAGTGCTGGCGCCGCTGCCTGCCGTGAACGCCGAGCTGGCCGACGAGGTCAAACAGGAAGTCGACCGCCGCAACGGCGAGCTGCTCACCGAGCTGGACCAGCGGCGCGGCGTGCTCAAGGGCCAGGTGATCGCCTCCATCGTGCTGGCCGCGCTGCTGGCCGGCGGCTTCGGCCTGTGGCTGTCGCGCCCGCTGGCGCAGATCGAATCGGCCATCGACCGGCTTGGCGAGAACCGCTACGACCAGCCCATCGCCGTGCGCGGCCCGAGCGACCTGCAGCACGTGGGCCAGCAGCTGAACTGGCTGCGCCAGCGCTTGTCGGACCTGGAGGAGGACAAGGCCCGCTTCCTGCGCCACATCTCGCACGAGCTCAAGACGCCGCTGGCCGCGCTGCGCGAAGGCGTGGCGCTGCTGGAGGACGGCGTGGCCGGAACCTTGTCGCCCAACCAGCGCGAGATCGCCGGCATCCTGAACCAGAACACGGCGGCGCTGCAATCGCAGATCGAGGCGCTGCTGCGCTACAACGCCGCCACCTTCGACGCCCATCGCCTGCAACGCGAGCCGGCCGACATGGCGGCGCTGCTGGCGCAGGCCGTGGCCGCGCAGCGCTTGCAATGGCAGGCCGCCGGGCTGGGCGTCGCCATCGAAGGCCGGGCGCGGCCGATCGCGGTCGACACCGAGAAGATGGCGGTCGCCATCGGCAACCTGCTGTCGAACGCCGTGCGCTTCAGCCCGCGCGGCGGGCAGGTGACGTTCCGCATCGCCGAGGCCGACGGCAAGCTGCTGCTCGACTGCGTCGACCAGGGACCGGGCGTGGCGCCGGACGACGCCGCCCGCATCTTCGAACCGTTTTACCAGGGCACGCGCCAGCCTGCCGGCGCGCGCCGGGGCAATGGCATCGGCCTGTCCATCGTCTACGAATACGTCGCCGCCCACGGCGGCGCCTTGCAACTGCTGCCCTCCGACCAGGGCGCGCACTTCCGGATCGAACTGCCTCATGAAACGTAATTCCCCCTTGCTGTTACTGCTGCTCGGCCTGTCGCTGGCCGGCTGCACGCTGACTCCCCCCCGGCCGCCGCTGCCCACACCGGCCGAAGTGACGCTGCCGCCACCACCGGCCATCGTCGAGCTGCCGCCGCCACCGCCGCCGGACGAAGTCGGTCCGCTGCTCAACTATCACCAGCAGCTGCGCAAGATGACGCAGGGCGACATGCTCAAGGAGTTGAGCGGACTGAGCCTGCAACAGCGCAGCCCGCGCGTGGCGGTCCAGATGGGCATGGTGCTGATGCTCACGCGCGGCAGCGGCGACCTGGCGCGCGCGCAGGCGCTGCTCGACAGCGTGGCCACCGCCACCGAGACCGAGGCGCAGCCGTTCAAGGCGCTGGCGCAGCTGTTGTCCAGCAATTGCGCGGAGACGCGCCGGCTGGCCGAACACGCCGACAAGCTGGCTATCCAGCAAAAGGACAGCCAGCGCCGCATCGATCAGCTCAACGAGATGCTGGAAGGCTTGAAGACCATCGAGCGCACGCTGCCGGCCCGTCCGGCGCCGGGGCCGCAGGCGGTGATCAAATGAGCGGCCCGCGTGGAAGCCTGACAGCCGGCCACGACGCGGCCGAGGCGGCAACGCATGCCGAGGCGGCGGTCCGCGAGCCCGGCGCACTGACCCGCGCCGGCGACAACGGCGCGCCGCGCAGCGCCGCCGCCGGCCAGGGCGCGCACCTGCTGCTGGTGGACGACGACGCCGACCTGCTGCGTCTGCTGTCAATGCGCCTGAGCGCCAACGGCTACCGCGTGACGGCGGTCGGCAGCGCGGAGGCGGCGCTGGCGCGCCTGTCGATCGAGCTGCCGCGCCTGGTCATCACCGACATCCGCCTGCCGGACCGCGACGGCATGTCGCTGTTCCAGGAAATCCGCAGCAGCTATCCGGCCCTGCCGGTGATCCTGCTGACCGCGCACGGCACCATCCCGGACGCGGTCGAAGCCACCACCTTGGGCGCCTTCGCCTACCTGACCAAGCCGTTCGACGCCAAGACGCTGCTGGAGCGCATCGTGCAAGCGCTGAGCCTGTCCGCGCCGGAGGCCGGCCCCGCCAGCGGCGACCACGCCTGGCGCGCCGGCCTGATCAGCCGCAGCCAATGCATGGACGAGCTGCTGGCCGAAGCGCGGCTGGTGGCGGCCTCCGACGCCAGCATCCTGATCCGTGGCGAAAGCGGCACCGGCAAGGAACTGCTGGCCAACGCCATCCACCGCGCCAGCCGGCGCAGCAAGGCGCCGTTCATCGCCGTCAACTGCGGCGCGATCCCGGAGGCGCTGCTGGAGTCCGAACTGTTCGGCCACATCAAGGGCGCCTACACCGGCGCCGTCTCCAGCCGCGAGGGCCTGCTGCAGGCGGCCGACGGCGGCACGCTGTTCCTCGACGAGATCGGCGACATGCCGCTGCTGCTGCAAGTGAAGCTGCTGCGCGTGCTGCAGGAACGCGTGGTGCGCCAGCTCGGCTCGGACGTCGCGCGGCCGGTGGACGTGCGCATCCTGTCGGCCACGCACCGCGACCTGGACGCGGCCATGCACGAAGGCCAGTTCCGCGAAGACCTGTACTACCGCCTCAACGTCATCACGCTGACCCTGCCGCCGCTGTCGCAACGGCGCGAGGACATCGCGCCGATGGCGACCCAGTTCCTGCAGACGCTGGCCGCCAAGTACGGCAAGACGGTGCGCGGCTACGCGCCCGGCGCGCTGGAAGCCCTGACCACGGCGGCCTGGCCCGGCAACGTGCGCCAGCTGTACAACGTGGTCGAGCACGTGTGTGCGCTGGCGACCGCGCCGCTGGTGCCGCTGTCGCTGGTGCAGCGGGCGCTGCGGGTGCCGTCGCTGGAAGTGCTGAGCTATACCGAGGCCAAGCAGCGCTTCGAACGCAACTACCTGGTCCAGCTGCTGAAACTCACCGACGGCAACGTGGCCGACGCCGCCCGCCTGGCCGAGCGCAACCGTACCGAGTTCTACCGTCTGCTGCAAAAACACGACCTGGACGCCAGCCTGTTCCGCAGCGACGGCACCGCTGTCGCTGCGGAGCGACAGGAATAAATCCCTACAAATCAATTAGTTACAGAATGGCGGCGATGGCCTGTCGCCATTTCCCGACAAAATCGGGGCAATATGGCCGGGAATGCCACGGTCAGTCGATTTCTAGCAGGAAAATACGGAATAAGTCCTTGATTTAAAAGTGTTTATTGTAGCTGGCACGGCCTTTGCAAAGGAGAGGATAACGTCACTGACGTTTCATCCTCAAACTTGAACAAAGGAAGCAAATCATGATGACTACCAAACTGATCGCCCGCCTGATGGTTGCCGCAACCCTGACCGCCGCTGCCGCTACCGGCACCGCCTTTGCTGCCGGCCAAACCGATGCCGCCATGGCTGGCGCCGCCAAGACTGGCACCGCCACCAATGACGAAGCCATCACCAGCAAGATCAAGGCTTCCCTGGCGGATCAAAAGCAAATCGGCGTGACCACCACTGACGGCGTGGTTGTGTTGAGCGGTTCGGTGGCGAGCACCGACGTCGGCACCAAGGCGATACAGGTAGCCTCGGCCGTACCTGGCGTGAAGGAAGTAAAGAGCGAACTGACCGTCGCATCGAAGTAAGGCAGTAACCCCGAGTAGATAGGAGAAACCCTTTACCGGACAGCGCTCGTAGGCGCCGTCCGGTTTTTTTTCGTCCAAACAATTTGGGGTCAAGTCTGACATTCGGACACGAGCTCTACCGTAGCGGCCGCTACGGTAGAGCTCGTGTCCGAATGTCAGACTTGACCCCAGGTTGCCAGGTTGAATTTAGCTCAGGTTTTCCAGGCGGATCTTGGTGACCTGGCCGCAGACGGTGGCCAGGCCTTCGATCTTGGCGATGGCCGCCATGACGTTCTTCTCCTGCGTCTGGTGCGTCAGGAAGATGATGTCGGTGCGCGTCTCGCCTTCCGCCGGTTCCTTCTGCATCATGGCGTCGATGGAGATGGTGGCGTCGGCCAGGATGCGGGTCAGGTCGGCCAGCACGCCCGGCTGGTCGCTGACGTTCATGCGCAGGTAGTAGCTGGTGGTGATTTCCGACATCGGCAAAATCTCGATGTCGGTCATCGCGTTCGGCTGGAACGCCAGGTGCGGCACGCGGTGCTCGGCGTCGGCCGTGGCCAGGCGGGTGATGTCGACCAGGTCGGCGATCACGGCCGAGGCGGTCGGCTCGGAACCGGCGCCCTTGCCGTAGTACAGCGTGGCGCCGACGGCGTCGCCCTGCACCAGCACGGCGTTCATCGCGCCTTCGACGTTGGCGATCAGGCGCTTGGACGGGATCAGCGTCGGATGCACGCGCAGCTCCACGCCTTCCACGCCGTTGACCTTGGCGCGCTTGGCGATGCCGAGCAGCTTGATGCGGTAGCCCAGCTGCTCGGCGTAGCGGATGTCGATGGCGTTGAGCTTGGAGATGCCCTCCACATACGCCTTGTCGAACTGCACCGGAATGCCGAAGGCGATCGCCGACATGATGGTGGCCTTGTGCGCGGCGTCCACGCCTTCGATGTCGAAGGTCGGGTCGGCTTCGGCGTAGCCCAGTTCCTGCGCCTGCTTGAGCACGGTGCCGAAGTCCAGGCCCTTGTCGCGCATCTCGGACAGGATGAAGTTGGTGGTGCCGTTGATGATGCCGGCGAACCATTCGATGCGGTTGGCGGTCAAACCTTCACGCAGCGCCTTGATGATGGGGATGCCGCCGGCCACGGCCGCCTCGAACGCCACCATGACGCCCTTGGCTTGCGCCGCCGCGAAGATCTCGTTGCCGTGCACGGCCAGCAGCGCCTTGTTGGCGGTGACCACGTGCTTGCCGTTGGCGATGGCTTGCAGCACCAGCGCCTTGGCCTGGTCGTAGCCGCCGATCAGCTCGACGACGATGTCGACTTCGGGATCGTTGACGATGTCGAACGGGTCGGCCACCACATTGACCTTGCCGCCGGTGCGCTGCTTGGCGCGCTCCAGGTTGCGGGCCGAGACGGCGATGATTTCGATGCCGCGGCCGGCGCGGCGGCGGATTTCTTCCTGATTGCGCGCCAGCACGTCGAACGTGCCGCCGCCGACGTTACCGACGCCGAGCAAACCTACTTTGATGGGTTTCATATAAATCGTTTCTATAATTTAAACCCGTCATTCCCGCGCAGGCGGGAATCCATGCAGAGCCGAACAGGACGCGGCCTATGGATTCCCGCTTTCGCGGGAATGACGGCGAAGTTAGAAGCTGGCGCCGTGACGTTTCCGGTAGCCTTCCATGAACTTGGCGATACGGCCGAAGGCTTCCGTCATGTCGTCCGAGTTCGGCAGGAACACGACGCGGAAGTGATCCGGCGCGATCCAGTTGAAGCCGCTGCCCTGGACGATCAGCACCTTGGTTTCGGCCAGCAGCTCGTAGGCGAACTGCTGGTCGTCCGAAATCGGGTAGATCTTCGGATCGAGGCGTGGGAACATATACAGCGCAGCTTTCGGCTTGACGCACGTTACGCCTGGAATATCGGTGAGCAGCTTGTGCGCCAGGTCGCGCTGCTTAAGCAGGCGTCCGCCCGGCCCCACCAGGTCCTGGATGGACTGGTAGCCGCCGAGCGCGGTCTGGATCGCAAACTGGCCCGGCGCGTTGGCGCACAGGCGCATCGAGGCCAGCATGTTCAAGCCCTCGATGTAGTCTTTCGCATGGTCCTTGGGGCCCGACACCACCATCCAGCCGGCGCGGTAGCCGCAGGCGCGGTAGTTCTTCGACAGGCCGTTGAAGGTGACGAACAGCACGTCGTCGCAAAGCGAGGCGATCGAAACGTGCTCGGCGCCGTCGTACAGCACCTTGTCGTAGATTTCGTCGGCGTAGATGATCAGCTGGTGCTGGCGCGCCAGCTCGATGATCTGCAGCAGCAGCTCGACCGGGTACAGCGCGCCGGTCGGATTGTTCGGGTTGATGACGACGATGGCGCGCGTGTTGGAATTGATCTTGCGGCGCATGTCCTCGATGTCCGGGAACCAGTCCTGCATCTCGTCGCACACATAATGCACCGGCGTGCCGCCCGACAGCGACACCGCGGCGGTCCACAGCGGATAGTCGGGCGCCGGCACCAGCACCTCGTCGCCGGTGTTGAGCAGCGCGTTCATCGACATGACGATCAGCTCGGACGCGCCGTTGCCCAGGTAGACGTCCTCGATGGTCACGCCGGGAATATTCTTGCCCTGGGTGTAGTGCACCACGGCCTTGCGCGGCGCGAACATGCCCTTGGAATCGGTGTAGCCCGCCGCGTTCGGCAGGTTGATTTTCATGTCCTGGACGATTTCATCGGGCGGATCGAAACCGAACACGGCCAAGTTGCCAATATTCAACTTCGTGATCTTGTGGCCTTCTTCCTCCATTTGCCGGGCTTTTTCCGGCA
Organism: Rugamonas sp. A1-17; assembly: GCA_025548565.1. Taxonomy (GTDB): domain Bacteria; phylum Pseudomonadota; class Gammaproteobacteria; order Burkholderiales; family Burkholderiaceae_D; genus Rugamonas. Next base: position 68,069 of record JAJLPB010000010.1, read on the forward strand.
CCGGGCCGCGGATCTCGTAGCAGACTTCCGCTAATTTGTTCGATTTTTGAATCGGTCGCAAAATAAAATCCTGTCTTGGTGAGGCAAATCGCTCAGGACTGCCAAAACGCCCCGGCGGCCCGTGCTGCAATGCGAAAAGATCCATTCTGCCGAAAGCCTCCCATTTAATCAACCTGTAAGGAGTGGAAAGCGCAGGAACACCCCGGAAAAACGCTACAATGGCGCTTCTTTTGCCGACTAAAACCGCGATTTCCGTCATGAAGCTCCACGCCAGCGATACCCAGAAATACCAGACCGTCACCGGTTACGATGAAACCGGGGTCGAAATCAACGCCCAACGCTACAACTACAGCCTGATCGTGCTGCCGGAAATCCCGCCGCGCGCCTGGGACGCCCCCAGCTTCGACGCTATCACCGCGGAGCATTTCGACATCATCGGCGCCGACAGCCCGGACGTCGTCATCCTTGGCACCGGCGCCCGCCAGCGCTTCATCCACCCGCGCCTGACGGCCGCGCTGACCATGCGCCGCATCGGCGTCGAATGCATGGACAGCCAGGCCGCCTGCCGCACCTATAACATCCTGATGGGCGAAGGCCGCAAGGTCACCCTCGCTCTGATCATCGACCACAACGAGGGCACCACCGCCTGATGAACGACCTGTACAACTCCAAGAAAATCGTCTGGTCGCTGCTGGCCGCGTTCATCATCGTCTGGCTGTACGTGCTGGGTGTGCGTACGCTGGTGCCGCCCGACGAGGGCCGCTACGCCGAGATGGCGCGCGAAATGTTCACCACCGGCGACTGGATCACCACCCGCCTGAACGGCATCAAGTACTTTGAAAAGCCGCCGCTGCAGACCTGGATGAACGCGGCCTCGTTTGCCGTGTTCGGCCTGGGCGAATGGCAGGCGCGCCTGTGGACCGGCCTGTGCGGCCTGGGCGGCGTGCTCCTGACCGGCTACGCCGGCAACCGGGTGTTCGGCGCCCGCGCCGGCTTCTACGCCGCGCTGGCGCTCGGCTCCAGCCTGTTCTGGGTGGCTTCCGGCCAGATCGATTCGCTGGACATGAGCCTGTCGGGCATGATGACCATCGTGCTGTGCGCGGTGGTATTGGCCCAGCGCGACGGCGCCACCGATAGCGCGCGCCGCAACTGGATGCTGGTCTGCTGGGCCGGCATGGCGCTGGCGGTGCTGGCCAAGGGCTTGATCGGTCTGGTGCTGCCGGGCGCGGTGCTGGTGCTGTACTCGGCGCTGTCGGGCGATATCGCCATCTGGAAGCGCCTGCACCTGGGCAAGGGCCTGCTGCTGTTCTTCGCCGTCGCCACGCCGTGGTTCGTGCTGGTGGCCCAGCGCAACCCCGAGCAGCCCTACTTCTTCTTCGTGCACGAGCACTGGGAACGCTTCTTCCTCAAGACCCACCACCGCGAAGGCGCGTGGTACTACTTCTTCGTGATGCTGGTGCCGGGCATCGTGCCGTGGCTGGGCGTGCTGCCGCAGGCGCTGTGGGGCGCCGTGCGCCGCGAGCGCAACGGTGTGTTCCAGCCCAAACTGATGCTCTTGATCTGGGCCGTGTTTATTTTCTTCTTCTTCAGCTATTCCAGCTCCAAGCTGCCCGGCTACATCCTGCCGATCTTCCCGGCGCTGGCCCTGCTGATCGGCGTCTACCTGGAAACCGCCTCGCGCAGCAGCCGCATGATCGCCGCCGGCCTGCTGGTGCTGATCGGCGTGGCCGGCGTGGCCGCCGTGCCGCAGATGGTCACCATGGCGGTGCGCCACCGCGAGGAAACCGCGCTGCTGGAAGCCTACCAGCCGTGGGTGCTGATGGCCGGCATCGTGGCCGCGGCCGGCGGCGCGCTGGCGCTGCTGCATGCGCGCCACCTGCGCCGCGACCTGACCGTGCTCACCATGGCCTTGGCCGGCTTCGCCGCGACCCAGCTGATCCTGGCCGGCTTCGAGCCGTATGGCAAAATGCGCTCCGGCAAAGCCGTGGCGCTGAAGATGCTGCCCGAGCTCAAGCCGGACACCAAGGTGTATTCGGTCAGCACCTACGAGCAATCGATGACCTTCTACCTGCGCCGCACCGTGGTGCTGGTCGATTATTGGGACGAATTCACCTTCGGCCTGCGCCAGCAGCCGGAGCTGTCCATCCCGACGGTCGACGAGTTCGTCGCGCAATGGAACGCGCAGACCAGGCAAGGCGTCAAGGCGCTGGCCATCCTCAGCCCGGAGAAATATGCAGAGCTGAAGGAAAACGGCCTGTCCATGCGCGTGGTGGCTGAAGATACGCGCCGCGTTGTCGTGGCCAACCTTTAACTTATTAACAAAACACTCAGAATACCTTAGAAGAACATATGAATATTGCAACTTTCGGTTTTATCATTTTTGGCGTGCTGCTGAACGCCGTCGCCCAGCTGCTGCTCAAGGCCGGCGCCAACAAGGTCGGCGCGATCCACCTGACGCTGGACAATCTGTTTTCGGTCGGCCTCAAGGTGGCCTTGCAGCCGCCCATCATCGGCGGCGTAACCTGCTATGTACTGTCGCTGGTCCTGTGGATCATCGCGCTGTCGCGGGTGCAAGTGTCGATCGCTTATCCGATGCTGTCGCTGGGCTACGTGGTCACCGCCATCGGCGCCTGGTATCTGTTCGGCGAAGCGCTGTCGCTGCAGCGCCTGCTCGCCATCGGCATCATCCTGGTGGGCGTCGCCTTGCTGGCGCGCACCTGACGAACAATTTAGAATGCGGCCATAAGCCAAATCAATATCGAGAGCATAACGAGAGTGACCCCAATGACCTCCGCCTTACCTTTCTTGCCTTTTTCGAAACCTACCATCGATGAGGCAACCATTGCCGCCGTCGGCGACGTGCTGCGTTCCGGCTGGATCACCAGCGGCCCCAAAGTGGCCGCCTTCGAAGCCCAGATGTCCGAATACTTCGGCGGCCGCCCCGTGCGCACCTTCAATTCCGGCACCTGCACGATGGAGATCGCGCTGCGCATCGCCGGCATCGGCGCCGGCGACGAAGTCATCACCACCTCGATCTCCTGGGTCGCCACCGCCAACGTCATCATCGAAGTGGGCGCCACGCCGGTGTTCGCCGACATCGACCCGATCACCCGCAACATCGACCTGGACAAGGTCGAAGCCGCGATCACGCCGCGCACCAAGGCCATCATCCCGGTCTACCTGTCCGGCCTGCCGGTCGACATGGACCGCCTGTACGCCATCGCGAAAAAGCACAACCTGCGCGTGATCGAGGACGCGGCCCAGGCCTTCGGCTCCGAATGGAACGGCAAGCGCATCGGCTCGTTCGGCGACTTCGTCTCGTTCAGCTTCCAGGCCAACAAGAACATCACCACCGGCGAAGGTGGCGCGCTGGTGCTGAACAACCTGGAAGAAGCCAGGCTGGCCGAGAAGTACCGCCTGCAAGGCGTGACCCGCAGCGGCGTCGACGGCATCGATGTCGACGTCCTCGGCGGCAAGTACAACATGAGCGACATCATGGCCGCCATCGGCCTGGGCCAGTTCGCCAACATCGACAACATCACCGCGCACCGCCGCAACCTGGCGCGCCACTACTACCAAGCCTTCGGCCCCGAGTTCGAGGCGCAGTCCGGCGCCCAGCTGCCGGTGCAGGCTTTCGAGACCAGCAATTACCACCTGTTCCAGATCGTGTTGCCCGATAACGGCCCCACCACCCGCGCCGACTTCATGCGCGCGATGCAGGAGCGCTTCAACATCGGCACCGGCTACCACTACGCGCCCATCCACCTGTTCACCATGTACCGCGAGCGCGGCTTCAAGGAGGGCATGTTCCCCGTGTCGGAAAAAATCGGCCGCCTGACGGTGACCCTGCCGATGTTCTACGCCATGACCACGGCCGATGTCGACCGTGCCGTCGCAGCCGTGAAAGCGATCTTGATCAAATGAGTGTGTCGTTGATGAAACCAGAAATTTCCGTCGTTATCCCGATCTACAACGAGCAGGCCGGCCTGCAAGCCTTGTTCGACCGCCTGTACCCGGCGCTCGACAAGCTGGGCACCACCTACGAGATCGTGTTCGTCAACGACGGCAGCCGCGACAACTCGGTCTCGATATTGGCCGAGCAGTTCCGCACCCGTCCCGACGTCACCCGCGTGGTGCTGTTCAATGGTAACTACGGCCAGCACATGGCCATCCTGGCCGGCTTCGAAGCCTCGCGCGGCGACATCATGATCACGCTGGACGCCGACCTGCAAAACCCGCCCGAGGAAATCGGCAACCTGGTGGCCAAGATCCGCGAAGGCTACGACTACGTCGGCTCGATCCGCCGCAAGCGCCAGGATTCGGCGTGGCGCACCTACGCGTCCAAGGCCATGAACCATCTGCGCGAGCGCATCACCAACATCAAGATCACCGACCAGGGCAATATGCTGCGCGCCTACGGCCGCAACGTGATCGACCTGGTCAACCAGTGCGGCGAGGTCAACACCTTCGTGCCGGCGCTGGCCTACCGCTTCGCCCGCAAGCCGACCGAGATCATCGTCGAGCACGAGGAGCGCGCGGCCGGCGAATCGAAGTACTCCTTGTACAGCCTGATCCGCCTGAACTTCGACCTGGTCACCGGCTTCTCGCTGGTGCCGCTGCAATTCTTCTCGATGTTCGGCATCCTGCTGTCGATCGCCTCCGGCCTGCTGGTGCTGGTGCTGCTGGTGCGTCGCCTGTTCCTGGGCGCCGAGGCGGAAGGCCTGTTCACGCTGTTCGCGATTGCCTTCTTCTTCATGGGCACTATCCTGTTTGGTATCGGCCTGCTGGGCGAGTACGTGGGCCGCATCTTCCAGCAAGTGCGCGCACGTCCACGTTATGTGGTGCAGACGATCCTTGAACAAAAGCCCGGCCAGCCGCTTGACGCGCCGGCCGGTGTGGAAAAACGAACCGTAGGCCGAGGCCATGAGTGAATCCAATAAGCGTCAACGCGCCGTCGTCTTCGGCTACCACAACGTCGGCGTACGCTGCCTGAAGGTCCTGCTGGCCGGCGGCGTCGATGTCGCGCTGGTGGTCACGCACGAGGACAGCAGCGACGAGAACATCTGGTTCGAGTCGGTGATCTCGCTGTGCCAGGCCGAGGGCATCCCCTACATCACGCCGGCCGACGCCAAATCGCCCGAGCTGCTGGCGCAGGTGCGGGAGATCGCGCCGGACCTGATGTTCAGCTTCTACTACCGCAACATGCTGCCGGCCGAGCTGCTGGCGGTGGCGCCCGCGTTCAACATGCACGGCTCGCTGCTGCCGGAATTCCGCGGCCGCGCGCCGGTCAATTGGGCCGTGCTGCACGGCGCCACCGTCACCGGCGCCACCTTGCACGAGATGACCGTCAAGCCGGACGCCGGCGACATCGTGTCGCAGATGGAAGTGCCGATCCTGCCGGACGACACCGCCTTCGAGGTGTTCGGCAAGGTCACCGTGGCGGCCGAGCAGGCGCTGTGGATGGTGCTGCCCTCGCTGCTGGACGGCACGGCGCCGCGCATCAAGAACGACCTGAGCAAGGGCGGCTACTTCGGCGGCCGCAAGCCCGAGGACGGCCGCATCAACTGGCTGCTGCCGGCCCAGGACGTGTACAACCTGCACCGCGCCGTGGCCCCGCCCTACCCCGGCGCCTTCACCGATATCGGCGGCGTGCGCTACGTGCTGCAACGGGCCCGATTATCTGGCAATTTCGGCAATGTTGTATCGCTAAGTTTGCCACCGGGCTTGACAGTAGTGGATAATTGCATCTTTGGCGTGTGCGGCGATGGCCGCATGCTGACGATTTCCGCCTTGACGGCCGACGGAATCCCCGTGACGGCCGAGCAGTTGCGATCCCGCCTGGCGGAGCTGTCCGCTGGCGGACAATGAACATTACCTGGGTAACTATCACATGAAAAAAGTCCTCATCCTCGGCGTCAACGGCTTCATTGGCCATCACCTGTCGAAGCGCATCCTGGAAACGACCGACTGGCATGTCTACGGCATGGACATGAGCACCGACCGTATCACCGACGTCCTGGAGAATGAGGCGTACAAGTCGCGCATGCACTTCTTCGAAGGCGACATCACCATCAACAAGGAATGGGTCGAGTACCACGTCAAGAAGTGCGACGTGATCCTGCCGCTGGTGGCGATCGCCACGCCGTCGACCTACGTCAAGGCGCCGCTGCGCGTGTTCGAGCTGGACTTCGAAGCCAACCTGCCTATCGTGCGCTCGGCCGCCAAGTACGGCAAGCACCTGGTGTTCCCGTCGACCTCGGAAGTGTACGGCATGTGCCACGACGAAGAGTTCGATCCCGAGAACTCCGAGCTGATCTGCGGCCCGATCAACAAGCCGCGCTGGATCTACTCCAACGCCAAGCAGCTGATGGACCGCGTGATCTGGGGCTACGGCATGGAAGGCCTGAACTTCACCCTGTTCCGTCCGTTCAACTGGATCGGCGCCGGCCTCGACTCCATCCACACGCCGAAAGAAGGCTCGTCGCGCGTGGTGACCCAGTTCTTCGGCCACATCGTCCGTGGCGAGAACATCTCGCTGGTGGACGGCGGCGCGCAGAAACGCGCGTTCACCGACATCGACGACGGCATCGACGCGCTGATGAAGATCATCGAGAACAAGAACGGCGCCGCCACCGGCAAGATCTACAACATCGGCAACCCGGTCAACAACTACTCGATCCGCGAGCTGGCCGGCATGATGCTGGAACTGGCGCCGCAGTACCCGGAGTACGCCGAAGGCGCCGCCAAGGTCAAGATCGTCGAGACGACGTCGGGCGCCTACTACGGCGCCGGCTACCAGGACGTGCAGAACCGCGTGCCGAAGATCACCAACACCTGCGAAGAGCTGGGCTGGAAACCGACCACCACCATGGCCGACGCGCTGAAGAAAATCTTCGACGCCTACCGTGGCCAGGTGGCCGAAGCACAAAAACTGATGGACTAAGATTTGACCGAGACTTTGCAACCGCAAGCGCCGCTGATGGTGTTGAAGATTGATGTCGACACCTACCGCGGCACCCGTGAAGGCACCCTGAACCTGGTGCGCATGCTGAAGGCGCACAACGCCCAGGCCACTTTCCTGTTTTCGCTGGGACCGGACCACACCGGCTGGGCGCTGCGCCGCGCGCTGCGTCCGGGGTTCTTCAGCAAAGTCTCGCGCACATCCGTGGTCGAGCACTACGGCCTCAAGACGCTGATGTACGGCACCCTGCTGCCGGGCCCGGACATCGGCAAGGACTGCGCCGCCCAGATGCGCTCCGTGCGCGACGCCGGCTTCGAATGCGGCATCCACACCTGGGACCACGTGCTGTGGCAGGACAACGTCGCCAAGCGCGACGGCAAATGGTCCACCACCATGATGCGCAAGGCCGCCGCCCGCTACACGCAGGTGTTCGGCACGGCGCCGCGCACCCACGGCGCGGCCGGCTGGCAGATGAACAACGCCGCCTTCGCCGAACATGACGCGGCCGGCTATGCCTACGCCTCCGACGGCCGCTGCGTGCTCAACGAGAACGGCACGCTGGCCAATCCGGCCGACGGCCCGCACCGCCTGTCCGACGGCGGCAAGGTGCTGTCCCACATCCAGCTGCCGACCACGCTGCCGACCCTGGACGAACTGCTGGGCCGCGAGATCGACGGCGTCGTCATCGGCACCGGCAACATCGCCGCTTTCCTGCTGAAGCTGACGGCCGGCGCCACGCGCGACCACGTATATACTTTGCACGCCGAGCTTGAAGGACAAAAACTCGCCCCCATATTCGAGCAGTTATTGGCTGGCTGGAAGGCGCAAGGCTACACATTGGCGTCGATGGCCGATTACCATCAGAAGGTCCAGCACCAGACCATGCCGGTTTGCCCGATCACCTGGGGCGAGCTGCCCGGTCGCTCGGGCCAGCTGATCGTGCAGGGCGCTGCCCGTTCTTAATGCGTACCGTTCAGGAGATAGCCTGTGGCTGATAGCCCTTCCGTAGTGACCGATTTTTCCGCCGCCATGACCGGCGGCCAGACCTTCCAGCTGTCGGGCCGGCCCGCGCGCCATACCGTGCTGTTCTTCTACCCCAAGGACAACACGCCGGGCTGCACCACCGAAAACATGGCGTTCCGCGACCTGTACCAGCAATTCCAGGCGGCCGGCACCGAAATCTACGGCATCAGCCGCGATTCGCTGCGCTCGCACGAGAGCTTCAAGACCAAGCTGGGCCTGCCCTTCGAGCTCATTTCCGACCCCGACGAGGCGCTCTGCCAGCAGTTCGGCGTCATGAAGATGAAGCAAATGTACGGCAAGACGGTGCGCGGCATCGAACGCAGTACGTTTGTGATTGACGCTACCGGGCAATTGGTGAAAGAATGGAGAGGCGTGAAAGTAGCGGGTCACGTCGATGAAGTGCTGGAATTTGTAGCGCGTCAGGCCTGATTGTTGTACGCGTTGCGGCTTCCAGAGTTGCTCAACCGTAGCAGAACTATGCGTAACAGCCCTTGAGTCATCACTGTAATTCACACCACCACCCTACATGGTGGCCAGCCGGCCACCACGCGGTACTTTCTCCGGGCATGATGAGCGCCCGTCGGCAGTCTTATAACCCAGTTTTACCCAGCATCCACCCCATCCGGTCCCAACACTTTCATGACCAGAAAGTGCGCTGCGCCTATGGGCGGATTCCTCCAGATATTTTTCAAATGAGATCCTGATGCCACTGCCAAAATTACCTAGTAAGCCAGCGACTATACTTCTGGCCAAAGATTACCCCAAAGCGACAGGGCCGCGCCCAGTCCCCGCCATCGCAGCGGTGGCTGACGTCGCGCCCGCGCCGAAGAAAGCGGCGCCTGTCAAAGCAGTTCCTGTAGCAAAAGCCAAAGCGGAAACCCCGAAAACCACCACCAAGTCAAAAGCCGTGGCCGCCGTACTGAAGGCCGCGCCCGCCGTATTGAAAAACGCCGCCGCCGGCATTGCGCCTGCCGCCGTGGTTGCCCCCCCTGCGGTCAAGCCGGCCGCCAAGGCCAAGCCGGCTCCGGCCGCGCGCAGCAAGGTCACGCCGATCACCGCCGAGGCGCCGCATCCGGCCAAGCACAAGCCGCATGAAGTGGCGATCAAGTCCTCGACCAGCCGCCACGCCGACCAGACCGGCACCACCAAGCTGTTCGTGCTGGACACCAACGTGCTGATGCACGATCCATCGTCGCTGTTCCGCTTCGAGGAGCACGACGTCTACCTGCCGATGATGACGCTGGAAGAGCTGGACAACCACAAGAAGGGCATGACCGAGGTGGCGCGCAACGCCCGCCAGGTGTCGCGCACCCTGGACGCGCTGGTTTCCAACACCGACGACGACGCCATCGAGAACGGCATCCTGCTGTCCAAGCTGGGCAACAAGGACGCCAAGGGCCGCCTGTACTTCCAGACGCGCCTGCAAACGGCGGACCTGCCGGTCGGCCTGCCGGTCGGCAAGGCCGACAACCAGATCCTGTCCGTGGTCCGCTCGCTGGAAGCGGAACAGGAAGGCCGCCCCGTGGTGCTGGTGTCCAAGGACATCAACATGCGCATCAAGGCGCGCGCGCTGGGCCTGCCGGCCGAGGACTACTTCAACGACCACGTGCTGGAAGACACCGACCTGCTGTACTCGGGCATCGTCCAGCTGCCGGACGATTTCTGGACCAAGCACGGCAAGGACCTGGAATCCTGGCAGGAGAACAAGAACGGCCAGAGCGCGACGTTCTATCGCGTCACCGGTCCGTTCGTGCCGTCGCTGCTGGTCAACCAGTTCATCTTCCTGGAGCCGAAGAATGGCGAAGCGCCGTTCTACGGCCAGGTCAAGCAGATCAACGGCAAGACCGCCGTGCTGCAAACCCTGCGCGACTTCAGCCACAACAAGAACAATGTGTGGGGTGTCACCGCCCGCAACCGCGAGCAGAACTTCGCCTTGAACTTGCTGATGAATCCGGAATGCGACTTCGTCACCCTGCTGGGCCAGGCCGGTACCGGCAAGACCCTGCTGGCCCTGGCCGCAGGCCTGGCGCAGGTGCTGGAGACCAAGCTCTACAACGAAATCATCGTCACCCGCGTGACGGTGCCGGTCGGTGAAGACATCGGTTTCCTGCCTGGTACGGAAGAAGAGAAGATGTCGCCATGGATGGGCGCGTTCGACGACAATCTGGAAGTGCTCAACAAGTCCGATTCGGACGGTGGCGAATGGGGCCGTGCGGCGACGCAGGACCTGATCCGCTCACGCATCAAGATCAAGTCGCTCAACTTCATGCGCGGCCGCACCTTCGTCAACAAGTTCCTGATCATCGACGAAGCGCAGAACTTGACGCCGAAACAGGTCAAGACGCTGGTGACGCGCGCCGGTCCCGGCACCAAGATCCTGTGCCTGGGTAACATCGCGCAGATCGACACGCCTTACCTGACCGAAGGTTCAAGCGGCCTGACGTATGTGGTGGATCGCTTCAAGGGATGGTCGCACAGCGGTCACGTGACGCTGGCGCGCGGCGAACGCTCGCGCCTGGCCGACCACGCCAGCGACGTGTTGTAGATGTAGTAGAATAATCCCGTACCTGTTAGCCCCGCCCGCAGCAATGCCGGCGGGGCTTCTTTTTTCTATCAGGCTTTGTTGTTGCGGCGGCGGGCGTAACCGCCGACCAGCGCCAGGCCGCCCAGCAGCATGGCATAGGTTTCCGGCTCAGGCACAGGCGCCAGCGTGTTGACGCTGAAGCTCTGGAAATTGCCGTTGGCGGCCGCGTACTGCACTTGCTGGCCGCCATCGCAGCAGCCTTCCAGGCCGTAGATGGTCAGCTTGTGGTTGCCGGCCGACAGCGCCTGGTTGTTGATCAGGAAGGCGCCGTTGGGGGTGTTGTAGTTGAAATTCCACCACATGTCGTTGGTGTTCACCGCGACGGCCTGGCCGTCCAGGAACACGGCGCCGCCACGGCCAAAGTCCACACCGGCGCGGAACGAGTAGGTGCCGGCGGCGCTCAGGCCGAAATCGATGGTGGACTTGAAGGCGATGTCCGAGTTGCCGCTGCCGAACACCGAATTATTCGACACGTTGTCGTAGCTGCTCAAAACGGTGGTATGGCCGCCGGCAACGGCTGCGTCAACCACGCTGCGGTAATCTTCCGCGCTGGCCTGCGGGCCGGCGCCGGAACTGCCGGTCTGGAAAGTGATCACGGCGGCGTTGGAGCTGCCAATGGCGGCCAATGCGAGTGCAATTGCGGCGATTTTGATGGATTTCATGCTAGTCCCTGTGCGGAGGTTTTATAGAAAAATGCTGGCCTGGCGCAGGGGTTGGGAGCCGGGGTGAAAATGTTTCTTTAAGCAAACTTAAAATGCGCTTAAGAATTATTTAAATGGTATCGTAAGAAAATTCCGATGTCAATCTTTAATGCGGTGCACAATAAAGACAGTGTGAACCACGAAATTGCTTGAAACCGGCAGCAACCTGTATGACACTAGACACTGCAAGTCTTTGATTTCGCCAGACTTTCGGACCACCGCCGAGACAAGACCATGGACATCCCTATCCTGATCCGAAAAAAAGGCAACACCAAGTACGGTGTCACCGTGCCGGACATTCCCGGTTGCGTCACCACTGGCGAAACCGTGGACAAGGCCATGAGCAATGCCACCAAGGCCATCTACGGCCACGTCGGCCAGTTGGTCGAGCAGGGCAAGGCCTTCGAAATCAAACCTTCCGAAGTGGAATTCCTCTCGCGCGAGCCCGACTACGCCGGCGGCATCTGGGCGCTCGTCAGCCTGGACCTGGCCAAGCTGGACGATCCGCCGGAGGATTGAGCACGCGCCAACGCACAGACACTTATGTTTTCACGTAAAATTAGACCAATAATTTACATGAAAGAATAAAATGCCTGTGTTCGAGCAACTACAACATCGCCGTATCCAATTGGGAAAAACGCTGCAGAACCTTGCGGATGTCAGCGGAATGAACGTCCCCCAAGTCAGCAACGTATTGAGCGGAAAACTCGATTCCCGCCTCAGCACCTACGAAGCGCTGGCCGGCGCGATGGATGCCAGCCTCGTCCTGATACCCAAACATCTGCTGCCGGAAGTCGCACGCCTGTTGTCCGGCAAAGCCATCGGGCCGGATGATGTCCCCTCAACGGTCGACCGGCTGCTGGGCGGACTGAATTGAGCAACGCGCCGGTCCCCCGCTATCTGGAAGTCTGGCTGCGCGGCCGGCACGTGGGCTGGTTGTGCGAGGCGGGCCGCGCCACGCGCTTCCTGGCGACGGAGCAATACCAGGCCGATACGCGGCGCGCCACGCTCTCCCTGTCGATGACGCTGCCCGGCGCCGAGCAGGTGACGCAGGAAACGCTGAAGAACCATTTCGACCCGGCGGTGTACCGCGAACGCGGCGAGCTGCCGCCCTTCTTCGCGGGCCTGCTGCCGGAGGGCGCACTGCGCCGCCGCCTGGCCGCCACGCGCAAGAGCGAGCGCGACATGGACGACTTCGGCATCCTGGCCGCCGCCGGCGAGGACCTGCCGGGCGCCGTGACCGTGCTGCCCGCCAACCTCGACAACCTGACGGCGGCGGCCCGCGCCTACGGTGTCACCGGCGGCGCGGACAATCTTGAAATCAGCGTCCCCGAGCAGGCCGCCGAGGGCGCCGCTTCGCTGTCCGGCGTGCAGGACAAGGTGGCGCTGTCCCACGCCGCGGACGGCAAGCGCTACCGCATGCCGGTCAAGGGCACGCCGTCCAACCTCATCGCCAAGCTGCCGCTGGCCGGCGACGATACGCAGGTGATGAACGAGCATGCCTGCATGCAGCTGGCCGGCTTGGCCGGGGTCGACGTCGCGCCATGCCGGCCGGCGCCCATGAGCACGATGGACGACCACCCGGACCTGGTCGCCGCGCTGGGCGCCGGTACGCGCTTCCTGGCGGTGGAGCGCTTCGACCGCGCCCCCGCCGGCGCCGTGCACATGGAGGACGCCTGCCAGCTGCTCACCCTCATGCCCGCGCAGAAGTATTCCGGCGCCAGGGAGTTCGTCAAGCTGGTCCAGGTGCTGGACCGCCTCGGCACGCGCGGCATCGAGGATGTCCGCCAGTTCTTCATCCGGCAGGCCGTCAACACGCTGATCGGGAACTCGGATGCGCACCTGAAGAACTTCAGCGTGCTGTATCGCGACGGCGTCCGCCCCGAGCTGGCGCCGGCCTATGACATCGTCTGCGTCGCGGCGCTGGCAGGCTTCCGTGGTTTCGCCACCAACGTCGCCATCGACCAGTTGCAGCGGCAGGAAACGCTGGACACCTATGCAGCCATCGCCAAACAGGCGGGCATCTCGGAACGCATCGTCAAGGCGGCCGTCACGCAAACGGTCGCCCGCGCCAAAGAGCTTTGGCCCAAGGCGCTGCGCGAAATGGAGATGCCGGAAGCCGTGCGCCTTGAAATCGAGGACCGCCTGGACACGCTGCCGCTCGCGGGCGGCCGGCGATAACGATAGTGCTTGACCTTCCCACGACGGGAAGGCCTACAGTATGATCATCGAAACCGTTCAAGGAGTACGATGATGTATCAACTACAAGTGGAAAACATGAGCTGCGGCCATTGCGTGGGCGCCGTCACCAAGGCGGTGCAGGCAGTCGACACGGCGGCGAAGGTGGAGATCGACCTGGCCTCCAAGACCGTCAGGATAGACAGCGCCACCCCACTAGCGCCGCTGAAATCGGCCATCGCCGACGCGGGCTATCCCGTCACCGGCGCGGCCTGATTATTTGTCCAGCTCCGGATAGCGGCGGAAGATGCCGTCTTCATTGAACGGTATCCGCCGCTTCGAACCGACATAGGCGGCGATGTTGGGCCGCAGCGCCACCTTGTCGCGCAAGGCGATCAGCGCCGGATAAGATGGCTCCAGCCGCGCCATCGTCTTCGGGAACGCATAACGCAAGCCCTCGATCAGCTGGAACAACGACAGGTCCACATACGTCAGCCGCGAGCCGACCGCATACCCTCCCCGCCCCGGATTACGCGCCACCACACCCTCGAAATAATCGAGGAACTTCGGTATGCGCTCCTCGCGGAAGCTCTTGGCGCGCGCCCTGGCCTCCTTCTTCTGGTCTTCGTAGTACTTGCCGACCGAGATGGGATGGTGCGTCTCATGCACCTCGCCGACGATATCGGCGATGGTCAATTGCAGCTGATTGGTCCACAGCCGCCCCGCCTCCGCGCGCGGCGCCAGGCCGTGGCGGGCGCCGATGAACATCAGGATATTGGCCGTCTGCCCGATCAGCAGTTCACCCGCGCGCAGCACCGGCGGCGCGAACGATGGATGATCGACCTGGCCGCCATCGAGGCTGGCCAGCAGCGCCGGCATGCCCTTCTTTTGCCGCGCCACGTCCACATACGGCACCGCCGCCTCCTCCAGCGCGAGGCGCACGAATTCGCCGCGGCCCTGCAGGCCATCCCAATAATAAAGTTGATAGGGTGTCGTCATGACACGATGGTAGCACTGGCAACGCCGGGGCAGCGCCCGGAACGATATTCAGTACACGGTTATAATCGACCGTTGACCCGACCACTTCCCAGACGCCATGCCACCAGTCCCGCCACTTGAACTCCCGATTATCCTGATGGTCGCCACTGCCGGTTTCCTGGCCGGCGTGCAGAACGCCTTGGCCGGCGGAGGCTCGTTCATCACCTTCCCCGCGCTGCTGCTGGCTGGCCTGAATCCGCTGGCCGCCAACATGACCTCCACCATCGCCCTGTTCCCGAGCCAGATCACGTCCGCCTACGCCGGCCGCAAACTGGCGGGCGATGTCGGGCCGCTGACGTTCAAGCAGATGCTGATCATCAGCGCCATCGGCGGCATCTTCGGCGCCATCCTGCTTTTGAATACGCCGCCGTCCTTCTTCGCGCGGCTGGTGCCGTGGCTGGTGCTGTTCGCCACCAGCGTGTTCGCGTGGGGCAGCTTCCGCAAGAAGCCACTGCACGCGGCAGGCAGCATGCCGCCCTGGACGCTGATGCTGGTACAAAGCTGCATCGCCGTCTACGGCGGCTACTTCGGCGGCGGCATCGGCTTCCTGATGCTGGCCGCGCTGACCATCGCCGGCCAGCAGGTGCGGGCGGCCGCCGCCACCAAGAACGTGCTGGCGATGGCGATGAACGCCGCCGCCACGCTGATCTTCGCCACCTCCAGCTTGATCAGCTGGCCGGCAGCATTGGCGCTGTGCGTGGGCGGCATCGCCGGCGGCTTGTGCGGCGGATGGCTGATCCACCGGCTGCCGGAAAAAGTCATGCGCGGCTTCGTGGTGCTGGTCGGCGCCGCGCTGACCGTATGGATGTTCGTCAGAATGTAGCCTTCAACGTCAGGCGGAAGGTGCGCGGCTCCACTGGATGGTAGTGGATGTCGTTGACGCCTTCGGCCGGCTCGCCCGGCAGGCGCGAGGCGTAGTAGTAGTCCACGTCGCTGGCCTTGCGGTCGAACAGGTTGAAGGCGTCCAGCGACACGGCCCAGCGCCGGTCTATCCTGTAGCCCACCCGCGCATACGCGATCGCCGTCGTCGCCGAACGCTGGCTGTTATCCTCGATCAGCGGACGCGGTCCGAAGTAACGCATCTGGAACGCGCCGAACCATGGACCGAGATCGGTGACGGTGGCGCCGAACGAGGCGACCTTGCCGACCGCGCCCGGAATGAAATCGCCCGCAGCGTCATGCTCGGTGTAGTGCGCCCGCGAGTAAGCCAGGTCAAGATCGAACAGCAGCCACGGTGCGGCGATGTAGTGATTGTTCCACTCGATGCCGGAACGGTAGCTGCCACGGCTTGCCGCGGTATCGCCCGCGTCGCCGGAGAACACCAGCTCGGAGGCCGAGCGCAGCTTCCACAAGGCCATCGAACTTTGCAGCCCCGGCACGAACTCGGTACGCACGCCCAGTTCCGCGCCGCGCGTCTTGACCAGCGGCGTGACAGGATCGATAGGCTCGCGTTCCTTCGGCGTCAGGTGCACGGTGGTGCCGCGCGCGTCGTTGCTGTGGAAACCCTCGCCGTAGTTGATGAAGAATTCCGTCTTGGCCCAAGGCCCCAGCACAATCGCCAGCTTCGGCGACGTTATGCCGTCGCTGACCTTGCCCGTGTTCTCGGCGATATTGCTGCTCACATCGAAGCGATAACGGTCGTAGCGCAAGCCGGCCGTGGTGCGCAGCCACTCGCGCCACTGCACCGTGCTCTCGAAATAGACCGCCGCATTGGCTTCCTTGACCTTCGATTCCGTGATGACGCCGGTGATCCGGCGCTTGACAGTGCTGTACAGCGCCAGCGGCGACAGGTAGTCGTAACGTCCCTGCAGGCCGACCTTGTTGTTCACATCCAGCCCGCCCCACTTGCCGAACCAGGTCTGCGCCACGTCGAAGCCCGTCATGCGGCGCTTCTCGGTCTGGCGCGACTGGTCGCCGTTGACCGGATCGTCGAGGAAGTAGGTGAAGTCGTTGTACAGGTCCAGGCTCGATTGCACCACATAGGCGTTGGCCTGCAACAGCGTGTCGCTGCCGCGGCGGCGCAGCGTGGCGGACAGGCTGTAACGCGAGGTGATGCCGCCGTCGCTGGTGTCGATCGCGCCGTATGGACTGATCTCGCCGCCCTGCACCGCGCGCAGCGGGATCTGGTTGCTGGCGTACCAGCCGCCCTTGTAGGCCATGCCGGTGACGCTGAACTGGTTGTCGCTGCCGCCCTGGCTGTAGCGCAGCACGCCCAGGCTTTTGTGGAAGGCCTCCGGGGTAATCCACGGGCCGTTGTTGTGGCCCAGTTCCGCGCCGTAGACCAGGTTGCCCTCGCCCAGCGGCGTCGATCCGGTCAGGTTGGCGCGGTAGTACTGATGTTCGCCGACCGTGATGCTGGCGGTGTTTTCTTTCAGCTTGTTCGCCAATCCCATGTGCGCCGCGCCGGCCGAGGCGAAGTCGCCCTCGTCCGCGTAGTACGGGCCTTTCTTGTAGTTGATGCGGTCGACCAGTTCCGGCAGCAGGAAATTCAGATCGGTGTAGCCCTGGCCATGCGCGTGGGTGCGCATATTGACCGGCATGCCGTCGACGAAGGTGGCGAAGTCGGTGCCGTGATCGAGGTTGAAGCCGCGCAGGAAGTACTGGTTGGCCTTGCCGTCGCCGCTGTGCTGCGTGACGATCACGCCGGGCACGAACTCCAGCAGCTCGCCGGGCCGCAGCGCCGGACGGTTGGCGATCAGCGCCGCCGTCACCGAGCCCTGGCTGGCGGCGCTGGACGTGCCGACGCCGTTGTCATAGTGGCCGCGCACCTCGACCGCCGCCATCACAGGCTCGCCGTCGGTCGTCACCGGAACCGTCGCCGCCAGCGCGGCTATCGAAAACAAAATCATGGATGCTCCTTCAATGAACTGTCGAAGCGCAGGGGTGGGCGAACGGCGCGTGCGCAAGGCACGGCCGCCAGACGGCAAAGCCGTGGCGAGCAAGATAGATGCATAGATGTAGATCGAAACAGATGCAATCCCCTCACCTCCCCGTGAGCGGATTGAACAGAAATGCCTGGGCACTTCCACCTGTCTGGCCGGTATCCGGGCTGGCAAGCGACACCGCCTGACCTTCCCATGCGACTGCACAGTGGTCTGAAGAGGCGGATTTGTCGTCAACGACGACGCTTGTTTACCGTTGCGGGGGCAGCACATGTTGGCTGGCGTGGCCAGCTCCATGTTTCCCGTTTAACTGCGCGCCTGGACAGGCGCGCGAGCACCAAAACGGGCCGATTATACGTTAATCGGCCAGCGATTGGAGAATGGGACAATCGGGACGATGATCGCCGTGGCAGCAACTGGCCAGCGTTTGCAGGGTGTCGCGCATTTCGGTCAGCTCGGCGATGCGCTGGTTCAGTTCCGCCACGTGGCCCATGGCGATGGTCTTGACGTCGGCGCTGGCGCGCTCCTTGTTCTGCCACAGCGACAGCAGGTCGCGGATCTGGTCGAGCGAGAAGCCCAGCGAGCGTCCGCGCTTGACGAAGCGCAGCGCGTGCAGGTCGTTCTCGCCGTAGATGCGGTAGCCGGCGTCGCTGCGCCGCCCCGGCGGGATCAGGGAGATGCTTTCGTAATAGCGGATCATCTTGGCCGATACGCCGCTGGCCGCCGCTGCTTGTCCGATGTTCATGCTTGTCCTTTCAGATGGTCGGGCTTCCAGCGGCGCAGCAGCAAGGCGTTGCTGATCACACTGACGGAGCTGAGCGCCATCGCGGCGCCGGCGACCATGGGGTTGAGCAGGCCGAAGGCGGCCAGCGGTATGCCCACCAGGTTGTAGATAAAGGCCCAGAACAGGTTCTGTCGTATCTTGCTGTAGCTGCGGCGCGAGATCGAGATGGCGGCGGCCACCAGCGCGGGATCGCCGCGCATCAGCGTGATGCCGGCGGCGTGCATGGCGACGTCGGTGCCGCTGGACATGGCGATGCCGACATCGGCGGCGGCCAGCGCCGGCGCGTCGTTGATGCCGTCGCCGACCATGGCGATGCAGGCGTCTCCGGTCTTCAGGCCCGCCACGGTGCTGGCCTTGTCGGCGGGGAGCATGTTGGCCACGATGCGGTCGATGCCCAGTTCCTTGCCGACGGCATCGGCGCTGCCCTGGTTGTCGCCGGTGAGCAGGATGGTCTGGATGTGCAGGGCGCGCAGGGCTTGCAGCGCGGCGCGGGCTTGCGGTTTGACGCGGTCGCCGAAGGCCAACAGGCCGAGTAGCTGCGAGGGCTGCGGCGCGTTCGAGGCGGCCAGCCAGGAGATCGTCAGGCCCTGTTGTTCCAGCGCGGTGGCGCGGGCGCTCAATGCGTCCAGCGCGACGCCCTCCTCCTGCATCAGCCGCGTGCTGCCCAGGATCAGGCGCGTGCCGTCGACGGTGGCCGCGACGCCGCGGCCGGGCAAGGCGGTGACGTTGGCGGCGGTCGGCGCGGCGGCCCCGCGCGCGGCGGCGGCTTCGGTGACGGCGCGGGCCAGTGCGTGTTCGCTGCCGCGCTGAATGGCGGCGGCCAGTTGCAGCAGGCGTTCTTCAGTTATGCCAACCGGCTCCAGCGCCGCCAGCGATGGCTTGCCTTCGGTGAGCGTGCCGGTCTTGTCGAACGCCACGGTGGTGATGCGGTGCGCCAGTTCCAGCGCTTCCGCGTCCTTGATCAGTATTCCGTAGCGCGCCGCCACGCCGGTTCCGGCCATGATGGCGGCCGGCGTCGCCAGTCCCAACGCGCACGGGCAGGCGATCACCATCACCGCCACCGCGTTGATGATGGCCCGCTCGGCGTCGCCGGTCGCCAGCCACCAAGCCACAAAGGTCAGCACCGCCAGCACCAGCACCACCGGCACGAACACCGCGCTGACACGGTCCACCAGATGCTGCACCGGCGCCTTGGCCGCCTGCGCATCCTCCACCAGCCGGATGATGCGCGCCAGCGTGCTCTCCGCGCCCACCGCCGTCACCCGCACCAGCAGCAGGCCCTCGCCGTTGATGGCGCCACCCGTCACGCGGTCGCCGGCATGGCGCGCCACGGGCAGGCTTTCGCCGGTGATGAGCGCCTCGTCCACATGGCTGGCGCCCTCCACCACCTCGCCGTCCGCCGCCACGCGCTCACCGGGACGCACCACCACCAGCTCGCCCGGCCGCACGTCGGCGATCGGCACTTCGACATCCTGGTCGCCGCGCCGCACCCGCGCGGACTCGGGCCGCAGCACCTGCAAGGCGCGGATGGCCGACGTGGTCTGGCGCTTGGCGCGCGCCTCCAGCCATTTGCCCAGCAAGATCAAGGTGATCACGACGGCCGACGCTTCGAAATACAGGTGCGGCATGGCGGACGCCGATGCGAACAATTGGTAGACGCTCAGGCCATACGCGGCGCTGGTGCCCAGCGCCACCAGCAGGTCCATATTGCCGCTGCGGGCGCGCAGCGCCAGCCAGCCGGCGCGATAGAAGCGTGCGCCGAGCCAGAACTGCACCGGCGTCGCCAGCAGCATCTGCACGCGGCCGTCCAGCATCCAGTGGACGCCGGCCAATTCCAGCAGCATCGGCAGCAGCAGGGGCAGCGACAGCAAGGCCGCCAGCAGCACCGCGCGGCCTCCGGTGGGATGGACCAGCGTCGGCGGGGGCGGCGCGGGTGCGGGGTCGGATGGCGGTAGTTCCGGCGTGGCGTGGTAGCCGGCCTTGTCGACCGCCTGCGCCAGCAGCGCAAAATCGAGCGGCTGCGACGATTCGACCCGCGCCGATTCGGTGGCCAGGTTGACGCTGACCTTGTCCACGCCCGGCACCGCCGCCAGCACGCGTTCGACGCGGCCCACGCAGGAGGCGCAGGTCATGCCCTCGATGTTGATCGATTGTGTAAGAGAAGAAGCGGAGCTGGACATGACATTCCCGGTGGAAGACTCGATGCTGACAGCATCAAGTATCCCACGATGGGAAGGTCAAGTCCAAATTGCGGCGATCAGCGCACTTCGCAATCGATGACGTTCGACTTGCCTGCCGTGTTACGCGCCGACGGAGCCGTGCTCTGGTTGAACGCCGGCGGCGGCAGGAACTGAATGCCCGGATTCACCGGCAGGATCACCGGCGGCTGCTGGAAGTTGGGCGTGTAACCGAACTGGCCCGCGGCGAAATTGCTGGCGCCCCCGGCGTTGGTCACATGGATCAGGCCGTCGATCACGTGCACATACAGGCCCGGCGCCATCAGCCCCGGCGGCGACGGCAGCGGCGCCGCCGGCGATTGCGGCACCGCTTGCGCCAGCATCAGCGGCTGCACCGGCGCGGCCAGCGGGTCCAGCGCGGCGGTGCTGGCCAGGTTGTAGGCCAGGCGCGCCGCGACCGCCTGCTCGCTCGGCTCGACCAGGTCGGCGATGAAGGTGGTGCCGCGGATGCCGATGGTGGCGCTCGGCGTCTTCATCGCGAATTTTTCCTTGTTGCGCTTGCCCAGCAGACCGGTGACCGAGCGCAGCCCGCCCTTGACCAGGCTGAACGAGGCATTGTCGGCCTCGGGCTTGCCGGCGTCGTAGCTGAAATTCTCGACCTTGAAGGTGGTGGCCGGCTTGAGCGTGATCTCGCTGTTGTCGATGAACTTGACCATCGCATAGGTATTCTTCTCGGTCACCAGCGTATCGCCGCTCTCGACCTCGGAACGCATCGACAGGATGCGCACCACGCCATCGGCCTTCTTGGACAGCAACGGCCCGCTCAGCTGGACCACCGTGCCCACCACTTGCGCGGCCCAGCCGGCGCCCGCCGCGCCGCACAGCGCCAGCAACAGCAGGCCCTTGAGCAAGGCCCGGACCACGAGAGAGTTTTTAGGCTGTGACATATTCATTTCCAGTACATTCAGGGGACGCTCAGTACGCCAGTCCCAGGCGCAGGTGCAGGCGGCTGGCGTTGTCGCGGCCGGTGTTGCCGGCGCGGACCACGTGGCCGAAATCGAGTTGCAGGTTGGCGTAGGTCGACAGCACGAAGCGCGCGCCGACGCCCGCGCTGGCGATGCTGGTGCTGGTCAGCTCGCCGGGCAGCGCGTGGTTGCGCTTGACGTAGGCGGTATCGTAAAAGCCCAGCAGGCGGCAGTTCCAGCCCGCGTGGCTGCAGACGTTGGGCGTGTAGGCCTCCAGGTTGGCGCCCAGGCCGGAGTCGTTGGAAATCTCGCGTTCGATGAAGCCGCGCACCGAGGTCGCGCCGCCGGCGCCGAACTGCTCGCCGGGGATCAGCGCGTCGCTGGTGTACTGGCCGTTGACGATGGCGCGCAACTGCCAGTCGTTGGCCAGCGCCCGCGTCACGCTGCCGGCCAGGCGCAGCATGGTGTAGTCGGCCTTGGCGCCGTCGCGCGCCAGCGTGAACGCGTGCTGGTCGCCCTTGGCGCCGCCGGAGACATTGCGCAGCAGCGTCAACTGGCCGCTCACCTCGCCCTGCTTGAGCGGCAGCGTGGCCTGGTAGCTCACGCTGAGCGGATGCACGGTGACGTCGTTGCCCAGTTCCTGGCCCTGCAGCTGCACGCTGTTCTTGAAGGCCTTGTAGTCGACGCCGTAGCTGAGCTTGGATTCCAGCTCGCCGCGCTTGGCCAGGCTCTGGTTGTAGCGCGCGCCGTACACCGCGCCCTTGCCGCTGACGGCCAGGTTGACCGCGCCGGCCGACACGGTGCCGGAATCGACGTTGGAATAGCTGGCGAAGAAGTCCAGCGAATCGCCCAGCGCATACAGCGGAATGTGGTAGCCGGCGCCGTACACCTTGACGCGGCCCGGTTCCTCGGCCGAGGTGGTGTATTGCAGCGAAGCCAGGTGGTCGCGGTTGAACAGGTTGGCGTTTTGCAGGATGAAGCCGAGGTGGGTCTTGCCGGTCTGCTGGGTGCCGGTGTTGTCGATGTTGACCATGCCCTTCCAGGGCGTCTGGTCCTTGACGTCCAGGATGGCGTCGACCTCATCGTCCAGCTCGCCGCTTTGCAGCTTCAGCGTGACTTCCTTGGCCGGACTCTCGTTGCCCTGCTTCAGATTGGCCGAGACCGCCTTCAGGTCCGGCGTGCGGCCCTCCTGCAAGGCGGGCAGGCTGCGGCGGATATTGTTCTCGTCGAAGTACAGATTATTCTTGACCTGGATGCGGCCGATGCGCGTCTCCACCACGCGCAGCTGCACCACGCCGCGGTTGAGCTCCTGCTCCGGCAGCTCGATCGTCACCACGTTGTAGCCGCGCTGGTGATACGCCGCCTCCAGCGCCTCCAGCGCGCGCTGCACGTCGCCGAAGTCGCGCTCCTTGCCGGTGTACTTGGCCAGCAGCGCATCGACCTGCGCCTGCGGCAGCAAGGTGTTGCCCTTGACTTCGAAACGGGCGATCTCGAAACGAATGGGGGCGCCCTCGGCGGGCGGCTGGTCCGCGGCCCAGGCCGACGCCACGGCGGCGCTTAAAAGAGAACCTGCCAGGAAGCGGGTTAAGCTATTTCTCATGGGGTCGCTCGTAGTTTTTGTCGCGTGTATTTTTTCAACTTTGAAAGCCTCTCGTCAACGCCGGCGCACTACGCAAACGCTGTTCCGATCCTAGCATAGCCGCCATATTCAATGCCTATTTGAAATGTCGAAATGGATAGCCCCGGCGCCGAGTGTTGGATTTCAGTTCACTCCCGGCGCCCGAACCAGCGCAAATCGCGTCTCCTCAGTTGCAGTACATCTTCTTGGCCGGCTCGGATTTACTGGCGAGTACGTCGACCTTGCCGCTGGCCTTGTCCTTTTCGTCCGGCACCTTGTCGTCCGGCTTGGCGGGACCGCTGCTGCCGCCCGATGACGTCGATGCCACGCTTTCCGCCGGCAACGACGCCGCCGGGTTCTTGGCGATATTGACCAGCGTGAGCGTGTTGATGATGTTGACCGTGGTGCTCACCGCCTGGGACGCCGGCGTCGGCGGCTGACCGCCCGCGCTGCCAGCCGCCGCGGCGGCTGCGGCGGCCGCAGCGGCATCGGCTGCGGCTTTGATGTCGGCGGCGGCCTTGGCGGCGGCGGCCGCATCGGCTGCTGCCTTGGCGGCCGCTTCGGCGGCGGCCTTGGCGGCGGCGTCGGCGGCGGCCTGGGCGGCCGCATCGGCGGCGGCCTTCGCGGCGGCGTCCGCTGCGGCCTTGGCGGCGGCGTCCGCTGCGGCCTGGGCTGCCGCGTCGGCGGCGGCCTTGGCGGCGGCATCCGCTGCGGCCTTGGCGGCGGCGTCGGCGGCGGCCTGGGCGGCGGCGTCGGCGGCGGCCTTCGCGGCCGCATCGGCCGCTGCCTTGGCGGCTGCGTCGGCGGCGGCCTTGGCGGCGGCGGCTTCGGCGGCGGCCTTCGCGGCGGCGTCGGCGGCCGCCTGGGCGGCGGCGGCGGCGGAACCCGAACCGGAGTCGATGACCGGCACCGTGCCGCTTCCCAGCGAGATCGATCCTGCGCTCACCGTGCCGAACGGCGCGGCCAGCGACACCGGTGCGCCGTTGCTATTGATGGTGGTGGCGCTGCCGACGCTGATGCTGCCGTTGGCGGCCTGCGCCGAGATGCTGCCGGTCGGCGAACTCACGCTGAGCAGACCGCCCAGCACGATGTTATTGGCCGCTGCCAACTTGATCGTATTGGTCGCGTTCAGCTGCGATCCCGACTGCAAGGTGATGTCGGTGCTGGCCGACAGCGCGATGTCGTCGCCGATCACCTGGTCGCTGATGGTGATCGGGCTGTGCGCGGTGATCGAGACCTTGCCGTTGTAGGCATGAATGGTGCCGCCGGTATGGATGCCGCCGTGGTTGTCGATGACGATATTGCCGTTGGTGGTGGTCAAGGCGCCCAGCGCCAGCTCGCCGCTGGAAACGGTGTTGGTGAGCGCGACGTTGCCGTGCCCATTGCTGGCGGTGAAAGCGTTCACATGATTGCCGCTGTTGGTCAGATCGATGCCGCTGGTGGCGGTGGTGTGCAGGCTGTCGGTCTGCAACGCGCCGGTCTGGCTGATGGCGCCGCTGCCCTCGCCCGCGACCAGCGTGATGCCGCTTTGCGCCCGCGCGTTGCCGATCACGAGGTTGCCGGCGCTGTAGACGGTGAGCGACCCGCTCATGTCGATGCTGCCGTTGCCCGCTTGCGTCAGGTTGGAGGCGGTCACGCTGGCGGCGCTGTTGGTGCCGCTCAGCACGCCGTTGGTCAAGGCCAGGTTGGAGACCGACATCGCGCCGTTCTGCACCATGTTGCCGCCATTGAGCGTGAGCGTGGCGCCGCTCAGGCTGGAAGCGCCGTTGACGATCAGCGTGCCGGCCGTCAGCGCCAGCTGGCTGCCGCTGCCGACCGTGAGCGCGTTCAGCTTGACGTTGCCGGCGCTGGCGTCGTAGGTGATGGTGCCGGCGCTGCTGCCGATGACGGCGGCCAGCACGTTGGCGCCGTCCGGCGCGATGCTGTCGGTCCAGTTGCCGGCCGCGCTCCACAGGCCGCCGCCGCTGCCGCTCCAGGTCGACGTTGGACGGGCCGTGATCGTGCCCCGTGCGCCGGCATTGAGCGTGTAGTCGCCGGCGCCGGAGCCGGTGAGGCCAGGCTGGCTGCCGGTGATGTTGACGACCTTGTTGACGCCGACGTTCTTGTCGACATAGCTGAGCGTGCTGCCCTCGCCGATCAGCAGCGACACCGCGTCGAGCGGGCCCTCCGGCATGCCCAGCAAGCCGCCCAGCGTGGCGCCGGAGTAGGTGGCGTTGGTGGTGTTGTTGTACTCGCGGGCAGCCAGGTTCAACGTCAGCGGCGCCGGCGTGATGTTGGCGGTCAGCCCGGTCGGCAAACCGGTCACCACATAGTTGCCGCCGTCTGCGCCGCCCAGTGTGAAGCCGTTGACCGTCACGCTCTTGCCGGTGCCGACATGACGGTCGGCGAAGCTGCCGCTGCCGGCGGACAGCGTGACCGCGTCGCTGCCGATCACGCCGCCGAGGGTGCCGTTGGCGACGTTCAGCGTGGCGCCCGTGCCGTACTGGCTGGCGGCCGGATTCCAGTCCATGTTGTAGACGCGGCTGTTGGCGGTCACACCGCTCACGCTCAGCTGCGCGGGGGCGATTTCCGTCATCAGCGTGGGCGGCGATACCAGCATGTAGTTGCCTGCGTCGTCGCCGGACAAGCTGTAACTGTTCAGGTCCACCAGCACCAGCTTGCTGGCGCCGGCGTTCTTGTTCTGCAGCTTGGCGCTGCCGGAACCGCTCAGCGTCACGTCGTCGCCGGAGATCGGGGCGATCGACGCGGTGCCGTTGACCGTGATGTCGGTGGTGCCGTCGTAGGTGCGGCCGGGCGCGCTCAGGCCGCTGATCGTCAGCTTGGCCTTGTTGATCGTGCCGGTGCCGGTCACGGCGCCGTCCAGCACATAGTTGCCGTACGGGTTGTTGGTCAGCGACGGGCTGGCGACCGTGACGGTCTTGCCAGAGCCGGCGGTCTTGTCGGCAAAGCTCAGGGTGCCGCTGATGCCGGGCTTGTCGGTGCCGACGATGTTGCCGTAGCTGAAGTCGTAGGTGCCGTCGGATGTGGCCAGCACCAGGTCGGCCAGCCGGTCGTAAGTCTTGCTGGCGCCGGTGACGGTGGCGGTGATGTGGCGCGGCGTGATGACCATTTGCGGCGCGGCGTCGTAGCTGATGTCGTACTTGTACGAATACAGGCCGCCGAGATTGTAGGTGCCGACGTTGACCGCGCCGTCGAAACCCAGCGCGCCGCTGACGTCCGTGTGCGTGTAGGTCTGGCCGAACGCCGCGCCGGCGCCGTCGTAGATCTTGGTGCCGCCGGTGCCGGTCACATGCACCGACAGCGGCGTCAGGAAGCCGCGCAGCAGCGGCGTCGTGTGGCCCTCGTAGATGCGCCACACCGACGTGCCGCCGGCGAAGTCGAAATCGGTGAAGCTGGCCTGCTGCTTCATCTGGGTCGAGGTCAGTCCGACCGCGCCGGCGCTGTCGCTGCCGGCGCCCGCCGCGCTGTAGAAGCTGTGCGTCACCGCGCCGCCATTGGAGCCGGCACCGACCAGTGCGTGAAGAACGTCGTTGGTGCTGGTCTTGACGTCGCCGCTGCTGTAGGTGGCGTTCAGGGTTCCGTACATGCCGTTACCGCCCAGCAGGCCGCCGGTGCTGCCGACGCTGTAGGCGTTCTTGCCGATCACGTTACCCACCACGTAGGAGGTGCCGATGGCGCCGTTGGAGTAACCGGCCAGCCCGCCGAGGTTGGTGCCGTTGCCATAGACGTTGGATTCGATCGCCACGCCGCTGACGGTGCCGCCCATCTGGATGCTGCCCGCCAGCACGCCGGTGTAGTTGTTGCCCTCGACCGTCGCGCCGGCGATCCGGACGTCGCGGATCGTGCCCGATCCCAGCACCGAGAACAGGCCAATCTGGTTGGTGGTCGGCAGGTTGATGTAGAGGCCGTTGATGCTTTTGTGGTTGCCGTCGAACAGGCCGGCATAGGCATGATCGAGATCGCCGATCGGCTTGAAGCCCTGGTAGTTGCCGCCGCCCATGGCGTTCCAGTGCGCGGTCTGGCTGGCGTCGATGTCGTTATCGAGCACGTAGGAATTGGACGTGGGCAGGGAAGCCATGCCTTGCAGGCCATAGACATCGGTCAGATGGTAAGGCACGGACGCGCCGTCGCCGCTGGCGGCGCGCACGAAGGTGCCGTTGGCGCCGATGCGGAAATCGCCGGCGCTGAACGCCGGCAGGCTGCCGACCTGCGACCAGGCGCCCTTCTGCAAATTGAAGACGCCGCTGACGGCGACGCTGTCGGTGGCGCTGATGGTGGTGCCAGCGGTGCCGGCGCTGAGCGCCAGGCCGCCGACACTCACCGCCGCCTGCATCGCGATGCTGCCGGTGGCGGTCAGGGTCAGGTTGTTGGCCAGCGTCAGCGGCTGGCTGACGACGATGTTGCCAGGAGCGCTAGCGTTATTGTTGTAGACCCCCAGCAGCGCGCTGGTGTTGGCGCTGGCCAGGTCGGCGTTGGTCAGCGCCAGTATGTTGGATGGGTTGCCGGTCGCGCCGATTTCGACCGGGTTGGTCGAGCCCAGGCTGACCGAATTGCTGTTGAGCGTGCCGCCGGCCAGTGTCATCTTGCCCGCGTACAGGTTGATGCCGGAACTGGACGTGAGGCTGCCGGCATTGGTGATGCGGTAGTCGCCGCTCGTGCGCGTGATCAGGCTGAGCGCGCCGGTGCCGTTGACGGCCGCGCCGCTGGCGACGCTGATGTTGCCGCCCTGGCTGTACAAGGTCAGCGTGCCGGCGTTCTGGCCGCCCGTCAAATCCAGGTTGCCGACCACGGACAGGTTGCCGGTGCCGCTGCCATAGCCGCTGCCGTTGGCGGCGTCGCCAATGCTCAGCCAGCCGTTGACCGGCAACTGGACGTGCTTCAGTTCGGCGTCGCTCAGGCCCAGCACGCCGGCGGCGTCGGTGGCGCCGGCGCCGACCTGGATGGCGGTGGCGTCGGAATACGGCGTCAGCCGCACGCCATGCGCAGTGGTCGCGGACAGCGTGCCGTTGAGCGTCATATTATCGGCCTGCACCACGACATTGCCGCCGCTGGACAGGACGGCCATGCCGCTGTCGACCGTCGCCACGCCGTTGGTCTTGGCCGAAGTCAGCGTCATGTCGCCGGTGCTGGTCACGTTGCCGCTGACCCGCAGATCGCCGTTCTGGGCCGTGGCCGTCAGCGTGCCGCCCGCCAGGCTGTTGGCCAGGTTGACGCTGGTCCCGGTCAGCACGACATTGCCGTTGGTGGCCTGCAGCGACGCGTAGCCGCCGATGGCGTTGCTGTCGTTGGCCAGCGTGATGTTGGTGACCGCCATCGCGTTGATGTTGTGGACCGTGAGCGCCGAGATCGGCTCCGTGACCTGCACGATGGAGCGGCCCGAGGTCAGCACCAGGTCGCTGTTGCCGCCGGTGATGGCGGCCTTCAGGTTGATGTCGCGGTCGGCCGTCAGCGACAGGGTGCGGCCCGATGGCAGCAGGATCTCGCTCAGCACCGAAATATCGCCGCCGCCGCTGCCGTTGGGATTGCCCGTGGCGACCGTCACATTATTGGCCAGCAGCGCCGTGTGCAGCGTATCGGTCAGCAGCAGCGAATCCTGCACGCTGCCCGATTCCAGGAAGGTCGAGCCGCCGCTCACCAGGTTGAGGTTGCCCACCGAGTTGGGCACGCCGTACACGCCGCTGTTGTCGGCGATGTAGACATCGCTCGGATCGAGCAGCAGCTTGCCGGTGGCGCCCTTGGGCGCGAGGGTATCGACCGTGCCCTGCATGTTCAGGTAATGGCCGGAGGTTTCCACGAAGCCGCCGTTGCCGCCGTTGGCGCCGCCGCGCGCGGAGATGGCGCCGAACATCTGCGTGGCCTGGTCGCTCCAGACGATGACCTTGCCGCCGTCGCCGTTCGCGGTGGCGTCGGCCCGGATCACGCTGTCCTTGCCCACATACGATTGCTGCGCGTTCTGCACCGCCGGGTTCTTGCCCTGGTAGTCGCCGCCGACCAGCACCGTGCCGCCGCCGGCCGCGCCGCTGGCGTCCACCACGGCGTTGCCGGTCAGGCCCACCCGGTCGCCCAGCAGCCGGATGTCGCCGCCTGTGTTGAGGTTGCTGCCGGTGGCGGTGGTCGTGCTGCCCGCCTCCAGCAGCGTGGTGCCGCTGGCCTTGAGGATGATCTGGCCGTTGGCGCCGCGCACCGCGCTGTTGGCGTTGATGGCGCCGCGCTGGTTGACCAGCGCGCCATACACGCCGACCCGCCCGCCCTGCGCCACGATCTGGCCCAGGTTGAGCGCCTGGTCGGCCGGGGCCGACACCACCACCTGCACGTTCGGATCCTTGGAGTCGAACAGCTGCACGCTGTGGCCGGCCGCCAGCACCACGTCGCCGTTGGGCGCCGAGATGACGCCGCTATTTTCCACCGCCGGCGCGACCAGGAAGATCTGGCCGCCGGACGGCGTGGTGATGGTGCCCGCGTTGCTGACCTTGCCCGCCGTGGCGTCGCCGCTGAAGTTGTTTTTGCCGGCCAGGAAGTCGGCGTTGGAGATCGCCAGGCTCGACGCCACCAGGCCGTTGACATCGACCCGCGAACCGGCGCCGAAGATCACGCCGTTCGGGTTAATCAGGAACACCTTGCCGTTCGATTGCAGCGAGCCGAGGATCTGGGTCGGATTCTGGCCGGTGATGCGGTTCAATACCTTGCTGTCCGCGCTCTGCTGGATGAAGCGGGCGATCTCGTCCGGCGCCACCGAAAAACTCTGCCAGTTGATGATGGTGTTGGGCGTGTTGGTGATCGAATAGGTCTTGCCCTGCAGGTTGAAGCTGGCCTGGCCCGCCACCACGGTCGGGTTGGTCGGGCCCGCCTGCGCGGTCGAATAGCAGGCCGCCACCATGACGGCGATCAGTTTGCGGCGCAAGGGCGCGGCGTGTGCGCGGCGTTGCGTGGAGCGGCTGGTATCGGCTTTCATAACGGCATCCTCTATCCGGTGGGGATTGACGTCCGCGCGCCCCGGAATGCCGCGAACCAGTTATTCGGAGTGTGATCGGGAGGAGAATCGCGCCCGCAAAGCATATCCACAAGGAAACTAATATTCCTCTAAGTGTAGCCTTCTTTGCCGAGGCCGCCACGTCTTTTTCCTGTCCGGGCGACAGATTTTTCCCGCGTGTGGCGAGATTGCGCCGAGTTATTTCGCCATCATGTTTATGCTTTTTCCACTATTTGGTCTCGAATGTGGTCACGCCATCCCAGTCCGCGCCGGGAGGATGAGCTCGATAATAAGTGATGCGCTCAGTATACAGCGAGTAGAGACTGCGCTCAGGAAATATTGCCTGCAATTTAACGATAATCTGCATCGCCTGATCCCACTGTTGCATACGAACAGCAGCGAGCGCCGCGTGCCAGCGTTCCAGCTCGTCGCGCGTGGCCGGATCGACATCTTTGTCCAGAACAATCGGCTCGAAAATCGCCACCGGCTCGTGCTTGCCCTTGACCCGCACCAGGTCCAGCTCGCGGTAGGCGTATTCCGGCGCGGCCGCGCGGGTGGCCTCGCCCACCGCGATGCCCACGCCGTACACCTTGGTGATGCCCTCCAGCCGCGAGCCCAGGTTCACGGCGTCGCCCATGACGGTGTAGGCGCGGCGGATCTTCGAGCCCATGTCGCCCACGTGCATCAGGCCGGTGTTCAGGCCGATGCCGATCTTCAGCGGCGGCCAGCCGCGTGCGATGAAGTCCTCGTTGAGCCGGCGCGCGCTGGCCTGCATCAACAGCGAGGTGGCGACCGCGCGGCTGGCGTGGTCGGGGAAGGCCACCGGCGCGCCCCAGAAGGCCATGACGGCGTCGCCGATGTACTTGTCGAGCGTGCCGCGGTGGCTGTCGCGGATGTCCTCCGACATCGCCGTCAGGTACAGGTTGATGTATTCGCGCAGCTGTTTGGGCGTCAGCCCCTCGGAGATGGTGGTGAAGCCGCGCACGTCCACGAACAGCACGGTCAGCTCGCGGCTCTCGCCGTCCATATTGTATTTTTCCGGGTCGTCGGCCATCTCGGCCACCAGCTCGGGCGCCACGTATTCGCCGAAGCGCGACACCAGCGCCTGCCCTTTCCTCACCTCGAAGAAGTAACCCCACGCCACGTTGAGCACGAACACCGAGGCGATCACGATCAGCTGCATGGCCAGGTTGTAGATCAGGTCGAGCGAAGTGTATTCGTAGTAGTTCAGGCCGAAGCTGGCGCCCAGCACCAGCACGCCCAGCAGGATGGAGCGCAGCGGCGACAGCGCGGCCAGCGCAAAGCTCAGCAGCAGACCGATCGCCAGGATCTGCCCGGCCTCGATCACGAACGCCGTGTAGGAGCGCGACTTGAAGCGGTTGTCGAGGATGGACTTGATGATGTTGGCGTGGATCTCCACGCCCGGATACTCGGCCTTGACCGGCGTGGCGCGCAGGTCGACCAGGCCGGGCGCGGTGGTGCCGATCAGCACGGCCGTGCCCTTCAGCAGTTCGACCGGCGCGCGGCCGGTCAGCACGTCGGCCGCCGACACGTAGCGGAAGGCGCCGCCGGCCGGGCCGCCGGTGCCGCGGAACTGCACCACCGTGGTCATCGCCTCGCCGACCGGGATCACGCGCTGCTTTTTACCCGGCAGCAGAAAGGTCAGCGCGTCGTAGCCGCCGCTTTCCAGCTGGCTCTGCGACAGCTGGTCGACCGATTCCGTCAGCAGCGGCCGGATCGCCAGCGCCCCCAGGTACAGCCCGGCCGTGGCCACCGACAGCGACGGATAGTAGTTGTCGCCCACCTGCTGGATCAGGTAGGCCGAGCGCACGATGCCGTCCGGATCGGTGGACACGGAAAAACTGCCGCCGCCGGCCGCCGCCCGCTGCAGCACCGGCACGTTGGCCTCGAAGCCGGGGGCGTTGTAGGCGGTCAGCTCGCGGCCGTTCAGGTCGCGCTCGGAAAACAGCGGCTTGGGCAGCTCGCCCTTGACCTGGTCCGGCGACAGGTTGAAGCCCAGAATCACCGGCTGCCCTTTCAGCGCGGCGGCGAACAGGCCGTCGTAGTCCAGCGACGGCTTCAGTTCCGCCAGCTTCTGCCGCAGCGCCGGCACGTCGCTCAGTTCCCGGTTGGACAGCTTCTCCAGCACGCCATAGCCGGAACTGGTGTCCGGCTCGGGGAAGGAGATATCGTAGCCGACCGCCTTGACCTGGTAATGCCCGGTCAGCTGCGAGATCAGCCGCGCCTGCACGTTGCGGCTCCACGGGAAGCGGCCGAATTCGGTCAGCGCCTTGCCGTCGATGTCGACGATGACGATGCGCGGGTCCAGCACCGGCGCGGCCAGCTTCATGCGCTCGCCGGCCAGCAGGTTGTCGAAGCGGGCCACGGCCTCGCTCTCCCAGATGTTGAGCGAGTACAGCACGCCGGCCGCCGTGATCAGCACGCCCAGCAGCCAGCGCGGTCCGTACTTCAGCAGGACCTTGGTCCACTTGGCGGGGATCAGGCGCACGCGCGCTCCTTACGGTATCAAGGTGTATAGCCGGGAATGAGGGACTCGTCGATGGCGTCGATCTGCTTCTCGTCCATGTTCTTGTGGGCGAACTGCAGATAGATCTTGCTGCGGATGAAGATGTCGAACAGGTCGGGATCGATGTGGCCGTTGAGCGAGAAGTTGCCCAGGATGCGCAGCGACTCCGACAGCATCTTGCCCTTTTTATACGGCCGGTCCTTGGCGGTCAGCGCCTCGAAGATGTCGGCGATCGCCATCAGCCGCGCCGGCACCGACATCTGGTCCTTGGTCAGCCCGCGCGGATAGCCCTTGCCGTCCACGCGCTCGTGGTGGCCGCCGGCGTATTCCGGCACGTTCTTCAGGTGCTTGGGCCACGGCAGCGCCTCCAGCATGCGGATCGTCATCGAGATGTGGTTGTTGATCTGCTTGCGCTCGGGCTCGGTCAAGGTGCCGAACTTGATGGTCAGGTTCATCACCTCGTCGGCGTCGAGGAAGTCGCGTTCGACGCCGTCCGGGCCGGTCCAGCGGCGCTGGGCGATGGCGCGCACGCGGTCCTGGTCGGCCGTCTGCATGCCCTCGCCGCCGACGTTGGCGGCACGGATGAAGTCGCGGTCGGCGCGCAGCGCGGCCTGTTGCGCGGACAGCCCGGCGTCGATGGCGGCGTGGTCGCTGCCCGGCGCCAGCTTGCGTTTCAACGCGGCGATCTCGGCGTCGCGCAGCAGCACCTCGAAGCGGGTGTCGATCAGCGCGATGCGATCAAAAATGGTTTCCAGCTTGGTGGCCTTGTCGACCACGTGCACCGGCGTGGTGATCTTGCCGCAATCGTGCAGCAGGCCGGCCAGCCACAGCTCCTTGCGGTCGGCGTCGGTCATGCGGAACTCGGCCATCGGGCCGGTCTCGGTGTTGTGCACGGCCTCGGCCAGCATCATCGTCAGTTCCGGCACGAACTGGCAGTGGCGGCCCGTGTACGGCGATTTTTCATCGATGCCGATGTTGATCAGGTTGACCAGGGCTTCCAGCAGCTCTTCCAACTGGGCGATCAGGCGCTGGTGCGTGAGCGCCACCGCGCCCTGCGCCGCCAGCGCCTCGATGAAGCGCTGGTCGGTCTGGGTGAAGGCGCGGATGGCGCCGGTGTCCTTGTCCTTGGCGTTGATCAGCTGCAGCACGCCGACCAGCTCGCCCTCGTGGTCGCTCATCGGCACCGTCAGGAACGATTGCGAATGGTAGTGGCGCAGCTGGTCGAACTTGACCATGCCGGAAAAGTTGAAGACGTCGGCCTTATAGACGTCCTCGATGTTGACCGACAGGCCGAAGTGCGCCGCGTAGGCCGCCACCGAGGCCAGGTTCTTGTCGCCGTTGTCGTCGAACAGCGGCACGCCCGGCGCCGAGATCGGCTGGCCGCTGACGCCGCCCTGGTGGGTCTGCAGCGTGTCGTTGATCAGGATGGCGAAATCGAGGTGACGCTTGTCCTCGCTGGGGCGGTACAGGGTGCCGCCGTCGGCGTTGGTCATGCTCTTGGCCACGATCAGGATGCGCTCCAACAGCGTATCGGTGTCGTGGCTGCTGCCCAGCTGGACGCTCAGCTCGGTCAACTGGTCGAGCCGCTGTGCGACCTGGATTTGATTCAACTCTTGCATGATTGCTTTTTCACTAGCGGTTGAATGGACTGGCGTCAAGCGCACTAAAGAAGTGTAGCCGCAGCGCAAGCTGTTGTACATCAACAAATGCTAGCCACGACAAATTTACCATGGGCAGTGTCGGGTTTTTCCCTGTTATAGGGAAAAAAAGTTATCATCAATCGGCGTATCGAGCTAAAAAACAGGGATTGAGTATGAAATTTATTTTTTGGGGAGTGCGCGGTTCCATTCCCTCCCCCGGACCGCGCACCGCGCGCTACGGCGGCAACACCACGTGCATCGAGGTACGCACCGATGACAACACCCTGATCGTCATCGACGGCGGCACCGGCATTTTTTCGCTGGCGCAATCGCTGTTGCAAAACAAGACCACGCCTATTCACGCCAACATCTTCATCACCCACAGCCACTGGGACCACATCCACGGCCTGCCCTTCTTCACGCCGCTGTTCGTGCGCGACAGCCGCGTGCGCCTGCACGGCGTGACCGACCCGGTGACCGGCAACGGCATCGAACACGTGATGGGCGTGCAGCTGCAAAACAGTTATTTCCCGGTCAGCGAAACGCAGATGGACGCCACCATCGAATACCGGACGCTCGCCATCGGCGAGCCCATTCAAGTGGGCGACGCCACCGTGCACAACGTGGTGATGAACCATCCGGTGACCGACCTTGGCTATCGTATCGAATGCAACGGCAAGTCGGTGTTCTTCACCGGCGACCACGAGCCGCACTACAACATCCACCCGCCCGGCCACCCGGAGCACGCCCCCTACCAGCAATGGATGGAAGAGCGCAACGCCGCCATCGACGCCACCGTGCAAGGGGTCGACGCGCTGATCGTCGACTGCTCCTACACCCGCGAGGAATATCCGGCCAAGCAGGGCTGGGGCCACGGCACCTTCGACTCGGCGTTCTCGCTGGCGCTGCGCACCGGCGCCAAAGCGCTATACTGCACCCATCATGAACCGACCCGCAGCGACGACGAACTCGAAGCCGTGTTCGCCGAGGTGATGGCGCGCCATGCGCCGCTGCTGGGCGACCTGAAAGTCTTCCTCGCTTACGAAGGCATGGAAGTCCATCTGACCTAGCGAGGGCACCATGAACGACGCCGGCCTCCCCAGTCCACACCCCAGCGATGTCGACCTGCGGCTGGCGTTCTTTCAGAAGCTGCAAACCGTCACCACCAAGATCCACGCCACCAGCAACCTCGACGAGATCATGCTCGACCTGGGCATGGAGTTCTGCGACTTGTTCAACTGCGACCGCTTCACGCTGTACGCGATGGACCATGAAAAGGACTACATCGTCTCCAAGGTCAAGACCGGGCTGACCTCGTTCCGCGACCTCAAGCTGGCGGTCACGCCCGCCTCCATCGCCGGCTACGTCGCGCTGACCCGCAAGACGGTCAACATCGCCGACGTCTACGACCAGGCCGAGCTGGCGCGCTACTCGCCGGAGTTGCGCTTCCAGCAGGGCGTGGACCAGCGCACCGGCTACCGCACCAAGCAGATGCTGGTGGCGCCGCTGATCGCGGTGCAGTCGCGCGAGCTGCTGGGCGTGGTCCAGTTCATCAACAACCGCGACCGCGCGCCGTTCTCCGCCATCGCCGAGGCCGGCGTGAAGGAATTGTGCGAGACGCTGTCGGTGGCCTTCAGCCAGCGCATGAAGCCACCGCAAATGATAAAGACCAAATATGACGGGCTGGTGACGGACGCGGTGCTGTCGGCGCCCGAGCTGGAGCTGGCCACGCGCGCGGCGCGCAAGAAGGAGGTCGATGTCGAGGACGTGCTGATCGACGAATTCCAGGTCAAGCCGGCGGCCATCGGCGCCTCGCTGGAGCGCCACTTCGGCGTGCCGTACGAGCACTTCCGCGCGGACCGCATCAAGCCGGTGGAACTGCTGCGCAACCTCAAGCGCCAATACATCGAGGAGTCGGGCTGGATGCCGCTGGAGGATGGCAAGGACGGCATGCTGGTGGTGGCGCTTGACCCCGAGCGCGTGGCCAACACCCACATCGTCAACCAGATCTTCCCCAAGGCCAAGCCGGTGCTGCGCGTGACCAGCAACCGCGAGTTCCGCCAGATGATCGAGCACTTCTTCGGCGCGGCCGGCGACAGCGGCAGCGTCGGCGAGCTGCTGTCGGGCATGGACGACGACGACGGCGATGCCGAGGGCGGTTCGGCCGAAGTGTCGGAGGCGGTCGAGAACGAGCTGGTCAAGCTGCTCAACAAGATCATCGTCGACGCCTACCGCCAGGGCGTGTCGGACATCCACATCGAACCGCTGCCGGGCAAGGGCAAGACCGGCATCCGCTTCCGCAAGGACGGCACGCTGGTGCCCTACATCGAGATCCCGGCCGCCTACCGCAGCGCGCTGGTGGCGCGCGTGAAGATCATGTGCGACCTCGACATCTCCGAGCGGCGCAAGCCGCAGGACGGCAAGATCAAGTTCAAGAAATACGGCCCGCTGGACATCGAGCTGCGGGTGGCGACCATCCCCTCGTCCGGCGGCGTCGAGGACATCGTCATGCGCATCCTGGCGGCCGGCGAGCCGATCCCGCTCGACAAGCTGGGCGTGCTGCCGTTCAACCTGGAGCGCCTGCGCGCCACCATCGAGAAACCGTATGGCCTGTTTTTCGTCTGCGGCCCGACCGGCTCCGGCAAGACCACCACGCTGCACTCGGTGCTGAACTACCTGAACACGCCGGACACCAAGATCTGGACCGCCGAGGATCCGGTCGAGATCACGCAGAAAGGCTTGCGCCAGGTGCAGGTCAACCGCAAGGCCGGGCTGGACTTCGCCACCGTGATGCGGGCCTTCCTGCGCGCCGACCCGGACATCATCATGGTCGGCGAGATGCGCGACAAGGAAACCGTCGGCATGGGCATCGAAGCCTCATTGACGGGCCACCTGGTGTTCGCCACGCTGCACACCAACAGCGCGCCGGAATCGATCGTGCGGCTGCTGGACATGGGCATGGACCCGTTCAACTTCGCCGACGCGCTGCTGGGCATCCTGGCGCAGCGGCTGGCCAAGCGCCTGTGCGGCAAGTGCAAGCAGGCGTACCAGCCAGGCGAGGAGGAACTGAACCTGCTGCTGACGGAGTTCTGCGAAGAGCTGCAAAGCACGGAGAGTTTTCTCAAGGACGCCGCCGCCGGCCGCGCCGCCGTGCTGGCGGGCTGGCGCAAGCGCTACGCCAAGGATGGCAAGTTCACGCTGTACCGCGCCATCGGCTGCGACGAGTGCAACAAGGGCTACAAGGGACGCGTCGGCCTGCACGAGCTGATGATCGGCACCGACAAGGTCAAGAAGCTGCTACAGGAACATGCGCGCGTGGCTCAGCTGCTGGCGGCCGCGCTGGAGGACGGCATGCTGACATTGAAGATGGACGGCATCGAGAAAGTCCTGCTGGGCATCACCGACATCAAGATGGTGCGGGCGGTCTGCATCAAGTAGGCGCGCTTGCCGTTGCGCGGCACGGCGCGTCGGTCGGCCAGCGCGCGCAGGCGCGACAGGCCGGCCTTGAGGTTGAACGAACGGCCGGCCAGCAGCGCGTCCACCAGTTGCGTGGCCATCGACAATGCCGGCGCGGCGGCGCCCCTGGCCGAATACGGCAGCACCAGGCGGTAGCGGTCGCGCATGCGCGGCACCACGCCGACGAATCCCAGCGTCACTTCGTTGCAGGCCAGCCGGCGCAATTCCAGCGCCACCTGCTGTACCAGCGGCACCAGCGGCGGCAGGTCGTCGCAGCGCTTGCCCACCAGGCCGCGCTGGCGCCGCAGGCCAGGCAGGGCCGCCAGCAAACGGCGCTCCAGCGCCTTCATGGCGGCGGGTGTGGGCGGGTCACGGTCCAATTCGAGAATGCCGAGCAGGCAGGGTTGGGAGGAATAACGGTTGCCGCTGGCAAGGTAGCGCTGATCGATGATACGCATAATCGGCCATCTCCTTTTTATGAAACGAGCAACATGATGGCAAACTTCGGGCCGACGCGGAAGCGGCGCACCCGCCATCCGCATGTAAGACCATGCCGACAGCTAACGTGCGCTTAAGCCTTGCGTGCTATCCCAATTGTTTTTCGAAACAGACGGCCAGCGGGTTGCCGATGTATTTGCCGTAGTTGGCGATGCGGTGGTAGCCGCGCGCTTCGTAGAAATCGACGGCGCGGCGGTTGACCAGGCGCGTCTCCAGCCACAGGGCCTGGTAGCCCAGCGCCTGCGCCTGCTCTTCCAGGAAGCGCAGCACAGCGCTGCCGACGCCGCTGGTGCCGTGGCGCGCGTACATGCGCTTGATCTCGGCCACGCCCGGCTCCAGCGGACGCAGCGCGCCGCAGCCGAGCGCCACGCCGGCGCGGTCGCGCGCCACCACGAAGCGGCCCGCCGGGCCGCACACGTCTTCGATGTCGAACGAGGCGTTGCCGCTGTCGCCGGTGATCGCCTCCAGCGCGGTCGACAATTCCTCCATCAACAACAGGGAGTCGCGGGCGGTGGGGTCTTCGGTCTGGAGTTGGATGTCGGTATGCATGGTGCGCAGATTATTGCACAGTACAGATCACCAGTTCCGGATCGGCGTTGATGCGCACCGGAATGCGGCTGCAGCCCACGCCGCGACTGACGATCAGGTCGCCGTTGCCGTGCATCGGGAAACGTCCGTAATGGTAGGGACGCGACAGCGGGCCGGCCGGCAGCACCAGCGGCGTGCCGTCGCGCAGCGCGATCTGGCCGCCGTGCGTGTGGCCGGCGAAAGCGACGTCGTATTGGCTGCCGTCGAGATACAGCAGACCGTCCGGCGCGTGCATCAGCAGCACGCGCACTGTGTCGGCGTCGGCGCCGGCGAAGGTGGCGGCGCCGTCGGGCTCGCCGGTCCAGGGATCGTCCATGCCGCAGATGGCGACGTTGCCGAACGGCGCCGGCAGCGCCAGCGCGCGGTTGACCAGCATCCGCACGCCGGCCGCCTCGAAGCGGCGGCAGATGTCGCCGTCGTCGGTGGACAGGTCGTGATTGCCCAGCACGGCGAACTTGCCCAACGGCGGCCGGCACGCCGCCAGCGCCGGAGACAACACCGCCGCGTTGGCGGCCGGGCCGGACACGTAGTCGCCGCCCATCAGCAGGACGTCCGGCTGCTCGGCGTCGATGCGCTCGAACAGGTCCCGGAAGATGCCGGCGTGGGTCGGCGGGCCGGCGTGGAAATCGGAAGCAAACGCGATCTTGAGCGGGCGCGGCAGGCGTTTGGCGGCCGGCAGCGCGATCGCGTGTCGCGTCACGCCTAAGCGGCCGTGCAGGCGGCAATGGTAGCTCAGCGCGCTCACCACGCCGCCCATCAGGACGACGTTGACCAACGCCTCCAGCCTGCTCCGGCGCGGTGAGAAATGTTTGCTGCGGGGGACTATCATGAGGAAAAACGATCAAGCGGGTAAAGAGGCGGCATGATAGCCTATTTGCGGCGGCGCGGCCCAGCCCGCATCGCCGGCACCGCGTCAGGCCGGTGCGCTTCCGGGGATGGCCGCCTGCGGCGCCACGCTGCGCAGCGCCGTGTCCAGCGCCGCGTTGAACTCGTCCAGGCCCAGCGGCTTGGTCAGATAGCACAGGAAGCCCTCCTGCCGGCTGCGCGCGACGTCCTGCGGCATGGCGTTGGCCGACAGCGCGATGACCGGGATGCCACACGTGGCGGGATCGGCGCGCAGCAGCGCCATGGCTTCGTTGCCGCTCATGCCGGGCAGGTTGATGTCCAGCAGGATCACGTCCGGCCGCTGCTCGCGCGCCAGCCGCAGGCCGGTGGCCGCCTCGCTGGCGCTCAGCAGCGTGAGGCCGCCGCGGAAGCCGACCAGCTCGCGGACCAGGGTCAGGTTGGCCGGGTTGTCCTCCACATACAGCAAGGTGCGCTGCCCGTCCTGCGCGGCCAGCGCCGGCCCGGCCGGCTGCGGCGGGCTGGGCGCCGGCCGCGCGACGCGCGCCGCCGCGTTCAGTTCGATCCAGAACATGCTGCCCACGCCCACCGTGCTGCTCACGCCGATGGTGCCGCCCATCATTTCGACCAGGCGCCGCGTCATTACCAGGCCGATGCCGGTGCCCTCCTCGCTGAGCGCCTCGCGCCCCAGCCGGTTGAAGGGTTGGAACAGCTGGCCCAGCTGGGCCTGGGTCAGGCCTTCGCCGCCGTCCTGGATCGCGATCTGCGTGCGCTCGGGCGAGAGCGCGATGCAGCTCACGCTGACCAGCCCGCCCTTGCGGTT
The DNA here is from genome assembly GCA_025548565.1 of Rugamonas sp. A1-17. Taxonomy (GTDB): domain Bacteria; phylum Pseudomonadota; class Gammaproteobacteria; order Burkholderiales; family Burkholderiaceae_D; genus Rugamonas. The sequence continues at coordinate 108,325 of JAJLPB010000010.1, forward strand.
GTACTTGACCGCGTTGGTCAGCAGGTTGAGCAGCACTTGCTTAAGCCGCGTGTGGTCGGCCTGCACGTACATGCCGGGGTCGGCCACGAAGCGCAGGCGCAACTCGCGGCTGTCTGCCAGCGGGCCGATCATCTGCTGGCAGGCGACCATCATGTCCTGCAGCGCGACCGGCTCCAGCGACAGCGACAACGTACCGGACTCGACCTTGGCCAGGTCCAGCACCTCGTTGATCAGCACCAGCAGGTGCTTACCGGCCGTCAGAATATGCTGGTTGAATTCGCGGCGCTTCTCCGGTGTTACCGGCATCTTATCCGACAGCAGGATCTGCGCGAAGCCGAGGATGGCGTTGAGCGGCGTGCGCAGCTCGTGGCTCATGTTGGCCAGGAAGGTGGACTTGGCCTGGTTGGCCTGCTCGGCCTTGACCTGCGCACGCCGCAGCTCGGCCACAAACTGCTTGCGTTCGCTGATATCGGCAAGCACCACCACCGAGCGCCGCGCGCCATGCATCTCGAAGTCGTTCATCGCCAGTTCCAGCGGCAGCTGGCGGCCGTCGCGGTGCAGGCCGCCGACCTCGCCGTCGCGGATGAAGGCGCGCTCGCTGTCGGCCGCCAGCTCCGGGATCAGCAGCGAGATGTGCTGCCCCACCACCTCCGCCGAGGTGTAGCCGAACACCTTGCCCAACGCAGGATTGGCGCTGCGGACCACGCCGGCGGCGTCGGTGGTGAGCACGCAGTCGGCGATATTGTGCACCACCGCGCGGATTTCCTCTTCCTTGAAATGCAGTTCCTCCAGCGCGTTCGCGTACTGCATGGCGCGCTGCTCGTTCTGCAGGTTCAGGCTGTGCAGGTCGGCGCCGCGCTGCAGCGCGTGCTCGTGCGACACCACCAGGCGGGCGAACAGCTTGTTGCTCTCCAACAGAAGCACGATCAGCACGCAGCTGGCCGCCAGCAGGCCGTAGATGCGGCCGGCGTACCAGCCGACGTCGTAGCGGCCGGCGTTGAGCACCGCCGACAGGCCGATGTCGCACAGCCAGGCCGCCATCACCACGCCCAGCCACATGTCCAGCAGCGAGCGGCTGGAGTAGCGCCACAGCACGGCCAGCGCGACCAGGCTGCAGGCCCAGGTGCCGCCCAGCGCGAGGCGGCCAGCCAGCGTGTAGCGGCCGCCCTCCAGGATAGGCGGCAGCAGTTCGTGGCCTGCCGTGGCCAGTGCGGTGAAGGCGCCGGCGGCCAGCAGCGCGGCGACGATCGCCCACAGCACGGCGCGCGCCGGCAGTCCTTGGGCGTGCGGCCGCCGGCGCTCGCGATGGCCCAGCAGCGCGTGGGCGATCACGCACAGGGGGAAACCGGCGTGCCAGAACACATACACCCAGGCGGTGGCCTGGCTGTGCCCGCCCAGCAGGCCTGCCGGCGAAAACAAGCCGGGGAAGGTCAGCATGTGCGGCACGGTCAGCAGCGCGGTGAACAGGTAGCCGCCGGCCAGCACCAGCAGCGATCTGGAGCGCAGCACGCTGAAATGCCCGAACAGCATCGCGGCGGTGATCAGGTCGTTGAGCAGCAGGCTAGATTCGTAGATGGGGATAAAAGCGGCCAGCGGCGCCAGCGGCACCTGCGTGTAGGGCAGCAGCGCGCAGAACACCAACGCCGATACCAGCGTCAGCGCCAGCGCGCGCCTGCGCGACTGCCGGTCCGCCGCCATCAATGGCAACAGTGGCAAGCTTGCTGCCGGCGATCTGTGTGTCATGCGTCCTCCGCCGTGGTCGCGGGCCTTGCAGCCTGCAATCCATTGTAGCATCTGCGGATAGGCTCGCCAGCCTGCCGTCTCACATCTGCCGGAACAGGTGCAGGTAGCTGCGGCTGACCGCCAGCACGTCCCTGCGATGTTTCAGGTGGATCTGGGCGGTTTCGTTTTCGCCACGGATCACGCGACTGACCGCGCCCAGGTTGACCACCACCGAGCGGTGCACCTGGGCGAAACGCTGGGCGTCCAGTTGCGCCAGCAGTTCCTTCAGCGGCGTGCGGATCAGGGCCTCGGCCGGCTGGCCCTGGTCGCCGCGCCAGGCCACCAGCGTGTACTTGTCGTCGGCGCGCAGGAAATCGATCTCGTCGACGGCGATCATGCACAGCGCCTGCCCCACCTGGGCGCGGATCCAGCGCAACGGCGGCGGCGCCTCCGGCTTGGCCAGCCGCGCCGACAACTGCTCCAGCAGGCGCGCCATGTCCGGCGCCGGCTCGCTGTGGCGGCGCTGCAGGCGCGCCACCGTTTCCGCCAGCCGCGCCACCTCGACCGGCTTGACCAGGTAATCGAGCGCGCCCTGCTCGAAGGCCTGCACCGCGTACTCGGTGTAGGCGGTGACGAACACCAGGTGCGCGCGGCCGCCGATCCGCATCGCCGCGTCGACGCCGGACAGGCCCGGCATGTGCACGTCGAGAAAACAGATGTCGGGCCGCAGCGCCTCGAACTGCTCGATAGCCTCGCGGCCGTTGCGCGCCTGCGCCACCACGTTCAGCGCGGGCCACGCTTGCGCCAGCATGCGCGTGAGCGACTGGCGCAGCAGCGGCTCGTCGTCGGCGATCAGCGCGGTCGGGGCGCGGGGCGTCATGGCTTGCCTCCCGGCGCGGGGAGGTCCAGCTCGGCGCACACGCCGTGCGGATGCACCGCGCTCAGGCGCAGGGCGGTGCCGGCGCCGAACACCAGCAGCAGGCGTTCGCGCAGCGTCGCCAGCCCGGTGCCCAGTCCGTTGCAGGCCGCCTGCAGGCCGACGCCGGTGTCGACCACCTGCGCGTGGCAGCGGCCGCCGCGCAGGCGCACGCTGACATCGATGCGGCCGCCCTCCTCGCTCGGGTCGATGCCGTGGCGGATCGCGTTTTCGACCAGCGTCAGCAGCGTGGTCGGCGGACAGGGCAGCGCGAGTGCGGCGTCGTCGGCGGACAGCGTGAAGCGCAGGCGGTCGGGCATGCGCATATGCATCAGCTCAAGATAGGCCCGCACCAGTTGCAGCTCCTGCTCCATGGTGGCGGTGGACTCGTGCAAGCGCGGCACCGCCGCCCGCAGGTAGGCGATCAGGCTGCCCAGCACCGGCGAGGCCTGCGGCGAACCGGAATCGACCAGCTCGCGCACATTGGCCAGTGTGTTGAACAGGAAGTGCGGCTCGACCTGCGCCTGCAGCAGGCGCAGGCGCGCGTCCAGTGCCTGGCGTTCCAGCTCGCTGCGTTGCAGTTCGAAGCTCAGCGCCTGGTGGCGGGCCAGCGCATCCTTTTGCCGCACCAGCGCGCCCAGCGCCATCCACGGCGCCAGCAGCATGCCGGCGACGGTGAGCATCCAGAAGCCGCTCAGGCGTTCGGAGTCCTGCCAGAACGCGGGCGCGCCGGGCGCGGTCGACCACACATAGATCGCGCACACGGCGGCGGGCATGATGAAGGCCACGCCCATCACCTGCAAGGCCCAGCGGGCCAGCCACGACGGCAGGCGGCGCGGCCATTGTTCGAACAGGCCGAACATCAGCATCGCCAGCAGGCCCAGCGTCACGACGCGCACCATCAGCGACAGGAAGCCCGAATGCCAGCCGAGCGCAATCGGCAACCCGATCACGACGGAGGCGCACAGCGTGAAGCGCAGACGCCGCCAGCCCAGCAGCAAGGCGAAACCGCGCGGCGGCGCGGCGGTCAAAGTAGTAGACATGCAGCGATTATAGCCACGGATTTGCCGGAAATCGTGGCGCGATCGCGGCGAATTTTCAGCCGCGCAGGGCCGCCGCCGTTCGTCGGCGCCCGCCGTGCTTCGGCCCAAAATAGCCGTCGTTCGTCGGATGGCGCTGGCGCGCGTCGGGGCGCGCGGCCATATTCCCGTTGCGGCGCCGACGAGCGGCGTCCCACAACCATGGAGGAGTCCGATGTCCGATACCCTGTTGATGAAAGGTGCCCTGCCCCGCGCGCCCTCGATGCGCGTGCGCGCCAGCCAGGCGCTGAAGGCCGCCGTTGCATTCTGGTTCGCGGTGGCAGTCGCCGGCCAGGCGGTCTTCGTGACGTATATCGTGTCGTTCTACGGCGGCGCCGTCGCTGCGGGCGACTGGCTGCGCTTCAACAAGGTACTGCCGGTCGGCTACATTCCCGGCGACCGCGCGGGCAACGCGGCGCTGGCAGCGCACCTGGCGATCGCCGCCTTCGTCACGATGGCCGGGCCGCTGCAGCTGGTCCCGGCGCTGCGCGCCCGCTTCCCCGCGCTGCACCGCTGGAGCGGACGCGTCTACGTGGTGGTGGCGGTCGTCACCGCCATCGCCGGCATCTACATGATCTGGACCCGCAACGCGGCCGGCGACATGACCCAGCACTGGGGCACCACGCTGAACGGCGTGCTGATCGTGCTGTGCGCCGTCGTCGCGGTGCGCCACGCGATGTCGCGCCGGCTGGATGCACACCGGCGCTGGGCGTTGCGCCTGTTCCTGTTGGTCAGCGGCAGTTGGTTCTTCCGCGTGGGACTGCTGTTCTGGATACTGGTCAACGGCGGCCCGGTGGGCTTCGATCCCAAGACCTTCACCGGACCGGCGCTCAACGTGCTGGTGTTCGGCGAATCGCTGCTGCCGCTGGCGCTGCTGGAACTCTACCTGCGCGCGCGCGACGCCGGCGGCGCCCGCCACAAGCTGGCCGTGGCGGGAGGCCTGGCGCTGCTGACGCTGGCAATGGGCGTGGGCATCTTCGGCGCCAGCATGGCGATGTGGCTGCCGCATATCCACGGCAACTAAGCCATCTGGATGGCGTCGCTGATCGGCGCGGCGGCCGCTTCCGCGACGCCTGCGGCGGCCATGCTGTGGCAGTAGCTTTCCAGTTTGGCCGTATCGCAATGGACCTCCAGCTTGTGCACGCGGCCCCAGCGCAGCTCGAACTCATGCACGCCCTGGTTGCAACCGGTGCTGCCGTCGGGCAGCGTGAAGCGGTCCTTCCACGTCACGGTGGCCACCGTGCGCCACGGCCAGCCGGTGACGGCCACGGTGGCTATCTCGAAACGCAATCCCGGCAGCAGCCGCGCCAGCCGCGCATACCACTGCGCGGTCGACGCCATGGTGCGGCGCTCGCCGGCCAGCGGATGATGGCCGTGCATCACATGACGGTGCGAGGCCGCGAACTGCGGAAGCACTCGCTCGTAGGCGCCTGCGTTGATGTCCTCGAAAGCGCGCCGCAGTTTGCGGCCGACGATGAAGTGGTACATGACAGCCCCCAATCTTTACATTGGAAAGATGTGTATAGTGCGATTATATCTTTCTCGTGTCAAGATAACTTTATGGCCGCAAAACCCTACCACCACGGCAATCTGCGCGACAGCCTGCTCGACGCCGCCGACGCCCTGCTCGCGCAGGATGGCACGCAGGCGCTCACCTTGCGCGAGGTCGCCAAGGCGGCCGGCGTGTCGCATGCCGCGCCGTATCACCACTTCGCCAGCCGGGAGCAATTGCTGGCGGCGGTGGCGGCGCGCGCCTTCACCGGGCTGGCGGCTGCAATGGCGGCGGCGGACGCCGACCGCACGCGCGCGCAAGGCGAACGGTTGATCGATATCTGCGAGGTGTATGTCGAATTTGCGCGCACGCGGCCGGCGCAGTTTCGCCTGATGTTCGGCCCGATGCTGGCGCAGAAGTCCCACTATCCGGATTTGAAGCAGGCGGCCGAGGGTGCGTTCCACGTGCTGGTCACGGCGGCCACCGCCTTCGACGCGGCGCGCGGGCCGGAACTGGCGCTGACCGGATGGAGCCTGGCGCATGGGCTGGCGAACCTGGCGATCGATCAGGCGTTCACGGATCTGCCGATCGCCGTGCCCGAACCGTCCGTGCTGGCGCGTGCGATGGCGGCGCGGATGCTGGGTCTACAGGGCGGCGTCGACCAGTAGCTGCGGCTGCAATGCGCGGATGCGCAGCTCGGTAAAGTAGCCGCCCGCCTCGTTGTAGCGCAGGTAGTGGCGGCCGCAGTTCAGGCAGCGCGCGACCTGGCTCAGGTTGCATGGATAGTGGCGCGGGGAGATGGGCGCGTCGTCGCTCTCGTAACGCGTGCCGTGCGGATGGTATTCGGCGAAGGTGGGCTCGTCGTACGGATCGTCCATCAACGTGCCGACTTCCTCGAAGCGGTCGAGCTCCAGCGTGGCCGGCAAGCGCTGCCAAGCGGCCAGCGAAACGGTACAGCAACTACAAGGCACAGCCACATCGGCAGAGGCCCGCGCCAACAACATCAACTGCGCAAAATCGATTTTCTGCATGTCACGCCCATCAAGAGAATTTCCGATTCTACTGCAATCCAGATCAACTCGCCGTCACGCAGATCCGCTTAAATTAATAACTCCGTCTCCGGCGCAGATAACATGGCACTCCGAATCTTAACCTGGGCCTTCCCATGGCTAATGGCAATTCTTGAATTCCTGCTGCGCTCCAGCCTGCAAGCAGCGGAAGCCACTGCCTTCATTGGTCCGACCGTCGGCGGTGCAGTGCTTGGCATGATGCTGCCCCTTACACGCGCGCGTGAGCTTCCTGCGATCACAACGAAACGAAACACAATTTCCTTCGACCGTAGCGACGATCGCTGGGCGCAACTTACGAACTTGGCTCTCTGGATAGGTTTAACAGCCTGGGCGGTCAGCTTGTATCTCAGCCTGACAGACGACAGCGACATATTTGTCCATCTGGATCGCGGGCGAACTTCAATTCTTATCGGCGCTATACTTTGGGTAAACGTCGTCGTATTCGATATCTTACGAGGAGGTCAACGATGAACTGGAGCGCCGTCATTGACGGATTGATCTTGATCGCTTCATGGATGCTTGGCTCCCTTGCGGTCGCGTTGACGATTGCTTGGACCATACTCCACTTCTTCCCGCGCAAACCGGAAGACGATTACACCTACGTCATCAAAAGCAAAAGCGGCAAGAAGACCGTCGTGGTGTTACCGCCAGACCTCCCTGAGGCCGAACGAAAAAAAATCATGGCCGAAGCCTACCAGCGGCTCGGCATCGCACCGGAATCCGGGCATTAAAAAAGGGAGCCGAAGCTCCCTTGGTTTTTACATGATGTGGTGACCAACCCACCAGGCCAGCGCGGCGACGAACGCCGAGGCCGGGATGGTGAACACCCAGGCCCACACAATGTTGCCCGCCACGCCCCAGCGCACCGCCGACATCTTCTGCGCCGAACCGACGCCGACGATCGCGCCGGTGATGGTGTGCGTGGTCGAGACCGGCACGCCGAAGTGCGAGGCGATCAGCAGGGTCAGCGCGCCGCCGGTTTCGGCGCAGAAGCCGCCCACCGGTTTGAGCTTGGTGATCTTCTGGCCCATGGTCTTGACGATGCGCCAGCCGCCGAACAGCGTGCCGAACGAGATCGCCGTGTAGCACGAAATCACCACCCACAGCGGCGGCGAGGCGTCGCCGGCCGGCACCTGGCCAACCGCGATCAGCAGCATCCAGATGATGCCGATGGTCTTCTGCGCATCGTTGCCGCCGTGGCCCAGGCTGTACGACGCGGCCGACACCAGCTGCAGCCGGCGGAACCATTTGTCGACCCGGCGCGGCGTCGAGCGCACGAAGATCCACGACACGATCAGCATGATGATGGAGCCGAACACAAAGCCCATCAGGGGCGACAGGATGATCCACTGCACCGTCTTGAGCAGGCCGCCGCCGACCAGCGCGCCGGTGCCGGACTTGGCCACCGCGGCGCCGACCAGGCCGCCGATCAGCGCGTGCGAGGACGACGACGGAATGCCGTAGTACCAGGTGAACAGGTTCCACACGATGGCGCCGACCAGCGCGCCGAAGATCACGTACTGGTCGACGATGCCGGGGTCGATGGTGCCCTTGCCCACCGTGGACGCCACGTGCAGGCCGACCACGAAGATGGCGGTGAAGTTGAACAGCGCGGCCATGGCCACCGCCGTCTGCGGCTTGAGCACGCCGGTGGAGACCACGGTCGCGATCGCGTTGGCGGCGTCGTGGAAGCCGTTCATGAAGTCAAACACCAGCGCCAGGGCGATCAGAACGCCCAGCACGTAGATGCTGATTTGTAGGGTATGCATATTGGACGATTCTTTTTGTAGTTATGCGTTACGCGTTTTCGACGATGATGCCTTCGATGATGTTGGCCACATCTTCGCAACGGTCGGTCACGGTTTCCAGGATCTCGTAGATGGCCTTCATTTTGATCAGGTTGCGCACGTCCGGTTCGTCGCGGAACAGCTTGGACATGGCGGCGCGCATCACGTGGTCGGCGTCCGATTCCAGGCGGTCGATCTCTTCGCAGATGGCGACGATCTGGCGCGAGTTGTCCATGTTGTGCAGCAGGGCCACGGCGTCGCGGACCTTCTCGGTGCAGGCCAGCACCAGCTCGGCCAGGCGCTTGGCTTCCGGCGTGACCGAGTGCAGGTCGTACAGCGAGACGGTCTGGGCCGCGTCTTCCAGCAGGTCGAGGATGTCGTCCATGCGGGTGATCAGCTTGTGGATGTCGTCGCGGTCGATCGGCGTGATGAAGGTCTTGTGCAGCAGGTCGACGGTGGCGTAGGTGATCTTGTCGGCCTGCTTCTCGATGCTCTCGATCGCGTGCACGCGATTTTCCAGATCGTCGAAATTGGACATCAGGCCCAGCATTTCTTTTGCACCTTTGACGCACAGATCGGCGTGTTGGTTAAACAGGTCAAAAAATTTGCCCTCGGTGGGCATCAAACGTCCAAACATTTTATTCTCCGGTTCATGTTTACTGCAGATCGCCGCCCGGGGTAAGGACGGCTTAAAGATTAGTCGCCCTGGTTAATCGCCTTGATACAGCGCCAGGTTACCGACGTAGTTGCCAAACTTGGTGTACTGGCCGATCCAGGTCAGGCGTACCGAGCCGATCGGGCCGTTACGCTGCTTACCGATGATGATCTCGGCCGTTCCCTTATCGGGCGAGTCCGGGTTGTAGACCTCGTCGCGATACAGGAAGATGATCACGTCCGCGTCCTGCTCGATAGCGCCGGATTCGCGCAGGTCGGACATGACCGGACGTTTGTTGGGGCGTTGCTCCAGCGAGCGGTTCAGCTGCGACAGCGCGATCACCGGGCACTGCAGCTCTTTGGCCAGGCCCTTCAGCGATCGGGAAATCTCGGAAATCTCCGAGGCGCGGTTGTCGCCCGGGGTGGAGCCCTGCATCAGCTGCAGGTAGTCGACCACGATCAGGCCCAGCTTGCCGCACTGGCGCGACAGGCGGCGCGCGCGGGCGCGCATCTCGATCGGGTTCAGCGCCGGGGTCTCGTCGATGTAGACCTGGGCGTCGTTCATTTTCTGGATGGCGTGCGTCAGGCGCGGCCAATCCTCGTCGTTCAGCTTGCCGGTACGCAGGCGGTGCTGGTCCAGCTGGCCGACCGAGCCCAGCATACGCATGGCCAGCTGCACGCCGCCCATCTCCATCGAGAACACGGCGACCGGCAGGCCCTCTTCCACCGCGACGTTCTCGGCGATGTTCATCGAGAACGCGGTCTTGCCCATCGACGGACGGCCGGCCACCACCACCATGTCGCCCGGCTGCAGGCCGGAGGTCATGCGGTCGAGGTCGATCCAGCCGGTCGGCACGCCGGTGATCTCGGAGCCGGACTCGCGCGAATACAATTCGTCGATGCGCTCGACCACCTGGGTCAGCAGCGGCTGCACCGGCAGCCAGCCGGCCGCGCCGCGGGCGCCCTGCTCGGCGATGGCGAAGATCTTGGACTCGGCCTCGTCGAGCATCTGCTTGACTTCCTTGCCCTGGGGCGTGAAGGCCTGGCCGGAGATCTCGTCGGCGACGGTGATCAGCTGGCGCAGGATGGAGCGATCGCGCACGATCTCGGCGTAGCGGCGGATGTTGGCGGCAGATGGCGTGTTTTGCGCCATCGCGTTCAGGTAGGCCAGGCCGCCCACGTCCTCCGCCTTGCCCAGCTGGGTCAGGGTCTCGAACACCGTGATGACGTCGGCCGGCTTCGAGCCGTTGATCATCTTGACGATCTGCTCGTAGATGATGCGGTGGTCGTAGCGGTAGAAGTCTTCGGGGTGCATCATGTCCGCAATGCGGTCGAACGCCGCATTATCGCGCAGCAGGCCGCCGATGACGGACTGTTCTGCTTCGATGGAATGCGGCGGGACGCGGAGTGAATCGACTTGCGGATCGGAGGGGGCGTTCATGGCGCGAATTATACCTGCTTGCTTGAGCCGTATTACAAATTTATGACGAGAAAAAAGCCGGGCAAGCCCGGCTTTTTCAAAGGTGTTGCAACACTGATCAGACGTTTCCGCCTGAAAAAGTATTAGGCAGCTTCGCCCACAACAGCAACGGTCACTTCCACCACCACGTCGGTGTGCAGAGCAACGCTTACTGGGTGCTCGCCAACGGTCTTCAGAGGACCGGTAGGCATGCGCACGGCAGCTTTTTCAACAGCGAAACCAGCTTTGCTCAGGGCTTCAGCGATGTCGAAGTTGGTCACGGAACCGAACAGACGGCCGTCAACACCAGCTTTTTGCGAAACGTTCACGGTCATGCCGTTCAGTTTCTCGCCTTGGGCTTGAGCGGCAGCCAGCTTTTCAGCAGCGGCTTTTTCCAGTTCAGCGCGCTTGACTTCGAATTCAGCAACGGCGGACGCGGTAGCGCGGCGGGCCATTTTTTGCGGAATCAGGAAGTTACGTGCGTAACCGTCTTTGACTTTAACGACTTCACCCAGGTTGCCCAGGTTGACGACTTTTTCTAACAGAATGATTTGCATAGTTCTTCTCCAGGATCTTATCTAGACGACGCAATTAAGCGTGGTGCAGATCGGTGTAAGGCAGCAGCGCGAGGTAGCGAGCGCGCTTGATTGCGGTGTCAACTTGACGCTGGTAGTGCGCCTTGGTACCGGTCAGACGTGCTGGCATGATTTTGCCGTTTTCCTGGACGAAGTCTTTCAGGGTGTCGACGTCTTTGTAGTCAACTTGTTCAACGTTTGCTGCGGTGAAGCGGCAGAACTTCTTACGTTTGAACAGTGGGTTTTGTTGCTTGCGCTTTTCTTTCAGCTTGAGCTTGTTTTTGTCGAACTTTTTACCGAATGCCATTTTAGGCTCCTGTATCTAAATTGAGCTGTCTGGGACAGCACTAAAATCAATGATGTGAAACACCAGGCTTTTGCTATTGCGATTCTTCTTGTTCAGGAAACCGGTGAACTGATACATGCCTGCCAGTGGCGCCTGACTGAAGCGGCCTGAAATCTCGCCCGCGGCAACCGCGGAAATTTCAAACTCACTCAATCGGGCGATGCCTGCCTCGACCTGCTGCGACCGGTGCTGGAGTACAGCGTTCACGATCGGCATACCGGCCGGGGTGTAGCGCAAGGCGTCCCGTTCGGCGATCAAGGCAATCAACTGGAGCTGATTCAGCTCGGTTCCCGGTAACAATTAGGCCGCAGGAGCAGCAGCGGCTGCTGGAGCTTCGGTGCGATGCGATTTCGCTGCATCGTCACGTTGTACCGACTTCATCATCGGCGAAGGAGCGGTTTCCGCTTTCTTCATCTTGACGGTCAGGTGACGCAGCACGGCATCATTGAATTTGAAGGCGGTTTCCAGCTCGACCAGGGTCTCGTTGTCGCATTCGATGTTCAGGCAGATGTAGTGTGCTTTAGCCAGTTTCTGGATCGAGTAAGCCATCTGACGACGGCCCCAATCTTCAACACGGTGCACGGCGCCGCCGCGGGTCGTTACGGTGGTTTTGTAACGCTCGATCATGGCGGGCACTTGCTCGCTCTGGTCCGGGTGGACGATAAATACTATTTCATAGTGACGCATGCAAACTCCCTTAAGGACTGTGAATATAGCCCACCCTGGCGTCAAGACAGGTGTGGGAAGAGGTAAGCCCGCGACTATATCAGCTTTCCCGGCAAAAGACAATCGGCCCTCTCCATGAATTTATTTCGCTCAAAGCAACAAATTCCCTTGCTTTTCGCTTCACACTGTACAAAAATACAGACTGTCTATATACACAGGCCTAACGCACTCTATGATCAAGCTCACCGCAAGACAGGAACAAATTCTCAATCTGATCAAGGATGCCATCGAGAACACCGGCTTCCCGCCGACCCGCGCCGAGATCGCCAATGAACTGGGCTTCAAGTCCGCCAACGCGGCAGAGGAGCATTTACAGGCGCTGGCGCGCAAAGGCGCGATCGAGATCGCCGCCGGCACCTCGCGCGGCATCCGCCTGCTGGGCGTGCATGCCGAGCCGGCCACGCCCAAGGTGCCGGTGTCGCTGATGATGTCGCTGCCGCTGATCGGCCGCGTGGCCGCCGGTTCGCCCATCCTGGCACAGGAAAACCTGGAGACCAGCTACAGCGTCGATCCGGCCATGTTCTCCTCCAAGCCTGACTACCTGCTGAAGGTGCGCGGCGAGTCGATGCGCGACGCCGGCATCATGGATGGCGACCTGCTGGCGGTCAAGAAGGTGGACAGCGCCAAGAACGGCCAGATCGTCGTGGCCCGCATCGGCAACGATGTCACGGTCAAGCGCTACCGCAAGACCGGCTCCACCGTCGAGCTGCTGCCGGAAAATCCGGACTTCAAGATCATCAAGGTTGATCCCGAAGCGGACGAGTTCGCGCTGGAAGGCCTGGCGGTCGGCCTGATGCGCAGCTGGCACTAAGCCTTACATCGCCATCGGCTTGGGCACGATGAGCGGGAACGCGCTGTTGAGCGCGCGCCTGGCGATATCGTCCGAGCCCATGTGCGAGTTCGACATCAGCACCACGCCGCGCCGGGTGCTGGTGTCGAAGCCGATGTAGGTACGGTAGCCGCCCGTGCCGCCGTTGTGCCAGACGACGTGCGAGCCGTGCTGCTCCAGCACATGCCATCCCAGTCCCACCGATAATTCAGGCTTGCCTTCGAGCGCATGACGCGGTTGATGCGCGGCCTGCATCGCGCCGTACAGCGGCGTCTTCAGCAGTCCCATATTCGCTCCCACAAATTTCAGCATGTCCGCCGTCGACGAGCGCAGCGCGCCCATGCCTGCCAGCACCGGCATGTCCCAGTTGGCCGCCACCCTGCCCGGCATGTCGTAGCCGGTGGCCAGATGCGGGCGCATGGACGGCGTCAGCGCGATGGCGGTGCTGGGCATGCCCAGCGGGCCGGTGATGCGTTGGCGTACCAAGGTTTCGTAGTCCACGCCCGCGCGCAAGGTCAGCGCGTGGCCCAGCAGGCCGACGCCGGCATTCGAATACTCGTAGCGCTCGCCCGCCGCGCGCGTGGGCGTGTAGCCGTGCACGAACGCGTACAGCTGCGGCACGGTGTAGTCGGCAAAGGGATTGTTCTCATCCTTGGGAGCCAGATTATCCGGAATGCTGGGGATGCCGGACACTTGCGACGACAGGTCGGTCAGCGTGATCCGCCGTCCACCGAAGGCCGGCGGCGCCGCCGCTGCGGGCAGGTAGCGCGCCACCGGATCGTCCAGGCTCACTTCGCCACGCAGGGCCATGTCGCTGAGGATGGTTGCGGTGAATACCTTGGTGATGGAGCCGATCTCGTAGACCGAGTCCGCATCGACCGGCGCGCCGCCCTCGCTGAGGCTGCCATAGGCCAGCACATGGCTGCCCTTGGCGTCGATGATGCCCACCACCATGCCGGTGCCGGCGTGGTCGATATCGACACGGGTTTTCATCATGGCGAGCAGTTCGGCATCGCTGGCCGGTGCGGCGCGGACGGTGGTGGCAAGCAGCGCGCCGACCAGCAGCGCCAGCATTTGTTTCGGACGGAATGATGTAGTCATGCCGCGCAGGCTACCAAACATCGGCACGTATTGAACAGACAATCTTGCGTCAATTCCTGCCAAGTAGCCGCCTAGCGCTTGCCGGCCGTCTCCGGCTGATGCGACAGGTCGCGCGCGCTCAGGGCAAGGTCGCCTTGACGGCCTTCCCACGCGCTCTGCGCCAGGGTGACAGCGTCGGCCTGGCGCTTGGCCTCGTCCGCCACCTGCACGAACACCTGACTCATCAAAGCCTGGGCGGCGCCCATCTCTTCGTCCGTCATCAGGTCGGCCAGGTCGGCGGGGATGCTCTTGCCGACCGGGAGCGCGGCATTGTAGTTGGCCAGGAATTGGTCATAGCAATCATGCCAGGCGGCCAGCGCCTGCGTGAGCGCCGGTCCGCCGGCCGTGGCCGGACGCATCGGGATGTTGGGAGGCTTGCAGTTGAAACGGGCCAGCGCAATGTCGGCGCCGTCGTAGCGGCTGGTGTAGTACTCGATCTCGGCTTGCCGCGCCAGGCGGCTGGCCTGGTCGCCGGCGAAGGCGCTACTCGACAGCACGGTCAATGCCAGAACCCATGCTGCCTTCATATCGCCTCCGCGCTTAGCAAAATTGAAAGCTTAGATTATCACAACTTGAGGCTGCGCTCAGCAAGCTTCCAGTGCGCAGGTGAAATCGTCCAGCAGATCGTCGGTATCCTCGATGCCGACCGACACTCGTATCAGCGACTCGGCGATGCCCATCGAGGCGCGGCGCTCGGCGCCCATCTCGTAGAAAATCGTGTGCGCCACCGGGATGATCAGCGTGCGCGTGTCGCCCAGGTTGGAAGCCGGGATCGCCAGCTTCAGGCGGTTGAGGAAGTCGAAGCAGTCGATGCCGTCCTTCAGTTCAAAGCTCAGCAGGGAGCCGAAGCTGCGGAACAGCTCGCTGGAGATCGCATGCTGCGGGTGCGATGCCAGGCCGGGATAGTAGACGGCGGCCACGCGCTCGTCGCTTTCCAGCAGGCGGGCCAAGGCCAGCGCATTGGCGCTGGTGCGTTCCATCCGCAGCGCCAGCGTCTCGGCGCCGACGGCGATGTGGTGTGCCGCTTCCGGCGCCAGCGAGGCGCCGAAGTCGCGCAGGCCCTTGGCGCGGATCTGCGCCAAGCCCCATTGCAGCGGCGCGGCTTTCTTGTAGTTCTCGTAGATGTTGGCGAACCGGGTCCAGTCGTAGACGCCGGTATCGGTCAGACTGCCGCCCAGCGCGTTGCCGTGGCCGCCGATCGACTTGGTCAGCGCGTTGACCACCAGCCCGGCGCCCACCGCTTTCGGACGGAACAGGTAAGGCGTGGTCATCGTGTTGTCGACGATGTAGAGGATGCCGCGTTCCTTGCACAGCTCGCCGATGCGCTTCAGGTCCGCCACTTGCGTGCGCGGGTTGGCGATGGTTTCGACGAACACCACGCGCGTCTGTTCGGTGATGGCGGCCGCCACGTTGGCGACGTCGGTGGCGTCGACGAAGGACACGCCCACGCCCTGCGCCATGGTGGTCTGCCACAAGCTGTTGGTGTTACCGAACAAGAACGACGACGACACCACATGGTCGCCCGCGCGCAGCAGCGACTGGAACACGGCGCCGATCGCGCCCATGCCGGTGGCGAAGCAGATCGTGCCGACGCCCTGCTCCATCTTGGTGACCTTGTCCTCCAGCGCGGAGATGGTCGGGTTGCCCTGGCGGCCGTAGCGGAAGCCCGGCTCCTTGCCCTGGAACACAGACGCCAGCTGGCGCGCGTCGCCGTAACCGAAGGCGACCGAGGTGTGGATGGGCTTGTGCAGCGAACCGTGCTCGATGCCTTTCTGGCGATCGTTGTGCAGGATGGTGGTGGTGAAGCCGTAATTCTTCTTGTCGTTCATATTCGTGTATTCAAAAAAAAGCCCGGTGCGGCGTGAACCGCACCGGGCGCGACATCAGCCTTCGGCGGTCGCGAGATTCAGGTTCAGTTGCGAGCGGCCCGCATCCTCGGGGCCGGAGGCCTTCGGATGGTGGCGCGCGTACTCCAGCTTGTCCAGGTAGTCCTTGGAGATGTCGCCGGTGACGTACACGCCGTCGAAGCACGACGCCTCGAAGTTCTTCAACGCCGGATTGACGTCGGAGATGGCGCGCTTCAGCGCGTCGATGTCCTGGTAGACCAGGTGATCGGCGGTGATCTCGCGGCACACTTCCTCGGTGCTGCGGCCGTAGGCGATCAGCTCGTCGCGGGTAGGCATGTCGATGCCGTACACGTTAGGGAAGATCACCGGTGGCGCCGCCGAGGCGAAGATCACTTTCTTGGCGCCGGCTTCGCGCGCCATCTGCACGATCTCGCGGCTGGTGGTGCCGCGCACGATGGAGTCGTCCACCAGCAGCACGACCTTGTCCTTGAACTCGGAAGCGATGGCGTTCAGTTTCTGGCGCACGGACTTCTTGCGCGCGGCCTGGCCCGGCATGATGAAGGTACGGCCGATGTAACGGTTCTTGATGAAGCCTTCGCGGTATTCCACGTTCAGCGCCAGCGCCAGCTGGATCGCGGCCGGACGCGACGAGTCCGGAATCGGCATGACGACGTCGATCTCGCCATCCTTGAATTCGCGCTTGATCTTCTCGGCCAGGTACTCGCCCATTTTCAGGCGGGTGGCGTACACGGAGGCGCCGTCGATGACGGAATCCGGACGGGCCAGGTAGACGAACTCGAACACGCAAGGGTTGAGCGACGGATTGTCGGCGCACTGGCGCGAATGCAGTTGCTTGTCGGCGTCGATGAAGACGGCCTCGCCCGGCGCGATGTCGCGCACAAAGCGGAAGCCCATGCCTTCCAGCGCCACGGACTCGGAGGCGATCAGGTACTCGGCGCCCTGCTCGGTCTCGTTGATGCCCAGGCACAGCGGACGGATGCCGAACGGATCGCGGAAGGCCAGCAGGCCGACGCCGGCGATCTGCGCCACGGCAGCGTAGCCGCCGCGCACGCGGCGATGCAGCACGGTCACGGCTTCGAAGATGGTGTCGGCGTCGATCGAGATGCCGGTGGTGGCTTTCTGGATCTCGTGGGCCAGCACGTTGAGCAGCACTTCCGAATCGGAATCGGTGTTGATGTGGCGGCGGTCGTTCTGGAACATTTCCTTCTTGAGCTGTTCCCAGTTGGTCAGGTTGCCGTTGTGCGCCAGCGTGATGCCGAACGGCGCGTTGACGTAGAACGGCTGCGCCTCTTCCTCGCTCGACGAGCCGGCGGTTGGATAGCGGCAGTGACCGATGCCGGAATTGCCTTGCAGCGTACGCATGTTACGGGTACGGAAAACGTCACGCACCAGGCCGTTAGCCTTGTGCATGGCGAACATGCTGCTGTGATTGGTCGCGATACCTGCCGCATCCTGGCCGCGGTGCTGCAGCAGCAGCAATGCGTCATACAGCAGTTGGTTGACAGGTTGATGAGAAACGACGCCGACGATGCCACACATGATGTTGCTCCTGGACTGGTGCTACTGATTTAAAGAATTCAAAAATTCACATGCTGCGCCATGGCAGCGGGAAGGAAGGCTTTCACCGTATGCGCTCCGGTCTCCGCGAGCGGACTCAATCGCGCATCCTTCCAGAATGCTTGTTGCGGTATCGACGTCATCCCGCACAGGATGACGCCGGCCAATACGATGACCAGGCCGCGGCCGAAGCCGAACACCATGCCCAGCGCGCGGTCCACGATGCTGAGGCCGCCGGCATCGAGCAAGGCGCCCAGCGCCATGGCCAGCAGGCCCGTCAAAATCTTCACACCGATAAACAGTGCGATAAAGGCAAGGATCAGCCGCAGCACCTCGCCCGGCACCACCGGCGGCAGCATGGGCGCCAGCGCGGCGGCGTAGGCGTTGGCGACCACGAAGGCCACCACCCAGCCCGCCAGCGACAATACTTCCTTCACCAAGCCCCGCATCATGCTGATGATGACCGACGCGACCAACACAAAAATCACCAGGTAATCGAATATCGTCACGTCGGGCGCCTGCTGGATCAGACGGTTTCGAGGCGGCCGTTCAGGCCCATGGCGCTCAGCTTGGCCCGTACTTTTTCGGCCTCATCCTTGTTGGTGAACGGCCCCACGCGCACACGGGTGATGTCACCGGACGGCGTCTTCTGGGTGTAGGAGCTGATGCCGGCCTTCTTCAGTTTGTCGCGCAGCTCGTCCACCTTGCCCTGGTCGCTCAGCGCGGCCACCTGCAGCACGAACTTCTGGCCGGATTCGGCGGCCGGCTTGGCGGCGGGCTTGCCTTCCAGGATGGCCAGGGCGCGCGCGTCTTCCGAGGTCGCGGCCGGCTTGGCGCTGTCGGCCTGCTTGGCGGCCTTGGCTTCGGCCAGCTTGCGCTCGGTTTCCGCCTTGGCCTTGGCTTCGGCTTTCGCCTCGGCCTGCTTGCGTTCGACTTCCTGCTTGTAGTCGGCGTCCTGGCGGGCCTTGGCTTCGTTGTCGGCCTTGTTCCTGGCGATGGTGTCGGCCTTGGCCTTGGCTTCGGCCTTCAGTTCGGCTTCGCGCTTGGCGGTGTCGACCTTGACGGGGGCAACGGGTGGCGGCGTTACGGGGGCGGCAGCCACGGGCGCGGCTGCGGTGGACTTGGCCGGCTTGACGTCGTCGACGATTTCTTCTCGGCTGTCCAGCGCGGCGCTTTGGGGCACCGGCGCGGCAGGCGCGGGCGCAGGTGCGGCCTCGGCCGGCTTGTCCTTGGCCGGGATCTTGATATCGATGTCGGATGCCAGCGGCTTCGGTTCGGAATCGAGCACCATCGGCAGGCCGATGGCCACGCCCAGTGCCAGCGCGATGGCGCCAACCAGACGGCGGCGCGCGCGTTTCTTTTCCGGCAATACAGGATCGTCCGCTTCGCGGTCTTTGCCGCGGCGGGATTTGGCGGAACCATCCGCCGACGAGGCGCGCTTGGAGCGTGCGCGCTCCGTCGCGGCCTGGTCATCTGCGCTGGTGTAATAGCCGCTGTCCTGACCGGCGGCCTCTTGCTTGTTTTTACCGAGTTTCGAGAACAAGCCCATGCGTGATTTCAGTCCTGTGCGTTCAATGGAATGCGGATTTTCGCGCCGCCATGACGCCGGCGACCGTGAGGAAAGATCCAAAGACCACAATTCTATCATTCTCCCCGGCTCGGCTGATCGCATTTGCATACGCCGCGGCCGGATCGTCGAAGATATTGATGGTGCGCTCGGCCTTTTCAGGCTGGACGATCTGCACCTTGGCCGCCAGTTCCGAGGCGCTGGCCGAGCGCGGCGACGGCAGCGTGGCCAGGCACCAGTGGTCCACGTGCTCGGACATGGCGGCGATCACGCCGTCGATATCCTTATCGTGCATGGAGCCGAACACGGCGTAGGTGTAAGGGTGGAAGCCCATGTTGCCCAGGTTCTGGTTCAGCGCCGCCGCGGCGTGCGGATTGTGCGCCACGTCCAGAATCACGGTCGGGCGGCCAGGCAGCACCTGGAAGCGGCCAGGCAATTCCACCGTGACGAGGCCGGTGCGCACTTCCTGCGCGCCGACCGGCAGTTCCAGCTTCAAGGCCTCCAGCGCGGCCAGCGCGGCCGAGGCGTTGAGGAGCTGGTTGGCGCCGCGCAGGCTCGGATAGGCCAGCGAGTTGCGGCGCTGCGAGCGGCCGCCGTAGTTCCATTGCTGCTTGTCGCCGGAATAGTTGAAATCGCGGCCCATCAGCCACAGGTCGGCGCCGATGGCGTTGGCGTGGTCGATCAGCGATTGCGGCGGCACAGGGTCCGAGCAGATCGCGGTTTTGCCGGAGCGGAAAATGCCGGCCTTCTCGAAGCCGATCGCCTCGCGGGTGTCGCCCAGGTAGTCGGTGTGGTCGATATCGACGCTGGTGACGATGGAGACGTCGGCATCGACGATGTTGACCGCGTCCAGGCGTCCGCCCAGGCCGACCTCCAGGATCACGACATCCATGCCGGCGCCGCTCAGCAGGTGCATGATGGCCAGCGTGGTGAATTCGAAATACGTCAGCGGCGTATCGCCGCGCACGGCTTCGACCGCGTTGAAGGCGTCCACCAGCACGTCATCGCTGGCCAGCTCGCCGTTGACGCGGGCGCGCTCGTTAAAGTCGAGGAAGTGCGGCTTGATGTACAGGCCCACCTTGTAGCCGGCGCGCATCAGCACCGATTCCAGCATGGCGCAGGTCGAACCCTTGCCGTTGGTGCCGGCCACCATGATGACCGGGCAGCTGAAGGCCAGCTTCAGGCGCTCCTTGACGGCGAGTACGCGGTCCAGGCCCATGTTGATGACGGTTTCGGCGTGGCGCGATTCAAGCAGCGCAAGCCAGGCGGGCAAAGTAGTGGGAAGGTTCGACATAATGATGGCTCAGAAATGGAAAACGGCGCGCAGGCCGGCATGATAGCCGATTGCGCGCCGCAGCGTGAGGGAGTGGCTGCTTTTTTAAGCGAGCACTTCCACCGCCTGATTTTGCAGCAGTGCCATCAGACGGGCGATTTCTTCGCGCATCTTGCGGCGGTCGACGATCATGTCGACGGCGCCCTTGGTGACCAGGAACTCTGCACGCTGGAAGCCTTCCGGCAGTTTCTCGCGCACGGTGTTTTCAATCACGCGCGGGCCGGCGAAGCCGATCAGCGCCTTCGGCTCGGCGATCACCACGTCGCCCATGAAGGCGAACGAGGCGGACACGCCGCCCATGGTCGGATCGGTCAGCACGCTGATGAACGGCAGCTTCTTCTCCGACAGCTTGGTCAGCATGGCGGTGGTTTTCGCCATTTGCATCAGCGACAGCAGGCCTTCCTGCATGCGGGCGCCGCCGGTGGCGGTGATGCAGATGAACGGTACTTTCTGTTCCAGGGCCACTTGCGCGCCGCGCACGAAGCGCTCGCCGACCACGGAGCCCATCGAGCCGCCCATGAATTCAAATTCGAAGCAAGCCACCACGCAAGGCAGGCTCATGATGGCGCCGCCCATGACGATCAGCGCATCGGTCTCGCCGGTGGCTTCCATGGCTTGTTTGAGGCGGTCGGGGTATTTCTTGCTGTCTTTGAACTTCAGCGTATCGACCGGCAGGGTATCCATGCCGATTTCATAACGGCCGCCGGCGTCGAACAGGCTGTCGAGGCGTTCGCGTGCGCGGATGCGCATGTGGTGGTCGCATTTAGGGCAAACGTGCAGGTTCGATTCCAGATCGGTGCGGTACAGGACGGCTTCGCAGGACGGGCATTTGACCCACAGGCCCTCGGGCATGGTCTTGCGTGCGGCAGCGTCGGAACGCTGGATTCGTGGGGGCAGCAGTTTTTCCAACCAACTCATAAATTCTCCTTGCAGCTAACTCGTGGCCGAAGTGTAGCCGTTTCTCGCCCCCCTGTCGAACTTTGCAGTACAACAATTTTTAAACTTCGTCATGGAATTGGCGGGTTTTTAGAGTAATCCCCCTACAACGGCGCACGGCATCTCCTGCTGCTCATTCGGCATATCTATCTCGACCTTATAGCCGGTATAGACAATATTTCGCAGGTAAATTTGCATGACTTGCTCAGACGACAACCCAATCTCATCCCCTATCGCCTTGAAGTAATCGATATCGCTATGGGCCAGGCCGATAGTCACCGTGCGGCCCATCAACTTGGCGATTGGATGAGGAACAGACTCGTATTTAGAAACGTCCAACTCTTGATCGCACATAAATTACCTCGGTGACAACGTTGATCCCATTCGAAACGCACGACCGCTCTCCTTCAACATAGTCAGTGCTTAACTATGTATCAAGGTGAGCGGCCGGGATTTGAGGCCGGCCAAGACGGCCGGCGGGGGTTATGCGTCGAGGGCGGCGCGGATGCCGCTGACGAAGGTTTGTACGGCGGCCACGGCGCCATCCTTGCCGGCGCTTTCGATTTCCTGGATGACGCGGCTGCCGATGACCACAGCGTCAGCCACCTCGGCCACGGCGCGCGCGGTGGCGCCGTCGCGGATGCCGAAGCCTACGCCGATCGGCAACTGCACGTGCTTGCGGATCGCCGTCAGACGCTCCGCCACTTCCACCGTGTCGATGTTGCCGGCGCCTGTCACGCCCTTCAGCGAGACGTAGTAACTGAAGCCGCCACCCACCTTGGCCACCTGCGCGATGCGTTGCTCGGTCGAGGTCGGCGCCAGCAGGAAGATCAGGTCCAGCTCGGCGGCGCGCATGGCGGCCGCGAACTCTTCGCACTCTTCCGGCGGGTAGTCGACCACGATGGCGCCGTCAGCTCCCACCGCCTTGGATTGGGCGATGAACGCAGAAGCGCCGATGCGCTCGATCGGATTGGCGTAACCCATCAGCACCACCGGCGTGGTCTGGTTGGTCTTGCGGAATTCCGCCACGTAGCCGAACACGTCGTGGATGCCGACGCCGTTGGCCAGCGCCCGCTCGCAGGCGCGCTGGATCACCGGGCCTTCGGCCATCGGATCGGAAAACGGCACGCCGAGTTCCAGGATGTCGGCACCGCCCGCGACCAGGGCGTGCATCAGCGGCACCGTCAGTTCCGGCGACGGATCGCCGGCCGTGATGAAAGTGATGAGCGCGGTTTTTTTGTGCGCCTTCAGGGCGCTGAAAGTTGCTGCGATTTTGGACATGTCGTTTCCCTTAGTTGAAGTTCAAACCCATACGTTCTGCAACCGTATGCATGTCCTTGTCGCCCCGGCCCGACAGGTTGGCCAAAATGATTTTATCCTTGGGCAGAGTCGCCGCCAGCTTGGCCGCGTACGCCAGCGCGTGCGACGATTCCAGCGCGGGAATGATGCCTTCGATATGGCAGCAGTCGTGGAAGGCCTTGAGCGCCTCCTCGTCCGTGATCGACACGTACTCGGCCCGGCCGCTGTCCTTCAGGTAGGCATGCTCCGGCCCCACGCCCGGATAGTCCAGGCCGGCCGAGACCGAATGCGTCTCGATGATCTGGCCGTTCTGGTCCTGCAGCAGATAGGTGCGGTTGCCGTGCAAGACGCCCGGATAGCCCTTGGTCAGCGATGCCGCGTGCTTGTCGCCATCCAGCCCCTCCCCCGCCGCCTCGACGCCGATCAGGCGCACCTGCTTCTGGTCGATGTACGGATAGAAAATGCCCATGGCGTTGGAACCGCCGCCGATGCAGGCCACCACGCAATCCGGCTGGCGGCCGGTCATCTCGGGCATCTGCACCAGGCACTCCTCGCCGATCACCGACTGGAAGTCGCGCACCAGCATCGGGTAAGGATGCGGGCCGGCCACGGTGCCGATGATGTAGAAGGTGTTTTCAATGTTGGTGACCCAGTCGCGCATCGCCTCGTTGAGCGCGTCCTTCAAGGTCTTGGAGCCGGACTCCACCGGCACCACGGTCGCGCCCAGCAGCTTCATGCGGTAGACGTTCTGCGCCTGGCGCTTGACATCCTCGCTGCCCATATAGACCACGCACTCCAGCCCGAAGCGGGCACAGATGGTGGCGGTGGCGACGCCGTGCTGGCCGGCGCCGGTCTCGGCGATGATGCGCGGCTTGCCCATGCGCTTGGCCAGTAGCGCCTGGCCGATCACGTTGTTGATCTTGTGGGCGCCGGTGTGGTTCAGGTCCTCGCGCTTGAAGTAGATCTGCGCGCCGCCTGCCAGCTCGGACCAGCGTTTGGCGTGGTAGATCGGCGACGGACGGCCGACAAAGTGCTTGAGCTCGTAACGGAACTCATCGAGGAACTCGGGATCCTTGCTGTAGCGCTCGTAGGCTGCGTTGAGCTCGGCCAGCGCGTAGGTCAGGGTTTCGGCGACGAAGGAGCCGCCGTAGGGGCCGAAATGGCCCTTGGTATCGGGAAGGTTGTAGTCTTTAGCGTGGAACAGCGGCTTCGCCGGGGCGTTCATCATGGTGGGTCTCGCTTTCATTCATGGTATCTCCGGCCCGCACCGCCGCGACAAAGTCGGCGATCTTGCGGGCATCCTTGATCCCCTTGGCCGCTTCGACACCACTGCTGATGTCCACGGCGTAGGGGCGTACACGTGCCACCGCGTCAGTCGCGTTGTGTACGCTCAAGCCACCACTTAAAACGACCCGAGGCGCGAGATCTTTTGGAATGAGAGACCAATCAAAACCCTTTCCTGCACCGCCATAGGCATCCACATAGGTATCCAGCAACAGGCTGGTGAACAAGGGACTGGCGGCGCGGTATCGCTGCTCGTATTCTAGCAAATCGGACGGCTGTGTGTCAGGTTTGACGCGGAACACGCGCATGAACTGTCGCCCGGCCGCCGCCGCGATGGCGGCCGACTGCTCCTCCGTCTCGTCGCCGTGCAGCTGGATCAGCGAGATCGGCGCCACCTTGCAGGTGGCCGCCACCTCTTCCGGCGTGGCGTTGACGAACAGGCCGGTGCAGGTGACGAAGGGCGGCACGGCGCGGATCAGCTCGGCCGCCTGTTCCGGCGTCACGTAGCGCGGGCTCTTGGGGTAGAACACGAAGCCGATCGCGTCGGCGCCCGCCGCGACGGCGGCTTGCACATCTTCCACACGGGTCAGGCCGCAGATTTTGATACGGGTGCGCATGATGCTCCTTTAGAACCAAGGGAGCGCGCTGGTGGTCTCCAGCGGCAGTTCCCATTGGGGGTCGTAATCGATCTTGGCCAGGTACAGGCCGTCCGGCATGAAGGTCGGCGCGGCGGCGTGGCGGTCCTTGGTTTCCAGCAGATGGCCCAGCCATTCCGGCTTCTCGCGGCCGGTGCCGATGTAGACCAGCGAGCCGACCAGGTTGCGCACCATGTGGTGCAGGAAGGCGTTGGCGGTGATGGTGAACACCACCAGCTCGCCGTGGCGCTTGATCTGAATGTCGTGCATCAGCTTGACCGGCGACTTGGCCTGGCATTGCGCGGCGCGGAAGGCGGTGAAGTCGTGCCAGCCGATCAGCGGCGGGATGGCCTGCCGCATCAGCTCCACGTCCAGCGGGCGGAAGCAGAAGCCGGCGCGCCCTTCCAGCAGCGGCGAGCGGGTCGGATTGTTGTACAGCACGTAGTGATAGGTGCGGGCGCGGGCGCTGAAGCGGGCGTGGAAGAAGTCATTGACGCCGGGGTCGCCCTCCAACTCCTTGGCCCAGCGCACGGCGATCGACGGCGGCAGGAAGGCGTTGACGCCGCGCACCCAGGAATGGGTGTCGCGGTTCAGGTCGGTGTCGAAGTGGACCACTTGTTCCAGCGCGTGCACGCCGGTGTCGGTGCGGCCGGCGCACGTGGTGGCCAGCGGCACCCTGGCGAATTTCTCCAGCGCCTGTTCCAGCTGGTCCTGGACCGTGTGGCCGTCCGCCTGTTTCTGGTAGCCGTTCCACGCGGTTCCGTCGTACTGGACGCCGATTGCTATCCGTTTCAATTGCTGCCCGAGGTAATGTCAGAGTCAGCCATTATATACGGAGCGGCATTACCCCAATTGAGCGCGCATCGCGTTGGCCTTGGCGATCTGATCGTCGCTGCCGCCGCGCAGCACTTCGTCCAGCAGCTCGCGCGCGCCTTCCTTGTCGCCGATTTCCTGATAGGCCACCGCCAGGTCCAGCTTGGTGTCCATTTCCATGTGATGGGCCGACAGGGTGTCGTCGCGCACGTGGGCAGGGGCGGCATCGGCAGCGGCGGCGCTGGCACCGCCCAGCGCGCTGTCCAGGTCGAGGTCGATGCCGGACAGGTCGAACTCCTGCGCGGCCGGAGCCGGCGCGGGCGCGACCTCTTCCGCGGCGTGCAGCGCATCGGCGAAGTCGCCGGCATCCGGTTCGGCCGCCGGGGCCGGCGCGGGTGCCGTCGGCACTTCGGGAATTTCAAAATTCATCAGGTCCAGGTCCAGCGGATCGCTGCTGGCCGATGGCAATGTCGGCGCGACCGTCTCGGCCGGCAGGTCCAGGCCGAAGTCCATGCTCAGGTCTTCCGCCGGAGCTGGTGCTGGTGCTGGTGCTGGCGCGGCAGGTGCGTCGAAGGCCAGGTTGAAGGCGTCCTCCGGCATCGCAGCCGGCTCGGCCGGAGCCGGCGTTTCGGCAGGCGCCGGCGCGGCGGCGGCAGGCTCGAAGCTCAGGCCGCCCAGGTCGAAGTCCATCAGGTTGTCGGATTCCGCCGCCACCGAGGCTGGCGACACGGAGGCGTCGGCCGCCTGCGGCAAGGCCGTTTCCATGTCGCTGCCGAAGTCCATGACATTGCTGTCGCTGGCGGCGGGGGCGTCGAAGCCCAGGTCCAGGTCGAGGCCACCGGCGGCAGGGGCCGGCGCTGGCGCTGGCGCGTTGAAGTCGTTGACAAAGTCCGCAGCGCTGAACGCCGCGGCGCCGGCCGCAACCGCCGCAACGGCAGGCGCGGCGGCGAAGCCGGACGCGGC
Organism: Rugamonas sp. A1-17; assembly: GCA_025548565.1. Taxonomy (GTDB): domain Bacteria; phylum Pseudomonadota; class Gammaproteobacteria; order Burkholderiales; family Burkholderiaceae_D; genus Rugamonas. The sequence continues at coordinate 134,375 of JAJLPB010000010.1, forward strand.
TTCGGCCTCGCCCGAGGCCGCGTGGCCTTCGGCGTACAGCGGATTGCCCGGATCCAGCGCCTGGCCCATGACGGCCGCTTGCGTCCACTCGTCGCCCTGGCCGCGCGTCATCGAATACAGCTCGGAGGCCTGGCTCTCGAAGGAGCGCGCGTCCTTGCGGGCGGTGTAGATTTCAAGCAGCTTCAGGCGCACCGCATGGCGCTCCGGATGGCTGCGCAGCGCTTCCTTGAGGATCTCTTCGGCCTGAGCGTCGCGGCCGTAGGCGATGTAGACGTCGGCTTCCGCCACCGGATCGACTTCATTGGTGTCGAGCTGGCTGGCCGATGGCGCGAAGTTGGAATTGAATACGCTGTTGTTGGTGTCGACGCTCTGGCCGCCGGCGTCGGCGATCAGCGCCTGCGACGGGATCGCGGTATCGCCGAGGACGCTGGTCTCTTCCTTCGGCACGGCGAACTGCTTGCGGCGGCGCGAGGCGATCAGCGCGCCGGCGCCTGCCAGCAGGGCCGCGGCTGCCACACCCACGTATTGCAGGTTGTCCATCAGCGTTTCGAACAGGCTCGGCTCGAGTCTCTTCGGCGGTATCACCAGGGTACGCTTGGGCTTGGGCGGCGCCGACGCCTCGACCGGGGCTGACGCGGGCAGCGATGCCGATGCCGAGTCTTTCGCCGTCTGCGCAGCCGCCTTGTTCTTGACCGCCATCAGGTTTTCCAGGTCGCGGGTATTCTTCTCCAGCTCCTTGATGCGAGCCGCGGACTCTTCCTGCTCCTTCTGGCGCGCGATCTTGTCTTCCACCGCCATGCCGGTCTTGCCTTCGACCGGCGTGTTGGCGGTCGATTTCGACAGCGTCAACTTGTCCTTGGCGGCGTTGACCGCGTTCGGTTTCTCCTCGACCTTGGCGGTGATCTTGCCCGACGAGTTCTGTGCGGCTTCCGGCTCCTTGGCCGGCGTGCTGTTGGCCACCTGCCCGGCCAGCTTGGCGCGGTAGGCGTTGAAGTCGACCGCGTGCGCCACCACCACGCCGCGCGCCTCGCCTTCCGGCGCGGTGTTGCGGATGGTGTCGGCGTCCGGCACGGCCAGGATGTGGCCCGACTTCAGGCGGTTCATATTGTTGCCGGCGAAGGCTTCGGGATTGGCGCGGTACAGCGCGACCAGCATCATGTCCAGCGACACGTCGACCGGCTTGACCTGGTTGGCGATGCGGGTCAGGTTGTCGCCGGCCTTGACGGTGTACTCGCTGGCGGCCTGCCTGGCCGGCGCGCGCTGGGCAGCCGGCGCGGATGGCGCGACCGCGGCGGGCGCAGGTGGCGCGACAGGCGCGGCGGCAGGCGCGGCCGGTGCGACCGAAGCGGCCGGGGCGGCGTTGCGGGCCAGGTCCACCGGCGCGGCCACCTGCGGCGATTGCGTCGCGCGCATGTCGGCCGGGTCCAGCAGGAAGGTGTATTCGCGGACCATGCGTCCGCCGGTCCAGTTCAGTTCCAGCAGCATGTCGACGAAGGGCTCGTTGACCGGCTGGGTCGACGTCACGCGGATCACCTGGCGGCCGTTGCGCTGCTCGACGTCGAAGCGCAGCGACAACAGGGTCGGATTGAAATCGATATTGGCGGTGCGGAAGGCTTCGGCCGGCGCCAGCTTGGCGACCAGGCCGCCCGCTTCTTCGGCCGACACGGCCGTCAGTTCGATCTCCGCCCGCAGCGGCTGCCCCAGCGACGACTGGACGGTCAGCTTGCCGAGCCCGGCGGCGTTGGCCGTGGCCGCCACCAACACCGCGCTGGCGACAGCTCCGGTGAGTGTCTTCAACGTGAAGGAAACAATGCTGGAGCGAGTTGGTACGTGCATAGTGGGCGGCATCAGGTTGTCAGAGGGAAAATGTTACTTTCCCAGATATACCAACATATCATCATGCTCCAGAGCATGCAAGCTTTGCACGATGTTTCTCTAGTGGTACATGAAGATGTGTAACGTCTATGCCTACTTTAAACCAAAAAAAGGGGTTTTCCCTATGAGAGCTCATAGAGAAAACCCCTTCTGCTTTAACAATTGCCGGATGGCGTGTTACTTGGCGTGTTACTTGTCCAGCACGATGCGCAGCATGCGGCGCAGCGGTTCGGCCGCGCCCCACAGCAGCTGGTCGCCCACGGTGAAGGCCGACAGGTAGTCGTCGCCCATGCTCATCTTGCGCAGGCGGCCGACCGGGATCGTCAGGCTGCCGGTGGCTGCTGCCGGCGACAGGTCCTTGACCGACGCTTCACGCGTGTTCGGCACCACTTTGACCCACTGGTTGTTGGCCGCGATGATGTCGTGGATCTCGTCGATCGGCACGTCTTTTTTCAGCTTGATGGTCAGCGCCTGCGAGTGGCTGCGCATGGCGCCGATGCGCACGCACAGGCCGTCGACAGGAATGGCCTTCGAACCGAAGTCCGCGCCCAGGCCCAGGATCTTGTTGGTCTCGGCACCGCCCTTCCATTCTTCCTTCGACTGGCCGTTGCCCAGGTCCTTGTCGATCCAGGGGATCAGGTTGCCGGCCAGCGGCGCGCCGAACTGCTTGGTTTCTTCGGCGCTCAGGCCGTGCTGGGTGGCCAGCACCTGGCGGTCGATTTCCAGAATGGCGGAGGCCGGATTGTCCAGCAGCGCCTTGACCGACGAGTTGATGGTGCCGAACTGGGTCAGCAGTTCGCGCATGTGCTGGGCGCCGCCGCCCGATGCCGCCTGGTAGGTCATGGAGGTCATCCACTCGACCAGGTTGTGCTGGAACAGGCCGCCCAGGCCCATCAGCATGCACGACACGGTGCAGTTGCCGCCGATGTAGTTCTTCACGCCCTTGCCCAGCGCGTCCTTGATCACGTGCAGGTTGACCGGGTCCAGCACGATGACGGCGTCCTTCTCCATGCGCAGCGTGGAGGCGGCGTCGATCCAGTAGCCGTTCCAGCCGGCCGCGCGCAGCTTGGGGAATACCTCGGTGGTGTAGTCGCCGCCCTGGCACGAGATGATGATCTCGCACTTTTTCAGTTCGTCGATGTCGGTGGCGCTTTTCAGTTTGGTTTCATTCTTCGCCATCGCCGGGGCGTCGCCGCCCGGGTTCGAGGTGGTGAAAAACACCGGTTCGATGTGGGCGAAATCGCCCTCTTCCTGCATGCGCTGCATCAGGACCGAACCCACCATGCCGCGCCAACCTACCAAGCCTACGAGTTTCATTTTCATTCCCTCTAATAATTTATACTATTTATACCAAAGCCTTGACCACCGCGTCGCCCATCTCTTCCGTGCCCACCTTGGTGGTGCCGGCTTCGAAGATGTCGGCGGTGCGCAGGCCTTGCGACAGCACGTGCTTGACGGCGTTCTCGATGCGGTCTGCCTGTTCAGCCTTGTTCAGCGAGTAGCGCAGCATCATCGCTGCCGACAAAATCGTCGCCAGCGGATTGGCGATGCCCTTGCCGGCGATGTCGGGGGCGGAACCGTGCGACGGCTCGTACAGGCCCTTGTTGTTGGCGTCCAGCGAGGCCGACGGCAGCATGCCGATCGAGCCGGTCAGCATGGACGCCTGGTCGCTCAGGATGTCGCCGAACATATTGCCGGTGACGATGACGTCGAACTTCTTCGGCGCGCGCACCAGCTGCATCGCGGCGTTGTCGACGTACATGTGCTCCAGCGCGACGTCCGGGTATTCCTTGTGCACGTCGGTGACGATGTCCCGCCAGAACTGGAAGGTCTCCAGCACGTTGGCCTTGTCGACGCTGGTCAGGCGCTTGCTGCGCTTCCGCGCGGCCTGGAACGCCACGTGGGCGATGCGGCGGATCTCGCCTTCGGCGTAGCGCATGGTGTCGAAGCCTTCGCGCTGGCCCTTGAAGGCGCCGTCCGGGCACTCGCGCACGCCGCGCGGCTGGCCGAAGTAGATGTCGCCGGTCAGTTCGCGGATGATCAGGATGTCCAGGCCGGACACCACTTCCGGCTTGAGCGTCGAGGCGTTGGCCAGTTGCGGATACAGGATGGCTGGGCGCAGGTTGGCGAACAGGCCCAGGTTCTTGCGCAAGCCGAGGATCGCCTGCTCGGGACGCAGCGCGCGCTCCAGCGTGTCGTACTGGTAGTCGCCGACGGCGCCGAACAGCACCGCGTCGGCCGCCTTGGCCAGCGCCAGCGTGCCTTCAGGCAGCGGGTGACCGTGGGCGGCGTAGCCGGCGCCGCCGACCGGCGCGCTTTCCAGCTCAAATTTTTCGCCCAGCACGTTGAGGACTTTGACGGCTTGCGCGATGATTTCCGGACCGATACCGTCGCCCGGTAAGATTGCGATTTTCATGAGTAGTTTTCGAGATTAGATGACGTTGGCCAACCAAGGTTGGGTTGCCAGATGGCGCTCTTCGAAGCCGCGGATAGCGTCGGCGTGACGCAGCGTCAGGCCGATATCGTCGAGCCCGTTCATCAGGCAGTATTTGCGGAAGGCGTCGATCTCGAAGGGATAGGAGACGCTGCCATTGCTGGTGGAGATGCGCTGCTGTTCAAGGTCGACCACCAGACGGTAACCGGGGAAGGCCTTGACCTCATTGAACAGGTGATCGACCTGCGCTTCAGGCAATACGATCGGCAACAAGCCGCTCTTGTAGCAGTTGTTGAAGAAGATGTCGGCGAACGAGGGCGCGATGATCGCGCGGAAGCCGTACTGGTCCAGCGCCCACGGCGCGTGCTCGCGCGAGGAGCCGCAGCCGAAGTTCTTGCGGGTCAGCAGGATCGAGGCGCCCTGGTAGCGCGGCTCGTTGAGCACGAATTCGGGATTGAGCGGACGCTTGCTGTTGTCCTGGCCCGGCTCGCCGTGGTCCAGGTAACGCCATTCGTCGAACAGGTTCGGGCCGAAGCCGGTGCGATGAATCGACTTCAAAAATTGCTTCGGAATGATGGCGTCGGTGTCGACATTGGCGCGGTCCAGCGGGGCCACCAGTCCTTCGTAGATCGTAAATTTATCCATGATTCTCGTTCGGGTTGTGCGACGGCGGACCGTCGCGGCCCGCCGTGCTGCGGTTTATTTTTTGGTCGAGGCGCCTTCGAGCGACTCACCGACTTTCTTGACGTCCTTGCCGAAGCCGTTGACGGTGTTGCAACCGGTCAGGATCAGCGCGATGATGGACAGGGCGAATAGTTTTTTCATGTTGGTGTACTCGTAGTATCAAAAGGAAAAATCAACGCAAGCTCAGCGTAAAGCGCGTACGTCGACGAAGTGGCCGGCGATACCGGCGGCGGCGGCCATCGCGGGCGACACCAGATGGGTGCGTCCGCCCTGGCCTTGGCGTCCTTCAAAATTGCGGTTGGAGGTGGAGGCGCAGCGCTCGCCCGGTTCCAGGCGGTCGGCGTTCATCGCCAGGCACATCGAGCAGCCCGGATCGCGCCATTCGAAGCCGGCGTCCTTGAAGATGCGGTCCAGGCCTTCCTTCTCGGCCTGGTCCTTCACCAGTCCGGAGCCCGGCACCACCATCGCCAGCTTGACGTTGGAGGCGCGCTGCTTGCCGCGCACCACCTCGGCGGCGGCGCGCAAGTCCTCGATGCGCGAGTTGGTGCAGGAACCGATGAAGACCTTGTCGATGCGGATGTCCTCGATCGCCATGTTGGGCTTGAGGTTCATGTACACCAGCGCCTTTTCGATGGCGTCGCGCTTGACGCTGTCTTTTTCCAGGTCCGGGTCCGGCACGCGGCCGTCGATCGAGGTCACCATTTCCGGCGACGTGCCCCAGGTCACCTGCGGCTTGATCTCGGCGGCGTTGAGCGTGACCACCAGGTCGAATTTGGCGCCGGCGTCGGAATGCAGCGTGCGCCAGTAGTCGACCGCGCGGTCCCAGTGCGGCCCCACCGGCGAAAACGGGCGGCCCTTGACATAGTTGATGGTGACGTCGTCGACGCCGATGATGCCGGCGCGCGCGCCCGCCTCGATCGCCATGTTGCAGACCGTCATACGGCCTTCCATCGACAGCGAGCGGATGGTCGAACCGCCGAACTCGATGCAGTAGCCGGTGCCGCCGGCGGTGCCGATCTTGCCGATGATGGCCAGCACCACGTCCTTGGCGGTGACGCCGGCCGGCAGCGCGCCATCGACCTGGACCAGCATGGCCTTGGATTTCTTCTGCAGCAGCGTCTGGGTGGCCAGCACGTGCTCCACTTCCGAGGTGCCGATGCCGTGCGCCAGCGCGCCGAAGGCGCCGTGGGTGGAGGTGTGCGAGTCGCCGCAGACCACGGTCATGCCCGGCAGGGTGGCGCCCTGCTCCGGCCCGATCACGTGCACGATGCCCTGGCGCTTGTCGTTCATGTTGAAGTACGTCAGGCCGTAGGACTTGGCGTTCTTGTCCAGCGTTTCCACCTGCAGGCGCGAGACCGGGTCGGCGATGCCGTCGGCGCGGCCGGTGGTCGGCACGTTGTGGTCGGCCACCGCCAGGTTGGCGGACACGCGCCACGGCGCGCGGCCGGCGGCGCGCAGGCCGTCGAAGGCCTGCGGGCTGGTGACTTCGTGCACCAGATGGCGGTCGATGTAGAGAATGGTGGTGCCGTCTTCCTCGGCCTTCACCACGTGGGATTCCCAGAGTTTGTCGTAAAGCGTCTTCATCATGATTTATGCGTACCCGTTATGAGTACAACTGCGGCCTGTGTGAGTGATCCACTTCGATTATGCCATATTGTGCAATGCGGTAGCGGCCGCCGCTGCCCGGCCTCGTGAGCCGATGCGGTTCCGCCTACCGATACACTTTTTATGACTCCTTTTGAAAAATCTTGTATTGCGTATAAAAATGCGAATAAAAAAAAGCCTGCGTGGACGCAGGCTTTTGGTCTGTCTGGCCTAGTGCTGAGACTAAGCCGCCATGCGTACACTACCTCGACATCCGTCCATTAGGAACGATAGGCCCACCACTAGCACCAGTTCGCCTTCGGCAGAACGCGCGGTGCCGGTGATGCCCTCGACGCTAATCGCGGTCATCGGTTTAATCACCAGGTCGGCGGTACCGTCGACCGCTTCCACCGCCAGGATGTACGGCTGTGGCGCGGCGACAACAATCCCCACCTTCTCGCGGCAGCTCTCGTAGCCCAGCGAATCGGCCAGCGAACGCACCGGCAGCGGCCGGCCCTGGTCCTTCAGCACCGGCGCGCCGCCCACTTCCATGAACACTTCCGGCAGCTCGACCACGCGTTGCACCACGGCCATCGGCAGCGCCAGCGCGGCGCCCGAGGTCGACACCAGCATGGTCGGCACGATCGACAGCTCGATCGGCAGGCGGATGGCGAACTTGGTGCCCTTGCCCAGCGACGATTCGATATGGATGGCGCCGCGGTTCTTCTCCACGGCGGTCTTCACCACGTCCATGCCGACGCCGCGCCCGGACACGCTGGACGCGACTTCCTTGGTCGAGAAGCCCGGCAAGAATACCAGCTGGAAGCATTCGTCGTTGGTCAGCTGCACCGATTCGGAGATCAGGCCTTTTTGCTGGGCCTTGGTGCGCAGCACCACCGGATCCATGCCCTTGCCGTCGTCCTGAAGCACAATCATAACGCTATTTGCTTCCTGCCATGCTTTAAGCGAGATATACGACTTGGCCGGCTTGCCCGCCGCCAGCCGGTCTTCCGGCGATTCGACGCCGTGGTCCAGCGAGTTGCGCAGCATGTGCACCAGCGGATCGTACAGGCTGTCCACCACCACGCGGTCGACTTCGGTCTCCGCGCCTTCGATGGTCAGCTCGACGTCCTTGCCCAGGTCCTTGGCCAGCTCGCGCACCAGGCGCGGGAACTTCTGGAACAGGCGGCCGACCGGCTGCATGCGGGTCGCCAGCGTGGCGCGCTGCAGCTCGGTGGAGTAGCGCGAGGCGCGCTCCAGCGTTTCGGCCAGCGTCGCCATCAGCGTCTGGGCCTGGCCTTCGAACTTGAACTGCAGCAGGCGTTCCAGCAGCACGGCGGCCTGGTTGGCGGCTTGCACCGATTCGCCGGCCACTTCCAGCAGCGCGTCCAGCTTGACGGCGTCGACCCGGATCGATTCTTCCTTGGCCGGCGCGGCGTGCGGACGCTCTTCGCGTTTCTCGGCGGCTTCGCGCTTGGCCGGCGACGAGGCCGGGTTGGCGACCTGCACGGCGGCCACGACGGCGGCCAGCTCGGCGGCCGGGATCGGCGCCGACGGGGACGGCGCGGCGGCGGCCGCGGGCTTGGTGTAAGTACCGGGCGGCATCACGGCTTCGTACATGCCCTCCCAGTCCAGGCCGTCGGCGGCTTGCGTGCTGGCGGTGCCAGCACCGGCAGCCGGCGCGGCGGCAACCGGCGCAGCGGCTGCCGGGGCCGGCGCGGCGGCGGCCTTGGGCGGCGCGGCGGTGGTCTTGCCTTCGATGGCGTCGGTCAGGATGACTTCCAGATCCTTGGGCATGGCCGGCAGGCTGTCCGGCTCGGCGCCGTTGCTCAGCTCAGCGAGCTGGTCGGCCACGAAGCCGGAAGCCTGCAGCGCCGCCTCGATCGCGATCGGCGTCACCGGCGCGGCGCCGGTGCGCAGCGCGTCGAACAGGTTCTCGGTCAGGTGGCAGGCCGCCACCAGCGCCGGCAGGCCCATGAAACCGGCCCCGCCCTTGATGGTGTGGAAGGAGCGGAACACCGCGTTCAGCGTTTCTTTGTTGTCCGGGTCGCGTTCGAGCCGCAGCAGATGCTCTTCAACGTTGACCGCAAGATCCATCGCCTCGACGACGAAATCCTTGAGCATATCGTCCATTAGAATCCCAGATCAGCAAGCAGGTCGTCGACATTGTCCTGGTTCAGGGCAACGGCCGGAGCCGAAGGGCCTTGCATCAGGCTCACCTCTTTTTGCGCGATTTTCTCGCGTACCGCCGGCGGCGCGTTGTCGCGCAGCAGTTCTGCCAGTTCGTGCTCCACCGTCTTGGTGATGTTCACGACTTTCTTGATCAGCTGGCCGGTGATGTCCTGGAAGTCCTGGGCCATCATGATTTCCAGCAGGCGGGCTTTTTCCGCCTCGGTGGCGGCCGACACGGCCACGGCGAAGGCTTGCGAGTCGCCGGCCAGTTGCTTGAACTGGTCCAGGCTCAGCTTGCCGGCGAACAGGTCCGCCCAGCGGGTTTCCATTTCCTTGGACTTCTTCGACAGCGTGTCCTGCTCCGGCATGCCCTCGTCCAGGGTGTTGAGCACCTTGTTGGCGGCTTGTTCGGTCAGCGTGGCGACATATTCGAGGCGGTCCTGGGCATCGTTGATCTGCGACGACGCCTCGGTCAGCGCCTTGTCGTAGCCCAGTTCGCGCAGCGAATCGTGCAGCAGGCGCACGATGCCGCCCAGGCGTTCGAACATGGGCTTGTCTTCGCCGTCGACCGCGCCTTCGGCCGGGGCGGCCGCAGGGGCGGCGACCGGGGCCGGCGCGAGGGCCGCGGCCACCACATCGGCCGGACGGGCCGACGCCACTTCGTCGAACAGGCTTTCCAAATCGTCTTCCGCAGCGGCAGCAGGCGCTGGAGCAGGCGCTGCGGTCTTGCTCTGGGCAGACACCTCGTCAAATAGTGCGTCGAAATCGTCAGCGGCGTTGGTCATAATCCCTGCTTCTCCATAATTTGTAAAATTGCTGCCCTAAAATTGCTTGCTTGTGATGACGCTCGGCAATATAACGCACTTACCCGAGTGTATCAGGGCACAGCCAGATTATTCAATCCCAGAGTGGGGTCGCCTGCCCTGCGCTCCGGGTCAAAGCCAAGTTCCGTTGTATTTGGTGATACTAACATTGGTTAGATAGACAAAACACGCTTTGAGACACAAAAGTAGTGCCACCGTGCAAAAAAAGCAGGTAAAAAGTGGGAAAGGCCACAAGCGCGCCCCAGCGTAAAGCGGTTTTATTTGATAAGCATCAAGTCTTTCCATACTAACAATAATGTAAATCGGGACTACAATTAAGAGCAGCCAGCTGGTTTTAAAAGGAGGTTCATCATGTACCGCAAAATCCTGATCACCACCGACGGTTCCGCCGTTTCCAGTAAAACCGCCTGCGCCGGGGTGGCCTTCGCCGAGCAGATGAAGGCCGAAGTGCTGGTGCTGTTCGTGGCGCCGGAATACCAGTACCCGATCTATGTCGAGATCATCCCGCCCAGCTACCCCAGCGAGGAGGAATACCGCGCCGCGATGCTGCGCGCCGGCAAGGAGCACACGCAGGATGTGGTCGATTCCTGCGCCAGGCGCGGCGTGCCGTGCGAGGCGCTGACCGCGTTCGCGGAAAGCGCGGCGCTGAAAATCGTCGATGTGGCGGAAAAACACCATTGCGACCTGATTTTCATGGGCTCGCACGGCCGCAGCGGCTGGGGCCAGTTGTTGCTGGGCAGTGTGACCAACAAGGTGTTGTCGCATGCGAAAACACCGGTGCTGGTGCACCGCCTGATCAAGGAACCCGGCGCCAAATAAAAAGCGGAATGGATGCTTTTTATAGTAAGATCGCAAGATTAGTTCAAACATAATAAAACTTACTTTTAGTCACTTTTTTAAGCATCTCTATGATCCGAATTGTCATCGCCGACGACCACACCATCATGCGCGAGGGTCTCAAGCGCATACTCGACGGCGCGCCCGACATCGACATCGTAGGCGAGGCCATCGACGGCTTCGAAGTGCTCGGCCACGTGCGCCAGGGCGGGTTCGACCTGCTGCTGCTGGACTTGTCCATGCCCGGCCGCAGCGGGGTCGACCTGATCCGCCAGATCAAGGCGGAGGCGCCCAAGCTCGCCATCCTGATCCTCACCATGCACGAGGAGGAGCAGTACGCGGTGCGCGCCATCCGCGCCGGCGCCCAGGGCTACCTGACCAAGGAAAGCGCCGGCACCCAGCTGGTCGGCGCGATCCGCAAGGTCGCCTCCGGCCGCCCCTACATCAGCACCGAGGTGGCCGAGCAGTTGGCGCTCAACATCATGATGCCCAACGAGAGCCTGTTGCATAAACAACTGTCGGACCGGGAATTCGAGGTTTTTTCGCTACTCGTGGCCGGAAAATCGATCACGGAAATCGCCAACAGCTTGCATCTTAGCGTCAAGACCGTGAGCACCCACAAAACCCGCATCATGCAGAAAATGGGCATGAGTTCCCTCTCAGAAATGGTGCAATATGCCGTCGCGCACCGTTTGTTATCTCCCTTCAAGACCTGATCCGCCCGTCCGCCATTAGGACAACTCCTACAATGCTGCGCTCCCTCCTACGCGCAGATTCAGCCATTGCTGATATCTATCTCCCCCCCGCGTTGGCATACTGAAACCATACGATTCATGCTGCATGGCTACACATCGCAGCATGATGCCGTGCCACACCACAACAGGAAACCAAGCAGCGCGGCCTCGTCCAGTTCCCGTCCTTTCTCAAAGCCATACCCTGTACACAGGAGATCAACATGCTGTCTACGCAAGCGTCTGAAATTCGCCCGGCCACCACTGCCACCATGCAGTCCTCCTCGATGGAGGCGGGCCGTCAGCGCCAGGGGCGGCTCTGGTCCAACCTGAAGGAAGTGTGCGACCTGCTGCACATCCCGGCGGCCTGCTCGGTCAGCAACGAGGAGCTGCTGTTCCAGCACGTGCAGTTCAAGACCGGCCAGCGCATCCACACCATCGGCCAGCCGTTCGACACGCTGTACATCGTCAACTCCGGTTTCCTGAAAACGGTGCTCATCGACGAGTTCGGCAACGAGCAGGTGCTCAGCTTTCCGATGAAGGGCGACATGCTGGGCGTGGACGGCATCCACACCCGCCACTACTCCTCCGAGGCGGTGGCCTTGTCCGACTGCGACCTGATCCTGCTGCCGTTCAAGAAGCTGACGGCGCTGGGGCGCATCCACCTGGAACTGGAAAACATGATGTACGGCGTCATGAGCCGCGAGCTGGTGCGCGAGCAGGCCATGATCGGCATGCTGGGCGCGCTCAGCGCCGAGGCGCGCGTGGCGCGTTTCCTGGTGTCGCTGGCCGAGCGCTTCGCGCAGATGGGCTATTCCAGCAAGCTGTTCAACCTGCGCATGACGCGCCACGAGATCGGCAGCTACCTGGGCCTGACGCTGGAAACGGTCAGCCGCACGCTGTCGGCCTTCAACGAAATCGGCCTGATCAGCGTCGACCAGCGCACCATCGGCATCAAGGATCCGGAAGCGCTGAAAACCCTGCGCCGCCTGCCGCCGTCGCGCACCCGCGCCAAGCAGCTGGCGGCCGCCAAGATCAAGGGCGACGACACCGTCGCGCCCGCCCAGTTGCTGGCAGCGCTGTAACCACCTCCCGTACCCAGCTTGGGCCCGGTTTCTCCAGCCGGGCCTTTTTTTATCCGCGCCGGCCCGGCGGTAAATAACTCCTAAATAACGCTTGCATTCCTTTCGTGCTTCCACAATAATGAATGCAAATACGAATCATTCTTATTAAGGAGCCTTGAAGATGACCACGACCCTGCCAGCCACCCCACCCGCCATCCACGCCGCCGCCGTCGTGACCGCACCGGCCACCGCGCCGGCCAAGCGCATCACCAGCGCCAGCCTGATGGGCGATGGCCGCGAAGTCGAGATCGAACATTCGGGCCGCATATACCGCCTGCGCATCACCCAGCTCAACAAGCTGATCCTGACTGCGTGAACCCGGGCGCCAGCGCGCCCTCTCCCTTCCCGAGTAGCCAGCCGTACGCCAGCCAGACTCTCCACTGATCCCAGGAGCGTTTGATGGCCATAGACCGTAGCAACCCGATTTTTCTCGCCCCGTCGCACGGCGGACACAATCCAGAACTGATGCTGTCCGCCGTGCTGCATCTGATGTCGCACTACACCGCCGGCAGCGACGATGCCGGCGGCTGCGTCAAGCTGGCCTCGGTGATCGAACGCCACCTGAAGGCGCTGGCCGGCCTGCCCGATCTGGCGCCGGTGCTCAGCGCCACCTGCCAGCAGCTGTCCGAGCAGTGGGCCGCCGTGGTCGAACGCAACCTGCACGCCCAGGAAAAGAGTAACTTCCTCAGCCGCATCATGGCGCGCGCCCGCACCGCGCCGGCCGCCGCGTAAGGAGCGCGCGTCCATGTGCGAAAAACACGATCCGCTGGCGGCCATCATCGCCGCCGCCATGCCGCAGGTGGCCGGCACACTGGCGCCGCCGCGCCACGCCGAACAGCAGGTGGTCAAGCCCGTCATCGTCAACGTGCCGCAGGCGCTGGACGAGGCCCGCGCCTCGCGCCGCCGCCGGCTGTGGGAGCTCGGCCATGCCTGCCACTGCCCGCTGGTCGGCGTCGGCTTCCCGCTGGGCGTGCTGCGCAAACTGGTGGATAAAGCCACCTCGGGCAAGGTGGTGGCCGATGACTATGAGGTGCACGTGGGCGCCGTCACCGAATGCGGCAGCCGCAACCGCCTGTCGGAGGCGCTGCAGAAAGAATTGGAGCGCCGCTATGCCGCCGTGCTGCTGCGCTTCCGCGCCGCCAAGAGCACCGCGGAGGTTGCCGCGCTGTGGCGTACCGCCGTGGCCAACGGCGACGTCGCAGGCGCCTTCTGGGCCGGCTTGACGCATCCGCGCTGCAGCACCGAGCTGGAAGAACAGATGTGCCGCGACCTGCACATGGTGCAGCACCAGGCCGGCGCCTGCGTGCGCGCCGACATCAACAAATTCAACGCCACGCTGGCCGAGAACGCGCGCCTGGCGCACGACCTGACCAAGGCCCAGCAGCGCGCCGCCGCCCTGCTGGCCGACAAGACCGCCGACGGCGAACAGCACGCGGCACAGCTGATGCAGCTGCGCGCGCAGTCGGTCGGCAAGGACAGCATGATCGATTCGCTCAGGGCCGAGCTGGAGCAGTTGCGCGAGTCCATCCCCGGCCTGGAAAGCCGCGCCCGATTGGCCGAGCGCCTGATGCAGATGGAGGAACGCGAACGCGGCATGCGCAACCAGATCGCCGAACTGAAGCTGGAACTGGCGAGGGCGCGCACGGCGCCCGACCCGGCGCCTGCGCAGGAGGAAACGCGCCAAGTCGTCCAGCACGTGATGCGGATGCCGCTGAGCTTGAATGACCGCGCGGTGCTGTGCGTGGGCGGGCGCAGCGGCAACGTCGCCACCTACCGCGAGCTGATCGAACGCGAAGGCGCGCAGTTCGCCCACCACGACGGCGGCCTGGAGGACAACGCCAACCGCCTCGACGCCAGCCTGGCCGCGGCCGACCTGGTGATCTGCCAGACCGGCTGCATCAGCCACAGCGCCTACTGGCGGGTCAAGGACTACTGCAAGCGCAACGGCAAGCGCTGCGTGTTCATCGACAACCCCAGCATCTCCAGCCTGGCGCGCGGCCTCGAACAAGCGGGCGCGGAATAAAAAAAAGCCCTGACCACAACAACCGGTCAGGGCTTTCCCACTTACTTCAGCAACTTAGAACGCCAGCGTGCCGGTCAGGTAGACCGTGCGGCCGATCTGGTCGGTGTAGCGTGGATCGTAGCCGACCTGGTGGCCCGACGAGGCGCGCAGCGACAGCGGCGGTTCGCGGTCCAGCAGGTTCTTCACGCCCATGCGGATCGAGGCGGTCTTGGTCAGCGCCAGCTTGCCCTGCCAGTCGATCGTCAGGTACGACGGCACCCACAGGCGGATGCTCTCGTCCTTGCCGCTGTCGACGTTGCGCACGGTCGCTTGCGCGTCGCGGTAGCCGTTGCGGTAGTTGGCGCTCAGCGTGTTGCTCAGCTTGCCGGTGTCCAGCGTCAGCGCGGCGCGCACGATGTGGCGGAAGGCTACCTTGTTGTCGACGCCGAAGAAATTCAGGTCGCTGGTCCAGTCGCCGTCGGTGCCCGGACGGGTGTAGTCCGACTTCATCAGGTAGGTGCCGTTCAGGTTGGCGGTCAGCTGACCGAACGAGAACTTCTGGCGGCCGACCATGTCATAGTCGATCCCCTGGTTGTGGGTCTTGCCGATGTTGATCGACAGATTCTTCACCGCCCAGTAGGTGTTGCCGGTCGACGGTTCGGTGAAGGTGCTGAACAGGTCGCGGAACTTGGCCGGGTTGGCGAAGATCTGCTGCTCGCTGATCGACGACACGGCGTCGGTCATCTTCACGTCCCACAGGTCGGCGCCGAACGAGAACGCCGGGCTAGGCTCGACGCGGAAACCGATCGAGTACTGCTTGGAGCGCTCAGGCTTCAGCTGTTCGTTACCGCCGGACAGCATGTTGTACTGCACATTGCCCGGACGGCACTGGTCGGTGCCCGGGAACGGGCAGGCGTAGCTGTTGGCGGTCACGCCGGCGCTGACCAGCGGCTGGCCGATGTCGAGCATGCTAGGGGCCTTGAAGCCGGTGCCGTAGGAGCCGCGGAACAGCAGCGTCTTGGCAGGCTGCCAGCGAGCCGACACCTTGTAGGTGCTGGCCGACTGGGTCTCGCCCATCTTGCGGTTGGCCAGCAGGTTGTCGATGCCGGCGATGCTGTCATAGCGGCCGGCCAGGGTCACTTCCAGTTCCTTGGTCAGCGGCGCCAGCAACTCGCCGAACACGCCGTACGACGCGCGCTTCATGTCGTAGGCAGGCTGCGCGGTCAGGTTGTAGATCTTGCCGCCGGCCGCGTCGGCCGACGGGGTCTGCTGATACGCGTA
The DNA here is from genome assembly GCA_025548565.1 of Rugamonas sp. A1-17. Lineage (GTDB taxonomy): Bacteria > Pseudomonadota > Gammaproteobacteria > Burkholderiales > Burkholderiaceae_D > Rugamonas. The sequence goes on from JAJLPB010000010.1 coordinate 149,923, forward strand.
CTCGCGGTAGTCGGCGCCGATACCCAGGTTGGCGGCGCCGCCCGGCAGCGTGAACACTTCACGCGAACCGTGCGCGTCCACGCCCTTGAGCGTGGTCGACGCTTCGCGCACCGAGCCGTGGTAGATCGAGTTGGCGATCAGCGCCTTGGTGGCGTCGCTCTGGCTGCCGATCGGCGCGAACGGATTGAAGGCGTTGGTGGCCAACATGTCCTTGAATTCCTTGGTCATCGCGTAGCCGCCGACATAACGCTCGTCGAGCTTGTTGCGCGACCAGGTCAGGCCGGTGCCGAAGCTCCAGGCGCCGATCTCGCCGTCCGCGCCCACCACCAGGTGCTGGGAATCGGTCACGGTCTGGCTGTCGCGGGTGCCCCAGTCGTAGGTGCGGTAGTTGCCCGACACCTGCTTGACGTTGGCCGCCTGCTCTGGAGTCAGGTATGGCAGCACGTAGGTGTTGTAGCGGTCCGAACCGGGCGCGATGGTGAACGGCGCGATGTTCTGCGCGATGCGCGCGGTCAGGTCCAGGCGCGACAGCGCCATTTCGGCGAACACGGTGATGTCGTCGCTGGCCTTGTACTGGGCCTTGGTGAAGAAGCTGTCACGCTTGTTCTGCGGCGAGATTTCCACCGCCGGAGTGGAGTCGAACGAGCAGTTGCGGGTGTCGGCCGTGTTGTTCAGGCTCACGTAGGTCTGCTTCGGGCAGTTGCCGTTCTGCGCCAGGTAAGGGCTGAAGCCGATCGGCGCCAGGCCCTTGTTGAAGGTCACGCCGACGTTGGCCGGTGCGGCCGCGGGGCTGGTGCGGTCATAGATGTAGTTGTGGCCGTTGTAGTTGAACGGGATGTACGAGGTCGATGCGAACGAACGGTCGGTGGCCTTGACCGGGCTCTGCTCGTCGTGGCGGTAGGTCGCCAGGATGTTGAAGCGGTCCTCCTGCAGGTCGCCGAAGCCGTAGGTCAGGTTGGTGTTGTACGACTGGCCCGGACGGCCGCTGGTCGGCTGCGACCAGGTGGCGTCGACGGTGCCGCCCTGGGCGTTTTTCTTCAGGATGAAGTTGATCACGCCGGCGATCGCGTCCGAACCGTACAGGGCGGAGGCGCCGTCGGTCAGGATCTCGACGCGCTCGACCGCGCTCATCGGGATGGAGTTCAGGTTGATGGTGCTGCCCGAGCCGGTCGGCGCGATGCGGCGGCCGTCCAGCAGGACCAGGGTGTAGCTCTCGCCGATGTTGTGGATCGACGCGGACACGATACCGCCCGAATTGGTGCCGGCTGCGGTGGCGGCGATGCTGAAGCCCTGCATCGCAGGCAGCGATTGGATCAGGTCGGCAACGGTGGTGGCGCCGGTCTTGGCGATTTGTTCCTGCGACAGGCGCTGCACTGGCAACGCGCCTTCGACGGCGATGCGCTTGATGCTCGAGCCGGTGATTTCAACTTTCTGGATAGCCTCGTCTGCAAAGGCCTGGCCAGCGATCAGTACTGTACCGGTCAGCACGCTCAGGGCGATGCGCACGGAGCGCACGCCGATTTTTTCTTGCAATACCATTCAAACTCCCGATTAAAAACATAAAAACCGAGAGCAATGCCATACCGCTGTGTTACGACTGCAAACCGAAGATGCACCGAAAGTCAGGGAGTCGAAGTGACCAACATTGCTCTTCGATAACGGAATTATCGGGCCTGCCGGTACATTTTGATACATAGTTGAAGCAAATTTAGAACAAACCTCACAAGTTTGCCCCGCGAGGCTTATGACAAAATTAAATTTCCATATTCACACAATGATATATGGATAAAACGTAATATTTTGATATTTGCAGAATGATCAAATCTGCACTATTAGGGTGCGTTGTAATAAAACATCAATAGACGTCGCGCCGGTAGCGGCCGGCGGCGGCCAGATGGTCCAGCGCTTCGCGGCCCAGCGCGGCGGCCAAGGCGGCATCGACGCCGGCCGCCATGCCGTCCAGGCTGCCGCACACGTAGATGGCGGCGCCGGCCGCGACCCAGGCGCGCACCTCGTCCGCCTGCTCGGCCAGACAGTGCTGCACGTAGCGCCGCCGGGGCTGGTCGCGCGAGTACACCAGGTCCAGCTTTTCCAGTTTGCCATGCAGCTGCCAGGTCGCCAGCTCCTCGCGATAGTGGGCGTCGTGCGCGGCGTTCCGTTCGCCGAACAGCAGCCAGTTGCGGGCCCGTCCGGACGCCGCGCGCGCCTTCAGGTGGCCGCGCAGGCCGGCGATGCCGCTGCCGTTGCCGATCAGGATCAGCGGGCGCTGCGCGTTGCCCTCCAGCCGGAAGCGGCGATGCTGGCGCAGGCGCAGCTGGATGATCTGGCCGGGCTCGGCCTGCCGCGTCAGCCAGCCGGAGGCGGCGCCGTGGCTGCCGTCCTCGTGCGTGTGCAGGCGTACCAGCAGGTGCACGCGGCCATCGGCCGGGATCGAGGCGATCGAGTATTCGCGGGCGCGCTCGGGATCGGTGGGCGCGCAAACCTGCACCAGGTCGCCCGATTCCCAGGCCGGCAAGGCGCCGTCCGCGGGCTCCAGCTCCAGGTGGTAGAGCGGTGCGCCGGCGCTGTCTGGATTGAGCAGCACGCGTTCGGCCAGGCGCCAGGATTCGAAGGCTGGCGCGCTCCAGTCGGGCGCGTCGCTGGTGCCGGCCAGATGGCTGAGCTGCTGGCGCCAGGCGCCGATGGCCTCGGCCGAACTGCGGTTCACCTCGATGCGCGGGAACAGGCTGTGCGCGCCCTGCGCCCGCAGCCACTGGTCCAACGCGCGGCCGAAGCCGCAGAACTGCGCGTAGGCGCTGTCGCCCAGCGCCAGCACCGCGTAATGCAACCGCGGCAGCGCCAGGGCGTTGGTCATCAGGCGGCCGGCGAAAGCGGCGGCGGCGTCCGGCGCGTCGCCCTCGCCGTAGGTGCTGACCAGGAACAGGATGCGCTCGGCGCCTTGCAGGTCGGCCGCGCGCAACTCGGACAGCTCGCTCAACTGCGCGGGAATGCCGGCCAGGCGCAGGGTCGCCAGCGTCTGGCCGGCCAGCTCCTCGGCGTTGCCGGTCTGGCTGGCGTAGGCAACGATCCAGCCCGGGTTGGCGGCCGCCTCGGCCTTGGCGCGCCGCGCGGCCAGGCGCTTGCGGCGCGTGCGCAGGTAAGGCGCCAGGCAGACCAGCGCGTAGCTCATCGCCAGGCTGGCTGCCAGCATCAATCGGGTGGGGTCGTTGGTCCAGATCATTCGTCGAGCATGCTGCGTAAATGGGTACTCATGTGTTCGGTAAAACCGCCGTCCGGTTGACGGGCGACGAAGCGCACGGCCAGGCCCTGCCGCTCGGCCAGGCGCAGGCCGTGCTCGCAGCCCAGCACCGTCAGCGCGGTGGACCAGGCGTCGGCGGCCATGCATTGCGGATGCACCACCGTGACGGAGGCCAGGTCGTTGGCGATCGGCCTGCCGTTGCGCGGGTCGATGGTGTGGGAGTGGCGCCGTCCATCCAGCTCGAAATAGCGGCGGTAGTCGCCCGAGGTCGCCACCGACAAGCCATGCAACGCCAGCACCAGTTCGTCAGGCTGCCGTGCGCCGGCATCGCCCACCTGCTCCAGCGCCACCCACCACGGCTGGCCGTCCGGCTTCACGCCGGCCCCGCGCAGCTCGCCGCCGACTTCGACCAGGCAGTGCGCGTAACCTTGCGACATCAGGAAGTACGCCAGCCGGTCCACGCTGTAGCCCTTGGCCACGGCCGACAGATCGAGCTGCACGCCGCCCGGCTGCCAGGCGCGGCGGCCTTCTCGGTCCAGCAGCGCCGGCTGCAACGCCAACGCCGCGCCGATCCGCGCGTCCGACGGCGGCACGAAATCCGGTTGCCCGAACCTGCCGTGCGGGCCGAAACCCCACAGGTTGACCAGCGCGCCGGCGCAGGGATCGTAGGCGCGGCCGGACTCGCGGGCCACATCCAGCGCGAACGACAGCACGTCGAAAAACGCCGGCGGCAGCTGCTGCCAGCTGCCAGCTGCCGCGCGGTTGAACCGGCCCAGGTCGGAATCGGATTCCCAGTGGCTCATCTCGGCCACCACGGCATCGAGCTGTTGCTGCAGGCCTTGCCGCACATGGGCGCAGGCGTCGTCCGGCGCGGACACCAGCCGCACCGACCAACTGGTGCCCATGCTGTGACCGGCGAAATCGCGGATCACGCCGCCGGCGGGCGGCGCGTCTTCGGACACGACATGAGGCAGCAAGACCCGGCGCATCGTACCGTGCCTTATTGCGGCAGGATTTCCACCGTCGCCGCGTAGCTGACGCGGCGCGGCGGCATTTGCGGCGGCTGGCCCTGAACCTGCGGCGCGGCGGCCGGCCAGGCGCTGCTGACCAGGTACATGCCCGCCGCCGGCAGCTCGAACGTGGCCTCGCCGTTGGCGTCGGTGTTCTTGCGCAGCTCGCCCAGGGTACCCCGATAGCGCACACCGCCTGGAATCAGGCTGAAGCCCTGGTTGGCCGCCGGCTTGCCGTCCAACAGGAAGCGCCAGGTGGCTTTCTCGCCCGCCCGCATATCGTTCGGATGCGTCACCGGCACCAGCTCCAGGCCCACGCCGGTCGGCTTGAACACCGCCATGTCCGGCGTGCCGGTGGACACGAAGGTCTCCAGCCGGCTCTGCATGCGCGTCAGCTTGACGTCGCTGGCATCGGCCGGCACATCCCTGGCCAGCGATTCCTCGCTGCCGCGGAAGCGCTTCATCTCGCCGTCCTTGTTCTTGTAGCTGCCCATCACGCTTTGCGACACCAGCGCGATCCGGTAGGTGCCGGGCTTGGGCAGCTTGAGGTCGAAGCTGTTGCGCAGCTTGCCGTTGCTGACGTTTTCCATGTTCAGCGTGCCGCCGTCCGGGCCGGTGATGACGATGCCGTCCAGCTTGAGCGGCTGGTGATCCATATCGAACAAGCCTTCGGAGATGGCGGCGTCCACCGTCACCCAGGCTTCCTTGCCTTCGACGATGGTGGACGATGGCAGCAGCCACGGTTTGTGCGCCTGCGCGCTCAGCGACAGGCCGGCCAGCGCCAATGCAATAAACGATTTATACAGTTTCATGGCTGCGCCTTAAGGTTTGAGTTGAACCACCACGGCGCCCAGCTCTTCCTTGCCCTGGCCGCTCACGTTCTGCGCCGACTTCGGCGGCCATTGCAGCGGCACCTTGACCGCCTCGCGGCCGCCGGCTTCGCGCGCCGCCTCCACCACCAGCGTGTACTGGCCGGCCGGCAGCTTGTCCAGCGTGGTCTTGGCGCCCGGGAAGGTCAGCGACTGTTCGCCCGGCGCCTTGGTCGCGCCGCTCACGCCGTCCATCGGCATGGTCAGATCGCGGCCGCTTTTGCGCCACCACTGACGCACATCCTTCAACCACTTGGTGCCGGCGTTGTCCTTCTTCTTGGTGTCGTACAGCACGGCCAGGTTGGCCACCACTTTCTGGTCGGCGTTTTCCAGCCACGCGGCGATGTAGGGACGGTGGTATTCGGCCACGTTCAGTTGCGGCACTTCGAGCTTGAGCGCGAGCTCGGCGCCCATGGCCGTGGCGCTGGCCAGCGGCAGGCTGAGTGCGATGGAATAGCGTAATTTCATGGAGAACCTGTCGTGAGATTAATGAATGAACAGCAGTGCGATAACAAATGGAATCAGGATGCCCAGGCCCACCATCGGCCAGGTGAACGGCCGGTTGGCCGCGTGGAATTTCAGAATCAGCAGGCCGGTGATGCAGAACACCAGGCAGGCGCCGGCAAAGATGTCGATGAACCAGTTCCAGGCCGTGCCGGTGTTACGGCCCTTGTGCACGTCGTTGAGCCAGGAGATCCAGCCGCGGTCGGTGTTCTCGAATTCCGCCGCGCCGTCCTCCAGCGCGATGCGCACCCAGGCGTCGCCGCCGGCCTTCGGCAGCGGCAGGTAGACTTCATCGGCGGCCCATTCGGCCACGCGGCCGCCGGCCTGCACCTTCCACGTGTCGCGCAGCCATTGCTCGGCGGCGGCCGGCAAGGGTTCCCTGGCGCCGTCGTGCGAGGCGGCGTAGGCGCGCAGCTGCGCGGTCAGCGCGGCCGGCGCGGTGGCCTGCTGGCGCACCACGACCGGCTTGGACTCGATCTGCGACGCATGGTTCAGCGTGATGCCGGTAATGGCGAACAAGAACATGCCCAACAGGCACATCGCCGAACTGACCCAGTGCCATTGATGCAGATGCTTAAGCCATACGGCACGGCTGGCGTTGCGGGCGGAGGCTGCGGCTTGGGCACTCAAGGGCTGTCCTTCTTCATTGGAATAATTTTAGATGATAATGATTATCATTTGCAAAGTCAATTGCCAGCATGTATCGCTAATGTAAAACAACGTGAAGTCACGCACGGTGCGCGCGCCCGTGGACGGCTATGGTGGAGGAACCGTCCACTATCATGGAGGCCCATCATGCCGCTCTACAATCAGGAACAGATCCATGCCCTCGCGGCACGGATCAAGGATGTGCCGGTCGGCATGTTCACCACATCGGGTGACCAGAACGTGCTCACCTGCCGCCCGCTGCCCACGCAGCAGATCGACAACGAAGGTAATCTCTGGTTCTTCGCGGCGGACGACGCCGACTTCACCGCCGACCTGAAGCAGCACCCCGACGTCAACATCAGTTTTTCCAATCCGAAGGAGAACCTGTACCTGTCCGTGTCCGGCCATGCCTGCATGCTGAAGGACCGCGCCAAGGCGCGCGAGCTGTGGCACCCGACGGTGCGCGGCTGGTTTCCCGGAGGGCTGGACGACCCGCACCTGGCGCTGATACGGGTACGCGTGCAGACCGCCGAATACTGGGATGCCGGCGCCGGCAAGATGAAGCAGCTGTTGCAGCTGGCCCGCACCGCCATCAGCGGCCGCACGCCCTTGCAGATGGGCCGGCACACCACGATCTGCCTGTAATCCTCGCGCGCGCGAAAACCCGCCGGCACCAGGCGCGCTGCAAACGCGTCCAGTGCCGGCGGGTTGTTTAGCTGACGGCGCTTACGCGCCCGGCACGCCTACGACTTGGAGCCCGAGCTGCCCGACGATCCCGAACGGCTGGAACCGCCGCGGCTGCCCTTGCCGTTCTCCTCATCGTCCTCCTTGCCGCCCTTGGACGACGCGGGCGTGCTGCTCTGGCTGCTGCGGGCATCGTTCTTGTGGCTCATGCTGCCGGCGCGGCGCGCCTCCTCCGAAGTGAATTCGTGCGCCGTGCCTTTCTCGTGGGCTGCGCGGCCGCCTTCGGCCGCGATCTCACGTTGCTGCTCCGGGTCCATGGAAGCGAAACCGCGCTTGCTGGTGTCCTTCTGCTGGCTGCCGGATTTATCGCCCTGCTTGCTGCCCTGGTCGTGGTCCTGATTGGATGTGGCCATGATAGTCTCCTTGAAATCTGCTGCTGTCCGATCCTGCTTGTCGCACAGGAGCAGCCATCGTAGTTCACGGCCCAGCCACACAATATAGGACGCGTGCAGGCAGCCACGTAGGACCATTCCGTGTACCGGTAAGCATGGCTAACTGAATGTCCCTCAGCGTGCGCCGCCGTTCAGATGGAGTCGATCAGTTCCGCCATGAAGCCGGTGTTGTCGTTCACCTCCTGATTGATGATCACGTGTTCCTCGCCCACCATCAGCATCGCCTCGATGTCCGGCGACAGCCTTGGCGGCCCGTATGGCACTGCGTTTTCTCCCTTGGACGATGTGCTCTGTTTCCCCTGACGCGGTAGGACGGCGTTCTTTTTTCTGGTCGACATATGTAATCCGTTTTCTGTGGTCAACAAACACGCGCGCCATACCGGCCGCAACGCACTGCCCTCCAGAGTATCGCGGGCGGCGCGCGCGCGCCATCGGAGGCTGCCTAGAACGAGCGTAGGACAGTCACGGAAAACGGCTAGGAGTTGAGCCCTTTCATGCCTTCCTGCGGATAGCGTTCGCCGGCGGCCATGCCGGGCGGCAGCGCCGCGCCGATGCGCGCCAGCTCCTCGCAGCTCAGCCGCACCTGCAGCGCGCCCAGGTTCTCCAGCAAATAAGGGATGCGCTTGGTGCCGGGGATGGGCACGATATCGACGCCGTACTCCTCGCCCTGCGCCAGCAGCCACGCCAGCGCCAGCTGGGCCGGCGTGCAGCCCTTGGCGGCGGCGATCTCGCGCACGATGTCGACGATGCGCTGGTTGGCCGCCATATTGTCCTCGGCGAAGCGCGGGCTGATCTTGCGGAAGTCGCCCTCCTCCAGCGGCGCCACCTTGCCGGTCAGGAAGCCGCGCCCCAGCGGGCTGTAGGCGCAGAACGCGGCGCCCACCTCGCGGCAGGCCTGCAGCACGCCGTCCTCCGGGTCGCGGGTCCACAGCGAGTATTCGCTTTGCACGGCGGCCACCGGATGCACGGCGGCCGCGCGCCGCAAGGTGGCGGGCGAGACCTCGCACAGGCCGACGGCGCCGATCTTACCTTCGCGCACCAGGCGCGCCAGCGCTTCCATCGATTCCTCCAGCGGCGTCTCGGCCAGGTTCAAACGGTGTATATAGTATAAATCGATATGCTCGATGTTCAGCCGGCGCAGCGAGGCCTCGCACGCCGCGCGGATGTAGGCGGGCGAATTGTCGACGCGGCGCTCGTAATTGCCGGCCTTGCGCACCAGGCCGAACTTGGTGGCCAGCGTGACGTGCTCGCGCTTGCCTTGCAGGAAGCGGCCCAGCAGCTCCTCGTTGTGGCCGACGCCGTAGGAATCCGCCGTATCGTACAGCGTGACGCCCGCCTCGTACGCGGTCTCCAGCGTCGCCAGCGATTGCGCGTCGTCGGTGGCGCCGTAGAATTCCGACATGCCCATGCAGCCCAGTCCGATACCCGATAGCGATAATTTCTTCATGACGACCTCCGTTGATGGTTGATGAAGCCGAGTCTAGCGGGCGCGGGCGGCGTGCGGAATGTGCAAAATCGTGATACCTTTTCAGTATCATGAGAACACTCGATACGCATGCATTGCAAATGTTCGCGGCCGTGGCCCAATGCCTGAACTTCCGCCAGGCCGCCGAGCAGCTGCACATGACGCAGCCGCCGCTGAGCCGCGCCGTGCGCCAGCTGGAGGCGCGGCTGGGCGTCAAGCTGTTCGAGCGCGACACCCAGCACGTGGCGCTGACGCCGGCCGCCGCCGAATTGCTGCCGCGCGCGCTGCGCATCCTGTCCCTGCTGGACGAGGCCGAGCAGGCGCTGCAGGCACGCCAACCGGCCATGCGGCTGCGGCTGGGCATGACGTCGTCGATGGAGTCCGACCTGTACCGCGCCTTCACCGACGGCATCCCGGCCGCGCTCGGTGGCGGCCCCGGCGCGCTGGAGACGGTGTTCGACAGCTCGCCGCGGCTGGTCGCCCGCCTGCGCGCGCGGCGGCTGGACGCGGCCATCATCGCGCTGCCGACCAAGACCTTCGACCTGCCGGTGCAGCCGCTGGGCAAGCAGCCGACGCTGGTGGCGCTGTCGAGCCGCCACCCGCTGGCCAAGCGGCGCAGCCTGTCGCTGGCCGACCTGCAGGACCAGCCGGTGTACTGGTTCGAGCGGGCGCGCCAGCCGGCCTTCTTCGACCACAGCCACGCCGTGTTCCGCAAGCACGGCTTCGCGCCGCGCTTCCTGCTGGAACCGCATGACCACCACGTGCTGCTCAGCGACGTCGCGGCCGGCAAGGGCATGGCGCTGCTGCCGGCCTCTTTCGCGGCGATCAGCCGGGCGGGCGTGGCCTACCGCAAGCTCAAGGAGGGCGACGAGCTGGCCGCCGGCCTGGGCCTGATCGTGGCCGACGGCCACCCGGCCGAAGCCCTGCTGCGGCGCCTGGCGGCCGAGACGCTGGGCTGAACCGCTGCGGCCGGGCGCGGAAACGGCTACCATACCGTCCTGGCTCATTTTTACATCCAAAGACATCATGACTTTCACCCTCAGCGACACCGCCTATGGCACCGACACTCCCGAAGCCAAGCGCGCCATGTTCGACGACCTGCGCTCGCAACTGACCGGCCTGGTGCATGGCGAAAGCGATCTGATCGCCAACACCGCCAACTTCAGCTCGCTGGTCTTCAACAGCATGCCGGGCCTGAACTGGGCCGGCTTCTACTTCCTCAAGGGCGAGGAGCTGGTGCTCGGACCGTTCCAGGGCAAGCCGGCCTGCATCCGCATCAAGAAAGGCCGCGGCGTCTGCGGCACCACCGTGGTGGAGGGCAAGTCCATCGTCGTGCCGGACGTGCACGCCTTCCCCGGCCACATCGCCTGCGACGTCAACTCGCGCTCGGAGCTGGTGGTGCCGGTGCGCGGCGCCGATGGCGCGATCGTCGGCGTGTTCGACCTCGACAGCCCGCTGCCCAACCGCTTCGACCAGACCGACGCCGACGGCATCGAGGCGCTGGTGAAGATCCTCGAAGCCACGCTGGCCTGAGCCGCCGCCGTCGTACCCGCGCAGGCGGGTACCCATACATCGTATCCGTAGATACTCAGCATGGGTTCCCGCGTGCGCGGGAACGACGCGGCATTTTTTTCGCTTGCCAACAGACCGACCGGTGGCCGCGCTGGAACAGTGGATCGGCCGCGCCCAGCAGCGCCTGGCCGCCAGCGGCTTCCAGCGCGGCTGCCCGCTGGCCACGGTGGCGCTGGAGTCGGCGGCGGAGGACGTCGCCATCCGCCAGGCGCTGGCCGACGGCTTCGCCGCCATCCGCGCCCGCCTGGCGCGCGCCTTCGAAGCCTCGGGCCGCATCGCCAACGCCGACGGCCTGGCCGGGCTGGTCGTGGCCGCCTACGAAGGCGCTCTGCTGCAAGCCCGCGTGGCCGGCAGCGTGGCGCCGATGGAGCAGGCCGGCGCCGCCCTGTTCGCGTTGCTGCGCACGCAAATCCACGGAAGACGCCATGACTAAACAAGTGCTCACCCTCCAGGCCGCCGCCCCCCCGCCGCCGTCGACCACATGGCCAGCGACGAGCTGCCGCTGCTGCTGGTCGGCCATTCCTACGGCGGCCACGCGCTGGGACTGCTGCCCAACCAGCACAAGGTCGCGGCCTGCTACCTGTTCGGCGTCAGCGCAGGCTGGCACGGCTGGATGCCGCCGCTGGAGCGCGTTAAAGTCTGGCTGACCTGGAATTTGTTCGGCCCGCTGCTGACGCGTTGGAAAGGCTATCTGGCCTGGAGCAAGCTGGGCATGGGCGAAGACCTGCCGCTGAGCGTTTACCACCAGTGGAAACGTTGGTGCCGCTACCCGCACTATTTCTTTGACGATCCCAGGATGGCCGGCATCCGCGACAGCTACGACCGGGTGCGCATGCCGGTGCTGGCGGCCAACTCGGTGGATGACCTGTGGGCCGGCCCGGCCTCGCGCGACGCCTTCATGGCCGGCTACCGCAACGCCGACGTCACCGCCGTCACCATCGATCCGGCGCGGGCCGGCTTCGGCCCCATCGGCCACATGGGCTACTTCAAGGCCCAGGCGCAACCGCTATGGGAAGAGGCGCTGGCCTGGTTTCAGACCGAGCTGAGCTCCGCCACGAAGTCGTAGGCACGCGGTTCTGGTTAGCTGTGTTGGGCGGCGGCGCGCGCCAGCAGCAAGGTCCGTTCGCGCTCGTTCTGCGTCAGCTGCGCCGCGCGTTCGAATTCATGCCGCGCCTCGTCGTGCCGTCCCAGCTTGGACAGGAAATCCCCGCGCACGCTGGGCAGCAGGTGGTAGTGCTTCAGCGCAGCCTCCTCCATCAAGCCATCCACCACCTCCAGCCCGGCCGCCGGCCCGAAGGCCATCGACAATGCCACCGCGCGGTTCAATTCCACCACCGGCGACGGCGTCAGCTGCGCCAGCGCGTCGTACAGCGCGGCGATGCGCTGCCAGTCGGTATCGACCGCCAGCCGCGCGCGCGCATGGCAGGCCGCGATGGCCGCTTGCACGCCGTAGGAACCCAGTCCGCGCCCGGTGCGCTCCGCGCGTTCCAGCGCCGCCAGGCCGCGCCGTATCAGCAGTTGGTCCCAACGCGCGCGGTCCTGCTCCAGCAGCAGGATGGGCTCGCCCTTGGGGCCGACGCGGGCGCGGGCACGCGAGGACTGGATCTCCATCAGCGCCACCAGGCCATGCACTTCCGGCTCGTCCGGCGCCAATTCGGCCAGGATGCGGCCCAGCCGCAGCGCTTCCTCGCACAACGCAGGCCGCATCCAGTCGGCGCCGGCGCTGGCGGAATAGCCTTCGTTGTAGATCAGATAGATCACCTGCAGCACCGACGCCAGCCGCTCTGCCAGCTCGTGCGCGCGCGGCGCCTCGAACGGCACCTTGGCCTCGGCCAGCGTGCGCTTGGCGCGCACGATGCGCTGCGCCACCGTCGCTTCCGGCACCAGGAAGGCGCGGGCGATTTCGCCGGTGCTCAAACCGCCCAGCATGCGCAGCGTCAGCGCCACCCGGCCGTCGGTCGGCAGCACCGGATGGCAGGCCACGAACACCAGCCGCAGCAGGTCGTCGCCGATATCGTTCTCCAGCGCGTCGGCCACGGCCGCATCGAGGTCGGGCGCGGCGTCCTGCAGCACGCCTTCGATCTCGTAGGTGAGCTCACCCTCCTTGTCCTGGTGCAGCTGGCGGCGGCGCAGCACGTCCAGCGCGCGGTTCTTGGCGACCGTGGTCAGCCACGCGGCCGGCTGGTCCGGCACGCCGGTTTCGGGCCAGCGTTCCAGCGCCATCACCAGCGCGTCCTGCGCCAGCTCCTCGGCCTGGCCGACGTCGCGCAGCATGCGCGCCAGCACGGCGATGATCTTGGCGGACTCCATCCGCCATACCGCCTCGACGATCTTGTGGACGTCAGCCGCCACGGGCTTTTTTCCTGAAGGCGTCGCGCAGGCCGGCCTCCAGCAGTTCGGCGCGCAGGCGTTCCTCGGCCGCGCGCATCTCGGGTGTGAATTCCTGGTGGGCGATGCGCTCGCAGGCTTCGCGGATCTCCAGCGTCAGGTCGCCGGGGCTGGGATAGGGATAGGTCTTGGCCCAGGCGATGGCGTCGTCCAGCGAGGCCGCCTGCAGCATCCAGTAGCCGGCGATCAGTTCCTTGACCTCGGTGAAGGGACCGTCGACCACCGAGGTTTTCGAATTGGCGAAGTGGACGCGGGTGGCGGAGGCGCTGGCCTTCAGGCCCTCGCCCGCCAGCAGCACGCCCTGCTGCACGCCGGCCTCGTTGTAGGCGTTCATCATGTCGATCACTTCCGGCGGCGGCACCGCGTTGGCCTCGGCGGCGTCGTCGGAGCGGATGAAGATCACGTAGCGCGTGAGCGCCTCGTCACGGCGGGGGATGGTGCCCGCCGCCGTGCCGCGTTCATCGAAGCCGACGCAGTTGCCGGGGCAGCCCGCGTCGCGGATTTCATACACGGCGCCGCTGTCGAACAGCGGCCACCAGCGCACCTGCTCGATGGCGTCCTCCTTCGACGCCGCCTCGATCAGCGTAAAACCGGCCACCAGCTCCTTCGGCGCGAACGGCCCGTGCTGCTGGCTCCACACGCCGTCGCGCCGCAGCAGCCGCACCGCCTCCGTGCTGGGTTTGAGAAAAGTTCCCGGCTCCAGCGCGGGCGGCTGTTGGCCGCGTTCGGTGCTCTGGTTGGCGCGGCGCAGTACCATGTATTCCATCGCTTGCTCCTTTTTTCCGCTAAGGTAGCAGCATCACAGGCGGGCGCGCAAGGCTTCTTCCTGCGCGACCAGCTCCGGCGTGGCCGCCGCGCCGAAATCCTCCATCTCGAACACCTGCCGGATTTCGATTTCGGACGGCGTGTCGAACGGATTCGGGCAACGCTTCATCCACTCGATGGCCTCCTCCTTGGACTTCACCTGCAGCAGCCAGAAGCCGGCGATCAGCTCCTTGGTCTCGGCGAACGGGCCGTCGATGACGGTGCGCTTGGTGCCCTCGTAGCGGATGCGCGCGCCCTTGGAGCTGGGATGCACGCCCTCGCCGGCCAGCAGCACGCCGGCGTTGACCAGCTCCTCGTTGAACGCGCCCATCGCGGCCAGCAGCTCGGTGCTCGGCATCTTGCCCGCTTCGGAATCCTCGGTGGCTTTAACGATAATCATGAAACGCATAGTGCTCTCCGCTCAGCCGCAATCGGGCATTTGTTGCTTCATGGCCGCGTCCATTTCCTCACGCGTCATGTCCCTGGTGTGGGTGGCGATCGACCAGACGTGGCCGAACGGGTCGGTGACCTGGGCGTAGCGGTCGCCCCAGAACATATCGGCCGGCGGCATCTTCTCGGCGGCGCCGGCGGCGAGGGCCTGGGCGTAGGTGGCGTCGATGTCGGGTACGTAGATGTGCAGCGTGACAGGGGTGCCCTTCAACGCCTTGGGGCCGACGCTGCCGAAATCGGGAAACTCGTCCACCAGCATGACGGTGGAGTCGCCGATGCGGACGGCGGCGTGTATCAGCTTGCCTTCCTTGCCGGGGATGCGCGCGGTTTCTACGGCATTGAACGCCTTTTTATAAAACTCGATGGCGTCCGCCGCGCCGTCGACGACCAGGTGCGGGGTGACGCTGTGCATGCCTTCCGGGATAGGATTTACTTTTGCAGTCATGATGCTCTCCTTTAAGTGAAAGTAAGACCGAGTGAAACGCTCACTCTACCTCCACGACGAAGCAGCACGCATCAAATCGACAAATTTTTTTGAATTTTTTTAAAATTATTTAAACAACAGGAAAAAAGTGGTGTTTCCGCCCTCTTCGCTCTCGACCCGGACGCTACCACCGTGCAACGCCATGATGGCGCGCACGATCGACAGTCCCAGCCCGGCCGACTGGGTCTGTCCGGAGCGGGCGGCGTCGGCGCGGTAGTAACGGTTGAAGATGTGCGGCAAGTGTTCGCGCGCGATGCCGGGACCGGTGTTGGCGACCGCGAGCTCGACGCCCTGCGCGCGGCGTCGCGCCGTCAGCCGTATCGCGCCGCCGGCCGGCGTGTAGCGGATCGCGTTCGAGACCAGGTTGCCGACCGCGCGTTGCAGCAACACGGGATCGAGTTGCGCTTCGATAGCCTGGCTGTCCACCTCCAGCCTCACGCCGACGTCGTCGGCCAGGATCTCGAAGTAGTCATGGATGCGCAGCAGCTCGGCGCGCAGGTCCAGCGGTTCGCGCCGCACGGCCAGCTGGGCGTTGTCCACCCGCGCCAGGAACAGCGTGTTTTCGATCAGCCGCGCCAGCCGTTCATACTCCTCCGAGTTGGAGGCGAGCAGCGCCTGGTACTCCTCCGCCGTGCGCGGCCGCGCCAGCGCCACCTGGGTTTCCATCATCAGCGTGTTGACCGGCGTGCGCAGGTCGTGCGCAAGGTCGGCGGCAAAGCCGGACAGGCGCTGCACGCCGTCCTCCAGCCGGTCCAGCATGGCGTTGAAGGCGACGCCCACCTCGCGCAGCTCGACCGGCGCGTCCTGCACCGACAGGCGGGTATTGAGGCGGTTGGCGTTGATGTCGTTGGCCTTGGCGATCACGCTGCGCAGCTGGCGCATGCTGTGGCGGACGACGGCATAACCGAGCAGGAGGGCCAGCAGCGCGCCGCCGCACAGCGCCACCAGCAGATCGGCGATGAAGCCGCGCAGGATCTTGAGCCGGTCGGAGCGCTCGCGCGCCAGCGTGATGCGCACCGTCTCGCCGCCGCCCACTTTCCCGGCCGCGCTGACCATGCGGCCGATGCCAGTCTCCGGCGCCCAGTCGTGGATGTCGTCCAGCGTCAGCGCGCGCTGGGCCGGCACGCTGTCGATGCGCGGCAGCGGCCGCGAAGTGCGCGCCGATTGCAGCAACGCCGCGCCATCCGGCCCGTTCACGCGCAGCATGAAGTCATCGTGGCCGGACAGGGTTTCCATCAGCTGCCGCTGGTCCTGGGCGATCGCCTGCGGCGATGGCAGGCCGGCGATGATGCGGCGGATCTGCGTCACCTTGTTGATCAGCTCCACGTCGTCGCGGCTGGCCATCTGCCGCGCCAGCGTCGTGTACAGGTAGACGCCGGCCATCAGGAAGATCGCCACGGCGACCGCCGACAGCAGCAGCGCCACCCGCAAGGTCAGCGACAGCGGGCGCCGCCTCACGAACGCACTTCCAGCAGGTAGCCCATGCCGCGCACGGTCTGCACCAGTTTGTCGGCGTAGGGATCATCGACCTTGGCGCGCAGGCGGCGGATCGCCACGTCGACCACGTTGGTGTCGGAGTCGAAGTTCATGTCCCACACCATCGACGCGATCTGCGTGCGCGACAGCACCTCGCCCTGGCGCTTGGCCAGCAGGTGCAGCAGCGCGAATTCCTTGGCGGTGAGTTCGATGCGGTCGCCGTGGCGCGTGACGCGCCGGCGCAGCACGTCGATCTCCAGGCCGGCGATGCGGATCAGCTCCATCTCGCGCACCGGTCCACGCCGCATCAGCGTCTTGATGCGGGCCAGCAGCTCGGCGAAGGCGAAGGGCTTGACCAGGTAGTCGTCGGCGCCAAGCTCGAGGCCCTTGACGCGGTCGGCCACGTCGTCGCGCGCGGTCAGGAACAGCACCGGCGTCTGTTTGCGTTCGCGCAGCCGGGCCAGCACCGCCCAGCCGTCCAGCTGCGGCAGCATCACGTCCAGCACGATCAGGTCGTAGTCGTGTTCCAGCGCCAACGCCAGGCCGTCGACGCCATTGCGCGCCAGGTCGGCCACATAGCCCGATTCCCGCAAGCCCTTGACCAGATAGTCGCCCGCCTTGGGCTCGTCCTCCACAACCAGTATCTTCATGATGTCTCCCGATGCGGCATTGTCGGCCTTTTGCATGCGCGGTTGGATTACAAATCTGTCATTTGCGCGTCATCCTGCCGTCAGCGGCGTATTTCTAGAATGCCTCCATCGATACGGCCAACGCATCGATATCCCGGACAACCATTCAAGGAGCACAACATGTTCAACGCCATCCGCATCACCGCAGCAACCGCCCTGACATTCGCCGCTGCCTTTGCCAGCGCCGGTGACTACGGCACCGCCGTCGCCCCGGCCAACGCCGAGCGCCACGTGGTCATCACCGCCAGCACGCCCTGGGTCAACGTCAACAACGGCGACACCGTGGAATTCCAGTCCGGCGGGACCAGTTTCACCTGGCATTTTGACACGCTGCGCGAGGAAGACACATTCGACCTGTCCAAAATCGCGCCGGCCGGCAGCATCGACCACAAGGTCACGGTCTATGTCGCCGCCAACCCGCTGTACCGTGGTTAAGGCCCTGCGCACCGCTGCCGCCTGCGCGCTGGCGCTGGCGACGCTGCGTGCCGGCGCCCAGGAGCACCAGCACCACCACGGCGGCGACAGCGCCGCCGCGCCGCCGGTCTTCGTGGCCAGCACCGCCAAGTCCTTCGACGCCCTGATGAACGACGCGATGGCGGTGATGGACGACGGCATGAAGCGGGCGCCGATGAACGGCATCAGCGAACATGATTTCGTCACGATGATGATGCCCCACCACCAGGGCGCGGTCGACATGGCCAAAGCCCTGCTGCTCTATACCGGAGACCCGGAGCTGCGCAATCTGGCGCTCGGCATCATCGCCGAGCAGCAGAACGAGATCAAGGTGATGCAGGCCTGGCTGCAACGCCATACCACTGAGGAGAAAAAATGAAGACCATCGCTTTGGCGATCGCCGCCTTGCTGTCGGCATCCGCCTTCGCCGCGCCATCGGCGCAGGACCGCGTCTACACGGCGGACCAGAACACCAACACGATTTCCGTGTTCAGCCCAGCCACCAATACGCTGCTGGGCCAGATCAGGCTGGGCAACGCGCGGCCTGACGTGCTGTCGCCGCTGTATCGCGGCGAGATCAATGTGCACGGCCTGGGCTTCTCGCCGGACCACAAGACGCTGATCGCCATCTCCAACGGTTCCAACTCGGTCACCTTCATCGATACCGCGACCAACAAGGTCAAAGGCAAGACCTACGTGGGACGCTCGCCGCATGAAGGCTTCTTCAGTGCCGACGGCAAGGAGGTGTGGGTGGTGGTGCGCGGCGAGGACTATATCTCCGTCATCGACCCGGCCACGTTCAGGGAAACGCGCCGCATCCAGACCGACCTCGGTCCAGGCATGGTGCAGTTCCACCCGGACGGCAAGCTGGCCTTCGTGGTCTCCAGCTTCACGCCGACGGTCGACGTGATCGACGTCGCCACGCACGCCGTCATCAAGCGCATCGCCGTGGCCAGCCCGTTCTCGCCGTTCCTGCAGTTCACGCCGGACTTCAGCGAGATATGGATGACGCACAAGGACGTCGGCAAGGTCACGCGCATCAGCACCAGGACGCTGGAGGTGACAGGCGTGATCGACACGGGTTTCATCACCAACCACCTGGCCTTCGCCACCGTCGGCGGCGAAGTGCGCGCCTACGTGACGATAGGCGGCGAGAACCTGGTCAAGGTCTACAGCACCGGCAAGGAGGCAAGCCTGCTGGCGAGCATCGCCACCGGCGCGCTGCCGCATGGGATCTGGACTTCGGACGACAGCAGCCGCCTGTACGTCGGGCTGGAAAACGGCGATGGCGTGCAGGTGATCGACAGCGCCAGCAACCGGGTCGTCGCCACCATGCCCGGCGGGCAGGCGCCGCAGGCGCTGGTGTACCTGTCGAAGGTGGCACAGTCGGCGGACGACCGCTCCAACCTGGTGCCGCGCGTGAACCAGGATGCGCACAACATCCCGTTCAAGGCGACAGGGGGGAACGGCAAGGGCTTCGCCGTGGTGCGCAACCTGGGCGTGGTCGACGCAATGGAGGTATTCCTCTACAAGCTGAAGCCGAATACGGTTTATAACGTTACCGTCGGCAGCCAGGCCGCGCCGCTGGGCAGCTTCCGCACCAACGATGCGGGCATGGCCAACGGCACGATGATAGGACCGGTGCGCACGCAGGCCGCCAGCGATGCCGCGGTGCGCGCCGACCGTCTCTCCGTGACGGAAGCCGGCGCCGGCACCGCGGTGCTGGTCAGCGCGCTGTAGTTAGTATGAAGCGCTGCCGCGCGGGGCGGCAGCGCCGTCAAACATCAGCCGGCTTTACGGCGGCGCAGGGCCGCCAGGCCCACCAGGCCGACACCCAGCATCAGGTAGGCCGACGGTTCCGGCACGGCGGTCGTGACCAGCGTCTGCGTACCCAGTTGCGTCGTGATATCCGCCACATTGGAGTTGAGGAACAAGGCGTCGGTGAAGCTCAGCGTGCTGGTGCCGGCGCCGATCACGTTGAATTTCAGGTGCGCCAGGCTGCCGCCGCCGCTCACGCCCGGCACCTGGCCGAACTTGCTGCCATACACGTAGGACACCAGCCCCGGCGTGCCGCTCGCATCGGCCACGCCGAAGTCGGTGGCGCCGCCGTCCGAACCCAGGAAGGCGCCTTCGCTGTTGCCAGCCACTTGCAGGTAGGCCGGATTGAACACCAGCGAGAAGTTGTAGCCATACAGGTCCGTCACGCCGGCGATGCGGATGTCCAGGTCGATGGTCGAGCCCACCACGCCGCTGGACGGCGTGGCGACGATGCTCAACACCGGGTCGGCCGCGTACACCGACGGCGCGGCGAAGGCGGCGGCCAGCAGCGCGGCGCCGGCCTGGTATTTCCATTTTTTCAAACTCAACATATTATTTTTTCCTTTGCCCAACGGGCTTCAATTGTGGGGTGGCTTACAGGCGGCAACCGCCAGGTATGCGCTGCGTCTCGGCCGACAGGTCGCGCGCATCCACCACGCCATCCTTGTTCAGGTCGGCGCGCGCGTCGAAGCCGGCCTGGCCGGTGCGCTTGCCCAGCGCGGCCTTGATGATGGCCAGGTCGTCGCAGTTGAGCGCGCCGTCGCCGTTGACGTCGCCCACCAGGCGGATCGTGAAGTTGGCGTTCGACACGTCGAAGAAGACGTTGTCGACCGCTTCCACCTTGATGCGCGCCGTGGCGCTGCCCACCATCGGCAACGTGACCGCCTTGCTGCCGTTGTTGGGCGTGCTGGCCGCCAGCGTGTACGGATAGGTCTTGCCGCCGTCGGTGGACAGCGTGATCTTCACGTTGGCGGTGTTGACCGGCGCTACGTTGGTGTTGGCCACGCTCCAGGTCACGGTCTGGGTCGAGCCGGCGTCCATCGACACCGCTGTGTTCGGCGACGTCACCAGGAAGGGACCGGCGTTCGGCGCCAGCACCAGTTTGGTACTGGCGTTGCCGACGCCGCCACGGCCGTCACGCGCCGTCAGGCGGAAGTTCAGCGAGGCCGGATTGGCGTTGGCGCCGAAGCCCACGTAGTCGGCCGTCGGCAGGAACTCCGAGAAGCACTCGATGTCGGCCGGGGTCGGCGTCGCGGCGGCGGCCGGGCAGCTGCCGGTTTCGGCATTGGTGTTGTTGGCCAGGATCTGCGCCATGTCCGGGAACACGCGGGTCGGATCGGTGCTGACGTGGTTCTCGCCCGGCGAGCCGTACTTGATGGTGTCGTCGTTGCTGACCACGGCGCGCACGCCGAACTGGCGGAACAGCGGGCCGTTGGTTTTGGCGTTGCTGATCAAGCCGGTGCCGGTGCCGTTGGCGCGGTCGTTCTGCTCCCACATGTAGGTCAGGGTATCGGCCTCGCCGTCGGTGGCGCTGCCGGTCAGCGCGAACGGCGTGCGCACCGGGATGGTGTAGCCCGTTGGCACCGTCACCACCGGCGTGGTATTGCCGGTGAACGACAGCGCGCCGCGGCGGGTGGTGGCGCCGCCGGAGACGATCTCGCCGACGTAGCCGCTGCAGCCGCCGCTGCAATCGACCAGCTGCAACAGCGCGACCTTGGTGCCGGCCAGCGCGCCGTTGAAGGTCAGCGTGACGGCGTTGTCGCTCACCGCGCTGACGGACACGGTAGCGCCCGCAGGCCAGCCGCTGATGCCCTCGATGGCGTTCTTGATGCCGCCGACGGTGAAATTGCTGCCGCGGACGATGGGCGCGGAGTCGTGGCCGTTGTAGCGCAGCTTGAACTGCTGGGTGCCGCTGAAGTTGGTCAGCGCCACCATCTGCACTTCGTTGACGTTGGTTTCCGCGCCCGAGGTGTAGGTGACGATTTCATCGAAGCTGCGCTGCGACCAATAGGCGTCGCTGTGGGTCTGCAGATTGTCGGTGCCGCAAATGCCGGCGTAGGCCATGATCGACGAGCCGCTGCCCGGCTCCACCGACGTGCCGGCGTTGCGGTTGCCGCCCGAGCAATTGCTGATCACGCCGTTGAAGGTGTGGTTGCCGGAGAACTGGTGGCCCATTTCGTGCGCCACGTAATCGACCGCGTAGAAGTCGCCGACCGGGGTGGGGATGCCGGTGCAACCCTGCGCCTTGCCGCTGCCGCCGACCACACCCAGGCTGGCGATGCCGCCGCCGTTGAGGCCGAACGCGATATGGCCGATGTCGAAGTTGCCGGCGCCGGCCAGCAAGCCGGCCACGACGCGGTTACGCGACAGCGTGGGACTGTCGCAGCCAGCCGCCTGCGCGGTGGTGAAGCAGGCCGCGCCGCCGCAGGGGCCGTTGGCGCCGGTCATCTGGGCGGCGGTGTCCAGGTTCAGCGCGTCGGTATTGTTGATCAACATCAGGCGGATCGCGGTCTCGTCCTCATAGACCTGGGTCACGCGGTTGATCAGCGTGACCTTGGCCGCAGTGACGTTGGCCGGGCCGCCGAAATAGGTGGCGTAGGACGGGTCGGTGACCAGCGCCAGGCGGTAGGTGCGCAGCTGGTTGCCGGAGGTCGGGCCGGCCACGACCTGGTCGTCCACCACGTGGTAGGCCACGGTGCTGGCCGACTTGCCGTCGGTGGCGCTCACTTCGAAGGCGCCGGTGTTGCGCGACGGATCGGCCACCAGCGTGGTGTTGATCACGCCCTCGGCGTCGGCGGTGACGACCACGCTCTGGCGCGTGGCGCTGTCGCCCTCGTTGCGCACCGAGACCGTGACCGAGGCGCCCGGCGTGAAACCGGCGCCGCGCACTTCGACCTTGTCGTCGGCGTGGTAGAAGCCCTGCGACAGGGCGATCTGCGCCTCGGTCAGCGGAGCTTCGCGCAGCGCGCCGTGGCTGTTGGCCAGGTCGCGGCTGTGATAGCTGTTGTAGACGCTGTCGTCCAGCGCGGTTTGCGGATCGACATACCAGGCGCCCGCCGGCGTGCGCACCGAGGCGTGCAGGCCCAGCGGGGTGATGTCCATGCGCAGGCTGGCGTTCGGATCGTCGATGCCCTTGCCGGCGTAGGTCTTGATTTCAGGGTGCTTGGCGGCCAGGCCCGCTTCCATGATCGGCGAATCGACGATGGCGAAGCGCTGGTAGCCGCCATCCGGGTGCGGCAGCGAAATGATCAGCGGGCTGACGGCGGCGGCGTCGGTGCGCTCCAGCGGCGCCGACTTGGCCAGCTGCCTCAGGCCGTTGCGGTTCAGGCTGGCGGCGTGGAAGCGGCGCGGGCCGGACGTGCCGGCCGCTTGCGCGCTGCGTCCGCCCGCGGGGCCGACGTCCTGCCAGAATTCGCCTGTCGATTGGCTCGGGGTGGCGGCGGAGCTGGAGATGGTCCAGCCCAATGCCATGAAAGCAATTAACATGCGTCCAGCGGTGGGACGCAGCGTTGCCCTCGCCTTTTTGAGGCGGGGAGTCGGTGACGGGTTCACTGAAAGTTTCATGCCTGCTATACCCTTAATTTTATTGTTGATCCGAAATGTCCGTTTTCCCTGTGAAATATGCACTCTGAAACCCGCATGCATTGCGAACAAGACATGCAAAAGTTTCAACTTAAGTATTGCTTAATTAATTTTTAGTCACAACAGTTCGCTTGAATTTTTTTCCTGCGGTGAGCAAACGTGAGTGTTTCAGCCACAGACGCAAAAAATTACTGTTGTCTTTAATACACAGCTTTGGTTTGTATGTTAGGCAAGGCGGGGAAAGCGAAAACGAGGGATGACGGTGGCTTTCGTTTGTTCACCGCTGAAATTGCACTCCTGTATTATTGCTTGGTAGATAAACCAAGAAGACCCCCGCATGAAACGACTCCACATAACTTTGCCGCTGGCGCTCGCTGCGCTGGCGGTTTGGCTGGGCCTGACATTGGGCACCCGCAGATTGCTCGGCGGCGGCCAGCTATCGTTGGTTGAATCGGTGGCCGGCGGCATCGGCTCCGGGTGGGTGTTGGCGGCCTTGTTTGCGCTGGGGGTGGCGCTGGCTTCGGTCGACCGCCGCGCCGCCGGCCTGCATGCTCCCGAATCGTGGAAATCGCTGCGGCTGGTCTTGCCGCCCCTGCTCTTTTCGCTGCTGATGCTGCTTGTGGCGTGGGCGGACGGATGGCCGCCGGCAAAAGTACTGCTGGTCGTCGGCTGCAATACGGCGCTGGTGGCCGTGTCGGAGGAGTTGATGTTCCGCTCGGTATTGCTGCAAGGCCTGCTGGACCGGCACGGGGTTTGGCCTGCCGTGCTGGTCTCGTCGCTGTTGTTCGGCGTGGTCCACACCGTCAATGGTTGGGCGAGCGGCGACTTCGGCGGCGCGCTGTGGCAGGCGCTCGCGGCCTCGCTGCAGGGCGTGGGCTACGCCGCCATTTGCCTGCGCACGCGCTCGGTGTGGCCGATGATCGTGGTGCACGGCCTGTGGGACTTCGCATTGGTGACGTCGGCACTCGCGGCGACCAGCACCGGCGAGGGTTCGGTGCTGCCGTTTGCCGCGGTGCTGGCGGTGTTGCCGCTGTGCCTGTACGGCGTGTTCCTGCTGCGCGGCGCCAGCGGTGAAACGATCGGAGCCCGCGCTCCGTGATTGTTTAACGCCGCTGCAAACTGTTTTCAGGGATGAGTTCTTTACGGCGCGATCGACCACGAACTACGATCGACGCCTTGCCTCACGCAACAGGAGAACCTCATCATGTCCACGCCAACCGGGAAGCGGCTCGCGCTCCTGTCATCCTGCCTCGCCTTCGTCATCGTCATACTCGACGTCAGCGTGGTCAACGTCGCGCTGCGCAGCCTGCGCGCCGAGTTCACCGGCACCATGTCGCATCTTGAATGGGTGGTCAGCGGCTACACGCTGACCTTCGCCGCCTTCCTGCTGACGGCGGGCGCGCTGGGCGACCGCTTCGGCCCCAGGAAAGTCTTCCTCACCGGCTTCGTGTTGTTCGCGCTGGCCTCCCTGCTGTGCGGCGTCGCCGGCAGCCTGGCCGCGCTGATCGCCTACCGCCTGCTGCAAGGACTGGGGGCGGCGCTGGTGGTGCCGGCCTCGCTGGCCATCGTCAACCAGGCCTTCCCGGACAAGGACGCGCGCAGCCGGGCGATCAGCCTGTGGGCCGCGGCGGGCGGCATGGCGCTGGCGCTCGGTCCGGTGTTCGGCGGCGTGCTGATCTCGCTGACCGGCTGGCGAGCCATCTTCTTTGTCAACGTGCCCATCGCGCTGGTCGGCAGCCTGATCGCCTGGCGCTGGGTGAAGGACACCGCCAGCACGGCCGGCCGCGCGATCGATATTCCGGGACAGCTGCTGGCCGCCCTGGCGCTGGGCGGCTTCACGCTGGCCTTGATCCAGGTGAATTCGTCCGGTCCCTATTCGCCGCTGGTGGTGGGCGGGATGATGGTGTTCCTGCTGTCCGGCGCGGCGTTTGTCGCGGCCGAGAAAAACACGGCACAGCCCATGCTGCCGCTGCACCTGTTCAGGAGCGGCCGTCTCGCCTCGTCGGCGCTGGCGGGCATCCTGGTCAACTTCGCGTTCTATGGGCAGATCTTTTTGTTCAGCCTGTTCTTCCAATATGCGTGGGCCTACTCGCCGCTCGATACCGGCCTGGCCTTCCTGCCGATGACCGGCTCCATCATGGCCGCCAACCTGTTGTGCGGCAGGCTGATGGTGAGGCATGGCCACAGGGTGGTGCTGGTGTCCGGCATCTCGCTGGCCGCGCTGGGCTACCTTGCGATGT
This sequence comes from Rugamonas sp. A1-17, assembly GCA_025548565.1. Lineage (GTDB taxonomy): Bacteria > Pseudomonadota > Gammaproteobacteria > Burkholderiales > Burkholderiaceae_D > Rugamonas. Next base: position 174,749 of record JAJLPB010000010.1, read on the forward strand.
TGCCGTTTGTCGGCGATGGCCGCTACGCGCACATCGGCGTCCAGTTCGTCGCGGCAGGGCTGGGCATCGGACTGGCGGTGCCGGCGTTGACCAATGCGATGGTGTCGTCAACCGAACAGCGCTACATCGGCGTCGCGTCCGGCGTGCTGAACGCCTCGCGCCAGATCGGCGGCTTGATCGGCGTCGCCACGATGGGGCTGATCGTCGGCGACGTCACGGCCGCGCGCCTGGCCGGCGGCATGGTCACTGCGCTGTTATGCGCGATCGCCGCGCTGGCCGTCGGCGCGTTGATCGTGGCGCCGGGTGTCAGGAAAATTCGTCCAGCAGAAATTTAACCAGGGCCTTCAGCGTCGACGGCATGTGGTCGACTTTCCGGTAGACCAGGTGCATGGCGCGGTCGGGTACGCGGTATTCCGGCAACAGGCGCACCAGTTGGCCGTTTTGCAGCCACGGTTGCGCCAGCAGTTCCGGGATCAGCGCGATGCCGGCGCCCTTCAGGACCAGCGCGCAGGCGCCCTGCGCGTCGTTCACCTGCATCTTGAAGGGGACGTTGACCTTGTGGATCGCGTCGCCGCCGCCGATGAATTCCCACGTGGTTTGCAGACGGTTCCAGACGGTCTTGTGATCGAAGTAGGTGGCGATGCACGGATGCCGGGCCAGGTCCTCGGGAGAGGAAGGCGGCGGATGGCCGGCCAGGTAATCCGGCGAGGCGCACAGCACCACGGAATACGGCCGCAGCGGCCGCGCCACCAGGTTCGAATCGGACAGCGGGCCGAGCCGGATGGCGGCGTCGTAATCGGTCGTGGTCATGTCGACGATGTCGTCGCTGATCGAGACATCGACGCGGATCTTCGGGTACTGCGCGTAGAACTCGGCCAGCCGCGGCAGCAGCGCGGCGACGCCGAAGGTACGGGGCGCGGCCAGGTTCAGCGTGCCTTCGGGATTGACGGTGAAATTGGAGGCCACCTCCCCGCTCTCCCGTATCATCGCCAGCACGTTCTGGCAGACGCCGTAATAGTAGGTGCCGAAATCGGTGATCGACAGGTTGCGGGTGGTGCGGGCCACCAGCGCGGTGCCCAGGTCGTCCTCGAGATACTTGAGGTAGTTGCTGACCATCGAAACGGATAGATTGGAGTTCTGCGCTGCGACCGTCAGGCTTTTCTTGTCCACGACCTTGACGAAAATTTGCATCGCCTTCAATTTATCCATTGCCGCCCGCCTTCTGACTATTTCTGCAATATTACCCCGCAAGCTGGAAGGACGCCAGGGAGCATCTCTACGATCTTTCCTACATTCGCAGAACTACTACCAGCAGTGCGCTTTCCAAGCACAGTCATTGCATCATATCCAAGCGCATTGCCAGCTTCAAGCAAGGAGGGCCGGTTGAGCGTTCGCAAAACCGGCCCCATCACCACCAAAAAAACCAATGGCCATCGTCCCGGACGAAATCAACGACGCGGTCAAGAACAGCACTTAGATTACATTTTCCCGTCAACCACCACGATGCCCTTCATGCCGGCTTCAAAATGCCCCGGTTGCAAACACGCGAACTCGACTTTTCCGGCACTGTCGAACTGCCAGACCAGATGGCCGCTCATGCCTGGCGCCAGGGTCACCTGATTGGCCTCGGCGTGCTCCATTTCCGGGAACTTCGCCATCATTTGCGCATGCTCCTTCAGTTCGCTGGCAGAGCCAATCACTATCTCATGCTTCAGTTTTCCCGAATTCTTCACCACAAACCGCACCACTTCGCCTTGTTTGACCGTGATGGTCGACGGCGAAAACCGCATCGTGTCGTTCATGTCGACAACGACGGTACGTGTCGCCTGGGCAGGATCACCCGGCTTTCCGACCGGAGGCGCGCCATGATCGTGAGCGCCATGCTGATGCGCGGTGCCGTGCATCTGGTCGCCGCTTGCAGCTGCCGCGGCCAGCGACAACATCGAACTGAATAAAGCGAGTGAAATCGCGGCGCTAATATTCTTCATTTGTTTCTCCAAAATTTAAGTGTTCATTTCACCGTAAACTTGAAGTCGCCCTTGCGACGATGGCCGTCATGCCCCGCAACGGCCCAGCTGACCGTATAGGTTCCCGCCGACAGGCCAGCCACGGCAAGATGCAGGATGGCTGGATTGGCCTCGTCCACCGTGGCTTTCCCCGTTGCGAGTTCTTTACCGGCGCCGTCAGCGACAGTGATGGTGCTGAATGCCTGTTCGATTTTTTCATTGAAGGTGAGCGCGATTTCCTTCGGTGCCGCCTCCACGACCGCGCCCGCTGCCGGGGCGGCGTTTTTCAGCGTCGCGTGCGCCATCGCCAGCGGACTGGCCAGGACGGCGGCGGCAACGGTCGCCGCGGCAATGATGTTAGACAGTGCTTTCATGTGCGTTCTTCCCTCAGTTCACGTACAGCGGATTTGGTGCGACATAGACCCATACGCCGTGGGTGTTGATGCCGGCCGGCGCGATCGCGGCGAGTGCGAAGCGGTCGCTATCGCGCAGCGTGTCGAACTGCCAGGTGAACGATTTGCCGTCCACATCGATCGTCACCACATCGCCGTTTTCAACGTTGATGAACTTGGTGGCGGCCGAGACCACGATCGTGCGCGTGGCCGCTTGCGCCGGCGCCGCGCGGCCGAGCGCAGGACCGGCCGCGGCGTTGTCCTGGTGTGCCATGCCGGCCAACGGTGCCATGGCGGCGGCGAAAATAATGGAGGCGATTGCGGCTTTAACGTTTTTCATGCTTACCCTTTCAAGGTGGTGTGTTGTGTAGTCGATGAGGCTATTCTAAGGAGCCGACTCGCACACCCGCATGACCGAAAAATTACATTTACATTGCAGAATCTGGAAAGAGCAAGGCGAAGCGCGTCGTGCCATTGACCTCGCTCGTCACGCTCGCGTGGCCGCCATGCAAGGCCATGATCGACTTCACGATGGCCAGGCCCAAGCCAGCCGAACTCGATTGTGAGGAGCGTGATTGATCGGAGCGGTAGTAGCGGTCGAACACCCGTGGCAGATGCGCCGGATCGATTCCCGGGCCGGAATTGGTCACGGAAATCGTCGTGCCGGCGCCGCTGCTAGCCGCCGCTAGCACAATGGCGCTGCCTGGCGGCGTGTAGCGCACGGCATTGACCACCAGGTTGCTGACCGCCCTGCGCAACAGATGTGCGTCAGCCCATACCTCCCCCGATGCCTCGATCTTCAGGCTGACACCGGCGTCCGACGCCAATCCTTCAAAGTATTCGGCAACCATGCCCAGCTCCTCGGCCGCGCTCAGGCGCTCGGTGCTGAGGGCGACCTGGTCGTGATCCGCGCGCGCCAGAAACAGCATGCTTTCCACCATTCTGGCCAGCCTGCCGAATTCCTCATGGTTGGAGGACAGTAAATTCTGGTACTCCTCGATGTCGCGCGGCTGCGAAAACACCACCTCGGTCTGCACCATCAGATTGTTCAAGGGCGTGCGCAAGTCATGCGCCAGGTCATCGGCGAATTGCGACAGCCTGTTGAAGCTGTCTTGCAAGCGGTCCAGCACCCGGTTGAAGGAATCCGCCAACAGGCGCAGCTCGGCGGGCGCGGCGTCGGCGTCCAGCCGCTTGTCGAGGTTGCGCGCCGTGACCTCTTGCGCCTGCGCGGCCAGCGCACGTACACGCGCCAAGCCCCGGTGCACCAGAAGATAGCCGGTCGCGGCGGTCAACATGGCGCCGGCGAGCGCCGCGATCCAGACTTTCAAGCGGTAGGTCCGGAGTACCTCCTGGCGTTCATGAGCGGTGCGTGCCACCGAGATGCGCACCACATCGCCGCTGGTGCCGACACGGCCCATCGCAGTCAGCTCTTGCAACGCGCCGCCGTCGGCCGCGACAGTGTGGCGGGTATCGCCGGTGGACGGCGTGGCATCGGCCGCCACAGCGCCTCCGGGAAACGTAAAGCCGCGTTCCGCCGTATTTTGGGCCAGCACCTGTCCGCCAGGAGTCTGGATGACCAGGAAAAATCCGTGGCCGGCGTCGACAGCATCGAGGAAGCGGTGCGGCTCACGTTGTATTGAACCGGCATCCGAGGTTTCAGCGAGCAGGTGCCGCACTTGCGCCACGCGCTCCACGAGTTCCGCCTCGTCCCGCTCTTGAAGCTGGACGGCCAGCGCCCGGTAGAGATAAAAGCCTACCGCCGAGAAAACGATGACCGCCACAATGGCAAACAACGCGCCCAGCTGTGCGGTCAGCGAATAGCCGGGCCTGTTCATCCCCGGTCTTCCAGCACGTATCCCATGCTGCGGATGGTGTGGATCAGCTTGACCGTGTAGGGATCGTCGATCTTGGCGCGCAGCCGGCGCACCGCCACGTCCACCACATTGGTGTCGCTGTCGAAATTCATGTCCCAGACCTGCGAGGCGATCAATGGCCGGGACAACACCTGGCCCACGCGCTTGGACATCAGGTGCAGCAACGCGAATTCCTTCGCCGTGAGATCGATACGCTGGCCGGCGCGCGTCACGCGGCGCTTGGGCACGTCCAGTTCCAGGTCGGCTATCTGGAACAGTTCGGGTTCCTTGATCGGCCCGCGCCGCAGCAGGGTGCGAATCCGGACCAGCAGTTCGGCAAAGGCGAACGGCTTGACCAGGTAGTCATCGGCGCCCAGCTCCAGGCCCTTGATGCGGTCGTTGAGCGCGTCGCGCGCGGTCAGGAACAGCACCGGAGTGTCGACCGTCTTGCGCAGTTCCGTGACGATTTGCCAGCCGTCCATCCCGGGCAGCATGACATCGAGCACGATCAGGTCGTAGTGGCTGGTGGTCGCCGCATGCAAGCCTTCCGGCCCGTTATTGGCCCAGTCCACCACAAAGCCGGACTCGGTAAGGCCCTTCTGGAGGTACTCCCCGGCCTTTTGTTCATCCTCCACCACGAGCAAGCGCATATCTGTCCTTTGCAGTCTCTGCGGAGCTTCCCGCCCTCGCGGCCGTGAGTTTACCGCAGCAACATGACGTCAACATGGCTGAAGCATTACAAATTGTCAGAAACGGCATCATTGCCCGGCCAGGGGCGGCTCTGATAGCAAACACAATCTTGGGGGCGCGCGCCCGAAAGCGGTAGAATGATAGGTTACGCGCCGGGGTCGATTTTACCCCTGCAAAACCAGACTCATCGCACCGCCGAAAAAGAACCAATGACCACCGTCCCGACCGAAATCAACGCCGCCGCCGTCAAGAACAGCCCTACCGAAAAAGTCACCCCCATGATGGCTCAGTACCTGAGCATCAAGGCCGAATACCCGGACATGCTGGTGTTCTACCGCATGGGCGACTTCTATGAGCTGTTCCATTCGGACGCGGAAAAGGCGGCGCGCGTGCTGGGCATCACGCTGACCGCGCGCGGCAGCTCGGGCGGCCAGCCGATCAAGATGTGCGGCGTGCCTTTCCATTCGCTCGAAGGCTACCTGGCCAAGCTGGTCAAGATCGGCGAGTCGTGCGCGATCTGCGAGCAGATCGGCGATCCAGCCACCAGCAAGGGCCCGGTCGAACGCAAGGTGATGCGCGTGGTTACCCCGGGCACGCTGACCGACGCCGACCTGCTGCCGGAAAAGGCCGAACGCCCGCTGCTGGCGATGTGCATCATCAGCCAGCGCAAGGTGGCCACGGCCGGCCTGGCGTGGCTGTCGCTGGCCAGCGGCGCGTTGAAGCTGATGGAGTTCTCCGGCGACACCCGCACCGTCACCGCCCGCATGCAGCAGGAGCTGGAGCGCATCGCGCCGGCCGAGGTGCTGCGTGGCGATAACGCCGACCTGTTCGAGGAGGACGTCCACTGCCACGTGAACCGCGTGCCGGACTGGCACTTCGACGTGGTCAGCGGCCACAAGTCCCTGCTCGATCAACTCGGCGTGGCGACGCTGACCGGCTTCGGCGCCGATGGCTTGGGAGCGGCGTTCGGCGCGGCCGGCGCGCTGCTGCGCTATGCGCAGTCGACGCAGGGACGCGGCCTGCAGCACGTGCGCTCGCTGGCCACCGAGACCGAGAATGAATTCATCGGCCTCGATGCCGCCACCCGCCGCAACCTGGAACTGACCGAGACCATACGCGGCCAGGAGTCGCCTACCCTGTTCTCGCTGCTGGACCACTGCCGCACCGCGATGGGTTCGCGCCTGCTGCGCCACTGGCTGCACCACGCGCGCCGCGACCAGGCCATCGCCCGCTCGCGCCACGAGGCCATCGCCGCGCTGGGCCACGCCGACGCCACCGGCGCGCTGTCGCACACGCTGGCGCAGGTGCCGGACATCGAACGCATCACCACCCGCATCGCGCTGCTGTCGGCGCGTCCACGCGACCTGGCCAGCCTGCGCGACGGCTTGCAGCAGTTGCCGTCGCTGCGCCAGGCGATGCAGCGCGCGCTGACCGATCCGGACGGCCTGTTGGCCGCGGTTCACGCCGACATGGCTACGCCGGCCGCCTGCCTCGACCTGCTGCAACGCGCGGTGGCGCTGGAGCCGGCCGCGATGGTGCGCGACGGCGGCGTGTTCGCGCGCGGCTTCGACGCGGAGCTCGACGAGCTGCGCGCATTGTCCGAGAACGCCGGCCAGTTCCTGGTCGATCTCGAAACGCGCGAGCGCGCCCGCACCGGCATCGCCAACCTGCGCGTGGAGTACAACAAGGTGCACGGCTTCTACATCGAGGTCACGCACGGCCAGACCACCAAGGTGCCGGACGACTACCGCCGCCGCCAGACGCTGAAGAACGCGGAGCGCTACATCACGCCGGAGCTGAAGGCTTTCGAGGACAAGGCGCTGTCGGCGCAGGACAAGGCGCTGGCGCGCGAGAAGATGCTGTACGACCAGCTGCTGGGCGACCTGGCGCCGTACATCGGCACGCTGCAGACGATCTCGAAGGCGCTGGCACAGCTCGACGCCCTGACCTCGCTGACCGACCACGCGCTGCGCCACAACTGGTGTGCGCCGCAACTGGTGGACACGCCGTGCATCAACATCGTCGAAGGCCGCCATCCGGTGGTGGAGAACCAGATCGAACGTTTCATCGCCAACGATTGCCGCTTCGTCGAAGACCGCCGCCTGCTGCTGATCACCGGCCCTAACATGGGCGGTAAATCGACCTTCATGCGCCAGGTGGCGCTGATCACGCTGCTGGCCTACGTGGGCAGCTACGTGCCGGCCACCAGCGCGACCATCGGCCCGATCGACCGCATCTTCACCCGCATCGGCGCCACCGACGACCTGGCCGGCGGCCGCTCGACCTTCATGGTGGAGATGACCGAATCGGCCGCGATCCTGAACGGCGCCACCGAGCATTCGCTGGTGCTGATGGATGAAGTGGGACGCGGCACCTCGACCTTCGACGGCCTGGCGCTGGCGTGGGCCATCGCGCGCCACCTGATCGACACCAGCCGCAGCTTCTCGCTGTTCGCCACCCACTACTTCGAATTGACGCAGCTGCCGGAGAGCCATCCGACGGCGGCCAACGTGCACCTGTCGGCGGTCGAGCACAAGGACAGTATCGTGTTCCTGCATGCGGTGCAGGATGGCCCGGCGTCGCAGAGCTACGGCTTGCAGGTGGCGCAGCTGGCCGGCGTGCCGCAGCCGGTGATCAAGGCCGCGCGCAAGCATCTGGCGCGGCTGGAGGCGCAGGCGCTGGACGCCACGCCGCAGCTGGATTTGTTCGCCGCGCCGACCGCCGACGCGGACGACGAGGTGCTCGACGCGCGGGCGCACAGCGCGCCCGCAGCGGCCAGCCCGGCGATGCGCGAACTGCTCGATGCGCTCGACGATCTCGATCCCGACGCGCTGACGCCGCGCGAAGCGCTGGAACGCCTGTATCAGCTCAAGCGCCTGACGGAGACCGCGCAGGCATGATGTCGTCGCGCGTCCCTGGCACGGCTACCGCCGCTGCGCCGCTGCGCTACCTGGTCGCGATCGCGTCCGGCGCGGCTGCGATCGCCGCGCTGGCCGCGTCGCAGGCGCAGGCCGCGCAGCCGGCCATGCGCGGCTTCCAGTTCGGCGTGATCGGCCATTCGTTCAAGAGCGGCCCGGATGAATCGGTGCTCAAGCGCGCCATCGCCGATGTTACGCAGGTCGCGCCGGCGTTCATCGTCGCCACCGGCATCAAGTCCAGCACGGAGCCTTGCAGCGACAGGCTGTATGCCCAGCGCCGCGCGCTGCTCAACGAGGCCGCGCCGCCGATGATCGTCTCGCTGGCCGGCAGCGACTGGAGCGGCTGCGTCAATTCCATCGGCCGCTCGAACGCCATCGAACGCCTGAACCGCCTGCGCGAACTGTTCTACGCCGACGGCGAATCGCTGGGCGAGCGCCGCTTGCCGATGACGCGCTTGTCGGCCAGCGCCAAGTTCCGCAGCTACGCGGAGAACGCGCACTGGGAATACGGCAAGGTGCTGTTCGCCACCATCAATCTGCCGGCCAACAACAATCACTTCCGCGCCGAGGCCGGCCGCAACAGCGAGTACGAGGACCGGCTGGTGGCCAACCGCGCCTGGCTGCACCGCCTGTTCACGCTGGCCGAGCGGCAGAAGATGCAGGGACTGGTGCTGTTCTCGGACGGCGACGTCGGCGTTCAGGCGGAGCAAGGCTTCTCGCTGCTGCCGAGTTTTCAGTCGAAACAGGATGGCTTCGCCGAACCGCGCCGGCAGATACGGGCGATGGCGGAAAAATTCAATGGGAAGGTGCTGCTGATCGATACCCAGGGCGGCGCCGGGACCGAGCCGTCCATCGTCTGGCGCGGCAATGTGGGACATCTGAGCCTGGCCGGGGAGTGGGCCGAGGTGCGCGTCGCGCCCGGCAGCGCCGCCCTGTTCACGCTCAAGGGCGGCGCCGCCGAGGCGACGCAGTAACTTCTACAGCTTAGTGGATCGGGTGGATGGCGACGTGATCGCCTTCTTCACCTTCGTCGTCCTCGTCACCGTGGTGGTGGCCGTGGGCGCCGTGCACGTGGCCGTGGGCGATTTCCTCGTCCGTGGCTTCGCGCACTTCGGCCACGCTCAACGAGAAGCGCAGCGCCATGCCGGCCAGCGGGTGATTGCCGTCCAGGACCACTTTGTCGTCAGCGATATCGGTGACGGTGAAGATCATCGCTTCCTCGCCATCGTCGCCGTCCGGCATGCCTTCGAACTGCATGCCCACTTCCAGCGGCTCCGGCAGGCGGTTGCGTGGCTCGACCTTGACCAGCGCGGCGTCGTAGTCGCCGAACGCATCTTCCGGTTCGATCTGGATGATGGAGGAATAACCGACTTCCTTGCCGTCCAGCTCTTCTTCGATCTTCGGCAGGGTGTTCTCGTAGCCGCCGTGCAGGTAGACCATAGGCTGACGGCCGTCTTCGATCAGATTGTCCTGGGCATCGGACAGCTTGTAATTCACAGTCACGACCGTGTTCTTGGCAATCTTCATTTTGAAATTCCTTTCTGTATATAAGCCCCGGAATTATACCTTGGATCGTCTGCCCGACCGCCGCCAGCCCGACAATCGGCGCGGCGATGGTTATAATGAGCGCATGAAAAAATTACCTCTCCTCGGCGACATCACGCCGGCGCAGTTCCTGCGCGACTACTGGCACAAAAAGCCCCTGCTGATCCGTAACGCCATCCCCGGCTTCAAGCCGCTGCTGAGCATGGAGGCGCTGACCAAGCTGGCCTCGACCAACCACGCGGAATCGCGCCTGGTGACGAATGTCGACGGCCAGTGGAATATGCAGCACGGCCCGCTGGAAGGCCTGCCGCCGATGGACCAGAAGGAATGGACCGTGCTGGTCCAGGGCGTCAACCTGTTCGACGCCAAGGCCGACGCGCTGCTGCGCCAGTTCCGCTTCCTGCCGGACGCGCGCCTGGACGACCTGATGGTCAGCTTCGCCACCGATGGCGGCGGCGTCGGTCCGCACTTCGATTCCTACGACGTGTTCCTACTGCAAGCGCAGGGGCAGCGCCGCTGGCAGATCGGCCCGCAGAAGGACCTGAGCCTGGTCGAAGGCCTGCCGCTGAAGATCCTGGCCAATTTCAAGCCGCAAGAGGAGTTCGTGCTCAATCCGGGCGATATGCTGTACCTGCCGCCGCACTACGCGCACGACGGCGTCGCCATCGGCGATTGCCAGACCTATTCGATCGGCTTCCGTTCGCCGTCCTACCAGGAGCTGGGCGAGGCCTTCCTGCAGTTCATGGCCGACTCGATCGACCTGCCGGGCCGCTACGGCGATCCCGACCTGGAGGCGACCTCCAAACCGGCCGAGATCCCGCGCGACATGCTGAACACGATCGCCGCGGAAATCAACAAGGTCAGCTTCACCGAGGAAGACATTACCATCTTCCTGGGCGAGTACATGTCCGAGCCCAAGCACAACGTGTTCTTCACCGGCCCGGCCAAGCCGCTGACGTTCGGCAAGTTCGGCGAAGCGGTGGCGAAAAAGGGCCTGTCGCTGTCGCGCAAGTCGCAGATGCTGTACCGCGGCAAGCACGTGTTCATCAACGGCGAATCGTTCGGCGTCAGCCGCGCCGACAAGATCACGCTGGAGCTGCTGGCCAACAACCGCGCGCTGACCGGCGCGGAGGCGGCCCAGGCGTCGGACGACGTCATGGACGCTTTGTACACCTGGTATCAGGACGGCTGGATCGAGTTGGGCTAATCACGGGGAGGCGGCATGGACAGGCAGAGTTTTCCATTCACCACCAGGGCGGAATTTCTCCAGCACCTGGCCAGCTGCTTCACCCGCGCCGAGCACACGCTGACGCTGTTCGACCCGGATTTCGCCATCTGGGAGCTGGGCAGCAGCGCCACCGACGCCCTGCTGCGACGATTCCTGCACAATGGCGGCAAATTGCAGCTGGCCGGGCATGACGGCCATCACATCGAACGCGACGCGCCGCGTTTTCTGCGCTTGATCAAGGATTACAGCCATCTGGTGGAAGTGCGCCGCACCAGCCAGCAATTGCGCCAGCTGACGGACTCTTTTTGCATCGCCGACGAGCGCCATATCGTGCGGCGATTTCACTCGGATCATTTCCGTGGCGAAGCGGTTTTTGACGGGCCGGAAGATACGCAAACCAGCGGTGATCGTTTTATTACGATTTGGTTAGAATCCGCACCCAGTTTGTTCGCAAACTCAACTGGATTATGATCCAGTTCAAGGTAAAATGCCGGTGTTCGATGCGAACACTGGTATTCTGTGCCGAATCTGCTAAAGTAGAGTCGAAACGGAAAAGTTGCGATATCGCAAAATAGTTGTGGAAACGTCTGTTTCTCCTATTGCGACGCACTAAAAATCGCTATAATATTCGGTTAGGAAGTTTCCGTTGTCTGGCAGGCACCATTGTCGGTACGAAAGCCTTCGAAGACGACCTAATGAGCGATAATTACCGGTAATTATTAATCGCAACAATTGTGTTTAATTTTGAATTAATTAAGGAAAACCCCATGAAAAAATCCCTGCTGATCGTTTCCCTGCTGGCTGTTGCTCTGGCTGCTTGCTCGAAAAAAGAAGAAGCTCCTGCCGCTCCAGCTCCAGTAGCTGCTCCAGAAGCTGCTGCTCCTGCTGCTGCTCCAGCACCTGCTCCAGCTGCTGACGCTGCTGCTCCAGCCGCTGCTGCTCCTGCCGCTTCGGACGCTGCCGCTGCTCCAGCCGCTTCGGCTGCTGCTGCTCCTGCTGCTTCGAAGTAATCAGCCTGTGGAAAAGCCGGCCTTCGGGCCGGTTTTTTTACGCCTGATGCTTTTGCATCCAAGGGGAAAGCTCCATTTGGATGCGGATATAAAAAACCCGCCAGCCTGAACGCAATCCTAAGCGCGTTCAGGCTGGCGGGTTTTGTTTTAAATAGCCGGCAATTACCGGCTATCGCTTTATTTCAATTGCTCGTGCAGCAGCGTCAGGATCTTATCGGCGACCGGGGTGGCTTCCGCCTTGCCGGCATTGCTCAACACGGTAACGGTGCTGCTATTACCCGCGCCGGCTTTCACCGAAATGCGATAGCGCTGCGCTTCCTTATCGGCTTCCGACGACGAGCCCCAGCTGAACAGCTTGCTGAAGAAGCCCTTGGTCTCAGCCGCATCATCCACGTAACGAACGAAATACGTACCCTGGGTGCGGTCGCGGTCTTCCACAGTGAAGCCGGCGCGGTCCAGCGCCAGGCCCACACGGCGCCAGGCGCGGTCGAAGCCCTCGTCCACCTGCACGGCGCGGTCGGCGCCCGTGCCCACCAGCGACGCATGCTGCGGCTGCACAATCGCGGTGTCGACAGCGGATTTGGCTTGCGCCACTTCCGAACCGTTGCCCAGCTTGGTCATCAGGCGCGCCAGGAATTCAGCTTCCAGGCCCGGATCGTTGGGACGCGGCATCCAGGTGGTCGATTCCTTCTGGGCGCCGGTCACCACTTCCTGGGCGCCGCGATGGCTGATGTAGATCTCGCTGGCGCCGTCGGCGCGGCGTTCGACGCGGGTGCGGAACTTGTCGCGCTCGCCGCTCGAATAGACCGAGTCAAAGACCTTGCCGATGGTGTTGCGGATGAAATCCTGCGGAATCTTCGCGCGGTTTTCGTTCCATTCGGTTTCCATGGTGCCGGCGGTGGCGTTTTCCTTGGCCAGCACGAAGCCCGAGTCTTCCCAGAACTGTTTCAGCTGTGGCCACAGTTGCTCAGGCGTCTGCTTGATGACCAGCCAGCGCTGGTTGCCGTCGCGCTCGACCTTGATGTCGTTGATGCTGGTCGGCACCACGGTACCTGCGGCAGGCGTGCCCGGCATGATGGCAGCCGGGCCGGCGACGACGCCCTTGGAAGCGTTGTAACCCGAGGCGGTGGCGATGCCGTTGTTCGAGTCCGGCAGCGAGTAGCGGTTATCTTTCTGCAATTGCGTCAGATCCGGCGGCACGTCCAGCGTGCTGGCCTTCTTGGCGGACTTGTAGTCCACCTTATCGTTACCGACTACGGAGCTGATCATGCCGCAACCGGTCAAACTGGCCATCAATGCGCCAACCACAACGGCGCGCTGCGAGGAAATAGAAGCTGTCTTGCGAATAGTCATGTCGTTACTGTTTAAGAAGCTGAAAAGCAGCAAATCAGGGATGATCCGAACCGAAGTCGGGGCTTGTGGCTAAGGTTTTTACAGTACGCCGGCTTCTCGCAGGGCCGCGCGTACCGCGTCATGGCATTCGGCCGCCAGCGGCACCAGCGGCAGGCGGATGCCAGCCGGCATTTTGCCCATTTCCGCCAGCGCCCATTTGACCGGCACCGGATTCGGCTCGATGAACAGTTTCTGGTGCAGCGGGAACATCTTATTGTTCAGTTCGACCGCCTTGGCGATGTTGCCGGCGATCGCCGCTTCGCACATGTCGGCCATGTCGCGCGGGGCGACGTTGGCGGTGACGGAGATGTTGCCTGCGCCGCCGGCCAACATCAGGGCCATCGCGGTCGGATCGTCGCCCGAGTACACGGCGAACGATTTAGGCGCCAGGCGCAACAGGTCGTAGCCGCGGCCGATGTTGCCGGTCGCGTCTTTGACGCCGACGATGTTAGGGATTTGCGCCAGGCGCAGGATGGTCTCGTTGCTCATGTCGGCAACGGTGCGGCCCGGCACGTTGTACAGGATCACCGGCAGGTCCACCGCTTCGGCGATGGCCTTGAAGTGCTGGTACATGCCTTCCTGGGTAGGACGGTTGTAGTAAGGAACCACTTGCAGCGTGGCGTCCGCCCCGGCCTCCTTGGCGAAGCGGGTCAGCTTGATCGCCTCGGCGGTGGAATTGGCGCCGGCGCCGGCGATGATGGGGATGCGTCCCTTGGCGTGGGCAACCGTCGCCTTGATCAGCGCGCAGTGCTCTTCCACGCTCACGGTGGCCGATTCGCCGGTGGTGCCGGCGATGACGATGCTGTCCGTACCTTCGGCGATGTGCCAGTCGATCAGCTGATTCAGACCCTCGAAGTCCAGACTGCCGTCTGCGTTCATCGGGGTGACGATTGCTACTATGCTGCCCTTAATCATAGGTAACCACTGCCTGCATAAAGTATAAAACAACGATTGTAGACGATAGCCTGCCCGTATGGTGCATTCGGGGCGACAAATCGGCCCTCAAAATGGCGGTAAAAGCGCCGCCACGCGCGGGAAATCAGGCTTCACGGCGCATAGACGTTGCACCATGGCAGCTTTTGGCGTGTCGATGACGCCGTCCTCGAAGGCCACCACGCGCAAGCCGTGGTTGCGGGCCCAGTCCAGCAGTTCGCCGGCCTGCAGCAAAAAGGCCGGATTCGAGGGCTTGCCGAACTGCGCGTTGCCATCCGCGAAGGTTTCGTAGATCAATACGCCGTTCGGCGCCAGGCTGGCCAACATGTCGGCAATTAACGGCCGATGCAGGTAGTTTGTGACCACGATGCCGGCGAATCGGTCCGGGCCGAAGGGCCAGGCGGCGCCCGCCTCTTCCAGGTCGATGGCGGTGGTGGTGATTTCAGGCCCTGCCGCGACGGCCAGCGCTTCGGGATCGCGGTCCACCGCGACCACGGCGTGGCCCAGCGAGGCCAGGTGGCGCGCATGGCGTCCGCTGCCGCAGGCGAGATCCAGCACTTCGCCGCCGGGGATCAACGGGGCGTAACGCTGCACCCAAGGGGAGACGACATCGCTCATGAGTACGCCAGCCCCATGGCTTCGCGCACGTCGCGCATGGTTTCCAGCGCCATCTTGCGGGCCGCGTCGTTGCCGTCGGCGACAATGGCGCGCACCAGCGACGGGTCGTCCAGATACTGCTGGGCGCGCTCGTGCATGGGTTCCTGTTCCTTGATGATGGCGTCGATTACCGGCTGTTTGCATTCGATGCAGCCGATGCCGGCGGATTTACATCCTTTTACCACCCATTCCTGGGTCGCGTTGTCGGAGTACACCTGGTGGAACTGCCAGACCGGGCAGCGGGCCGGATCGCCGGCGTCGGTGCGGCGCACGCGGGCCGGGTCGGTCGGCATGGTGCGGATCTTCTTTTCCACGGTGGCCTTGTCCTCGCGCAGCGCGATGGAATTGCCGTAACTCTTGGACATCTTGCGGCCGTCCAGGCCCGGCAGGCGCGAGGCGGCCGTCAGGCGGGCCTGCGGCTCGACCAGGATCAGCTTGCGGCTGCCCTCCAGGTAGCCGAACAGGCGCTCGCGGTCGCCCATCGACAGGCTCTGGGCGTCGTCCAGCATGGCCTTGGCCTGCTCCAGCGCCTCTTCCTTGCCATCCTGCTGGTATTCGGTGCGCAGTTCGTTGTAAAGCTTGGCGCGCTTGCTGCCGAGCTTCTTGACGGCGTCCTGCGCCTTTTCCTCGAAGCCTTTTTCCTTGCCGTACAGGTGGTTAAAGCGGCGCGCGATCTCGCGCATCATCTCGATATGCGGGACCTGGTCGTCGCCCACCGGCACCTGGCTGGCGCGGTAGATCAGCACGTCGGCCGCCTGCAGCAGTGGGTAGCCGAGGAAGCCGTACGTGGCCAGGTCCTTGTTGGACAGGTTCTCGATCTGGTCCTTGTAGGTCGGCACGCGCTCCAGCCAGCCCAGCGGGGTGGCCATCGACAGCAGCAGGTGCAGCTCGGCATGCTCGGGCACGCGGGACTGGATGAACAGCGTGGACTGCGACGGGTCGACGCCGGCGGCCAGCCAGTCGATCAGCATTTCCCAGGTGCTGCGCTCGATGATGGACGGGTCGTCGTAGTGCGTGGTCAGCGCGTGCCAGTCGGCCACGAAGAACAGGCACGGCAGCTCGGACTGCATCTTGATCCAGTTCTTCAAGGCGCCGTGGTAGTGGCCCAGGTGCATGGCCCCTGTCGGGCGCATGCCGGATACAACACGATCGGGATACATAGTCGCTCAGCTCAGAAGGAAAATAAGGGGGTACAACAGCACATGGAACATGCTCTGCAAAATGTGCATGCCGCCGATCAGGAAGCCGGTCAGCATACCGAACTGCATCATCAGGATCAGGCCGATGAACACGTACATGCCATAACGTTCGATTTGCGCGTACTTGCGCGCCAGCGGCAGCGGCAGGATGCCGGTGACGATGCGGCCGCCATCCAGCGGCGGCAACGGAATCAGGTTGAAGACGCACATGGCGGAGTTGACGCCGATGCCGGCCTTGCTCATCTCGATGAAGAAGTCGTCCTGCGGGATGCCCAGCGCATAGGTCAGTACCACCCACAGCGCCATCCAGCCCAGGCCCATGGCGAAGTTGGCCGCCGGGCCGGCCGCCGCCACCAGGGCCATCTGCTTTTTCGGATTGCGCAGGCGGCCGTAGTCGACCGGCACCGGCTTGGCGTAGCCGAGCGCGGGCAGGTGCAGCAGGCTCAGGATCAGCGGCAGGATCACCGTGCCGAAGGGGTCGATGTGGCGCAGCGGATTGAGGCTCAGGCGGCCTTCGTTGGCTGCGGTGGGGTCGCCGAAATAACGGGCGACGTATCCGTGTGCGGCTTCATGCAGGGAAATTGCAAAAAGAACAGGGATCAGGTAGACCGCGATGGTCTGGATAATACTATCGGTTTCGTTCATGAAGGGATTTTACCAGAGGCCGGAGCGTGCTCTTGCTGCGCCGTCAAGGGCCGGCGCGCTTGCCCAGTTAAAAGCCTGACATTGACAGCCCAGGCTTAGGCCGGGCTTACAAGCCGAACATGGCCGCGTCGCCCCTGCCCTGGCGCACCAGCTCGGCGTCCGAACCGCTGAGGTCGATCACCGTGGTCGGCTCCAGGCTGCACGCGCCGCCGTCGATGACCAGCTCGATCTGCTTGCCCAGCCGCTCGCAGATGGCGTCGGCGTCGTTCAGCGCGTCCTCCTCGCCCGGCATGATCAGCGTGGTGCCCAGCAGCGGCTGCTGCAGCTCTTCCAGCAGCGCGTGGACAATGGCGTCCTCCGGTACCCGCAGGCCGATGGTCTTGCGCGACGGATGGCTGAGCCGGCGCGGCACGCACTTGGTCGCTTCCAGGATGAAGGTGAATGGGCCCGGCGTGGCCGCCTTGAGCAGGCGGAACTGGCGGTTATCGACCCGCGCGTAGACGCCGATCTCGCTCAGGTCGCGACACAGCAGGGTCAGGTGGTGTTTTTCATCGATGCCGCGGATGCGCCGCAGGCGCTCGACCGCCGCCTTGTCGTCCAGATGGCAGACCAGGGCGTAACAGGAATCCGTCGGCACGGCGACGATGCCGCCGTCGTGCACGATCTGCGCCGCCTGTTTGATCAGGCGCGGCTGCGGATTGACGGGATGGACCTGGAAAAATTGACTCATATGGGCGCTGCCGGTGCATGGTCCCGGCCGCTGTTAATCACGGTTAAGATTGTACGCTACGCAAGGCCGCAATACGCTGCTCAAAAGGTGGATGGGTGGAAAACAGTGCAGTCCAGCCACCGGCGGCGGTGATGCCGGCCGCCGCGATCGACTGTGGCAAGGCGCCCGGCTCCATGCCGTTCAGGCGGGCCAGCGCGTGCTGCATCGGCACGCTGCTGCCCAGCAGCCTGGCGGAACCGGCGTCGGCGCGGAATTCGCGCTGGCGCGAGAACCAGGCCACGATCAGCGAGGCGGCCAGGCCGAAGATGATCTCGCACACAAACACCGTCACCATGTAGCCGATGCCGGGGCCGCGCCGTTCGCTGTCGTTATTCTTCAGCAGCACGTTGTCGACGAAGAAGCCCACCACCCGCGCCAGGAACACCACGAAGGTGTTGACCACGCCCTGGATCAGGGTCATGGTCACCATGTCGCCGTTGGCGACGTGGGCGACTTCGTGGCCCAGCACGGCTTCCACCTCGTCGCGGTTCATGTTTTCCAGCAGGCCGGTGGAGACCGCCACCAGCGCCGAATTCTTGAAGGCGCCGGTGGCGAAGGCGTTCGGTTCGCCGTCGTAGACCGCCACTTCCGGCATGGCGATGCCGGCGCGCTCGGACAACGCCTTGACGGTGTTGACCAGCCACAGCTCGGTCGAGGACGACGGCGTTTCGATCACGCGGGCGCCGGTCGACCACTTGGCCATCGGCTTGCTGATCAGCAGGGAAAAAATCGCGCCGGTAAAGCCGACCACCAGCGAGAACGCCAGCAGGCTGCCCAGCTGCAGCGTGCTACCCGATCCAGGACGGCCGATGCCCAGCAGCGACAGCACGATGGACAGCACCAGCATCACGGCGAGGTTGGTGGCGATAAACAGGACGATGCGTTTCATTGGAGGTCTCCGTTACGGACAGAAGTATGTCCAAACATTAAGGTGTGACCGCGCGAATTCAAGATACAAGCTCTTACAACGCGCCGGTAATCGGCGCGGCGAATTACCGATCAGAACCAGTCGTGCCAGACCGGGGTGACGTTGGCAGGCAGTGGCGGCAGCAGCGCGAAGTCGACACGGGATTCGCCCGGCGCGTGGAAGTCGGTGCCGCGCGAGGCCAGGAAGCCGTAGCTGTTGGCCAGCTGCGCGTAGATCGGATACTGCTCCGGCGTGTGGCTGCCGGTGACCACCTCGATGGCCGCGCCGCCGAGCTGCTTGAACTCGTCGAACAGCTGGCCCTGCGCCAGCTGGCTGAACTTGTACCGGCCGGGATGGGCGATCACGGCGATGCCACCGGCGCCGCGTATCCAGTTGACCGAATCGGCCAGCGTTGCCCAGCAATGCGGCACGTAGCCCGGCTTGCCCTCGGACAGGTATTTCTTGAACACTTCAGGAATATTGGCGCACACGCCGATTTCCACCAGGTAGCGCGCAAAGTGCGTGCGCGACATCAGGTCGGGATTGCCCACGTACTTGAGCGCACCCTCGTAGGCGCCCTCGATGCCGACCTTGGCCAACTGGTTGGCGATCTCGCGGCCACGGTTGTCGCGGCCGGAACGGGTGCAGGCCAAGCCGTTGACCAGCCCGGCATTGTTCTCATCGATCTGCAGGCCGACGATGTGCACGGTTTCGTTGGCCCAGGTGATCGAGATCTCGACCCCGGTGACGAAACGCATGCCCTGCTCCTGCGCGGCGGCGCGGGCGGCGGGGATGCCGCCCACTTCGTCGTGGTCGGTCAGCGCCCACACGTCCACACCCGCCTTGCGCGCGTGCTGCGCCACGGCGGCCGGCGCGAGGACGCCGTCGGAAACGTTGGAATGGCAGTGCAGATCGACTTTCAACATATGGCTCAATATTTACGGCAATGAAGGCTTCATTGTACGCTGCCTGGGCAAAGTCCATCCATGGCTGTGCCAAGACCCGCGCCGCGCACGCGCGCACCGCGCGCCAGCAGCTCGGCGAAGCGCACCGGATCGATGTTCGAGCCGCACACCAGCACGCCCACGCGCTTGCCCGCCAGCCGCTCGCGCAGCGGTCCGAACAGCGCGGCGGTCGCCACCGCAGCCGCCGGTTCCGCCACCAGCTTGGCGTCGCGGAACAGGTTCAGCATCGCCAGGCAGATCTCGTCGTCGGTCACCCGCACCACCTCGTCGACGAAGCGGCGGCACACGCCGAAGCTGTAGGGCATGGCGTATGGCGCGCCCAGGCTGTCGGCCACGGTGTCGACCCGCTCCAGCGCTTCCGGCTGGCCCGAGGCGAAGCTGCGGTACAGCGCATCGGCGCCGAACGGCTCCGCGCCGTACACCGCGCAGGCCGGATTGATCTGCTTGACGGCGGCGGCGATGCCCGCGCACAGGCCGCCTCCGCCCACCGGCACCACCACCGCGTCCAGTCGCGGCACCTGCGCCATCAGTTCCAGGCCGACAGTCGCAGTACCTTGCGCGGTCAGCGGCCCTTCGTACGGATGCAGCATGGTGCGCATTTCGTCGCGCTCGATCTCGCGGCCGCGCGCGAAAGCTTGGTGTACGTCGGGCATCAGCAGCACTTCGGCGCCCAATTCGCGGCAGGCGGCGATGCGGGCCGGGCTGGCGTGCCGCGGCATCACCACCTTGGCGCCGCACCCGGCCAACCTGGCCGCGTAGGCTGCCGCGATCGCGTGGTTGCCGGCGCTAACGGCGACGATGCCGCGCCGCCGTGCAGCCTCGCCCAGCGCTTCGATGCAGTTGAGGGCGCCGCGCAGCTTGAAGGTGCCGGTCTTCTAGAACAGTTCCAGCTTGAGCCAGACCTCGCCGCCGGCGAACTGTTCTTCGGCCACGCCGGTCTGCCAGCGCCATACGGGCGTCTCAAGGATTTTTCCTTGCAGGCGGCGGGCGGTATCGCGGACTTCGGCCAGCGAGGGATAGGATGGTGTCATGGTGCAGCTCCATAGAATATTCGAGGGAATGCGGCATGGCCGCGTGGAGTCTGGGGGCGCCGAGCACCGGCGCAGCCGCAGCTCAGCGACCCTGAATAATTCGAATAATGGAGACGGCGGACAGGCTCCGACCGGCTAACGCGGCGGCACCAGCGTCGGAGGCGACGTGGCTGCGGGTTGGCTGGATGGTCGGATGCGAGTTCATGTGTTCAATCATGCCAAAACCACAAAGCCTTGGCAAGTGTTTCGTATCAGCGCCGCAGGAAAGCCTCGATCAGGTGCGCCAATTCCTCCGGCTGGTCGTGGTGCAGCATGTGGCCCGCATCGGCCAGCACCTTGCATTCAACGTCGCGCAAATAGCCCAGGCGGCGCAC
This sequence comes from Rugamonas sp. A1-17, assembly GCA_025548565.1. Lineage (GTDB taxonomy): Bacteria > Pseudomonadota > Gammaproteobacteria > Burkholderiales > Burkholderiaceae_D > Rugamonas. The sequence continues at coordinate 195,263 of JAJLPB010000010.1, forward strand.
CAGCTCGGCACGCCCTTCCTGCTCGCCGCCCATCCAGGTCCACATATTGGTCTGGTCCGCCTCCACCCACAGCACCGGCGCGCTGATCGCGCTCCAGCACGCCATGATGTCCTCGACGTGGTAAGGCAGCGGGCCCGGCTGCTTATGGGCCGGATCTCCGAGGATCTCCCACTCTCCTGCATCGTTCCGCGCCGACCAGTGCTGCGCCAGGAAGGCGGCGCGCTCGTCGCTGAGGCGCGGATTGGTCTTTTGCAGCCGGGCCGCGACGGCGGCCTGCGTCGGATAGTTGCGCAGCTCCGGCTGCTCCAGCAACGCGTCCATCCACTTGGCGTAGCGGCCGGGCGCCTGCTCCGGCTTGCTCGAGCGCAGGCCGCCGCCTTCCAGGTTGATCAGCTTGCGGATGCGCTCCGGCCGCGCGCCCGCATAAATGCCGACCACGTTGCCGCCCATGCTGTGGCCCAGCAGGTTGACCGCCTGGTCCGGCGAGTAGTGCCGCAGGATGGCGTCCAGGTCGGCCAGGTAGTCGGGGAACCAGTAGGTGTCGGTGCCGCAGCATTGCGACAGACCGAAGCCGCGCCAGTCCGGCGCGATCACGTGCCAGTCGCCCTGCAGGGCGTCGACCACGAACTGGAACGAGGCGCCCACGTCCATCCAGCCGTGCAGCATGAAGATCTTGGGCGCGCCCTCCCTCCCCCAGTGGCGCACGTGGCAGCGCAGGCCTCGGATGGTCAGGAACTCGGAGCGGGACGAAGTGAAGGTCATGGTGGTCCTTGAAATTGCGTGAGCCGCCGCAATATCGGTTGCTTGCTGGCGATGAAGTAAAATAATAGCACGACCGTTCGATAGCCGCTCAAGCGTAAAATAGCGCCATCCCACCGCTCATCAGCGCTGTATTCAGCACTCAACCTAAGGTTTCCAATGTCTATATATCAACTGGGCGAACATGCGCCCGAGATCGATGCATCGTCATTTGTAGCCGACACTGCCACAGTGATCGGCAAAGTCAGCCTGCACGCCAACACGTCGGTGTGGTTCGGTGCGACGCTGCGCGGCGATAACGAACGCATCACCATCGGCGAAAACAGCAATGTACAGGAAGGCACGGTCATGCACACCGACATGGGCTATCCGCTCACAGTGGGCAAGAACGTCACCATCGGCCACCAGGCCATGCTGCACGGCTGCACCATCGGCGACGGCGCCCTGATCGGCATCCAGGCCGTGATCCTCAACGGCGCCAGGATCGGCAAGGGCTGCCTGGTCGGCGCCGGCGCGCTGGTCACCGAAGGCAAGGAATTCCCGGACAACTCGCTGATCATCGGCTCGCCGGCCAAGGCCGTGCGCACGCTGACCGACGAGGACGCCGCGCGCCTGCTCGCCAGCGCCGACAGCTACGTCAAGCGCGGCCAACTGTTCAAGACGCAACTCAAAAAGATCGGATAACACATGAGCATTACCCCCATCATCGGCCAGGACACCCTGCAGAAATTCATCTTCGACAATGCCGCCGTGCGTGGCGAGTTCATCGACATCTCCGCCACCTGGCGCGAAGTACTGTCGCGCCACGCCTACCCTGCCCCGGTCAAGAAACTGCTGGGCGAGATGGTGGCCGCCGCCGCGCTGCTGTCAGCCAACCTGAAGTTCAACGGCTCGATCATCATGCAGATCCATGGCGACGGTCCGGTGCGCCTGCTGGTGGTCGAGTGCGACGCCGACCTGCACCTGCGCGCCACCGCCAAGATCGATCCCGAAGCCGTGATCGCCGACGACGCCAAGCTGCCGGCGCTGCTGAATGCGCACGGCAAGGGCCGCTTCATCATCACGCTCGATCCGGCCGACAAGATGCCAGGCCAGCAGCCGTACCAGGGCATCGTGCCGCTGGACGGCGACGATGTCGGCACCGTGATTGAAAACTATATGCTGCGTTCGGAACAGCTGGACACCAAGCTGTGGCTGGCGGCGGACGACAACGTCTCGCGCGGCCTGCTGCTGCAGAAGCTGCCCTACAACGGCGGCAAGACCGAAGCGGCGCCGCTGACCGAGGACGAGGCGCTGGAAACCTGGAACCGCGCCGTGATCCTCGGCTCGACCTTGAAGGAAGAGGAGCTGCTGTCGACCACTATCGACGTGCTGATGCAGCGCCTGTTTTGGGAAGAGACCATCCGCGTGTTCGACCCGCTGCATCCGGCCTTCCACTGCACCTGCACGCGCGAGAAGGTCGGCAACATGCTGAAGATGCTGGGCCGCGCCGAGGTCGACAGCGTGCTGGAAGAGCAAGGCCACGTCGGCGTCAACTGCGACTTCTGCGGCCAGCGCTACGACTACGACAAGGTCGATTGCGCGCAATTGTTCGCCAGCGACGCGCCGGTTGAAGCGCTGATCCCGGCGGGCGAAGTCAAGCACTAAGCTCCGCCTTCGCCGCAAAGAAAAACGCGCCCGACGTGCAAGTCCGGCGCGTTTTTTCTACCTAATCGTCATGCAGATTGATGTCGGCCCGTTCCTTCTCGCTCTTGCCCAGCCAGCGCCGGTGCAGCATGCGCTCCAGCGGATGGCCGACCAAAAACAGCAGCAGCACCAGCGCCAGGCCGATGCCCGCGACCCGCCACGCGCCCATGCCGCAGACGATGCCAATGCCCGCCGTCATCCAGATCGAGGCGGCCGTGGTCAACCCCTTCACCTTGGACGACTGGTTGTTGAGCACGATGACGCCGGCGCCAAGAAAACCGATGCCCGTCACCACGCCCTGAATCGCGCGGCTCAACGCATCGTGGCTGTAGGCGCCGTCGAGCGGGGCGAACTCCATGCCGGCCATCGTCACCAGCGCCGCGCCCATCGCGACCAGGCCCAGCGTGTTCATGCCGGTGGGCTTGCCGTGCAGATTGCGTTCGATGCCGATGATGCAGCCGAACAGCAACGCGATCACCAGCCGGCCAGCGATATCCCAATAATCAATCATCTTTTATATCCACAGGGTTAATCAGGGACGTGAGCACATGGTCGGCCCAACGCCCGTTTATCTTCAGGTATTTTCTGGCCAGGCCCTCGCGCTCGAAACCCAGGCGGCGCAGCAGTTTCTCGCTGTTGATATTGGAGGGCTGGTGGTTGGCCATGATGCGATGCAGGCCGTGCACTTCAAACACGTGCGCGATCGCCGCTGTCAAAGCCTCGTGCATCAGGCCTTTACCCGTGTGCCTGCTATCCAGCGAGAAGCCAAGGTGGCACGCCTGGAACGGTCCCCGGACAATATTCGTGAAGGCGCACTCGCCCACGACTTCCTCGCTATCGGGAAATTGCAGAAGCCAAAAGAGAGCCGACTTTTCCTCGACCAGCCGTTCCATCCGACCGAGTTGCTCGTCAACCGCCGGCATGGTGTAGAACTGCCCGGTGCGCTTGGGTTCCCACGGTTCCAGGTGGTCGCGGTTCCTTTCACGATATGCGAGGAGTCTGGCGCTGTCACCAGCGGCCGGGCGCTTGAGCAGCAGGCGACCGGTAGTCAGCTGTGCGACCTGAATGGGCGAGGTCATGCGGGCACCAAGCCGCTAAGGCAGAGGCCGTGTCCGAATGTCAGACTTGACCCCATCATAGTGTAGAGGTCGTGTCCGAATGCCAGACTTGACCCCATCATAGTTTTGCGCAACGGGTTTCCATGACGTCGATCGTGCCCAGCGTTTGCGCGGAGGTGGCGCTGCGCACCAGGTCGACCCGCTCTACGCAGGAGCCGCGCAGCAGGCGCTCCTGGTTGCGGGTGCAGATCGTTACCGTGCCGGCCGTGCTGGTGTTGCAGTAGAAGCCTTCGGCGCGCATGCGTACCAGTGCCTGGTCCAGCGGCATGCCCGGCTGTACCGTCTGCGTGATGAAGTTGCCCAGCCCCGCCTGATTCACCGTGTAGCAACCGGCCAGTGGCAGGGCCAGCGCCAGCATCCAAAGTTTGCGCATCGCGATCCTCTCGTTATTTCCAGCCAGCAGTGTAGCGCACGGCGTCATCACCCGGTAACACTCGGTACCTATCATGCGCAAAGTTTACATTTCCTCCAACTGGTATCCAAGGCTGATCATGAACAAGAAATTATCCGCAGTGTGCTTCGCCGCGCTGAGCTTCCCTATGCTGGCGATGGCCGCCAATGTCGCCGCCGCCGTTGCCGACATGGCCGCCGACGCGCCCGCCGCAGCCGCCGGACACGCCACGGAAGCCGAAGCGGCCGCCGCCGCGCCAGTCGCCACGATTGAAATCGCCACCCGCAAGACCCGCTCCTCGGTCGCGCTGACCAAGGGCGATATGCAAAAAATCCTGCCGGGGATTAATCCGCTGAAGGCGCTGGAGACTCTGCCCGGCGTGAGCTTCCAGACCGCCGACCCTTGGGGCAACAATGAACAGAACCTGTCGCTGTTCGTGCACGGCTTCAGCGGCCAGCAACTGGGCTACACCATGGACGGCGTGCCGCTCGGCGACCAGCAGTACGGCAACTACAACGGCCTGTCGCCGCAGCGCGCCGTCATCAGCGAGAACGTCGGCAGCGTGATCCTGTCGTCCGGCGCGGGCGACCTGTCGACCGCGTCCACCAGCAACCTGGGCGGCACCATCGAGACCTTCTCCAGCGATCCGCAACACAGCAGCAACCTGGCCGTGCAGCAGACCGTCGGCAGCCACAGCACCTCGCGCACCTTCCTGCGCTACGACACGGGCGACTTCGGCAACGGCAACAGCGCCTACATCTCGGCCATCCACCACGAGCAGAAGGCCTGGGACTTCAACGGCCGCCAGGGCGGCGACCAGATCAACGCCAAGTTCATCAACCAGGGCAACGCCGGCAAGCTGACGCTGTACTTCAACTATTCGGACAAGATCGAGCCGAATGAGGACGCCACCGTGCGCTCGGCCAGCGAGAAGTTCCAGCCCTACACCCGTCCGTTCACGTATCCGGACTTCCAGGCCGCGCTGGCCTACCTGTCGCCGGCCGGCGCCACGCCTGCGGCCGAGGGCAACAACTACCGCAACTACTACAGCGACGCCCAGCGCAAGGACTACCTGACCTACGCCAAGTACGACCTGAACATCAGCGATACCACCACCTGGTCCAACCAGGTCTACTACCACAACGACGACGGCGTCGGCGTGGTGGCCGGGCCGATCGGCGTGGCCGGCCTGCCGGGCCTGTTCGCGGTCTACTTCCCCGGCCAGAACCTCAAGCAGGTGTTCGGCAATTCCGGCTACGCCACCCGCACCACCGAATACGCGATCAACCGCAACGGCTGGCTGTCGACCCTGACCAGCGAGTTCGGCGATCACAAGCTGCAAGGCGGCCTGTGGCTGGAACATAACCGCTCGTCGGCCTACCGCCGCTGGTACGCGCTGGATGTCAACAACCCGAGCTCGCCATACGACCGTCCGAGCAATCCGCTGATCACGCAGTACGGCAGCGAGATCGACAACAAGGTCGCCCAGATCCACCTGCAAGACGAATGGCGCGTGCGCGGCGACCTGGCGGTGCAGGCTGGCTTCAAGTCCAGCCTGCAATTTGCCGACGGCCAGTTCCCGGTGCAGCCGGCCAAGGGCGCCATCGCCAACGGTTCGCTGGCGCTGCCGGTAGGCGAGATCATCACCAAGAAATGGTTCCTGCCGCAGCTGGGCGCGCGCTGGGACATCACGCCGCAGGACCAGATGTTCGTCAACGTGCAGAAGAACATGCGCCAGTTCGTCACCTACGGCGGCGGCGGTGCTTCGCCGTGGAGCCTGGCGAGCCAGGCCGCGTTCGACCTGTTCAAGAGCAGCGCCAAGCCTGAAACCTCGATCACCTACGAACTGGGCCTGCGCACCAGCCACCAGCTGGACCTCGGCCCACTGAAGGCCATCGACGGCCAGGTCAACCTGTACCACGTGGACTTCAAGGACCGCCTGCTGACCATCAGCCCGACACCGGTGATCACCTCCATCATCGGTGGCAATCCGGTGCTGGCCAACGTCGGCGGCGTCAAGACCGACGGCATCGACATTTCCGGCACGCTGCACTTCGGCCGCATGTTCTCGTTCTACGACGCGCTGTCGTTCAACCGTTCGACCTACTCGGACAACTACAACAACGGCAAGGATGTGGTGCCGACCTCCGGCAAGTCGGTGCCGGGCAGCCCTGAGTGGATGAACAAGTTCGTCGCCACGATGACCGTGGCCGACACCGAGTTCCAGCTGATCGGCGACTACGTCGGCAAGCGCTACGCCACCTACACCAACGACCTGGACGTGCCGGGCTACTTCCTGATGAGCCTGGGCGTGTCGGGCAAGCTGCCGATGTTGAACAACAGCTGGATCAAGAACGCGCGCTATCGCCTCAACGTCAGCAACCTGGCCAATCGCGAAGGCAGCCTGAACGTGGTGGTCGGCGCGGCCAGCGGGACGTACAATACCTATCCGATCGCACCGCGCCAGGGCTTCCTGACTTTGATGGCTGACTTCTGATGAACAATCTTTATTTGCCCAAGCGCCTGTCCCGGCGCGGCTTTATCCAGACCGCCGCTGCCGCCACGGCATCGGCGCTGATCCTGCCCGGCTCGGTGCTGGCGGCCGCCACGCCCGACCTGTCCGGCCTGCCGGGCGTCGCCCCGGTCGGCGCGGGTCCGAAGACCCCGCTGGTGTTCGGCCACCGTGGCGCCAGCGCGCTGCGTCCCGAGCACACGCTGGGCTCGTACGCCAAGGCCATCGCCGACGGCGCCGACTACATCGAGCCGGACCTGTGCAGCACCAAGGACGGCGTGCTGGTCGCGCGCCATGAAGCCTTCCTCAGCGAGACCACCGACGTCGCCAACCACCCGGAGTTCGCCAGCCGCAAGACGCGCAAGACCATCGACGGCGAAACCCACGAAGGCTGGTTCGTCGACGACTTCACGCTGGCCGAGCTGAAGACACTGCGCGCGGTCGAGCGCCTGCCGCAATTCCGCCCCGGCAGCGTGCAGTACAACGGCATGTTCCAGGTGCTGACGTTCGAGGAGATCATCGACTTCACGGCGGCCGAGGCGGCGGCGCGCGGGCGCATCATCGGCCTGGTGCCGGAGCTGAAGCACTCGACCTACTTCGCCAGCGTCGGCCTGCCGCTGGAGGACCGCTTCCTGTCCATCCTGGCCGCGCACGACTACACGCGCCGCAACCCGGTCGAGATCCAATCGTTCGAGGTGGCCAACCTGAAGTACATGCGTGGCAAGCTGGGCCAGCGCGCCAACCTGCGCCTGATGCAACTGGTGATCGGCGAGAACGTGCGGCCGATGGACGTGGCCAAGGCCGGCGGCACGCTGACCTTCGCGCAGATGTGCACGCCGGCCGGCCTGCGCGACATCGCGCAGTACGCCGACGTGGTGGCGCCACCGACGCGCTCGCTGATTCCGCTGAAGAAGGATGGCAGCCTGGACCAGCCAAGCTCGCTGGTGGAGGACGCGCACAAGGCGGGCCTGCGGGTGGAGCCGTGGACCTTCCGTCCCGAGAACCATTTCCTGGCGGCGGACTTCCGCAACAACGCCGGCGACGCCGCGCGCAACGAGGCCGGCTCGATCGCCGAGATCAAGCGCTACGTCGCCACCGGCATGGACGGCTTCTTCACCGACGACCCGGCGCTGGGCCGGGCCGCGCTGGCCTGACCCCACCGTCATTCCCGCGAAAGCGGGAATCCATACGCAGTGTGCATGCCACGCATCCTGTCGCGGGGCTACCGCTTATGTATGGATTCCCGCCTGCGCGGGAATGACAGCCAGCGGCAGCAGAACGGTGGCCAGCAGGCCGCCGTCCTGCGCGTCGCTCAGTGCTATGGTCCCGCCATGGCTGGCCGCCGCCGACGCGGCGATCGACAGCCCCAGTCCGCTGCCGCTCTTGGCCTGCTGCGGATCGCGGAAGAAGCGGTCGAACACCCGTTCGCGCAACTCGGGCGCGATGCCCGGCCCCTGATCCTCCACCGTCAACACCGCCCTCCCCGCCACAGCGGCCAGGCCGACCCGCACCACGCCGTGCGGCGGGCTGTACTTGATGGCGTTCTCCACCAGATTGTCCACCAGCGACACCAGGCTCTCGCGCTGCCCCATGATGCGCACCGGCTCGGTCGCGGCCAGTTCCAGCTCCACGCCGTTGCGCGAGGCCAGCCCCGACAGCGCCGCCAGCCGGTCCTGCAGCAAGGCGTCCAGCGCCAGCGGCGCGTGCGGCTCGCTGGCGGTGGCGTCGCTGCGCATCAGCTGCAGCAGCTGTCCCACCAGCCGCCCGGCGCGGTTGCCGCTGCTGAGGATGCCGTTCAACAGCTCGCGCTGCACCGGCCCGTTGGCCTGTCCCTGCAAGGCCTCGGCATTGACGCGCATGGCCGCCAGCGGCGTGCGCAACTCGTGCGCGGCGTCGGCGATGAAGCTGCGTTCGCGCAGCGCGCTTTGGCTGACCCGTAGCAGCAAGGCGTTGACGCTGTCGACCATCGCCGCCAGTTCGCGGTGCGGCGGCCGGAAGGTCAGCGGCGTCAGGTCCTGCGGGCCGCGCGCGGCCACCTCCTGCGCCACCCGCCGCCACGGCCGCATCGCGAGCCGGATCGACCACCACGCCGGCAAGGGCAGCAGCGGCAGGCTGATCACCAGCGGTAGCAGGAAGTAGCCGCGCGAATTGATCGTCATGAATACGTTCAGTGTACCCACCGGTCCCGCAGCCATCACCCGCGTGTCGGATGTGCGCGAGTACACGGTGATCGCGCGGTAGCGCTTGTCGCCGAGGTACAAGGTCTCCATGCCTTGCGCGCGGCCGGGGCGCCAATCCGGCGGCGCGCCCTTCGAGTGGTAGACCAGCCGGTCGCCCTGCCAGACCATCAGCAACGGCCCCAACTCCTTCAGATTGGCTGCGTCGAATTCCTCCCGCAACGCGGCGTCGATCGTGGCCAGGCTTTGCTGCTGCAGCGCCGGCTGGCTGGCCAGGTTGTCGGCCACGCTGATGACCGCGTCGAACGACCTGATCGCGTTCAGGTAGCTGGAACTGTCGCCGCCATTGTGGACCAGCACGGCGATGATGCCGCCCCACATCACCAACACCAGCGCCACTTGTACCAGCATCAGCCGCCGCGCCAGGGTCGGCTCGGCGACTCCGCGCCACAGGCGCCGCAGCCAGCTCACGCGGCACCGCCCGGCGCTTGCAGGTCGATCACGTAGCCGATGCCGCGCACGGTGCGGATATAGCCCTCGCCGATCTTGCGCCGCAGGTTGGCCATGTGGACGTCCAGCGTGTTGCTGGCGTTGGTCTGGCTGCCGGGCAGGGTCTGCTCCTCCAGCACGCGCCGGGTCAGCACGCGGTCGGTGCGCATCAGCAGCATCTTGAGCAGCGCATATTCGCTGGCCGTCAGCTCCACCGTGCGCCCGGCCACGCTGACGCGGCGGGTCGGCGCGTGCAGCACCAGGCCGCGCACCTCGATGGTCTCGCCGTCGAAGCCGTAGCTGCGCCGCGCCAGCGCCCGCACCCGCGACAGCAGCTCGGCCAGCACGAAGGGCTTGACCAGGTAATCGTCGGCGCCGCCGTCCAGGCCGGACAGGCGGTCGTCCAGCGTGTCGCGCGCGCTGAGGATCAGCACCGGCAGGCCGCCGCTGTCGCCCGGCACCTTGTTGCGGCGCAGCTGGCCCAGCAGGGTCAGGCCGTCGCCGTCGGGCAGGCCCAGGTCGAGCAACACCAGGTCGCAGCCGTCGCGCGCCAGGCTGCGCGTGGCATCGTCCAGGGTCCGCACCCACACCACCTCCATCCCCTGCTCCGACAGCGCGATGCGCACGCCGTTGCCCAGGTCGAGGTCGTCTTCTATCAACAGGATTTTCATGAGCGATATTAGACCATCCCAATCTGAAGATGAGCTAAAGATGCCGTCTTCATGTTTTCTTCATCAAAGGCTCAGATTGCCTTCATGGCAGTTATCCATACTGCTCGCAGTTGACCGGGCCATCGGGGCGCCGGTCCTCCAACCGAATGGACATAACCATGAATTTACGCCTGATCTCCGCCGCGGCGGCTTGCCTGCTGCTTCCTTCCCTGGCCCTGGCGGCCGACGACAGCCAGTTCACCCTCGGCGGTGGCGTGGCGGCCGGCGCGCGCTACTCGGGATCGAAGCAGAACACCGTGGCGCCGGTGGTGCTGCTGGACTACAGCCACGCCAGCGGCTTCTTCGCCAGCACGCTGCGCGGCATCGGCTACGGTGGCCAGCAAGGCCCGCTGACCTACAGCGCGGCACTGGGCTATCGTGGCGAGCGCAAGGAAAAGAACGAAAAGGGCATCTTCGGCAACACCGGCAGCGCGGAGCTAAAAGGCATGGGCGACATCAAGGGCAGCGCCACCGCCAACCTGAGCCTGGGCTACAAGCCGCTGTCCATGCTGGAGTTCAACGTCGGCGCGGAGATCCCGCTGTCGCAGCGCGAGAACGGCAAGACCTACCGCGCCGGCGTAACGGCCCAGTTGCTCGACGCGTCCAATGACCATGTTTCGCTGGGCGCGACGGCGGGCTTTGCCGACAGCAAATATGCGCAAACCTACTACGGCGTGACGGCAACGCAGGCGGCGGCGTCGCAGTTCAAGGCCTACCAAGCCAAGTCCGGCTTGTACGAGGCGAACCTGATGCTGACCTGGCAGCACAAGATCGACCAGAAATGGAGCGTGACCTCGATGCTGGGCGCCAACCACTTGTTGCGCGATGCATCGCGCAGCCCGCTCACCCAGCGCAAGACCAGCCCCACCGGCGCGGTCTACGTCAGCTACGCTTACTAAGGCTGTGCGCCGCTAGCGTTTCCGCAGCCCGTCCGGCACAGCGGCGCGGGTTTGCGCGGTGTCGGCCTCAAGCAGCAGCGTCTGGATATCGCGGTAGATCAGTTCGGGCTGCAGGAAGGCCGGACTGTAGATCTCGCGCACCCGTCCCTGCTGGTCGAACAGGAACAGCTTGACCTGGTGGTAGTAGAGGCGCGTCGGCCTGCCCTGCTTGTCGAGCTGGACCGAGGTGCTCTGCCCCAGTTCGTCGAGGATGGGCTGCAGGCGCTCCACCGAGCGCGATGTCAGGAAATGCCAGCGCAGCGACTGGCTGGGCTGCGCCAGCGCACCGCCATAGTTCTTCATGGCCTCGGGCGTATCGTTGACCGGGTCGAACGACATGCTGACCAGCCGCACGCGATGCGCCAGGGCGGGCGCGTCGAGCAGCCGTTCACGCAAGGCGTTCAAGGTGGAGAACAGCGCCGGGCACGCGGTCGCGTCGGTGCAATAGGTGTACATGAAACTGAGCAGCGTGACGCGGCCGGTGGTGTAGCGTTCCAGCGGCATGTCGCGGCCATCGCTGTCGAGCACCAAACCGCGCGGGCCGGCCTGTATCACCGGCAGGCGGTAGCTGCCCGCCGCCGGCACGATCAACTGCGACGGCGCGGGCACCGGCTGTGGCGCCGCGCCTGCCAGCGGCGCTGTCTCCGTTCCGCTCAACAGCAGGAACAGGAGCAGGACCGGCAGTAGCGGCCAGCGGTCAACGTAATGACGCCACATTGGCGGCCGGCTTCGCGCTGAACTTCATGTGATGCGGACGTCCCAACTTCTCCTTGTAGAAATCGATCTTCCATTGCTCGCTCAGCTCGTGGCCGTCCCAGTGGTAGAGCTTGATGAAGTGGTCGTCGTTGCCCAGGTCCCAGTGTTCCAGCAGGCTGGTGGTGATGTACAGGCGCTTGCCGTCCCAGCTCTGGCTGACCATGTTGACGTGCTTGCCGGTGACCTTCTCATAGACCTGGCGCGGCGCTTCCGGATTGCTCAGGTCGAACAGCCGCGTCTTGCCGTCCATGAAGGTGTTGACCCACAAGCCCTTGCCGTCGGCCGTGATCGACATGTCGACCGGCAGCGGCGTGCTGGCCGGGTCGCCGATCGGCCCGACGTCGCGCGCCTGCCAGCGGCCGTTGGCGTCGGGGCGAACCAGCCACAGCTTGGAGGTCAGCGCGGTGGCCGTGATCGCCCAGTTGTCGCCGGGCGCCTGCGACCAGCGCACTTCCAACGGCGCGCCCGGCGTGCTGAATATCTGCAGCGGCTTCATGGCCTTGAAGTCCCACAGCACCATGGTGTTGCCGAATTTTTGCATGGCCGCCGGGTCCTTGATCAGCTTGTCCAGGTCGGTGCGGTAGTTGTCGTAGCCGGTGAAGCTGGACGTGAGCATGGCGTTGCGGGCGGGGTTGATCGCCACGTCGTAGCCGTAGCCGTCGCCCTGCACGTCGCCGATCCTGCCGGTGGGGTTGGGATAGCTGGCCACCACGTCGCCCTTGTTGTTGTACACCGCGATGCCGGTGGCGCCGCCCTTGTCGCGCGGGTTGGACAGGAAGCCGACCAGCATCCGGCCCGGCAGCGCATAGAAGGTGTGCGGGCCGACAAAGCCGGTCTTGGCGGCCACGTTGTCGATGGTCTTGACCAGCTTGGGATGGGCCGGATCGGTGCCCACATCGAACACGAATATCTTGCTGTCCTCCAGACGGCCGGCCCACAGGTATTTGCGGTCCTCGGTGAAGCCGACGTGATGCGCGTCGCCGTGCCCCTGCACCGACAGCGAGTTGATCACCTTGCCGTACTTGGGCGAGGCCGGGTTGGCGTCGATGGTGACGAGCTTGTCCCGGCCGTCGCCGATGCCCTTGATGCCCAGCGTCCAGACATGGACGTAGTCTTCCTGGCCCTTGATCAGGTTGGCCATGTAGGGAGAATTGCAGGTCTCGTCGGCGCGGACCGGACAGGCCAGCAATACCGACAAGCACAAACTTGCGACAGGCAGAAATTTCATTTCAGGCTCCGTGCGTATTTGTCAACCTATACAATCTGACATCGCCGGCCTGAAAAATCAACCGATACTTTTCACGCGAGCGAAAAACAACATCCGGCCTTAACCATGCAAGTCAATGTACCGGGCTGCTATGGGCCACGGCCAATCGCCACTGGCCGTTGTCCGCCTGGCGCCAGATGCGGGTGAAGCGCAGCAGGGCTTCGAAGCTTTGTCCGCCGTAGGAGCCGGCGAGCTTGACGCAGATCGACGTCATCGGCAGCGCGGCGTTGCCCAGCACTTGCAACTCGACCGTCTCGACGCTGCGGAAGCGCAGTGTGCCGGTGCGGTGCAGTTCCAGGTCCTGCGCCTTGCTGACGATCTGGCCCATGTGATTGGTGAACAGCAGGTCGTCGGCCAGGATCCGGTCCAGCTCCTGCACGTCCGAGGCCTGCATCGCCAGCCGCAAGCGCTCCTCGGCGGCGGGGATTTCCAGGTGGCGCTTCAGCGCGGCCAGCACGTCGGGGAAGTCGCCCACCACCATCGGCCCGAACTCGGCTTCCTGCGGCCCCGTGATCTCGGTGCTGTAGCTGATGCGGCTGCCGCCGGCCGGCAGGGCTTCGATGCGATGGAACACCAGCACGCGGTTGCCGTCGATGACGGTTTCGTCGGTGAACTCTTCATTCTCGCGTACCGCCCGCAAGGTGCTGACGAAGATGTCGCCGCCCGGCACCTGCATCGTGAAGCGCGTGCCTTCGGCGAAGGGACCGTGCAGCTCGATGTTGACGATGCCGGCGTTCCAGCGCTTCCAGCCGGCGACGTCCGCGAACTTTGCCCACACCTCCGCCGGCGAGGCGCTGGTTTCTATGCTTGATACATGGGTCCACATGGCATCCTCCCTTTTCAATGAGGGACTCAGCATAGCCAAACATTAGTATTAAAGCAATCAGCGACGCGCTACCGTGTCGGGCTTGGGCAGCGCGGCCGTCATGTCGATCCAGCTTTGCGGTTGCGGCTTGTTCCGCTCGCGCACGCCGAAGAAACTCACCACCAGCTCGCCGTTCTTGTCGAAGAATTCCACCGACGTCACGCCGGCGCGCTTGATGACGTAGCCGCTGTTGAAGGCGCTGTCGCGCAGGTGCAGGTTGAAGTCCGGGTCCAGCACATTGAACCAGCCGCCCGCCTCCTGCACCTTGCTCACCTTGCCGCTGTAGATCTGGATGGTCGACTCGTTGCCGAGGAAGGCCATGATGTCCAGCTTCTGCCTGGCCGATTCTTCCAGCAACTGACGCACCGCCAGCGGCGCGATGCGCTGCACGGCGCCGGCCGGGGCCAGACGCATCGCCTGCTCGCGCGACACGCCGAACTCGGTCAGCAGGCGGTTGAACTGGTGCACGTCGCTCAGCTCGTTCCACGCCATCTGCAATTCCTTGACGTCGATGGAGCTGTCCGGTTTCTCGGCGGCCTTGATGGGCATGGCGGCCACGTTCAGCTCGGCGCTCTGCACCGGGTTGCGGAACTCGGCCACCAGCTTGTCGAACACCGGCACGCCGGCATCGCTCTTCACGTAGATCTTGTGTGCGGCGTTGCCGTGCGTGTCGAAAAATTGCAGGCTGCGCGCGGGCGCGCCATCCTTGCCCGGCTGGACCACGGCGAACGCGTACTTCCAGTTCTTGAAGGTGAAGCGCAGGTCGATCTCGCCGCCCAGGTAGCCGCCGGCGATGTTGCGCAGGCGGGCTTCGCGCTCTTTTTCCTTGTCGGCGTCGAGGCCGGTGATTTCTTCCTGCGGCTTCAGGCGCGTGGCGACGCCGGTGCGTTCCAGCACACCGTTGTCGTTGCGGGTCAGCGCCAGCACGGTGCCCAGGTCCAACGCGCGGCGCATGATCTCGCGCGGCACGTTCTCGCCTTCCTTCAAGCGGGTGACGGTCTTGCCGATGCCGGTGGCCAGCAGCTCGGCTTCGGAGACGTTGAGCGTCCTGGCGGCGTCGCGCAGTTGCAGCCTGGGTTGTTCGGCGCGCAGCGCGTCGTAGCGTTCGGACAGGCTGGCGGCGTGGGCCGGCAGATTGGCCAGCATCAGGGCGCCGGTCAGCGCCAGGGCAAGACGGTGATGTGCTTTCATTCAGGGCTCCTTAGTAGATCACTTTGAGGTTGACCGCGTAGTTGCGGCCCGGACGGACGTAGCGTTCGATGTCGGCCAAGGTCGCGGCGGTGGTACCGGCCGGCAGACTGCGCGCCGAGGCGTAATCCCAGTACTTCTTGTCGCCGAGGTTGTAGACGCCGGCGTTGAGCACGGCATGCTTGCCAATGTTCCAGTAAGCGGTGACATCCATCACCGTCGAACCCGGCACAGCGAAGCGTGCGACGCTGGCGTCGGCGATCACGTCGTCGGCGGCCTTCTTGCCGCGCACGGTGCTGACCACGAAGGCCGCGCCACCGCGCAGGGCCGGATCGTCATAGGCGAAGGTGGCATTGGCCTTGTAGGGCTGGATTGACGGCAGGTCGGCCTTCTTGCCGGTCAGGCGGTTCTCCGCCGTGCCCTGCGAGATGCCGCCGGCCAGCGCCACGCTGTAGCCCTTCATCGCCTCGGCCCACTGGCCCAGCAGGAAGCGGCTGCTGACCTCGATGCCCTTGGTGTTGGCCTTGCCGACGTTTTCCGGGCGGTACAGGCCGAAGGTGATGGTCGGATAGTTGACCGGGTCCAGCGGCTGCGCGGCGTATTCGATCAGGTTGCTGTAGCGGGTGTAGAACGCCGACGCGCTCAGTTCCACGCCGTTGACCGGCGCGCCCTTCACGCCGATTTCAAACGCGTTGCTGGTTTCCTTTTGCAGGTTCGGATTACCCAGCACGGCGTAGGCGTTGCCGGCCGCCGTGTAGCTGAACGAGTCGTAGGTGCCGGTGCGCTCGGCCGCGGTCGGCAGGCGCGTGCCACGGCTGTACTGCGCGTACGTGCTGAAGCCGGGTGCCAGTTCCACCGACAGGTTCAGGCTGGGCGTGAGGAAGGAATCGGTCTCCTCCCGGATTTCCTTCGCCGCGCTGGGCACGGCGATCAGGTAGGCCGCGAGGTTCTTCGGCGTCAGCTTGCGGCGTTCGGCGCGCAGGCCGGGCGTCAGCGTGGCTTGGCGGCCCAGCAGCGTGAAGCCGAACTCGCCGCGCAGGTAGGCGGCCAGCTTGTCGGTGTCCATGTCGGCCATGCGGTTCTTCATGGTGATTTGGTGCGCGCCGGTCTTGAGCACCGTACGGTCTTCCAGCCATGGACGGCGCGACTCCTGCTGCTCGTAGCTGATGCCGTAGCTCAGCATGCTCTGCGGATCGAGCTGCTTGGTGGCGTCCAGCGCCAGGCCCTTGCTGTTGTTGTAGAAGCCGGTCGAGATGTCGCGCAGGTAGGGCTGGCCGCCGGTAATGTAGCTGGCGCGGGTCTGGTCCACCACCGACGCGTTCTGCGTGTAGGCGCGGGTGTCCAGCGTGTCGAACAGCAGGCCGGCGCCCGGCGTGTAGTGGTGTTCGATGCCGTAGCGGGTGCGCTCGGTGCGCGCATCCTGCGTCGCGCCTTCCGGGTAAGACACGGCCAGCTTGTTGGCGAACACCAGGTCGTGCTGGGCCTTGTAGTTGTCGACGGTGAAGTTGAGCTTCTGGTCGCGCGTCAGCGTCCAGTTCAGCTTGGCCAGCACGGCGTCCGAGCTCCAGTCATCCGGGTTCTGTGGCGTGCTGCCCTTGCTCTTGCCTTGCTCGCCGTCGCGGTGCACGCCGACGATCAAGCCCTGCAGATGATCGCTCAGTTGGGCGGCGGCGGTCACCGCATGCATGCGCTGCTCATGGTCGGAGGTGTAGCCGAACTTGTAGTCGGCGTAGAGCTTGCGGGTGGCCAGGTACTCTTCCGGCGTCTTGGTGATGAACGAGACCGCGCCGCCGATGCCCGGCGTGCCGGCGCCGGCCGGACTGGTGCCGGAGCCGATGCGCACTTCGCGGAAGGTCTCGGGATCGAAGTAGTCGCGGCCGATGCCGAAGGCGTTGGTGGAGTTGGCGTCCGGCTTGGGCGCGGCGTCTGGCAACGCGATGCCGTCCAGCTCCAGGCTGACGCGGTTGCCTTCGGCGCCACGGATGTTGATGCCGGTATTGCCGGCGCCATCCCAGATGTTGCCTGAACCGCTGGCGGCGGCCGGCACGCTGATCAGCGGCGCGTAGCGCGCGATGTTGGCCAGGTCGATGGCGTTGTTCTTGCCGATCTGCCCGGCGTCGATGACGGTCGTGGCGCCGTTGCGGGTGGTGCCGCTGTCGTCGCGTTTGGCCTTGACCAGGATCTCGCCCAGCGCGGGTGTGGCGGGCGCGTCGGCGGCGTGGGCCGGCAGCAGCGCGGTGAGCACCGCCAGCGTGACGGCGTGAAGGGTGAAAGGCGCGGCCGTATGCCGGGCGCCCGAAGTGTTAGCGGCCATAGAGTTCCAAGAGTGGGGTGACGGCTGGCTCTCGGACCTACGGCGATTGCTGGCAAAACCGTATCTTAACAATAATGATTCTCATTCACAAGCCTATGAGAGCAATTATTTTTCTAGCATCGAATTGTTCTTCGCTTAGCTTGATGAAGCTCAAGGGCCAAGCGCGAGGGGCCAGCAAAATACCGCTTCCAGTCAGTTCCCCCAGGAAAACTCATCCCCAGCTCAAACAGGAGGTCCACGATGGCAGCCAGTGGCAAAATTGTTCAACTCGGATCGTATGCGGCGTCGAAGCAGAAAAATTCCATCTCCGGGCTTTCGTCCGGCGCCTTCATGACCGTGCAACTGCATCTGGCGCGGTCGGCCAGCTTTGCGGGGGCCGGCATCATCGCCGGCGGGCCGTTCCGCTGCGCCGAGACCTACCAGGCCGGCGGCATGGTGACGCCGCAGGATGCCCGCATCGAGAACTCGCTGTACATCTGCATGAATCCGCTGATACCGGCCACCAGTCCGGATGCGCAACGGCTGGTGAACATGGCGCGCGACACGGCCCAGGCCGGCCTGATCGACGACATCGCCAACCTGGCCGACGACCGGCTCTACATCTTCACCGGCAGCGAGGACGACGTGGTGTATTCCGACGTGGTGCTGCGCACCCGCCAGTTCTACGAGATGCTGGGCGTGAAGCTGGAGAATATCGCCTACCACGACAACATCCCCGCCGGCCACAGCATCATCACCGACAACCCGGAAGACTCGCAGCTGGCGACCAACCAGCCGCCGTACATCAACAACGGCGGCTTCATGCAATCGCACGACATCCTGCGCCACATCTACGGCCCGCTGAAGCCGCCCGCCGGACAACTCACCGGACAGTTGCAGTGCTTCGACCAGACCGAATTCCTGGGCGACGACGCGCCGTGGGCCAGCATGAGCCAGTTCGGCTACGCCTACATCCCCTCCAGGGTGCTGGCGGGCGAAGTGGCCGAGCCGCGCGTGCACATCGCCCTGCACGGCTGCAAACAGGGCTACAACTACACCGACTACGTCAACGGCCGCGCGGACATCGCCAACCAGCCGCCGTACGGCAACCGCTACTTCACCACCACCGGCTACAACCACATCGCCGAAAGCAACGACATCATCGTGCTGTATCCGCAGGCCGAAGGCACGGACAACGGCGCGATCCAAAACCCGGATGGTTGCTGGGACTGGTGGGGATACAGCACCCGCTATGCCGAGTCGCCCTACTATTCGCGCGAGGCGGTGCAGATCAAGGCGATACACAAAATGCTGGACCGACTTTGCGCATAAGCGCCCAAGGAGAATGTCATGAGCAAATTTCCCGTCACAGTCAAATTGCATTCCAACGAAAACATCGCCGCCGAATCCGCGGCGATCGCATCAAGCACCATCACGCCGCTGGCGCACGCGATGACCGCGCAAAGGCTGATGCAAAAGGATGCCACGCACCTGATGAACAACGGCGCCTTGTCGATGGCGCTGGCGGCGCGCCTGTGGGATCCGGCGGTGTGGGGCGAACTGGCGCAGATGCAGGCGGCGATCGCCCAGCGCTTGCAGATCCAGGGCCAGAACTGGCGCAAGGGCATGGCGATCCTGGCCGAGGATTACGGACAGCTACGGCAGGCCAACACCATGTCCAAGCTGCTGGAGAAGCAGGGTAATCTCATCTCGCAGTCGGCCGACCTGATGACCAGCCAGGCCACGGACTTCGTGGCGCTGCTGGAAAACATCGACGTCGATTTCGGCTACTGGGCCAGCCAGAAAGTGCAGGCCGGTCAACCCGCCAGGTAGTTGTTTTTGACGCGCACGTAGTGCTCCGCCGAGTACTTCAGGTAGGCGATCTCCTCGGCGGTGAGCGCCCTCACCTTCTGTGCCGGGCGGCCGACGTACAGGTGGCCGCTCTCCAGCACCTTGCCCGGCGGGACCAAGCTGCCGGCGCCGACCATCACACGGTCCTGCACGACGACATCGTCCATGATGATGGTGCCCATGCCGATCAGGCATTCGTCGCCGATGGTGCAGCCGTGCAGCAGCACCGAGTGGCCGATGGTGACGTAGTCGCCGATGATCAGCGGCGAGCCTTCGGGCTTGCCTGGGTGCTTGTGCGACACGTGGCACATGGCGAAGTCCTGCACATTGCTGCACTCGCCGACGACGATGCGGTTGACGTCGCCGCGCAGCACAGTGTTGCACCAGATCGAGCTGTCGCGGCCGACGCGCACGTCGCCGATCACTTGCGCCGAGGCGTGCAGGTAGATGTTCTCGCCGAGGTAGGGGCTGGTGTTGAGGTAGCTGGAGATAGGCATGGTTTCCTGGAGTGGGTAGTTTAAGCGATGTAAGTGCTGTCGCCGTGCGGCGCGGCGCGGAAGGCCGGCAGCGCTTCGGCCTGGCGCGAGAACTCGGCTTGCAGCGGATAGCGCGACGCGTCCACCACTTGCGGCAGCATCTGCTGCATGAAGTGCCAGGTCACGGCGGTCATCACGCCGGCGTGGTCCAGCGCCGTCACCGACAGCGGATGCGCGCGCAGCTCGGCCTCCAGCGCGTCGAACGCCGCCAGCAACTGCACGGTCACGCGCTCGGCCCACGGCTGGTGCGCGGTGGGGCGCACCATACCTTCATACACCAGCTGTACGCCCTTGTCGCAGGCGGCCAGCGCCAGGCCCAGCACGCGCAGGGAGCGCAACAGCTCGGCCGGCATCGACGGCGTCAGGCGGCTGGACGGCATGGCCAGCGCTTCCGCGTATTGCACGATCAGCGTCGAATCCATCAGCACGGTGCCGTCGTCGGCCAGGAAGGTCGGGGCCTTGACCACCGGGTTGATCTGGCGGAATTGATCGAAGGTGCTGAACACCGACAGCGACTGGTGCTCGAAGCGCACGCCCATCAGTTGCAAGGTCACCGCCACGCGGCGGACATAGGGCGAGTCGAGCATGCCGATCAGTTTCATGTTTTCTCCTAATGGTTAAGCCAGCGCCCACTCGGCGGCCTGGCGCGCGTGGATGGCGGTGGTGTCGAACAGCGGCACGTCCGCATCCTGCGGCGCGACCAGCAACGAGATTTCGGTACAGCCCAGGATGATAGCCTGTGCGCCCTGCGCCACCAAGCCGGCGATGATGCGGCGGTATTCGGCGCGCGAGGCGTCAATGATGCGGCCCAGGCACAGCTCTTCGTAAATGACGCGGTGGACGATGTCGCGGTCGTGCTGGTCCGGCACGATCACGTCGAGGCCGTGGCGCTCGCGCAGGCGGTCCTTGTAGAAGGCTTGCTCCATCGTGAAGCGCGTGCCCAGCAGGCCCACCTTGGTGTGGCCGGCCTGCTTGATGGCGGTAGCCGTGGGGTCGGCGATGTGGAACAGCGGGATGTCCACCGCCGCTTCAATGGCGGGCGCGACCTTGTGCATGGTGTTAGTGCACAGCACCAGGAAGTCGGCGCCGGCGGCGCGCAGCGAGCGGGCCGCGCCGGCCAGCATGGCGCCGGCCGCGTCCCAGTCGCCGGCGTGTTGCAGGCGCTCGATCTCGTGGAAGTCCACGCTGTACAGCACCACCTTGGCCGAGTGCAGGCCGCCCAGGTGTGCCTTCACCGTCTCGTTGACCTGACGGTAGTAAGGCACCGTCGATTCCCAGCTCATGCCGCCTATCAGCCCTATCGTTTTCAACTGCGCTCCCTCAAGAAGTCCGGAACGCAAGCATACACGGCGCCGCGCATTTGCGCAGCGGCCGCTGGTGCGCGTGGCGCGTCTCAGGCTTCGGCTCGGGCGTAGCTGACGGTCAGGATCTCCCACTGATGGCCGCCGGGCTCGTTCCAGTAGACGATGCTGCCGCCGTTGTAGCTGCCGACCTGATAGTCGATATCGGCATGCACCGAACTGCGGTAGGGAATGCCGGCGGCCTTGATGCGGCCGAGGATGGCGTCGAAGTCCGCCTGCTCCACCCGGAAGCAGTAGTGCTGGAGCGGGATGGATTCGGGCCACTGGTCGAAGTCGATGGTCAGGCCGTCGTTAACGAACACCGGCGCGAACGGGCCGACGCCGGTGGGGGACCACGGCACGTCCAGCAATTCCGCCAGCTGCTTTGCGGCCGCGAGCTTGTCGCTCACCGGCACCAACAAATGATCAAGATAAATAGCCATATGCACCTCCGGCTGTCATTTTAGCGAGGGCGCGCGGAGATGGTCAGACCGCTTGCGCCCCAACTCGGACGTTCCAAAATAACTGAATGCAATTTAACATCCATTATTTCGGATCCCTGGGAGTTCACGCTGCCGTAACAGCGCTCTTTTCGCGGTCCTTTTTCTTCCTTCTAGAACCCACCTATTTTTCTTCTTTGGGGCAGCGGCGCGCGGCTTCTGGGGTGCTGTATTGCCGTTTGCAATCTTTTCCTTACCAATATCCAGCGCTTTTGCAATACCTGGATTAAGAATCAGTTCACCCGACGTTTTCACCTTCGGTGAAAAGTTATTAATTGTTCGTTCACGATATGCCCAGTGATAAAAATCTTGATTATCCCTAGTCGCTGTCTCATGGAATCCAATGATGTTGACCACATACAAAAATTGCAATAAAGATTCGGCATCCCTAAGATATTCTCTATTCCTAACTTCCTCGCCGGCAACCCACTTTGAGAATTTTTCAAACGCAGCCTCAAATTGAAGCATTGTGAATTTACTCTTTCCATCAAGGTACTGGAACATTTTCAAATAAATAGCAAAGTCGGTACTAGACATATAAAAGGATGCATAGTTCTTTACTTCACCCAATAGGTATTCCGAATACTCCTTGGTGAACCTCGGGGTGCTCAACAAGGTCGGATCGAAGGCAGCTTGCCCGCCACGCTTCCCATCGATGTGATGTTGCCTGGCAAATTTAATAAACGTCAAGATGTCTCGCGGCTTCTGGAAGCTCATCTTCAGCAACTTACGGAACAATTGAGAAGCCTGAGTTTCCCCATTAAAGCAGGTATTCCACGCATCCTTTTCACTGATGTGCTTCGAATGTTGTTGGTGGGAGAAAAATCGGCCACTCACCTCAAAAAGTTGGGAGTTCTCGAACTCGCGCTCTGTGGTTGACCAATTCAATAATACCGAATTATCGTGCAGGCGTGAATTGGAATTATAAAGATTTAGCCTCTGGAAAACATCCGGGCGAACCAAAAGAATGATCTTCAAACGGCCTTTAGAATCCTTGATATTCCCAAAGAAATCGGTGTTTAATTGCCAAGCGGCCTCAGCCAATCCTTTAATGCATTCAATGTAGTCCAGATATGGAACACCCTCTGGTCGAAAATCAATTCCATCGATAAATAAAACATGACTATTTCCAAGCTTCAGCTCATCAATTGCCTCTTTCAACAAGCTTTCGGTTTGAAGAAGATGATGCTTAATGACCGACACCTTCTCGGTTTCTTGATTCTTTTGGCCACCGCCTACCTCGCCAACTTTGTCATTCTTTAATTTTATCGATAGCTCATCACTAACCAGAACCTCAAAAGCACTTTCAACCTCAGGATTCAATGCGTTTGCATTCCAATTCCTAACAGATTTTTCTATTTTAGAAAATTTACCTGTGAAGGAATGATAGATGTTTTTTGATTTCTCAACAATCATTTGACTGACAATAAGAAGAAGGATTGATCGCCAAATATTTGCAAAGTCACTATAAGAAAGCTTCCCTTGCTTTTTCATTTCAATAAATCGCTTATACTGCGTCTCTGTCATCGTGGTAAGTTTGCAACGATTCTCATCAATGGCATTGTTCGCAAGATATACAGCGTAAGCAGTTTTTCCCGTCCCTTTTTCACCAATTAAATAGTAAACGGAAGGGGAAAGAGATTCGTGAAGATGGCTAGTCTTAAGGAATATTTTTGAAAAGAATTGCTTGTCGTCTTTCGTCTTGTAATTGATAGCATCATTGAATGGCTGCTTTAGATTTTAAATCGTAACCCAAGACATTATTTTTCCTCCTGATACTAATCCGAATTTGGAGTTCTGATCCTCAGCAAATGATGCTTGCACGATTTTCGGAACTTTATAATAGCTATGGCGACTTCACTTGCTTTCAAAAAAAGAGGGATATAATACGACGTCACTCGGCCGTTCATGGTCGAACGTGGCTGAAATCGACCACTGGCGCAAGGATAGCATTCTTGCCAAGGTGAAAAATACGCAAAATATCACGCCGGTGGTCATAAGCACCGGAGGCGGTACTCATGGCGCTGGACTCAGTACGCAAGATGATTGGAATACGCAACTGTACTTGTTATAGTCCCCTCAGAATCCAGGAGTACACGTACGCGATTCAACTGCGCGAAGATTTCTCACGCAGGCAGTAGTGGTAAGGCCAGAAGCAAAGGCTATGGAATTATGGGTAGCCCGAACAGATCCCAATGCTGCAATGTTCGTTCCGCTTCGTCATCCGCATAAGCCATCTGCGCAGGAGTTGGCTGACCTCTGATTTCTTCCCTATTCGCTCCACCGAGTGTGTAAATGCGAGGAAGGGTAGGCAATGTCGAGAGCCCACTAACAAACCAGCTCGTACTAGGACCGCCATCCCTGAAACTTCTAGCAGCAGCCGGCACACTCAGTGCCACGATTCTTGAAAATCGGCTTCCGTGCGTCGAATTTACATAACTTTGTTCGGAAATACAATCCATTACAAGCCGATTTACATAGCATACGACGAAATAGACACTCGTTAGGCCGAATTGAAATCGGTGGATGGCAGCCGTATCTTTGTAGAAGTCAAATGCCACTTTTAGGTTCTTTCCAACTTCTTGAGCAATTTCCAATGCCGCATAAGTGCAGATATTTTTCGGAGTCATCCCTTTGCCAGTTGCGCTACCACCCGGGAAATAATGTCTTCCTGCTGGCCTAACCACAGGTACTACTCCAGGTTCTTGCCCCCCCATCCCAACAAGCACCCGATGACTTTCCCAGTCATAGAAGATTGCATAGGATTTCACAGAACTTTTGGGTAAGGCCGGTGCCTCCTCGATTGGTAGTGCGGCTGACGGAATTGGTGGTGCTTGGGGTCTCCAACGTGCGGCCATAGTCGTTTTTTCTTTCTTTGATAAAAAGTGACTTTCAAAGTACGAAAGCTGTCACTAATTGATTTCGTTAGAACGTCTAGGTGTTTCTTCGATAGATGATGATTCTACAGGACGAGAGTGAATCCATCGTCTGACGACGATATTGATATCGCGCTACAATATGGACATTTCCGCACATTCCCTCCTATCTGCACATCAGTAAAAAATACGGGGACTTGACTGTCCATAATGGCCGATACGCGCTGTCACACCGATTCCAATAGTTCTGCCACAACTTGATCCAGCCCTTCCGAGGGTTCACCTGGCGTTGGCGCATTTACGATGCGTTCGAGTTCTGGGCGAAGAAGTGCAGTCAACTCCGACGACCTGGCGACCACGCCAACAATTACACTCCACTTCCAAGTGTCGTCGTTTGACGCGAATATCTGACGAATGCGAGGAATAACGTTACTCCCCGCACTAGCAAGAAACGGAGCCAATGCCTGTGCGACCGGCCAATTCAGGTCCTGCCCCCACTCAAGTAATTCAGGGTCTGCAGCGTTCCCCGTAGCGATGATAGCTTCTGCAGCGCGGGTATCGAATTTATCAGCTAGCTTCGTAGGATCGGGCATAAAAGTTTTAGGTGAATCAGAAACTCCCGCTTTTGGCCGTTAACGTTGTAGGAAGATGCCTTCATCCATCGCTTCGGATGCCAATATACGTAATTCCCTGGCTAGCCATAAGATTGATGAACTCAACTAGAGCCTCGATTGGCGCGGTTCCAAAGTCACCCGTCATGTGCCACCAGTCTCCCGTTTTCTGTAGCTGTGTGAATGAATGAACCGCGCCGCTTAGCCCTGCTGGATTCGTTCCGCTTTGATCTTCGATATCGAGCCAGTGCGTGATCCATCCTTCGATCTGTTTGATATTGTTGGGCTCCCTGTTGAACAGAATCTGCACTTGGTTCCACAAAAACGGATGTATCTCTAAAGTCAACGGACCAAATTTATATATCTGTGGTTTGAAATTCGGATCTAAATCAATCCGAATTTCCGTAGGCTTGCTCTGCCCATCATCGGTTTTGCTCAACAGATCGACGCGCAAGTATCGATATGGATAAGGTATCGCTTCATTGTTGATGCTAATTAGTAGTTCGCTGACGGTGCTGGGAAGCTTGGATGTGATGTCCTCCCTTGCATGCAAAAGGAAGCGTACGTAGCGCTCGCGTTCTCCCGATAAGATTTCTTGTAAATTCATACTTCGCTCAGTTTGATTTTTAAGAGGTATAACGTGCTGCCACCGTTTGCAATTGGCCGAATGCGGCACATCAACGACCAAACTGACAATTATTCGGTCGGGTGCAGAAGTCGAAGAAACGACCAGTTTAAGAAAATCATTGCCAATTGCACAGCCTCCTCGTGGCCTTTAGCGAGAACTGCCGTGTATGCCTTCTTTTGAAGCGGCTCCCAGTTGATCTTTAATGAGTTCAGCTCTTCCAGGCTAACCTTGTGATCTTCGCGGTGCGCATACGCATTGCGAATACCATTCAAAGCTTTTGCAGCGCTAACATACGAAGGCGGTAATACGCCCATTGCGTCGGCCAGATCAACCTTCATTTCAAACGTAATGCGATGTTTATCGAATAACTTCTTCGGCCTTGCAAGCTTCTTTGCTATTAACGCTTCAAGAGTTCGCTCAATAAGTAGGTGGCCACGTAAAACGGACGAAAGCTCTGGAGAGGCGAAAACCAGCATCTCCATACCGTACTGATCAAGTTCTTCATGCGAGGCCATTTCAAAGTTGACCGCTCGTGCAGCTTTCGGTTTTTGCATTGCAGCTACACTCCCATCAATTATTTGCGACCGTCGGCTTCTGGCCGTATTCGGCCGACTATGAGCGCTGGTGCTCGAGGAAATCAGACACGGTTCGTTGTACTTCCTTTGATGCTCGCGCATGTTTAAGAACTTGATTCATCACGGAGAGCCAGCCCAAGCGTACATCCTGAGAAACCTCAGAGTTCACAATTCGGTTCACCATCCAAACGTTTAGGTCTGCTGGCTGTCTCAGCACTGAGTCCATGAGAAAAGATTCATACCCAGGAATAGACTCAAGTTCGTGGACAAGTGGCCCCGGTGAACCAAGCTCTGCGTCAGGGTAGCGCTCAATCACGGAGAGCATCGCTGGCACTACCGGTGTACGCAGTTCGGGAGCAAGCGCTTGCAAGCGGTCAAGGATTTCGTAAAGACGTGCGACATTATCGACCTCATCCTCCGGAACGAACGCAGTAAGCTGGGCCACAACGTCTGTAATAATCATGAGAGCAATCGTTTCCTTACGTTGTTAGATATGATGTACGGCTGCCTGTGGCCGCTAGATGTCGTGGTGCTCTTTGGCCGAACATACCAATAACACGCGGCAAGCCTCAAAAATGTCATCCACGCACTCGGCGGCCGAGATTCCAACCTCCTCATGCCCAGATTGGTCATGAGCTAAGGCGGGAAATAATTCTAGGGACGCCGGATAATGAAGCTTCGCAGCGATAGACGCAATCAGTGCGCAACCTATGTTCGCATCAAGCGATTTTGATAGTACGTCTTGAGCCAAAAGTTTCGCATCATTGAAGGTCTCATACGTTCTCATATCACTCGTCCCAATTTCTCTTCCGTTCCTATTCCGAAGGTCTGCAACTGGCCGATACCGGACCAAGCCCTTTCCTATCCGCTCAGACTGCCCTTGTCAGTCTGGACAATTATTTAAACACATAAGCGGCCACGGGTGCCAATGTTCAGGACTGACGCTCCCCTCTCTCCGGCTCGAGCTGCTTGTGGACACGATAGCTCGGTGCCAGCAGCTTGTATTGCAGGCGTTGCTTGAACTCGGCTTCGCGCTGCTGCCAAGTCGGCGCGCGGGCCTTCGGCGCCGGCAGCACGGTCGGCTCGCCGTTCATTTTCAACTCGGCGACCGGGGCATCGCCGGCGTCGTCCTTGTTGTCGGTGTAGTGGATGCGGCCCTGGGCGTCGGCCCATTTGTATATCTGGGCGTGGCCGCTGGCGCAGGTGCATAGCAAAGCGATGGTGAGCAGGGTCCGGGACATGGCGGCTTGTTCTCATGGAGAATCGACCCGCCGATTGTACGAAAAAGTTCTGCCGAGAAATCTATTGAAATGTCACCACTATTGCAGCAGCACCACGGCGCCGCGCGCGATCGCGTGCGCCACGGCCATCACGTCCCAGTTGGTGAGGCGGATGCAGCCGTGCGACTGGGTCTTGCCGATCTTGCCCGGCTCGGGCGTGCCATGGATGCCGTAGTGTTCCTTGCTCAGCTCTATCCACGCGACGCCGACCGGATTGTTGGGGCCGGCCGCGATGCGGGCCTTGGCGTCACCGGCCCTGGCGTCCCAGAACAGCTTGGGGTTGTAGCGGTATTCGGGATTGGTGGCGACGCCGCGCACCTGCCAGCGGCCTTCGGGCAGCGGGTCGTGCTTGCTGCCGGTGCTGGCGGGGAATTGCGCGAACGGCATGCCGCCCGCGTCGAGCAGCGTCAGCGTGCCGTCGTGGGCGTCGACCAGGATGGAGCTGGCCTTCGGCAGCGGCTTGGCGGCGGCCACGTTGGGCACGCTCAGCTGGGTGCCTGCGCGCGCGAGCGATTTGCCGGGATTGAGGCGGCGCAGCAGGTCGGGGCTGCAATGGAAGCGCTCGCCCAGCGCTTCGGCCAGGCTGGCGTAGCCGAGCGCGGGCAGCTTGGCCTTGGCCATCATGCCGGCCGGGAGCGGCGCGTACGGGCCGGCAACGTCCTGCGCGGTGATGGTGTAGGTGTCGAGCACGGGCGCCTGGTCGCGCTCCAGTTCGGTCCAGGTGGCGGCATCGACCAGGCCGGTCAGCGGCAACTGGTGCAGCTTCTGGAAACCGATGATGGCCTTGCGCATATTACTGCCGTAGGCGCCGTCCATTTCGCCGGACGAGAAGTGTGCGCGATCCAGCAGCACTTGTGCCCGCAGCACCTGGTCGCCCTTGGCGTGCGGGCCAATGGTGGCGGCGTGGGCGATGCCGGCCGTCGCCAGCGCTAATGCAAAAAACAGAACTCTCAAACCAAAACTCGACTGACGATGTGGGCGCTTATTTTAGCGTACCGCCCTCCGCCGGGGGTGCACTGTCGCGCGCGCCCCCCCGTCAGGATGCCAGCTGTTGTGCGACTTCCCAGCTGTGGCCGGCGGGATCGACGAAGTTAGCGGTGCGCATGCCCCACGGGCGGTCGACGGGGCCGGCGAGCAGCGTCACGCCGCGCTGTCGCAGCTGCGCGCAGACCGCGTCCACGTCCGGCACCCAGATGCTGAGCTGGAAGCGTGATCCCGCATCGCGCGGCGCCACCACGCCCGGCGCGATGATCTCCGGCGCGCTGCCCGTGTGCAGCAGGTTGACGATCAGCGTGTCGAACTTGAGCGCGGCCGATACCGCGTCCTCATACACGACCGGCGCGCCGAACACGTCGATGTAGAACGCCTTGGCCGCCGCCACGTCTTCGACGAACAGGCTGATGGCGCTCACATGGTTCAAATGGTTTGTCATGGATCTGTTTTCCGGTATCGTTGCACGAAACTGCCGAGGTGGTTGCGATGCGCGTCCAGCCAGCTCCACAACGCTTCGACCTGCGCGGGATGGGCGCGGTAGTAGCTGGCGTTGAAAGCCAGCCACAGCCGCGTGTTAATCAGCGGCTGCGGCAGCTGCACCACCGCGCCGCGATAGCGCTTCAAGCTCGCGGCCAGGTGCTCGGGCTTGACCAGGTTGACCACCACGCCGTCTACCCGCCCCAGCTTGAGCTTCTCGATGTTGCGCTCCAGGTCGCGGGCGCCGTCGTCCACGGTCAGGCCGGCTTCGCGCAGGCGGGCGTTGGAACTGCTGCCTTGCGTCGCGCCCAACACCTTGCCGCGAAAATACTCGCTGGGATTGGTGCCGGCCGGGAGCTTGTCCCTGGCGCGCACCAGCACCACCAGCGTGTTGTGCAGCGCGCGGTCGCGGTCGACGTTGCCGTCCTTGTCGCGCGGCAGCGCGACCGATGGCGCGTAGCTGGGTTGCTCGCCCAGCGGCGTCATGTCGATGTCGCCGGCCTCCAACGCCACGCGCAACCGCGCCACCGGCAGGCGCACCAGCGTGGGCGGGCAGTTGAAGCCGGACTCCAGGACGGCGCTGCGGATCAGGTCGACCGCCGCGCCGGGCGGCTCGGGCACCTGTTCGCCCTCGCCCAGCCAGTACGGCGGACGGTTCTGGTCCATATAGCCGACCCGCAGCGGCGTGCAGGCGCCCGCGCCGTACGCAACGGGGGCAAGCGTGGCCAACATCAGCAGTATGCCAGCACGGATCGCCATGGGTGATCAGTTTTCGGGAGGTTTAGGGGCAAGTGGCGGCGGCGCCGCGGCCTGGCCCTTGCCGACGATCTGGATGAAGATTTCGTTTTGCTTGATCATGCTGAGCTCGTAGCGAGCACGCTCCTCCACCGCGCCGGTGCCGTCCTTGAGGTCGCGCACTTCGGAGTCGAGCTTGGCGTTGCGGGCGATCAGTTCCGCGTTTTTCTTGTGGGCGGCGTCGACCTGGCCTTCGAAGTCCTTCACGCGCAGCCATCCGCCCTTCCCCAGCCAGAGCGGGTACTGTATCAACAGCAGCAGGGCTGCCAGTGCGAGGGTGATCAGACGCATGGAGTCGACAGCGGCCGGAACGGGTCCGGCCGCGCTTGCTAAATTACTTCAGATTATAGAACGCGTCGCGGCCCGGGTAGGAAGCGATATCGCCCAGGTCTTCCTCGATGCGCAGCAGCTGGTTGTACTTGGCCATGCGGTCCGAACGCGACATCGAGCCGGTCTTGATCTGCAGGGCGTTCAAGCCAACGGCGATGTCGGCGATGGTCGAATCCTCGGTCTCGCCCGAACGGTGCGAGATCACGGCGGTGTAGCCGGCGCGCTTGGCCATTTCGATGGCGGCAAAGGTTTCGGTCAGGGTGCCGATCTGGTTGATCTTGATCAGGATGGAGTTGGCGATGCCTTTCGAGATGCCTTCCTTCAGGATCTTGGTGTTAGTGACGTACAGGTCGTCGCCGACCAGCTGCACCTTCTTGCCCAGTTCATTGGTCAGGATCGCCCAGCCGTCCCAGTCGCCTTCGTGCATCGCGTCCTCGATCGAGATGATCGGGTACTTGTCGCACCAGGTCGCCAACAGGTTGGTGAACTCGGTGGCGGTCAGGCTCAGGCCCTCGCCTTCCAGCTCGTACTTGCCGTCCTTGTAGAACTCGGACGCTGCGCAGTCCAGGCCGATGGCGACCTGGGTGCCTGGCTCGTAGCCGGCTTCTTCGATCGCCTGGATGATCAGCTTGATCGCTTCCTCATGGTTGGCCAGCGATGGCGCGAAACCGCCCTCGTCGCCCACGGCGGTGCTCAGACCCTTCTTGTGCAGGATCTTCTTCAGCGTGTGGAACACTTCGGCGCCGTAGCGGACCGCTTCCTTGAACGATGGCGCGCCCACTGGAATGATCATGAATTCCTGGATGTCCAGGTTGTTGTCGGCGTGCGCGCCGCCGTTGATCACGTTCATCATCGGCACTGGCAGCTGCATCGCGCCCGAACCGCCGAAGTAGCGGTACAGCGGCAGGCCGGCTTCCTCGGCGGCGGCCTTGGCCACGGCCATCGACACGGCCAGCATGGCGTTGGCGCCCAGGCGGGCCTTGTTCTCGGTGCCGTCCAGGTCGATCAGCGTGCGGTCCAGGAAGGCTTGCTCATTGGCGTCCAGCCCCATGATGGCTTCCGAGATTTCGGTGTTGATGTTTTCGCAGGCTTGCAGCACGCCCTTGCCGAAGTAACGCTTCGGATCGCCGTCGCGCAGCTCGATCGCTTCGCGCGAACCGGTCGACGCGCCCGACGGCACGGCGGCGCGGCCCATCACGCCGGATTCCAGCAGCACGTCGCATTCGACGGTAGGATTGCCGCGCGAGTCAATGATTTCACGTCCGATGATGTCAACAATAGCACTCATGTCATTCTCCAAAGTTAGGCGATGCGAAGTCGCTACGCGTTCTGATGCGCGTTGCGGACGAAATAACGGGGATTGTACCCGGCGCACGGGCGCCACTCATACGGAAAGCCGTACGCCAGGTATGCTGCATTAGTTGAAGCTGCTTTCGAGGAAGCCGGCTTTCTTGGTGATGCGGTCCAGCTCGATCAGCGTGGACAGCAACTCCTTCATGCGACCCAGCGGCACGGCGTTCGGGCCGTCCGACAGGGCTTCCGCAGGGTTGGGATGGGTTTCCATGAAGACGCCGGCCACGCCCACGGCCACGGCCGCGCGCGACAGCACGGGCACCATCTCGCGCATGCCACCGGACGACGTGCCGTTACCGCCTGGCAGTTGCACCGAGTGGGTGGCGTCGAACACCACCGGGCAGTTCGATTCGCGCATGATGGCCAGCGAACGCATGTCCGAGACCAGGTTGTTGTAGCCGAAGGAGGCGCCGCGCTCGCAGGCCATGAAGTTGTCTTCGTTCAGGCCCTTGGCGCGGGCGGCCAGGCGGGCTTTGTCGATGACGTTCTTCATGTCGTGCGGGGCGAGGAACTGGCCCTTCTTGATGTTGACCGGCAGGCCCGATTCCGCGCAGGCGACGATGAAGTCGGTCTGGCGGCACAGGAAGGCCGGGGTCTGCAGCACGTCGACCACCGCCGAGACTTCGGCGATTTCGTCGATCGAGTGCACGTCGGTCAGCACCGGCACGCCCAGCTCGCGCTTGACGTCGCCCAGGATCTCCAGGCCCTTGTCGCGGCCGGGACCGCGGTACGAGGTACCGGAGGAACGATTGGCCTTGTCGAACGAGGACTTGTAGATGAACGGGATGCCCAGCGCGGCCGTCATTTCCTTCAGCGCGCCGGCGGTGTCGAACGCCATCTGGCGCGATTCGATCACGCAGGTGCCGGCGATCAGGAAGAACGGCTGGTCGAGGCCAACGTCAAATCCGCACAGTTTCATGCTGCATCTCCTTGCAGTGCATCGGTAACAGCGTGCAGGCGTGCGCCGCCGGCGGCCTTGTGGGCCAGTGCTGCCTTGATGTAGGACGTGAACAGCGGATGGCCGTCACGCGGGGTCGATTTGAATTCTGGGTGGTACTGCACGCCCATGTACCATGGGTGCGCGTTCTCGCCGGTGCGCGGCAGTTCCATGATTTCGCACAAGTCTTCGGTCGGGGTGCGGGCCGCGACCACCAGGCCGGCAGCTTCCACGCGCGGCAGGTAGTGGTTGTTGGCTTCGTAGCGGTGACGGTGACGCTCGGTGACCACGGCGCCGTAGATTTCCGAAGCCAGCGTGCCCGGCTTGATGGCGCAGGTCTGCGCGCCCAGGCGCATGGTGCCGCCCAGGTCGGAATTCTCGTCGCGCTTCTCGACCTTGCCGTCCTGGCCTTGCCATTCGTCGATCAGGGCGACCACGGGCTGCGAGGTTTCCAGGTCGAACTCGGTCGAGTTGGCGGCGGTCAGGCCGGCCTTGTGGCGGGCGTATTCGATCAGCGCCACCTGCATGCCGAGGCAGATGCCCAGGTAAGGGATCTTGTTCTCACGGGCGAACTGGGCGGCCATGATCTTGCCTTCCACGCCGCGCTTGCCGAAGCCGCCCGGTACCAGGATGGCGTCGTACTTGCCCAGCGCGGCGCAGCCGGTGGTCTCGATCTCTTCCGAGTCGATGTACTCGATGTTGACCTTGGATTCGTTGTGGATGCCGGCGTGGCGCAGCGCTTCGGTCAGCGACTTGTACGACTCGGTCAGCTCCACATACTTGCCGACCATGCCGATCGACACTTCGGTCTTCGGATGCTCCAGCGTGTAGATCAGCTTGCTCCAGACCGACAGGTCGGCCGGGGCCGGGTTCAGGTCCAGCGCTTCGCAAATGATCGCGTCCAGGCCCTGGTCGTGCAGCATCTGCGGCACTTTGTAGATGGTGTCGACGTCCCACACGGAAATCACGGCCTGCTCTTCGATGTTCGAGAACAGCGAGATCTTGGCGCGTTCGTCTTCCGGGATGGCGCGGTCGGCGCGGCACAGCAGCGCGTTCGGCGAGATGCCGATCTCGCGCAGCTTCTGCACCGAGTGCTGGGTCGGCTTGGTTTTCAGTTCACCGGCGGAGGCGATGAACGGCACCAGCGTCAGGTGGACGAAGGCGGTGTTCTTGCGGCCGGCGCGCAGGCTCAGCTGACGCGCGGCTTCCAGGAACGGCAGCGATTCGATGTCGCCCACGGTGCCGCCGATTTCGCACAGCGCCACGTCGTAGCCTTCGGCGCCACGGCGGATGTAGTCCTGGATTTCATTGGTGATGTGCGGGATCACTTGCACCGTCTTGCCCAGGTACTCGCCGCGGCGTTCCTTGCGGATCACCGATTCGTAGATCTGGCCGGTGGTGAAGTTGTTCACCTTTTTCATCCGGGTGGAAATGAAGCGCTCGTAGTGGCCGAGGTCGAGGTCGGTTTCGGCCCCGTCGTCGGTGACGAAGACTTCACCGTGTTGCATAGGGCTCATCGTGCCAGGATCGACGTTGATGTACGGGTCGAGCTTGAGCATGGTGACTTTGAGGCCGCGCGATTCGAGGATCGCGGCGAGAGAGGCGGCGGCAATCCCTTTACCAAGGGAAGACACGACGCCGCCAGTGACGAAGACAAATTTGGTCATTGCAGATGGTGCCGAACGGCACGTGCGGGAAATTGAAATTATACCCTAAAAGATGCGATTCTTCACCTTCCGCCCCGGAAAAATCCGCGTGCGGGCGTGCTCCCCCCTCACGCCGCCCATGCGCCGTCAGTGTGCTGCACCGTACAGACCGCCCTGTCCGATCGGACAAAAATGATGACTCATTGATAATCTGGGAGGTCAAAATGAACTACGAAGAACTCGATGCCCTGGGCATGTATGTGGACCACGGCCACAAGGGCCCCGGCCCCGAACTGATGGGCGCCGACACGCTGATCGGCAACCACGTCCACAACCTGAAGAACGAGCATCTGGGCGAGATCAAGGAAATCATGCTCGACATGCGCACCGGCGGCATCGCCTACGCGGTGATGTCGTACGGCGGCGTGTTCACGCTGGGCGAGAAACTGTTCGCCGTGCCGTGGGAGGCGCTGACGCTGGACACGATCAACAAGCGCTTCACGCTGAACCTGGACAAGGAGCGCATCGAAAACGCCCCGGGTTTCGATTCCGACCACTGGCCCGACATGGCCAACCAGACCTGGGCCAGCCAGATCCACACCTACTACGGCACCAGCGGCAACCGCGCCGCCGGCCTGCGGCGCTGATCAGCAGAAATCGCGGCTGACGGTCGGCAGCCGTCCCAGCAGGTGGGACATGTCGACCAGCCGCTTGGCGACCAGGTGGCGCACGATACCCTCCTGCTGCCAGACGCCATACACTCCCAGCAGCGGCGCGCCCAGCACTTCGCGCCGCTGCTGCTCGACCAGCGCCGGC
Source organism: Rugamonas sp. A1-17 (assembly GCA_025548565.1). Classification (GTDB taxonomy): domain Bacteria; phylum Pseudomonadota; class Gammaproteobacteria; order Burkholderiales; family Burkholderiaceae_D; genus Rugamonas. The sequence goes on from JAJLPB010000010.1 coordinate 229,956, forward strand.
CAGATGATGACGTTGACGCTGCCGGTCTCGTCCTCGATGGTGATGAACAGCACGCCCTTGGCCGTGCCCGGACGCTGGCGCACCGTGACCATGCCGCAGGCGCGCGCCAGCATGCCGTTGGTGTAGGTGTTGAGCGTGGAGGCCGGCATGAAGCGGTGTTCCAGCAGCTTGGGCCGCAGCAGCGCCAGCGGATGGCGGCCCAGCGTCAGCCCGTGCGAGCGGTAGTCGCCCAGGATGTCCTCCCCTTCGGTCGGCGGCCTGAGCACGGGCAGGTCCTCGACCGGCGTGGTGGGGCGCAGCAAATCCTTGTCCGGCATAGCGCCGACCGCCTGCCACAAAGCCTGCCGCCGGTTGCCGGCCAGCGCCTGCAGCGCGTTGCCTCCGGCCAGCACCTGCAGGTCGTGGCGGTCGAGGTCGGCGCGCCGCGCCAGGTCGGCCACGCTGGCGAACGGCTGCAGCGCGCGCTGCCGCTCAATGCGCTGGGCCGCCTCCTCCCGCATGCCCTTCATCAGCGACAGGCCCAGCCGCACGGCCGGCTGCTTGCGCTTGCCCACCCGCTCCTCCAGCGACGAGTCCCAGCCGCTGACGGTGACGTCGATCTCGCGCACCTGCACGCCGTGGCGTTTGGCGTCCTGCACCAGCTGCGACGGGCTGTAGAAGCCCATCGGCTGGCTGTTGAGCAGCGCGCACAGGAAGGCGGCCGGCTCGTGGCACTTGAGCCAGGAACTGGCATAGGTCAGCAGCGCGAAGCTGGCGGCGTGCGATTCGGGGAAGCCGTATTCGCCGAAGCCCTTGATCTGCTCGCAGATGGCGGCGGCGAAGGCTTCGTCGTAGCCGCGCTCGCGCATGCCGTCCATGATGCGCTGCTGGTATTTGTCGACCCCGCCCTTGCGCTTCCACGCGGCCATGGCGCGCCGCAGCTGGTCGGCCTCGCCCTCGCTGAAGCCGGCGGCGATGACGGCGATCTGCATCACCTGCTCCTGGAAGATCGGCACGCCCAGCGTGCGCTTGAGCGCTTCATCCAGTCCCGGCGGCGAATCGATCAGCCCGGGGTTCATGCGCCGTTGCAGATACGGATGCACCATGCCGCCCTGGATCGGCCCCGGCCGCACCAGCGCGACCTCGATCACCAGGTCGTAGAACTCCTTGGGCCGCAGGCGCGGCAGCATGCTCATCTGCGCGCGCGATTCGATCTGGAACACGCCGATGGTGTCGGCCTCGCACATCATGCCGTAGGTGGCCTTGTCCTCCTTGGGGATGTCCTGCATCCGGAACGGCGCGCCGCGCTGCGCGCCCACCAGCGCCAGCGCGCGCCGCAGCGCCGACAGCATGCCCAGCGCCAGCACGTCCACCTTCATCAGGCCCAGCTCTTCAAGATCGTCCTTGTCCCACTGGATCACGCAGCGCCCTTCCATCGTGGCGGCCTCGATCGGCACCAGCCGCGACAATTTTTCGTGCGAGATGACGAAGCCGCCCGGATGCTGCGACAGGTGGCGCGGAAAGCCCAGCAAGGCGATCGCCAGCGCGGCCCACTGCTGCGCCAGTTGCGATTCGGGGTCGAGGCCGCACTCGGCCAGCCGACCCAGCAGGTCGTTGCGGCTGTCGAACCAGTGGTGCGACTTGGCCACCTTCTCGACGATGGCCAAGTCCACGCCCAGCGCCTTGCCACTGTCGCGCAGCGCGCTCTTGGGCCGGTAGCTGATGACCACGGCCGCCAGCGCGGCGCGGTCGGCGCCGTATTTTTTATAGATGTACTGGATCACCTCCTCGCGCCGCTGGTGCTCGAAGTCGACGTCGATGTCAGGCGGCTCGTTGCGCTCCCTGGAAATGAAACGCCCGGTCAGCATGTTGCTGCGCTCGGGATCGACCTCGGTCACGCCGAGGCAATAGCAGACCACGGAGTTGGCCGCAGATCCCCGGCCCTGGCACAGGATGTCCTGCGAGCGGGCATAGCGGACGATATCGTAGACCGTCAGGAAGTACGGCTCGTACTCCAGTTCAGCGATCAGCTCCAGCTCCTTCTCGATCTGTCCGCGCACCTTGGCCGACACGCCGGCCGGAAAGCGCCCCTGCGCGCCGGCATACACTTCCTGCCGCAGATAGCTGGCCGGCGTGTGGCCCGGCGGCACCAGCTCATGGGGATATTCGTAGCGCAGCTCGCTCAGGCTGAAGTGGCACTGCCGCAGGATATTCAGCGTTTCGGCCAGCGCCCGCGGCGGATACAGGTTGGCCAGCCGCAGGCGCGAGCGCAGGTGCTGCTCGGCGTTCTGCGCCAGCGCGTAGCCGCACTCGGCCACCGGCTTGCCGACCCGCACCGCACACAGGGTGTCGAGCAGCGGCTTGCGCGAGCGCACATGCATGCAGACATGCCCCAGCGCCACCACCGGCATGCCATGCTGCAGCGCCACCTCGTCGATGCTGAGGCGGTGCGCCTCGTCCAGCGCGCGCTGCAGCAGGTTCAGCCCCATCCAGCTACGGCCCGGGAACGTGACTTCCATCCATGCCGCCTGCGCGTGCAGGCGGTCGACGTCGTCCGGCTGGAAGACCGGGTAATGCGGCAGCAGGATCATCAGGCAGCCCGGCAAGCCTTTCAAATGCGCGCAGGCCGGCGGCGGCGCCGCCAGGTCGGCCGGCGTGAGCAGGTAGCTGCCCTTGGCGACACGGTTGCGCCCTATCGTGATGAGCTCGCAGAGATTGCCGTAACCCTCGCGATCCTGCGCCAGCGCGAGCAGCGACAGCGCCGGACTGCCGTCCGGGTTCTTCAGATGGAAATGGCTGCCGATCAGCAGCGGCAGGTTGGCATCCCTGGCCTGGGCGTGAGCGCGCACTACGCCGGCCAGCGAGCATTCATCGGTGATGGCCAGGCCGGCGTAGTCCAACTGCGCGGCGCGCGCGACCAGCTCCTCGGCGCTGGACGCGCCTTGCAGAAAGGAAAAATTGGTCAAGCAGAACAGCTCGGCATAAGCCGGCAAGCCCTGCGTGGACAGGGTGGCGATGGCGTTCATAAACAGAATACTGTATTTTTATACAGTATCATACACCGTGCGCGGCGATATCGTCGCCCCCCCTAAGTAGTACTACGCAGCGCATGGCGCCACGTGGCGCGGCAAAACAACAGTAAATAAAGTTTGCCTGCAAAATTGTCAGAAAACTCATTCACTTATGAGCTATTTGACTAAAATCAAATTTTGCACGGGAGAGAAAACTTGTTCGCTAACACGCCATTACGTCATGCCGTACTGCTCAGTCTGTACGGCGCAGCAGCCCTCAGCCTCGCACCATCCGCCTTCGCACAGACCGCACCGGAAGCCAAAGCCGATACCGCCATCCAGTCGGTCAGCATCGTCGGTTCGCGCCGCGCGACCAGTTCCTCCACCGACACCGTGGTGCCGGTCGATATCATTCCGATGAGCAAGTCCACAGAACAAGGCGGCCAGTTCGACCTGGCGCAAACGCTGACTTATATCTCGCCATCGTTCAACTCGACCCGCCAGAGCGGCTCCGACGGCGCCGACCTGGTTGATTCGGCCGCGCTGCGCGGCCTCGGTTCCGACCAGACCCTGGTGCTGGTCAACGGCAAGCGCCGCCACACCACCGCGCTGGTCAACCTGTTCGGCGCGCGCAACCGCGGCAATACCGGCACCGACATGAACACCATTCCGCTGCTGGCGATCAAGGACGTGCAGGTGCTGCGCGACGGCGCCGCCGCCCAGTACGGCTCGGACGCCATCGCCGGCGTGATGGACATCGGACTGAAGAAAAGCAAGGGCTGCGAAGCGGTCGCCGGCTTCAGCGAATACTCCAAGCGCGACGGCAAGAACTACCTGACCTCGGCCTACTGCGGCTTCGAGATCGGCAACGGCGGCACGCTGGGCATCACCGGCGAGTACCTCGACCGCGGCCGCTCCAACCGCGCCGACGCCGACAACCCGCGCATCATCGGCGACAGCAAGACCAAGAACCAGACCATCTACCTGAACGGCGAACTGCCAACCGTCGGCACCGGCAAGCTTTACTTCACCGCCGGCGGCCAGACCCGCGACGCCTCCAGCGCCGCCTTCGCGCGCGGCGGCGTCGGCTCCGACGACATCCCGAGCCGCAACTCGGCCGCGATGTACCCGAACGGCTTCGTTCCGTTCATCAACGCCGACATCGACGACCGCTACGCCATCCTGGGCCACCGCAGCATGGTGGGCGACTGGAACCTGGACGTGTCGCAGACCTATGGCTACAACAAGATGAAGTACAACATCAGCCATACGATCAACGCCTCGATCGCCAACAAGGACTTGCTGGCCGGCGGCAAGGGCATCAGCCCTGACCGCTTCGACGCGGGCGGCTTCTCGTTCCAGCAGTTGACCACCAACCTCGACCTGAACCACTACTACGACGGCCTGGTCGGTGACGGCCTGAACGTGGCCTTCGGCGGCGAATACCGCAGCGAGAACTACAAGATCTTCGCCGGCGAGCCGGGCTCGTACAACGACGTCGACGGCGTCGGTTTCGGCGGCAACGCCGGCAGCCAGGGCTTCCCCGGCTTCCAGCCAGCCGACCAGGTCAACGCCAAGCGCCACAGCACCGCCGCCTACCTCGACCTGGAAGCTGACCTGAACAAGACGGTCAAGCTGCAGGGCGCGGTGCGCTACGAGAAGTTCAGCGACTTCGGCTCCACCGTCACCGGCAAGCTGGCCGGCAGCGTGCGCGTGGCCGACAGCGTGCTGCTGCGCGGCTCGGCCAGCACCGGCTTCCGCGCGCCGTCGCTGCAACAAATTTATTTCTCGTCGACCTTCACCGACTTCATCGGCGGCGTGCCGACCGACGTGGTGCTGGCGCCGAACGGCGGCACCGTCGCCAACGCGGCCGGCATTCCCAAACTGAAGGAAGAAAAGTCGACCAGCTTCACGCTGGGCACGACCTGGACGCCGAACGCCGCGCTGTCCGTGACGGCCGACCTGTACGACATTAAGATCAAGGACCGCATCGTGCTGTCGGGCCGCTTCAACGCCGACACCTATCCCGACCTGGCCGAGCGCCTGGCCAAGCTGGGCGTGGGCGAGGCGCAGTTCTTCGTCAACTCGGTCGACACCAAGACCCAGGGCCTGGACCTGACCGCGTCGCACAAGACCAACTTCGGCTCCAACAAGTTGACCACCTTCCTGGCGCTCAACGTCAGCAAGACCGAAGTGACCGGCATCCACGCGCCGGCTTCGCTGAAGGGCTTCGAGGACGTGCTGCTGTCGGAGAAGGAACGCCTGTACATCGAGCAAGGCGCGCCGCGCTCGAAGGCCACCTTGGGCTTCGACTACGTGACCGGTCCGTGGGAAAGCGACCTGAAGATCATCCACTTCGGTCCGCAGACCCTGGGCACCTTCGACGGCACGGCAGCCGGCGTGCCTAACCAGCACTATGAATCGAAGACCTCGGCCGACCTGAGCTTCACCTACACCATCAACAAAAACATGAAGTTCACCTTCGGCGGCAACAACATCTTCAATGTCAAGCCGACCACCCAGAACCCGGACCAGACCGACAACGGTTTCAAGTATGAGAGCGTGCAGTTCGGTCTGAACGGCGCGTCGTACTTCGGCCGCCTGTTCGTCAAGTTCTAAGCTTCCGCGCTCGCGGAATCGACGGCGCCTGCGGGCGCCGTTTTTGATGGAGGCCATAATGAAAAAAGAAATAGCGATGGAGGTGCTCTCTCTGCTTGCGACGCAATCCAAAGATCTAAACGCGTCGCTGATCCGGGTACGCGATACCTGCACTGAAGAGGAATTCGATGCTTATCGTACGGAAGTCGGAAAAATTCTAGGTGCAATGTATCTTGACATCATAAAGCCGATACACATGAAGTACCCGGACCTTGAGCCCGAAGCACTGCGCCAATCCAGACTGAAGTAAGCCGTGCGCGGATCCTGCCGCGCCTGTAGACTAAGCCCCGCAAGTTGCTTGCAGCTTTCGGGTTTTTTTTATGCCGTCACGAAAGGTGGAAAATGTTTGAGATCAGCCAGCTGCGCTGTTTTGTCGCCGTGGCCGAGGAGCTGCACTTCAGTCGCGCGGCCGAGCGGCTGAACATGACGCAGCCGCCATTGAGCCGCCAGATCCGCCTGTTGGAGCACAACGTCGGCGCCGAGCTCATCGAGCGCAACAGCCGTATGGTCCGGCTGACCGCCGCCGGCAAGGCTTTCCTGCCGGAGGCCGTCCGCATTCTTCGGCTGGCACATGAGGCGGCGCTCACCGCGCGCCGCGCGGCCAAGGGCGAACAGGGGCATCTTGCCATCGGCTTCACCTCCGCGTCGGGCTACAGCCTGCTTCCCGAGGTGGTGCGGCGGCTGCGCGAGCACTGCCCCGGCGTCTCGCTGACGTTGAAGGAGCTGGTCAGCACGGCGCAGGTCGAGGCGCTCAATTCCGGCGAGCTGGACCTCGGCCTGATGCGTCCCCACACGCTCAGCGCGGAACTCGAAACCATTCCGCTGGTGACCGAGTCGCTGATGCTGGCCATCCACGAGGACGATGCCGGCAACTGGCCGCTGGAGCCTACGCTGCAGAGCCTGCACGGCAAGCCTTTCGTGATGTACTCGCCGTTCGACGCGCGGCCGTTTCATCATATGCTCAGCGAGCGCTTCGCCAAGGCCGGCGTGGAGCCGGACATTATCGAACACGTCGGCCAGGTGCATACCATGCTGGCCCTGGTGCGCGCCCGCCTGGGCGTGGCCCTGATTGCCGAAGGTGCGGTGCGGCTCGGGTTCAACGGTCTGGTGATGAGAAAGATGGCGACCGAACCGGTGCATATGGTCTGCGTCCACCGGCGCGACAACGAAAACCCCGTTTTACGTGTCTTTAAACGCGAGGTGTTGCCAACGTTTCACGCCGGCTGACTCCGCGCGGCGATTCATTAATTGAATTGCTGGCGACACTCTTTGGTTTGGTGATGCATGGACGCCAGCCTATGATTGATTTGCAAGCCAATCATAAAAATACACAAATCAAGGAGACAGCATGAAACTAGCGGCAGCTATTGTCCTCGCCCTGGGCGCAGCCACGGCACACGCGCAGTCCAACGTCGCGATCTACGGCATCGTCGATGCCGCCATCGTCGGCGAACGCGGCGGCAGCGCCGGCAACCTCACCAAGGTCACCAGCGGCGCCGGCTCCGCCTCGCGCCTCGGCTTCCGTGGCACCGAGGACCTGGGCGGCGGCATGTCGGCGTTCTTCACGCTGGAGGCCGGCACCAAGATCGACACCGGCGAGATCGACGCGGCCGGCACCATATTCAACCGCCAGGCCTTCGTCGGACTGAAGACCGATCTCGGCTCGCTCGCCCTCGGCCGCCAGTACACGCCCTACCACACCACGCTGGTCAATATCGTCGACCCGTTCAGCACGGGTTACGCGGGCAGCTCCAAGAACTTGTTCCCCGACTCCGGCACGAACGTCCGCACCAGCAATACGATCAGCTACGCCTCGCCGCGCGTGAACGGCGTCGACGGCGAACTGTCCTACAGCGCCGGCGAGCAGACCAATATCCGCGCCGGCCGCCAGTTCGGCGGAGCGATCGGCTATGCCACAGGTCAGTTGAGCGTGCGCCTGGCCTACAACAGCAAGAACTCCGACGTGGTCGCCAGCGGCAGCACGCCGGCGGTGGACCGCCCCCTGGGCCGCAACACGCTGCTGGGCGCGAGCTACAACTTCGGCTGGATCAAGGTCCATGCCGGCTATGGCATCGACAAAGGCTACAACGCCGCGCCGCTGGGCAACGCGAACAATCCGTATGGCGGCGTCAAACCAACCGCTTCGACCGATGGCCGCGACTACTTGCTGGGCTTCAGCATGCCAGCCGGGACGGGCACCGTGCTGGGCTCGGTGATGCACAAGGATGACCGCACCAGCTTCAACCAGGATGCCAATTCCTGGGGCATCGGCTATCTGCATCCCCTGTCGAAACGCACCTCGCTGTACGCGGCGTACGCCCACATCAGCAATAAAAACGGCGCCGGCTACACGGTCGCCAACAACACCGAAAGCGGCACCGGCAACACCGGCTACAACCTCGGCATGCGCCACACCTTCTAAACCGGCACAGAGACAGGGCATACCGTGGAACAAGCTCAATTCACCAAGCCGCAAACACGCAAGCGCTGGGTCATCCTGGCCATGCTGTTTGCGATCACCACCATCAACTACGCGGACCGCGCGACGATCTCGATCGCCGGGCCGGAAATCAAAAAGGCGCTCGGCCTGGACGCGATCCAGATGGGTTTTGTCTTCTCGGCGTTTGCCTGGTCGTACGTGCTGGCCCAGCTGCCGGGCGGCTGGCTGCTGGACCGCTTTGGCTCGAAGATCACCTACTTCTTCAGCATCTTCCTGTGGTCCACATTCACCATGTTCACCGGCGCCGCGGGATTCGTGACCGGCGGCGCGGCGGTGGTGCTGCTGTTCGTGCTGCGCCTATTGGTCGGCGCCGCTGAAGCGCCTTCGTTCCCGGGCAACAGCCGGATCGCCTCGTCGTGGTTCCCCACCCACGAGCGTGGCCTCGCCGCCGCCGTGTTCAACTCCGCACAGTATTTCGCCACAGTGCTGTTCGCGCCCATCATGGGTTGGCTGGTGCATTCGTATGGATGGCAGAGTGTCTTCTTCGTCATGGGCGCGTTGGGGATCTTCATGGCGTTTGTCTGGTTGAAGACGATCTACGGTCCCAAGGATCACCCCGGCATCAGCGCCAGCGAGCTGCAGTATATTCAGCAGGGCGGCGCGCTGGTCGACCTGGAGAGCGGAGCGCACGCCGCCCAGCCCGCGCAGGTCAACACCATGGCTTGCATTAAAGAGCTGCTCTGCAGCCGTATGCTGCTGGGCGTGTACATCGGCCAGTATTGCATCACCACGCTCACCTATTTCTTCCTCACCTGGTTCCCCGTGTACCTGGTGCAGGAGCGTCACATGACGATCCTGAAGGCTGGCTTTGTCGCCTCGCTGCCCGCCATTGCAGGCTTCCTGGGTGGCGTTGCCGGCGGCTGGCTGTCGGATCGCTTGAACAAGGCGGGCTATTCCCTGTCGGTGTCGCGCAAGCTGCCGATTGTGATCGGCATGGTGCTGTCGATGAGCATGATCGCCTGTAACTACATCGAGACCGACATGCTGGTGGTCGCCATCATGTCGCTGGCCTTCTTCGGCAAAGGCATCGGCGCGCTGGGCTGGGCAGTGGTGTCGGACACCTCGCCCAAAGAGGCCGGTGGCCTGAGCGGCGCGCTGTTCAACACCTTCGGCAATACCGCCGGCATCACCACCCCCATCGTGATTGGCTACATCGTGCAAAATACCGGCTCGTTCTCGGGCGCGCTGGTGTTTGTCGGCGCCAATGCCGCGATGGCCATCTTCAGTTACCTGTTCATTGTCGGCGATATCAAACGCGTCTCGCTGACGACTTCGTTGAACCCAATATCCCAACCACGCCAGAGCTAATTTTATGAATCACATCGTCACCAACGCCCCGGTCGTGACCGACATGCGCGTCGTTCCCGTCGCCGGCCAGGACAGCATGCTGCTCAATCTCAGCGGCGCCCATGGCCCTTGGTTTACCCGCAACATCCTGATCCTGACCGACAGCGCCGGCAACACCGGCCTGGGCGAGGTTCCCGGCGGCGAGAAAATCCGCCAGACCATCGAGGACGCGCGGCCGTTCGTCATCGGCAAAACGCTGGGCGACTACAACGCCGTGCTCAACACGATGCGCTCCGCCTTCGCCGACCGCGACGCCGGCGGCCGCGGCCTGCAGACCTTCGACCTGCGCACCACCATCCACGCGGTGACGGCCATGGAGTCGGCGTTGCTCGACTTGCTGGGCCAGTTCATGAACGTGCCGGTCGCGGCGTTGCTGGGGGAAGGCTTGCAGCGCAATGCGGTCGAGATGCTGGGCTATCTGTTCTACGTTGGCGACCGCAACAAGACGCCGATGGCTTATCGCAGCGAGCCCGGTGCCGATGACGCGTGGTTCAGGCTGCGCAACGAGGAAGCGCTGACGCCGGAAGCCATCGTGCGCCTGGCCGAAGCCACGCACGCGCGCTATGGCTTCAACGATTTCAAACTGAAGGGTGGCGTGTTGTCCGCCGACGAGGAGATGGAGGCGATCGTCGCCCTGCACGAACGCTTCCCCGAAGCCCGCGTGACGCTGGACCCGAACGGCGGCTGGCTGCTCAAGGATGCGATCCGCGTCTGCCGCGACAAGCACGGCGTCCTGGCCTATGCGGAAGACCCGTGCGGCGCGGAGGACGGCTACTCGGGCCGCGAGGTGATGGCCGAGTTCCGCCGCGCGACGGGCCTGCCGACCGCCACCAACATGATCGCGACGGACTGGCGCCAGATGGCGCATTCGATCCAGCTGCAATCGGTGGATATCCCGCTGGCCGACCCGCACTTCTGGACCATGCAAGGTTCGGTGCGCGTCGCGCAGTTGTGCCAGATGTTCGGCCTGACCTGGGGTTCGCACTCGAACAACCACTTCGACATTTCGCTGGCGATGTTCACGCACGTCGGCGCGGCCGCCCCGGGCAAGGTGACCGCGATCGATACCCACTGGATCTGGCAGGACGGCCAGCGCCTGACCAAGGAGCCGTTGAAAATCGAGGGCGGGATGATCCATGTGCCCGCCCGCCCCGGCCTGGGTGTCGAGCTCGATCCTGTCGAGCTGGAGAAGGCCCATCAAGCCTACAAGAACATGGGCCTGGGAGCGCGCGACGATGCCGTGGCGATGCAGTTCCTGGTCCCGGGCTGGAAGTTCGACAACAAACGCCCCTGCCTGGTGCGCTGAGGCCGGGATAGGCGCCCGCCATCGATGTGTAACGTTTGCTTACACATCGCTAACGCCATCCAACCCGGCGCCGCTTTACACTTGCCTGCATCTTAGGCACAGGAGCGATTGATGCGCCGGGCATTCCTACTCATGTTGTTGCTCTCCCTGCTGCAAGGCGCTCTGGCCTATGCGGCGCTGGGCAGTTCTCCCTCCAATTTCGGCGCGACGCCCGTCAGGCAGGCCGCGCGCAGCCTGGCCGCCACCGGCGCCGACAACACGGCCGTCTACACGGTCAGCCAGAGCACGCTCGACAGCGGCACCGTGGTGCGCGAATACGTCGATGCCGACGGCAAGGTGTTCGCCGTCAGCTGGAACGGTCCGGCCCTGCCCGACCTGCGCACCCTGTTGGGCGACAAGTTCGCCGCGCTGACCAGCGCCACCGCCAAGCGCCCCAAGGCGGGCCACTCGCAGTTGGCGCTGCAACAGCAGGACGTGGTGATCGTCTCGGGCGGCCACATGCGCGCCTACGCCGGCCATGCATGGATACCGGCCGCGCTGCCGGCCGGCTTCGACACTTCCGTCATCGAATAGGGAGAGGCGCATGCACCGTTCCCTCACCCTTGGCCGGCTGCGGCAACGCGCCGGCGCGGCCCTGCTGGCCGCGTCCGGTTCGACCTGGTTCATTTTCCTGGCCAGCTTCATGCTCGCGCTGATGCTCAGCGCCTGCGGTGGCGGCGGCAGCGGCGCCGCCACCGCGGCGCAGACCACGCAAGCCACCAGCCAGGGCGCCACCGCCACGCCGGTGGTCAGCATCGGCGCCACGCCGACCGCCACCACCGTCGGCCAGGTCATCACCCTGAGCTGGAGCGTCAGCAATCCCACCGAGGCCGGCTGCACCGCGTCCGGCGCCTGGAGCGGCGCGCTGGACAACAGCGGCTCGCGCACCGTCACGGCCGGCGCGGCCGGCACCGCCTACTACACCGTCACCTGCAGCGGCGTCAGCAAGACCACCAGCGTGGTCGTCAGCTCGCCGCCGCCCTCGCCCACCGTCAACCTGACGCTGGCGCCGGCCAACATCACCACCGCGCAGACCTCGGTGCTGAGTTGGTCGTCCGCCAACGCCAGCGGCTGCACCGCCAGCGGCGCCTGGAGCGGCGCCAAGGCCACCTCCGGCTCGGTCAGCATCGCGTCCACCGTGGCGGGCAATTTCGTCTACACCCTGTCCTGCGCCGGCGACGGCGGCAATGTCAACGCCAGCGCCGCGCTGAGCGTGACCGCGCCGCTCAGCAACAGCACCGCCATCGTGGTCGACAGCGGCCCGACCGGCGTCAACGGCGCCATCAACATCCCGTACGTCAGCGTGACGGTGTGCCGGCCCGGCACCACCACCTGCCAGACCATCGACCACGTGCTGCTCGACACCGGCTCCTACGGCCTGCGCCTGCTGGCGCCGCTCGACGCGGCGCTGAACCTGCCTGCGGTGCAGACGCCGTCCGGCGCCGATGCCGGCACCTGCGGCAAGTTCATCAGCGGCTATACCTGGGGCGCGGTGCGCCGGGCCGACGTCAAGATGGCGGACGAAACCGCCGCCGGCATTTCGATCCAGGTGATCGGCGACGGCGGCGCCAACTACGCGGTCACGCCGTCCAGCTGCAGCAGCGCCGGCAACAACCTCGGGACGCTGGCGGCGCTGGGCGCCAAGGGCGTGCTGGGCGTCGGCCTGTTCAAGCAGGACTGCGGCGACAGCTGCGCCCGCTCGGCGGTCGGCGGCGCCTACTACGCCTGCACCGCCAATGGCTGCGTCGCCAGCAGCATGGCGCTGGCCTCGCAGGTCAGCAACCCGGTGGCCTCGTTCGCGGTGAACAACAACGGCGTGGTGCTGGTGCTGCCCGGCGTCGGCGTCAACGGCCTGACGTCGGTCAGCGGCACGCTGATCTTCGGCGTCAACACGCAGGCCAACAACTCCATCGGCGGCGAGACGCTGTTCACTACCGACAGCGGCGGCGACTTCAGCACCATCTACAAGGGCAAGACCTACGGCGCCAGCTTCATCGACAGCGGCTCGAACGGCTACTTCTTCAACGACAGCACGATCCGCACCTGCTCGGGCGGCGACTTCTACTGCCCGGCCAGCACGCTGTCGCTCAGCGCGACCAACGCCGCCGCCGACGGCAGCGCCAGCGGCACCGTCAACTTCAGCGTGGCCAATATGGTGCAGCTGGCGTCCACCATCTCGGCGGCGCAGGTCGGCGGCACCGCCGGTACCGGCAACTACTTCGACTGGGGCCTGCCCTTCTTCTACGGCCGCCGCGTGTTCGTGGTGATGGAGGGCGCCAGCGTCAACGGCAAGACCGGACCGCTCTGGGCGTACTAGCGTCCTGCTTTGCTACACCTGCATGGCGCGCACGCCGGCTGCGCAAATCGCGCTGACGTGCGCGCGCAACCAGCGGTGCGCGGGGTCGGCCTGATGGCGCTTGTGCCAGCTTTGCGACACCTGCACCGTCGGCGCCTCGATAGGCAAGCGGAACAGCTGCAGGCGGTGGTGTTCCTTGCCCCAGTGCGCAAACGGCTCGGGCATGGCCGCGATGAAGTCCGAGGTGGAGGCCATGACCAGCGCCGCCTGCACGCCGGGCGCGACGATGGCGACGTTGCGCCGCACGCCCGCCGCCTCCAGCGCCGCGTCGAGCCGGCTGATGCCCGAGCCGTGTTGAGACGCCGAAATGTGCGGCCAGGCCACAAACGCCTTCAAACCGACCTTGCCGCGTGGCCCCTTGGCAAGCAGCGGGTGCCCTTGCCGCACCACGCCGACGAATGAGCTCTCGAACAGCGCCTCATCGACGATGTCCGGTTCCGATGCCGCGGGCACGCCGATGTCCAGATCGATCGCTCCACTGCGCAGCACATCCGTATTCTTGTTCGCGCGCGGCACGAAACGCAGGCTGACGCCGGGCGCCTCCGCCATCATCGCGCTCACCAGCCGCGTGGCCCAGACGCCGACGAAGCCGTCGCTGGCGCGCAGCGTGAAGGTGCGCCGCAGTTGCGACAGGTCGAGCTCGTCGGAGAAGAAAATGCTGCGCACCTCGTCAATCGCCGCGCGTACGCGCTCATGCATGGCCAGCGCGCGCTGGGTCGGCGCCAGCCCCCGCCCTGCGGCGACGAACAATGGATCGGCGGCAGCGGCGCGCAAGCGCGCCAGGCGGCGGCTCATCGCCGACGGGCTGACATGCAAGGCCTGCGCGGCGCCCACCACGCTGCCTTCGCGCAGCAGCGCATCCAGGTCCAGCAGCATATTGAAATCGACTTGGCTCATTCATGCATCCCATGCATTCATTTCGTGCAATCATATCACTGTACACAGCAATGAACTGCGTGAGACGATCCTTGCAACACGACCATGCAAGGATCTCCGATGCCACCCTCCTCCATTGCGCGCCAGGCGGCGCCGCCCGCGTTTTCCATCTACCCGCTGCTCGCCGTGCTGATCTGGACGGGCAACACGCTGGTCACCAAGGCGGCGGCAGGCGTGATCGCGCCATCCGCCATCACTTTCTATCGCTGGCTGCTGGCCGGCCTGGTGCTGACGCCGTTCGTGCTGCCGTCGCTGATCCGGCAACGCGCGGCCGTGGCCGCCCAGCTGCCGCGCCTGGCGCTGCTGGGCTGCCTCGGCATGGGCCTCTACCAGGGCTTGGCGTACCAGGCCGCGCAAACCACATCGGCCATCAATATGGGCGTCATCGTGGCGACGATGCCGCTGATGTCGGCGCTGCTGTCGAGCCGGCTTGCGGGCGAATCGTTGTCCGTGGAGCGGCTGTGCGGAGCGGGCTTGTCGCTGGCCGGGCTGGTCATCCTGAGCACACGCGGCCAGCCGCTTGGGCTGCTGCAGGGTGCTGTGCACGCCGGCGACGGCCTGATGCTGCTGGCGGTCGGGTCCAACGCCCTGTACGGCGTGCTGATCAAACGATGGGCGATGCCGCTGTCGACATGGCTACAGCTGTATGTGCAGATCGCCTGCGGCCTGCTGCTCATCCTGCCTTTCTGGTGGTTGGCGCCGCCATCGCCGGTGACGGCGGCCAGCATGCCGCTGATCCTGTATGCGGGCACGCTGGCGTCGATCGGCGCGCCGTTCTGCTGGATGAGCGGCATCAAGCAACTGGATCCCACACGCGCCAGCCTGTTCATGAACTTGCTGCCGGTGTTCGTGGCGCTGGCCGCCGCCGTGCTGCTGCATGAACGCCTGCACGGCTACCACGCGCTGGGCGGCCTGCTGGCGCTGTCTGGCGTCTGGCTGGGCATGGCGAACCGGCGGAGCGGTGGTCCGGCCAAGTGACGCCCGTCGGGTCCGCAATGTTTGCGTATTGTCACGACAATGTCATGTAAATTGGATACAGTTCCCAGCTTAAATTTTCTTAATTTGCGGGGAAGCAATGAAACTGAATCTGGTGATGTTGGCTGCGATGACGGCAGCGGGTCTGGTCGGTTGCGGAGGCGACTATACGCCACCGCCGGCCGTCGCGGAAGGCACGACCGTCACGCTGGCGCTGATGGAGACCACCGACATCCACGCCAACGTGATGAGCTACAACTACTACTCACTGGCGGAAGACACCAGCCTGGGCCTGGAACGCACCTCGACCCTGGTCGCTGCGGCGCGCGCGGAAAACCCGAACAATGTGCTGCTGGACGACGGCGACGTAATCCAGGGCACGCTGCTGGGCGACATGCAGGCCGTCACCAAGCCGGTCGCCTGCACCGACACCATGGCCGTCCACAAGGTCATGAACGCGATGAAGTACGACGGCGGCGGCTTCGGCAACCACGAGTTCAACTACGGTCTTCCGCTGCTGAGCCAGATCACCAACACCGACTTCGGCATTCCCGGCGTGGCCAAGCCCAGCGGCACCTGCGGCGCGCCGGCCTTCCCGCTGGTGCTGACCAACGTCACCGGCGTGGCCAGCAACAAGCCCATCGTGCAGCCGTACACGCTGCTGCCGCGCACCTTCACCGCCACCAAGCCGGACGGCAGCAAGGTCGACGTCAAGCTGAACATCGGCATCATGAGCTTCGTGCCGCCGCAAATCCTGGACTGGGACCAGAAGAACCTGGCAGGCAAGGTCGCCGTGACCGGCGTGCAGGAAGCGGCCAAGCAGTACGTGCCGGAGATGCGCACCAAGGGCGCCGACCTGGTGGTGGCGCTGTCGCACGGCGGCCTGGACCCGAGCGCCTACAGCCCGAAAATGGAGAACGGCAGCTATCACCTGACCAGCACCGGCATCGACGCGCTGCTGATCGGCCACTCGCACCTGATCTTCCCTAAGGGTAAAGAGACCGGCGCGGCCCCGCTGGACTCATCGTTCTCGGCCTTCCCGGCCAGCGCCAAGATCGACGCCATCAACGGCTTCGTCAACGGCGTGCCGACCGTGATGGCGCAAAGCTGGGGCCGCCGTCTGGGCATCATCAAGATGACGCTGGTCTACACCGGCGGCAAGTGGGTGGTGCAGCAAGATAAGACCACGGTGGAATCGCGCGGCTTCAAGTATGCCGACGGCACCACCATCGTCAAGGCCGATCCGGCCATCGCGCCCATCGTCGCCACCGAGCACGCGGCCACCATCGCCTACGCCAGGCAGCCGCTGGGCGTGAGCACCGACTTCGAAATGTCGGCCTACTTCTCGCTGGTGGGCGATGTCAGCGCGATCCAGCTGGTCAACCAGGCGCAGCTGGACTATGTGAAGAAATTCATCGCCGCCAGCACCGACGCCACCATCGCCAGCTACAAGAACATTCCGGTGATCTCGTGCAGCGCGCCGTTCAAGGCCGGCCGCAACGGTCCCTCCGACTTCACCGACGTCGCGCCGGGCGCCAGCGCGGCCGCGCCGGTCGGCCTGCAAGTGCGCAATCCGGGCGACCTCTACCTGTACAGCAACAACAACCTGCAGGCGGTGAAGATCAAGGGTTCGGACCTGAAGGCCTGGCTGGAAACGGCGGCCAAGCAGTTCGGCCAGATCGACCCGGCCAAGACCGCCGAGCAGGACCTGGTGCCGTCGTACGGCACGATCTACAACTACGACGTGTTCTACGCCGAGAACAACGCGCTGACCTATCAGATCGACGTGACCAAGCCGGCCGGCAGCCGCATCGTCAACCTGACTTACCTGGGCAAGGCCGTGGCCGACGGGGACGACTTCATCGTCGCCACCAACGACTACCGCGCGGGCGGTGGCGGCGCCGTGCCTGGCATCGACGGCAGCAAGACCATCATCAAGTCGCCGGACGCCAACCAGACCGTGGTCAGCAACTACCTGGCGGCGCAGGGCGCGGCCAGCGGCAAGGTCACGCTGGCGGGCAACGGCAGCGCGCGCAGCTGGAGCTTCGTCAAGGTGGCGACGGCCGGTCCGGTGATCCTGCGCTCGGCGCCGGGCCACCTGGCGCTGGCCAAGAGCAGCGGCATCACCGCCGTCACAGCCGAGGGTGCGCTGGATGCCAGCGGCTTCGCCAAGTACGCTATCGATCTGAGCAAGTAAGCGGATGTGCGGGGCCGGCATGGCCGGCTCCGTTAATCGTGAGGTCACTATCATGCAAATGAAAAATTATCCCGGCGTCGCGTTGATCGGCCTGCTCGCGGGCGTGTTCCTGTTCGGCTGCCAGCTGCAGCAGGAGAAGCCGACTTCGGCGCAAATCGAGACGGTCGGCATGAAGGCCATGCAGCAGGCCGACGCCAGTGCCGAGCGCAAGCTGATGTCGTGGTCGGCGCAAAATATGCCGGTGGCGCAGCGCGAGCTGGCGCTGTTGTACCAGACCCGTCCCGAGCAGCGGGCGCAGTCGCTGAAGCTGTTCGAGCAGGCCGCGCGCGGCGGCGATGTGGACGCGGCCTATCAGTTGGGCGAGATGCTGCGCGTGGGCGTGGCCGGCGTGGCGGCGGTGCCTGCCGCGGCGGCGCCATGGTATGAGATGGCGGCCAGGCAGCATCACGCGCGGGCGGCGCTGATGCTGGGCATGCTCTACAAAAATGGCGACGGCGTCGCGCGCGACGATGCGCAGGCGGCGCAGTGGCTGAAGGTTGCCAGCGATCTTGGCAATCCGCACGCCATGTTCCTGCTGTCCTACATCTACCGGGATGGCCGTGGCGTGGCGCAGGACAGCGTGCAGGCGCGCCATTTGCTGGAGGAAGCGGCCGAGCACGAGTATCCGCCGGCGATCCAGGAACTGGCGATGACGGTACAGCTGGGCGACGCGCTCAGCCCGAAGGACGAACGCCGCGCCGGCTACCTGCTCAAGGAAGCCGCCGAGCACCGCCACAACAACTGGAATCGCTTCTGACGACAGGCTTATGTACACCGGGGCCGTCCAGGCGCGCGATGCTAAAATCGAGTCTCGCGTCTGGAGGTTGCCATGCCTACGATAACCATTCATGTTTCAGAGGAACTCAACGAGCGCCTGGCCTGCGCCGTCGAAGACAATAAACTGACAGCTGAAGATTTCGTTCTGCTGGCCATCGCCGAGAAATTGGAACGACCTGAGGCTCTGGACGCGCAGACAAGCGCCAGCTATGCTGAATATTTACGGTCAGGCGAATCCGTCCCATTGACCGAAGTAAGTGAATACTTCGAAAGCCGCATCGCCGGCGATGCCGCGCGTCGACCTGACTCACGACGCCGACAACGATCTCGAAGAGATCTTTGACCACCTCGCTCAGTTCGACGCCAAAAACGCCGCCGCCAAAGTCCGGGAGATTCATCGAGAACTCGGCGTCCTGGCTCAGAACCCAATGATAGGCCGTCCGCTCTGCGGCGATATTCGGGAATTATTAATTGGAAAACGCCCACACGGCTATGCGGCACGCTATCGCTACAAGCGTGGCGGCATCGTCCTGATTCTTTCCATTCGCAGCCAGCGGCAAGGTTGAACAACGCACAGACCGTCGTTGATCGCGCTCCTAGACTGGGTTCGCAGCATCCCCATTCATTCGCCACGCAAGGAGCCGATATGAGAACCACCTCCCGCCCGCAAGACAAAATACCCAAGCCCCTCCCCACCGAGACCGAGCCGCAGGACGCCATCACGCTGCTGACGGAAGACCATGAGCACGTCAAGTCGCTGTTCGAGCAATACGAAGAACTGGGCGATCGCGCGCATGTCAGCAAGCAAAAACTGGCCTTGCAGATCTGCACCGAATTGACCAAGCACGCCACGGCGGAAGAGGAAATCTTCTACCCCGCCGTGCGCGCCGCGGCCAAGGCGGACGACCTGATGGACGAAGCCCTGGTCGAGCACGCCTCCGCCAAGGACCTGATCGCTCAGATCATTTCAATGGAGGCCACCGACGATCTGTACGACGCCAAGGTCAAGGTACTGTCCGACCTGATCGAGCACCATGTCCAGGAAGAGGAAGGCGAGATGTTCCCCAAAGCCCGCAACGCCAAGCTGGACCTCGATGCGCTGGGCGCCGAGATCGCCGCGCGCAAGGAGCAAATCGAACTGCCGCCGCACTAGGCCCGCTCATTCAGAACGCCAGTTCCCTGGCGCGGCTGCCGCTCTGCCAGCCGGTCGGCGGCCGGGCGGCGCCCCGCTACGACGGCGCGCAACGTGAAATTTTTCACGTTTCCGCCAAGCGCTCCATCTCGCGCTGCATATTGTCGATGGCGCGCTCGTTGTACTGGTCGGCGAAGTACTCGTTGCCGAACAACAGGCCGGCCTCCGCCTTGCGGCACAGGTGGGCCAGCGCGCCGCCGCGCTGCTCGCGGTATTTGGCGTCCGGCAGATGGATGTATTCCTGGCGGATGGCGCGCGCATAGTTCTGGTAGACCTCGTCGTCCTGGCCCAGGATCGCCAGGTCCACGCTGAGCATGGTGTCCTTCAGGCGGTGGCTGATCGAGGCTTCCTGGAAGTGGTCGGTGGCACGTATCAGCTCGGCGGCGTCGGCCATTTCCTGGCCCAGGTGGCTGCCCAGCCACAGCTGGGCGCTGGCCTCCTCGTTGGTCAGCGAGCCCGGCTCGCCGCTGTGGCCATACTCGGCGTCATGGAACCAGAAGGCCTGCTTGACGATGTCCACGTCCATCGGATCGGGCCGCGTGTTGGCCGCCCAGACGCGGATCTCGCACAAGCCGTGCACCAGGTGGTCGAGGTTGTGGTAGTGGCGCGCCGGGCCGCCATAGGCCGTGGCGCCGGTCAGTTGCACGAACCACTGGTCGGCGTGGGCGATGGCGGTGGCGTCGCGGTGCTCGTAGTCCCACAGCGCTTCCCATTCCTTGCGCAGCCAGCTCAGCACCCAGGCGTGGTAGGCCGGGCCGGGCACGAACTTCTTCATGATCCAGTTCCAGCCGATCGGCCCCTCCAGCGCCTTGACGAAGCTGGAGCTGACCGAGCCGAGGTCGCGCGGCGGCATGACGAAAATGGTCTTGGCGCCCTGCAGCACGTCGACGTTGGTTTGCTGGATCAGGTTCTCATAATCGAAATCGGCGGTGGTGCGGATGCCGCGGATCAGGCAGTGCACGCCCTGCTTCTTGGCCGCGCGCGCCGTGTAGTCGCCCTTGACGATGACCACTGTCACATTGTCCCAACCCTGCTCGGCGCAGCTGAGGGCGATGATGCTCTTGCGCTCCTCGGCCGTGAACTTGGGCTTCTTGGCCGGGTTCTCGGACAGGAAGACCACCACCTCGTCCGCCAGCGAACGGGCTTCGTTCATCACCCACATGTGTCCGTTGGTGATAGGGTCCAGTGTGCCCGAAAAGCCGATTTTCCTCATACGCCGCTCCAACGCCATGTCAAACTGGCATTTTAGACTGGAGTGGCCTTCGCAGTCTCGGGAAAATCGACCTTGACCAGCAAGCCGCCCAGGCGCTCGGACTGGCCCAGGGTCAGCACGGCGCCGTGGCGCTCGGCGATGGATTTGATGATCGCCAGCCCCAGACCGCTGCCGCCAGCCTGGCTGCCGGGTACGCGGTAGAAGCGGCCGAACACGCGCTCGCGCTCCTCGGCCGGGATGCCGGGGCCGGAATCCTCGACGCTGAGCACCACCCGGCCGGCCGCCGCCTTTGTGGCGCCGGCGCTACGGCGCAGGTCGATATCGACGGTGCCGCCGGCCGGCGTGTACTTGATGGCGTTGTCGACCAGGTTGCGCAGCAGGATGATCAGCGCGTCCGGCTGGCCGCCCACCGACGCCTCGTCGTCGGCGTGGTGCAGGCCCAGGTCGATCTGGCGCGCCTGCGCCAGCCCGGCCATGTCGCCCAGCGTGCGCTTGACCAGTTCGCTCAGGTTGACCGGCTCCAGCTTGACGTCGTTGGCCGAGCCTTCCTGGCGCGCCAGCACCAGCAATTGTTCCACCAGCCGCGTGGCGCGCTCGATGCCGGCCGTGACGCGGCCGATGGCCACGCTGCGCGCCGCCTCGTCCTGCGCGCGCTCCAGGCTCAGCACCTGCAGCTTGAGCGCGGCCAGCGGCGAGCGCAGCTCGTGCGCGGCGTCGGCCACGAAGTGCTGCTGGGCGTCGAAGGCGGTGCGCACGCGGCCGAACAGCAGGTTGAGCTCGTGCACCAGCGGCAGCACCTCGTCGGGCAAATCGTTTTCCGAGACGGGCGACAGGTCGTCCGCCTGGCGCGCCGCCACCTGCCGCTTGACGCGCGACACCGGCGCCAGCGAGCCGCTGACCACCCACCACACCACCAGCATCAGCACCGGCGCCATGACGGCGATCGGGCCGACCGTGCGCAGCGCCAGCGTGCCGGCCATGCGCTGGCGCACCGCCATGTCCTGCGCCACCTGCACCGTCTGGTTGCTGGTCTGCACGGAGAAGATGCGGTAGGTCGTGTTGTTGGCCTTGACGTTGGAGAAGCCCAGCACGGCGCGCTGCGGCAGCGCCGCGCGCGACAGCGAACGGAACACTTGCGCGCCGTCCGGCGTCCACACCTGCACCACCAGGTCGTCGTTCTCGGGATCGGCTGCCGTGTCGGCCGCCTTGTTGGTCAGCGTGGCGCTGGAGCGCAACGACATCGCCATCTGCTGCATGTGATAGTCGAAGATCTGGTCGGCGTCGCTGAGCGCGCTGCGGTAGGCGATCATGGCCTGCGCCAGGGCGGCCATGGTGATCGCCGCCAACAGGAACCACAGCAGGCGTCCGCGCAGCGAGTGCGTCACCACGGGCACCCGCGGCAGCGACGGCATCTTGACCTTCATCGCCTTCATAGTTTGGGTACCATGTATCCCAGGCCGCGCACGTTTTGGATCAGTTCCGCGCCGAGCTTCTTGCGCAGGCCGTGGATGTAGACTTCGACCGCGTTGCTGTTGACTTCATCCTTCCAGCTGTACAGCTTTTCCTCCAGCTGGTGGCGCGACAGCACGATGCCGGGCCGCGCGATCAGCGCCTCCAGCACCGCCCATTCGCGCGCCGACAGGCTGACCTGCTTGCCGTCGGCGATCACTTCGCGGGTTTGCGGATTGACGCTGACGCCGCCGTGCTCGAACACCGGCTCGGCACGGCCGGCGGAACGGCGCAGCAAGGCGCGGATGCGCGCCAGCAGTTCGTCGAGGTCGTAGGGTTTGAGCACGTAGTCGTCGGCGCCGGCATCGAGGCCGGCGATGCGCTGTTCCTTGGCGTCGCGCGCGGTGGCGATCAGCACCGGGGTCAGCTCCTTGCGCGCGCGCATCGAGCGCAGCACTTCCAGGCCATCCTTGCGCGGCAGGCCCAGGTCCAGCAGCACCAGGTCGTAGGTCTGGGTCTGCAGCGCGGTGTCGGCCATCGCGCCGTCCTTGACCCAATCCACCGCGTAGTGCTCGGCCCTGAGCAGGTCGAGCACCACTTCGCCGATCATCGTATCGTCTTCCACCAGCAGAAGTCGCATATTGTTTCCTTTCTGTTTTTGTGTTGCGTTCTGCCGGCCCGAGGGAGGTCAGCTCACCTCAGCCCAATCGCACCGGAATGAAGATTTTATCGTCGCCGCGCTGGATCAGCAATGCCACCGACTTGCCGGACTTGTCGACCACCTCGCGCACCTGCTCCACGCTGTTGACCGGCCGGCCGTTCACCGACAGCAGCACGTCGCCCGGCTGCACGCCGGCGTTGGCCGCCGCGCCGCGCGCATCCTCGATCAGCAAGCCGCCCGGGATGCCGGACTGGCGCTTCTCGATGTTTTCCAGCGGACGCAGCGACAAGCCCAGCTTGAGCTTGGCGCTGGCCTGGCCGGTGCGCTCGTCGCCGTCGGCGGCCGCGACCTTGTCGTTGGCGTTGCCCAGCGTGGCGCTCAATTGTACCGGCTTACCCTGGCGCCAGACTTCCAGCGTCACTTTATCACCCGGCGAGGCCAGGCCGACAATGGCCGGCAAATCGCCCGAGCTGATGATCTTGGTGCCGTTGATGGTGCGGATCACGTCGCCCGCCTTCAGGCCGGCCTTGTCGCCGGGGCTGCCCTTCTCGACGTTGGCCACCAGCGCGCCTTCCGGCGTGGCCAGGTTGAAGGAATCGGCGAAGCCCTGGTTGACCTCCTGCACCGTCACGCCCAGCCTGGCGTGGGTGACCTTGCCGGTCGAAACGATCTGGTCCTTGATCTTGCCGGCCACCTCGATCGGGATGGCGAACGACAAGCCCTGGTAGCCGCCGGTCTGGCTGTAGATCTGCGAGTTGATGCCGACCACCTCGCCGCGCGTGTTGAACAGCGGGCCGCCCGAGTTGCCGGGGTTGACGGCGACGTCGGTCTGGATGAAGGGCACGTTCCCGTCGGGCAGCGAGCGGCCCTTGGCGCTGACCACGCCGGCGGTGACGGTGTTATCGAGGCCGTACGGCGAACCGATCGCCAGCACCCACTCGCCCACCTTCAGGTCGTTGCCCTTGGCCAGCGGGACCACCGGCAGGTTCTTGGCGTCGATCTTCAGCACGGCCACGTCGCTCTTCGGATCCGAGCCCAGCACCTTGGCGCGGAACTCGCGGCGGTCGGTCAGCTTGACCACCACCTCGCTGGCGTCGCGCACCACGTGGGCGTTGGTCAGGATGATGCCGTCGGCGCTGATGATGAAGCCCGAGCCCAGGCCGTGGGTCGGCACGCTGCGCTGGCCGCCGCGCTGCTGCGGGCCCTGGAAGCGGCGGAAGAATTCGTAGAAGGGATCGTCGGCGAAGGGATCGCCACGGCCACCCTGCTCGCCGCCGTCAAAGGCGGTCTTGGTGCTGCCGGTGACGCTGATGTTGACCACGGCCGGGCCGTTGTGGGCGACGATGACGCTGAAGTCGGGCAGCGCGATGGGCGGCGCAGGCACGGCGACTGGCGCGGCGGCCTGCACCGGCGCGGCCGCTTGCACCACGACGGGGGCGGCGGCGACCGCATCCCCTTGTTTGACGACGGCGGCGCCACCCACGCCTATCACGCCCAGCACTGCCACGGCGAGGGCTGCACGTTTGAGAGTAGATTCGGACATAGCTGCACTCCTGAATTGAATGAGGTTTGTAGATGTATCCAATATGAGGGTAAAAACTTAGACTCGTCTTAACAATACAATTGCTTACAAGCAGCCAAGTTGTCGCATAAGTTTACGCAAAACTGGCCGGATATACCGGCCAGTTCGACAGCCGTCGTTCCCGCGCAGGCGGGAATGACGCGTTAGCGGATCAGGCGGCCTGGCGCTGCTCCAGGGCGGTGACGTTCTCGCTGCCGTCGATGACGATCTTGCGTGGCTTGAGCGCCTCGGGCACTTCGCGCACCAGCTCGATGGTCAGCATGCCGTTGTCGAAGGTGGCGCCGGTCACCTTGACGTGGTTGGCCAGCTGGAAGCGCTGCTCGAAATCGCGCGCCGCGATGCCGCGATGCAGATAGGTGCGCTCGGTGGTGTCCTTCTGCTTGCGGCCGACGACCTGCAGCGAATCGCGCTCGAAGGTGATGTCGATTTCCGAACGGCTGAAGCCGGCCAGCGCCATGACGATGCGGTACTTGTCTTCCGAAACGAGTTCGATGTTATACGGTGGATAGCTCGGGGTGGAATCGCCGCGCTGGGCGTCGTTGAGCATTTGTGCCAGGCGATCAAAGCCGATGGCGGAACGATACAGTGGGGTCAGGTCAAAAGTACGCATGATAAATATCCTTTTCAAGTTAAGCGATATGGGCGGGGAAGATTCCCCTCGGTGGTCCCCATCTGGGCAACCACTGAGTCCGATATAGGGATGGTTTTCGGGCCTTTCAAGGCCTTGAAAAACGGCTGCAAGATCCCCAGCGCGGCACTTTTTTTAAAAATATTTTCGCTGCGGCGCGCCATCTTTTTGCCAGATTTATAAGTTACCTGCGTGCTACACTCGCCTTCCTGTCCAACCTCGTTATCGACCAAATGTCCATGTCCCGTGCCGCCCTCGCCGTCCTGTTGGCTACCGCCTTCAGCGCCCAGGCAGAAGCCATCTCCGAACAGCCTTACCCAGGCACCATCGTCTTGAAAGTGGACGCCACCAACACGGCGCAACAAATCTTCCGCGTGCGCGAGAGCATTCCCGCCACGCCCGGCAGGCTGACCCTGCTCTATCCGCAGTGGATCCCGGCCAACCACGGCCCCAGCGGCGCGCTGAACCAGTTCGCCGGCCTCAAGGCCAGCGCCAACGGCAAGCCGCTGGAATGGAAGCGCGACACGGTCAACGTCTACGCCTTCCACCTCGAGGTGCCCGAGGGTGCGTCGTCGGTGGACGTGGAGTTCCAATACCTGTCGCCGACCGAGGCCAACCAGGGCCGCAACACCATGACCAACGATATCGTCGGCGTGCAGTGGCAGTCGCTGACCCTGTACCCGGCCGGCTACGACAGCCGCCGCATCACCATGCAGCCCAACCTGACCCTGCCGGCCGGCTGGCAGTACGGCACCGCGCTGGAGACGGCCGCGCGCAACGGCGACGAGATCGCCTTCAAGCCGCTGGACCTGGAGGCGATGATGGATTCGCCGCTGTTCGCCGGCCGCTACTTCCGCCGCATCGACCTCGATCCGGGCGCCAAGGTGCCGGTGCACCTGAACGTGGTGGCCGATACGCCCGAGCAGCTGGAGGCGACGCCGGAACAGATCGCGCCGCACCGCGCCATGGTGCAGCAGGCCTACAAGCTGTTCAACTCGCGGCACTACCAGCACTACGACTTCCTGTTCGCCATCAGCGACGAGTTCGGCGGCATCGGCCGCGAGCATCACCAGTCGAGCGAGAACGGCGTCAAGACGGGTTACTTCAGCGACTGGGCCAAGCACGAGGCCGGCCGCGAACTGCTGCCGCATGAATTCACGCACTCGTGGAACGGCAAGTTCCGCCGCCCGGCCGACCAGAACGTCCCCAACTTCAACACGCCGCTGCAGAACTCGCTGCTGTGGGTGTACGAGGGCCAGACCCAGTACTGGGGCGCGGTGATCGCCGCGCGCTCCGGCCTGATCAAGCCGGAGCACACGCGCGACCTGCTGGCCGCCACCGCCGCCCGCTACGACAACACCCGCGGCCGCGAATGGCGCGCGATGCAGGACACCACCAACGACCCGATCGTCAACGCCCGCCGCCCGCAAGGCTGGAACAACTGGCAGCGCGCCGAGGACTATTACTCGGAAGGCGAGTTGATCTGGCTGGACGCCGACACGCTGATCCGCGAAAAATCCGGCGACAAGCGCTCGCTCAACGACTTCGCCCGCAACTTCTTCGGCGTCGACGACGGCGTCAACGTGGCCAAGCACTACACCTTCGACGACGTGGTCAAGGCGCTCAACGCGGTGCAGCCCTACGACTGGGCCGGCTTCCTGCGCACCCGCCTGGACGGCCACGGCCCCGGCGCGCCGCTGGACGGCCTGGCGCGCGCCGGCTGGAAACTGGTCTACACGGACAAGCCGACCGACTTCCTGAAAGCCCAGGAAGAGCAAAACAAATCGGCCAATTTCCAGTACTCGCTGGGCTTCTCGGTGGGCTCGGATGGCAAGCTGGCAGCCTTCCAGTGGGAAGGCGTGGGCTTCAAGGCCGGCCTGTCGGGCGGCAGCACGCTGCTGGCCGTCAACGGCCGCGCCTACAAGGCCGAGGTGCTGCGCGCCGCCGTCACGGCCGCCAAGACCGGCAAGGAGCCGATCAATCTGCTAGTCAAAAAGGGCAGCTTGTACCAGACCTATGCGCTTGACTATCACGGCGGCCTGAAGTATCCGCGCCTCGAGCGCATCGCGGGCACCCCGGACCGCCTTGAGGCAATTCTGCAACCGCTGAAGTAACATTGTCGTTTTGACGGGGCGCCGGCCGCTTGTGGTGGCGCCCCGCCGGGTTATACTGGATTCATGCCAGACCGGACCGATCCCCGCCCTCCACCGCGCACCGAGCTCGACCAGTTGCGCGCGTCCGACCGCATTTTCCACGCCCTGCTCGACAACGCCCCGATCCTGATATCGACTAAGGATTTGCAAGGCAATATCACGATGGCCAACCGCCATTTCGACATCCTCGACGGCTACGATCCCGCCCACTTCATCGGCGCCAACGTGTTCGAGCTGTTCCCGCGCGAGATCGCCGAGCAGCTGTGGCGCAACGACCGCATGGCGGCGCTGGAGCGGCGCGCCGTCCAGGAGGAGGAGACGGTCTACCACCGCGACAAGACGCCGCACACCTACATGACCGTGAAGTTCCCGCTGCTCGACGACGAGGGCCGGGTCTACGCCACCTGCGCCGTCTCCACCGACATCACGGACACCAAGGCCGCGCAGATCGACAGCGTGACCGACGAGCTGACCGGACTGAAGAACCGGCGCTATCTCAACATCCGCTTCGGCGAGGAGCAGAAGCGCGCCCGCCGCGACCAGCGCCTGCTGACGCTGCTGCTGATCGACGTCGACCGCTTCAAGGAATACAACGACAGCTACGGCCACCCGCAGGGCGACCAGGTGCTCAAGGCGGTGGCCGACGCCATGCGCCGCGCACTCAACCGTCCGGGCGACCTGTGCTTCCGCATCGGCGGCGACGAGTTCGCCTGTCTGTTCACCAGCAACAACGCCGATGAAAGCCAGGCGCTGGCCGAGCGCATCCGCGCCGACGTGGCGGCGCGCCGCATCCCGCACCAGGGCAACGCGCCGGGCGGCCATGTGACGCTGTCGCTGGGACTGGCCTGCATCGCGCCGGACGCGGCGCCGAGCCAGGAGCAGGTCTACGAACAGGCCGACCAGGCCTTGTACCGGGCCAAGCACCAGGGGCGCAACACCGTCTCGCGCTAGGCTGCCCTGCCCTGACCCGGCCTTGGCGTTTGCGGATTTTGGTGTATGCTGAGCGCTATGAACAAAGACACCGACATCCAACTCAGCGGCCCTTTCAAGGCCACCGACGGCTCCGGCCGTGCCCACGACGCCAAGGCGATCCGTATCTTCGACGAAGGTTACGGCGCGATCGATGTGTATGTGGACTTTTCCGGTTCGATCAGCGGCCTGCACAAGGACAAAGCGCTGATCGACGCCGTGGTCGCGCAACTGCGCACCGTCGGCTACAAGGGCCCGGCCCTGACCGCCGGCGATTCCGTGCTCCAGGAAAGCAAGCTGCTGGTGCTGGAAGCGCCGGACGAATTCAACACCTTCGCCGCCGGCAAGGGCTGGAAAGACCTCGCCGAAGAATTCGGCGACGAATAAACTTCCGCTCTTAGTTAAACAACTTCTTCAACGCATCCTTCACGTCGATCTTGATTTTCTTCGACTGCTGCTGCTCGCCCGGCTGGGCGGCAGCGGGCTGCTGCGCATCGGCGGGAATGTCCGCCGCCGCCACCAGCCACTGCGCCGGCTTGGGCGCCGCCAGCTTGGGCATGGCTTCGCCGCCGAAGGTCTTCTTCATGTAGGTGACATCCATATCCGCCTTGTTGTTCAGGATGGAGCCGTCTTCACGCACAAAGCTGGGCGTACCGCCGGCGCGGCTGCCCACCGCCGCCAGCACCTGCTTCAGATAGCGCCCCGCCTGCTCGGCACTCTTGGGATCGAATTCGCAGCTGTGGCCTGGCGCCGCGTCCAGCGTGGTCCAGTACTTCCGCCACGCGGCGGTGTTGTTGTCGGCGCACCAGATGCGCGACACGGTCTGCCACTTCGCCACGCCGCCACTGTAATCCTGCAGCGACATCGGCACGACGTAGAACGTGGTGTTCACGCCGCTGCCTTTTTTCATGAAGTCCTGCTCGAAGCGCTGGCAGAAGCCGCAATCCACCGCCGAGAACAGCACGATCTTGCGGCCGCCGCCGTCGCCGTAGCTGACTTTGATCAGCTTGTCGTAATCGATGGCCGCGAGCACCTCCTGCTGCAGATCGCGCAGCTCTTCGCTGGTCATCTTGCGTGGCGGGGTAGTGGTGGTGCTCAGCACCTGGAAGCCATTGATGTCGCCGTAGATCGTGCCCGCTTCGTTGATGATGCCGATGAACGCGCCCGTATTGTCGTTCAACACGTACATGCCGCGCACCAGCGTCGGTATGGCGCGGCTATTGTTTTCGGTGATGCCCAAGGTGCGGTTGGCGCGCGCCATATTGGCCAGCAGATTGTGGGTCGCGCTGCGGCCATCCGCCTGCGCGGGCGATGCCAGCAGCGCGCCAGCCATGCCCACGACGGCGCCGAGTGCGCGCCACTGCCTGATGCTCTGTTTGAATACGTTCATCGTTAATCTTCCCTGATGTGCCGGCATCGCCAGACATTAAACAAAAGAAAATATTATATAACAACATCATTCAGATATAGCGGTCGCTCCAGGCCGCGATCAGGTTGGCCACGTAGACGGCGTCGTCGCGCTCGGTCAGCAGGTGGTCCGCGCTGTCGAGCGAGATGAAGCTTTTCGGATGCTTGGCGGCGGTGAAAATCTCCATGGCGTTGCTGATGTCGACCGTGTCGTCGCCCGGCGCGTGCATCACCAGCAAGGCCCGCTTCAGGGCCGCGATCTTCATCTTCAGATTATGCCCGCCCGCATCCTCGACAAACTGTTGACGGATGCGGAAAGGCCGGCCCGCCAGCCGCACCTGGGCCTCGCCCTCGGCGGCAATCTGGTCGAGGTGCTGGCTGAACAAACCCGTCACGCGCACCGGATGGCTGGGCGCGGCCAGCGTCACCACCGCCTTGGCCTCGGGCACATCCCCGGCCACCGCCAGCACCGCCGACCCGCCCAGGCTGTGGCCGATCAACAGGCTGGGCGCCTTGTGGCTGGCGCGCAGGTAGGCCGCGGCCGCCAGCAGGTCCGCCAGGTTCGACGAGAAATTGGTGTTGGCGAACTCGCCCTCGCTGGCGCCCAGGCCGGTGAAGTCGAAACGCAGCACGGCAAAGCCATGTCCGGTGAGCGCCTGCGCGATGCGGCTGGCGGCAATCGCGTCCTTGCCGCAGGTGAAGCAGTGGGCGAACAAGGCGTAGGCGCGGATGTCGCCGTCCGGCGCGTCCAACCGCGCGGCCAGCTTCTGGCCGTCGGCGCCGTGGAATTCCTGTCGATGTGATCGCATGCGCTGTCCTTGTCCCTGTCCCGTGGTTGATGGCAGACGCTATTTAACCAAACAAACCGTGCAGATACCAGCGCGCCGACTGCTCGCCCTCGTGGCCGGTGCGCTCGCGGTATAGCCAGTAGTGCGCGTGGTCCTCGCCCTCGGCCATGAAGTAGTCGCGGGTTTGCATCGTGCCCCACCAGCCGGCCTCGATGCGCTCGCCGGTCGACATGATCTTCAGCGGCGAGCCGTAGTAGGGCCGGTGGTCGCGCATCAGCAAAGGAATCGGCTTGGCCAGCAACCACGCGGGACGCGGCAGGCTGGGCATGTCCGGCGGCAGCTGGGCGCGGGCGTCGGCGGGACGGATTTTTTCCTGCACGCTGACCCAGGCGTTGGCCTGCTCGGGGCGGTAGTCGGCGCGCGGGGCCGCCTGCAGCACGTTCTCCGGCCCCAGCCGCGCGGTCAGCAGTTCCAGCAGGCGCTGCCAGTCCTCCTTGCTGCCGCCCGGCTCGGGGAACAGCGTCTCGCTCGGCGGCGCCATGGGCTGCACCTGCGGCGCCTCCAGGCACAGGCCGATCACCGGCGCATCCAGCACCTGCTTGGCCAGGCGCTCCTTGAGCAGCCGCACCAGGTGCTCGTCGCGCCAGGTCGGCTCGGCCAGCACGATGTCGATCACGGTTGGCGGGCCGGCCACCTTGCCGCGCTCATGCTCCAGCAGCAGGCGGATGCGCTCGACCGCGAACTGGC
Source organism: Rugamonas sp. A1-17 (assembly GCA_025548565.1). GTDB lineage: Bacteria > Pseudomonadota > Gammaproteobacteria > Burkholderiales > Burkholderiaceae_D > Rugamonas. Next base: position 260,865 of record JAJLPB010000010.1, read on the forward strand.
GCGCGCTGAGCCAGCCGGTCAGCTGCTGCAACAGGCGGCGCGCACCGAACAGCAGCGCCTCGGCGTTTTCCACTCGGTCGAACAATTCCAGCTTGGCGCGGAAGCTGGCCGGCGCTTCCAGCCACTGGTGCATCTCGGCGCGCTCGCCGTGGGCGTCGTCCAGCATGTCCAGCAAGGCGCGGCCGCAGCGGCGCTGCAAGCCGGGACGCGGCAGGCGGCGCATCTCGCCCAGCGTCAAGCACCCGATGCCTTCCAACCAGCTCAGGTAGGGCCGAGCCGGAGGCAGCAGGCTGCCGGGCAAGCGGTCCATGCGCCGCACTAACGCGTCCATCGTCAAGGCCCGCCCGGCATTGCCGCGAGCCAGCAGCCAGGCGCCGCGCGCGGTGGGCGCGCAGCTGAGCCAGGCCGTGAAACCAAGCGCCTCCATGCTGGCGGCCACCAACCGGCACAGCGCGCGAATGCCGCCGAACAGGCGCAGGCTGGCGCCGATGTCGAGCAGCAGCGTGCCCTCCTCCGCCTGCGCCAGCTGCGGCGTGAACTGCAGCAGCGCCATCGCCACCGCGTGCTGCGCGTCCGCCTCCAGCTGCGGCGCGCGCTGCTGGAACTGCGATTGCGGCGCCAGCATCAGCGCGCCCCCGCGCCGCATGCCGGCCTCGACGCCAGCCTGCCGCGCCAGCGCCGACATGGCCACCACCCGCTCCTGCTCCAGCACCACGGTGCAGCGGTCATCCGACCAGCGCGGGCAGAATACTTCGAGCGGGAGCCGTGACAGGTGTAGTCCGATCCAGAGGCGCATGGCGTTGTAAAAGCGATGGGGTTAAGGGCAAGAACAAGGGCGTGTCGCGCTGCGGTCCTCGTCGTTTGACAAAGCCAATGTTGACGCCGCCCGGCGCCGTGTGCAGCGACAGCCGCAGCGGCGCCGGCGAGGCATCCTGCGCGGCGGCCAGCGGACGCAGCATACAGAACAGCGTGTCCCCGCTTTGCGCCGCCAGGTGCAGGCGGCGCAGCGTTTCGCCGCGCGCGTGGTTTTGCCACAGCAGCAGCGCGCCGCAGCAGCCGCTGCGCAGCACTTGTTCGGCCGCCCATAAAGCGTCGCCGCTCTTGGCGCCGCTGCGTATCCACACCAGTTGCGACGGCTCCAGCCCCAGCGCGGCCAGCGCCAGCGCCTGCGGCGCGTGCGGCGGTTGCAGCAGCACGATGGGCCGCTTGCCCAGTCCCAACAGCGCCGGCCGCAGCAGCCGCAACTCGCCGATGCCGTGCTGTTGCACCAGCAGGTCGATCAGCACGCCCAGCGGCCAGCCGCCGCCCGGCAGCTGGGCCGACAAGGCGGCAAAGCCGGTGTCGGCGCAGCGGGTGGCGCTGTGCGCCAGTTGCGACGCCAGCCATAACGATGGGTGGACGGCTTCGGGCGCCAGCGTGGCGGAAGAGGTGGCGGATCGGCTCATGGTATGAATGGGATTCTACCGTAAATACTGTACAAATACACAGTACTATTTGCGGCCGTTTTTGGCAAGGCCGATCTCTGTATCGTGCGCTCCATGCTGTACCATGTGGTTCAGGCAACTTAACAATAAGGACATCCTTTGCAAACCATTCAACTGGTCGGCGCCATCCTGTTCGGACTGGCGCTGCTGCACACTTTCGCGGCCAAATCCTTTGAAATCCTGTCGCACCGCCACCCGCGCCACGCGGGCCTGTTCCACCTGTTGGGCGAGGTGGAGGTGGTGTTCGGCTTCTGGGCCTTCATCCTGATCGCCGCCATCGCGCTGCTGAGCGGCGGCGAGGCGGCCGTCCATTACGCTGAATCGCGCCAATATACCGAGCCGCTGTTCGTGTTCACCGTGATGGTGGTGGCCGCCTCGCGGCCGGTGCTGGACATCATGGAGCGCCTGCTGCTGGTGCTGGCCAAGCTGCTGCCGATGCGCGTCGAACTGGCGCTGGTGTGGTTCGGCCTGGCGCTGGTGCCGCTGACCGGCTCGCTGATCACGGAGCCGGCCGCGATGACGCTGGCCGCGCTGATGCTGGCGCCGCTGGTCTTCCGCGACGGCATGCCGGAATGGCTGAAGTACGGCGCGCTGGGCGTGTTGTTCGTCAACGTGTCGATTGGCGGCACGCTGACCGCCTATGCCGCGCCGCCGGTGTTGATGGTGGCTGGCACCTGGCAATGGGACAGCGCCTTCATGATCACGCATTTCGGCTGGAAAGCGGCCATCGCGGTGCTCATCAACGCGACCACGGTCACTTTCATGCTGCGCAAGCATCTGCGGACGCCGGCCGCGCCGTCGGCCGAAGCCGCTGCGGCGCCGGCGGTGCCGTTGGCGGTCACCGCGATCCACCTCGCCTTCCTGGCGGCGGTGGTGCTGCTGGGCCACCATCCGGTGCTGTTCCTCGGCATCTTCATGCTGTTCCTGGGATTCACACAGGCTTACCAGCGCTACCAGAATCCGCTGATCATCAAGGAGGGCTTGCTGGTGGGCTTCTTCCTGGCCGGGCTGGTGGTATTGGGGGGCATGCAGCAATGGTGGTTGCAGCCCATCGTCGAGAGCTTGCCGCCGACGGCGCTGTTCTTCAGCGCGCTTGGCCTGACGGCGATTACCGACAATGCCGCGCTGACCTATCTCGGTTCGCTGATCCAGGGGATTTCGGCGCAGTCGCAATACATGCTGGTGGCTGGCGCGGTGGCCGGCGGCGGCTTGACGGTGATCGCCAACGCGCCGAATCCGGCCGGCGTCTCGCTGCTGCGGCGCGGCTTCCAGGATGAATCGATAGGCGCTATCGGCCTGCTGGCCGGCGCGCTGGCGCCGACGATCGTGGCCGCGCTGGCTTTTCTGCTGTAAGTACTCCGACGTGGAATTTCAATCCAAGCGCGCGCACAACTTTCAGGATGGTCGCGAAGCTTGGATTGCCATCGGCGGACAAGGCTTTGTATAAGCTTTCGCGGCCCATGCCAGTCTCGTTGGCAAGTTGCGTCATCCCGTAGGCGCGGGCAATGTTGCCGAGCGCCTTGGCAATGAACGCCACGTCGTCGCCCGCCTCTTCAAGGCAGACCTCAAAGTACAGAGCCATGTCTTCTTTGGTCTGAAGATGTTCGGCACTATCCCATTTTTTTAATTTCAGCTCCACGATGACCTCCTACAGTTGTCGTGCCAGCGCTTGCGCAGCTGCGATGTCCTTCGCCTGGGACGATTTATCTCCACCCGCCAACAAGATAATCAGCGAAGCACCTCGGAACGTGTAGTACAAGCGATATCCGGGACCGTAATCGATACGCATCTCGGAAACACCATCGCCTACAAACTTATGATCGCCCAGGTTGCCATCCTCCGCTCGATCAATACGTACCTGTATGTAGGTACGGGCTCTACGATCTCTCAAGCAACGAAACCATGAACTAAAAAGTTCGGTCTGAAGGATATCCATATTTCAGAAGGCCTAATCTGATTGTATTCCATGGGATACACCAATACAAGGACGATCTTATCCCATCATTCGACATCAGAATGAGCAACTGCGAACTTCAATGATATGCATCAGGTGCGCCGGTGGCGTGCGAAAAATTCCAGCATCATCTTGCTGGCATCTGGGCCGGCCTTGGCGTTGAAGGCCAGTGCGGGATCGCCGCCGCTCCAGGCGTGCTCGAGGTCGGCGATCCGGGCGACGCGTAGTAGCAGTTTTCTGCCTTCGTAAAAATCGTGCAGCTGGTGGGCGTTGTGGCGGCCTCCGCGTCCTTGCGGCTTGTGGGTGATCTTCGGTGCGGCGGACAGCTTATTCAACAACCTGCTTTGGCGGAGCAGTTGGAGTTGGTTGATCGGGCGGACTACCTGGTCGCCCTCGCCCTGGATCAGGATCGCGGGCATGCCGGGGAATTGGGGATGGCGCAACAGCACTTCTTGTGCGGCGGCCTCGGATCGTGTGGCGGCGCCGTGCTGCATCACGCCCAGTGCGCCGATGGTGTTGTGGCCTGCGCCGAATACCGGGCCTGAGTGCAGCCCGACGGCGGCGAACAATTGCGGGTGATTCAGCGCGATGATGTTGGCCATGCCGGCACCGGCCGAGATGCCGGCGATGTAGATGCGCGAACGGTCGATGGCGTATTGCGTCATCACTTTGCCGATCATGCCGACGATGGTGGGGACATCGCCGCCGCCTTCCTGCGTGGCGCGGTCGTACCATTTCCAGCAGCGCTGCGCTTGCACGCTGACCAGTTGCTGCGGATAGAGCACGGCGTAGCCCATTTGCTCGGCCCATTGATTCATGCGCGTTCCTTGTGCGAATTGGGTCGCGGTCTGGTGGCAGCCGTGCAGCATCACCAGCAGGGGCAGGCCTTTGCGCTGCGTGTCTTCAGGCGGATTGTTTGGCAGGTAGAGCCAGTAGCTCATGCGGCGCGTCGGCGTGGCGTAGTGCGATGCCAGCCACTTGCCGGGCGACGGCGGGACGTGTGTGGCAGCCGATGGAATGGCGCTGCGGCGGGCTGTGGGGCCTGGCGCGGCGGGAGGCGTGGTGCGGACTCGCGGTGCGGCGGTGGCGCGGACTCGTGACGCAGCGGACGTGGTGGCGCGTACCTGCTGCGCGGCGGCCGTCGTGGCGGCGCGCACGCGTGGCGCGGCAGGCTTGGCCGCCGGCTTGGCGGGCTTGGCCAGCGCGGCCGGCTTGGCTACCTTGGCGGCGGCTTTGCGTTTTCGTTTGGGCTTGGCGGCTGCGGGGGCGGTGAACAGTGCCGTCACGAGCTTGCTGACGGAACGGCTTTGCCGCGTCCCCGAGCGGACCAAGGCGCGCAACAAACTGCTGGCGGATCTCTTCATCGCGGCGTTCTCCTGTTGCGATAAAGTCTACTTGAAACCCGCTCCAGCCTGCGTGCGCCAGCGCTCATAGCGAACGCTTAACAAGCGCTTAGCGTTGCATCGATTCCCAAACTTTTTGTAGCCGCTTGGCCGAAACCGGCATCGGCGTGCGCAGCTCCTGCGCGAACAGGGACACGCGCAATTCCTCCAGCATCCAGCGGAATTCCACCATCTTCGGATCGGTGTTCTTGCCGGCGGATTTGTCCTTGTTGGCGCGCTGGTACAGCATCGCGGCCTGCTGCCATTCGGCCATCAGCTTGGCGTCGCGCGCGGGGTCGCCGCGCAGCTTCTCGATGCGCACGTTCATCGCCTTCAAGTAGCGCGGGAAGTGCGACAGCTGGCTGTACTCGTTCTCCGACAGGAAGCGCTTGTTGACCAATCCCTGCAACTGCGACTGCATGTCGGCCGCCGCCTGCGCGGGCAACCCTTGCAGGCGCTTGGGCAGGCCGTGGAACTCGGTCAGCACTTGCGACAGCAAGCGCGCGATCTCGTTCACCAGCAGCACCAGGCGCGATTTCCCTTCGTCCTTGCGCTTGGCGAAACTGGCCGCGTCGATCGGCAACGGATCCTGCAGGCAGGCGATGTCCAGGGCTTTGTTGATGATCTGTTCGCGCAGCTCTTCCTGCGTGCCCATGCTCATGAACTGCATGCCCATCTGCTGCAAGCCGGGGATGCTCTTTTCGATGAACTTGATCTGGTCCTTCATCTGCAGCGCGAACAGGCGGCGCAGGCCGATGCGGTGCGTGCGAGCGGCCACGGTCGGATCGTCGAACACTTCCAAGTCGCAGTGCGTGCCCTTGTCCACCAGAGCCGGGAAGCCGATCAGCGTCAGCTTGCCCTGGGCGATTTCCAGCAGCTCCGGCAGCTCGCCGAAGGTCCACGAGGTCAGTCCGGTCAGCGTGATGCCGCTGGTGGCCGTCGGCGCGGCGGCGGCCGTCGATGGTGCGCCCTTGCCTTGCGCCGCCGTTGGCGCACCGGCTTTCGCCGACGCGGACGGCGCGGCACTGCCGCCGGTGCCCAGCGCGCGCATGCTCACACCCTGCCCGCCCGATGACTCGGCCATCTTCTGGAAGCTCTCGCGCGCCTGCGTGCCGAATTCCGCCTGCAGCGTGGCCAGGTTGCGGCCCATCTCCAGCTGGCGTCCGTGCTCGTCGATCACCTTGAAGTTCATGAAGTGGTGCGCCGGCAGCGTCTCCGGCTTGAAGTCGCTGGTCAGCACCGAGATGGTGATCTGCGCGCGGATGTCGGCGATGATCGCGTCGATCAAGTCGCCCCGACCAAACACGCCCGCTTCGTGCACACGCTCGCAGAACTTGGCCGCGTAGTCCGGCAGCGGCACGCAATGGCGGCGCAGCTTCTGCGGCAGGGATTTGAGCAGCAGGTGCACCTTCTCCTTCAACATGCCCGGCACCAGCCACTCGCAGCGCTCGCGCGGCAGCTGGTTCAAGGCGTACAGCGGCACGGCCATGGTCACACCATCGCGCACGCTGCCCGGCTCGAAGTGATAGGTCAGCTGCATCTCCAGCCCCGTCACCGACATCATCTTCGGGAACAGGTCGGTGGTCACGCCGGCCGCTTCGTGGCGCATCAATTCGTCGCGGTTCAGGTACAGCAGCTTCGGCTCGGCGGCCGTCGCATCCTTGTGCCACTTCTCGAAGCCCGCGCCGTTGACCACGTCGGCCGGTATCAGCTTGTCGTAGAAGGCGGCGATCAGTTCATCGTCCACCAGCACGTCGAGGCGGCGCGACTTGTGCTCAAGGTTCTCGATTTCCTTGATCAGCTTATGGTTGTGCGCGAAGAACGGCGCGCGCGTTTCGTAGTCGCCGCCGACCAGCGCATCGCGAATGAAGATCTCGCGCGCCTCCACCGGGTTGAACAAGCCGTAGTTGATGCGGCGCTGGCTGTACACCACCAGCCCGTACAGCGTGGCGCGTTCGGACGCGGTCACCTGCGCCGATTTCTTTTCCCAGCGCGGTTCGCCCCACGATTTTTTCAGCAGGTGGCCGCCGACCTTCTCCAGCCACTCCGGCTGGATCTGCGCCACGCAGCGCGCGTACAGGCGCGTGGTGTCGACCAGTTCCGCCGCCATGATCCACTTGCCCGGCTTCTTCAGCAGCGAGGAACCAGGCCAGATATTGAACTTGATGCCGCGCGCGCCCAGGTAGCCGGCGCCCGGTTCATCCTCGCTCTTGAAGCCGATGTTACCCAGCAGGCCAGTGAGCAGCGCCAGATGCAGGTTCTCGTACGTGGCCGGCGTTTCGTTGATGCGCCAGCCCTGCTCCTTGACGATGGTCAGCAGCTGCGAGTGCACGTCGCGCCACTCGCGCAGCCGCAGTTGCGACAGGAAGTTGGTGCGGCAGTTGTCCATCAGCTGGCGGTTGGTCTTCTTGTGCTCAATCGCGTTTTCGAACCACTTCCAGATCTTGAGATAGCTGAGGAACTCCGACTTCTCGTCGGCGAACTTCTTGTGCGCTTCGTCGGCGGCCTGCTGGTGCTCCATCGGCCGGTCGCGCGGGTCCTGCACCGACAGCGCGGAGGCGATGATCAGCATCTCATCCAGGCAGACGTTATCCAGCGCGGCCAGAATCATGCGGCCCACGCGCGGGTCCAGCGGCAGCTTGGCGAGCTTCTTGCCCAGTGGCGTGAGCTGGTTGTATTCGTCGACCGCGCCCAATTCCTGCAGCAGCTGGTAGCCGTCGGCGATGGCGCGCGCCAGTGGCGGTTCGATGAACGGGAAAGTCTCCACGTCCGTCAGGTGCAGGGACTTCATGCGCAGGATGACCGACGCCAGCGACGAGCGCAGGATCTCCGGCTCGGTGAACTTGGGCCGTTGCAGGAAGTCCTGCTCTTCGTACAGGCGGATGCAGACGCCGTCCGCCACGCGGCCGCATCGGCCAGCGCGCTGATTGGCTGCCGATTGTGCGATCGGTTCGATCTGCAGCTGCTCGACCTTGTTGCGGTAGCTGTAGCGCTTCACGCGCGCCAGGCCGGCGTCCACCACGTAGCGGATACCCGGCACGGTCAGCGAGGTTTCGGCGACGTTGGTGGCCAGGACGATGCGGCGGGCGTTGGTCAGCTTGAACACGCGCTCTTGCTCCTCGGCCGACAGGCGGGCGAACAGCGGCAGGATCTCCACGTGCGGCGGGTGGTGCTTGCGCAGGGCTTCGGCGGCGTCGCGGATTTCGCGTTCGCCGGGCAGGAACACCAGCACGTCCCCCGAGCCGAGGCGCGCCAGTTCGTCGACGCCGTCGACCACGGCGTCCATCAGGTCGCGCTTTTCGCGGGCGGCGGCGGTGCGCTGGCCCTTGCCTTCGGCGTTGGCCACGGCCGGATTGACGATGTCGCTTTCGATCGGGCGGTAGCGCACTTCCACCTTGTACAAGCGGCCCGAGACTTCAATCACCGGCGCTGGCTTCTCCGGCGTGCCGAAGTGGCGCGAGAAGCGGTCGGCGTCGATCGTCGCGGAGGTGATGATCACTTTCAGGTCCGGGCGGCGCGGCAGCAGCTGCTTCAGGTAGCCGAGCAGGAAGTCGATGTTCAGGCTGCGCTCGTGCGCTTCATCGATGATGATGGTGTCGTAGTTCTTCAGCAGCGGGTCGGTTTGCGTTTCGGCCAGCAGGATACCGTCGGTCATCAGCTTGACCGAGGCGCCCTTGGTCAGCGTGTCGGCGAAGCGGACCTTGAAGCCGACCGTGACGCCCAGCGGTGTGCCCAGTTCCTGCGCGATGCGCTTGGCGGTGGACGAGGCGGCGATACGGCGCGGTTGCGTGTGGCCGATCAGGCCTTTCTGGCCACGGCCCAGCTCCAGGCAGATCTTCGGCAGCTGGGTGGTCTTGCCGGAGCCGGTCTCGCCGGAGACGATGATGACCTGGTGGCCTTGCAGCGCTTCGGCGATCTCGTGGCGGCGGCCGGAGACCGGCAAGTCTTCAGGGTAGGTGATCGGCGGCAGCGGGTTGCGGAAGGCGCGTTCGGCTTCGCGGGCGGCCAGTTCCTCGGGTGTCAGGCGCGGTGGCCGGCCCTCGCGTCGCGGCGGCGGCAGCGAGCCCTCGCCATCCGGCAGCGCCGCGCGGGGCGGGCGGGGGCCACGCTGCTGGCCGCGCGGGCGCGCCTCCCCTTGCGGGCGTGACTGGCCCTGCCCCGGGCGGGCGTTGGGCGCTTGTGGTGCGCGGGAGGGGGCGTTCTGCGTGCTGGCGGGCGTGCTGGACGCGCCTTTGGACTTGTTGCTAGCTTCTGACATTGTTTTTTACAAAGGTTTTGGCGCGGAAGTCGCGCACCGAATTATAATGCGCCTAATGGAAAACCCTACCCAATTCGTCCAATGGCTGCGCTCAGTCGCGCCCTACATCCACGCCTTCCGTGGCAAGACCTTCGTGGTCGCCTTCCCTGGTGAACTCGTCAGCGCCGGCGCGCTGCAGGTGCTGGCGCACGATTTGTCGCTGCTGCACGCGCTCGACATCAACGTCACCGTGGTCTACGGCTCGCGCCCGCAGGTGGCCGAGCAGCTGGCCCTGCGTAACGTCGAGGGCCGCTTCCACAACGGCCTGCGCATCACCGACACCGCCGCCATGGAGTGCGCCAAGGAGGCCGCCGGCGAGCTGCGCCTGGACATCGAGGCCGCCTTCAGCCAGGGCCTGCCCAACACGCCGATGTCGCACGCGGCGATCCGCATCATTTCCGGCAACTTCATCACCGCCCGTCCGCTGGGCGTGATCGACGGCGTCGACCTGGAGCTGACCGGCATCACCCGCAAGGTCGACGCCGAAACCATCCACTCCATCCTCGGCTCGGACGGCCTGGTGCTGCTGTCGCCGCTGGGCTTCTCGCCCACCGGCGAGGCCTTCAACCTGACCATGGAGGACGTGGCGTGCAGCACCGCCATCGCCCTGCACGCCGACAAGCTGATCTTCATCACCGAGACCGGCATGATGACCGACGCCGGCGGCGCCGAGATCCGCGAGCTGTCCTCGCACCAGGCCGAGGCCGTGCTGCAGGCCGGCTTCCTGCCGGACGCCACCGCCTTCTACCTGAAGCACTGCGTCAAGGCCTGCAACAACGGCGTCGAGCGCTCGCACATCGTCCCGTTCGACATGGACGGCTCGGCGCTGCTGGAGCTGTTCACCCACGACGGGGTGGGCACCATGATCTCGCACGAGAACCTGGAGTCGCTGCGCCAGGCCACCATCGAGGACGTCGGCGGCATCATCAAGCTGATCGAGCCGCTGGAGGCGGACGGCACGCTGGTCAAGCGCGGCCGCGAGCTGATCGAGCGCGAGATCGACTACTTCTCCGTCATCGACCACGATGGCGTGATCTTCGGCTGCGCCGCGCTGTACCCGTTCCCGGAACAGAAGATGGCGGAAATGGCATGCCTGACCGTCAACCCCGAGGTCCAGGCCCAGGGCGACGGCGAGCGCATCCTCAAGCACATGGAGAACCGCGCGCGCGCCATCGGCATCCAGAAGCTGTTCGTGCTGACCACCCGCACCTCGCACTGGTTCCAGAAGCGCGGCTTCGTGCCGGCCACGGTGGACGCCCTGCCGAAGGACCGCCAGCGCATGTATAACTGGCAGCGCAAATCCCAGGTTTTGATTAAGACCTTATAATCACGTTTTACCTACCGCTTTAGGAGCAACACAGATGGCCCGCACCGTTCAATGCATCAAACTCAACAAGGAAGCCGAGGGTTTGGACTTTCCACCGTATCCGGGTGAACTGGGTAAGAAGATCTATGAATCGGTTTCCAAGGAAGCCTGGGCGGCCTGGCTGAAGCACCAGACCATGCTGGTCAACGAGAACCGCCTGAACCTGGCCGACCAGCGCGCCCGCAAATACCTGGCCACGCAGATGGAGAAACACTTCTTCGGCGACGGCGCCGACGCCGCACAAGGCTACGTGCCGCCGGCCGATTAAGGTTGGGAACGCCGGCGGCGCCCGCCGCCGGCATGGTTTTACATAGACTTACACTGCTTCAGTTCGCATCTTGCCATGAAAACTTTACCGTTTTCGCAAGTCATGCGATACACCTCGACCGGTCCCGGTTCGCTCACCAATCCCGCGCCCCAGCCGCCCGTGCAGCCCTGCTGCTTGGCCAGCTTCTCCACCGTTGCCGACGAGACGCCGGCGCGGAATGGCACTTTCTGGATTTCCACGCCGTCGACATAGGTCAGCGGCGTGCCGTCGTCGGCCGTGGTGCGCGGCGCCGGCTGGCGCGGCGCGGCCGGTTCGTCGCGCGGCTTGCCCAGCGACGGCATCCAGGAACAGGCGCTCAGTGAAGCCGCGCAGCAGAAGATCAGGATTAAAGTTCGTTTCATGGGTCGCCAGGAAAGGTGAACTGTCATTCCCGCCTGCGCGGGAACGACTGCGTTTAAAACTTCAGGGTCTGCACGCCGTCCGCCGTGCCCAGCAGGCAGACGTTGGCGCCGCGCGCGGCGAACAGGCCGACCGCGATCACGCCGACGATCTGGTTGATCTGCTGTTCCAGCGCCACCGGATCGGTGATCGACAGGCCGGCCACGTCGACGATCACGCCGCCGTTGTCGGTGATGAAGGCCTCGTCGGTGCCCGGCTTGAGGCGCAGCTTGGGCGTGCCGCCCAGCTTGGCCAGCGCGCGGGTGACGGACGCGCGCGCCATCGGCAGCACTTCCACCGGCAGCGGGAACTTGCCCATCACGTCGACCAGCTTGGAGCCGTCGGCGATGCAGACGAACTGCTTGGACACCGAGGCGACGATCTTCTCGCGCGTGAGCGCCGCGCCGCCGCCCTTGATCATGGCGCCGGTCCTGGTGATCTCGTCGGCGCCGTCGATGTAGACGGCGATCCCGGCCACGTCGTTCAGGTCGAATACCTCGATGCCGTGGCCGCGCAGGCGCGCCGCGGTCGCCTCGGACGAGGCCACCGTGCCCTTGATGCGGTGCTTGATCTTGGCCAGCTCGTCGATGAAGAAGTTGGCGGTGGAGCCGGTGCCGACGCCGATGATCTCGTTATCCACCACGTAATCGATGGCGGCGCGGGCTACGGCTTGTTTCAGTTCGTCTTGGGTCATGATGTTTCTATAAGAGAGGGGAATTCAATCCCGCTATTTTAACGGATCGCCCCCGCCCGCCCCGCTTTTCCGCCAAAAATTGCGCATGGACAACACGCAGCGGGCGCCGGTGTCGCAGACTGGCACAAGCGCAGCGGACACGCAACGTTGCTTGCCAGCGACCGGGCCGGATATGCGAGAATGATAGCAACGCAGCGCCCAACAATGATTGCGGGGGAGGACACATGACGTCTACGAAAACAGTCTTGATTGTCGACGACAGCCGCGTATCGCGCCTGATGGCGCGCCAGTACATCGGCGCCCTGCACGCCGACTGGATCGTCGAGGAGGCGGCCACCGGCGAGGAGGCGCTGGTCAAGGCGCGCGCCGTGGGGCCGGACCTGGTCCTGATGGACGTCAACATGCCCGGCATGGGCGGCATCGCCGCCGCCGAGCAGCTGCGCCAGGAACTGCCCGCCCTCCCGATCTCGCTGCTGACCGCCAACGTGCAAGCCGCCACGCGCGAGCGCGCCACGCTGCTGGGCATAGGCTTCATGGAAAAGCCGATCACCGAGGCCCGCATCGCGCAACTGCTGTCCACGCTGGAAGCGGCCTGATCATGTTCTCCCTGTCCGAGCTGGAGAACGACGCGCTGATCGAGATCTTCAACATCGGCGTCGGCCAGGCGGCGGCGTCGATGAGCGCCATCGTCAACGAGGCGGTGCGCATGTCGGTGCCGTCGGTGAGCTTCATCAACCGCGCCGAGGCCGCGCGCCTGCTCGACGGCAAGTCGGCCGAGCCGGGCGCCATCTGCGGCGTCAGCCAGCACTACGAGGGCGCGTTCTCGACCGAGGCCATCCTCATGTTCCCCGAGGATAAGAGCCTGGAGATCGTGCGCCTGATGGTGGGCGAGGCGGTGTCGCAGAAGGAGCTCACCGAGATGGAGCAGGAGGCCATGTGCGAGATCGGCAACATCATCCTCAACTCCTGCGTGGGCACGCTGGCCAACATCTTCCAGCGTGAGCTGCAGGGCTCGCTGCCCGCGTACCACGTCGGCACCAGCGACGAGATCCTGATCGCCTCCGGCAGCCGGGCCGACACCGTGGTGCTGATGCTGCACATCGATTTCCTGCTGGAGAAGCACCAGATCCACGGCTACGTCGCCTTCGTGCTGGACGTCTCGGCGCTGCACGACCTCAAGGAGCAGATCAACCTCTACATCGCCCGCGCGATGGGCCAGGCATGATGAACAAGCTCACCGAAGCGCACCGCCTGCACCTGCTGCACAGCGTGCTGTGCGCGGTGAACCTGGGCGCCATCGTGCTCGATGGCGAACGGCGCGTGGTGCTGTGGAACGCGTGGATGATCAAGCATTCCGGCCTGGGCCACGACAAGGTGATCGGCGCCGACTTCTTCGCCGTCTGCCCCGGCCTGCGCGGCGGCCGGGTCGAGTCGGCGATCCAGCACGCGCTATACAACAACTTCCCGTCGCTGCTGTCGCAAACGCTCAACAAGGCGCCGTTCGCGCTGTACGCCAGCCCGGCGGCGGCCGCCCGCGACGAGCGCATCCAGCAGGCGGTGGAGGTGACGCCGATCGCGGTCGAGGGCGCGGCGCGCCACTGCCTCATCCAGATCAACGACGTCAGCATCGCGGTCGGGCGCGAAAAGCTGCTGCGCGAGCAGGCCATGGTGCTGCGCACGCAGACCTTCGCCGACGGCCTGACCGGCATCGCCAACCGCCGCCACTTCGACGTGGCGATGGAAAAGGAACACCGGCGCGCCAAGCGCGGCGGCACGCCGCTGTCGCTGCTGATGATCGACATCGACCACTTCAAGGCCTACAACGACCACTACGGCCACCAGAAGGGCGACCAGTGCCTGATCCAGGTGGCGGCCGCGCTGGCGTCCATGCTCAGGCGGCCATGCGACCTGATGGCGCGCTACGGCGGCGAGGAGTTCGCCATGATCCTGCCCGAGACCGACGTCGAGCAGGCCACGCTGATGGCCGAGGCGATCCGCGCGCGCACCCTGGAGCTGGCCATTCCGCACGAGCGCAACAGCGACGCCGGGCAGCAGGTCACGGTCAGCATCGGCATCGCCACGCAGCGGGTGGAGGCGCCGGCCGGCATCGAGGCGCTGATCGGCGCGGCCGACCGCGCGCTCTACCTCGCCAAGCGCAACGGCCGCAACCGCACCGAGGCGCTGCTGCCGGCCTGATGTCCGGTGCGGCGGAGCTGTGCTAGAGTGGCCGGGGTCATGCAAAAACAACCATATTCCCGGAACGCCATGAAAATCTTTGCACGCGACAGCGCCGGCACCGATCTGCTGCGGCTGGTCTTATGCGCCATTTTGTTCACCCACGGGGCTTACCGCTTCTACGAGGGAAGCAGCCCCATCCTCGGCCAGATCCTGGAAGAGGAAGGCTTCCCGCACGGCAGCGGCACCTGGCTGGCCTACGCGGTCAACCTGACCGAGACGGTGGGCACCGTGCTGCTGGCGCTGCGGCTGCTGACCTTGCCGGTGTGCGCGGCGCTGACCGTCATCTACACCACCGGCATCATCCTGTTCCACCGCCACAACGGCTTCTTCGTGGTCGGGCCGGGCACCGGCGGCTGGGAGTACAGCGCGCTGCTGATCACCTGCCTGCTGGTCACCGCCTGGGAAGAGCTGAAGCTGAAAATCCCCGCACGCTAACCATCCGCTGGAGGCGCACCATGACGCAGTTGGCCCCGAACCGTTCGATCCAGCCCGTGATGGTGATCCCCGTGCTGCACTACCAGGACGTGGCGCTGGCCGCGCAATGGCTGTGCGAGGCCTTCGGCTTCAGCGAGCGGCTGCGCATCGGCGACCACCGCATCCAGCTCGACATCGATGGCGGCGCCGGCGCGGTGGTGGTGGCGCAGCGGCCGGCGCCGGCCCCGCCCTGCCCGCATCCCTGCCACTCGATCATGGTGCGCATCACCGGCATCGACCAGCACTACAAGCGCGCGCTGGCGGCCAAGGCGCGCTCGCTCAGTCCACCGACCGGCTATCCGTTCGGCGAGCGCCAGTACTCGGTGGCCGATCCGGGCGGCCATGTGTGGACCTTCACGCAGACCATCGCCGACGTCGATCCGGCCGTCTGGGGCGGCACGCTGCCCTAGCCACTAGGTCCAGATGCGGTAGATCCAGTAGCTTTCGTCTTCGGATTTCAGCATGCGCGCCAGCTCGTGCGGGCTGTGGCCGGTGATCTCGCGCGCCTCGCGGCAGAAGTGCGCCTGGTCCGCGTAGCCGCCGCGCGCGGCCACGTCGGACCACACCACCCGCCCGGCCAGGAACTCGTCGCGGGCGTCGAAGAAGGATTGCTCGGCGCGCTGCAGGCGCAGCAGCTTGCGCATCGGCTGGCCGGCGCGCGCCTTGATGTGGCGCTCGATGCTGCGCACGCCTCGGCCAAGCGCGGTGTCGGCCACCTGCCACGCCAGGTGGCGCACCCAGTCGCCCGCCGTCGCACCGGGCCCGCCGGGACGCGCGGCTTGCCAGCGCGGCGCCAGGAACGCCTCCAGCACCGCCAGCCGCGCCGCGTCGTCGGCGGCGGCCAGCACCGCGTCGGACATCGCGCCCCATTCCGGCCCCAGCACGCGGTCGACCGCGTCCCAGCGGTTGACCCAGGCCGGCACGTCCAGGCCGCTCAACGCGTGCATGGCCTGCGGATAGAACATCACGATCAGTATCCGCACCGGCCCCGGATTGTAGGTGGCCATGGGCCGCGTCTGCGGGCCGACGAACACGGCCCGGATGTCGGTCTTCGGCATCCCCGGCGGCTGCACCACCTCGGCCTCGCCCTCGATGAACCAGGTGATCGAGCAATGCGGCGTGGCCGGGAAGTGATTGAAGCGGTCGGTCGGATCGGTCAAGGGCCGCTCCACCGTGCTGCGCGTGATGTAGGCGCGCACGCAGGACGCCAGCGCGAAGGGCGGCACGATCAAACGCGTCAGGGCTGGTTCGGTGTCGGACATTTGCAAAGTTTATACCAAAGCTGTCGCAAACGTTCAATACGGGGCGGCGGCGGCACGGCATAGTGAGGCATCGTCATTCAAGGAAGCCGACATGGAACACGCCATCACCGCCGCCCCCACCCTGCGCAGCGTCGAGAGCCTGCCGGGCCCCCGCCCCTGGCCGCTGCTGGGCAACCTGCCGAACATGCGGCTCGATAGCATCCATCGCGATGTCGAGGAATGGAGCAAGCAGTATGGCCCCGTATTCAAGATCAACATCGGCAACGTGCCGATGGTGGTGCTGGCCGGGCATGAGCTGGTCAACGCCGTGCTGCGCGACCGCCCTGACGGTTTCCGCCGCCCTTCCATCACGGCCGAGGTGTCGAATGAAATGGGCGGGCGTCCCGGCCTGTTCCTGGCCGAAGGCGCGGCGTGGCGCAACGAGCGCCGCATGGTGATGGCCGCGCTGGCGCCGCACGCGGTGAAGGCCTACTTCCCTTCGCTGGTGAAGGTCGGCCTGCGGCTGCAGCAGCGCTGGCGCCAGGCCGCGCGCGACGGCAGTGCCATCGACCTGACCGAAGACCTGAAACGCTTCAGCGTCGACGTGATCGCCGGCCTGGCCTTCGGCACCGACGTCAACACCATCGATGGCGGCGAGGACGTGATCCAGCGCCACATGGACGCCATCCTGCCCGAGGTGTCGCGCCGCTCGTTCGCGCTGTTCCCGTACTGGCGCTATGTGAAGCTGCCGCGCGACCGCCGGCTGGACGAGAGCGTGCGGGAGCTGGACAAGGCGGTCGATCAGCTGATCGCCACCGCGCGCGCGCGCCTGGCGGCCGAGCCGCAGCGGCGTGAGCATCCGGCCAACCTGCTGGAGGCGATGATCTGCGCGGCCGACGAGGGCGACAGCGGCGTCAACGACATCACCGTGGCGGGCAACGTCACCACGCTGCTACTGGCCGGCGAAGACACCACCAGCAACACGCTGGCGTGGATGCTGTACCTGCTGCAAAAGAATCCGGCCGCGCTGCGCAAGGCGCGCGAGGAAGTGCAGCGCATCGCGCCCGACACGGCGGCGTTCAGCATCGAACAGATGGATGCGCTGGACTATCTGGACGCCTGCGCGCAGGAAGCCATGCGCCTGAAGCCGGTGGCGCCGTTCCTGCCGCTGGAGGCCTTGCGCGACAGCGTGATCGGCGACGTGCAGATCCCCAAAGGCGGCATGGTGTGGTGCGTGATGCGCAACGACAGCGTCAGCGAGAACCATGTGCCGCAGGCCAGCCAGTTCGATCCCGAACGCTGGCTGCGGAAAGGCGACGGCGCGATGAACAAGCATGTGTCGATGCCGTTCGGCGCCGGCGTGCGCACCTGCCCCGGGCGCTATCTGGCGCTGCTGGAGATCAAGCTGGCCAGCGCCATGCTGCTCAACAGCTTCGACATCGCCTCGCTCGACACGGTGGACGGCAAGGAACCGGACGAGCTGATGGCCTTCACGATGTCGCCGCTCGGCCTGCGCATGCGGCTGCGGAACCGTGTGAGCTAGGCATCCGCCACATCCAGATGGGCGGCAAAGCCAGACAGCCCTGGCGCCACATCGGCTTTCAACGTCATGGCGGGGATGTCGTAGTCGCCGCCATTCTGAGGACGGAACGGTATCGGCGCGGTTTGCGCCAGCGTGTCGAGCCGCTCTGCGAATTCTTCGCACACGGCGGAGAACCGGGCGTCGTCCATGCGCTCGGCGCGATAGACCACCAGCGGCGGCAACACATCGAAGCCGGGGTAGTACAGGATGCCATGCTGAATGGGGAACAGCAGGTCGTCGATGGCACCGTTGACGCCGCGCGGGCCGTAGTGCGACGCCCATCCGCCGGCCGTCACCACCAGCATGGCGCGCTTGCCGGCCAGCGTGCCCTCGCCGTAGCGGTCTCCCCAGCGCACATCCGAATGCTCACCGACGCCGTAGCCGAAGCCAAAGGCATAGACCCGTTCAACCCAGCCTTTCATAATGGCCGGCATGGAGAACCACCACATCGGGAACTGGAAGATGACGGTATCGGCCCAGCGCAGCTTGTCCTGCTCGCGGGCGATATCGGCGCTTTGCAGATCGTTGGCGTAGGCGCGCCGGGAATCGCCCACCGGATCGAAACGGTCGCCCACCGGGCCGCCGACGACATCGCCGGCATCGACTAGCGCCTTCCATTTCATCGCATACAGGTCGGATACTTGGACGGCGTGTCCTGCGGCTTCAAGACGCCGCACCGCAAAGTCCTTCAACGCGCCGTTCAACGACTTCGGCTCGGGATGGGCATACACAATCAGAACATTCATCACGCTACTCCTTGGTTGGAAAACACCAGCATAGGAGCGGATCAGGTATATTAAAAATGAATTTCCAATATTCCAGGTATAGCCATGAATAATCTCCGCCGTCTGGACCTCAACCTGCTGGTGACGCTGGACGTGCTGCTCTCGGAGCACAACGTGACGCGGGCGGCGGAGCGCTTGAACTTTTCGCAGCCATCCATCAGCGTGCACCTGTCGAAGCTGCGCGACATCTTCGGCGATCCGCTGCTGCTGCCCGGGCCGCGCGGCATGCGGCCCACCGCGCGCGCCGAACAACTGCGCGAGCCCTTGCGGCTGGCGCTGGAAGCGCTGGGCCGCGCGGTGTCGCCAGCCAGTCCATTCGATCCGCGCGAGGCGAATCAGACGTGGCGCGTGGCCGCCAGCGACTACGGCGAATCGACCATCCTGCTGCCGGCGCTGGCGGGCTTGCGCGCGGCGGCGCCGGGAACGCGGCTGGCGGTGCTGGAACTGACTCCGCCACGCATCGCCAGGCAGGCGGAATCGGGCGAGATCGACCTGGCCTTCCACACCAGCGAGGAAGCGCCGCCGGGCATGCGCCATCGGCTGCTGTTCCGGGAGCGTTACGTGCTGGCGGGACGCAGCGGCCATCCGCGCCTGAAACGGCGGCCGACGCTGGCGCAGTTCTGCGCCATGGAGCATGTCATCGTATCGCCTGACGGCGGTGGGTTCAGCGGCGGCACGGACCGGGCGCTGGCGGAGGCGGGCTTGCCGCCACGGCGGGTGGCGCTGTCGGTGCCGCATTTTCTGTTTGTGATCTCGGCGCTGGCGAGTACCGATATGGTCGCGATGCTGCCGGAGCGATTGGTGAAAAACCATCCCACGCTGCGCTGCGTGGCGCCGCCGGTCGAGGTGCCGGGTTATCAGATGGCCATGTTGTGGCACGAGCGCTCGCATCGCGACCCGGCGCATCAATGGCTGCGCGAGTACATCGCCAGCACGGTGGCTTGAGTATATACTTCGGCGCTGAAGGCTTGGTCACCAATGAAGGATGTATATGAAGATGCTGTCTCGCGTTGACGCGAACGTCGCTGCCGAAATCCACCGGCAGTTTCCGCAATTGAAGCAAATCAGGGAGCTGGACTCGGACGGCGGCATGGAGCGCGTGGCGATCTCCGTGTTCGACCACTGGCTCGACGACGAGAGCGAATGGCATTTGCTGGACTGCTTCGAAGGCCCGGAGCGCGTGCAGCGCAACAAGAAATTCGAGCAGCACTGGGCGGCGCTGTTCGACCTGACGCCGGTCTACACGCTGCGTTATCGCGGCCGTTGGCCGGCCAAGGCCAAGCTGGTACTGAAGCGCTACACCGACCGCGAAGGCTACCTGCGCCAGTCGCGCTTCAACGACTACGGCGTGCCATCGCAATTCATCATCCTGCCAGAACTGGGCTGCATCTACGCGGCGGGCTGGGACGACACCAACATCCTGCATTTCAAAAACAAGCAACAAGCCGCGCCAGTGCTGGAACTCGCCACGAAGGCCGGACTGTTCTGCCTGAATCCCAACCGCTGACGGGTATGCACACGGGGTGCTCCTCCGCGCTCCTTCTAGCAAAACCCCGATTTTCTCTTCTATTTTCTTCGATTTTTTCAAGCATTAGGCTATTTCCGGATTTGCCGGGCCAAATATGGAAAAACCGAAAAAAATAGTGGGGAAAATCGAATAAATCCTACAACGATCATTCAGGTGATCACCTATCCTCCGCTTACGACGCACTGAGTACGGTGTACGGCAGAATTTATTCAATCAAATATTTGTCCAGAACGCTGAGAGTCCGGCTTGACTACATATGCATAAGATATGCATAATTCCTTCTCCAAGCCAGGGAAAAATACCATGCCCAACCAGTACGACTTCAGCAAAGGCAAACACGGCCCAGTGATTGTCAGTACGGGGAAAACGCGTATCACGATCATGCTAGATAATGACGTCATCGGGTTCTTCCGGGCGAAGGCAGAAGCGCAAGGGACTGGCTATCAAACCCTGCTTAACAGCACACTGAGAGACTCAATGCGACCATCCTACGTGTGCAAGGAAAACGAGAAGCCGCTTACCGCAGCGATGTTACGCAAAATCTTGCGAGAAGAGCTCAATCGCTAAATTCGAAGAACGTCCGCCCCTCTAGAATTATATCTTGCTCATGTGAGCAAACGAGCATCGAAGTAAATAGCGTACCTAACGGAGCAAGCATTCCCTCTTGCTGCCGACCCAGGATGGGGCAGCGTTGTCGAAGCTCCGGCCAGCTCCGCAACGTCCTATCCGGTGAGAGGCAATGCCAACAAATATGCCCGCACCGCCGATCAATGCGGTCAATTCATCTGCCATTCCCCCCACTTGCGGCATTTCACACTAAGAATGGTGAGGACTGACTCCGTGAACGTCACAGTTGATGATTTTGCGAAACCAACCTTAGTATCTTGCCAGATGCGCAAAGGTGAAATTTATCAACGCTAAAACCAAAGTACATTTTTTTAATTTTTCAACAGATAAAATAAAAATTTCAACCCGTAAAGTTTTAGTGGTAGCATTAATCATTACCTCAATAAACATTGCAAACTATGAAATTTCAAAAATTCACAATTAAAAATTTTCGAGGAATAAAAGATACAACTCTCGACCTCTCGAATGCATCTGGAAATCATATAAATGCTCTTGTCGGCTTAAATGAATCGGGAAAGACCACTTTATTAGAAGCCATTAATAATTTCTCATATGCATTCGATTTGCGAAAAACGGATCCCGCTAAAGCTACTCGCCCAGCCACAACTATTCAATCTTACATTCCAATCGGCGACCGTTCTAATTTTAACGGAACGATTAGCATCGAAGCAAAAATTTCAGTTGATGAATTCGACTGGCTGAAAATAAAAAATTATCTTGAGGAAAAGCACAAATATATAGAAGTGGAAAAAATAACCCATTTCACCGTAAACAAAACATTACTTTTTGAAAACTCCTTATACAAAAGCGGAAATAATATATGGGATTTATATTTCAGAGGAAAAAAGAAAGGTCAAAAGAAACAGCATGCATTGGTGGGTGATGAATGGAAGAAAGCAATAGACTTCGTCACGGACCTAATGCCACAGATAGTATATTTTCCAGCGGAAATATTTGAATTTCCTAAAAGCATATATTTAGAAGAAGGAGTAAACGGAGATATTAAATTAACTAAAAATCAATTTTACTATAATGTCTTGTCGGACATTCTGCAAGCAGTAGATAATAAGCTAACAGTAGAAACACATATTCTTGAAAGATTAAATAGCAAAAAAGCTACCGAAAAACAAAATATGGAAGCTTTGCTTGTTAAAGTTGAACAACACCTAACTCACACCATTTTAACAGTTTGGGAGAGTATCTTTGGGCAAAAATTAGAAGGGAAGAGGTTTCGAATTTATGTGCAAAAAGACGAATCTAAACGTGCTGTTTTGCAAGTAAAATTAGTAGACGGAGCGGAAATATTTGACATCGATGAACGCTCGGCAGGATTTCGCTGGTTTTTTGTATTTATTCTTATAACTAGATACAGGATTCATAGGGGCGATCCCGTTTTATTTCTATTTGATGAGCCTGCAGCAAGCTTACACCCAAATGCGCAAGCCCAGTTATTGAAAAATTTTGAAGCGCTAAAAAAACATTGTCAAATAATATACTCAACTCATTCCCATTATTTGGTTAATCCACTTTGGTTAGATTCGACATTCATAGTAAAAAATGATGCGATCGAAAGACCAACAGACTTATTTTCAATTAGCTCTTCATCGACCAACATTAGGGTAAATACCTATAGGAAATTTGTTGGCTCTCATCCCGAACAATATTATTATTATAAACCTGTTCTTGATTTTTTAGATTTCGCACCAGCCCCCACAGATTTTCCAGATTTTGCGGTGTTGGTAGAAGGGAAATCAGATTACTTTCTGATAAAATTTTTAACAACATCAGCCGTGACAGATAAAGAAATAAAATATTTCCCTGGTGGAGGGGCTGGCACTCTTGACCCTTTGATAACTCTACTATCGGGGTGGGGGAAGCGTTTTGTTATTTTATTGGACTCGGATGAAGAAGGGGTCAAGCAAAAACTTCGCTACACGTCAAAGTTCGAAAATCTGCTTCACAAAAAAATATTCACTCTTGAGGAGATTGATATCGAATTTAAAGGGGCGGCAATAGAAAAAATATTAGATGAAAAAGATATATTAAAAATAAAAGAAAGAGCAGGGCTTCAAAAAGATGGGATTACGAAGAAAGAGATGCATCGGGCCATCCAAGAAATCCTGATTGGCAATACCGATTTTGAAATATCTGAAATTGCCGCAAAAAATATAAATTCAATAAACAATTTTTTATCTCTGAGATTAAACGAGATAAAATAAATATTTATCTTATATCAAAAAAGAGCCAGTCCGAAGAATTCGGACTGACTTATATCAAGTTCAACAATATGTTCTTTAAAACCGAACTCAATAACACGAGGTCAACAGGCGGAACATATAAATCTAGCTAATATTCAAACCTTCGACACAGGATATTTACCGCAATCCGCTGGCCGCCTTGGCCAGGTCGGTGATCCGATCCCAGTCGCCGGCGGCGATGGCGTCTTTCGGCGTCAGCCACGAGCCGCCCACGCAGGCGACGTTCTTCAGTGCCAGGAACTGCGACGCGGTCTCTTGCGAGATGCCGCCGGTCGGGCAGAACATCACGTCCGGCAGCGGACCGCCAATCGCGTTCAGCATGCCGATGCCGCCGGCCGGCACCGCCGGGAACAGCTTCAACTGACGGAAACCATGCTCGCGCGCGGCCATCACTTCCGACGGCGTCATCACGCCCGGCAGCAGCGGCAGGCCGCTGCTCTTGGCGGCGGCGATCAGCGCCGACGTCAAGCCCGGCGACACGCCGAACACCGCACCCGCGTCACGCGCGGCCGCGAACTCCTCCGGCTGCGTCAAGGTGCCGACGCCGACGATGGCGCCTTCCACTTCCGACATGGCCTTGATCGCGCCCAGGCCGTGCTTGGTGCGCAGCGTCACTTCCAGCACGCGGATGCCGCCGGCCACCAGCGCGCGCGCCAGCGGGACCGCATGTTCAGGTTCGTCAATCGCGATCACTGGGATCACGGCCGAGGTACGCATAATGTCGAGCAGAGTCATGGTCATGATTTACGCTTCTTTCTTCATCGAGTAATCTTCATCGGAACCTGGCACGGTGTTGCCGACCGGGTCTTTGTCATGCAGGCCCACCGTGGTGGCGACAGGCGAAGGCAGCCCGAAGGTGGTCGCGCCCTTCTCCGCTTCGCACACGCTGTTGCGGAACATGGCGAACAGTTCGCGGCCCATGCCCACGCCGTTCGGCGTCAGGTCGGCCGTGGCCAGCGAGCGCGAATGCCACACGCTCGATTCGACCAGCGCTTCCAGCGTGCCGGTACGGGCGCAGACGCGGATGATGTCGCCATCGCGCACCAGGCCAAGCGGACCGCCGGCCAGGATCTCAGGAGACACGTGGATCGCCGCCGGCACCTTGCCCGACGCGCCCGACATGCGGCCATCGGTGACCAGCGCCACGTGGCGGCCGGCGTCCTGCAGGTTGGCCAGCGCAGGCGTCAACGCGTGCAATTCCGGCATGCCGTTGGCGCGCGGGCCCTGGAAGCGCAGCACGGCCACGAAGTCGCGGTCAAGCTGGCCGGCCTTGTAGGCGTCCATGAAGTCTTCCTGCGAATTGAAGGTCAACGCCGGCGCTTCCACCGTCTGGTGTTCCGGCTTGACGGCCGATACCTTCATCACGGCGCGGCCCAGGTTACCCTGTACCAGCACGGTGCCGCCGTCCGGCGAGAACGGTGCAGTGACCTTGCGCAGCACCGCTTCGTCGCCGGATTCGGTCGGCGCATCCTTCCAGACCACGCCCTTGCCGCCTTCGCCCAGGAACGGCTCGGTGCAGTGCGCGCGCAGGCCCTTGCCCAGGATGGTGGTGACGTCGTCGTGCAGCAGGCCGCCGTCCAGCAGTTCGCGGATGACGAAGCCGGTGCCGCCGGCGGCGTGGAAGTGGTTCACGTCGGCGTTGCCGTTCGGGTAGATGCGCGTCAGCAGCGGCACCACTTTCGACAGCTCGTCGAAGTCGTTCCAGTCGATGACGATGCCGGCCGCCTTGGCGATGGCCACCAGGTGCAGCGTGTGGTTGGTCGAGCCGCCGGTGGTCAGCAGCGCGACGATGGCGTTGACAATGGACTTCTCATCGACCACATGGCCGACCGGCAGGTATTCCTTCGATTGCGCGGTGATGACGGCGGCGCGGCGCGCGGCGGCCTTGGTCAGCTCGTCGCGCAGCGGCGTGTTCGGGGTGATGAAGGCGGCGCCCGGCAGGTGCAGGCCCATCACTTCCATCAGCATCTGGTTGCTGTTGGCGGTGCCGTAGAAGGTGCAGGTGCCGGCGCTGTGGTAGGACTGCGATTCGCCTTCCAGCAGCTCGGCGCGGCCGACCTTGCCCTGGGCGTACAGCTGGCGGATCTTGGCTTTCTCGGAGTTCGACAGGCCGGTGGTCATCGGGCCGGCCGGCACGAACACCGCCGGCAGATGGCCGAAGTGCAGCGCGCCGATCAGCAAGCCGGGTACAATCTTGTCGCACACGCCCAGGTAGACGGCGGAGTCGAACATATTGTGCGACAGCGCGACCGCAGTGGCCATGGCGATGGCGTCGCGCGAGAACAGCGACAGCTCCATGCCCGGCTGGCCTTGCGTGACGCCGTCGCACATGGCGGGCGTGCCGCCGGCGAACTGGGCGACCGCGCCGACATCGCGCACCGCGTCCTTGATCAGCGCCGGGAAGCCTTCGAACGGCTGGTGGGCCGACAGCATGTCGTTGTAGGCCGAGACGATCGCCACCGATGGCTTCTTGAGTTCCTTGAGCGACAGCTTGTCGTTGGCGGGGAAGGCGGCAAAGCCGTGCGCCAGGTTGGTACAAGCGAGCGCGCCGCGCTGGACGCCTTTAACGCGGGCCGCTTCAAGATGGGCCAAATACGCGCCGCGCGACGGCTTGCTGCGCTGGATGATGCGTGCGGTGACGGTTTCTAGGACTGGATGCAACGCCATGATCGTTCCTTATGAATGAATTCCGTGAAATTTTACTACAAAATTTCGGATTCAACCTACTTTTATTCTTGTGATGTGCGACCAGGCGGGCGGTACATGGGCCGAACGCAGGCGCCATATCCCGCCGCAACGCCCCTCGCGACAGAAAAACTGCGCCGTTTGAACGGAACCGTAGTGAATTTACCTGATTTTCCTGTATCATTCACGCATCCCCTCCCTCAGACTTAACGACGCCCAACGATTATGCGCCAGCCAGCACTGACCTCCACGCCCAGCTTCCAAGCCCTTGAATCCCACGCCGCCGACGCGAAGAACTGGCAATTGCGCCAGTTGTTCGCCGCCGACGCGCAGCGCTTCCCCAAACTGACGGTGGACGCGGCCGGCCTGTTCCTCGATTATTCGAAGAACCGCCTGGATGCCAAGACCATCGGCCTGCTGCTGGACCTGGCCCGCGAACGCGGCGTGGAGCGCCAGCGCGACGCCATGCTGAACGGCGAGAAGATCAATCTTACCGAACATCGCGCCGTGCTGCACACGGCCCTGCGTATGCCGCGCGGCAAGGCGCTGACCGTGGACGGCCAGGACATCGCCCACGACGTGCACGCGGTGCTGGACCAGATCAAGGCCTTCACCGACCGCGTGCGCAACGGCGCGTGGCTGGGCCACACCGGCAAGCCGATCACCGACGTCGTCAACATCGGCATCGGCGGCTCGGACCTGGGTCCGAAGATGGCCGTGCTGGCACTGCGCTCGTACGCCCATCCGCGCCTGAAGATGCACTTCGTCTCCAACGTCGACGGCCATGACATGGATGCCGCGCTGGCGCAGGTCAATCCCGAGACCACGCTGTTCATCATCGCCTCCAAAACCTTCGTCACCGCCGAGACCATGCTCAACGCCGGCACCGCCCGCAACTGGTTCCTGCAGACCGCCAAGGAAGAAGACCTGGCGCGCCACTTCGTCGCTGTCTCCACCAACACCGAGGCGGTGAAAGCCTTCGGCATCGACCCGGCCAATATGTTCCCGTTCTGGGACTGGGTCGGCGGCCGTTACTCGGTGTGGTCGGCGATCGGCCTGGCGGTGGCGCTGGCGGTGGGCTTCGGCTACTTCAGCGACTTCCTCGGCGGCGCGCACGCGATGGACGAACACTTCCGCGAAGCGCCGCTGGAGCAGAACATGCCGGTGCTGCTGGCGATGGTCGGCTTCTGGAACCGCCAGTTCCTCAACGCCGGTTCGCTGTCGATCGCGCCGTACCACCAGGACCTGAGCCGCTTCCCCGCCTACCTGCAACAGCTGGACATGGAGAGCAACGGCAAGCGCGTCACGCGCGGCGGCGCCGAAGTCGACACGCCGACCTGCCCGGTGGTGTGGGGCGAGTGCGGCACCAACGCGCAACACGCCTACTTCCAGCTGCTGCATCAGGGCACCGACGTCACGCCGATCGACTTCATCGCCGCGCTGCGCGCCACGCACGACCTGGCGGGACATCACGATTCGCTGCTGGCCAACTGCTTCGCGCAATCGGAAGCCTTCATGACCGGCAAGACCGCCGCCGAAGTGCGCGCCGACCTCACCGCGCAAAAACTAAGCGAGGCCGAAATCGATGAACTGGTGCCGCACAAGACCTTCCCCGGCAACCGTCCGTCCAACACGATTTTGATGGACCAGCTGACGCCGTCCACGCTGGGCGCGTTGATCGCACTGTACGAGCACAAGACCTTTGTGCAGGGCGTGATCTGGGACGTCAACAGCTTCGACCAGTGGGGCGTGGAGCTGGGCAAGGTCCTCGCCAAGAACATCCACGCGGAGCTGACCGGCGACATCAAGCCGGAACGCCACGACAGCTCCACCAATGGCCTGATCATCATGGCCAAGGCCGCACAGCACATCTAAGACCATGAGCACACCACATATCGAAGTTGCCTACGACGCCGTCATGCAAACCGGCGAGTGCCCGCTGTGGCACGAGCAGGAGCAGGCGCTGTACTGGGTCGACATCCCCGCCTTCACCGTGCACCGCCTCGATCCGGCCAGCGGCGCGCACCGTTCGTGGAAGCTCTCCAGCGAGCCGGCCACGCTGGCCGTCAGCGACCAGGGCGGCCTGGTGGTCGCCATGCGCAGCGGCTTCGCGCACCTGGACACCGGCAGCGACGAGGTGCGCCTGACCGGGATCGCCGCCGCGCCCTACGACACCGCCATCACCCGCTTCAACGACGGCCACGTCGACGGCGCCGGACGCTTCTGGGTCGGCACCATCTACGAGCCGCGCGACAAGCCGGCCGCCGAGATGTTCGTGCTGGAGCAAGGCACGATCCGCAAGGCCTGGTCGGGCGGCATGACCAACTCGAACGGCCTGGGCTTCAGCCCGGACTACAGCACCATGTACCACGCCGACACCAGCGCCCACCGCGTCACCAGGCTGGATTTCGATGTCGCCAGCGGCAAGGTCTCCAACCAGCGCCTGCTGCACCAGTTCTCGATGGACAAGGAACACAACTACGGCGGCCGCCCCGACGGCGCGGCGGTCGACAGCGAAGGCAATTACTGGGTCGCGATGTTCGAAGGCGCGCGCCTGGTCAAGCTCTCGCCGACCGGCGAGTTGATCGGCGAGATCGCGCTGCCGGTGCGCTGCCCGACCATGATGGCCTTCGGCGGCGCCGACCTGCGCACGCTGTACGTCACCAGCGCGGGCGCGCGGCCGGCGCCGGAACTGGCGCAGTACCCGCTCAGCGGCAAGCTGCTGTCCATCCGCGTCGACGTGGCCGGTCGCACGGAGCCGGCCTATATCGAATAAACTATATGTTGCATCCGCAGCATTTGTAGTAAATTTTCTTGCAATACAACAAATCGTGTAGTAAATTTACAGTTACATCCCTCTTTCAGCACTCTACATACTGCGAATAATTATGGCTCTTACCGATTTTGACCTGGTTCTGTTTGGCGGCAGCGGCGATCTGGCGATGCGCAAATTGCTGCCCGCGATGTACGCCCGCGACGTCGCCAACGACTTGCCCGCCACCGCCCGCATCATCTGCGTCGGCCGCGCCGACGCCAGCCAGCAAGACTTCCTGCACACCGTAGAGACCACGTCCAAACCGCACATCAAGTCGCCGGCCGTCACGCCGGCCGCCTGGGCCAAGTTCACCGCGCGCATCGTCTACGTGTCGCTCAACGCCACCGACTCCGGCAGCTACAGCTCGCTGGTGGAGGCGCTGCGCAAGGACGACGCCATCACCAAGGTCTACTACCTGGCGACGCCGCCGGCGATCTTCTCGCAGATCTGCGAGAACCTGAAGGCCAACGGCCTGGTGACCAAGAACTCGCGCGTGGTGCTGGAAAAACCGCTGGGCCGCGACCTGGCCTCGGCCAAGCAGATCAACGCCGAAGTGGGCCAGGTGTTCGAGGAATCGCAGATCTACCGTATCGACCACTACCTGGGCAAGGAGACCGTGCAGAACCTGCTGGCCCTGCGCTTCGGTAACATCCTGTTCGAGCCGCTGTGGCGCCGCGAGTGGATCTCCGACGTGCAGATCACCATCGCCGAGAAGCTGGGCGTGGGCAACCGCATGGGTTACTACGACACCTCGGGCGCACTGCGCGACATGCTGCAAAACCACCTGCTGCAACTGCTGTGCATCGTGGCCATGGAGCCGCCGACCTCGATCGCGCCGGACGCCGTGCGCGACGCCAAGCTGCAGGTGCTGCGTTCGCTGAAAAAATTCACGCCAACCACGCTGGCGCAGAACATCGTGCGCGGCCAGTACCGCGCCGGCCACGTGGACGGCAAGGCCGTGCCGAGCTACCGCGACGAGCCCGATGCGCCGGAACATTCGCGCACCGAGACCTTCGTCGCGATGAAGGCGGAAATCGACACCTGGCGCTGGGCCGGCGTGCCGTTCTACCTGCGCACCGGCAAACGCATGGCCGACGGCCTGGCCGAGATCGTGGTGCGCTTCAAGCAGATCCCGCATTCGATCTTCGCGCAGCCGACCAACAGCTTCCAGCCGAATTCGCTGGTGATCCGCTTGCAGCCGGACGAAGGCCTGCGCATGAACCTGATGGCCAAGACGCCGGGCGACGGCATGCGCCTGAAGCAAGCCGAGCTGGAACTGGACTTCCGCGAGTCGTTCAAATCGCCGCGCATGGACGCCTACGAGCGCCTGCTGCTCGACGTGCTGCGCGGCCAGCTGACGCTGTTCATGCGCGGCGACGAATTGGAAGCGGCGTGGGAATGGGTCGAGCCTATCCTGAACAACTGGGAGGCCGACGACAGCTTCCCTATCCCGTACGCCTCCGGCACCTGGGGCCCGGCCGCCGCGTCGGCACTGATCGGCCGCGACGGCCTGCAGTGGCGCGAAGAAGCATTACCAGAGGATTAAATGCTGTTAGATTCCATCCGCACCCAGCTCGACTCGCTCTCCAAATCGGAGCGCAAGGTTGCGCTGGCCGTGCTTGATCATCCGGGCCAGACGGTCAGCCAGAACATCACGGCGCTCGCCAAGAGCGCGCAGGTGTCGGAGCCGACCGTGGTGCGTTTTTGCCGCACGCTGGGTTACGACGGCTGGCACGAGTTCAAGCTCAAGCTGGCGCAAGGCCTGGCGCTGGCCCTGCCCGGCCTGAACGAACAGCCGACCCAGGACGACCTCGCGGCCGACCTGGTCAACAAGATCTGCAGCCGCTCGATCAACACCCTGCTGGACCTGCGCAACAACCTCGATCCCGAGGCGATCCAGAAGGCGCTGGACATCCTGTCCAAGGCCAACAAGATCGAGTTCTACGGGCAAGGGACGTCGGGCATCGTGGCGGCGGACGCGCAGCACAAGTTCTTCCGCTCCGGCGTGCCGACGGTGGCGTATGCCGACCCGCACATCCACAGCATCGCCGCCGCCCTGCTGCGCGCGGGCGACGCGGTGGTGGCCATTTCGCAGCGCGGCAACAGCCCGTCGCTGGTGCGCTCGATCAAGCTGGCGCGCCGCGGCGGCGCCGACGTGATCGTGCTGGCGCCGTCCGGCACGCCGCTGGCGGACCTGGCGACGGTGCTGATTCCGATCGACCTGATCTTCAACATCGATCCGTACACGCCGATCTCGGCGCGGCTGGCGTACCTGGTGGTGATCGACGTGCTGGCGGTCGGCCTGGCGCTGCAACGCGGCCCCGAGTTCCGCAAGAAGATGCAGAACGCACAGAAAGCCTTGCAGGAATTCGACCTGCAGTTCGATTCCTTCATCGGCTAAGAAAAAGCGGACGTCCACGACGTCTGCTCTTGTGCAAAGCGCGGCCATCCAGGCCGCGCTACGCTGGCAGTTGTTCCCCACCCCAGCTTCCCTCTCAACATGGACTTCATTGGCATCAGCGGCTTGGTCGTTTCCATCGCTGGCTTTGCGCTCTCGCTATGGCAAATCGGCAAGGCGCGCACGGCAGCCGAGGCGGCAAGGGCTGCTGCCAGGGAAGCCGTGGCTGCGGTCCGAACAATTCATGCGGTCGCCGACATCCAGGAAATTTGCGGCCGCTCCCGCAATCTATTGCACTTGGCCCGAGCCGGAAATACAGAAGCAGCCGCGACCGCAGCATTCGAACTACGAGAACTGGTCGCCCGGTTTCATGCGACCGACGCCGCGCACCAGTTGGCCAGCGCAGAAACATGGCAGCAGGCGTTCAACAGCCTGCGTGCGATACACGATAGATTGGAATCCGCAGCCGTGGTAAAAACTCTCCATCATCAAGAACGTGAAACCTCGCTCCACGAGATATCTCAGCTCCACACCCAGTTCAGCACTTTCGCAGCAGTCGCTGCGGAGAAAGGAGTCAATCATGGAAATTCCCGATGAGTACCAAGATATTATTGAAGGACTCTCACGAGCAACAGATGACGAGCGCATCAGATGGACCTTGGAACAATTTGGTTTGGAATTCGATGTGGCCGGCTTCAAATTAGTTCTCAATTCAGGCAGTGATTTCGAACGGAAGGTGGCATACGTAACGTTCGCGCTCACAGAAAAAAACGGCAAAATGCTGGACATCTGGCGTGTCGACGAAGGGTGTCCGGAATATGACTTTTTGTACGGCCTGTACCTGCGGGCCAGGCGCAAGGCGCTCGGCATCCCGCAACGATTGGAACGCATCAGGGCTGAGCTCAGGAAATCTAACATCATCGGCGAGACATCGCCGGCTGCAGAGAAAGCGGACGCAACCTCCTGATTGCCGTTCTTGACGCATTGCGACAGATGTCACATAATACGTGACATCTGTCGCGTAGAGGCGTCGTATGTTCATTTCCACCCTTCTGATTTTCCGTTTTCTGCTCGCCAGCCTGGGCTGCATGGCCGCCGGCCTGGTGGTGTGGGCAATGACCGCCGCTTGCCGCCGCTACCTGCCGCAGGTCGCCGCGCAACGTTCCATCTGGCTGCTGGGCCAGGTGACGATAGTCGCGACCTTCCTTGCGTTCCTGCTGCCGCATGGCGAGCGACTGCGCCTGGTGCCACCAATCGAACTGCCCGAAACCATGCTGTCCGCTCCCGCCGCGCCAGGCCATGCCGCCGTGCCGTCGCCGGCCGATGCCGTGGCCACTGGCAGCACCGCGCCGACGGACTACCGCGCCTGGCTGACCTTCGGCGCGGAAGCCTGGCTGTCCCTCTACCTGCTGGGACTGGCCTACACGACGGGCCGCGTGCTGCAGGCGCACCGCACGCTGAACGGCCTGGCCGCCACCGGCGAGCGACTGATCCTTGCGAGCCGGCATCAGGGACTGGACGCAGCCACGCCGCCGCCATCGCTCACCGTCATCGAAGTCGATGCGCCAATCTCGCCGATGCTGTTCGGCTGGTTCCGCCCGCGCCTGCTGCTGCCACGCCATCTGCGCAGCTTCGAGCCCTTGCAGCAGCAGATGATCGTCGAACACGAACTCACGCATCTGCGCCGGCACGACCTGCAATGGATGAGCGCCGGCGTCGTGCTGCAAACGCTGCTGTGGTTCAATCCCTTCATGCGCCTGCTGCGCGACAACCTCGCATGGGCGCAAGAGCTCGGTTGCGACCGCGATGTGCTGCGCAACCGTCCACCTTCTCAACGCAAGGCATATGCGGCCGCGCTGGTGGCGCAACTGCGGCTGCAGCCGCATCCGGTCAAGGCCGCGCTGGCCTTCGGCGGCGTCAGCGCCCGCACGGTGGCGGCACGCATCGGCCTGATCCGCGAACCGGCCGCGATGCCGCGCGGAGCATGGGCGCGCGGTGCCGCCGTCGCCGGCCTGGCCGGCATCTTCATGGGCAGCCTGGCGCTCCAGCCCGCCCTGGCCGACCGCGCCGCGCCAACCGCGCACGCCGCAACGCCGGCCACCTTCAGCTGCACGGACATGGTCGACGCCGCCAGCGGCGCGCGGCTGGTCCACGATGGCCATTGCGACGAGCGGGTCACGCCCGCTTCAACCTTCAACATCGCCGTCAGCCTGATGGGGTATGACAGCGGCATCCTGCACGACGCCCACTCGCCCAGCCTGCCGTTCAAGCCCGGCTATATCGACTGGAACCCCGACTGGCGCGAAACGACCGACCCGACCAGCTGGATACGCAACTCGACCGTATGGTACGCACAGCAGGTGACAGCCAACCTCGGCGCGCGCCGCTTCCAACAGTATCTGAACAGTTTCGGCTACGGCAACCTGGATGCCACTGGCGACCCCGGCAAGGACAACGGCCTGACGATGTCGTGGATCGAATCCAGCCTGAAGATCTCGCCAGCCGAGCAGACCGCCTTCCTGCGGAAAATCGTCAATCGCCAGCTGCCATTGTCGGCGCACGCCTACGACATAACCGCCCGCATCACCGCGCTCGGCACCTTGCCGAACGGCTGGCAAATCCACGGCAAGACCGGCACCGCCTCGCCGGTGCTGGCCAATGGCAGCGACGACGAACGGCGCAGTTACGGCTGGTTTGTCGGCTGGGCCACCAAGGACGGGCGCACTGTGGTCTTCTCGCGCCTGGTGCTGCAGGACAAACAGGACCGCGCCGCCGGCCCCGCAACCAGGGACGCTTTCCTCCGCGATCTGCCGGCCCAGCTGGACGCGCTTTAACCACACTCAAAAAGGAGTCGCATGAACTTTCGCCACATCATGTGGGGGGCGCTGTACAGTCTCGCCCCGATTTTCGCCGCCCACGCCACCGAGGTGTGCACGGCGCTGGCCGACAGCAACGGCCCGACGCTGTTCAGCCGGGGCGACTGCCAGCGCCAGGTGACGCCGGCATCGACCTTCAAGATCGCCATCAGCCTGATGGGCTACGACGCCGGCATCCTGAAAGACCAGCACACGCCGAAGCTGCCGTTCCGCGAAGGCTATGTCGACTGGCGTGACAACTGGCGCCAGGATACCGATCCCACCAAATGGATGAAGGACTCGGTGGTCTGGTATTCGCAGCAGGTAACGCAATCGCTGGGCATGCCGCGCTTCGCCGCCTATGCCAGAAAATTCCAATACGGGAACGCCAACGTCGCGGGCGATGCCGAACATGACGGCCTGACCATGTCGTGGATCGGGTCGTCGCTGAAGATCTCGCCGCTGGAGCAACTGACCTTCCTGAACAAGGTCATCAACCGCCAACTGGGCGTCAGCGCCCGCGCCTACGACATGACCGCGCGCCTGACGCAAGTCGACCAGCCGCTGGACGGGTGGCGCATCCACGGCAAGATCGGCGCCGCCTCCGGCTACGGCTGGTACGTGGGCTGGGCAACGAAGGGGACGCGCAGCTTCAGCTTCGCGCATCTGCTGCAAAAGGATGACACGCAGCCGCAGGACACGCCGGCCGGCGTGCTGGCGCGCGAGGCGCTGCTCAAGGAACTGCCGCAGTTGCTGGGCTCGCTGGAGCAGGAAGCGCTGCTGAGGCCAGCGCTGCGCCAGCCCATCAAGCACTGACCTTGCCTAATCGGCAAACTAACCTTTATTGCGTCACAATATAGAGACTATTGGATTTCGCGTTCTTTAACAATTCTTCACGGTTGAGTACAATAAGACAAGCCCTACTCCCCTCAACTGATAGTCAGCGCACAATGAACCAGCTCGAACAGCTCAAGAAATTCACCACCGTAGTCGCCGACACCGGCGATTTCCAGTCCATCCAGGCCTACACCCCGCGCGACGCCACCACCAACCCTTCGCTGATCCTGAAGGCCGTGCAGAAGGACGAGTACAAGCCGCTGCTGGAAAAAGCCGTGCGCGACAACCTCGACAACTCCATCGCCGAGACCATCGACCACCTGCTGATCGCCTTCGGTAAGCAAATCCTGCGCATCATCCCCGGCCGCGTGTCGACCGAGATCGACGCCCGCTTGTCGTTCGACGTCGAAGGCTCGGTGGCCAAGGGCCGCGAGCTGATCAAGTTGTACGAACAGGCCGGCATCGAGCGCGAGCGCGTGCTGATCAAGATGGCCGCCACCTGGGAAGGCATCCGCGCCGGCGAGATCCTGGAAAAAGAAGGCATCCACTGCAACATGACGCTGCTGTTCTCGCTGGGCCAGGCCATCGCCTGCGCCGAAGCCGGTGCGCAGCTGATCTCGCCGTTCGTCGGCCGCATCTACGACTGGTATAAAAAATCCACCGGCATCGAGTACGTCGGCGCCGAAGATCCGGGCGTGCAGTCGGTCAAGCGCATCTACAACTACTACCGCAAATTCGGCTACAAGACCGAGGTGATGGGCGCGAGCTTCCGCAACACCGGCCAGATCCTGGAACTGGCCGGCTGCGACCTGCTCACCATCAGCCCCGACCTGCTGCAGAAACTGGCCGACAGCGACGCGCCGGTCGAGCGCAAGCTGAGCGCCGAGAGCGCGCCGGCCGCCGGCATCATCAAGCTATCGCAGGACGAGAAGACCTTCCGCTTCCAGCTCAACGAAGACCAGATGGCGTCCGAAAAACTGGGCGAAGGCATCCGCGCCTTCTGCGCCGACTCCGGCAAACTGAAGCAAATCATCTCCGGCATGCGCTGACCCCGGCGCAGGGGCAGGCGAAAAGCGGTAACGCGGCGCGAGCCGTGTTACCGCTTTTTTACTTTTGCTGGCATACAAAACGTTACATAACTAGCTGTATTACAATGTTGCGACCTTAGCCACCGCCCAGGTTGGCTGACCAAGCGCTCTACATAAATCCTTTTACGAGATCCATCCATGAGATTAGTACCTCGTTACACA
>JAJLPB010000011.1 GCA_025548565.1 Rugamonas sp. A1-17
TTTCCCCACTCAACACTGCATTTGCATGCACCGTTTTGCGGGGAGGCGAACTATATCAAAGACCCTCGAAGTTTGGCAAGCGCTTTTCGAGGAAAGCATGCATGCCTTCTTTCTGCGCAGGCGTGCCGAAGGCAGACTGGAACAGGCGGCGTTCATAATTGACACCTTCCGTCAGCGTGGTTTCGAAGGCGCGATTGACGGAGTCCTTGATCATCATCGCCACCGAGGTCGGCATCGATGCGATCTGCTTCGCCGCGGTCAGTACTTCCTCGATCAGCTTATCGGCCGGCACCACGCGCGACACCAGGCCGATGCGCTCCGCTTCCACCGCGTCGATGGTGCGCGCGGTCAGCAGCATGTCCATGGCCTTGGCCTTGCCGATGGTGCGCGGCAGACGCTGCGTGCCGCCGGCGCCAGGCGTGACGCCAACCTTGATTTCCGGCTGGCCGAACTTGGCCGTATCGGCAGCGATCAGGAAATCGCACATCATCGCCAGCTCGCAGCCGCCGCCCAGCACGTAGCCGGCCACGGCGCCCACCACCGGCTTGCGGATACGCAGGATGTGCTCCCAGTTGCGGGTGATGTAGTTGTCGCGATAGGTATCCACATAGGTGTAGTCCGCCATGGCGGCGATATCCGCGCCGGCGGCAAAGGCCTTCTCGCTGCCGGTCAGCACGATGCAGCCGATGGCCGGATCGGCGTCGAACTTATATAAGGCATCGCCCAGCTCGTTCATCATGCGGTCGTTCAGCGCGTTCAGCGCCTTCGGACGGTTCAGGCGGATCAGGGCTACTTTGTCGTGCACTTCAACGATCAGGTCTTCATATTGCATCGGTGTCTCCTTCACAGTGGAATATTCCTGAAGGATTGTAGCGCCTAACTCCTACGCTGGTATCATTGAACGATAGCAACCTGCTTTTAAGAGCCTCCTATTTTTACCGCCTTACGCCGCCATCTGAGCAATAAGCTGGACAGTGACGCCCTGCTGCGCAACGGCGACTTCATGCGCTACTGGTTCAGCGCCATCCTCAACGGCTTCGGCAGCTATATCAGCGCGCTGGCCCTGCCGCTGTGCTCGGTCCTGCTGCTGCACGCGACGCCGGCGCAGATGGGCATGCTTGGCGCGAGCGCAGCGATTCCGTTCGCGCTACTGGCCTTGCCGGCCGGCGTCTTCCTGGACCGTAACCGCAAGCTGCCGGTACTCCTGGGCAGCAAGGCGGTCATGGCGCTCACACTGGCCAGCATCCCGCTGGCTTACTGGCTGGGTCTGCTGTCCATCCAGTGGATGTATGTGGTCTCCTTTATCAGCGGCGCCTGCTCGGTGGTGGGCGGCGGCGCGGAACAGATCTTCCTCACCAACCTGATCGGGCGCGACCGCCTGACCGACGCGCAATCCAAGTTCGCCGCCACCGACTCGGCGTCGCGGCTGATCGCACCCGGCGTCGCGGGCGTGCTGATCCAGTGGCTGACCGCGCCGTTTGCCGTCCTGCTGAACGCGATCGGCTTCGTGATCTCGATCCTGCTGCTGCGTAACCTGAAGGCCAACGATCCCAAGCCGGCGCCGTCCAACAAGCATCCGCTGCGCGACATCCACGACGGCCTGCTGTTCATCTGGGGCCAGCCGCTGCTGCGCACGCTGGCCTGGGGGGCGGGCGTGTGGCACATGCTGTTCTATGGTTTCGCCGCGCTCAGCGTGCTGTTCGCCACACGCGAGCTGGGCATGACGGCCGGCATGCTGGGCGTGGCCCAGATGGTCGGCGGCATCGGCGTACTGATGAGCTCACTCTTATTAAAGCCGCTGAACACGCGCTTCGGTCCTGGCGCGACCATGCTGACCGGCCTGGGCCTGACCGCCTTCGCGTTCGCCGCCATGCCGATGATCCCGGCCAATCTGTTCGGCAGCCCGACCGCCAGCGCGGTGGCGTGCGGCGGCCTGTCGCTGTTCCTCGATTGCGGCGTGATGCTGTTCTTCATGCCGTATATGACGATGCGCCAGAAAGTCACGCCGGATGCCTACCTGGGCCGCATGGTCTCGACCATGCGCTTCCTGACCGTGGCGACGGCGCCGGCCGGCGCGCTGGCGGCCGGCTATATCGGCGAGCACTTCAGCATCCGCACCGGCATGGCTTGCGTGGCGGTGGGCGGCATCGCGCTGACGGCGGCGATGGCGATGTCCTCATCCATGCGCAACGTGCAGCAGCATCCGGCGCCCGCCGCGTCCTAACGTGCGCCGCCGAACGTTCTAAATCATTAGGCTGTTTTCGTGTTCCCTACATTGGAGTACGCCATGTTCAAGTCCATCCTGCTGCCCACCGACGGCTCCGAGCTGTCCGACAAAGCGACCGCGATGGCGGTCCAGTTTGCCCAGCTCAATCAGGCGCGACTGGTCGCGATCACCGTCATCACGCCACTGCCGTTCGCGTCCATGGGCGACAGCGGCGCGGTCATCGATTCCGGCCAGTTCGCCACGCAGATGCAAAACGCCGCCCGCCACCATATTGAAAAAGTTGCCGCTGCCGCGCGCGCTGCGGAAGTTCCGTTCGAGGGCGTGGTGACGATGTCGCCCAGCCCCTACGAAGAAATCGTCGAGGCGGCCAAAAAATTTGAATGCGACATCATCATGATGGCGTCGCATGGACGGCGCGGCCTGAACCGGCTGTTCCTGGGCAGCGAGACGCAGAAGGTGCTGGCCCACACCACGCTGCCCGTGATGGTGCTGCGTTAAAGCGGCTGCTTCGGCAGCAGCACCCAGATATTGCCGCGCTGCTTCATGCGGCCCGCGTTCTCCGACGCCTCCGTGCCGAAGCCGAAGAAGTAATCGACACGGATCGCGCCACGGATCGCGCCGCCCGTATCCTGCGCCATGACCAGGCGCTGCAGCGGGATATCGCTGTTAGGCATCGTGGTCGACAGGAATACCGGCGCGCCCAGCGGCAATTGCGATGCATCGATCGCCACCGAACGCGACGGCGTCAACGGCACGCCCAGCGAACCTTTCGGCCCCACCTTCGGATCGGGCAGGCGCTCCTCCCGGAAGAACACATAGCTCGGGTTCACATTGAACAGCTCCTGCATGCGCGTGGGATGGCCGGCGATCCACGCCTTGATGCCCTGCGCCGACGCCTGCTCCAGCGTCAGCTCGCCCTTTTCCACCAGGTACTTGCCGATCGATTTATACGGATGGCCGTTCTGGTCCGCATACGCCACGCGCACGGTTTCCTGCGTGTCGGTCAGCTGCACGCGGCCCGAACCCTGCACCTGCAGGAAGAAGGACTCCACCGGATCGTCCACCCACAGCAGCTCCTTGCCGCTGAAGTCAGCCTTCTCGATATCGGCGCGGGTCGCATACGGCACCACCTTCTTGCCGACCAGCTTGCCGCGCAGGCGCATGCCCTTCAGCTCCGGGTACACGCTGGCCAGGTCGATGGTCAGCATATCGTCCGGGACTTTATAGAGCGGCGTCTGGTACGGGCCGCCCTTCTTGCGCGCGCCGCGCAGCAGCGGCTCGTAGTAGCCGGTGATCAGGCCGTCGGTGGCGCCGTCCGGCGCGATCACCTGGTTCGGCTCCATGAACGCCTCGAAGAAGGTGCGGATCGCCCGCTCGTCGCTGCCGTTGACGGTGCGCGCGATGGTGCAGGACTCCTTCCAGGTCGGCTGCTTGACCAGCACCGAACACGAGGACATGAAGGCAGGCCAGGCCGCTCGCACATCGTCCTTGTCCCAACCCGGCAGCGACGCGAAGGTGGCCGGCACCATCTGCAGCGCGGCCGGCTTGGGCGGCACCGGCGGCACCACGGGTGGCACGGCTGGCGGCGTGACCGGCGGCGTCACGGCAGGCGCGGGCGCCTGGGCCGGCGGCAGCGGCGTGGTGGTACAGGCGGCCAGGGAAAGCGCCACGACGGTCAGCGGAACGAGTAGACTACGGCTAGTTAATGACATAAGGATGGCTATGTGGGTCTTAATGATAGAAGCATGCGTGGCGTTTTTCCTGCTGGTGTTCATCGTCTGGTGGACCATGTACCAAGGCAAGGGCAAGACTAAACAGCTGCCCCCGCCGGACCAGGAAAACGATCCGAAGTAATCAGTGCAGCGTGCGCGGCAGCGACAGCACGAACTCCGGGATCTTGACCTCGAACTGGTGGCCGTCCTCGGCCACGCAGAAGTATTCGCCGACCATCGAACCTTGCTGGGTTTGCAGCGCCGTGCCGCTGGTGTACTCGAAATGCTCGCCGGGTTGCAGCAGCGGCTGATGGCCGACCACGCCCAGTCCGCGCACCTCTTCCACATGGTTGTTGGCGTCGGTGATGACCCAGTGGCGCGAGATCAGCTGCGCCGCCACGGTGCCGGTGTTCTTGATCGTGATCGAATAGGTGAACACGAAATTGGTGCGATCCGGGTCCGACTGATCCGGCAGGTACTGAGTTCTGACCGACACAGTAAATTCGTAAGTGGCCATCGAGATTCCTTAAGGCTTGGTAAAAGCGTAATCGCTCTGTGCAAAATTGGCGATTGTATATCGTCAGACCCCCATTGCACCGCAAATCCGCCCCGTATGCAAGGACGGCGCGGCTGAAAATCGGTGAGGTCGCGCCGGGCAGCGTAAAATAGCGCATCTTTTTTCTTGCCAGCCCTAAGCCATGACCACATTCCGCATCGCTCCCAGCATTTTGTCCGCCGATTTCGCCCGCCTGGGTGAAGAGGTCCGCAACGTCGTCACCGCCGGCGCGGACATCATTCACTTTGACGTGATGGACAACCATTATGTTCCGAACCTGACCATCGGCCCGCTGGTGTGCGAAGCGATCCGCCCGCACGTGCAAGTGCCGATCGACGTGCACCTGATGGTCAAGCCGGTCGACCGCATCATTCCGGACTTCGCCAAGGCTGGCGCCAACATCATCACCTTCCACCCTGAAGCGTCGGACCATATCGACCGTTCGCTGCAGCTGATCCGCGACCACGGCTGCAAGGCCGGCCTGGTATTCAACCCTGCCACGCCGCTGAGCTACCTGGAACACGTGATGGACAAGATCGACATGATCCTGATCATGTCGGTCAACCCGGGCTTCGGCGGCCAATCCTTCATCCCGCAGGCGCTGAAGAAGATCGCCGAAGCGCGCCGCCTGATCGATGAATCCGGCCGCGACATCCTGCTGGAAGTGGACGGCGGCATCAAGATCGACAACATCGCCGCCGCTGCGGCGGCAGGCGCGGACACCTTCGTGGCCGGCTCCGCCATCTTCGGCAAGCCGGACTACAAGGCCGTCATCGACGCCATGCGCGCCCAGCTGGCGACGGTGTAAGCATGAGTGTGCTGGCAGGCGTACGCGCCGCAATCATCGACCTCGACGGCACCATGCTGGACACGATCCCCGACTTCCACGTCGCGATCAACGGCATGCGCGCGGAGCTTGACCTGCAACCGATCTCGCAGGACCAGATCGCGCTGATGGTCGGCAAAGGCTCCGAGAACCTGATCCGCTCCGTGCTGGGGCTGGACTGGGACGCGGCCCGCGTGGAAGCGCATTTCGACGCGGCGATGGACGCCTACCAGCGCCACTACCTGAGCATCAACGGCGACCACAGCGCGCTGTATCCGGACGTGATCGAAGGCCTGACGGCGATGAAGGCGCAAGGCCTGCGCCTGGCCTGTGTAACCAACAAGCCAATCTCGTTCGCCGCGCCGCTGCTCAAACTGAAAGGCCTGGACGGATTTTTCGACGTGGTCTACGGCGGCGATTCGCTGCCGCGCAAAAAGCCCGATCCGCTGCCGCTGCAAACGGTGTGCGCCGATTTCGGCCTGGCGCCGGCGCAGGTGGTGGCCATCGGCGACTCCTCGAACGACGCGCAAGCCGCGCGGGCAGCGGGTTGCCCGGTGTTGACGGTACCTTACGGTTACAATCACGGAGAAGCTATACACAAAACGGATTCCGATGGTATAGTAGCCACATTGCTGGAAGCGTCCAGCCTGATACGTTCGCAAAACTAACCCTTAGCTGAACTAACCTGACCAACATGTCTCTCACCAAAAAACACAACGTCAACCAAACCGGCTCGATTGAGGCCTGGCTTTGGCGACGCTGGCAATCCTGGCAAAACTAAGCCGAACTGATTGCTGTCGTCCGCATCCGCGCGTCCGACAGGTTTTTTGACAAACCACCGCCAAGCCACAACCACGCCCTTGGCGGCATGGAGAGAAGACATGACCGAACTCGAATTCAAATCGTTGGCCACCGACGGCTA
This sequence comes from Rugamonas sp. A1-17, assembly GCA_025548565.1. Taxonomy (GTDB): domain Bacteria; phylum Pseudomonadota; class Gammaproteobacteria; order Burkholderiales; family Burkholderiaceae_D; genus Rugamonas. The sequence goes on from JAJLPB010000011.1 coordinate 6,244, forward strand.
CAACCGCATCCCGCTGATCGCCGAAGCTTTCGCCGACCTCGAAACCCCGCTCACGCTGTACCTGAAACTGGCCCAGACCCAGAACGCCGGCAAGAACACCTTCCTGCTTGAATCGGTGGTCGGCGGCGAGCGTTTCGGGCGCTTCTCCTTCATCGGCCTGCCCGCGACCACCGTGCTGCGCAACTTCGGCACGCGCACCGAGATCGTCAAGAACGGCACGGTGATCGAGACCCACGAAGGCAATCCGCTCGAATTCATCGAGGCCTACCAGAAGCGCTTCAAGGTCGCGCTGCGTCCCGGCATGCCGCGCTTCTGCGGCGGCCTGGCCGGCTACTTCGGCTACGACACGGTGCGCCATATCGAAAAAACGCTGGCCCACTCGCAGCCGAAGGATGACCTGGGCCTGCCCGACATCCAGCTGATGGTGACCGAGGAACTGGCCGTCATCGACAACCTGTCCGGCAAGCTGTATCTGATCGTCTACGCCGATACCACGCAGCCGGAATCGTACGCCAAAGCGCGCCAGCGCCTGAAAGACCTGCGCATGATGCTGCGCCGCGGCCTCGATGCGCCGGTGACCAGCGCCTCGGTGCGCACCGACATCACACGCGACTTCCCGAAAGAGGACTACCTGAAGGCGGTCGCCAAGGCCCACGAATACGTGATGGCCGGCGACTTGATGCAGGTGCAGATCGGCCAGCGCCTGCGCAAGCCTTACGTCGATTCGCCGCTGTCGCTGTACCGCGCGTTGCGTTCGCTGAATCCGTCGCCGTATATGTACTTCTACAATTTCGGCGACATGCAGATCGTCGGCGCCTCGCCGGAGATTTTGGTCCGCAACGAGACGCTGCCGGACGGCGAGAAGAAAGTCACGCTGCGCCCCATCGCCGGCACCCGCCCGCGCGGTGCGACGCCGGAGCGCGACGCCGAACTGGCGACGGAACTGCTGGCCGATCCGAAAGAAATCGCCGAACACGTGATGCTGATCGACCTGGCGCGCAATGATCTGGGCCGCATCTCCGAGATCGGCAGCGTCAAGGTCACCGACCGCCTGGTCATCGAAAAATACTCGCATGTGCAGCACATCGTCTCCAACGTCGAGGGCAAGCTGAAAGCCGGCCTGTCCAACCTGAACGTGCTGCGCGCCACCTTCCCGGCCGGCACGCTGACCGGCGCGCCGAAAGTGCGCGCGATGGAAATCATCGACGAACTGGAAATCTCCAAGCGCGGCATCTACGGCGGCGCCTGCGGCTACCTGTCCTTCGGCGGCGAGATGGACGTGGCGATCGCGATCCGCACCGGCGTGATCAAGGACGGCATGCTGCACGTGCAGGCCGCCGCCGGCATCGTCGCCGACTCGATACCGGAGATGGAATGGCAGGAAACTGAAAACAAGGCGCGCGCCGTGCTGCGCGCCGCCGAACAAGTGCAAGATGGCCTGGATGGGGAGATCTGAGATGCTGCTAATGATCGACAACTACGACTCCTTCACCTACAACATCGTGCAGTACTTCGGCGAGCTGGGTGAGGATGTGCGCGTGTACCGCAACGACGAAATCACGATCGCGGAAATCGAAGCGCTGAACCCGGACCACATCTGCATTTCGCCCGGCCCGAAAGATCCGTCGCAAGCCGGCATTTCGATCGAAGTGCTCAAGCACTTCGCCGGCAAGAAGCCGATACTGGGCGTGTGCCTGGGCCACCAGGCCATCGGCGAAGCGTTCGGCGGAAAAGTCATCCGCGCCAAGCAGGTCATGCATGGCAAAACTTCTTTAATCGCGCATACGGGCGTGGGCGTCTTCAAGGACCTGCCCTCCCCCTTCACGGTGATCCGGTATCACTCGTTGGCCATCGAGCGCAGCTCGCTGCCGTCCTGCCTGGAGGTGACGGCGTGGACGGACGACGGTGAAATCATGGGCGTGCGCCACAAGGATTACGACATCGAGGGCGTGCAGTTCCACCCCGAGTCCATCCTGTCGGAACACGGCCACGCACTGTTGAAGAACTTCCTGGTCCGCTGACCAGCGCTGTTCGTACCGGCGCGCCGCCGTGCGCGCCCACGCCCAAATTCAGAGAAGGAATAGCCATGCCTATCACCCATCAAGAAGCACTGCTGCGCTGCATCGAACACCGCGAGATTTTCCACGACGAGATGCTGCACCTGTTCCGCCAGATCATGTCCGGCGAAATGTCGCCGACCATGATCGCCGCCCTGACCATGGGCCTGCGCGTGAAGAAGGAAACCATCGGCGAGATCGCCGCCGCCGCGCAGGTGATGCGCGAGTTCTCCACCAAGGTGCCGATGGCCGACACCACCGGCCTGCTCGACATCGTCGGCACCGGCGGCGACGGCGCGCATACCTTCAACATCTCCACGGCGTCGATGTTCGTCGCCGCGGCGGCCGGCGCGCGCGTGGCCAAGCACGGCGGGCGCAGCGTGTCGTCGTCGTCCGGCAGCGCCGACGTGATCGAATCGCTGGGCGCCAACATCAACCTCAAGCCCGAGCAGATCGCGCAATCGATCGCGCAGACCGGCATCGGCTTCATGTTCGCGCCCAACCACCACGCCGCGATGAAGCATGCGGCGCCGGTGCGCCGCGAACTGGGCGTGCGTACCATCTTCAACATCCTGGGACCGCTGACCAATCCCGCCGGCGCGCCGAATATCCTGATGGGCGTGTTCCACGCCGACTTGGTGGGTATCCAGGTGCGCGTGCTGCAGCGCCTGGGCGCGCAGCATGCCATCGTGGTGTATGGCCGCGACAATATGGACGAAGTCTCGCTGGGCGCCGGCACGCTGGTCGGCGAACTGGTTAACGGCGAGATCCGCGAGTATGAAATCCATCCCGAGGACTTCGGCCTGCAGATGATCGCCAGCCGCAACCTGAAGGTGGCCGATGCGGCGGAGTCGAAAGCCAAGATGATGGAAGCGCTGCGCGGCGAGCCTGGCGCGGCCTACGATATAGTGGCGCTCAACGCCGGCACCGCGCTGTACGCGGCCGGCGTGGCCAGCTCGATCGAGGACGGCCTGGCGCGCGCGCGCAAAGCCGTCAGCTCCGGCGATGCGATGCGCAAGGTCGAGCAGTTCGTGCAGGTCACGCAAAGCCTCGGCAATACCAACTAACACAACCGTCATTCCCGCGCAGGCGGGAATCCATGCGGCCGACGCGATACCATGCCGCGTATGGGTCCCCGCTTTCGCGGGGACGACGGGAACAAGGACACGCCATGTTTGGCATACACGACCTAACGCTGTTCATCATCTCCGGGCTGCTGCTGAACATCATGCCCGGCCCCGATTCGCTGCTGATCATGACGCGCAGCGCCACACAGGGCTGGCGCGCCGGTTCGGCCGCCGCGCTGGGCATCGGCGCCGGCACCATGATCCACATCTTCGCTGCGGCGCTGGGTTTGTCGGCGCTGCTGGCGACGTCCGCCGCCGCGTTCACGGCGGTGAAGTGGGTAGGCGCGGCATACATCGTCTACGTCGGCATCGGCATGCTGCGCGCCAGGCTGCGCACCGAGGCCGATGACGCTGAGGCCGCCGAAAGCGCCGTACGTGGCGCCGCGCAACCGCTGGCGTATCGTAAAATCTTCTTCCAGGGTTTCCTGACCAATGTCCTGAACCCGAAAGTGGCCTTGTTCTTCCTGGCCTTCGTACCGCAGTTTATTTCGGCCGATTCCGCCAGCAAGCCGCTAGCCTTCATCGTCCTGGGCTGCATCTTCAATTTCAACGGTATGTTGTGGTGTAACGGCTTGGCCGTCTTCACCGCCTTCGCCAGCGCGCGCCTGAAGGTCAAACCGCTGGTAGCCCTGTGGCTAAACCGCGTAACGGGCGGCCTGTTCCTGGCTCTCGGCCTGCGACTGGCGCTGGCAGAACAACATTAAACTTAGGCTTATCATGTCCGACATCCTGAACAAAATCCTTGCAGTCAAAGCCGACGAAGTCGCCGCCGCAAAAAAACACCGCAGCCTCGCCAGCCTGCGCGCCGACGTTGAGAGCAACGCCGAACTGCGCGCCGGCCTGCGCGGCTTCGAGGCCAGCCTGCGCGGGAAGATCGCCGCCGGCAAAGCAGGCGTGATCACCGAAGTAAAAAAAGCGTCGCCGTCGAAAGGCGTGCTGCGTGCCGACTTCCGCCCCGCCGACATCGCTGCCACCTACGAGGCCCATGGCTCCGCATGCCTGTCGGTGCTGACGGACGAGCAGTTCTTCCAGGGTTCGGTGGCGTATCTGCAGCAGGCGCGCGCCGCCTGTTCGCTGCCGGTGCTGCGCAAAGACTTCATGATCGACATGTACCAGATCTACGAAGCCCGCGCGATGGGCGCCGACGCCATCCTGCTGATCGTCTCGGCGCTGGACCATGGACTGATGGCGGAAATGGAAGCCTGCGCCCACGAACTGGGCATGGGCGTGCTGGTGGAAACCCACGACGGCGACGAACTGACCGCCGCGCTGCGCCTGAAAACCGCGCTGTTAGGCATCAATAACCGCAATCTGCGCACTTTCGAGGTGTCGCTGGAGAACACGCTGGGCCTGTTGGACCGCATTCCGGCGGATAAACTGGTTATCACCGAATCCGGCATCATGGTGCCGGACGACGTCAAACGCATGCGCGAGGCGAATGTGCACGCCTTCCTGGTCGGCGAAGCCTTCATGCGCGCGCCCGATCCGGGTGCTGAACTGGCGCGCCTGTTCAACTAAGCCCGCAGCTAAGCCTTCACGGCTTGCAAGGGCGGCATCGGCGTGGACGCGATCTCGATACAGTCGCGCCCGCGCTCCTTGGCGCGGTACAGCGCCTCGTCCGCCCGCATCAGGATGGCGTCCAGATCCTCGTCGGAACTTGTCTGGCAAGCAATGCCAATACTGACGGTATAGGCGGGCAAGTCTGCCCGGCCCGGTTCGCGCACGGCGACCAGAATGCGCTCGGCGATATCGCGGGCCCAGTCCACACCGGTCACCGGCAGCAAAACAATAAACTCCTCGCCGCCAAAACGGGCGACGTGATCGGATACCCGCAGCGCCTTGCCGATTACTTGCGCCACATCGACTAAAACCCGGTCGCCGGTAGCATGGCCGTAGCAATCATTAATTCTCTTAAAATAATCCAGATCAATGCTGAGCATCGTCATGGCGGTGGATTCACGCCGCATCAACGCATGCTCTTTAGCATAAATATCTGCGAAACCGCGCCGGTTTAAAACCTGAGTCAGGGGATCGAGCGTGGAGCGGCGTTCCAGTATGGCTTGCAAATGCCGGGTGGTCACCGCTTTGAAACCCACCGCAAGCAGCAATACCATAAATTGGCCGGCCGCCAGATAAATACTCTGAAATGGCCCGACGGCCGTCAAATTAACCTGGGCGCCGCCGAATAATAATGCCAGAATGCCCCGCGTTAATACCACCAGGGTTTGAAACAACAATAATGAACCGAAGAATATGGTGGAGAAATGACGCTCCCCGTGGCGCCAGACCACCAGAATCTGATTTATATAAAATACGGAAACCAGAAAAGAGAAGGCGGCGACGCGCGCGGAAAAATCCGGCTGAATTAACAACCAATATCCCACGCCCAACATGGCCAATAACCAAACCAGATGAAACAACCACCAGCCCGGCGCCAGCCCATAAAATTTCCGGGTACCGATCATTGCCAGGCCCACGCCCCAGACCAGGGCCGAGTTAGCGCTAAGCAATACCAGCGTTTCGTTGAAGACGCTATGCCTCAAACTGAATAGAAATGCACCGCAAGCCAGCGATACCAATCCCGCCGCCCAATAATTCAGGCCCTTGATTTCAGCTGGAAAACTGACGTGGGCGGAATAAAGGACGACACTCATCGCGCCGGCCATCAGCGTCGACATCAGGATAATCGTGGCGGAATCAAGTTGGAACACTTGCGGGTCTATCCTCGGGCAGAAAAGGTCAGCCAAATTCTAAACCAGAACCAGACCGCGGCGTAGGATTAAACCTACACCAACCCCGTAATGCCTCAACACATGCCGGAATGTGGCTAGTACGTGCCAATTTCTGGCATGAACAGGGCAAAAAAATCCGGGGACTCGCCCCGGACTCAGAAATTAACGTGCTGCGCTGGGCCGTAATGGGCCGGAGGATTTCTTGCCGGCCGGGTCCAGCGACAGGCTGATGCCCGGAACCCGGTCGCCTTGCAGCGTCGCGGTGAAGGTCATTAATTCGTCGCGGCGGAAGGCATGAACTTCAATTTCCGATCCGACACCATAGCGGGAAAGCAGCGTTTCCAGATTGGCGGCAGTGACGCGCAATCCATCGACCGCCATCAATATATCGCCGGCCGACAATCCCGCCCGATGCGCGGCGCCATTCTCATGCACGCTGGATAATTTGCAATCATTTCCATCCTTGCCGAGATTAACATCGAGACTAGGCTTAGTCGATTTACGCTCGTCATTATATTTAACGCCGAACGGCGCCAGCATTTTCGCCAATGGCAAATCTTCCGTGCCACGGATATATTTATCGAAGAACGGCTTGAAGCGGCCACCGCTGATTTCATCGAATAAGGCTTCCACTTCGGCCGGAGTAACGCCTCGCCCGCCGCCCTGATAAAAATCGCGGCCATAACGCTGCCATAATGCCCGCATCACATCGTCCAACGATTTCTTGCCGCCTGTTTTAGCGCGAATGCTTAAATCCAGCGCCAGCGCGATCAGCGAACCCTTGGTGTAATAACTAATGATTGAATTCGGCGCATTTTCATCTTGACGATAATATTTACCCCAAGCATCGAAACTCGAATCAGCCACGCTTTGCTTGGTACGGCCGCTGCCGCGCAATACGCTGCCGATGGTTTTACCCAGTAATTTGAAATAAGCCGGTTCGGCAATCACGCCGGCGCGCACCAGCATCAAATCGTCGTAATAGCTGGTGAAGCCTTCAAACAGCCAAAGCAGCGGCGAGTAATTCTCCACCTGCAGATTATAGGGAGCAAATGCCGCCGGCTTGATGCGCTTCACATTCCAGGTATGGAAGTATTCATGGCTGCACAAGCCGAGGTATTGCAGATAACCGTCGCTAATCTCCTTGCTGGCCGACGCCGTGCTCGGCAGGTCGGCGCGGGCGCAGATCAGCGCCGTCGAAGCGCGGTGTTCCAGTCCGCCGTAACCGTCGCCGACGGCCTGCGTCATGAAGACGTAGCGGTCCATCGGCGCTTTTTTGACCTTCGGTTCGAAGAAGGCGATCTGGGTTTCGCAGATCTTTTTCAGGTCGGCGCTCAGGCGCGGCAAGTCCAGGTTCGGCACCCGGCCGCTGATGACGATGTCGTGCGGGATGCCATGCGCCTTGAACGTGGCCAGCGCGAAATCGCCCTGCTCCACCGGATGGTCGATCAACTCGTCGTAGTTGGATGCGATGTAAGTGCCAAAACCATAACGTTTCGCTTTCAGCTCCGGCAGCGAGGTCGCCACGCGCCAGGTTTTGGCCGCTTCGTCGGCCGGGCGCTGGATGTCCACCACGTGCGGCTGGTCTTCCTGGCCCAGCACGCGCAGGAACACGCTGGTGCCGTTGTAGAAGGCGTGGTTCTGGTCCAGGTGCGCCGCGCGCACCGACATGTCCCAGGCATAGACCTCGTAATGCACCGTCAGCGACGCCGCGTGGTCCTTCAGCGGCGCGGCCTGCCACGAGTGCTTATCCAGCTTGGCCAGCGCCACCGGCTGGCCGTCCGACTCGGCGCGGATACGCACGATGTTGCGCGAGAATTCGCGGATCATGTAGCTGCCCGGGATCCAGGCCGGCAGGGCGAACACCTGCCCCCCTTCGGCCGGCGCATCCACCGTCAGCGTGACGTGGAACAGGTGGGCGGCCAGGTCGTGTCCGACGATGCTGTAGGCGATCGCCGGGGTATTCTTGTTCGTTTTCTTCATCTCGGTCCTTGTTTACAAATCGCCCGGCGTATCGATATCGCGCACCACGCCGACATCGTCGACTACCAGTTCGCTCACCGCATGGCTTTTTAAGATCTCGCGCGCGCCCTGGTCGCCTTCCAGCACCAGCAGCAACGGCAAATGATAACTGCTGAAGGCGACCGGATTGCCGCGCCGTCCTTCATGGATGGGCGCCGCGATGCGGGCGCCCCGTTCGATGGTCGCGGCCAGGGCCCGCATGGTATCAGGCCGCACGTGGGGCATGTCGCCCAGGCCTATCAGCCAGCCTTCCGCGCCCCGGGTGTAGTCGATCGCCGTCGTCAGCGAGGCGGCGATGCCAAGATCGGCGTCCGCGCAGACACGCACCTCGCAGCCCAGGCGGCCCAGCAGCGCCGCCACCTGGCCGTCGTCCGGGCGGACCACGGCCACCACACGCGGCAGCGCGGCCAGCATGTTCCTTGCGCTGGCGACGACGACGGCGTCGCCATTCTCCAGCGTTTGCAGCAGTTTGTTTTGTACGCCGGACGGGTCGAAACGTCTACCCCGCCCGGCTGCCAGCAATATCCCTACCAGTGCCATCCAGCGCGGCTCAAGCGCTGGCCAGGTCGAACGGCAGCTTGCGCAAACGCTTGCCGGTCAACTTGAACAGCGCGTTGGCGAAGGCCGGCGCCAGCGGCGGCAGGCCAGGTTCGCCCATGCCGGTCGGCGGATCGTTCGACGGCACGATGTGCACCTCGATCGCCGGCATGTCCGTCATGCGCGCCACCGTGTAGTCGCTGAAGTTCTGCTGCTCCACCACGCCGTCCTTGAGCGTGATGGCGGCGCCAGGCAGCGTCATGCCGAGGCCCATCAAGGCCGCGCCCTGGATCTGCGCTTCGATCGTCAAGGGATTGACCGCCTGGTTGCAATGCACGCCGGCCGTGACTTTGTGCAGCTTGGGTGTGCCGTCCTTCACGGACGCCACCACCACATACGCGATCACGGTGTTGAACGACTCGTGCACCGCCACGCCCCAAGCCTGGCCTTTAGGTAAAGCCTTCTTGCCGTAGCCGGACTTGGCGACCGCCAGGTCCAGCGCGGCGATGTGGCGCTTGCCCTTCTCGCCCAGCAGCTTCTTGCGATACGCGACCGGGTCCATCTTGGCGGCGTGCGCGGCTTCGTCGATCAGCGTCTCCATCACGAAGGCCGTGTGCGTGGAGCCGACCGAACGCCACCACAGCACCGGCACGTTGGCCTTGACGCTATGCGCGCTCAGGTTCAGCGGAACCTCATATGGTTCGCCCATGCCCTCGACCATGGTGGAATCGATGCCGTCCTTGACCATCATCGGCTCGAACGGCGTGCCGGCGAGGATGGACTGGCCGACGATGACATGATCCCACGCCACGATATTACCCTTGTCGTCCATGCCGATGTCGGCGCGGTGCACATGCGACGGACGGTAGTAGCCGCCCTTGATGTCGTCCTCGCGGCTCCAGATCACCTTGATCGGCTCCGTCTTGCCTGCGGCCTTCCAGGCCTTGGCGACGTTGACCGCTTCCACCAGATAGTCGGAGGTCGGCACGGCGCGGCGGCCGAAACCACCGCCGGCCATCATCGTGTTCAGCACCACCTGCTCCGGCTTCAGGCCGGCGGTGGCTGCGATCGCACCCTGGTCCATCGTCTGGAACTGCGAACCGGCCCACACGGTGCAGCCGTCCGCACGCAGGTCGACCACGCAGTTCAGCGGCTCCATCGGCGCGTGCGCCAGATACGGGAACTCATAGACGGCGGAGATTTTCTTCGCCGCGCCGGCCAGCTTGGACGTATCGGCCTTGCGCGCCGGCGTTCCGGGTTTCTGCGCCAACGCCTTGAACTCGGCGAACTGCTTGTCGGTGCTGACTTTTTCCACACCGCTGGTATCCCACTCGATGACCAGCGCATCGCGGCCCATCTTGGCCGGCCAGTAGCCGTCGGCCACCACCGCCACGCCGCTGCCGCCGCGATCCGTCTTCACTTCCATCACTTCGAGCACACCCTTGATGGCCTTGGCCTTCGAGGCGTCGAACTTGGCTACCTTGGCGCCGAACACCGGCGCCCGCGCCACGACGGCGACCTTGCTGTGCGGCGCCTTGAAGTCCATGCCGAATTGCTGCTTGCCGGTCGATTTGTCTTTCGCGTCCAGGCGCTTCATCGGTTTGCCGATGAAGTTGAAATCCTTGGGATCCTTCAGCTTCACGGTGGCGGGCACCGGCTGCTTCATGGCCGCATCGGCCATCGCGCCGAAGGTGGCCTTCTGGCCTGCGGGGCCGATCAGCGTGCCTTTCGAGGTCTTGACCTGCTCGGGCGCGACCTTCCACTCCTGGGCCGCAGCCGCGACCAGCATCGCGCGCGCCTTGGCGCCGATCTCGCGGTACTGGGTGTAGGAGTGGGCGATACTGCCCGATCCGCCGGTGATCTGGATGCCGAACAGGGGATCCTTGTATTGATCGCCGGCCGGCGCCAGCGCGCCGTTGACCTTCGACCAATCCGCGTCCAGTTCTTCCGCGATCAGCATCGGCAGCGACGTCTGCACGCCCTGGCCGAATTCCAGCCGGTTGACCTGCACCGTCACGGTGTTGTCCGGCGCGATATGCAGGAAGGCGTTCGGCTGATACACCTTGGCGGGAGGCTGCTGCGCATTGGCGAAGCGGCCCGCGCCCGGGATGAAGAACCCCAGCACCAGGCCACCGCCCACCGCGGCCCCCGCCTTCATGAAGCCGCGGCGCGACACGCCGCCGGAAGTCTCCACACCCGCCATCGATTCCTGGTTAAGCCATTCGATACGCATGCGATTCTCCTTAGGCGATGGTTTTAGCTGCGTCTTTGATGGCTGCGCGGATGCGCTGGTACGTCCCGCACCGACAGATATTACCGCTCATGGCGTTGTCGATTTCGGCATCGGAAGGGGATTTATTAGTGCGCAGCAGAGCGGTCGCGCTCATGATCTGGCCACTCTGGCAGTAGCCGCACTGCGGCACATCCAGCTTGACCCACGCAGCCTGCACGGCCTTGCCGACCTTGTCGGACTCCATCGCCTCAATGGTGGTGATCTTCTGGCCGGCGGCGGCCGAAATCGGCGTCACGCACGACCGGACAGGCTGGCCGCCAAGGTGCACGGTGCAGGCGCCGCACAGCGCCGCGCCGCAACCGAACTTGGTGCCGGTCATGTTCAGGTTATCGCGCAAAGCCCACAGTATCGGCGTCGAGGGATCGGCGTCTACCTGCATGTCTTTACCATTGATGTTCAAAGTGATCATTCGGTTCTCCTATGGGCGATGCGCTGGTTTGGCTGCTGTTATTGTTTGATTTTGGCGAACTTCTCTTCAAGAGCCTTGGTGTCGATCGCGCCAGGCACGCGTGTGCCGTCGGCGAAGAAGATGGCCGGGGTGCCGGAGACGCCCAACTTGTGGCCCAGCGCCAGCACGTCCTGGTTCGGCGATTCGCAGGCTTCCGCAGCGGCGGGAGCGGCCTTGTTGTTGACCATCCAGTCGTCCCAGGCCTTGCTGCGGTCCGGCGCGCACCAGATGTTCTTCGACTTGGTGAACGAGTCGTCGGCCAGGATGTTGTACATGAAGGTGTAGACCGTGATGTTGTCGGTCTCCTTCAGCGTGGTCTGGCGGAAGCGCTTGCAGTAGCCGCAGTTGGGATCCTCGAACACCGCGATCACGCGCTTGCCATCGCCCTTGACGGTCTTGATGGCCTTATCCAGCGGCAGGTCGGAGAACTTAATCTTGTTGATCTCTTCCAGCCGTTCCTTGGTCAGGTCGGTGCTGGTGGTCAGATTGAACACATGGCCGGAGAACAGATACGTGCCTGTTTTATCGGTGTACAGGATGTCGTTGCCGATGCGGACTTCATACAGGCCGGCATACGGTGTCTCCTTGACCGAATCGACTTTCACGTTCGCGCCGAGGCGCGGTTCGACCAGCTTCTTGATCGCATCCGTGGACGGGGTCTCCGCGCTCACGCAGGACGCCATCAGCGCCGACAACAACAACAAAACGGTCTTACTCTTTCTCATAACATCTCCGATGACGACACGAACCCACTGGCACGGGCCTATTTTCCCATCGCGTGGGAGATCAGGCGGCGCTTCAGCACAGGTAATTTATCCAGCAAGTTTAATCCGAAATTGCGAACCACGCGCAGTGGCTCGATATCCGCCCCGAACAGGCGCGCAAGGCCGTCGGTGGTGAGCTGCATCAGCAGCACATCCTCCTTGCGGGCGCGCTCGTAGCGGGCCAGCACGCGGGCGTCGCCGATGCCGCGCTGCGCCTCGCGCTCGCCCAGGGTCTTGACCAGTTGCGCCACGTCGGCGAAGCCCAGGTTCATGCCATGGCCGGCCAGCGGATGGACCACGTGCGCGGCGTCGCCCACCAGCGCCACGCGCGGTGCGCTCATGGCGTGCGGGAGAATCAGGCGCAGGGGGAAGTCGCGCACCAGCTCCGGCTGCAGCGGGGTCAAGGCACCCAGTTTGTCGGCGGCGTAGACGGCCAGGCGGTCGGCGATCTGCCGTGCCGATTCGGCGCGCAGCGTATCGGCCAGCGCTTCCGGCGCCGACCACACCAGCGACACCTGGTCGCCTGGCAGCGGCAGCAGCGCCACGATGCCCTCGGTGCCGGTGAACCATTGATAGGCGGCGCCGTGGTGCGGCTTGGCGCAGGCGAAGTTGGAGACCACCGCGCGCTGGTTGTAGCTGCGGTAATCGAGGCCGATGTCGCACTGCCCGCGCACCCACGACTGGGCGCCGTCGGCGCCGACCACAAGCGCGGCCTTGATGCTGGAGCCGTCGTCCAGCTGCACGGAGGCGCTGTCGTCGCCGCGCAGCAGGCCGGTGGCGCGGCCTTGGACCACGCGCACGTTCTGCGCGAACTTCAGGGCGGCGTCCAGCGCCTGTCCTATGTTCCGGTCTTCCATGATCCAGGCCAGCGTGCCGGTGTGGGCGCCATAGGCGTCGAAGGCCAGGCCGCCAGCCTGGGCGCCATCGCCGTGGACGATCATGGCGTCGACCGGCGCCACACGGGCGTGGTCCAGCGCCTGCCAGACCTTCAGCGACGACAGCAGATTGTGGGCGGTGTGGTTCAGCGCATAAACCCGCGCATCCCAGCCGGGGTCGGCGGCGGCCGGCCGGGCCGGATGCGACGGCGGCCCGAGCAACGTGACACTGAAGCCGGCCTGGGCCAGGCCCAGCGCGGCGGTCTTGGCAATCGCGCCATCGCCAACAATACAGATATCACTCTCGGTAACGCGCGCGGCGGGGGAGGATGGAATAGTCATCCAAACATTATAACGTTTGTGCGCCCGAGAAATTCGCCCTTGCAATTTCGCTTAAGCCTGCTATAATTCTGCTCCTTGGCCTGGTAGCTCAGTTGGTAGAGCAGAGGATTGAAAATCCTTGTGTCGGTGGTTCGATTCCGCCCCGGGCCACCAAGAACAGTGTCAAAACAGAACGCCAACCCATGCAGGTTGGCGTTTTTGTTTCCAGCGCGAGAAATGTTGGGCAACTTAATGTGCGGTTTAAGGTACTCCACTACTCGGCCTTGAAACCTTTGCCGGTGGCGGCCCAGTAGATACCGCCATACAGATGATGCAGGAAGGTCTGATCACTGTAGCTGGCCGGAAGGTGGCCAAGCGCGGTGTAGAACGCACGGCCGCCATCGTAGGACTGATACCAGCTCACCGGATGAAAGCCTTCCGTGCCCTTGCCCTCCCCGGGTACCGCCTTGTCCTTCGGTTGGTAGGTCGACTCATCCACCGTGAGCAAATAATGCAACTTGTCCGATTCGGCGGCGGTGAATTCGTACCATTCCTCGGTGACCAGCGCCCGCTTGGCGAAGCGGTCCATGCCGGGGAAGTTGCGGTCCTCCACCTTCAGCACAGCGGTCTGGATGGGGGGATGGGCACGGAACATGTGTCCCACCATCTTGCGGTACCATGGCCAGCCGTATTCGGTGTCGGATGCGCTGTGCACGCCCACATAACCGCCCCCCGCCTTGATGTAGCGCTCGAAGGCTCCACGCTGTTCGCCGTTGAGCACATCACCGGTGGTCAGCAGGAATACCACCGCCTGATATTTCGCCAGCTCCTTGTCGTTGATGACGCGATTGGGATCCTCGGTCCACATGACGTTGAAGTCGTGCAGCTTGCCGAGCTGCTCGATGGCGGCCACGCCGGCCGGGATCGAGTCGTGGTGCCAACCCGCTGTCTTGCTGAACACGAGCACATTGAATTGGGCGGCCTTCGCGCAGGCCAGTGGCGCCATGGCGGCCAGCACGAACAAAGACGTGAGCACCGGTTTCGACAAGAACCGCATCTGTCCCTCCTTTAAAATATCGATGATGTTACGGGGGCAGTCTATCAGCGCTTGACGGCGCGCGTGGAGAGGCACGCCAGGTCGCTTGTTTTTGTCTGAGCTGCAGAGCCGCGTATTGAAAATCCTTGTGTCGGTGGTTCGATTCCGCCCCGGGCCACCGGCTACTTGCGTTTGGACCGCGCCACCGCCAGCGGCCGCACCGTCTCCAGCAGGCTGACCAGGGTCTTGCCCGGCTCCTCCCATGGGATCATGTGGGCGGAATGCTCGAACCACACACCGCGCTTGTACGGCGCCTTGACGCGCTTGAGCCACTGGTCGGTCGGCACCGACGGCGTGGTGTAGTCGTTGCGGCCCATGAACATCACCACCGGGATCGGGAAGCTGCGCACGTTGCGATAGTCGACGCGGAGGAACTCCGGCAGCAAGCGGCCCAGCGAGAACACATTGCCGGCGTCAATGGCGCTGACGTCGCAGTCGTTATACTCCGGCGACAGCTTGCCCGCGTCGTAGAAGTAATCCGAACTGTCGCGATAGGCGCTCAAGCCACCGTAATACTGCGCCCAGGTACGCTCCGTGACGATACGCTCGCGGGTGAGCGGCTGGTCGCCCGGATACGGCGCGATGGACGCCAGCTCCTTGATCGCCTTCTCGTTGTTGTGCGCCTTCGATTGCTCGACCGCGTAGTCAAAGCTGATGCGCTCATTCTCCTGGGTGCTGATCACCTGGCCGATGCCGACGTAGGCAAAGAATAGGTCCGGCCGCTTCAGCGCCGCGCCCATGCCGATCACCGTGCCCCAGCTGTGTCCCATCAGGATCACCTTGTCCTTGTGGTAGCGGGCCTTGATGTACTCGGCGACTTCGATCGCATCGTCGATGTAGCGCGGAATGTGGATGCTGTCGCCGAGGGTATCCGGCGCGGTTTCATTGAAGGTCTTGCCGGCGCCGCGCTGGTCGTAATTGACGATGGTGAAGTATTCTTCGAGGGGACGCTGGAACTGCCAGATAGCCGGGATCAGCGGCGAGGCGGGACCGCCATGGACGAACAGGATCACGGGATTGTCCTTGTCTTGCCCGCGCACGTTGATCCATTGGTCGATGCCGCCGATCCTGGCCTTGTAGGCTTCCTGCACGCCGGACGGCGCGACGATGCGGCCCAGGTCCTTGATCACATCCCGCGCCTTGGCATACTCCGCCTGGCTCTTGCACTCCTGCCCCCAAACGCCGCCGCACAGCGACGCCAGCAGAACACCACCCATCAGAATTTTCTTCATCGGCTCACAACCCTGAACATGAGGAAGATGCGATTCTAGCGTAGTGGGCGCGCGTCCGCCGCCGGGCGCTCCGCCGAAACTCTTATCAATATCGCCAGTCCAAGTCAGTACACGACTCTCGCCGCCTTTTTCCGCGAGTGATGACGATGAAAAGAGATAAACAATATGGGACTTTCACACTTCATCCTGGCAAACATGGACATCATCCTCGACAAGTGGGCCGAGTTTGCCTCCACCCTGGTTCCCGAAAAGCGCAAGTTCAATCGCGAAATCCTGATCGATCACGCCAGGCTGATGCTGGAAACCATCGCCGCCGATCTGCTGATCCCGGAATCGGCGTTCGAACAGATCGAGAAGTCCATGGGGCTCAGGGCGCTGGGGGCGGAGATCAGCGCGGCCACCCTGCACGGCGCTGCGCGCGAGGAGTCCGGCTTCACGCTGAACGCGACGGTCTCCGAATACCGGGCGCTGCGCGCCAGCGTCACCCGGCTGTGGGAGGAGCTGCCCGAAAACCAGCCCATGGCGCCGGAGGCCGTGGTCGACCTGGTGCGGTTCAACGAGGCGATCGACCAGGCTTTGAGGGACTCGGTCAACAGCTACTACGACGAGAAGGAACAGAAGATCCGCCTGTTCGACGCCATCCTGTCGTCCACGCCCGATCTCAGCTGCATCTTCGACCTGGAGGGCAGGTTCACCTACGCCAACAAGGTCTTTCTCGAATTGCTGGGCATGCAGCTCGGCGACCTGGTCGGGAAAACCTACGCGGACTGCGGCATGCCCAACGCCGCCGAGAAGGACCGCCAGGTGCAGCAGGTCATCCATACCGGCCAGCCGGTGCGCGGCGAGTGCAGCTTCGCGCACCGGCCCGGGGACGGCGACCTGTACGAGTACATCCTCACCCCGGTCTATGATGAAAACGGCCGCATGGACGGCGTGGCCGGCACCTCGCGCAATGTCACCGACCGCAAGGCGGCGGAGATCAGGAACTGGAAGCAGGCCAACTTCGATCCGCTGACCGGCCTGCCGAACCGCTGCCTGTTTCACAACCGGCTGGAGCAGGAGGTCCTGCACGCCACCCGCAGCGGCGGCCCGATCGCCCTGCTGTTCGTCGATCTCGACAAATTCAAGGAGGCGAACGACCGGTTCGGCCACGAGGCCGGCGACCGGGTGTTGCAGTACGCCTCGGCGCGCATGCGCGCGTGCGTGCGCGAAACCGACACCGTCGCCCGCCTCGGCGGCGACGAATTCACCATCATCCTGCAGGACCTGAACGAGAACGGCCACGCGGAAAACGTGGCACGCAAGATCCTGGGCCAGATGCAAAGGCCGTTTCACGTCAGGCAGCAGGCGATCCACATCTCGGCCAGCATCGGCATCGCGCTGGCGCCCTTCGACGCCGACACCCCGGAGGAGCTGATGCGCGACGCCGACCACGCCATGTACCTGTCCAAGGAAGCCGGCTGCAACTGCTTCAGGTTTTACTCACGCCCGCACCACAACCACATCCCCTAGCCCATCCGCATCAAATTTATGTTGCGTTCATTTCATATGTCAGATATTGTTGACACATGAAATTGAAAATATCTTAACCGGGCGCGCATCCGGCGCCACTTTCTTTAAGGGCAGCAGCATGAACACACTCAGCAAAAACGCCAGGGTCGCAGGCTTCTTCTACCTGCTGGTCATCCTGATCGCGCCGTTACGCCTGGTCTACATCCCCAGCAAGCTGTTCGTCAACGGCGACACCGCCGCGACCATCGCCGGTATCGCCACCCACGAACAGCTGTTCCGCTTCGGCATCGCCGGCGACCTGGTCACCGGCGCCGTCAGCCTGGTGCTGACCTTCACGCTGTACCGGCTGTTCCGGGACGTGAACAAGAACACCGCCCTGCTGATGCTGATGCTGGGCTTCATGGACACGCCGCTGTATTTCTTCAACACGCTCAACGACATGGCCACGCTGATCCTGGTGCAGGGCCCCGACTTCCTGGCCGGCTTCAGCAAGGTCCAGCGCGACGGCCTGGCGACCATGTTCCTGCGGGTGCACGGCATGATGACCTATGCCTCGGAAATCTTCTGGGGCCTGTGGCTGTTCCCGCTGGCGGCGCTGGTGTACCGCAGCGGTTTCCTGCCGCGCTTCCTGGCGGTCTGGCTGGCCATCAACGGCTTCGCCTACCTGGCGCTGAGCTACGCCGGCCTGCTGCGCCCGGAATGGAACGACCTGGTCGCCGGCATCGCCTTCCCTCTCCAGCTGGGCGAGGTGGCCTTCGCGCTGTGGATCCTGGTGTTGGGCGCGAAGCAACGCCCGGCCGCAGCCTTGCGCACCCCGCTGGCCGCATGAGGTAGACTTTGACTTGGATCAACGAAAAGTTTGATCGGGCTCATTACACTCAATTCAAGCTACCTTCGTTTCATCCTCGTCAACGCATACCAAGGCCCCGATGCTGCCAGCCTACATCTCGCACCCCGATTGCCTGAAGCACGCCATGGGCGACCAGCACCCCGAATGCCCGGAGCGCATCGGCGCGGTCAGCGACATGTTGCTGATCAAGGGCCTGCTGGACTTCATGCAGCCGTGCGAGGCGCCGCTGGCCACCGAGCAGCAACTGGCGCAAGCCCATTCCAGCCTGTACATCCACACCCTGGCCGCGCTGTCGCCTCGCGAGGGTTCGGTGCAGGTCGACCCGGACACCAGCATGAACCCGCATACCTACCAGGCCGCGCTGCGCGCCGCCGGCGCCGCCGTGCTGGCCACCGACCTGGTGCTGACCAAGGGCGCCGGCACCGCCTTCTGCAACGTGCGCCCGCCCGGCCACCATGCCGAGTACGGCGCCGCCGGCGGCTTCTGCTTCTTCAACAACGCGGCGGTCGGCATCCGCCACGCGCTCAATGTGCACGGCCTGGAGCGCGTGGCGCTGGTCGATTTCGACGTCCACCACGGCAACGGCAGCGAGGACATCCTGCGCGACGACGAGCGCGTGCTGATGTGCTCGATCTTCGAGGACAAGCTGTATCCGTTCTGCGGCAACGTTCCGCGCGGCGCCAACATGGTCAACGTGGCGCTGCCGGCGCGCTCCGGCGGCGAACTGCTGCGCCAGGCCGTGACCGAACAATGGCTGCCGGCGCTGGAGCGCTTCCAGCCGCAGCTGATCTTCATCTCGGCCGGCTTCGACGGCCACCGCGACGATGACATGGGCAACCTCGGCCTGGTCGAAGCCGACTACGCCTGGATCACCAAACAGATCGTCGCCGTCGCCGCCCGCCACTGCCTGGGCCGCATCGTCTCCTGCTTGGAGGGCGGCTACGAGCTGTCGTCGCTGGCGCGCAGCGCGGCGGCCCACGTCAAAGTCCTGCTCGGCATGGACGACTAACCTTCTCACCACCGCCCATCATGGAAACCCACTACCTCACGCCGCTGTTCTCGCCCAAGTCCATCGTGGTCTTCGCCGGCCAGGCCGACCAGCCTGAACGCCAGACCTGCTACGGCCGCGGCATCCGCGCCCAGCTGGAGCAAGGCGGCTTCACCGGACCGGTCACCTACCTCGACGTCGGCATGAGCGGCACGCTGGCCGACCTGGCGCAGTCGCGCGCCGACCTGGCGGTGATCGCCCTGCCCAACGACGAGCTGAGCTTCGCGCTGGAGGTGGCCGGCCGCATCCAGTGCCGCGCCGCGCTGATCCTGTCGAGCGGCGTCGACGGCAAACTGGCCGGCGAGCTGCACGACATCGCCCGCAAGCACGGCATCCACCTGCTGGGGCCGAATTGCCTGGGCTACCAGCGCCCGCGCCTGAACATCAACGCCAGCGTGGCTGGCCAGCTGGCGCAGCCGGGCAGCCTGGCGCTGATCTCGCAATCGGGCGCGCTGACCTCGGCCATCCTCGACTGGGGCAGCCAGAACGCGGTGGGCTTTTCCACCGTGGTCTCGCTGGGCCCCAACACCGCGGTCGACCTGGCGCAGACGCTGGACTTCCTGGCCACCGACCCGGCCACGCAAAGCATCGTCATCTACATGGAAGGCCTGACCGACGCCCGCCGCTTCCTGTCGGCGCTGCGCGGCGCGGCCAACACCAAGCCAGTGGTGGTGCTCAAGGCCGGCAAGGCCTCGGCCGCCTCGCAGGCCGCGCTCACCCACTCCGGCGCCATCGTCGCCAGCGACATGGTGTTCGACGCCGCGCTGCGCCGCACCGGCGCGGTGCGGGTCAAGACCTTCGTCCAGCTGTTCTCGGCCGCCAAATGCCTGGCCTCGCGCTACCGCCCGGTCGGGCCGCGCCTGGCCGTGGTCACCAACGGCGGCGGGCCCGGCGTGCTGGCGGCCGACTGGATCGCCGAGCTGGGCCTGCAACTGGCGCGGCTGTCGGAGGCGAGCGCGCAGGCGCTGGCGCCCAAGCTGCCGCCGCACGCCACGCTGACCAACCTGCTCGACTTGACCGAGGAGGCCGACGCCGACGCCTTCACCGAGGCGGTCCAGGCCTGCGCCCACGACAATCAGGTGGACGGCATCCTGGTGATTTACTCGCCCAAGCTGGGCAGCGATCCGGCGGCGGTGGCGCGCGCGGTCAGCGCGCTCAACGCCGGCCTCGGCAAGCCGCTCTTGACCTGCTGGATGGGCGACCGCAAGGTGGCCGAGGCGCGCCTGCTGATCAACGCCGCCGGCGTGGCCACCTTCCGCACGCCGGAGGCGGCGGTGGACGGCTTCTCCAACATCGCCTCGTTCTACCAGAACCAGCAGCTGCTGCACCAGACCCCGCCGCCGCTGTCGCAGCTGGCCCAGCCGGACCTGGACGGCGCCCGCCTGCTGATCGAGGGCGTGCTGGCCGAGCGCCGCAAGGTGCTCACTGAAATGGAATCGAAGGCGCTGCTGGCGGCCTTCCACATCCCGATCACGCAGACCATCCTGGCGCGCAGCGCGGCCGAGGCGATGATGGTGGCCAGCCAGCTGGGCTACCCGGTGGCGCTGAAGATCGACTCGCCCGACATCGCCCACAAGTCCGACGTGCAGGGCGTGGTGCTCAACCTGCTCAACGCGGCGGCCGTGCGCGACGCCTACGGCGACATGATGGCCACCGTGCGCCGCCTGCTGCCGGAGGCGCGCATCAACGGCGTGACGGTACAGCGCATGGCCGGCAAGCGCAACGGTCGCGAGCTGTACATCGGCGTGGCCACCGACCGCCTGTTCGGGCCGGCCATCAGCTTCGGCGCCGGCGGCACCATGATCGAGCTGATCGACGACCGCGCGGTCGAACTGCCGCCGCTCAACCTGTTCCTGGCGCAGCGCCTGATGAGCCGGGTGCGCGCGGCCAACACGCTGGGCGAGTGGCGCGGCGCGCCGCCGGTGCAGCGCGAGGCGATCGAGCAGATGCTGCTGCGGGTGTCGGAGATGGTGTGCGAGCTGCCGCAGCTGCGCGAGATGGACATCAACCCGCTGATCGTCGACGAGCACGGCGCGCTGGCGGTGGACGCCCGCATCGTCATCGACGCCGCGGCGCCGTCGGCGCACCGCTACGGCCACCTGGCCATCCTGCCCTACCCGTCCAGCTACACGCAGGAGTGGCCGATGCGCGGCGGCGGCCAGTACACGCTGCGCCCGGTGCAGCCGGACGACGCCTCGATGCTGCAGGAGTTGGTGCGCGGGTTGTCGGAGAAGTCGCGCTACTACCGCTTCGCCTCGTCGCTGCGCGAGCTGTCGGTGCCGATGCTGGCGCGCTACACGCTGATCGACTACGACCGCGAGATGGCGCTGGTGGCGGTGCTGACGCAGCGCACGCCGGGGCCGGACGGCGACTTCGTCGAGACCGACAGCATCATCGGCGTGTCGCGCTACATCGCCAACCCCGACCACAGCAGCTGCGAGTTCTCGCTGCTGGTGGACGACCGCTACAGCGGCCAGGGCCTGGGCACGCGGCTGATGCTGGGCATCATGGACGTGGCGCGCGACAAGGGCCTGAGCGAGATCGACGGCTTGGTGCTGTGCAAGAACAGCGGCATGCTCAAGCTGATGGCCAGCCTGGGCTTCCAGATCCGCCCCTACGACGAGGATCCGGACTTCAAGCTGTGCACCAAGTCGCTGTAGACCGATCCGGGAAATTTTGATCCAGATCAAGGAAATTTGACGGCGGGGCCCATAGACTGCCTCACTTTTGCCCATCCGTCATGCTCCACGCCCCCGAACTCCTCCTCCCCGCCGGCTCGCTGGCCAAGATGCACGCCGCCTTCGATTTCGGCGCCGATGCCGTCTACGCCGGCCAGCCGCGCTACAGCCTGCGCGTGCGCAACAACGACTTCTCCACGCTGCAGGCGCTGCAGGAGGGCATCGACGGCGCCCACGCGCGCGGCAAGCAGTTCTTCGTGGCCTCCAACATCTTCGCCCACAACGCCAAGCTCAAGACCTACCTGCGCGACATGGCGCCGGTGATCGCCATGAAGCCCGACGCGCTGATCATGGCCGATCCCGGCCTGATCATGATGGTGCGCGACGAGTGGCCGGACGTGCCGATCCACCTGTCGGTGCAGGCCAACGCGGTCAACTGGGCCGACGTCAAGTTCTGGCACCGCATGGGCCTGACGCGGGTGATCCTGTCGCGCGAACTGTCGCTCGACGAGATCGAGGAAATCCGCCAGCGCTGCCCGGAGATGGAGCTGGAAGTGTTCGTGCACGGCGCGCTGTGCATCGCCTACTCGGGCCGCTGCCTGTTGTCGGGCTATTTCAACCACCGCGATCCCAACCAGGGCACGTGCACCAATTCCTGCCGCTGGGACTACAAGGTGCAGCCGGCCGCCGAGGACGCCAGCGGCGACCTCGGCCCGACGAAAGTCATCCCGCTGCACTTCCAGCAGGCGCTGGAGGAGGCCAACCGGCCGTGGTCGACGCTGCACCAGCAGCCGCGCCATCCGCTGGCCGACCAGCCCTACCTGATCGAGGAAGCCGAGCGGCCGGGCCAGCTGATGCCGATCATCGAGGACGAGCACGGCACCTACATCATGAACTCCAAGGACTTGCGCGCGGTCGAGCACATCGAGCGGCTGGTGAAGATCGGCGTCACCTCGCTCAAGGTCGAGGGCCGCACCAAGTCGCTGTACTACGCGGCGCGCACGGCCCAGGTCTACCGCCAGGCCATCGACGACGCGGTGGCCGGACGGCCGTTCGACATCGGCCTGCTGGGCCAGCTGCAGGGCCTGGCCAACCGCGGCTACACCGACGGCTTCTACCAGCGCCACCACACGCAGGCGCACCAGAACTACATGCGCGGCGCCTCCGAGGCCGAGCGCAGCCAGTATGTCGGCGACGTGCTGGGCGTGACGGACGGCTGGGCCAGGGTCGAGGTCAAGAACCGCTTCGCGGTGGGCGACCGGATCGAGGTGATCCACCCGAGCGGCAACCGCGACGTGACGCTGACGCGCATGCGCGCCGACGACGGCGCCGACATCACGGTGGCGCCGGGCAGCGGCCACATCGTGCGCATCGAGCTGGACCCGGCGCTGGACCGCGCGCTGCTGGCGCGCTACCTGTAGCTTAGTTCGCCATCACGTACGGCCAGCCGTCGGCGGTGAAGCCGAGCGGGTTGATGCCCAGCGTGGGCCGGCCATTGTTGTTGCCGTCGTAGTAGTGGTAGACGAAGGTGGGCCGGTTGTTGTGGCCGGCGTCGGTGAAGACGCTGCCGCCGCCCGGGCCGATGACGTTGCCGTGGGTGCTGAGCAGGATGGTGCCGCCGCCCGCGGTCAACGCCACGCCGCCGCGGTCCACGTACGGCCCGGTCACGCTGGTCGAGCGGCCGACGATGGTGCGGTACGGCGAGGTGCTGCTGCAGCAGACGTTGATTGGCGCGAAATAATAGTAAAAGCCGTTGTAGTAGTAGATGAACGGGCCTTCCTCGGCCGACGTCGGCGAACCCCGGCGCGCCAGCGTGTACACGGTGGTGTTGCTGGTCGACTGCAGGCCGGTGGCGGGATTCAGCTGCATCAGGTGGGTGCCGTCGGTCCACGAACCCCAGGCCATCCACCAGTTGCCGCTGGCGTCGGTGAACGGCGCCGGATCGATGGCGTTGTCGGTGGTCTTGCTGAAGCCGGCCGGCGGCGCGGTGGTGCTACTGGTCCACGATTTGGTGACGAAGCCCTTGTCGGTCCACGGTCCCTGCGGCGCCGAGCTGGTGGCGACGCCGATCACCGCCTCGGCGCCCGAGCTCGGCAGGTACGGTATCGAGTAGTACTGGTAGTAGGTGCCGTTCGCGAACAGCAGGCTGGGCGCCCAGATGTCGGTGTTGGCGCCGTTGTTCCAGCCCTTGGGCGTCTGCAGGCCGCTCCACGAACTGAAGTCCGGCCCGATCGGCGGGCAGTTCGGCGCGTAGCCGCCCATCTGCGTGGTGGTGCAGCTGGTGTAAGAGGTGAAGGTGTTGAGGTCGGTCGAGGTGGCCAGCGTCTGGTGGCTGCCGTACAGCCAGTACTTGCCGCCGGCGTCGCGCAGCATGTAGGGATCGTGAACGAAGATGCCGGTGCCGCTCACCGCGCGCGGCGCCGGGTACGGGCTGACCTGCGTGTTGACCAGCTGCCATTCCTGGCAGGTGCAGCCGGTCGAGGCCCACTGGTCGATGGTGGCCGTGTTCAGGTTACTGGCCTGGAACACCTCCAGGTACTTGCCGCTGTTGACGTTCTGGATCAGGAAGTTGCCGCTGGCGGCCTGGGTGATGGTCCACAGGTGATCGGTGGTGCCGTTGTCGGCCCACTGCACGATCTGCGCGCCGTCGGCGGTGCCGGCGCTGGCCACGCCCAGCACCTGGTGGGTCAGCATGTTCTCGATGTTGTACTGGCCATTCCCCATCGGCATGAAGTGCCACAGATGGTCGCCGGTGCCGTTGTCGGCCCATTGCACCACCTTGGAACCGGCGGCCTGGCTGGCGCCGTCGATGCCGAGCACCAGGCCGCTGTTGACGTTCTTGATCTTGTATTGCACGCTGGTGTTCATGGTGATGGCGGCGCGGGCGGAAAAGGCCGCGCCCGCCAGGCAGAGCAGCACGGCCAGGCATGACAGTAGACGCTTCATGGTTGTCTCCATTGCGATTGAGGGTTTTATTGTTTTGATTCTCATCGCATGCTACGGCGGCGATGAAAATCCCTCCAATCACATTTTTACCGCGTCCGATACGCGCTTCGGCATCGGCCGGTGGCGGTCTAGCGGCCGTGCCAGTTCAGGCGGCGCTGCTGATAGGCGGCCAGCCAGCCGGCGTTTTCCTCCAGCACGGCCTTGCCCAGCGCGAACAGCAGGTCGCGCGCGTTGCGTTCCTTTTCCACGCCGGAGCAGGACGCGGCCTCGCTGCGCGCCAGCGCCGCGTCGGCGCGGCCGTACAGCTTGCCCAGCTGCTCGGCCTGCGACAGCGCCTCGCCGTGCCCCATCTTGGTGGCCAGCGACAGCCACGCCGCGCCGACGCCGGTCGCCAGCTTCATGCCGGCCAACAACAGCACCAGCGCCAGCATGTAGCGGCGGCCGAAGATCAGCACCGTCGCCAGCGCCGCCACCGACATCAGCAAACCGCTCAACAGCATGTTGTTGCCGAGGGCGACCGCGCGCGTGTGCTGGCGCCGCCGCCAGCGATGGCTGGGCGCGCCCAGGTAGCCGCGCTGGTCGTCGATCCAGCCGCGCAGCACGGCGCGCGCGGACAGCCCGGCCACCGGCGGCGCCACCATGCAGGCGTCCAGCGCGTGGCGCACCCAGCCCATGCCGCCGCTGGCGCGCTGCCCATAGTGGTCGGTCACCAGCGACGGTTCGCCGGCGCACAGCCAGTACATCTGGCAGCGCAAGCCCTCGGCCAGCGCGCGGTAGTCCAGGTAGGCATTGCGCTGGCGCGACAGCGCCACCCACAAATAGGTGCCGACCGCGCACACCGCGCCGGACGCGTACACCACCGATTCGAACAGCTCGCCGTGCGTCTTGCTCATCAGGCGCAGCGACGGTGCGGCCGAGGCCAGGATCACCGCCAGCGCCATGAAGCGCCAGCGGTAGCGCCAGCTGCGCTTGGCCCGCTCGGCCTGCACATCGGCCACGCGGAAGCCCTGCAGCAGCGGCGCCAGGCCCGGCGCCAGGGCGTCCGGCAGGCCCGCCGTCGCGTCCAGTCCCAGGCCGGCCAGGAAGGCGGCGCCGCTGGCGTCCAGGCTGTCGGCGTAGCGGCGCGCGGCGGTGCTGTCCGCGCACAGCGCTTGCCGGTGCAGGCGGTTGAGCAGCTCGATATCGCGCCCGGCCGCGTGCGCGCGGTACAGCACGGCGCGCGCCGGCGGGTCCAGCGCGCGGCCCAGCCGGCGCTCGGTCTGCGCGATCGCGGCGCGCCAGGCGCGGTGCTCGGCCCAGCGCTCGCAGGCGCGGATCGGCGTGCGCAACCACCAGTCCCACGGCGGCGCCTGCACGCCCGGCCACGACGGCTGCGGCGCGCTCCAGTGGGCCGCCGGCTCGCCGTCCAGCGCGCCGTCGCGCAGCAGCCGCGCGCCGCCCGCGGCCGGCGCGGCGGGCAGGCCGTCCGAGGTGGGCTGGGCGCGCCGGCTGTAGATGTGCAGCAGGTTGCCGCGCGCCGGCTCGGCGAAGCGGTGGCGGCTGCGCCGGTGCGTGTTGCGCTCGACGCCGGACAGCAGCGCCTGCACCAGGTCGAGCGTGCCGCCGGGACGGCGCGGAAAATGTTCGCCGCCGCTCTGGCCGTCCCACACGGCCAGCAGCAGCTGGGCGTGGATGCCGAGGTAGCGGGTCAGCTGCGCGTAGGCGGCGTCGGCCTCGCCGGCCGGCCCGCCCGGCGGCAGCACGAACACCTTGCCGGCGTGCGCGCTGTAGCGCAGGAAACGCGCGGCGAAGGCCTGGCGGCCGGCCTCGAAGCCGGCCGGGTCGCGCCGCGCCTCGGCCTCGCCGCCGGCCTGCTCGCGGCAGTAGTCGTCGAACGGCATCGGCAGCGGCACCACCAGCTCGATGCGGTGCGCGCCGTCCTCGCGCTCGGCGCACTGGCGCCGCAGGCGCAACACCTGTTCGGCGAACAGCTGGTCGGCGCCGTCGGCCAGCGCCGACAGGCAGTGGATCGGCGTGTGCGGCAGCGCCGCGGCGATCAGCTCGAGCGCCTGGAACAGTTGCTCGCCCACCGCCGCCTGGTCGTCCGGGTGCGGATCGCGGTGGCCGGAGACTCCCACCACGAACGGCAGCGCGTACGGCGACTGCGCCGTGTCAGGCGGCGGCATGGCAGCGGGCGATGAAGCGCTGGCGTTCGGCCGCGCCGTCGATTTCCTGCGCCAGCGCCGCCACCAGCTGGGGCTGGGTCGGCCCGGCCTGCAGCGCGCGGCGCAGCAGGTGGCGGGCGATCGGCCCGAGCTCCTGCGCCAGCGCGCGTTCGATCGCGTCCAGCCGCGCGGTGGCGATCCGGCAAACGGGCGCGGGCGGCGGCGCGGCCGGCGCTTCGGCGGGCAGCGCCAGGCGGCCCAGCAGCATCGCCACGCAACGGCACAGCTCGTCCAGATGGACCTCGAGGTCGCCGGTGATGGCGTCCAGCCAGTGCTGGGTGCTGATGAAGTACTCCAGGCTCTTCGACAACGGCACGTTCTCGATGCGGAACGGCAGCACCATCAGGCCCTTGTTGACGGCCCGTTCGACCTCGCGCCGCACCTGTGGCGAGTTGTTGGCGCTGGCCGAGAACACCAGCACCAGCATCCTGGCGTGGTCCATGGCGTCGATGATGGCTTCGGCCCAGTCGTCGCCGGGGCGGATGTCGCGCGGCGCCACCCAGCAGCGGATGTCGGCCGCCTCCAGCCGGTGGCAGATGGCGTCGGCGAACACCTTGTCGACGTGCGAGTGGCTGAGGAAGACGTCCACGCTCATCCCCATGGCTCAGGCCAGCAAGGCCATGGCCTTTTCCAGGCTGCGGCGCATGCGGTTGAAGGCGGTGCTGAGGGTGGCGATCTCGTCCTTGCCGCGCACATCGAATTCCTCCACATCGAGCTGGCCGGCGCTGACGGCGTCGGCGATGCGGCTGATGCGGTTCATCGGCCGCAGCACCAGCAGGTAGAACAGCACGTTCACGGCCAGCAGGATGACGCAGAAGGTCAGCGCCATGCCGCCCATGATCAGCGCGTAGGCGCGGCCGGCCTCGCGCTGCGGCACCGCCAGCGGCACCGAGACGATCTGGCTGCCGATGGCCTCGCCAAGCTTCCAGCCGAAGCCGTTGTTGACGCCGTACAGCGCGGTCATCGTGGCCGGCGCGGCGGCCGGCGTGCTGTGGCAGGCCAGGCAGCGGCCGTCGCTGATGCGGATCGGCCGCGCCAGGTAGAGCGACGGGCCGGACGGGGTCTGGCGGTCGCCGACCACCTCCTTGAGCTCGGCGTGGTCGCGGAACTGCTGGACCACGTCGGCCTCCCAGTCCACCACGCGGTCGCGCGGGTTGGTGGGGTTGAGCACCGCTTCCTTGTAGCTGTAGTCGGCGTGGGTCTGGTGCAGCTGGTTGAAGCTCTGCGTGGCCGCGTACGACGGCACCGACTGCGGCAGGAAGGCTTTCTTCAGGCCCTCGGTCAGCAGCGGCTTGACCTCGTCGTTGGTGTAGCTGCGCGCGGCCATGGCCGCTTCCATCATCAGGCTGGCGTGGGCCAGCACCTCGCGCCGGGCGTTTTCGCGCAGCACGTCGCGCGTCATGGTGGCCGTGGCGTACCAGCCCAGCCCGAAGATCAGCAGCAGCACCAGGTTGAATTTGTACAGCAGTTTCATGAGCGACTCGTCCGCGAGGGTGGAACTGCCGGAGTGGTGCATTTATACTAACATGAAACAATAGACATTCCACCGCCCCCGGCGCCGGCCGGGCGTAAAAAGTCAGCGCCCGCGCAACGCCGCGCGCAAAAAAAATCCCCGCCGGCCCTGATCGCGCAGGGCCGGCGGGGATGGCGCGGGCGCTTAAGGCAGCGGCTTGCCGTCGGCGTCGATCTTGCGCACCTCGCCCAGGTTCAGCGCGCGCACGCCGGCCTCAACCTTGCTGAGGTCGCCCACCACCAGCCAGGTCAGCCGGCCCGGCGTGATGGTGCGCGCCGCCAGCGCGTTGGCCTGGGCCGGCGTCATCGCCAGCACCGTGCCGGTGAAGGTGTTGTAGTAGTCGGCCGGCAGCTTGTATTGCAGGATGGTGCCGTAGGCGCCGGCCAGCTGGCTGTCCGTCTCGAACGAGCCCGGCAGGCGCAGCGTTTCGTTTTCCTGCGCGCTGCTCAGCTCGGCCGCGGTGATCGGCTTGGCGCCGGCGATGTTGGCGTATTCCTGCACCAGTTCCTGCAGGGCCGCGCCGGTCTTGTCGGTCTGCACCGGCGAGGTGCTCAGGTACAGGCGCTGGCCCACCGCCGGCTGCAAGCCGGCGTACACGCCATACGACCAGTGCTTGTCCTCGCGCAGGTTCATATTGATGCGCGAGCTGAAGGTGCCGCCAAAGATGTTGTTGACCACCTGCAGCGGCACGGCGTCCGGCGCGTTGCGCGGCGGCGCCAGCTGCGCGGCGTAGATCACGCTTTGCAGCGCGCCCGGCTTGTCCATCAGGTAGACCACCGGCTTCTCGGCCGGCGCGACCTGGGCCACGTTCTTCTTCGGCACCGCGCCGGCCTTCCAGCCGCCGAAGGTTTTCTCCAGCAGCGGCGTGATCTCCGCCAGCGTGGTGTCGCCCACCACCAGCAGCGTGGCGTTGTTCGGCTTGAACCAGGTCTGGTGGTACTTGACCAGGTCGTCACGGCCGATGCGCGCCACCGCCGCCTCGGTGCCGCTGCCGGTCAGCGGCAGGCTGTAGGCGTGGCCCTGGCCGTAGATCAGGGCCGGCATCACGCGCAGCGCCATCAATTGCGGATTGGACTTCTCGCGGGCGATCGACGCCAGCTGGTCCTTCTTCAGACGGTCCAGCTCGTTCTGGGCGTAGGCCGGATGCAGCAGCACGTCGGCGTACACGTCCAGCGCCTTCGGCAGCGTGGCCTTGAGCGCGTTGAGTTGGACGACGGCACCGTCCAGGTTGCTGCTGGCCGAGTACTCGGCGCCCAGCGCCTCGAACTCCTCGCTGATCTTCAGCGCGCCGCGCGTCGGCGTGCCCTCCTCCAGCATGCGCAGCGACAGGTTGGCCAGGCCGGGCAGGTCCCGCGAGTCCGACGCGTAGCCGGCGTCGACCAGCATCGACAGGTTGACCACCGGCGCGCTGTGGCGCTCGGCCAGCACCACCTTCAGGCCGTTCGACAGCGTGGCGCTCTGCATGGCCGGCAGCTTGAGCGACTCGGGCTGGCCCAGCGCCGGCGGCGCGCTGCGGTCCAGCTTGGCGGTGGCGGACAGGCCGGTCGGGTAAGGCTGCACGTCCAGCACGTAGTCGCCGTCGGCCAGCCATGCGTTCATGGCCTGCCTGACTTCCGCCGGCGTGGCGGCCTTGACCGCCTTCAGGTAGTCCTTGTAGCAGTCGGGATTACCGGTGAAGGTGGCGCAGGTGGCCAGCATGTCGCTCTTGCCGCCGAAGCCGCCGACGCGCTCGACCACGCGGGTGAAGTCGGCCAGGATGGCGGTCTTGGCCAGCTCCAGCTCGGCCGCGGTGGGGCCGGACTTCATCAGCGCGCGCAGCTCCTCGTCGGCGGCCTGTTCCAGCTTGTGGCTGTCGGCGCCGGGACGCGCGTTGAGCACCAGCATGAACTGGCCGGCGATCTCCGACGAGTAGTTGCTGGCGCTGGCACTGGTGGCCAGCTGGTCCTTGTACACCAGGCGCTTGTAGAAGCGCGAGGTCTTGCCGCCGCCCAGCACGCGCGCGGCCAGGTCCAGCAGCGGCTCGTTGGCGGTGTTCGAGCCCGGCACGTTCCACACGCGGTAGATGCGCGCCTGCGGCACGCGGTCCTGCACGGTGCCGCGGTGGGTGCCGGTGCGCTTGGCGATCCACGCCTCCTGCCTGGCCAGCGGCGGGCCGGCCGGAATCTCGCCGTAGTACTTCTCGACCTTCTCGCGCGCCTGCTCCGGCGTGATGTCGCCGGCCAGCACCAGGGTCACGTTGTTCGGGCCGTAGTTGGTCTTGAACCATTCCTGCACATCGCCCATCGAGGCCGCGTCCAGGTCCTTCATCGAGCCGATCACGGTCCACGAATACGGATGGCCGGCCGGCCAGGTGTTCTCCGTCAGCAGCTGGCGCGCCACGCCGTAGGGCTGGTTCTCGCCCTGGCGCTTCTCGTTCTGCACCACGCCGCGCTGCAGGTCCAGCTTCTTCTGGTCCAGCACGCCGAGCAGGTGGCCCATGCGGTCGCTCTCGGCGAACAGCGTGTAGTCCAGCATCGAGGTCGGCACGTTCTCGAAATAATTGGTGCGGTCGGTGTTGGTCGTGCCGTTCAGGCTGGTCGCGCCGATGCGCTCCATGGCGTTGATGAAAGTGCCCTCGTTGAAGTGCTCGCTGCCGCTGAACATCAGGTGCTCGAACAGGTGGGCGAAGCCGGTCTTGCCGGCCTTCTCGTTCTTGGAGCCGACGTGGTACCAGGTGTTGACCGCCACCACCGGCGTCTTGTGGTCTTCATGGACCAGCACGGTGAGGCCGTTCTTCAGCACGAACTTGGTGTACGGGATGTCGGGGATGGCGATATCGGCTTTGGCGGACTTGGCCGGCTCGGCGGCGCGCAGCGCGCCGCCGGCGGTGGCCAGCGCGATCGAGGCGGCCAGGATGGTGCGGCGTAAGGACAGGGTCATGCGGATCTCCTTGAGAGGGAAGGCAGGCTGCAAAAAAAAGGCGCACCGGCTTTACAGCGGGTGCGCAAGCATTCTATTGCCTTTTAATTAAATTGGCGACTATTTGCGGCGTGCCGAGCTGGCGTCGCGGGTGGCGCGGAACTCGGCGTCGTGCGCCCAGTTCGGCCAGGCGTTGGAATCGGCCAGGTCGCGGCCCAGGCCGTACAGCAGGCCGAGGTCGTGCGCCATGCCGGTGAACGGCCAGTTGGCGCTCCACTCGTCCGACGGCTGATGGTAGTTGTTGGTGTTGTAGTCCTCTTCCGCCTTGCGGCCGGCGGCCAGGCCGCCGTCGATCCAGTCGTCGCCGGAGCCGAACGAGATCGCCGGCACGCCGCGCTTGGCGAACGGGAAGTGGTCGGAGCGGAAGAAGTGGCCCGCCTCGGGTTTCGGATCGGGCGCGTACGCCATGTCCATCTGCCTGGCCTTGGCGATCAGCTGGTCCAGCAGGTCCAGCTTGGCGCTGCCGGAGATGGTGAAGTTGCGCGCCGGACCGTAGGGGCTGAGCGCGTCCATGTTGATCACGCCGGCGGTCTCGGCCAGCGGATACAGCGGATAGGCCGCGTAGTACTCGGAGCCGAGCAAGCCCTTCTCCTCGGCCGTGACGGCCAGGAACACCACGCTGCGCTGCGGCGCCGGCGCCTTGCCGTAGGCGCGCGCCAGCTCCAGCAGCGCGGCGATGCCGGTGGCGTTGTCGACCGCGCCGTTATAGATCTTGTCGCCCTTGGCGTCCGGCAGGCCGACGCCCAGGTGGTCCCAGTGCGCGCTGTAGATCACGGTCTGCTCCGGCGCGGCGCTGCCGATCACGCGGCCGGCCACGTTCTTCGACACGATGGTCTGCGCGTCCACCGCATAGCTGGCGCTCAGGTTCACGCCCTTGAGCTGCACCGGCTTGAAGGCGCGGGTCTGCGCCAGCTTCTTGAGCGCCTCGAAATCCTGGCCGCCGCGCTTGAACAGGTCGACCGCCAGGTCGCGCTGTATCCACGCCTCCATCGGCGCGTGGGCCGATGCCGGCTGCTTGCGCACGATGTCGTACATGACGTTGGTGTTGGAGTTCTTCACCGTGGCCCAGCCGTAGGAGGCCGGCGCGGTCTCGTGCACGATGATGGTGCCCAGCGCGCCGCGGCGCGCCATCTCCTCGTACTTGTAGGTCCAGCGGCCGTAGTAGGTCATGGCCTTGCCGCCGAAGTCGCCGACGCCGGTCTCGAAGTCGGGATCGTTGATCAGCACCACCGCCAGCTTGCCGCGCAGGTCGAAGCCCTTGAAGTCGTCCCACTTGCGCTCGGGCGCGTTGACGCCGTAGCCGACGAACACCAGCGGCGCGTTGCGGAAGTCGACCTGGTGGCTGCCGTTCATGGCGGCGCGCACGGCCATGTCGTCGCCCTGCTTGAGTTCCTGCCGGGTGTTGCCGTCGCTGACCACCAGCTTGACCGGGCCCTTGATCTCGAAGCGGCCCAGCGGCACGTCCTGGGTCCAGCTGCGCTGGGTCTTCTGGCCCTTGAGCAGGTCGCCCGCCGGCTGCAGGCCGGCCGCCTTGAACTGCTCGATCAGGTAGGCCACGGTCTTGGTCTCGCCGGCCGTGTTCGGGCCACGACCTTCGAACTCGTCCGATGCCAGCACCTTGACGTCTTGCGACAAGTGCTTGGCGTCGAACTCCGGACCGCTGCCCGCCTGTGCGGTGGCGGCGGCGAGCAGCGAACAAATGAAGAGGGTGTTTTTCAAATCTGTCTCCGTAATTTTTTTAATTGAACAGCGAGGCAATACTGACATGAAATCAACTACGCGGCAATCATGCCGGCATATACCGCGCGTCTCGTTTTCGCCAAACGTCGTACCATGGAAAATAATTACCAAATACGCAATACTTTCCTGTAGGATATGGCTTTTCTAGCAAGGAGTGACGATGCGCCGCGTGCTGACTGCCCTGTTGTGCCTGATTCTGTGCGCGCCGCCGCTGGCCGCCGCCGCCTCCACGCCGGACGGCCCGCACGCCCGCGCCGGCAGGATCACGCTGCCGGGCGGCGTCGCCACGCTGGACCTGCCGCCGCAGTTGCGCTACCTGGACCCGGATGACGCCCGCAAGGTGCTGGTCGACAGCTGGGGCAATCCGCCGGGGCCGCCGACGCTGGGCATGATCGTGCCGGCCGGCGTCGATCTGCTGGGCGCCGCAGGCTGGGGCGTGATCGTCGGCTACGAGCAGGATGGCCACGTCCGCGACGGCGACGCCGGCGCCGGCTATGCCGGCCTGCTGGCGCAGATGAAGGACGCGGTGGCCGACCGCAACACCGCGCGCCGCGAACAGGGCTACGCGGCGATGACGCTGATCGGCTGGGCCGAGCCGCCGCGCTACGACCGCGCCCGGCGCCAGCTGTCCTGGGCCAAGGAATTGCACACCGAGGGCAGCAACGAGAACGGCTTGAACTACAACGTCCGTCTGCTGGGGCGCGAGGGCGCGCTGGTGCTCAACGGCGTGGCCGGCATGAACCAGTTCGAGCAGGTCAGGCGCGGAATGCGCGAGGTGGCCGCGGCCGCCGCTTTCACCGCGGGCCGGCGCTACGACGACTTCAATGCCAGGACCGACCGGCTGGCCGCCTACGACCTGGCGACGCTGGCGGCCGGCGGCGTCGCCGCCAAGCCGGGCCTGCTGGGCAAGCTGGCCGTGGCGCTGCCGGGGTTCAGCCAGTTGCTGCTGATCGCCGTGGCCGTGTGCGGCATATGGCTGTACAAGGTGCTGGGCCGCCGGCAGGAGGAGCCGGCCGCGCCGGCGCGGCGCGAACGGGCGGGCTGAACACATCTGGGCACGGTGAACCAACGCACGGTCCGCCCGCGCGCGGCGGCGCACACTGGACGCCTGACCGCTCCCCGGAGACCGCCATGCCCGAAGGACCATCGATCGTCATCCTGCGCGAGCAGGCCGCCGGCTTTGCCGGCCGCACCATCCGCGCCGCCAGCGGCAACAGCAAGGCGGTCGACTTCGACACTCTTGCCGGCCGTCCCATCACGGCCTTGCGCACGTGGGGCAAGCACTTCCTGATCCAGCTGCCGGAGACCGCGCTGCGCATCCATCTGATGATGTTCGGCAGCTACCGCATCAACGAGCGCAAGGAGACCAGCCCACGCCTGAGCCTGGGGTTCGACGACGGCGAGGAACTCAATTTCTACGCCTGCTCGGTCAAACAGATCGATCCGGACCTCGACGCCCAGTACGACTGGAGCGGCGACGTAATGTCCGACGCCTGGGACCCGAAGCGGGCGCTGGCCAAGCTGCGCGCCGCGCCGGACACGCTGGTGTGCGACGCCCTGCTGGACCAGGCCATCTTTGCCGGGGTCGGCAACATCATCAAGAACGAGGTGCTGTTCCGCATCCACCTGCATCCGCTGGCCCGGATCGGTGACCTGCCGGCCGCCAAGCTGCGCCAGCTGGTCGAGCAGGCGCGCGTCTACAGCTTCGATTTCCTGAAATGGAAGAAGGCATACGAGCTCAAGCAGCACTGGCTCGCGCACACCCGGCAGATGTGTCCGCGCTGCCACATCCCCTTCCATCGTGCCCACTTGGGCAAGACCCACCGGCGCAGCTTCTTTTGCAACCAGTGCCAGCAGCAATACGTCACACCAGCCCGGTCAGGTAATACACGGCAATCACAAAGAACACAGCCGTCGTCTTGATCAGCGTGATGGCGAAGATCTCCTTGTACGATTCGCGGTGCGTCAGCCCGGTGACCGCCAGCAGCGTGATCACGGCGCCGTTGTGCGGCAAGGTATCCATGCCGCCGCTGGCCATCGCCACCACCCGGTGCAGCACCTCGAGCGGAATATTGGCCGCCTGCGCGCCCTTGACGAAGGTGTCGGCCATGGCCGCCAGCGCGATGCTCATGCCGCCCGAGGCCGAGCCGGTGATGCCGGCCAGCGAGCTCACCGACACTGCCGCGTTCACCAGCGGATTGGGCACGCTGCGCAGCGCGTCGCTGACCACCAGAAAGCCCGGCAGCGAAGCGATCACGCCGCCGAAGCCGTACTCCGATGCGGTGTTCATCGCCGCCAGCAGCGCGCCGCCGACCGCCGCCTTGGTGCCCTCGGCGAAGGTGTCGCGGATGCGCTTGAAGGCGGTGGCCACCACCAGCAGGATGCCCATCAACAGCGCGCCCTCCACCGCCCAGATGCCGATGACGGTCTTGATCGGCACCGCCACCGGCGCGTGCAGGCCGGGCAGCGCCGCCGTGGTCAGCGCATAGCTCTCGCCGTACCAGCCGGGGATCTGCTTGGTCAGCACGAAGTTGGCCACGCCCACCAGGATCAGCGGCGCCACCGACAGCAGCGGATGCGGCAGGCCGGTGCTGGCGGCGCGCGCGGCTTCCTTGGCGGCGGTGGCGCCGTAGCCCTCGCCGCTGGCCATGGCCGCGCGGCGGCGCCATTCGAGGAAGCTCAGGCCCACCGCCAGGATGAACAATGAACCGATCACGCCCAGCCACGGCGCGGCCCAGCCGGTGGTCTTGAAGAAGGTGGTGGGAATGATGTTCTGGATCTGCGGCGTGCCCGGCAGCGAATCCATGGTGAACGAGAACGCCCCCAGCGCGATCGCGCCCGGCATCAGGCGCTTGGGAATGTTGCTCTGACGGTAGAGCTCGGCAGCGAACGGGTACACCGCGAACACCACCACGAACAGCGACACGCCGCCGTAGGTCAGCAAGGCGCAAACGGCGACGATGACGGCGTTGGCGCGCGAGCGGCCGATGTACTTGATGGCCGCCACCACGATGGACTCGGAAAAGCCGGACAGCTCGATCAGCTTGCCAAACACGGCGCCCAGCAGGAACACCGGGAAGTACAGCTTGACGAAGCCGACCATCTTCTCCATGAAGATGCCGCTGAACACCGGCGCCACCGCGCCGGGATCGGTCAGCAGGACGGCGCCCAGCGCCGCCACCGGCGCGAACAGGATCACGCTGTAGCCGCGATAGGCGGCCAGCATCAGGAACACGAGCGCGGCAAGAACAATCAGGAAGGACATGCGGACTCCTTGGATTCAAAAGGGATCGCTGCATTGTAGAGAGAAACGCAAGTCGGCGTAGCTAGACTCAAGTCGGAGGCCGCCCGCACGGTGCGGCGGTGCAGCATTGACGCTGGGCAAACGGACTGCGATACTGAATCATCGCAGCCTCTGTCCGATGCCATGTCCGAACTCAAAGCCTCGCTCAAGAGCGGGGGCAAGTTCTCGCTCAACTGGAGCTACCTCAACGCGATCGCCAACGGCGTGTCGGCGATCGACTTGGGCGCGCTGGCCCTGCGCAACCTGCACGACGCCCGGCAGTTCGTGCGCGAGTACGGCTTCGACCTGGACCAGCCCGCCACGGCGGCGGTGATACGCCGCGCCCACCGCGAGGCGGTCGACTTCATTCTGCACAGCTTCCTGGCGCCGGAACAGGCCGCGCTGATCCCGCACGAGGTCGCCCATCCCGACGACCCTTTGCAGCTGCTGGTGTACGCCTCGCTGCGCGGCCAGCACGTGGACGCGCGGCGCATGTGGTCGTGCGCGGTGCTCAAGGTCATGCACGGGATTTTTTACATCGACAACAACCTCAAGCTGCGCCACTTCCACGCCATCCGCGCCCAGGTGTTCGGCACGCTCGACGAGGTGATCCGCCACGACGGCGAGCGCCACTACCTGACCGACGGCGAAGTCTGCCTGCCGATGCTGCACTACGACCGCAAGGACAACAAGGGCCGCAACAGCATCCTGCTCAAGCTGCTGCAGAAAGCCGCCTACCTGGCGGCCGACATCTTCGACCACCTCGGCGTGCGGCTGGTGTTCGCCACCCGCTTCGAATGCCTGCTGGCGCTGCGCACGCTGCAGCGCGCGCACCTGCTGTCGATCACCAACGTCGACGCCGAACGCACCCGCAACACGCTGCTGGACCTGGAGGCGGCCAAGCAAATCTTCATCAAGTACCGCGCCCGGCTGGAGCACAGCGACGAGTACCCTGCCGCGCTGCTGCAAACCATGGACGCCGAGCTGGCCGAACTGGCGCAGCCGCAAACGCGCTGCGACAATCCGCACAGCGGCAGCGGCTTCAACAGCATCCAGGTCACGGTGCGCAAGATGATCCACGTTCAGCAGCTCGACGCCGGACCGGAGCAGGACTACGACGTCGGCTTCTTCTTCGAGTACGAGATCCAGCTGATGGACGAGGCCAGCTACCAGCGCAGCCTGACCGGCCCGGCCAGCCACGACGCCTACAAGAAACGCCAGCTCGACACCGCCCGCACCCGTGTGTTCGGCCGCGACCTGCTGCGCTGGATCGAGCAGCAAAAGGTCAGCCAGCCGGCCACGGAGCGGCACGCCGCCACACGCGTGGACGCGGCGCCGGTGACGGGCCGCTGAGCCGCCGCCCAGCGGTGCGCCGCCGCCGCGCGCAAGCCTCTACCATAGGGAATCTCAAAAAACCGTCATTCCCGCGCGAGCGGGAATCCATACCCGGCATGCCCATTAGCTCAGCATGGGTTCCCGCCTGCGCGGGAACGACAATTTGGTAGTTTTTCAAGGCTCCCCATAGGGGTTCAGCCGGAAGGAACGGCGATGCGCAATCGAGTCCACGTCTGGCTGCTGGCTGCGGCGCTGGCCGGCGCCGCGCATGCCCGGCAAGCCGAACCGCCTCGCGTGACGGTCACGGCCACGCGCGACCCGGTCGACAAGTCCTACCGCAAGATGATCGCCGGCATGCAACGCTTCGAGCGCGACCACGCGCTGGCCCCGCACGCCACGCTGCGCTTCGAACTGCTGCCGCGCCTGCCCACCACGCGGCTCGACGGCATCACGCTGCGCGTGGTTGGCGACACGCTGTCGCTGCCGGTCGCGGTGGCGCCCGACCGCACCTTCACGCTGCCGCTCAACGAGCAAGCGCTGAAGGAGGACGCGGCCCTGATCGCCAGCAGCAAGACCAGCACGCTGACCTGGCGCGCGCAAGTGCGCAGTCCCGGCGTGCCGGCCAATATGCGGCGGCTGGGCGATTTGCGGCTGGAGTGCCTGGTCGGCATGCAGGCCGGGCTGGTATCCAACAACGCCAGGATGTTCGCCTGGCTGGGCGAGCTGTTCGCCGACCCCGACCGCGTCTGCTCCTCGCCGCAAGGCAATTACCTGTTCTTCAGCGAACGGCCGCTGTTCGCCGTCACGCTGCATGACGGCGCGCGCAGCGAGGCGCTGCCATTTGATATGTTGTTCGCTGGCGGCACGCAGACGCCGGCCACGCTGCCTTTCTGCGATTGCCAGGTGCTGCTGGACCGCAGCTTCTACGCGCCGCTGTGGGACCGCGACTGGTCCGACGACACGCTGCTGGAATTGAGTTATCAGGACGATCCGCCAGCCGCGGCCGACACCGCCGTGGCCGACGACCACCGCGGCATGCAGCAGATGCAGGCCGCGCTGGGGCCGGCCACCGCGGTCCGCTTCGACAGCGGCTACCAGCTCTGGCGCTACCGCTACCCATCGCTGCGGCGCGCCGCCGACGGCCAGCCGCGCTATGCCGATTTCGTCATCCTGTTCGGCCCGGACGGGGTGGCGCGCAAGGCACGCCTCGGAGAACGCTTGTAAAACATGGAGAACAGGAACATGATGTGCCGATGAAAACCTCTCTCCTCCCCCTGCGCCTGGCTGCCGCCGGCGCGCTGATGCTGATCGCCGCCGCCTGCCAGAGCGCGCCGCCCGCCAACACGAACGCGGCGTCGTTGTGGCAAAAAATCGAAGCCCAGAACGCCGACACCGGCTGCGACCGAGACAGTCAATGCCACACCATCGCCGTCGGCGCCAAGGCTTGCGGCGGACCTGAGCGCTACATCGCGTGGTCGGACCGCGCGCAGGATGGCGCCAAGCTCAAACAATTGGTGGCGCAGCACGCCGCCGCCCGCGCCGAAGAAGACAAGCACGGCCACGTGCTGTCGAACTGCATGATGGCGGTGGACGCCGGCGCCGTCTGCCGCGCCGGCCACTGCGTGCAGAACGTCGAATCCGCTCGCCCATAAACCACCGTCATTCCGCATCGGCGGACCGCCGATGCGGAATGACATGGATTTACTCTAGTTGACCGTCATCGCCTTCTTGATGGCCACGCAGCGTTCGTCCTCCTGATGCGCCACCAGCAGCGCGCGCCGGGTGCCGGCCGACAAGTCCTTCAACTTGCCGATCGCGCCCTGCAAGCGCTGCACGCTGGCCGGCGTGCAATTGGCCGGGATCATCGTGTTGGCATACGCGCGCATGAACACCGGACCGGCCGCCTTGTCGACCTGCCCCAGCTGCGCCAGCCGTTGCGCCGCGCTCAACTCGCTCAACGCACCCTGCTCCGGCGAATACAAACTCTCCATCGCCCGGCGCACCTTCGAGAACGGCAGCTTGGTTTGCAGGTCGGCGATGGTGGCCAGCCATTCGGCCTTGACCTTGGCGTCCGGCTGCACCACGGCGGCCGACAGCGCGGCGGCCTGGCCGCTGTCCGACGGGTCGCGCGCCTGTTCCGCCGCCAGCAAGGCCGCCGCGCCCGGATAGGCGTAGCGGTTCAGGCGGTTGACGATATCCCAGCGCACGTCCTGGCTGACGTTCAGCCCCGGCACCACCAGCTTGCCGGCCAGGATGTCGGCCAGCTGCGCCAGCGCGGCCGGGCTGCTGGCCACGTCCACGTAAGTCGCGAACCAGCGGCGCTGGAAGTTCTTGTCGCCGCTGGCGGCGTTGGCCGCCGCGAAAGCCATTTGCTCCAGCTGCACCGACATCTGCGCCGTGTAGGCTGCGGCGGACGGTCCCATCTTGTCCAGGTAAGCCTTGGAAGCGTGGAGCTTGCCGGTGATGTCGCCCAGCAGCGTGTAATCCTTCTCGCCCGGCGCGTTGGCCAGCGCGGCTTTCAGGAACTCGTTGAGCGGCAGCTTGGCGGCGCGCACGCCGTCCCACAGGCTTTGCCACAGCATCGAGCGCAGCAGCGGATCGTCCACCTTGCCCAGGCTGGACTGCGCGGTGGCGAAGGATTTTTTATCCAGCTGCACCTGCGCGTAGCCCCAGTCCTGGTAGTTCGGATAGACCAGGTCCGGGCAAGCCGCGCCCTTCAGTTCCGGCACGGCGGTGACCGCGCCCTGGTAGGTGACGGCCACGTTCTTGCTCAGCGCCAGCCCATCCGCGCCCAGGTTGAACAGGCCGATCTGCACGCGCTGTTCGCGCAGCGTCGGCATCGCCTTGCTTGGCGCGCTCTGGCGCAGCTTGAAGCTGCTGATCTTGCCCGCGGCGCAGCTGTATTCCGCCGCGATGGTGTTCACGCCCGGCTCGTACAGCCACTGCCTGGTCCAGCCGCTCAGGTCGCGGTGCGCGGCCTCGCCCAGGCTGCCGATGAAGTCGTCCAGTCTGGCGTTCTGGTACGAGTACTTGACCAGGTAGTTGTGCACGCCCTGGCGGAACACTTCCTCGCCCAGCAGGTGGCGCAGCTGCTTCAACGTCGACGCGCCCTTGGAATAGGTGATCGCGTCGATGTTGTCGAAGGCGTTGGCGGTGGACGGCACCGGCGTCTCGATCGCGTGCGTGGTCACGCGCTGGTCCTGCACGTAGGCGCCCTGCTTGGCGCCCGAGTAGAAGCCTTGCCAGGCGTTGGTGAACTCGGTCGATTCGGCGGTGGCCAGCGTGCCCATGAAGGAAGCGAAGCTCTCGTTCAACCACAGGCCGTTCCACCATTTCATCGTCACCAGGTCGCCGAACCATTGGTGCGCCATCTCGTGCATGATCACGCCGGCCAGGTTCTGCTTCTGCGCCGCCGTCATTTCGTCCTGGTGCAGGAAGCGGCCCTCGGCGAAAGTGATCGCCGCCGCGTTTTCCATCGCGCCGTACAGGAAGTCCGGCACCAGCAGCTGGTCGTATTTCTCGAACTGGTAAGGCACGCCGAAGTAGCGGTCGAAGAAGGCCAGGCCGCGGCGCGTGTAGTTGAACCAGTCCTGCGGCGATACCTGCGCGGCCACCGACTGGCGCGCGAACAGACGCTGCGGATACGGGCCGCTGTGGTCTTCCCACACCTTGTACGGGCCGGCGTGCATGGCGAAGTTGTACGAGCTCAGCTTCTTGGTGCGCGGGAAGGTCCAGCGCTTGGTGTTGCCGATGTCCTGGATGCCGGTCTCGCGCTTGGTGGACGACACCACCCAGTCCGCCGGCGCGGTGACGGTGATCTCATACGTGCCCTTCAGGTCCGGCTGGTCGAACACGGGGAACATCTGGTGCGCGGCGGCCGGCTCGAAGTGCGAGTAGGTGTAGACCCGGTGGTCGACCGGATCGACCATGCGGTGCAGGCCCTCGCCGTTGGTGCTGTGCAGGCGCGTGTAGCTGACGGTGACGCTGTTGCGCCCGGCCTTCAGGTCGGCCGGGGCGATGGTGATGAACCACTGGTTGTACCGCGGCGCGACTTCCTTGCCGTTGACGGTCAGGCTGAGGATGTTGGCCTTGTCGAGGTCGATGGTCAGCGGTGCGCTGGCGTCGCTCAGGTCGAAGGCCAGCGTGGTGGTGCCGGAGAAGGTTTCCTTGCCGGTCAGCGTGAAGTCCAGCGTGTAGTCGACATTGGACACGCGCGCCGAACGGGCGGCGGCGTCGGCCTGCGACAGGAAGGCGTTTTCCGCGCGCGGCGCGGCGGCGGTGGCGGCGGGAGCGGCGGCCTGCGCGGCGCCATAGGCCAGCGCGATGGCGGCCACGATCATGCATTTTTTCATGGATGTTCCTTGAATGCGGCAACGCCCGCAGTGGCTGCGGGCGTTGCGTCGTTAAACTGGTTGATTATTTCTTCAGGTAGGTATCGAGCCAGTCGATCACCGTGTGGTGCCACAGCACCGAATTGGCCGGCTTCAGCACCCAGTGGTTCTCGTCCGGGAACATCAGCAGCTTGCTCGGGATGCCGCGCCGCTGCAGCGCGGTGAAGGTGCCCAGGCCCTGCGTGGTCGGGATGCGGAAGTCCAGGTCGCCCTGCACCACCAGCATCGGCGTCTTCCAGTTCTTCACCTTCAGCGCCGGGTTGAACTTCTCGTGCAGTTCCGGCACGTCGTAGTAGGCGCCGCCGTTTTCCCATTCGGTGAACCAGATCTCCTCGGTGGCGTAGGCCATGCCGCGCGTGTCGAACACGCCGTCATGGTTGACGATGCACTTGAAGCCGTCCGGCCAGCTGCCTTCGATCCAGTTCATCATGTAGCCGCCGTAGGACGCGCCCAGCGCGCAGCTGCGCTCGCGGTCCAGCCAAGGGAATTTCTGCACCGCCGCGGCCAGGCCTTTTTGCAGGTCTTCCAGCGGCTTGCCGCCCCAGTCGCCGCTGATCGAATCGGTGAACTTCTGGCCGTAGCCGGTCGAGCCGTGGAAGTCGATGAACACGGTGGCATAGCCGGCACCGGCGTACACCTGCGGATTCCAGCGATAGCTCCACGAGTTGCCGAAGCTGCCCTGCGGGCCGCCGTGCACCAGGAAGGCGATCGGGTATTTCACGCCGGGCTGGGCGTTCCATGGCTTCATCACGTGGCCGTAGACGGTCTCGCCGTTGGCGCCGGTGAAGGAGAACTGCTCGTACTCGCCGAACTTGACGTCGGCCAGCGCCTGCGCGTTCAGCGTGGTCAGCTGCTGCGCCTTGTCGGCCGCGTTGGCCGAAGCACCCAGCTTGAACTTGAACAGCTGCGCGCCCGAGGCCAGGTTGGCCTGCGCCATCACCACGGTGTCGCGCGCGACATCGAAGCCGCTGACGTAGCCGTTGCCGGTCAGCGGCGCCACCTTGCCGCTGGCGGCGTCGATGGCGAACAGGCGGTGCTGGCCGATGTCGTCGGCGCTGGCCAGCAGGGTCTTGCTGTCCGGCGTCCAGCGGTAGTCGGCGATCGAGCGGTCCCAGTGGTCGGCCACGGTGCGCTTCTTGCCGGTGGCGACGTCCATCAGCACCAGGTGGAAGCGGTCGGCCTCGAAGGTGGGCTTGTCCATCGCCAGGTAGGCCAGCGTCTTGCCGTCCGGCGAGTAGATCGCCTTGGTGTCCCAGGCCTGGTTGTCGGCGGTCAGGTTCTTGACCGCGCCGCCCTCGGCCGGCACGGTGTAGACGTCGAAGTTGGTCGACCACGCCTCGGTCTTGCCGGCGATGCGGGCCGAGAACACCACGGTCTTGCCGTCCGGGCTGAAGTGGTACTCGTCATGGTCGCCGAACGGCTTGGACGGCACGTCGCCGTCGAGCGTGCCGGACAGGCTGACAGGCTGCGCGCTGACCTTGCCGCTGGCGTCGATAGTCGCGCTGTACAGCACGTTGTTGCGGCCATCGGCCCAGGTGTCCCAGTGGCGCACGAACAGCTTGTCGTAGACCTTGCCGCTGGCCTTGACCTTGCCCTGCGCGTCGAGGCGGGCCTTGCTGCACGCCAGGTCGGCGCAGTCGCGGAACACGGCCAGGCTCAGCGCCAGGCGGTCGCCCTGCGGCGACAAGCGGAAGTTTTCCACGTCCAGCGGCAGGTCGGTCACGCGCGCCGCCTCGCCGCCGGCCAGCGGCAGGCGCCACACCTGCTGCGAGCCGGAACGGGCCGACAGGAAGTACACCGCGTCGCCGGCCGGCGACCATTCGGGATCGCTGCTGCTGGCGTCGGCCTGGGTCAGGCGCACCGGCGCGGCCTTGGGCGCGCGCAGGTCCAGCATCCACAGCTGGGTGTTGCCGCGGTTCTTGTCCATGTTGGTGGAACGGACCGTGTAGACGATGCGGGAAGCGTCCGGCGACAGCACCGGGCTGCCTGCGCGCTCCATTTTGACCATGTCCTCAACGGTGAAACCGCGCGGCGCGGCGATGGCGCTGGAGGCCGCGACAGCGGTTCCCAGCAGCAGCAGTGATAATCTCATTCGGTGATCTCCGACGTTATAAGAAAAATACCGGCTGGTGGCCGGCTGCCGGCATGATACCAAGATCGCAGCGCAGCAAGCAAAACAGTTATGCGCTTGTTACTTGCCGATACTCGAATGAGAGGACGTCGCCGCGGCGGGCCGGGGCGGCCCGCCGGGTATTACTTGGCGCCGCCGATGCCGGTGCCCACGCCGACGCTGTCGCGCTGCAGGCTCTTGAAGTCGTCGGCACTGATCATTTTCGCGTCCGACGAGCAGTCGCGGCGGCGGATCATCGTGCCCGTGGTGGGCTCGGCATCGCGGCAGGCCGTGGCGGCCGACGCTTGCGCCGGCGCGGTCGCCTTGGTGTCGGCGGTGGAAGCGCAGCCAGCCAGCAGTCCGACACAGATGCCGCCCAATACCCGGAATTGTTTGGAATTCATAGTCAAAACCCTTATAAAGAAAAT
Organism: Rugamonas sp. A1-17; assembly: GCA_025548565.1. Classification (GTDB taxonomy): domain Bacteria; phylum Pseudomonadota; class Gammaproteobacteria; order Burkholderiales; family Burkholderiaceae_D; genus Rugamonas. The sequence goes on from JAJLPB010000011.1 coordinate 50,744, forward strand.
ATGGTTAGTGTATTTGCATCATATATTGATAACAAAAATAATTCTTGACTATTTTAAGACGACCGGTCATATTTGCGGCATGGCTAAACCTAACGTCAAACAACAACTTGTCGCCGCCGGGCTGGACTTGCTGCACAGCAAGGGCTTCAACGCCACCAGTGTGCAGGACATCACCGAGGCGGCCGGCGTGCCGAAGGGCTCGTTCTACAACCACTTCGCCAGCAAGGAAACGCTGGGCCTGGAGGTGCTGGAACGCTACGCCGAGGATGCCGGCGGCTACTGCGCCGTGCTGGACGACCACGGCCTGTCGCCCAAGGAAAGGCTGCGCCAGTACTTCGACCTGCTGATCGGCTTCAACACCGCCACCGACTACAACCGCGGCTGCATGATGGGCAATTTCAGCGCCGAACTGTCGGCCCAGATCCCGGCCGTGCGCGAGTCGCTGCGCCGCAACTTCGACGGCTGGGCCGAACGGCTGGCCGCGGTGATCGCCGAGGCCCAGCGCGACGGCAGCGTGGCGGCGACGCAGCCGGCGCTGGAGCTGGCCCATTTCATCATCGACGCCTGGCAGGGCGCGGTGCTGCACGCCAAGGCCGCGCACAACCGCGCGCCGCTGGACCGCTATGCCGACATGGTTTTGAACTGCATCCTGTTGTGACGCGGTTTTTTTTTGATCGTAATTCAAGACGACCGGTCATATTGTTCTACATCACTTCTCACTGAAAGGAAACACCATGAAACTCAAAGACGCAGTCATCCTCATCACCGGCGCCAACCGTGGCCTGGGCAACGCGCTGGCGCAAGCCGCGCTGGCTGCCGGCGCGCGCAAAGTGTACGCCGGCGTACGCAATCCCGCCGCCGTCACCCTGGCGGGCGTGACACCGATCAAGCTCGACGTCACCAACCCGGCCGACATCGCGGCCGCCGCGCAGGCCATCCCCGACCTGACCATCCTGATCAACAACGCCGGCATCTTCACCGGCAGCACCGTGGGCTCGCCGGACGCGGCCGCCGCGCTGCGCGCCGAGCTGGACACCAACCTGTATGGCCCGATGGCGCTCAGCCAGGCCTTCGCTCCCGTGCTGGCGCGCAACGGCGGCGGCGCCATCGTCAACATCCTGTCCGCGCTCAGCTGGTTCTCGATGCCGGCCGGCGGCACCTACAGCGTGTCCAAGGCTGCCGCCTGGGCGCTGACCAATGGCCTGCGCGTCGAGCTGCACGCGCAACGCACGCAAGTGCTGGGCGCCCACATGGGCTATATGGACACCGACATGACCGACGGCATCGACGCCCCGAAATCGGCGCCGGCCGACATCGCCCGCGCCATCATGGAAGCGCTGGAGGCGGGCCACGACGAGGTGCTCACCGACGACACCGCGCGCCAGGTCAAGCAGGGCTTCGCCGCCCCGCGCAGCATCTACCTGGGCGAGCCGCGCCCGGCATAAGGGGCAACGCAAGCATCGGGCGGCGCACCGGCCGCCCGCTCAATAGACGCCGGAAATCAGGTCCTGCAAATACCGGTCGTAGCTGCCGTCGTTCTTGAGTGCGAGCAGGCCGGCATTGAACTTCACCAGCAGACGGGCAGTGCGCGGCTGGTGCCTGGGGAAACGCAGGTAGCCGAACGTGGCGCGCAAGGGCCGCGCGTCCGTCGCAAACATATTCTTGACTCCGGGGAGAAACAGCTTGGGATTGGACAGCAGCAGCCATCCCGTCATCTCATCGATGGGAAAGGCGTCGATCCGGCCGAAGGCCACTTTTTTCAGATTCAGCACATCGCGGGCGGCCACCTCCACATTGATTTTGCCGTCATGCGCCAGCGCCCAGAATTCGCTAGTGTAGGTGTAGCCCAAGGTGGCGCCGATCGTAATGGCGTGCAGATCGGACAAGGTTTCCCAGCGGGGCAACGGCTTGGATTTCAGATGGAAAAACACCTCCTTGTGGCTGGAGATCGGCTCGCTCAAAACAAAGTCGACCTCGCTGTCCCGGCTGGCGAACCAGAACGCGCTGGCGTCGTAGCGTCCCACCCTGGTCTCGGCTTCCGCGCGCTTCCATGGCATGTAGGTGAACTTGACGTCGATCCCGACCCGCGCGAACGCCGCCGCGACAACGCGGTTGACGAACCCGCCGTACCGCGCGCTTTCGCTGGTCCACGGCGGAAATTCGCCGGTGGCGACGGTGACCGTTTCCGCGCGGGCCAGTCCGGCAAAAGACAGGCCGAGCAGCCACCACAGGATAATCGCCACACCACGCATCGTTCCATCTCCAGGCTCGGAAAATCAAAAGTAGTATCCGGCCTGCAGATTGACCCGATGGGTGACATTATCATATCTGCCGGAGGTCGCGCCCAATCCTCCAAAATCCGGCCCCATGTAAGGCTGGTGCCTGCCCAGCATGTAGTCGGCGTAGAAATACCATTTGCCGGCGGAGAAGCTGAGCCCTGTCACGTTCTGCTGCGAGTCCTTGTAGTTGCCGACGCGCTTGGTCAGCACGCTGTAGTCGTTGTAGAGCTTGAAGCCGCTGAACGGCCCCAGCGATCCCGGGATGTCGTAGCTGAGGTTGGCCACCAGGATGTCGCCCCTGGCCGCCACCGGGTAGGGATAGCCGAACGCGCCCAGCATCACAAAGCTGTTCGGATCCAGGCCGCCGTAGGTCTGCCCCGGCGCGTGCCGCGTTTGGTAGCTGTAGCGCAGCGCCTCCAGCATCACGCCCACCGGGCCGAAAGCGCCCTTGTAGTGCACGGCCACGGCGTTGCGGCGCGAGTGTTCGCCGGCGCCGTTGCGGATCTCGCCGCTCAGGCCGGACAGGCCGAGCTCCTGCTTTTCTCCGGCGCCGAAGTGCCACGCGACGCGCCCGGCCAGCGTATTGCGCTCGCTATCCTTTTGGCCCGTCCCGTAACCCTGCGCATCGTCGTCCGCGACGATGTTGAACGAATAGCGGTTCGACGCCCCGGCCGTATTCGAGCTGCCGCCATACGATCCGCCGTCGCGCGGATAGAAGCCGAGCTGCCATTCCAGCGCGCCCGGCTTGCTGGCGTAGGTCATACCGAGGTCATACATGTCCTCGAAGCCGGTGTAGAACGCGATCGATTCGTAGAAGTTATTGGAGGCGAACGGCAGCAGGCCGAACGGGATTTTATCCAGCCCCACATGCACGGTGCTCTTGTCCTCAAAGCGCATGCCGACCCAGCCGTGATGCAGGAAATGCTCGGTGTAGTCGCCCTGCCCCAGCGGAAAATCGTTATAACGATATTGCGCGGAACCGAGCCACCGGCCATCGTCGTAGTTAACGTCCAGCCGCGCCGTGTCCAGTCCGAAGAAGCCATGCGGATGGTCGGGCTGCCAGTTCTTGTAGACGTAATTAAACCGTATCGCGCCACCGATGTGCAACGCGTCCTCGCCGCAGGCCGCGCCGCAGGCGAGCGCCGCCGCGCACAATGCGCCGCCCCGAAAAACCCTGGTCCAATTCAGGTGCATGATTCCCCCTCCCGCTGCCACGCCGCGCCATGTTTATCCAGGTCTTACCTGGTGCCCGCTTCCAGGCGCTTCAGGTAGGCCGCTTCGAGTTTGGCAGTGTCGACCTTTTTCAACTCGGCGTCGAAAGCCTCCTGCAATGCCTTGCCGGCGGGCGAGCGAGCGGCGCATTTGCTCTCCGCACGTTCAGCCGTGTAGTACACCGGGAAGTAACCTGAGTACTCGGGGTCGGACTCGCCTTTGGCGACGGTTTCCTTCCACTCGAAATATTTGACCTTGATGTCGTTGCCCAGGCGCTTCTCCACCTCCGCGACGACCGTGCCGGACAAGCCATCGCCAGGCAAGGTCGCTCCGCTGAAAGGCATCCATTCCAGGCTGGCCAGTTGTATGGTGGTTGCCGGCTGTGCCGCCGTCGCGAACAGCGCGGCGCCGATGGCTGTTAAGACGATGAATGTTCTCATTGCTCCCCCCGTCCACGTTGAATGACAAACGCCAAGCGGTTCCACCTTACACCAGGACCGGCAAACCGGGCGTTGCTTTCCGGATACCGCATCGCAAAAATTCGGCTGCCGCGAAAAATCGCCGGGACCGATACAAAATATTTTTTGATCGACGCAATAAAACACGTATTTTCACGAGCAAAAAAGGTGCATAATTTCCCACTCAGTCAGGAAGAGTGCGCATGTTCACGACCGGCTTGACATGCGTACATTCGTTTTCCCCGCCGGTAATCTTCGCGATCTTGTTTCGATACTGTTATTGCTACACAACCAGTTGTGAACAATTGTAAATCGACGTTGAATGAGCCCGCCACAGCGCTAAGGTAGCAGTCTCCACCTCGGGCGCGTCCGCCATCCAACGCTTGCCGCGCAGCCGAAGTCAGATGAAATACGGGAAACGTTATGCTCACTGCCACCTATGTCTTGTTGACACTATCCATCGAACAAAAGAAAGAACGCCACTTCATCGCGCGCCTGCTGCAGTACGTGCAGGCGATCGCGCGCCGCCCGCAGGAAATCGATCCTGTGTTCATCGAGTCCCAGCTCAAGGAACTGACCACCTTTGCTGAAACGCGCCACCAGCGCAAGGTAGAGGCCTGCCTGATGCCGGCCGTGCGCGCGGCCGACGCCAGCTGCGGCGCCCTGATCAACGACCTCGAATCGCTCAGCCGCCTCGGCGGCGCCATGCTCAACGCCGTGCACAAGTGTCTGCGCCGCGCCATGCGCCGCAGCGCCTCGCAAGGCAAGTTCCTGTGCCGCACCGTGGACCTGTATTGCCAGAACCTGCTCAAGCGCCTCGACAAGGAAGAGCAGGAATTGCTGCCGCTGGCGCAAAAAGTGATCTCCAGCGAAGAGTGGTTCGAGATCGGCAGCCAGTTCCTGGCGCAGGAGGACAACGGCGCGGCGACCCAGCCCGAGCTGCGTCCGCGCCGCGCCCGCATCTACGCCAGCGGCTCCGGCGCTGCGGCGGCCTGATCCGCCGCGAGCGCAGGCGCACCATTTGGCGCACTGTTGTTTTGAGTTCCGCCGCGCGCCGCTAAAGCTTGCCTAAGCAATATCGGGCGGATAATATCGTCTGCATGCAGACCCATTCCGCCACCGTACTGCACCTGCGCGGCGCCGCCGGCATGGACGCCATTTACCGCAAGATCGGCTGGCGCCTGTTGCCGCTGCTGATGCTGTGCTACGCGGTCGCCTGCCTGGACCGCCTCAACCTCGGCTATGCGCAGCGGCAGATGCAGGCCAGCCTGGCCTTCGGCGACGCCGTCTACGCCTGGGGCGCCGCCCTGTTCTTCGCCGGCTGCTGCCTGTGCCAACTCCCCGCCAACCTGCTGCTGGAAAAAGCCGGCGCCCGCAAGACGCTGCTGCGCATGATGCTGGGCTGGGGTCTGGCGTCGGCCGCCGCCGCCTTCGTCCGCACGCCGTTCCAGCTGTACCTGCTGCGCTTCACGCAAGGCGTGTTCGAAGCCGGCTTCTATCCCGGCGTGATCCTCTACCTGACCTGGTGGTATCCGGCGGCGCGGCGCGCGCGCGTGTACGCAGTGTTCGGCTCGGCCGCGCTGCTGGCCGCCGCCAGCGCCGGGCCGCTGAGCGAAGCCACGCTGGCCGCGCTGCAGGGAGCCGCCGGCCTGCGGGGCTGGCAATGGCTGCTGCTGACCCAAGGCTTGCCGGCCGCGCTGCTGGGCGTCATCGCCTACGCCTGCCTGGCCGAGCGGCCCGACGATGCCGGCTGGCTGTCGCCGTTCGAACAACTGATGATCGAGCAGGACCTGCAGCGCGACGAGGCACAGCTGCAGGCCGCCGCGCCGCCCGGCCAGCCGGCGGACGACGCCCCGCTGGCCGCCGTCCTCGCCTCGCTGCCGCGCGACCGCGCCCTGTGCCTGCTGGCCGCCGCCAACCTGCTGCTGATCGGCGCCAGCTACGCGCTGGCCGCCTGGGCGCCCGCGCTGGTGCGGCGCTGGGCCGAACAAAGCCATATGCAGCCTGGCCTGCTGGCCGCCCTCCTCCACCTGGCCGGCGTGGCGGGCATGATCGCCATCGGCTACGACTCGGACCGCCGGCGCGAACGGCGCGGCCACTTCGTCGCCTGCATGGTGCTGGCCGCCGGCGGCCTGGCGCTGGCCATCGCCGCCAACGACGGCATGGCCTGGTCGCTGGGCGGGCTGGCGCTGGCGTCGCTGGGCATCGCCTCGGCCGCGCCGCTGCTGATCGCCATCGCCACCGACCTGCTGTCGCGCCGGCGCGCGGCGGCCGGCGTCGCGCTGGTGGTCAGCTGCGGCCTGGCCGGCGGCGCCTTCGGTCCCGCGCTCGGCGCGCGCATGCTGGCCTGGGGCGGCAGCGCCGCCATGCTGGCAGTGCTGATCGTCATGTACCTGGCGGCCGGCGCCATCCTGCTGCTGGCGCTGCGCCTGGCCCCGCGCCGCGGCGGCCCGGACGCGCGCCACGGCCGGACCGACAAGATGGCTCGCTACTAAGGGTTACACTTGGGCTAGAATCTCGGACGCGCCGCGATCCGGCGCTCCCGTTCACCCAACCTCAAAGCGACCCTACCGATGCGTTTTGTCCTGCCCTTCTTAGCCGCCGCCATGGCCGGCTCGTTCGCCGCCAGCGCCGGCGCCACCCCCACCCCGATCACGCTGGACCAGGCGATGTCCAATCCCGACTGGATCGGCAATCCGGTGGAATCCGCATGGTGGGGCTGGGACAGCCGCCAGGTCTACTTCAAGCAAAAACGCGCCGGCTCGCCGCTGCGCGACACCTTCCAGATCGCCGCTCCCGGCGCAGCCAAGGCGGTCGACGACAAGCAACTGGCCAACCTAGACGCCGCCGCGCCGGTCTACAACCGCGAGCACACGCGCGCCATCCTGCTGCGCAACGGCGACCTGTTCGAGCGTGACCTGAAGACCGGCGCGCTGACGCAGATCCTGCGCGGCACCACGCCGGCCGCCGATCCGCAATACGCGGCCGACGGCGCCCATGTGCAGTTCCGCGTCGGCAGCGACTGGTTCAGCTGGAGCCGCGCCGAGCGCCTGGTGGCGCCGGTGGCGCTGCTGCGCACCGCCAAGGACCCCGACGCCGCGCCGGACGCCGACAGCCGCCGCGACCTGCAACTACGCCTGCTCTCCACGCTGGCGCGCCTGAAGGACGAGAAGGACGCCACCCGCGACCGCCGCAATGCCGAACGCAGCGCCGACGCCACCCGCGCGCCGCTGCCCATCTACCTCGGCGAGAAGGTCGTCATCGAGACCAGCGCGCTGTCGCCGGATGGCCGCTACCTGCTGGTGGTCACCAGCGCCAAGGACGGCGACAAGCGCCGCGTCGGCAAGCTGGCCAAGTACGTCACCGAATCGGGCTACGAGGAAACCGACGACCAGCGCAAGCGCGTCAGCGACACCGGCCCGCAGCCGCACCAACTGAAACTGGTTGAACTGTCGACCCGCAAGGTGAGCGACCTGTCGTTCGACACCCTGCCCGGCATCGCCGTCGATCCGCTGGCCGAGCTGCGCGCCGCGCACAAGCTCGACCCGCTCAAGGGCAACCGCGCGCTGCGCTTCGAAAACCGCGAGGACTCGATCCGCTGGAGCGCCAACGGCGCGCAGGTGGCCGTGATGGCGCAGGCGATCGACAACAAGGACCGCTGGATCGCCACCGTCGACCTGGCCGGCGCCAAACTGAAACCGGTGCACCGCCTGAGCGACGCCGCCTGGGTCAACAACCGTGGCAACGACTTCGGCTGGCAGCCGGACAACAGCACGCTGTGGTATCAGTCGGAGGAAAGCGGCTACGCCCACCTGTACACGCAGACCGCCGACGGCAAGGCGCGCGCGCTGACCTCGGGCAAATGGGAAACCAGCGAGATCGAATGGAACGCCGACGGCAGTACCGCCTACTTCCTGTGCAATCCCAAGCTGCCCGGCACCTATGAAGTGTGCTCCACCTCCACCAAGGACGGCGCCCTGCGCGAGCTGACGTCGCTGGGCGGCGTGGAAAGCTTCGCGCTGTCGCCGGACGGCCGCAAGCTGCTGGTGCGCTACTCCACGTCCTACATGCCGACGCAGATCGCCACCGTCGCCAGCAGCGGCGGCGCCGCCACCCAGCTCACCGACACCCGCAGCGCCGGCTTCAAGGCGCGCGAGTGGATCACGCCGCAAATCGTCGCCGTGCCGTCCACGCATGGCGCCGATCCGGTGTGGGCCAAGCTGTATCGCCCGGCCACGCTGGAACCGGGCAAAAAATATCCGGTCGTGATGTTCGTGCACGGCGCCGGCTACCTGCAGAACGTCACCAAGCGTTACCCGGTCTACTTCCGCGAGCAGATGTTCCACAACCTGCTGGTGGAAAAAGGCTACATCGTGCTGGACATGGACTACCGCGCCTCGCTGGGCTATGGCCGCAACTGGCGCACCGCCATCTACCGCCAGATGGGCCACCCGGAACTGGAAGACTACATCGACGGCTTGAACTGGATGGTGGCCAACCAGCAGGGCGATGCTGAAAACGTCGGCATCTACGGCGGCAGCTACGGCGGCTTCATGACCTTCATGGCGATGCTGCGCGCACCGGAACAGTTCAAGTCCGGCGCGGCGCTGCGTCCCGTCACCGACTGGACCACCTACAACCACGAATACACCGCCAACATCCTCAACACGCCGGAGCTGGACCCGGACGCGTACAAGATCTCGTCGCCGATCGAATACGCCGATCAGTTGAAAGGCAACCTGCTGATCGCCCACGGCATGATCGACGATAACGTCTTCTTCCAGGACTCGGTGCGCATGGCCCAGCGCTTCATCGAACTGAAGAAAGATAAGTGGGAGCTGGCGCCGTACCCGATGGAGCGCCATGGCTTCGTCCACCCCGAGAGCTGGTACGATGAATACCGCCGCATCTACCAGCTGTTCGAACGCACGCTGAAAAAATAAGGAGACCCATGAAAAAGCTCGCCGCCCTGCTGCCGCTGGTAGCACTCATGTCCGGACCGCTCGCGGCCCACGCTCAAACCAGCGCCGTGAAGCACCCTGCCTGGTCGCGCAGTTCCAACGTCTACGAAGTGAACCTGCGCCAGTACAGCAAGGAAGGCACGCTGAACGCCTTCGCCGCCAACCTGCCCCGCCTCAAGCAGATGGGCGTGGACATCGTGTGGCTGATGCCACTCCACCCGATCGGCCAGCAAAACCGCAAGGGCACGCTGGGCAGCTACTACGCGGTGAAGGACTACCAGGCCGTCAGCCCGGACTACGGCACCATGGACGACCTGCGCAAGCTGGTCAAGCAGGCGCACGCGCTGGGCATGCACGTCATCCTGGACTGGGTGGGCAATCACACGGCCTGGGATCACCCATGGGCCACCCAGCACCCCGACTGGTACAAGAAAAACGACAAGGGCGAAATCCACTCCGTCAGCTTCAAGAACGAAGCCGGCGGCACCGAGGAATGGACCGACGTGATCGGCCTCGATTACGCCAACAAGGACCTGTGGAAGGGCATGACGGACGCGATGGCGTTCTGGGTGCGCGAGGCCGGCATCGACGGCTTCCGCTGCGACGCCGCCGGCATGGTGCCGACCGAATTCTGGAACCAGGCGCGCACGCAGCTCGACAAGATCAAGCCGGTGTTCATGCTGGCCGAATCGGACGAGCCGGCGCTGCACGAAAAGGCGTTCGACGCCAGCTACGACTGGCCGCTCAACGAGATCATGAAAAAAATCGGCAAGGGCCAGGCCGGAGCGGCTGAACTGAAAGCCTTCGTGGCCAATCCACCCAAGGCCTACCCGCGCGACGCCTACCGCCTGCAGTTCACCAACAACCACGACATCAATTCGTGGCAGGGCACGGACAAGGAGCTGTATGGTCCGGCCTACGGCGCGATGGCGGTGCTGAGCTACACCCTGCCCGGCATCCCGCTGGTGTACAGCGGCCAGGAAGCGCGGCTGGACAAGAAGCTGGAGTTCTTCGAAAAAGATCCGATCGACTGGAAGACCTACGAGCTGGAAGGCTTCTACGCCGGCCTGAATCAGCTGAAGAAGGAAAACCAGGCGCTGTGGAACGGCGCCAGCGGCGGCACGGTGCAGCTGCTCGACGTCGGCAACGACCAGCTGTTCGCCTTCAAGCGCCAGCAGGGCAAGAACAACGTGCGCGTGATCGTCAACCCGACCGCCACGCTGCAAAAGTACAAGCTGGCCGGCGACGAAGGCCAGGCCGTGCTCAAGCCCTGGCGCTGGCGCATCGTCGTGCCGGAGTAAGCGCTACTCGGTGGCCAGCCGCTTGCCCAGGCGGTACAGGTACTCCTGGCCGTCGTACAGCGACTTGACGCGGATATGCTCATTCAAGCCATGCGCGCCGCTGCCTTCCGGGCCGGCGAACATGCCGCTGATGCCGTAGGTCCAGATGCCGCCACTGTTGAGGAAACGGCCGTCGGTGCCGCCGGTCGACATGGTCGGAATCACCGGCACGCCGGGCCACATATCGTTACTGATCTCCTCCACCGCCTTCATCAACGCCGGCGTCAGCGGCGGCATCGGCGCGCTCAGGCCCTCGCCGATGCGGGTGATCTTGATCTGGTCATCGGCCAGCACGCGCTGCAGCGTGGCCTGCACATCGTCCACCTTCTCGTCCGGCAGGATGCGGCAGTTGACGGTGGCGCGGGCGCGCTGCGGCAGTGCGTTGTCGGCATGGCCGGCATCGACCCGGGTCGCCACGCAGGTGGTGCGCACGGTGGAGTTGTGCACCGGACTCACCGCGTACAGGCGCTCCAGCGCGGCGGCGTCGGGCGGATCGCTGAGGATGGCCTTCATGTCGGCGGCCACCTGGCCCTGCTCCACGTTGGACATGCGCTCGTAGTAGGAGCGCGTCACATCCGACAGCTTGAACGGGAACGCGAAGCGGCCCAGGCGCGACAAGCCCTCCGCCAGATGGTAGATGGCGTTGTCGCGGTACGGCGCGGAGCTGTGGCCGCCGGGATTGGTCACCTCCAGCTGGAAGCTCTGGTAGATTTTTTCGCCGGCCTGGATGCCGTGGCGTACCGGCTTGCCCTGCTTGTCCAGCAGGCCGCCGCCGCCTTCGTTGAGCGCGATCTCGGCGTCGATCAGCGCGCGATGGTGGTTGAACAGGTACTCGGCGCCGTCGAATTTGCTGGGCACCATTTCCTCGTCACAGGTCAGCGCCATGACGATGTCGCGCTTGGGGGCCAGCTTTTCCTTCTTGTAGCGGATCATATTAGCGACGAAGGACGCGGCCATGGCCTTGTCGTCGGAGGCGCCGCGCGCGTAGAACATGCCGTCCTCCTCGACCAGCTTGAACGGATCACGCACCCAGTCGGCGCGGTTGGCTTCCACCACGTCGATGTGGGCCAACAGCAGCAAGGGCTTCTTGCTGCCGTCGCCCTTGATGCGCGCCACCAGGTTGCCTTTGGTGGGACCGCCGGGCGGCACGATCAGGTGCAGGTCGGCGTCCTGGTAACCGGCCGCCTTCAGGCGCTTGGCCATCTTGTTGGCCGCCACCGTGCAGGAGCCGGTGGAGTTGGTGGTATTGGTTTCCACCAGTTCCTGATAAATCTCGCGCATCTGCTTCTGCACCGGCGACAGATCGGCGCCATGCGCCGCGCCCGCCACCGCCAATCCCGCCGCCAACCAGGTCGCCCGCTTCATAATGCTCCTTATCGATGTCATGCAAAGTGACTAACTTATACCCCGAAATTATTACTGTCAATAAAAGTGCGGAGAGGCCCTTGCCAAACCCCTGGGGGCGTCTGCTATAATTGCGGCCCTTGGCCTGGTAGCTCAGTTGGTAGAGCAGAGGATTGAAAATCCTTGTGTCGGTGGTTCGATTCCGCCCCGGGCCACCAAGAATGCTTCAGAGAGAACGCCAACCCATACGGGTTGGCGTTTTTGTTTCAACGGCAGACAGTCCTTGCGTCGGTCCATTTCCGGTGCGCGCGCGACTGCATCGGCTACACTGGAGCTCCCGCACTTCAGTTGACGCATCACCTCAACAAACTCCCGTCTCTTTCATTTTTTCTTTTTGGGCTTCGCCACAGAGTTGGCAATATCGTCAAAGACTGCAGTCGGGATTTTGTTCGTTACAATGCAACCATTCTTTCCTGCCTCTTTAACAGCCACAACAACTGAATTCCTTTGCGACTCTTCCAGCGATCTACCCTTTTCTGGATTAGCTTCTTTAACATGGCCCAGCGCTCTCGTTGAAGCCAATTCCGGATTCGGAGCAGACACCATCATCTCCGATATGTGCGGATGGTCCAGTGTTTTTACATATACCCGGTATAGTTTCTCTGCCATCTCCGTCCCCCATTTCGATCAAGAAAAATCACGTGCCCACCTGTCGACCATCGCTAAGCTTGCAACCAACAGTAGCAGATTACATCAAAGCAAAACTACCGAATTGTCACCATAGCCCTAAATGAAATCTACGCCTGGAGGTTACTGCCTTGACCGCTGCCCTTTCGTACATGACGTACAAATCACGAACAGGCAGCGGCGCCCCTGACGACTTAGATCAGATGTAGGCAGCTTCGCCTAATGCACGTCTGAGACGTGTGACGCGAGTGCGCAGTGCGCCAACTGGAGCCCGATGCTGGTTTGATAATTCCTCGTAGGACATGCCGATTGCAACTCCGAGCAGAAGCATCACCGGATGCCGACAGGGTTTTCATCGATGTGCTACGCCATGAGCTTCTGGACTACGGCTACTTTTACTAGCCTATCGCACACCACGTCATCGGTCATCCGAAGTATTGAACTGAAATGCCGGCAGCACTCCAGTACCGCCACCAGCGTTCACTACAAGCGCCATGAGGCGTGGGTCGTGGTCGCAAAAAGGGCATCCGGGGAGCTTAAAGCCGCCGGATTGCTCTTTTTTGGCGTCACCGCCAGCAGTTCTCGGATGTCGTAGCCAAGAACGGCCACTCGGGCTAGTGAGATTCCGCGTATTTTCCAAGTCGGCAAGATGTTATGCTGTAAGGGCAACCCTCAACAGCGGGCCTGTCCGGTCAAAAAAAATCAGCAAAGGGATTAAATGGAGCAAAGAACACTTCTCTACGATGAGCGATTCTTGGAAAGCTATGCTGGCTCCATCATCACTGATCCCGCTACAGCCATTGTTGAACTTGTCGCCAATTGCTGGGATGCCTATGCCACGGAAGTAAAAATCATATGGCCTAATCATGAGCTTGAAAGACAGTTCAAGATTGTGGACAACGGGCATGGAATGACTCGTGAAGAATTCCAGCACATTTGGCGGACCATCGCTTACAACCGACTCAGCGCTGGTGATGCTACTACACTGCCACCGGCCAATGTTCAAGGACTGCCGCGAGCTGTGTTCGGCAAGAACGGCAAAGGACGTTTTGCCAGTTTTTGCTTCTCCACTGAGTACCTGATCACTTCCAGAAAGAACGGACAGGAGTTTGTCTGCCGTGTTCACCGAACCCCAACCGATCCACTGGTCCTTGAGGAAGTCTCCTTTACGGATAAAGGTGTCGTTGGTCATGGAACGGAAATTGTTGGAAATGGCGATATCCCACGGCTGGTGTTCTCAGAAGATAAAGCTCGCGAATTAGTTGGCAGTAGATTCCTTGCAAACCCAGCTTTCAAGGTGAAGCTGAATGGCAGTGAAATCACGTTCAACGACATCCCCAATTTGCTCTCAAAGAGTGTGATCGTTGTGCCCGGATATGGTGAGGTAACGATCCTTCACATCGACACCAAGAAGGCTGATAAAACGACAAAGCAGCATGGGCTGGCATGGTGGGTACAAGGGCGGGCTGTCGGTGATTGTAAGTGGAGTCGTAGTGACTACGAACGCATTCTTGATGGACGAACCTCGGAAGCTAAAAGGTTTACCTTCATCGTTAAAGCTGACTACCTGAATGCTCAAGATGCAGTGCTGAGTGATTGGAGTGGCTTCAAGGATGACAACCAGGCATGGACGAAAACCCGCGAGGCAGTCCAGGATCGCATTCGCAGAATAATTTTTGATTCCAGCAAATCCGAACGCGAAGATAAGCGTACTGCGGTTCTTGAGCGAGTCGGCCAGTCGGTTAATGCCCTGCCGCTTTTGAGCAAGGATCGCGTCACCACGTTTGTTAATGAAGTCGTGGATGCTTGCCCTAATTTTGGTGAGCAGGAGATCGTGCAACTGACAGGCATTCTGGCGAAGCTGGAAAAGAGCAAGTCGCAGTATGGGCTGCTTGAAATCCTTCACAGCCAAGATCCGCACGACCTGGATGCCCTTCACGAAGTTTTGAGCCAGTGGACCATCGGCATGGCGAAGGTCGTTCTTGATGAAATTCAGGGCCGACTAAAAGTCATCAACGAGTTGAGGATCAAGATTCAGGTTGCTGGAATCGATGAAGTCAAAGAACTCCAGCCGCTCTTTGCCAAGGGCCTTTGGATGTTTGGAGACAAGTTTGAATCCATCCACTTCACGTCCAACAAGGGCATGACCACCGTCATCCGCGAGTTGTTTGACGGTACAGCTGAAAAAGCTTCCCTGAATCGGCCAGACTTTGTGATCCGCAGTGACGGCAGTATCGGCTTTTATTCTCTGCCTTCTTACAACGAGGAACATGAAGAAGTGGGCGTGGGCCACCTAGTCATCGTTGATTTGAAGACCACCAAGCTTTCACTGGGCTCCAAGGAAAAGGAGCAGATTTGGAAGTACGTGAAGGAGTTGAAGAAGAAGGGGTATATCCAGCCTGAAACGCGGGTGGACGGCTTCGTCCTTGGCGATCAGATTGAGGCTGGTGAGGGCGGCACCCGCACCGAAGACAACGACAAGGTAAGGATTCAACCTCTGTTGTACAGCATTATCTTGAGTCGCGCTGAACAGCGTCTTTTGAAGCTTTACGACAGGGTGAAAGATGCTCCATTCCTTGTGGAGCAGCAGATAGAGCTAAGCAGGTTCATTCAACCCATTGCGGTGCAGCAGCCGGACATGCTGGAGGCTGAGCCTGCGGGGGTAAAATGACGTTGAATGCCAACTGGATCGCTGCCTATAATTATTTGGAAGCGGTACTGCGCACGCGCCTAAACAGCCGCAGCCCTATCTCCAAGCTGGCTGAGACAAAAACTCAGGGCGGCGATCACCAAGAATTCATACGGGCGCATACGGGCGCGAGTGAATGGAAACCGCGCGCGGTGTTCTGCCGGTCAAAGGAACCGCGTACATCTTCTCGACCTCAGTGGTAGCCAGTTCCTGACCAACAGTTTTGCTTCAACGAACATCGACTAACAGCGCACGCCTGCATTTATGACCGCACATACTCACAATTTTCCCGATTGGCCGTTCCCAGACCCCATGTCCACGGCTACCTTCTGCACGGACAAGGTGGCACGCGGAGGCTTCGATGTGCTGCGTGTGGCCCACGATTTTAACGGAGACTGGCAGTTCCTGGACGGAACCACGGACGAGCCGGGCGAATGCGTCATGTTGTGTCTCGGCTGCCTTTTTGAGAAGAACACCGACATCGCGGCCATCGCCGACCTTCCGCGCGGTTGGGGCGCTTTCCGCGACGTTGCAGGGGCCAAATGGGAGCGTTGGGCGCTTGATCCCAAAGACGATCAAGACGATGTAGAAGAAGACGCACCGCATGAATGCGGTGGACCCGAGGCGGACGCCAAGGCGCTGGCCGATATCGAGAAGTACGGCCTGCATGTCATCAGCGTGATGGAAGAGGATGAACCTCCGCCATTTACCTACTCAATCGGTATCGAACAGTCGCTCGGGATGCCGGAGCTGATCGTCATCGGCCTCAAGTCCAACGTTGCTTACAGCGCCATCAACGAGTGCTATCGACAGATGAAGGAATGCGGGGCGATCGCTCCCGGGGAGCACATCGCCGGTCTGCTCGGCGGCGATTTCGAATGCATCATCGGCGAAGCGTCCGCCGCGCAAGTTGCCGACTACATGCACTGGGCGAGTTGGCTGTACAAGGACCGACCGTTTCGAGCCTATCAGATCATCTGGCCGAGCACTACTGGCGTGTTTCCATGGGAACCGGGTGCCAGCGATTGGCTTATTACACGCCAGCCCCTGCTGGCCTGACAACCTTAGAGCGCGAGTGAATGGAAATCGCGCGCGGCATTATGCCGGTCAGGGTTCGCATGTCCGTCCGACTTTATCGCTGCCGCCATCACCCGTTTCGTCATCAGGCTCCAGGCAAAACCGGCCGCGCATGTAGCCCGTTTTGTTGGTCCGGTCCCGGTCGATTGTTTGAAAGTCGAGCGGAACTAGGCTTGCACCGCAAGGAAGACCAAACGTCCCGACTCAAGAAGTCGTCACTGCCGCCGATCAGGCCGGCAAGACCAAGGGCATCCTGGCTTCTACAGGTCAACCTTGGCACCCTATGGACTTCCTTAACGTCGCCAAAATCGACGGGGAAGTCACGCAGTTTTGGCTGTTTTACTTCTTGAAAATCCTTGTGTCGGTGGTTCGATTCCGCCCCGGGCCACCAAGAATGCTTCAGAGAGAACGCCAACCCACACGGGTTGGCGTTTTTGTTTGTGCGGCGCGAACTCAACCGAGTCCGGGCGGTGGTGCGCTACCGCCCGCCTGCCGCGCCGGACGCCTCGCGTTCGAGACGTTTCCTGAACACGAGCGGCGTTTCGCCGGTGAGCCGCCGGAACGCCGTGATGAACGCCGAACACGACAGGTAGCCCAGACGATAGGCCGTCTCGTCCACCGACAGTTTGAGCACCACCAGATATTCCTCGGCCAGCGCGATCCGGGCCTCGTCGCGGATCGCGCTGAACGCGGTGCCCTCCTGCGTCAACTGGCGCCGCAAGGTGCGCGAGGTCATGCACAAGGCGCTGGCCACATTTTCCATCCCCAGTTCGATGTTGCAGGCCAGGCGCTCCCTGACCTTGGCCGCCAGCCCCATGCGCACGCGGTGGCGTTCGAGGATGCGCACGCACTGCTCTTCGCTGTATTTCAACATCAGATCGTTCGCCTGCGGCAGCGGCAGCAGCATTTGCTCGCGCGCGAAAGCGACCACGGTGCGCCCTGCGCCGAACCGGGGTAGCAAGCCAAAAGCCCGCTCATAGGGAGCCGTCACGCCGGGCGCGGGAAACGGCAACTCCACGCGGCGCAACGCATCGGACACCACGATCAATTCGCGCTGGACCGCCACCAACGCCGCCGCATCGCGTTCAATGATGAAGCGCCGCACGTCCTCGGGCACATGGTCGGCGTCGATCGTCACGGCCGTCTCATGTTCGCTGTCCGTCGCCTCGAACCGGGTGAACGCGTGGGTGAGGTTGAAATAACGCAGCGCGACATCGAGCGCCTGGCGCGAATGCCGGCTCGTGACCATGGCGAATCCCAGTGAACCGAAGGTCGAATAGTGGTAGCGCAAGCCGGCGGCCACGCCCAGCGCCGGCACCTGGCGCAAGTGACGCAACAGGTTGCGGATCAAGCGCAATTCCTGCTCGGCGCTCACCACGCAGCCGGCGTCGTCCAGGTCGCGCTGGCGCAGGCCGGTCCCGGCCAGCACCTCCCTGGGGGCCAGACCATGGCTGGCCCCCAGGTCGGCCAGCAGCCGTATCCCGCCGACGCTACGCGCAAAGTCCCAGTTCCCCATCGTTGATTTGTCCGAAAATGTAAATTTATTGGCCGCGACCACTATACAGCGTCCGCCACTTCCATTGCTAGAGTTGGGGCTCAAAACAGAGTCGCCAATGGCACCGCTTCCCGCGTCGGTTGTGGGCCGGACTCACAATAAAGAGAAGGAGACAACCATGCTAGATGCCGATGACGTGGCAGCGTTACTGTCCGAAGTCGATGCGTTCGCCACACAGCGCATCGCGGCGGCGGTCGAACGACCGGAAGCGCCCATTTCCCACGACACGCTCACCGCCTTGAGCACCGAGGCCGCCGAACTGGGCTTGATACCGGCTCCCGGCGCGGCCCCCGGCTATGCGCTGTGGGAACACTGCGATCATGCCAATGCCATGCAATTCAACCTGGGCTTGCTCCAGCTCGTGGCCCGGGCCAACGCCGGTGTCGCGTTCGCCTGGCACCGCAGCGCGCTGACGCGCTCGGCCACCGCACTGTCCGGCGCCCACATTCCGGGCCAGAGCGTGCTCGATACCGCCCTCGTCACCACCGGCCATCTCGGTCTGGCGCGCACGGAACTGGCCCGCTTCCTGCGCCCGCACGGGCCGCGCGCCGACGGCGCCTTGCTGGCCGACTGGCTGGACCGCCGCCGGCACGACACCACCGTGATCACGACGGCGTCCTGGCGGCACCTGGTCTGGCCGGTCTGGCATGGCGACACCATCCGCTGGCAATGCGCCGCGCGCGAGCAATTGCAGGTCGAACCGCGCCGCGCCCAGCACGGCCTGGACGAACTGGCCGCGTTCAGCGTGCGCCTGGCGCCGGACGCCGACGCCGCGCTGCTGCCCGAGGCTGACGATTCCCGCCTGGCCTACGAACGCATGCTGAAGCTGGACATGCTGGGTCTGATGGCCATCGGCGCCGGCGCGCTACGTCACGCCTGGGAGCTGGCGGCCAGTTATGCCGCCATCCGCAAGCAAGGCGGCAAGGCGATCGGCGACCATCCTGCCGTCCAGATCATGCTGGGCGAGATCGAGATGGCTTGGCAGCAGGCATCCGGCGCGCTGGCCCGCCTGTCCCGCCCGGTCGATGAAATCCCCCTCAACGAAATCGCAGCCCAACGCGCCGCCATCCATGGCGCGCTGTGCCATGGCGCCAACCAGGGCGTGCAGGTCCACGGCGGCGTCGGCTACATGCGCGACGTGGGCGCGGAGAAGATCGTGCGCGACCAGAACATGCTGAAACTGCTGGCCGGCGGCACCCGCGAGATCCCGCTGCTGTTGAGCGGCCTGTGCGGAGGCCAGCCATGACGCGCGCCACCCACCTGGCAGGCCACCTGCCGTTCGACCACGCCCTGTCGCCGCAGCTGAAGTTCCGCCACTTGCCCGCCGCCGGCCGCGCCTTCACCGACAGCCCGCTGGACGACCTGTGGGACACGGACTGCGCGCGCCTGCCGCGCGGCCTGCGCGACCTGCGGCGCCGGGCCCGGGCCTTCGCGGAAACCCATCTGGCCCCGATCGCGGGCGCGCTCGATCAGCAGCCCCACCTGGCGCCGGGCGCGTGCCCGCCCGCCGCGCGGCAGATGCTGATCGAAGCGGGCAAGGCAGGCTGGCTCAGCTACTTCCTGCCCGCCCCCCTGGGCAGCCTGTCCTGGGGCGCGGCTCTACACCCGCCGATCTGGGCCTGCAGCCTGGTCGTGGAGGAATTCGCGCGCGTGTGCGGCGGCCAGATGCTGCTGCTGTCGGCCCACCACCTGGGCTGCATGCCGTTGCTGCTGTCGGGCCGCATCTCGACCATCCGTGAATTCCTGCTGCCCGTCTACCGCAGCAACGAACGCGGCGATCCGCACTTGGTCGCCTTCGCCATCACGGAACCGCAGGCCGGATCGGACGTCGAAGAAGGCCACGGCGCGCAGCAATACCGGCCAGGCGTGGTGGCCACGCCGGTGGCGGGCGGCTATCTGCTCAACGGCCGCAAGTGCTTCATCAGCGGCGGCGACCTGGCCCGCAGCATGACCGTGTTCGCCGCGCTCAAGGGCGAGGGCATGGAATCCTGGACCTGCTTCTATGTGGACTGCGCCACGCCCGGCGTCACCATTCCGCGCACCGAGGTCAAGATGGGCATGCGCGCCTCCGGCGCCGCCGAGGTCGAATTCAACAACGCCTTCGTTCCGGACGGACGCGTGATCGGCGGCCTGCGCAACGGCTGGGTGCTCAATCGCGGTACCCTCAATTCGTCCCGCATTCCGGTCGCCGCCATGGGGGTCGGCTTCGCCCGCGCCGCCACCGAAGTGGCGATCGAGTTCGCCCGCCGATACCAGCTGGCCGGCAAAGCCCTGCTCGACTACCAGGATGTGCAGCTGCACATCGCGACCATGCTGGCCGAGACCCGCGCCATCCGCAACCTGGTCTGGCAAGAAGCGCGCCACGCCAGGAAGCCGCGCCAGTTGCACGCCTCGCTGTGCAAGTTCCACGCGACCGACCGCGCGCAAGACGTGTGCCAGATGGCGATGGACCTGCTGGCCGACCACGGCGGCCTGCACGAACAGCGCATCGAACAGATCTTCCGTGACGTGCGCCTGACGCGCATTTTCGAGGGCACCAACCAGATCAACCGGCTTTCCATGGTCGAAGACTGGCAAGGGCAGCTGCTCGACCACACCACCAACATCGGAGTTTGAGCATGACATCATTTGACGCGGACCCATTCTTCCAATATCCCCGCAACGCCGTCGCCACCTCGGCCGGCGAAGTGGCGATGCCCATCCTGTACTACGACGCGTCGCAATTGATGGCCTTCTACTGGATCGATTGCGGCCAGGCCCAGGCGCTGCTGGGCGAACAATACGACGTGGTGCGCTTCGGCGGCAAGGCGCTCGCCGCCGTGGCGTTCTACGAGTACCGGCACACGTCCATCGGCCGCTACAACGAAGTGGGCACGGCCATCGCCTGCGTGCCCCGGGGGACCGAGCCGCCGGCCTGGCCGCTGCTGTCGCTGTTCAAAAGCCTGGACAGGAACCGGCTCGGCTTCCATGTCGTCGACCTGCCCGTCACCACGCCGGCGGCCTGCGCGGCCGGACGCGACATCTGGGGCTACCCCAAGTTCGTGACCCCGATCGACTTCGCGCTGCAAGACGCCAGCTTCAGCGGCGCCGTGCACGATCCGGCCGGCGGCGCGCCCATCTTCTCGCTGTCGGGGACGGCCGGCCTGGGCCTCCCCGCGCCGCTGATCAACCTGATCCTGTACTCCACCCACCAGCGCGGCATGCTGCGCGCGCTGATCAACATCCGCGGCAAAGGCCGGCTATGCCTGCCCGGCTCGCTGCGCCTGCGGATCGGTCCCGGCAGCCATCCGATGGCCGAACGGCTGGCTGCGCTGGGATTGCAGGACGCCAAGCCGGCGTTCGTCCTCCACACCCATGGCCTCCAGCTACGCCTGAATTCTGGCGCTGTGTTGCCATGAGCGTCGCCAGGCGCTCAATGCGAGCGGATCGCGGCCGGCATGGTCTTCGTCGCCCTTGTCCTCGGCTCCGGTCCATCTGGCACGGCGACTCCCTCGAGAGAAACGAAATTAACGTTTTCCTGAATGCGGCCGTTACTATCAATGCGACCCCTAACAGCCTTGGAGAAAAAATGAGTACGCCAATCGGAAGTTCAACCTCAACCCCCTATATTCCACCAGCTTCACCACAGCAGATTAAGTCTGTTGGTACTGATGCCGACGGCGATCATGATGGGACCAAAGCGGCGACTGTTGAGCCACCGAAGGCCACCTCAGGTACCATCGGCACAGTAATCAACACGACCGCCTGAAATAGTGGCCGGCTTAAGTGTACGTTGACGATCGCCACGTTCAGGTCGCTTCGTACACAAAAGTGCCCTCCCATGCAGGTTGGCGTTTTTGTTTCAAGTGCGAGAAATCCTCGCTTCCGACTGCGCGCCGTCCTGCGTGTCTATCCCCGCGCATAGTGTGCCGGCGCCATTCCAACGTGGCGCGAGAACGCGACACTGAAGGCACTTGCCGAGCTGTAGCCGACGCGTTCCGCGACGTCCGCGATCCTGCAGTCGTTTCGTAACAGGTTCTTTGCAAGCGCCATGCGCCACGTGAGCAGGTATTTCATTGGCGCGACTCCCATGGCATCGGTGAACCGCGCAAAGAATGCCGATCGGGAAAGGGTCGCCTCCTGCGCCAGCAGTGCGACGGTCCAGGCTTGGTCGGGGGCTCGGTGCATTCCTCGCAGCGCCGCCGCCAGGCGCTCGTCGGAAAGCCCGCGCAACAGGCCAGTCGACTCTGGTTTTACTTCGTGACTGCGGATCGCTTCGATAAGAAGAACCTCCAGCATTTTCTGCAGAACGATATCGCGTGCTGGGCGCTGCTCGCGGGACTCTTCACGCACCAGTTCTACAAGCGAAGCCAACCTGTCCGCTCCGCGCACGTGTATGAGTTCAGGCAGAAGCGAAACCAGCAGCGCCGCATCCGGCGAGCCAAAAACGCAGTGGCCAACGATCAGCCGAACGTCATGCGGACCATGTGCAATCCCGAGCCTGAACTCGCCAGGTCCGAGTGCGAGCGGAGGCGCATCGAACTCCTGGCCGGCCGGCGCGATGCTCGACATCGCAAAATCATGCGCGGCAGGGATCAGGATGAAGTCACCTTCCTTGAGCGGGATTGGCATGCGCCGGTCCAGTGTCAAGAGACAGCTTCCCTCAAGGACGGCGCAGTAAAAAGGCTGTCCCATTTCCGAGCGCCGCACCCGCCACGCGCCAGCTCCGCCAACGACTTTCGAGAACGGCACCCCAGGTTGCAGCAACGTTACCACTTCAGCGAATGGATCGATCAACTCAGGACTCTTGCGAATGAAATATGGACTTTTGATTGTAGCAAATCCTGCGGCGTTGAACTATCGTTCTCACCTTGTTCACCCACTCAGAGGATTTGCACCATGAAAACCGTTCTGATCACCGGAGCCTCCTCCGGATTCGGTCTTGAAACCGCCCGTTATTTTCTCGCGCGAGACTGGAAGGTCATCGCCACGATGCGAACGCCCCAGCAGCACACGCTTCCCCACTCGGAACACCTGCGCGTGATCGCGCTCGACGTCACCGATCCGCAAAGCATCAGCCAGGCGATCGAAGCCGCCGGGCCTATCGACGTCCTGGTCAACAACGCGGGCATCGGCGTGATGGGTGCGCTGGAAGGGACCTCAATGGAAACCGCGCGCGCGATTTTCGAGACCAACACCCTTGGCACGATGGCCGTAACGCAGGCCGTGCTGCCCCAGTTCCGGGCACGGCGTGCTGGCGTCATCGTCAACGTGACGTCGATAGTAACAGCCACGCCCTTCCCGCTGATCTCTGTCTACTCAGCCAGCAAGGCGGCGGTCGATGCGTTCAGCGTATCGCTGGCGCTCGAACTGGCTCAGTTCGATGTGCGCGTACATTTGGTGCAGCCCGGCCGCGCCCCCGGCACACGTTTCGGAGAACACGCGAAAGCCCTGATGACAAGCGACAGCATCCCGGCGCCCTACGCGATTTTCGCGCAAGGCGTTTTTGAAGGCATGGCGACTTCGTCTGCCGTCACCAATCCGGAAGACGTTGCGGAAGCAGTCTGGTGCGCGGCAACCGACCCATCGTGCCCGATTCGGATTGCCGCGGGTGCCGACGCGCTCGCGTTGCTATAACCAATACCCCAGCCGGCGGCAGCACAAAATATCAAAACTGATGCGCCGCCCTGTCGCATCATGGCTGCCTTATCAATCAATCGGGAAACCATCATGCAAATCTATCACCAACAGGTGTGGGAAACGTACACGTCCGCCTGGAAGGCAGAAAGTGGACATGCTGGACCGGCAGGGCAATGTCATCGGTGACGGCGCCAGCGTCGGCCATTACAATGAAGCCGGCCGGCTGGTGGCGATCGCCGGTTTCTTCGATATCTGACTATCTCCCGGCGTTGCAATGGAGTCCCTGTGAATTACCTGAATCAAATCCAGCAAGGCATCGACTTCATTGAAACCTATCTGGAGGAGGACATCGCCTTGACGACGGTGGCGGGCGAGGCAGGCTTGAGCCAATGGCACTATCAGCGCATTTTCAAGGCGTTGACCAAGGAAACGCTCAAGACCTACATCCGCTCGCGCCGCCTCGCCAACGCGCTGGAAAAATTACTGGAGACGCGCCTGGGCATACTCGATATCGCCATCCTGGCCGGCTACAACAGCCAGGAAGCGTTCACGCGGGCCTTCAAGGAACACTACGCCATGACGCCCAACGAATTCCGGCAACGCGGACGGCGCAACCTTATCGTGCGCAAGCTGAAAATGGATGAGGACTATCTGCGTCATGTCCATCAGAACGTGGAGCATGTTCCCGAGCTTGGCGCGCGGCCGCCGATGCTGCTGGTCGGCATGCATAGCTGGTTATGCCAGTCCGCCTACCGCCACAACGGCGGCCCCGACCTGGAAATCTACGACGCCAGCTTCGATCCGCTTTCCGCGCGCTCGCAAATGCGCTACGCCATCCCGATCGCCTGACCCGCGCCGCCTTCGACATCCTGCAGCGCCAGGGCCGCCATCGTGCGTATGCCCTCGTACGATTTGGCCGACGCGATAAACCTGCCGTTGTGGCAGAAGCCCGCATCCGCCACCCCGGTCACCGCCGCCAGCTCGGCATCGCGCAGGCCCGCCCATGCTTCGGGCAGGTCGGCGCGCGCATCGAAACTCTCAGCGCTAACCGATACCGTGTGCAGCATGTGGCGCTGCTCGGCGACGTTATGGCTGATGACGAACAGCACCTTCGGCATTTCCTTGCGCACCACCTGACTCCACGGCAGCGCGCCGTTTTTCAGGAACAGGACTTTGCCGCCTTCGAGCACCTCCCCTTGCCGGACCTGCTCCAGCGCGAGCAATGCGCCAACCCGGTAGCGCACGGCATTGAGCATGACGTCGGTCAGCATGGCCATCGCGCGGCGGAACTGCTCCAGGCGCCAGGCATCCGCCGCCTCGCCGTAGCCCAGCCTTTGCTCGTCGAGCCAGTTGGTGTTGTAGCCCGAGACCACCGCCGACAATCCATACCCGCCCGGCGCGCTCTTCGCGGCGCCCACATCCGACAAATCGAGGTACTGCACCACGTCCGCGTCGATACCGTAGGCCACTTCCCGCGCCTTGTCGTCCGCCAGCTGGTGCCCGCAATGCGCCAGGGCCAGCGCCGCGACGCAGCGCGCGCCATACTCGCGCCATACCAGGCCCGCGCTGGCATATGGCACGCCGCTCTGCCGTGCTCCGTCGAAGCCTTTTTGATGGTGGTCGAAGCGGCCGGTGGCCGGGTCCCAGATGCCGCCGACATCGACGGCGAAGTCGGCCGCCTCGATGGCCGCCGGGTCGCGCGTGCGGATAATGTCCGCGTCGGGGAATAACACCTTCAGTACGGCGACCGCCCACGCGTCGTCCGCGTGAAACTTGCCGCTGTGAGTCGCTATGATCATGCCAAGTCCTATCGTTGAAACGACCGCCATGATATACCGTCACGGCCGCGGCAACGATTTGCGACTGATTGTAGCGCTCATCCCCCCCGGCGGCGCACGACGACCTCGCCGCGCGCCTGCGGAGCGTCGGCGAAATTTTGCCGCGGGCGGGAATGCTGCGCATCCGGCCGCGGGCCCGCCGCGACGCGCAGCCTGGCGCCCGCCGGCGACGAGACGCCGGCGACCAGCCGGAAGGAGTCGACCAGCTGCGCCAGCTTGATGGCCTGGCCCTGCATGTCCGATGCGGCGGCCGCGGCCTGTTCAACCAGCGCGGAGTTCTCTTGCGTGGCGCTGTCCATCTGCGTGATCGCGTGATTGATCTGCGCGATGCCCTGGCTCTGCTCCTGGCTGGCATCGGTGATGTCGACCATATAGCCCGCGACCTGCTCCACCGCGGTGACGATCTCGCTCATCGTTTTACCGGCCTCGTCCACCAGCTTGCTGCCGGCGTCGACCTTTTCCACCGAATCGCTGATCAGGGCCTTGATTTCCCTGGCCGCCGCGGCCGACCGTTGCGCCAGATTGCGCACTTCGGTGGCCACCACCGCGAAGCCGCGTCCCTGCTCGCCCGCGCGCGCGGCCTCCACGGCGGCGTTCAGCGCCAGGATATTGGTTTGAAACGCGATGCCATCGATGACCCCGATGATATCGACAATCTTGCCGGAACTGCTCTGGATCGAGGCCATCGTGCCGACCACCTGGCTCACGGCATGGCCGCCCCTGGCCGCGATGCTGGAAGCCGCGGAAACCAGCCGATTGGCCTCGCCCGCGTTGTCGGCGTTCTGCCGCACGGTGCTGGTCAGCTCCTCCATCGAGGACGCGGTCTCCTGCAACGAACTGGCCTGCGATTCGGTGCGGGTCGACAGATGCGCGCTGCCGGCGGCGATCTCTCCCGCGCCATTGTTGACGACCTCGGTCGCCTCCTTGATCTGTCCGACCAGCAGCTTGACGTTGGTCTGCAGGACGCGCAGCGATTGCACGAGCTGGGTGAGTTCGTCATTGCCTTCGGCGACGATTTTCCCGGAAAGATCGCCCGCGCTCATCCGCTCGATATCCCGCCTCACGCGCACCAGCGGCGCCGCGACGGCGCGATGGAGGATGTAGCCAAATAGCAGGCTCAACACCATGCCCAGCACGGAGGCCGCGCCGGCCCAGGCGCCGCGCGCACCGCCGCCGGCCAGGCCGGTGGCGAACAGCAGCGCCAGGACACCGAACGCGAAGGTGATCTTGGCGCGAACCGACCAGATCGCCATCAGGTTGAAGCGCCGGAACAGCGACCGCTCAACGACCATCCCTTCACGCACTTCGAGCGCCTTGCCGCCATTTTTGATGTTGCGATAAGCGGCTTCCGCCGCTGCCACCTGTTGACGGCTCGGCTTGACCCGGATCGAGGTATAACCGACCAGCTTGCCGTTTTCAAGCAGTGGCGCGGCGTTCGCCTCCACCCAGTAGTGGTCGCCGTTTTTGCAGCGGTTTTTTACCAGCCCGGTCCAGGCCTTGCCGCTTTGGATCGTGTGCCAGAAATCGGCGAAAGCCTCGGCCGGCATGTCCGGGTGACGCACAATATTTTGCGGCGCGCCGATCAGCTCCCCGGCCGAGAATCCACTGATGTTGATGAAGTCCTGGTTGACGTAGGTGATATTACCGTTCAGATCGGTCTTGGATACAACGGTCTCATCGTCCTTCAGAATATATTCAACGTTGGTGACGGGATGGTTGTTTCGCACGAAGCGGCTCCTAATATGGCGGGGCGGCGCAGGGGGCATCGCCAGTAAAAAATGACGATATCACCGCCGTTGCCTTCTTAGGATCAGCATATTCCGGTAGTTCTGTAAGGCAATCCTTACGTGACGCCGCAGCGCCCCCGGGCTTGTCAAAGCGAGCGCGCCAGCCAGGCCGCGGTCAGGTCCAGCACGCGTTGCGGGGCCTCGCTGCCGGGCTCGAAGACGTTGAACACATGGTCGGCGTCGCCGATCAGCGCCGCTTCCTTGCTTTTGCCTGGCGCGATCTTGAGCAACTGGGCATCGCGCTGCGGCAGGAAATCACGGCTGCCGCGTATGGTCAGGAAGGCGCCGGGATATTTGGCCAGGGACTGGTCCAGATCGACGCCGCGAAAACTCTCGTAATACTCGCGCCTGGTCGTGATGCTCTTCCAGCCGGGGATGACGTCGGTGGCCTCGCCCTCGCGCAGCGCCTTCTGGGCCACGGGATTGGCGGTCATCTGCGCGAACTGCTCGCCGCTCGGCGCCGACCACAGCACCATGCTGCGGAACCATGCGGGATGCTGGCCGCCCACCACCAGCGCCGTGCTCGCGCCCAGGCTCCAGCCCAGCACCGCGCTGTGGCCCGCGCTCACGCCATGCTGCTTCTGCAGGAAGGCATAGGCCGCCTCGGTGTCCGCCACGCGCGTCTGCAGCGTCGATTCGATGTTGCTGCGCAGGCGGTCGCCCTCGCCGCGGAAGTTGATGCGCAGCGAGGCGATACCGATCCTGGCCAGCTGTCCGGCCATACGCTTGCTGAGGTCGCCGGCGCCGTCCATATCGTCGGCAAAGCCGTGCAGCATCAGCACCGCGCGGCCATCCCATGCGCCATCGGGCGTGACCCAGGCGCCGCTGACCTCGGGCGCGACGGCCACCCGCTGTTCGGCGGACTGCGCTGCCGCAGCGGACAGGCAAAGAACGAGCAATGCGGCAAGAGGACGAAGGCGCATGGAAGAATCCTGGAGGGTAAATGGGAAGGGGCCGCAGGCATCCTATTCGGATGCCAACTTGCGGGCCGGCCGGATGGCCGCGACGCTTTGCTTGAAAGCGGCCGGCGATTGCGCGCCGGCCGCGTCGTTGAACGGCGAACCTTATTCGCTGACCTGGACCACGCGGCCGTTCAATGGCTGCACGGGGCGTGCATTCATTTTGTAGAACTTGTGGAATTCGGCCAGCTGTTTCTTCGACAGCTCGACCGGCGTGCGCAGCACCTGCCAGCGCACGCCGTCGCTGCATGGCGGCGTCGTCAACGAGCCCATGAACTTGAAGTAGGCGTGGTTGGCGGGCAGCACGTCGGCCGGGTTGAAGCTGGCCAGTTGCACCGACTTGCCCTCGGCCGGCAACGCGTCGAACAGCGGCGCCAGCGTCTTGTTCTCGGCGCCCTCCTTGAACAGCACTGCAACCACCGACAACTTGCCGTCGGCGGTCTTGTGGACGAAGTGGGCCACCATCGGATAATTGACGCCGTTGATTTTTTCTTCGCTCGGCGTGTGGAAGTGGAACTGCAGCAGATTGGCGCTATCGTCGCCCGCCTTCAGCACGCTGCCGGACGGCAGGTTGATCTGCACCGTGTGGCCGTTGTTGATCATCTCGGCGGTGCCGGCCGCGTAATTGAAAGCCAACGGGGCCAGTGGCGCCTTCTTGGCGTTGCGCTCTTCGATATCGATCGGCGACTGTTCCTTGCTCAGTTTGCAGGCGGTGTTCGCCGCGTCCAGGTCCGCCCAATGCGCCGGGTCGCCTTTGCCCTGATAGCTCCAGTGCGGATGCTCGGCATGGTCTTGTGCGTAGGCGGCGCATGACAAGGCCAGCATGACGCTCATTGCGAGGACATTTGTTTTTTTCATATTTTTCCCTTTCAGTTCAACAGTTATAAGGCACTTCTATCCGCTCTGTTTCAGCATTCGATACTATGCTTGTCAAAAATTATTGGCTAGGAAAATCCTGTTTTGTGCCCGCGAAGAGACACGCTGTTTTCATTTTCCAGATGTCCTGCTTCCTTCAGCCAGTCGGTGAATATCGTCACACGCGCGAATGCCTGCCTGCGGCCGATCGCATACGAATAGCTGCCGCTGTCCACCGGCATTGAAAGGCACCGCAGCGCCTCGATGTCGAACATGGCACGGACGAAGGCCTCGGGCACCACCAGCGCGCCGAGGCCCTGGACGGCGGCCTGAATCGCCGTCATTTTCGCGCCCACGCTGTCATGCAGCTTGCGCCCGGCCGGCGTCAGCGTCGCGGGGCCGCCGGCGCTGCGGTCGAACAGCACC
This sequence comes from Rugamonas sp. A1-17, assembly GCA_025548565.1. GTDB lineage: Bacteria > Pseudomonadota > Gammaproteobacteria > Burkholderiales > Burkholderiaceae_D > Rugamonas. Next base: position 79,830 of record JAJLPB010000011.1, read on the forward strand.
TGTCCCAGGTGTGAGGTGGCATGTTTTTGGCGTTCGGCGTCACGATGTTGACGCTGAAGTTTTGAGCTCCGGCGATTCCCGCCCAGGCCCGACGATGTTGGAGGCGACGCGGTTGCGGCCCTGCGACTTGGCCCGGTACAGGGCCTGGTCCGCGGCCTGGATCAGGTCAACCGGCTCGGACTCGAAACGCACCGGCGCGAACGCCTCGACCCCGGCGCTGACCGTGACGTGGCCGGTGGGGTTGCCGGGATGCTTCAGTTGCAGCGCCTCGATGGCGGCCAGGATCCTACCGGCCACGGCGACGCCGCCCGCCACGTCGGTCCCCGGCAGCAGCACCGCCAACTCCTCGCCGCCATAGCGTGCGGCGACGTCGCCCGGCCGGTGCTTGCTGGCGGCGACCACCTTGCAGATCGCCTTCAGGCATTCGTCGCCGGCGGCGTGGCCGTACAGATCGTTGTACTGCTTGAAGCAATCGACATCGAGCATGATCAACGCCAGCGGGCTGGCGCTGCGCATGGCCCGGCTGAATTCGTTCCGCAGCGCGGTGTCGAAATGACGGCGGTTGCTCAGCCCTGTCAGGCCGTCCTGCATGGCCAGCCGCTCCAGCTCGTGGTTCAGCGTCTCCAGCCCGTTGCGGGCCCGCACCAGTTCGTCCTCGGCCTGGTTCCGCCACCGGATCTGGCGCACCAGCCGCACACCCAGCAGGCCGACCACCAGCACCAGCAGCAGGATGCCGCCGCTGTCCAGATACACGTCGCCGCGCCACTGCGCCAGCGCCTCGTCCCTGGACAGCGCCGCCGACACCACCAGCGGATATTGATCCAGGCGCCGGTAGCTGTTAATCCGCGTCACGCCGTCCTGGGCCGACGGGAAGGTGACGGTGCCGGCGGCGGCCCTCGGCAGATAGTAGCTAAACAGCGGCAATTTGGAGATGTCCCGCCCCAGCGATTTTTCGTTGAAGGGCCGGCGCACCAGCAGGATGCCATCATCCAGCGCCAGCTGGATGGCGCCCTCCTGTCCGATACTGAAGCGCTGGAAGTACCTCTGGAAGTATTCCATGCTGATGGTGGCCAGCACCACGCCGCCGAAGCCGCCGTCCGGCCGGTTGAAGCGGCGCGACACCGTCACGATCCAGTCGCCGGTCGATTTGCTGCGCACCGGCGGGCCAATGTGGATGCCCCGGCCCGCATGCTCGCGGTGGTAGATGAAGTACTCGCGGTCCGAGTTGTTCTGCCCGCGCAGCAGCACCGGCTGCGAGTTGACCAGCCAGCGGCCGTCATCGCCGTAGATGAATATCCCGTGCAGCTGCGGCAGTTCCGCGACGCGATGCACCAGCAGGTCGTGGATGCGGCCGTAGTCCGCTCCCGCCGGGTCCTGGTGCTCGATGCGCTCCACCAGTCCGACCAGCACGGTGTCGGCTTCCTTGATGGTGTCGTAGGCATGCTGCGCCACCGCCTCGGCCAGGTTGGCGGCCGCCATTTCCGATTCCTTCAACTGGACCGTCCGGGCGCGCACGCTGAGCCAGGCCTGCACGCCGATCAGCGACACGCACACCAGCACCACGAGGGAGATGGCCAGGAACATGATGGGCCGCCGGTTCCGGCCCTGGGCGGCGGGCTGGCCGGGCGGGTGTTCCGGCGTGTTGCTGGACATCATAGGCGGCACCTCGAAGTGTCATCGACCAGGCAAAGAACCAGTATGTGCGATTTACGGGGAGGAAAACTCTCAAATTATCACAGCGGGCGGGGTCATTTCCTTCAATACGGCGGCGGTCGCGCCGCGTATCGTCCGCCCCGGTACTGTCAATTATCGGAGACCCCCACCATGACCATCCTGATTTCCATGGCCGCCTTCGCGCTGGCCTCATCGATCACCCCCGGCCCGGTCAACATCGTCGCCCTGAGCAGCGGCGCGCGGCACGGCCTGCGCGCCAGCCTGCGCCACGTGACCGGGGCCACCGTCGGCTTCACCGCCCTGCTGCTGCTGACCGGCCTGGGACTGCACGAACTGCTGGCCCGTGCGCCGGCGCTGGCGCGGTCGATCCAGCTGGCCGGCGTGGCCTTCCTGCTGTTCATGGCCTGGAAGCTGGCGCGCGACGACGGTGCGCTCGCGCCCGGCGGCCACGGCAAGCGGCCGTCGCTGGCGATGGGCGCGGCCATGCAGTGGCTCAATCCCAAAGCCTGGGTGGCGTCGGTGGCGGGCATGGGCGCGTTCGTGGCCGACGGCGATCCTGTGCTGGTGTGGCGGTTCGCCGCGCTGTACTTCGTGATCTGCTATGGCTCGATCGCCTGCTGGGCCTATGCCGGCGCCTTCCTCGGCAGCCGGCTGGCCGATCCGGCCGCCATGCGCCGCTTCAACCGCGCCATGGCGCTGCTGCTGGCGGCCAGCGCGCTCTACCTGCTGCTCAGCGCAGATACTGCCCCGGCGTCGCCGCCAGCAGCTGCTTGAAGGTGCGCTGGAAATGCGCCTGGTCGGCGAAGCCGGTCGCCAGCGCGACCTCGGCGATCGCCGCGCCGCCCTTGAGCAGGCCGCGCGCCAGCTGGATGCGGCGGTTCAGCAGGTAGGCGTGCGGCGTCATGCCGTAGCGCTTGCGGAAGGCGCGGATCAGGTAGGACGGCGACAGCCCGGCCGCGCCGCAGATGTCCTCCAGCTTCAGCGCCGCCGCGCAGTTGTCGCGGATGTAGTCGGCCGCGCGGTCGAGCTTGCGGTTGGCCTCGCGCTCGACGATGGCGGCCGGGGCCAGGCTGGACTGCACCTGACCGAAGAAGTCCACCGCCGCGCACTGCCGCCGCAGGTGGTCGGCGCCATCGGCCGTCAGCACGTCGTAGAAGCGATTGAAGCCCGCGTACAGCGCCGGCGCCGTGCTCATGGCCGCCGCGAACGGGCGGAAATCGTGACAGCCCCATTCGCGCTGCAGGCCGGCCAGCCACGCGCGGTCCACATACAGCATGCGGTAGGACCAGGTCTCGTCGGCGATTGGATTGCAGGCGTGGACGTCGCCGGGATTCATCAGCACCACGGTGCCCGGCCCTACCTGCCGGCGCGACGACTGGTTCAGGTAATCGGTGTGGCCGCTGCGGATCACGCCAATCGAGAACGTCTCGTGCGCGTGCCTGCCGTAGCAAAGCTTGCGGCCGTCGCCAACCGTGCGCGCCTCGATGAAGGGCAGGCTGGCGTCGCGCCAGAAACGGGATCCGGGTTTATTGTTCGGCTGTGGCATCCCGCCAGCATACCGCATCCGCCAAAAATAGCTGGTTTTCCACATTGACTCTTTTGACAATACTGGTGTTATACTTCACTAAAACACCACAAAGGAGATGCCATGAACAAGCCTAGCCGTCTGACCCTGCTGTTATCCGCCCTGATCCTGAGCCACGCCGCCGGCGCCGCCACGCCGGACGAGCAAGCCGCCGCCCTGTTCGCGCCGTACGCCAAGGCCGATGCGCCCGGTTGCGCGGTCGCCGCCTGGCGCGACGGCAAGCCGCTGTTCGAACAGGGCTACGGCGCCGCCAGCCTCGAACACGACGTCGCCATCGACGCGCGCCGGACCGTGTTCGACCTCGCCTCGACGTCCAAGCAGTTCACGGCGGCCGCCATCCTGCTGCTGGTACAGGACGGCAAGCTCAAGCTGGACGACGACATCCGCCGCTACCTGCCGCAACTGCCCGACTACGGCACGCCGATCACGGTCGACCACCTGCTGCACCACACCAGCGGCCTGCGCGACTACATTGCGCTGCTGAACCTGAGCGGCGTCGACGACGGCGATGTCAGCACCAGCGCCGACGCGCTGGCCGCCGTCGCGCGCCAGCGGGGCCTGAACTTCCAGCCCGGCAGCGCCTACACCTACAGCAACACCGGCTACTTCCTGCTGGCCCAGATCGTCGAGAAGGTCAGCGGCAAGAGCTTGGCCGAATTCTCCAAGGCGCGCATCTTCGAGCCGCTGGGCATGGCCGACACCAGCATCCTCGACGATCACGCCAAAGTGGTGCCGCACCGCGCCACCGCCTATCGTCCGAACGGCCCCGCCGGCTTCGCGCTGCTGATGTCGAACTGGGAGCAGACCGGCGACGGCGCGGTCCAGTCCACCGTGGCCGACCTGGCCAAGTGGGACGCCAATTTCTACCAGCCCAAGGTGGGCGGCGCCTGGCTGGTCGAGCAGCTGCAGGCGGTGGGCAAGCTCAACGACGGCACCCCGCTGCACTACGCGCGCGGCCTGATGGTGGAGCAGTACCGCGGCCTGGACATCGTCTCCCACGGCGGCGCCTTCGCCGGCTACCGGTCTGAACTGATCCGCCTGCCGAAACTGAAACTGGGCGTGGCCGTGCTGTGCAACCGTCCCGACGTGGCCCCGGCCAGGCTGGCGCGCCAGGTGGCCGACATCTACGCGGCCGGCGAATTCCCGGCCGCGGCCGCGGCGGCCGAGCCGGCGGCGGTGGCCCTGGCCGATCCGGCCCGCTACGCCGGCGTGTACTGGAACGCGCGCGAGGGCATGCTGCGCCGGGTGGACGCGCAGGACGGCAAGCTGTGGTACGCCGCGCCGGGCATGAAGCAGGAGCTGCTGCCGGTGGCGGAAGGCCGCTTCGTGCGCGATCCCCAGCGCATGGCCCAGCCCGCCATCATCACCGAACGCACGCTGGTGCTGGAGCGTCAGAGCGAACCACCGGCCCGCTTCGAACGGGTGCTCCCCGGCGCCATGACGCCCGCGCAGCTGGCCGGCGTGGCGGGCAACTACCACAGCGACGAACTCAACGCGACCTTCACGCTGAGGCTCAAGGACGGCAAGCTGTGGATGACGGTCCCGCGCTTCGGTGAGCAGCCGCTCGACAACGTCTTCACCGACGCCTTCGGCGCCGCCGGCATCGTACTGCGGCTGGAGCGCGACCGCGCCGGCAAGGTCACCGGCATGGTGGCCTACCTCGGCCGCGCCAACGGCATGAAGCTGGTGCGCCGCGGCTGAGTCCGCCCTCTGCGTGCAACGCCCGGCATGGCCGGGCGTTGCCGCCGGATTTCGCCGGACGGAGAAAATACTAGACGACTGGTCTAATTGTGTTATGATGTGTCCACCATGACGACAGAACACCAAAACGTCCGCCAGCACATCCTGGACACGGGCAAGACCATCATCACCGGCAAAGGCTTTGCCGGCGTGGGCTTGAACGAGATCCTGACGGCGGCCGGCGTGCCCAAGGGCTCCTTCTATCACTACTTCAAGTCCAAGGAGTTGTTCGGCGAGGCGCTGCTGGAAGACTACATCGAGCGCTATCTGGCGCAAATGGACGTCACCCTGAACCAGCCCGGCAAGAGCGCCGCGCGCTCGCTGATGGATTACTGGGCCAGCTGGGACGACCTCGACGCGGACAGCTGCGATTGCCGCTGCCTGGTGGTCAAGCTCAGCGGCGAAGTGGCGGACATGTCGGAAGCCATGCGCACCACGCTGCTCGATGGCACCAACCGCATCGTCGGCCGGCTGGCCGACAGCATCGAGCGGGCGATGGCGGACGGTTCGCTGCGCGACATCAGCGATGCGCAGCACACGGCGCTGGCACTGTACCAACTGTGGCTGGGCGCGGCGCTGCTGACCAAGCTGCGGCGCGAGCCCAGCGCGCTGCGCGCCGCCTGGCAAGCCACGCTGTCCATCCTCAACCTCGGGGCTCAAGTCTGACATTCGGACACGGGCTCCGCACTAGCGGGGTCGCTACTGTAGAGCTCGTGTCCGAATGTCAGACTTGACCCCAATTTTTTGACCCTATTTTCTAGACGACCAGTCTAATATCAGGAGCTAGCATGAAGAATTTTGAATTTCACAACCCTACCAAGATCGTCTTCGGGGCCGAGACTGTCGCCCAACTGTCGCGGCTGGTGCCGGAATCGGCCCGCGTGCTGATCCTGTACGGCGGCGCCAGCGCCGAGAAGACCGGCACCCTGGCCGAGGTGCGCCGCGCGCTCGGTGCCCGCGTCAGCCGCGAGTTCGGCGGCATCGAACCCAACCCAAGCTACGAGACCCTGATGCGCGCCGTCGAACAGGTGCGCCGCGACGGGATCGACTTCCTGCTGGCGGTCGGCGGCGGCTCGGTCATCGACGGCACCAAGTTCGTGGCCGCCGCCGCGCTGTACGACGGCGAGCCGTGGGAGATCGCCCTGAGCGGCGGCGCCAAGGTGCGCCGCGCCCTGCCCTTCGGCGCCGTGCTGACCCTGCCCGCCACCGGCTCGGAGATGAACAACGGCGCCGTGGTCACCCACAAGGCCACCCACACCAAGCTGCCGTTCCGCAGCCCGCTGCTGTTCCCGCAGTTCTCGGTGCTCGATCCGGCCAAGACCTTCACGCTGCCGGCCAAGCAGGTCGCCAACGGCCTGGTCGACGCCTTCGTCCACACGGTCGAGCAATACCTGACCTATCCGGTGCAGGCGCTGGCGCAGGACCGCTTCGCCGAGGGCTTGCTGCAGACCCTGGTCGAGATCGCGCCGCAAGCGCTGGCCGCGCCGGACGACTACGCCACCCGCGCCAACCTGATGTGGACCGCCACCCTGGCGCTCAACGGCCTGATCGGCGCGGGCGTGCCGCAGGACTGGGCCACCCACATGATCGGCCACGAGCTCACCGCGCTGTACGACATCGACCACGCGCGCACGCTGGCGCTGGTGCTGCCGTCGCTGCTGGACGTACAGCGCGACAGCAAACACGCGAAGCTGCTGCAATACGGCGAGCGCGTCTGGGGCATCCGCGACGGCAGCGACGAGCAACGCATCGACGCCGCCATCGCCCGCACCCGCGCGTTCTTCGAAGGCCTGGGCATCCCGACCCGCCTGTCGGCCTACCAGCTGGGCCAGGAGGCGGTGGAAGCCGTGCTGGCGCAACTGCAAGCGCACGGCATGACCAGCCTGGGCGAACACCGCGACATCGACCTGGCCCGCAGCCGCCGCATCCTGGAAGCAGCACTGTAACTCCACCTCACACACAAAGGACACGACATGAACATCCTGATGGTACTCACCTCGCATGACCAACTGGGCAACACCGGCCACAAGACCGGCTTCTGGCTGGAGGAATTCGCCGCGCCGTACTACGCGCTGAAGGAAGCCGGCGCCAAGCTGACGCTGGTCTCGCCGCTGGGCGGCCAGCCGCCGCTGGACCCGAAGAGCGACGCGCCCGAATCGCAGACCCCGGCCACCATCCGCTTCAAGGCCGACCCCGAGGCGCAAGCCGCGCTGGCCCATACCGGCAAGCTGGCCGATGTCTCGGCCGCTGATTTCGATGCTGTGTTTTATCCGGGCGGCCACGGCCCGCTGTGGGACCTGGCCGAAAACCGCGCCTCGATCGCGCTGATCGAAGCCATGCTGGCGGCCGGCAAACCGGTGGCGGCGGTGTGCCACGCGCCGGGCGTGCTGCGCCACGTGAAGGCGGCGGACGGCAGTCCGCTGGTGCGCGGCAAGCAGGTGACCGGCTTTACCAACACCGAGGAGGAAGCGGTCGGCCTGACCAAGGTCGTGCCCTTCCTGGTCGAGGACATGCTGAAGGAAAACGGCGGCATCTACTCCAAGCTCGGCGACTGGCAAGCCTACGCGGTCACCGACGGCCTGCTGGTGACCGGCCAGAACCCGGCCTCGTCGGAAGCGGCCGCCGCCGCGCTGCTCAAACTGCTGGCCTGAGTCGGCCGCCACTGCGCACCAAAAGCCGCTTGCCCTGCCGTTAATTCAGTGCAAAAATCATATCTCCATTGCCTTACCCAACCGGAGAATACGATGAGCTTACTGGATCAACTTGCAGGGCAGGTAATGGGATCGCTGGGCGGCCAGCAGGGCGACGCGCAGCAGGGGAACCTGCTGTCGGGCGTGATGGTGATGATAGACCAGGCCGGCGGCGTGCCGGCCGTGCTGGAGAAGCTCAAGGAGAGCGGCCTGGCCGACCAGGTCATGTCCTGGATCGGCACCGGCGCCAACCAGGCCATTTCCGGCGACCAGCTGGAGGCGGCGCTGGGCTCGGACCAGCTGCAGCAAATCGCCGGCCACGCCGGCATCGATCCGCAGCAGGTGTCGTCCGGCCTGGCCGGCATGCTGCCGCAGATTATCGACCAGCTGACGCCGCACGGCGACATGCCGGCCGACGGTCTGCTGGCGCAAGGCCTGTCCCTGCTGAAGGCGCGCCTGGGCGCCTGATCACCACATCAGGTCGTCGGGGATCTGGAAGGCGGCGTACGGATCGTCTTCCTCCACCGCGGTGGTGCTCTTGTTGACGCGCACCACCAGCGCTGGATCGCGCTCGGCGATCTTGTCGGCGATCACGCGCGGCACCAGTTCGGCCACGCCGTTCAGCACCACGATCACCAGCCGCCCCGCGACCAGGTGCTCGCGCACCGCCGCCGTCACGAACATGCGCTCGATCTTGCTGCCGTGCGTGTAGTTGTAGGCGATGTCGCCGTTGCGGCCCTTGTCCTGGCGGTTCTGCTGCACCATCTGCGCGATCTGCGCCAGGATGGCCTTCTGCTGCGCGGCGGCGTCGCGCTGCGCGTTCAGTTCGCGGTTGCGCTCGGCCAGCTTGCGCTGCGCCTCCTGCGCGGCCAGCTTGGCTTCGTCCACGCTTTGCGTGCCGGTGCGGCGCTCTTCCTTCTTCTGCTTGCTCTTTTCCTGATTGGCGACCTTGACCTTGTTCTTGGCCACCAGGCCAGCCTTCAGCAATTGATCTTGTAACGAAACCATGTGTACCACTCCATAAAAAAGGTCCGCCGCCCCTTACGGAGCCGCGGACCTCATTATAGCTGCGGCGTAGCGCTTAGAAGCGATAGTTCAGCGAGGCGGCGAAGGTGCGGCCCAGCTGGCTGAACTGCGAACCGTCGTAGGTCACCATCGAGTAGCGGCCGTCGAAGGTGATGGAGTTGTATTGCACCTCGGACGGGGTCATGCCGGTGACCGGGTCCTTGGCCTTGCTGTCCAACAGCGCCTGGCCGGTCGAGTTGAGCGCCTTCATGTTCCACTTCGGCGTGACGTTCAGGATGTTGTTGATGTTGAACGACAAGGTCACGTTCTTGGCCACGTTGTAGTTGAACGCGAAGTCGGTGACCACCTTGGTCTTGAATTCCACCTCCAGGTTGTTGTCCAGGCCGGCATTGCGGAAACGGGTCGGACCAAACAAGGTGTTATTCAGCGAGAAGTTGTAGTCCTTGTAGTCGAGGTCCGCGCCAAAGATGGTCTTGTATTTCGGACGCGAGGTGAACATCAGCGCTTCCTGGGTCGCGTCGAGCACGGACTGGTTCGCGGCCGCCACCGTCGATGGATTGTGGACGTCGCCCTCGCGCTCGTTTTTCAGCGACAGATTGCCCGACAGGTTCAGCGTGACTTTGCCTCCACCCAGCGGCAGGTTCTTCCGCGACATCACGTAGTCGAGGCCCGAGGTGCGGCTGGTCAGCGCGTTGGCGAAGAAGCTCACCGAGACGATGCCGTTGGCGTTCAACACCTGGTCGAGCGGGCTGGCCGCCACGCAGGCGGCTTGCTTCGCCGGATCGGTCTCGTTACAGGCCGGCACGATCTCCTTGCCCAGCACGATACGGTTCTTTACCTTGATGTTGTAGTAGTCGACCGTGATGCTGGTGTTGTTGTCGGGCTTGAGGCCCAGGCCCAGCGTGATGTTGTTGGACTTCTCGGCCTGCAGCTTCGGCACGCCGAGCGCCGCCGCTTCCTTGGACACATTGTTGACCAGGCCGGACACCTGGATGCCCTTGCCCGGCACGAAGCTGTACTGGGCTTTCTGCGTGTAGATCTGCGCCAGCGACGGCGCGCGGAAGCCGGTCGATGCCGACGCGCGCAAGGTCAGCTGCTCGCTCACCTTCAGGCGGGACGACAGCTTCCACACGAAGGCGCTGCCGAAGTCGCTGTATTTTTCGTAGCGGCCGGTGCCGTCGACCAGCAGGCTGTCGCTGATGTCCCAGGTGGCGCCGCCGTACGCGCCGTAGTTCGAGCGCGAGGTCGGGAAGGAATTGCGCGGATCGTTGCCGGCAAAGGAGTCGGCGCCGGTGCCGATATACGACGCTTCCTCGCCGGCGATGGTCTTGAATTTCTCGTGGCGGATTTCAGTGCCGGCATACGCGCTGACGGTCGGCGCGACCTGCTTGGAGAGGTCGCCGTTGAACACGAAGTGTTCGAACTTCACGCCGCCGGCGTTGAAGTGCGTCGGCGAGGCCGCGCCCAGGCTGCGGTTGACCGAATTGCCGACCTCGTAGCTTTGCTCGTTGCCGCCGTAGGTCAGGCTCAGGTCCGTGGCCCAGCCGCCCAGCGGGAACTTCACCCCGCCGGTGGCGTTGTAGTCGTCGAGCTTGCCGACAAAGGTCGGCACGTAGCCGAGGTAGGGAGTGCCGGGCGCGTGCAGCAAGCCGTAGTCGGTCGGACGCCAGTACGGCGTGCGGTAGTTGGCATAGCTGTCGACCTGCTTGTGCACATACGCGGCATTGCCGTAAAGCGTGACGTCATCGTTCAAGTCGTAGCGGCTGTTGACCAGGGCCTTTTGCGCGGACGTGGCGGGCGAGCCGTTGATATTGCCCGCATCGGGCTTGATCGCCAGGAAGGCTTGCGCGTCGGCCAGGGTGCCGCCCAGCGTATCGGGCTCGGCCCGCGCATCGACCTTGCCGGGACGGTTGGACAGGCCGACATGGGACACGTCGAGCGTGTAGTTGACAAAGCCCCGGTCGCCCAGCGCGACGCCCTGGTTCAGGCTCAGGCCGCCCATCTTGCCGTCGCTCTCGTGGGTGATGCCGGCGCGCGCCGTGACCGAGCCGCCCTCGGCGTTATCCTTGAGGATGATGTTGACCACGCCGGCGATGGCGTCCGAGCCGTACTGGGCGGAGGCGCCGTCGCGCAACACTTCGATGCGCTTGATCGCGTCCTGCGGAATGGCGGAAATGTCGGAGCCGCTTTCGCCACGGCCCGGCGAGGTCTGCGTGTAGACCAGCGAACTGGCGTTCTTGCGCTTGCCGTTAATCAGGATCAGCACGCGGCTCGGTCCCATGTTACGGATTTCATACGGATCGAGCAGCGACGTGGCATCGTTGACCGGGGTCTGCACGGTGTTGAACGAGGGGACGCGGAACTGCAGCGCCTTGTCGAGCGACGCCTGGCCGGTCTTGTCAAGGTCGCGCGAGCCGATGATATCGACCGGCACCGGCGTATCGACCATGGTGCGCTGGGCGCCACGGCTGCCGGTGGAAACAATCACCACTTTCTGGATATCGTCCGGGGCGGCATCGGCGGCGGCTGGTTGCACGGCCGCGGTCTGGGCGACGGCGGCTGCTCCGGCCTGGGCCTGGGCCAGGACGTATGGGCTGGCGGACAACAACAACGCTGCGAATGGAAAATTCTTTTTCATTGTTCGATCTCTTTATTTTCGTGATGTCAGGTGTCGATTGAATGCAACATGGGTGCCACGTGATGGTTGTTGCTAGGCTGAATGTATAGACATCACTGTGGAGCGTCTATTGTTTCCACCAATCTTGAACGTGAAACCAGATTCATGCGGCAAATTAACAACTACCGCCCTGGTTTTCCATGGCATTTCGACATCGTTTCCGAAGGAGAGAATCCTCAGGCCGGCTTGCGGCGGCGGGCCGGCTTGGCGGCCTCGGCGTGGGAGGCCAGCGACGCGCGCAACGTCATCGTCACCGGATAGCCGCGCGTGACCGGGCGCTGCAGGTCGTAGCAGCTGTTGAGCAAGGCGTTGATGCCGTTCTGCGTCATCTCGCGCCACGGCATGTGCACCGTGGTCAGGCGCGGCGCCGAGAATTCCGCGCTGGGCGTGTCGTCGTAGCCGATCACCGACAGCTCGTGCGGCACGCGGATGCCGGCCTCCTGGAAGTAGGACAGCGCGCCCACCGCCATCTCGTCGTTGGCGCAGAACAGCGCGCTGCACGGGTGCTTCGAGTCCATCAACTCCTTGGCCGCCGACCAGCCGCCGGCCGGCGAGAAATCACGCTCGGTCACCCACAGGCCGGCGGGGTCGACGCCGTTGGCGCGCAGCTCGTCGAGGAAGGCGTTGACCCGCACCACGTTGTCCGGCAGGCTGGACGGCCCGGCCACCACGGCGATCCGCCGGTGCCCGTGGTCGAGCAAGGTGCGCGCCGCCATCCGCCCGCCCAGCATGTGGTCGACCGTGAAGCACTGGCCGGCCAGACTGTCGAAGCTGTGGTTGAGCACCACCATGCGCTTGTGCTGGAAGCGCAGCGCGGCGATATCCTCCTCCTGCAGCACATTGGTCATCAGGATCAGGCCATCGCAACCGCGCTCGATCAGGAAGGCGATGCCCTCGATCGCCTGCTGGCGCGCGCCGCCCAGGCCGGCGCCGAAGGCCACCACCATGTGCAGGCCGGCCGCGCGCAATTCGTTGTCGATGATTTGCAGGATGGGCGTGTAGAAGGTGCCGCTGAGCACAGGGATGTACACGCCTATCATCTGGCTGGAGCCCGACAGCAGCGTGCGCGCCGCGTGCGAGGGCCGGAAGTCCAGTTCCTCGATGGCCGCGCGGACCCGCGCCAGCGTGGCCGGCGACACCGAACCCTTGCCGCTGACGACGCGCGAGGCGGTGCCCAGTCCTACACCCGCCAGGCGGGCTACGTCTTTGATGGTGGCCACGGCGACCGCCTTTCCGATGGGGTGTGCATGCAAAGTGTCTCTTTTTGGAAACGTTCCCAGCCATGTTGCACGGCTTGCTTTCCTCTGTCAACGAAAACCCGGCCCCACTTATGCGGCATCGCAAATTGACTTTGAAATTCGTTCGGTGCTATATTTGCCACATGAATTGGAAACCTTTCCAAATCTGGGTTGAGGGAAGTCGCGAGCGAGCTGTTCATAAAAAACACAGGAGATGACATGCATTATCCAAAGGCACGACAGAAATTAATGAGCCTGGCGGTGGCCAGCGCCTGCGCGGCGGCGGCCGCCCAGGCGCTGGCGCAGGAAGCGCCCGCCAAGGCTGCCGAACCGGAAGTCCAGAGCGTGGTGGTGACCGGTATTCGCCAGAGCTTGCTTTCGTCGATGAACCTCAAGCGCAATTCCGACGGCATCGTCGACGGCATTGTGGCCGAGGACATCGGCAAGTTCCCCGACACCAACCTGGCCGAATCGCTGCAGCGCATTTCCGGCGTGTCGATCGACCGTTCGATCGGCGAGGGTTCCAAGATCACGGTGCGCGGCGTCGGCCCCGACTTCAACCTGGTGCTGCTGAACGGCCGCCAGATGCCGACCTCCAACCTGGGCGACCTGAACGGCCGCGCCTTCGACTTCGCCAACCTGGCGTCGGAAGCGATCTCGCAGCTGCAGGTGTACAAGACCAGCCGCGCCGAAACGCCGACCGGCGGCATCGGCGCCACCGTCAACGTGATGACGGCGCGCCCGTTCGACCGTCCGGGCATGCACTCGAGCGTGGGCGTCAAGGGCGTGTACGACAGCACCAACGGCAACCTGCCGGGCGACGTCAAAGCCAGCCGCTCGACCACGCCGGAAATCTCCGGCCTGTATTCGAACACCTTCGACAACAACAAGGTCGGCGTGGCGCTGACCGGCAGCTACCAGGAACGCAACCTGGGCTACAACACGGCGGCCGTCTCCAACGGCTGGAAGGGCCCGTTCCGCGGCGACGACAACAGCTGGGGCACGATTCCGCAGGACGGCGCCACCAACCGTCCCGGCCCGAACGACCTGTACTCGGTGCCGCAAAACCTGAACTACAACTTCAACGGCGTCAAGCGCCAGCGCACCAACGCCCAGCTGACCTTGCAATACAAGCCGGTCGACAAGCTGGTCACCACGCTGGACTACACCTATTCCGAAAACAAGATCCAGACCAAGCGCAACGACATCTCGGCCTGGTTCAACTTCGGCAAATCGACCAGCTCGTGGACCGGCGGTCCGGTTTCCAGCCCGCTGATCTACAAGGAAATCCTCGACGGCACCTCCGACATCGCCATGGGCGGCGCCGACTTCGCCACCAAGACGCAGAACAAATCGCTGGGCTTCAACGCCGTATGGAAGCCGACCAACGACCTGCGCTTCGAGCTCGACACCCACCACTCGACCGCCGAGTCGCGCGCCGACAGCCCCTTCGGTTCGAGCAACACGCTCGGCACCGCCAGCTTCAGCCGCGGCGACACCACGGCCGACTTCAGCCATGACTTCCCCGTGCTGAGCATCGCCGGCGCCGACTTCACCAAGGCGCCGCAGCAGGTCACCGGCTCGGTGTTCACCAACGGCTACATGAAGGGCGAGGTCGACCAGACCCAGCTCAAGGGCGCGTGGAAAGTGCTGGAAGCGTCCGAGCTGAAGTTCGGCGCCACCGTGTCCGAGGTGAAGAACCGCTCGGCCTTCTCCAACCAGCAGCGCGACACCTGGGGCGGCGCCACCAAGCCGTCCGACTATCCAAGCAGCGTGTGGCATCCCGAGTCGGTGCGCCAGTACTTCGACCACATCGACGGCAGCGGCAACTCCAACCTGTTCAACCAGTTCTATACCTTCAACTTCGCCCAGGTGCGCCAGCTGGCCGCTGCCGCCTCCGGCCAGCCGGCGCTGTACCTGCCGAAGACCACCTTCGACCACGACGCCCGCACCACCGAGAAGTCCAACTCGGCCTACGTCCAGTTCAACACCGACTGGGACACCAAGCTGCCGATCCGCACCTCGATCGGCCTGCGCTATGAAACCACCGACGTCACCTCGACCGCGCTGGTGCCGGCCGCCGTGGGCATCAGCTGGGTGTCGCAGAACGAGTTGCCGATCACCTTCGGCGATCCGACCTTCACCACGCTGACCGGCAAGTACCACAACCTGCTGCCGAGCTTTGACTCCGACATCGAGATCACGCCGAACCAGAAGGTGCGCCTGAGCCTGGGCGAGACCATCGGCCGTCCGCGCTACGACCAGATCCAGGGCGGCACCACGCTGGACTCGCTGGTCCGCGCCAACGGCGGCACCGGCAGCCAGGGCAACCCGGCGCTGAAGCCGGTCAAGTCCAAGAACCTGGACCTGTCCTACGAGTGGTACTACGGCAAGCAGAACTTCTTCTCGCTGGGCTACTTCCGCAAGAACCTGGAAAACTACGCCGGCCAGTCGCAGTTCGACGCCACGCCGTTCAACCTGCACACGCCGGTGGGCGGCAAGTTCTGGAACGAGGCGCTGGCCAACGGCTGCACCACCGCCGACACCACCTGCATCCGCGACTACATCTTCAAGAACCACGACGGCGCGCCGGGCGTGACGCGCGGTGCCGATGCCAACGGCCATGCCACCGGCACCATCGTCGGCCAGCCGAGCGATCCGATCGCCAACTTCAAGATCAACTCCTTCTCCAACCAGAAGGCGGCCAGCCTGAACGGCCTGGAGGTGAACTTGCAGCAT
The DNA here is from genome assembly GCA_025548565.1 of Rugamonas sp. A1-17. Lineage (GTDB taxonomy): Bacteria > Pseudomonadota > Gammaproteobacteria > Burkholderiales > Burkholderiaceae_D > Rugamonas. The sequence goes on from JAJLPB010000011.1 coordinate 95,199, forward strand.
ATGTTCGGCAACAGCGGCTTCGGCGTGTCGACCAACTACACCTATGTGCACTCGGGCCTGAAGTACGACAACGCCAAGCTGGGCGAGCAGTTCGCGCTGGTCGGCCTGTCGAACTCGTCGAACGTGGTCGGTATCTACGAGGACAAGAACTTCACCGCGCGCCTGGCCTACAACTGGCGCGGCGAGTTCCTGTCGTCGACCTTCGACGGCTCCGGCCCGAACCCGCAGTACGTGGAAGCGTACGGCCAGGTCGACCTCAGCATCGGCTACAACTACAGCGAGAAGCTGAGCTTCCAGTTCGAGGGCATCAACGTGGGCAACTCGATCCAGCGCGTGCATAGCCGCACGCACCAGCAGCTGGAATCGGTCACGCAGCAGGGGCCGCGCTATATGATCGGCGCGCGCTACAAGTTCTAACCGGCAGTGGATCGTTCCGGGGCCGCTGACTGTCAGCGGCCCTTTTCGGTTAGACTTTAGCCAAACTCGTCGTTCCCGCGCACGCGGGACTCCATACGTCGCGTGCGCAGAGCCGTCCTATGGGTTCCCGCCTGCGCGGGCACGACGGTATTCGAAGTTCCCTCGACTTAAGGCGAGCAATATGGTCAGACGCATCGTGATTGTGGGAGGCGGTTCCGCCGGCTGGCTGACGGCCGGCCTGATCGCGGCCGACCACCAGGGCTCGTCCCTGCACATCACCCTGATCGAATCGCCCGACATCGCGCCCATCGGCGTGGGCGAAGGCACCTGGCCCAGCATGCGCGACACGCTGCGCCGCATCGGTGTGTCCGAATCCGATTTCTTCCGCGAGTGCGACGCCTCCTTCAAGCAGGGCTCGCGCTTCAACCGCTGGCGAGGTGGCAACCTTGGAGCGCACAACGACTACTACTTCCATCCCTTCGTGCTGCCGCAAGGCTACGACGAAGTGAACCTGCCGGAGCAATGGCAGGCGCAGCATCCCGCCATCCCGTTCGCCGACCTGGTCAGCTACCAGCCGCACCTGTGCGTCAACGGCCGCGCGCCCAAGCAGGTGGTGACGCCGGAGTTCTCGTCGGTGGCGAACTACGGCTACCATCTCGACGCCGGCAAGTTCGGCGTCTTCCTGCGCAAGCACTGCCTGGAAAAGCTGGGCGTGCACCACGTGCCGGACAACGTGGTCGGCATCGCCAGCCACGACAATGGCGACATCGCCGCGCTGCACACGCAGGCGCATGGCGCGCTGGAAGGCGACCTGTTCATCGACTGCACCGGCATGCAGTCGCTGCTGCTGGGCAAACACTACGCCGTGCCCTTGCTGTCGCAGAAACACGTGCTGTACAACGACACGGCGCTGGCGGTGCAGGTCCCCTACCCCGACGACGACTACCCGATCGCCTCGCAGACCTCGTCCACCGCGCAAAGCGCCGGCTGGATCTGGGACATCGGCCTGCCGACCCGGCGCGGCGTCGGCCACGTGTACTCCAGCGCGCACATCGGCGACGAGCAGGCCGAGGCCGAGCTGCGCCGCTACATCATCGACACCGGCGGCCCGCGGGACATCCCGCCACCGCGCAAGCTGAGCTTCAACCCCGGCTACCGCGAACGCTTCTGGCACCGCAACTGCGTGGCCATCGGCCTGTCGGCCGGCTTCATCGAGCCGCTGGAAGCGTCGGCCCTGGCGCTGGCGGAAATGTCGGCCACCATGGTCAGCGACGAACTGCCGGCCACGCGCGCGGCGATGGGCATCGTCGCCGCCCGTTTCAACGAAGCCTTCACCTACCGCTGGGAACGAGTGATCGACTTCCTCAAGCTGCACTACGTGCTGAGCCAGCGCCGCGACAGCGACTATTGGCGCGACAACACCGCCGCCGTCCCCGACCGGCTGAACGATTTGCTGACCTTGTGGCGCCACCGCGCCCCATCGCGCAACGACTTCAACCGCATCGAGGAAGTGTTCCCGTGGGCCAGCTACCAGTACGTGTTGTACGGCATGGGCTTCCGCAGCGAATTCATGAATCCCCAGCCGCGCCAGGCCGCGCTGGCCGACGGCTATTTCCGCGAGGCCGCCGAGCTGACCCACAAGATGCTGGGCGGACTGCCGGACAACCGCACCCTGATCAACCACATCAAGCGCCACGGCTTGCAGAAAATCTAAATCACGAGAGACCCCATGCCGAACATCGTATTGCTCAACAATGTAGACCACAAGGACCTGCGCGTCATCACCCGCCACGGCGCGCAGTTCGGCGACCGCCAGATGTGGGCCACCACCTTCCCCGCCGAATTCCGCGACGTGCAGGCCTGCTACCCCATCGTCTTCCGCAAGACCACGGACGGCCTGGGCTTCGAACCGGTCGCTCTGTTCGGCTTCCAGGAAGAGGAGAACCTGTTCCTCGATGGCCAGCGCTGGGACGCGCCCTACGTGCCGCTGATGATCGAGCGCCAGCCCTTCCTGATCGGCGTCAACGGCACCGAGCTGATGGTGCACATCGACGCCGATAGCCCGCGCGTCAGCCGCGAAGAGGGCGAGCCGGTGTTTCTGCCGCACGGCGGCAACAGCGAATTCCTGGAGCGCGCCAGCTCGATGCTGCTGACCATCCACCAGGGCCTGCAGGCCACGCCGGCCTTGCTGTCGGCGCTGCTGCAGCACGAACTGCTGGAAAGCTTCGTGCTCGACGTCGAGCTGAACGACGGCTCGCAGAACCGCCTGGTCGGCTTCTACACCATCAACGAGGACAAGCTGTCGGCGCTGGGCGGGGATGCCGTGGCCGCGCTGCACCGCGCCGGCCACCTGCACAGCATCTACATGGTGCTGGCCTCGCTGTCGAACTTCCGCATGCTCATCGACCGCAAGAACGCCGCCCATGCCTGAAGCCCTGCGCGAGATCAGCGGCCTGGGCGTCAACGACCTGGGCGACGACATCCTCACCGCCACCGAGCCGCTGGTGCTGCGCGGCCTGGCCGCCAGCTGGCCGATGGTGCGCGCCACGCTGGCGGACGAGCGCGGCGGCGACGCCTACCTGCGCAGCCACTACCGCGACGCCACGGTCGGCGCCATGCTCGGCCCGCCGGAAGCGGGCGGCCGCTTCTTCTACAACGCCGACATGAGCGGCTTCAACTTCTATCCCGTCCACGCCAAGCTCACCGCCGTGCTGGACGAGATCGAAGCCAAGCGCCACCAGGCCAATCCCGCCACCGTCTACGTCGGCTCGACCACGGTGGAGACCTGCCTGCCCGGCTTCCGCGAACAGAACGACATCGACCTGGGCGGGCGCGACGCGCTGGCCAGCATCTGGATCGGCAACCGCACCCGCATCGCCGCCCACTACGACGTGCCGGACAACCTGGCCGTGGTGGCGGCGGGACGGCGCCGCTTCACGCTGTTCCCGCCGGAGCAGCTGAAGAACCTGTACATCGGCCCGCTAGACTTCACGCCGGCCGGCCAGGCCGTCAGCCTGGTGGACCTGCTGAATCCGGACTTCGACAAATATCCGAAATTCGCCGAGGCGCTGGCGCACGCGCGCACCGCCGAGCTGGGGCCGGGCGACGCCATCTTCATCCCCAGCATGTGGTGGCACCACATCGAGGCGCTGGATCCGTTCAACGTGCTGGTCAACTACTGGTGGCGCCAGTCGCCCGACTACATGGACACGCCGACCAGCGCGCTGATGCTGGCCTTCCTCACCATGCGCGACCTGCCGGCGGCGCAGCGCAAGGCGTGGCAGGAGATCTTCCGCCACTACATTTTCGAAGCCGACGAGACCACGGCCGCACACATTCCCGGGCACGCCCGCCACGTGCTGGCGCCGCTCAACGACGACGCCGCGCGCGTGCTGCGCGCCCAGACGCTGAAAAAAATACACCGATAAATACACCAATCAGGAGACATCGATGAACCCAGCCACCCGAGATCCGAACACCCGCCGGCCCGTGCGCCGCGTCGTCATCGCCGGCGGCGGCACCGCCGGCTGGATGGCGGCCGCCGGCATCGCCAAGGTTCTGGGCAAGCGGCTCGACATCACGCTGGTTGAGTCCGACGAGATCGGCACGGTGGGCGTCGGCGAGGCCACCATTCCAACGCTGATCAATTTCCACAACCTGCTGGAGATCAACGAACAGGAATTCATGGCCGAGACCCAGGCCACGTTCAAGCTGGGCATCAGCTTCGAGGGCTGGCGCAACGTCAGGGAAGACTACATCCACTCCTTCGGCATGACCGGCACCGACCACTGGACCGCCGGCTTCCAGCACTTCTGGCACAAGGGCGTCGAGCGCGGCCTGGCCGGCGACTACGGCGACTACTGCCTGGAGCTGAAGGCCTCGCTGGAAAACCGCTTCGCCCACCTGCCGGACAACGGCATGAACTACGCCTACCACCTGGACGCCAGCCGCTACGCCAAATACCTGCGCCGCCTGAGCGAACCGCGCGGCGTGAAGCGCGTCGAAGGCAAGATCGTGCGCTACACCCAGCACGAGGACAACGGCGACGTGCGCTCGCTGGTGCTGGAATCGGGCCAGGAAATCGAAGGCGACTTGTTCATCGACTGCACCGGCTTCCGCGGCCTGCTGATCGGCGAGGCCATGCAGGAGCCGATGGAGGACTGGTCGCAATGGCTGTTCTGCGACCGCGCCATCGCGGTGCAGACCGAGTCCGTGGGCGACGCCGTGCCGCTGACGCGCTCGATGGCGCACCAGGCCGGCTGGCAGTGGCGCATCCCGCTGCAGCACCGGGTCGGCAACGGCATCGTGTATTCGAGCCGCCACCTGGACGACGACGCGGCGATGCGGCAGCTGCTGTCCAACGTCGAGGGCAAGACGCTGGTCACGCCGCGCGTGATCAAGTTCAAGCCTTGCCAGCGCAAGCAGACGTGGAAGGGCAACGTGGTGGCGCTGGGCCTGGCCAGCGGCTTCCTGGAGCCGATCGAATCGACCAGCATCCACCTGATCCAGCGCGCCGTGGTGCGCCTGATGCAGACCTTCCCCACCGATGGCATTAGCCAGGCCGACATCGACGAGTACAACCAGCAGTGCAACACCGAGATCGAACACATCCGCGATTTCATCATCCTGCACTACCACGTCAACAACCGCACCGACTCGCCGTTCTGGATCGAGGCGCGCGAGATGAGCATCCCGGCCTCGCTGCGGCACCGCATCGACCTGTTCCGCGAGACGGGCCGCGTGTTCCGCGTGCCGAACGAGCTGTTCGCGGAGAATTCGTGGATCCAGGTGATGCTGGGCCAGGGCATCATGCCGCGCTCGCACCACCAGACCGCCGACCTGATGGGCGACGAGGAACTCAAGCACTTCCTCGGCGGCATCAAGTCGCGGGTGGACCGCATCGTGGTGCAGCTGCCGACGCACCAGGCATATGTGGAACGCTACTGCGGCCGCGCGGAGGGGGCCAGGGCCGCCTGACCGGACGACCGCGCCAGCCAGGCGTCGGCCGCCGCCAGCGGCGACAGGCCCTGGCGGCAAATCATGTAGTCCAATTCGCTGATGGCGCGGTTGCCCAGGCTGAGTTTGCCCAGCTGCGCCAACACCTCGGGCGCCAAGCGGGCGGCGCACGCCTCGCGCACGATCAGCGTCGCCTCATCGCGCCCGCCCAGCAAACCCAGCGGTTCGGCCAGCGCGCGGATGCGCAAGCCATGGTGCAAAAACTGCGGATGCCACAGCGGCACGACCAGCCATTCGCCCCGGCGCACGGCATCCTCATACCGGCGGAAGCAATCGTCTTCGCTGCCGTTTTCAAAACGGTAGCCCAGCTCTTCCAGGCCGTACGCCGCCATCATGCGGCGGGAAAAGCGGCTGATGCCGGCGCCCGGATTGATGCCCTGTAAAAGCTTGCTCATGCGCGCGGCCACCTCCGGCCTGGCGAGATCCTCGACCGAAGCGACCTCCCCCTCCGGCACATAGTCGGGCACACCCCAGATGCAATAGGGCTGGTACAGCACGCCGAGCTTACGCGTCTGCGCCAGGTACGGCGCCAGATAGGCGCCATGGCTGGACGACAGCCACGCCGAGGCCAGCATGTCGATGTCACCCTCGCCGTAACGACGAAACATCTCTTCGTGCGGTGAAGCCGAACTCAGCACCTCATAACCGTGGCCTTCAAGGATGCGCTGGACGATCGCCGCGCTGGCGGCGTGAAAGCTCAGGCCGATATGGCCCAGCCGGATGATCTGTTTCATTTGAAATGCCTTTGAAAGTTGAACGCCAGGCGCATGGTAGGCGCGCGGCCGCCTTCCAAACAGACCGGAATCCAGGAATGACTTTCAAACGGAACGCGAAAGTGCCGGGACAACAACACTCCGTTGAAATATTTATCTCCTCGTATTTTTAAGTAGTAATATTACAAACCCATCCAGTCCGCAGACGATTGGAGGTAAAAAAACCATAAAACACGGAGACAAGCATGAAACTTCATTGTAGTTTAGTTTCACATCTGAAACTGATCACGGCCACGGGCGTGCTTGCCCTGCTGGCCGCCTGCGGCGGCAGCGACAGTGCCAGCACCGCCGCCCCGGCCAACAAGCTATTGGCCAGCATGATGGTCGCGGTCGCGCCGCCGGCCCCGGCCAACATCCGTATGCACTTCCACCGCGCGGCCGGCGACGCCAGCCAGTGGGGCGTGTATTCGTGGGACGGCCCGGTCAACCCGAGCGCCGGCTGGATCACCGGCCGCTTCATGATGACCCAGGGCGACGACTTCGGCGGCTACGTCGACATTCCCGTCAACACCGCCAAATCCGCGATCTGGTTCCTGGTCACCGACGGCAGCGGCAACAAGAATTGCGGCAGCGACCAGTCGGCCAACTTCACGCCCGACATCGCCAGCAAGGGCCAGGAAGTCTGGATGCTGGAAGGCGACTGCACCGTCTACAACGCGCCGCCCACCATCAGCTACGGCAACCTCAACAACGCCAGCGCGCACTGGCTGTCGGCCTCGACGCTGGCCTGGCCGGGCGCGCCCGCCGGCGGCAGCTACAGGCTGTACTACGCGGCCAACGGCGGCCTGGGTTCGGACGCCGGCGGCGTGACCGGCGCCGACGGCAGCATCGCGCTCGCCACCGGCACGCTGCCGGCCGCGCTGCAGCAAAAATATCCGCACCTGGCCGGCGCCACCGCGCTGACCATGGCCGACGCCGACGCGGCCGGCATCGCGGCCAAGGCCAGCGGCCAGTTCGCCGTGGCCCAGTTCGACGCCGGCGGCAAGCTGCTGCAAGTGACCTCGCTGCAGATGAACGGCATGCTCGACAGCGTGTTCGCCCCCGCCGCGGCCAGCGCCACGCTGGGCCTGAGCTACGACCGCAACGGCGTGCCGACCTTCCGCGTGTGGGCGCCGACCGCCAAGTCGGTCAGCCTGCAGCTGTACCCGGACGCCACCAGCGCCAGCACGCAGAGCCGCGCCATGCGCCGCGACGCCGCCAGCGGCATCTGGAGCTACACCGCGCCGGACGCCAGCTGGGTCAACCGCTACTACTACACCTACCAGGTGCGCGTGCTGTCGCGCTGGGCCGCCAACACGGTGGTCGACAACAGCGTGACCGATCCCTATTCCTTCAGCCTGAACGCCAACAGCCAGCGCAGCTTCGTCGCCAACCTGGACAGCGCCGCGCTCAAGCCGGACGGCTGGGACCACCATCCGGTGCCGCGTCTCGACAGCCCGACCGACATCGCCTTGTACGAGCTGCACATCCGCGACTTCAGCGCCAGCGACGCCAGCGTGCCGGCCGCGCACCGAGGCAAATACCTGGCCTTCACCGATCAGGACTCGGACGGCATGCGCCACCTGCGCCTGATGCAGCAATCCGGCCTGACCCACATCCACCTGCTGCCGTCGTTCGACTACGCCAGCGTCAACGAGGCCGGCTGCACCACGCCAGCGATTCCGAACGCGGCCGCCAACTCCAGCGACCAGCAGGCGGCGGTGGAAGCCACGCGCGGCGGCGACTGCTTCAACTGGGGCTACGATCCGGTGCACTACACGGCGCCGGAAGGCAGCTACTCGACCAACGCCAACGACGGCGCGGTGCGCGTGCGCGAGTTCCGCGCCATGGTGCAGGGCTTGCACAAGCAGGGCCTGCGGGTGACGATGGACGTGGTCTACAACCACACCAGCGCTTCGCAGCAGGGACCGTTGTCGGTGCTGGACAAGATCGTGCCGACCTACTACTACCGCCTCAACGCCGGCGGCGGCATCACCAACGACAGCTGCTGCGCCGACACCGCTTCCGAAAACGCCATGATGGCCAAGCTGATGATCGATTCGGTCAGCACCTGGGCGCGCGATTACAAGGTCGACAGCTTCCGCTTCGACATCATGGGCTTCACGCCGCTGGCGGTGATGCAGCGGTTGCAAGCCGCCGTCAACAGCGCGGCCGGGCGCGACATCTACCTGTACGGCGAGGCGTGGAACTTCGGCACCGTCGGCAACGACGCCCGCTTCGTGCAGGCGCGCCAGGCCAATATGTACGGCAGCGGCATCGGCTCGTTCAACGACCGCATCCGCGACACCGTGCGCGGCGGCGGCTGCTGCGACAGCGGTTCCAGCCTGATCAGCCAGCAAGGCTTCATCAACGGCGCCTACCTCGATCCGAACGCGCAGTCGACGCAGACCAGGGACGACTTGCTGCGCCTGGGCGACCTGGTCAAGGTAAGCCTGTCCGGCACCTTGCGCGACTACAGCTTCACCGACCGCACCGGCGCCGTGCGCAAGAATTCGGAGATCGACTACTTCGGCCAGCAAGCCGGCTTCGCGGCGCAACCTTCGGAGACCATCAACTACGTCGAGGCGCACGACAACCAGACCTTGTACGACCTGAACGTCTACAAGCTGCCGCTGGCCACCAGCATGGCCGAGCGCGTGCGGGTGCAGAGCCTGGGCGCGGCCATCAACATCCTGGCGCAGGGCGTGCCCTTCCTGCACGCCGGCCAGGAGATGCTGCGCTCGAAATCGATGGACCGCGACAGCTACGACGCCGGCGACTGGTTCAACAAGCTCGATTACAGCTACCAGTCGAACAACTTCGGCGTCGGCCTGCCGATGGCGGGCGTGAACAAGGACAACTGGCCACTGATGTCGCCGCTGCTGGCCAATCCGCTGCTCAAGCCGGACAGCACGGCCATCGTCAGCGCGCGCAACGCCGTCAACGCCTTCCTGGCGATCCGCCAGGACAGCAGCCTGTTCCGCCTGCGCACGGCGCGGGACGTGTCCGAGCGGCTGCGCTTCTACAACACCGGGCCGCAGCAGGTGCCGGGGCTGATCGTCATGAGCATCGACGGCCAGCAGCCGCGTCACTACGAGGGCGCCCGCTACAAGATGGTGGTGGCGGTGTTCAATGTGGACAAGGTCGGCAAGAGCATCGCCGTGCCGGAGCTGGCCGGCCGCAAGCTGGCGGTGCACCGCATCCTGCTCAACGCCGACGGCGGCCGCAACGCGCGGGTCGGCAATTACAGCCCGGTGGGCGGCAAGTTCACCGTGGCCGCGCGCAGCGCCGTGGTATTCGTGGAAGAAGGCCAGCACGAAGACGAGTAAAACAAAAAACGCCAGCCTGGAAAGGCTGGCGTTTTTCGCTGCGCTACCACCATCAGGTTCCTATGGCGCCGCGTTTGCTATCCTTGTTTAAAGCATCACCAAGCAAAGCCGTCGTGGATAGCGAGCCACTGTCCCCGATGGTCGTAATACCCGGCACGGTGTAGCTGGAGGTGGCCAGGGCCTCCAGGTCGAGCAGCTGGGTGTCGGACGGACGAATGATCGAAGCGGGTAAAGCAAACGGTACGTTCGATACCGTGTTGCCACGCAAATCAACCTTAGGCAAAGCACTGCCGTCATAGGTCCCAAAAAGGAATACCGCCTGACGATCAATAAAGCCGCTGGCCCGGATAACATTCCCTCTGGCCTTGAATGAATAGCCCGGCTGGGCATCGTCGATACGCCACGCGACAACGGCATTGCTGGAAGAACTGGCTGAACCGGATGAAGCGTAGACCTTGCGGCCGGCTTGTGAATAGATCGTGTTGCCATCGAAAACCAGATTGGTCGTCTTTGCGCCGCCCTGGTCAGTCACCATCAAGGCCCGATCGCACACCAGCAGATTGCCCAGGAAGCTATTGGACTTGCCGCTGTTATCCTGCAGCGCGGTATGACAATTGATGACGATATTATTCTGAATCACACATTTATCGCTGAAGATCTCGCAGTAAAGTCCCGCACCGTCATACGGATGATCGCCGACACCGTTTGCGTAGGTATCGACAAAGTTGCGCTGAACAATAGTACCCCTGATGGGCGCTTTAGTCGTAGGGCGTTCCTGGAGATAGACAGCGCCGGCGGACGTGCAGCACTTGCCACCATCGACGAACCAGTTGTCTTCAATCACGCAATCCCGGGAATTGTTCCCGAGTGCTACGCCAGCTGTCGCGTAGTGCTGCAACGAGCAATCATGGACATTCACCTGAACGGTGTAAGCGTGGTCGTCGGCCCAGGTGCCCAGCAGGCCGGTCACGTTCACGCCATGACAGTTGCGCAGTTCGAAGCCAGTGATATCGGAGCTTATGCCGGTATACGAACCGATCGACACCAGAGCGGGAGCCTCCTCGAAATCAATGTTCTCTATGGTGCAGTAGGAACCGCAACGCACCATCGACAGGCAACCCAAAGCATCGCCAGCGATCGTGACGCCGTTGTAAAACGTTGTCGGGTCCTTTTCCGGCGGGGCCGATATGTATATCCACGGCTTTCGCGGATCGGTCTCGGAGACATAGCTATGAGTCAAGGTCTTCAGTTTCTCGTAGTTTTGATCGTGGGTATACGAGGCACCCCAGCTGCCGTCACCGAACCGCACGTAGGCATAGTTGAAATTGCGCCCATTGGGATGCGTAAAGTACCAGAGCCCGCGATCGGTATCCCATACCCAGTCGGTGGCGGCCGGCTTGAACCGGTAGCGGATCTTGGGCAATGTATCGGGCACGCCACCCGGGTCGTAGTTGGTCAAATAGATGCGGGAGGACGCCGTGCCATTGACGTTTTTGAAGATGACGGGCGCCGTCAAATCAAACACCGAACCATTCGCCAGCGCGATAACGGTGCCCGGGTTCAAGGTTTTAGTGGCCGCCTTGGCGAGGTCCTTAAGGGCGGTCGCCATCGTGCTGCCGTCCCAGTCATTATTGCCCCGGAGGGCATCGACATAGATCGTCGGCGCGGGTGCTTTCTGTCGCGGCGGTCGCAAAAACGGCGCCTGCAACTGCAACTGCCAATATTGTGCGGGGGTGAGGCCGTCGGAGTTTTGCGCGTAGGCTTGTGGGAAGCGCGCCATCAGCGCGGATAGAACTGAGAATTTGATTACGTCTCGACGGGAAGTCATGTGTCCTCCAGAATGGAATTGAATCGCCATTCTACACACTTGATAAATAATAATCTTATTTTGACAACGCCACTCAATCATGGCGGATCAGCAATAAGCTGGTTGATCAGGATTAAGTCCGTTATAGTGATCGTGTGGCAAGCAATCACGCCGCGCCCACCGTCATTCGACTTTCGAGGAATTGAAAAATGAAAAAACTGTTCGTTGCCAGTCTGATCCTGTCCCTGAGCGGCGCCGTGTTCGCGGCCGAGCCGACGGCCCAGCAAAGCAAGATGAAAACCTGTAACGCCGACGCGGCCGGCAAGAAAGGCGATGAGCGCAAGGCCTTTATGAAGGAGTGCCTGAGCGCCAAGGCCGAAGCCCCGGCACCGAAGATGACGCAGCAGGACAAGATGAAGGCCTGTAACGCCGACGCCGCCGGCAAGAAGGGCGACGAGCGCAAGACCTTTATGAAGGGCTGCCTGAGCGCCAAGTAAGCCGGAACCGCCCCCACGATCCATGTCGTTCCCGCGAAAGCGGAAACCCATAGAACGCCTGAATAGCAAGCTCAGCATGGATTCCCGCTTTCGCGGGAATGACGCTGTGGGTGGTGGCCGCAACTACACCGTTGCGCCGGCCGCGTGCCGCTGCTGCCGCTCCTGGCGGCGGTACAGGATCAGCGTGGCGCACAGGCCGCACACGGCGGCAAACGTCATCCACCAACCCGGCGCGCTCTTGTCGCCGGTATATTCGATCAGACCGGTCGCGATGGCCGGCGTGAAGCCGCCGAACACCGCCGTCGCCAGGCTGTAGGCCAGCGAGAAGCCCACCGTGCGCACCTCGACCGGCATCACCTCGGTCAGCGCCACCACCATCGCGCCGTTGTAGCTGGCGTACAGGAAGGACAGCCACAATTCGACGCCCAGCATGCGGCCGAAGCTCGGCGCCTGCACCAGCCAGTGCAGCGCCGGATACGCGGTGCAGATCGCCAGCACGGTGAAGCAGATCAGCAGCGGACGGCGGCCGACGCGGTCCGACAACGAACCCATCACCGGCAGCCAGCAGAAGTTCGACAGGCCGACAAACAAGGTCACCATCAGCGCGTCGGTGGTGGACAGGTGCAGCACGTTCTTGCCGAAGGTCGGCGTGTAGACGGTGATCAGGTAGAACGACACGGTGGTCATCGCCACCATCATCATGCCGGCGATCACCAGCGCCCAGTTGTTGAGCATGGAGCGGAAGATTTCCTTCAGCTCCGGACGGTGCTTGCGCGCCTTGAATTCCTCGGTCTCCTGCAGCGAGCGGCGGATCACGAACAGCACCGGCACGATCAGGCAGCCGACGAAGAACGGGATGCGCCAGCCCCACGCGCCCACCTCGGCCGGCGTGAGCCACTGGTTAAGCGCGTAGCCCAGCGCGGCGGCGGCCACCACCGCCACCTGCTGGCTGGCCGACTGCCAGCTCACATAGAAGCCCTTGCGGCCCGGCGTGGCCATCTCCGACAGATAGACCGACACGCCGCCCAGCTCGACGCCGGCCGAGAAGCCCTGCAGCAGGCGGCCGATCAGCACCAGCGCCGGCGCCAGGTAGCCGATGGTGGCGAAGCCCGGCACGCAGGCGATCAGCAAGGTGCCCAACGCCATCAGCGCCAGCGTGACGATCAGGCCCTGGCGGCGGCCGACGCGGTCGACGTAGGCGCCCAGGATGATGGCGCCGAGCGGACGCATCAGGAAGCCGGCGCCGAAGGTCATGAAGGTCATCATCAGCGACGCCACTTCATCGCCGCTGGGGAAGAAGGCCTTGGCGATGGCGTTGGCGTAAAAGCCGAACAGGAAGAAGTCGAACATTTCCATGAAGTTGCCGCTGACGACGCGGAACACCGTGCTGAAATGCGACTGCCGGGCGGGGGAGGAAGAGGAGGTCATGGATGTCTCGCTGTTGTGTGAATCGGGTCGGACCGGGTCCGCCGGAATTTTCCCGATCATACGCCTGATTTCTTTCATTTTCCCTTCAGTGGCCCGCCCCCATCCGCCATTGAACGTATCCATAATGCAACACATGCCAGGAATTCTACCGTTTATCGCAAACTTGTCGGCAACGGCGGCCAGCTTAAGTAAAATTCACTTTGTTCAAATTGACAATCACCGAGGAATTACCATGCGCCGTACCGTTGCCGCCGTCCTGATCCCCGCCCTGTTTGCCGTGAGCGCCGCCGCCACCGCCGCCGAATCGACCCGCCAGTTGCCGTCCTTTGTCGCCATCAACGCCAAGGGCGCCTTCGCCATGACGGTGGAGGTGGGCAAGGCGCAGTCGGTGGTGGTCAGCGGCGGCGACCAGTTCGTCTCCTCGCTCAAGACCGAGGTGGTGGCCAACGAGCTGACCATCACCATGCCGGACAAGAGCTTCAAGTCCGGCAAGGGCGAGGAGGCGCGCATCACCATCACCGTGCCCTCGCTGAGCCGGGTCAAGGTCGAGGGCGCGGGCGAGACCATCCTCAACAAGGTCAGCGGCGATCGCCTCGACATCGGCTACCTGGGCGCCGGCCACGTGGCGGCCAACGGCAAGATCAAATACCTGCGGGTCAACGCCAAGGGCGTCGGCGAGATCGACGCCAAGTCGCTGGTGGCCGAGCGGGTCGACGTCAACTTCGAGGGCGTGGGCCACGTCAGCGTGCACGCCACCGACCTGCTCAACGCGGTCGCCAAGGGCATGGGCGAGCTGGAATACTACGGCCATCCGAAAACCGTCAACAAATCCATCGCCGGCATCGGCAGTTTCACCGCCAGGGATTAACTTGCCCTGCTGACACGCCGGGCGATTGCGGTTACTATCAAAGACACAAGAACCGCAACGCACCCCGGAGGCCGACACGGTGGCTGTGCCGAACGACATCGCGCACTGGCGCGCGCAAATTTTTGCGAAGCTGCTGCTGGTCGTGTTCGTCCTGGGCGCGGCCACGGCCGTGCCCAGCGTGCTGCTGGCCGCCAGCGAAGGCATCTGGTCCATCGTCGTCATCGACGTGATCGCGCTGGTCTGGCTGGCGCTGATCTGGCGCTGGCGCGGCCTGCCGTACACGCTGCGGGTGGTCAACTTCCTCTGCATCGCCTTCCTGGTCGGCATCGGCCTGCTGGTCAAGGTCGGGCCGGTCAGCCAGATCTACCTGATGGCCGTGCCGGTGCTGGCGGCGCTGCTGCTGGGCCTGCGCCCGGCGCTGTGGACGCTGGGCGTCGCCGGGCTGGCGGTGCTGGTGGTCGGCTTCGACCAGAACGCCCAGCTGCAGCTGGCCGGCGTGCCCGACTACGGCCTGCTCAAGTCGGCCATCATCACTTTTAACTTCCTGTTCATGACGGCGGTGCTGACGCTGTCGTGCGCGGTGCTGCTGCAACACCTGGCGCGCTCCTTCGACGAGCTGCAGCACCACCAGCAGGAACTGTCGGCGCTCAACGCCGAGCTGCGCCTGACCTCGGCCGCGGTGTCGCGCCTGAACGACATGGTGCTGATCGCCGAGGTCGACCCGGACGGCGAACCCGGCCAGCGCATCATCTTCGTCAACGACGCCTTCGAGCGCCGCACCGGCTACCGGCGCGGCGAGGTGCTGGGGCGCGGCCTGCGCCTGTTGCAGGGGCCGGACACCGAGGCGGCCGTGCTGGAACACATCGAACGGGCCATGGCGCGCAGCGAGGCGGTGCGCGCCGAACTGCTGAACTACACCAAGGCCGGCGAGCCCTACTGGGTGGAGACCGAGCTGGTGCCGTTCGCCGGCGAGGGCGGCGTCAACACGCACTGGGTGGCGGTCGAGCGCGACATCACCGAACGCAAGAAGTCGCAGGACGATATCCACCGGCTGGCCTTCTTCGACGTGCTGACCGGCCTGCCCAACCGCCGCCTGCTGATGGACCGCATCGACAAGCTGCTGGCCAGCTCCGAGCGCGGCGCCACCTACAGCGCCGTCATGTTCATCGACCTGGACCGCTTCAAGACCATCAACGACGCGCGCGGCCACGCCATCGGCGACGCCCTGCTGCGCAACGCCGCCGAGCGCCTGTCGCAGCTGATGCGCAAGGCCGACACGGTGGCGCGCATCGGCGGCGACGAGTTCGTGGTGCTGCTGGGCCACCTGGCGCACGAGCTGCACGCCGCCACGCACGCCGCGTCGGTGGTGGCCGAGAAGATCCGCGCCGCCATCGGCCAGGATTTCGAGATCGAGGGCCAGACCTACAACTCCACCGCCAGCATCGGCGTAACCATGCTGCCGCGCGGCGACCAGAGCGCGCAGGATTTGCTGCGCGAGGCCGACACCGCGATGTACCGCGCCAAGGCCGAGGGCCGCAACGGCATCGCCTTCTTCGAGACCGCGATGCAGGCCGAGGTCGAGCGGCGCCTGTCGCTGGAGCGCGACCTGGCCGCCGCGCTGGCGGCCGGCGCGCTGCGGATGCACGTGCAGCCGCAGGTCGACCGCGACGGCCGCGTGGTGGGCGGCGAGCTGCTGATGCGCTGGCCGCTGGCCGGCGGCGAGATGGTGCCGCCGCAGGTGTTCATCCCGGTGGCCGAGGAGTCGGGACTAATCGTCGAACTGGGCGCGTGGGCGCTGCGCCAGGCCTGCGCGGCGGTGCTGGAGCTGGCGCGCGCCGGGCTGGCGATGCCGCTGTCGGTCAACGTCAGCCCGACCCAGTTCCGCCAGGCCGATTTTGTCGACGTGGTGCGGCGCACGCTGGCCGACAGCGGCGCCCCGGCCGCGCTGCTGGTGCTGGAGGTGACCGAGGGCCTGTTGATCGACAAGATGGAGCAGACCATCGCGCGCATGCACGAATTGGCGGCGCTGGGGCTGCGCTTCTCGATCGACGATTTCGGCACCGGCTATTCCAGCCTGGCCTACCTGAAGAAGATGCCGCTGTACGAGCTGAAGATCGACCGCAGCTTCATCATGGACACGCCGGACGACGCCAACAGCCGCGCGCTGGTGCAGTCCATCCTGGCGATGGCAGGCCACCTGGGGCTGCGGGTGGTGGCCGAGGGCGTGGAGACGCGGGCGCAGTCCGACTTCCTGGTGGCCCACGGCTGCGATTGCATGCAGGGCTATCTGTACGCGCGGCCGGTGCCGCTGGCCGCGCTGATCGACCGGTTACAGGGGAAAACGGCGGTGGCTGCCGCGTAAGCCACACATAACTAGGGGAGCGAGCGATGAAACTTACCGTAGTACAGAAAATGATCGCGCTGGCCGGCGCCGCGCTGGCCGGCATCGCCTTGCTGGCCGGCTTGAGCCAGTACCAGATGAACAAGGTCTACGAATCGGCCAGCTACTCGACCGTCAACACGGTGCCCAGCCTGGTGGTGCTGGACCGGCTGCGCGACAGCCTGCTGCGCCTGCGCATCCGCGTCAACCAGCACGTGCTCAACACCGACGACAAGAAGCTGGCGGAAATCGACGCCCAGATCGTCGAGATGCGCAAGGGCGTCGACGACAACCTCAAGAAATACGAGGCGCTGCTGAGCGACGACAAGGACAAGGGCATCCTGGCGCGCGAGCACGACTCGTGGGCCAAGGTGCAGCCGATGATCGAGGCGGTGCTGGTCGAATCGCGCGCCAACCACAACGACAAGGCGCGTACCCTGCTCGAACAGGCCCGGCCGGAAATTCAGCTGCTGCAGACCGCCATCGACAACCACTTCGACTACAACATCGAACTGGGGCAGAAAGGCGCGGACGAGGCGGTGGCCATGAAGGCGACCGCGGTGCGCAGCTCGGTCGTCATCGCCGCCTGCACGCTGGTGGCGGTGGCGCTGATCAGCGCCCTTATCACGCGCGCGCTGCTGCGCCAGCTGGGCGGCGAGCCCGACTACGCGGCCGACGTGGTCAACCGCGTGGCCGCCGGCGACCTGACGATGCAGGTGCGCATCAGGCCGGGCGACAGCACCAGCCTGCTGGCGGCGATGCACACCATGGTCGGCAACCTGTCGCGGGTGGTGACCGAGGTCAATAACGGCGCCGAGGCGCTGGCCAGCGCCTCGGAGGAAGTGAGCGCCACCGCGCAATCGCTGTCGCAGGGCGCCAGCGAGCAGGCCGCGGCGGCCGAGGAATCGAGCGCCGCCATCGAGCAGATGTCGGCCTCGATCGCGCAAAACACCGAGAACGCCAAGGTCACCGACGGCATGGCCGGCAAGGCCGCGCAGGAGGCGGGCGAAGGGGGCGAGGCGGTGCGCTCGACGGTGGTGGCGATGCGCGAGATCGCCAAGAAGATCGGCATCATCGACGACATCGCCTACCAGACCAACCTGCTGGCCTTGAACGCGGCCATCGAGGCGGCGCGCGCCGGCGAGCACGGCAAGGGCTTCGCGGTGGTGGCGGCCGAGGTGCGCAAGCTGGCCGAGCGCAGCCAGGTGGCGGCGCAGGAGATCGAGCAGGTCGCCAGCGGCAGCGTCAACCTGGCGGAAAAGGCCGGCGCCCTGCTCGACACCATGCTGCCCAATATCCGCCGCACCTCCAGCCTGGTGCAGGAGATCACGGCGGCGTCCGAGGAGCAGACCTCGGGCGCGAGTCAGATCAACTCGGCCATGAGCCAGTTGAGCCAGACCACGCAGATGAACGCCTCCAGCTCCGAGGAACTGGCCGCCACCGCCGAGGAGATGAGCGGCCAGGCCGGGCAGCTGCAGAACTCCATGTCCTTCTTCAAGGTGCGCTGACGGGCGGCGGGCGGCTTACTGCATCACGCTGACGCGCTTGCCGCTGATGCTGCGCTGGGCCGGATTGCCGTACACGGTGACGTGGCCGGAGCCGGAGGCGTCGGCCACCAGCGACTGGCTGACGCCGGCCGAGATGCTGCCGGAGCCGTAGGACACCAGTTCCGCGCTCTGGCTGGTCAGGCCGGCCAGGTCGGCGCTGCCCGAGCCGTACACGCGCACGTTCATGCCGCGCACAGTGCCGCTGGCGGCGGCGCCACCCGAGCCCCGGACCTCCAGGTTCAGCGTGTCGCCGCTCAGGCGGCCGAGGTCGAGGCGTCCGGAGCCGTTCACGCTGGCGGTGGTGGAACCGCTTTGCAGGCCGGCCGCGTCGACGCTGCCCGACCCGTTGACGCGCACGTCGAGGCGGCTGACATTGCCCGACAGCTGCACCTGGCGCGAGCCGTTCTGGCTCAGGTTGAACGGCGCGCCGTTCAAGCCGCTGACCGTCAGGCGCCCGGAGCCGTTGGCGTTGACCTGGCGCAGTTGCGGCGTGGTGTAGATCACGCGCAGCGGATTGTCGCTGCGGATGCTGCCGTCGATCCAGATCCGCAGCGTGCCGCCGCTGGCGTCGGTGCGCAGCATCGGCAGCAGGTTGCTGTCGCCTTCGACCTGCAGCGAGGCGGCGGCGCCGACCCGCAGCTCGACCTGCATCGGGCCGTTGATGTCGACGCCGTCGCTGGCGGCGGCGTCGCGGCGTTCGGTGGTTTGCTGGCCGTTGCCCTTCACCGCCGAGCTGCCGAAGGCGGAGCTGTAGTGCACCCCGCCGTTGCCGCCGCCGTCGTCCGGCACGACGATGACGGCGCAGCCGGCGAGGGTGGCGAAGGCGGCGATGACGGCGATGGAAATGGCGGTGCGCATGATGGAGTCGTCCCTGAAGTTATAGTATCGACACTGTAGCGCCGCCGCCCGCGCGCCGCCCGCGCCGTGCGACGAACGGCAGAAATCGGGGGACAGGCGGCGCAAAGCCGCCCCTCTGGCCGAATGCCGGCGATGCTATCATGGCGGCACCGACTTCTTTCCCGCCGCCGCCGATGACCACCCCGACTCCCCCCGCCGACAGCCTGCTCGCGCTGCGCGAGCTGACCCGCCGCTTCGCCGCCGAACGCGATTGGCGGCAGTTCCACACGCCGAAGAACCTGGCCATGGCGCTGACCGTGGAGGCGGCCGAACTGGCCGAGCATTTCCAGTGGCTGCGGACCGGCGCCGACGAGGAACTGGACGCCCCCCGCCGCACCGGCATCCGCCACGAACTGGCCGACGTGCTGCTCTACCTGGTGCAACTGGCCGACAAGGTCGGCGTCGACCTGCACGCCGCCGCGCTGGAGAAGATGGCGCTCAACGCCGCCAAGTATCCGGCCGAACGGGTGCGCGGCGACGCCCGCAAGTACGACCAGTATTAAGCTGCCCGCCGTCAGGCCGCCTGCTTGGGCCGGCGCACGGCGCGCACCTTGCCGCTGCCGCCGCCACCGCAGTAGAACAGCTGGGCGCCGTCCGATTCCAGTCCGCTGACGCCGGCGCCGGCCGGCATCTCCAGCCGCTCCAGCACCTCGCCGCTGCGCGGATCGATGCGGCGGATGTCGCTCTCCTCCCCTTCCCATGTGCCGTGCCACAGCTGGCCGTCGACCCAGGTCACGCCGGTGACGAAGCGGTTCGAATCGATGCTGCGGATGACGGCCCCGGTGGCCGGGTCGACCTGGTGGATCTTGCGGTCGCGGTACTGGCCCACCCACAGGCTGCCCTCGGCCCAGGTCAGGCCGGAATCGTAGCCGTCGCCGGGCGCCGGGATCGAGGCCAGCACCTTGCCGCTGGCCGGGTCGATCTTGTCGATGCGCCGCCCGGCGATCTGGTACAGGCAGGTGCCGTCGAAGGCGGTGCCGGCGTCGCAGGCGATGTCCAGCGCGCCGGTGGTGGCGCCGCTGGCCGGATCGAAGGCTACCAGGCGCGCGCCGGTGGCGGCCCACACGCGCTGGCCGTCGTGGGTGACGCCGTGGACCTGCGCTGCGCCGTCGAAGGGGCCGTATTCGCGCACGATGTCGGCCGCGCTGGCCTTGGGCCGGAGCCCGGATGTGCTGGTGTTCGCGTTCATTGCTGCCTCCTGAAGTCGATGCGCCGGGAGCGGCGCCGCAAGAGCACTTTATGCCAACGGCAGCGCCGCCGGGAGTAACAAGATTGTCGTGTATCCGGCCAGCGGCGGCGCCAGCCAGCGGCGCGTGCGCGCCTGGCCGACCGGACGCGCGCGGCCGGCCTGCTCCAGCTCGGCCAGCGCGCGCTGCACGGTGCGCTGGCTGGCGCCCAGCGCCAGGGCCAGAGCGGAGGTCGACCAGGCCACGCCGTCCGACAGCAGCGCCACCAGCGCGCCCTGGTCGCCGTCGACGGGTGGCGCCAGCAGCGCCACGCCGCCCGCGCCCGATGGCCGCAGCACGAAGCCGCGCGGGGTCGCCTCGACGCCCGCTTGCGCCCTGGCCAGCGCGCGCAGGCGGCCGATCTCGACCCGCAGGCGGGCACGGTGCGTCTCGTCGGGATCGCGGGTATGAAAGGCGGTGGCGATCAGCGCCTCACGGGAGACGTCGTTGGGCCAGGCCTCGGCCAACGCGCGCGCCAGCGCGAACAGCACCGGACGGCGCGCCAATGGCTGCCAGGCGTCGCCGCTGGCGAGGCCACGGCGGCAGGCGTCGACCACCAGCGTGCCGGAGGCCAGCAGCGCGGCCACTTCATCGAGGCGCAGAAGCTGCCCGGCGCCGGCCGCCAGGCGGCGCGCGGCGGGCCGCTCCAGCGCGGCGCGCGCCTCGGCCACCTCGGCCAGCAGCGCCGGGATGCCGGCGCGTTCGGCGGCGGCCTGCGCGCGGGCCAGCGCCGCCTTCGCAGGCGCCACGCGCAGGGATCGCAGCGCCAGTTCCGCCGACGCCAGTTCGGCCACCGCCGCCAGCGCCGGCGGCAGCGCCAGGCCGTCGAGCTGCGCCAGCATGGCGCCGGCGTCGGCCAGGCGGCCCAACAGCAGCAGGCGGCGCACCGCGATCAGGCGCGCATGCAGGGCGTTGGCGTGGTCGGCGTGCGCGGACAGCACGGCCTGCGCCGCCGTCAGCGCGCGCGGCGAGCCGGCGAAGTCGCGCACCGCCAGCGCCACCTCGGCCTCGGCCACCACGCAGCGGGCGCGCGACACTTCCTCATGCGAGCCGAAGCCGCGCGCGGCGCGGCGCAGCAGTTCGCGGGCGCGCCCATGCTCGCCCAGCTGGGCCATGGCGATGCCGCGCAGGGCCAGCGCCGGCGGATCGTCGCGCAGGGCGACATGTTTGAGGGCACCGAGCGCGTCGCCGGCGGCGAGCGCGCGCGCGGACGCGGCGATCAGGGAATCCATGGCGACAGCATACACTGGGGAGGCGGCGCGGCGGCCGGCGTCCCTACAAGCCGAGCGCCTTGCGGATCTGCGCCGAGACGATGGTCCACGACGGCGACGTGGCGGCCACCTCGTCGAAATGGCTGCCGCCTGGCAGCACGATCACCTCGGCCTGGTCGCCGGCCGCCTGGGCGCGGCGCGCGTAATCCTGGCCGGCGCGCAGCGGCGAGATGGTATCGAACTCGCCGTGGATCAGCACCGTGCGCACGCCGGACGGCAGCAGCTCGACCGGCGACGTATCCGAGAAAATATCCGGCCGCTGGGCGCTGGCGCTGCCGGCCAGCTGCACGATATCGCGCTCGCAGCTGGTCTTGATCAACTGCTCCTCGTTGCGCAGGTCGGCCAGGCCGCCCAGGCTGATGACGGTGGATACCGGCAGCGGATCGTCCGCATACAGCGGACTACTGCGCGGCAGCCGCGCGCGCGAAGCCGCCCACTGCGCCAGATGCCCGCCGGCCGAATGCCCGACCAGCACCACGCGCGACAGATCCAGCCGCCACTCCGCCGCCAGCGAGCGCAGAAGGTCAACCGCCGTGGCGACGTCCAGATACATGCCCGGATAACCGCCGCCCTCCTCATCGAAACGGCGATACTCGATATTCCACACCGCCACGCCCTGCCGTTGCAGATCGCCGGCGATATTGCGCATCTGCGAGATACCGGCGTACTCCTTGCACCAGCAGCCGCCGTGGACGATCAGCGCGACCGGAAACGGACCGTCGCCGGCCGGCACGAACAATTCCGCGAACTGCGACGGCGCGGCGCCATAGGCAACATGCAGCGTAGGCGCCGGCCCGCCCAGCGCCATATATTCCTGCAGGGTCATAGGATCGGACATGCGTGTACTCCAAAAGACGATGCCGCCATGCTACACGCAAATTGGGGTCAAGTCTGACATTCGGACACGAGCTCCACCGTAGCGGCTTGCTACGGTGGAGCTCGTGTCCGATTGTCAGACTTGACCCCAAAGTTGACCGGCGGATTTAGAACTTGTAGTTGGCGCGGGCGTAGTAGTAGCCGCCGTTGATGCCAAACGGCGAGAACGATGGCAGCACCGTCACCGCGGCGTTGTCGCCGGCCGCGCGCTGGTCGGCCAGCAGCGCCGGATTCACGCCGTTCGGATACTTGTTGAACAGGTTGTTGGCGCCCACCGCCACCGACCACGCGGAGTTGACCTTGTAGCCCACCTCCAGATCGGTGATCGCCTTGGCCGAGATTTCGGTCAGGTGGTACACCGAACCGTCCTCGCTGCCGTATTCCGACGATTTGCCGTAGATCGCTTCACGCAGATTGATGGTCCAGGCGCCGATCTTCCACAGCGCGCCCAAGTTGATGCGCACCTTCGGCGACGCGGTCTCCAGGTCCGAGATCGCGGTCTTGTCCAGCAGCGTCTGCGGCAGCAGCTGGGTCGGCGCCTGGTTGATCTTGGTGACTTCGACCTTGTTGTAGTTGGCCGCCACCGACCAGTCGACCTTGCCCGCCGTGCCGTAGCTCTCGTTGAGCGTGGCGACGAACTCCACCCCGCGGCTGCGCGTGTCGACCGCGTTGGAGAAGATGTTGATGCCGGTCTGGCTGACGGTGTTGTCGAGCACATTGCCGTTGGCCAGGATCGCCGCCACCACCGCTGGCGAGTTGTCCGATCCGCCCGAGCCGTACAGCGCACCGGAACCGACGATGCGGTCGCGGATCTTGATCTGGTAGGCGTCCAGCGTGATGGCCAGGTTGGCGGCCGGATTGAGCACCAGGCCCAGGCTGAAGTTGGTCGAGCGCTCAGGCTTCAAACCATCCACGCCCACCAGCTTGGCGCCGGCCGAATTCGGCGCCAGCTGCACGAAGGCGGTGGTCGGGCCGACGTTGGTGGCCGAGTAGTATTCCTCGGCCAGCGTCGGCGCGCGGAAGCCGTTGCTGAAGGTGCCGCGCACGCCCACCATCGGCGAGACGTCGTAGCGCGCGGTGAACTTGCCGACCTTGGCGTTGCCGAAGTCGCTGAAGTGCTCGTAGCGGCCGGCCAGGTCCAGCGTCAGGTCGTTGACCGGATTGCCGGCCAGGTCGACGTAGGCCGCCTCGTTGGTTCGGCGGTGGCTGCCGGCGTCGGTCAGCGAGAAGCCCGGATACGACTGCGAGCCTTCCTTGTAGCGCGAGGCGGCGTCGCCCGCTTCGATCTCGTACTTGTCGATGCGGTGCTCCAGGCCTGCCGCCACGTTCAGCGGCTTGGCCCAGCCGACCGCGAACTCGCGGCTCGCCTCCAGGCTGGTGGTCAGCTGGCTGGCGATGAAGGCGCCGGCGTGGAACACGGTCGGCGTGGTGCCGGTGTCGTTGAACAGCGAGACATTGCCCGAATCGGCCACGCCGATCTTGCTGGTGTCCTTGCCGTAGGTGGAGCTCAGGTCCATATTCCAGCCGGCCACCACGCCCTTGACGCCGGCGGTGAGCGCGTAGTCGTCCTGCTTCATGGTTTCCTTCGGCGAGAAGCCGGTCGGATAGATCTTCGGCAGGCGGCTCGGCAGACGATAGTTCTCGTAGGCGCGCGCCTCCTTGTGGCCCCAGGTGGCGATGGCGTACAACTGGCTGTCCGGCGCGAAGTCGTAGCCGAAGTTGGCCGCCAATACGTTCAGGTGGTATTGCGCGTCGCCCGAGATGTGGTTGACGTGCGGGTAGCCGGCCTGCTGGAACATGCCCGGATAGGCCGCCATGTTGGCGGCGGTGATCACACGCGGGTCGATGCCGCCACGGTCGCTGTAGCCGTGGTACTTGGATTCGGCGGTCAGGCTCAGATAGGCGTCCTTGAACGGTTCGACGCCGATGTTGGCGGCGCCGTCGCCGGTGCGCCCGCCGCCGTCGGAATAGCCGCCGCCGGTGGCGCTGGCGGTGCCGCCATGGTTGTTCGACTTGAGGATGATGTTGATCACGCCGGCGATGGCGTCGGAGCCGTATTGGGCGGCCGCGCCGTCCTGCAGCACTTCGATATGGTCGATCGCGGCGACCGGGATGTAGTTCAGGTCAGCCGCGGCGCCGCCCTGGTATGGCCCACCCAGCACGGCCAGGTTGGCGGTGCCGTGGCGGCGTTTGCCGTTGATCAGAACCAGCGTGTTGTTGGGGCTCAGGCCGCGCAGGCGGGCCGACAGCGTCAGGTTGGCGGTGTCGCCGCCGAAGGCTTGCGCGGTAAACGACGGCAGGTTCTGCGCCAGCGCCTGGATCAGGTCCGGCTGGCCGGTGCGCTGCAGGGAGGCCGAGTCCAGCACCTGGATCGGCGAGGCGCTGTTCTCCACCTTGATGCCGCTCGAGCGCGTGCCGGTGACGATCACCGCGCTGACCGGGGCTTCGCCCGAGGCGTCGGCGGCCGGCGTGACGGCGGCATTGTCGTCGGCGCCCGCCGCGGCGGCGTAGGCGGAGCCCAGCGCCAGGGTGGACAGCACGGCGGCGACGCCGGTTTTGAGTATGGCCTTATGCATAGTGAATCCCCATTGAATGAAAAAGAAAGTAATAGTTATGGCAGCGGCGGCTGCGTATTATTTTTTCGCGGCGACGACTTCGATTTCCACCAGCCAGCCCGGATTGCTCAGGGCCGCGACCTGCACCACGGCGCGCGCCGGCAGCTTGGTCTGCGCACCGCCGAAGTGCTGGGTGTAGGCTTCCATGAAGCCCTTGGTGTCGGCCTTGCCGCCCTTGGCCGGATCGCCGACCAGGTAGACGGTCATCTTGACCACGTCGCTCATGTCGAGCTTCATGCCTTCCAGGACTTCCTTGATCTTCTTGAGCACCGACTCGGACTGGGTCTTGGTGTCGCCGAAGGCGGCCACCGTATCCGGCGCGGCGCTGGCGTCGGCGATGGGGGGCACCTGGCCGCTGACGAAGTGGATGGTGGCGGTGGACGGCACGGTGACGGCCAGCGCGATCGGGAAATCCGATCCGGGGATCTTGTGGCGGACGATGTCGGCGGCGGCTTTCGGCGCGGCGCCTGCGGCGGCTGGCAACAACGCGGACACGGCCAGCGCGGCAGGGATCAACAGGGTGGTGAGCGATTTCTTCATGCGTTCTTCCTTCAATGTTTGTTGGACATCTGGCCGTTGCTAAAATGGTCGACTTGCAGCACGTCGCGCAGCGCCAGCACTTCGGACTCGCTGAGCGGCGTTCCCTGGTTGCCCCAGCTGCTGCGCACGAAACTGAGCACGGTGGCGATTTCCGCGTCGCTCAAGCTGTCGCTGAAGTCCGGCATGCCGCCGCGCCCCTTGAGCAGCACCGTGGCGACGTCGGTCCCCTTCCCTTGCACGAATTTGTTCCCCGCCAGCGCCGGGAAGGCGCCCGGTATGCCCTTGCCGGTAGCCTGGTGGCAGGCCGCGCAGTTCTTCAGGAACAGCGCCTTGCCATCCATCTGCTGCGCGCGCGACGGCGAGCTGGCGCCGGCCGCCAGGAACGCGACCACCACCATCGCCGTCTTGATCAACGCTTCCCTCATGCGCTGGCCCTTTCATGGATCTTGGCGATCTGCTGCCATGCCGATTCGATGGCGCCGGCCTGCCAGCCGGTCAGGTAGCTCAGGTGCTCGCCGGCCAGCAGCACGCGGCCCTCGCCCTCCAGCAGGATCGGGTAGGCGGCGGCGCGGGTCTTCTCGGTCCACTCGGCCCAGCCGCCCAGGTTGTACTGCACGCGGTGCCAGGAGACCGAGAACGCGGTCTCGAAGTTCTCGGTGTACTGCGGGAAGATCTTCTGCCCCGCCTCCAGCGCGAACGCGGCGCGCTCCTTCGGCGACAGCGCGCTGGTCTCGATGGCGGCGGTCTGGTACTGGTAATAACCGAGCAGCACGCCCTTCTTCTTCTGCCAGCCGTAGGACGGCATCGAGATGGTGTTGATGCCTTTGAGGTCGGTGAGGATATGGCCGCCGTACAGGTGCTCGTCTTCCTCCCAGAAGCGGCGCTTCATCTGCAGGCCGATCTTGCCGACCGGCGCGTAGGCCACCGTGGCGACGGCCTTCTTGAACTTGTCCGAGAAGTCGGTGTCGATCTGGCGCAGCACCGACAACGGCATCGCCACCAGGCAGTAGTCGGCGCCGATGCTGGCGACCTTGCCGCTGCCGGTGTCCTTGTAGGTGACGGTGACGCCCTTGTCGTTCTGGCGGATGGTCTGCACTTCGGCGCGGTAGCGGATGTTCTTGCCGACGCGTTTTTCGAATGCCTTGGCGATGGCGTCCATGCCGCCGACCGGCTGGAACATGGTGTTCTGCATCGGGAAGTCCTGCACCGCGCTGTAGACGTTGCCCAGCTTGGAGGCCAGCAAATCCTTGAAGCCCAGCGGATCGGACGGCGTGCCCGGTCCCGGCGACAGGCCGGCGCCGGGGTTGACGGTGAAGCCACGGCCGCTGCGGCCCTTGTATTGCAGGTCGGCGCCGGCCAGCTGGCCTTCGTGCGCCAGATAGTCCAGCAGCAGGCGCTGGTCGTCGGCGGTGAGCTCCTGGTCCAGTTGCTTGCTCTTGACCGACTTGGCCAGCAGTTCGGAGACGTGGCCGCGCATGTCGGCCTTGATCTCGGCCACGCGCATGCGCTTGCCGGCGTAGGGGCCGGCGTTTTCGGAGTAGACGAAGGCGTGGTCGTTATCGTTGACCATGACCTCCAGCGGCACCTCGAACAAGCGCGTGTAGTGCAGCGTGGACTGGTGGTGCAGCGGGATGCGCCATGGGCCGTGGTTGATGTACTGGCCGTCGTCGAAATCGCAGGTCTGCTTTTCGCCTCCGAGCTCGGTCAGGCTGAAGCCCTTGCGCGCGGTCTGGCAGCGGCCGCCGGCGAAGGCGCGTGCCTCCAGGATCTGGCAGTGGTAGCCCAGCTTTCCCAGCTCGTAGGCGGCGGTCATGCCGGCCAGGCCGGCGCCCAGTATCAACACCTTCTTGCCCTTGCCGCTGCCGCTCAGCGCCGGCGGCGCGGAGGCCGTCGAATCCATGCCCATGCCCCAGGCGTTCATGGTGTTGAGCAGCAGGCCGGTGCCGCCGACCGCTGCCGCGCGGTACAGGAAATCCCTTCGAGTAAATGAACTAAACGATTTAAACGGTTTTACTGTTTTGCTATTCATCGACGTCCTTTCGTGACTTGCGATTCCATAGCTCCTATCTAGCAATCGTCGTGCCACGGCACGGCACAAAATAAACATGCTTCGCGACTGAAGCGATCCTTATGGCATAAGGCCGAACGATATAAAACAATGTTATTTCGCGGCCCCGTGGCCGGCTCGCCGGAGACATGAAAAGGCGGCGCCGGCGACAGACTTTATTTGCGCCGCCGGCGCTTGCGAAGCGGATGCGGAGGCGGCGCGCCGCACCAGCGAGAGGCGCGCACCGGAATGGAAAGAAGTGATATGCACGGCGCTGGACAGCGCCGTGGGCGTTTCAGTTGGCGAAGCTGGCGATGGCGTGCGTAGTGCTACGTAGGGGTGCTGCGGGGATGGCGGGAACTGGACGCGGCAGCGCGGCGATTTCCACGGCGGCCAGGTGGCGCTGCATGCCGCCGCTGTCGGCCATGTGGCAGGCGTGGAATTGCATCGGCGCGTTCGGGTCCAACAAATAAATCATGTCCATGTCGGCCGGATCGTAGGCCACACGCACATGCCATTGTCCGCGCGAACGCGCACGCTCGAACCAGCGCTCGTTGATGGCGCGCGCGCAGGTGTAGGCGACGCCAGACAGTTCGATGCCGTCGGCGGTGACGGTGGCCTGCGCCGCCGGCATCAGGCTGCAGCGCAGCAGCTGTTCGGGATAGGTCTTCAGGCTGCCGCCGCGATGGGCCACGCCCCACTCCCACAACGCGCGCGGCGTGGGGTGGCCGGCGTGCGGCAGCGGCGCGCTGTTGTTATGGTACAGGATGCAGTCGATGACGATGCGGGTGAACTGGTCCAGATCGAGCACGCCGTCCAGCCGGCACGGGGCGCCGGCGGCGTCCGGGGCCAGCAGCTGGAAGCGCTTTGCCAGCACCGCGCGCCAGTCGTCCGGGCCGTCGTTGGCGGCGACGCAGCGCAGGTTGAAGTTGTTGAGCAGCGTGTCGCGCTGGGCGCCGCCGCTCAGGGCGGCGTGGGTGGACAGCGTGTCCGGCAAGTGGCGGCTGGGCCACTGGGCGGCCTCGATGCGGCGGCCGAACTGCTGGCTGTAGCGTTGCTTGTCGGCGCCGCAGTGGGCCAGCGCCAGCATGGCGTGCTGCCAGCTGGCGGCGCCCATGCCGATGTAGACACCGGCCACCATGTGGCTGAAGGCGTCGACCGCCACGTACACCAGCGGCCGGCCGATGGTCTGCTGGCGGTCGGCGCGCGAGACCAGTTGCACTTCGGCGCGCACCACGTCCAGGTGAAAGCAGGCGCCGGGACGGCCATCAGCGGGCGGCTGCCAATCGCCGCCGGCGCCAGGCCCCATGGCGGCGGTGGTGTCCGGCCCATTGCCGGCGTGTATGGCCAAGCCCTCGCCGGCAGGATGCTGCTCCTGCGGCGGCTGCCGGCGCGCGGTGGTGGCGGCGCTGCGGCGCGCCACTTCCGGCGGGCGGTCGTCGTCGTGGTCGAGCCAGTAGTTAAACTGGCCGAAGGTCGGCAGCGCCGCCGGCGCGTCCTGCGCGGCCAGCACGCGGCCGCTGTCGGCGTCGATGCGGCGGCCGCTGAAGAAGTCGGCCAGCATCTGCTGGTAGGCGCCCAGCCGCGAGAACTTGGCGTGGCCCGCCGCGTAGCGCGCGATGGCCACGCGGAAGGTGCGGCGGATCTCCTCGTCCGCGTTCATGCCGGGACCGTCGCCGGCGTCGTTCTTGCGCGGGCGGCCGCGCTTGACGCCGGCCGAAGCCTGGCGCACCTTGCCGCGGCCGCCGGAGTTGCAGTAGTCGGGCAGCAGCGCGTTGGGCGTCTGCCCGCGCTGCCAGTAGCGGCGCAGGTAGCGGTAGATGGTCGGATGGGAGACGTTATGGTCGACGGTGGCCTGTGCCACCAGCTGGCCGCGCAGGCGCGCTTCGTAGATGCCCGGCTCCTGCGCCACCAGCGCTTCGACGATCCGCCACGCGCGCTCGCGCAGCTGCAGGTGCTTGGGCGGCAGCAGCTCCTGGCTGACCACCATCAGGTAGGGGTCAACCGCCAGCACGCGCGCGCGGCCGGCGCGCAGGTCGGCCTGCAGCAGCGGCAGCGCGACCAGTTCGACGTCGGCCGAACGCGCGGCCACGTCGAACACGTAGGCGTGGCTTTGCTCGGGCGCGATCCACAGCACGCGCAGGGTGCGCGGCGCGGGATGCGTGTACTGCAGCAGGTCATTCCGAAGCAGCATCGGCGCCTCGGGAGTGTAGAAACAATGCGGTCATTCCGTGCTCCTTACTCAACGACTGGTCGGTGTCCCTTGATCTAATGCAATAAATGGGCCAGCCGCCGCTCTCCTATGAAAGCGAGCGGACCGGCGCCCGCGCCAGGCGTGCCGGTGGTGCATGGCGGCGCCCGGGCGCACCGTGCGCGTGCAGGCGGCCCAAATGAAAACAGGGCCTTGCGGCCCTGTGGTTTGCGTGCTCAGTCCTCGATCGGTACTGGATCAGTACTTTTTCTTGAACTTGTCCTTGGCGCCCGGCGCCGGCTTTTTAGGCGGCGTCGATTTGCCGGACTCCGGCGGCATGCGGTCGGCGTGGCTGATCTTCAGCTGCGCGCCGCCGACCCACACTTTGCCCAGGTGCTTGAACAGATCCGGCGGCATCCCGTCCGGCAGCTCCAGCATGCTGTAGGTGTCGAAGATCTCGATGCGGCCGATATGCTTGGCCTCCAGTCCCGCCTCGTTGGCGATGGCGCCGACGATGTTGGACGGCGTGGCCGCATGGTTGCTGCCCACCTCGATGCGGAAAGCGCTCATCGGCAGCGTGACCTTGCCCGGCTTTTCCTTTTTC
Organism: Rugamonas sp. A1-17; assembly: GCA_025548565.1. Lineage (GTDB taxonomy): Bacteria > Pseudomonadota > Gammaproteobacteria > Burkholderiales > Burkholderiaceae_D > Rugamonas. The sequence goes on from JAJLPB010000011.1 coordinate 125,507, forward strand.
TTCTTCGGCGCGGCTTCGGCTTCCACCTCGGCCGATTCCACGCGGGCGGCCTTGGCCAGCGGCGATGCGGCCGGCACGGCCGATGGCGCGGCCTTGGCGGCGGCCGGCGCGCGGGCCGGCACCGGACGGGCCGCCGGTGCTGCCGACGGCGCCGACGGCGCGGCATCGCCGTTATCGCGGCTGATGCGCAGCTGCTGGCCGCCCACCTTGATGCCGGCCAGGTGTTCGAGCACGTCGGCGGTCAGGCTATCCGGCATATCGAGCACGCTGTAGTCGTCGTAGATTTCGATGCGGCCGATGTTCTTGGAGTCGATGCCGCCCTCGTTGGCGATGGCGCCGACGATGTTGCCCGGCTTGACGCCGTGCTGGTAGCCCACTTCGATGCGGAAGGTCTGCATGCCGGGATCGGCGGCGCGCACGATGCGTTCCTTTTTCGGGAAACGCTCGCTGCGTTCGGCGCGGTCGCCGCGCTCGAAGCGGTCGCCCCGGTCGCCGCGGTCATTGCGGTCGTTACGCTCGAAGCCCACTTGACGGCCCGGGCGCTCGTCCCAGGTGGCCGCGGCCACCTGCTGTTTTTTATCCAGCAGCAGCGGCACGTCGCCGCGCGCCATCTTGGCCAGCGCGGCGGCGATCTCGATCGCCGGAATATTCTGTTCGCGCTCGAAGTCCTCGATCAGCGACTGGAACTGTTCCAGCTCGCCCTGGGCCAGCGTCTCGCTGATCTGCGACTTGAACTTGGCGATGCGGACGTCGTTGACGGCCTGGATGGTCGGCAGCTCCAGCATGCCGATCGGCTGGCGGGTGGCGCGCTCGATCGATTTGAGCAGGTTCTTTTCGCGCGGGGTGATGAACAGGATCGCCTCGCCGCTGCGGCCCGCGCGGCCGGTGCGGCCGATGCGGTGGGTGTAGCTTTCCGGGTCGTGCGGCACGTCGTAGTTGACCACGTGGCTGATGCGCTCCACGTCCAGGCCGCGCGCGGCGACGTCGGTCGCCACCAGGATGTCGATTTTGCCGTCCTTGAGCTGCTGGATGGTGCGCTCGCGCTGCGCCTGCTGGATGTCGCCGTTGATGGCGGCGGCCGAGAAGCCGCGCGCCTGCAGCTTCTGCGCCAGTTCCTCGGTTCCGAGTTTGGTGCGCGAGAAGATGATCATGCCGTCGAAGTTCTCGGCTTCCAGGATGCGGGTCAGCGCGTCCAGCTTATGCATGCCGGACACCAGCCAGTAGCGCTGGCGGATGTTCTCATTGGTGCCGGTCTTGGCGGCGACCGTGATTTCCTTCGGGCTGCGCAGATAGGTGTTGGCGATGCGGCGGATGGCCGACGGCATGGTGGCCGAGAACAGCGCGGTCTGGCGCGAGTCCGGGGTCTCCTGCAGGATGCGTTCGACGTCGTCGATAAAGCCCATGCGCAGCATTTCGTCGGCTTCGTCCAGCACCAGCGTTTTCAGTTTGGACAGGTCGAGCGAACCCTTGTCCAGGTGATCGATGACGCGGCCCGGCGTGCCGACGACGACGTGCACGCCGCGGCGCAAGGCCGACAACTGCGGGCCGTAGCTTTGGCCGCCGTAGATCGGCAGCACGTGAAAGCCGGGGATATGGCCGGCGTAGGTCTGGAAGGCTTCGGCGACCTGGATCGCCAGTTCGCGCGTTGGCGCCAGCACCAGCGCCTGCGGCGTGGTCTGTTTGATATCGATGCGCGACAGGATGGGCAGCGCGAAGGCGGCGGTTTTCCCCGTCCCGGTCTGCGCCTGGCCCAGGACGTCCTGGTTATCGAGCAGCAGCGGGATGGTCGCGGCCTGGATCGGCGACGGCGACTCGTAGCCGACTTCCTTCAGGGCCTTGATCAACGGCGCGCTGAGGTTCAGATCGGAAAAAAGGGTCACGGGGGAGGTTGGGGTTTCAGACATGGCGTCACTCACAAGTATGTTCGAATCGCCTAATTGCGAAAGAAATTTGTGCGTAGTTTACTCTTTATCGACGCTACGGGCCGGTTTTTGGACAAAAACGGCCATTTATCAGCAAAAGCGCGACGTTCGCCGCCCCAAAAAAAGAAGACAGGCCGGAGCCTGTCTTCTTTCTTGCGCCGCCCAGGCCAGAGGTCCGGGGCGGCACGTCCTGCACTAGCGGATGCGGATTACTTGCTGGCTGCTGGAGCCGACGCTTCCGGTGCCGAAGCTGCCGGTGCGCTGGCGGCTTTGGTGGTCTTGTGCTTCTTGTGATGCACTTTCTTGGCCGGTGCGCTCGATGCTGGCGCCGATGCGGCTGGAGCCGGGGTCGATGCGGCAGCTGGTGCCGAAGCGGCTGGAGCTTGAGCAAATGCGGCGCCTGCGAACAGGGTGGCGATCAGGGTGGCGATTACTTTTTTCATGATGTGTATTCCTTTAAATTGGTTTATATCGTTTAGCTAATTACTTGGCTACTGCTACTTTGGTGTCTACTTTTGCAGCGGCGACTGGCGCTGCGTCCTTGGATTCTTTGGCTGCCTTGGCCTTGTGATGCGTCTTGTTCTTCGCGGTCTTCACTTCGGCCTTGGCTTCGGTTTTGACATCGGCGGTTTTGACTTCAGGCGCTTTCACTTCGGCCTTCGCTTCGGTTTTCACCACGGCTGGCTTGGCGGCTGGAGCGGTGGTGGCGGCGACTGGCGCTTGTGCGAATGCTGCGGTTGCGAACAGGCCGGCGATCAGGGAAGCGATAATTTTGGTCATGATGTATTTCCTTTTTCTGGGTTTCGGCATCGGGACTATCCCGTGTCGCATGAGCAAAAAACGGCGCAGACTACCGTTCAGTTGACGACCATTACAACCTCTTACCGACTCTTACACTCGCTTACAACTCGCCGCAAATCTGTTGTGGCGCTCAAATGAAAAATGCCGCCCAGTGTGAACTGGGCGGCATTCCGGCCGAAGCCTCGCTGCGTTCCGCGATACGGCGGATTACTTGCTTGCTGCTGGAGCCGATGCTGCTGGCGCAGGGGTCGAAGCTGCCGGTGCCGATGCTGCCGGTGCGCTGTCGGCCTTGGTGGTCTTGTGCTTCTTGTGATGCATTTTCTTGGCCGGTGCGCTCGATGCTGGCGCCGATGCGGCTGGGGCCGGGGTCGATGCCGCAGGTGCTGCGGCTGGTGCCGAAGCGGCTGGAGCTTGGGCGAATGCGGCGCCTGCGAACAGGGTGGCGATCAGGGTGGCGATTACTTTTTTCATGATGCGAGTTCCTTTAAATTGGTTTATATCGTTTAATTAAATCGAATTACTTGGCTGCTGCCACTTTGGTGTCTACTTTCGCAGCGGCGACTGGCGCTGCGTCTTTGGATTCTTTGGCTGCCTTGGCCTTGTGATGCGTCTTGGTCTTCGCGGTCTTCACTTCGGCCTTGGCTTCGGTTTTGACATCGGCGGTTTTGACTTCAGGCGCTTTCACTTCGGCCTTCGCTTCGGTTTTCACCACGGCTGGCTTGGCGGCTGGAGCGGTGGTGGCGGCGACTGGCGCTTGTGCGAATGCTGCGGTTGCGAACAGGCCGGCGATCAGGGAAGCGATAATTTTGGTCATGATGTATTTCCTTTTTCTGGGTTTCGGCATCGGGACTATCCCGTGTCGCATGAGCAAAAAACGACGCAGTCCATCGATCAGTTGACGCCCATTACAACCTCTTACCGACTCTTACACTCGCTTACAACTCGCCGTAAACACGCTCAATGCGGTTTCACCTCGTCCTTCAGCGCCGCCAACGCCATGCGCTCCACCAGCCCGGGCGCGATCAGCTTCATCCAGCGTCCCAGCTTGCCCTTGGCCGACATCACCACCTCGCGCCGGCGCGTCTGCATGCCGTCGACGATCAGCCGAGCGCACTCCTCCACCGGCATCGCCTTGTCCTCTTTCAGGCTGCTGCTGCCCAACGCCCCGCCGGCCGCGTTGAAACCGCGATAGCGTATCCGCGTCGCCACCACGCCGGGATAGGCGATCGTCACGCTCACGCCGGCGGCCTTCAATTCCGCGCGCAAGGCCTCGAAGAAGCCGCTCATGGCGAACTTGGTCGCGCCGTAGGCCGTGCGCCCCGGCACCCCGACCAGCCCCGCCAGCGACGACACCGCGACAATGCTGCCGCGCGACTGCTTCAGGTAAGGCAACGCCGCATGCGTGCACCACACGCTGCCCCACAGGTTGATCTTCATGAGCTCCTCGTACCAGGCCAGGTCGGCCACCTCCTCGAACAGCGCGTGCGCCGAGCGGCCGGCGTTGTTGACCAGCGCATCGATGCGGCCGAAGCGCGCTACGCAGGCCACCACCAGCGCCGTGCACTGCGCCTGCACCGACACGTCGGTCGGGACCACCAGCGTCTGCGCGCCGGCCGCCGCGCAATCGGCGGCCACCTGTTCCAGCGCGGCGGCATTGCGCGCCGCCAGCACCAGCGCTACGCCGCCGCCATGGGCGCGCGCCAGCTGGCGCGCCATCTCGGCGCCGATGCCGTCCGAACTCCCGGTGATGATGATGACTTTCATGGGCTACCCCTTATTTTGGCAAGTACAGTAAGATAGCCCGCTTCTGCACAGATTCACACATTACGGAGTAAATATGCGTCTTCCAGTACTCGCCATCGCCGCCGGACTCGGTCTGGCCTCCCTCCCCGCCGCCGCCCAGCAGGCGCCGGTGTTGACGGAGGCGCCACTGCGCGCCCACCTGTCCTTCCTGGCCGACGACCTGTTCGAGGGCCGCGGCACGGGCCAGCGCGGCGGCGACCTGGCGGTGCGTTATCTGGAGACGCAGGCCGCCGTCATCGGCCTCAAGCCGCTGGCCGGCGGCGGCTACCGCATGCCGGTCAAGATCGAGGGCACCAAGCTGCTGGACCGCAGCTTCGTGCGCTTCGACGCCAACGGCAAGAGCATCACGCCCAAAAACGGCAGCGAGATCGTGTTCGGCACCGCCGCCGGCAAGGCCGACCTGACCATCGACGCGCCGCTGGTGTTCGTCGGCTACGGCGCCATCGCGCCCGAAGAGAAATGGGACGACTACAAGGGCGTCGACATGAAGGGCAAGGTGCTGGTCATGATGGTCAACGATCCGCAGCCCACCGCCGAGGAGCCGAACCGCTTCGCCGGCACGGCCTACACCTACTACGGCCGCTGGCTGTACAAGTACGAGGAAGCGGTGCGCCAGGGCGCGGCCGGCGTGCTGCTGATCCACACCACGCCGTCCGCCTCCTATCCGTGGAGCGTGCCGGCCAACGGCTTCAGTCATGAGCGCTTCCACCTGGCCGGCGCCGGCAACCCGGTCGAGGGCTGGCTGCAGGAAGACACCGCGCGCGCCCTGTTCAAGGCCGCCGGCTTCGACCTCGACACGCTGCGCGCCCAGGCCGAGACCCGCGCCTTCCGCCCGGTCGATCTGAAAACCAGCGTGCACGCCGAGGTACACAGCGCGATCCGCCAGATCGAACAGTTCAACGTGGCCGGCATCGTGCCGGGCAGCGACGCCAAGCTGAAAGCGCAGGCGGTGGTCTACTCGGCCCACTGGGACCACCTGGGCATGGACGAAGGCGTGCGCCGCGACGACCGCGGCGACCACACCTGGAACGGCGCCATCGACAACGCCTCCGGCGCCGCCGCCCTGCTGGCGATGGCCGCCGAAGCGGTCAAGCATCCGGCCAGGCGCACCCAGGTCTTCCTGTGGCCGGCCGCCGAGGAGCAGGGCCTGCTGGGCAGCGCGGCCTATGTGCGCAACCCGGCCTGGCCTTTGGCGCAGACCACGGCCGACCTCAATCTGGACAGCATGAACTTCGTCGGCCTCACGCGCGATATCGGCGTGGCCGGCGCCGAGCGCAGCAGCCTGTACGAGGCCGCCGCCGGCGTCGCCCGCAAGATGGGCCTGAAGCTGGCGCCGGCCATCCCCGACCTGTCCGGCGCCTACTTCCGCGCCGACCACTTCAACTTCGCCAAGGCCGGCGTGCCGGCGTTTAACGTCGGCTCGGCGGTGTTCTCCGGCGACGGCCACTTCGAGTTCGTCAAGGACCCGGAGCGTTCGGCCGCGCGCCTGGTCGCGTTCAAAAACGACTACCACCAGGTCACCGACGAATACCACGCCGACTGGGACTTGTCGGGCATGGTGCAGCAGGCGCAGTTCACGCTCAACCTCGGCTACGCGGTCGGCAACGCGCCGGCCATGCAAAGCTGGAAGGCGGGCGACGCCTTCGGCAAGGTCAAGCGCTAGGAGCGCGCTGCAGCGCCGCGCAAAACAGGGTAGGATGGCCGCTCCCCGAACCACCGCACAAGGAACATCATGGAAACCAACAGCCACTGGATCGACATCGCCACCGCCGACGGCAGCTTCGGCGCCTACGTCTCGCTGCCGCGCGGCGGCAAGGGGCCGGGCATCGTGCTGCTGCAGGAGATCTTCGGCGTCAACCAGCACATCCGCAACGTCGCCGACCAGTACGCGGCCGACGGCTACGTGGTGATCGCGCCGGACCTGTTCTGGCGCCACGGCGCGCGCATCGAGCTGGGTTACGACGACGCCGGCTGGAAGCGCGCCGTCGAACTGATGAACGCCAACGACTTCGCGCTGGCGCAGTCCGACATCGCCGCCACCGCCAAGGCGCTGCGCGCGCTGGACGGCGTGGGCGACAAGATCGCCTCGATCGGCTACTGCTACGGCGGCAAGCTGTCCTACCACACAGCCGCCAACGGCCTGGTGGACGCGGCGGTGTGCTACTACGGCGGCGGCATCCAGAACGCGCTCGACCGCGCCAGCGAGATCACGGTGCCGGTGCTGATGCACTTCGGCGGCGCCGACAGCCACATCCCGCCGGCCGCGGTGCAGAGCATCGCCGAACGCTTCGGCGACAACGAGCAGGTCGAGATCCACGTCTACCCGGGCGCCGAGCACGGCTTCAACTGCAACCACCGCTCGTCCTACCACCAGCGCGCGGCGGCCCAGGCGCACGGCAACACGTTGCTGTTCGTCGGCGAGCAGCTGTAATGGCGCGCCTGACGCTGGCCTTCCCGGAGGACCAATACTACTACTCGACCCAGCTGACGGTGCGCGTGACCGACATCAACGGCGCCAACCACCTGGGCAACGACTCGATGATCTCGATGATCTCCGAGGCGCGCGCCCGCTTCCTGTTCGAGTTCGGCGTGCAGGAAACCGGCAGCGACGGCGTCGGCATCATCGTCACCGACCTGGCCACCACCTACAAGGCCGAGGCCCACGCGCGCGACCAGCTGCTGTTCGAGATCGGCGTGATGGACTTCAACCAGTACGGCGGCGACATCACCTTCCGCGTGACCCGCCCCAAGGACGGCACGCTGGTGGCGATGGCCAAGTCCGGCTTCGTCTTCTTCAACTACCAGACCAGCCAGGTGACGCCGATGGCGCCGGAGTTCCTGGCCAAGTTCCCCAAGGTCAACCGCATCGGCTGACCGCGCGCGTCAGCGCTTGGCCACCTTGGGCACGATGGCCTTGTTGAACCAGTCGTCCAGCATCTGCTTCTCGTAGCGCAGAGTATCGCTGTCGCTGTAGCGGCTGAGGGTTTGCATGTAATTCATGTTCGACAGCTGCTCGTCGCCGCTGCGCAGCACCTTGCCGTCCTGTTCCAGCGTGTAGCGCAGGTGCATGCGCGGCCAGTCGGCGCCGCCGTTGAGCACACGGATATCCTCGCCGCCATGGCGGCGCGGCCACATGCGGCCGGCCATGTCGATGTCCAGCACCTCGATCTTCAGGTTCTGCCCGGCCGGCAGCTTGGCGTTCAGCGCGGCGAAGTAGTCGCTGAAGTCCTTGAGCACGCGCTCGCGGTCGATGGCGTTGCGCGGCACGTCGCTAAAGTCGTCCGGCTTGACATAGCTGACGCTGACCTCGGCCCAGGCGGCGCCGGCCAGCAGCGCCAGCGACGCGGCCAGCATGGTACGGATGTAGGCTCGCATTTGCTTCTCCTTCACAGTTGATGCTTTCAATATAGCCCGTTTCGCCGGCGCGGGCACCACCTGAAGCGCTTTGTTACCAAACTTACCCGGGGCCGATGTCACGCCCCTGTCATATCAAATCCTTAATATTACGCCCGTCGAGGTGCAGCCACCACCTCGCATGATGCCGCGCCCGGCGCCGGCACATGGAATGGCCACAACTACAACAGGATTTTCCCATGACCGAGTCCCTCGATCTGTCCCGCCGCAGCATTCTCAAGTTCCTGTCCAGCGCGCCGCTGTTGCCGCTGGCAGGCGGCAGCGCGACCGCCGCCCTGCTGTCGGCCTGCGGCGGCGGCGACACCGCCGCGCAAGCACCGCAACTGCTGTCCGTCACCTTCACCGGCATGGCCGCGCCGTCGCTGGCCGACGCCGCCAAGATGGCCACCACCACGGTCGGCTCGACGCTGAACCTGACCTACTCCGACGGCAAGACCCAGCCCTACTCGCTGGCTTACCAGACCTTCTTCATCACCGGCGCCAACGTGCCCAACGGCAGCGGCGGCACCATCCTGGCCGGCGGCTACTACGACATCAACAACCAGCCCATCGTCGACAAGACCGACGCCGGCGGCCGCCAGTTCTTCTCCGACTGCCCGGACGGCACTTCGCTGCTGAAACTGTCCGCGCCGACCGTGCCCGGCGTCAAGGGCAACACCGTGTTCGCCGTGGTGCAGTTCGAATACACCACCCGCAACGTCAAGGGCGACTCGATGTACGGCATGCTGCCGTCGCCAATCGCCGTGCTGACCTTGGACCAGGACAAGACCACCGGCGCGCTGTCGCTGGTCAAGTACCACAACGTCAACACCGCCGGCGTCAACGGCCTGTGGATCACCTGCGGCGCCAGCCGCTCGCCGTGGAACACCCACCTGTCGAGCGAAGAGTACGAGCCGGACGCGACCAGCATCGCCAGCAACACCCAGTTCGCCAACTTCAGCACCAACCTGTTCGGCGACGCCACCAGGGCCAACCCCTACCACTACGGCCACCTGCCGGAGATCACCGTCAACCCGGACGGCACCGGCAGCATCAAGAAGCACTACTGCATGGGCCGCATCTCGCACGAGCTGGTGCAGGTGATGCCGGACGAGCGCACCGCGCTGATGGGCGACGACGCCACCAACGGCGGCCTGTTCATGTTCGTGGCCGACAAGGCGCAGGACCTGTCGAGCGGCACCCTGTACGTGGCCAAGTGGACGCAGAAAACCGCCGACAACGGCGGCTCGGCCTCGCTGTCGTGGATCAAGCTGGGCAGCGCCACCAGCGCCGAGATCAAGGCACTGGCCGACTCGCTGAAGGCGGCCGACATCCTCAGCGTCAAGACCAGCGATCCGTCGGACGCCACGTACACCAGGATCCCGTTCAGCGGCAAGACCAACTGGATCAAGATCGTGCCGGGCAAGGAGAAGGCCGCGGCCTTCCTGGAGACCCACCGCTACGCCGCGTTCAAGGGCGGCAGCATGGGCTTCACCAAGATGGAAGGCACGACCGTCAACGCCAAGGACAAGATCGCCTACTCGGCGATGAGCTACATCAACGGCGCCATGAAGGATGGCTCGGGCGGCATCGCGATCAAGGGCCCGAGCGCCGGCATCGTGTACGCGCTGAACCTGAAGGCCGGCCAGGTGGACGACACCGGCGCCGCCATCAACAGCGAATGGGTGCCGGTCGACATGGCCGCCGTGCCGGCGCTGGTGGGCGAGGACCTGGCCACGCCGGACGCGCTGGGCAACCTGGCCAATCCGGACAAGATCGCCAATCCGGACAACATCAAGTTCTCGGAAAAGCTGCGCACCCTGTTCATCGGCGAGGACAGCGGCCTGCACGTCAACAACTTCCTGTGGGCCTACAACGTCGACACCAAGACGCTGACGCGCGTGCTGTCGACGCCGGCCGGCGCCGAGTCGACCGGCTTGCACGCGGTCGATGACATGAACGGCTTCGCCTACATCATGAGCAACTTCCAGCATCCGGGCGACTGGGAAGCGGCGCTGCACAGCAAGGTGCAGCCGACGCTGGACCCGCTGATCCGCGCCAACTACCGCGACCGCTTCGGCGCCGCCGTCGGCTATCTGACCGGCTTCCCGACGCTGAACTAAGTCACACCAGCTGTCCCGGCCCGCAACGCGCGTCAAGCGCCTTGCGGGCTTTTTTGCGTCCGCCGCCTTCAAACATTTGCCAGACGGTGTCTGGCAAATTTCCAGCTTGAACCAAGCCGCCGCCCGGTTGTTGCACAACCCACCAAAATATTTCTCACAGAGATAGCAATATTGCCAAAAACGAAGTATTGTTCCGGTTGCACATGGCGTTACAGCAGACTAACGCTGCGCCGTCGTGGATCAGCGCGCCGTACAATCAGACTGCCCGGTCAGCTCCGGAGTGTTGTGCAAGGCAGCAGGAATTTTTGTTGCCTGTTGTTAATATCAGTGGGTAAGACTACAATCGAAAAACTCATTCAGTAGTGCCATTTTGCGGAACTCTTCCCTATGTCTTTTTTGTCTGCTGCCTCGCCTAAGCTAGCGCCCTGGAAAGTCCTGTTGGTCGACGACGAACCGGACATCCACGACATCACGAAGCTGACCCTGAGCCGCTTCCGTCTCGACGGCCGCGCCCTGAGCTTCGTGCACGCCTACAGCGGCGCCGAGGCCAAGGAAGTGCTGGCGCGCGAGGCCGACGTGGCGCTGGTGTTCCTCGACGTCGTGATGGAAAAGGAAGACAGCGGCCTGGAGGTCGCGCGCTGGATGCGCGAGGACCTCGACAACCAGTTCACCCGCATCGTGCTGCGCACCGGCCAGCCCGGCCAGGCGCCCGAGGAACGCGTGATCGTCAACTACGACATCAACGACTACAAGGAAAAGACCGAGCTCGACCGCACCAAGCTGTTCACCACCACCTTCGCCGCGCTGCGCGCCTACCGCGACATCATGAAGGTCGAGGAAGCCCGCCGCCAGCAGCTCAACTACCGCGAGGGCCTGGAGCGCGTGATCGCCGCCTCGGCCCACATCTTCCAGCAGCGTAACCTGAAGGACTTCGCCAACGGCTTGCTGCAGCAGGTGGTCGCGCTGCTGCGCCTGGAACACAGCATGCTGCTGCGCCTGCGCGGCGCCACCGCCATCACCGGCGAGAACGACTACGAAATCCTGGCCCAGATCGGCGACGAGGACGGCACCCTGCTCAGCCCCGAGGTGCTGGCCCAGCTCGACGCCGCCAAGAGCAACAAGATCTCGCGCGTCGAGGGCGACACCTACATCGGCTACTTCCCCAACAGCAGCGGCAAGGCTTCGCTGCTGGTGCTCAAGGGCGTCGATGAGATCTCCGAGATCGACACCAAGCTGCTGGAGGTGTTCTGCTCCGGCGTCGCCATCGCCTTCGATAATATTTTGCTGACCCAGGAAATCACCGACACCCAGGCCGAACTGATCCTGCGCCTGGGCGACGTGGTCGAGTCGCGCTCCAACGAAGCCGGCAACCACGTGCGCCGCATGTCCGAGGTGTGCCACCTGCTGGCCCAGGCTTCCGGCATGCCGGAGGACGAGACCGCCGTGCTGCGCCACGCCGCGCCGATGCACGACATCGGCAAGATCGCCACGCCGGACGCGGTGCTGCTCAAGCCGGGCAAGCTCGACGCGGCCGAATGGGAAATCATGAAGCAGCACCCGACCGTCGGCCTGTCCATCCTGGACGGCTCGCAGCGCCCGATCCTGAAGGCGGCCGCCGTGATCGCCCACCAGCACCACGAGAAGTTCGACGGCAGCGGCTATCCGCAGGGCCTCAAGGGCCACGACATCCACCTGTACGCGCGCATCGTCGCCGTGGCCGACGTGTTCGACGCGCTGATGCACAAGCGCTGCTATAAGGAAGCCTGGCCGATCGACCAGGTGGTGGCGCATTTGCGCGAAGTGGCCGGCCATCACCTCGACCCGCTGTACGTCGACCTGCTGTGCCAGAACATCGACAAGGCGGTCGCCATCAACGAGCGCTTCCCGGACTGACAACATAAGCATATACACAATCGATTGTTGTTAAACTGAATTCCTTGCCCGTAAGATCGTGGTCCGGTCCAGACCACGCAAGGAATCCAGAATGCCCCAGCACAGCCGCCCGCACGCCCTCCCCCACTTGCCTTTGCGCCGCAGCGCACTCGCCTGCGCGCTACTGCTGGCCGCGCAGCCCGGGCTGCACGCGCAGCAAACATCAGCAATCGCACCCGCCGCGCCGGCCGCCGACGCCGCCATCGACCAGGTCACCGTGGTCGGCTCGCGCGCGCGCAACCGCACCGTGTACGACAGCGCCGTGCCGATCGACCGCTTCGGCGCGCGCGAGGTGGAGAACGCGCTGTCCAGCGGCGAACTGGGCGCGGCCCTGCAGAACCTGGCGCCATCGATCAACTTCCCGCGCATCGAATCGAGCGGCGCCTCCGACTCGGTGCGCGGCGTGCAGCTGCGCGGCCTGGCGCCGGACCAGGTGCTGGTGCTGATCAACGGCAAGCGCCGCCACGCCAGCGCCGTGCTCGACACCGAGAGCAGCTTCGCCGGCACCGTGCCGGTCGACATCAACGCCATTCCGCCCGGCGCCATCGACCACATCGAGATCCTGCGCGACGGCGCCGGCGCCCAGTACGGCAGCGACGCGGTGGCCGGCGTCATCAACATCGTGCTCAAGAACGCGCGCAGCGGCGGCTCGGCCTCGCTCGGCTACGGCGCCAACCATACCGACTTCAAGCCCACCAACGAGACCAAGACCGACGGCCAGACCAAGACCGCCAGCGCCGACTACGGTGTGCCGCTGGGCGACGCCGGCTTCCTGCGCTTCGGCTTCGACACCCGCAGCCGCGCGCCGACCCAGCGCGCCGGCTTCAGCGACGCCGGCTGGACCTCGTGGAATTCCACCCCGGCCGACCTGGCGCTGGACGGCAAGGTGGTGTTCAAGTCCGGCGACTCGCACCAGAACAACAACTACCTGTTCTACAACGCGCTGCTGCCGCTGGCGGATGGCGTCGACGCCTACTCCTTCGCCACCGTCAACCAGCGCAAGTCCGACGGCAGCGCCTACTTCCGCTATCCGGGCGACCCGTCCAACGTGCCGGCGCTGTACCCGGCCGGCTACCGTCCGGTGACCAGGGGCGACATGAGCGACGTCAGCCTGGTGGCCGGCGCCCGCTTCACCCGCGCCGGCTGGAACTGGGACCTGAGCGCCCGCCACGGCGCCAACCTGTTCCGCTACGACCTCGATCACTCGGCCAACGCCTCGCTGGGCGCGCAAAGCCCGACCAGCTTCCACCTGGCCGGCTTCGACTTCCGCCAGAACGCGCTCAACGTGGACCTCACGCGCGAGCTCGACCTGGGCCTGGGTGCGCCGCTCAACCTGGCGCTGGGCGCCGAAGCCATGCACGAGACCTACCGCAGCTCGCCGGGCGACGCCGCCTCCTACGCGGCCGGCCCCGTCACGGACGCGCCACCGGGCGCGCAAGCCGGCCCCGGCCTGCGCCCGCAGGACGCCTTCGACGGCGGCCGTTCGATCCGCTCGGTGTACGCCGACGTCGAGAGCGATATCACCAGCCGCCTGCTGCTGGGCGCGGCCGCGCGCTACTCGCACTACAGCGACTTCGGCAGCGCCAGCACCGGCAAGCTGTCCGCGCGTTACAAGCTGAGCGAGTCCTTCCTGTTGCGCGGCTCGCTGTCCAACAGCTTCCGCGCGCCGGCGCTGGTGCAGACCGGCTTCCGCTTCTCCACGCTCAACTTCAACAGCGACGGCAGCGGCCTGCAGACCGCCTCGCTGCTGCCGGCCAGCGATCCGCTGGCGCGCAGCTTCGGCGCCGAGGCGCTGAAGCCGGAGAAATCCACCAACCTGTCGCTGGGCCTGGCTTGGCGTCCGCAGCGCGACACCAGCTTCACGCTGGACGCCTACCGCATCAAGATCCGCGACCGCATCACCCGCACCAGCGACCTGCAGAGCGATGCCGCCACCGCCTACCTGGCCGGCATCGGCCGCGGCGACATCCAGTCGGTGGCCTACCTGGCCAACCTGCTCGACACCAGCACCACCGGCCTGGACGCGGTGTTGAACCACGACCGGGCCATCGCCGGCGGCAAGCTGGACCTGAACGCCGCGCTCAACCTGAACAAGACCCGCATCGACCGCGTGCGCCAGGGCTCGGCCGCGCTGGCCGCCATCGACCCGTCGCTGACGCTGCTGACCGAGACCAGCCTGTACCGCATCCGCCACGCCTCGCCCACCAGCAAGCTGGTGCTGAGCGCCGACTGGCAGGCCGCGCGCTGGAGCCTGCTGGCGCGCGCCACGCGCTTTGGCCCGCTCAAGGACTTCTCGTACGACAGCGACGCGCCGCTGGACGACGGCGTGCACGCGCAATCGTTCGGCGCGGTCTGGTCGGTGGACCTGGAGGCGCAGTACAAGCTGAGCAAGCAACTGACCCTGGCCGTCGGCGGCGACAACCTCCTCGACCGCTATCCGGAGCGCGTGCGCCAGACCAACAACGCCACCTACGGCGGCGCGCTGCCGTACAACTTCATCAACCCGATCGGCGTCAACGGCGCGTATTTCTACGGCCGCCTGCGCTACACTTTTTAACCTGAGGACTTTATGAAGCTCACCCGCATCCCCGCCCTGTTCGCCGCCGTCTGCCTCAGCACGCTGATGGCCGCGCAAGCCCACGCCAGCAACGCCCTCGTGCTGCTGACCGACTTCGGCACCTCGGACGGCGCCGTCTCCGCCATGCACGGCGTGGCCTACGGCGTCGACCCGCAGCTGAACGTCTCCGACCTGACCCACAACATCCCCGACTACGACATCTGGCTGGGCGCCTACCGCCTGTACCAGACCGCCAACTACTGGCCGCAGGGCAGCGTGTTCGTGGCCGTGGTCGATCCGGGCGTGGGCACCGCGCGCAAGTCGGTGGTGCTGAAGACCAAGCAGGGCCGCTACTTCGTCGGCCCCGACAACGGCCTGTTCACGCTGATCGCCGAGCGCGACGGCGTGGCCGAGCTGCGCGAGATCGACGAGAACGTCAACCGCCTGGCCGGCTCCGGCGAGTCCTACACCTTCCACGGCCGCGACGTGTACGCCTACGTCGGCGCGCGGCTGGCCTCGGGCGCGATCAGCTTCGAGCAGGTCGGCCCGGTGCTGCCGGGCGAGTCGGTGGTGAAGATCCCGTACCAGAAGGCGGTCCGCCAGGGCAAGGTGGTGCGCGGCATCATCCCTGTGCTGGACATCAAGTACGGCAATGTCTGGACCAACATCCCGAAAGCGCTGTTCGACGAGCTGGGCATCGGCGTGCATGACCGCGTGCAGGTGCGCATCCTGCACAAGGGCAAGCAGGTGGATAAGGTGGTGGCGCCGTTCGAGCACACCTTCGGCGGCGTGGCGCAAGGCAAGCCGCTGGTCTACCTGAACAGCCTGCTGGACGTGGCGGTGGCCGTCAGCCAGGGCAATTACGCCAAACAGCACCACATCGATTCGGGCGTGGACTGGGAGGTGGAGATCAGCAAGGCCGCGAAGTAAGCCCCTACTTGCGCTTGACCTTGGGGAAGCGCAGCTTGTAGTGCAAGCCCATGCCCGGCGCGCTGACCACCTTGACGGTGCCGCCCAGCGCGCCCGTCACCAGGTTGTACAGGATGTGCGCGCCCAGCCCGCTGCCGCCCGAGCCGCGCTTGGTGGTGAAGAAGGGATCGAACAGCTGCGCCAGCGTGGCGCTGTCCATGCCGACGCCGTCGTCGCTGAACTGGAAGTCGACAAAGTCACCGTCGACCTTGCCGCTGATGGTGATCTTGCCGGACTGCCCCTCCTCGAAGCCGTGCACCAGCGAGTTCACCACCATGTTGGTGACGATCTGCGACACCGCGCCGGGGAAGCTGGCCATCTCGATGCGCTCGTCGCAGTCGATCTCGACGGCGATGGGCTTGCCCTTGAGCTTGGGCTGCAGCGACAGCAGCACCTCGTCCAGGTACTTGCGCAGGTTGAAGCTGCGGATATCGTCGGACGACTGGTCCACCGCCACCTGCTTGAAGCTGCGCACCAGCGCGGCCGCGCGCTGGGTGTTGGTGGTCATGATGCGCAGCGATTGCGCGATGATGTCGAAGAACTGGTTCAGGCCGTCCTCGTCCAGCGTGCCGTTGGCCATGTCCTCGCGCGTGAGCTTGAGCTCCTCCACCAGGTGGCTGGTGGCGGTCACGCAGATGCCCAGCGGCGTGTTGATCTCGTGCGCCACGCCGGCCACCAGCCGGCCCAGCGAGGCCAGCTTCTCCTGCCGCACCAGTTCGCCTTGCGCGTCCCTGAGCGAGGTCAGCGCGTTTTCCAGCGCCGCGTTCTGCTCCTCCAGCGCCTCCTTGGCGCGGCGGATCTCGCGGTCGGCCTGCATGCGCGCGATCGCCACCGCCACGTGGCTGGCCATGAAGGCCAGGATGTCGAGGTCGGCCTGGGTGTAGGTCACCGTCTCGTCATAGCTCTGCACGATGATCACGCCGTAGGCCACGTCGCCCAGCAGCATCGGCGCGCCCATCCAGCTGGCGATGTCGGTGTTGCCGAGCGGATGCTCCAGCTCGCCGCTGTCGATCAGCGCCTGGAAGCCGGCGCGGTCCAGCAGCATGGCCTGCTTGCGCTGCAAAATGTACGAGGACATGCCGACCCCGTAGTCGAAGCGCTTGACCGGCGCGTGCTCGTCCTTCTGGTCGACGAAATACGGGATGCTGATTTCGCGAGTGTCGGCGTGGTACAGCGCCATCAGGAAGTTCTGCGCCGGCACCAGCTCGCTGATGATCTGGTGCAGCCGCATGTTCAGGCGGCTGCCGCCGGTGGCCGTGGCCGACAGGTTGGCCAGCTCGTACAGCGCGCGCTGGATGGCCTCGGCGCGCCGGCGCTCGGCCACCTCGTGCGACAGCTGGGCGGTGCGCTCCTGCACCGCGCGCTCCAGCCGGTCCATGCTCTGCAGGCCCTGCAGCGCGCTCGACACGTGGTTGGCGATCAGCGCGAACAACGCCTGGTCCTCCTCGCTGAAGGTGTGCTGCTTGTCGTAGCTCTGGATCACGATGGCGCCCAGCGCCTGGTGGTTCTGGTCCAGCAGCGGGCAGCCCATCCAGTGCTCGGCGATGGTGCCGATGCCGAAGCCCGCGTTCGATTCGCGCCGCGACAGGTGTTCGGCCGCCGTCATCACCATGCGCTCGCGGGTGGCGATCACAGTGGCGGTGGGCGATTCGCCCTCGACCAGCTCGAACAGCGCGTCGCGGCTGGGCGGGTCGTCTACCTCGTCGACGAAGTAGACGAAGCGCACCTGGTTGACCGGCCCGTCGCGGTCGCTCAGCGCCACGAAGAAGTTGGCCGCGTACATGATGCGTCCCAGCGCCGCGTGCACGGCCTGCAGGAACTCGCTGATGTCGGTGCAGCTGCTCGACTTCTGCCCGATTTCAAGCAACATGGTCTGGACGGCTTCCAGGCGGGTGAGGCGACTTTCCATCGATTTTCCTAGTGTGAGCTAATGCGCATAGGAAATACTAGCAGGTCCGGCCCGGCCCGGCCACCGAAACAAAAACAGCCAGGCCGTCGTGGGACGGCCAGGCTGCGCGCTTGCGCGGTAAAAAGCTTAGGCGTTGCCGGCTTGCTTGCGGCGACGCGCGATGGCGCCCACCAGTCCCAGGCCGCCGAGCAGCATGGCGTAGGTTTCCGGTTCCGGCACCGGCGTCACGGTCACGCCCAACGAATACGAGCCGGCCGACTTCGACACGGCGCTGCCGCTCACCGCCAGGTAGTAGTTGCCGGCGCCCAGCATGGCCGAACTCAGCTGCCACACATCGGTGGCGCCGGTCGACACCTGGTTACCGGTCATCAGCAAGCCGCTGGAGCCGTACAGCGCCAGGTTGGTGATGTCCAGGCCGTTCATGGCATTGCCGGTGTACGACAACAGGTCGCCGGTGATGGTCGACGCGCCGGTCAGGGTGAAGGTGTATTTGTCGGTGAAGGTGTCACCTGCGTGGTTGCCGGTGATCAGGTGGCCGACATAGTCCGCACCGCTGGTCAGGTCCAGCGCGATGTCGGGATTGCTGATATCGGCTGCCATTGCGCCTTGCGACAGGAAGGCTGCGCCGGTCATGACCAGAACGCCGGCCAAGGTTTTGATTTTCGTCATATCGAACTCCTAAAAAAAGGGAGTCCAAAATGTAGCAGCCTCGTCCTCGCCAGCCGGCCCCGCACAATTGAATGTTACATCCGCTTACACGTTTATTTAATGAAATCTTAATTCTAATAAAGAACCAATGATGTAAGTAACTATGGCTTTCGATAGCCACTGTCTATCCATGCCGCGGCGCTGATCACGCTCAGCTTAAAAGTGGGCGCCACCCGCACCCGCGCCAGCTCCTCGCCGTAGGGATCGAAGGCGCTCAGCGTGGCGTAGGGGTCGTCCTCGTCGGGCACGATGTCCAGGTTGACCCGGATCTGGCCGCCCTCGCCGTTGACGAACACGTTCTTGTGCAGCTGCGCGTGCAGCTGCTGCTCATGGCGGCGGATCACCTCGTTGGCGGTCTTGACCAGCGTGTTGAAGGCGTTGACGTCCAGCGGCTTGGGGTTCTTCTTGTCGCGGCCCATGGTCCACGGGCCGACCAGCGCCGGCTCCGGCTCGCCATCCTTGATCATCGCCACCGCCCAGCCCTCGTCGTCATCGTTCTTGATGACGCGCGCGGTCCAGCCGTTCCCCTGCCATACGCGCGCCTCCTGGATCGGGGCGTCGTCGTCTTGCTGCTGTTCGGTGTCGGGGTAGTCTGCGCTCATGCTGTGGGCTCGCCTGGAAAAGTTGGATGGGGGTGAAATGATACACGGTGTGGGTTTTTGACACGCGATTGTGACAGCGCCACTGGGACATCCGTCAAAAACCGAAGAAACATTCTAAATTTCAACAGACATTGTCGTGAGAATATGATTATTATCAATATTGAATCATCAGTTTCCAGTTGTTAATAAAATTAAAAACATAAGGAACGTCCAAAATGATCGTCAAAACCCTGCTGGCCCTCGGCCTGGCCGGCGCCGCCCTGAACGCCGGCGCCGCCGTCAGCTACAGCGCGACCGGCGGCACCACCTCCGCTGTCGCCGGCGTGACCACCAACACCTTCGACGACGGCCTGCTGCCGGCCGGCTTCGCCACCTATGACCAGGCCGGCGCCCTGATCCCGGCGCCGGGCAATCCCGGCTACGCGGCGCAGCCGCCGGGCGATCCCACCGCCTTCTTCTCGGTCGGCGTCAGCAACGGCCAGCCCTCCTCGTCCAGCGTGACGTTCGGCGGCGCCGGCGTGAGCTACTTCGGCTATTACATGGGCTCGCCGGACAACTACAACATCGTCACCCTGTACAGCGGCAACACGATGCTGTTGCAGATCAACGGCGACGCCATGGCGTCGGCCGCCAGCCTGCTGGCCAATGGCAATCAGCAGACCGGCTTTTACATGAACTTCTTCACCGACAGTGGTACGACCATCACCAGGGTCACGTTCTCGTCCAACCAGAACGCCTTCGAGTCGGACAACCATTCGTACATCGCGGCGGTTCCCGAACCCCGCACCTACGCGATGCTATTGACCGGCATCGGTCTGCTGGGTCTCGCCAGCCGCCGCGGCCGCCGCAATTCCAATCCGCGTTTTTATTGAGATTCTTTATAGAGATGGGTTCATGATGAAAAAATTATTTCCAACACTGGCCGCGGCAGCCCTGCTGTCCGCATCCGGTCTGGCCTCGGCGGCCGGCTGCGCCACGACCGACCTCACCTTCGACCTGCCCGGCGTGACGGTCTCGAAGTGCTTCAGCACCGACGGCAACGTGGTCGACAGCTCGCCGGCCGACAAGCTGACGGTCTCCAGCCTGCTGGCCTCGGAGTTCTCCTTCAGCGGCCAGAGCGGCGCGCCGATCGTCTCGTTCAACGTCAGCGCCAACAGCCAGACCCACGTGACGACCTATGATTTCCCGCAGCTGTTGACCGGCAACGTCATCGTCGGCCTGCACTTCGGCAATGGCCAGGGCGGACCGGGCAATGTCACCAACTTCTACGCGTTCAACGCGGGCAGCGGCGTGGACAAGTTCTTCACCTCGCTCCAGGCCACCTCCAACGCCGGCCTGTACCAGGTCGGCGCGCCGGTGCCCGAGCCGGAAACCTACGCCATGATGCTGGCCGGCCTGGGCCTGGTGGGCGTCATCGCGCGCCGCCGCAAGGCGCGGGCATAAACCGCCCGCCCAGCGCCAAAGCCCGCTTGCAGCGGGCTTTTTTTACGTCCGGCGGCGGTGCGTTCAGCCGGCCGCGCTCAGCACGAGATGCACGGCCGCGGCGGCGGCATGATGGGCGGGCGCAGCGGCGTCACGCGCGGGTCGATGGCCGGGTCCGGCGTGTGGTAGCTGAACGGCGTGATGATGATGGGCGGTATCGTCGGCGGCGCCGATGGCGGGCCCTTGGGGCCTCCGCCGGAAAGGTGCTGCGCGCTGCGCTGGCGCCAGGTCCGCTTGCAAACCGAGGATAGCGATTGACCCTCGCTCAATTCTAGCCAAGCCATGTTAGAGCCCTCCCTGCAATGGTCAGAGTATCAGTATAGGCAGGCATAACTTTAAATCAAGGACGATTCCGGCTCGTCGCGCCGGACAAGCATTCCATCCCGCCAATTTGCCGGTCTGTCGCAATCCGCTGGCCGCCGCCGGGGGCGATCGGTACAGTTCAACCATGCCAAACGGCACTGGAAAAAACAACACCACCCAACCACCGAGGTCAGCCATGAAAATCACCGCAAAAAAACTGGTAGTCGCCGCCTTCGTCGCCCTGCTGGCTGTCGCCGCGTGGCAGTCGATCTTCGGTGACGGCATGCACGTCAACATCGACGGCGACGAGATCGACGGCCCGCTGGGCTTCCTGCTCGGCACCGTGTTCGCCGGCGGCGGCCTGCTGATCGCCGCCGTGGCCATCACCTGCAGCGCGGTGTTCGTCGGCCTGCTGTTCGCCGGCCTGGGCATCCTGATGATCAGCGGCCTGGTGCTGCTGGCCGTGGTGGTGGCGGCGGCGGTCTCGCCCCTGCTGCTGCCGCTGCTGATCCCGGTCGGCCTGTACATGGTGTTCCGCTCGCGCTCGCGCCGCCAGCAGCTGCGCGCCACCATGGAACACGCGGTCTAAGCCGTCCCCACAGTTTCAACCGGAAGCGGCCGGGACCTGAACTCCCGGCCGATCCGCCTCTTTCCCCGCCTCGCTCACCGTTTCCTCCCCCGCCAGCGCCACCCGGTTGCGGCCGCCGCGCTTGGCGCAGTACAGCGCCTGGTCGGCGCGCCGCAGGGCCGCCTCGCCGCCGCCGTCGCCCCCGTCCAGCGCCGCGATCCCGATGCTCACCGTCACCGCCACCGCCAGCGCCGCGCCGTCGTCGCGCCGCATCGGCGTCTGCGCCACGCGCTGGCGCAGGCGCTCGGCCAGCACCGCTGCCTCCTCCGGCGCCGTGCCCGGCAACAGCAGCGCGAACTCCTCGCCGCCGATGCGGCCCAGCATGTCGACCTGGCGCTGGTCCTCGCGCAGCGCCGCGGCCAGCTGGCGCAGCACGGCGTCCCCGGCCGCGTGGCCGTGCTCGTCGTTGATGCGCTTGAAGTGGTCGACGTCCAGCAGCAGCACGGCGGCGCAGCCATGGACGTCGCGCCGCAGCCGGGCGTGCTCGTCCTCCAGCCGGCGCATGAACTCGCGCCGGTTCGGCAGGCCGGTCAGGAAGTCGGTGGTGGCCAGCACGCGCAGCTCGTCGTGCAGGCGGCGCCGCTCCGTCACGTCCAGCGTCGAGACGATGACGAAGTCCAGGCTGTGCGCGTGGCCCGGCATCACCAGCAAAGTCAGCTCGTTGAGCCGCACCGTGCCGTCGAGCCGCTCGAAGCTGCCCTCGCACGCGAAGAAGTGCTGGCCCTGCGCCAGCGCGGTCAGCGCCAGCGCGAAGCTGGGCATGGCGGCCTGGTCGAAGTTCTGCGCCAGCGTCAGCTGCGGCACCTCGTGCCGGCCCGGCGCCGCGCCCACCTGCGCCAGCGCGGCGGCGTTGACGTCGACGATGCGCACCAGCCCGGCCAGGCGGCGCAGCTGGCTGGCGTTGGCCTGCAGGTAGCGGCCCAGGTCGTCGACGCCGGACAGCTCCAGCTCGGCCAGCGCGGCGCGCACCGCCGACCAGTCCTGCTCCCACAGCGCCACCGGCGCGTGGTCGTACAGGCTGCGGAAGCGGGCCTCGCCGGCGCGCAGCGCGGCCGCCGCCTGCGCCTGCTCGATGGCGATGCCGGCCAGCCGCGCGGCCTGCTCGATCAGCGCGATGTGCGCCGCGCTGGGCAGGCAGGCCTCGCGGTGGTAGATGGCGAACGTGCCCAGCACGTTGCCGCCGGCGCCGTAGATCGGGTCGGACCAGCACGAGCCCAGCCGGGCGCGCAGCGCCAGGTCGCGGTACTCGGTCCAGGCCGAGGCGCGGCGGATGTCCTCGACGATCACGCGGCTGCGCGTGAGCACCGCCTGCGCGCAGGCGCCCTGGCTGCCGTGGATGGGGCGGCCGTGCACGGCGGCGTTGAAGAAAGCCGGCAGGCTGGGCGCCGCGCCCACCAGCAGGCGCTCGCCGGCCTCGTCGAGCAGCAGGATGCTGCACAACATCTCCTCGTTGCCGGCCTCGACGCCCAGCACCACGCTCTCCAGGATGGCCGGCAGCGGCGCGCCGGTGGCCAGCAGCTCCAGCACGTGGCGCCGGTTGTGCTCGCGCTGTTCGCCCAGGGTGCGCTCGGTGATGTCGCGGAACGACCACAGCCGCGCGGGCTCGCTGCCCAGCAGCAGGCCGCGCGTGTGCTGCTCGATCACGCGGCCGTCCTTCAGGTGCAGCAGCTCCAGCTGGCTGGCCGGCTGCCAGCCGGCCGCCGGCGCCAGCGGCGTGGCCTGGCCCGGATGGCGCAGCTGCCGCGCCAGATGCGCCATCAGGGCGGCGCCGTCGGCCTGCCAGTCCGGGTGCTCGGGCAGGTTCCACAGCTCGCGGAAGCGGCGGTTGGCGTTCAGCACGCCGCCCTTGAGGTTGTCGACCAGGATGCCGTCGACGGTGGAATCGAGAATGCTGCGCAACATCGCCTGGCTGCGCTGCGCGCCGTCGGCCAGCACCCGCAGCGTGGCCTGGCCCTCGCGCAGCTCGCCGGCCAGTTGCTCGGCGCGCGCCAGCGCGTCGCGGGCCTGCACGCGGCCGCGCGCCAGCAGCCAGGTCAGGCCGGCCAGCAAGGCGCTCAACAGCGTTCCACCGAGCGCGACGTGGCGCGCCTGGTCGTGCGCCGGCGCCGCGCCCGGCCGCGCGGCGATCAGCAGCGTCCACGGATGGCCGCCGGCGCTGACCCGGCGCACGCTGCTGCGCTGGCCGCCGGCGCCGCCCGGATGGCTGTCGTACATCAGCGCGGCCGGCGCCACGGCGTCGCCGTCGTAGATCTGGACCGCCAGCGCGGCGGCGCGCGCCCCGCCCAGCCCGGCCATCAGGTCGCCCACGCGGAACGGCGCGTACACCCAGCCGTCGATCGCGGCGCGGCGCGCGGCCGCGGTATCGGTGGCCAGGCCGTGCCGGTACACCGGCAGCACCATCAAAAAGCCCGACTGGGCCGGCTCGACCTCCTCCTGCACCAGCCGTATCCGGCCGCTGACGGCGGCCAGGCCGGAGTCGCGCGCCTGCTCCAGCGCGCCGCGCCGCACCGGCTCGGACGCGGCGTCGTAGCCGAACGCGTGGCGGTTGGTGCCGCCGGACGGCTCCAGGTACACCACCGGCGCGTACCAGGGGCGCGCGCCGTCCGGGCGGATGCGGTAATCGGGGCCGCCGTCCAGCCGGACCAGCCGTTCGTGTTCGGCGCGCCGCTCCGGCGTCACCATCGCCATGTAGCCGACGCCGTGGATGCCGGGGAAGTGCGCGTCCAGGTTCTGCCCGGCCAGGTAGGCGCGGAACTCGGCGCGGTCCACCACGACCGAGCTGGCGAACAAGCCCTGCACGCCGTACAGCACCTGCTCATAGGTCTGCATGCGGCGGTCGAGATTGGTGACCAGCTCGCGCACGCGGCTGTGGAAATCCGCCTCGGCCTCCTGCCCGGCGTGCGCGCGGGCGCCCAGCCACAGCGCGCCGGTCGCCCCCAGGCAGCCGGCCAGCACCAGCAGCGGCAGCACGCCCGGCGAGAGCGATGCCTGCAGCAGCCGGTGCAGCCGCGCCTGGGGGTCGGGAGGCATCTACACCTCGGTGCCCGCGAACTGGCGGTAGCCGCGCGCGCGCAGGGCGCAGGCCGGGCAGGTGCCGCAGCCATAGCCCCAGTCGTGCAGCGCGCCGCGCTCGCCCAGGTAGCAGGTGTGGGTGCCGTCGCGGATCAGGTCGACCAGCGCCTGGCCGCCCAGCTCCCGCGCCAGCTCCCAGGTCTGGCGCTTGTCGCGCCACATCAGCGGGGTCTCCAGCTTGAGGCGGGTGTCCATGCCCAGGTTGAGCGCCACCTGCAGCGCCTTCATGGTGTCGTCGCGGCAGTCCGGGTAGCCGGAGAAGTCGGTCTCGCACATGCCGCCCACCAGCACCGTCAGGCCGCGCCGGTAAGCCACGGTGGCGGCCACCGTCATGAACAGCAGGTTGCGGCCGGGGACGAAGGTGTTGGGCAGGCCGTTGGCCTGGGTCTCGATGGCGATATCGTGGGTCATCGCGGTCTGCGAGATCTCGGAGATCAGCGACAGGTCGATCATGTGGTCCTCGCCCAGCTTGGCGTTCCACTCGGGCGAGTGGGCGCGCAGGCGCTCGATCACGGACGGGCGCACGGTCAGTTCGACGGCGTGGCGCTGGCCGTAGTCGAAGCCGATGGTCTCCACGCGCGCGTAGTGCTTCAGCGCCCAGGCCAGGCAGGTGGTGGAATCTTGGCCACCGCTAAACAGGACCAGGGCGGAATCGGTAGGCAGCATTGCTATGTTCTTTCAAGGACTTGCAGGGCGTTGCAACGTTATAAGTACGCCATCTTTTAGGGCAATCCGGTAACATGTCAGCCAGCGTACACCCTGATGGAGTCTCATGTTACCGGCATCGCCAGCAAAAAAAATGGCAGGATCACGAATTTTGGCACAAGTTGTGGCAAAAGTATCCGGCCGCCTCGCCGTGGCCGGCGTTCTCGCAGCCGTTGCGCTGCCCGCCGCCGCGCAGGGATTGAAATACGACGTCCACATCGACGCCCCCGGCCCGCTGCGGGAACTGCTGGAACAGAACCTTGACCTGCTGCGCTTTCGCGGCAACGCGCGCATGGACCGCGAGCAGCTGGTGCGCCTGGTGCGCGCCGCGCCCGAGCAGGTCAAGACGCTGGCGGCCACCGACGGCTACTACTCGCCGGTGGTGGACGCCCGGCTCGACCGCGACGGCGACACGCCCCGGGTCGAGATCAGCGTGCAGCCGGGCGAGCCGGTGCGGGTCGGCGACATCGACCTGGTGCTGCAAGGCTTCGCGCCGGTGCCTGACCTGCCGCCCGAAAAACAGTTCGACACCACCGCACTGAAAGCCGGCTGGACGCTCAAGAAGGGCCAGGTGTTCCGCCAGACCGACTGGGAGCAGGCCAAGCGCGGCCTGCTGCGCCAGGTGGTGCAGACGCGCTACCCGCGCGCGCAACTGACCGACACCCAGGCCACGGTGGACCCGGACAACCACCTGGCCACGCTGCGGGTGGTGCTCGACAGCGGCCCGGAGCTGCGCTTCGGCGAGCTGCGCGTGGAGGGCCTGAAGCGCTACCCGGCCGCCATCGTGCGCAACCTGAACCCCATCCATCCGGGCGACTACTACAGCGAGGCCGCGCTGCAGTCCTATCAGGCGCGCCTGCAGGACACCGGCTACTTCAGCAGCGTGGAGGTGAGCGCCGACATGGGCGCGGTGCTCAACGAACAGCTGGAGGCCGGCGCCGCCACGCCGAAGCAAAACGCCGAAGCCGCGATGGCGCCGCTGCCGCTGCTGGTGCGCGTGACCGAGAACAAGCGCCGCAACGTCAGCGCCGGCCTGGGTTTCAGCACCAACACCGGCAACCGCGCCTCGCTGGCGTATGACGACCTGTCGGTGTTCGGCCTGCGCATGAAGAGCGCGCTGACGCTGGAGACCAAGAAGCAGACCGCGCGCAGCGATTTCTACTTCCCCACCACCATCGACGGCTACAACGACAGCTTCGGCGCCTCGTTCGAGCGCAGCGACATTTCCGGCGAGGTCACCAGCGTGGCCAGCGTGGCCGGCAAGCGCGCCTGGGGCACGCCGCTGCTCGAGCGCAGCCTGTCGCTGGAGCTGCTGACCGAGACCAAGACGCTGGACGGCATCCCGTCCAGCACCAGCAAAAGCCTGCCGCTGACCTACGCCGTCACCTGGCGCAAGCTGGACAACCTGCTGTTCCCGACCAAGGGCTACGCGCTCAACGCGCAACTGGGCGGCGCGCTGCTGCCCATCCTGACCGACGAGGCCTTCGTGCGCGGCTACGCGCGCGCCGTGTGGTACCGGCCACTGACCACCAGCACCAACCTGATACTGCGGGCCGAGCTGGGCGCGCTGGCCTCGCGCGACAAGAACGGCGTGCCGGCCGTGTACCTGTTCCGCGCCGGCGGCGACCAGTCGGTGCGCGGCTACGCCTTCCAGGAGCTGGGCGTGCGCGAAGGCGACGCCATCACCGGCGGCCGCTACCTGGCCACCGGCAGCGCCGAGTTCCAGTACTGGTTCAAGCCCGCCTACGGCATGGCGGTGTTCTACGACGCCGGCAACGCGGGCGACACCTTCAGCGCGCTGCATCCGAAATCCGGCTACGGCGCCGGCGGCCGCTGGAAAAGCCCCGTCGGGCCGATCAACGTGGACGTCGCCTACGGCCACGCGGTCCACAAATACCGATTGCACTTCTCGCTGGGATTCACCTTCTGATGGCCGACAACCAAGACACTCCAACCCCGGCGCCGCCGGAAGCGCCGAACACCGCCGCCACGCCGCCGCGCCGCCGCTGGCCGCGGCGCGTGCTGGTTTCGCTCGGCGTGCTGGTCGCGCTGCTGGCCGGCGCCTTCTGGCTGCTGGGCCGCGAATCGACCTTGCAGCAGCTGGTGCAGCGCATCGCCAACGCCAGCGGCGGACAGATCGCCGTCAGCGGCGTCTCCGGATCGCTGTACCACCGCATGCACATCGGGCACCTGGTCTATCGCAGCAAGGACAGCATCGTCACGGCCGGCGACATCGACATCAACTGGTCGCCGCTGCAGTATTTTTCCGAAGGCCTGGCCATCAGCGAACTGCATGTGGCCGCGCTGACGGTGCGGAGCATCGGCCCGTCGGAGCCGGCCAAGATGCCTGAATCGCTGGCCGCGCCCTTCCGTCTCAGCCTGTCCGACGCGCGGCTCGACAAGCTGACGCTGACCAGCGCCACCGGCAGCAACGTGATCGAACGCCTGCGCTTCCAGCTGTACGGCGACCGCACCACCTGGCACCTGCAGGAGGCCAGCGCCCACACCGCGTTCGGCGACGCCACCGCCGACCTGACCATCGGCGCCAACAAGCCGTTCGCGCTGCAAGGCAAGGCCGCGCTGGTGCAAACCGGCGCCGCTGCGCAGCAGGCGAAGACCGGCGGCGCGCGGCTGTCGCTGGAGGCCGGAGGCAATCTGACGCTGCTGACGCTCAAGGCGCAGGGCAGCGCCAATGGCGCCAGCGGCAAGGCCAATGTGGCGCTGGCGCCGTTCGATCCCATCATCCTGCGCGCGCTGGACCTGAACGCCCGCGATCTCGATCCGGCCGGCTTCGACCCAAGCTGGCCGCAAGCGAAATTCAGCCTCCAAGTCAGCGCCGCCATCGCCACCGATCAAAAGCTGTCCGGCCAATTCGCCCTGCTCAACCAAGGCAAGGCCGCGCCGCTCGACCAGCAAGGCTTGCCGCTGCAGGCCTTCAGCGGCAAGCTGGCCGGCACGCTGACCGCCTCCCAGCTGGAGAACGTGCTGCTCGACCTGGGCGCGGCGGGACGCTTCACCGGCGGCGGCCACGTCAAGCGCAGCGCGCCCGACGCCGGCGTCGACGCCGCGCAGTTCGCGCTGCACACCGACCGCCTCGATCTGAAGAACATCCACAGCAGCATTAACAAGACAAGCGTGGCCGGCGACATCACGCTGGGCAGCACGCCAAGCAAGCAAACGCTGAGCGCAAAACTGGCGCAGGACGGCCTGCGCCTGGACCTGCAAGCCTCGCTGGCCGACGCGCTGCTGCAGCTGCACGAGGCGCGCCTGCTGGCGAAGAAAGGCAGCATCAGCGCCACCGGCCAGGCCAGCCTCAAAGACAAGCGTGAATTCAGCGCCAAGCTGCGCGCCGACCATTTCGATCCGTCCGCGCTGGGCGCCGGCTATCCGGTGGCCGACCTCAATGCCGACATCAACGCCAGCGGCCATGTCGCGCCGGCATGGCAGGTCGCGGCCAGCTTCGACCTGAAGGCCAGCAAGCTCGCGGGCCAGACGCTGTCCGGCAACGGCAAGCTGAATGCGGACGCGCAGCACATCAGCGGTGTGGACGCCCACCTGGCGATGGCGCAGAACACCGCCGACATCAGCGGCGGCTTCGGCGCGCCGGGCGAACAGCTGCGCTGGAAGGTCGACGCGCGCCAGCTGTCCGCGCTGGCCTCCGACTTGATCGGCGCCGTCAGCGCCAGCGGCATCGTCACCGGCAGCATGGCCGAGCCGCGCACCACCTTCGAAGCCGACGCAAAAGGACTGGGTCTGGCCTCCGCCAAGCGCCCCGTGCCCGATAGCCTGATCCACGCCGCCGGCGACATCGCGCTGGCCGGGCCGAAGAAAACGCCCGAGCTGAAAATGAACGGCGCCATACAACGCCTGAACCCCGCCGCTTTCGGCGCGGCGCAGGCGGGTTCCGTCAACGCCACCTTCACGGCCGACGCGCGGCTGGCCGCCGACTGGCGCGCCGGCGTGAACCTGACATTGCAACCGTCGACCTTCGCCAACGCGCCGCTGAGCGGTTACGCCAAACTGAACGCCGACAAGGACAGCATCGACAACGCCGACATCGACCTGCGGCTGGCGTCCAACAGCCTGCAGGCGAAGGGCAGTTTCGGCAGCCCGCGCGACCGGCTCGATTGGAAGCTCAGCGCGCCGCAGCTGGCCGCGCTGGGTCCGCAGTTCGCGGGCACGCTGCAGGCCAGCGGCAGCCTGTCCGGCACCCGCGCCAAGCCGGCGCTGACGCTCGCGCTGGACGGCGCCAACCTGCGCGCGCCCGGCCAGCAGCAAATCGGCACGATACGCGGCAGCGCCACGCTGGGCAGCACCGCCGCGCTGGCGGCCGGCACGCCGCCAACCATCTCGTCGACCATCTCGGCGGTCACGTCGGCGGCCAAATCGGCCGTGGCATCGGCGGCCACTTCGGCGAACGCACCAGCCGCCGCCGCGACGCAGGACCGCCGCGCGGACACCGGCGCCAACGCCCGCGCCACGGCACGCGCCAACGCGGCACGCGGCGGCAGCGGCGACGCCGACACCTACGCCGACGTGCCGCTGGTGAGCGACATCGAAATCACCCGCTACGTCTCCCCTTCCCTGACGCTGGACAAGGCGCGCCTGCAAACCAGCGGCACGCGCAGCAGCCATACATTGCAGCTCAGCGCCAGCAACGCCGACTTCGACGCCGCCGTGCGCGTCAAGGGCGGCTGGGCCAACGACACCTGGACCGGCGCCATCGACACCCTGCAAAACCGCGGCCGCTACGCCTTCACGCTGGCCGCGCCGGCGCCGCTGAAACTGGCCGCGCCGGCCGGCAGCGGCGTCGCCGGCTTGCTGCACCCGGAGCAGATCGCCCTGGGCGCCACCGCCATCAAGCTCCCCGACGGCAGCATCCGCATCGACAGCCTGGAAAAAACCGGCCCCGCGTGGCGCAGCAAGGGCATGGCCGCCGGCGTGCCGGTCAACTACCTGGCCCAGTTCTCCGACGCCTGGCGCGACAACGTCCGCAGCACCATGACCGTCGGCGCGGAATGGGGCCTGCACCTGCAGGCGGCCAGCAAGGACAGCCCGCCGGTGCTGGGCGGCCTGCTGCACGTGTACCGCGAACAGGGCGACCTGACCATCACCGGCGCCGACCTGCCGCAGCCGCTCGGCCTGCGCACGCTGGACGGCCGGGTCGACATCAACGACGGCACGCTGCGCCTGCAACTGAAGGTGGACGGCATCCGCGCCGGCCAGGCGCGCCTCGACGCCACCGCGCAGCTGCACGACGGCCGCCTGGCCGACAGCAGCGCCATCACGCTGAGCGGCAACGCCAATATGGGCTCGCTGGCCTGGCTGGCGCCGCTGGCGGGCCAGCCGGGACTGGAAATCGACGGCGCGCTCAAGGTGGCCGTCACCGGCGGCGGCACCATCGCCGCGCCGCTGCTGGACGGCGACATCAGCGGCGACAAGCTGGTGCTGAACTGGGTCGACCAGGGCATCAAGCTGCGCAACGGCCAGCTGCAGGCACGCCTGAGCGGCGACCAGCTGCAGCTGCAAAAGCTGGCCTTCGACGGCAACGAGGGCCACGCCCAGGCCGACGGCTGGATACGCTACGCAGCCAACGAGGCCACCATGAGCCTGCGCCTCAGCGCCGACAAGCTGGAAGTGCTGTCGCGCCCCGACCGCATCCTGGTCGTCAGCGGCCAGAGCACGCTGGTGCGCGACGCCAAGCGCTTCCAGCTGGACGGCAAATTCCGCGCCGACCGCGCCAACATCGAACTGGCCGGCGAGAACACGCCCACCCTCAGCGACGACGTGGTCATCATCGGCAAGGGCGCGCCGCCGGCCAAGGCGCAGGCGCAACAAGGCCAGCCGCTCAACATCGACCTGGAGGCCGACCTGGGCGACGCCTTCAACCTCAAAGGCAAGGGCCTGGATGCCCAGCTGGCCGGCGCGGTGCGCATCCACGTGGCCGACCGCCGGCCGCCGCGCGTCAACGGCAGCATCCGCGTGGTCAGCGGCACCTACGCGGCGTATGGGCAGAAGCTGGCGATCGACCGCGGCGTGATCAACTTCACCGGCGCCTACGACAACCCGGGCCTGAGCATCCTGGCCGTGCGCCGCCGGCCGGAGGGCGAGGCTCTCAGCGAGACCAATGTGGAAGCGGGCGTGGAAGTGCGCGGCACGGCGCTGGCGCCGGTGGCCAAGCTGGTGTCCACGCCGGCCGTGTCGGACAGCGACAAGCTGGCGTGGCTGGTGCTGGGCCACGGCATCGACAACACCGCCGGCAACGACATGGCGCTGCTCAGCGCGGCGGCGGGCGCGCTGTTCGGCGGCGGCCAGGGCAAGCTGGCCAACGCGCTGGGCGTGGATGAACTGGGCGTGAGCCAGGCGGCCGGCACCTCGGCCGGCGCGGCCACCGGCTTGCAGACCACGGTGGTCACGGTGGGCAAGCGGCTGTCGTCGCGCGCCTACCTGAGCTTCGAGCAGGGCGCGGGCACGGCGACCAGCCTGGTCAAGCTGAGGTACAAGCTGAACCCGCGCATCTCGCTGCAATTCCAGACTGGCACCAACAACGCGCTGGACGTGCTCTACACCTGGGCCTTCGATTAACTTGGATTATGGTCCGGCACCGGGTCGTCCTGCGGCACGGGATGGGGGATGGCCGGCGGCGCCGGGTCATCCACCGGGATAGGGTCGGGGGCGCGGTGAGTGAGGTGCATGGTCGGTACTCCTTGAGCTGAGTCGTACCGCCATTTTACGCCGCTCTACACCGGTTTCGCGTGCCGGACGTATTTATCCAGCCACGCGTTGGTCTCGTACAGCATGTGCAGGATGGACTCGCGCGCGCGGTAGGCGTGCGACTCGTTCGGCAGCATCACCAGCCGCGCCGTGCCGCCCAGCCCCTTGATGGCCTGGAACATGCGCTCGCTCTGCAAGGGGAAGGTGCCGGAGTTGCTGTCCTCGGCGCCGTGGATCAGCAGCATCGCATCCTTGATCTTGTCGGCGTTATTAAACGGCGACATGGCCTGGTAGACCTCCTGCGCCTGCCAGAACGCCCGCTCCTCAGACTGGAAGCCGAACGGCGTCAGCGTGCGGTTGTAGGCGCCGCTGCGCGCTATCCCCGCGCGGAACAGCCGCGTGTGCGCCAGCAGGTTGCCGGTCATGAAGGCGCCGTAGGAATGGCCGCCGATGGCGATGCGGTGGCGGTCGGCCACGCCGCGCCGCACCACCTCGTCCACCGCCGCCTGCGCGTCCGCCACCAACTGCGGCAGATAGCTGTCGTTCGGCTCCGCGTCGCCGGCGCCGATGATGGGGAAGGATGGATTGTCCAGCACCGCGTAGCCCATCGCCAGGAAGGCCGCCGGCCCCCAGTAGCTGACCGCGTTGAAGCGGTACGGCGAGCCGGTGGTCTGGCTGGCCGCGCCGGCCGACTTGAACTCCTGCGGATAGGCCCACATCAGCAGCGGCAGCGGGCCGTCGCGCACCGCGTCGTACCCGGATGGCAGCATCAGCGTGGCCGTCAGCTCGACGCCGTCGTTGCGCGGGTAGCGGATCTGCTCCTTGTGCACGTCCTTGAGCTGCGGCGTCGGATGCGGATAGTTGGTCAGCGCCTTGAGCTGCAGGCCCTCGGGCCGCGTCAGGTCGCGCAGGTAATAGTTGGGCCGCTCGGTCGGCGACTCGCGCGTCGTCAGCAGCAGCGTGCCGTCGTCGTTCAGCACCGCCGCCACGTTCTCGAAATACGGCGCCTCGCTCTGGAACAGGCGCACCTTGTGCCGCGTGGTCAGGCTCAAACGGTCGATGAAAGGACGGTCGCCCTCCGGCGTGGCGCCGGCGCCGTCCAGCAGGATGGTGGTGCCGGGGCCGATCAGCAGGCGCGGGAAGCCGCTGGCGTCGGCCCGCATCACCGGCGAGCCGGGGCTGTTGTAGCGGTCCTCGTACGAACCGGCGTAGATCAGCTCCGGCGGCGTGGACAAGTGTTCGGGCTCGATCATCCACTGCTTGTAGTCGCGCGTCTTGTGCCAGCGCTCGTTGATCAGGGCGACGTCGCCGCGCCCCCAGGCCACGCCGGCGTAGCGCATCGTCAGCCGCGCCAGCACCAGCGGCGGTTCGCGGAACGGCGCCGCGTGCACGTAGACCACGTCGCGGACGTTGTCGATCACCGGACGCGCCGGATCGCCGCCGTCCTGCGCCTCGGTCCACACCAGCGTGGCCGGCACGTCGGCCCGCCACGACACATGGCGCACGCCCTCGGACACCGCGTCGTTCCCCGGCGGCAGGCCCTCCTCCAGCGGCAGCGTGGCCACCGTGTGCAGCACCTCGCCCTGCAGGTCGCGCACCTCGATGCGCTCGCCGAAGCTGGACGCCGGCACGATGTAGGAATACGGCCGCGTCACGCTTTGCGTCAGCAGGTACTGGCCGCCCGGCGCGATCGAGGTCCGTGAGAACTGCCCCGGCGCGCCGATCGGGCGCGGCTTGCCGTGCAGGTCCAGCAGCACCATCTGCACCGTGACGTAGTACTCGAACAGGCGCGCGTCATCCTCGTTCTTCAGCAGGTCCTGGTAGGTGCGCAGCTGGCGCGGCGCGCCTCCCGGTTCGCTGTCCTGCAGCATCGGGCCGGCCGGCACGCCGTCCGATTGCGGCGCCTTGCCGATGCCGGCGGGCCGCCAGTACACCAGCAGGCCGCTGCTGTCGGGCAGCCAGTTGAAGCCGCGCGTGAGCACCGCCGACAAAGGCTGCGCCGACAAGCGCCTGGCCTTGCGCGCCTCGATATCGACCAGCCACAATTCCACCGCGCCGCGCTCGCCCTTGTAGGCCACATGCGAGAACGCCAGGTGGCGCTGGTCGGGCGACCAGGCCAGGTCCGCCAGGCGCAGCGCGCGCGGCAAGCCCTTGATGCGGCTTTCCTTTTGCGTGGCGATGTCCAGCAGACCGAGGTCGGTGCCGAACGAGAAGCGGGACGAGGAACAGGTGCGCGGGTTGATGCGCAGGCCGGCCAGCTTGAGCTCCGGCTGCGCCACCTCGGCGATGCCCGGCAGCGGCGGCGTCTGCACCACGGCGGCCAGGTTGCGTTGCGGGCTCAGGCTGAGGCCCGGCGCGCGCGGCGCGTCGACGATGTCCATCAGCGCGGCGGGCGGCAGGCGGTAGCCGCCCTCCTGCGCGCCGGCCTGCGGCGAGGCGGCCATCAATCCCAGATTCAGCGGCAGCATGGTTAACGGTTTGTTCATGGAAGTCCTTTCGGTCCAGAAGCGAGGCTGCTGCGGACCAGTTTGCTTATGCTATCCGTGAATGTCAATCAATGCCGGATATTCCGTGACAATCTGTAACGCTGGGGCGCGCAGGCGGAGTGGCGTACAATCGCGGTTCTTCGAATCACGCCGTTGGAATCGTCTATGGATATGCCTACCCTCGTCCTGTTGCTGCTGGTGCCCCTGGCCATCTGGCGCATCTACTCGCGCCTGAAACGCCTGATGGGCCGCACCAGGTCCGAACTGTGGCGCCACTACACGGCCGCCGTGGCGATGGCCGGCGTGCTGGGCGTGCTGGCCGCGACGCTGCTGGGCAAATGGGACGCCTTCGCCGCGCTGGCGGTGGGCGCGGCGTTCGGCGCCGCGCTGGGCTACCGCAACATGCAACTGACCCGGTTGGAGAACACGCAGGAGGGCTTTTTCTACACGCCCAACCGCCGACTGGGTTTGCTGGTGGCGATGCTGTTCATCAGCCGCCTGATCTACCGCCTGTTCGAAGCCTACCTGCACATGCACGACCGCCTGCCGCTGGATCCGGACTTCATCGGCAATCCGCTGACGGCCGTGTTGTTTGGATTGCTGGCCGGCTTCTACTGCTGCTACAGCGTGCTGCTGATCCGCTGGCGCCGCACCCAGGTGCCGGTGCCGCGCCCGATCGACATCTTCGATATCAAATAAACTATTTGGCCGCCAGCTGCCGCACGAACTCGCAGTAGGCCGGCCGCGCCGCGGCGCTGGACAGCACGCCATTGTGTCCGGCGCCCGGCACCATCACCATGCGCTTCTCGGTTGACGGCAAGGCGTCGTAGACCCGCCGCGCCAGGCGTGGCGGCGTGACGTCGTCCTCGCTCCCCTCCAGCACCAGCGCCGGCCCGGCAAAGCCCGACGCCGCCGCCACGTTGTCGATCCCCCGCAGCGGTTCGCTCAACTCCACCCGCACGAACGGCCACGCATACCACGGCAGCATATTGTTGGCCCAGTCGCGCGCGTTGGTGGTGGTGGATTCCAGCACCAGCCCGCGCGCCGCCGGCCGCTGCTGCGCCACGTAGGCGGCGATGAAGCTGCCCAGCGACTGTCCATGCACGATCACCCTGCCCGGCGCCTGCGCGTTGACCAGGTCGAACTCGCGCAGCGCGTCGGCCTTCAGCGCGGCGATGGTCGGCACGCCGGTGCTGCGGCCGTAGCCGCGATAGTCGACCATCACCACGTCCGCGCGGCACGGGCCGATGGCGGCCAGCACATGGTCGCCATGTTCGTCCAGATGGAAGCCGTTGCCACCGAAGTAAAGCACCGTCAGCGCGTTGCCGGCGCGGGCCATGACGCCGTTGAGTTGTCCATCGTCCGCCGCCAGCGACACCGGCGCCAGTTCGTAGTCCGTCGCGCCGCCGTCGCCGATGCGCCCCGCAGGCCGCGCCTCGCCCGCGCGGTCGGGATGCACCACACTGTTCTCGCCGATCTGCACCGCGCAACCGGACAACACCGCCACCACCAGTACCAATATCAGTTTCATCACCACCTCCAATAAAGGTACAATATATAACAACAAAAACTTAATGTAAAACGATAATTTTTTACTGTATTACGACAAACATGAAAATCACCCTGATCCGCCTGCTGCTGTGGCTGTGCGTGGCCGCGCAAGCGGCCTTCTTTGTGCTGGCGTGGACCACTTACACGCCCGGCATCGGTTCCATGACCATCGACATGACCGCCATCGGCATGCCCTTCGGCGCCCGCCTTGCGCTGACGCCGTCCGCGCGCCTGCTGGGCGCCGCGCTGGCGCTGCCCACCACGCTGGTGCTGGTGTATGGCCTGTGGCGGCTGGACCGGCTGCTGCTCAACTTCCACCGCCGGGAGCTATTCAGCGCGCAGTCGATCGGCCACCTGCGCGCCTTCGCCGGCGCCACGCTGCTGTCCACCGCGCTGTCCATCGCCGAACCGCCGGTACGCACGCTGGCGCTGCGCCTGACCGGCGACGGCGGCCAACACTTCTCGGTCGGCGTCAATTCCGAGCAGCTGATGCTGGTCCTGGTGTGCGGGATGTTCTACCTGATCACGCGGCTGATGCAGGAAGGCCGCCGCCTGCGCGAAGAGAACGAGGGCTTTGTCTGATGGCGATCCTGATCAACCTCGATCTGATGCTGGCCAAACGCAAGCTGAAGTCGCGCGAGCTGGCGGCCTATGTCGGCATCACCGAACAGAATCTGTCGCTGCTCAAATCCGGCAAGGTCAAAGGCATCCGCTTCTCCACGCTGGAGAAAATCTGCGAACGCCTGGCCTGCCAGCCCGGCGACATCCTGACCTGGGTGCCGGACGAAGGCGAAGCGGACGGCGACGCCGGCGAGCTTCTATAAGGCGACGTCGTTTTCGCGACAGTGCTATCGTATTTCGTGTGGGCGGACCGCATTTGGTGGTATGCTGAATGTATCCACAGTGCAATTTTCTTGTGCTGAAATCACAGTTATGAATACGTCCATCTACGATAAAACCGCCAAGGGCCGGGAAGAGATCGCGACACGCAAGCATCAGCTGGCGCCGCGGCTGCGTACCTTGCTGGTACTGATCGACGGCCGCAAGACCGAAGAGGAACTGCTGCGCAATGTGGCGGGACTGGGCCTTACCGCCGGCGCGCTGACCGAGCTGCTGGCGGGGGAATTCATCGTGCTGTCGACCAGCTATGTGTCGCTGGCGGAAACGCCGGCGGAAGCACCGCCCGAGCCGGAACCCGAACAGGTGCAACTGCCAGCGGCCGCACAGGTCCAGCAATTCCAGTCGCTTTACGATTTTTTCAACAAGACCATCAAGAGCACGATAGGCCTGCGCGGCTTCACCCTGCAGCTGAAGGTGGAAAAAGCCAGTTCGATCGACGACTTCCGCGAACTGCGCATGCCTTACCTGGAGGCGGTGCAAAAAGCCAAGGGCAACGACACCGCCGCCGCCCTGGCCCTGCAGCTGGACCGGCTACTGGGCATAGCCCCAGCAGCCGACAGCCTGACCTTCGATTGACCTTCGACTGACCGTCAGGCCACCTTGGCCGCTTCGGCCGGACGGCGCTGCAGCACGAAGATCGGCTGCGCCCACTCGGTGTCCTTCTTCTTCTTGCTCGTGATGAGCGTCAGCTCCGAAGGATCGTAGACGTCGGTGTTGTGCGTCAGCGGCGTCGTCATCAGATACTGCGCCTCGGTGTTCTTCAGGAACTCGCCGACCAGCTGGATGTTGCGGATATCCAGGTGGGCAAACGGCTCGTCGATGAACACGAAGCCGCCGGAACCATCTTCCGACTTCAGCAAGCCAATCAGCAGCACCAGCGATTTCATCACCTGCTGGCCGCCGGACGCTTCGCCGTCGTTCATGCCGATGATGCCCTTGCCGTCAAACTTGAAGCGCACATGCAAACCAGCCTGCGACAGCTGCGTATCGTCGTTCTCCAGCCGCACCGGATCGGAATGCACCTCGATGCCCGCCAGCTCGCCCAGCTCCTTGATGTTCTTGGAGTAGGTCTTGATGGTGTAGCGCAGCCGCTCCATGTAGGCGCCGCGCGCATTGCCGGTGGCCTCGATGGCGCGGTTGTTCTGGTAGCGGCGCTCCTCGGTCTCCGACTGGCGGCCGTGCAGCTGCTCGTTCAGGCGCTGGTACTGGTCGATCACGGTGGCGTCCAGTTCCCAGTCGCTGCGGGCCAGGCTGGCCTCCAGCGAATGGATACGCAGCACCACCTGGTGCGAGTTCTGGTGCTCGCTGACCAGCGCCGCGCGGCGCGCCGGACGGCGCCAGCTCTTCGGCAGATGGCGCCAGCTCTTGCGCAACGCCAGCAGCGCGCGCGCATGGTCGGCGCGCTGCTCGATCTGACGCTTGTTGTTCAGCCGCAGACCGGCTTCTGATTCGGACAGCGCGAAACGCGCGTTCTGCCACGTCGTGTCGGCGCGGGTGCGCGTGACCACAGCGTTCTTGATCAGCGTTTGCAGCTCGCCCAGGCGGGTACCGACTTCCGTGCGTTCTTCCTTCAACGGCACAGCGTTGCGCGCCGCCTCGTCGAACTCCTCCTGGCGCGCGGCCAGTTCCTTGGCGGCGTCCACACCGGCCAGGCGCGATTTCAGCGAACTGATTTCCGTCGCCAGCTTGGAGACGATCAAGGTCAGCGCATCCTCCTGCGCCTCCAGCGCCGGCAGCGATTTCTGGATCGCTTCCATACGCTGCGTGCGGCCGGCGGAACCGAAGCGGTAGCGCGAAGCCTCGACGAACAGCGAGCGTCCACCGCGGCGTTCGCGATGGTAGGCGTCCGGCGTGATCCACTCGTCGTGACTACCCAGCTTGGCGCCGGCATCCACGGTGTCCACGCGGGTGATGCGCGACAGCTGCTCCACCAGCCACGAAGGCACCTTGGCCGAGAACTTCACCACCGACATCAGCGTATCGTCCTTGACCGTCGGCGCATGCACCAGGTCCGGCACGATGAAGTGGCGATAGCGCTCCTTCTCCGCCAGGCGGTATGCGGCCGAGGCGTCCGACGCTTTATCCAGCAGCACCACGGAGGCATAGCCACCCAGCACGCCCTCGATCGCGCCCTGCCAGCGCGCATCCGTCACCTCGACGATATCGGACAGCATGGCGTGGCCGATGCCGGCGTCGTTCAGCGCGCGGCGCATGGTGCGCTGCGCTTCCGGCTCCGGCATCGCGGTCTTGCCCTGCAGGGCCGCGATGGTCGACAGCTCGCCGGCGATCTTGGCGGCGACGGCGTCGCGCGCCATGCGCTGGCGCGCCAGCTCGATTTCCTTTTCCTGCAACTGCTGCGCCACTTCGGCCAGGTCGGCGCCGGCGTCGGCGGCCAGCTTCTGCAGGCGCGCCTTCTGTTCCAGCAGGCTGTCGAGCGGCTTCAGTTTGCCGTTGATCTGATTCAGGCGGCTTTGCAGCGCGGTCGATTCCTGCTCCAGCACCGTCTCGTGCTGTTGCGCGTCGCTCAACGCCTTGGCCTGCGCGGCCAGCGCGTTGCGCTTGTCGGTCAGCTGCTGGTCGGCCTGCATCAGCGGCTTGCGGGCGTCGCGCAGCTGGCGGCTGATGTTGGCGTGCTTCTCGCGCGCCTCGTGGTACTCCAGCGTCGGCAGCACTTCTTCCTGCAGGTTGCGGCGCTCCTTGTTCAGGTCTTCCCACTGGTGGTAGTTGGCCACGCGCAGGCGCAGGCCCTCCAGGTTGGTCTTGGAGGCCTCCAGTTCCGACTCGAAGCGTTTCAGCTCGATCTCGGTATCGCGCTGGTGGCGCTTGGCTTCGTCGTAGGCGTCCAGCACCTCCTTGTCGCCGAACACCTGGAACACCAGGTCCAGCAACTGGCGCGGCGCGTATTCGCACAGCTTGTCGGTCTCGCCCTGCTCCAGGGCCAGTACCTTCGCCATCGCCGGCGACAGGCCGGCGTTGGCCAGGCGCTTGCGGTAGTTCTCGACGCCGAGCCAGTCGTTGCCGGCTTCGCCGATGTCCTCGATCTGCACGTTACCGGGGCGCATAAGGTACTGGCGCTTCCAGTCGCCGCCGTTCTTCTGGATCTGGCAGAACAGCGTGACCTCGTCGTCGCTGAAGAAGCCGGAGCTGCGGAACGGACGGTTGGACAGCTGCTTGCCGACGTTCTTGTTGTCCACCACGGCGCGCAGCCAGGCGGTCTGCTGGCCGCTGTGGCGGGCATAGTGCTTGTAGGTGCGGCCCATCGAGCAATCGAGGCCGAACAGCGTGCGCAGGGCGTCCAGCAAGGTGGTCTTGCCGGAGCCGTTCTGGCCCGCGATGGTGATGATCTTGGCGTCCAGCGGGATGTTCTTGATGCGCTGCCAGTAATCCCAGTGGACCAGCTCTAACGATTTAATGTGAAACATGGCTTAGTCCTTGGCTGGAAGTTCGGGGTCGGGCGATTCGACCGGCTCGGTCGACGGCAACGGCGCCGGCGGCGGCGCTTCGAAGGCCGGGATGATCTCTTCCTCCACAGCTTCCGCCTCTTCTTCCGGCAAAGCCTCGTCGTTGGCGGCAACCGGCGGCGCGCTGCGCGGCACCGGGATGATCTGCGCCGGCGAACGTTTGAACACGTCGGCCAGCGCGCCGTTGATGATGCGCTCCTTCAGCAGGTCGGTGTCCATCATCAGGTCCAGCAGCGGGCCTTCGACGATCACGTCGCCGCGGCGCTCGATGAAGCCCAGCTTGGCCAGGATGCCGAGGTTCATGTCCAGGCGAGTCTTCTTGCCCAACTTGTCGCCGAAGTCGGCCAGCAGCGCCTTGTAGGCAATGCCGATCGAGGTGTCCTCCGCGCGCGGCAGCGGCTTCTCCACGCCGAACATGTCGTTCTGGTCGTCGTCCGCGTGCTGGTGGGTCTCCTGGCGTTCGCGCTTGGGCAGGATGATCTGCGCCCACAGCACCACCAGCAGCGCCACGCCGTCGCGCGACAGGCCGAAGTTATTGTTTTGCCAGACGTCGCGCGCGCCGAAGATCTTCGGCTCGATGGCGCGGTGCAGCGCGATCGTCACGTGGTCGGCGTAGACGTTGTCCAGCAGTTTGAGGCCGGTGGCCAGCAGGCGCGCGTCCACTTCGGCGCGGAACAACTCGTCCGACAGCACGCGCTTGACCAGTTTATCGTCGCGGCGCAGGGTTTGATGCGTCAGCAGGCGCGCGATCAGGATTTGGGAATCGTCATTCATCTGACTTGTCGCCTTCCGTATTCAAAGACAGTGAGAGGGAGGCCAGGGACATCGCCGCCACGTGCAAATCGGGCAGCTGTATCATTTCGTCGGTTGGGGTGAACTTGACCGGCAGGCGCGCCAGTTCGGCGGTGGCGCCTTGCAGGCGGGCCTCGTCGGCGTCGCCCAGCAGCGGCAGCATCGAGGCGCGGTACGACGCCACGGCGAACGACGCCGGCAGCAGCGAATCCTGCACCGGGATCGATTTCGGGCCCTCGTCGGCGATGCTGGGGAAGTTGCCCAGCGCCGCGAAGTCGGACAGGCGCGCCAGCCAGTCATCGAGTTCGCGCTGCATCTGCGGGCCGTCGCTGATGGTGGTCGGGGCGTCGGTGCCGGTCGGCAGGCCGCCGGAGACGGCGCTGACGGCGCGGTCCTGCAGCAGCTCGGTCTCGGCCACGTCGATCATCTCGGCCGGCGTGATAAACAGCGGCACCACCGGCTGGTCGATGGCGTCGGTCGCCAGCGAGGCCAGGTCCTCGTGCAGCAGCAGCCAGCGCTTGATGTCGGTGGTGGACAGGCCGGACTGGCCCAGGTGAACGCGCTGGCGTTCGATCTGGTTCAGCGCCCGCGAGAACATGCCCTGCATGTTGAGCAGCGCCGATTGCGCGCGCCCGATGGCCTGCGCCGCCTTGTGCGTGGCGCCGTCGGCGTTTTCGTCGGACAGGATGGCGCGCAGGATCTCGGAACCCTTCTCCACCCAGTCGCAGGCGGTGTGCCACTTGGCCTGCGAGGCGCGCAGGCGGAACTCGGAACCGGAGGCGATGGCGTCCGAGAATTCCTCGGTCAGGTCGACCAGGCGGCCCAGCAGGTGGTTCAGCTGTTCGACGGTGACGCCGCCCATCACCTGGGCGCCGGCCACCTGCGACAGCAGGAAGCCCATGTCGGCGTTGTCCTCTTCCTTGCCCAGCGCGAGCAGGCCGTCGATGGCCGACAGCACGTTGCGCGCCATCGGCGTCACGCGGTACACGGCTTGCTGCGCGTCCCAGGCCAGCAGCTGGTTGGTGCGCAGGCGCATCAGCACCGTCTCCAGCGACTCGGGCAGCAGATAGGCCAGGCGGGTGTTGATGTCGGCGCGCGAGAAGGTGGACGAAGCGGCGTCGGACGCCAGCTCGCGCAACACCAGCAGGCGCACCAGGACGCCGTCGAAGCCGCCGTGGAACAGCGCCGTGAACACCTGCAGCAGCGGCTGCGCGCGTTTCAGGTGGTAGACCTGCTCGATCTCGTCGGCCGAAAAATTCGGCTGGAAGTGGGCTTGCAGGCTGTCCTGCTGCTGTTGCTGATCCAGCTCACTTGTTGTAATTTCTATCATTCTTTGCCATTCTGTACGCAACGCAACGACTAGATTGCGGGGGCGTCAGTATAGCAGGAGCTCACTTTTTCACGGCCTTTTCCAGCGTCTGGTCGACGAAGTCGCCATCGGCGTCGTTGAAGCGCACGCGCACCGGGTACCAGTCCATCGACGGCGCCAGCCACAGGTCGACCTGCTGGCCCTGCGCGTCCGGCGGCGGCGCCTTGACCAGGTGGACCGCGTTGACCTCGTTCGCGCCGATCTGCACCGGCTCGTTCTTCATCACCTTGAAGCTCCACACCTCGGCGTCGCGGCGGCCGGCCACGAAGTACTTCCACTCGCTGCCCAGCTTGAACTTGTCCGCCGCGGCGTGCGCCTGCGCCGCCAGCTGCCACTGAATGCTGGTGCGATCCTGCTCGCCGCCCTTGATCGAATAGCTCTCGTCGCCTTCGCTGAAGGTGAT
This sequence comes from Rugamonas sp. A1-17, assembly GCA_025548565.1. Taxonomy (GTDB): domain Bacteria; phylum Pseudomonadota; class Gammaproteobacteria; order Burkholderiales; family Burkholderiaceae_D; genus Rugamonas. The sequence continues at coordinate 168,092 of JAJLPB010000011.1, forward strand.
GGTCCTGGCGTCGCGCTGGAAGGTGGTGGTGGTCGGATCCTTGCGGAAGCGCTTCTCGACGAAGGTGGCCGGCGCCAGGCCGAAATCGTCGATCGCGCCCTCGCTGCGGTTGTCGAGGATTTTACCGAGCAGCGAGACGCGGCTCTCGGTGACCACCGAGTATTTGCCGTCGCCGGCGCGCCATTGCACGCTGGCGGTGCCGCCCAGGCTCAAGCCGTGCTGCTTGGCCTTGATGACGTAGGTGAGGTCGGCCGACGGCGGCAGGCTGTATGGGCGCTTGACGCTCGGGTGTTCGCCGGCCGGGGCGTCGGCGGCGCGGGCCGCGCAGCTCAACAGGATGGCGGCGCTCATGCCCAGCAGGCGCGCGGTGTAAGAAGTATGCATATTATTTCCCTGATTCTGACAGCGTGATTTTGGAGACGGTCTGCGTGGTCAGCGCGCCGCTTGCTTCGGTGTTGCGCAGCTGGACCGGGTACCAGTTCAGGCCCGGCGCCAGCCAGATGTCCAGCCGCGACGAGTAGCTGCCGGGGCGCGGCGGCCGGCTCAGATGCCAGGTCACCACCTTGCCCATCTTGGTCTCCAGCTCCTCCTCGCCCACCAGCTGGAAGCGGAACATATTGGCCTCCTTGTCCTCGCCGACCTGCATGTCGATATCGCTGCTGAACTGATTGACGTCGGCGCGGCCGATGCCGCCCAGCTGGAACGGCACCGTCGCCATGTCCTGCGCGCCGGCCATCAGCGGGTAGCTGCGCTCGGACGCCGAGAACGTGATGGTGCCGGCGTCGCGGTTGAAATGGGTCGCCGTCTCGGCCCTGCGCGCGCGCTTTTGCGTGCTGCTGTTCGGGGCGATGCCGTAGTCGTCGATGGTGCCGGCGCTGCGCATCACCAGCAGGTTCCAACGCGTCACCAACAGGCTGATACCCGCTTCGGCCGAGGCCTGGTAGGTGCTGCCGTCGGTCTGCCAGCTCAGGTTCGCGGAACCGGTCCATTTGGTGCCGTCGGCGTCGACCCGGGCCACGTCCATGTCAAGTTTGGCCGACGGCGGCAGGTTGACCTTGTAGCGCCGCGCGCCCTGCGCCGGCGGCGCCTCCACCGGCACGGCGGCGGCCGGAGTCGGGCCGGTGGTGTCCGGTGGCGACGGCGTGCCGGTCTGCGCCTGCGCGGCGCCGGCCTGCGCGCCGTTCGCGCTGGCGCTGGCGTCGGCGGCCGGCGCGGTATCCGGTGCGGCCGCCGGCGCCTCGGACGGCGCGCTGTCGGCCACCGGCGGCGCCGCCGGCTCGGGCGCGGGCGCGGGCTCCGGTGCCGGTGCCGGCTTGCGCTTGCGGGGCGGCTTGGCGGCCGGCGGCAGGGGCCGGACCTCTTCAGCGGGCGGCGTCTCCACATGCTTGGGCAGCGCCAGACGCAGCTGGACCGTCATCAGCGACGACGGCAGCGGCGACGGGCGGTGCGACTGCGCGGCGAGGCGGTCCCCCACCCAATCGATCGCCAGATAATGCAGCGCCAGCGTGGCGGCACATAAAACCAGCAGGCGTCGGCGTGGGAATAGATGGGTGGGTAAGCGCATGCCGCTAGTTTAACGTGTTCGGCCCGAGCCTGCGCCCACACAGTAATGTTGTCAAAATCTTTTGAAGCACAGGCTTTTATCTGCTACGCTGGGCGTTATTCTTATAGGAGACCGCCATGGCCCACCCACAAATGCCGAACATACCAGGTGCAGCAGTGATGACCGATACGCTGGATTTCGTCAAAAGCCTGTGGGGCAGCATGAGCGTGCCCGGCCTGACGGCGCCCACCCTCTCGGTCGAAGAACTGGACAAGAAGATCAACGACCTGAAAGCCGTCGAGACCTGGCTCAATCTGAACATGAGCATGCTGCGCGGTAGCATCCAGGCGCTGGAGGTGCAGCGCGGGACCATCGCCACGCTCAAATCGGTCGGCGCCAGCCTGGCGGCGGCCGTCAACCAGCCGCAGAGCGGCGACCACAAATCCATCTTCGACGCCAATCCTTACGCCTCGGCCTTCTTCCACCATGCCCGCGAGGCGGACAAGGACAAGGCCCCCGCGCCGGCGCCGGCCGCCGCACCCGCGGCACCAGCCGCCCCCGCAGCCGCCGAGAAACCGGCAGCAGAGGAAGCGGCCAAACCTTCGGCCGCCCCGATGACCAATCCGGCCATCTGGTGGAATATGCTGCAGGATCAGTTCAAGCAGGCCGTGTCGACGGCGATGGCGTCGGAATCGATGATGGCCACGGCGGCCGCGCGCGCCACCGATACGGCGGCCAAGTTCGCGGCGGCGGCCACGCAGCCGGCCGCCAAGGCCAAGCCGGCGGCTGCCGCCACTCCGGCCACGGCCGGCGCCGCGCCGAAGAAGGCCCCTGCAAAAAAACGCGCACCGGCCAGGAAGCCGGCCGCCGACAAAGCCTAGCGGTTCGCCGCGCCGGTCACGCCAGCCGCTGGATGCGGATGGCGTCGATCAAGCCATCGGCCTGCCGCTGCACCTTCTCGATATCGATCAGGCCTTCCTCTTCCAGCACCTTGGCGCTGTCGTGGGCGGACTGAAAACTGTCCAGCGTATCTCCCTTGGCGGCGACCGGACGTATCCAGGCCACGCTGCCGACTTTCATTTTTGTATAAACTTCTTTTGCGATATCGCGCATAGATCGGTGCCCTTTATTTGCCCTCAATATTGACGGCGATTCAAGGCGCAGACAGGGCTGCGCCGCGATTCAGTGTAATCATTTGCCGGGCCGGAAACAAGGCTGCAGCGGATCCCGCTGTTGCGCCCAGCCGTCACCCGCGCATGTCCTGGGGCCGGTCCGGTATGGCGCCGTTGGCGGCTTCGTACTCGCTGGCGGCGGCCGCCGCCACCACGCCCGACATCGGCGCCAGCAGCGCCAGTTGCTCCATCAGTTGGGCGAAGCGCTGCTGCCCCGGCGCGATGGCGTCGACATGCATCAGCACCGCGATCGCCTCGTCGGCCAGCTCGCGCACGTAGCCGGTCTGCTGCAGCTGCGAGATCAAGATCTGCGCGGAGTTGAACAGGATGCGCATATTGTGCGGCAGCGCCTTGCGCGCCACCCGCATCCATTCGACCGCCTCGACCAGCTTACCGGTCTTCCACAGCAGCACGCCCTTGTTCATCATGTCCGCCGCTTCCTTGCGCGAAGCCTTGATCAGCTCCACGCCCTCGTCGGTCATGCGCGCCTTGTCGAAGATCTTCTGCACGTCGTCCAGCAGCGGCGCGTTGTCGTGGTTGTTGCGGGTGATGTAGCACAGCAGCCCCACCGGCGCCTCCTTCACGCCGACCGCGAACAGCAGCGTCGCCATATCGAGGCAGGTGTCGGTGTCGGGGCGCTGCTTGGTCTCGTCGGCCAGCATCGCCTCCAGCTCGTCGCCGGACTTGCGCGCGCGCCGGTAGTCGCCGGTCTCGTGGTAGACCAGGCCCTCGGTGATCTTGGCGCGCAGCTCGACCTGGTCGCCGCCGAACTGGTGAACCGCCGCGTTCAACAGGCGTATGGCTTCCTTGGTGTCGTTCTTCTGCGCGCACACGCGCGCCAGACCGAAGAAGGCGTCCACCGTCTTCATCACCGAATACTCGCCGATCTCGATGCACTTGCGGAAGGCCTTCTCCGCCACCGGGATGTTGCCCAGCTTGAGCGCCGTCTGCCCCAGCGCGCGCTGGCGCGGCACCGAATTGGGCGACAGCTTGGCGGCCTTCTCCAGCACGCCGAAGGCTTCCTCGGTCTTGCCCTGCAACTGGAAGGTCTTGGCCAACTGGTCGAAGGCGTCGATGTAGAAGCGGTTATCGGTGATCACGGCCTGGAACATGGTCAGCGCCGCATCGAGCTCGCCGTTGTTCATCAGGATCTTGGCCAGGCCGCAGCGCGCCCAGTTGTAGTCGCGCTCCTCCAGCACCTGCTCGTACACCTTGCGCGCCTGTTCCGGTTCGCCGCTCTTGAGCAGCAGCGTGGCCTTCATGCGCAGCAGGTCGATCTCGTGCAGCGGATTGTGGGCGATCTGCTCATCGCATAAACGCGCCGCGCGCAGGTAGTCCTTGTCGGCGAAGGCCTGGTCGATTTCGCGGAAGATCTGCTTCTTGTTCCACACGCGGTTCAGGCGCGTCAACAGCACACCTTCGGTGATCGGCTTGATGATGTAGGCATCCGGCTGATGCTCGGCCGCGCCCATCACCGACTCCACGCTTTTCTCGGCGGAGACCATCAGCCACACGCTGCTGGGCAGCATCAGGTTGCGGATGCGCGCTTCCTCCAGCACTTGCTGGCCGTTCTTGCCGTCGCCGAGGTTGTAATCGCACAGCACCACGTCGTAGCGGGTCTTCGACAGCAGCATCATCGCCTCGCCGCCGCTGGCCGCCTGGTCGATATGCTTGGCGCCGAGGTTGCGCAGCGATTCGCGCAGCAGCTGGCGGATGCCGACGAAATCGTCCACCAGCAGGTAGCGCTTCTCGGCCCAGTCCACGTCGCCCTCGGCGGCCGAGGCGATCGCTTCGACGGCGCTCATGGCAATCGCAGCACGAAACAGCCGCCGCCCAGTGTGCCGCCGTTCTCCAACGCGATGCCGCCGCTGCGCTGGCGGTACTTGTGCATCTTCGCCACTTCGCTGGAGAAGTAGAGACCGAGGCCGCTGCTATTGTTGAGGAAGTTGATCGCGCTGCGCTGGCTGCTCATCGCGCTGGCGCCGGCCTCCAGCAGCGATGGCGGGAAGCCGTCGCCGTTGTCTTCCACGCGCAGTTCGAGATAGTCGCCGTCCACGCGGACGGCCAGGCGCAGGCGGTCGCGCGTATAGCGGATGGCGTTGTTGATGGCGTGGACCAGCACACCGATGATCAGGTCTTCGTCCAGGGTCCAGATGGCGTCCGGCGGGAAGTCCAGATCCAGCGTGATGCCGCGCGATTGCAGCAGGATGCGCGCCTGCGCCGCCACCTGCTCGACCAACTCGCTGACGCGGCATGCCGCGGGGTCGAACGGGTAGCCCGGCTTGCCGACGTCCTTGTAGAGCGCCAGCAGCTGGATCAGGTTGTCGTTGAGGCGTTTGGTCTGGTACAGCATTTGCGCCAGCTGGCCGTAGCCCGGCTGCTCGGGCATGGTGGGCGCGGCGGCCAGCAGGTTCTCCAGCGTGCCATTGAGGACGCCGATCGAATTCTTCATGTCGTGCACAGTCGACGCCAGGAACATGAACAGCTCCGGCGAACCTTCGTGGTGCTGCGCATCGTCTTCATCCATCGTTCGGCTCTCCATGGACGGCGCGGGGTTGCCGTCATTCCCGCGCACGCGGGAATCCATGCGGTGCCTCCGATCACGCGCCCTATGGATTCCCGCGTGCGCGGGAATGACGGAATTGCGATGATTTGAGGCTTGGGATTATTGTGCCGCAATTATAGCCTGTTGATATAGCAGCGCCAACGCCACGTTGGCGCGCACGCAACGCGCTCCCGGTGGCGGCTACTGGCTGCGGCGGCGCTGCTTGAGCAGGAAGCGGCCGGGATCGAGCGCGTCGACCAGCATCGCCTCCAGCGGCGGCGGCGCGTTCTCCAGCTGCGACACCAGCAGTTCCGCCATCAGCGGCGCCCAGATCAAGCCGCGCGAGGCGTAGCCCAGCAATCCATACAGGCCGGGGTGGCGCGGCACGTCCCGCAAGCGTTCGAGCCGGCCGGCGGATGGATAGTCGGGCAGCGGGCCTGCCAGCGGCAGGCGGTCCGGCGCGGCGCAGCGGAAGCCGACCCGGCCCGCCAGCGGCGCGGTGGCGGCCAGCGCGGCGACGGCCTCGCCGGGCACGATCTCGGCGAGGCGGGTCAGGTTTTCCAGCTGGCTGTCGGCGCGCAGTTCGGGATCGTCATCGTTGTCGTAGGTGGCGCCTGCGCAGACGATGCCGCCGGACGGCGGCGTGACATAAGCTTCGCGGCAAACCACCAACGGCAGAATCGGCGGCGCTGGAGACACCGGCACGGTCGCGGCGCGAGCGGCGCCGTGCATCGGCGGCGTTGACGCGGCGTGGGCGGCATCCGGCACCGGCAGGTGCGTGACCTGGCCGCGCAACCGGGACAGCGGCAATTCGGCCGCCTGCGCGATGTTGACGGCGCCGGTGCCATTGGCCAGCACCACGGTGGGCGCTTGCGCGATCAAGGCGCCGTCGCCGCCGCGCACCTGCCATTCGCCCTCCACGCGACGCAGGTCCAGCGCCTCGGTGGTGAACACGCGCCGCAGACGCGCGCCGCACGCATCGAGCATCGCCGCGCACAGCGACGCCGGACGCGCCCAGCCGCCCTGCCCGAACAGCCAGCCGCCATGCGGCGTGGCGCCGCCCAGCAGTTCGCCGGCGGCGCCGGCGTCCAGCCAGCGCACGTATTCCTCGGGGTAGTTCCAGGCCGCCACCACGTCCTGCTGCACCGTCGCATGGTCGGCGTCGCGCGCCAGTTGCAGCACGCCGCAGCTGGCCCCGTCGAACACGCGGCCAACGCCGCCGAGGCGCCGCCACTCGCGCAGCGCGAAGGTGTAGGCGGCGCGGCTCAGACGTGTGGGGATGTTATCGTCTTTCGACAGCAGCGGCATGAAGATGCCGGCCACATTGCCGGACGCCTCCTGCGCTGGCGCCGCGTGGCGCTCGATCAGCGTCACATCCCAGCCGCTGGCGCACAGCCGATGGCTGGCCGCCGATCCGGCCACGCCGGCGCCGATCACGATCGCGCGGCGCACCGGCTCCGGTGGCGGCGAGGGTTGCGGCTTGCGGCTTTGGTAGACGGCGCCGATGTCCTGCGTGCCCTCAATGGCTTTGCAAACGAAACCCGCCGCCGTCAGCGCCCATGCCAGCGCTTCGTCCGGCGCCTGCGCGTGCAAGGTCGCGCCCAGCACCGCCAGCTTCGCCAGCCCGCGCGCCTGCGATGCGGGAAACGACGCGTCGACATAAAAGGCATCGACCCGCGCGGCGATCTGCGGCAGCACGGCATCGTGCGCGCCGACCAGCAGGTCCAGCGTGACGCGGCCGTCGTCGAGCAGGATGCGGTGGAATCCCGGCACGTCCAGCGGCCACAGGGCGCGCAACTGCGCGTCGGCGCTTATGTCAACGATCCTGTCCGCGCTGGGGACATGCGGCGTCACCGCCAGATAGTGCAGCATGCCCTGCGGCGGCAAGCCGCGCCACTCGGCCATGAATCGTTCACCGTGGCCGAAATCGGTGTCCAGCACCACGCGCCGCGTCATCGCTTGCGCGTCCGGCAGAAGCAGTCCGGCGCATGGTCGTTCACCATGCCGATGCCCTGCATGTAGGCGTAGATGATGGTCGAGCCGACGAACTTGAAACCCAGCTTCGTCAAATCCTTGGAGATGCGGTCCGACAGTTCGGTCTTGGCCGGACGCGGCCCGTCGGCGGCGTCCAGCGGCTTGCCGCCGACGTAGGCCCACAGCCACTGGTCCAGTGTGGTGCCGGTGGCGCGCAAGCGCAGGTAGGCCTGCGCGTTGGTGATGGCCGCCGCCACCTTCAGGCGGTTACGCACGATGCCGGCATCGGCCAGCAGCGCCGCCACCTTGTCGGCGCCGTAGTCGGCGATCTTCCCGGCGTCCCACTGGTCGAAGGCGGCGCGGTAGTTCTCGCGCTTGTTCAGTATCGTCTCCCAGCTCAGGCCAGCCTGCGCGCCCTCCAGGTTCAGCATCTCGAACAAACGGCGCTCGTCGTGGCAAGGCACGCCCCATTCCTTGTCGTGGTATTCGAGGTAGAGAGGGTTGGCGGGATTGGCCCAGCTGCAGCGCGTCTTGGTCATGGCGAAGAAGGATCGGGGAGAAGCCGACAGTATAGCAAGTGGGCTATCATATAGGCCCCTCACCTCGATGGAGCATGGCATGCAATTCGAAGCGAAGATTGAATGGACGCGCAACGGGCAGGACTTTCTGGGACAGCGCTACAGCCGCGCCCACGCATGGCGGTTCGACGGCGGCGCCACCGTGCCCGCCTCGTCGTCGCCGCTGTCGGTGCCGCTGCCGATGTCGGACGCCTCGGCCATCGATCCCGAAGAGGCGCTGGTGGCCGCCACCTCCAGCTGCCATATGCTGTTCTTCCTGTCGATCGCCGCCAAGCGCGGACACACGGTAGACAGTTACCGCGACCACGCCGTCGGCCAGATGGGCAAGAACGCCGCCGGCAAAATGGCGATGACGCGCATCGCGCTGCGGCCGGTGATCGCCTTCGCCGGCACCGCGCCGCCGGGCGCCGAAGAGCTGGAGGCCATCCACCACGAGGCGCACGAGAAGTGCTACATCGCCAATACGCTCAACTGCGAAGTGGTGGTCGAAGCCTAGGTTTCGAGGTCGCTGGACAGGCCCACGCGGCGACGCTCGCCGCCCAGCACCAGCGGCCCGGTCAGGTTGCTGACCAGCCGCACCTCGCCATCGGCCACCGCCTGGTCCAGTTGCCGCATCAGGCGTGGGAACACGCCGTCCGGGCGCGTGGCCGCGGTGCTGTACAGCGCCGCCCAGGCGTTGCGGCCGGAGCGCTTGGCGATGTACAGGCCCTGGTCGGCCAGCTCCACCACCTGCGACCATGACAGCAAACGCGGTTGCGCCGGCAGGAAGGGGAAGCACGCAAACCCGATCGAACAAGTCTTGGACAAACGCGCGCCGTCCGGCAGCACGAAATCGCGGTCGGCCACGGCGCGGCGCATGCGCTCCGCCACCACATGGGCCTCGTCGCGGTGCGTGGCGCGCGCCAGCACCAGGAATTCCTCGCCGCCCCAGCGGATCACATAATCCGATTCGCGAAACACTTCGCGCAGGCGCTCCTGCATCTGTACCAGGATGGAGTCGCCGGCCGCGTGGCCATAACGGTCGTTGACTTCCTTGAAGTGGTCCAGGTCGACCATGAAGAACACCAGGTCGTTGGGTGCCAGCAGGTCGCACTCGGTCAGCTCGCGATGCTGGCTGGTGTCGTAGCCGCGCAGGCTCATGGCCACGTCGGCGTCGACGTTCTGCAGGAAGAAGCGGCGGTTGCGCAGGCCGGTCAGCTGGTCGGTCAGGCTCACTTCCTCGAGCGCCTTGTAGGCCTGCTCCAGTTCCAGGTTCTTCTCCAGCAGCTGCTCCTGCGTCGCGCTCAGGGTCTTGAGCGTGGCCGCCACCTGGCGGTAGGCGCTGGCGTTATCCAACGCGATCGCGCCGTACGCGCACAGCGTGCGGAAGATCAGCCGTTCGCGCTCGCCGTAGGCACGTTCATGCAACGACTGCACCGTCATCACGCCCAGCACGCGGTCGCCCACGCGCAGCGGCGCGAAGATCAGGCTCAGGGTCGGCAGCGTGCCGGGGATCAGGTTGGGTGTGACGTCGGCCTCGCCCAGTTCGATCAGGATCTCGCGCCGCTCGCGCACGCAGCGCACCGAGTTGGCATTGGGGTCCGACAGCGGCACCCGCACCGGCGGCAGCGGACTGCCGGCCTCCACGCCGAAGGCGCAGGCCAGCCACTCGCCGCCCGGCTCCAGCAGGAACACCGAGAAGTGCGTGGCGTCGAGCAGGCCGTGCACGTGGCGGTCCAGCGCGCGGAACACCGCCGCCGCGTCCAGGTGGGCGGTGATCTCCTGGCCGATGGCGCTCAGGTGCTCCAGCGTGGCGCTGGTCTGTTGCAGCACCTCGGCGCGCTGCGCCTCGGCCGCGGCCAGCTGGCGGTGATGCTCGCCCTCCGTCTGCGCGCGCTCGGTCTGGTACTGCACCTGCATCGCGATGGCGCGGTTGGTGGCTTGCTGGCTGTGGGTCTGGTCGCGCGCGGCGCTGGCCTGCAGCGCGATCGCGTAGGCGCGCGCGTGGTCGCCGATGGCCGCGTACTCGCGCGCGGTGGCGTCGAGCAGCGCGCCGGGCACGGTGTAGCCTTCGATGGTGGCGGCGATCTCCAGCGCCAGCTGCAGGTAATGCAGCACCGGATTGGCCGCCTTCATGTCGGCCGGCGGCGGCAACTGGTGGCGCGCGTGGATGTCCGCCAGCACATTGAGCGCGGCGATCTGGCTGGAGGCGTCGGCGTGTTCGTGCGCCAGCGCCAGCGCGCCGTGCGCGGCGGCCAGCGCCTCCTCGGGCCGCGCCAGGTGCGACAGCGCGTGTGCCTGGCCGCGCCGCGCGCTGCTGCGGAAGTCGGTCTGGCCCAGCGCGTCGCCGCGCGAGGCCAGGCGGGTGAAGCTCTCCAGCGCGGCAGCGTGGTTGCCCAGGTCCAGCGCCAGATCGCCCTGGTACTCCAGCGCCACCGCGTAGGCGCGCGAGCCGGACAGCGGCGCCAGCGTGTTGAGCGCCTCGCGCAGCAGCGTTTGCGCCGCCTCGCGCTGGCCCAGCTGGCGCAGGGTCTCGGCCGTCTGCATCAAACACATGCCGATGCTCAGCGGCCAGCCGGTCGGGCGCGCCAGGTCCAGGCCGCGCTGCATCCAGTCCAGCGCCGCCTCGTGCGCGTTCAGGCTGGTGAAGCCGTTGCCGATGTTGGTGGCGACGATGATGGCGCGCCGTATCTGCCCGGTGGCCAGCGCGGTTTCGTAGCTGAGCATGAGGTGGCCGATGGCGCGGCCGTAGTCGCTGCGCTGGAAGGCGCAGGTGCCGAAGAAGTCGCTGATCCAGCCGGCCGCGATGGGCGCCACGCCGCTCAGGTCGGTGCCGAAGCGGCCGCTCCAGCGCTCCTGCGTGGCTTTCCAGTCGCGGAAGGTGTCGCAGATGCCGGAAGCGGCGTCGATGACGTCGATGCGCACCGGGTCGCCGCCGGCACGGGCGGCCAGCGCGGCCTGCTCCAGCCAGCGGCCGCCGTCGCAGCTGCTGCCGCGGTCGTTGGCGATCCAGGCCAGCACCCAGCAGGCGTCGGCGCGCGCGCGGTGGACCTTGGCCGGCAGCGCGGCGGCCTGTTCCAGCTGCCGCAGGGCTTGTTCGGCCTGGTGTTGTGCGGAGTCCAGCCGGCCGTTCAACCATTCAGCCTCGGCGCCGATCAGCAACAGACGGGCGCGCTGCACGGCGGCCTCGGCCTCGGGTAGCGCGGCCAGCAGCGGCGTGAGCTCGGCGGCCAGGGTTTGCGCACGCGACGGGTCGCGCTGGCGCAGATGCCAGGCCAGCGCGGACAACAGGGGCAGACGCGACAAGCCTTGCGCTTCAGACAACTCCGCCTGCCAACGCGCCAGCTCCACATCGTGCGCAAACATATTCACCAAATAACTTCCCTTTACTGTGTGCCACCCGCTCCCGGTCGGAGCGGCAGGCGCCATTGCCTTAGCGCATGTATGCGCTGTTACAGCATTATTCCACAGTTTGCGGACTGCCCTGTCAGCCCGTTTTAAGTCCCTGAAATCAAAGAGATTTTAGTTCCTAAGAGAAATTATTTTAATCTAGAGAAATGTTCCACCGCCGATCGCTCACTGTTTGGTGGTGGCGTGCTTGCCGCCCTCCATGGCCTGCACCGTTTGCAAATGCTGGTCCACGGTCGGTTGCAGCTTGGCTGCCAGCGCCTTGACGTCGGCGTCGGTGGCGTGCTTCTGCGCGCTGGCGACCAGCTTGTGGGCCTCGCTGTGGGCCTGCACGCCGGCGTTTTTCAGGTAAGCCTGGTCGAAGGCCTCCCCGCTCAGACTGTTGAGGTGTTCGCTCATGCGCTTTTGCCTGGCGTCCGGTTCGGTCGGCAGCGTGACGTTCTTGTTGCGCGCCACATCCTGCACGGCTTGCAAGCCCTTGGTGTGGTCATCCACCATCTGCTGCGCGAAAGTCTTGACCTCCTGCTTGCTGGCCTTTTGCAGGGCGATCTTGCCGGCCTCCACCTCGGCCATATTGGCCTGCGCCAGTTGGGTGAGGATGTGCTGGTCGCCCTTGTTCAGCGTTTGGGCGTAGGATGGCGACATGGCCGCCACGGCCAGGCCGGCGACAATGATGAGTTGCTTTTTCATTGGTATCTCCCGTTCATTGATCGGAAAATTTATTTTACGGTCGAGGGAATAATCCGGTCGTACCTTACGTATACGCAATAACAGCGCCGTTTCGCGTCGCCGTTCAACCCAACCGTAAAGGACCATGCCATGAAGATCGCCCCCCGCCTGTCCCTCCTGCTCGCCGCCACGCTGCTGGCCGGCGCCGCCCACGCCGACTCCGTCATGAAAAAAGACGGCATCCTGGTCAACGCGGCCGGCATGACCGTGTACACCTTCGACAAGGACGCGGCCGGCAGCGGCACCAGCGCCTGCAACGGCCCGTGCAGCGAGAACTGGCCCGCCGTGGTACCGGCGGCCAGCGTGGCCGCGCCGTATTCCGCGATCACCCGCGAAGACGGCGCCAAGCAACTGGCCTACAAGGGCAAGCCGCTGTACCTGTTCAAGAAGGACCTCAAGCCGGGCGACCGCAACGGCGACAACTTCAAGGACATCTGGCACGTGGTCAAGGATTAAGCGCCGTCCATGCAAGACGAACGCGACCGCCTGATCGCCTGCATCCCGCGCCTGCGCCGCTACGCGCGGGCGCTGCTGGGCGGCCGCGCCGAGGCCGACGACCTGGTGCAGGACACCGTCGAACGCGGCTGGGGCAAGCTGGCCAGCTGGCGGCGCGGCAGCGACATGCGCGCCTGGCTGTTCGGCATCATGCACAATCTGCACGCGGACCAGCAGCGCCGGCCGGCGCTGGCCACCGAGCCGCTGGACGACGCGCTGATGCCGGCCGAGGCCATGGCCGACACCACCTCGCACGGCCTGGCCCTGCGCGACATGGACCAGGCGCTGCAACAGCTGCCGCCGGAACAGCGCGAGGTGCTGCTGATGGTGGCGCTGGAAGAGATGCGCTACGACGAGGTGGCGGCCGCCCTCGATATTCCGCTCGGCACGGTGATGTCGCGCCTGTCCCGCGGCCGGGAAAGGCTGCGCCTGATCCTGCAGGGCCAGCCCCTGCCCTCCACGCTCAAGGTGGTCAATTGACGTCCCCTCCGCCCTAAAGAACGGAGATTCCTACTGCCAGCGTCGCACGTCCGCGACGGAGAATATTGACCGCAGCATTGAGATCACGATCATGTACAGCACCGCAATCGCTACAGCACCACTCTCTTATTCCAAGGTCCGCGATACCGTTAGGCCTCGTATCGGGCAATGCGCCACAGCACGAGCAGACCTGGGTGGTGAAACGTTCGTCAACTTCCTCGAACCAGGCGCCATGCTTAACAGCCTTGTACGCCAGTTGTGTACGGAAGGACGACCAGCCGACATCGTAGACCGACTTCGCCATGCTGGTTTTGGCGAGGCCCTGCGCGTTGACGTTGCCGACCACGATATAGTCAAAGGCGGCGATGATCGCGCTGGTACGGGTGTGCAGAAAATTGAGCCTGCGGTTGGCGATCTTGGCGTGGATGGCTTTGATCCGCCGTTTCTTGCGCGCGCGCTGGGCACAAGCCAGCGCCGCCTCGGCTTCCCGGTAAAAGCGAGGTGCCTTGATGGCGCTGCCGTCGCTCAATGTCGCCAGCGTCTTCAGGCCCAAATCGATGCCGACCCCGCGCACGGGAGCGCGGACCGGCGCAGGTTCCACCTCGACGACAATATTGAGGAACCAGTTGCCGCGCCGGTCGCACGAAAAGTTGGTACCATCGACGATTTTCCCGTCCGGCAGAGGGCGCGAATAAAACACACGAACCGTGCGGCTGGCGAACCGGAAGGCGTTGCCTTCACGCTTGAGTTCACGTCCTTTCAACGGCACCCAGCCCGTCGTCTTGCCGCCGCGATAGCGCAAGTAAGGCCGGCGCGACATGGCGCGCGAGGTGGCGTAGCGCTGGCAGACGTCGTTGATCGTACCCGAATGCAGGCCGAGCTCTTTGGAGCAACCGGTAGTCAATTTGATCAGGTCAAAACCTGTGTGCCAGCGCCGACCGAAGCGCAACGCATCCTTTTGCCGGTCATTGCAATAATTCCAGACGAAATTGACCGCCCGTGCTTGCTGGTTCAGCAGGCCAGTCAAGGATTTGACGCGATATCGGTAGACCAGTTTCATATGTGTTTGACTACTGCGGAACGCATGAGTTCCGTGTTTTCTTCCCTCGCATCGACTCCTGCGGAGTCGGTTCCTTTCACTCCTCGCCCTGAAGGACGAGGTTTCTCGGAACAAATCTGATGAACTCCCCTGTTACCGAAGCCGAATTGCAAGCCTGGGTCGACGGCCGCCTGGCGCCCGAACGGCGCGGCGCGGTCGACGCCCACCTGTTGCTGCATCCGGCCGACGCGGCGCGGCTGCAAGCCTACCGCGACCATGACGCCGCACTGCGCGCGCTGTACCAGCCGGTGCTGGAGCAGCCGCTGCCGCCGGCCATGACCGCCCGCGTGACGCCGCCCGCGCACCGCCACGGCTGGCCCGGCTGGCTGGTCCCGGGTTCCGGCTCTGTCCATGGCTCTGGCTCCGGCCCGGCCTGGCCGCCGGCCCTGCGCCTGGCGGCCATGCTGGCGCTGACCGTGGCGGCCGGCGGCGCCGGCTGGCTGCTGCGCGGCGCCGCCGGCGACGGCGCCCTGGGCGGCAACGCCAGCCTGGCCGCGCTGCCGCGCCGCGCCGCGCTGGCGCACGTGGTCTACACGCCGGAAATCCGGCACCCGGTCGAAGTGGGGGCCGACCAGCAGGCGCACCTGGTGGCCTGGCTGTCGAAACGGCTGGGGGCGCCATTGAAGCCGCCGCAACTGGCGTCGCTGGGCTATGCATTGGAGGGAGGCAGGCTGCTGCCCGGCCAGAGCGGGCCGGTGGCGCAGTTCATGTACCGCGACGGCGCCGGCGCGCGCCTGACGCTGTATGTGTCGACCGAACAGACCCACAACCAGGAAACCGGCTTCCGCTTCGCGCAGGAGGGACAGGTGGGGGTGTTTTACTGGATCGACGGGCGCTTCGGCTACGCCCTGTCCGGCAACCTGGACAAGGCGGCGCTGGCCACCTTGGCCAGTGCCGTCTACGCCCAGCTGGAACCGGCGCTGTGAACGCTTACGAGGCGTGCTTGCTGATCTCGATCAGGCGCGAACGCATGACGTCGGTGGCGGCGGGGCCGGGCGCGAACATATAGTCCTCGTCGTTGATGGCCAGGCCGCTGTTGGCGTCGACCAGCACCTGGTCGGCCGGCTTGCCGGTCTCGCGGCTGACCACCAGGAGGCTGGCGCCCTCTGGTGCCAGGTGGTCGTTGCCCCAGGCGATGAAGGCCAGCAGCACCGGTTTGAAGGCGCGGCCGGACTTGGTCAGCACGTACTCATAGCGCGGCGGACGGGCGCTGTACTGGCGGCGCTCCATCAGGCCGCCCTCGACCAGGCCGGCCAGGCGGCGGGTCAGCATATTGGGGGCGATCTTCAGGCTCTTTTCAAATTCATCGAAACGCGACAGGCCGTAGAACGCGTCGCGCAGGATCAGGATACTCCACCACTCGCCCACTTTTCCCAGGCTGCGGGCGATAGGGCAAGGCATACGGCCAAAATCGGTATGTTTCATTTTTCGACTCCTCGGTTCCAGGGTTAGCACTTCAGGGCGGACAAACCGCCTTCGCGTCACGTCTGAATTCATTATTATCTATCCAAGAAACATGCGCTTTTGCTACAAGAGACTACAGTTTTGATTGCGTAGAAATCTATTAAAAAAATTTTGAGGATAGGAAAAATATGCAACAGCCATGCAAGCCGAAAGTACCAATTCAGTACCAATAAAGGTGTCCCGCCAGCGGGTAAATCTATTAAAAATTTTTAAAAGATAGGCATAATACTCACAGGCGTGATAAAACCTTATCAACCCGGTATCGAAGGTGGGACCATGACTGCCAGCGACACACAACAGAGCATCTTGATCGTGGACGACTCCGCGTTCGAACAGCGCATGCTGGTCGATCTGCTGAGCGAATTGCCATACAAGGTGTCGGTGGCCGTCAACGGCCTGCAAGGCTATCAACTGGCGCTGGCCCAGCATCCCGACCTGATCCTGCTCGACGTGCGCATGCCCAATATGGACGGCTACACCGCCTGCCGCCTGCTCAAGGCCAATCCCATCACCGAGGACATCCCCATCATCTTCCTCAGCGGCGCCGACGCCGACGAGGAACGCATCATGGGCCTGTCGATCGGCGGCGTGGATTTTGTCGCCAAGCCGTTTTCGCCGGGCGAACTGGCGGCGCGCATCCAGGTCCACCTGAAGCTGGCCCGCCGCGTCAGCCGGCAGCGCGCGGCCCCGGCCGCCGCACCGGCGCCGGCGCAGGGCCGTCCCGCCGAGGCCGACCCCGACGCGGTGCTGGTCAACGCCGCCAGGCGCCTGATCGCCGACAACCTGGCCTCGCTGCCCGGCCTGGCCGAAATCGCCCGCAGCGTCGGCACCTACCGGGAGAAGCTGTCGCAGGTGTTCCGCGAGCAGACCGGCATGACCGTGTTCGCCTACATCCGCGAGGCGCGCATCCGGCGCGGAGAGCAGCTGCTGCGCGACACCGACATCGACGTGCAGGACATCGCCCTGATGATCGGCTTTAACAACGCCGGCAATTTCGCCACCGCCTTCCGCGAGCGCCTGGGCACGACCCCGAGCGCCTTCCGCCAGACCATCCAGCATAAAAAAACGCCGCACGGCTGATGCCGGCGGCGTTGTCGGGCGGCGCGGGACGCGTCAGCGCAGGCGGAACACCGCCACCACGCTGGCCAGCTTGGCGGCCTGGTCCTGCAGGGAACCGGCCGCGGCGGCCGCCTGCTCGACCAGCGCGGCATTCTGCTGGGTCACCTCGTCCATCTGCGTGATGGCCCGGTTGACCTCCTCGATGCCGGTGCTCTGCTCGCTGCTGGCGGCGGAGATCTCCGCCACCACATCGGTCACCCGGCGCACGCTGGCCACCACCTGCTCCATCGTGCTGCCGGCCTGCTGCACCAGCGCCGTGCCGTTGTCCACCTGCTGCACCGAATCGTCGATCAAGCCCTTGATCTCCTTGGCCGCCGCCGCCGAGCGCTGGGCCAGGTTGCGCACCTCGCTGGCCACCACCGCGAAGCCACGGCCCTGCTCGCCGGCGCGCGCCGCTTCCACCGCCGCGTTCAGCGCCAGGATGTTGGTCTGGAAGGCGATCCCGTCGATGACGGAAATGATGTCGACGATCTTGCGCGACGAGGCGCTGATCGATTCCATGGTGGCGATCACCTCGCCCACCACCTTGCCGCCGTCGGCCGCCGTGCCGGACGCCGACTGCGCCAGCTGGTTGGCCTGGCGCGCGTTGTCGGCGTTCTGCTTGACGGTCGAGGTCAGTTCCTCCATCGCCGACGCGGTCTCCTCCAGCGAACTGGCCTGGCCCTCGGTGCGGGCCGACAGGTCCAGGTTGCCGCTGGCGATTTCCGCCGACGCCGTGGCGATGGTGTCGGTGCCGCCGCGCACCTCGCCCACCACCCGCAGCAGGCTGTCGTTCATGGCCTTGAGCGAATGCATCAGCTGGCCCGTCTCGTCCTTGCCGTGGCTGACGATGTTGGCGGTCAGGTCGCCCTCGGCCACGCGCCGGGCCAGGTCCACCGCCTCCTCCAGCGGCGCGGCGACAACGCGCGCCACCACCGTCGCCAGCACCGCGCTGACCACGATCAGCAGCGCCAGCGTGCCGAGCACCATCTTGCGCGACATCGAATAGGTGTCGGTGGCCGACTTGTCGGCGGCGGCGCTGCCGTCATCGTTGATCTTGACCAGCGCGTCGAGCTGCTCGTTGACCTGCCGGAACAGCTTGTTGGAGCCGCCGCGGAACAGCACGCGCGCGTCGTCCTTCTTGCCCTCGCGCGACAGCGCCGTCAGCTTGCCGCTGGTGGCCAGGTAATCGTCCAGCGATTTCTGCAGCTCACCATAGATGCGCTTCTCCTCGGGCTCGGACACCAGCGCCGCGTACGACGCTTGCTGTTTCCTCAAGATTTCCAGGCGGGTCACCATCGACTTGTCGGTGGCGGTCATTTCAGCGTCCTCGGCCAGCAGGATGTGGGTGGCCTCGGAGATGCGGAAGCGCGACAGCGAGGTTTGCATCTGCCCCAGGTAGCGCACCGCCGGCATCCAGTTGGTGGCGATGTCGGTCGAGGCCTGGTTCACCCTGGCGAGCTGGCTGAGCGTGAACAAACCCAGGGCACAGGTCAGCGCGATCACCACGCCGAACGACACGATCAGCTTCTTGCCGATTCTTAAATCATAAAACCATTGCATGGTATCTCCTCAGGCCATTCCATATGGAAATATCATCATAAGTCGGAGGGCGGTGAATGTCACCCTTTCAGTGCGTGCAATGTGGCTTGGACGCTGTCCTGGCGCATCTGGCGCCGCCAGAAGAACCACGACACCAGCGCGTTGAACCAGTAGGCCGCGTACAGCAAGGCGGTCAGGTGCAGGCCGCGGCTGGCGTACAGCGGCACCGAGATGGTGTTGACCAGCAGCCAGAACGGCCAGGTGTCGAGGCGCCGTCCCATCAGCAGCAGCTGGGCCACGACACTGAACATCAGCACCGCCGAGTCGATGAAGGGCGCGTAGGCGTTGGTGTAGGCCTGCAGCATCAGCCCGTAGCCCACGGTGGCCGCGATGCCGACGCCGACCATCCAGCCCAGCGCGCCCAGCCTGGCGCGGCTGATCGGCAGCGCGCCGCCGGCGTCGCCGCGCAGCCAGCGCAGCCAGCCGATGAAGCAGGTGACGATGAAGAACAGCTGCAGCGCCACGTCGGCGTACAGCTTGACGCTGTAGAACAGCGCGGCGAACATCGCGCAGCCCACCACGCCCAGCCACCATGAATGCACGTTGTTGCGTCCGGCCAGGACGATGGAGGCCGTCATGACGACGTTGGCGGCGATTTCGAGGGAGGAGGTCAACAGAAGAGTCCAGTCCGGTGCGTGGTGGTGAATTGCTAGGCAAGGCGCTCATTTTCATCCAGCCGCACGGTGAACGCAATAGCCATGCCGCCGCCCGGATCGATGGTGGGCGATCGGCGGGCTTGACATTCCGGCCGCATCTGGCAAATTGTAGCCATAAGACTAGAAAGGGTTACGCCATGCAAGCGCATCGCGTCGGTACCGTCATGGCGTTCATGGTCGCGTCCGCGCTGCCGGCGCAGGCCGCGCCGTGCCAGATGAAAATGGCGCTGGAACAATGGCCGCCCTATATGTACACCCGGCCCGGCGGCCCGCCGGCCGGGCTGGACCTGGAGCTGGCGCAGGCGATCTTCAAGGAAGCCGGCTGCACGCTGCAACTGCTGCCCGTGCTGCCGACCGCGCGCCGCCAGCGCCAGTTCGAACAGGGCGGGCTGGACCTGCTGCTGGCCGCCTCCGACACCGCCGAGCGGCGCAAGTACGCGCGCTTCAGCCTGGCCTACCGCCATGAATCGGTGAGCGTCTTCACCCGCACCGCCAACCTGGCGCGCTACCGGGAGGTGCGCAGCGTCGAGGCGCTGGCGGGAAAAAAACTGTCGCTGCTGGCGCCCAAGCTGGGCTGGTATGGCGCGGCGTATGCGCGCGTGCAGCCACAGTTGCAGGAATCGGGCCGCCTGAGTACTTTCCTCAACTTCGGGCAGGGCTTGCGCATGCTGGACGCCGGACGGGCCGAGCTGATCCTCGGCGACACCGCCGCCCTGCGCCATGAGGCGCGGGAGCAAGGCATCGCCATCACGCCGCTGCCGTTCACCGTGCTGCGGGCGCCGGTGCATCTGATGCTCAACAAGCGCAGCACCACTCAGGCCGAGCTCGACCTGCTCAACGCCGCCATCCTGCGGCTGGAGAAGCAAGGCGTGTTGGCGGAAATCCGCAGCCGTTACGGCGTCTCGTAGGCGCGGGCCGCTATTCGCGCTTCGGTTCCTGCTTGGGATCGTGATGCGCGGCCTCGCGATGCGGCGGCGCTTCGGCTGACGGATGCTGCGCCACATGCTGCGGCTCTCGCGGCGGCGCTTTAGGCGGCGGGGTTGCCCGCGCCTCGGCTTGCGGATGCGGCGCAGGTTGCGGCCGAGCTTCCGCTTGCTGATGCGGCGCGGGCTGCGGACGAGCCTCCGCTTGCGGATGCGGCGCCGGCTGCGGCCGAGCCTCCGCTTGCAGATGCGGCGCGGGCTGCGGACCAGCTTCAGCTTGCGGGTGCGGCACCGGTTGTGGATGGGCCTCCGTCTGCGGATGCGGCGCGGGCTGTGGACGAGCCTGCGCTTGCAATGGCGGCACCGGTTGCGGATGTGCTTGTGCCACAGGCTGCGGCGGCATCGAAGCATGCGGCTCCGCTCCGGGATGCTGCCCCGGTGGCAGCCGCGATTCCGCCTGCGCATGTTGCGCTACGGGCGGCTGCGACTCGGGGTGCGCGGCAGGCTGCTGATGCAGCGCCGCCTGCGGCGGAATCTCCCCCGGTTTCGCCGGCCGCGCCATCAGCGGCGCGGGCGTCGACGCCGGCGCGGCCGCCGCTGGACCATGCGCCCCACCCTTCTGCGCCAGCTGCTGCGCACCGGCGGGCGCCGGCACCGGCATCGTCGGCCGCGCCGCCCGCACCATGCGCACATTGGCGGCCGCTTGCGCGGCGCCCTGCGCCGGCTTGCCCGCCTGCGGCGCCATCATTCGCGCCGCCGCCACCGCCGGCGCAGTCTTCGCCACCACCGGCCGCGCCAGGATGGCCGGCGCCGGACGCGGACCACCCTGCCCGCCAGCCAGCGCCGCCGGACGCTGCGGCTTCACCGCCGGCGCGGCGGCCAGCGGCGCCGCCGCCAAAGCTTGCGGCGCCACGCGCATCGCGTTCTGCCGCACCGGCTGCGCCTGCGCGAACGCCCTGGCCGGCACCGCCGTCACGGCCTGCCGGTTCACATAGCGCACGTTGGTGATGTTGACGTTGTTATAGACGTTGGTGATCTGCGTCTTGTTGATGACCGTGTTGCTGGTGTTGATGTTGGTGACATACACCGGGCTGGCCCGGTACGACGGCCGGTACACCTCGCGCGGGCCCAGCGGGAACCAGGCCACGCCGGGATCGCGCTGCCCCACCATCAGCGTCGCCGCGCCCACGAACACCACCAGCGCCGGCGCATACACGGGCCGCTGCACCACCGGCCCCGGCACCCAGCCCCAACCGGCCGGCGTCTGCGCCCAGCGGCCGTAGTGCGACACCGCGAACCCCCACGGCGCATCGTCGACCCAGGTCCAGCCCCACGGGTCGACCCAGGCCCAGTGGCCGTCGCGATATGGCGCCCAGTCCGACGCCACATGGGCCGGCATCCACACATTGCCGTAGCCAGGCACGTCGCGCCAATCGCCGTTGTCGTCCAGGTCCTCGTAGCCGACCACGTCGCTCGACACATAGCGCGCCGCCACCGGATGCTCCAGCCGGCGGTCGCGCTGCGCCGCCCAGCGGTCGAAATCGTCGGCCGGCGGCAACTGGTTCACGCTGAAATCCTGCAGGCCGGTGCCGGTGAAGCGATACGCCTGGCCGGGATCGACCAGGTAGGACGTGTTGTCGCCATACGCCTCGCCCTGGCCGTCGATCACCGCGACCTCGGTGGCGTTGCCGGAGGCGTCCACCTGCAGCCGGTAGTGGCCGGGCTTGCGGATGCTGAACGCCAGGTTCGGCGTGTCGACCTCCAGCACCTCGTCGGGACGCAGCTGGCGCACGCGCAGGTTCAGCCGGCCTTGCGATAATTGCAGCTGGGTCTTGGTGTCGTCGGCGTTGAGCAGCGTGACCAGCGTCTCGCCGCCCATGCGCACGGCGGCGGGGCCGGCCTGCACCTCG
Source organism: Rugamonas sp. A1-17 (assembly GCA_025548565.1). Taxonomy (GTDB): domain Bacteria; phylum Pseudomonadota; class Gammaproteobacteria; order Burkholderiales; family Burkholderiaceae_D; genus Rugamonas. Next base: position 189,747 of record JAJLPB010000011.1, read on the forward strand.
TCGCGTGCGCCGGCTGCGGTCCACAGGCGGTCGCCCGCGACCAGCGGCCGGTTGATGCCGGCCGTCTGCCAGTCATCCGCGCCGGCGGCTGAAAAACTCACGGGGCCGGAGAGGTAGGCAAGGCGCGCCACGCGTGCCGGCGGATCGGCCAGCGCGATGCCGCTGCAGAACATGGCGGCGCTACCCAGCGCCAGCAGGAATCGGATATGCATGATGGAGCTCGGAAAAATCAGCGATGAGCCCAACATAGCCGATCAGTGCACCGGCCACTGTTCGCTGCCGCACATCCACACGCAAGACGCCGCCCCGGGCGTGAAGGCCGAGGCGGCGCGATCGGTCCGGCGTGCGCTCAGGAGCCGCGCTGCTTGCGGCGCGCGCTCCAGCCCAGCAAGGCCAGGCCTGCGCCCAACATGGCGTAGCTGGCCGGCTCAGGCACCGGGATGACGTTGCCGATGGCTTCGAATTCCGAGACGGCGTAATGGCTGTCGCCGCGGCCGGCGGCGCCGCTGATCATGAAGGCGGTGGCCGCCACCGGTGCGTCCAGCATCGTGCTGCCGTTGTCCATGCCCCACGAGAGGTGGGGTGCCATCACCGCCAGGTCGTGCCAGGTGTTGGCCTGGTCGCGGTACTGGATGCGATAGAGGTTGTCGTTATCGGCCTGAATGTTCAGCTGGCTTACCATCGCGGCTTGGTTGAGGGTGATGGTCACCGAATCGGCGCCGACGTCGCCAGTCCAGAACACCGTGCCCAGGTTCCACTGGGTCTGGATCGGCAGGTAGACCCCGTCCGTAACCGACGACGGCAGGGCCGGTGCGCCCAGGCCCCATTCGCCGCCATTCCAGAACCCGCCGCCGGTCAATGTGACGCCGCCGCCCAGGGCGACGTTGGTATCGGCTACGGCAGAACCGGCGCAGGCCAGGCAGGCCAGCGCAATCGCGAGCGTCTTCATATCTTCTCCTTAAGCAATATAAAATTGATAAGACAGAAAACCAGAATAGCATGAGCTCGCTAACTTTCAAGCCGCCTTGTCTCGCGTGCGCGACGCCGCGATCAGGCCGAAATGGCCGCGCGCTGCGTGAACAGACGGACGCCGAACACGGGCCCGGCGGTGTGGCCCGGCTCGGGATCGAAGCGCACCACCACGCTGGTCTTGCCGCTGGTGATACGCTCCGGAACCGGATATTCCCGGTCGACAAACACGCCGGGATCGCCGCCATCGAGCGTGACGTGCGCGATCCGTTCGCCGTCGATGCTGATGTGGAAATCGCGGTTGCGCTCCTCGCCCCAATAGCTCGCCTGCAGCAGCAGCGGGCCGTCGGTGCACTTCATGCGGAAGCTGAAGTAGCCGCCGGTGCGCGCATCGCGTCCGTTGCGGCCACGGTAGGCGACCGGATAGGAGATCGCCGACTGCAGGTCGTGATCGCGCTCCGGCTGCATCTCGCCCAGGTGCATGACATCGACCGAGCGCTCGGCCAGGTCCTTCAGGCGCGCCTCCTCCTTGCGGAAGGCGACTTCTGAGGCCGCCCACTCGGCCTCGGTGTAGACGTTGAAATACACCGCCGCGCGCCGCTCGTACTGCGAAAAGAACGGCGTGAACTTCATGTCGCCGGGCCGGCCCGTGCCCACGCTGCGATACACGGCCCTGCCCTTGTCCGCCTCCGCGAACGCGGCGAGGACATTGGCGCCCACCAGCGCCGGCGCCAGTCCGGTGAACGGTTTGTCGGCCGCGCCCAGGTCCGCCGCCAGCACCATCGGGCCGCGTAGCAGCGCCACCACATGATCGTTGCCGGCCGCCGCTTCCATCCGCAAATCCAGCGGCAGCGACAGGCGCACGCTGTCGCCCGCGCGCCAGCGCCGGCGTATCAGCAAGTAGCCCTTATGCTTGCTGGCGGTCTGCGGTTTGCCGTTGACCAGCACCGCGTGGCCGCTGGCCCACGACGGCACGCGCAGCGCCAGCGTGAACTGGCGCGGGCCCGCCAGCCGCCGCACTTTGAGGTCGATGTCGCCCTCGAACGGATAGCGCGTGTTGAGCTCCAGCCGCGCAGCCTTCCACTCCACCGTCGATGGAATGTAGAGATTGACGAACAGCGTGTCGCCGTTCTCCCAGTAGATCGAATCGCCGTGCTTGGCGTGGCTCTCCATCCCGGACAGCACGCAGCACCAGAAGTCGTTGTCCTCGCTGGAGTACTCGCGCGCCATGCCGGACATCAGCGGCGTCATATACGTGAACATGCCGGTGCGCGGATTCTGGTGCGCGAGGATGTGGTTCAGGTGCGTGCGCTCGTAGTAGTCGAAGTAGGCGGCGTCCGGCGCCCAGCTGTAGAGATGGCGCGTCATCTTCAGCATGTTGTAGCTGGCGCAGGCCTCGCAGGTCTGCTCGGTGATGTGGGCGGCGATGCTGTCCGGCGCGGAGAAGTATTCGCGGTCGCCGTTGCCGCCGATGACGTAGCTGTGATGCTGCGTGACGCGCTTCCAGAAAAAGTCCACGGCGTCGGCGTCGCTGCGGCGGCTGGTCAGCTCGTGGAGGCGCGCAAGGCCGATCAGCTTGGGGATCTGCGTGTTGGAATGCAGGTTGGCCAGTTCATCCAGGCCCTGCGTCAGCGGCACCAGCACCTTGTTGTGGTACAGCCGCCGCGCCAGCGCCAGCCAACGCTGATCGTTGGTGCGCGCATAGAGTTCGGCGAAGCTCTCGTTGATGCCGCCATGTTCGCAGGCCAGCACCCGCTGCACCTGCTCGTCGCTGAGCGCGGCGAACACCTTGTCGATATAGCCCGCCAGGCCAAGCGCCACCTGCAGCGCCTGGGCGTTGCCGGCGTGGGTCTGCGCGTCGAACAGGCCGGCGAAGACCTTGTGCCAGTTATACAGCGGCACCCAGCAGCCATTCAGGTCGAAGCCTGCGGACCTGATCTCGCCGCGCACGATCTCGGGGAAGATCTCCTTGCCGTCGACCACAGTGCCGTCCGCGCGCTTGCGCATGAAGCCCGCCACATAGCCGTCGCCGTGCGCCTGCTGCACGCGCGCCAGTTCGGCCACGATGTAATCGATGCGCGGCTTCAGCGCCGCATTACCGGTCTGCGCAAGCATCAGCGACAGCGCGGACAGATAGTGGCCCAGTCCCTCGCCCGCGATGGTGTCGGACTCCCAGCCGCCGTAGATGGCGCCCTTGGTCGGCAGGCCGGCGAAGCGGTGGTAGTTGTGCAGGAAGCGGTCCACGCTCAGGCGCAGCAGGTAGGCCTGGTTGGCTTGCAGCGCATCGGCGTAGATCGAGGGCAGCAGCCGAACCGACGACAGCGGCAGCGCCCGTGCGGTGGATGGAAAATCGGTGGCGGCGCTGGCCGCGCTGGCCGCGGCGGGCCAACCCGAAATGAGCCCCAGACCGGCGGCGCCCTGCAATACCTGTCGACGATGCATACTTACCCCATGGTAGATGGCCATCCTCTAATGTACGTGCAGGCGCGGCGGCCGTCTTGTGGCGGCGCCGCTAAAAGGATGACGAAATCTGCACAATCAGGCGCTCACCATCCCATTTTCTGGCGAATGAAGGCGGTCAGCTGCGCGGCGTTGGCCTGGTGCTGCTTGATGCGCGGATGGCCGCCGAAGCCGGTCCAAGGGAACACGATGGTGTCGATCCGCTGATCGCCGCCTTGCCGCATCTGGTCCACCGCCGCGCGCACGTAGCCCGGCCACTTGGAGCCCTCCTGCACCGCGTCCATGCTGCCCAGCGCGCACACGATGTAGGCCTGCGGATACAGCGCGCGGATCTTCTGCACGAAGCTGCGATAGGCCTGCACGCGCTGCGCATCGTCCGGCATCGGCGACAGTCGCTTCTCGCGGTCGATCAGCCAGCGGTCGTTCTGGAACAGGTTGATGACCACCACGTCCGGCGTCCAGGAATGGAAATCCCAGTGGGTGTCGTTATTGCCGACGGCGCTCAATTGGTCGTAGAAGTCCGGCATGGTGAACGGGAACCAGCTGATCATCACGCCGATGCCGCTTTGCGAGATGATGTGCGCCTCCGCATCCAGCGCCCGCGCCGTGATCGATGAGTAGGACATGAAGTTGTTCTTGTCCTTCAGCAGATGATCCGGTCCGTCGTCCGGCGATTCGTCGCCCATGCCGGTGGTGATGGAGTCGCCGAAGAATTCGATGCGGCGCTGCTTGCGCGCAGGAGGCGGCAACATCTGGCCGCCGTCCGCCAGCTCCAGGCCCTGGAAGAACGTACCGCCCTCCTCGCCCTCGGTGCGCTTGGTGATCAGGAAGTTGTGCGGGCCCGGTCCCAGGCCGCTCGCCACCGCGTAGGTCTTGCCGCCCTGCGCGGCCTCGATGACCGCCGCCGGCTTGGCCAGGTCGCCATCGATGAACACATTGAAGAAGTTCTTGCCCAACTGGTCGTCCAGCTTGACCGACAGGCTGGCGCCGGTGAAGTTCCCTTCGATGCTCGTGCCGGGCCATGACAACATGGGCCGCGTACGGTCGGCGAAATCGATGCGCCCTGTGTACTGCAATTGCGCATCATCCGGCTGCACCGCCACGCCCGCGAACGCCTGCCCGGCCAACAACAACGCCGCCAATCCTGCTCTGAACTTCATCAAAACGTCTCCTGTCCGATACTCGTCAAATCGAGCTGTACCGGCATGGTAAACGATTAACCTCTCATGCGCAGATTTGCCGCTGGTGCCGCTACTATTCGTTTCGCCTCGTCGACAGCGCCACGATCGCAGCTCCCGCGGCGACTACCAGCGCGTCTTCAATCAGTCCGCTGCGGGTCTGGCCGATACGCGCCATGGCCCGCTTGCGGCCCGTCAGCGTCAGGTAGGCAAGCGGCACGGCGGTGGCGATGGCGACCGCCGCCCCGGCAGGCTCCCTGCCTCGCGGCGCCAACGCCGCTCCGGCAATGCCGGCGCTCATCACGCGCGCCGCCAGTCCGAGGAAGACAGTGCGGTCCGGGGCGGTTTTCATCTTGTCTCCGAACAGCTCACCGGCCCCCATCGCCAGCGCGCCGGCCTTGAACAGCGGGCGGTCCAACAAAACCAGTTGCCCAGGCGTGCGGCGGTCGGCGAGGCGGGCTGCCGCGATGGTGGCCATCGGCGTCATCGAGCGCGCGCTTGCGACGGCGCCTATCAGAGCAGAGGAAAGCAGGTTGCGAATATTCATCTTCAGGAACTCCCATGAAATATGGCAGGGTTTGCACAACCAGCTTACCTCTTCATAGAGCCTGGCCCGTCAGAAGAACACTCATCTGTCTGTAGGAAGAAAGGTGCCAGTTCACGCGAGCCTGGTGAAATCAGGGAATGCGCAGGGCGGGGTCTATTTTTTCGGCTTTTACTAAAACCCGCTAACCACTACTACCCAATGCTAACCACCGATATTTCGTGCGACTCCGCGCTATTTTCGGAACTAAAAACTACTAACCACCTCTAACGAATACAGGCCGAAAAAAGCCCCATGCCTACCTCGCCCAAGATCAAGTCCACCTACAACCTCCAATTCCCGATCCGCGTCCCTAACGATGTGCTGGTCGAGCTGGGCGAATTCACCGGCAATTTCTGGTCAGATTCCTTGGCACAGGAGCCCTTCGTTATCGAAGCGATCCGCAACTACATAAATCCCCCGCCGCTGGCCCCGCAGCAGCCCGCGACGGTGTCCGAGGCGGTACGTGTCAAGGCAGTTCCAGCATCATAGTTCCGGCGAAGCGGCTAACGGCGCGCGCATCCGGCGAGAAGCCGGCGGCGGCCATGATCGCAAGGAAGCGGAGAACCTGCCTTCGAAGTCCGCGGTAAATCGCCCCAAGCAGTCTTGACTCTCTGGTCCCGACATGCCGGGAGGTCCATACAGACTATGTACAATTTAGGCCGTGCTTGCTAAATTCCGCATGAGCGCCTGGCGATATTGTGGAATTAACAGGATCGGCCCGCAAGCCAGAGTCGTTTTAATCTTCTATTATTTTCTGCAAGCCCAGGCCAGATTCGGATAGGGAAATAAGGACGGAGCATTATGCCAACAAGAAGCAATTCTTCAACCACGGTTGCCGGTCATAAAGGCACAGGGTGGGGGCAGCACGTGAGCGGTTGGGTGCACTACAATTTACCCAAGTCGACGGACAATAGACAGTACTTCACGCAATTTCCATACAATACTGCAAGTTTTCACATTCAGAACGCACTCAAAGTAGCTGACGAGGGGGTCGTGAGTATACCCGGAGTAAAGTGGAAAAAGAACCAGATGCAAAAATGTCAAAACTGCAAACTACAATGGCCGATTCACGCTCAGACCGTTCCTAAGTGCTCCGCCTCAAAATTCCATAGCTTGCAAACGGTGAGTGTATGGGTGATTGATAGCCAAAAGAACTTTAACTTGCACTACAGAAAGATTAATTTGGAAATTCAAGTCAGCATGCACGGTTAGGGTAGTTAATTCTCTTCACCATAAAATTGCCAGCTCAAGTGCAGGGCGCCATGCCTGGCACATAACCTAGGGATTCGGCCCGGACAATTTTTTCGGGCCTGGGCAGATACACCGGCAAGGTCGCGAAGGCGGCGAGCGATTGATAAGGCGCGCCGGCGCAGGTACTGGCAGCACCGCGCGCGCGGCGGGAGGTCGGATACCAATGGAAGCGGGTCTTTCTTCCCGCAGGCACGAGGCTGCGCGCCAGCTTCGGCAGTCAGCCCTATTTCGCCACGGTGGTGGGAGCGGAAATCAAGTATGAGGGGTACCACAGCGCGTCATCTCCCGGCCAGCCAAACATGGCCGCGAACGGCCGCAGGCCAAGCCGGGCCCTAATTGAGCTCTACTCGAACTTGCTGAAGTCCGGCTTGCGCTTTTCGAAGAAGGCGGTGAACGCTTCCTTGGCTTCCGGTGCGGCCAGCATGGCGCCGAAGAATTTGTTTTCGGCGGCGATGGCTTCCGTCACCGGGTCTTTGCGCGCGGCCTTCATCAGCTGCTTGGTGGCGCGGATCGAGCTGGCCGGCAGGGCGACCAGCTTGGCGGCCTGGCCTTCGGCAAACGCGCGCAGCTCGGCGGTGGGAACGATCTTCGATACCAGGCCCATCTCCAGCGCTTCCTGCGCCAGGAAGGCTTCGCCCAGCATCAGCTTCTCGGCGGCGCGCGGGTAGCCGGCGATCTGCGTCAGCAACAGGCTCGACGCGAACTCCGGGCACAGGCCCAGCTGCACGAACGGCATCGAGAACTTGGCGTTGTCGGCAGCGTAGACCAGGTCGCAATGCATCAGCAGCGTGGTGCCGATGCCGACCGCCGCGCCGGCCACCGCGGCAACCACCGGCTTGGTCGAACCGCTCAGCGCCATCATGAACTTGTACACCGAACGCTCTTCGATGCCCGAGCCGTCGGCCGGACGCGAGGTTTTCATGAAGTCTTCCAGGTCGTTGCCGGCGGTGAAGATCTCCGGCTTGCCGACGATCAGGATGGCGCGCACGGCGGCGTCCTGCTCCGCTTCGTTGATGGCGTCGGCCATGCTCTGGTACATCGCCGAGGTGATCGCGTTCTTGCGTTCAGGGCGGTTGAATTCCAGCGTCAGCACGCCGTTGGTCTTGCTGCTCAAAATATCCATGTGATCTCCAAATGATTGAAGGGCGCCGTGGTTGAACCGCAGCGCCCTTCTTTATGATTCCGTGCTTAGCTTACACGCGCGCTCTTATACACGCTCAATGATACCTGCAGCGCCCATGCCGGCGCCGACGCACATCGTCACCATGCCGTACTTCAGGTTGTTGCGGCGCAGTGCGTGCACCACGGTCGCGGCGCGGATCGCACCGGTTGCGCCCAGCGGGTGGCCCAGGGCGATCGCGCCGCCCATCGGGTTGACCTTGGCTGGATCCAGGCCCAGGTCGCCGATCACGGCCAGTGCCTGTGCGGCGAACGCTTCGTTCAGCTCGATCCAGTCCAGCTGGTCCTGGGTGATGCCGGCGGCCTTGCACGCATCAGGAATCGCGAACTTAGGACCGATGCCCATGATTTCCGGTGGCACGCCCTTGACGGCGAACGACGAGAACTTGGCCAGCGGGGTCAGGTTGTGCTCGCGCAGGAACTTCTCGGACACGACCAGCAGCGCGCCGGCGCCGTCGGACATCTGCGACGAGTTGGCGGCGGTGACCGAACCCTTGGCGGCGAACACAGGCTTCAGCTTGGACAGCGATTCCACGGTCGAATCGGCACGTGCGCCTTCGTCGGTATCGACGGTGCGGGTCTTGATCTTGATCTCGCCGGTCGCCAGGTCAGGCGTACGGGTGATGATTTCAACCGGGGTGGTCTCGTCCTTGAAGAAACCGGCCTGCTGCGCGGCGATGGCGCGGCGGTGCGATTCAACAGCGAACGCGTCCTGCGCTTCGCGCGAGATTTTCCACTGGGTCGCCACTTTTTCAGCGGTCAGGCCCATGCCGTATGCCATGCCGACGTTCTCGTCGGTGAACATGTTCAGGTTCATCGATGGGTGATGGCCCATCATCGGCACCATCGACATCGATTCAACGCCGCCGGCGATCATCGCATCGGCTTCGCCAACGCGGATGCGGTCGGCGGCCATGGCCAGCGCGGTGATGCCCGATGCGCAGTAGCGGTTGACGGTAACGCCGCCAACAGTCTTAGGCAGGCCAGCCAGCAGCACCGATTGACGGGCGATGTTGAAGCCCTGTTCCGCTTCCGGGAACGAGCAGCCGATGATGGCGTCGGTGATCAGCGCTGGATCCAGGCCAGGCGCTTGCGCCAGGGCCGATTGCAGCACGCGCACCAGCAGGTCGTCCGGGCGGGTCTTGTTGAACATGCCGCGCGGCGCCTTGCCGATCGGGGTGCGGGTGGCAGAGACGATGTATGCGTCTTGAATTTGTTTGCTCATTTTGTTCTTTCGAAAATTTTTGATCGAAGACTTATGCGGAACGCTTAGCTATTACGCCCTATTACGCCCGCTTCTCGGATAAATACCAATCCACTTGAACCTGTGCGGCCAGCGTGCCGGCGGCGTCGAAGATGTCGACCTCCACCGGAAACGCCACCTTGCCCTGCTCTTTCAGCTCGGCCTTCAGCGCGGCCAAGTCGCCAGGGACGCGGCCTTCGGCGCGGGTGGCGCCCTTGGCTACTTTCTGGTACTGGATGCGCGATTCCTTGGCGACCGGGCGCAAGCCCAGGATCAGCTCCGCGAAGCCGCCAGCCATGGCCGCGCCGGATGCCGTTTCGGCCAGCGTGAACAAGGCCCCGGCGTGCTGCGTGCCCAGGTGGTTATTGAGCTTCGGGTCTTCCGGCATCGACACTTTCGAAGTGCCGCTGCCGATCTCGTCGATCCTGATCCCCAGCAGGCGCACGAAGGGCAAGGTGTCCATCATTTGTTGCTTGATACGGTCATACACCATGCTTGGCCTCACGCGCAGTAAAACTTTAAAGACAAGTTTCAGGATCGACATACGCTTTAGTTGCGGACTGGCTTACCGGTCTGCAGCATGCCCATGATGCGTTCCTGCGTCTTCGGATGGTTCAGCAGCTCCAGGAAGGCTTTACGCTCCATGTCCAGCAGCCACTGTTCGCTGACGAACGAGCCCTGGTCGATGTCGCCGCCCGACACGATCTCGGCGATCATGTCGCCCAGCTTGAAGTCGTGGGCCGAGATGAAGCCGCCGTCGCGCATGTTGACCAGCTGGGCCTTGATGGTGCCCCAGCCGTAGCGGCCGGTCACCTGCACCGGCGCCTTCAGCGGCGCGCGGTAGCCCTTGTCGAACATGGCGCGCGCTTCCACCTTGGCCACGTGCAGCAGCTCGTATGGGTTGAACACGATCACGTCGTCTTCCTTCAGGTAGCCCATGGCTTGCGCTTCCAGAGCCGATTTCGACACGTTCGCGGTGGCCGCGTTGGTGAAGCCGGTCTTCAGGAATTGCAGGATGTCGGTGCCCTTGGCTTCCTTGAACGCGCGCACTGCCGCTTCTTTCAAGCCGCCGCCCGCAGGGATCAGGCCGACGCCCACTTCCACCAGGCCGATGTACGATTCGATCGAGGCCACGCGCTTCGAGGCGTGCAGCGCCATTTCGCAACCGCCGCCCAGCGCCAGGCCAGCAACAGCAGCCACCACCGGCACGTTCGAATATTTCATCGCCATGAAGGTGTCTTGCAGTTCCTTGATGATCGGGTCGACCGCTTTCGCGCCGCCCTGCATGAACGCAGGCAGTGCCGATTGCAGGTCGGCGCCGGCAGAGAACGCGCCGCCGTCGGCCGCGTCCGCGCTCCAGATCACCAGACCCTTGAAGTTCTTCTCGGCTTCGGCCAGTGCCTTCTTGAAGCCGGCGATCACGCCAGGGCTGATCACGTGCATCTTGGTTTTCAGCGAGATCACCAGCACGTCGTCGCCCGAGTGCCACAGGCGCACGTCGTCGTCTTCGTGCACGGTGGTGCCGGCGGTGCGGCCATTGGCTTCGCCCGAACCCAGTACCGGCGCGCGGAACTGCTGACGGTCGTACACGGCCAGCGACGAGCGTGGCACGAACGATTTCGATACAGCGGACCACGAACCTTCAGCGGTGTGGACGCCGCCTTTTTCAGCGACCGGACCTTCGAATACCCAGGCTGGCAGCGGTGCGTTGCACAGTGCGTGGCCGGCTTCGATGTCTTCCTTGACCCACTGGGCCACTTGCGACCAGCCTGCGGCCTGCCACGTTTCGAACGGGCCGACGTTCCAGCCGAAGCCCCAGCGCATGGCGAAGTCGATGTCGCGCGCGTTGTCGGCCACGGTGTCCAGGTGGATGGCGATGTAGTGGAAAGCGTCGCGGAAGATCGCCCACAGGAACTGGCCTTGTGGGTTGGTCGACTCGCGCAGGGCCTTCATCTTCTTGACCGGATCTTTTTCCTTCAGGATGCGGGCGATGATGTCCGCAGCCTTGGCGCCGCCGGCCACGTATTCACCGGTGGCGAAGTCCAGGCGCAGGATGTCCTTGCCCACTTTTTTGTAGAAGCCGGCGCCGGTCTTCTGGCCCAGCGCACCTTTTTCCACCAGGCCGGCCAGCACGGCCGGGGTCTTGTAGACGGCGGCGAACGGATCGTTCGGCAGGTAGTCCTGCATGGTCTTGATCACATGGCCCATGGTGTCCAGGCCGACCACGTCCGCGGTGCGGAAGGTGCCCGACTTGGCGCGGCCCAGCTTGGAGCCGGTCAGGTCGTCGACCACGTCGCACGACAGGCCGAATTTTTCAGCTTCATGCACGATCGCCAGGATGCCGAACACGCCGACGCGGTTGGCGATGAAGTTCGGCGTATCCTTGGCGCGAACCACGCCCTTGCCCAGGGTGGTGGTCAGGAAGCCTTCCAGCTGGTCGCTGATTTCCGGCTTGGTGAACTCGGTCGGGATGATTTCGACCAGGTGCATGTAGCGCGGCGGGTTGAAGAAGTGCACACCGCAGTAGCGCGATTTCAGGTCGGCGTCGAAGCCTTCGGACAGCTTGGTGATCGACAGGCCCGAGGTGTTCGAGGCGAAGATCGCGTTGGCGCCGATGTGCGGAGCGACCTTCTTGTACAGGTCGTGCTTCCAGTCCATGCGCTCGGCGATGGCTTCGATGATCAGGTCGCACTCGGCCAGCTTGGCCAGGTCGTCCTCGTAGTTGGCCACTTCGATCAGCGCGGCGTGGTCCTTGTTGCCCAGTGGTGCAGGCGACAGTTTTTTCAGGTTCTCGATGGCGCGCAGCACGATGCCATTCTTCGGACCTTCTTTTGCAGGCAAGTCGAACAGCACCACAGGCACTTTGGCGTTGACGCAATGAGCGGCGATTTGCGCGCCCATCACGCCGGCGCCCAGCACGGCTACTTTTTTAACGATGAAATTGGTCATGTCGTTTCCTCTAGGTTCTTAGAACAGGTCGGCGTCGAGTGCCATCAGGTTGGCGGAGCCCGAACGTGCCTGGCGAATCAGGGTTGCAGTTTCTGGCTGCAGGCGAGCGAAGTAGAAGCGCGCCGTGGCCAGCTTGGCTTTGTAGAAATTGTCGCCGCTGTCTTCCTTGGCCAGGGCGATTTTCGCCATCTGTGCGAAGAAGTAGCTGTACACCATATGGCCGACCACGCGCAGGTAAGGTACGCATGCCGCGCCGACTTCGTCCGGGTTCTGGAAGGCTTTCATGCCGATTTCCATGGTCAGCTTGGTGACCTTGTCGCCCAGGTCGCCCAGCGGGGTGACGAATTCGCTCATGGCTTCGTCGGTGCCGTTGTCTTCCACGAAGGCCTTGATCTTCTCGCCGAACTTGCGCAGCTTGGCGCCGTTGTCACCCAGGATCTTACGGCCCAGCAAGTCCAGCGACTGGATGGTGTTGGTGCCTTCGTAGATCAGGTTGATGCGGGCGTCGCGCACGTACTGCTCCATGCCCCATTCGGAGATGTAGCCGTGGCCGCCGAACACTTGCATCGCTTCCGAAGTGGCGATCCAGGCGTTGTCGGTGATGAAGGCCTTGACGATCGGGGTCAGCAGCGCGACTTCGTCGGCGGCTTCCTTGCGCACTTCTTCGTCAGGATGGTGCAGTTCGCGGTCGATCTGCAGCGCGACATACGAGGTGAAGGCGCGCGCGCCTTCGGCGTAGGCCTTGCCGGTCAACAGCATGCGGCGCACGTCAGGGTGCACGATGATCGGATCGGCCGGCATTTCCGGATTCTTCACGCCCGACAGCGAACGCATCTGGATGCGGTCCTTGGCGTAGATCAGCGCGTTCTGGTAGGCGATCTCGGTCAGGCCCAGCGACTGCATGCCCACGCCCAGGCGGGCCGCGTTCATGAACACGAACATGGCGTTCAGGCCCTTGTTCGGCTGGCCGATGATCCAGCCCTTGGCGCCGTCCAGGTTCATCTGGCAGGTCGAGTTGCCATGGATGCCCATCTTCTCTTCGATGGCGCCGCAGGTGATCGGGTTGCGTTCGCCGACCGAGCCGTCTTCCTTCGGCAGGTACTTAGGCACCAGGAACAGCGAGATGCCTTTCGAGCCTTCCGGCGCGTCCGGCACGCGGGCCAGCACCAGGTGCAGGATGTTTTCCGACATGTCGTGCTCGCCGGCCGAGATGAAGATCTTGTTGCCAGTGATCAGCCAGGAGCCGTCGGCCTGTGGCAGCGCTTTCGAGCGCAGCATGCCCAGGTCGGTGCCGCAGTGCGGTTCGGTCAGGCACATGGTGCCGGTCCATTCGCCGGAGACCAGCTTCGGCAGGTAGACTTTCTTCTGGTGGTCGGTGCCGTGTTCCTTCAGGCACTCGTAGGCGCCGTGCGACAGGCCCGGGTACATGGTCCATGCCTGGTTGGCCGAGTTCAGCATCTCGTAGAACGAGTTGTTCAGCACCACCGGCAGGCCCTGGCCGCCGAATTCAGGATCGCAGGCCAATGCCGCCCAGCCGCCGTCGACGTACTGCTTGTACGCTTCCTTGAAGCCTTTAGGCGTGGTCACGGTGTGGGTCGCGGCGTCGTGCTTGCAACCTTCGCGGTCGCCCGAGTGGTTCAGGGGGAACAGCACTTCAGCGGTGAACTTGCCGCCTTCTTCCAGCACCTGATTGATGATGTCGGCATCGACTTCGGAATAGTCCGGCAGCGATTTCAGTTCCTCTTCCACTTTCAGGAACTCGTGCAGAACGAATTGCATATCCCGGATTGGCGCGACGTATTGACCCATGATTTTCTCCTGATGACTTTTGTAGTGACTACGATGTGAATTAGTGTGTTTTACGTTATTGCTGCGCCACCACCGCGGACGGTGTTTGCGGATTGCGGTAGGTCTCGATCAAGCGCTCGAAGCCGACGCCGGCCCGGCCCAGGCTGCCCGGTATGCGCAGGAAGCGCGCATCGTGGTGCAGGGCCAGGATCAGGCCGTACATTTCGTACACCAGCTGCTGCGGGTCGGTGTCGGCCTTGAGGTCGCCGCTTTCGACGCACTGCTTCACGCAGCGCAGCAGCGCACCCTGCCAGGCGCCGACCATCGACATCAGCTCTTCGCGGATCGGACCTGGACGGTCGTCATACTCCACCGCGCCGCTGATATAGATGCAGCCCGACGCCACCTCGACGCTGACCCGCTTGACCCAGCGCGCGAACATCGACTTGAGCCGCTGGATGCCGCGCGGTTCCTTTACGCTGGGGAAAAACACTTCCTGTTCGAAACGATGGTGGTACAGCTTAAGGACTTCCAACTGCAAATCTTCACGCGAGCCGAAGTGCGCGAACACGCCGGACTTGCTCATGTTCATCTTATCCGCGAGCAATCCGATGGTCAGGCCTTCCAGACCATCGCGGCTGGCCAGGTCCAGCGCCACATCCAGGATTGCTGCGCGGGTCAGTTCGCCTTTGCGCATAAATTTAGTTGAGGTATTAATAAGATTGCGTCCCAAGGTAACATTCACGGAGAGAAATGAGTATTCTGCTCCAGTTGAATTTACTCCGTGTGAAAAGAATTGCGAACGCTCGTACTATTATCCAGCGAGGGGTAAATGTCAAACAGTACCGTTAGAGGTGGCGTTCTATTGTCGTGATGCAACATGAGCTGTTGCCGCAGGGGGACGTCCGGCGGTAACAGCGGGGGTTATGGCAGGGGGCGGAGCTGGATGGAAACGGGGGCGCGCAGGCGGGCGGCGAAGGCGGTCACGCGGCGCTGCCAGGCGGCGGCGTCGCCCACCTCGCCCGACCAGCTGGCGATGGCGCCAACGTAGTAACGCAGCGGCTGGCCGGAACGGATAAGCGCCAGGATCAGCTCGTTGGCGGCGTCGGCCGCGTAGGCCGGTTCGCCAGACGGCAGCACGATGGCCACGCCAAAATCGCCGGCGCTGCGCTGCTTTACCCACTGGGTCAGCGCGCGTGCCGCCGGCAGCGGCGTGAAGGTTACCGTGGGTTCCTGGGGCGCGTAGGCCGGTGTTTTATTGAGGCCGATGGCGGCGGTCAGGCTTGCCGGGCCGCTGAAGCTGAAGGTGCTGTCGATCTGGTCGAAGTCGTGTCCGGCATCGACGGTGAAGCGCTTCACTTCCGAGACCTTGGCGCCGGCCGCGTCCCAGGCGTCGTAGCTCAGCTCGAAGATGGCGCGGATCGGGCCGTTGGCGATGACTTTCCATTTGGCGTAGTTGCGGCTGGTGTAGAGCTGCTTGCCATCCCAGATGCCGGTGCCGCCGGCGCCGCGCGTGGTGCCCACGCCATACATGTCCAGTCCCTCGCCCTCGTCCTTGTGGTAATGGTCGTGGCCCTTGTTGTACCAACGGTCGACGATGGGATAGCGCACCCGCTTGAACCAGATGTCCAGCCCGCTCGTCACCAGCACTTCCTTGCCGCTGCCCTGCGTGTCGGGCGCGGCCAGCGCCTGGCCGTAGGTGCGGTGCGCAATGCGGTCGTTTTCCCAGGCGAAGTCGTCCAGCCGCTCCGGCACGTAGCGGGCGAAGGCCTGCACCGGGAACGGCGGCGCCACCGACTCGCTCTTCTCGACCGTGAAGCTGGCGCTGTGCTCGCCGGCGGCGAAGTCGTGCTGGAAGATCAGCTCGCCGTAGGCGATGCCCTTGCCTTGTGGGTCCTTGGCCTCCGGCGCGACGTTGGTCACCTGGTACGGCAGGCTGTGGCCGGCCGCGTCGCGCACGGTCAGGCGTTGCAGCAGCGCACCCGGCAGGGCCTTGTTGACTTCGGCCCATGGGATGGCGATGGTTTCGGCCGGCCGCGCCGCGTCGAGCTCGTGGGTGGCCGTGACGGCCAGCCGTTCCGCCGCGCCGGCGGAGGTGCCGGCCATGGTCGGCAGTAATGCGAACATCAATAGGTAACGTGGCTGCATATCAGTATTTCACCGGATAGTCTTTGGGGAATTGGCGGCCCGAGTAGGCCAGCTTCTGGGTCCAGTCCTGCGCCGGCGCAGTCCAGTAGGCATCGTTCTCCGGCAGGCCCAGCGACAGGAAGCCTTCGGAGGCGATGTACATGCTGCCGTTGTTGGAATACCAGTCGCCCAGCTCGGGATGGTGGCCGACGAAGCCGATGTTGAGGAAGCCGTCGCGGGTGAAGTTGCTCGGGCCCGACCACACCGTTTGATGCACGGCGTGCAGCGCGGCCCGCACCTGTCCGGCCGGCAGGCTGGCCGGCAGTTGCTTGCGCCAGGCGAGCAGGCCCAGCGGCTGGAACACGGCGGTGCGATAGGTCAACGAGCGGCCGATCGGCGGGTAGGTGCCGGTCGGCGAGATGAAGCGCTCCAGGTGCTCGCAATAGCGCTGCGTGCGTTGCAGCGCCTGCGCCAGCAGCTCCTCCGGCTTGGCGTTCCAGAACGGTCCCTTGCAGCGCACCAGCACTTCGAGGATTTCCAGCAGCATCGGGTACATCACGTACGAGCAGTAGTAGTCGAAGTGGAAGGACTCGCCGTCCTTGATCCAGCCGTCGCCCACGTACCACTCGTTGATCTTGCGGATGGCCAGGTTCATGCGCAGCGGATCGGCTTCCTCGCCGATGGACAACAGCCAGGCTTCGTTCATGGCGGCGAACAGCAGCCAGTTGATGTACGGCGGCTCGATCCTCCGCAGGCTCTTGATCTCGGCGATGATGCGCTGCTTGGTGACTTTGTCCAGCGGCTCCCACAGCGCTTTCGGCGCGCGCATCAGCGCGTTGGTGAAGTAGGCCGAATCGACCAGCGTCTGGCCCGGCCCTTTCCACAGCAGGTAGTCCGGGCTCTTCGGGTCGACCGAGTTGGTGTAGCTTTGCAGCGCCAGCTGTTGCAGGCGATGGCGTGTCTTGCCTTCGGCCGTGCCGTCGTCCGGCAATGCCAGCCACGGCGCGGCGCCGGCGATCAGGCGGCCGAAGCATTCAAGGTAGGCGACGCCGGGATCGCGGCCGTCCCATGTCGGGCTAAGCTCCAGCGGGAAGTTCTTCTTCAGCTTGCCCTGCGCCATGTTCGACAGCACCGGCTCGGCCATCTGTTGCAACAGGCCGGCCATGTAGGCGCGCTCGCCGCCGGCCACAGGCGCGCTGTCGGCGGCGCCGTTGGCACTTGCGGCGCCGGCGTTCATCAGGCCGGTGGCGGCGGTGCCGGCCAGCACCGCCTGCATAAAATTGCGACGTTCCATCGTGTCTCCTTATTTTTGATCGAGCAAGCGTACCAGTTCCGCCGACGCCAGCAGGAAAGCGCCCACGCCGAAATCCGCTGTGGAATTCTGGTCCACCACCTGGCCCGGTATCGCGCGGTCGCCTATCGGCTGGACGTAGCCGACGCGGCCATCCGGCTGCAGCGCCACCTTGCTCAGGTAATGCCAGCCCTTGCGTGCCACCGGCAGATACTCGTCGCGCGCCAACACGCCGTGGTTAATGCCCCACAGGTAGCCGTAGGTGAAGAAGGCCGTGCCGCTGGTCTCCGGTCCCGGCGCGTGTTGCGGATCGAGCAGGCTGCGGGTCCAGTAGCCTTCCGGTTGCTGGGCGCGCTTGAGCGCCTGCGCCATGTCCTTGAAGCGGGCCACGTAGTCGGCGCGGTGTGGATCGTCGACCGGCAGTTCGTCCAGCACGCGGGCCAGCGCGGCGAATACCCAGCCGTCGCCGCGCGACCAGAAGTCTTTCTTGCCGTTGACGCTGGCGTGCGCGGGATAGACGTACTTGGCGTCGCGGTAGTACAGGTGCTCGACCGGGTCGTACATGATGCTGTTGGCGTACTCGAAATACTGGTGCAGCTTTTCCAGGTAACGGCGGTCGCCCGTCACGCCGTACAGCTTGGTCATCACCGGCATCACCATGTACAGGCCGTCCGACCACCACCAGTAATCGTCGCGCGCGGTGCTCATCTCGTATTCCATCACCTCGCGGGCGCGGGCGATCTTGCGCGGATCGGGGGCCAGCTTGTACAGGTCGGTGTAGGTCTGGAAGCAGATCTGCCAGTCGCCGAACAGCACGTGATCGTCGGTCTCGCCGTAGGTGTGTTGCCAGCGGCTCTTGTCCGGCGAGCGCGCGCCCATCCACTGGTTGTGCTCGGCCCAGGCTTCGGCATAGCGCCGGTAGGCCTCGTTGTGCGTGACCTGGTAGGCCGCCATATTCCCCGTCTGGTAGGCCGCCACGTGCCAGAACGCCCACTGCTGCGCGGGCGTGCTGCGCTGCCAGTGTCCGTTGACCTGGTCGATGATGGCGACCACCTCCGCCCTGCTGGCGTCGATGGCCGCGCCGTCCTTTGCCGGCGTGGCGCAGCCGCCCAGCGTGACGGCCAGCAGCAACAGCAATCCTTGCGCGTATTTTTTTAGGTTCATAGTGTCATGTAAAAAAGGGCCGAAGGCGCGGGACCGCCACCTTCGGCATAAATGCCCGGAACCATGACGTGGCTCCGGTCTGGAGTGCTCGGTACTTTAAGGTTTCCACTGCCACACCTGCACTGGCGACGACGCGCCGGCGGACGCGCCCTCGCCGTCCAGCTGCGGCACATCCTGCACGAACAGATGCAATTCGCCGCGCCGCCGCCACAGCTCGGTGTCGAACGACGGTTCCCACGCGCCCACCGGCGCCGTGCCCAGGTCGCGCACGGTCCAGCGCGGCCGGTGCAGGTCGGCGACGGTGGCCACCGATACCTTGTTGCCGCGCTCGGCATCGCGGAACACCAGCAGGGCGCGCTGATGGTCCACCATGATCTGCGGCCGCGATATCGGTATCGCCTTCGTGCCCAGGCCGCTCAGCGA
This sequence comes from Rugamonas sp. A1-17, assembly GCA_025548565.1. Taxonomy (GTDB): domain Bacteria; phylum Pseudomonadota; class Gammaproteobacteria; order Burkholderiales; family Burkholderiaceae_D; genus Rugamonas. The sequence continues at coordinate 208,355 of JAJLPB010000011.1, forward strand.
AAACGGCGTGCGGCGGAAGTCCAGGTCCAGCTGCCGCCAGGCGCCGCCATCGCGGTACAGCAGGTGATACTGCGGCACCGTCGAACCGGCCACGCGCCAGTAGCTGGCGATCACCGGCTCGCCGTCGGCGCCGGCCGCCATCGAGGTCTGGTTGATCAGCTCGCTGTTCTGCGGGATGTGTGCGGCGTACTCGGCGCTGCCGGCGGTGATCGGCAGTGCGTAGCGTTCGCCGCTGCTGTTCTCCCACGTCAGGCCGCCGTCGCGCGAGCGGGCGTAGGCCATGTCGTGGTTGCTGGCCACGTCCGGCGATTCGCGCCACACCCACGACAGGTGAATGATGCCGGCGCGGTCGACGAAGGCTTGCCAGTAGGCGCTGCGCTGCCCTTCCCCGTCGATCAGCTTGCTGTGCAGCCGGGTCCAGCTGCTGCTCTTCACGTCGTAGCGGTTCATCACCAGGTTGCCGTGGCCTGAGCCGCCGTCGCGGTAGAGGAACAGCAGGCCGCCGTCCGGGCAGCGGAAGAACTCGGGATAGGTGGCCGAGTCCTCGTCCCTGCCCAGCATCGGCGTTTCCGGCCCCAGCTCCAGCGCGCCGGGGCGCGTGCCGCGTGCGTAACGCAAGCGCTGGTTGTGCGCGTCCCACGCCAGGTGCAGGTAGCCGGCGCCGTCCACCATGATGCTGATGCTGTTGTGCGCGTCGGCCGCGTTGCCGCGGTACGGCGTGCGCTGCAGCGCCCAGCGCGTGCTGCCCAGCCTGCGCTTGCCCAGCACCACGGCCGCGTCCTTGTCGTAGAAGGCGATGTACTGCGTGTCGCCGTCCGACACCAGCGAGTTCTTGCGGAACACCACGGCGTTGACCGAATTGTTCGCCCAGCCCGGCGCGACATCGACCACGCGCGCGGGACCGGCGGCCTGCGCCGCGCAAGCCACGCAGGCCAGCAGCAACGGCAGCAGATGCTTAGAACTTGCCACGCAGTCCAACCTTGATGGTGCGGCCGTCGTACTTGGCGTAGTCCATACGCGTCTTCTTGCCGCTGCCATACTGGCCGCTGGCGTCTTCGAAGTAATCGTAGGACAGCGTGTTGGACAGGTTCATGGCGTCGATGCGCAGCTCCAGCTGTTCGTTGATCTTGTAGCTGGCGTTGGCGTCCAGGTAGCCGCGTCCCGCGTGCCAGCGGATCAGGTCATCGCCGAGGTTGCGTGGATTGTCCGAGTGCAGCGAACGGCCCTTGTAGTTGTAGGACATGCGCAGCGCCAGCGGTCCGCGCTCATAGTAGGCGGTGGTGCTGTAGGCATACTTCGGCACCGAGTTGACCTCGATCTCCTTGCCTGCGTTGGTGATCCACTTGGCGCTGTTGAACGGATCGATGTGCGTGTAGCTGGCCAGCGCGCCAAAGCCCTTGAACGGTTCCGGCAGGAAGGTGAACGCCTGCTGGTAGGCCAGCTCGTAACCCTTCAGCGTCTGCTCGCCGGCGTTGGTGTAGCTGCGCAGGGTCATCGGCAGGTTGGGATCGACGTGGCCGTTGGCATCCTGGAAGATCGCGCCCAGCGCCGTGTCCGGCAAGCCCAGCGCGCCGAAGGTGGTGTTGGTGGTGTTGGCCACGGTGGCATCGGTCAGCTTCTTGCGGAACACGGCGGCCGACAGCAGGCTGCCCGGCTGGAAGTACCACTCCAGGCTGGTGTCCAGGTTCTTCGATTGCTGCGGCTTCAGGCTGGCGTTGCCGGCGGTGGCCGAGTTGTCGAAGGGATTCGGGATGACGGTCTGCGCCGCGATGATCGACAGCGAGGCCCGGCTCACGGTCTTGCCCCACGAAGCGCGCCACATCAGGTTCTCGGTCACGTCCAGCGCCGCGCTGAAGGCTGGCAGCACGTTGCTGTAGGTGCCCTGCTCGTGGTTGGCGGCGTAGGTCAGGCTGGCGCCCTGCTGCTTGAAGTTGTCGATGCCGGTTTCGGTGCGCGAGTAGCGCACGCCGGCGTTGAAGCGCAGCTCATGCCCGCCGACCTCGCCCTTGAAGTCGGACTGAATGAAACCGGTCGACACTTTTTCCGTCGCGCTGAAGCTCTGCGCCGGCGTGAACGTGGCCTCGGTGTTGTAGCCCAGCGGATCGAAGGCCGAGAAGGTGGCGCCGCGGGTGAAGGTGCCCCAGGCGTGCGGCCAGCCGGCGCCCATGTCGAGATTGTCGATTGGCAGCGAGGTGGTCATCAGGCCACGCATGCCGGCGTTGCCAAGGCCGTTGAGCTTGGCGGTGGCGGCGGCCGTGCCGTTGCGCTTGGCGATGCCCTTGGTGGTTTCCACGTACACCACGCCGGTCTTCAGGTGGCCGGTCCAGTCGCCTGGCAGGTCGTAGTCCCAGTCCGCGACCAGACGGCCCTGCTTGCCCTTGTCGGTCTCGCGGGTCCAGGTGGTGCCGACGCCGAAGCCCTGGTAGTTGTTCAGGTCGGTGTAGCTGGAGGTGGACGACAGCGATGGATAGACGTGGTCGCTGCCGTAGTCGATGGTGGAGTCGACGCCGAAGATCTGGCCCGACAGCGTGTCCTGGTAAGTGAGCGCGTTGCTGTTGTTGGCGCTCAGTTGGCCCGTCAACGCCAGCTTGCTGGTGGCGGCCCAGCGGCCGTTCAAGGCGGCGTAGCCGAACTTGGTCTCGTCCTCGCTGTAGGTCACGCCGCTGCTGTACGAGGTGTTGCCGAAGGTGCCGGTCAGCAGGTTGGAGTCGGGATCGATGTGCACGTTCAGCGGCACCAGGCCGTTGTGGCCGTTCTGGCCTGCCGGCGCGGCGCGGTTGGTGGTCTTGCTGTTGCGGATCAGCAGGCCCATGTACATCTCGTCGCGGTGGTTGGTCAGCTTGGAACCAAGCACGTCGAGGCTCAGGTTCAGGTCGGCCGTCTTGTACTGCAGCGACGACACCAGGCCGTCGCGGGTGCGCTCGTTGGCCGAGCCGTAGAAGCGGTAGATGCGCGGCAGCAGCGCGTTGTCGATCTGGCTGCGGGTGTAGCCGCCGAGGTTGGCGCGCGGATCGTCGTAGTCCAGCTGCATCGCGAAGTTGCCCTTGACCGGGCTCTGGCTGCCGCGCGCCGAGCTGTTGTAGCCGCCGGTGGCCTCGAAGCCGGAGCGGTTGTTGGTGCTGGCCGAATGCGAGACGCCGGCCAGGAAGCCCCAGTGGCCCCAGGTGTTGGAGTACAGCGCGAAGCCCATCGGGTCGGCGTTCTTGGACATGGTGTTGTACGCCTCGGACACGGCGTAGCGGATGGTGCGCTTGGGATTGTCGAACGGACGCGGGGTCTGCAGGTCGACCACGCCGCCCAGGCCGCCTTCGCTGAGCTCGGCCAGCGGCGACTTGTAGAAATCGACCCGGCCGAACAGTTCCGACGCGAACACGTCGTAGTTGAAGCCGCGTGCCGCGCTGCCGATGGTGCTGGTGGAAGTGGTGTTGACCGGCGCGCCGTTGAGCGTGGTCACCGAATACTCGGTCGGCAAGCCGCGGATCGAGATGCGCTGGCCTTCGGCCGAGCTCTCGTCGCGGTTGAGGATGATGCCGGGCACGCGCTGCAGCGATTCGGCGATGTTCGCCTCGGGGAATTTGCCGATGTCCTCCGCCACGATGGAGTCGCGCACGCCGATGGCCTGCTGCTTGAGGTTCAAGGCTTTTTGCAGGCTGGAGCGGAAGCCGGTGACCACCACGGTGGTCGGCTCGGCGGCGGCGCCCTCTGCCGGTGCGGCCGGCGCGGCCGCCTGCTGGGCGGCGGCGTCGTTGCCGTAGGCCGCTGCCAATGCCAGCGGCAGCAGAGTGGCGAGTAGTTTCTTATGCATTATTTCCCCCGTTGTTGTGTGCAACAATCTAAAGATTCACTGTGTAGTTTTGTCACGGCGCGCCGGTGTCTCCTGAAAAACGCGTCACGTTTGCCTGATTTTTCGGCATGTGGTCACGTTACCACCCCTTAAACTCATCGTACAACTGAAATCTTCAACGGCCACATCGGATGTGGTATCGTAACCACATGACAAAAGCCAGCAAACTTAGCGAAGTGGCGAAAATCGCCGGGGTCTCGCCGATCACCGCCTCGCGGGCGATCCGCGGCAATGGTTACGTGTCGGAGGCGGCCCGCACGCGCGTGCTGGCCGCCGCCGCGCAGCTGAACTACACGCCCGACATGCTGGCGCGCCGCATGCGCGGCGACAAAAGCAAACTGATCGGCGTGTTCGTCAACCACTACGGCTCATTGGTGCTGCACGAGATCACCAAGGCCATCAGCGACGAGGCGCGGCGTCAGGGTTACGACATCCTGCTGTACAACGCCGAGCGCTTCGACCTGCCCAGCCGCATGGAAACCTGCGCGATGCTGAGCCAGCTGTGCGCCGGCCTGGTGCTGCTGTTGCCGAACGCGGCCGACGGCTACCTCGACGTGCTCGAGCGCCAGCGCCTGCCCTGCGTGTTCGTCGGCTTCGACGCGCGCCCGGTCGACCTGCCGGTGGTGGTGGTGGAAAACCGCCTCGGCGCCCGCACCGCGGTCGAACACCTGCTGTCGCTGGGCCACCGCCGCATCGCCTTCATCGGCGGCACGGCCGGCACCGGCCAGGGCGCCGAGCGGCTCAAGGGCTACAACGACGCGTTGCTGGCGGCCGGCCTGACGCCCGATCCGGCGCTGGCGGTGGACGGTAATTTCTCGCAAAACGGCGGCTACGCGGCCACCGAAAAACTGTTGTCATTGGCGGCGCCGCCGACCGCCATCTTTGCCGCCAACGACGAGACCGCCTTCGGCGCCATCGACGCCATCCACAGCCGTGGCCTGGAGGTGCCGGACGATATCTCGGTGATCGGCTTCGACGATATTTCCACATCCAGTTTTGTGCATCCGCCGCTGACCACGATGCGCCAGTCCAACGCCGACATGGCGGCGCGCGCCGTCAACGAACTGCTGGCGCAGATACAAGGCGAGGAGATGCAGGCCAAGCGCATCGGCTTCGCGATGGAGCTGGTGGTGCGCAGTTCCACCGGTCCGCTGCGCCGGCCTGGCTGATGGACAAGGGCGGCGCCGTGGCCGGGCAGCGCGCCGTCTGGGGCGTGGCCTCGGCCGGCCTGCTGGCGGTGCTGTTCTGGCTGCTGGTGGGCGACCTGGCGATCTCGATCCGCGAACGGGCCGCGCTGCCCAGCGGACTGGAACTGCTGCGCCGCAATGGCGCCTCGGACACCACCACCTCGCTGCTGATGTCGACCGTACCGGCGCTGCTGAGCGTGTTGCTGGTGCCGCTGCTGGGCTACCACTCGGACCGCCTGCGCAGCCGCTGGGGCCGGCGCCGGCCGTTCCTGCTGGTGGCCGCGCCGGTCGGCTGCGCCGCCATGCTGGGCCTGGCCTGCTCGCCGGCGCTGGGCGCGCTGGCCGACGCCGCGCTGGGCGCGCTGTCGCCGGGGCGCCGGCTGTGCAACCTGGCCGCCTTCAGCCTGTTCTGGACCATCTTCGAATGCGCCGGCATCAGCGCCGTGTCGCTGTTCACCGGCCTGGTCAACGACGTCGTGCCGCAGCGATTGCTGGGTCGCTTCTACGCCGCCTTTCGCATCGTCGGGCTGGGCGTGGGCATCGCCTTCAACACCTGGGTGTTCGCGCTGACCGACCACTATCTGAGCGAGATCCTGCTGGCCATCGGCCTGGTGTTCGGCGTGGCGCTGCTGCTGGTGTGCCTGATGGTGCGCGAGCCGCCCTGCATCGATGTCGACAACGCGCCGCGCCCGGCCGGCTGGCGCGCGCTGACGGTGCCGCGCGCCCACGTGCTGGCCTGCTTCGCGCACCGGCCCTTTTTGTGGGCGGTGGCGGCCTTCATGCTGGCCAGCGTCACTTTCAGTCCGTTCAACACCTTCTACCAGTACTACGCCCACCTGTCCGGCATTTCGAAGGCGACGCTGGGCACGCTGACGGCGTATGGCTACGCGGTGTCGATCCTCTCCGCCTTCGGCATCGGCTGGCTGGTGGACCACTATGGCGCGCTGCGCGTGTCCAGCCTGATCATGGGCGCGTACGGCGCGGCCGCCGCGCTCGGCTACCTGAGCCTGGGCGACCCCACCTGCTTCCCGTGGTTCTACCTGGCCCATGTGGTGGTGTCGGGCGCGTGGTTCACGGCGGCGGCGTCGCTGCCGATGGCGCTGTTCCCGAAGGCCCAGTTCGTGCAGTACAACTCAACCAAGGATTTGATGGTCGTGCTGGGCAATATCCTGGTCAGCGGCGTGCAGGGGCCGGTGCTCGACCTGTCCGGCCACGACTACCGCCTGACCCTGCTCAGCGGCGCCGTGTTCGCGCTGCTGAGCCTGATGTGCCTGGCGCGCCTGCGGCCGCGCTAGTCGTAGCCGCCGGCCTTGCCCAGCTGGCGCCGGTCGCGCTTGGTGGGACGGCCCTTGATGTCCGCGCCCGGCTCGCGGTACAGGCGGCGGTTCTCGGCCACGTCGGCGCGGCGCGCCACGCTGGCGTCGGTTTCCTCGTACAGGTTGCGGGCGATGGGCGCGGCGGCCCGCACGTCGGACAGGTTCATCACGTCGACCTCCCAGCGGTCGGAACCGTTGTCGATGTCCAGCGTGTCGCCGATGCGCACCGCGCGCGCCGGCTTGACCTTGTCGCCGCCCAGCTTGACCTTGCCGCTGTCGACCGCCTCGGTGGCCAGCGAACGGGTTTTGAAGAAGCGCGCGGCCCACAGCCACTTGTCCAGTCTGACACTTTCGCTCAAGCGTATTTCTCCACTGCGAAGACCCGCATCACCATCTTGTACGCGAAGAACGCGACCTCGTAGCCGATGCGGCGGAAGCGGCCGACGTGCTTGATGTCGGCCGGGTTGACCAGCACGCCCTCGGCGATGGCGGCCTCGATGTGCTGGCGCAGGTTTTGCGCGAACACCGCGTCCTTGATCACCACGTTCGCTTCCTGGTTCAAAAACAGGCTCAGGCCGTCCACATTGCTGGAGCCCACGGTGGCCCAGTCGTCGTCCACCACCGCGACCTTGGCGTGCAACTGGGTCTTGTGATATTCCACCACTTTGACGCCGGCCGCCAGCAGTTTCGGATAGAACGAGTGGGCGACCGCGTCCTGCAGCCACAGCTCGCCGACGCCGATCAGCAGCGTGACCTCGACGCCGCGCTCGGCGGCGGCGGCCAGCGCGTGGCGGAACTTGGCGCCGGGCGCGAAATACGGATTGGCCAGCAGCACGCTGTGGCGCGCACGTCCCAGCGCCTGCAGGTAGGCGCGCTGGATGGTGCGGCGGTTGCGGAAATTGTCGCGCACCACAAAGCCGGCCTGCACCATGTTCTGCGTGGCGATCTTGTTCACCTTGCGCATGTCGCGGAACAGGCCGATCCGCTTGATGATGCCCAGCCGGCCGAGCCGGCGCCACTGGGTCAGCGCCTCCAGGTGGATGGCCGCCACCAGCGGCCCGCGCACCTGCACCGCGAAATCCCAGCGTGGCGCCACCAGTTCGATGGAACGGTTGCGGTCGCAGAACATGTCGTCGTTGATGTTGATGCCGCCGACGTAGGCCACCTCGCGGTCGACCACGCAGATCTTGCGGTGGGTGCGGGTCACGCCGCGCTTGAACCACGGATTGAACACGCGGTGCTCGACGCCGGCCGCCACCAGCTCCGTGTGCATGCCGTTGACCTGGCGCCGGCCGGTGCCCCACCAGTCGGTGATCATGCGCACCTGCACGCCGCGCCGGGCCGCGTTCATCAGCGCCGCCATCACCGCCTTGCCGGTGTCGTCGGCGGCAAAAATGTAGGTCTCGAAATACACCTCATAGCTGGCGGCGTCGATGGCGGCGATCAGGGCCGGAAAGAAGTCGGCGCCCGTGTGGAGCAGGGTCACTTCGTTATCGGCGATGAAATTAACTGTGCGCATGGCTGGATTCTACCCTTGAGTTCACGAACACGGCGCGAAACAGGCCTATAATAAATTGCAACCGATGTGGGAATGGAGCGCCCGGAGCATGCGTAGCCTGTCGATGATGTTGATGTTGTCCTGCCTGCAGCCGGCGGCGGCCGCCGTGCTGGCCGATTGCCCCAAGGTGGTGGTGTCCGCCGATCCCGACTATCCGCCGCTGCACTGGTACGACGGCAAGACGCTGCGCGGCCCCAGCATCGACCTGGCCACGCGCATCCTGGCCGACCTGAAGATCCCCTACGAAGTGCGCTACGTCGGCCCGTGGAAGCGCGTGCTGGCCACGGCCGCGGCCGGCAAGATCGACCTGGTGGCGACCCTGAAGATCCAGCCCGAGCGCGAGCGCTACCTGGACTTCGTGCGCACGCCGGCCTTCCCCAATCCGGTGGCGGTGTTCGTGCCGCGCCAGCACGCCTTCATCTTCAACACCTGGCAGGACCTGGCCAGCCACAAGGGCGGCATCGCGCTGGGCAACACCTTCGGCCGCGAGTTCTCGGCGTTTTCCGCCGCCCACCTGCGGCTGGAAGAATCGGGCACGGCCGACAGCAACTTCCGCAAGCTGGGACTGGGCCGTATCGATTATTTCGTCAGCGGCCTGTTCACCGGCGAGGCGTGGCTGGCGCGCCACGGCGGCGGCGCGCAGTTCATGGCGATGCGTCCCTTCCTGACCGAGGACAAGAATTACTTCGCCTTCGCCAAGCTCAGCCCCTGCACCCGCCACCTCGACGCCTTCGAAGCGCGCCTCAAGGAACTAGTGGCCAACAAGACCAACCTCGTCATGCTGAACAGCAGCCTGCAGCAGCTGGACGTCAAGCTCGACAGCTCGACGCTGGTCCGCAAATAATCGTCCGCCAATAAGTCAGGCCAGCGCCAGGCTGGCGACAATGGGCGCGTGGTCGGACAGCCTGGCCCACAGGCTGCCGTGCATCACCTCGGCCGTCTCGACCTTGAAGCCGCGCACGTAGATGCGGTCCAGCCGGAAAAACGGCAGCGCGGCCGGAAAGGTGCGGGCCGGCGTGACGCTGGCCTTGCGGCGCAGCGTGCGCACCAGCTCGTCGAGCGTGGAGTTGGAGCCGATCTGGTCGAAGGCCTCGACCACGCCAAGCGCGTTGCGCAGCTCGGCGCTGAGGGTGTTGCGCCAGTCGTTGAAATCGCCGGCGATGATGACCGGCTCGCCGTCCGGCGCCGACGCGCGCACGGCAGAGATCAGCGCCTGGGTCTGGCGCCGCCGTCCCGCCTCGAACAGGCCCAGGTGGACCACGTAGCAATGCACGGCGCCCTTGGGCGTGTTGAGCACGCAGTGCAGGATGCCGCGCTGCTCGTAGGCGTGGTCGGAGACGTCGTGGTTGGACTGGTTGGCGATCGGGAAGGCGCTCAGCAGCGCGTTGCCGTGGTGGCCGTGGTCGTACACCGCGTTCATGCCGTAGGCGGCGTGGGCGTGGCGCGACTCACCCGCCAGGTACTCGTGCTGCGCGGCGGACGGCCAGTGCTTGTGGCCCAGGTGCTCGGCGCCGTACTTGGCCGCGTTCAGGTCATGCTTGCCCTGCACCTCCTGCAGGAACACCACGTCGGCGTCGAACAGGCCGATCGCCTGCTTGAGCGCCAGCACCCGCGGCTCGCTGCGGATGGCGGACACGCCTTTGTGGATGTTGTAGGTCGCGACTCGGATCTTCATGCTTGTATTCTAACCCTGAGTCCGGAATTGCGGCGTATGCCGCCGCACACAACGGCTATATGTTGCGGATCTGCTGGGGCAGCTGCAGTACGGCTTCGGCGTTGGAGGAAGAAAAGCAACGGTCGGCCGCCTCCAGCCAGGGCAGCCAGACGTGGTTCAGGTGCTCGCGCGGGGCCAGCGTGATGGCGATGTCGCGCGGGACCTCGACGCTGAAGACATGCTCGGTGTTCTCCGTCACGCCCGGCGCGTAGCGGTGGCGCCACACCGGGTAGATGGTGTAGACGTTGGACAAATGCCAGTCGCGCAACACGATGCGTTCGCCGTCGGCGACGATGCCGGTTTCCTCGAACAGCTCGCGGCGGGCGGTGTCGAGCAAGGGCTCGTCGGGCGCGTCCAGCGAGCCGGTCACCGACTGCCAGTAACCGGGCCGGTCGGCGCGCTCGATCAGCAGCACTTGCAGGTCGGCGGTGTGGATCACCACCAGCACCGACTCGGGAATTTTATATGCAACCATATTTTCAACGAGGAAGCTGAGTTAATCTGTTAATACAACGGTTCAAGCTATCAGATTGCAGCTTGGCCTCAACAGGATTCCATTGTTCGTTTACAAAACGGACGATCTCGGTGGCGTAAAGAGCCCCTTCCACAGCCGCATAGCCTGGGCGTGGAACCAAGTCTTCACGAACTCTTTTTGAACGCGATGTACGCGCCAGACCAATCAGCGCTTGCTTGGGGTCCGCGAGCGAATCGGGAGCCAGCGGGACCTTCGACAACGGTACCGAGAGAAAACTGGCGATTCCCGTTCTGTCGGCGAGTATCCAGGACTCGATTTCGCGCACCACGACACGAAATACATGCGCAATCCCGGGCTGCGGCAGCCAGTCATTCACTACCTCAACTGCGCATGCCTTGCCGGTATCCATGCAATCAACCAGAGTAAAAAGTCCTTGAGCACCGCATGAACGATCAAACGCGTTGATTTTCTGCTCGATATAATTCCATCCCTTTTTGCCAAAGGTAACACCAACCTCATGGCCACATTCTTGCAACAGGCGCTTAGCAACCGCCTCATCAACATAACCTTCAACCAGCAAGTCCAAATACATCAGAACGCCAGCGCCAATTGCGCGATATCCTTCGGAGCGGACTTGGGAAGCATAGCCTCCGCAACCGACAGGCCATGCATGATCATTTGCCGCTCGCTCAAGTCCGCCGACAGCACCTTGGTGCCGTCCTTTCCCGGCTCCAATCGCAGAACTTCATCTGCCGCAATGCCCTTGTCGCTAAGAAGATCCTCTGAATGCGTGCTGATGAAAACCTGACGCTTGATACGACGTGATCGATTAATCCTTTCAATCATCTGCGGGAGTCGGCTAACGACTTCCGAATGCAGAGATATTTCGGGCTCCTCAAGCAACAAAGGACCTTCGCCCTCAAATAAACTCCATAGCAACCCCAATAACCTCAGTGTGCCATCCGAAAGATCCCGTTCATATTGCTTAGCGTCGATCCGGCGCCAATGTTCATAGCCGACCACAAGATGGGGAGAACCCACCTCGTCCATAGCAACTTCAAGTTTCGTTAATTGTGGGACCGCCACGCGCAGCGCCTGGCCAATTTTCTTCAAACGGGAATCTCGCGTTCGCTCTTGGGTGCGCCACATGCGCATTAAAAAATCCCTGCCGAAAGGATCATCCGCGACAGGTGTTGAAGTGAAACCCTTGGGATCGCGTACCACTTGCGGTAATAGATTTTGATAAGAAACGCTGCGAAAAAATTCAGAAAGCTTGCGAAATTTATGATTCGCGACCACCTGCTCCAAGGACGTATAAAATAAACGCTCCGGATCCTCGGCATCCTCAGCCTTGGGACGGTTCTCCACCACCTCGCCATTTTTCGTGACGACTTCTTCTTTGACCGTAGGGCGACTATTGTTATCTTGGTTGATGACCAAACGATAGTTCCACTGATCCTGCTCGTCGTCAATTGCGATCTCTATATCAATGCTGGAATACTGACGCGCGCTCAGACAACGCAAGACACCAATTCCACCACGATGTACCTGGACCGCCTTTTGCAGTCCTTCGCCAGCGATGTCCCTGACAAATCGGAAGACATCCAGAAAATTGGACTTGCCAGAGGCATTCGGGCCAATTAAAAAAACGCGCGCCCCCAAATCGACATCGACCAGATGAAAATTACGCCAGTTTCGAAGTTTTAGATGCTTGATCTGCATTGGTGTCTGGATGAGTTATGGCAACGCGCCGATGAAGCTACACCATAGCGCATCTTGTGCACCATGTCAGCAGATGGGCATTGTGATAAAAAAGAAAAGGCGCCTCAAGAGCGCCTTTTACGTTTCACATCATCCCAAAGGGCGAAAACAACTTAGCTTGCCACTTTCGGCTCGGCCGCGCGCAGACGGATGTGCAGTTCCTTCAACTGCTTCTCGTCCACTTCCGACGGCGCCTGGGTCAGCAGATCCTGCGCGCGCTGGGTTTTCGGGAAGGCGATCACGTCGCGGATCGAATCGGACTTGGTCATCAGGGTCACGATACGGTCCAGGCCGAATGCCAGGCCACCGTGCGGCGGCGCGCCGTATTGCAGCGCGTCGAGCAGGAAGCCGAACTTCAGGCGGGCTTCGTCGGCGTCGATCTTCAACGCGCGGAACACCTTCGACTGCACTTCCTCGCGGTGGATACGGATCGAACCGCCGCCCAGCTCCCAACCGTTCAGCACCATGTCGTAGGCCTTGGCGATGCAGGCGCCCGGATTGGTTTCCAGCCAGTCTTCGTGGCCGTCTTTCGGCGCGGTGAACGGGTGGTGGGTCGCGGTCCAGCGGTCCGACTCTTCGTCGTATTCGAACATCGGGAAGTCGATCACCCACAGCGGCGACCAGACGTCGTCGAACAGGCCGGCCTTCTTGCCGAATTCCGAATGGCCGATCTTGACGCGCAGCGCGCCGATGGCGTCGTTGACCACCTTGGCCTTGTCCGCGCCGAAGAAGATCAGGTCGCCGTCTTCGGCGCCGGTCAGTTCCAGCACCTTGGCCAGCGCGGCGTCGTGCAGGTTCTTGACGATCGGCGATTGCAGGCCGTCGCGGCCCTTGGCCTTCTCGTTGACCTTGATGTAAGCCAGGCCGCGCGCGCCATAGATGGCGACGAACTGGGTGTAGGCGTCGATTTCCGAACGTGGCATGTCGCCGCCCTTCGGTACGCGCAGGCCGACCACGCGGCCGTTAAGCAGGTTGGCGGCGCCCGAGAACACCTTGAAGTCGACGTCCTTCATCACTTCGGTCAGGTCGGTGAATTCCAGCTTGACGCGCATGTCCGGCTTGTCCGAACCGTACTTGCCCATCGCTTCGGCGAAGTCCATCACCGGGAACGGGTTAGGCAGCTCGACGTTCATGGTGTTGCGGAACACCTTGCGGATCATGTCCTCGAACAGGTCGCGGATTTCCTGTTCGGTCAGGAACGAGGTCTCGCAGTCGATCTGGGTAAACTCAGGCTGGCGGTCGGCGCGCAGGTCTTCGTCGCGGAAGCACTTGGTGATCTGGTAGTAGCGGTCGAAGTTGGCCACCATCAGCAGCTGCTTGAACAGCTGCGGCGATTGCGGCAGCGCGAAGAAGTTGCCGGCGTTGACGCGCGACGGCACCAGGTAGTCGCGCGCGCCTTCCGGGGTCGACTTGGTCAGCATCGGGGTTTCGATGTCGATGAAGCCCAGGTCGTCGAGGTACTTGCGCACTTCCATCGTGACCTTGTAGCGCAGGCGCAGGTTGTTCTGCATCTGCGGACGGCGCAGGTCCAGCACGCGGTGGGTCAGGCGGGTGGTTTCCGACAGGTTGTCGTCGTCCAGCTGGAACGGCACGGCCACGGATGGGTTCAGCACTTCCAGTTGCGAGCAGATGACTTCGATCTTGCCCGATGCCAGGTTGGCGTTGACGGTGCCGGCCAGGCGGTCCTTGACCACGCCGGTGACGCGCAGGCAGAACTCGTTACGCACGGCTTCGGCGGCCTTGAATACTTCAGCCTGCTCCGGATTGCACACGATCTGCACCAGGCCTTCGCGGTCGCGCAGGTCGATGAAGATCACGCCACCGTGGTCGCGGCGACGATGTACCCAGCCGCACAGGCTGACAGTTTGGCCAAGCAGCGCTTCAGTGGTGAGGCCGCAGTAGTGAGTACGCATTGAGGACATGTTTATTTCTCGGTTCAGGTTAAGTTACTCAGTTAATCTTTTATTTGCCGGCGGTGTCGATGATCTTGGGCGCGTCTTCCGGCGCCACCACACCCATCGACACGATGTACTTCAGGGCGGCGTCCACGGACATGTCGAGCTCGACCACGTCCTTGCGCGCCATCATCAGGAAAAAGCCCGACGTCGGGTTCGGCGTGGTCGGGATGTAGACGCTGACGTAGTCGCCCACCAGGTGGTTCTTGACGTCGCCGCCGGGGGCGCCGGTCAGGAAGGCGATGGTGTACGAGTTCTGGTGCGGATACGGAATCAGCACCGCCTTGCGGAAGGCGTTGCCGGACGACGAGAACAGCGTGTCCGACACCTGCTTGACGCTGGAATACAGCGAACTGACGACCGGGATGCGGGTCAGCAGTTTTTCCCACAGCTTGACCACGTAGTTGCCGACCAGGTTGTTGGTCAGCAGGCCGGTCAGGAACACGATGAGGACCGTCAGCAGCGTGCCCAGGCCGGGAATATCGAAGCCGATCAGGGTACGCGGCTGCCAGCGTTCCGGCACGAACAGCAGGGACTGGTCCATGGTGCTGATGACCAGGTTCAGCACCCAGGCGGTAATCGCCAGGGGAACCAGGATCAGCAAGCCGGTAATGAAATATTTACGCATCGATTACTCTTCGGGTGGGTATGGCTGCGGCGGGTCGATCCGCGGATCAGTCCGACTTCGTGCCGGCGGCCGGGGTTGCAGGCGCGGCGGCCGGCGTTTCCGTCGGCGCAGGCGTGGCCGGTCCGGTCGCGGTACCGGTCGCCGGCGGCGTGCCGCCGCGGAAATCGGTCACGTACCAGCCCGAACCCTTCAACTGGAAGCCGGCGGCGGTCAATTGTTTCTTAAACGTTTCTTTGCCGCACGACAGGCAAACAGTCAGCTGCGGGTCGGAAATCTTCTGCAAGACATCCTTGGCAAAACCACATGCCTCGCAGCGGTAGGCGTAGATCGGCATCTATTACTCCGCAAAAATCATCAAAACCCTGAATTATAAAGCTTTTTCCCGGCAAGTTGCCTGTTTCCGATGGACAAGGGCCATCAGCCGCCGATTTCGCCCCGGCGGCGCCAGATCATCCAGCGTTCCTTGTCCTTGAACACGGGGATGGAATCGCTGACGGCGGCGTCGGCGATGCACTCGAAGCCGGGCCGCAGCAAGGCGTCCAGCTCGGCGCGGGCGATGCCGAACGGCGGGCCCTTGGGCGCGTCGTCAAAGAAGAAGTAGCCGGCCAGCAACGCGCCCGGCGCCAGCAAGTCCGCCCAGCGCGCCGCCACCCGCGGCCGCATCGCGCGCGGCAAGGCGCACAGGAAGGCGCGCTCGTAGATCAGTTGCAGCGGCCGCCGCGGCTGCCACGTGAAGAAATCGGCCTCGACCACGCGCGCCGCGTGCGGGCCGACCGCAGCCTTGCCGGCCGCCACCGCCGCCGGCGAGAAATCGATGGCCACCGCGTCCCAGCCGGCGTCGGCCAGGAAGGCCAGCTCGTAGGCCGAGCCGCAGCCGGGTATCAGCGTGGCCAGCGGCGCGCTGGCGGCGGCGAACTCGCGCAGCGCCTGCGGCACGCCGCCCCGGTCCCAGGGCGTGAACTGGCGCTCGAAGCGCTCGTCCCAAAACGCCGGCGACGTAGGATCGCGCTGTGCGAAGTCGACCATGGTCAGACGAAATGATGCCAGCGCAGGTACAGCTGGTAGCCGGCCACGCCGATGCCGAACGCGCAGGCGAAGTAGATCACCAGGCTCAGCAAACGGTTGGTGCGCTGCTGTTCGTGGATCAGCACCTTGATCAGCTCGGCATTATCGGACGGCTTCTCGCCCTGCTGCTCCAATGCCCGGTGCAGCAGGCGCGGCAGTTGCGGCAGCACGTGGGTGTAGCGCGGCGCTTCCGCCTTCAGGCGCTGCCACATGCCCTGCCAGCCGACCTGCTCGGCCATCCAGTTTTCCAGGTAGGGCTTGGCGGTCTTCCACAGGTCCAGGTCGGGGTCGAGCTGGCGGCCCAGGCCTTCGATGTTGAGCAGCGTCTTTTGCAGCAGCACCAGCTGCGGCTGCACTTCGACGTTGAAGCGGCGCGAGGTCTGGAACAGGCGCAGCAGGATCTGGCCGAAGGAGATGTCCTTCAGCGGCCGGTCGAAGATCGGCTCGCAGCAGGCGCGCACGGCGGACTCCAGCTCGTCGACGCGGGTTTCCTTGGGCGCCCAGCCGGACTCGATGTGGGCCTCGGCCACGCGCTTGTAATCGCGGCGGAAGAAGGCCAGGAAGTTCTGCGACAGGTAATCCTTGTCGAAGTCGTTGAGCGTGCCGACGATGCCGAAGTCGAGCGCGATGTAGCGGCCGAAGCTTTGCGGGTCGACCGACACCAGGATGTTCCCCGGATGCATATCGGCGTGGAAGAAGCCGTCGCGGAACACCTGCGTGAAGAAAATCTCGACGCCGTCGCTGGAGAGTTTTTTCAGGTCGACGCCGGCCGCCTCCAGGCGGTCGATCTGCGACACAGGGATGCCGTGCATGCGCTCCATGACGATCACGCTGCTGGAGCAGTAGTCCCAATACATCTCCGGCACCAGCAGCAGCTGGGAATCGGCGAAGTTGCGGCGCAGCTGGCTGGCATTAGCGGCCTCGCGCATCAGGTCCAGCTCGTCGTGCAGGTATTTGTCGAACTCTGCGACCACTTCCCTCGGCTTGAGGCGCTTGCTGTCGGACCAGATGCGGCCTATCCACTCGGCCGCGATGTGCATCAACGCGACGTCCTCGTCGATGGATTTCTTCATGCCGGGACGCAGCACCTTGACCGCCACCTGTTTGCCGTCCTTGAGCGTGGCGAAGTGCACCTGCGCGATCGAAGCCGACGCCACCGGCGTGCGCTCGAAGCTGGCGAACAGTTGGTCGGGATGGGCGCCCAGCGACTTGCGGATCTGCGCGATGGCCAGGTCGGAATCGAACGGCGGCACGCGGTCCTGCAGGCGCGACAGTTCCTCGACCAGGTCGCCCGGGATCAGGTCGCGGCGGGTCGACAGCACCTGGCCAAACTTGACGAAGATCGGCCCCAGCTCCTCCAGCGCCATGCGCAGGCGCACGCCGCGCGGCGCCGACAGGTCGCGCCAGAAGAACACGGTGTCGATCAGCTTGGCGATGCGCGGCTTTTTCAGGCCGGAGATGGCGATTTCGTCCAGGCCGTACTGCACCGATACCCGCAGGATCTTCAGCAGGCGTAAGAATTTCAACATCATTTGGGATCCAGTTTCTGTTCCAGTTTGGCCAGGCGCTTGGCGGCGCGCTCGACGTCGTCGCGCAGGCGCACCACGTCGGCCGAGAAGGCTTCCACCGTTTGCGGGCGAATCAGCACGGGTTTTTCATCGAGCAGGAATTCGGCGACGTTCTCGGCCAGCTTCTGGTGGCCGGTCTTGATCGCTTCAAATACCGACCTGGCGCCGGACACCACGCGCACGGCGGCGATCGGGCCCACCACTTTTTCCAGGTCGTGCTCGGCTTCCCAGCGCAGCGACTTGCTCAGGTTGGAGATGGCATTGGCGAATTCGGCGTCGCCCTCGATCTGCACGTAGGAGAATGCGCGCTCGCGGTTCTGCGCGATCAGCGGCAGGTCGGACAGCTTGACGCGGATGGTCACGCGGGCCGGCTCCTCGGGCGGCGCGGCTTCCAGCATGCCGTCGGCCGTCACGCGCAGGCGCAGCACGACGGCGCCGGTGTCGATGGCGGCGATCTTGCCGGCGTGGCGCAGCAACTCCTTGCGCGCCCACGGCTCCTGCGCCAGCAGGTGATTGATGGCGGCGCTGGCCGGCGCCGCGGCGGAGAAATTCGGTGGTGTCATTCGCTAACCATGAAAACAAAAACCGCAAAACAAAACCGCCCGGAAATACGGGCGGTCTTGATCTTACCAGCTTGCCGGGGATTTACGGCAATTACGCAAGCTGTTGAATGCCAGCCAGCATCCAGCCGGAGGCGCCGGATACCGGCTTGGACAAGTTCCACACCTCGTTGAACGGCTCGGCCAGCGCATCCGGCGCGGGCTTGATGGTGCCGGTGAACTTGACGCTGGCCAGGTAGTCGTGGTCGCTGGTTTCGATGCCCAGCAGCTCGGCGTCGATGGTGACGACGTCGGTGTAATCCTTTTGCGCGCCGCGCTCGCTGATCTGCATCTTCAGCTCGGCAAACACCTCGGGGGTGGTGAATTCGCGGATGTCGGCCGAATCGCCCTTATCCCAGGCCGCTTGCAGGCGGATGAAATTGCTCTTGGCCACGCGCAGGAAGGACGGCGCGTCGAAGTCGGCCGGCACGCCCCATGGCGTGTGGGCAACCGGTGCGGCGGCCTGCTGCACCGGATCAGGCTGCAGGCGCGAGCCGATGTCCGGCGTGCGGCTTGGCTGCATCTGGTACACATTATTGCCGCCGCCATGGCCGCCAAACGCGGCCGGCGCCGGCTGCGCGCGGCCACGGACCAGGCGGACGATGAGGAACACCACGCCGCCCACCAGCGCCAGCATGATCAGCGTGCCAAACAGGCTGCCGATGGCGCCGCCCAGGCCGAAGTGCGAGAACAAGGCACCAATGCCCAGGCCCAGCAGCGCGCCGCCCAGGATGCCCTTCCATGGGCTGGCCGGCTTCGGCGGGATCGCGGCCGGCGGCGCGGCCGGTGCAGGCGCGGGCGCGGCCTGGCGCGGCGCTGGCGCCGGCGCGGTGGCCGGCGGCATGCGGCTGACGTTTTGCGACTGGCGCCCGATCGTACGGCCGCCGCCCATTGGACGGGCGGTCGCCTCGGCCAACATCGACAGCGCGGACACGGCCAGCACGGCGCCGATCAGGATTTTCTTGATGTACATGCTATTCCTATGACTACAGTTTGATACCGGTGTGTAAAGCGGCCACACCCGCCGTCAGGTTGTAATACGTCACGCGCTCCAGGCCCGCCTCTTCCATCATGGTCTTCAGCGTTTCCTGGTCCGGGTGCATGCGGATCGATTCGGCCAGGTAGCGATAGCTCTCGGCATCGCCGGCGATCTTCTGGCCCATCCACGGCAACACCTTGAACGAGTAGATGTCGTAGGGCTTCTGCAGCGGCTCGGCCACCTTGGAAAACTCCAGCACCAGCAGCTTGCCGCCCGGCTTGAGCACGCGGCGCATTTCCGCCAGCGCCTGGTCCTTGTGGGTCATGTTGCGCAGGCCGAAGGCGACGCTGACGCGGTCGAAATAATTGTCCGGGAACGGCAGTTTCTCGGCGTCGCACAACAAGGTGGGGGTCATCAGGCCGCGATTCAAGAGGCGATCGCGGCCGACGCGCAGCATCGATTCGTTGATGTCGGTGAGCCAGACTTCGCCGGTCGGGCCGGCCTGTTTGGCGAACACCTTGGCCAGGTCGCCGGTGCCGCCGGCGATGTCCAGGCACTTGAAACCGGGACGCACGCCGGCATTGGCGATGGTGAACATCTTCCATATGCGGTGCAGGCCGGCCGACATGACGTCGTTCATGATGTCGTACTTGGCGGCGACAGAATGGAAAACCTTGGCGACTTCGCGGACCTTCTGGTCTTCCGCGACGGTTTTGTAACCGAAGTGAGTAGTATTGGTCATGATAGGCAGGCCTGTTAGTTTGCCTGCATTATACAAGACGCTACTGCGCCGGCAGGTGCCGCCACGCCAGTCCCAGCGCAGCGCGCTTGGGAAAACCCTTCCACAGGCCCGGATCGGGCTTGATGGTGCCGTCCGCGCCCAGCGGCGGCAGGTCCAGGTAGGGCTGGAACGGCTGCTGCTTGAGGTGGATGCCGAGGAAGGCCGTGACGAAATGCTGGTTGATGTTGTTGATGCGGCGGCTGTCCCACACCGGCTCGGCATACGACATGAAGTCGTCGAAGTTGGCCAGCATGGCCGGCGACGGCGGGTTCGGCGCCGAGTTGTGGCGGCCGCCCTGGTAGGTCAGCAGGTAGCGGTCGGCGTGGATGGCGCCCTCGAACAGGCGCAGCACGCCGTCCTGGTAGCCGGCCACGTCGTCCTGGTCGCCGCTGACGAACAGCACCGGCGTACGCACGCCGGCCAGCCCGGCCGGGTCCCACACCTTGTGCGCGCCGCCCCACGGCGCGAACGCCACCACCGCCTTGATGCGCGGATCGCGCCGCGCCTCGTATTGCGCGTTGCCCTGCTGGTTGACGGCCAGCTTGCCGCCGGGGACGAACGCCACCGCCGCCGGGCTGACGCCGGCGCCCACCGTGTTGAGCGCGCCGTAGCCGCCCATCGAGTAGCCGATCAGCGCGGTGTTGTCGGCGTCAACCAGGCCGGACAGGAAGTTGCCGCTGCCGGGCTGGCTCCACGCGGCCACGGTTTGCAGCACGAACAGGTCGTCCTGCGCGCGGTTCAGCAGCGTGCTGGCGAAGCCGGCCTTGTCGGCGCGGGTCGATTCGGGATGGTCGATCGCCACCACGATGTAGCCTTTGGAGGCGAGGTTCTCGGTCAGGTAGCTCATCTGCAGGCGCGAGCCGGGATAGCCGTGCGAGACGATCACCAGCGGATAGCCGCCGGCCGGCGCGGTGGCGGCCGGGGCCTGCGGCGCGGCGTCGCGCGCGGCGCGGCCGTTGAAAGTGAACGGGGTGTTGGGACGGGCCGGATCGTTCGGGCCGGAGCCGAGCACATCGGTATAAACCGTATGTTCTTTTTGGCCGGGCTGGAGCTGGGCGGGATACCAGACTTCCAGCGTCAGCTTGCGGCTGTAGCGCGGATTGGGATTGGTGTCGCTGTAGCGCAGGATGTCGAGCTGGTCGGCGTGCTCGGCCGTCAGCGTGCGCACGCCGACCGGCAGGGGGCCGCGTGCGGCGAGCTCCGGCGCATCGGGCCGCGCGTCGCCGAAGTATTCCTGAGCGCCCACAGGCGCGGCGATCAAGGCCAGCGCCAGCATCAATCCTTTGCAAACATCCCTCATGCCAACTCCCATTAAGCGAAACCGCCAACTATCGCACGGCGCTGTGACAGCTTGATGAAATCCGTTTGATTTAGCCAAAGCCGCAGTCAACCGCCGAACTTCCAACACGCATACGCAGTCTAACTCCAGGATCTTGAAATCATGGAGAGCAGATATGAAAATTTATGACGTAGAAATCCCCGCCGATCTGGAAATTCCCGAGCTGGATGATAAGACGAGGGCCGAGCTTGAGGCCAAGCTGGCTGAAATCAGACGATATCGGAAAGAAGCAGATGAGCGGATAGCAGCGTCGCCATTGCGGGATTGGCAACCGGAAATCGTGCGATACAAAGAATGTCCGCCGCTGCCACCACCATCCATCGATGTGGAAGCGCTGAGAAAAATGCCGCCCCAGCTACGCGCCATCTTCGTCTTCGCGCATCGTGACGACATCACCTACTGAGCATTAATGCTTGTGGCCACAGCCCTTGTGGTTCTGTCCACCGGGGCCGGTCAGCGTGACGCCGGTTTCGCGGCCGCTGTCGCCCTCGAAGCCTGAAGCATGCAAACGGTCCATGTAGTTGGCCCACAAGGCGTCTTTCTCGTTACCCAGCTTGTACAGATAGTCCCAGGTGTACAGGCCCGTGTTGTGGCCGTCGGTGAAGGTCGGCTGCACCGCGTAGTTGCCCACCGGGTCCATCGCCGCGATACCCACCTCGCGCTTGCCCACTTGCAGCACCTCCTGCCCTTCCCCGTGCCCCTTCACCTCTGCCGACGGCGAATACACGCGCAGCAGCTCGAACGGAATCGAGAACGCGGCGCCGTCGTCAAATTCGATATCCAGCACCTTGGATTTGTTGTGAACGGTCAGGCCGGTCGGTTGTTTGCTCATGATTTATGCTTTCAAACGTTCAATGATCGCCGCGTGCAGGGCCGGCAGCAGCGCGCGGCGCGCGGCCAACACTTCCGGCGCCGACGCGCGCTGCGCAGCAGCCCAGGTCGGATTCGGAAAGTGTGCGTCGTCCACGTAGCGCGGTATCACATGCCAGTGCACGTGCGGCGTCATATTGCCAAAGCTGGCGAGGTTGATTTTTTCCGGCGCCATCACCGCGCGCTGTGCGGACTCGACCGCCCACACCACCTCCATCACGCGGCCGCGTTCGGCCGGCGACAGGTCGGTCATTTCCTTGACGTGGGCGTTCCACACCACGCGCGTGAAGCCCGGATACTCGGCCTCGTCCACGGCGACCACCGATAACTGGTGATCGCCCCAGACCAGCGCCGCGCCCGGCGCCGCCAGCAGCTTGCACAGGTCGCAGGCCATTACACCAGCACCCGCTCGATGCCGCCGTCATTGGCGCGCTTGACGTAGTCGGCCATCCAGTTCTCGCCCAGCAGGTGCTTGGCGATCTCGACCACGATGTAGTCGGCGGTCGTACCCGCGTCCTCGCTGTAGCGCGACACGCCACCCAGGCAGGCCGGGCAGCTGGTCAGGATCTTCACCTCGCCCTCGAAGCCGTCCGCGCGCAGCTTGTCCGCGCCCTTGACGACTTCCTCTTCCTTGCGGAAGCGCACCTGCGTCGAGATGTCCGGACGCGCGATCATCAGCGTGCCCGAATCGCCGCAGCAGCGGTCGTTCTTCTCGATCTTGACGTTGTCGTGCGTCTGGATCAGCGAGTTGACGGTCTTGGTCGCCTCCTGCATCTTCATCGGCGTGTGGCACGGCTCGTGATACATATAGCGCGTGCCGGTCACGCCTTCCAGCTTGACCTGCTTCTCCATCAGGTACTCATGGATGTCCATGATGCGGCAGCCCGGGAAGATCTTGTCGAACTCGTAGGTCGCCAGCTGGTCGTAGCAGGTGCCGCAGGAAACCAGCACGGTCTTGATGTCCAGATAGTTGAGCGTGTTCGCCATGCGGTGGAACAGCACGCGGTTATCGGTCATCATCTTCTCGGCCTTGTCGTACTCGCCCGAGCCGCGCTGCGGATAGCCGCAGCACAGGTAGCCCGGCGGCAGCACGGTCTGCACGCCCACTTCCCACAGCATGGCCTGCGTGGCCAGGCCCACCTGCGAGAACAGGCGCTCCGAACCGCAGCCAGGGAAGTAGAACACCGCTTCCGTGTCGGCATTGGTGGCCTTGGGATTGCGGATGATCGGGATGACCTTGTCGTCCTCGATGTCCAGTAGCGCGCGTGCGGTTTTCTTCGGCAGGCCGCCCGGCATCTTCTTGTTGATGAAGTGGATCACCTGCTCGCGCACCTTGGGTTTGCCCACCGTTGGAGGGGGCGCCTTGGTCTGCTTCTTGGCGAATTTCTTCAGCAGGTCGTTGCCCAAGCGCTGGGCCTTGTAGCCGATGCCGACCATCGCCGCACGGGTGGCGTTGATGGTGGCCGGATCGGTGGCGTTGAGGAAGAACATCGCGGCCGACTTGCCGGGATTGAAGCTCTTCTTGTCCATCTTGCGCAGCAGGTTGCGCATGTTCATCGACACGTCGCCGAAGTCGATGTTGACCGGACATGGCGTCACGCATTTGTGGCATACCGTGCAGTGGTCGGCCACGTCCTCGAATTCTTCCCAGTGCTTGATCGAGATGCCGCGGCGGGTCTGCTCTTCGTACAGGAAGGCTTCGATCAGCGACGAGGTCGCCAGGATCTTGTCGCGCGGCGAGTACAGCAGGTTGGCGCGCGGGACATGCGTAGAGCAGACAGGCTTGCACTTGCCGCAGCGCAGGCAGTCCTTGACGCTGTTGGCTATCTCGCCGATATCGCTTTGCTGCATGATCAGCGATTCGTGGCCCATCAGGCCGAACGACGGCGTGTAGGCGTTGGACAGGTCGGCTTCCATGCCGGCCAGGTTCAGCAGCTTGCCCTTGTTGAAGCGGCCTTCCGGATCGACGCGCATTTTGTAATCGCGGAACGGGCCGATCTCTTCTTCGGTCAGGAACTCCAGCTTGGTGATGCCGATGCCGTGTTCGCCCGAGATCACGCCGTTGAGCGAACGCGCCAAGGTCATGATGCGCGCGACGGCCTGGTGCGCCAGTTGCAGCATCTCGTAGTGGTCGGAGTTGACCGGCAGGTTGGTGTGCACGTTGCCGTCGCCGGCGTGCATGTGCAGCGCCACGAACACGCGGCCGCGCAGCACGCGCTTGTGGATGGCGGTCGCTTCGTCCAGGATCAGCTTGTAGGCGGCGCCGTTGAAGATCTGGCGCAGCTGGGCGCGGATTTCCTGCTTCCACGTGATGCGGATGGTGCGGTCCTGCACCACGTCGAACAAGGTCGCGTCCGGCTGGGTCTTCAGGCGTTCCTCGAACACCGGCAGCAGGCGCTCCAGGCCCAGCTCGGCCAGTTGCGCGGTGACGGCGGTCAGCGGCTTGTCCAGCTCGGCCAGCAGGAAGGTCCAGCGCGCCTTCACCTGGGTCAGCAGCGCTTGCGCCTGCTGCTCGCGGTCGCCCAGCATTTCGGCGTCGCCCACGGCGTCGTCGGCGTCGTCGCTCTTGCCGATCGGCAGATTGCCGGCGGCGAAGAACTGCTGCAGCTCATCGGCCAGTTGCAGCTTGTTTTTGATCGACAGTTCGATGTTGATGCGCTCGATACCGTCGGTGTACTCGCCCATGCGGTTGAGCGGAATCACCACGTCCTCGTTGATCTTGAAGGCGTTGGTGTGCTTGGCGATGGCGGCGGTGCGGGCGCGGTCCAGCCAGAATTTCTTGCGCGCTTCCGGGCTGACGGCCACGAAGCCTTCGCCCACGCGGGTGTTGGCGATGCGGACCACTTCGGAGGCTGCCATGGCGACCGCGTTTTCATCGTCGCCGACGATGTCGCCGAACAGCGCCATCTTCGGCAGCACGCCGCGCTTGGACTTGGTGGCGTAGCCGACCGCGCGCAGGTAGCGCTCGTCCAGGTGCTCCAGGCCGGCCAGGCGCAGCGTGCTGAACTGCTCGCCCTTGGCCGGCAGGCCGTCCAGGTAATCCTTGATTTCCACGATCGATGGAATCGCGTCGCGCGCCTGGCCGAAGAACTCCAGGCAGACGGTGCGGGCGAACTTCGGCATCTTGTGCAGGATCCAGCGGCCCGACGTGATCAGGCCGTCGCAGCCCTCTTTCTGGATGCCCGGCAGGCCGGCCAGGAATTTGTCGGTGACGTCCTTGCCCAGGCCTTCCTTGCGGAACTTGCGGCCTTCGATTTCCAGCAGCTCGGTCTTGAACGGCTCGCCCTTGGCTTCGCCGCGCGCGCTCGGATGGGTCCACTCCAGCTTGAAGCGGGCCAGTGGCGTGTCGTGGATCTTCGACAGGTTGTGGTCGAGGCGCGTGACTTCCAGCCAGTCGCCGTTCGGGTCGACCATGCGCCACGAGGCCAGGTTGTCCAGCGCCGTGCCCCACAGCACGGCCTTCTTGCCGCCCGCGTTCATCGCGATATTGCCGCCGATGCAGGAAGCGTGGGCCGAGGTCGGATCGACCGCGAACACGAAGCCGGCCTTCTCGGCCGCTTCCGATACCTTGTTGGTGATGACGCCGGCGCCGGTGTAGATGGTCGCGTATTCGCGGTCCAGGCCGGGCAGCACTTTCATTTCCACCGCGCCCATGTTGAGCAGCTTCTCGGTGTTGATCACGGCCGACATCGGCGTCAGCGGAATCGCGCCGCCGGTGTAGCCGGTGCCGCCGCCGCGCGGGATGATGGTCAGCCCCAACTCGATACAACCCTTGACCAGGCCGGCCATTTCTTCCTCGGTGTCCGGGGTCAGCACCACGAACGGATACTCGACGCGCCAGTCGGTGGCGTCGGTCACGTGCGAGATGCGCTTCATGCCGTCGAAGCAGATGTTGTGCTTGTCGGTGTAGCGGCCCAGCACCTTGTAGGTGCGCTTGCGCAGATCGTAGACCTGCTTGAATTCCTCGCCGAAGTCGGCCACCGCCTTGCCGGCCGCGCGCAGCAGCTTGGCGACGTTGGTGCTGCGTTCGCGCGCCGCGTCGTCGCCGGTGTCGTCCACCGTCAGGCGGCGCTTGTCCACCTCGGCCAGGCGGTGATGCAGCGCGTCGATCAGTTCCTGGCGCCGCTTCGGGTTGTCCAGCATGTCGTCCTGCAGGTAGGGATTGCGGCGGACGGCCCAGATATCGCCCAGCACCTCGTACAGCATGCGCGCCGACCGGCCGGTCTGGCGGGCGCCGCGCAGGGCATCCAGCAAGCTCCACGACTCCTCGCCCAGCAGCCGGATGACGATCTCGCGATCGGAAAACGACGTGTAGTTGTAAGGAATTTCACGAAGGCGCGTGGCCTCGGGACCGTGGGGCGTTTCCGCCAGCAATGCTTGGATTTGTGCAGGGGCATTCATTGTGAGATTGGACTTGTAGACTGAACCCGGGAGGGTCATTTTAGCGTATTGCGGCGCACCACGCCGGAACAGCCTTAGGCGGCCAAGGGGCTATCGGGTCGGCAACAACCCACCAAAAATTTGTAAATTCCGGATTTTGTTGGCAATAACGGATAAATAACCGGTATAAAACTGAACGAAATTCACGCTCAAGCGCTTATGGCAATATGATAGCTTGCACCAAATTAGCCGAGCATTTGGCCGATCCGGTGCCAAACCCCGTCCGGCACGTACAACAGCAGCGAGGTCATGGTCAGGTAGCGCAGCAGTTTTCCGGCCGCCATGTAGGCGATGCTGGGCCAGAACGGCAGCTTGAGCCAGCCGCCCAGCGTGCACAGCGGATCGCCGATGCCGGGCAGCCAGGCCAGCAGCATGGTCTTGGCGCCGTAGCGCTCCAGCCAGTGGAACCAGCGGCTCTTGCGTTCCTTGGCGAAGGATTGCTTGGCCTGATAGCCCATCCAGTAATCGATGGCGCCGCCCAGCGTGTTGCCGATGGTGGCGACGGCGATCACGCTCCAGAACATGGCCGGGTTGGCCTTGACGACGGCAAACACCGCCGGCTCCGAGCCCAGCGGCACCAAGGTGGCCGAGATCAGGCTGATGATAAAGACCGATGTCAGGCCCACTTCCGGCGCCGCCAACAGGTGCAGCAGCCAGGCGATTGCAGATTCGATCATCGGTTTCTTTGAGCGGAAGGAAAGGTGTCCATTATAATGAGTCGCACACCGCATGATTGAACAGTCCGGCCGCCCGCCCATCCGCGCGCGGCCCGCGCCCCTGCTTCACCCGGTCACACGCCGGATAGTTAGCACTGAATGAGCAACGCCCATCCCGGAATCACTATGTTTGCAGACCATGACTATCGACTATCTGAAGAAAATCCTGACCGCGCGCGTCTACGACGTCGCTACTGAAACCCCGCTGGAACTCGCGCCGACGCTGTCGCAGCGCTTCGAGAACCGAATTTACTTCAAGCGCGAGGACATGCAGAGCGTGTTCAGCTTCAAGATTCGCGGCGCCTACAACAAGATGGCCCACCTGAGCGAGGCCCAGCGCAAGCGCGGCGTGATCTGCGCTTCGGCCGGCAACCACGCGCAAGGCGTGGCGCTGTCGGCGGCGCGCATGGGCTGCCGCGCGGTCATCGTGATGCCGACCACCACGCCGCAGGTGAAGGTCGAGGCGGTCAAGGCGCGCGGCGGCGCCGATGTCGAGGTGGTGCTGCACGGCGAGTCCTATACCGACGCCTACAACCACGCGCTGCTGCTGGAGCAGGAACAGAAGCTGACCTTTGTCCATCCGTTCGACGATCCCGATGTGATCGCCGGCCAGGGCACCATCGGCATGGAGATCCTGCGCCAGCACTCCGGCCCGATCCACGCGATCTTCGTGCCGATCGGCGGCGGCGGCCTGATCTCCGGCATCGCCGCTTATGTCAAGCAGATCCGTCCCGACATCAAGATCATCGGCGTGCAGAGCCTGGACTCGGACGCCATGGCGCGCAGCGTCAAGGCCGGCGAGCGCGTGACGCTGGCCGACGTCGGCCTGTTCGCCGACGGCACGGCGGTGCGCCTGGCCGGCGAGGAAACCTTCCGCCTGGTGCAGCAGTATGTGGACGACATCATCCTGGTCGACACCGACGCCATCAGCGCGGCCATCAAGGACGTGTTCAGCGACACCCGCTCGATCCTGGAGCCGTCCGGCGCGCTGGCCATCGCCGGCGCCAAGGCCTATGTCGAGCGCGCGGCGCTGACCAAGGACCCGGTCAGGAACGAGACGCTGATCACCATCGCCAGCGGCGCCAACATGAACTTCGACCGCCTGCGCTTCGTGGCCGAACGCGCCGAACTGGGCGAGGCGCGCGAGGCGGTGTTCGCCGTCACGCTGCCGGAACAGCGCGGCAGCTTCAAGCGCTTCTGCGCGCTGGTCGGCCCGCGCAACGTCACCGAGTTCAACTACCGCATCAGCGACAAGGACGAGGCCCATGTGTTCTGCGGCGTGCAGATCGCCGACCGCGGCGAGTCGGGCGCGCTGGCGCGCACCTTCGAGCAGCACGACTTCAAGACGCTGGACCTGACCCACGACGAGTTGGCCAAGGCCCACATCCGCCACCTGGTGGGAGGCAAGAGCGCGCTGGCCAGGGACGAGTTGCTGTATCGTTTCGAATTCCCCGAGCGTCCGGGCGCGCTGATGCGCTTCCTCAATTCGATGGCGCCGAACTGGAACATCTCGCTGTGCCACTACCGCAGCCAGGGCGGCGACGTCGGCCGCATCCTGATCGGCCTGCAGGTGCCGCCGGAGGAAATGGACCAGTTCGCGCAGTTCCTCACCACGCTGGGCTACCGCTACTGGGATGAGAGCGCCAATCCCGTGTACAAGCTGTTCCTGGGCTAAGCGCAGCACGACGGCATGGTTTGCGCTACCATGCCGTCCTTCACCGAATCACACAGACCGCCATGACCAACACCGTCGACTTGTCCCCGCTGGGAAAAACCTCCGCCTACCGCACCGACTACGCGCCGGAGCTGCTGTTCCCGATTGCGCGCCAGGGCAAGCGCGACGAGCTGGGCCTGACCGGCACCCTGCCCTTCTTCGGCGTCGACATCTGGAACGCCTACGAGATCTCGTGGCTGAACACGCGCGGCAAGCCGCAGGTGGCGATCGCCCGCATCACGGTGCCGGCCGATTCGCCCAACATCATCGAATCGAAGTCCTTCAAGCTGTACCTGAACTCCTTCAACCAGACCCGCCTCGACAGCGTGGTCGCGCTCAAGCAGCTGCTGCAGCAGGACTTGTCGAACGGCTTCGGCGCCAGCGTCCACATCTCGCTGACCCAGCCCGAGGAATTCGGCATGGTGGAGATGGGCGAGCTCGACGGCCTGCTGCTGGACCGCCTGGACATCGACGTCGACCACTACAGCCCGGCGCCCGAGCTGCTCAAGGCCGCGCTGGACGAGGAGCCGGTCGAGGAGAAGCTGATCTCGCACCTGCTCAAGTCGAACTGCCTGGTCACCGGCCAGCCGGACTGGGCCAGTGTGCAGATCCACTACGCCGGCCCGCAGATCGACCAGGAAAGCCTGCTGCGCTACCTGATCGGCTTCCGCGAGCACAACGAGTTCCACGAGCAGTGCGTCGAGCGCATCTTCACCGACATCCTGCGCCAGTGCCAGCCCCAGCAGCTGTCGGTGTACGCCCGCTACACCCGGCGCGGCGGGCTCGACATCAACCCCTGGCGCAGCAACTTCAGCAGCGCTCAGAAGCCGTCCAATCTTCGTGGCGCACGTCAATAGGTCTGGCACTTTTTCCAATCAAACGGGAAAAATCAGGCGTATGATAGGCGGATGGGGCGCGGTTGCACGCAACGGCGCCCCATTTGGCCACACCGGCCAGAAAACGCGCAAATAATCGGAAATTCGCCCCGGACCCTGGCGAAAAACCGGCGTTTTCCATGATTCCTACTCAGAAATAGCGATTCCTTTCTTTGCTGCAAATACAGCCCAGCCCGCGCGCCGGCTGGCTGGCATAAACACAACGACCGGCGCGAGCGATTTCATGTTACATGGCGCAGAAACCAGCCTATAATTCTGCTCGCATGCCACCTTTGTGCGTTGCAACATTTTATGTCGCGTTATGAATAACCTTAGCAAAATACTCTCACTGGAAAACGTGCAGCTCGATCTGGAAGTGTCCAGCAAGAAGCGCGCTTTCGAGCAGGCCGGCCTGATCTTCGAAAACAACTGCGGCATCGCCCGCTCCACCGTGTCGGACAATCTGTTCGCGCGCGAGCGCCTGGGTTCGACCGGGCTGGGCCATGGCGTCGCCGTGCCGCACGGCCGCATCAAGGGCATGAAGAGCCTGAAGACGCCGCTGGCCGCCTTCGTGCGCCTGGCCGAGCCGATTCCGTTCGAATCGCCCGACGGCAAGCCGGTCAACCTGCTGTTCTTCCTGCTGATCCCGGACCACGTCACCCAGCAGCACCTGGAGATCCTGTCCGAAATCGCCGAGATGTTTTCCGACGACGCCTTCCGCACCGCGCTGAGCACGGACGCCGATCCGAAATCGGTCCATGCGCGCATCATCAACTGGGTGCCCAGCCTGCAGGCGGCGGGGTGAGATTGTCTGGGTCGCCGGACTATAGGTTAAACTAAGCTTCAGTTCATCCTTATGTAAAGACGACCCATGCTGCAAACTCCGCTGACGATACAACGCCTCTACGACGACAATCGCGAAAGTTTGCAGCTCGGCTGGTTCGCCGGCTTCCCCGGCGGCGAGCGCCTGATCTCCGGCGACGTGGCCTCGGCCGCCGACCAGGTCGGCCACCTGAACACCATCCACCCGGGCCGCATCCAGGTCTTCGGGCACCAGGAAATCAATTACTACCAGCGTTTGAAATCGCTGACGCGCGCCCACGTCATCGGCGAGCTGATCGCCGGCGGCCCGCCGGCGCTGATCATCGCGCAGGGGCTGGAGACGCCGCCCGACATCCTCGCCATCTGCGACGAGAAAAACATCCCGCTGTTCTCCACGCCGCTGCCGGCCGCGCAGGTGATCGACTTCCTGCGCGTCTACCTGTCCAAGAAGCTGGCCCAGCGCATCATCATGCACGGCGTGTTCATGGACGTGCTGGGCGTGGGCGTGCTGATCACCGGCGACTCCGGCCTCGGCAAGAGCGAGCTGGGCCTGGAGCTGATCTCGCGCTCGCACGGCCTGGTGGCCGACGACGCGGTGGAGTTCTCGCGCATCGCGCCGAACATGATCGAGGGCCGCTGCCCGGCGCTGCTGCAGAACCTGCTGGAAGTGCGCGGGCTGGGGCTGCTGGACATCAAGGCCATCTTCGGCGAGACCGCCGTGCGCCGCAAGATGCGGCTGAAGCTGATCGTGCACCTGGTGCGGCGCGGCGCGGCCGACGAGGAGGTGGAGCGCCTGCCGTTCCAGTTCCCGACCGAGGACGTGCTGGGGCTGCCGATCCGCAAGGTGGTGATCCCGGTGGCGGCCGGCCGCAACATCGCGGTGCTGCTGGAGGCCGCCGTGCGCAACACCATCCTGCAACTGCGCGGCATCGACACGCTGCAGGAATTCATGGAACGTCAAAGACAAGCGATGAGCGGCGACTAAGCAAGTACCGCATGGTTTTTTCGCGTCATTGCGAAAACTAAACATGGTCAAGATGGGCAAGCTTCGCCGGGCTGCGGTATCATCCCGGGCTATGCGCATCGTACTCATTACCGGTATTTCCGGCTCCGGCAAATCCGTCGCCCTGAACGTCCTGGAAGACACGGGACACTATTGCGTGGACAACCTGCCGCCCGCCCTGCTTGCCAGCCTGGTGGACACCCTGGTCGAGGAAGGCCTGGAGACGCTGGCCGTGGCGGTCGATGCGCGCAGCGCCCAGTCGCTGGCCACGCTGCCTGCCGCCGTCGAACGCCTGCGCGCGCAGGGCCACGACGTCAAGATCATCTTCCTCACCGCGAACACGCATTCGCTGGTGGCGCGCTTCTCGGAAACGCGGCGCAGCCATCCGCTGTCGCACGAGCTGCGGCCGGGCCAGAACCCGGCGGCGCGGCGCACGCTGATCGAGTGCATTTCGGAAGAACGCGAACGGCTGTCGACCATCGAACAGCTGGGCCATGTGATCGACACCTCGGAACTGAGCGCCAACAAATTGCGCGCCTGGGTCAAGGACCTGGTGGCGGCCGAACGCGCGCCGCTGACCCTGTTCTTTGAATCGTTCGCCTTCAAGCTGGGCGTGCCGCTGGACGCGGACTTCGTGTTCGACGTGCGGGCCTTGCCGAATCCCTACTACGACCTGACCTTGCGTCCGCTGACCGGGCGCGATGCGCCGGTGATCGAGTTCCTCAACGCCCAGCCGAGCGCGCTGGACTTGATGAACGACATCCGCGTCTTCATCGAGAAATGGCTGCCGTCCTTCAAGACCGACAACCGCAGCTACCTGACGGTGGCGGTGGGCTGCACCGGCGGCCAGCACCGTTCGGTCTACATGGCCGAGCAGCTGGCGGCCTACTTCCAGCAATCCGAACGCGTCATCCTGCGCCACCGCGAGCAGTAGGCGCTCGCGTCTTCGACACTCAATCCAGGTGACGCAGCGGGTGGGCGTAGTCCGGCCATACCGGCTGGAAGAAGCGCTGCACCATGGCGGCGTCCACCTCGTCCAGCACGGCCGGCTTCCATTGCGGCGCGTTGTCCTTGTCGATGACCAGCGCGCGCACGCCTTCAATCACTTCGCCATCCTCGAAGTTGTGGCGCACCAGCGTGCGCTCCATGCGCAGGCAGCCGGCCACGTCCAGCGCGGCGCCGCGCCCGACCAGCTCGTGCGTCACGCACATCATCAGCGGCGAGCGCGTGGCCATCACCTGCAGCGTCTTTTGCGCGAAGGCGCTGTCGTCCGTTTTCAGCGAGGCGATGATGGCCGGCACCGAGCCGGCGCCGAAGTGGCGGTCGATGGCTGCGCGCTCGGCCGCCAGCTTGCTGTCGCCCGCCGCGCCCTTGAACGGCTCGGCGAAGGCGGCAATGGCCTCGGCCAGTTCCACGCCCGCGGTCGATTCCAGGATGGCCTCCAGCACCTCCATCGCGTCCGCCGGCGCGTAGTGGTCGGCCAGTCCCGCGTACAGGGCGTCGGCCGCGGCTATGGTCACGCCGGTCACGCCCAGGTAGCAGCCCAGCTTGCCCGGCGCGCGCGACAGGAAGTAGCTGCCGCCCACGTCCGGGAACAGGCCGATGTTCACTTCCGGCATGGCCATCCTGGTCCGCTCGGTGACGATGCGCACGCGGCAGCCGGGGCCGCCCTGCGCCACGCCCATGCCGCCGCCCATGACCACGCCGTCCATCAGCGCGATGTAGGGCTTGGGATAGAAATGGATCAGGTGGTTGAGCGCGTACTCCTCGGTGAAGAAGTCCTCCACCAGCGCGCTGCCGCCCTGCGGCGTGGCGCGGCCGGCGTCGTAGAAGAAGCGGATGTCGCCGCCGGCGCAGAAGGCCTTCTCGCTGCTGCTGCGGATGACCACGGCGGCCACGCCGCTGTCGTCGCGCCATGCGATCAGCGCCTGTGTGATGTCGCGCACCATCGCCAGCGATAAAGAGTTCAAGGCCTTGGGCCGGTCCAGCGTGATGAAGCCGGTTCCGTTGCTGACGCTGGTGTGGACGTATTCGCTCATGAGGTGCGCAGGATAGTGGTGAAAACCCTATTCTATGCGGGCGCAAAAAAGGGCGCCAGTGCGCCCTTAGTTTGATGGTGCCGGGGCCGTTGTTATAGGGCGGCGGCAGCGGGTTCGTAGCTATCCGGGAGATGCTTGATCGCATCGTGGCCGTGCTCTTGGACCTTGGCTTTGTACTTCATGACCTGCCGATCCAGCTTGTCGACCAAGGTGTCGATGGCGGCGTACAGGTCCTGCGACAGGCTTTCCACGTAGACGGTCTTGCCCGACATGCGCAGGTTGATTTCAGCCTTCTGGCGTTTCTCTTTCTCTTTAAGGTTATCTACGGTCAGGATGACAGCAATATCAATCACTTGATCAAAGTGGCGGGTGACGCGTTCCAGCTTGCTCTGCACGTATTCACGGATGGCCGAGGTCACTTCGAGATGATGTCCACTGATGGTGAGATTCATACACACTCCTAAAGATAATGTCGCTTCTTACGGTTAGTGCGGGGCCCATTGCTACCGGGCGCGCAGGAACCAGGTAACTACAAAGACTTGCGGAGACTGACTGGCGGGATTTTCAAAGCTTCGCGATATTTGGCAACAGTTCGTCGCGCAATCACCATGCCTTGTTCTCCCAGCATGTCCGCAATCTTACTGTCGGATAAAGGATTTTTCGGGTCTTCTGCTCCTGTCAATTGCACAATGAGTGCGCGTATCGCCGTCGAACTTGCTTCCCCCCCCGCTTCGGTGGCGACATGGCTACCAAAGAAATATTTCAACTCAAACATGCCATGCGGGGTCAGCATATATTTTTGAGTTGTTACACGAGAAATAGTGCTCTCGTGTAGACCCAGTGTATCAGCAATTTCGCGAAGCACAAGGGGGCGCATGGCGACCGCGCCATGCGAGAAAAAGTTCTTTTGTCGTTCTACTATCGCTTGTGCGACGCGCAAAATCGTGTCGAAACGCTGGCGCATATTCTTGATCAGCCACTTGGCTTCCTGCAGCTGCGCGCCCATCGCGCCCTCGCCTTTTCCCTGCTTGAGCAGGTTGGCGTACATGGCGTTTACGCGCAGGCGCGGCATGACGTCGTTGTTGAGGCTCACTTGCCAGCCGTTGCGCGCTTTTTTGACGATCACGTCCGGCACCACGTAGTCCGACACGTCGGACGCGAACGCCGAGCCCGGATGCGGATTGCACTGGCGGATGACGGTTTGTGCCTCGCGCAAATCCTCGTCGTCGCACAGCAGCGCCTTCTTCAATTTGTTGAAGTCGCGCTGGGCAAACCAGGTCAAATGATTTTCCACGATGGCCAGCGCCATGCGCCGCGTCACCATCGGGATGCCCGGCAGGCGCTTGATCTGCAGCGCCAGGCATTCGGAGGCGTTGCGCGCGCCCACGCCCATCGGGTCGAAGCTTTGCAGCAGCGACAAGGCGGTGCGCAGTTCGTCGAGGTCGACCTCCAGCTCTTCCGGCAGGCGGGCGTGGATTTCCTCCAGCGATTCCTCCAGGTAGCCGTTCTCGTCCAGCGCGTCGATGATCAGCTCGACCAGCGCGCGGTCGCGCATCTCCAGCACCGTCACGCGCATCTGCTCCATCAGGTGCTCGCGCAGCGTGCAGTGGCTGGCCTCCAGTTGCGGACGCGCGTCCTCGTCGTCGGGCGCCTTGCTGCGGCCGGCGTCGCTCCAGTCGACGTCGGCGTCGCTGCTGGTGCTTTCGGTGTCGGCGGCCGGGCCGTCGTAGTTGTCGGCGTCGGCTGCCGGCGCCTCCTGGGCGTTGGGCGGGCCTTCCGGCGGCGCGTCGCCGACCGGGGCTTGCTGGCTGATGGCCCCGTCCGACAGCAGCCGCAGCGAGCGGTCCAGCGGGTCGTCGAGGCGCTCCAGCAGCGGATTATCGGTCAGCAGCTGTTCCAGTTCCTGATGCAGCTCCAGCGTCGACAGTTGCAGCAGCCGGATCGACTGCTGCAACTGAGGCGTCAGCGCGAGGTGCTGCGACGTGCGCAGTTGCAAAGACTGTTTCATGGGTCACATACGGAAGTGTTCACCCAGATACACGCGACGCACCGATTCGTTGGCGATGATGTCGTCTGGCCGGCCTGAAGCCAATACCGTGCCCTGGTTGATGATATATGCGCGGTCGCAGATGCCCAGCGTCTCGCGCACATTGTGATCGGTAATGAGGACGCCGATGCCGCGTTCCTTGAGGAAGCGCACGATGCGCTGGATCTCAATGACGGCGATCGGGTCGACCCCGGCGAATGGTTCGTCGAGCAGCACGAAGCGCGGGTTGGTGGCCAGTGCGCGCGCGATCTCCACGCGGCGGCGCTCGCCGCCCGAGAGCGACAGCGCCTGGTTCTCGCGCAGCTTTTCGATCTGCAAATCGGCCAGCAGGGTATTGAGCCGTTCATCAATGGCAGCCTTGGATAAAGGCTTGCCGTCCACTTTCTGGATTTCGAGGACGGCGCGGATATTTTCCTCCACCGTCAGCTTGCGGAACACCGACGCTTCCTGCGGCAGGTAGGACAAGCCAAGCGAGGCGCGGCGGTGGATCGGCAGCGAGGAGATGTCGGTGCCGCTGATGTCGATGCTGCCGGCGTCCGACGGCACCAAGCCGACGATCATGTAGAACGAGGTGGTCTTGCCGGCGCCGTTGGGGCCGAGCAGGCCCACCACTTCGCCGCATTCCACTTGCAGGGACACGTCATGCACGACCTGGCGCTTGCCATAGGTCTTTTGCAGGCCGCGTACGATCAGGGTGCTACCGCAGGATGGTTCCATGCTCACTTCTCCGTGGCCGGTGGCGTCGACGCGGCTGGCGTCGTTGCTGGCGTGGCGGCCGGCGCGGCCGGGCGGATGGTTGGCTGGATCACCATGGTGCCGCGGCCGGCGCCCGGCTTGCTCTCGCCGGTGACGGTGTTCTTCACGGCGAACTGTTCCTTGCGGCTGTCGTAGGAAATGAACTCGCCGTTGACCTCGTCGCTGAGGCGGCCGCCTTCGAGGCGGCGCACCTTGGCCTTGGAGAACAGTTTGACCAGGTCGGTCTTGTTGCTGTACTCGATGCGTTCGGCTTCGCCCTCGACCCACTGGTCGCCGGCGCCATCGCGCTTCTGGCGGAAGGTGGCGGGCGTGCCCGGCGTGCTGGTCAGCACGACAAAGTCATAACCTTCCGGGTCGGTGGTCATCACCGCCTTGGGCGACTTCAGCAGCAAGGTGCCGCGCGTCAGCACCACGTTGCCGATCAGCGTCTTGACCTGCTTGACGTCATCGATCTGCAGATCGTCATACTGGATCGTGGTCGGTTTGGTGGAGTCGGCCTTTTCCGCGTGGGCGGCACAGGCCGCCATCAGCAGCACAGCGGCCGACAATATCAATTTTTTCATCGTCATTCCATTCTTCATCGTTGGTTCTTCAATGGCCGGGGCGCGGCGGCAGCACCAGCTGCCCGCGTCCGCCCAGCTGCACTTCGCGGGTGGCGTTGTTGGCCTTCATGCCGACGCCGTTGGCGGTGGCGTTGCCGATTTCCAGCGCCACCGGCGCCGTGGTTTCCATCCGTTCCTCGTCCGGGTACACGGTCAGGGTCGAGGTCGTCATGCGCAACGCCTGCGCCTTCGGCGTGGCCGGGCGCACCACGTCGACGTTACCACTGAGCTTGACGCGCGTATTGCCCTGGTCGACATGGGCGGTGTCGGCATGCATATTCATTGGCGGCTGGTCGCCCGACAGGCTGTGCACGTACGGCTTGTCGATGTCGGACGCGTCGCCGACCGGCAAATGGGTCAGCTTCTCGCCGGAGATGATGTAGGCCGGCTGGCCGGTCTTATTCATGCGGACCATGCTGAAGCGGTCGATGATGTAGTCCGGCTCGTCGCGGTGCTGGTCGGCCTGTGCCTGCTGGCCGGCCTGGTTGACCACCTGCACCAGCCAGAAGCTGCCGACGGCGACAAACACACCGACCACCATCACGATGGTCAACTGCCAACGGTGGGCTGTTCTCTTATGCATGCGTGCTCCCCGTCAAACCAGGAACTGCGCCATCACGCGCTCGTACGTGCCCTGCGCGTGCAGCAGCAGTTCGCACACTTCGCGCACGGCGCCGCGGCCGCCGGCGGCGACCGTGGTGTGGTGGGCGCGCTCCAGCACTTCGGCGCGGCCGTTCGGCACGGCCACCGCGAAGCCGACGCGCGTGAGGATGGGCAGGTCGACCACGTCGTCGCCGATGAAGCCGACCTGCTCGGCGGTGAGGCCGGTCTTTTCCAGCAGCGCGTTGAACGGGGTCAGCTTGTCGTGGCCGCCCTGGTGCAGGAAGCCGATGCCGAGGTCGGCCGCGCGCTTGATCACTTGCGGCGAGGTGCGCGCGCTGATGATGGCGGTCTGCACGCCGGACTCCTGCAGCAGCTTGATGCCCAGGCCGTCGTGCACGTTGAAGGTCTTCAGCGCCTCGCCCTCGGCGCCGTAGTGCAGGCTGCCGTCGGTCAGCACGCCGTCGACGTCGAAGATCATCAGCTTGACGCGCGCGGCGCGTTCCACATAGGTCAGTTCGGTCATCAGATCACCTTGGCGCGGGTCAGGTCGTGGATGTGCAGCGCGCCGACCAGCTTGCCGTCGGCGTCGGTCACCAGCATCTGGTTGATGCGGAACTGTTCCATCACGGCGACGGCGTCGACCGCCAGCTTTTCCGGCGAGATGCTGCGCGGGTTGGCGTGCATGACATCGCGGATCACGACCTTGGTGAAGTCCTGGACCTTCTCGATCATGCGGCGCAGGTCGCCGTCGGTGAACACGCCGATCGGCTTGTTATCGGCGTCGACCACGGCGGTCATGCCCATGCCCTTCTGCGTGATCTCCAGCAGCGCGTCGGTCAGCTTGACGTCGGCGGTGACCTTCGGCACCGCGTCGCCGCTGCGCATGACGTCGCGCACATGGGTCAGCAGGCGGCGGCCCAGCGCGCCGCCCGGGTGGGAGCGCGCGAAGTCCTCTTCCTTGAAGCCGCGCAGGTCCAGCAGCGCGACGGCGATGGCGTCGCCCAGCGCCAGCGTGACGGTGGTCGAGGTGGTCGGCGCCAGGTTCATCGGGCAGGCTTCCTTGGCCACGGCCACGTTCAGGTGGACGTCGGCGATGCCGGCCAGGCTGGAGCCGGGCTTGCCGGTCATGGCGATGACCTTGCTGCCCATGCGCTTGACCACCGGCAGGATGGTCATCAGCTCGGCGCTCTCGCCGGAATAGGAAATGGCGATGAAGGCGTCGTCGGCGGTGACCATGCCGAGGTCGCCGTGCGCGGCTTCGGCCGGATGCACGAACAGCGCCGGCGTGCCGGTCGAGGCCAGCGTGGCGGCGATCTTGCGGCCGATGTGGCCGGACTTGCCGATGCCGGACACGACCACTCGCCCCTTGCAATTCAGCAACAGTTCGATGGCCTGGACCACGCTATCGTCGGCGTCCAGGCGGGCGTTCAGGGCGGCGATGGCCTCGGCCTCGTTTTGCAGGGTGTCGCGGGCAAGGCGCAACGCACGCGCGGCCATATTTGCGTCAAAAGCTTTCAGCATTGTTTTTTCATGGGTTACACTCATGCCCAAGTATAGCCGAATTGAGAAAGCAAAAAACTTGCCAGTAACAACATAAGGGCCCCTACAGCCCACAAACAACGAAATAATATTTTCTGGCCAGGTTGATATGACGTTTACACCTTTGGAATTGACCCTGTTGTTGCTGGGCAGCGCGGTGCTGGGCGTGGTCGCCTTCCGCATGCTGCAGCTGCCGCCGATGCTGGGCTACCTGGCGGTCGGCATCCTGATCGGCCCCCACGCGCTGGGCCTGGCCGAATCGGGCGAGGCTTTCCACTCGCTGGCCGAGTTCGGCGTGGTGTTCCTGATGTTCTCGATCGGGCTGGAATTCTCCCTGCCCAAATTAATGGCCATGCGCCGCATCGTGTTCGGGCTGGGCATGGCGCAGGTGGGGCTGACCATCCTCGCCACCATGCTGTTCGGCTGGGCCATCGCCACCCAGCTGCCGCCGGCCATCCACATCGGCTGGCAAGCCTCGTTCGCGCTGGGCGGCGCGCTGGCCATGTCGTCCACCGCCATCGTCTCGAAGATGCTGACCGAGCGGCTGGAGCTGGAAAGCGCGCACGGGCGCAAGATCATCGGCATCCTGCTGTTCCAGGACTTGGCCGTGGTGCCGCTGCTGATCCTGATTCCATCGCTGGGCCAGCGGCCGGACGCGCTGGCCGAAACGCTGGCCTGGGCCGGCCTGAAGGCCGTGATCGTGCTGGCGCTGCTGCTGTTCTTCGGCCAGAAGCTGGTGCGCGGCTGGTTCACGGTGGTGGTCAAGCGGCGCTCGCAGGAGCTGTTCATGCTCAACCTGCTGCTGATCACGCTGGGCGCGGCCTGGATCACCGAGCGCGCCGGCCTGTCGCTCGCGCTGGGCGCCTTCGTGGCCGGCATGCTGATCTCCGAGACCGAATACAAGCACCAGGTGGAGGAGGACATCAAGCCCTTCCGCGACGTGCTGCTGGGGCTGTTCTTCATCACCATCGGCATGCTGCTCAACGTGCGGCTGGTCATGACGCACTGGTGGCTGGTGCTGGTGCTGCTGGCGGGACCGGTGCTGCTCAAGTTCGCGCTGATCGCCGGGTTGGCCAAGCTGTTCGGCGCCTCGGACGGCGTCTCGATGCGCACCGGCCTGGCGCTGGCGCAGGCGGGCGAGTTCGGCTTCGTGCTGCTGAACCTGGCCGGCGGCAGCCATCTGATGGACCCGCTCATCATCCAGGTGGTGCTGGCGTCGATGGTGCTGTCGATGCTGGTGGCGCCGTTCATCATCGCCAAGTCGGACCAGATCGTGATGAAGGTCTCCAGCAACGAATGGATGATGCAATCGCTGGCCCTGACCAAGATCGCCAGCCGCACCATGTCCACCAACAAGCACGTGATCGTGTGCGGCTTCGGCCGCAGCGGGCAGAGCCTGGCGACCCTGCTGGCCGAGGAGAATATCGATTACCACGCGCTGGACCTGGATCCGGAGCGGGTGCAGGAGGCGCAGACGGCCGGGCGCAACGTCTCCTATGGCGACGCCGCGCGGCGGGAGAGCCTGGTGGCGGCCGGCATCTACCGCGCCAGCGCGGTGGTGATCACCTACGCCAGCACGCCGTCGGCGCTGAAGGTGCTGCACCTGGTGCACGAGCTGGCGCCGACCTTGCCGGTGATCGTGCGCTCACACGACGACACCGACCTCGACCGGCTGAAGGCGGCCGGCGCGGCGGAGGTGGTGCCGGAGCTGATGGAGGGCAGCCTGATGCTGGCCTCGCACGCGCTGGTGATGCTGGGCGTGCCGCTGCGGCGGGTGGTGCACCGGGTGCAGACGGCGCGCGAGGAACGCTACGCCTCGCTGCGCGGCTACTTCCACGGCGCCAGCGACGCCGGCGAGGAGGCCGACCTGGAGCGTCTGCATTCGGTCACGCTGCGCGACAGCGCGGCCAGCGTGGGCAAGTCGCTGGGCGAGATCGACGTGGCCGGAGCGGGCGCCGAGGTGAGCGGCATCCGGCGCGGCAAGGGCCGGCTGGACGTGACGCCGGAGCTGGTGCTGGAAGCGGGCGACGTGGTGGTCTTGCGCGGCACGGCCGAAGCCGTCAACCGCGCCGAGCAGCGCCTGCTGCGCTAAAACACTGGTAAAACACTGGGGTCAAGTCTGACATTCGGACACGAACTCTGCCGTAGCTAATTGGGGTCAAGTCTGACATTCGGACACGAGCTCTGCCGTAGCACGGCGCTACGGCAGAGCTCGTGTCCGAATGTCAGACTTGACCCCAATTTTGTGGCGGCCGCTACGGCAGAGGCCGTGTCCGAATGTCAGACTTGACCCCCGCCTTCGGCGCGGCTGATTACACGGTTGCGGCCGGTTTCCTTGGCGACGTATAGCAGCGTGTCGGCCTGCGCCACCCAGGCGCGCGCGACGGCGGCCGGGTCGCCTTCGGCTTCGCCCGGGTTCAGGCAGGCCACGCCGATCGATACCGTGACCGACAACTGCAATTCCTGCGACAGCGCGATCATGCTGCCGGCCACGCTGGCGCGGATGCGCTCGGCCACGAAGGCGGCACTCTCCAGATTGGCATCGATCAGCAGCACGACAAACTCTTCGCCGCCGAAGCGCGCCAGCGCGTCCGACGTGCGCAGCTCGTTCTTGATGCGGGTGGCCACTTCGCGCAGCACGTCGTCGCCGCCGCCGTGGCCGACCGTGTCGTTGACGCGCTTGAAGTGGTCGATGTCGATGTACATGAACGAGATCGGATATTTCTGGCGCCGCGCGCGGGCGATCTCCTCCAGCAAACGCCGGTCGATGTAGCGCCGGTTGTAGACCCCGGTCAGCGAGTCGGTCAGGCCGATGTACTTCAACATCTCGTTACTGATGACGTTTTCCAGGCAGATGGCGATGATCGACGCCATGTGCTCGATGAAGTCGGTACCCAGGCTGGGCGTGAAGCGGGTCGGGTCGCAGCTGCCCAGGTTGAGGCTGCCGATGATGCGCTTGTTGCGCAGCAGCGGCACCAAGGCCACGCTTTGCAGCCCGGCCGGCGGCCGCGGGAACGGCGTCGCGTGGCGCTGCGCGTCGTACATGCCCAGCAGCGGCTTGGGCGGCGGCGTGTAGACGTTGCGCTGGCCCAGGTCAAAACCCAGGCCATCCAGCGATTCCACAAAGATCAGCTCGGGGAAATCCTCGAACACCACGTCCAGCTTGAGCATGACGGTGCGGATGTCGGCGTCCTCGTCGACCAAGGTCAGGGTCACGCTGTCGAGCTCGGAGATCACCGGCAGCACGCGGAAGATGGTGCCTATCAGTTCGGGAAAATTGGCGGCGCTGACGATGTCCAGGTCGAAGGCCTGGTGGCGGGTCATGATGGAGTGGTTGCGCTCGGCCTGCTCCAGCAGGTAAGCCATGCGCGCCCGCAGGGCCTGGTTTTCGGCCGCCAGATCCACCGCGCGCGCGGCGTGGTCAGTCTGCGGCGATAACTTGCCTGTTGCAGTTTGCGTCATATTTGCCCTTACTCATCAGCTGGTTTCAGTCCCCTTGCAACATTACGCCATCTTTTGGCGGTTGGGAATGCCTGAGCGCGTTAAAACGCCAGCGTGACGACGATTTCCTGCCCCACCCGCACCTGCTGGCCCTCGCCGGCGACCAGGATGGCGTTCATGCCGAAGCACAGGGCGCCGTCCAGCTCGGCCTTGGCGCGGTAGCTTTGCATGATGTCCAGCGGGTCGGGACCGAACTGGCCGGTGGCCTGGTCGACCGACGGCATCGGGCAGCGCGAGCACGGCTTGACCGGCTTGAGCAAGGCGTCGCCCAGCTGGAACGATTCGACGTAGTCCTCCTCGAAGGCCTCGATGCCGGACACGACCAGGTTCGGACGGAAGCGGTTCATCGGAATGGCCTCGCGGCCGGCGCGGCGCAGCTTGTCGTTCAGGTCGTCCAGCGAGGCGGCCCCGGCCACCAGCATCGGATAGCCGTCCGAGAACATGGTGGTGGCGGCCACGCCGTTGGTCCATTTCTCGCTGACGGCGCGCTCGGCGTTGGCGTGGAAGCGCGCCAGCCGGCACGGCACGCCGATCGCCTGGGTAAACCATGCGGCGGTCAGGTCGTCGCAATCGTAGGCCAGCACGGTGTCGTCCCAGACCTGGGTGGTGAGGGTGGGCGCCAGATAGGGATCGGGCAGGTCGAGGGGGATTTCAAGCCGCAACATGCCGGGCGCGCGCAGCTCCAGCGTGCTGGCCTTGAGGCTGGGGATGATCAGCGCCATGCGCGGGTGGTCGCGCTGGGTCAGGCAGACGCCGGCGCCGTCGACCACCATCCATTCG
The DNA here is from genome assembly GCA_025548565.1 of Rugamonas sp. A1-17. Classification (GTDB taxonomy): domain Bacteria; phylum Pseudomonadota; class Gammaproteobacteria; order Burkholderiales; family Burkholderiaceae_D; genus Rugamonas. The sequence goes on from JAJLPB010000011.1 coordinate 251,431, forward strand.
CGGTCGTAGATCTGTCCGGACATCAGGCCGGTGACGGTCAGCGTGGCTTCCTGCAGCGGGATGCCGGCGCAGGACTTGATCGGATACAGCGTGATTTCGGAGAGGCTGGGCATGTTCGGCACCGTTGTTAGGCAGATGAAAACATTGCCATTATACGATCAGCCGGAGCGGACCGCTGGCGGCCCGCCCTCCCCGTCCGGGATTACTCCTCGACTTTGGCGGCGGCGGCCTTGGGCGCACGCGGTGCGCGTGGCGCCGCTGGCTTGCGAGGCTTGGCCGCTGCCTTGGCCTTGGCCGGCTTGGCGGCCGGCGCGGCTTCAACGTCGGCCAAAGCAGCTGGCGCCGTGGCTTCGACCGGCGCCGGCACAGGCACTGGCATTGCGGCGGCCGGCTGTTCGCCGTTCACCGCAGCGGCACCCTTGCCACCGCGCGCATTCTTCGCGCCCTTGCCGCCCTTGCCCGATGCGGCATCCTCGGCCTTCGGCTTGGCAGCCTCTTTCAGTTTGCGTGCGGGCGGTTTCTGGCCGCTTTTCTTCTTGGCTGGCGCCTCAATGGCAACCACAGGCTCGCTGGCCACCACCGGCAGCTCGACCGCCGCTTCGATGACCACCGGCGCCTCGGCCGCAGCCTCAGCCCGATCCTGACGCTCGCCCTGCTTGCGTCCGCCGCGATTGCCGCGACCACGGCCACGACCGCGATCGGACTCCGCCGCCGGTTCCGCCGCGGCGTCCGGCTGTCCAGCCAATTGCTCCGGCTCGACATAGGCCGGCACTTCCGGCTCCGCCTCGTCCTCGGCAGGCTGCGCCTGGCGGGCCTGCTGCGCTTGGCGCTCGGCCTGACGCTCGGCAAACCGCTCGGCGGCGGTGCGGCCACGGCCACGGCTGCGGCGCGATTCCTGCTTGCCGCCATCCTGCGCCTCGGACTGCGCGCCGTCCACCGGCGCCTCGCTCACCTGCAAGCCCGGTGTCGCCACGCCGGTGCCGCGATACACATACGCGCCCGACTTTTCATCGCGGCCGAATTCCAGCAGGCCGCGCGCCTTGCATTCCTCGATCAGGTTGCCGAAGGTGCGGAAGCCATAGTAGGACTCGCTGAAGTCCGGCTTGCGGCGCTTGATCGCCTCCTTCAGCACGGAGGCCCAGATCTTGCCGCTGTCGCCGCGCTCGGACACCAGCGCCTCGAAGGTGTTGGCGGCGATTTCCACCGCCTGGTTGCGGCGCTTGTCCATCTCTTCGCGGCGCATGCGTTCCTCTTCCGGCGAGCGCTTGACGGCCGGCTTGGCCTCGCTGCTGGATTCGCGCTTGGCGCGGCGGCTCTCGCGCACCAGGTCGTCGTAGAAGATGAATTCGTCGCAGTTGGCCACCAGCAGGTCCGAGGTGGACTGCTTGACGCCGACGCCGATCACCTTCTTGGCGTTCTCGCGCAGCTTGGACACCAGCGGCGAGAAATCGGAATCGCCGGAGATGATGACGAAGGTGTCGACGTGCGACTTGGTGTAGCACAGGTCGAGCGCGTCGACGACCATGCGGATGTCGGCCGAGTTCTTGCCGGACTGGCGCACGTGCGGGATTTCGATCAGCTCGAAGTTAGCCTCGTGCATAGGGGCCTTGAAGCCCTTGTAGCGGTCCCAGTCGCAATACGCCTTCTTGACCACGATGCTGCCCTTGAGCAGCAAACGTTCCAGCACCGGCTTGATGTCGAACTTGTCGTAATTGGCGTCGCGCACACCGAGCGCCACGTTTTCAAAATCGCAGAACAGCGCCATGCTGACGTTATCGTTGGAAGATGCCATGAAGAGTATTTTTCTAGTGAGGAGTGAGGCGGGAGCGGAAGGCCGACGCTTGCAATCCGACGATTATACCCAACAAAGCCGCGCGCGCGACTAACGGCACAGCCCGCGCCCATTTTCGCGCGGATCTCTTCCAGAAGGGCAGCTCAGCGGCGCCGCTCGGCGTCCTGCAATCGCCGGGCTATGTCGGCGTTTGCACAACAAATGTTAGTTTGGTAATTTCCCGCTCTAAAAAGCTGATAATATTGATTTCCTTACATCAAAACAAGGGGCAAAAAAAATGACTATTCAAACAATGAATTGGAGCGCTTGGGTAAGTGGAATGCCGTCCCCAATGCCAAAGGTTGGGGCCACACTCATTGTCGTGGGAACCGTGACAATTGAGAACGAGGGCCAGCACGTCATATTGGAAAAAATTGAGAATACATTCAATGGTAGCAATTTGATGCTTGACCTCCGCATCGTCCAACAGCCCGGCAATTTTCCTCCTCAAAAAGGATTGACCACGACTGCCCGCTATTCCGAGCAAATCTCGGACTCAGATACAAAAGTGCTCACCGTCAGTATCAGCTATAAGGGTGAGAACGTGGGACAGATCGATTTCATCGGACACCCCGTCTGAGTTGCCGTTATCACTGGCGAGACGCCCGGTGCCTGTTATAGAAAACGGCATGACAATGCTCCAAATGAGGAGGCCCCGCGTATGCGGGGCCTCCTCATGCACTTCCTATGCTGCGTGGGATGCAGCGATCTACCGGTTCTCGTTTAGACGTTGAACAGGAAGTTCAACACATCTCCATCCTTGACCACATATTCCTTGCCCTCGGCGCGCATCTTGCCCGCTTCCTTGGCGCCGCTCTCGCCCTTGTACTGGATGAAGTCGTCATAGGCGATGGTTTGCGCGCGGATGAAGCCGCGTTCGAAGTCGGTGTGGATCACGCCGGCCGCCTGCGGCGCGGTGTCGCCCACGTGGATGGTCCAGGCGCGCACTTCCTTCACGCCGGCGGTGAAGTAGGTTTGCAGGCCCAGCAGCTTGTAGGCGGCGCGGATCAGGCGGTCCAGGCCCGGCTCTTCCATGCCCATGTCGGCCAGGAAGGCGCTCTTGTCGGCGTCGTCCAGGTCGGCGATTTCCGCTTCGATCGACGCGCAGATGGCGACGATGGGCGCGTTCTGCGTGGCGGCGTAGGCGGTCAGCTGGTCCAGCAGCGGGTTGTTGGTGAAGCCGGTGTCCGACACGTTGGCCACATACATGGCCGGCTTGGCGGTGATCAGGCACAGCGGCTTGATCAGGGCCATCTCGTCGGCGTCCAAGCCCATGGCGCGCACCGGCTTGGCTTCGTTCAGGTGCGGCACGATGCGCTCCATGATGGCCAGCAGCTTGGCGGCGTCCTTGTCGCCGGAACGGGCTTTCTTGTTTTCGCGGTGAATGGCTTTTTCCACGGTGCCCAGGTCGGCCAGCGCCAGCTCGGTCTGGATCACTTCGATGTCGTCCAGCGGGCTGACCTTGCCGGCCACGTGGATCACGTTGTCATCTTCGAAGCAGCGCACGACGTTGACGATGGCGTCGGTTTCGCGGATGTGCGACAGGAACTGGTTACCCAGGCCCTCGCCCTGCGACGCGCCCGCCACCAGGCCGGCGATGTCGACAAACTCGACGATGGCGTTGACCATGCGTTCCGGCTTGACGATCTCGGCCAGGCCAGCCATGCGCGGATCCGGCACTTCGACCACGCCGACGTTAGGCTCGATGGTGCAGAACGGATAGTTCTCGGCCGGGATGCCGGCCTTGGTCAGGGCGTTGAAGAGGGTGGACTTGCCGACGTTGGGCAGGCCGACGATGCCGCATTGGAGACTCATGAAAAACCTTTAATTATCAATTTCGCCGGCAAGCGGCTGGTGAAAAACGGCCAGCGAGGGGCGTTTTCTGGATATTCGTGCTTTTTAAAGCGTTCAAGGGTCAATTGTACCTCCCTCGCACCGTCTCCTCCAAAAAACACTGCACAAAGGAATAGTGGACTTATTGCCGCGTAGCACTATCATACAGACTGTGCCACCCGCCGGAGTCCACGCCATGTCCGCTATTGCCGAGACAGCCCCGATCTACATGCGCAGCCAGCGATTCGACCGCCTGTTCGTGCTGGGCATTCCCCTGCTCGCGCTGGCCACGGGCGCGCTGGCGCTCGGCTTGCCCCAGTATTTCGTGCTGATCATTTCGCTGGACCTGGCCTTGCTTGGCTACCATCATGTCATTTCCACCTACACCCGCCTGCTGTTCGACCTGAAGTCCGCCCGCCAGCACTGGGCGCTGCTGCTGCCCTTGCCGGTGGCGGTGTTCGCCGGCGTCTACCTGCTGATCCGGCTGGGCGGCCTGACGGCGGTCGCCACGCTGTACATGCATTGGCAGTGGTATCACTACACGCGCCAAAGCGAGGGCATCAACAAGGCCTACGGCATGAAGACGCGCAGCGTCCAGGCCGGCAATCCGGCGTTCAACCGCTTCACGTTTTATCTCGTGCCGGTGGCCGCCTTCCTCACGATGAGCGCGCGCCCCGGTTCCACCTTCCTGTCGATCGAGATCTGGAAGCTGCCGGTGCCGTCGTGGCTGGCCCTGGCGACACTGGCGGTGGCCGGCGCCTGCCTGGCGTGGTGGCTGTCCGCGCAGGTGCGCGCGCTGCGCGACGGCACGCTGGGCCGCCTGCATTTCGCCTACCTGTGCTCGCACTACTTGATCTACTTGGTGGCCTACGCCGCCATCCGCGACATCACGACCGGCTGGCTGGTGATCAACGTGTGGCACAACGCGCAGTACATCGCTTTCGTGTGGCTGTTCAACTCGAACCAGTTCAAGGGCGGCGTCAACCGCGAGCAGCGGCTGCTGTCCTGGCTCAGCCAGGAAGGCCGCTGGCCGCTCTACCTGCTGGCCTGCCTGGCGCTGACCGGCGTGGTGTACCGCGCCATCGACGTGTCCAATGCCTACTTCGCCAACTACACGCTGGTGCCGCTGGTGGTCATCGCCTATCAGGGCATTAATTTTCACCACTACATCGTGGACTCGATCATCTGGAAGCTGCGCAAGCGCGACGTGCAGAGCGCGCTGAAGATCGGCTGACCGATGACCGCCGCCGCGCGCATGGGGCCGCGCTATCCGGTGCTGGACGCGCTGCGCGCCGTGGCGATCCTGCTGGTGCTGGCGCGGCATTGGGCGGTGGCCTCGCAGGCCGCGTTCGGCGTCGTGCCCGGCGGGCCGCTGGCGGTGCTGGCGGCCAATGGCTGGATCGGCGTGGACCTGTTCTTCGTGCTGAGCGGCTTCCTGATCGGCAGCCATTTCACCGGGCCGCGCGCGGCACCGTTCAGCCGGACCGCCATGCTGGATTTCTACCGCCGCCGCGCGTTCCGCACGCTGCCGCTGTACTGGGGCGTGATCCTGCTGTGCTGGCTGGACGCGCCGTTCTCCAGCCTCGCGTTCGTCACGCACCTGCTGTTCCTGCAGGACTATCTGGGGTCGGATGTGATGGTCACGCTGTGGTCGCTGGCCGTGGAGGAAAAATTCTACCTGGCCACGCCCGCCCTGCTGTTCCTGCTGACGCGCGCCGGCACGCGTAACGCGTGCATGCTGCTGGCACTGGCGATGGCGGCGCTGTGCTGGTCCATGCAGGCCGATGCGCGCGGCATCACGCCTGGCGACTATGTGGCATTCTTCTGGGCGGTGCGGGCGCCGTTTCATCACTCGGTGCTGGGCATCCTCACGGGCGTGCTGGTCGCGGTCCAGCATGGCGCATCGGGCACATGGCGTGCGCCGCGTTCGCTGTTCCTGCTGCTGGCGGCGCCACCGCTGCTGTTGCTGATGTGGCGGGACTGGCTGGGCCTGGGCGACTGGCCCACGGTCTGCTGGATCATCGCGCTGTCGTCCTGCCTGTTCGCGCTGCTGGTGCGGTGCGGGCTGGCCGTCAATTGCTGGCGGCCGGCGTTCGGCACGGTGCGGCCGTTGCGCCACATCGCCAGGCTGTCCTATGCGCTGTACCTGGTGCACTACCCGCTGATCGGGCCAGCCACGCAGGTGTGCCGGTTCCTGTCCGGCGGGGCGCAGCAGCCGCCGGTGCCGGACAGCCTGCTGTTCCTGGCGATTTACGGCGCCATGTCCTGGGCCGCCGCGTGGCTGCTGCATGTCGCGCTGGAGCGGCCCTTCCTGCTGCTGCGCGACCGCATCGCCGCCGCCTGAATCAGACGCCCTCCGATGGCTCCTTGACGAACAAGGAAGTCACCATGCCGATGCCGCATACCGCGATGACGTAGTAGGCCGGCGCCAGCGGATTATTCTTCAACATCAGCGCCACCACCACCGGTGTCAGGCCGCCGAAGATGGCGTACGCCAGGTTGTACGAGAACGACAGTCCGGAGAAGCGCACCTGCGCCGGGAAGGCCTTGACCAGCACGCAGGGCACGGCGCCCACCACGCCGACGTTGAAGCCGACCAGCGCATACAGCGGCAGCAGCAGGTCCGGGCGCGCGTGCAGCGTGGTGTAGAACACATAGGTGCTGATCGCCAGCAGCAGCGAGCCGCCGAACAGCGTGACGCGCGAGCCGATGCGGTCGGCCAGCACGCCGGCCACGATGCAGCCGATCGCCAGGCACAGCGTCGCCAGGGTGTTGGCCACCAGCGAGGTGTGCGGATCGAAGCCGTAGATTTTCTGCAGCAGCGTCGGCGTCATCAGGATGACCACGACGATGCCGGCCGACAGCATCCACGTCAGCAGCATCGACACCACGACCGCGCCGCGATGGCTGCGCAGCACCGACTTGAGCGGCATCTCGGCGGCCAGCGCCTTGCGTTGCTGAAGCTCGGCGAACACCGGCGTCTCATGCAGCCAGCGGCGCAGGTACATCGCGCCCAGGCCGAAGATGCCGCCCAACAGGAACGGCAGGCGCCAGGCGCCGTCGGCCACCTGGTCCGGCGTGAAGGCGGTGTTGACGCCGGTCGCGACCACCGAGCCGAGCAGGATGCCGAAGGTCAGGCCGGCCGTCAGCGTGCCGCAGGCATAGCCGATGTAGCGCGCCGGCACGTGCTCGGACACGAACACCCAGGCGCCCGGCACCTCGCCGCCCACCGCCGCGCCCTGCATCACGCGCAGCAGCAACAGCAGCAAGGGCGCGGCCAGGCCGATGCTGGCGTAGGTCGGCAGCGCGCCCATCAGCAGGGTCGGCACCGCCATCAGCAGGATGGACATGGTGAACATGCGCTTGCGGCCCAGCAGGTCGCCGAAGTGGGCCATGATGATGCCGCCCAGCGGGCGCACCACATAGCCGGCGGCGAAGATGCCGAAGGTTTGCAGCATGCTCAGCCAGCCGGGCATCGACGGCGGGAAGAACAGCTTGCCGATCACGGCGGTGAAGAACACGAAAATAACGAAGTCGTAGAACTCCAGCGCGCCGCCCAGCGCGGCCAGCGACAGGGTCTTGTAGTCCTGCCGGGTGAGCGGGCGGGCCGGTGAAGCGCGTTGATCCATGCCGGGGCTGGGGGCGATGGCTGCTGCGTGTTCGTTTATCTGCATGTCTGGTCTCGCTTTTGTTGGCGTTTTTATGGGCTGCCGGTTCACGGCATCCATAGAATACGCAATTTTTCCGGCGCTGAGTAAACCGCATCGACAAGTGCTAGACTGCTGGGCGAAATTCCATCTCAACTTCGAGGACACCCATGCCATCCGCCCGCCCGCTCGCCGCGCTGACCACCACCACCCTGATTGCCGCATTGTTGATGGGAGCGCCGCCGGTGCTGGCGGCCGCCAAACCGGCGTCCACGCAGCAGGCGGGCCAGGCGCAGAAGCAGCTGGCCAGACTGGCGGCGGCCTTCCACACGGCGCGCTGCAAATACGATCCGCTGCTGTTCGCCACCGCCAACGGCGACGGCCGCTACGACGACCAGCTCGGCATGAGCATCTCGCCCAAGGTGCGCGCGGCGCAGTTCGCGCTGTACCGCCAGATGCAGAAGCAGCTGATGGCGGTGCACCGCGACCAGCTCGGCGAGCAGGACCAGCTGACCTACGACCTGCTGTCCTATGAACTGAACAACGCGCTGCAGCTGGAGTCCTTCCCGGAACACCTGCTGCCGCTGAACCAGTTCGACAACGTGCCCAGCACGCTGGCCAACTACGCCGACGGCACCGGCTCGCAGCCGCTGGGCACGGTCAAACAATACCAAGCCTACCTGAGCCGCCTGAACCAGCTGCCGGCATGGATAGACCAGGCCATCGCCAACATGAAGCAGGGCATGCGCAGCGGCGTGGTGCAGCCGAAGGCGATCACGGTGGCGATGCTGCCGCAGTTCCAGAACCTGCGCAGCGCGACGCCGGAAACCAGCATCTACTACTCGCCGGTGACGCGCTTCCCGGCCGGCTTCTCCGAGGCCGACCAGCAGAAGCTGAAGGCCGCCTACCTGCACACGGTGGACGCGAAGATCGCGCCGGCGCTGAACCGCCTGGTCAGCTTCCTGCAAAATGAATACCTGCCGGCCAGCCGCGCCAGCAGCGGCTGGAGCGCGCTGCCGAACGGCGCCGCCTGGTACGCCGCGCGCATCAAGGACAGCACCAACCTGCCGTTGACGCCGGACGCGGTGCACGCGCTGGGCCTGAAGGAAGTGGCGCGCATCCAGCAGCAGTTGGCCGCGCTCGGTCCCAAGCTGGGCTACGACGGCCCCGAAAAACAATTGCCGCAATGGGTGACGGCGCAGGACAAGTTCAAGACCTTCACCACCGATGAGCAAGTGCTGGACGCCTACCGCGCCATCTACGCCACCGTGCAAACCAAGCTGCCGACCTACTTCAGCCTGATCCCGAAAGCCAAGCTGGAGCTGCATCTGGAGCCCGAGCTGACGCGCGCCACCGCGTCCGACCACTACACGCCGCCGGCGGCGGACGGCTCGCATCCGGGCGTGTTCTGGCCGGTGGTCAACGATCCGAAGAAATACAGCCGGGTCGACATGGTCAGCCTGTTCCTGCACGAAGGCGTGCCCGGCCATCACCTGCACGCGGCGCTGCTGAAGGAACTGGACTTGCCGGACTTCCGCAAATTCAGCACCGAGAACCCGAACAGCGCGGCCTACACCGAAGGCTGGGCGCTGTACTCGGAAACGCTGGGCCGCGAGATGGGCCTGTATGAAGATCCGGTCGCCTACTACGGCCATCTGAACGCGGAGATGCTGCGCGCCGCGCGGCTGGTGGTGGATACCGGGCTGCACGCCAAGGGCTGGAGCCGCGAGCAAGCGATCGCCTACCTGGCCGACACGCTGGGCTGGAGCGAAGCGCGCGCCAAAAACCAGATCGAGCGCTACATGGTATGGCCGGCGCAGGCGCTGAGCTACAAGATCGGCTCGCTGAAGATCCTGGAACTGCGGGCACGCGCGCAGGCTGCGCTGGGCGACAAGTTCAGCTACCAGAAGTTCCACGAAGTCGTCATCGGCGACGGCACGCTGCCGCTGCCCATCCTGGAAGCGCGCGTCGACCGCTGGATCGCCAAATAAAACCGGGGTGTCCGTTTGACCGTTTCGATTGAGGCAATGTTGCAAATGTTATAGTTTGCAATATTGCTATCAGCGGGATGTGTCATGGAATTCCTTTTGTTTATCTTCGGCGTTTTTACGCTGAGTGTCGCCTGGCGCGCGCGCACCGAGGCGCGCCAGGCGCGCAAGATCGCCACGGAATTACAGCGCGAAGTCGACGCGCTGCGTGAGGCGCAAACGACGATGCAGCGCTTCGCCACCACGCCACAGGCGTCGCCGTATGCATCACCGCCGGCGGCGCAGCCTGCGCGACCTCCCGCGCCCGCACAGGCCGATGTGCCGATCCCGACCACCATCCTGGCCCCGCCACCGCCGCCGCTGACGCCACAAGT
>JAJLPB010000012.1 GCA_025548565.1 Rugamonas sp. A1-17
TGGGCCAACACGCGCTGCCAAAAGAAGCTGCTGAACTGGTTGCCGGCCGCCTTGGCCTGGACGCTGGCGATGCCAAGCAGCTGCAAGCGATTCCTCTGCGCGGCAGCATTCCTGGTGGCGTGCCAACCGACCCGACCGTTTATCGCTTCTACGAAATGGTGCAAATCTACGGCACCACGCTGAAAGCCCTGGTGCACGAGCAGTTCGGTGACGGCATCATCAGCGCGATCAATTTCAAGCTGGACATCAAGAAAGTCGACGATCCAGAAGGCGGCTCGCGCGCCGTCATCACCCTGGACGGCAAGTTCCTGCCGAACAAACCGTTCTAAGTTCCTGGACCACCGCTGTAATCATTAGGAGGACGCCGCGATGAACACCGACGAACAAAACCGCATGCTCGCATGGTATGAGCAACTGATGGAAACGCAGCGTCTGACCTTTCAACGGGCGGCAGAGGGTTGGCTTGTCAACCTGGACGGATTCCCGATGTCCTACGGAGAGACGCAGGAAATCGCAGTGGGCTGGGCATTCATCATGAGCCACAAATCCGCATACGAATAAGTCTCACAAGATCAATCAGCAGGCGGCCACAAAAGCGCCCTGCGTCAGGCGAGGCGGAGGTTACCCCATGAGTAGTTTTCAACAGACGATTCGCATTGGCGGCATGAGCTGCGCGTCATGCGTCGCAAGGGTGGAGAAGGCGCTTGTCGCCGTTCCGGGAGTAGGCACTGCCACAGTCAACTTGGCGACTGAATCGGTCCGAGTAGATTCATCCACGCCGCTTGAATTCTCGCGCCTAAAGCAGGCAATTGAAAAGGCTGGCTATGAAGCTGCGGCCGCCAATGAATCGAGTCGGGCTTCCGGAATACACCTTTCACCGGGCGGTTCCGCACACCCTGAAGCACAGACGTTGCGGTTGGTCGAAGCTGGCATGCAGGTCTCGCTTCATAAAATTCCAGAAGGCGCAGCGGTCATCGGCTCCGCAGCTTTGTCGCTACCACTCCTGGCTCCTATGGTCTTGCGTTGGCTTGGCATTGAATTCATGTTCGACCCGATTGTCGAATGGCTCTTGGCCACTCCCGTCCAATTCATTTTTGGCGCCCGCTTCTACCGCGCTGGCTGGAGAGCCGCGAAAAACTTGGCGGGCAATATGGACCTGCTGGTTTCGTTGGGTACAAGCGCTGCGTACGGCCTTAGCGTTTACCTCGCACTGACGGCAAGTGAACAACACCAGCACCTTTATTTTGAGGCAGCGGCAGTTGTTATCACCTTAGTTTTGCTCGGCAAATGGCTCGAGTCTCGAGCAAAAAAACAGACGACATCAGCAATCCGTGCGCTGCAGGATTTGCGCCCCGCCACGGCGAGAATCCGCCAACCCGGTGAATCTGACCGCGATGTCCCGATTCACGAGGTCCACGTAGGGGACCTGGTCGTCGTTCGTCCCGGCGAGCGAGTTCCGGTAGATGGCGAGGTGATAGATGGCAGAAGTCATGTTGATGAGTCACTGACCACCGGCGAGAACATGCCAGCAATGCGTGAGCCAGGGAGCAGAGTGACCGGTGGTTCATATAACGGTGAAGGTTTGTTGATTGTTCGAACAACCGCCGTTGGCGCCGAATCTACCCTATCCCGCATCATTCGACTCGTAGAGGACGCTCAAGCTGCGAAAGCGCCGGTTCAGCGTTTGGTTGACCGAGTCGCGGAAGTTTTCGTGCCTGTCGTCCTTATACTGGCGCTACTTACCTTTGCAGCTTGGTTCTTCGCTAGCGGAGACATTGAACGTGCTGTAATCAACACCGTGGCCGTTCTGGTAATCGCTTGCCCTTGCGCCCTCGGCCTGGCGACGCCAACCGCAATTATGGCCGGCACGGGCGTCGCGGCACGCCACGGCATCCTCATTAAGGATGCCGTGGCACTTGAGCTGGCACGCAAGGTCGATACTGTGGTGTTCGACAAAACCGGTACTCTCACAGAAGGTAAGCCAGTTCTTACCGCTTTGTTGCCAGTCGCCTGCGAAGAGGACGTGCTTCTGGCAACTGCTGCCGCACTCCAGCAAAACAGCGAGCATACCCTGGCGCGCGCAGTGCTGGAAGCCGCCAAAAATCGCAATGGAGGCCAGATCCCGAGCGCGTCGGATGTTCGAGCGCTGCCTGGTCGTGGCATGTCCGGCGTCGTAGAAGGCACTGAGCTTATTCTTGGGAATTCGCGCCTTATGCGAGAGCATGGTATCGACATGGCCTTCCTCGCCGAACAGGCCAAACTACTGGAGGCGGACGGTCACACGATCTCCTGGATCGCTGATGACGGTGCCGCGCAATTGCTGGGATTGCTGGCGTTCTCCGACAGCCCCAAGCAGATGGCTGCCGCAGCCGTAGAGCGGCTGCATGCCCGTGGCATAAAGACGGTAATGCTGACTGGTGACAACGAGGGAAGCGCCAAGGCGATTGCGCGAGAACTCGGTATGGGGCAAGTCCAGGCCAATCTGCTGCCAGAAGGGAAGGCGACTGCTATAACCGATCTCAAGTTGTTGGGTAGGACCGTGGCGATGGTTGGCGATGGCATCAACGATGCGCCGGCCTTGGCAACTGCGAACATTGGCATTGCGATGTCGACTGGCACTGACGTTGCGATGCACGCCGCCGGCATCACCCTGATGCGCGGAGATCCCCTGCTGGTGGCCGACGCGATCGACATTTCGCACAAGACTTACAACAAGATTCGTCAGAACCTGTTCTGGGCGTTCATCTACAACTTGCTGGGCATTCCGCTGGCTGCGTTGGGATTGCTGAACCCGGTACTCGCCGGTGCAGCAATGGCTCTCAGCTCCGTCAGCGTCATCAGCAACGCTCTGCTTTTGCGCCGTTGGAAACCAGCAAAGGAGCGATCATGAAGATTGGTGAAGTTTCTCGTGCGTCCGGAATCAGCTTGAAGAGAATTCGGTACTACGAGAGCATCGGCCTACTGGTCGCTTCAAGCCGAACGGATGCAAATTACCGTACGTACACAGAACAGGACTTGCACTTGCTGCGCTTGATCAAGCGGGCACGGGACTTGGGTTTTACTTTCGACCAGGTGCGCGACCTATTAGTGCTTTGGCGAGATGGTGACGGCGCACCGCCCCATGTCAGGGAGGTGGCCAGGCGCCATGCTGACAAGTTGGACAAGCAAATGTCGGACATGGCGGTTCTGCGAGACACCCTGAGGAATCTGTCTCACGAAGATCCGATAACTCGTACCGAAATGTAGGACTTAGATGGGGCCGTCGGCCCCATCACCCGGGGAAATCGAATTAAAAGCTGGTGCTCTATAATGCGGCGAACTTAGCTCACTCATCGGCCCAATGTACGATGCCTACAAACTCCTCCGCAACCGCCTCAGGAAGGCAAACCTGGTACGTGGCCTGCAGGCCGGAGCACTCAACGAACTGTCAGCAATTCAGGAAGCGATTTCGAAGACGCGGTATAACGATGTGACCGGACCAGACACTGCGTGGTGCGAATTGGTCTCGGCATCGCCCGACAAACTGCGGGAGGAGTTGCTTGAGAAGCAGAGGTTTGACGAGAACTGGGCCTACACGTTCAATGCACCGAACCTGCCTTCTCCATCGCAGGCGAACCTTGACGCCAGGATCTCAGCCCCAGCGCCAGGTGGCGGTGTGTGTGCGTTCAATTAGCCAAAAGACGTTCCCGGAGGCGGTCTAGGGTTTCAGTAAACACATCGGTGCGGTCGAAAGCACGCGCAAGCACCAATGCCCCTTGTATTCCTCCAACGACTTCTTCGGCAAGCGCCTTGGCTTCTTTAGGTTTGCGCCCCGCCCGTACCAGGGCGGCCGAAAGCGCATCGATCCAGGCACTAAAGTAATCGCGAACTCTGGTGGCAAAACGATCGCGTTCATTCCCTAGTGCGAATACGCCAACCAGGCAAACACGACGGCCTGACATGAAGTAGCGACCCACATCGTCGAACATTGCCGTGATGCCCTCAGCGGGATCGGCGCGTTCATTCAGCGATTCAAAGACATTTCGCTGAAACCATTCGTCGACTTGGGCCAGCACCACCTCAGCCATTTCCTCTTTGCCGCCCGGGAAAAAGTGATAGATGCTGCCCTTCCCTAGTTTGGTCCCTTCGGAAATCCGAGCCAAGCTGGCCCCCTCGAAACCATAGGTGCGGAATACTTCCGCCAGCATCGGGATCACATCCTCCCGTTCCGCAATTACTCTAGCCATTTATCTTCCTTAGAAACCGAAATCGCTCAGATTCGGATAATCCGCTGGGCGTGGGCCGCTATTGTCCCACAGGAACTTGCGTTCTTCAGGTTTGATCGGATGCTCGTTGATGCAGGCGTGGCGGTGGTGCATCAGGCCATTCTCATCGAACTCCCAGTTTTCGTTGCCGTAGGCGCGGAACCACTGACCGGAATCGTCATGGTACTCGTATGCGAAACGCACGCCAATGCGGGCGCCGTCAAACGCCCACAGCTCCTTGATCAGGCGGTAATCCAGTTCACGGGTCCATTTGCGCTTCAGGAAAGCGATGATGTCTTCGCGGCCTTGCACAAACTCAGCACGATTGCGCCACCACGAATCGACGGTGTAGGCCATGGCGACTTTTTCAGCATCGCGGGTGTTCCAGCCGTTTTCGGCCAGACGGACTTTCTCAGCTGCGGTTTCACGGGTGAATGGTGGCAGCGGTGGGCGGGTAATAGACATGACATTTCTCCTTTGTTGTACCGTTCGACACACTATGTACCGTTCGGTAAAGTAACTATAGACCGGTCAACTTAGATTTGCAAGGATTTTTTTTGATCGTCGGAAATTGCGAGGTCCAGCGTGTGGCCACTTTGGGTTAAGGCCCACTGGACGCGCCCGAGCGAAGCCAGCCGCCTCACTTTCGGAATCTCTTGCTTGGTGAATTGCTATGGGATAACATCTCCTAGCAAGATCGATTGGAGGTGACCATGGAATCAGCGATTTCCGTACCTCGCCCCAGCAATGAGGCGGAACGTCTGGCCGCCCTGTGCCGCTACCTCCAGCTCGACACACTGGCGGAAAAGGATTTCGCCCTGCTGGCCAAGGTCGCTACCGAAATCTGCGACGTGCCCTACGCCCTGATTACGTTCGTGGAAGAAGACCTGATCCGGACATTTAGCAGTGTTGGCATGCCCATCATGGTTATCCCGCGCGACGAAGGCGCGTGCTCGTGGACAATCTTACAAGACGGTGTGCTTGAAATTACCGATCTGAAGAATGACGAAAAGACAGCACACTCTCAAATCATGGCTGAAACCGGCATGCAGATGTATGCCGGGACCAGCTTGGTCACTGCCGACGGATATCGCATCGGTACTCTGTGTATTTGGGATAAGCAGCAACGCCACTTAAGTCACCACCAACGTGATCTGTTGATCGGCCTGGCGCGACAAGCAATGGCCTTGCTCGAGTTGCGGGAAAACGAAAGCTTACTCAAGCAAGCACTGTTGCGGGAGCAGCGTTTGGCGTCCGTTGACATACTGACCGGCTTATTGAACCGGCGCGTCCTGTTTGAACGACTCGAGTCTGAAATCGAACGCAGTCGCCGCTATGGCACGCCCTTATCGCTGATTATGATCGACCTCGATCATTTCAAGAAGATCAATGATGTTTTTGGTCACGCGGCCGGTGATGCGGTCCTGCGCAGCGTGGGTGAAACCATTTCGACCGGAATTCGTGCCAGCGACATCGCTGGTCGTTACGGCGGCGAGGAGCTTTGTATTGTCTTACCGCAAACTTCGGTCGAGGGCGCGCATGCGTTCTCCGAGTCCCTGCGGAGCCAAATCGCAGGCTTGGAGATTCCCTTTTGCGACCAAGTGATTAAGGTAACCGCTAGTCTGGGCGTCGCCTCGTTGAAGGCTAATTGCACGGATCTCCAGCAATTGTTTGAGGCGGCTGACACGGCACTTTATACCGCAAAAAGAAGTGGGCGAAACCGGGTGGAACTGGCTTAAGGTACGCCCAGCAGTGCCCCCCAGCACGTATCCCCATGCCGCCTGGCGCTCTTCCACATGAGGGCCGCCCATGCCCTCTCCCCGGGACCTGCGAGGAACGAAAGTCGCCCTGGCGAATGGTGCTTTCGCCCCCAAAAGCAAAAAACCCCCGCGGAGCGGGGGCCTTTTGCCAAAACCTTTACAGATTAGTCTCTGGTGTAAGTTAGAACGGGATGTCGTCATCCATGTCCGAGAAGTTCGGCGCCGGGCGCGGGGCCGGGCGTGGAGCCGGGGCCGGTGGCGCCATCTGCGGACGCGGGGCCGGGGCCTGGCGCTGCGGTGGGGCTTCGTAGCCACCGCCGTCGTCCATGCCGGCGTCGCCACCCATGCCTTGACGGCCACCCAGCATTTGCATCTGCTCGGCGATGATGTCGGTCGCGTATTTCTCGACGCCGTCTTTATCGGTGTACTTGCGGGTTTGCAGGCGGCCTTCGACGTAGACCGACGAACCTTTTTTCAGATACTGGCCGACGATTTCAGCCAGGCGGCCGAAGAACGAGATGCGGTGCCATTCGGTGAGCTCTTTCTGCTCGCCGGTGTTGCGGTCCTTCGATTTGTACGATGTCGCCACAGCAATGTTGGCGATCGCGTCACCGCTGGGCATGTAGCGAATTTCCGGGTCGCGACCCAGATTGCCGACGATGATGACTTTGTTGACTGATGCCATGTATAAAACTCCTGAGTAACGGCGGCCGCCTCAAGCGGGCTGTTTATGTAATGCGCAAACAGCGATTATAGTCGAACGGGCCACCCACCCGCCAAAATTTGCATTGCAACCGCTCAAGAAAATACTGGTATTATATACAGTGCCGCGACGCCCAAGTTCGATCTGGCGCAAGGTCGGCGCATATATTCAAACCCAGCTATAGTAGCGGGTTGACCCGAAAGGCAAAAAATCCATGGAACAGATCCGCATCCGCGGCGCACGCACGCACAACCTCAAGAACATCAACCTCGACCTCCCGCGCAACAAGCTCATCGTGATCACCGGCTTGTCCGGCTCCGGCAAGTCCTCGCTGGCGTTCGACACGCTGTACGCCGAGGGCCAGCGCCGCTATGTGGAATCGCTGTCGGCCTACGCCCGCCAGTTCCTGCAGCTGATGGAAAAGCCGGACGTCGACCTGATCGAGGGCTTGTCGCCGGCCATCTCGATCGAGCAAAAGGCCACCTCGCACAACCCGCGCTCGACGGTCGGCACCGTGACCGAGATCCACGACTACCTGCGCCTGCTGTACGCGCGGGTCGGCACGCCGTACTGCATCAACCACCCAGAGCACGCGCTGGCCGCGCAGACCGTGTCGCAGATGGTGGACGCCGTGCTGGCCATGCCGGAAGGGACCAAGCTGATGATCCTGGCGCCGGTGGTGGCCAACCGCAAGGGCGAGCATTCCGACCTGTTCGAGCAGATGCAGGCGCAGGGCTTCGTGCGCTTCCGCGTGCAGAGCGGCACCCACGACGCCAAGATCTATGAAGTGGACGACCTGCCCAAGCTGAAGAAAACCGAGAAGCACACCATCGACGTGGTGATCGACCGCGTCAAGGTCAGCGCCGACATCAAGCAGCGCCTGGCCGAAAGCTTCGAGACCGCGCTGCGCCTGGCCGACGGCCGCGCCGTGGCGCTCGAGATGGACACGGGCGCCGAACAGGTGTTCTCCAACAAGTTCGCCTGCAACGAGTGCGGCTATTCGCTGCAGGAACTGGAACCGCGCCTGTTCTCGTTCAACAACCCGATGGGCGCCTGCCCCGAATGCGACGGCCTCGGCCACATCGAGTTCTTCGATCCCAAGCGCATCGTCGCCTTCCCGAACTTGTCGCTGGCCTCGGGCGCGGTCAAGGGCTGGGACCGCCGCAACCAGTTCTACTTCCAGATGCTGTCCAACCTGGCGGCCTACTACGAGTTCGACCTGGACTTGCCGTACGAGCAGCTACCCAAGACCGCGCAGGAAGTGATCCTGCACGGCTCGGGCAAGACGCAGATCCCGTTCACCTACGTCAATGAGCGCGGCCGCACCGTGGTCAAGGAGCACGCCTTCGAAGGCGTGGTCACCAACCTGGCGCGCCGCTACCGCGAGACCGACTCCATGGCGGTGAAAGAGGAGCTGGCCAAGTTCATCAACGAGAAGAAGTGCCCGTCGTGCGACGGCGCGCGGCTGCGGGTCGAGGCGCGCTACGTCAAGGTCGGCAGCGGCAAGCAGGAGAAGGCCATCTACGAGATCGCCGAGAAGCCGCTGCGCGACACGCTGTCCTTCTTCGAACAACTGAAACTCAAGGGCGCGAAAAAAGAGATCGCCGACCGCGTGGTCAAGGAGATCATCTCGCGCCTGCAGTTCCTCAACAACGTCGGCCTCGACTACCTGTCGCTGGACCGCAGCGCCGACACCCTGTCCGGCGGCGAGGCGCAGCGCATCCGCCTGGCATCGCAGATCGGCTCCGGCCTGACCGGCGTGATGTACGTGCTCGATGAACCGTCGATCGGCCTGCACCAGCGCGACAACGACCGCCTGATCGAAACGCTGAAGCACCTGCGCGACATCGGCAACAGCGTGCTGGTGGTGGAGCATGACGAGGACGCGATCCGCACCGCCGACTACATCGTCGACATGGGCAAGGGCGCCGGCGTGCACGGCGGCGACATCATCGCCCAGGGCACGCTGACCGACATCCTGAAGAACAAGAATTCGCTGACGGCCCAGTACCTGAAAGGCACGCTGAAGATCGCCGTGCCGAAGAAGCGCCACGTGGCCGATCCGGACAAGCAGCTGGTGATCACCGGCGCCACCGGCAACAACCTGAAGAAGGTCAACCTGCACCTGCCGGTCGGCCTGATGACCTGCGTGACCGGCGTGTCCGGCTCCGGCAAGTCCTCGCTGATCAACGACACGCTGTACCCGGCGCTGTCGCGCCACCTGTACGGCTCGCAGACCGAGCCGTCGCCGCATGACGCCATCAGCGGCCTGGAGCACTTCGACAAGGTGATCGCGGTCGACCAGGCGCCGATCGGCCGCACGCCGCGCTCGAACCCGGCCACCTACACCGGCCTGTTCACGCCGATCCGCGACCTGTTCGCCACCGTGCCGACCGCCAAGGAACGCGGCTACAGCGCCGGGCGCTTCTCGTTCAACGTCAAGGGCGGCCGCTGCGAAGCGTGCCAGGGCGACGGCGTGATCAAGGTCGAGATGCACTTCCTGCCGGACGTGTACGTGCCGTGCGACGTCTGCCACGGCAAGCGCTACAACCGCGAGACGCTGGAAGTGCAGTACAAGGGCAAGAACATCACCGAGATCCTCGACATGACGGTGGAGGACGCGCACGAGTTCTTCAAGCCGGTGCCGCTGATCGCGCGCAAGCTGCACACGCTGCTGGACGTGGGCCTGGGCTACATCAAGCTGGGGCAGAGCGCCACCACCTTGTCGGGCGGCGAGGCGCAGCGCGTCAAGCTGTCGCTGGAGCTGTCCAAGCGCGACACCGGCCGCACCCTGTACATCCTGGACGAGCCGACCACCGGCCTGCACTTCCACGACATCGACCTGCTGCTGAAGGTGATCCACCGCCTGCGCGACCAGGGCAACACGCTGGTCATCATCGAGCACAACCTGGACGTGATCAAGACGGCCGACTGGATCGTCGACCTGGGACCGGAAGGCGGCGCGGGCGGCGGCAAGATCATCGCCGCCGGCACGCCGGAAGAAGTGGCGGCCAATCCCGCCAGCGTGACCGGCAAGTACCTGGTGCCGCTGCTGAAGTAAGCCGCCGTGTAGTACGCCGCTTGCATTACATTGCAAGCGGCGGTTCAACGCTTTACTGCGCGGTGACGCGGGTCTGCTTCTGCTTCTCCGCGCTCACCCAGTCCTTGATGTGCGACTCCAGCACGTCCATCGGCAACGCGCCCGCGCCCAGCACCTGGTCGTGGAAGGTGCGGATGTCGAAGCCGGTGCCCAGCTCCTTGCGCGCGTAGTCACGCAGCTCGAGGATCTTCAGCTGGCCGATCTTATAGCCCAGCGCCTGGCCCGGCCACACGATGTAGCGGTCGGTCTCGCTCTGCACTTCCACTTCCTCGATGCCCGAGTGGTCGTGGAAGAAGTCCACCACCTGCTGGCGGTTCCACTTCTTGTAGTGCAGGCCCGTGTCCACCACCAGCCGGATCGCGCGCAGCATCTCGTCCTGCAGGTGGCCGTAGTAGCTGTACGGATCCTTGTAGAAGCCCAGCTCCTCGCCCAGCCGCTCCGAGTACAGCGCCCAGCCCTCGGCGTAGGCGGTGTAGTTGCCCTGCTGGCGGAAGGTCGGCAAGCCTTCGATCTCCTGCGCGATGGTCAGCTGCATGTGGTGGCCCGGCACGCCTTCGTGCAGCGCCGTGGTTTCGATGTCGATGGTCGAGCGATGGGCGAAATCGCCGGTGTTGACCATCACGCGGCCGGCGCGCTTGCCGTCCGGCGAACCGGGCATGTAGGCGGCGGCGGACGCGCCCTTCTCGCGGAACTCCTCGACCGGCTTGATCTCCACTTTACCCTTCGGCAGCACGCCGAACTGCTGCGACAGCTGGGTGTACATCTGGTCCGTGTATTTCTGGTACAGGTCGATGATCTCCTGGCGCGATTTCGGATGCAGCTCCGGCTTGGCGGCCACCGCCTTGTTAAAGCTCTTCAGGTCCTGGTAGCCCAGCTTCTGCGCGGTCGCCAGCATCTGCCCTTCGATGCGCTTGACCTCGGACAGGCCCAGTTGATGGATCTCTTCCGGCGACATGTCGGTGGTGGTCGAAGACTTGGCCTTGAACGAGTAGCGCGCCACGCCGTCCGGCAGCGACCACATGCCGACGTCCTTGCGGCCGTATGGGGCGTACCTGGTCTTGGTATAGACGGCCAGCTTCTTGTAGGCCGGGATCACGTCCTTCCGCACCGCCGCCAGCACTTCCTTGCTCAGGCGCGCCTTGTCGGCGTCCGAGAACTCTTTCGGGAATTTTTTCAGCGGCTCGGCGAACGGCGAATCGGCCGGCTTCATGGCCGCCACGTCCTCGCACTGCTTGACGATTTTCGGGATCAGGAATTTCGGCGGCATCAGCTTGTCGTGCACGCCATGCTCCATCTGCACGCGGGTCTCGTCGAACAGCTTGGGCAGACTGTGCAGGCGGGCGATGTAGTCCTCATAGTCCTTGACGGTCTCGAACGGCAGCGCCGACACCAGCTGCGGCGCGTCGATGTGGATGCCGGAGTTCTGCGCCAGCGGCATCTCCCATTCCTTGAAGCGGCCGCCCTCGACGTTCTGGCGCAGCTGGCGCACCATCAGTTCGCGGTTCAGCTGCTCCTGCAGCGGGAAGCCGGTGGTGTCGATCGCCTCGAAACGCTTGAGGAAGTCGGCGTTCACCTTGAGGTCGGCGTCGATGCCGGCCTGCGAGAAGTCCGACCACTTGTCGTTGTAGCGCTTGTCGCCCAGCAGCGAGGCCCATTCCGGGCTGGCGCGCATCGTGTATTCCCACTGCTCCTTGATCAGGGAGTTCAGCGCCTCGCGGCGGCCGGCCAGGTCGGGTGCCGGGGTATCGGCATGGGCCACGCCCAGGATCAGGGAAAACAACAGGGCGCTGGCGACGCCGATACGGGTAGTTGCAGTTGTCATGTCTAGAGGCCTATCAGGAAAAATGTTGAGCATGCACTGTATGCCGCCGCACCGCGCCGGGCGCGCGGATTGAGACGGAATGTTAAAACATGGGCATGGAATGCATTTTTCGCGGATCGGCATGACCGGCCGGCTAGTCCCTGCGTAGCGGCCCGGTCTCGCTCAGGTCCGGCAGCGGATGGGCGTTGAGCTGCGCCGCGCCGCCGATGCGCAGGATGGACGCCGCGCGGCCGTCATAGGCCGGCCAGGCCGGCAAGCCCTTGCCGTTCGGGCTGCCCGTGCGGGCGAAGGCGACCCAGGTGTCGGCCAGCCTGCCCGCCAGTTGCCGGTCCGCAGCGCTCCAACGGCGCTTGTCGGTGTGGAGATTGTCGAACACATAGGCGATCTCCGCGCCATGGCCGGCGCCGCAGCCGTAGCCGCACGGCGTGGCCGGCTCGGCCGACCGGTGCGCGAAGAAGTAGGCATACGCCTTCGACCGGCCGTGGCGCGCTTGCAGATCCGCCCAGTGCGTCATGCGCCAGCCCCACCAGTCGTTGGTCAGTTGCACGATGGAGGCGCGGGCTTGGGCGTCCGTGGCGCCGGGGTAGGCGGCCAGCAAGGCGGCCGATGGCGGATAGCCCACCAGCCTGGCCACCAGTTCGCGATGGCCGGCCGCCGTGAAGTCGCTGGTGCCGAGGATTTCCGGCGCCAGGTCCTTGCCCTCCTCGGCGTTCCATCCCACCAGCAATGGCACGTCGTTCTGGCGGTGGTTGCGGTACATCGTGGTCAGGTCTTCGCGCAGCACGTGGCCGTCGACCAGCGTGCGCGGCGACCAGGCCAGCTTCTGCAGCGCGGCGGCGTCCATCGCACGCAGATCGGCCAGACGCGGCGCCAGGGCCGCGCCTTGCGCCTCGGCGCTCTTGCGGTCGAACCGCGGGTCTTCGGAAGCGTCGATGGGCATCGCGTCGTTGCCGCTCTCGGCGATGGCGCGCTGGAACAGGCCCTTCGCCAGCGGCGACGCCACCAGGATGGCGACCGACTCGCCGCCGGCCGACTCGCCCACGATGGTCACGCGGTTTGGGTCGCCGCCGAAAGCGGCGATGTTGTCGCGCACCCAGCGCAACGCGGCGATCTGGTCCTGGATGCCCTGGTTGCCGGAGGCGTGGTCCGGCGATTGCGCCGACAGCTCCGGATGGGCCAGGAAGCCGAAGATGCCGAGCCGGTAGTTCAGCGTGACGACGATGGCGCCGCGCCGGGCCAGGTTGGCGCCGTCGTACAGCGGCTGCGCGGCCGTGCCGCCGTAATAGCCGCCGCCGTGGATCCAGACGATGACCGGCAGCTTGGCCGCGCGCGCGGGCGCCCACAGGTTGAGGTAGAGGCAGTCTTCGCTTTTCGGATTGGTGACCCAGGGCGCGGATTGCGCGCACGCGGCGGAGAACCCGCGCGCCTGCCGCACGCCCGTCCATGGCGCCACGGGCTGCGGCGCCTGCCAGCGCAGGCTTCCCACCGGCGGCGCCGCGTAGGGGATGCCAAGATAGCTCCGCATGCCACCATCGCGCAGGCCGGCGATGGCGCCGCCCGTCACGCTCACCGGCGCGGTGGTGGCTTGGGTGGCATGGGCAGGCAAGGCCGCCGCGCACACAGCGGCCAGGGCGATCGCACGGAAAGGCGTCATCATAGTTCTCCAGGTAGCCGTGCCGGGCACGGGGGAGTGCGGAAGACTACCTGCTTTCCGCGCCGCTGATAATGCGAATTTCCTCAACCGGGGTTTCGAAATTTCACAACACTGGCCTGGGCGAGCAGTTCGTCCACCTGCCGGAACACGCGCGCCGGCCGCTCGGCGATCAGCGCTTCGATGTTGTTGAAGCCCCAGGCCACGGCGCCGAAGCCGATGCCCGCTTCGGCCGAGACTTTCGCGTCGCGGATCTCGTCGCCGATCAGCAGCGTGTGCTCGCGCCCCACGCCGGTGGCGGCCAGCACCTTGCGGATCTTGGGCAGCTTGCCGAACAGCGAGGCGCCGCATTCGAAGCGGCAAAACAGCGCGGCCAGCTCCGGCCCCAGCACGTTGACCACGTTGTCGCGCGAGTTGGAGCTGACCACGGCCAGCAGCACGCCGCGCGCCCTCAATGCGCGCAGCACCTCGGCCATGCCGTCGAACAGGCGGATGTCGGCCACGCTGCGCCCCATCGCCGAACGCATGAAGGTGGCGATGGCCGGCACCTTCCACAGCGGGATCTCGTGCAGCGCCATCATCTGGCGGGCGTCCAGCTGGCGCAGCGCCTGGTGGCGGCCGCGGTCCATGCGCCGGAAGCCGTATTTGTCGGCGGCCTGGTCGAACACGTCGAGGAACACCGGCAAGGTGTCGGCCAGCGTGCCGTCGAAATCGAAGATGATCAGTTGGGGGTTCAAGCGGTCCTCAGAAAAGTACGAAATCCTCGTTGCAGCTCGGCAGCGAGCGCAGCACGCACCACAAGGGACTGCGATAGGCGAAGTATAGTCCGATCGGGATCAGCATCAGCAGGGCGGCCATCATATTCTCCTTTTCGCACACGTGTGCGAAATTAGTTCCAAGAAAACCGCAGACGGGCTGCGGCCGGGTTTATTCCATGTCGTTGAAGCTTTTGTAGGTCGAGATCAGCCGGCTGAAGGCGCGCTGCATATGGCGCCTGGCCTGCTCGTCGCGCAGGAAGCGGGTGTCGTGCATCAGCCCCACGATCAGGCTGTAGATTTCGTAGACCAGCTGGCCGGCGTCGGTGTCGGGGCGCAGGTGGCCCAGCTCCATCGCCTGCAGGATGGTCTTGCGCAGCGCGGCGCGCCAGGCCGCCACGCCCTGCTGCAGGCGGTCGCGCAGCGGGCCGTCCTGATCGTCGAACTCGAAGGCGCCGGCGCTGTACAGGCAGGCGTTGCGCAGGCTCTCGTCGCAGGCGCGCTGCGACCAGGCGCCGACGATGGCCATCAGCCGCGGCAAACCCTTGGGCTGCCGCAGCGCCGGCAGGAACACCTGCTGCGCAAAGCGGCGGTCGTATTCGTCCAGCACGGCGGCCTGCAGCGTCTCGAGCGAACCGACGCGCGAAAACACGCCGCTCTTGCTGATACCGGTGCGCTTGGCCAGCTCACCCAGCGACAGCTTGCCGATGCCCTCGGCCGCCGCCATGTCCAGCGCGGCGTCGATGATGGTGGCGAAGGTGGCTTCGCTTTTTGCGGTCGGAGTGTCCATGGGCTCAACTTTAGCACACCCGTGCGAAATCGCAAGCAAAAAAATCCCCGTGTGCCATTGCATGCGCACACGGGGCTTTTTTCGGTCTCCTCCGGCCGGCTTATCGTGCCAGGCGCTTCTCCAACTCAGCCTTGACGGCGGTCAGTTCGGTCGGCAGATGGTAGGCCAGTTTGGCGAACAGTTCATCGTGCAGTTTCAATTCTTCGCGCCAGGCGTCCTTGTCGATCGAGGTGATCGTTTCGAACTCTTCCGGCGAGAACGGGATGCCGTCCCACTTCAGGTCGCCGAAGCGCGGGGTGGTGCCGAAGATATTCTCGATGCCGCCCGCCTTGCCTTCGATGCGTTCCAGCATCC
Source organism: Rugamonas sp. A1-17 (assembly GCA_025548565.1). Lineage (GTDB taxonomy): Bacteria > Pseudomonadota > Gammaproteobacteria > Burkholderiales > Burkholderiaceae_D > Rugamonas. The sequence goes on from JAJLPB010000012.1 coordinate 15,180, forward strand.
ACTTCAGCACGCGCATATTGTCGCCGAAACCAGGCCAGACGAAGTGGCCCTGCTCGTCGGTGCGGAACCAGTTGACGCAGTAGATCTTCGGCAGCGCGGCGGCGTTGAGCTGGCCCAGCTTCTCGCCCATGTTCAGCCAGTGCTGGAAGTAGTCGCTCATGTTGTAGCCCATGAACGGCAGCATCGCGAACGGATCGCGGCGCACCACGCCCATCTGGCCGGCGGCGGCGGCGGTGGTTTCCGAACCCATGGTCGCGGCCATGTACACGCCTTCGACCCAGTTGCGCGCCTCGGTCACCAGCGGCACGGTGGTCGAGCGGCGGCCGCCGAAGATGAAGGCCGAGATCGGCACGCCGGCGGGATCGTCCCAGGCCGGATCGATCACCGGGTTCTGGGTGGCGGCCACGGTGAAGCGGGCGTTCGGGTGGGCGGCCTTGGTGCCGGAGGCCGGCGTCCAGTCCTTGCCCTGCCAGTCGATCAGGTGCGCAGGCGCTTCCTTGGTCAGGCCTTCCCACCAGATGTCGCCGTCGTCGGTCAGCGCGACGTTGGTGAAGATGGTGTCCGAGCCCAGCGAGGCCATGCAGTTCGAGTTGGTGCGGGTGTTGGTGCCCGGCGCCACGCCGAAGTAGCCGGCTTCCGGGTTGATCGCGTACAGGCGGCCGTCGGCGCCCGGCTTGATCCAGGCGATGTCGTCGCCGATGGTGGTGACTTTCCAGCCGTCGAAGCTGGCCGGCGGGATCAGCATGGCGAAGTTGGTCTTGCCGCAGGCCGAAGGGAAGGCCGCCGCGACGTAGTGCTTCTTGCCTTCCGGCGATTCGACGCCGAGGATCAGCATGTGTTCCGCCAGCCAGCCCTTGCCGTCAACGGCGGCGGCCTGGTGGCCCATGTTGGAGGCGATGCGCAGCGCGAAGCACTTCTTGCCCAGCAGCGCGTTGCCGCCGTAGCCGGAACCGTAGGACCAGATCTCGCGGGTCTCCGGGAAGTGCACGATGTATTTGGTGGCGTTGCACGGCCATGCGACATCCTTCTGGCCGGCGGTCAGCGGCGCGCCGACGGTGTGCACGCACGGCACGAACTCGCCGTCGGTGCCCAGCACGTCGTACACGGCCTTGCCCATGCGGGTCATGATGCGCATGTTGACCGCCACGTACGCCGAGTCCGACAGCTCGACGCCGATGTGGGCGATCGGCGAGCCCAGCGGGCCCATCGAGAACGGCACCACGTACATCGTGCGGCCGGCCATGCAGCCGTCGAACAGCGGGTTGAGCGTGGCGCGCATGTCGGCCGGGGCCATCCAGTTGTTGGTCGGGCCGGCTTCTTCCTTGCTGTTGGAGCAGATGAAGGTGCGGTCTTCGACGCGGGCGACGTCGGTCGGGTCGGAGCAGGCCAGGTAGGAATTCGGACGCTTTTCCTGGTTCAGCTTTTTCATGGTGCCGGCGGCAACCATTTCGCCGCACAGGCGGTCGTATTCTTCCTGCGAGCCGTCGCACCAGTAGATGCGTGCCGGCTTGGTCAGGGCGGCGATCTCGGCCACCCAGTTGATCAATTTTTGCTGCTTGATGTAAGCTGGGACGTTGAGCAGTGCCGCAACGCCACCCATGACGGGTTGATTCATACTACCTCCAATGCTAATTAAAATTCTGCGGTGCGGCAGGATCGTCGTCAGCTTTTGGCTTGCGCTCAGAGGCCCATTCGAAATGGGTCGGCGGGGTCACGGCGGTCTTGCGCGGCCCGGATTCATGATCGACAGGCCTGTTTTTTGAGCCGATTGTACACCCGTCAATAGCCGTTCCAGTCAAAAATGTAGGAGAATTAGTTGAGTAAAGTAGTAAGCTATTCAGGTTCTCTTGCAAGCCGTTATTTCCCTACGAAATTCCCCATAAGATCGGTTATCTCCCATGAAAATTGCGATTCTCGACGATTACCAGAATGCCACCGCCACGCTCGGATGCTTTGATTTATTGCGTGGACACGACGTTAAAGTGTTCAACAACTCGGCCCGCGGGCTGGGCCAGCTGGCCATCCGGCTGGCGCCGTTCGACGCGCTGGTGCTGATCCGCGAACGCACCGTCCTCAACCGCGCGCTGCTGGCCAAGCTGCCCAACCTCAAGCTGATTTCGCAGACCGGCAAGCTGGCCGGCCACGTCGACGTCGAGGCCGCCACCGAGCTGGGCATCGCGATCGCCGAGGGCGTCGGTTCGCCCACCGCGCCGGCCGAGCTGACCTGGGCGCTGATCATGGCGGCCGCGCGCAAGATCGTGCCGTACGCCGCCAACCTGAAGGACGGCCTGTGGCAGACGGCCTCCATCAATCCGCAATTGAACGGGCTGGGCGTGGTGCTCAAGGGCCGCACGCTGGGCATCTGGGGCTACGGCAAGATCGGCCAGCTGGTGGCCGGCTACGGCCGCGCCTTCGGCATGAAGGTGGTGGTGTGGGGCAGCCAGTCCAGCCGCGACAAGGCGGTGGCCGACGGCTACGCGGCGGCGGCCTCGCGCGAGGCGCTGTTCGGGGAATCGGATGTGCTGAGCCTGCACCTGCGGCTGCATCCGGACACGCGCGGCATCGTCACCGCCGAGGACCTGGCGCGCATGAAGCCGACCGCGCTGTTCGTCAACACCAGCCGCGCCGAGCTGGTGCAGCCGGACGCGCTGGAGCAGGCGCTGCCCCGGGGCCGGCCCGGCTACGCGGCGCTGGACGTGTTCCCGTCCGAGCCGCTGGCGGCCGACAGCCCGCTGCTGCGCATGCCGACCGTGCTGGCCACGCCGCACCTGGGCTATGTGGAGCAGGACAGCTACGAGCTGTATTTCCATCACGCCTTCAAGAACATCGTCGATTTCGCGGCCGGCAGCTGCGACAAGATCAACAATCCCGGCTACCTGGCTAACGCGCGCTAGTCGGCCTGCTCGGGGATTTCCGGCAGGCCGGTCAGGTTGATGCGCGGCGCGGGCATGGCGTGCACCTTGCTCCACAGCCCGGCCCAACCGGGCGGCCAGGCGATGTCCGGTCCGGCGTACGGCGGCAAGGTGGCGCGCACAGGCACCACCGGCACCGGCGGCATCTCGACCAGCGGGCCGCCGTCGGGACGCTGCATGTCCAGGCTGTACATATAGCCCGGCAGCAGCGCGTCGCACACGTTGGCGAACCAGGCGGTGTGGTCCTCGTCGCGCCCCAGCGCCTGCGCCAGGCCCTGCGGATCGAAGCGGGCCAGCGCATGCGCCAGCTCCTCGGTGCTGGCGCCGGGCGAGTCGCCCCAGCCCATCACCGGATTGACGTTGTAGTCCGCGCCAGAGCCGTACCAGCCCTCGCGCCACGAGCGCTGCATCCAGTCGCGCTGGCCGGTGAACAAATGCCAGCGCCAGTGCAGCCCGGACGGCTTGGGCCAGGAATACAGGTAGAGCCGCTGATAGCCGGCCTGGTGCAACGCGCGCACCAGCGCCATCAGGCGCGCGTGCGGCATGCGGTCGGGCGGCGCGCGGCGGAACAGGATGGCCTCGCCGTCGGCGAACTGCACCTCGTCGGTGGACAGGTTCAGGTCCAGCGTGCGCGCCTCGCTGCCGAAACGGGCCGAGATCCAGCCGGTCAGCAAATTGACCGACGTGATGACGCCGTAGCCGCGATGGCGGTGGAAAATGACGGTTCCGGGGGCAAGGGCTTTCATGGGATCGAAACGAACAAAGAAACCAGTGTAGACATAGTATGCCCAAGTTTCCAGCCCATGGCGGGACTCTTTTCAGCTTGCGGTTTGGGTTATGATGCAGATCATTTTAATCAGCTTGAGCTTTCATCATGACCCTGCGCATCCTCGCCACCGGCGGCACCTTCGACAAACACTACAACGAACTGAACGGCACCCTGGGCTTCGCCGACAGCCACGTGCCGGCGCTGCTGGCGCGCTGCCGCCTGACGGTGGACGTGGCGCTGGAACAGTTGCCGCTGATGGATTCGCTGGACATGGTGGACGCCGACCGCGCGCGCATCCTGGCCTCGTGCCGCGCCGCCAGCGAGAAGGCGATCGTCATCATCCACGGCACCGACACCATGCCGCAGACGGCCGCCGTGCTGGGCCCTGCCGGCCTGGGCCAGACCATCGTGCTGACCGGCGCCATGATTCCCTACGAGATCGCCAATTCCGACGCGATGTTCAACCTGGGCTTCGCGGCCGGCGTGGCGCAGACCCTGCCGCCCGGCGTGTATGTGGCCATGAACGGCAAGATTTTCGCGTGGGACAACGTGCAGAAAAACAAAGCGGCCGGCGTGTTCCAGCCGCTTTAACGGTGGTCGTTCCCGCGCAGGCGGGAACCCATGGAACACCACCGCACCAGATTTATTTGCGCGGCGCCGCCAGCAAGTCCTTCGCTTCCGGCGCCAGGCTAGCCACACGCAAGCCATCCGGCGCGGCCAGCATGCCGGCCCCCTCCTTCAACGGCCCGGGCATCGACAAGGCGGACGGCTGCGCAGCAGGCGCCTGCTGCCCGGCCGCGCTGAAGGCCGCCAGCGCCTCCACCATCCCGCCCACCCTGGCGCGCAACGCCGACCCCTGCGCCGCCAGGTGCGGCAGCTTGGCCGCCGCCAGCGCGGCCAGTTGCGCCGTGCTCAGGCCGGCCGTCTGCGCCGTCGTGAACGCCACCGCCTGCGCCGTCGTCAGCGCGCCGATCTGCGCGGTCGACAGCACCGCCAGCTGCGCGCTGCCCAACGCCAGCAGGTCGCGCGTCTCGATCGCCGCCAGGTCGTCCGAGCCCAGCGCCGCCAGCAGCGGCTTGCTCAACGCGCCCACCTGGCTGGACGTCAGCGCCACCATCTGATCGGTGGTCAACAGGTCGATGCCGGCCGGATGCGCGGTCGGCAGCGCGGCGATCTGGCGCACCGACAGCGAGGCGATCTGCGCCGTGCCGAACGCGTGCAACTGCTCCGGCAACAGCTGGGCGATCACGGCGGTGTTCAAGGCGCCGACCGCCGCCGTGGTCAACGCCGCCAGGCCGTCGCTGCCCAGGCCGCGCAGCTGGGCCGCCACCAGCGCGGCCGCCTGCGCCGCGCTCAGCGCGCCCACCTGTGTGGTCGACCAGGCCGCCAGTTGCGCCGTGTTCAGGCTGGCGATCACCTGCGACGACAGCGCCGCCAGATGGGCGGTGTCGATGGCCGCCACCTCCTCCGCCCGCAGCGCCTGGTACTGGCGCGAGCTCAGCACGCCGAATTGCGTGACCGACAGGCCGGCGAACTGTTCCAGCGTCAGGCCGGCCAGCGCGGCGGTGGTCAGCGCCGCCACCTGGCGGCCGGCCAGCGCGCCGATCTGGCGGCTGCTCAGGGCCGCCAGCGTGGCCGGCGACAGGCCGGCGATCACCGAGGTGTTCAGCGCCGCCAGGTCGCTCAGCTGCAAATTGGCCACCACTGCGGCCGACAACGCTGCGAACTGCGCGCTGCTCAGCATGGATGCCTGGGCGCCGGTGAACGCGTTGATCTGGTCGCTGCTCATCGCTTGCAGCTGGTCGGTGCGCAGGCCGGGAATGGCGGTGATGCGCAGCGCGGCGATTTCCGCCGTCTGCATGTGGGCCAGCACCTCGCCCGACAGCGCGGCGATGTGCTGGCTGCCCAGGCCGGACGCCTGGACCGTGGTCAGGCCGAGGATCTGCTCGCTGCCCAGCACCGCCAGCTGGGCGGTGCGCAGGCCGTAGATGGCGGCCGCGCTCAGCGCCGCGAAGTCCTGCGACTCCAGCGCCGCCACCGCCTCCAGCGACAGCGCCGCCACTTGCGCGCCGTTCAACGTGGCGGCCTGCGCGGTGGTCAGCGCGATGGCCTGCTCGACCGTCATGCCGGCCAGCGCGGCGGGCTTCAGCTGGGCGATCTGCGCCGTGCTCAGGGAGCCGATCTGGTGTCCGGCGCCGCCCAGCGCGGCGAACTGCGCCGAGTTCAGCGCGCCGAACGCGGCCGCCGGCAAGGCCGCCAGCGCGGCCGGCGACAGCGCCGCCAGGTGGGCGGTCGACAGGCCGGCGGCCGCGGCCGGGTTCAGTTTGGCGAGCTGCGCCGTGGCGAAGGCCTGGAACTGCTCGGCGCTCAGCGCGTTCAGGCTGGCCGAGCCGAGCACCGCGACCTGGCGCGTCGCCAGCGCGGCGATGCGCTGCGTGTCCAGCACCGCCAGCAGGCGGGTCGACAGGCCGGCGATCGCGCCCTGGCCCAGGGCGGCCAGGTCGGCCGTCTCGATGGCGGCGAAGGCGGCGCCGTCGAGCGCGTTGATCTGGCTGCTTGTCAGCACCGCCACCTGCGCCGTGTTCAGCGCGGCGAACTGCTCGCCGTTGAGCGCGGCGATCTGGCGCGTCTTGAGGCCGGCGATGCTGGCCACCTTCAGCGCCGCCAGGTCGGCGCCGTCGAGCTGGCCGATGGCCTGCGTGCTCAGCGCGCCCAGCTGGACCGCGTTCAGCGCGGCGGCCTGCGCGCTGGTCAGCTGCGCCGCCTGGTGCGCGCTCAGGCCGGTCAGCGCGGCGCTGCTCAGGGCCGCCACCTGGGCGGTCGAGAAGCGGCCGAAATCGCCGTCGTCGCCGGCGCCTAGCGCGGCCAGCTGGGCCGAGTTGAGCGCGGCCATCACCGCCACCCGCAACGCGGCCAGGCTGGCGCCGTCCAGCGCCGCGATGTCGGCGGTCGACAGCACGCCGAACTGGCGCGCGCTCAGCATCTGCAACTGGGCGCTGGTCAGCGCGTGCAGCTGGTCGGGCTTGAGCGCGTGGATTTGCGCCGTGGTCAGCGCGCCGATCACCGATGCGCCCAGCGCCTGCAGGCGTTCGCCGTCCAGCGCCTGGATCCGGTCGGTGCCCAGCGCGCCGACCTGGCGGCTCTGCAGCGCGTGCAACTGGTCCAGGCTCAGCGCCAGCAGCTGCGCCACGCTCAGCACGCCGATCTGGCGCGACGTCAGCGCGGCGACATCGGCCGTTTCGATCGCGCCCAGTTCGGTGGCGCTCAGCTGCCTGAGCAGGCCGGTGCTCAGCGCCGCCATCTGCTGCGTGGTGAAGGCGGCGATCTGGCCGGCGCTGAACAAGTCCTCGCCGTCCTTGCGCTGCAGCGGCAGGGCCGCCACCTGGCCGGCCTTGAGCGCGGCGATCTGGCCGGTGCCCAGCGCCCGCACCTGCTCCGGCCGCAGGCCGGCGATCACGGTGTTGACCAGCATGCTGATCTGCCTGGTGCGGATCGCCGCCAGCGCCTCGGGCGACAGGCCGCGGATGCCCTTGGCGCTGAGCATGCCGGCCTGCGCGGCCGTCAGCTGCGCCAGCTGTTCCGGCGCCAGCGCCGTCATGAAGGCGCTCGATTGCGAGGCCAGGCCCAGCGTGTTGGAACGCAGCGCCGCGAAGTCGTCCGGCCGCAGGGCGCCGACGCTGGCGGCCGGCATCGCCCCCAGCTGGGCGGCGCTCAGCACGCCGGCCTGGGCGGTGGTCATGGCCGCGATGTACTCGGTGCCCAGGTGGGCGATGTCGGCGGTGGTGAGCCGGGTGATCAGGCGCGTGCCGCCGGCGGCAAACTGCGCCGGGGTCAGGCTGCTGTCGAAGGTCATGTCGTTTCCTTTTTGATGAAGTGGTCCAGGCGCAGTGTTGGGGGGAACGGAAATATTGAGGAAATGCTATCTCCGCGGGCAAAAAAAACCGCCGCGCCGAACACGCTTGCGCGCGTCCAGGCTGGCGGTTTTCGTGCGGCGGTCAGGCGGCTATCTGGGCACCGCCAACACGCCGTGGCTGGCGCCGCCCTGCAGCGCCTTCAGGCGCAGCACATCGCTGTCGGCTTGCGCGCCGGCCGGGTCCTGGCCCAGCGCGCGCACCTGCTGCAGCACGTCGGCCATGCGGGCGGCGTTGGCCGCCAGCGCCCCGGCTTGCGGCTGGCCGGGGCCGGCGGCCGGCTGCTGCTGCGCGCCGGCGCTGAACGCGGACAAGGCTTGCGCCAGGCCGCTGACCTGGGCGCTGACACCCTGCCGGAACCAGACGTCGGCGGCCGCGTGCTGCTGGCCGTCGGCGGTGGTGTAGCTGGACGTCAGGCCGACGATGTTGCCGTGGTCGACCGCGCCGCCCCGCTGCACGTCCAGGTTCAGGCTGGTGATGCGCAGCTGCGCCAGCGTCTTGAGCTCGTCCGCCTGGCTGACGCCGTCGGCGTTGGCGTCCACCCACACGCGCAGGTCGGCGTAACCGGCGTCGAGCGCGCTGACCATGCCGTCGTGATTGCTGTCCAGTTCGGCCAGCGCCTGATAGCCGTTGTCGGCGGTGCCGCCGCCGGCCAGCCTGGTGGCCGAGCCGAACAGTTCGCTGCCGTCGTCGATGACGCCGTTGTGGTTGCGGTCCAGCGCCAGCAAGCCGTCGCCGTGGCCGACCCAGCCGGTGGCGCGCCGCTGCCCGCTGGCCGCCAGGTCGAACTGCACGCCCGCCTCCAGCCCCAGCGTGGTGACGCCGTTGCCGTCCAGGTCCAGCACCAGCGGCGTGACGAACGGCATGGCGGCTTTCTGCGCCGCGCTGAAGGCGGCCTTCTGCGTGTCGCTCAAGCCGTTGTACTGGGCCGTGCTCATCGCATGGGTCTGCGTCGTGCTCAGCGCCGACAGCTGGCCCGGCAGCATCGCCTGCATCTGCGCCGCCGTCAGCGCCACGATCTGGCGCGTGCTCAGGCCGCCGATGTCGCGCGTCTCGATGGCGGCCACCTCGGCCGCGGACAGGCTGGCCAGCATGGTGGTGCTCAGCGCGCCCAGCTGGGCCGACGACAGCGCCACCATCTGGGCCGCCGTCAGCTGGTCGGCGCCGCCGCCGCTCGGGCGCAGGGCCGCGACCTGCGCCAGCGTCAGCGCGCCGATCTGGGCGGTGCCCAGCGCCAGCAGTTGCTCGTCGCTGAGCGCGCGGATCGCTGCCGTGCTCAGCGCGGCGACCGCGTCCGGGCGCAGCATGCCCAGCGACGCCGCCGAGATCTGCGACATGGTGGCCGACCCCAGCGCGGCGAACTGCGCCGTGGTCAGCGCGCGCAACTGGGCGATGCTCAGGGTCGCCAGCAGATTGCCCTCGCGCGCGGCGGCATTGAACAGCAGCGGATTGATCGCGGCCAGGTCGGCCGTGCTCAGCGCCGCCACCTGGCTGGCGCCCAGGATGCTCAGTTGCGTGCTGCTGAGCGCGGCCACCTGGGCCGTGCTCAGCGCGCCCAGCTGGCCGGCCGTCAGCGCCAGCACCTGCTGGGTCCTGAGGCCGGCGATGGCCGAGGTCTTCAGCGCCGCGATGTCGGCCGTTTCCAGCGCCGCCACCACCGTCAGCTGCAGCCCGCTCAGCTGGGTGCTGCTCAGCGTCGCGGCCTGGGCCGTGGTCAGCGCCGCCGCCTGCGCCGCGCTCAGGCCTTGCAGCGCGGCGGTGCGCAGGGCGGCGATCTGCGCCGTGCTGAGCGCGGAGATCAGCAGCGCCGTCATTTGCGCGGCCGTCAGTCCGGCCAGCGTCGACGTGCTCAGCGCGGCCAGGTTGGCCGAGCCGATCGCGCCGACGTCGTCCACCGACAAACGCGCCAGCTGCTGCGAGGTCAGCGCGTGGATCTGCGCCGAGCTGAAGCCGTAAATCTGTTGCGTGCCGAGGCCGTCGATCTGGGCGCTGCGCAGCGAGGCCACCTGGGCCGTCGTCAGGCCGGCCAGCTGGGCCGAACCGAGCGCGCCGATGTCGTCGCCGGACAAGCCGCCCAGCGCGCCGGTGCTCAGCGCGCCGAGCGCGGCGCTGCGCAGGCCGGTGAGCGCGTCCGCGCTCAGCGCGGCCACCTGGGCGCTGTTCAACACGCGGGCCTGGGCCGTGGTGAGCGCCGCCAGCTGGCCACTGTCCAGCACGGCCGCCTGGGCCGTCCTGAGGCCGGCGATCGCGGCCGTGCGCAGCGCCGCCACGTCGGCCGCCGACATGCGCGCCAACAGCGCTGGCGACAGCGCCCCCAGCTGCGTGCTGCTCAGCGCGCCCGCCTGGGCCGTGGTGAGCAGCATTATCTGGGCGCTGGTCATGCCTTGCAACGCGCTGGTGCTGATGGCCGCCACCTGGGCCGTGGTCAGCACGGCGAACCGGGCGGGGAGGCCGGACCAGTCCGTGCCAAGCGCGGCCAGTTGTTCGGGACGCAGGCTGGCGATGGCCGCCGTGCCGAGCGCCATCACATGCTCCAGGTCGAAGGCGCCGAAGTCCGCCACCGACAGCCCGGCCGCCTGGCGCGAACCGAGCGCGCCCATCTGCGCCAGCGTCAGGCCGCCCAGTTGCTGGCTGCCGAAAGCGGCGATCTGCTGGCTCTGCAGCGCCGCCACCTGGCGCGTGCTCAGGCTGTTGAGCTGGGTCTGGGTCAGGTTGGACAACATGGCCGCGTCCAGGCCGGCCAGCGCCTGCAGGCTCATGGCCGCGAGATTGGTGGTGGACAGGCCGACCACGGTCCGGCTGCTCAGCGCGCCGATCTGGGCGCTGCTCAGTGCGGCGAACTGCGCCGTCGTCAGCGCGCCGATCTGGACGCTGCCGAGCGCGGCCAGCTGATCGCTGCCGAGGCCGGCGATGGCGGCGGTCTTCAGCGACCCCAGGTCGGCCGCCTCCAGCGCGGCGATCTGCAGCGTCGACAGCGACGCCACCTGCTGGCTCGACAGCGACGCCGCCTGCGCCGTGCTCAGCGCGACGATCTGGCGCGTGCTCAGGCCGGCCAGCGCGGCGCTGCGCAGCGAGGCGATCTGGGCTGTCGTCAAGACATCGATGTGGCTGGCGCCGGCCGCGTCGTTGCCCAGCGCGGCCAGCTGGTCCGAACCGAGCGCGACCAGCGCCGCGGTCTTCAGCGCGGCCAGGTCGGCGCCCTCCAGCGCGGCGATCTGCGCGGTGCTGAACGCGGCCAGCTGGCGGCTGCCCAGCGCGGCCGCCTGGCCGGTGGTCAGGGCGACCAGCTGGGCGCTGCCCAGGCCGGCCAGCGCGGCCGTGCCGAGCGCGGCGATCTGCGCGGTGCGCAGCGAGGCGAACTGGGCGCCGGCGGCGCCGCCCAGCGCGGCCAGCTGGGCCGAGGTCAGCGCCGCGATCACCGCCGTGCTCAAACCCGGGAGGCCGCGGCTGTCAAGCGCGGCCAAGTCGGCGGTCGACAGGCCGGCCAGCTGGCGCGTGCCGAGCGCGGCCAGTTGCGCCGAGCCGAAGGCGACGATCTGCTGGCTGCCCAGCGCGGCAAGCTGGTCGCTGCTCAGCGCCGCCACCTGCTGCGATTTCAGCGCCGCCAGCTGGGCCGGCGTCAGTTGCGCCATCAGCGCGGTGCTCAGCGCGCCGATCGCGGCCGTGCTCAGGCCCGACAGGTTGGCGGTCGACAGTCCCGCCAGCGTCTGGCTGGACAGGGCGCTCAGCTGCAGGCTGCTCAGCGCGGCCAGTTGCTGGGTGCTCAGGGCGGTCAGCTGGGCCGCGGTCAGCGCCCGCATCTGGTCGGTCGTCAGGCCGGCCAGCGCGGCGGCGCGCAGCGCCGTCACGTCGCCCGCCTCCAGCGCGGCGATGTCGCTGGTGTTCAGCGCGGCCAGCTGGGCGCTGCTCAGCGCGGCCGCCTGGGCGGTGGTCAGGGCGGCGATCTGGCGCGTGCTCAGGCCGCCGATGGCGGTGGCCCGCAGCGCGGCGATCTGCTGCGTCGACAGCAGGTCGAGATGGCTGGCGCCGGCCGCGTCGTTGCCCAGCGCGGCCAGCTGGGCCGAGGTCAGCACGGCCAGCGCGGCGGTCTTCAGGCCAATCAGCGCGGCGGGGTCGAGCGCGTCCACGGCGGCAGTCGACAGCGCGCTCATCTGGCGCGAACCGAAGGCGCCCAGTTGGGCCGAGGTCAGCGCGGCCAGTTGCGCCAGGCCCAGGCCGGTCAGCTGGTCGGTGCTCAGGGCGGCGATCTGGCGCGTGGCCAGCGCCGCCACCTGCGCGGTGCCCAGGCCGCTCAACACGGCGGCCGGAATGGCGGCGATCACCGCCGTGCCGAGCGCGCCGATGTCGTTGGTCTGCAGGCCGGCGATGGCCGACGATTGCAGCGCCAGGATCTGGGCGCTGTTGAGCGCGGCCACCTGGGCGCTGGTGAGCGCGCTCACCTGGTCGCTGTTGAGCGCGGCCACCTGCTGGGCGCTCAGGCCGGCCACGGCGGCGGTCTTGAGCGCGGCCAGGTCGGCCGTCTCCAGCGCGGCGATGTCGCCGGTGGACAGCGCGGCCAGCTGGGCGCTGGTCAGCACCGCGGCCTGCGCGGTGGTCAGCGCCACGGTCTGGGCGCTGCCCAGGCCGGCCAGCGCGGCCGGGCGCAGCGCGGCGATCTGCGCGGTGCCCAGGGTGCCGAACAGGCTGCCGGACGGATCGTTGGCCAGCGCGGCCAGCTGGTCGGCGCGCAGCGCGGACAGCGCCGAGCTGCCCAGCGCCGGCAGCGTGGCGGCGCTGAGCGCGGCCAGGTCGGCGCTCGACAGGCCGGCGATGTTGCGCGAGCTCAGGCCGAGGACTTGCTGCACGCCCAGGCTGGCGACCTGCGCCGTGTGCAGCGCGGCCAGCTGGTCGCTCGACAGCACGGCGAACTGGCGCGAGGTCAGGCTGGACAATTGCAGCGCGCTCAGGTTGGCCACCGCCGCCGGGCTGAGCGCGGCGATGTAGGCCGTGCCCAGCGCGGCCAGGTTGGCGCTGGAGAAGCCGGCGATGGTGTCGGACGACAGCGCGCCCAGCTGCGCGGCGTTCATGGCCAGGAATTGCGCCATCGTCAGCGCGGCCAGCTGGCTGCTCGACAACACGCCCACCTGGGCCGCGCTCAGGCCGGGGATGGCGGCGGTGCGGATCGCGGCCAGGTCCAGCGGCTCCATGGCGGCGATGGCCTGGGTGCTCAGCGCGCGCAGCTGGCTGCTGCTCAGCGCGGCGACCTGGCCGGCGGTCAGGGCCACGGTCTCGGCGGTGGTCAGGCCGGCCAGCGCGGCGCTGCGCAGCGCGCCGATCTGCGCCGTGGTCAGCAGTTGCACCTGGGCCAGCGCGGCCAGTTGGTCGGAGCCCAGCGCGGCGATCGCGGCGGTGCGCAGCGACGACAGCGTGGCCGGGTTGAGCGCGGCGATGCCGGCGGCCGACAGGCTGCCCGCTTGCAGCGAGCTCAGGGCGCCCACCTGGGTGGCGTTCAGTCCATGCAGCTGGTCGCTGCCCAGCGCGGCCAGTTGCGCCGTGCTCAGCGCCGCCACCTGGCGGCTGCCCAGGCCGGCCAGCTGCGCCGTGCCCAGGCCGCCGAAGCTGGCGGCCGCCAGGCCGGCGATGGCGCCGGTGGACAGCGCGGCGAAGTCGTCCGCTTCCAGGCCGGCCAGGCCGCCCGCGCTGAAGGCGTTGAGCTGCTTGCTGCTCAACGCGCCGATCTGGGCGGTGGTCAGCGCCGTCACTTGCGCGCTGCTCAGCGCGGCGGCCTGCTGGGTCGACAGCGCCGCGATCACCGCGGTGCGCAGCGCCGCGATGTCGGCCGTCTCCAGCGCGGCCAGTTGCGCCAGCGACAGCGCGGCCAGCTGCGCCGTGCCCAGCGCGGCGGCCTGCGCCGTGGTGAGCGCGGCCACTTGCGCGGTGCTCAGGCCGGCCAGCGCGGCGGTGCGCAGCGCGGCGATCTGGGCGGTGCTCAGTTGGCCGAACAGGCTGCCGCCGGCGGCGTCGCCCAGTTCGGCCAGTTGCGCCGACGTCAGCGCGGCCAGCGCGGCCGTGCCCAGCGCCTTCAACGCGGCGCTGCCGAGCGCGGCCAGGTCGGCCGGCGACAAGCCCAGCGCCTGGCGCGAGCCGAGCGCGCCGATCTGCGACGTCGACAGCGACTGCACCTGCGCGCTGCTCAGCGCGGCGATCTGCTCGCTGCCCATGGCGGCGAAGTGGCGGGTGCCCAGCGCACCCAGTTGCGCGCCGCTCAGCGAGGCCAGCAAGGCCGGCCCCAGCAGCGCGATCGCGGCCGGATTGAGCGCGGCCAGATCGGCGCCCGGCAGGCCGGCGATCGATGCGCTCGACAGCGCGGCCAGCTGCCGGCTGCTCAGCGCGGCGAATTCGGTGGTGGTGAACGCGCCCAGCTGGGTGCTGCTCAGCGCGGCCATCTGCTGCGTGCTCAGGCCAGCGATGGCGGCGGTTTTCAGCGCGGCCAGGTCGGCCGTTTCCAGCGCGGCCACCTGGGCCAGCGACAGGCTGTTCAATTGCGCGCTGCTCAGCACGGCGGCCTGGGCGGTCGACAGCGCCGCCACCTGGGCGGCGCTCAGGCCGGCCAGCACGGCCGGACGCAGCGCGGCCAGCTGGGCCGTGCCCAACGCGCCGAACAGGCTGCCGCTGGCGCCGCCCAGCAGCGCCAGCTGGTCGGAGCCGAGCGCGCCGGCGGCCGCCACGCTCAGCGCCCGGATGGCGGCGCTGCCGAGGGCGGCCACGTCGTCGGTCGACAGGCCGGCCACCTGGCGCGAACCGAGCGCGCCGATCTGCGTGGTGCTCAGGGACTGCACGCGGTCGCTGCCCAGCGCCGCGACCTGGGCGCTGCTCAGCGCCGCGATGTGGCGGGTGCCGAAGCCAGCGATCTGCGCCGTGCTCAGCGCGGCCAACAGCACCGTGCTCAACTGCGGCACGACGGCCGGATTCAGCGCCGCCAGGTCGGCGGCGGACAGGCCGGCCAGCGCGGCGACCGACAGCGCGCCGATCTGGGCGCTGTTGAGCGCGGCGATATCGGCCGTGGTCAGGGCGGCCAACTGGCCGCCGGTCAGCGCCGCCAGCTGGCGGGTGGACAGTGCGGCGACGGCGGCGCTTTTCAGCGCGGCGACATCGGCCGTTTCCATGCCGGCAAAGGCGTCGGTCGACAAGGCGTTCAACTGCGCGCCGCTCAGCGCGGCGGCCTGCGCGGTGCTCAGCGCCACCACCTGCTGGGAGCCGAGCGCGGCCAGCTGCGCCGAGTTCAGCGCGGCGATGGCCTGCGTGCCCAGCGCGGCGACGCCGCGCGTGCCGATGGCCAGGATCTCGTCGCCGGTGAAGGTGGCCAGCTGGCGCGTGCTCAACGCGGTCAACTGGCCGGCGCTCATCAGGGCCACCTGGTCGGACGACAGGCTGGCGATATTGGCGGTGCTCAGGGCGGCCACGTCGGCCGTCCCGAACGCGGCGATGGCGTCGCTGCTCAGGCTGGTGAAGGCCCTGGTGCCCAGCGCGGCCACCTGGGCGGTGGTCAGCGCCGCGACCTGGGCGCTGGTCAGCGCCCCCATGAAGCCGGACGACGCCGCGCCCACCGCGTTCAGCGTGGCCGCCTTGATGGCGGCCAGGTCGCGCGTGGTCAGCACCGCGACGTTGCTGGCGGCCAGGTAGGACAGCTGGTAGCTGCTCATCGCGGCAAGGTGGTCGGTGCGCAGCGCCGGCACCTGGATCGAACTCAACGCGGCGATGTCCTCGCTCGTCCACGACAACACATCCTGGGTGCTCAGGATGTTGGCGATCTGGTCGGTGGAGAGGATGGGGACGAAGGTGCTCATCGCGAGTTCCTTATTTGATAACACCTTTCACTATAGCAGAATTCGCCGTAATTTCTACAAAGCAACGAATTTATTTTGCTGATTTTTATCAAAAATTACATGAAAAATGCCGCAAAATCAAAGACTTTGCGGCATCGTTAACCAACAAGCAACAGCTTTGTGGCGCGGCGGTCAGGCCTTGGCTTCGCCGCCCAGCGCCTCGACCACGTCGGCCATCAGCTTGGCCAGTTCGCCGGTCATCAGCATGAAGTCGCCGTCGAAGCGTTCCTCGTCGTTGCGGGTGCTCGATTCCTTTTCCGCGATCACGTCCAGCGGCTTGATGCCCTTGATCGCCAGCGACTCGGTCAGCACGAAGGAGATCTTGCTGTCCCAGGTCATGGCCAGGCGCGTGCACTGCTTGCCGGCCGCGATGTGGCGGCGCACTTCCTCCGCCTCCAGCGTGTGGCGCACATAGCGCACCGCCGCCTTGCTCTCGCCGGTGGCGCGCAGCTCGGTGTCCATGTCGACCGTGAAGCCGGACGGCGCGTCGTCGGCCTGCAGCCATTCGGTCATCACGCCCACCGGCGAGCGCTGCACGCGCAGGCTTTCCAGCGGCAGCTTGTCGACCGCCTTCAGCAGCAGCTTGATCACTTCGTCGGCCTTGGCCGGGCTGGCCGCGTCCACCACCAGCCAGCCGTTGACCGGATCGATCCAGGTCCAGACGTTGCTGCGGATCGAGAAGGCGCGCGGCAGCAGTTCGTCGGCCACGCGTTCCTTGAGTTCCTTCATCGCCTTCTTGCCGGGGGCGAAGCCTTGCGCCTCTTCCATCTCGGCGGCGCGCGCCTTGGCGACCTGGTTGATGACGGTGTTCGGCAGCAGCTTCTTCTCGGTGCCCAGCAGGATCAGCATTTGTTTGTTGACCACGTGCACCAGGCCGCCGTTCGGGCGGGGACGGTCCCAGCCCTGGCGCAGCAGTTCATTGCTGCTGGCCGGGACGAAGGAGTGCGGCTCCAGCGCAGCTTCCAGTTGTTCGGGGGTAAAGGCCCAAGGGGCCGGCAGACGGTAAATCTGTAGATTCTTGAACCACATGTGTTGAGCCTTGTTTCAGTAATGCCAGGGGAGCGCCATTTTACACGGTGATGGCGGCGCTGAACCGAATCTGTTGCTTGCCTAGGCGAACAATTCGCCCTGGCAGGGGACGGCCGCCTGCGCGGCTGTGCCGGGCGGCTCCAGCGTGCTGGCGCGCACGCCCAGCAGGCGCAGCCGGCGTTGCAGCGGCACCCGTTTCAGGCACTCGCGCGCGGCCTGCAAGATGCCGGCCGCGTCCGCCACCGGCCGCGGCAGCGTGACGTTGCGGCTGACGATCTGGAAGTCGTCGAAGCGCAACTTGATGCTGATGGTGCGGCTGACGTAGCCCTTGCGCTTGAGGTCGTCCGCCAGCCGGTCGCACAGCTGGGTCAGGATGGACGACAACGTGCCCCGGTCCTGGCGCGCGTGCAGGTCGCGCTCGAAGGTGGTCTCGCGGCTGATCGACTTGCTCTCCGAGCTGGTGGAGATGGCGCGGTGGTCGATGCCGCGCGCGGCGTCGGCCAGCCAGGCCGAATAGTGCGCGCCGAAATGGTCCTGCAGCAGGCCGGCGTCGGCCGCCGCCAGCTGGCCGATGGTGGCGATGCCCAGCGCCGCCAGCTTCTCGGTGGCCTTGGGGCCGATGCCGTTGATCTTGCGCACGCCCAGCGGCCAGATGCGCGCCGGGATGTCGTCGTGGCCCAGCACGGTCAGGCCGTCGGGCTTTTCCAGGTCCGAGCAGATCTTCGACAGCAGCTTGTTGGGCGTCACGCCGATCGAGCACGACAGCCCGGTGGCGTCGCGCACGGCCTGCTTGATGCGCTGGGCCAACTCATGCGTCTCGCCTTCCACATGGGTCAGGTCGATATAGATCTCGTCGATGCCGCGGTCCTCGAAATCCGGCGCGATGGCGGCCACGGCATTCTTGAACAGGCGCGACATCTGGCGGTAGGCGTCGAAATTGACCGGCAGCAGGATGGCGTCCGGCGCCAGCTTGGCCGCCTTCATCATGCCCATGGCCGAACCGACGCCGAGCGCGCGCGCCTCGTAGGTGGCGGTGGTGATGACGCCACGGCCGACATAGTCGCGCAGCCGGGAAAAAGTATGGCTGCCGTCCGCCTGCCGCACCGGCTGGGCGTCGCGCCCGCCGCCGATCACCACCGGCAGGCCGCGCAGCTCCGGATAGCGCAGCAATTCGACGGACGCATAAAACGCGTCCATGTCGAGGTGGGCGATGCGGCGCTGGTCTTCAACCATGGTGCGGAGAAAATTACTGTGAATACATACAGTATTCACTAAAATGCCTCAGTCCGCAAGACCCCGCCCTATTTGCCGCCGCCGGGGTTACACTGGAGACCACGCTCGTTTCCACCGGCCACCATGACCAAGCGCCCGACCCTCGCATTGCTGAGCCTGTTGCTGTCCGCCACTGCGACCGCACACGTGGCGGCGGACGCCTGCCCGCCCGCCAGCGCCGGCCTGAGCGACCTCGGCTACGCGTCCTACCGCGACGGCTCCGCCATCCGTGGCATCACGGTCGACCTGCTGGAGGAAATCCACCGGCGCAGCGGCTGCGCCTTCCAGCTGGGCTGGTATCCGCACGGCCGGGTGTACGCGCAATTCTTCAGCGGCCAGCTGGACGTGACCGGCGCCGCGCTGCGCAACGCCGAGCGCGACCAGCACGGCATGTGGTTGCCCTACACTTATTCGCAATTCGAACTGGTGCTGCTCAACCAGAGCGCCGGCGAGTTCCGCAGCCTGGCCGATTTCGTCGAGCGCAGCACGGCGCGCCTGAACGTGGCGCGCAGCATCGCGTATTCGCCCGCGACGCAGGCGCAGATGGACCGGCTGCAAAAGCTGGGCCGGCTGGAATACGTCAACGACTACGGCGTGGTGTTCCGCAAGATCCTGGCCGGCCGCGCCGACGGCACGCTGGCGCCGCCGGCCATCCATGTGCTGCATCAGCGCCAGTTCCACCTGCTGGGCAAGATGCGCGCCACCACCTTCGCCGAATCACCGCGCGCGATGGTGGGCATCTACGTGTCGAAGCAGCTGCCGGCGGCGCAGCGGCGGCGCTACGCCGAGGCGGTGCGCGCCATCGTCGGCGATGGCACGGTACAGCAGATCTACCTGCGTTATCTGGACGCCGATATCACCCGCCAGATCTTCGCCGGCGGCGTGCGCGACATCCTGGACGCGATGCCGGCGGACTAGCAGTGGCGCGCGCGGAACCACGCCGCGCTGGCCTCGTCGGCCGGAAAGAACGATTCGATACGCAGCTCGTGCACGGTGACATCGTGCGGCGTGCCCAGCGTGGCGATGGTGGTGAACAGGTTCAGCTCGACGCCATCCTTGCGCAAGGTCACCGGCAGGAAAGGCAAGGCGCGGCGGTCCAGGTTGGGCGACGCCTGCCCCATGCCGTCGATGCCGGGCAGCGCCAGCAACTCGGCCAGCAAGGTGGTGGCTTCGCTGCCGGGGCCGTCGCTCATCGCCTCGCGCTGGATCCAGTGCAGCAGGTCGGCGCCGACCTCCTCCCAGTTGTGCAGGTATTGCCGGGCGCCGTGCGGGTCCAGCATCAGCTTGAGCACGTTGACCGAGCCGTCGGTGGGGATGGCCGCGTCGGCCGGCAAGTCCAGCAGCCAGCGCATCATGCCGGCCGCCGGCGCGTTGGCCAGCGCCAGGTTCCACAGCCGGTCCACCACCAGCGCCGGATATGGCGCCTGCTGCGCCAGCATGAAGTCCAGCGCCCGCCGCACCGCGCCCAGCTCGGGATCGGACAGCTTGCGCTCCTGGTAGGCCGGCGCGAAGCCGGCCGCCAGCAACATCACGTTGCGCTGGCGCAGCGGGATCTCCAGCACCATGCCCAGCTTGAGGATCAGATCCTTGCTGGGCTGCGAGCGCCCGCTTTCCAGGAAGCTGATGTGGCGCTGCGAGATCGTGCTCTCGGTCGACAGGCGCAGCTGGCTGTAGCCGCGCTTGCCGCGCCAGTACTTCAGCGCGGCGGCGAAGTCGCTGAAATAGTCGGTCGCGCCGTGGGCGCCGGATGGATGCGATGCGGACATGCGGGTCTCCTTGTCCGGCAATGATAGCCCGGCTGCGATCACGCCGCGTTCAGGAAGCCGGTGACGCGGGTCAGGCGGCCGTCCTCGCCCAGCTCGGCGACATCGGTGCCGTGCGCCACCGGCGCGCTGCCGGGCACGGCCAGCGTCCACGAAAAGCGCACCACGTCGTTGTGGCCGTCCGGCGTGCCGTCCAGTTCGAAACGGAAGCCGGGGAACTGGCTTTGCGCGCCGGCGATCATGGCGTCGATGCCGTCGTGGCCGGCGCCGCGCATCATCGGGTCGAGGTAGCGGGCGTCCAGCGCGAAGGCGCGCGCCACCAGCGCGCGGCGCGCGGCGGCGTCGCGTTCGTTCCAGACGGCCAGGTATTGGGTAGCGATGTGGGCTGGGGTGTGCATGTTGATCTCCTTGAGTGGTTGATGTCGAATCGACAGAAACCATTGTCCGGAAATCGGTGCGGCGCGGCGATTACGTCCCAGGTAATCGCCGCGCCACCACCAGCACGGCGCCGGCCACCAGGCTGGCCGCCAGCAAGTAAATGCCGTTGGCCGTGGTGCCGGTGGCGTCCTTGATGGCGCCGACCAAATAGGGACTGGCGAAGCCGGCCAGGTTGCCCACCGAGTTGATCAGCGCGATGCCGGCCGCCGCCGCCGCGCCGCCCAGCATCGCGGTCGGCAGGCTCCAGAAAATCGGGAAGGTCGACAGGATGCCGGCCGTGGCCACGCTCAGCGCGGCCATCGCGATCACGGTGTTGTCGCTGTAGACGGTGGCCACCACCAAGCCCAGCGCGCCGGCCACGGCGGTCGCCGCCGCATGCCAGCGCCGCTCGCCGCTGCGGTCCGAGTGGCGCGCGGCCAGCACCATCGCCACCGCCGCCACCGAATACGGGATGGCCGTCAGCAGGCCGATGTCGAACACGTTCTTGACGCCGCTGTTCTTGATCAGCTGCGGCAGCCAGAAGCTCACGCCGTACAAGCCCATCACGAACAGGAAGTACACCAGCGCCAGCAGCCACACCGTGCCGTTGGCGAACACCCGCGCCAGCGGCAGGCGTTGCTGGTGCTGGCCGTCCTCGGCGATGGCGCGTTCCAGTTGCAGCTTGTCGTCCTCGTTTAGCCATTTGGCGGCGCGGATGCCGTCGTCCAGATAGAACAAGGTCCACACGCCGATCAGCACCGACGGCAAGCCCTCCAGCAGGAACAGCCATTGCCAGCCGCTCAGGCCATAGCGGCCGGCGAAGGCCTGCATGATCCAGCCCGACAGCGGCCCGCCCACCACGCCGGCCACCGCCACCCCGCTCATGAACAGCGCCACCATGCGCGCGCGGCGATGGGCTGGATACCAGTAGGTCAGGTACAGGATGATGCCGGGGAAGAAGCCGGCCTCCGCCGCGCCGAGCAGGAAGCGCAGCAGGTAGAACGTCGCCACGCTGTTGGCCAGCATCAGCGCCGACGAGATCAGGCCCCAGCTGATCATGATGCGGGCGATCCAGATGCGGGCGCCGGTGCGCGTCATCAGCAGGTTGGACGGCACCTCGAACAGGAAGTAGCCGATGAAGAAGATGCCGGCGCCCGCGCCGTACACGGTGTCGCTGAAGCGCAGGTCGGCCAGCATCTGCAGCTTGGCGAAGCCGACGTTGACGCGGTCCAGGTAGGCGGCCACGTAGCACAGGAACAGGAAAGGCATCAGCCGCCAGCTGACGCGGCGATACAAGGGGTCGAGTTCAGCATCGGAAATAGTTGTTTTCATTTGCTTATTTTGCAATACAATTTGTGATCAAAGAACAGCCCGGAACCCCACACACGCCATGATACGCATCCTGCCCATCCTGCTTGCCTTGCCCACCGTGCTGGCGTTAGCCGATCCCGCCGCGCCGCCGGTCGCGGCCAAGAAGCCGTGGAGCCAACGCTACCACGGACAGGCGCTGGCCGACGAATACCATTGGCTGCAAAACCGCCGCGACCCGGCCGTGCTGGCCTACCTGAAAGCCGAGAACGCCCATACCGCCGCCGCCACCGCAACCATCGCGCCGCTGGCCAAACGGCTGGCGGCCGAGATGCGGGAACGCACCACGGCCAGCGAGCTGACGGTGCCGTCGCGCCAGGGCGAGTTCTACTACTACAGCCGCAGCGCCGCCGGCCAGCAATACCCGCTCAACTGCCGCCGCCGCGCGGCAGCCGACGGCAGCTACGACGACCAGGCGCCGGAGCAGATCCTGCTGGACCAGAACCGCCTGGCCCAAGGCAAAAAGTTCTTCACGCTGGAAGGGCTGATGCCCAGCCCCGACGGCAATCTGCTGGCCTACCGCGCCGACACCAGCGGCAATCACCAGTTCCAGCTGCACATCAAGGACTTGCGCAGCGGCCGCGAGCTGCCCCTGAGCGTGCCGCGCGTGACGTCGATGGAATGGGCGGCCGACAACCGCACCATCCTGCTGACGCAGGCCGATCCGTCCACGCTGCGTCCCGACCGCTTGCTGCGCGTGTCGACCGCGGGCGGCAAGCCGGTGGAAGTCTACCGCGAGCGCGACGGCAATTTCCTGCTCGGCATAGGCTGCACGCACGACGAACGCTTTCTGCAACTGGTGGCCCTCAGTTCCGACACCAGCGACACCTGGCTGCTACCGCGCGACCAGCCCAACGGCGCTCTGCGCCAGCTGATGCCGCGCAGCGCCGGCCACCGCTACGACGCCGACACGCGTGGCGACCAGCTCTACCTGCGCACCAACAAGGACGCGCCCAACTTCCGCGTGGTCCGCGCGCCGCTGGCCGCGCCGCAGGATTGGACTGAGGTGATACGGCCCGAGGCCGGCACGCTGATCGAATCGATGGACGTCTTCCGCGATTTCCTGGTACTCAACGAACGCGCGAGCGCGCTCAGCCACACGCGTATCCACAACTTCGCCACCGGGCAATGGCGCGACGTGCAATTCGACGACGAGGTCTACCTGGTCCAGGCGACCGGTGTCTCCGGCTACGACGACACCAGCTACCGGCTGCAATACCAGTCGCCGGTGGCGCCACCGATGGTGCTGGAGATCGACATGGCCAGCGGCGCGCGCAAGGTGCTCAAGCGCCAGCCGCTGGCCAGCGTCGACCTGCAGCGCTTCACCACGCGCCGCATCTGGGTCACCGCGCGCGACGGCGTCAAGGTGCCGGTGTGGCTGGCCTACCGCAAGGACGTCAAGCTCGACGGCAGCGCGCCGCTGCTGCTGTACGGCTACGGCGGCTGGGGCTTCCCCAGCGAGGCCAACTTCAGCCTCGGCCGCCTGAGCCTGATGGAGCGCGGCGTCATCTACGCCGAGGCGCAGATCCGCGGCGGCAACGACTTGGGCGAGCAGTGGCACGACGACGGCAAGCTGATGAAGCGGAAGAATGTGTTCAACGATTTCATCGACAGCGCCGAACACCTGATCCGCGAAGGCTACACGCGGCCGGAGCGGCTTATCGCCGAGGGCGGCAGTTTCGGCGGCATGGTGATGGGCGTGGCGGCCAACGAGCGGCCGGAGCTGTTCCACGCCATCGTGGCCGCCGTGCCGCAGGCCGACCTGATCCACGAGATCACCGACCCGACGCTGCCGATGGTCACCTATGAATACCTGGAGTCCGGCGATCCGAAGCAGAAGGCCGCCTTCGATTACATGAAGAGCTACTCGCCGTACGACAACATCAAGCGCCAGGCGTATCCGGCGATGCTGGTGACGGCGGGCTTCCGCGACACCCAGGCGCAATACTGGCCGGCCGCCAAATACGTGGCGCGGCTGCGCGCACACAAGACCGACAACCGGCCGCTGCTGCTCAAGACCGATTTCGCGTCCGGCCACTACGGCGCCTCCGGGCGCTACGACGCCATCGACGGCAGGGCGTTCGAGCTGGCCTGGATGCTGGATCAATGGGGCATAGTCGAATAATTTTCTAAATAATTTACAAAAACCCTTGCGGAACGGATTAAGCACCTTGTAGAATACGGCCTCGTTCAGCAGTTGCAACAAAGTAGTAAAGCAAAGCTGTTATGTTTTCTGGGTGCTTAGCTCAGTTGGTAGAGCGGCGCCCTTACAAGGCGTAGGTCGGGAGTTCGACCCTCTCAGCACCCACCAGGGAAACAGAAAAACGAAATTTGGAGCGGTAGTTCAGTTGGTTAGAATACCGGCCTGTCACGCCGGGGGTCGCGGGTTCGAGTCCCGTCCGCTCCGCCAAATTCCTTTAAGGGCCCGATTCGTCGGGCCCTTAATCATTTCCGCGCCGATTAATACGCGATTAAGCTTAGGCTTACACATCGGGTGTTATCCTCCCGGCATGATTCTCTCCACCACGTCCTTGCCTCCCTATCTGCGATTCCGCATGCGCCTGGCGCAACAGGCGATGCTGCAGTTCGCGGTCAGCTTCAAGAGTTCGCTCGAATACATTCTGCTCGGTTTCGGCCAGGTGCTGGTGGGGCTGGTCGCCTGCCTCGCGCTGCCCGGACTGTTCGCGGCGACGCGGCCGTGGCCGCAAGCGCTCGGCTTGTTCGCCGGCCAGGCATTGATCGCCAGTGTGCCGGTGTGGCTGCTGCGCAAGCGGCTGCTGCCGGCGCAGGTGCTGCAGTGGTGCCGTCCGCTGCCAATTACCGCCCGCTCGCAGTGGGGCGCCAACATCGCCGTGGCCGGCATGATCATCGTCCCATTGAGCCTGGCCTACGCGCTGTCCACAGCGATCTGGCTGTTTCAATGGCCGGACTGGCTGCGGCCGGTGGCGCCGCAGGCATTGCTGCTGACCGCCGGTTCGCTGCTGCTGGGCTGGATCATTTCGACGCTGGTGCTGGCCCGGCGCTGCCGCATGCCGGCCGCCGTCCGGCTCGATCCCGACCGCCCCGCGCCCGGCCCCTATGCGCCACGCCTGCCGGCCACTGCCGGCACCCCGCCAGCGATGCAGCGTGCACGGACCGCGCTGTATCATTGGCGCCAGCTGTTCTGGCTGCCCTTCTGGCGCGCGGAAAACCTGGTCGGCATCCAGCAGACCGTGCTGCTGCTGGGCGCCGTGCTGGGCATCGGCGTATGGCTGTGGCATCCGGCCGTGGTGCCGCCGGCGCTGTTGGGCTTCAATGCCGCGCTGCTGCTGATGGTGCTGACCGACCGCGGCGACAAGGCCGTCACCGAACAGCTCGCGCTGCTGCGTCCCATCGCGGCGGCCTGGCCGGTGCGCATCGAGCGCCTGTTCCGCTTCGCCCGCTGGTCGGCGCTGCTGCCCGGCCTGGCCGTAATGGCCTGGTTCGCGCTGCTGACGCTGGGCCACCTGGGCCGCGCCAGCAGCGCCGGCTACAGCACCACCGTGGCCACCGTCTGGCTGTGCTTTGCCGGCGTCGCCCAGGCCGCCGTCGTCGTGCTGCGCCGCCTGAGCGTGCGCGGCCGCGTGGGGCTGGTCATCAGCGCCATCATCATCCTCACCGCCATTGGAAGCGAACTATGGAACTGAAGCCCGTGCTGCGCATACAACAATTGACCTTCGAATACGCCAGCCACCCGCTGTTCCGCCGCTTCGACCTGCAACTGGACGCCGGCATCACCTGGCTGCGCGGGGAGAACGGCGCCGGCAAGACCACGCTGCTCAAGCTGGCCGGCGGCGCGCTGACGCCGCACGCAGGCAGCATCGTGCTGGACGGCCTCGACATCCAGGCCCAGCCGCTGGCCTACCGCCTGCAGTGCTACTACTGCGGCGGCGACACGCCGCAACTGCCGTGGCTGACCGTGCAGGAAATCCTCGACCTGCACCTGTCGCTGTATCCCGGCACCGACCCGGCGCTGCTCAACGCCGAGCTGCAAGCGTTCCACCTGCTGCACACGCTGGACCAGCCGGTGACCACGTTGTCGCTCGGCCAGCACAAGAAGATGCAGTTGTCGCTGGCGCTGGCGCTGCCGGTGCGGCTGCTGCTGATCGACGAGCCGTTCAACGGCCTCGATGTGGACGCCGTGGCCTACTTGCGCCAGCAACTGTCGGCGCCGCAGCGGCTGGCGCGCCAGTGCATCCTGCTCACCAGCCACCTCGACCCGGCCCTGCCGCTGGCCGCCACCGTGCAACTTTAAGTTATCATGGGAATGATGAGCCGGCCCGGCCCGCATTCCCGCACGGAGTTCCCCTGATGTTTGGTTTCCTCAAATCGCCCACGTTGTCGCCGCGCCTGTTGCGCCTGAAGGAATCGGCGCTGTTCGCCACGCTGACGCCGCTTGAACTGAAAATCGTCGACGGCCTGATGCACGAACGCCGCTACCTGGCCGACGAAATCATCTTCGACGAGGGCGAGGAAGGCCAGGCGCTGTACCTGGTGATGTCGGGGCGGGTGATCATCAGCCGCAAGCTGGGCGAGACGCGCGAAGTGGTGGCCGAGCTGTCGGCCGGCGCCTTCTTCGGCGACCTGGCGCTGCTCGACAACACGCCGCGCAACGCGCAGACGCGCGCGCTGGACAACTGCGAGCTGGCGGTGTTCTTCCGCGCCGACTTCATGGGCCTGATGGAAACCGACGCCGTGATCGGCTACAAGATCTCGCTGGCCCTGGCACGCCACATCGGCGGCCGGCTGCGCGACTGGATGAGCGGCAAGCCGCAGATCGAGGCGATATGAATTTTTTGCCGACCCAACAGCGCGCCGGGCCGGTGGTGTGGAGCGGCATCATCGCCGCCACCTGCGTGCTGCTGTTCCTGCTGCAGCAGATGCTGTTCCTGGCCATCCCCTTCCTGCTGGGCATCGTGCTGTACTACATTTTGCAGCCGCCGATGCAGCGCCTGATCCGCATGGGCCTGAGCCACAACGCCGCCACGCTGATCGTCGGCGGCGTGTTCCTGCTGCTGCTGGCGATGGCCGGGCTGGTGTTCATCTTCTGGGACAGCGGCCCGTCCGACTCGTGGCAGGAGATGCTGGGCAAATACCTGACGGGCGGGCTGGAGTTCGTGCGCCACACGATGCTGTCGCTCGAGCGCGAGTTCCCCATCCTCAAGCAGATCAAGCTGGCGCGCACGGTCAACAGCCGCGTAAGCGCGTTCACCGGCACCTTTGTGCAGAAGCACCTGACCGACATTCTGGTATCGGTGGCGGCGTGGCTGCCGTCGCTGCTGCTGGCGCCGTTCCTGACCTTCTTCTTCCTGCGCGACGGCCTGCGCTTCAAGAAATTCCTCGCACGCGCCGTGCCCAACGCCTTCTTTGAAAAGACGCTGTGCCTGCTGCACGAAGTGGACCAGACCGCGCACCGCTACTTCCAGGGTCTGATCAAGCTGACCATCCTCGACACGGCGGTGCTGGCCATCGGCCTGTGGTCGATCGGCGTGTCGTCGCCGCTGGTGCTGGGGCTGATCGCGGCGATGCTGGCGTGGGTGCCGTACGTGGGCTCCATCCTCGGCTGCGTGCTGGTGGTGATGGTGGCCTCGACCGACGCGCCGGCCGACCCGGCGGTGGCCTACATGGCGATCGGCGTGTTCATCGCCGTGCGGCTGCTGGACGATTTCGTCTTCATGCCGATGACGCTGGGCCGCAGCCTGCACATCCATCCGCTGATCACGGTGCTGATGATCTTCATCGGCGGCTCGGTGGCCGGCGTGGCGGGCTTGATGCTGGTGCTGCCGCTGCTGGGCGTGGTGATGGTGATCGGCGAAACGCTGGGCCGGCTGATCACCGACCCACGCCTGCGCGCCCGCCACCGCAACGCCATCGAACTGCGCACCCGCCAAGCCAGCGCCGACCTAACATAATTGGGGTCAAGTCTGACATTCGGACACGGGCTCTGCTGAACATAATTGGGGTCAAGTCTGACATTCGGACACGAGCTCTGCTGTAAAACGGCGCTTTACAGCAGAGCTCGTGTCCGAATGTCAGACTTGACCCCAATATTGTTTGCCCCATTGTTGCGACATAAAAAAGGGCCGCTGTTGTAGCGGCCCTTGTTCTTTGCTGCGATCGCTTACGCGGTCATCGCTTGCTTCTCGGAGGACTCGGCCACCACTTCCTCGTCGTCCGAACGGATCAGGTGGTCGAAGGCCGACAGTGCCGCCTTCGCGCCTTCGCCGGTGGCGATGATGATCTGCTTGTACGGCACCGTGGTGACGTCGCCGGCCGCGAACACGCCGGGGATCGAGGTCTGGCCGCGCGCGTCCACTTCGATCTCGCCATGGCGCGACAACGCCACCGTGCCCTTCAGCCATTCGGTGTTCGGCACCAGGCCGATCTGCACGAACACGCCTTCCAGCTCGACCTTCCTGGCTTCGCCCGACACGCGGTCGTTGTAGCTCAAGCCGTTGACGATCTTGCCGTCGCCGTGGATCTCGGTGGTCTGCGCCGAGACGATCACGGTCACGTTAGGCAGGCTGTGCAGCTTGCGTTGCAGCACCGCGTCGGCGCGCAGCTCGGCGCCGAACTCGATCAAGGTCACATGCTTGACCAGGCCGGCCAGGTCGATCGCCGCTTCCACACCGGAGTTGCCGCCGCCGATCACCGCCACCCGCTTGCCCTTGAACAGCGGACCGTCGCAGTGCGGGCAGTAGGCCACGCCGTGGTTGCGGTATTCCTTCTCGCCCGGCACGTTGATCTCGCGCCAGCGGGCGCCGGTCGCCAGAATCACCGACTTGGCTTTCAGGGTCGCGCCGGTCGCGGTCTGCACCTCGATCAGCTTGCCCGGCACCAGCTTGGCGGCGCGCTGGGTGTTCATGATATCGACGTCGTATTCCTTGACGTGCTGCTCCAGCGCCACGGCGAACTTCGGACCGTCGGTGGCGGTGACCGAGATGAAGTTCTCGATCGCCAGGGTGTCGAGCACCTGGCCGCCGAAACGCTCGGCCAGCACGCCGGTCTTGATGCCTTTGCGGGCCGCGTAGACAGCCGCTGCCGCGCCGGCGGGACCGCCGCCGACGATCAGCACGTCGAATACGTCTTTCTTGCTCAGCTCGGCCGCCTGGCGGGCGCCGGCGTTGGTGTCCAGCTTGGCCAGGATCTCTTCGACGCTGGTGCGGCCCTGGCCGAAGTGCTCGCCGTTCAGGAACATCATCGGCACCGCCATGATCTGGCGCGCTTCGACTTCCTGCGGGAACACGCCGCCGTCAATGGTGGTGACCTTGATGCGCGGGTTGATCACCGACATCGCGTTGAGCGCCTGCACCACTTCCGGACAGTTGTGGCAGCTCAGCGAGATGAAGGTTTCGAATGCGTAATCGCCATCCAGGTTGCGGATCTGCTCGATCACAGCTTCGTCGAACTTGATGGTGTGGCCGCCGACCTGCAGCAGCGCCAGCACCAGCGAGGTGAATTCATGGCCCATCGGCACGCCGGCGAAACGCACGCCGATGTCGGTGCCTGGGCGGTTGATGCTGAACGACGGCTTGCGTTCGGCATCGTCGGTGCGCTTGACCAGCGTGATCTTGTCGCTCAACAGGACGATCTCCTGGAGCAGTTCCTCCATCTCGCGGGCCTTGGCGCTGTCATCGAGAGAAGCGACGATCTCAATCGGTTGCACCACTTTTTCCAAGTAGGCTTTCAACTGGGTTTTGAGAGTAGCGTCTAACATGATTTTTCTTCCTTTTTACAAATATTTAGGCGTATGCCGGGCCGGACGCCCGGACCGGCATCGCGGTATTACTTGTGTACTGCGGTCTCTTTCAAGACGTGCTCAGACTTAGATCTTGCCGACCAGGTCCAGCGATGGGGTCAGGGTCGCTGCGCCTTCGGTCCACTTGGCTGGGCAAACTTGGCCTGGGTGCTCGGCCACGTACTTGGCGGCCTTCACTTTGCGCAGCAGCTCGGAAGCGTCGCGGCCGATGCCGTTGTCGTGCACTTCCATCACTTTGATGAAGCCTTCCGGATTGATGACGAAGGTGCCGCGCAGTGCCAGGCCTTCTTCTTCGATCATCACTTCAAAGTTGCGCGACAGGGTGCCGGTTGGGTCGCCGATCAGCGGGTAGTTCACTTTCTTGATCGCATCCGAGGTGTCGTGCCATGCTTTGTGCGCGAAGTGGGTGTCGGTCGACACGCCGTACACTTCCACGCCCAGCTTGGCGAATTCAGGCTGCTGCTCGGCCAGGTCTTCCAGTTCGGTCGGGCACACGAAGGTGAAGTCGGCTGGGTAGAACATCAGAACGGACCACTTGCCCTTCAGGGACTCTTCGCTCAGGTCGATGAACTTGCCGTTGGCGTATGCGGTGGCCTTGAATGGTTTGATTTGGGTATTGATCAGAGACATTGTGGTTTCCTCGTTGGGTTGTGAATCATTGAGACGCCAGTTTAAGGGCTTTTGCCCCATTTGCAAAATTGATTGTTCCAATAGTTTCAATAGCTATCGACTATAGGATCGGCAAACGGAATAGCTATTATCGCCGTTTCGGCACGGGCGTGAGGCGCGCCCGGCCGGACGGCGGAGCGGCGTACTGCCGGGTGGCGGGGGCGTAGTCGAAATCGAATTCTTTCCAGGCCGCCGCCGGATGCAGCAGCGGGCCGTGGCCGTCAGCGTCGCTGCTGCGGTAGGGTACCTTGCTGCGGACGGGGTCGATGCGGTTGCGGTACAGCGGCCGCTCGCCCTTGTCCGCGCCGACCGCGTGCAGGCTGCCGCCCTGTTCGCGCGCGATCGCCTCGGCCAGCGCGCTCACGCCCAGCGCCCGCGTGGCGGCCTGGCGGATGTCGGCGCTGAGGTTGTTGTGCGCCAGGTGCAGCACCCGCGTGATGGCGAAGCTGCGCTCGGCGTCCGCGTCCAGCAGCGCCTGGCCCTCCAGCGTGAAGGTGGTGCCGGGGCTGAAGGTGCGCACGGTGCCGGCGCCGGTGAAGATTTCCCGCCCCGCCTCCAGCGCCTCGACCTGCCGTGCGGCGATGCGCTGGCCGTGCTCGCGCGTGGTGTAGGCGTAGGCGCCCGGCATGCGTTGCGCCTTCACATCATATACTCTCCAATTGCAAATTTGGTCAGACTCTCAACAAGCACCATTACTTCAATTTTGCTACCAAATCCACATAGACCTGCTTGCCCAGCTCCCGATTCAATCTAGCAGGCAAACAATAAAATATCATCCATCCACGAACAGCAAGACCGATAGCCAACATATCCAACGGAATAGCACCGACAGCCAAAAAGAGATGAACAACTGGCAATCCGAAAAAAGCAACCAATGACTTACCGAAAATTATGGTCAAGCAGGCAGCAATACCAAATAGTACAAATAATATCGACGGCGGAAACTGTTTAAATTTCAATCTCTTACCAAGAAGCGCTGTATCCCCTTTCTGCAGATAATAAATACAGTCCACATCCTCTTGGTAAATTTGCGCACGCATTTTAGTATCGACATAAATATATCGATAGAGATTGACAAATCGAAAGCCCCAATAGGCTAACAGATAAACGTAAGATAGAAAGAGGAGCCCACGCAGAAAAATTGGGGCTGAGCTATAAAATAAAATACAAAGCCAGGGAATTCCGCCGAACATCGCCACACTGGCCATATATAAAGTGCTTACGCCAAAATATCTAGCCCTCCAATCCCATTTTAAAATTCGCGGGAGGAACAAGAGTACAAAAGACAAACCTGCAATCAAAATGCATAAAATAGAAATAGGGTTCTGCTGCAGAGGGACCGATTCTGCAGCTCCGTTAGCCAGAGCAAGACAACATGCGCTGATTATCAAAGGAAGAGCTGCGGTCACGGAAACAAAACTGCTCGGCTTGGCGAATGCCGGGTTGATAGCATCCAAATCTTTCAAAAGATCAACTCCTGATAATCGTTTGGAAATTTCTCCATTAAGTACGTCCAACCAGCTTGGATTTCTCTACCGGCTTT
Organism: Rugamonas sp. A1-17; assembly: GCA_025548565.1. Taxonomy (GTDB): domain Bacteria; phylum Pseudomonadota; class Gammaproteobacteria; order Burkholderiales; family Burkholderiaceae_D; genus Rugamonas. The sequence goes on from JAJLPB010000012.1 coordinate 46,475, forward strand.
TCTCAGGTAGGGTGCGACCGCAGAAGCTAGCCCGTCTGTATTAGATTTGTCTCCAGTGGCGGCCTTTCCTAGCGCCTTATCTATGGTTTCCACAGCATAGTTAACCACAACCCCAGCCGCCACTGTCAGCGCCCCCACCGCAAGAACTGGTAATGATGCCCCGAGGCCAACCATTGCCACAAATATTACCAAGGCGACAATCGCAATGACGATCGCCGCAGCAATAATGGCCTTCAATAACGACATGAACAAAGCAGCGGTCAAATCATACCCATCTTTTTTTACATCATCCTTCCATTCAGCAATCGCCGTAGCGGATCCAAAAATAAAGCTGACCAAGGCATTTCCTTTGAAGGTTCCTGCAACGCCCTTGGCGATAGCGGCAAACGAACTCGACGTTTTTCCTACACCGGCGAAAATACTCAAAATACGCTCATGGCCGGGCCCAAAACCACCCTGACCGTACACACGATTGAATTTGCTATAACCAGAAAAGTAAAAGCGAACCTTTCCGCGCACTAGATGAATCTGCGCCCGCACCAGCTTAAATCCTTCGCTGGTCTTACTATCCAGACTGGCACGCAGCCAACTCCAATTATCACCAACAAATGCTGCGCTGCCAGCCACTTGGCCCCAAATCCAATTGCGCGTCGCGACTTCAGACGGATCAAAGTCAGCCAAACCAGACTTTCCCCCACCCTTCTTAAAGTATTCTGCAATTTTTTCCGGCATCCCTTTAATACTCCCATCAACTACACACACCACCGAACACCCTTCAGTGTCCGGAGCAGACGCCGCTATATGATTTTGCGGTTGAGCGCTAGAAGGCTTGGTCAACGGAGACTTCGTCGCTCCTACTGGCACCGGCGTTATACCGGGTATCACAGGTGGGGTTTTTGCAGGTGCATTGGCTTGGCCTAAGGACAAAATAATCGGTGCCGGCTTTGTCTTGGGGTCATTGTCATATTGACGAGTATCGAGCTTGTTCGGCTCCACCTTCATCAACAGCTTTCCTTCGCTTTTCAGCAACAATGCCCCTTTGAAATTGCGTGTGACCCAAAGGTGCAAGCGCTCGCCGTCTTTGAAGGTGACTGCCTCCGACCTGCTTGCATACACGAGTTTTTTATCCCTCACGTTGTAGAAGTCTGACTCAACCGCCTGTACGGTATATACCGCCCCGCCTTTTAGATGCAAATCGAAAATCACATCGCGATGCTTGCGCAACACAACCTTCAAGTGATCGCCTGAACGCCAACATTGAACAGACTCTCCGGGTAAGTCTATGCATACTTCCTGAGCGACCGACTTCTCGGATTTGGTAGCAACTGTATTCATTGATTCTTTCTATTTCCGCTTCGGTTGATTCGCAACGAATGGGCCCAGGCGAATGTTCTTCAAGACCGCCATGCCGCTTCCATCGAGCACGACGCTTTTCGCATCGCCGCCATGGAACTTCAACTCAATAGGCTCATCTTTCAACGGATTGCCGTCTGCATCGAGGTACTCAATTTTCAGATCCTTTTTGAGATTGAGTTCGTTAACCTTATGGGCGATTTCTGTGGAAGGGACGCTGACCGGCCCAGTCAACTCCTTCATGCCCGCCTTGAACGTCATCGTCCCCGGGCCATGAATCATGATGTTGCCGCCCTCCAGCTTGAGGTAGGCGCCCTGCGCGGTCAGCATCACGTGCTCCTTGGCGCCGACCGTCACGCTCTTGGCGACGCTGGCCACGGTGATCAGCTTGTCGGCGGTGACCTTGGTCGCGTCCGACTGGCTCTGCACGCTGACCTTGCCGCTGGCCGCGTGCAGCTTGATGCCGGTCTCCTGGTTGGGCTTGTCCGCGCTGCTGGCTTTGCCGTAGGTGAACAGGCTGATGCCGTCCTTGACCAGTTGGCTGCTGTTGCCCTGCGAAGCGAAATTGATGTCCTGCCCCGCGCCCAGGCTGGCCGTGGCGCCGGCGGCGAGCACGGCGCTGGCCGGCGTCACGGCCGCGATGCCGGCCGGGCTGGACAGCTGCAAATGCTGCTCGCTGTACGCGGTCACCTGGCCGTCGCCGCCCTGGTCGCCGCCGGCGCCGGCCGCGGTGGATTGCAGCACCTTGCCGCTGTTCTCCAGCTGCGCCAGCGCGGCCTGCTTGGCCGGCTCCAGCTCGTCCTTCAGCTTGGCGTTGTGCTTTTGCGCGGTCCCGGCCAGCGACAGCTGCAGCGCATGGCCCTGCTCGATCTGCGATTGCGCCTCGCGCGAGTCCAGCTGGCCGCCGTTGCCGCCGCTGCGCGCGTCGCTCGACAGCAGCAAGCCCTGGCCGGCGCGCAGCGCGGCGCTGTGCGCGGTCTTCAGCTCGGCGCCGAAGCCGGCCGTTTGCAGCCGCTGGTTGTCGGTCTGGTGCCGCAGATGGCCCAGGTTCAGCTCGTCCGTGCCCTCATGCGGCGACGCGTGCCGCTGCAGCGCCACGCGCGGCTCGCCCGGGTGGTCGTCGAACACCAGCTGGCTGTAGGCGCCGGCGCCGCCCTGGCTGGCGCTCATGGTTTGCGACTTGATGCCCGACAGCGCGGCCGGATGCGCGTGCGCGCCGCGCTCGCCCGGGAACCAGGCCGGGGCGTTGCCGGTGGCCGCGCCGGCGCCCTGGGCGACCTGGTTGTTCTGCGCGTCGCGCGCGCCGCCGCCGTTGTAGACGCTGCCGATCACCACCGGCCGGTCGATGTCGCCATCGATGAAGTCGATCAGCACCTCGCTGCCCACGCGCGGCACCGCCACCGCGCCCCAGTTGGCGCCGGCCACCGGCGCCATCGCGGTGGCGATGCGCACCCAGGTGCCGGCCGTGTCGTCGGCCGGCGCGCCGCTGTGGCCGTCCGGCGCCGGATGCGCCAGGCGGCTGTGGCTCTGCTCACCCCGCTGCCAGTGGAACTGCACCTTGATGCGGTGGTCGCGGTCGGTGTGGATCACCGCGCCGGCCGGGCCGACCACGATCGCGGTCTGCTGGCCGCGCACGGTCGGCTTGGGATGCAGCACCAGGCCGTGGCCATCGGCGTCGCTGCTGCGGTAGGGCACCTTGCTGCGGATGGCGTCGATGCGGTTGCGGTACAGCGGCCGCTCGCCCTTGTCCGCGCCGACCGCGTGCAGGCTGCCGCCCTGTTCGCGCGCGATCGCCTCGGCCAGCGCGCTCACGCCCAGCGCCCGCGTGGCGGCCTGGCGGATATCGGCGCTGAGGTTGTTGTGCGCCAGGTGCAGCACGCGCGTGATGGCGAAGCTGCGCTCGGCGTCCGCGTCCAGCAGCGCCTGGCCCTCCAGCGTGAAGGTGGTGCCGGGGCTGAAGCTGCGCACGGTGCCGGCGCCGGTGAAGATTTCCCGGCCCGCCTCCAGCGCCTCGACCTGCCGTTCGGCGATGCGCTGGCCGTGCTCGCGCGTGGTGTAGGCATAGGCGCCCGGCGCGTCGCGGCTGGCCGGGGCGCCCGGGTCGGCGCCGACGCTGGCGGCCGCCACCGGCCGCGTGCCGTTGCCGCGGTAGTCCCAGCTGGCCAGCTCGACGCCGCCGGCGGTCCAGCGCAGCGCGCTGCGCCAGCGGTCGATCACGTCCTCCTTCATCACCGCGCCCGGCTGCGTGAAGCGCACCGTGGCCTGGGCGTTGGGCTGGAAGCTGCCGTTGTGGTCGGCGATCACCATGGTGTGGCCGCCCAGGCCGGGGCTGGCGGCGTCGCCGCTGTGCTCGAAGTAATAGAACAGGCCTTCCTCGCGCATCAGGCGCTCGGCGAAGGCCAGGTTCGATTCCTGGTACTGGCAGGTCAGCGAGCGCTTCGGGTAGAGCGCGCGGTCGGCGATGTCGTAGCGCCACTGCGGCACCAGCTTGCCCGGGTCCTGCCAGCCGCCGAACACGGCGTCGAGGATGTCGAACACGGTGCGGTCCTGGAACACCCGGCTGTCGCGCCCGGCCGCCAGGAAGGCGTACCACGGGCCGATGGTCAGCTCGTAGCGCGCCAGGCCACCGTCGGCGCCCAGCATGCGCAGCGCCGTCACATGGCCATGGAAGGGGCGCAGCTGGTCGCGGCTGGCGGCCGTCATCAGCTCCAGCAGCACCGGCTGGCCCAGCAGCGACTTCAGCGGGATCGCCGCGTCGCCCGACAAGGCGGTCACCGTCAGCCGGTAGGGCTGGCTCAGCGCTTCCTCGCCGCGCAGGCACTCGGCCACCAGCGTCTCCGGCCCCAACGGCGTGGTCAGCCGCAGGACGCGGTTATCCTGGGTCAAACTGTCTAACAGCGCAAACATGGTACGCAGCCCTTCAAATGTAACGACGGAAATTAGTAAATTACTATGGTTCGTCCGGCATTACACCTGAGTTCGTTCAGATGGGCAAGAGTGATACGATTGAAATCAGGCCGCCTGCTGGCGCAGCAGCTGGTCGAACTGCTCGGCCGGCATGGGGCGGGCGAACAGGTAGCCCTGGCCGTAGTCGCAGCCGGCCGCGGCCAGCAGGTCGCGCTGTTCCGGCGTCTCCACCCCCTCGGCGATCACCCGCAGCCCCAGCTTGTGGGCCATGACGATGATCGCGTCCGACAGCGCCATGTCGCTGGAGTCGGGCGCCAGGTTGCGGGTGAAGGAGCGGTCGATCTTCAGGTAGTCGATGTCGAACTTCTTCAGGTAGGACAGCGACGAGTAGCCGGTGCCGAAGTCGTCCAGCGCCACCTGGATGCCGGCGTCGCGCAGCTGCAGCAGCTTGTTGCTGACCGTGGTGTTGGCGTCGAGCAGCAAGCCCTCGGTGATTTCCACCACCACCGACTGGCCCGGCAGGTCCAGCGCCTGCAGGTAGGCGAGCCAGGCGTCGTAGGCGCCGTCCTCGCGCTGGAACTCCAGCGGCGACTGGTTGACGCTGACCTGGAACTCCGGATGGTGCTCGTGGCGCCAGCGCTGCACCCAGCGCGCCGATTCGCGGAACACCCACTCGCCGATGTCGACGATCAGGCCGCTGGCCTCGGCCAGCGGGATGAAGTCCATCGGACTGACCACGCCGCGCTGCGGATGGTTCCAGCGGATCAGCGCCTCGGCCTTGTGGATGCGCCCGCTCTTGAGGTGGACGATGGGCTGGAAGTACAGCTGGAACTGCTCGCCCTTCAGTGCGCCGCGCAGGTCGTTGGTCAGGCGCATGCGGTTGAGCGCGGCCACCTGCAGGGTCGGCGTGAAATAGCTGTAGCGGTTGCGCCCGGCGCCCTTGGCGGCGTACATGGCCTGGTCGGCGTGCTTGAGCAGGTCGTCGATGTCGAGCGCGTCGTCCGGGTACAGCGTGATGCCGATGCTGGCCGACACGAAGGCTTGCTCCTGCCCCAGCGGGAAGGGCTGGCGCAGGCTGTCGATGATGTGCTGGGCGATCTGCTCGACCCGCTCGGTGCCCTCCAGCTCGGACAGGATCACCGTGAACTCGTCGCCGCCCAGGCGCGCCACCGTGTCCGACTTGCGCACGCAGGCGCTGATGCGGCGCGCCGCGTCCACCAGCAGGATGTCGCCCTGATGGTGGCCCAGCGTGTCGTTGACCTCCTTGAAGTGGTCGAGGTCGATGAACAGGATGGCGATGTGCGAACGGTCGCGCTGGCTCTTGAGCATGTCGTGCGCCAGCCGGTCGTGGAACATGCGGCGGTTGGGCAGCTGGGTCAGCGGGTCGAAGTTGGCCTGCTGCCAGATCAGCGCCTCGCTCTGCTTCTTGTCGGTGACGTCCTCGATCATGCACAGGTGGTGCGGGTGGCTGCCCTTCTCGGTCTCGATGGCGGTGACCGACACCTCGATCCACACCAGCTCGCCGTCCGGACGGAACAGGCGGTTGGTGACCTTGAAGTTGCCGACCTCGTGCGCCAGCAGGCGCCCCATCTGCACCTTGATCTGGGCCACGTCCTCCGGGTGGCCGGCCTCCAGCCAGCGCATCGCGCCCAGCTCGGCCTGCGAGCGGCCGACGATCTCCTGGAAGCGCGGGTTGATGTCGCGGTATTCGTAGGTGATCGAATCGACCAGCGCGATGCCCAGCGGCGAGGCCTCGAACATGGTGCGGAAGCGCTGCTCGCCGGTGCGGATGGCGGCGTTGGCGCGGCGCCGCTCGCGCGCCAGCAGGCTGAAGTGGATGGCCGCGCCCACCACCAGCAGCAGCGCGGCCGCGCCCAGCACGCGGTACAGCCACAGCAGGCTGGCGCCGCCGCCGTCCTGGCGGTACATGAAGCCGTCGAAGTTGGCGTTCTTGGGCACCATGCCCAGGCCGGCGTAGACGTCGGCGATGTGGCGCCAGCGCTCCGGGTTCTGGTAGCCGATCTCGACAAGCACCGGCTGCACCAGCGGCACCATCTGGCGCGCCTCGTACAGCAGGTGGGCGCGGTCGCTGCGCTGCGAATATTTGCTCAGGATGAGGTCGGCCATCTCCTCCTGGTGGCTCATCGCCCACTGCCAGCCGCGCATGCTGGCGGCGCGGAAGGCGCGCACCCGGGCCGGATGGTTGGCGATCTCGCGCTCGCTGGTGAACAGGTTGTCGCCGTAGAAATCGATGCCGACCGCGCGCGGGCTGTAGATATCGTAGGGGAAGCCGAGGCGGTCGAAGGTGTCCGGCTCGTTGGTGGTGTAGACCGCGATGGCGTCCACCCTGCCGTTGATCAGGTCGGCCGTGTTGTAGGTCGGCTCGACCCGCTGGAAGCTGGTGGGCGGGATGCCTTCCTTGACCAGGTAGGCCAGCAGCTCGTCCGCGCTGCCCAGCTCGTCGGTCAGCGAGCCGATCATGGCGCGCTTGCCGATGATGCGGCGGATGTCCGGCTCGGCGCTGGTCTGGCGCATCGCCAGCGCGTACGGCGAGTGCTGGAACACCACGCCCAGCACCACCACCGGCTTGCCGGCCAGGCGCGCGAGCATCAGGCTGCTGGCGCCCACGCCGTACTCGGCCTTGCCGGACACGACGTCGCGCTCCGGCTCGTTGCCGTCCGACCCCTCGAGGATGGTCACGTCCAGCCCGGCCTCGCGGTAATAGCCCTGCTCCAGCGCGGCGTAGTAGCCGGCGAACTGGAACTGGTGGCTGTGCTTGAGTTGCAGCGTGACCTTGTCCTGCGCCGCGGCTGGCGCCAGCCACAACGCCGGCACCAGCACCAGCAGTGTCAGGCCGCCAAGGCACCGCCGGCGCGCGGCGCGGAGAGACAGGGAGAAAGCGGGGACGGCATCGGGTAAAGACACTAGGGTTCCTGGGGCAAGCGGACTAGGTGAAATTGTAGCCGCTTCGGCGTCCGATATCGTCGCTTTCTGGCCATACCCAGGCATAAAACACAACGGACGGCCGGGCTCGCGCCCGCCGTCCGTCGAAACCCCGTAGTACTACTTAGTTCGGCACGTTGACCGGGATCGGCGCGTAGGCCGCGGTCTGGCCGTTGCCCAGCTGGCCTTCCTGGTTGCGGCCCCAGCCCCACAGCGTGTCGTCGGCCTTCAGCGCGAAGCTGTGGGCCTTGCCGGCCGCGACGAATTTCCAGTTGTTGGCGGTGCCCACCTGCTGTGGCGTGGTGACGTCGGTGCCGCCCGTGCCCAGCTGGCCCTCGGTGTTGGCGCCCCAGCTCCACAACGTGCCGTCGTTGCGCACGCCGATGGTGTGCTGGGTGCCGGCCGCGATCTGCGACCAGTTGGCGTCGGTGCCGATCTGCACCGGCGCGGTCAGGTCGACCGAGCCGTTGTTGCCCAGCTGGCCGTAGGTGTTCTGGCCCCACGCGTACAAGGTGCCCGAGGTGGTGATGCCGGTGGTGTGGAAGGCGCCCACCGACAGCGAAGTCCATTTCAGCGTGCCGATCTTGACCGGCGCCGGCACGTCGACCTTGAGCAGGTTGCCAACCTGGCCGTAGGTGTTGCCGCCCCAGCCGTACAGGTCGTTGCCGGTCTGGATCCCCATGGTGTGGGTCTCGCCGGCCGAGATCGCCAGCCACACCGCCGTGCCGATCTTGGTCGGCGTGGCGCGGTTGTTGGTGTCGCCGAGGCCCAGCTGGCCGCGGTCGTTGCGGCCCCAGCCGTACAGCAGGCCGCTGGTCTTGATCGCCAGCGCGTGCGCCTTGCCGGCCGCCACCAGGTTCCAGTCCTTGTCCTTGCCGACCTGGACCGGCGCGGTGCGGTTGATCTGGGTGGTGTCGCCCAGCTGGCCGTCCTGGTTGTAGCCCCAGGCCCACAGGGTGCCGTCGCTGCGGATGGCCACGGCGAACTGGTCGCCGACCGCCACCTGTTTCCAGCTGGTGCCGCCGCCCGACACCAGCACCGGCGCGCTGCGGTTGATGGTGGTGCTGTCGCCCAGCTGGCCCTTGATGTTCTCGCCCCAGCTGTACAGATTGCCGTCGGCCTTGCGGGCGATGGTCTGGTTGCCGCCGGCCGCCACGCCGCCGGCCACCTGGCCGCTCCACGGCGCGGTGACGGTGATGGCCAGCTTGCCGGTCACGCCGTCCTGGGTGGCGGTCAGCGTGTCGGTGCCGACCAGCTTGCCGGTCAGGTTGCCGGCGGTGGAAATCTGCAGCACCGTGGAATTCGATGGCCCCCACACCAGGCCGCCGGTCGAGGACAGCGCCTTGCTGCTGCCGTCCGAGTAGCGGCCGGTGGCGGTCATCTGCTTGGCGGCGGCGCCGATCGCGATGGTGGTGGCGTTGTCGCTGCTGCCGATGGTGATGCTCTGCAGCGTCGGCGTGCCGTTGGACGAGCCGCCGCCACCGCCGCCGCAGGCGGCCAGGATGGCCAGCACGGGTACCAGCAGCAGGGTCGAGAATTTAAATTTTTTCATGATCTTCCAGTTCACAGAATGAGGTCTGCGTGCGGGGCCAACCGGACCGGTGGCCAGCTTGCTTGCAAGTGTAGCCGCAAGCGGCCCCCACGCATCGTCGGAGCAAGCCTGAATTATCCACGCAATTGCACCGATCGGGGAATTTAACAACATTTCTTTGAGGGAATAGGCAAAAAAAGCAGCGCCCGGGGGACGCTGCTGGCCGGGCCGGCGATGCGCGGCTTACTTGCGGCCGCGCGGGGCCGGCTTGCCGCCCTTGGCCGGGGGGGCGGCGGCCGGCCGCTTGACCTTGATGGTATCGAGGATGGAGGCGCGCGGCTTGGTGTCGAGCGACTGGCGCGCCGTCAGCGAGCCGGTCAGCGCGTTGGCGCGCTGTCCCTGCTGGCGCGCCGGCGGCTGGGCGGTGGCGACGATGCCGGAACGGGCGCCCTTGGCGCTCGGCGCCGGGCCGGACGGCGCGCGCCGGCTCGGGTCCGGCGCGTTGCCCTCGCCCGCCGACCACGACGGGATCAGGTGCTTGTCGCCGTTGCCGATCAGGTCGCCACGGCCCATGGCCACCAGCGCCTCGCGCAGGATCGGCCAGTTCTCCGGATCCTGGTAGCGCAGGAAGGCCTTGTGGGTGCGGCGGATCTTGCCGCTGCGCGCGGTCTCGACCACTTCCGAATCCTCGGTCACCTTGCGCAGCGGATTCTTGCGCGTGTGGTACATGGTGGTGGCCATCGCCATCGGCGTCGGCATGAAGGTCTGCACCTGGTCCAGCTTGAAGTTGTTCTTCTTCAGCCACAGCGCCAGGTTCAGCATGTCGAGGTCGGTCGTGCCGGGGTGGGCCGCGATGAAGTACGGGATCAGGTATTGCTTCTTGCCCGCCTCCAGCGAGAAGCGGTCGAACATTTCCTTGAACTCGTCGTAGGCGCCGATGCCCGGCTTCATCATCTTCGACAGCGTGTTCTCTTCCGTGTGTTCCGGCGCGATCTTCAGCAGGCCGCCCACGTGGTGGGTCACCAGCTCCTTGACGTACTCGGGCGAGCGCACCGCGATGTCGTAGCGCAGGCCCGACGAGATCAGGATCTTCTTCACGCCGGGAATCGCGCGCGCCTTGCGGTACAGCGAGATCAGCTTGCTGTGGTCGGTGCCCAGGTTGACGCAGATCGACGGGTACACGCACGACAGGCGGCGGCACGATTCCTCGATCTTCGGGTCCTTGCAGGCCAGCCGGTACATATTGGCGGTGGGGCCGCCCAGGTCGGAGATGGTGCCGGTGAAGCCCTTGGTCTTGTCGCGGATGTGCTCGATCTCGCGCAGGATGGACGGCTCCGAGCGGCTCTGGATGATGCGGCCCTCGTGCTCGGTGATCGAGCAGAAGGTGCAGCCGCCGAAGCAGCCGCGCATGATGTTGACCGAGAAGCGTATCATCTCCCACGCCGGAATGCGGGCCTTGCCGTAGGACGGATGCGGCGCGCGCGCGTAGTTCATGTCGTACACGCCGTCCATCTCGTCCATGCGCAGCGGCAGCGGCGGCGGGTTGAGCCAGACGTCGCGCTCGCCGTGCGCCTGCACCATGGCGCGGGCGTTGCCGGGGTTGGACTCCAGGTGGAACACGCGCGAGGCGTGCGCATACATCACCGGATCGGTGCTGACGGTTTCGTACGACGGCAGCCGCACCACGGTCTTGTTGTGCTTTTCCCTGGCCATGGCCTGGCGCTCTTCGCGGCTCATGATGCGGATCGGCTTGACCACCTCGGCCGGGGCCGGCCTGGGCTCGACCATGCCCTCGTCGGCGCCGCCGTTGCTGGTGGCGCAGGACGCGGTGTTCTGCTGCACCATCATGTACGGATCGGGATGGGCGTCGATCTTGCCCGGCGCGTCCACGCGGGTGCTGTTGTGCACGCCCCAGTCCGCGTCCGGCAGCCAGCCGGCCGGCACCATGAAGGCGGTGCCGCGCAGGTCGCGGATGGACTTGATGTCCTCACCGGCCGCCATGCGGTGGGTCAGGTCGACCAGCGCGCGCTCGGCGTTACCGAAGATCAGCAGGTCGGCCTTGGAATCGGTCAGCACCGAGCGGCGCACCTTGTCCGACCAATAGTCGAAGTGGGCGATGCGGCGCAGCGAGGCCTCGATCGAGCCGATCACCACCGGCGTGCCGGGGAAGGCTTCGCGCACGCGCTGGGCATAGACGGTGACGGCGCGGTCGGGCCGCTTGTTCGGCTCGCCGTTGGCGGTGTAGGCGTCGTCCGAGCGGATCTTGCGGTCGGCCGTGTAGCGGTTGACCATGGAGTCCATATTGCCGGCCGTGATGCCCCAGTACAGGCGCGGCTTGCCCAGCACGCGGAAGGCCTCGGCGGACGTCCAGTCCGGCTGCGAGATGATGCCGACGCGGAAGCCCTGGGCCTCCAGCAGGCGGCCGACCAGCGCCATGCCGAAACTCGGATGGTCGATGTAGGCGTCGCCGGTGACGAGGATGACGTCGCACTCGTCCCAGCCCAGCGCATCCATTTCGGCGCGGGACATCGGGAGGAAAGGCGCAGCGGCAGCGCGGGCAGACCGCTTCGGGACGGTCGCAAATAAATTGGTAGGGGAGCTCATATCGGACAGCATTGTACCGGAAATGCCCCCGGTCCGCTTGTGCCCGAAAGAAAAATTCTTTTACTATTCAATCACTTGAGTGAAAATGATGACGGATTCACATTGCTATAGTCCGCAACTTTGCTATAACGGTTAGATACTTATCGCTGGGAGACCATTATGCGACGCAGACTATATTTCATGCTGCCCGACGTGCCGAGCGCCCGCGCCATGCTGGATGAATTGCTGCTGGCCCGCATCGAGATCGGCCACATGCGCTTCATGGCCAGGGATGCGCTGCCCTCGGACATGCCGGACGTGAACTTCATGCAGAAAACCGACCTGGTGCACGGCGCCCAGCTGGGCGTGGTGATCGGCGCCATCGTCGGCCTGGGCGCCGGCGTGTTCCTGACGCTGTTCCCGGTGGACGGCATGACCTTGCGCACCGCCGCCATCCTGCTGGTGGCGCTGGGCGGGGCGATTTTCGGCGGCTGGGCCTCGGGCATGAACGCGGCGGCCGTGCCGAATTCGCGCCTCAAACCATTCGCCTCGCGCATCGAGCAGGGGCAGGTGCTATTGATCGTCGACGTGCCGGTGGGGCGGGTCGAAGAAATCGAAGAGATGATCGCCAAGCGTCATCCCGAAATCAGCTTTGGCGGTATGGAACCGCCGATGCTGGCGTTTCCGTAACGCCGGCCGCCCGGGGACTTAGGTTCCCCGGGTTCTCCCCGTCTGCTTCACCGTCTGCTTCAGATTCCCATGCTCGACAGGATGTTGCCCAGCTCACGCAGGGCCGGTTCCAGTTGCGGATGCCGCACGGCGAACTTGGCCGAGATTTCCTGCGTGCGTTCGGCCAGGCCATAAGTCGTGCTCTCGTCCGGCTCGGCCTCGGCGGCGCGGCGTTCCAGCAGCAGCTTGATGTCGCCGTCCAGCTGCGTCAGCAGCTGCTTCAACTCATCGTCGATCGGGCCGGCGCTGGCCAGGTGGTTGCGCAGGGTACTCAGTGTATCCTTCAGATTGCTGTCCATATACATCCCTAGTCGGTAAATTTCGTGGCGACGTAAAGTTCTTCGACTTTGGCGCGCGCCCACGGGGTCTTGCGCAAGAATTTCAGGCTGGACTTGATGCTCGGATCGCTGGTGAAGCAATTGATGTCGATCCGCCGGCTCAGCTGTTCCCAGCCGTAATGCGCGTGCAAACGGGTCACGATGGCTTCCAGCGTCACGCCGTGCAGTTCGTTACTCATGGTTCTATCTTACTCATAAAATGAAAGGGCCGGACGCGATTCTTACACAAATCGCGTCCGGCCCTGCTTCCTTGTCCGGCTTGAACTTACTTTTCAGTCAAGCCACGGCGCTCCAGCAGCGGTTCGATGCGGGCGTCGCGGCCGCGGAAGTTGCGGAACATCTGCATCGCATCCATGGTGCCGCCGCGCGACAGCAGCATCTTGCGGAACCAGTCGCCGTTCTTGCGCAGCATGCCGCCGTTCTCGGTGAACCAGTTGACGGTGTCGGCGTCCAGCTTCTCCGACCACAGGTAGCCGTAGTAGCCGGCCGAATAGCCGCCCGCGAACACGTGCGAGAAGTAGGTGGTGCGGTAGCGCGGCGGCACCGGCGCGTAATCGACGCCGGCGGCCTTCAGCGACGCCGCCTCGAAGCCCAGCACATCGGCCGGGATCTGCGACACGCCCAGCTGGTGCCATTTCTGGTCCAGGATGGAGGCGGCCAGGTACTCGGTGGTGCGGTAGCCCTCGTTGAATTTCTTCGACGCGATCACCTTGTCCAGCAAGGCCTGCGGCATCGGCTCGCCGGTCTGGTAGTGTTTGGCATAGTTGGCCAGCACTTCCGGCCACACCGACCACATCTCGTTGACCTGCGACGGGAACTCGACGAAGTCGCGCGGCACGCGGGTGCCGGCGAAACGCGGGTAGTTCACGTCGGAGAACATGCCGTGCAGCGCATGGCCGAACTCGTGGAAGGCCGTGCGCAGCTCGTCGTAGGTCAGCAGCGTCGGCTCGCCGGCGTTCGGCTTCGGAATGTTGAGGTGGTTGGCGATCACCGGATGCGTGCCCATCAGCTTGGACTGCGACACGTAGGCGTTCATCCAGGCACCGCCGCGCTTGTTGCTGCGGGCGTAGTAGTCGCCGATGAAGATGGCCAGCTGCTTGCCGTCCGCATCGAACACGTCCCACACGCGCACGTCGGGATCGTAGACCGGCAAGTCCTTGCGCTCCTTGAACGTCAGGCCGTAGACCTTGTTCGCGGCGAAGAACACGCCGTTGGTCAGCACGTTGTTCAGTTCGAAGTAGGGCTTGAGCTGGTTCTGGTCGAAGTTGAAGCGCTCGGCGCGCACCTTGTCGCTGTAGAACGACCAGTCATGCGCGGCCAGCTGGAAGCCGCCATTTTCCTTGTCGATCACCTGCTGGATCTCGGCGCCTTCCTTCCTGGCGTTGGCGACGGCCGGACGGGCGAACTCGGACAGCATCTTGTTGACCGCCTCCGGCGTGTGCGCGGTCTGGTCTTCCAACGAATAGGCGGCGTAGTTGGCATAGCCCAGCAACGCGGCTTTTTCAGCGCGCAGCCTGGCCGTCTTCAGCACGACTTGCGTGTTGTCGTACTTGCCGCCGTGGCTGCCGCGCGCCAGCGAAGCGGCCATCAGCCGTTCGCGCACGGCGCGGTCGGTCAGCACCGCCAGGTTGGCCTGGCCGGTGGTGTTGACCACCGGGATGGCGAACTTGCCCGTCAGGCCGCGCTTGGCGGCATCGGCGGCGGCCGCGTCGATCGCCTTGTCCGACATGCCGGCCAGTTCCTCGCGGGTGTCGACGATCAGCGCCGACGCGTTGGCTTCCTCCAGCACGTTCTGGGCGAAGCTGGTCGACAGCTGCGCCAGCTCGCTGTTGAGCGCCTTCAATTTTTCCTTGTCGGCATTGGACAGCTTGGCGCCGGCGCGCACGAAGTCGGTGTTGTAGCGTTCCAGCAGGTACAGCGACTCGGCGTCCAGGTGCAGCTTGGCGCGCTTGTCGTACAGCGACTTGATGCGTGCGTACAGCTTGGCGTTCAGGCGGATGGCGTCGCTGTGGGCCGCCAGCTTCGGCGACAGCTCACGCTCCAGCGCCTTGAAACTGTCGTTGGTGTTGGCGCCGGACAGGTTGCCGAACACGCTGGACACGCGCGACAGCAGCTGGCCGGACTTCTCCATCGCGACGATGGTGTTCTCGAACGTGGCCGGCTGCTTGTTGTTGGCGATCGCTTCGATCTCGGCGGCGTTGATGCGCATGCCCTCGGCGAAGGCGGGGCCGTAGTCTTCGTTCTTGATCTGGTCGAACGGCGGGTAGCCGAACGGCAGCGTGCTGGCCTTGGCGAAGGCATTGCTGGCCGGCAGCATCGAAGCTGGCTCGGCCGCATGCGCGACGCTGAAGACGGCCGCCACGCCGGCGGCGATAATCAGGTTGGTGTTCATGTAGCTATTCTTATAAACGGTTTATATTATTTCAGGCCACGACGGTCCAGCAGCGGCTCGATGATCGGATCGCGGCCGCGGAAGTTGCGGAACAGGTTCATCGCATCGTCGGTGCCGCCGCGCGACAGCAGCTTGGCGCGGAACCAGTCGCCGTTTTCGCGCTTCAGGCCGCCTTTTTCCTTGAACCATTCGACGGTGTCGGCATCCAGTTTCTCGGACCACAGGTAGGCGTAGTAGCCGGCCGAGTAGCCGCCCGAGAAGCTGTGCGAGAAGTAGGTGGTGCGGTAGCGCGGCGGCACCGGCGCGAAGTCCACGCCCATGTCCTTGAGCGACTGCGCTTCAAAGCCCAGCACGTCGGTCGGGATCTGCGCCGGGGTCAGCTGATGCCAGCGCTGGTCCAGCAGCGAGGCCGACAGGTACTCGGTGGTCAGGAAGCCCTGGTTGAACTTTTTCGAGGCGATGACCTTGTCCAGCAATTCCTTCGGCATCGGCGCGCCGGTCTTGTAGTGCCTGGCGTAGTTGGAAAGGACCTCAGGCCACACGGCCCACATCTCGTTCACTTGCGACGGATATTCGACGAAGTCGCGCGGCACGCTGGTGCCGGAGAAGCGCGGATACTTCACGTTGGAGAACATGCCGTGCAGCGCGTGGCCGAACTCGTGGAAGGCGGTCTTGACTTCGTCGTAAGTCAGCAGCGTCGGCTCGCCTGCTGGCGGCTTCGGAATGTTGAGGTGGTTGGCCACCACCGAGTGCGTGCCCAGCAGCGACGATTGCGAGATGTACTCGTTCATCCAGGCGCCGCCCTGCTTGTTGCTGCGGGCGTACATGTCGGCGATGAAGATGGCCAGCTGCTTGCCGTCGGCATCGAACACGTCGAACACGCGCACGTCCGGGTTGTACACCGGCAGGTCCTTGCGCTCCTTGAACGACAGGCCGTACAGCTTGCCGGCGGCGTAGAACACGCCATTGGTCAGCACGTTGTTCAGCTCGAAGTAAGGCTTCAACTGGTTCTCGTCGAAGGCGAAGCGCTGGGCGCGCACCTTGTCGGTGTAGAAGGCCCAGTCGGAAGCGTCGATCTGGAAACCGCCCTTGTCGGCGTCGACCACGGCTTGCAGGTCGGCCGCTTCCTTCTTCGCGTTGTTGACGGCAGGCTTGGCCAGCTCGCCCAGCAGCTTGTTGACGGCGGCGGTGTCGTGCGCGGTCTGGTCTTCCAGCGAATAGGCGGCGAAGTTGGCGTAGCCCAGCAGGGCGGCTTTCTCGGCGCGCGCCTTGGCGATCTTCAGCACCACTTCGCGGCTGTCGAACTCGCCGCCGTGGCTGCCGCGTGCCAGCGAAGCGGCCATCAGGCGCTCGCGCACGGCGCGGTTGGTCAGCACCGCCAGCGGCGGCTGGCCGCTGGTGTTGACCAGCGCGACCAGGAACTTGCCGTCCATGCCTTTGGCCTTGGCGGCTGCGGCAGCGGCATCGATGGCGGCGTCGGTCATGCCGGCCAGCTCTTCGCGGGTGTCGACCACCAGCGCCGAGGCGTTGGTTTCCTTCAGCACGTTCTGGGTGAAGGTGGTTTGCAGCGTGGCGATGGCGCCGTTGATGGCCTTCAGTTTTTCCTTATCGGCGTTCGACAGCTTGGCGCCGGCGCGGACGAAATCGGTATGGTAGCGTTCCAGCAGGTGCTTGGATTCAGCGTCCAGCTTGAGCTTGTCGCGGTTGTCGTACAGCGACTTCACGCGCGCGTACAGCTTGGGATTCAGGTAGATGGCGTCGCCGTGGGCGGCCAGCTTGGGCGACATCTCGCTGTCGATCGCATCGAGCTTGTCGTTGGTGTTGGCGCCCTGCAGGTTGCCGAAGGTGGTTTGCACGCGGGTCAGCAGCTCGCCGGATTTTTCCATGGCGACGATGGTGTTCTCGAACGTGGCCGGCTTCTTGTTGTTGGCGATCGCCTCGATTTCCTTCAGCTGGATGCGCATGCCCTCGATGAACGCCGGCTGGAAGTGCTCGTCCTTGATCTTGTCAAATGCCGGATAGTGGAACGGCAGCGTGCTGGCCGTTGCCAGCGGATTGCCGGCCAGCGCAGCCGCCGGAGCGGCCAGCACGGTCGAGGAGAAGGCCAGGCCGAGTGCGGCCGCAATGATGAGCATTTGAGGACGGGACATGTGGGTATCTTTCATAAACGCCGGGGGAAAATGCTGACGCGACAAAGCGCAGCATGGAAGCGCCAGATCATATCAGGGTGATATGGCGGCAGTCACTGGCAAAAAATGCTGCACTGCACTTGATTGGAAAGCAGGGGCTTTTTCCGAAGAATGCTTTGTCGAAATGGCATTTTTGCGGCTACACTGAGGCTCCGTTGCAACATGGCCGCAGAAATGAACACTCAACAGCTGAAACGACATTGCCGGCAATATCCCGGCGCGGTGGAAAGCCTGCACGGCGAGCCGTCGAACATCCTGGTCTACAAGGTCGAGGACAAGACCTTCGCCTACTTCAAGACCAGCGAGCCGGAGCAGTGGCGCTTCAGCGTGCGCGTGACGCCGGACCGCTTCCTGGAACTGACCGATATGCCGGGCGTCAAGCCGGCGCGCTACATGGGCCGCTTTCACTGGGTGACCATCGTCGACGTGGGCAAGTTCCCCGCCGACTACCTGGCCGACCTGGTGGCCGGCTCCTACCGCCGCGCGGTGGAGTCGCTGAGCAAGGCCAAACAAAAAGCGCTGGCAGCGCACGATGCATAAGGAGAGCAACTTGAAAAATAGCCGCACGAAACGTCTCATCCCGTTGGCCGGCCTGCTGGCCGCAGGCTGTTGCGCCGCCGCCGTCTCCGTCGCCACCTTCAAGCAGGTGATGCCGCCGCCCGGCCTGTACCAGATCGATAGCGACGGCACGCTGCGCATGCCCGACGCCGGCACCAGCGCCCGCCAGCAAACGGACGGCGCCAGCGGCGACGTCTCGACCACCACCACCAGTCCCGGCGGCAAGTATCAGCAGAACTTCAAGGGCGACGGCCCGATCCGCCTTTGCCTGCCCGCGAAAGCCAAAGGCACGCCGGTGCTGCCGCCGGCCTTGGGCGCGGCCGCCTGCAAGACGCTGTCGACCACCGGCAGCGCCGACGGCATCGTCCACATCGCCCAGTGCGCCAGCGGCCGCTACCAGCTGACCGTGCGGCGCCTGAGCGAAACCACCTGGGAATTCATCGACCGGATCGACCTGGCGCCCACGCCCGGCGCACCGAACCTGGAAGCGCTGCGGCCGATGATGAAGCAGATGGCGAAAAACAGCACGCCGGAAGAGCGCGCCAAAGCCCAGCAGGCGCTGGCGACGCTGCCGCAGCAGCAGGCCAAGATGGATGCCGGGCGCGCCCAGGCGATGGCGGCCATGGCCAAGGCCCAGGCCGACGCCAAGACGCCGGAGGAAGCGGCCGCCGTTGCCAAGGCCATGCAGGCGATGGGGCAGACCGGCATCCGCATGCAGGCCGACGCCCGCCGGGTATGGACCCGCATCGGCGAACACTGCAGCAACTGAGTCAGCTGTGTTCGAAGCGGCGGTCCGGGATGAACCAGATCATCGCGACCACCACATAGACCGCGAAGCCGGCCATCGGCTCCCATAGCGACAGGCCGATGCCGATCAAATACAGCAGCGTGGACAGCTTGCCCTTGCGGTCCTGGCCCAGCGCGAGCCGCAGCGCCTCGTTGTTCGCCGCCAGGCACTTCGCCAGCACATAGTAGGCCACGCTGGACATGAACAGGATGAAGCCATAGCAGGCCAGCGGCAACGCGGCGAAGTGGTTCTCGCCCATCCAGCCCGTCACGAACGGCACCAGCGACAGCCAGAACAGCAAATGCAGATTGCCCCACAGCGCGCCGCCGGTGATCTTGCTGACAGTGTGGATGAGGTGATGGTGGTTGTTCCAGTAAATGCCGACGTAGACAAAGCTCAGCACATAGCTGAGGAACACCGGCCACAAAGGCTGCAACGCCGCCCAATCCGCGCCATGCGGCACCTTCAGTTCCAGCACCATGATGGTGATGATGATGGCGATCACGCCATCGCTGAATGCTTCCAACCTGCCTTTACCCATGCGCCGCTCCCTGTCAATCGACGCATTGTGATTCAACTTGTACCTGCACGCAACTCCTCCAGAAGCCTGGGCTTTCATCGTCCTGGATGGAGAAATATTTTTCTCAAGCGTGTCGATTTTGTGTAACGTCACCCGTCGTAGGGATGAAAACACCGATTGCCCATTCCACCCTAACCAAGGAATTGCTATGAAGAATCAAATCATCCTCAACCTGCCCGTGAAGAACCTGGACAAATCCCGGGCCTTCTTTTCAGCGCTGGGCTTCAGCTTCGATCCCCGCTTCAGCGGTGAGAACGCGGCGTTCATGAGCATCGTTGACGACACCATCCAGGCCATGCTGACGACCGAACCCTTCTTCCAGTCGCTGATCGACAAGCCCATTGCAAATGCGAAGGAAGCCAATGAGCTCGTCATCTGCCTGAATTGCGAAAGCCGCGAAGAGGTGGACAGCCTGATCGCCAAGGCCACCGCCGCCGGCGCCCGCATACCGCATCCGCCGGAGGACAATGGCTTCATGTACGACCAGGGCTTCGAGGATATCGACGGCCACCTGTGGAACCTGGTCTGGACGGCGCCGGAAGCCTAGTCCCGAATCAGCGGCACCCCGGCAAGGACACTTCAACCGCCGCGCTGCCGGCCACCACGCGCACGCCCTTGCTGGCCGGCGCGGCCGCGCAACGCACCACGAACGCCTGCTCGCGGCGCATGCCGGGGAAGCTGCCCTCCACCGGCGCGATCGCCAGCTTGCCGCCGGCCTGGGTCCAGGTGATGCGGCGGGTCGCCCGTTCGCCCTTGTCATAGCCCTGGCCATCGCCGGCATCGTCGTACAGCTCAACGCTGCCGTCGCGGCCGGGATAGACGCGCAGTTCCACCGGCTGTTCGCTCCGCTCGTCCGCATACTGCAGCACCGGCCCCAGCGGCAGGATGCTGCCGGCGCGGGCGAACAGCGGGATGGTCGCGATGTCGGCCTTCGCGGCGATGACCTTGCCGCCGGCGTAGCGCTTGCCGGTCCAGAAATCGAACCACTCGTTCTGCGCCGGCAGGTAGACGGTGCGCACGTCCGTGTGCGGCGTCATCACCGGCGCCACCATCAGCGCCTTGCCGAACATGTACTGGTCGGCGGTGGCGACCGCCTGCGCGTCGGTGCGGAAGTCCATGGCCAGCGCGCGCATCATCGTGCCGTTGCGGCTGGTGACGTCCCATGACGCCGAATAAATGTACGGCAGCAGGCGGTAGCGCAGCTGCGTCACGTCGCGCAGGATCTGCTGCGTGGCCGGGTTGAAGCGCCAGATCTCCTTGCCGTCGCCGGTGCCGTGGACGCGGAACATCGGATTGAAGGCGCCGAACTGGTACCAGCGCGTGTACAGCTCGGCATATTCAGGATCGGTCGGCTTGCCGCCGAAGAAGCCGCCGATGTCGGCCGACCAGTAGGGGATGCCGCTCAACGTGAAGTTCAGCGCGGCCGGCAGCTGGGCGCGCAACACGTCCCAGGTGCCCATGGTGTCGCCCGACCAGGTGATGGCCGCGTTGCGCTGCTGGCCGCTGTAGGCCGAGCGCGTCAGGATGAAGGGCCGCTTGGCCGGCGCGGCCTGGGCCGAGCCTTCGAACACAGCCGTCGTGTGCAGCAGCGGATAGGCGTTGTACACCTGCGCGCCGGGACCGGCTGCGGTGGTGACGTCGCGCATCTGGCCCCACCAGCCGCCCAGTTCGGCCTCGCTGGCGTCCAGCCACCAGCCGTCCCAGCCGGCCGGGGCCAGCGTGCGGTTGATCTGCTCCCAGTACAGCTGGCGGCCGCGCGGCGAATAGGCGTCGTACCAGCGGCCCTTGCCGGCCGGGTAGACGTTGTTGTACAGCTCGGGATACAGCACGCCCGCCTTCTCCAGCTCGGCCGTGTTGCGCGTGCCGGCATCGAAGCGGGCCCAGACGGAGATGATGGCGTGCACGTTCTGTGCGTGCAGCTGGTCGAGCATGCCCTTCGGGTCCGGGTAGCGCGCCGGATCCATCTGGTGCTCTCCCCAGGCGCCCGGCTGCCAGTACTGCCAGTCCTGGACCACGGCGTCCAGCGGCACCTTCATCGCCCGGTAGCGCGCGGCGATGTCGAGCAGCTCGGCCTGGTTGGCGTAGTGCTCCTTCGATTGCCACAGGCCCCAGGTCCAACGCGCCATCATCGGTGCGCGTCCCGTCAGTTCGCGGTAGCCGGCCACCACCTCGTCCAGCTCGGGCCCGAGAATGAAGTGGTAATCGGAGCCTTGTCCCGCCTCGGAACGGATGACCAATGGATACGGCCCGGCCGGCAGGCCGGCGTCGACCTGCGTGACCGAGGCGTTGTTCCACAGGATGCCGAAGCCTTCCGGCGTGGTCAGCATCGGCACCGCCACGTCGCGGTTGGCCTGCTGCAGCCGCACCGAGGTGCCGCGATAGTCCAGCTTGCCGTTCTGGTGCTGCCCCAGCCCGTAGACCGGGCCGGAATAATCGAATCCCTGCATGACGCCGGCCTTCGACGCGTCGCGCCCGGCCTCGGCCAGCAGCTGCTTGCCCTGCGCGTCGAAGAAGCTGACGCCGCCGTAGGCCTTGGCCACGCGCACCGACAATGCCTTCGTCGCCAGCTGGTAGTAGTCCGCCGTTTCAGTGAGCGTCCAGTCGACGCTGGCCGGGCGGGCGATCACGGCCGGATTGTAGTTGCCGTTCCATGGCGCCGCCGGGCCGGACAGCACATGCACGATGCGCTCGCTCCACGGCTCGATCCGCACGGTGCCCTGCGCGGTGGTCACCGTCAGGCCGCTGGCGCTCTTTGCCGCGGCGGAAACGGGCGGCGCGGCACTCTGCGCGAAGGCGGGCATCGAAGCCGCGCACAGCGAGGCGATGGCAAGCGCGATGGCGGCGCGCGGAAGATTTTTCGTCATGACAGTCCCCATATTGAAGAGCACACATTCTATCGGCACATGTGCTCGTCAAAAATCCATGCCGCTGGTTTTATTCAATAATGTTGCCCCCTTTGGCCATTTTCGTAATTGCCCGGCGGCGTACAAGATCGCAGAATCCGCCCTGCCCCCCAACAATGAGGATTCATGATGGCGACACTTCGCACCGCCGCGCCCCTGCTGGCGCTTTCCCTCGGCTGCATCGGCCTGCCCGCGCATGCGGCCGAACTCGGCCTGGCAAAGCTCTTCTCCGACCACGCGGTGCTGCAGCGCGACCAGCCCATCGCCATCTGGGGCACGGCCGGCGCCGGGCACCGGTTGACCGTGAAGCTCGGCGAACAGGCGGTGACCGGCAGCGCGGACGCGCATGGCAAGTGGCGTGTCGAACTGCCCCCGCAACCGGCCGGCGGCCCGTACGCGCTGACGGTGACGTCGCACGGCCAGACGGTCAGCCGCGCCGATCTGCTGGTTGGCGACGTCTACCTGTGCTCGGGCCAGTCCAACATGGAATTCGCGGTGCGCGCGTCGACCAACGCCATCGGCGCCACATACGGCGCGGGCAATAATAGCCTGCGCTACCTGAACATCCAGAAACACAGCGCGGCCACACCGCAGGACGAGCTCAAGGACCCGGTGGCGTGGACGCCGCTGACGCCGGAATCGGTCGGCGACGCCTCGGCGGTCTGCTACTACATGGCGCGCACGCTACAGGCCCGCTACAAGATCCCGGTCGGCATGATCAACGCCAGCTGGGGCGGCACCACGATCCAGAGCTGGATAGCGGCCGAATCGCTGCGCGGCTTCGGCGACTACGCGGCGGGCGTGGCCGCTGTGGCGCAATACGGCATCGACCCGGCCGAAGGCATGCGCGCCGAGGAAGCGCGCAACGAGGCATGGTGGCGCACCCACGATCCGGCCGCCGCCGCGCAGCACGCGTGGGCCGCGCCGGACTTCGACGACGCCGCCTGGCCCAGCGTCACCCCGACCGGGTCGTGGAAGGACAGCGGACTGGCCGGCTTCAAGGACTTCGACGGCGTAGCCTGGTACCGCACCAGCGTCACGCTGACCGAGGCGCAGGCCAAGGCGGCCAACACGCTGCGCCTGGGGCCGGTCGACACCTACGACAGCACCTGGGTCAACGGCGTGCGCGTGGGCGGTTCCAGCACCTCGTGGATCTGGCGCGAATATGCCGTCCCAGCCGGCGTGTTCAAGGCCGGGCGCAACGTGATCGCCATGCGCGTGCTGAGCGGAGGCCAGGGCGGTGGCCTGTCGGGTTCGCCCGGCAACCGCGTCATCGGCACCGCGGATGGCCAGGCGATCGCGCTGCCGTCCGCCTGGAAAGTCCAGCGCGGCAGCGTCCTGCGCAACCTGTCCGTGCCGCCGGCGCCATGGGACTGGCCAAGCAGCCTGACCACCCTGTACAACGGCATGATCGCCCCGCTGGTCGGCTACAAATTCAAGCTGGTGGCGTGGTACCAGGGCGAGGCCAACGCGGGCGCCGGGCAGGAATACCGGGCGCTGCTGCCCCTGCTGATGCGCGACTGGCGCCAGCGCTTCGGCCAGCCGGCGCTGCCTTTCCTGGTCGCGCAGCTGCCCGGGTTCGCCGGAACGGCCAAGGCGCCCGGCGAGTCCGGCTGGGCCGAACTGCGCGACGCGCAGGCCGAGGCGGTGGCGCGCGACGCCCACGCGGGCCTGGCCGTCACCCTCGATATCGGCGACCGCTACGACATCCATCCGACGCAGAAGACGGTGGTCGGCGAGCGGATGGCGCGCGCGGCGCGGGCCGTCGCCTACGGCGAGCAAATAGCGCCGGGCAGTCCGTCTCCGGTCTCCGCGCGGCGCAGCGGCAAGGACATCGTCATCGCCTTCCGCGACACGGGCGGCGGCCTGGTGACGTATTCGTCCGACCGCGCCATCGGCTTTGAAGTATGCGAAGGCACCAGCTGCCGCTACGCCGACGCGCACGTGGCCGGCGACACCGTGGTGCTGTCCGGCGCCGGCGCCGCCAACGTCACGCATGTGCGCTACGGCTGGGCCGACGCGCCGTTCGTGAACCTGTTCAGCGGCGACGACCTGCCGGTCGGCAGCTTCCACCTCGACATACAAAAATAATCGGAGACCATCATGCAAACGACTTTCCGCCGGCCGCCGCGCCTGGCCCTGATCACCCTTTGGCTGGCCGCCGCCTCGCTGCACGCGGCGGCCGATCCGCTGGCCCCGACCGCGCGCTGGAGCGCCTACACCGCCGGCCGCGCTTCGACGCCGCCGATGGGATGGAGCAGCTGGAACGCCTTCGGCACCGACATCGACGAAGCCAAGATCCTCGGCTCGGCTCAGCGCATCGCCGACAGCGGCCTGGCCGCGCGCGGCTACCGCTACATCAACATCGACGATGGCTGGGCGATACGCCGCCAGATACCGGACGGCCGCCTGGTGATACGGACCGACCGCTTCTCTTCTTCCGTGCAGGGCGGCAGCACCAGCTTCCGCCCCCTCACCGACAAGCTGCACGCGATGGGGCTCAAGGCCGGCATCTACTCGGACCTCGGCCGCAACACCTGCTCGCAGGCCTATTCCGGCAACGAGACCGACCTGCCGAAGGGCAGCGTGCTGGAGCGGGAGATCGGCCTGTACGGCCATATCGACCAGGACATCAACCTGTTCTTCGGCGACTGGGGTTTCGACTTCATCAAGGTCGACGGCTGCGGCCTGCGCGCCTACGGCGCCAACAGCGCCAAGGTCCGCTCCGGCCAGTACCGCGCGCTGACGCCGGTGCTGGACCTGGAATCGGTCGGCCATTCCGACATCCCGGCGGTGCAGGCGGAGTTCACGCAAATCAACGCGGCGCTGCAGCGTAACAAGCCGGACGGCGACTTCCTGCTGTCGCTGTGCATCTGGGGCGCCGCCGACGTGCGCGCCTGGGGCAAGAACTATGGCAACCTGTCGCGCACCAGCGATGACATCACGCCCTCGTGGAGCCGCTTGCTGACCAATTTCGACAGCGCGGCGCGGCGCGAATTGTATGGCCATCCGGGCAGCTGGAACGATCCCGACATGCTGTACATCGGCAAGGGCGACTTCGACGCCGACCACCTGGTGGAAGCGCGCTCGCACTTCGCGCTGTGGGCCATGCTGAACGCGCCGCTGATGCTGGGTGCCGACCTGCGGACCATGCCGCAGCCGCTGATGGACATCGTCGGCAATGCCGACATCATCGCGGTCAACCAGGACCCGGCCGGCAACCAGGCGGTGCTCGCGTACGACGCCGACGACCTGGAAATCCTGGTCAAGCCGCTGGCCTCGGGCCAGAAGGCGGTGGCGATCTTCAACCGCGGTCTGGGACCGATCGACGTCGACCTGACCGCCGAGCAGCTCAAGCTGCGCGACGACGCGCCGGTCAGGCTGACCGACCTGTGGACCAAGGCGGACAGCACGTTCGCCAAGGAGACCAAGCTGCGCGTGGCGCCGCGCGAGACCCGGATCTTCCGTGTCAGCGGCGAGCGGACGCTGGCCCAGGGCGTTTATCTTTCGGAACAGCCGGGCAGCGTGAATCCGGCGGTCGACGGCGTGGTCCGGCCGCAGGTCGATCCGACGATCTTCCGCTCGTCGGCCGGCTGGACCGGCACCAAGGGACCGGGCGAACGGCCGATGTACGCCGGCTGGGGCGGCGCGCGCGCCGACAGCACGCCCTACGGCCAGGTCATGCAGATCGCCGGCACGCGTTACGCTTCCGGCATCGGCATCCTGGTCAATTCCCGGCTGGAGGTACGCAACCAGGGCTACCGCCGCCTGAACGCGCAAGTGGGCGTGGACGATTCCGCACAGGACCGCAAGCACGACGTCACCTTCATGATTTACGGCGACGGCAAGCTGCTGGCCAAGAGCAAGCCGCTGCGCTGGGGCCAGCCGGCGCAGGCCTTGAACGCCGACGTGGCCGGCGTCCGCATGGTCGAACTGGTGGCGCGCAGCGCGGCCGGCACCAATGAGCAGTTGCCGGTCAGCTGGGGCAACGCCGCCTTGCTTTCATCCGCACGATCCGACTAGCGACATGATCGCGGCGGCCTGAGCAGGCCCGGCCGCCGCACAGCTGTCACGTCCTTCATCGCCGAGGACGCCGTACCGTCGCGACCTGCGTCAATCGTGTGCGCTATGCCGCGCACGCGCGCAGGCGTAAAGTGGTGAATGCCGCCAAGGAGGCCGCCATGAATGGTAACAACCAGCCACAGCAGGAACAGCACCAACAGTTCGTTCATGTCGATGCCCAGTTCGCTCGTATCGACGCCCATTTCGCTCGCGTGCACGAACAGCTGATGCAGATACGCACCACGGATTTCCGCATCCTGTTGAGCATCAACCTCACCACAGCCTTGGGCACCCTCAGCCTGATCGTCAAGGTCTACGGCCTGTACTAGCGCCTCACTCGCGGATTTCCGGCTCCACCAACTGCCCCAGCAACTGCAGCGACTCCTGCCAGCCCAGATAGCACGCTTCCGCCGGGATCATCGCCGGTATGCCTTCCTGTACCACCTTCAGCTCCACGCCGCAAAACACCTCGCGCAGCGTCACCGTGGTCTGCATGGTGCCGGGCAGGTTGGGGTCGTCGAACTTGCCGGTGTAGACCAGGCGCTGGTTCGGCACCAGTTCCAGGTACTCGCCGCCGAAGTGGTGGCCGCCGCCGGTGGTGAAATTCGTGAACGACATGCGATAGCCGCCACCCACCTTGGCGTCCAGCGCGTGCACCTTGCCGGTGAAGCCGTGCGGCGGCAGCCATTTGGCCAGCGCGTCGGCATCCAGGAAGGCCCGATAAACGCGCTCAGCCTTGGCCTTGAACACGCGGTGCAGTTGTACAGTATTCGTAGTCATGATCGTATCTCCAAAATAAGTCAGAGGACATCCCTCTGCCAGCTACGACGAACGACGGTCCGCGAATTCGACACGCCACGCCTATCCTGTCAGTAATAGACAAATCCGCAATGAGCGCCTATTCTGCATGTTTTCAAATTTGAAATATTAAGGATACGCCATGAGGCAGATTTTTTCCACTTGGCCGCTGCTGGCCGTGGCACTCGGCGCCGCGGTCTCGTTGAACGCCCGCGCGGCGCAACCGCTCACGCTGGCCACCGCTGATTTCAACACCTGCGCCAAGCCGGTCTGGCCGAAAGAGGCGCTGCGCAATGAGCAGACCGGTACGGTCACGTTGGCCTTCCTGATCGACGCCGACGGCAGCGTCGTCGACACCAAAATCGTCCGTTCCAGCGGCTTCCCGCTGCTCGACGACGCGGCGGCGGTCGGCCTGCGCCGGTGCCACTTCAAGCCCGGCATCATGGACGGCAAGCCCGTCAGCGCCTGGACGCAGATGCAATACGTCTGGACCCTGGAGGGCGGCTCCCGGCCGCACGTCGACCAGGCCAGCGTGAACAAGTACCGCGAGGCCGCGCTGGCCGGCGACGCCGAGGCGCTGTACCAGCTGGCCAAGGCCTACAGCAACGGCGCGGCCAACCAGGCGACCACCCTGCAACAGTTCCGCGAGACGCTCGACAAGAACCTGGCGGACGCGCAGTTCGAGCTGGCCCATCGGCTGGCGAACGGCATCAGCGCGCCCAAGGACCAGACCGAAGCAACGGCCTGGTATCGCAAAGCCGCCGAAGCGAGCAAGGTGGAAGGGCAGCTTGAACTGGGCTACCGCTACGAACACGGCAAGGGCATCACGCAAAGCTACGCCGAGGCGATGGCCTGGTATCTGAAGGCGGCGGCCCAGGGCAACCACGTTGCGGAAAACAACATCGGCCTGCTGCACGCGTATGGCCGCGGCGTCGCCATCGATTTCGCCGAGGCGGCCGTCTGGTACCGCAAGGCGGCCGAGGGCGGCAACGCCTGGGGCGAGGCCAACCTGGGCATGTTCCTCCTGTACGGCCGCGGCGTTCCGCAAGACCTGCCGCAAGCGCTGCAATGGCTGCAACGTGCGGCTGCCAAGCGCAACCCCGCCGCCGAGCGCGACCTGGCGCTGATGTACCTGAACGGCAACGGCGTGCCGCGCGACGACGCGGAGGGCTTGCGCTACCTGCGGCTGGCGGCGGAAGACAAAAACGTCGACTCGCAAATCCGCCTGGGCCTGGTGTTGAGCCACGGCCTGCTGGGCGTCGCCGCCGATCCGGCCGAGGGCGTGAAGTGGCAGCGCGCCGCGGCCAAGCGCGGCAATGCGATCGCCGAGAACAACCTGGGCTATGCCTACGAAACCGGCAGCGGCGTTGCGCAGGACTACGCCGCCGCCCGCGACTGGTATCTCCGCGCCGCCAGCCGGGGCAACGGCAACGCGCAGGCGGCGCTGGGCGGCCTGTACGAGCACGGCCTGGGCGGCGACAAGGACCCGGTCCGCGCGGCGGCCCAGTACCAGCTGGCGGCCGCGCAAAACAACGCGGACGGCCTGTATCGCCTGGCGGCGCTGCACGAGGCCGGACTGGGCGTGCAGCACAACGCGTCCACGGCCGCCGCCATGTACCAGCGCGCGGCCGGGCTGGATTTCGAGGCCGCCATGCGCCGACTGGCCAGCGCCTACGAAAAAGGCGAGCTGGGCCTCAAGCCGGACGCCGCGCTGGCCAGCGCGTGGCAGGCCAAGGCCGATCAGAAGGCGGCCGCGCCGCGATTCGAGTTCCGCTAAGTCGGCCGGCTCGGCTACACTGCCGTCTTGTACCGCACGAGGATCAATGATGGAAAATTTTGTCGAGCTGCTGGAAACCCTGGCGCAGCAGGAAAAGGAATTGCAATTCACCGCCTTCACCAGCGACACCGCGCTGGCGCTGGGCCTGAAGGTGGTCGAGCTGGCCAGGCAGCGCGAGAAGAGCGTGACGGTCAACGTGACCGTCAACGGCAAGGTGCTGTTCCACCACGCGATGCAGGGCGCCACGCCCGACCAGGCCGACTGGATACGGCGCAAGAGCAATGTGGTGACGCGCTTCGGCCGCTGTTCCTTCCACGTCGGCACCGACTACAAGAATCGCGGCGTGGTGTTCGAGGACGTGAAATATCTCGACCCGAAAGAGTACGCGCCCTTCGGCGGCTCGTTCCCGGTGGTGGTCAAAAATGTCGGGCTGATCGGCACGGCCACCGTCTCCGGCCTGCGCCAGGCGGAAGACCATGCGATCATCGTGGAAGCGCTGCGGGCCGTACTGGCGTAATCAGTAGTGCGGCGGCGGCTCGTGCGCCAACGCGCCACCGCCGCCGCTGCCTTGCGCCTGGTCGCGCACATGCTGCACCAGCGCCGCGCACATCTGCTCGAGCTTGTCGATCTGCTGCTGCTGCTCGTAGACGCGCTGGTTCAGCGACTCCACGATGTGCTCCTGGTGCGCCAGTTTGATTTCAATATCGATGAAGCGGTCTTCGGTGGTGCTCACGGCATACTCCCTGCTGGAAAGCCCGCATTCTACCGCCTTAGTGGCCTCACTTGAGATAGACCCCGCCGCAGACCACCATGTCGTCCTCCGGCACGCAGTACATGGCCTTCGGCTCGATCTGCTTGCTGATCGGATTGGTGAACTTGTAGTCCTGCCAGAACGGCTGCTTCTTCTTCGCCATCTCGACGCGTTCCTTGACGAAGGCCTTGCCGTCGACGTCCTTAATTTCCAGCAGGTTCTTGCCGATCATCTTAGGGTTGGCGCCATGCGCGCGCACCACGCCATCCATGCCGTACACGGTCAGGTACAGGTCGCGGTCGACAAACTGGCCATCCTTCCTGTCGATTTCGCTGTAGGTTTTTTCCTTGCCGTTGGCCTTCAAAAACTTCAGGGCCTTGTGCACCATCGCCTCCGCTTCCGGCTTGGTGGCGAATTCGGCGGCCTGGACCGAGGACAGCAGGACACAACTTAATACCAGCGACGCGAGTAAGGGTTTACGCAAGATCATCTCCAACGGAAGCATGCCGGGTCGGCACGTGTCGATGCTAGCACAACCTGCGCCGGTTTATGTCTTCGGTGTGGTCAATAGTTCCTTCATCCGTGCCAGCCGCTCCTTCGGCGTCAGCACTTCGGACTCGGCCGGCACGGCGTTGCCGACGTCGAGCTCCATTTCCTTGATGAAGCGCGACGGATCGCAGTGCACCTGCTCGCCCGCGCGCTTGCGCTTCTTGCACCAGGTGATCTGCAGCGTGCGCTGCGCGCGCGTGATGCCGACATACATCAGGCGCCGCTCCTCCTGCACGCGGGCGGCGATGGTCTCGGCCGGCGCGTCCGGGTCGCCCTTGTGCGGCAGGATGCCTTCCTCCACGCCAACCAGGAACACGTGCGGATACTCCAGCCCCTTGGACGCGTGCAGCGTGGACATGCGCACCGCGTCCGGGTCCTCGTCCTGGCCTTCGAGCATGGACATCAGGGCCACCATCTGCGTGAGCTCCAGCACGTTCTTTTCCTCGCCGTCGCGGTCCTTGCCGCCGCGGCCGCGCTCCTTGAGCCAGTTGATGAACTCCAGCACGTTCTGCCACCGGCTCTGCGCGGCGCGCTCGTCGAACATATCGTACAGATAGGATTCGTAGTTGATCGCTTCCAGCAAGTCGTCCAGCACCTGGGCCGCGTTGTCGCCGCTGCCGCTCGGACCGGGCCGGCTGGCGCGCGCCTCGAGGTTGTTGATGAAGTTGCAGAAGTCGCGCAGCGGCCCCAGCTGACGATCGTTCAGCAGCGCCTCGATGCCGCCCTTGAACACCGCCTCGAACAGCGAGCACTGCCATTGGCCGGAGAAGGTGCCCAGCGTTTCCATGGTCGACTGGCCGACGCCGCGCCGCGGCGTGGTCACGGCGCGGATGAAGGCCGGATCGTCGTCGGTGTTGGCCAGCAGGCGCAGGTAGCTGATGATGTCCTTGATCTCGGCCTTGTCGAAGAAGCTCTGGCCGCCGGAAATCGTGTACGGAATGCGCTCCTTGCGCAGCGTCTGCTCGATGACGCGAGCCTGGTGGTTGCCCCGGTACAGGATGGCGTAGTCGGACCACTTGTTCTTGCGCTGGAAATGGTCGGCCGAGATCATGATCGCCACCTGCTCGGCTTCCTGGTCGTCGTTGGCCATGCCCAGCACGTTGATCGGCTCGCCCAGGCCGTGCTCGGACCACAGCGACTTCTCGAACAGCTTGGGATTGTTGCCGATCACCGCGTTGGCCGCCTGCAGGATGCGGGTGGTGGAGCGGTAGTTCTGCTCCAGCTTGATCACCGCCAGGTCGGGGAAGTCGGTCTGCAGCGTTTTCAGGTTTTCCACCGACGCGCCGCGCCAGGCGTAGATCGCCTGGTCGTCGTCGCCCACGGCGGTGAACATCGGCTTCTTGCCGATGCCCGTCACCAGCAGCTTGACCAGCTCGTACTGGCAGGTGTTGGTGTCCTGGTACTCGTCCATCAGCAGGTAGCGCAGGCGGCGTTGCCACTTGTCGCGCACCGGCTCGTTGTTGCGGAACAGCTCCACCGGCAGGCGGATCAGGTCGTCGAAGTCCACCGCCTGGTAGGCCGACAACGTGGCCACGTAGCTGCCGTAGATGCGCGCCGACTGCGCCTCGTCCTCGTCCTTGGCGTTCTGCAGCGCGATCGCCGGGTCGACCAGGCCGTTCTTCCACAGCGAGATGTCGGTCTGGATGCGGCGCACCACCTGCTTGTCGGTGGTGATGGCCAGGTCCTGGATCAGCGAGCCGCAATCGTCGGCGTCCATGATGGAGAAGCGGTCCTTGAGGCCGACGCCGTTGGCTTCCTGGCGCAGGATCTTGACGCCCAGCGAGTGGAAGGTCGAGACCGTCAGCTGCTTGGCCTGGCGCGGCTGCTTGAGCAGCTTGGCGATCCGCTCCTGCATCTCCAGCGCGGCCTTGTTGGTGAAGGTCAGCGCGGCGATGGTGCGCGGATCGTAGCCGCGGTCCTCGATCAGATGGGCGATTTTCTGGGTGATCACGCGCGTCTTGCCCGAGCCGGCGCCGGCCAGCACCAGGCAGGGGCCGTCCAGGTAGGTGACCGCTTCGCTCTGCGGTACGTTAAGGCCGAATTGTGGTGCTTTGGACATCGAATGGCGCTATGGCAGGGTGACAACCAGCCATTGTACAGCGCCTTGCCTGAGCGGGCGCAGAGGTCGTGGCGACATTTGCGTTACCATGCGGGGATGAGGCGCAGATGCGCCTGGCTTTTAGATGGTTGCCCCATGAAATTCGAACATTTGATTGAAATTAACGACCCGCTCAATCCGCTGATCGATGCGCTGAGCATCAAGCAGTTGTGGAGCGGCCTGGTGCTGCGCGCCGAATCGCCGAAGCTGTTCGTGCCGCACCTGGACGAATGCACGATCACCGAACGCGAGGAGCTCAGCTTCCGCCGCAGCCTGCGCTACGGCCAGCTGGTCATCGAGGACCGCGTGGTGCTGGAGCCGATGCGCGAGGTGCGCTACGAGGTGGCGGCGCAGCAGGACATCAGCCAGTCCAGCCTGACGATGACGATCGAAACGCCGACCGCCGACACGCTGTACGTGCGCTTCCAGTACGACGACGGCCACGACGCGGCCACCGACGCCGCCAACGCGATGTACGACGATTTCCGCCGCTCGGCCTACCAGGAATCGGATATCGACACCATCCGCGTGCTGCGCGACCTGGCGCAGCAGGGCCGGCTGGACGCGCTGCTGAACTGACCGGGGCGCCGCGCGCCTTGCCGGGCGCGGCGTCGTTCGGGCGCCGGCGCCGGCTGTTGTCCTACGGCGCCGGCGTGCAGTCGATGCAGGCGCAGTCGTGGGCCGGCGCGTTGGCCAGCTGATGCGCCAGGTCGCGCAGCGCGGTGCGCACGCCTTCCTCCACCACCGGATGGTAGAACGGCATGTCCAGCATGGCGCTGACGGTCAGCCCCGCCTGGCACGCCCAGGACAGCAGATGCCCGATGTGCTCGGCGCGCGGCCCGATCATCTCGGCGCCCAGGAAGCGGCCGGTGGCATGCTCGGCGTACACGCGCAGCATGCCTTTGTTCTGCAGCATGACACGGCTGCGGCCCTGGCTCTCAAACGACACCTTGCCGACCGCGAAGCGGCCCTTCTGCGCGGCGCACAACTCCTCGTAGCTGGCGCCCAGCGTGGCGATCTGCGGCTCGGTGAAGGCGATGGTCAGCGGCGTGCGGCGCAGGCCGGGCTGCACCGCCGGATAGCGCGCCGCGTTGTCGCCGGCGATGCGGCCCTGGTCGGCCGCCTCGGGCAGCTGCGGGCGTTCCTGGTCGGCGTCGCCGGCGATGAAGATGGCGCTGTCGCCGCACTGCATCGTCTGCGGGTTGAAGAACGGAATACCCTGGTGGTCGCGCGACAGGCCGGTGTTTTCCAGGCCCAGCTTGTGGACATTGGGCCGGCGGCCGATGGCCGACAGCAGGTAGCTGAACTGCTCGGTACGCTGTGCGCCGTCGGCGCCCTCGCTGGTGACGGCCAGGCCATCGGCGTCCGCCACCACGCGCACCACCTTGGTCTTGAAGCGCACGTCGAGCTCGTCGGCCATGGCGCGCCGCGCCACCTCCAGCACATCCGGATCGCTGAGCTGGGCGACGCTGCCGCCGCGGCCGAACACGGTCACGCGCACGCCCAGCCGCGCCAGCGCCTGACCCAGCTCCAGGCCGATGATGCCGGTGCCGGCCACGGCGATCGAGTCCGGCAGGTCGTCCCAGTCGAACACATCGTCGCTGGTGATCACGCGCGGACCGGCCGCGCGCCACTCGTCCGGCACGATGGGCGTCGAACCGGTGGCGATGACGAAGCGTTCCGCCTCGACCAGCGTGTGGTCGTCGATTTGCAGCTGGGTCGGGCTCAGGAAGCGGGCGTGGCCGTGGAGCTTGTCCTCGGCCGGATAGCCGTCCACGCTCTCGACGACGAAGCCGACAAACCGGTCGCGCTCGCTGCGCACGCGCGCCATCACAGCCTTGCCGTCGATGCGCGGCTGGCCCGGATGCACGCCGAACGCCGGCGCCGCCTGCAGCGCATGGGCCGCCTCGGCCGCCGCGATCAGCAACTTGCTGGGCATGCAGCCGACGCGGGCACAGGTGGTGCCGTAGACATGGCCTTCGATCAACAGGGTCTTCTTGCCGCCGGTGGTGGCGGCGCGGTAAGCGGTCATGCCGGCGGTGCCGGCGCCGATCACCGCGACTTCGGTGCGTAGCGTTTTCATGTCAAGAGTCTACACCGTTTGGCCGGACCGCATTCCCTCCCAAAAAGCAAGCTTTTCGCGCACGATAGAATGTAATCGAGTTTTACTTAATTTCCAAATGGCATTAGTATTACTTATCGTTTTCAAATTTTATAAGTGCAGCTTATGGGATCACTGGACTACCGCGCGCTGGCCGTGCTGGACGCCGTTGCCAGCCAGGGCAGCTTCGAAAAGGCCGCTTTGGCGCTGGGCATCAGCCAATCGGCCGTTTCGCAGCGCATCAAAGCGCTGGAGGATGCCGCCGGCCGGCTGTTGATCGTGCGCGGCCAGCCCGCCGTACCGACCGGCCTGGGCCAGCGGCTGGTGTCGCACCACCGCAACGTCAGATTGATGGAGGCGGCGCTCGATATTGATATGGGTCACAAAGTGAGCATGCCGGAGATCGCGCTGGCGGTCGACGCGGCCAGCCTGGCGACCTGGTTCCCCATGAGCCTGCAGCCCCTGCTGTCGCCGCCGCGCTGCCAGCTGAAGGTGCAACTGGCCGACCAACGGATGGCGCTGCACCTGGTGCAGGAGGGCAGCGTCTTCGGCAGCATCGCCGCCGCGCAGGAGCACCCGGACCAGCACGCCAACGGGCCGGAAGTCACGCCGCTGGGCAAGCTGCGCTACGTGTGCGTCGCCACGCCGGCGTTCACGGGGCACTGGTTCGGCGACGGCTTCTCGCAGGAAGCGGCGCGGCTGGCCCCGGCCGTCATCAGCGACCAGGACATGATGACCGGCTTCCTGCGCGCCGTGCTGGAGCTGAACGGCCCGTATCCGCACCACACCATGCCGCAATCGGCCGCCACCAGCGAGTGCATCCACGGCAGCCTGGCCTACGGCCTGATGCCGCAGATCCAGGTCTCCAGCGCGCTGGCTGCCGGCCGCCTGATCGACGTCGCGCCCGGGCACCACGTCGACGTCGTCTTGAACTGGCACGCCTGGAACCTCGACACCCCCTTCACCCGCGCGCTGACCGAGCAAATCGTAGCCACAGCGCAACGCTTCTTGCTCTAACCCATTTTGGGGTCAAGTCTGACATTCGGACACGGGCTCTGCAGTAGTCTAGCGCTACTGCAAAGCTCGTGTCCGAATGTCAGACTTGACCCCAAATTAGACAAACTAGATGTCCAGCGGGTCTACTTCCAGCGACCACTTCACGCGGCTCTTCATTTCTCGCAGAGTGAGTAGCCACTCTCGCAGGAATGCTTGCAACATGGGCCTTGAGGCCGATTCCACCAGCAATTGCGCGCGGTCGACGTTGTGGACCCGCGTCATGCTCATCGGTATCGGATCGTTGATGGTGATGCCAGGATGCTCGACGCAGTCGCGGGCAATGGTCAGGAATTCAATGGCCGTGGCCAACTCGGGCGCCTCGGCCCGCAGCAGCGCCTGGTACAGATAGGGCGGCAAGGCGGCCTGTTCGCGCTCCTCCAGCAAGGCCGAGGCGAAATGGTCGTAGTCGTGGTTCACCACCGCGCCGTACAGCGGGTGCTGCGGATAACGGGTCTGGATCAGCACCTCGCTGATGCTGCCGCCTTCGGTCTGGGCGGCCCGGCCGGCTCGGCCCGCCACCTGCATCAGCTGCGCGAACAGGCGCTCGCTGGCGCGGTAGTCCTGCGAAAACAGCGCCGTGTCCGGGTTCATAATGCCGACCAGCGTCAGGTTCTTAAAATCGTGCCCCTTGGCCACCATCTGCGTGCCGATCAGGATGTCGACCTCGCCCCGGTGCACGGTGTCGAACGCTTCCTGCGCGCTGCCCTTCTTGCGTGTGGAGTCGGCGTCGATGCGCAGCACCCGCGCTTCCGGGAACAGCACCTGCAAGCCTTCCTCCACGCGCTGCGTGCCGCGCCCCAGCGGTTGCAGGTCGACGTTGCCGCAGGTCGGGCAATGGCGCGGGATGCGCATCTCCAGGCTGCAATGATGGCAGCGCAGCCGATGCTCGGGACGGTGCAGCACCATGAACGAGGTGCAGCGCGTGCATTCGCTGATCCAGCCGCAGGATTCGCAGCAGATCACCGGCGCATAGCCGCGCCGGTTCAGGAACAGCAGCGACTGTTCGCCGCGCTCCATCCTCTGCCTGATCGCCGCGATGAGTTGGGACGTCAGCCCGTCCTTGGGCTTGTCGCGCTCCATGTCCAGCAGTTTCACTTGCGGCAGCACGGCGTTCTTGACCGCCCGTTCGCGCAGCTCCAGCTTGCGGTAGCGGCCGGATTGCGCGTGGTGCCAGCTCTCCAGCGACGGCGTGGCCGAGCCCAGCACGATGGGAATACCCAACTGCCACGCCCGCCACACGGCCAGGTCGCGCGCCGAGTAGCGCAAGCCTTCCTGCTGCTTGTACGAGGGATCATGCTCCTCGTCGATGACGATCAGCTTCAGATTCGGCAGCGACGCCAGGATCGCCAGCCGCGTGCCCAGCACGATGCGCGCCTTGCCTTGGTGCGCCGCCAGCCAGTGCAGCATGCGCTCGCCTTCGGACAGGCTGCTGTGCAAGGTCGCCAGCATCACGCCGGGGAAGCGCGCGCGGATATTGCCTTCCAGCTGGGGCGTGAGATTGATCTCCGGCACCAGGATCAGGATCTGCGCGTCCGGCTCGCGCGCCAGCACCTGCGCGCACGATTGCAGGTAGACCTCGGTCTTGCCGCTGCCGGTCACGCCGTACAGCAAGGTCGGCTTGAAACCCACGGCGCCGCCGATCGCGTCCGCCGCCTCCTGCTGCGAGGGATTCAGCGCCGGCATGTTCAGCGGCGTGCCGTCGTGCGGCGCGTCCAGCTTGGCCAGCTTCTTCAGCGCCCGGTCCAGCGCCACCGTGGTCAGCACGCGCAGGTTCTTCGGCAAGCCCGGCAACGCGACCTCGCCCAGCGGACGCTGGTAATAGTCGGCGGCAAAGCCTGCCAGCGCCAGCCACTGCGCCGACAACGGCCCCAGCTGGCTGCGCACGGCCAGCGCATCCTTCAGCTTATCCACCGGCACGTCGGTCTCGGCCGACACGCCGACGATCAGCCCCATCACCTCGCGCCGGCCGAACGGCACCAGCGCCAGCTGGCCGACCTCCGGCTGCTCTGCCGCGTCGCAATGCCAGCGGTAGTCGAATATCGCGTTCAGCGGCGTATCAAGCGCAATCTGAAGAATGCAATGGTGGAAAAGGCCCTGCATGGATCCCGTCACAGTAGAAAATTCCCGCGGCAATAGGGCGCAAATACCGCGCCCGCCGGCGCGGTTTGATGTATCCACAGTTTTTGTGGATAACTTTGTGGACAAAGGAATCTTAATCCCCGGAAAGCACAGACTTCAGGCTTGGCGTCGTCGTAAACCGGGCAAAAATTCAAAATTATTTCTCTTTAAAATCAAACACTTGGAAAATGCTTCCTAGGAGAAGAAAATTTCGCGTTTTTTCTCCGCCGCTGTGCATAAGTGAAGTATTTAGGATGCTTTTTTTGCTGAAATCAAGCACTTTTTGGGGCTTATCCACCGATATTGCAAAGCACAATGCAATACTATCAACGCGGAAGCCACCAGGTACTTTATGTATAAGGTTTGTCTGTTCACAACTTCGTTATCACGGCCCAAACTTTGCCTAAAAATCGTGCAACGCAACATACACCTCAGGCAAAACAGCAACATTATGGCTAAGTCACGGTTTACTAAGTACTTTTATTTTTTATCCACAGTTTTTGTGGATAACTTTGTGGACAATGAAGAAATAAACTAGTTTCAGCGCACAGTCAAGGTTTACGACTTGCCATCTATTGACTCTTCGTCTACAAAATTTATCCCATGTAATCAATGACTTGCAATGGGCTCACGGGCTACGAAAAAAGCACTGCCTAATATTTCCGCAGCAAAAAAAATTGTGCATAAGTCGGTATTTGCTTTCCCGCGCGCACCAACGAAAAAGGGCACGCCTCCGGAGAAACGTGCCCTCTGTTCGCGAACTACATCAGCCGGCGCGCTGGGCCTTGCTGTAGCTGTGAACGGCTTCGACCATGGCGGCGACGTTCTCCGGCGGCGTGAATTGCGAGATGCCATGACCCAGGTTGAACACGTGGCCGTTGCCGGCGGCTGGCGTGCCGTAGGCGTCCAGCACCTTGTGCACCTCGGCGCGGATCTGGTCCGGGCTGGCGAACAGGATGGCCGGGTCCAGGTTGCCCTGCAGGCCGACCTTGTGGCCGGCCAGCTTGCGCGCCTGCGTCAGGTTGACGGTCCAGTCCAGGCCGACCGCGTCGGCGCCGATGTCGGCGATCTGCTCGATCCAGTGGCCGCCGCCCTTGGTGAAGACGATGGCCGGGATCTTGACGCCGTCCTTGTCGCGCTTGAGCAGCGACACCACCTGCTGCATGTATTTGAGCGAGAACTCCTGGTAGGCGCCGTCGGCCAGCGCGCCGCCCCACGAGTCGAACACCATCACCGCCTGGGCGCCGGCGTCGATCTGGGCGTTCAGGTACTCGGCCACCGCCTTGGCGTTGATGCTCAAAATGTGATGCATCAGGTCCGGGCGGTTGTACAGCATCGTTTTGATGGTGTGGAACTCGCGCGAGCCCTGGCCTTCGACCATGTAGCAGGCCAGCGTCCACGGGCTGCCGGAGAAGCCGATCAGCGGCACGCGGCCATTCAATTCGGTGCGGATCTGGGTGACGGCCTTGAACACATAGTCCAGCGAACCCAGTTCCGGCGCGCGCAGCGCCATGACATCGGCCTCGGTTTTCAGCGGACGTTCGAATTTCGGGCCCTCGCCCTCGACAAAGTACAGGCCCAGGCCCATCGCGTCCGGCACCGTCAGAATATCCGAGAACAGGATGGCCGCGTCCAGCGGGAAGCGGTCCAGCGGCTGCAGGGTGACTTCGGTGGCGTAGTCGGGATTGGTGGCCAGGCCCATGAAGGAGCCGGCCTTGGCGCGCGTGGCGCGGTATTCCGGCAGGTAGCGCCCCGCCTGGCGCATCAGCCACACAGGCGTGTAGTCGGTCGGCTGGCGCAACAACGCGCGCAAGAAGGTGTCATTCTGGAGCGGGGCAAATTGTGGCATGGAAGGCAATCGGAATCGGTCAAAGAGCTATTATCGCATCCTGCGCGGGTTTTTTTTGCTGGATGATCGTCCGTTCATTCACTATCATGCGTAGCACCCGACTTTGGAGACGCCATGACATCCGCCCCACCCATTACCGCCCCTTACAGCGCCTGGCCATCGACCATCAGCGCCGCGCGCGTCGCAGCCGGCGCCACGCCCCTGTCCACGCTGATGCTGGGTGGCGCCGATGGCAGCGATATCTTCTGGCTGGCCGGCCGCGCCGCCGAAGCGGGCCGCAACACCCTGCTGCGCCATCACGGCGTGAGCACCGGCGAACTGACGCCGGCCCCCTTCAATGTGCGCAGCCGGGTACACGAATATGGCGGCGGCGCCTACCAGGTGGACGGTGATACCGTCTATTTTTCGCACTTTGCCGACAACCGGGTCTACAAACTTGATCTAGCCGACGACGGCGCCGCGCCGGTCTCGCTGACCACGGCCGGCAAGCAGCGCTTTGCCGATTTCGTGGTGGACCGCGCACGCGGGCGCCTGATCGGCGTGCGCGAGCTGCATGGAGATGATCCGCACGCGCAGCCAACCAACACCATCTGCGCCATCGACGCGGACGGCGGCGAGACCGTGCTGGCGCAAGGCGCCGACTTCTACTCCTCCCCACGCCTGTCGCCGGATGGCCGCTCGCTGGCCTGGCTGAGCTGGGACCATCCGCGCATGCCATGGCAGGGCACCACGCTCTGGCTGGCCGACATCGGCGACGACGGCACGCTGGCCACGCCGCTACGCATCGCCGGCGGCGACGAGGAATCGGTGTGCCAGCCCGAATGGTCGCCGGACGGCCTGCTGCACTTCGTCTCAGACCGCAGCGGCTGGTGGAATCTGTACCGCCTGTGCCGGGGCGGCAACCGCACCGAGGGCCTGTGCCCGATGGAGGCGGAATTCGCCTCGCCGCATTGGACCTTCGGGAACTCGATGTACGGCTTCCGCTCGGCCTCCGAAATCATCTGCACCTACATCGACAAGGGCGTGAGCCGCCTGGCGCGCCTGCTGCCGGGCAGCGGCAAGCTGGAAGCCATCGCCAACCCGTACGAGGAAATCCGCGAACTGCGCGTGGCCCCGGGCTACATCGCCATGCTGGCCGGCGGTCCCACCATCCCGATGGAACTGGCGCGCATCGACTTCACCGAGGAGGGCGTGGAGATCCTGGCCCAGTCGATCGAGGAACTGCCGGACCAGGACCAACTGTCCATCCCCGCCAGCATCAGCTACCCCAGCGCCAACGGCCGCATCGCGCACGCCTTCTTCTACCCGCCGCGCAACGGCGATGTGAAGGCGCCCGAGGGTAGCAAGCCGCCGGTGATCGTCATCAGCCACGGCGGCCCGACCGGCATGACCGTCAACACACTGAACCTGAAGACCCAGTTCTGGACCAGCCGCGGTTTCGGCGTGCTGGATGTGAACTACGGCGGCAGCACCGGCTTCGGCCGCGCCTACCGCGACCTGCTCAAGGGCCAGTGGGGCATCGTCGATGTCGAGGACTGCGTGGCCGGCGCGCAGGCGCTGGTGGAACGCGGCCTGGCCGACGGCGAGCGCCTGATCATCCGGGGCGGCAGCGCCGGCGGCCTGACCACGCTGTGCGCGCTGACCTTCCACAACGTGTTCAAGGCCGGCGCCAGCTACTACGGCGTGTCCGACCTCAAAGGGCTTGACCAGGACTCGCACAAGTTCGAATCGCACTACAACGAATACCTGATCGCACCGCAGCCGCAGGCCGAGGCGCTGTACCAGGCCCGCTCGCCGATCAACCACACCGACAAGCTGGCGCGCCCGATGATCTTCTTCCAGGGCCTGGACGACAAGGTGGTGCCGCCGCAGCAATCGGAGATGATGGTCGACGCGCTCAAGGCGCGCGGCGTGCCGGTGGCCTACGTGCCGCTGGAGGGCGAGGGCCACGGCTTCCGCAAGGGCGAGAACATCGTCCGCACGCTGGAGGCGGAGCTGTACTTCTACCAGCGCGTGTTTGGCCTGCACGACCCGGCCGCCACGCCGCCGGTACACATCGATAACCTTAAAGACTGACCCCGCATGACCGACGCAAAGCTGCTCGCCGAATTTGACACGCTTGAGTTCAACGAAAAAATGATACTGGCGTTGCTCGCCCTGATCGGCGAGCCGGTGGGACGCACTTCCATCCTCGATCACCTGAACCGCGCGCGCATCGAGGACAAGGACGGCAACGCCTACAGCGTCGGTACGCTGGACGAGGCGCTGCGCAAGCTGGAACGGCTGGCCTTCATCAGCGTGGTGACGGGACGCGGCTTTGTGTGCAACCCCAAGCTGCGCTGGCCGGCGATGCGCGCCTCGATCGGCACACACGCGCTGGACGATTTGTGCAATGCCTACGACGAACTGGTGCCGATGCGCCAGACCTGGAACAGCGTCGAGCCGCGCAGCTACCGCGCCGGCATGGCGCGCCTGCGCATGGGCCTCCTGCGTGGCCAGACGCCGCAGCAGATCCAGCCGATATTGGCCTTCTGCCTGGGCAGCTACGAGGCGGCGCAGCTGCATCCCATTGTCGACATCTTCGGCCGTCCGTTCGAGCCGGGCATGCTGGCGCGCGTGCATCCGCTGCTGCTGGACGACGTGCTGATGGTGCTGCTGCAAAACGCCCAGCATGAATTCCTGACCGTGCCGGTGATCCGCGAATTCTGTGAGCAGCACCTGCAGCGCCGCCAGGCCGCCAAGGACGACATCAGCCCGGAACTGCGCATGGCATTGGCGGAAGACGCCATCCTGTGCGGCCGCCTGGACGACGCCAAGCGCTACCTGGAACGCACCG
This sequence comes from Rugamonas sp. A1-17, assembly GCA_025548565.1. Lineage (GTDB taxonomy): Bacteria > Pseudomonadota > Gammaproteobacteria > Burkholderiales > Burkholderiaceae_D > Rugamonas. The sequence continues at coordinate 88,263 of JAJLPB010000012.1, forward strand.
CCGGCCCGCAGAGCCAATACCTCGCCAGCGCCGTGGTGCTGCTGCGCGGCGCCAGCGGCGCGGCCATCGTCGGCTTCGACACGGCGCTCAAGACGCTGCGGCGCGACACCGGCAAGCGCAAGCACCTGTTCACCGGCATGGGCAGCTACCTGTATCTGCTGTCGATGCTGCGCAGCGGCGACCCCAAACACCTGAAGGCGGCCGAGGCCTACCTCGAAATCGCCGTGCGCATGCCGCAGAACCGCGACACCGCCGTGCATCAGCAGATCGACATGCTGCGCCAGATCCGCGCCGGCACCATGCCGCCCGCCGCCGTCTCCACGCTGGCGTGGGAGACCGGCCTGCAGACGCAGATGTTCCAGTGCCTGCTGTATTTCTGGCTGTCGCTGCCGCATCTGTCCGAGCGCAAGGCGCAGCTGCAGGAGCTGGCGCAGAACGCCGAACGCGCCGGCTACCTGTTCATCGCCGGGCAGGCGGCCTGCCTGCTGGGTCATCTGGGCGACGTCGAACAGCAGCGCCACGCCAACGCGCTGCGCTCGCGCCTCGGCTATCCCGACCTGAGCGTGTGGTTCGAGCGGCAGGAGGCGTGGCAGCGGCAGTTGACGGCGCTGATCAATCTGCAGCAGCCCGCCGCCGTCGAGGCCGCCGGCAGCACGCGCCTGGTGTGGATGCTGAACTACGATAACCGCCACGGCCTGACCGACGTCGCGCCGGTGGAGCAGAAGCGCGACGCGCGCGGCCTGTGGAGCAAGGGCCGCGCTGTGGGCCTGAAGCGGCTGCGCTTCGAGGCCGAGCAGTTCGATTTCCTCACGCCGCAGGACGTGCGCGCGTCCGAGGCGATCTCGGTGGCGCACCGCACCTACCAGTCCAGCGGCCTCGCTTACGAAATCGATCCGCAGCGCGCCGCCTCGGCGCTGATCGGCCACCCGCTGCTGTTCTGGGCCGACGCCCCCGACACGCGCGTGGAGATGCTGGCCGGCGAGCCTGAACTGCTGATCAAGAAAAGCCCCGGCAACCTGGAACTGCGGCTGCAACCGCCGATCCCGGACGACAGCTCCGCCGTCATCGTCACCAAGGAGACGCCGACCCGCCTGCGCGTGGTCACCATCCTTGATGAACACCGCCGCATCGCCGCCATCGTCGGCGATGGCCTGAGCGTGCCGGCCCACGCCGAGCAGCAGGTGCTGCATGCGATCAGCTCCATCTCGTCGCTGGTGACGGTGCAGTCGGAAATCGGCGGCGCCGCGCCGGACATGGAACAGGTGGAGGCCGACATGCGCCTGCACCTGCACCTGCTGCCCTACCAGCATGGCCTGAAGATGCAGGTGCTGGTGCGGCCGCTGGCCAATGGCGCGTACTACGCGCCCGGCGCCGGCGCCGACAGCGTGATCGCCGACGTCAACGGCAAGCCGGTACAGGCGCGTCGCAAGCTGATCGACGAACGCGACGCCGAGCGCGAACTGATCGCCAAGTGTCCGGTGCTGGAATCGGCCGAGCAGGAACACGGCGAATGGCTGCTGGGCCAACCGGCGCTGTGCCTGCAGCTGCTGGTGGAGCTGCAGGAGATGAACCCGGACAGCATCGTGCTGGCGTGGCCGGAAGGCGAGAGCTTCCGCGTGACCGCCAAGGTGGAGACCAAGCAGCTGCGCCTCGCCATCAAGAGCAACAAGGACTGGTTCGCGGCCAGCGGCGAATTGCAGATCGACGAAGGCAAGGTCATGGACCTGAAGACGCTGCTGGAGCTGATGCAGAAGAGCCAGAGCCGCTTCGTGGAGCTGGGCGAAAACCGCTACCTGGCGCTGACCGAGGAGCTGCACCGCCGCCTGATGGAGGTCTCGGTCTACGGCGAGATCACCGGCGACGGCGTGCGCCTGCATCCGCTGGCGTCGTTCGCGCTGGAGGAACTGGCCGACGATATCGGCGGCCTGAAATCGGACAAGCTGTGGAAGGAGCATCTGGCGCGCATGGAGGCGCAGGCGGCCTTCGTGCCGCAACTGCCGACCACTTTGCAGGCGGAGCTGCGCGACTATCAGCTGGAAGGCTTCAACTGGCTGTCGCGCCTCGCCAGCTGGGGCGTGGGCGCCTGCCTGGCCGACGATATGGGCCTGGGCAAGACGCTGCAGGCGCTGGCGCTGATCTTGTCGCGCGCGCCGCAAGGCCCAACGCTGGTGGTGGCGCCGACCTCCGTCTGCATGAACTGGATCAGCGAAGCCGCGCGCTTCGCGCCGACGCTGAACGTGAAGCTGTTCGGCCCCGGCGACCGCGCCGAGACCATGTCGACGCTGCAGCCCTACGACCTGGTGGTGACCAGCTACGGCCTGCTGCAGCTGGAGTCCGCGCTGTTCGCCGGCGTACAGTGGAACACCATCGTGCTCGATGAGGCGCAAGCGATCAAGAACGGCGCCACCAAGCGCTCGCAGGCCGTGATGGCGCTCAAAGGCGACTTCCGCATGATCGCCACCGGCACGCCGCTGGAGAACCATCTGGGCGAGTTGTGGAACCTCTTCCGCTTCATCAATCCGGGCCTGTTGGGCAGCATCGAGCAGTTCAACCTGCGCTTCGCCGCGCCGATCGAAAAGCCGCAGGACCATCGCGCCGAACTGGGCGCCCGCAACCGCCTGCGGCGTTTGATCCAACCCTTCATGCTGCGCCGGACCAAGGCGCAGGTGCTGACCGAGCTGCCGTCGCGCACCGAGATCACGATGGAGGTGGACCTGTCGGCGGAAGAGACGGCGCTGTACGAATCGCTGCGCCGCGCCGCGCTGGAAAACCTGGCCGCCGTCGAAGGTCCGGCCGAGAAGAAGTCGATCCAGATCCTGGCCGAGATCATGCGGCTGCGGCGCGCCTGCTGCAATCCCAACCTGATCGCGCCGGAGCTGGGCCTGGCCAGCAGCAAGCTGGCGGCCTTCGCCCATCTGCTGGAAGGCCTGCTGGAGAACCGCCACAAGGTGCTGGTGTTCAGCCAGTTCGTCGACCACCTGTCGCTGATCCGCGCGCACCTGGACGCCAACAACATCAGCTACCAGTACCTGGACGGCTCGACCACCATGGCCGACCGCAAGAAGCGCGTGGACCTGTTCCAGTCGGGCCAGGGCGATGTGTTCCTCATCAGCCTGAAGGCGGGCGGCGTCGGCATCAACCTGACCGCCGCCGACTACGTGATCCACATGGATCCATGGTGGAACCCGGCGGTGGAAGACCAGGCCTCGGACCGCGCGCACCGCATGGGCCAGCTGCGGCCGGTGACCATCTACCGGCTGGTGGCGCGCCACACCATCGAGGAGGGCATCGTCGAGCTGCACCAGCACAAGCGCGATCTGGCCGACAGCCTGCTCGAAGGCAGCGATGTCAGCGGGCGCATGTCCGCCAGCGAAATGCTCAACATGCTGCAGGAAGGCCTGAAAAAGTAGATGAACTTTGCCTGGCCCGCTCCGGTCTTACTGGCATTGCCCGCGCCGGAGGAAACCATACGCCGCGCGGCCAAGTTGATGGACGACATGGGCGACATCCAGGTGCGCCGGGTACCGGTGGTCAGCCGGGACGACCACAAGCTGGTCGGCATTGTCGCCATGGCGGACCTGGCGCGGAACGAGGCCATGGAAGGGCGCACGGTGGAGACCTTGCGCGATATCTCCTCGCCGGTGCCGCCGATGTAGCCGGGCGCGAAAATCGCGATTTCCGGTTTTTGTCTTGTAACGGGCGCTCTCAAGCGGGTCGATTAGTGATAATCTCCCACGCTTCGACTGGGCCCGCCTGCCGTATGGGCGTGCCTTGTCAAAATAAACAGAGGCTACATACGATGATCAAGACAAAAATCGCGCTGGCTGTATTGATGACGACGCTCGCCGTCGCACCAGCCGGCGCCAGCACGCACCACAAGGCCGCCCACGCCGCGGCCAAGAGCAGCGGCAAGTCCACGCATGCGACCCATGGCACGCATGCCAGGAGCGGTGGCAAGACCGCCAAGGGCAGTAGCAAACACACCACCAGCAAAGGCAAGGGCAAGACCAGGGCGGTCGCCTCCTCCGCCGTGGCCGCCGCAGCGGTGGCGCCGTCGCTGAAGCCGTCCGGCACGCCGGAACGCCGCCAAGACCGTTCCTTCGACGGCCAAAGCAGCCAGTTCCTGAACGCGCTGTGGCGCATCGATTCGGAAAGCGCGATCTACGCCGGCAAGTATGACACCGCCGCCACGCTGTCCATCCCCGACAAGGCCGGGCAGGCCAAGGAGCTGGCCTTCATCGACGAGTGGAAGCAGCGTTTCGGCGCGATCAACGCCAGCCAGCTGTCGCCCAAGCAGCGCACCGACCTGGCGCTGCTGATCAACAAGCTCGACAGCGACCGCTTCCGCCTGACCACGTTGAAGGAATATGAGTGGAATCCGGCCAGCTACAACGTGGCCGGCCCGATCGACTTGATCCTGAACACGGAATACGCGGCCCAGCCGCAGCGCCTGCGCACGCTGCTCAAGCGCATCGCCGGCATCCCGGCCTACTACGAGGCGGCGCGCGCCAACATCGTCAACCCGACGCGCGAGCACACCCGCCTGGCGATCGCCCAGGCGCCCGGCGTGCAGACGCTGCTGACCGAGGTGGACAAGGCGGCGCAGGCGTCGATCCTGACGCCGGTGGAGAAGCAGCTGTTCACCCAGCGCGTGAACGCGGCGCTGACGGCGGTGGACGGCTACGTCGCCTTCCTGACCGAGATGGACAAGCAGATGGATACCGTGGGCCGCCGCAGCTTCCGCCTGGGTAAAGACTTGTATGAGCAGAAGTTCGCCTTCGACATCCAGTCCGGCAGCACGGCCGAGCAGACCTACCAGAAGGCGCTGGCCGCGCGCGAGGAGCTGCTGGCCAATATGGAGCGCATCTCCGACGAGCTTTGGGACAAGACCATGGGCTCCACCGCCAAGCCGGCCGACCGCTTCGCCAAAATCGGCATGGTGATCGACAAGCTGTCCGAGCGCCACGTGAAGCGCGAGGATTTCTTCGCCGAGATCCGCCGCCAGGTGCCGGTGCTGCAGGACTGGGTGATCAGCCACAACCTGCTGACGCTGGATCCCAAGAAGCAGCTGGAAGTGCGCGCGACGCCTGCCTATCAGGCCGGAGTGGCAGGCGCCAGCATCGATGCGCCGGGGCCGTATCGCCCGCAGGACCGCACCTACTACAACGTGACGCCGCTCGATGGTGCGACGCCTGAGGCGGCCGAGAGCAGCCTGCGCGAGTACAACTACTGGATCCTGCAGATCCTCAATATCCACGAGGCGATACCGGGGCACTACGCGCAGCTGGTGTATGCGAACAAGTCGCCGTCGATCGTCAAATCCATCTTCGGCAATGGCGCGATGGTGGAGGGCTGGGCGGTGTACGGCGAGCGCATGATGCTGGAGTCCGGCTACGGCGACAACGCGCCGGAGATGTGGCTGATGTATTCGAAGTGGAACCTGCGCAGCGTGACCAATACCATCCTCGATTACAGCGTGCATGTGCTGGGCATGACCGAGGAGCAGGCCATCGACCTGCTGACGCGCCAGGCTTTCCAGACGCGCAGCGAGGCGGTGGAGAAATGGCATCGGGTGCAGGTGTCGTCGGTGCAGCTGACCAGCTATTTCAGCGGCTATAGCGAGATCATGGAATTGCGCGAGCAGCGCAAGCAGCAGTTGGGCGCGAAGTTCAACTTGAAGGAATTCCACGAGCAATTCCTGAGCTACGGCAGCGCGCCGGTGCGCGTGATCAAGGGCTTGATGATGCAGTAGGATCGCGGCCGTTTGCGTGCGCGCAAACGGCTCATCCATTGATTCGATAGGGTGGGAGCTGGCCTGCGTTTTGGCTGGCTTCTGCTACTATTTAATCAGGGAGTGATCGTGACCATGCCCATCAAATTCGACACACTTGAGTACGTTCGAAAACTCGTAGAGGCAGGAATACCCAAGCCTCAAGCCGTGGCCCAGGCGCAAGCGCTGGTGAAGCGTTTGCCGAGGCGACCGTGACGCCCGGCGAGCTTGTGGTGCTCAGAACGGATGTCATCGCCCGCATAGAAATCGTCAAGCATGACGTGGATACGCTGAAGCAGGTCGTAGATTTGCTGAAGCAGGACGTGGAAATCTTGAAGCAGGACGTTGCGATCTTGAAGCAGGACGTGGCGCTCTTGAGGCGCGATTTGGAAGCGCTGAAAACCAGCATCAATGCGAAATTCACCACGCTATTCTGGATGGTGGGAATTTCGCTGACATTGAATGTCGTGATACTGGTGAAACTGTTTTCCTGAGATCAGGCCTTCTCTTCCGGCGCAGTCGACATGCGCACGAACATCGGCGCCACCAGCAGGCCCAGTTCGAACAGCAAGCACATCGGAATCGCCAGCGAGAACATGCTGACCGCGTCAGGCGGCGTAACGATCGCGGCCACCACAAAGGCGCCCACGATGGCGTAAGGCCGTATCTCCTTCAGCTTGGCCACGCTGACCAAACCCATACGCACCAGGATCACCACCACCACCGGCACCTCGAAGGTCGCGCCGAACGCCAGGCACATCGACATGACGAAATCCAGATAGTTCTCGATATCCGGCGTCACCGCGATCGACTGCGGCGAGAACTCGGAGATGAACTGGAACACGCGCCCGAACACCAGGAAGTAGCAGAACGCCACGCCGGACATGAACAGCACCGACGACGAAATCACCAGCGGCGCGATCAGCCGCTTCTCGTGCGCGTACAGGCCGGGCGCCACGAAGGCCCACAGCTGGTAAAGCACCCACGGCAGCGACAGGATGATGGAGATGACCAGCGTCACCTTCATCGGCACCAGGAAGGGCGAGATCACACCGGTGGCGATCATCTTCGAGCCGACCGGCAGCGAGGCGATCATCGGCCGCGCGATGAAATCGTAGATATGCGACGGACCGGGCCAGATCATCAGCGCGATGCAGACGATGGCAATACCGATCGATGCCTTGACCAGGCGGTCGCGCAATTCGATCAGGTGAGAGATAAAGGTCTCTTCGCCCTTTTCAGGAGTAGTCATTTAGTAGAACGAAGATGAGGAGTTGCTGCCGGGGCGGAAGCGCGCCACGCGCGCGGCGCCGGAGGTCACGTGCATCTTGCCACCGTGGCGCTGCTTGTACCAGCCGGGGATGGCCGAATTGCGCACCAGCTTCTTGCGCCGGAACTCGCGCGCCTTGCGCGACAGGTCGTCGGTGGTGACGTGGCTGATGGTCGGCGTGTGAATGGTCGGCGTATCGTGCCAGGCGTTCTCCACCTCGGCCACGTGCTGCGACATCGAATTCTCGACGTCCGCCTTCACGCTCTCGGCCGCCGCCTGCACTTCCTTCTGGAGGTTTTTCAACTCTTCCAGTTCGATCTCGCGCGAGACTTCGGATTTGACTTCGTTGAGGTAGCGTTGGGCGCGGCCGTACAGCGTCCCGGCCATGCGGGCCACCTTGGGCAGCTTTTCAGGACCGATGACGACCAGCGCAACCACGCCGATCACAGCAAGTTTGGTAAGACCGAGATCGATCATAAGGTGGTTTCAGCCTGGCAGGGAGCAACGCTCCCGCAGCTTACTTCTTCTCTTTAGCGTCGACGTCGATGGTGCCTGGCGCGGCTGGCGTGGCAGGCTTGTCATCCTCGCCCTTGACGCCATCCTTGAAGCCCTTGACGGCCTTGCCGATGTCCGAACCCATGTTGCCCAGTTTCTTGGTACCGAAAACCAGCATCACAATGACCAGCACGATCAGCCAATGCCAAATACTAAATGAACCCATCATATTCCCCTTGCAAGGCGCATGCGCCCGATTATCCATTGAGACCAGAACTGCTGCGACAGTATAAGCGAAGCGCCGCCTGTCATGTAGATGTCATGCGGCCTACCGCTGCCCGCGCCACGGGTGCGGGCCGCCGATCACGTGCAGGTGTAAATGGTACACCTCCTGGCCGCCGTTGGGCCCACTGTTAATCAGCGTCTTGTAACCGCCGGTGGGCGAGCCGTCCGCATCATAGCCGACGCCGCAGCCGGCTTCCTCTGCCAGACGGGGGGCCAGCGCCAGCATCTTGCCCAGCAGCGGCGCCTCGTTGGCGCTGCAATCGGACAAGGTCGAGAAATGTTTCTTCGGAATCAGCAGCAAATGCACCGGCGCGGCCGGGTTGATGTCCTTGAAGGCCAGCAGGTCTTCGTCCTCGTAGACGATGGCGGACGGTATTTTCTTTTCAGCTATCTTGCAAAACAGGCAGTTTTCCACAACGACTCCGTGAGAGGGGGGTTATTCCTTGCGGGCGGCTTTTTCCTCGATGCCGGAGACGCCTTCGCGGCGCGCCAGCTCGTCGAGCACCTGCTGCGGCTTCAAATCGAACTGGGCCAGCAGCACCAGCGTATGGAACCACAAGTCGGCCACCTCGTACAGCACCTTGCCGCTGTCGCCGCCGGCGCGCGCGTCCTTGGCGGCCATGACGGTCTCGGTGGCTTCCTCGCCGATTTTCTTCAGGATGGCGTCGTCGCCCTTGGAGAACAGCTTGGAGGTGTAGGACGTGGCGGGATCGCCCCCGTTGGCCAATTTGCGCGACTCGATGATGCCGGCCAGGCGGTCCAGGATAGTGCTCATGTCGGTTTCTTTGCTTTGGTTTTCGCCACGGTGGCGGGGGTGTAGATTTCCGACGGGTCTTTCAGCACCGGCTCGGTGTTCTGCCAGTCGCCTTCCAGCGCGTCGCCCTCGAACTTCTGGAAGAAGCAGGAATGGCGGCCGGTGTGGCAGGCGATGCCGCCGGCCTGCTCGATCTTCAGCAGCACCACGTCCTCGTCGCAGTCGAGGCGAATTTCCAGCACCTTCTGCACATGGCCGGACTCCTCGCCCTTGTGCCACAGCTTCTTGCGCGAGCGGCTCCAGTAGACGGCCTCGCCCAGCTCGACCGTCTTGGCCAGCGCGTCGCGGTTCATCCAGGCGAACATCAACACATCGTTGCTGCCCGCTTCCTGGGCGATCACCGGCACGAGGCCGTGCTCGTCCCATTGGATCTTCTTCAGCCATTTAGCCTTGGCCAAGGCGCTTGGGGTAGTCGACATCGTCATTTTCCAATTAAACCAGGCGCATCGGAATGCCCTGCTGCGCCATGAACCGCTTGGCTTCCTGCACGGTGTGCTGGCCGTAGTGGAAGATGCTGGCCGCCAGCACCGCGTCGGCCTTGCCCAGCTTGATGCCGTCGGCCAGGTCCTGCAGGCCGCCGACACCGCCCGAGGCGATCACCGGGATGTTGATCGCGTCGGACACGCCGCGCGTCAGGCCCAGGTCGAAGCCGGACTTGGTGCCGTCGCGGTCCATGCTGGTCAGCAAGATCTCGCCGGCGCCCAGCTGTTCCATTTTCTTTGCCCACTCGATGGCGTCGATGCCGGTGGCCTTGCGGCCGCCGTGGGTGAACACTTCCCACTTGCCGGGCGAGGTCTGCTTGGCGTCGATCGCCACCACGATGCATTGCGAGCCGTGCTTTTGCGAGGCGTCGAACACCAGTTGCGGGTTGGTCACCGCCGACGAGTTCATCGCGACCTTGTCCGCGCCGGCGTTGAGCAGGCGGCGCACATCGGCCACCTCGCGCACGCCGCCGCCAACGGTCAGCGGAATGAACACCTGCGAGGCGACGGCCTCGATGATGTCCAGGATCAGGCCGCGGTTGTCGCTGGTGGCGGTGATGTCGAGGAAGGTCAGTTCGTCGGCGCCCTGCTCGTCGTAGCGGCGGGCGATTTCCACCGGGTCGCCGGCGTCGCGCAGCTCGGTGAAATTGACGCCTTTGACGACGCGGCCATCGGTCACGTCCAGGCAGGGGATGATGCGTTTAGCGAGCATGGTATTTTAATTTTCTTCCGTGTCTTCTTCGACCACGCTGTCGGCAAATTCACCGCTCAGTTCATCCGCGCGCAACTGCGCCGAGGCCAGGTCGATCGTGCCTTCGTAAATCGAACGGCCGCAGATCACGCCTTCGATGCCTTCGTCCTGCACCGCGCACAGCGCTTCGACGTCGCCCAGGTTGTGCAGGCCGCCCGAGGCGATGACCGGGATCTTCACAGCCTGCGCCAGCTTGACGGTGGCCTCGATGTTCACGCCGCCCATCATGCCGTCGCGGCCGATGTCGGTGTAGATGATCGACTCCACGCCATACGCTTCGAACTTCTGCGCCAGGTCGATCACCTCGTGGCCGGACATCTTGCTCCAGCCGTCGGTGGCGACCTTGCCGTCCTTGGCGTCCAGGCCGACGATGATGTGGCCGGGGAAGGCGCCACAGGCGTCGTGCAGGAAACCCGGCTCCTTGACCGCGGCGGTGCCGATGATGACGTAGCTGATGCCGGCGTCCAGGTAGCGCTCGATGGTGTCGAGGTCGCGGATGCCGCCGCCCAGCTGCACGGGGATCTCATCGAGGTCGTTCTCCTCGGCATACTCCTGCACCACTTTCAGGATGGCCTTGACCGCGGCCTCGTTCTTCGGCTTGCCGGCGAAGGCGCCGTTCAGGTCGACCAGGTGCAGGCGGCGCGCGCCCTGTTTCAGCCAATGCAGAGCCATGTCGGCCGGATCTTCGGAAAATACGGTGGCGAGTTCCATATCGCCTTGTTTCAAGCGAACGCAGTGACCGTCTTTGAGGTCGATGGCAGGAATGAGCAGCATGATGGTTTAGGTAGATTTAGGGGTAAATGAAATCAAGGGTTCCAGTGAACGAAATTTTTGTACAACTGCAATCCGGCCGCGGCGCTTTTCTCCGGGTGGAACTGGGTCGCAAAAATATTATCACGGGCGACGGCGCAGCTGAACGGCGCACCGTAGACAGTTTGTCCGACGGTGTGTTCGCTCAGCGCTGGCTGGGCAAAATAGCTGTGCACGAAATAGAAGTAACTATCGTCCGCGATATCCTGCCACATCGGGTGAGACGCGGTTTGATGGACTTGGTTCCAACCCATCTGGGGCACCTTGAAGCGTGAGCCGTCCTCCTGGATCTGGCCGTCCAGCTGGAAGCGCACCACCTTGCCGGGCAACAGGCCCAGGCCGGCGGCATTGCCTTCCTCGCTGACGTCGAACAGCATCTGCTCGCCGATGCACACGCCCATCAGCGGCTTGGTTTTGGCGGCCACCAGCAGCGCGTCCTGCACGCCGGATTCGCGCAGGCTGCGCATGCAGTCCGGCATGGCGCCCTGGCCGGGCAGCACGATGCGGTCGGCGGTTTCGATATCGGCCACTTCGCCGGAGATCAGCACGTTGGCCTCGGGCGCGACGGCGCGCAGGGCCTGCGCGACCGAGCGCAGATTGCCCATGCCGTAATCAACTACTACGATTTTTTTCATGATTTTGCTTAGAGACTACCCTTGGTCGACGGGATCGTGCCGGCGGCGCGCGGGTCCAGCTCGGACGCCATGCGCAGCGCGCGGCCGAAGGCCTTGAACACGGTTTCGCACTGGTGGTGGGCGTTGGTGCCACGCAGGTTATCGATGTGCAGCGTGACCAGCGCGTGGTTGACGAAGCCGCGGAAGAATTCCAGCGTCAGGTCGACGTCGAAGGTGCCGATCATCGCGCGCGTGAACGGGATGTGGTACTCGATGCCTGGCCGGCCGGAGAAGTCCAGCACCACGCGCGACAGCGCCTCGTCCAGCGGCACATACGAATGGCCGTAACGGACGATGCCCTTGCGGTCGCCGATGGCCTTGGCCACGGCCATGCCCAGCGTGATGCCGACGTCTTCCACTGTGTGGTGGTTGTCGATATGGATGTCGCCGGTCGCTTCCACTTCCAGGTCGAACAGGCCGTGACGGGCGATCTGGTCCAGCATGTGGTCCAGGAAGGGCACGCCGGTGTTCAGCTTTTGCTGGCCGGTGCCGTCAAGGTTGATGGAAACGCGGACTTGCGTCTCGTTGGTGTTGCGGGTGATTTCTGCGGTGCGGTTCATGAAAGGCTCGCGATGGCGATGGCGATAACGTTAGGATGCCAGCGATGCTGCGAAGGCATCGAGGAAGGCGGAATTCTCTTCCGGGGTGCTGACCGTGATACGTAAACAATTGGCCAGCACATCGTGCATTTTACCTACATTTTTGATTAATACCTTGCGGGACAGCAGTTTCGCATAGGCATCATCGGAATTCGGCACCCGTATCAAGATAAAATTCGCCGCCGACGGAAAGACCTGCACCCCGGGCAAGGCGGCCAATGCAGCCATCAGATCGGCGCGTGCGGCGCGCAAATCGGTGGCCTGCTGGTTCAGCACCTCCACGTGGTCGAGCGCGAATTCGGCCGCTGCCTGCGTCAATACGTTGATGTTGTAAGGAGGCCGCACTTTGTCGAATTCCGCCAGCAATTGCGGCGCCGCCGACATGTAGCCGAGGCGGATGCCGGCCAGTCCCAGCTTCGAGACGGTGCGCATCACCACCAGGTTGTCGAACTCCGGCAGGCGGTGCATGAAGGTCTGCTGCGCGAACGGCTCGTAGGCTTCATCGACCACGGCCAGGCCGAAGCCGTCCAGCGCCTTGATGATGGCGACGATGTCGTCGGCCGCGAACAGGTTGCCGGTCGGGTTGTTTGGATAGGACAAAAACACCAGCGACGGCTTGTGCTGCGCGATCGCGGCCAGCATGGCCGGCAGGTCCAGCGTCAGGTCGGCTTTCAAAGGCACGCCGACGTAGTCCATGCCGGCGAATTGCGCCGAGCGCTGGTACATGACGAACGACGGCGTCGGCGCCAGCACCACGGCACGGCGGTCCTGCAGTGCGCAGCCGGTGCACAGGATGGAGATCAGTTCATCGGAGCCGTTGCCCAGCATGACGTCGTAGCCGGCCGGTACGCCCAGCTTGGCGCGCACGCGCTCCTTGATGGTGGCGTAGGACGCGACTGGATAGCGGTTCAGCGTCACGTCCACCAGGCGGTTGGCCAGTTCCTCGCGCAGGTGATGCGGCAGGTGGTAAGGGTTCTCCATCGCATCCAGTTTGATATAGCCACTCGCGTCGGCGACATGGTAGCCATGGATGGCGCGCACGTCGGAGCGGATGGTGGTGTTGACCAGGGTGTCGATGGAAGACATCTTACTAAGGCTCCTATGAGTTGATTAAACTTCGCTTGGGTGATGCTTTTTTCTTCTTCTCCGGCGGCGCCGGCACTTCCGGCATCGCCAGGCGTTCGGCGATGATGGCGCAGTAGTCGGGATTCAGTTCGAAGCCGACGAAATTGCGTCCGCAGCGCTTGGCCGCGATGGCCGTCGTGCCACTGCCCATGAACAGGTCCAGCACCACGCCGTCCGGCGGGCACGAGGCCTTGACCATGCGCTCGATGATCTCCAGCGGCTTCTGCGTCGGATGGTCGGCGCGCTCGGGATGCTCACGGTGCAGGCGCGACACGCTCCACAAATCCTTGGGGTTGTAGCCCACTTCCAGCCACTTGGCGCCGACGAAGATCGAGCGCGAACGGGCCTTCTTGGTTTCGGCGTCGTAGGGAATGCGCACCGAGTCCAGGTCGAAGTAGTAATCCTTGCGGCGCACGAAGAAGCCGATGGTATCGTGCACCGACGAGTAGCTGCGCACACTGCCGCCCATCGACGGCACGCGGCGGTCCCAGATAATCTCGTTCATCATCGTCATGCGCTTTTTCAGCAGCACGAAGATCTCCGGCGAAAAGCGCCAGGTCAGGAAGATGTACAGGCTGCCGTTGGGCTTGAGCTTGGGCAGCGCCGCGTCGATCCACTGCTCGGTCCAGCGCAGGTACTCCTCCACCGTTTGCGAGTCGGAGTCGTTACCGTAATCCTTGCCCAGGTTGTACGGCGGGTCGGTCAGTATCAGGTCGATGGAGCCGTCCGGGATGCGCGCCAGTCCGGCCAGCGCATCCTCACAGAAGACCTGATTGATCCACGCTTCGGTCATTTGAGGCGCAGCTCCGCGCTGCGGGCGTGCGCCTGCAAGCCTTCGCCGTAGGCCAGTTCCGCCGCGACCTTGCCCAGCGTTTGCGCGCCGGCTTCGCTGACGTGGATGATCGACGAGCGTTTCTGGAAATCGTACACGCCCAGCGGCGATGAGAAGCGCGCCGTGCGCGACGTCGGCAGCACGTGGTTCGGGCCGCAGCAATAGTCGCCCAGCGATTCGGACGAGAAGCGGCCGAGGAACATGGCGCCGGCGTGGCGGATCTGGTCGGCCCACTGCTGCGGGTTCTCGGCCGAGATCTCCAGGTGCTCGGCGGCGATGCTGTTGGCGATGGCGCAGGCTTCGGCCATGTCGCGCACTTTCACCAGCGCGCCGCGGTCGGTCAGCGAGGTGCGGATCGTTTCCGCGCGCGGCATCGCCGGCAGCAGCTTGTTGATGCTCGCCTCCACCTTGGCGATGTAGTCCGCGTCGGGGCACAGCAGGATGGCTTGCGCCAGCTCGTCGTGCTCGGCCTGCGAGAACAGGTCCATCGCCACCCAGTCAGGGTCGGTGGTGCCGTCGCAGATGATCAGGATTTCGGAAGGGCCGGCGATCATGTCGATGCCGACGATGCCGAACACGCGGCGCTTGGCGGCGGCCACGTAGGCGTTGCCGGGACCGACGATCTTGTCGACCGGCTGGATGGTCTCGGTGCCGTGCGCCAGCGCGGCGACAGCCTGCGCGCCGCCGATGGTGATGACGCGGGTGACGCCGGCAATCGCGGCGGCGGCCAGCACCATCTGGTTCTTCACTCCGTCCGGGGTCGGCACCACCATGGTGATTTCCTTGACGCCGGCGACGTGCGCGGGAATCGCGTTCATCAGCACCGACGATGGATAGGCGGCCTTGCCGCCGGGGACGTAGATGCCCACGCGGTCCAGCGGCGTGACCTTCTGGCCCAGCACCGTGCCATCGGCTTCGGTGTAGGTGAAGCCGTTCAGCTCCTGCTTCTGGCGCTCGTGGAACACACGGATGCGTTGCGCGGCGATGTGCAGCGCGTTGCGCTGCGCTTCAGGGATGGCGGCCAGCGCGGCCTGCAGTTCGGCTTCGGGAATATCGAAGGCGGCCATGCTGGCGGCGCCGCCGTTCGGAATGCGGTCGAAGCGGTTGGTGTATTCCAGCACGGCGGCGTCGCCGCGCGCCTTGACGTCGGCCAGGATGCCGGCGACGGCGCGTTCGATCGCTTCATCGGTGCTTGCTTCAAATGCCAGCAGGGCGTCCAGGGACTTTTTGAAATCGGCTTGGGTGGAATCGAGCTTGGTGATTTGAATCGGCATGATGGTTTACTTTTTAGAGGCGCGTTCGAAGGCTTCGATGATCGGTTGCAGGCGGGCGCGCTTGATCTTCAGGGCGGCCTGGTTGACGATCAGGCGCGACGAGATGTCCATGATCGCTTCGACTTCTTTCAGGTCGTTGGCGCGCAGCGTGTTGCCGGTGCTGACCACGTCGACGATGGCGTCCGACAGGCCGACCAGCGGCGCCAGTTCCATCGAACCATACAGCTTGATCAGGTCGACGTGCACGCCCTTCTTGGCGAAGTGCTCGCGCGCGGTTTCCACGAACTTGGTGGCCACGCGCAGGCGCGCGCCCTGGCGCACGGCGGTCTCGTAGTCGAAGCCATTGCGCACCGCGACCGACATGCGGCAGGCCGCGATGTGCAGGTCGATAGGCTGGTACAGGCCTTCGCCGCCGTGCTCCAGCAGCACATCCTTGCCGGCCACGCCGAAGTCCGCCGCGCCGTGCTGCACATAGGTCGGCACATCGGTGGCGCGCACGATGATGACGCGGACGTCAGGATCGTTGGTCGACAAAATCAGCTTGCGCGAAGTCTCCGGGTTTTCGGTGACGGTGATGCCTGCCGCTTCCAGCAGCGGCAGGGTGTCCTCGAAAATACGTCCCTTCGACAGCGCGAGGATCAGCTGCGAGTTGGCCTGGAATGCGCTCATGATTATTTAATCCGTTTGATATTGGCGCCCACTGCGGACAGTTTCACTTCCATCTGGTCGTAGCCGCGGTCGAGGTGGTAGATGCGGTCGATCAGCGTTTCGCCGCGCGCGGCCAGCGCCGCGATCACCAGCGATGCCGAGGCGCGCAGGTCGGTCGCCATCACGGGCGCGCCCACCAGCTGCTCGACGCCTTTGATGAAGGCCGTGTTGCCGTCGGTTTCAATCGACGCGCCCAGGCGGTTCATCTCCTGCACGTGCATGAAGCGGTTTTCGAAAATCGTTTCGGTCACGCGGCTGGCGCCGTCGGCGATGGTGTTCACCGCCATGAATTGCGCCTGCATGTCGGTCGGGAAGCCAGGATATTCGGTGGTGCGGAAGGTCACCGGCGTCGGGCGCTTGTCCATTTGCGCGCGGATCCAGTTGTCGCCGATCGTCATTTGCAGGCCGATCTCGCGCAGCTTGTCCAGCGCGGCGTCCATGATGTCGACGCGGGTGTTGCGGATCGTGATGTCGCCGCCGGTGGCAGCCACCGCGCACAGGAAGGTCGCCGCTTCGATGCGGTCGGAGATCACGGCATGCCTGGCGCCGTGCAAAGCCTCGACGCCCTGGATCGTCAGGCGGTTGGTGCCGATGCCTTCGATCTTCGCGCCCATCGCCACCAGCAGGTTGGCCAGGTCGGTCACTTCAGGTTCGCAGGCGGCGTTTTCCAGCACGGTCTCGCCTTCGGCCAGGGTCGCGGCCATCAGCAGGTTCTCGGTGCCGGTCACGGTGATCATGTCGGTGACGATGCGCGCGCCCTTGAGTTTTTTGCACTTGGCGTAGATGTAGCCGCCTTCGACGGTGATGTCCGCGCCCAGCGCCTGCAGGCCCTTGATGTGCTGGTCCACCGGACGCGAGCCGATGGCGCAGCCGCCCGGCAGCGAGACCTTGGCTTCGCCGAAGCGCGCCAGCAGTGGGCCCAGCACCAGGATCGAGGCGCGCATGGTTTTCACCAGCTCATACGGGGCTTCCAGCTTGTCGATGGCGCTGCCGTTGAGCGTGACCTTGTCGCCGTCCTGCGTCACTTTCAGGCCGGTCTGGCCCAGCAGCTTGAGGATGGTCGCCACGTCGTGCAGGTGCGGCACGTTGGACAGTTCGACATCGCCCGACGTCAGCAGGCCGGCGCACAGGATGGGCAGGGCCGCGTTCTTCGCGCCGGAGATGTTGATGTCGCCGTTCAGGCGGTTGCCGCCTTGTATGAGGAGCTTGTCCATGCTTATCCTTGGTATTCTTCAGGGGTGAGGGTTTTCATCGACAGCGCATGGATTTCCTCGCGCATGCGGTCGCCCAGCGCGGCGTACACGATCTGGTGGCGCTGGATCGGGCGCTTGCCGGCAAACGCCGGCGAGACGATCAGGGCCTGGAAGTGCTGGCCGTCGCCCTCCACTTCGAGGTGGGTGCATTCGAGGCCGGCCGAGATGTAGCCGTGGATCAGTTCTGGAGTAGTAGGCATGATGGGTCCTTAGAATTAGTGGCGCCTTAGTGGCGTAACCGGTAGCCGCTGCGCAGCAAGCGTATCGCCAGCAGTGCCAGCACCACGAGGAAGGCGGAGACGATGCTCACGCTGACCAGCGGGTTGACGTCCGACTGGCCGAAGAATCCGTAGCGGAAGCCGTCGATCATGTAGAAGAACGGGTTCAGATGCGAGACCGTCAGCCAGAACGGCGGCAGCGAATGGATGGAGTAGAACACGCCGGACAGGAAGGTCAGCGGCATGATCAGGAAGTTCTGGAACGCGGCCAGCTGGTCGAATTTCTCGGCCCAGATGCCGGCGATCAGGCCCATGGTGCCGAGGATGGCGGCGCCCAGCAGCGCGAACACCACGATCCACAGCGGCGCCGTGAACGACAGGTGGGCGAACCACGCCGTCACCACGAACACGCCGAAGCCGACCACGATGCCGCGCACCATGGCGGCGATCACGTAGGCCGAGAAGATCTCCCAGTGCGACAGGGGCGTGAGCAGCACGAACACCAGGTTGCCGGTGATCTTGGACTGGATCAGCGACGACGACGAGTTGGCGAAGGCATTCTGCAAGACGCTCATCATCACCAGGCCGGGGATCAGGAAGGCGGTGTAGCTGACGTCCGAGTACACGGTGACGCGCCCTTCGAGCACGTGGCCGAAGATCAGCAGGTACAGCATCGCCGTCAGGATCGGCGCGGCGACGGTTTGCGTGGCGACTTTCCAGAAGCGCAGCGTCTCCTTGTAGACCAGGGTGCGGAAGCCGGTGGAGATGAAGTTCATACGGTCCCCTTGTCCATGATCTGCAAGAAGATGTCTTCCAAATCAGCTTGTTGCAATTGCATTTCGTCGATCACGGCGCCGGATTCGCGCAGGCGCGCCAACAGGGTTTCGACTTCGGCGTATTCGTTGACGCGCAGGCTGTACTTCTTGCCGTGCTCCGACTCTCCCGGGTGCGTGACCAGGTGGCGCATGTCCGCAGGCAGGTCGCCGGCGGCCAGGTTGACCGTCAGCTGCGAGCCGGAGATGCGGCGGATCAGCGACGCCATCGTGTCCAGCGCCACCACCTTGCCGCTCTTGAGCATGGCCACGCGCTTGCACATGGCTTGCGCTTCTTCCAGGTAGTGGGTGGTCAGCACCACGGTGTGGCCTTCGCGGTTCAGGCGCGAGATGAACTTCCACAGCGTCTGGCGCAGTTCGACGTCGACGCCGGCGGTCGGCTCGTCGAGCACGATGACGGGCGGCTTGTGCACCAGCGCCTGCGCCACCAGCACGCGGCGCTTCATGCCGCCGGACAGGGCGCGCATGTTGACGTCGGCCTTGTTGGTCAGGTCGAGGTTGTGCATCACCTCATCGATCCAGGCGTCGTTGTTCGGCAGACCGAAGTAGCCGGACTGCAGGCGCAGCGTCTCGCGCACGGTGAAGAAGGGATCGAACACCAGCTCCTGAGGCACCACGCCCAGCTTCTTGCGGGCGGCGCGGAAATCGCCGGTGACGTCATGGCCGTGGATGGTGACCTTGCCGGCGTCGGGCCGGATCAGGCCGGCGATGATGGAAATCAGGGTGGTCTTGCCGGCGCCATTCGGGCCCAGCAGGCCGAAAAATTCCCCCTCCTCGATGGAAAGGGACACGCCGCCCAGTGCCTGGAGCGACTTGTAGCGCTTCTCGACATTACTTATTTGGATCGCTGTCATGCTTGACTTATCTGTAAGGTGCGGCGGCGCGAACCGGCGCTGTGTGGCCAAAATTTGCCAAATGGCGGAAGGTGCTGCGGGCGCCGCGGCTCTCTGGCAGCGGCAACGTTCAATTATATTGGAAATTCGGATCGGCAGAGCCGGACTGGCTTTTTACCAGAGGTACGACGGGCGGCGGGGTGAGGCGGGGGTCAATGATGGTGATGCGAAGACGAGTCGTCGGCGAGACCGGTCTTTTGGGTGAAGAAGGATTCCGGCGCATCGACCGGGGCAAACTCTTCGTGGGCGGGATTGGGCTGGCCGCCGCAGTCCTGGTCCAGCTTGACGCTGGTCGGGAACAGCAGCGAGCACACGCCGTACAGCTTGGTCAGGCTTTGCAGCGCCGGCGGCAGGTTTTTCAGTTCCAGCTTGATGCCCGCGTCCTGGGCGGCGCGCTGCCACGCCAGCATGACCGACACCGCCACCGAATCCACCGTCAACACATGACGCAGGTCGAACACGGTCTGGCCGGCCTTGAGGGCCGCCAGGCCGCGCTCCAGCGCCGCGGAGGCGTTAAGCACGGTCAGGGTCGTGAGCGACTGCAGGTTGTCGGTGGCTTCGGAAACGGCGGTGGACATGGCGTTATGGCTTACTTGGCAACGGTTTTCAGGGGCTTGTTGGCCAGCGACTTGTTCTTTTCCGTCAGCGTCTTGATCAGGCCGTCGATGCCGCCCTTGCTGATTTCGGAGGCGAACGTGCCTTTATAGGTCTCGACCAGCCACGCGCCCAGCACGTTGATGTCGTAGATCTTCCAGCCGGACGGGGTCTTGGCGACGCGGTAGTTCAGCGGGATCGGCTCGCCGCGGGTGACGTTGACCTGCGAGCGGACTTCCACTTCGTTGTCGGATGGGTCGGAACGCATCGGCTTGAATTCGACGGTTTCGTTTTTAATCTGCGACAGCGCGCCCGAGTAGGTGAAGATCAGCAGCGTGCGGAACTGGTCCGACAGCGCTTTTTGCTGCTCGGGGGTGGCGTCGCGCCAGAAACGGCCGGCCGCCAGCGCGGTCATGCGCTGCGAATCGACGTAGGGCAGGATCTTGCTTTCGACCAGGTCCAGCACTTTCTTCTGGTCGCCGGCCTGGATGGCTTTGTCGGCCTTGGCGGTCTCGATCACTTCCTGGCTGATGCGCTTGACCAGCACGTCCGGCGCTTCGTTGGATGGCGCGGCGGCCGCATGGGCGTTGACGGCCAGCGCGACAGTTGCCAGGGCGATAAGTTGTTTAATCAATTTCATGTTGTCGTTACCTTTGTGTGGTTCTTCGGGGTCACTGGCTGGCGGTTGCCGCAGCCGGTGCGCCAGAGTTTAACTCTTTTGGCGCCGATTCGGATGACACAGGGGCAGAACTTTGTGCGCCAGCGGCTGGTTTAGCCTCCGGCTTGGCTTCCGGCTTATTTTCCGGCTTAGCGTCCGGCTCGGCCGAGTCATCCTTGGGCGGCTTGCGCGGAGCGTCGTCGCCGTCGGGGTGAATCTGGCTCTCGCGGCGCTGCAGGAAGCCGTCGCGGATGAATTCGTAACGGTCCAGCGCGGCGTCTTCCAGCAAACTGGTCGCGTTCAGCAGGTTAGCACGTTGATCGACGGCGCGGAGCGCGGTACCGGTGTTGCGGATGTAGACCGGTTCCTTGTAGCCCCAGATATCGCCCTTGATGTCCAGCGGCAAGGCCACCGTGTCGCGCACGGTCGAAGGGCCCAGCAGCGGCAACATCAGGTAGGGACCGGACGGCACGCCCCAGGTGCCCAGCGTCTGGCCGAAGTCTTCCTTGTGCTTCTGCAGGCCGGCTTCCGAGGCGATGTCGAACAGGCCGACGATGCCCAGCGTGGAGTTCAGCGCGAAGCGGGTGACGTCCGACATGCCGGCTTCGCCATGGCCTTGCAGCAGGTTGTTGACGCCGGTCCAGGCGTCGGCCAGGTTGCCGAAGAAGTTGTTGACGCCGGTCTGCACGAAGTTCGGCAGCACGTTGTGATAGGCCGTCGCGGCCGGCTTGAGCGCGTAGGTGTCGACCGTGTCGTTGAAGCTGAACATGGCGCGGTTGAAGCCCTCGTACGGGTCGCGCGGGTTCGGGCCGGCGCAGCCGGCCAGCAGCACGGTGACGCCCAGCGCCAAGGCGGCGCTGCGGAGGTGTTTGGCGGTGCGTTGCGTCATTTGCTGTCCTTTCCTTCTGCAGCTTTGCTGTAGATGAACTGGTTAATCAGGTCTTCCAGCACGGCGGCCGACTGGGTACGGGCGATCTTGTCGCCGGCGGCCAGGTTGGCGGTGTCGCCGCCGGCTTCGATGCCCACGTATTGCTCGCCCAGCAGGCCGGCGGTCAGGATCTTGGCCGAGCTGTCTTTCGGGAACTTGTAGCCTTCTTCCATGTTCAAGGTTACCAGCGCCTGGTAACTCTTGTCATCAAACTTGATCTCTCCCACACGGCCTACCACCACGCCGGCCGCCTTGACCGGGGCCTGCGGGCGCAGGCTGCCGATGTTGTCGAACTTGGCGGTGATCGGGTAGGCCTTGCCGAAGGACATGGAACCCATGTTGCCGGCCTTCAGCGCCAGAAACATCAGCGCGGCGACGCCGACGACGATGAACAGACCGACCCAGACATCCAGAGATTTACGTTGCATAGCGATTCCTTAGTTTCTTATCTTGTACTTTAGCGCTTACTTGCTGAACATCAGCGCCGTCATCATGAAGTCCAGCCACCAGATCATCAGCGATGAAATCACGACCGTGCGGGTGGTGGCGCGCGCCACGTCTTCCGGGGTCGGCTGGGCTTCGTAGCCCTGGTACAGCGCGATGAAGGTGATGGCGATGCCGAACACCACGCTCTTGGCAAAACCGTTGTAAATATCTTTCCAGATGTCGACGCCGCCCTGCATCTGCGACCAGAACGCGCCCTCGTCGACGCCGATCAGCTGCACGCCGACCAGGTAGCCGCCGAACACGCCGACCGCGCTGAACACCGACGCCAGCAGCGGCACCGAGATCACGCCGGCCCAGAAGCGCGGCGCCAGCACGCGCTGGACCGGGTTGACGGCCATCATTTCCATCGCCGACAACTGCTCGCCCGCCTTCATCAGGCCGATTTCAGCCGTCAACGAAGTGCCGGCGCGGCCGGCGAACAGCAGCGCGGTGATCACCGGGCCCAGTTCGCGGGTCAGGCCCAGCGCCACCAGCAGGCCCAGCGACTGCTCGGCGCCGTATTTGTTGAGGGTGTAATAGCCCTGCAAGCCCAGCACCATGCCGACGAACAGGCCGGACAGGGTGATGATCAGCATCGAATAATTGCCGATGAAATGCAGCTGCTCGACCACCAGCGACGGCCGCCTCAGCAGACCGGGCGACACACCCAGCATGTTGGCGAAGCTGCGGCTGCCGTAGCCTATGCTTTCGACGTAATCGCGCAGCGGCGCGCCCAGCTTGGACAACCAGTTCTTCAGACTCATACTTGCACTCCCAGGCCCAGGTCATCGGCCAGGGATTTGCCTGGATAGTGGAACGGCACCGGGCCATCGGCCTCGGCGTTGACGAATTGCTTCACATACGGATCGGTGGACACCATCATGTCGTCCGGCGTGCCGTGCGCGACGATCTTGCCCTGCGACAGGAAGTACACATAGTCGGCGATGGCGAAGCATTCCTTGACGTCGTGCGACACCAGCACCGTGGTCGAGCCCAGCGCGGTGTTCAGGTTGCGGATCAGGTTGGCGGTGACGCCCATCGAGATCGGGTCCAGGCCGGCGAAGGGCTCGTCGTACATGATCAGTTCCGGGTCCAGCGCGATCGAGCGCGCCAGCGCCACGCGGCGCGCCATGCCGCCGGAGATTTCGCCCGGCTTGAGCTTGGCGGCGTTGCGCAGGCCGACCGCGTGCAGCTTCATCAGCACCAGGTTGCGGATCAGCTCTTCCGGCAAATCGGTGTGCTCGCGCAGCGGAAAGGCGACGTTTTCGTAGACCGACAGGTCGGTGAACAGCGCGCCATGCTGGAACAGCATGCCCATTTTGCGACGCAGCAGATACAGACCGGCGGTATTGAGCTTGTGCACCACCTGGCCCTGCACTTTCACATGGCCGCGTTGCGGGCGGATCTGGCCGCCGATCAGGCGCAATACCGTGGTCTTGCCGCTGCCCGAGCCGCCCATCACAGCGACCACTTTTCCACGTGGGAAGTCCATCTGGAGGCCCGACAAGATCGAGCGCTTTCCATAGGAAAAGTGTAAATCACGGATTTCGACTAGATTAGCCACGACTGAACTCATTTTTTTGAATGCCGTATTGTAGTGCAGAAAGGTTAATCTCTGCTGGCGCCCCCTTCTTTTGTGACAGAGAGAGGCATCGTAAGTAGCAGATAATACAACACTACTGAACCCAAAGTCAGCAATTTACACCTATCAAGAATTGTTACATTGTTGCATTGCACAAGTTTCAGGCAAAAAAAACCGATGGGAACGGGGATCACCCGTTCCCATCGGTGCGAGGAAGGCTTTCGCGGACCGCTGGGATTAGCGTGGAAGTTCCGAAGAGCCCATCAAAAACTCATCGACCGCGCGCGCGCACTGGCGGCCTTCGCGGATCGCCCACACCACCAGCGACTGGCCGCGGCGCACGTCGCCGGCGGCAAACACCTTGGGGGCGGAAGTCTTGTAGCAGCCATCGCCGTCCGTGCTGGCCTTGGCGTTGCCGCGTGCATCTTTCTCGATGCCGAAAGCGTCCAGCACGTTGGCGACCGGCGATACGAAGCCCATCGCCAGCAGCACCAGGTCGGCCTTCATCTCGAATTCCGAGTTCGGCACTTCGCTCATCTTGCCGTCTTTCCACTCGACGCGGCAGGCGACCAGCTTCTCGACCTTGCCGTTCTTGCCTTCCAGGCGCTTGGTGGCCACCGCCCAGTCGCGCTCGCAGCCTTCCTCGTGCGACGAGGAAGTGCGCAGCTTGGTTGGCCAGTATGGCCACACCAGCGGCTTGTTCTCTTGCTCGGGCGGCATAGGCATCAGTTCAAACTGGGTCACCGAAGCGGCGCCGTGGCGGTTCGAGGTGCCGACGCAGTCGGAACCGGTGTCGCCGCCGCCGATCACCACCACGTGCTTGCCGGTGGCTTTCAGCTGGTCCTTGACCTTGTCGCCGGCGTTGACCTTGTTTTGCTGCGGCAGGAAGTCCATGGCGAAGTGCACGCCCTTGAGCTCGCGGCCGGGTACCGGCAGGTCGCGCGGCTGCTCGGCGCCGCCGGCCAGCACGACGGCGTCGAATTCCTTCTCCAGGTCCTCGGGGAAGATGGTTTCCTTGGCCCAGTTGTTGACGTTGGCCGGGAAGTCCTTGCCGACCAGGACGCTGGTGCGGAACACCACGCCTTCGGCTTCCATCTGCTTGATACGGCGGTCGATGTGCGACTTTTCCATCTTGAAGTCGGGGATGCCGTAGCGCAGCAGGCCGCCGACGCGGTCGCTCTTCTCGAACACGGTGACGGCGTGGCCGGCGCGCGCCAGCTGCTGCGCCGCCGCCAGGCCGGCGGGGCCGGAGCCGACCACGGCCACTTTCTTGCCGCTCTGCTTGGCGGCCGGCTGCGGCACGACCCAGCCGTGTTCCCAGCCTTCGTCAATGATCTTGTGCTCGATCGACTTGATGCCGACCGGATCGTTGTTGATGCCCAGCGTGCAGGCGGCCTCGCACGGCGCGGGGCAGATGCGGCCGGTGAACTCCGGGAAGTTGTTGGTCGAGTGCAGGGTCTCCAGCGCCTCGCGGTAGTTGCCGCGATAGACCAGGTCGTTCCAGTCCGGGATGATGTTGTTGACCGGGCAGCCCGTGTTGCAGAACGGGATGCCGCAATCCATGCAGCGCGCGCCCTGCACCTTGGCCTGTTCGTTGGTCAGGGTGATGACGAATTCGGAATAATTTTTCAAGCGCGTAGCAGGCGGCAGATAGCTCTCGTCCTGACGCTTGAATTCCATGAAGCCGGTGATTTTACCCACGATAATTCCTTAAATATTGTTCTGTACGGTCAGCATCAGGCTGCGATCGGCTGCGCGGAGGCGGCTTCGTTCGCCACATCCTCGGCCATCTCCACCAGGGCGCGCTTGTATTCGCTCGGGAAGACCTTGACGAATTTGCCGCGGCCTTCGGCCCAGTTGTCCAGCAACAGGCGGGCACGGGTGCTGCCGGTGTGCTTGAAGTGGCGCTCGATCAAACGCTTCAGGATCACCTCGTCCGCTTCGCGGCCGTGGTCCTTGTGCTGCACGTGCCAGGTTTCGCTCTGGGCTTCCTGCTCCTTGGCGGTCAGCACCGGTTCCAGCGTCACCATCGCGGTGTTGCAGCGCGCTTCGAAATCGCCTTCCGGGTCGTACACGTAGGCGATGCCGCCCGACATGCCCGCCGCGAAGTTGCGGCCGGTGGCGCCCAGCACGACCACGGTGCCGCCGGTCATGTATTCGCAACCGTGGTCGCCGGTGCCTTCGACGACGGCGGTGGCGCCCGAGTTACGCACGGCGAAACGCTCGCCGGCCACGCCGTTGAAGAAGGCCTCGCCGCTGATCGCGCCGTACAGCACGGTGTTGCCGATGATGATGTTGTTCACCGCCCAGCCGCGGAACTCGGTGTTCGGACGCACGATGATGCGGCCGCCCGACAAGCCCTTGCCGACGTAGTCGTTACCCTCACCGACCAGGTCGATGGTGATGCCGTGCGCCAGGAAGGCGCAGGCCGACTGGCCGGCCGTGCCTTGCAGCTGGATGTGGATGGTGTCGTCCGGCAGGCCGGCGTGGCCGTAGCGCTTGGCCACTTCGCCCGACAGCATGGTGCCGACGGTGCGGTTGACGTTGCGCACCGGCGAGATGAACGAGACGCGCTCGCCTTTCTCCAGCGCGGCCTTGGCTTGCGCGATCAGCTTGTGATCGAGGGCCTTGTCCAGGCCGTGGTCCTGGTCCATCGTGTGGTAGATGGAATCGCCGTTCGGCACTTCCGGCGAGTAGAAGATGTTGCTGAAGTCCAGGCCCTTGGCTTTCCAGTGCGTGATCGCCTTGGACTTGTCCAGCAGGTCGACGCGGCCGATCAGCTCGTCATACGTGCGGATGCCCAGTTGCGCCATCAGCTGGCGGGCTTCCTCGGCGACGAAGAAGAAGTAGTTGACCACGTACTCGGGCTTGCCGGAGAACTTGGCGCGCAGCACAGGGTCCTGCGTGGCGACGCCGACCGGGCAGGTGTTCAGGTGGCATTTGCGCATCATGATGCAGCCCTCGACCACCAGCGGCGCGGTGGCGAAGCCGATTTCGTCGGCGCCCAGCATGGCGGCAATGACGACGTCGCGGCCGGTGCGCATCTGGCCGTCTGCCTGGACGCGGATGCGGCTGCGCAGGCCGTTCAGCACCAGGGTCTGCTGCGTTTCCGCCAGACCCAGCTCCCACGGCGTACCGGCATGCTTGACCGACGACAGCGGCGAGGCGCCGGTGCCGCCGTCATGGCCGGCGACCACGACGTGATCGGCCTTGGCCTTGGTCACGCCGGCGGCCACGGTGCCGATACCGACTTCCGACACCAGCTTGACCGAGATCGAAGCGCGCGGGTTGGCGTTCTTCAGGTCGTGGATCAGCTGCGCCAAGTCTTCGATCGAGTAAATATCGTGGTGCGGCGGCGGCGAGATCAGGCCCACGCCCGGCACCGAAAAGCGCAAGGTAGCGATGTACTCGGACACTTTATGGCCCGGCAGCTGGCCGCCTTCGCCCGGCTTGGCGCCCTGCGCCATCTTGATCTGGATCTGGTCGGCCGAGTTCAGGTAAGCCGCGGTCACGCCGAAACGGCCGGACGCCACCTGCTTGATGCGCGAGCGCAGCGAATCGCCTTCCTGCAGCGGAATGTCGACCACCATCTGCTCTTTGCCCATGACCGAGGCCATGGTCTCGCCCTGCTTGATCTTGATGCCCTTCAGTTCCATCGTGTAGCGCGATGGATCCTCGCCGCCTTCGCCGGTGTTGGACTTGCCGCCGATGCGGTTCATCGCCACCGCCAGCGTGGCGTGGGCTTCGGTGGAGATCGAACCCATCGACATCGCGCCGGTCGCGAAGCGCTTGACGATTTCCTTGGCCGGCTCGACTTCGTCCAGCGGGATCGCCTTGGTAGGGTCGAGCTTGAACTCGAACAGGCCGCGCAAGGTCAGGTGACGCTTGCTCTGGTCGTTGATGATCTGGGCGTACTCTTTGTAGCTGGAGAAGTTGTTGCTGCGGGTCGAATGCTGCAGTTTCGCGATCGCATCCGGGGTCCACAGGTGGTCTTCGCCGCGCACGCGGTAGGCGTACTCGCCGCCGGCGTCCAGGTGGTTGGCCAGCACGGGATCGTCGCCGAACGCCAGGTTGTGCAGGCGCAGCGCTTCTTCCGCCACTTCGAACACGCCGATGCCTTCCACGTTGGAGGCCGTGCCCTTGAAGTATTTGTCGACCAGCGACTTGTTCAGGCCGACGGCTTCAAAGATCTGCGCGCCGCAGTAGGACATGTAGGTCGAGATGCCCATCTTGGACATGACCTTCATCAGGCCCTTGCCGACCGCCTTGGTGTAGTTGTAGACCGCCTTCTCGCCGGTCATATCGCCCGGCATGCCCAGCGCCATCTCAACCAGCGTTTCCATCGCCAGGTAAGGGTGGATCGCCTCGGCGCCGTAGCCTGCCAGCAGCGCGAAGTGGTGGGTTTCGCGGGCCGAGCCGGTCTCGACGACCAGGCCGGTGGAGGCGCGCAGGCCCTTGCTGACCAGGTGCTGGTGCACAGTCGAGGTGGCCAGCAGCGCTGGAATCGCCACGCGGTCCGGGCCGACCGAGCGGTCCGACACGATCAGGATGTTGTGGCCGGACTTGACCGCGTCGACCGCCTCGGCGCACAGCGACGCCAGGCAGGCTTCCACGCCGTCCTTGCCCCATGCGAGCGGATAGCAGATGTTCAGCTCATATGACTTGAACTTGCCGCCGGTATGCGCGCTGATGCCGCGCAGACGGGCCATGTCGTCGAAGCCCAGAATAGGCTGCGAGACTTCCAGGCGCATCGGCGGGTTGACGTTGTTGGTGTCGAGCAGGTTCGGTTTCGGGCCGATGAAGGATACCAGCGACATCACCATCGCTTCGCGGATCGGGTCGATCGGCGGGTTGGTCACTTGCGCGAACAGCTGCTTGAAGTAGTTGTACAACGGCTTGAGCTTGTTGGACATGACGGCCAGCGGCGAGTCGTTGCCCATCGAGCCGGTGGCTTCCTCGCCGGCGGCAGCCATTGGCGCCATCAGGAATTTCAAGTCTTCCTGGGTGTAGCCGAAGGCTTGCTGGCGGTCCAGCAGCGACGGCGTGGCTTTTTCGCCCTGCGCCGGCGCGACATCCTTGGCGCGGTTGTGCGCCAGCTGGCTTTCGCTCAGCTTGATTTCGTTGAGCTTGATGCGCACCGCGTTGATCCATGCCTTGTACGGCTTGGCGTTGGCGTAGGTGTCTTTCAGCTCTTTATCGTCGATGATGCGGCCGGCTTCCAGGTCGATCAGGAACATCTTGCCTGGCTGCAGGCGCCATTTCTGGATGATCTTCGATTCGGGAATCGGCAGCACGCCCGACTCCGACGCCATCACCACCAGATCGTCGTCCGTGACGATGTAGCGGGCCGGACGCAGGCCGTTGCGGTCCAGCGTGCCGCCGATGTAGCGGCCGTCGGTGAAGGCCATGGCGGCCGGACCGTCCCATGGTTCCATCATGGCGGCGTGATATTCGTAGAACGCGCGGCGATTGTCGTCCATCGTGCCGTGATTTTCCCAGGCTTCCGGGATCATCATCATCATCGCCTGGGCGATCGGATAGCCTGCCATCAGCAGCAGTTCCAGCGCGTTGTCGAAGCAGGCGGTGTCCGACTGGCCTTCGTAGATCAGCGGGAACAGCTTGTGCAGGTCGTCGCCCAGCACGGCGGATTTCATCACGCCTTCACGGGCGCGCATCCAGTTGAAGTTGCCTTTGACGGTGTTGATCTCGCCGTTGTGGGCGATCAGGCGGTACGGGTGGGCCAGCGGCCATTCCGGGAAGGTGTTGGTCGAGAAACGCTGGTGCACCAGCGCCAGCGCCGAGATGCAGCGCGCATCCTGCAGGTCCTTGTAGTACACGCCGACCTGGTCCGCCAGCAGCAGGCCCTTGTAGACGATGGTACGGGCCGACAGCGAGGCCACGAAGAATTCTTTGCCGTGGATCAGCTTCAGCGCCTGGATCGCGTGGCCGGACGATTTGCGGATCACGTACAGCTTACGCTCCAGGGCATCGGTCACCATGATGTCGGCGCCACGGCCGATGAAGATCTGGCGGATCACCGGCTCCTTGGCGCGCACGGTAGGGGACATTGGCATGTCGCAGTCGACCGGCACATTGCGCCAGCCCAGCACGACCTGGCCTTCGGCGCGCACGGCGCGCTCGATTTCCTGTTCGCAAGCGATGCGGGAGGCGTTTTCCTTCGGCAGGAACACCATGCCGACGCCGTACTCGCCTGGCGGCGGCAGTTCCACGCCCTGCTTGGCCATTTCATCGCGATAGTACTGGTCCGGGATCTGGATCAGGATACCGGCACCATCGCCCATCAGCGCGTCGGCGCCCACGGCGCCCCGGTGATCGAGGTTTTTCAGGATCAACAGACCCTGTTCCACGATGGAGTGGCTCTTATTGCCTTTGATGTGGGCGACAAAACCGACGCCGCAGGCATCGTGTTCATTGGACGGATCGTACAGACCTTGGGCTTTCATGGGCTCTCCACTGCAATTTTGACTAACGAAAAGCTAGAGTAGTGCAATGCAGCGTAAACTTCAACAATAACAATTAGGGTCGGAGTCGAATTAATTTTTTCCATGTCGCCGGAATTTTTAATTAGGGACAGAGTGATGGCGACGTTAAAAAAACCGCGGGATCCGGCGATTCCCACGGTTTTGGCTCACTGCTCAGGCCGCTTCAGGCTTGATTTTGAACGGTCTGCCGCGCTTGGCAGGCAAGACCTGGCGCTTGACCTTGTGCTGCAAGGCCGTCTTGAATTGCTCCGTGCCCAGCGGCCAGCCCTTGAGCAGCGCCTTGCTGATGAGGGTGATCTCGTCTTCGCTCAAGGCCGGCTCGGCCAGCGCGATGTAGGCCGCCTCGCGCTGGAACGGCGTGTTGCCCAGTTCCCAGAACTTCGGATGGTCGACGATCAGGCTGTCGGAGCGCAGGCCGGCGTGGTGCGGATAGCTGGACCACGGATAATCCTCGGCCCGCCCCACCATGCCGTTGCGCACCGGGTTGAACTCGATATAACGGCTGCACGACATGAAGTATTGCTCGGCGTCGATCAGCGAGGTTTTGTAGCGTCCGTTCCACAAAGTGCCGCTGCGGCCGTATTTCTGGTTGAAATAGGGCACGTAGTAGCGGCCTATCCACTGCATCATCTGGCCCAGGCCGTCCGCATCGGCCGGCGTGACCAGCAAATGCAGGTGATCCGGCATCAACACATAGGCGTGCACCGCCACCTTGTAGTTTTTGGCGGCGGTGCGCAGCCAGCCGAGGAAGGCCTGGTAATCTTCGGTCTCGCGGAAGATCGGTTGGTTGTTGTTGCCGGTCTGGATAACGTGATGCGGCTGGCCGGGGACGATCAAGCGGGGTAGACGTGCCATAAATTTCAGCAAAAGGAATCGGAAACACCGATTCTACACCACTCTGTCCCCGATTAATCAGGCGCCCAGCAAAACCGGCATGACTCTGTCCCTGTTTTTCGGCGTATTGCCGGACAGCTGGAACACGCTGACCACGCGGGCCAGCGCGCCGCTCTGGTCCTGCAGCGCGGCGGAGGCCGCCGCAGCCTCCTCGACCAGCGCCGCGTTCTGCTGCGTCACCTGGTCCATTTGGGCGATAGCGCGGTTGATCTGCTCGATGCCGTTGGTCTGCTCGGCGCTGGCGGCGGTGATTTCGCCGATGATGTCGGTCACACGCCGCACGTTGACGACAATTTCCCGCATCGTACTGCCGGCTTGGGCCACCAGGCGCGCCCCGCTTTCCACCTTGTCGACCGAGTTGTTGATCAATTCCTTGATTTCCTTCGCGGCGCTGGCGCTGCGCTGGGCCAGGTTGCGCACCTCGCTTGCCACCACGGCGAAGCCACGGCCCTGGTCGCCGGCGCGGGCGGCCTCCACCGCCGCGTTCAAGGCCAGGATGTTGGTCTGGAAGGCGATGCCGTCGATGACGGCAATGATGTCGACAATCTTGTGCGCCGACGTACTGATCTCGCTCATGGTGTCGACCACCTCGTCGACCACGGTGCCGCCCTTGACCGCCACTTCCGAGGCCGACAGCGCCAGCGTATGCGCCTGGCGCGAGTTGTCGCCGTTCTGTTTGACGGTGGCGGTCAGTTCCTCCATCGACGAGGCGGTCTGCTGCAGCGAGCTGGCCTGCTGTTCGGTGCGGGCCGACAGGTCGAGATTGCCGTTGGCGATCTCTCCCGACGCGGTGGCGATGGTGTCGGTGCCGCTGCGGACTTGGCCGACGATGTTGATCAGGCTGGCGTTCATGTCCTTCAGCGCTTGCAGCAGCACGCCGGTCTCGTCCTTGCTGCGCACGTCGATCTTGCTGCTCAGGTCGCCCGCAGCGACGGTCTGCGCCACCCGTACCGCCTTGTGGATGGGATCGGTAATCGAGTGGCCGATCATATACGCGAACCAGGCGCCCAGCACCAGCGCGCCGGCCGTCAACGCCAGCAGGAAGCGCTGCCCGGAGTGGTATTGCTGCTGCACGTCCGCCGCCAGCGCGCGGCCGACGCCGGCCTCGTAGTCGCCGATCTTGTGCACGCTGTCCAGGTAGGCGTTGAATTGGGCTTCCAATTTGTTGTCGGCCAGGGCGCGGGCGCCGGCGATATCGCCGCTCTTCTTGAGCTTGAACAAGAGATCGCGGCTGGCCGCATAGCCCTTGCGCACCGACGCGACCGATTCCAGCAAGGCTTTTTCGTCGGTGCTGGTCAGCAGGGGTTCGAGTTGTTTCTGGATGGCGTTGACGCGCGCGCGGGTGGCGGCAGCCTTCTCGGCAAGCGCCGGGGATTCGGCGGTTTCGGTATTGCGGGCGAAGGCCAGCACGCTAACGCCGCTGATGCTGATCTGGTTATGCCATTCGGCGGTCAGGCGCTCCTTGACGCTGGCGCTGCCGACCATTTGTTCGGTCAGGTCGCCCACGGCTTGCAGGCGCCACATGCCGGCTGCGGCCATGCCGACGATAAGCAACATCACCAGGCCGAAGCCGCCGGCCAGGCGCATCCCTATTTTCCAATCGCTGTAGCGCATTACAATTCTCCCCAGTTTTTTTGAAGGTGGAAAATTCATGCTACGACAAAGCTACACTTAGGAAACTCACAGATTTCCACAGTACAGAAATACTATTGAGTTTGACTCAAGATAAGTTGAAGCTGGCGGAGAGGCTGTAGCCCTCGCCATAGGCGCTGCGCAGCGGCAAGTCCTGGCCGAGGCCGGTGCGGGCTTTTTTGCGTAAACGATACACCAGCATGTCGACCCGGCGGCCAGCGTCGGGATCGTCGCCGCCGATGCCGGCCACGATGACCTGGCGCGGTACGGGACGGGTGTTAATCGTCAGCAAATGAAGGAAATTGCATTCTTTCTCGGTCAGCGTGATCGCCATGCCCTGCAGCTCCAGTTGGCGGGCGCTGACGCGCAGCGTCCATTTGCTGGGCGCCGGGATGGTTTCCTGCGGGCCAACGCGGCGGTCCAGCGCCTCGATGTGGGCGGCCAGTTCCGGGAACTTGATCGGCTTGGTCAGATAGTGGTCGGCGCCCAGGCGCAGGCCGAGGATGCGGTTGTCGAACGCGACCCGGCCGGTCAGCACCAGCAGGCCGATCTGCGGATACAGCTGGCGCATACGGGGTATCACATTGAAACCGTCTTCGTCCGGCAGACCCAGATCGAGCACCACCACGCCGACATTGCCCTGGCTCAGGGCGGACCACATTTCGCTGGCGTTGTTGGTGATGTGCACTTCGTGTTCAAGCTCAGTCAAAAACTCTGCCATTTCCTCGGCATAGTCCAGATTGTCTTCCACGATGAGTATTTGCGTCATTGATGCGCCATTCGATCGATTATTGAGCAACGGTGCTCAGTCCTGCTCTGCTGTTCAGCTTGCGTCCAAGGAATTATCACTGCTGCCACCCGACCGCGCAAGGCTTTTCCCGGCACCGGCCGCCACGGGCAACCAAATCCGAAATTCCGCGCCGCTTTCAGAAACATTTGTTGCAGTCAGCGTCCCCCCGTGGACGTCCACCACCGCGCGCGCCATGTACAGGCCCAGGCCGGATCCGGCCACGCCCTGGGCGTTGCTGCCGCGGAAGGATTTGTCGAACACATGGGCCAGTTCGGCCGCCGGCACGCCGGCGCCGTAATCGCGCACCAGGAACTCGACGCCGCCCTCGCTTGCCATTTTGCCTATCAATTCTATCGGAGTATTGGCACTCGTGTACTTAATTGCATTGTCCAGCAAGATTTCCAGGCATAAGCGCATGCCGGCGGGGTCGCAGCGCATCCATTGCGGCAACGAATCGGTGCGTACGCTGACGGCGTCGCGCCGGCGGCGCGCCTGTTCAGCCACCGATTCCAGCAGCGTGGCGGGCGAGATTTCGTTCGGCTGCCGCTCGCGGCCAATGCTGGCCATGCGCTCTGGCGACAGGTATTCATCCAGCATGGCCAGCATGCGGTCGACCGCGGTCTGGATCTTGCGGTAGCGCTTGCGGGTGGCTTCGTCGTGGTGGGCGCCGGTCATTTCCAGGCGCTGCACGGCGCCGTCGATGGTCGACAGCGGCGTGCGGAATTCGTGCGACAGCATGGAGGCGAATTTCTTCTGCTGCGCCGCCAGCTCGCGCCGCGCGCTCAGGTCGCGCACGATGCCGACCACCGAGACGGCGGCGCCGTGCTCGTCGAGGATCAAGGTCGATTCGATTTCCACCGGCAATAGGCGGCCGTCCGCGTGAGGCAGCTCGGTTTCGCGCAGCAGGCGAAGGCGGCTCGGGTCGCCGTTGGCGTGGCGCGCCAGCCGGGCCGGCAGTTGCTGCAACAGGCCGGCGGCCAGCGCCTGCGCAGTCTCCAGCGTGTAGCCGAACTGGCGCCCGGCCGCCGGACTGAGCCACGTCAGGCGCAGGCTGGCGCAATCGGCCATCCAGCTGACCTCGGCGCTGTGCTGGAGCAGCAGGCGGTAGCGTTCCGCTTCCGCCTGCGACTGGCGCAGCGCCGCTTGCAGTTCGGCGACGGTGGCCATCTATTCCGCCAGCGGGGCGAAAATCTGCTGCAAATCTTCCTGGGTGAGCGCCATTTTCTGCGACTCGCCTTCGGCC
Source organism: Rugamonas sp. A1-17 (assembly GCA_025548565.1). GTDB lineage: Bacteria > Pseudomonadota > Gammaproteobacteria > Burkholderiales > Burkholderiaceae_D > Rugamonas. The sequence continues at coordinate 122,659 of JAJLPB010000012.1, forward strand.
AGGATCGATTGCGCCAGATCGGATTTCTTCTGCTGCAGCAGCTGGATTTTTTCCTCCAGCGTGCCCTTGGCGATCAGCTTATAGACGAACACCGGCTTGTCCTGGCCGATGCGCCAGGCGCGGTCGGTGGCCTGGTTTTCCGCCGCCGGATTCCACCACGGATCGTAGTGGATCACGGTGTCGGCCGCCGTCAGGTTCAGGCCGACGCCGCCAGCCTTCAGGCTGATCAGGAAGATCGGCACCGCGCCCTGCTGGAACGCCGCCACTTGCGCGCTGCGGTCCTTGGTCTCGCCGGTCAGCAAGGCATACGGGATATCGCGCGCTTCCAGTTCCTCCTCGATCAGCTCCAGCATGCTGGTGAACTGCGAGAACACCAGGATCTTGCGGTTTTCCTCCAGCAAGTCCTCGACCATCTGCATCAGGTCGATCAGCTTGGCCGAGCCGGCCGTCTGCTTCTTCGACGGCAGCGACTTGACCAGGCGCGGATCGCAGCACACCTGGCGCAGCTTCAGCAGCGCCTCCAGGATCACGATCTGGCTGCGCGCCACGCCCTTGCGGTCGATCTCCTCGCGCACCTTCTGGTCCATGGCCAGGCGCACCGTCTCGTAGAGGTCGCGCTGGGCGCCGGTCAGCTCGACCTTGCGCACCATCTCGGTCTTGGGCGGCAGTTCCTTGGCCACGTTGTCCTTGGTCCGGCGCAGCAGGAAGGGCTTGATGCGACGGTTCAGCAGCGCGCGCCGCAGCGGGTCGTCCTGGCGCTCGATCGGGTGGCGGAACACGGTGTTGAAGCCCTTCTCGTCGCCCAGCAGGCCCGGCAGCAGGAAATGGAATTGCGACCACAGCTCGCCCAGGTGGTTTTCCAGCGGCGTGCCGGACAGGCACAGCCGATGGCGCGCGCGCAACAGGCCGGCGCTTTGCGCGGCCTTGCTGCGGGTGTTCTTGATGTAGTGCGATTCGTCCAGGATGACCAGGTGGAAATCGTGCTCGCGCAGTTTTTCCTCGTCGCGCGGCAGCAGCGCGTAGGTGGTCAGCACCAGGTCGGCTTCCTCGATCTGGTCGAACTGGCCCATGCGGTCCTTGCCTTGCAACAGCAGCACGCGCAGGCCGGGGGCGAAGCGCGCCGCTTCCTCCTGCCAATTGCCCATCAGGCTGGTCGGGGCGATCACCAGCGCCGGCGCGGTCAGGCGGCCGGCTTCCTTCTCGACCAGGATGTGGGCCAAGGTCTGCACGGTCTTGCCCAGGCCCATGTCGTCGGCCAGGATGCCGGCAAAGCCGTATTCGCGCAGGAATTGCATCCACGACAAACCGTCGGTCTGGTAGTCGCGCAGCGTGGCCTGCAGGCCGGCCGGGGTGGCGATGCGCTTGACGGCGCCGAACTGGTTCAGGCGCGCGCCCATTTCGCGCAGCTCGGCGCCGCCGGTCCAGTTGAGCTCGACGTTGCGGGCCAGGTCGTCCAGGCGCGCCGCGTCCAGCGTGGCCATGCGCAGCGAAGTCTTGATCTTGTCGCTGAAGTACAGCTCGCCCAGCGTGTTGAGGATGGGCTTGACGCGGCCCCAAGGCAGGGCGACGCGGCTGCCGTCGGGCAGCGTGGCCAGCATCTGGTCCTCGTCGCCATGCTGGGCGATGGTTTTCGGATTGAAGTCGTTCGGCGCGCTGCGGATCATCTGCACCAGCACCGGCAGCAGCGGCACGCGGTCCTGCTCGACCATGATGCCCAGTTCCAGCTCGAACCAGGCGTGGCCGCCGTCTGCCGGATCCTCCATCACATCGGCGTACCAGTCGCCGACCTCGCTCACGTCGTAGCGGTACTTGACGGTTTTCTCGACCTTCCAGCCAGCTTGCTTGAGCGCCTCGATGCCGTCGCGGGCGAAGCGTATCCATTCGGCCTGGCTGGGCAGCAACAGGCCACCCTTGACGCTGCTCAGCGGCAGCGCGACCGGTGGGTGGAAGTGGCGTTCGGTCAGCAGCGACAGGGCCAGCTCTTCGGCGGCGCTGTCGCGCTGGATGATTTCGGTCACTTCCCCCTTCTGGCGCACCACGCGCTGCGACGGGTCGAAGGAGACGCGCTCGCCGTCGTAGTCGAAGGACAGCACGGCAAAGTCATGCCAGCGTTGCAGCGAACCGTCGGCCAGCATGGCGGCGTCCAGCGTCAACACCGGGCGCGGCTTGACGTCGTCGCGCACCCGCTGCGGCAGCGGCTGCGGCAGCGGCATCAGCTGTTGCAGGCCGTGGGCCAGCAGCAATTGCGACACGCGCATCTTGTCGTTATTGGTCAGCAGCGGGGCTTGCGCCACCAGCGCTTGCAGGTCGGCCAGCGGGATCGCCGCGCCGCCCTGGTTCAGCTGCAGCACGCCGCAGGAAAGATTGTCGATGTACCACGGCGGATCGGTCGGCAGCATGTAGTCGACCTGGTCGGCGCCGACATGCTTGGCGTTCGGCGGCGCCTGCACCTGCCAACCCAACCGCAAACCCTTGCCTTCCTCGCGCCAGGCCAGGTTGGCTTCGCGCATCACGCCGCCCTTGAGCGGGTAGACCAGTCCGTTGCCGACGTCGGCCCAAGAGTTTGCCCAAAGCAATTTATCCTGTTCGGCCAGCATGTTGAGCAGCGCCGCGCCGATCTTGCCGCGCGGCTCCGTGGCGGAGCCGGTCTGCGAATTCTGTCCGCTGCGCATTGCAACAAAGAAACGGATCAAGTCCTCGTCGCCGGGCGCGAGGAAGCTCGGCGGGGCCGACAGCAGCGAAAATATCTCGCTCACCGGGCTGGCCGCGGCGACATCGCCGTTCGAGCGCAGCCGCGCCTTGTACAGGCACAGCGCCACATGGCGGCCGCCGCTGGTGGGCGCCATCACGTAGATCAACTTGTATTGGGTCTGCTGCTTGGGATCGTTATCGACCGGCGGCGCGTTCAGTTTGGCTTTTGGATGCGCTGCGGCATCCACACGCTGCAGCCAGGTAGCTACGGCGTACGACAATTGATTCGCGGGCGGCGCAGGGCGTACGGGGGCTGCCGGGGCAGCTGGGACATCGGTGGCGTCGTCGCGGGTAAAATCCATAGGTCGCATTGTTGGTCAGCATGGTTCAAAAACGGCAACAGGCGATATTATCCGCCATACACGCCTTCGTGTTTGCGGATTCTTCAAAAACCCGCAGATAAACGTGTTACTTCGGCCGCCCACAGTCCGTTTGGACTGTCAAGACTGGCGCATTCGCGCCGATTGCGTATCATTCCGGGCTTGACTGCTTAGGAATCGCCCACATGTTGCCTTCAATCGAACAACGTCTTGCCCTGGAACTGACTTGCAAACCGGTGCAGGTCGCCGCCGCCATCGCCCTGCTGGACGAAGGCGCCACGGTGCCCTTCATCGCCCGCTACCGGAAAGAAGCCACCGGCGGCCTGGACGACATTCAATTGCGTCTGCTCGAAGAGCGGCTGCGCTACCTGCGCGAGCTGGAAGACCGCCGCGCCGCCATCGTGGCATCGATCACCGAGCAGAATAAAATGACGCCCGAACTGTTAGATGCAGTCATGCATGCAGAAGACAAGACCCGTCTTGAAGACTTATATCTGCCCTACAAGCAAAAACGCCGCACCAAGGCGCAAATCGCCATCGAAGCGGGCCTGGCGCCGCTGGCCGACGGCCTGCTGGCCAATCCGGACCTGAATCCGGAAATGGAGGCCAACAAATACCTGCGCGACGCCTTCACCACCGCCGAGGGCAACAATCCGGGCGTGGCCGACATCAAGGCGGCGCTGGACGGCGCCCGCCAGATCCTGATGGAACGCTTTGCCGAAGACGCCACCCTGCTGCAATCCCTGCGCGAATATGTGCAAGAGCATGGCATCGTGGAATCCAAGGTTATTGAAGGAAAGCAAGACGAAGGCGAAAAATTCGCCGATTACTTCGATTACTCCGAGACCATCGGGACGGTGCCGTCGCACCGCGCGCTGGCCTTGCTGCGCGGCCGCCGCGAAGGCATCCTCGACGTCACGCTGCGGCTGGACACCGAGGCCGAGAAACCGAAGTGGGATGCACCGCACAACCCGTGCGAAGGCCGCATCGCCGCTCGTTTCGGCATCAAGAACCAGGGCCGTCCGGCCGACAAATGGCTGGGCGACACGGCCCGCTGGACCTGGCGCGTGAAGAGTTTCATGCATTTGGAAACCGAACTGATGGGCGCGCTGCGCGAGCGTTCCGAGCAGGATGCGATCAACGTCTTCGCCACCAACCTGAAGGCGCTGCTGCTGGCCGCGCCGGCCGGCCAGCGCGCCACCATGGGCCTGGACCCGGGCCTGCGCACCGGCGTCAAGGTGGCGGTGGTGGACGCCACCGGCAAGGTGGTCGATACCGCCGTGATCTACCCGCACCAGCCGAAGAACGACTGGGAAGGCTCGCTGCACACGCTGGGCAAGCTGGCGGCCAAGCACAATGTATCGCTGATTTCGATCGGCAATGGCACTGCCTCGCGCGAGACCGACAAGCTGGCGCAGGACCTGATCAAGCGCTTCCCTGAGCAAAAAATGAGCAAGATCGTCGTCTCGGAGGCGGGCGCGTCGGTGTACTCGGCGTCGGAATTCGCCTCGCGCGAGTTGCCGGACATGGACGTGTCGCTGCGCGGCGCGGTGTCGATCGCCCGCCGTCTGCAGGATCCGCTGGCCGAGCTGGTCAAGATCGATCCGAAATCGATCGGCGTCGGCCAGTACCAGCACGACGTCTCGCAAACCCAGCTGGCCCGCTCGCTGGACGCGGTGGTCGAGGATTGCGTGAACGCGGTCGGCGTCGACGTCAATACCGCCTCGGCGCCGCTGCTGGCGCGCGTGTCGGGCCTGTCGGCCTCGGTGGCGCAGGCCATTGTTTCCTACCGCGACGTCAAGGGCGCGTTCACCTCGCGCGCGGCGCTCAAATCGGTGCCGCGCCTGGGCGACAAAACCTTCGAACAGGCGGCCGGCTTCCTGCGCGTGATGGGCGGCGAGAACCCGCTGGACGCCTCGGCGGTGCACCCAGAATCGTACCCGCTGGTGGAGAAAATCCTCGGCGACATCAAGAAGGACATCAAGGCCGTGATCGGCGAAACCGCGCTGATCAAGACGCTCAACCCGGCCAAGTACGCCGACGACAAGTTCGGCGTGCCGACCATCTCCGACATCCTGAAGGAGCTGGAGAAGCCGGGCCGCGATCCCCGTCCCGAGTTCACCACCGCCACCTTCAAGGAAGGCGTGGAAGAGATCCGCGACCTGCGTCCGGACATGATCCTGGAGGGCGTGGTCACCAACGTGGCCGCGTTCGGCGCGTTTGTCGACATCGGCGTGCACCAGGACGGCCTGGTGCACATCTCGGCGCTGTCGAACACCTTCGTCAAGGATCCGCACACGGTGGTCAAGGCCGGCCAGGTGGTCAAGGTTAAGGTGCTGGAGGTGGACGAGAAGCGCAAGCGCATCGCTCTGACCATGCGCCTGACCGACAGCGCGCCGCAAGCCGGTTCGCAGCCGCAACAGCGCGGCGACCGCAACGACCGCAAGAGCATGGGCCAGCACCAGAAGCAAGCCGCCAAGTCCGAGCCGATCGGCGGCAGCATGGCGGCCGCCTTCGCCAAGCTGCGCGGTTAAGCCTGCTTCAAGTCGCGGATGCGGCGGCTGATCCTGGCAATGCCGTAGAGCAGCAGCAATAGCACGGCAAGGTTCAGCGACGCCGTGATGGCAGGGTAGACGGCAATGTCCGCCTTCCTTGCCAGCAGTTCGCGCCAGTTCCGGAAGTTGATCCATATCGACGGCACCTGCGCCACCATGACTAACGTCAGCACTCCGAGCACTGTCCGATACTTGCGTATCCGGCCTGCGCTGTCGGTAAAGATTTCCATCGCCGTGCCGGCCTTGCGGGTCTTGCGCCAGCAATGCCAGCCCAACGTGGACGCGACGTATTCCCAGCCTGCATCCTGGAATAGCTGCATGTATTCCGGGTCGCGCCGCCGCTGCTTGCCCACGTCCCAGCGGTAAACCACATCCGCCGGCACGCCGCACACAAAGGTATGCATGCCGATGCAGTTGGTGTCACGCAAATGCAATCCTTCCGCCGCCATCCGCTGCAGCCACTGCTCGTGTTTCTCATCCTGCCAGACAAACCACCATTTGAACTTCCGTACCACCGTACCGTTTTCCACACTGCCTCCTCAAGCGGTTCGCAGCAACGCGCGGGCATTGCCGACCATGACTTCCAGCCGGCGCACCTGCTCGGCCAGCACCTTCCGTCCCAACTCCGTCAGCGCGTAGACCTTGCGCCGTTCCTCTTCCGCCACCTTGACGATCAACGCCTGCTTTTCCAGCGTGCCGAACACGCCGTACAAGGTGCCCGGCCCCAGCGTGACGCTGCCGCCGCTCATCGTTTCCACCTTCTGCATGATGGCGTAGCCGTGCAGTGGTTCGTTCAGCGCGAGCATCACGTAAAACGTGGCCTCGGACAGCGGCAGATACTTCGAGTAATGGATATCGCCCATTGCGCTCCTCTGTATCGTTAAACGGTATATCGATAGTCGATATATCGATAGACGCTATACTACCAATGATTTTCGCCGTGTCAACCACGCGGGAGCCGCATTTCTTATAAAATGACGGCATCTAATTACATCTTTTCACTGAGGCAGCTATGAGCGACGTACAAACCTGGATCAAAGAAACCGTGACCGCCACCCCTGTGGTGCTGTTCATGAAGGGCACCGCCCAGTTCCCGCAATGCGGCTTTTCCGGCCGCGCCATCCAGATCCTGAAAGCTTGCGGCGTTGAGAACATTGCAACCGTGAACGTGCTGGAAGATCCTGAAGTCCGCCAGGGCATCAAGGATTACTCGAACTGGCCAACCATTCCCCAGCTGTACATCAAGGGCGAATTCATCGGCGGTTCGGACATCATGAACGAAATGTTCGAGTCGGGCGAACTGAAGGCCCTGCTGGATGCCTGATCGGCCGCGGCCTCTCGTGGCCCGGCGGATTATCATCGCCATCACCGGCGCCACCGGCGCGGTGTATGGCGTGCGTCTGCTGCAACAGTTGCAACACATCGCGGGCGTCGAAACGCACCTAATCGTCTCGGACGCGGCGGTCCTCACGCTGCACCAGGAAACCGGCTTGCAGCGCCGCGAGGTCGAGGCGCTGGCCCACGTGGTGCACAAGGTGCGCGACGTCGGCGCGGCCATCGCCAGCGGTTCTTTCCAGTCGGATGGGATGATTATCGCGCCATGCTCGATGAAGACGCTGGCGTCGGTGGCGCACGGCCTGTCGGACAACCTGGTCGCGCGCGCGGCCGACGTGGTGCTCAAGGAGCGCCGCCGGCTGGTGCTGATGGTGAGGGAAACGCCGTTCAACCTGGCGCATCTGCGCAATATGACGGCGGTGACGGAAATGGGCGGGATTATCTTCCCGCCGTTGCCCAGCTTTTACCACAACCCGCAAAGCATTGCGGAGATGGTCGACCACACGGTCGGCCGGGTGCTGGATTTGTTCAGCATCGAGCACACGCTGGCCCCGCGCTGGAACGGCATGAAGCCCGCCAGCGAACCAAACTAACCCGCCTGTGCCGCGCTAGCGTTTATCGAACTGCGACCCGCTGGCCTTCTTCAGATCCCGTGCTTCCTCGACCATGCGACGATGGGCGATACGCTTGCGCATCACCTCGGCATGTTGGGCGGCGGTCATCGGGGGGGCGGTCATCAAATCTTTTAGCTGCGCGACGTTGCTGTAGTTACTTTTCATAAGACGGCTCAAAAGCTTGGCTCCCGAAGTAAATGCTGCGGTTCAGCGGCGCTGATTACCTATTGTGCCTCAAAACCGTGTCGAAACTATGACAATTCGTAAAGCCCCCTAAAAATAAAAAAGGCGCCCCCTTGGAGACGCCCATTCCGAACAAAAACTTGCCTTCCAGTGAAACTAGTTTCACAGGGAAACAGTTCAACCTTCAGCCACAAACGGTAAAAATAACTCCGTAGTAGCACGTAAAATGACTACTTTTGGTAGTTGACACGCACCAACATGCGTATAAATTCGCGTGCGATCTGGCGATGATGCTCGTCCAGACGTTGCAAATCCGCGATCAACTTGACGTCGGCCGACTCGAAGCGCGACAGGCCGTTGCCGCCGTCGCCAGTCGGCGCATCCGCTTCGGTGCCGCCAAAACGCAGCCATTCGGCCGGCACGCCCAGCCATTGCGCGATCATGCGCAGCTTTTCCTGGGTCGGAATCGCCTCGCCTACCAGCCATTTGCGGGCGGCGTGGACGGTGATGGGCCGGCCATCGAAGCGGATGTTGAATTCCCGCGCCAACCGGGTTGGACTGTCGGGGGAGTAGTGGGCGTTTTTGAGAGCCTGTTGCAAGCGCTGGCTAAAGCTTTCGCGTTCATTGGAAGAATTCATAATTGCACTATTTCACGTTGCGTCATGAAAGTCAGTCTCTTGTTTTTAAGATCTGATTGTGACGTGATGGGATTTTATAATTAACACTTTATCCTCTGTAAGTGCAAGCGCCCGCAATAACAGGCGCCGAACTTTATTCGGTTTCCCGCTGCGAAATGGGCCTGGGCCTCGAAGCCGTTTCCAGCGGAAATAGTGAAGTTATTACAATAACACTACTGCTAGTTTACGGCCAGACTTTCGACGCTACGCGACGCGGAAGCGTATGATGCCGTCCGCCCCTGTTTGACGGCGCACGATACCGGCGTGCCACAAATTGTGCAGATGGGCCAGCGCCTCGCCCAGCGCAAAGCTCAGCTGGTGGGCGTCCAGCGGCCGTTTGAACATCAGCGGCACGATGTCGGCCGCCGACTGCCAGTCGCGGCAAGCGTCGGCCACTTCGGCCAGCCGCTCGACGTGATGCTGGCGCAATTGGGCGATGCGGGTGTGCAGTCCGCGGAATGGTTTGCCGTGCGAGGGCAACACCAATACATCATTCGGCAAGTCAACAAACTTGCTTAATGATTCCAAATACAGCGTCAGCGAGTTGGCTTCCGGCTCGACGGCGAAAACCGATACATTGGTGGATATGCGCGGCAGCACCATGTCGCCGGAAATCAGCACGTTCAATTCCGCGCAATACAGCGCCGCGTGCTCGGGGGAATGGCCGAAGCCGGTGATCACCCGCCACTGTTGCCCACCAACAACAACCAACTGTCCGTCCTGGATGCGGGTGTAGGCGGCCGGCACCGACGGCACCAGCGTCGGATAGTAGTTTTTCCGGCTGCCCATCTTTTCCAGCATCTCCGGGTCGCGCAGGCCGTGGCGCTGGAAGTGCGGCAGCGCCGCCAGGCCGTCCACACCCGGCAGCGCGGCCGACATCATGCGCGCGAAGCCGTATTCGCCGGTGGTGGTCCACAGCGGCGCGTCCCAGCGGCGGCACAGCCAGTCGGCCAGGCCGATGTGGTCGGGATGGCAATGGGTGGCGAACACGCGCCGCACCGGCAGGCCGTCCAGGCCGTTTTCGAAGATGACTTCCCAGGCGGCGCGGGTGGCGTCGGCGGCCACGCCGCTGTCGACCACGCTCCAGCCCTCGCCGTCGCGCAACAGCCAGAGGTTGATATGATCCAGCGCGAACGGCAGCGGCATGCGCAGCCAGCGCAGGCCGGGCGCGATCTCGTGCACGGCGCCGGTGGCCGGGATGGTGTCGCCCAGCGGGTACTCCAGTTGCGATTCGAGCGGGTTCATATTTTCTTCTTTCGGAAAGTCAGGCGCGCTACAATGTGCTTGACGTTGACGTAAACGGAAATTGTACGACTTTACCGCAAACCTAGAGATGCCCACCTACACCATCACCGAACTGGCCCGTGAATTCGACATCACGGCGCGCGCGATCCGCTTTTACGAAGACCAGGGCCTGCTGAGCCCGTCCCGCGAAGGCGCCGGCGGCCGCAACCGCGTCTACACGCCGCGCGACCGCACCCGCCTCAAGCTGACCCTGCGCGGCAAGCGCCTGGGCCTGTCGCTGTCGGAAATCAAGAGCCTGGTCGACATGTACGAATCGCCCAAGGATACCAGCGCCCAGATGAACCGCTTCCTGGGCGTGCTGGCGCAGCACCGCGAAACGCTGGAACAGCAGCGCGAGGACATCGAAATGTCGCTGGCGGAAATCACCGCCCACGAGGACGAATGCAAGCGCCTGCTGGCCGCCATCGGCGAACCCCGGCCAGCCACCATCTGACAAAAATAACAAGATTGCGTGACGGCCCACCGTCACCGCTGCTTTACGTTTACGTTAACGTCACACCGGCGTATTATTGACGCTTCCACCAAAACACAAGAATGAGGACGACATGCTCCATCTCCCAGGCCTGACCTTTGACCACGGCGAAGACATCGCCGCCCTGCGCGAAGCCGTGCAACAGTTCGCCGCCGCCGAAATCGCGCCGCGCGCCGCCGAAATCGACCGCAACGACCAGTTCCCGATGGACCTGTGGCGCAAGATGGGCGAGCTGGGCGTGCTCGGCATCACCGTCGGCGAGGAATACGGCGGCGCCAACATGGGCTACCTGGCCCACATCGTGGCGATGGAAGAAATCTCGCGCGCCTCGGCCTCGGTCGGCCTGTCGTACGGTGCCCATTCGAACCTGTGCGTCAACCAGATCAAGCGCAACGGCACCGAAGAGCAAAAACAAAAATACCTGCCCAAGCTGATCTCCGGCGAACACGTGGGCGCGCTGGCGATGTCCGAGCCGAACGCCGGTTCCGACGTGGTCAGCATGAAGCTGCGCGCCGACTTCAAGGGCGACCGCTGGGTGCTGAACGGCACCAAGATGTGGATCACCAACGGCCCCGACGCCGACGTGCTGGTGGTCTACGCCAAGAACGACCTGGAAGCCGGTCCGAAAGGCATGACCGCCTTCCTGATCGAAAAAGGTTTCAAGGGCTTCTCCGTGGCCCAGAAGCTCGACAAGCTGGGCATGCGCGGCTCGCACACCGGCGAGCTGGTGTTCGACAACTGCGAAGTGCCGGCCGAGAACGTGCTGGGCGGCCTGGGCAAGGGCGTCAACGTGCTGATGTCGGGCCTGGACTTCGAGCGCACCGTGCTGTCCGGCGGCCCGCTGGGCATCATGCAGGCGTGCATGGACGCGGTCGTGCCCTACATCCACGACCGCAAGCAATTCGGCCAGCCGATCGGCGAATTCCAGCTGATGCAGGGTAAGATTGCGGACATGTACTCGACCATGATGGCGTGCAAGGCATATGTGTACGCCGTCGGTCAGGCCTGCGACCGGGCCAAAACCCCGGAAGCGGTCCGCCAGTTGCGCAAGGATGCAGCGGGAGCCATTTTGTATAGCGCAGAAAAAGCGACCTGGATGGCCGGCGAGGCGATCCAGACGCTGGGCGGCAACGGCTACATCAACGAGTATCCGGTCGGCCGCCTGTGGCGCGACGCCAAGTTGTATGAGATTGGCGCCGGCACCAGCGAAATCCGCCGCATGCTGATCGGCCGCGAACTGTTCGCGGAAACCAAGTAAGGCCCGGTTAGTCGTTCCCGCGCACGCGGGAATCCATGCTGAGCTGGATGAGCCGGCGTCGTATGGGGGGAACCCATACAGTGTATGGGTTCCCGCCTGCGCGGGAACGACGGATAAACTGACCGCGAAAACTGTCCATGATCCAGGCTGCTTTCCCCAAACTGCTGCGCTCGCAGATCGCGTTCGACATCGCGCGCACCATCCGCGACGGCTTCGACAAGCACTACCGCCTGTTCCGGCTCACCAGCCAGCAGGCCAAGCAGCACTTCGAGCAGGGCGCCTGGCGCGTGGCGCAGCAGGCGGCGCGCGAACGCATCGGCTTCTACGACCGCCGCGTGCAGGAATGCGTGCAGATGCTGGAGGACGAGTACGACCCGGCCGAACTGACCGACGAAGTGTGGCGCGAACTCAAGCTGCACTACATCGGCATGCTGTCCGACCACAAGCAGCCCGAGCTGGCCGAGACCTTCTTCAACTCGGTCTGCTGCAACATCCTGCACCGCCGCTACTTCCACAACGAATTCATCTTCGTGCGCCCGGTGGTCTCCACCGAGTACATCGAAACCGAGGAAGTGGCGCCGACCTACCGCGTCTACTACCCCGGCACGGACGGCCTGCACTACACGCTCAAGCGCATCATCACCAACTTCCAGCTGGCCACCAGGTTCGCCAACCTGTCGCGCGACGTGGCGCAGGTCGAAGGCCGGCTGCGCACGCTGTTCGGCGGCATCAAGCTGGAGCCGAACCACCAGATCCATGTGCTGTCGAGCCTGTTCTTCCGCAACAAGGGCGCCTACATCGTCGGCAAGGGCATCAACGGCAACAAGGAATATCCGTTCGTCGTGCCCATCCTGCACAACAAGCACGGCGAGCTGATACTCGACACCGTGCTGTTCGACCATGAGCAGATCACGATCCTGTTCTCGTTCACGCGCGCCTACTTCCTGGTCGACATGGAAGTGCCGTCGGCCTACGTGCAGTTCCTGCGCACGCTGCTGCCACGCAAGCCGCGCAGCGAGATCTACACCATCCTCGGCCTGCAAAAGCAGGGCAAGACGCTGTTCTACCGCGACTACCTGCAGCACCTCAAGCACTCGTCCGACCTGTTCGACATCGCGCCCGGCATCCGCGGCCTGGTGATGCTGGTGTTCGCGTTGCCGTCGTTCCCGTATGTGTTCAAGGTCATCAAGGATTTCTTCCCCGCGCCCAAGGAAACCTCGCGCGCGCTGATCAAGGAAAAATACCTGCTGGTCAAACACCACGACCGCGTTGGCCGCATGGCCGACACGCTGGAATACTCCAACGTCGCCTTCCCGCGCCACCGCTTCAGCGAAGAGCTGATCGCCGAGCTCAAGCATTTCGTGCCGTCGCTGCTGGAGGAGGAGGGCGACCAGCTCGTCATCAAACACCTGTACATCGAACGCCGCATGGTGCCGCTGAACATGTGGCTGACCAACGCCGACAACGACAACGACGACGTGCAGATCGAGCACGGTGTGCTGGAGTACGGCAACGCCATCAAGGAACTGGTGGCCGCCAACATCTTCCCCGGCGATATGCTGTACAAGAACTTCGGCGTCACGCGCCACCAGCGCGTGGTGTTTTACGACTACGACGAAATCGAATACATCACCGACTGCAATTTCCGCGTGATCCCGGAAGCGCGCACGGAGGAGGAAGAGATGGCCTCCGAGCCGTGGTACCCGATCGGCAAGTACGACGTCTTCCCCGAACAGTTCGGCCGCTTCCTGCTGGGGAACGCCAAGATCCGCAAGTATTTCATGAAGCACCACAGCGAGCTGCTGACGCAAGCCTGGTGGCAGGCGCGCAAGCAGCGCATCCTCGACGGCTATGTGGAAGACGTGTTCCCGTATCCGCAGCACATCCGTTTTTGCAATCAGCACACCACCCCACCGGCGGCCATCCAGCCGCCATTTATGGAGACTCTAGAAAATGAATGATCCTATCGTAATCGTCGGTGCGGCCCGCACCCCCATGGGCGCCTTCCAGGGCGACTTCTCCGGCAAGGCCGCGCACGACCTGGGCGCCGTGGCGATCCAGGCCGCCGTCGAACGCTCCGGCATCGACGGCAAGCTGGTCGAGCACGTCTACTTCGGCAACTGCCTGATGGCGGGCCAAGGCCAGGCGCCAGCTCGCCAGGCGCTGTTGAAAGCCGGCCTGCCGACCTCGACCGGCGCGGTCACCTTGTCCAAGATGTGCGGCTCGGCCATGCAGGCCGCGATCTTCGCGCATGATCAGCTGGTCGCGGGCAGCGCCGAGGTGGTGATCGCCGGCGGCATGGAATCGATGACCAACGCGCCCTACCTGGTGCCGAAGGCACGCGGCGGCTACCGCATCGGCCACGGCATGCTGTTCGACCACATGATGTACGACGGCCTGGAAGACGCCTACTCGCGCAACGAGAAAACCGGCGAAGGCCGTTCGATGGGCACCTTCGCCGAAGAGTGCTCGGCCAAGTACGAGTTCACCCGCGAAGCGCAGGACAACTTCGCCATCGAATCGGTCAAGCGGGCGCAGGTCGCCACCAGCGAGGGCTACTTCAAATGGGAAATCGCGCCCGTCACTGTGACCAGCCGCGCCGGCGACACCGTCATCGACAAGGACGAAGGTCCGCTCAAGGCCAAGGTCGACAAGATCCCGACGCTGCGCGCCGCGTTCAAGAAAGACGGCACCATCACCGCCGCCTCGTCGTCGTCGATCAACGACGGCGCCGCCGCGCTGGTGATGATGCGCGAATCGACCGCCAAGAAACTGGGCGCCACCATCATCGCCAAGATCCACGGCCACGCCACCTTCGCACAGGAACCCAACCTGTTCACCACCGCACCGATCGGCGCGGTCGAGAAGCTGTACAAGAAAATCGGCTGGGGCACCAAGGACGTCGACCTGTTCGAGATCAACGAAGCGTTCGCCGCCGTGCCGATGGCCGCCATGCGCGACCTCGACATCCCGCACGACAAGGTCAACATCCACGGCGGCGCATGTGCGCTGGGCCACCCGATCGGCGCATCCGGCGCGCGCATCATCGTCACGCTGATCGGCGCGCTGAAGCGCACCGGCGGCAAGAAGGGCGTGGCGGCGCTGTGCATCGGCGGCGGCGAAGCGACCGCGATGGCCATCGAGCTGGTGTAAGCGGATGGCGACGGCACTGATCATCGGCGCCTCGCGCGGCATCGGCCAGGAACTGGTCCGCCAGTACCTGGCCGACGGCTGGCGCGTGATCGCCACCGCGCGCAAGCCGGAAGACGTGGACGCCCTGGCCGAGCTGGGCGCCGAGGCGCATGGACTGGACGTGACCAACGTCGAGGCCGTTGCAGGCCTGGGCTGGAAGCTGGATGGCGAGGAGCTCAACGTGGCCATCCTCAACGCCGGCGTGTACGGTCCGCGCCACGACGGCTTCCCGCTGCAGTCGGACTTCGACACGGTGATGCACACCAACGTACTGGCGGCGATGCGGCTGCTGCCCATCATCGCGCCGATGGTGTGCGCGGTGCGCGGCAAGCTGGCGGTGCTGTCGTCGAAGATGGGCTCGCTCAGCGAGCGCGGCAATCCAAGCGGCTCACTGTACCGCGCCAGCAAGGCGGCGCTGAACTCGGTGCTGATCGATACCGCGCTCAGCTTCGGCAAGCAGGGCGCCACCTGTGTCGCGCTGCATCCGGGCTGGGTGCGCACGGACATGGGCGGCGGCGACGCCGACATCTCGGTGGAGGAAAGCGCGGCAGGCATACGCGCAACGCTGGCGGCGCTACCCGCGTCCGACCGGGCGGTATATCGCAACTACGATGGCACAAGCATCGGCTGGTGATTCAATAACGATAAACGAGACAACATGATACTGAGCGAAGAACACGAAATGATACGCGACGCCCTGCGCACGTTTGCACGGGAGCGCCTGGCGCCCAATGCCGCCCGCTGGGACAAGGAGCACCACTTCCCGAAAGAGGAGCTGAAGGAGCTGGCCGCACTGGGCGCGTTCGGCGTCGCGGTGCCGGAGGCGCTGGGCGGCGCCGGCATGGATTACGTGTCGCTCGCGCTGGTATTGGAAGAGATCGCGGCCGGCGACGGCGGCACCTCCACCATCATCTCGGTCAACAACTGCCCGGTGTGCAGCATCGCCATGATGTACGCCAACGACAAGCAGAAACAACAGTGGCTGCGTCCGCTGGCACAGGGCGAGATGCTGGGCGCCTTCTGCCTGACCGAGCCGCACACCGGCAGCGACGCCGCCGCACTGCGCACCACCGCCACGCGCGACGGCGACGAGTACGTGATCAACGGCGTGAAGCAGTTCATCACCAGCGGCAAATATGCGGACGTGGCGATCGTCATGGCGGTCACCGACAAGGCGGCCGGCAAGAAGGGCATCAGCGCGTTCTGGGTGCCGACCTCGACGCCGGGCTACATCGTGGCGGGGCTGGAGCAGAAGATGGGCCAGCACTCGTCGGACACGGCGCAGATCCTGTTCGAGAACTGCCGCATTCCGGCGGAGAATTTGATCGGCGAAGAAGGCCAGGGTTACAAGATCGCCCTGTCGGGACTGGAGGGCGGACGCATCGGCATCGCCTCGCAGGCGGTGGGCATGGCGCGCGCGGCGTATGAAGCGGCGCTGGCGTACGCGCGCGATCGCGAAAGCTTCGGCAAGCCGATCTTCGAGCACCAGGCGGTGCAGTTCCGCTTGTCGGACATGGCGACCCAGATCGAAGCGGCACGCCAGCTGATCCGCCACGCGGCCTCGATGAAGGACGCCGGCCTGCCATGCCTGAAGGAAGCGGCGATGGCCAAACTGTTCGCCTCGGAGATGGCGGAGAAAGTGTGCTCCGACGCGATCCAAGTCCACGGCGGCTATGGCTACGTCTCCGACTTCCCGGTGGAACGCATCTACCGCGACGTACGCGTCTGCCAGATCTACGAAGGCACCAGCGACATCCAGAAACTGCTGATCGCCCGCGCACTTTAACCCCACATTGGGGCTAAGCAATTTGGGGTCAAGTCTGACATTCGGACACGAGCTCTGCCGTAAGCACGCGCTTACGGCAGAGCTCGTGTCCGAATGTCAGACTTGACCCCAAGTTTATTGACCGCAAGTTTAGGTTTTGACTTTGGCGAGTTCGCCGATGGCGTAGAAGGTGCCGCCGGCGATGTAGTGCAGGCTGCGCCATTCCGGGCCGGCGGAGTCGAATTCCCAGTGGCCGTTGCGGAACACGCGGCTGTCGGCCCATGCGGAAACCACTTCGCCGATGAACAGGTCGTATGTTTGCTGGTTGTGCGGCTCCGGCACCACTTTGCAAATCAGCCAGCCCGAGCAGCCCGCCACCAGCGGTGTCTCGTGGCCTTCCACATGAAACAGTTCGACGCCGCATCGGGCCAGCTTGTCCGGCACATCGGCCAGGCTCATGCTGCCGACCGCGTGCGTCAAGTCGATCTGCGCGATGTTCGGCACCTGCAGCGCGAAGTAGCCGCTCTGCTCGACCAGCCCGCGCGTGCTGGTCGATTTGTCCAGCACCACCGTGATCTTCGGCGGCATGAAATCCAGCGCGCACGACCATGCCGCAGCCATCACGTCGACGGTGCCGCCATGCGTGGCCGAGACCAGCACCGTCGGGCCATGGTTCAGCAGGCGATACGCTTTTTCCAGTTCGACTGGCAGGATGTGTGGGTCCATCAAATCTTCCCAAGTTGTCGGCGTTCAGCCGCGTGGAGGAATCACTTGCACAACTTTTCCGATGACGGACTTGGCCGGGACAAAACCCCAGATCCGGCTGTCGGCACTATTGTCGCGATTGTCGCCGAGCACAAAATAGCTCCCCGGCGGTACCTCGCATTGTATCGTTTCATGCTCAATGGAACATTGCTTCGGCAACTTGTAGACCTCGTCCCCAAACCATGCCGGCGCGTGGTCAACCAAGACGATGTCGTAACTCACCTTGCCGAGCTTTTCCTGATGCCGCGCATAGTGTACGAGCTTTTCGGGGCCCAGGTATTCTCCCGATTTTGGCCCCAGCACATCGACACCATTCAATTGCAATCGCTTGTCGCGGTAGACGATTTTATCGCCCGGCAAACCGACCAAGCGCTTGACGTAAGTCTGGGTCGGATCGCGCGGATAATCGAAGACGATAATATCGCCACGTTCAAGCGGCGCTGAAATCGGCGCGCTGCCGAGGCTGATCTTGAACGTGTTGTAGTGACCGTAGCCCCATTTCTTGACAATCAGATTGGCCCCCAGCGGCACATTCGGCACCATCGACGACGAGGGCGCGCGGAACGGCTCGAAGAAGAATGCCCTGAATATGGCCGTCGTCGCAAACAATGCGACGAACAGGCCAGCCAGTCCATACCACCGCGCGTACCAGGGCCGAACGCCGTCGCCGCTGTGGCGTCCGGCCAGCTTGTAGGCAAACACTGCCCAGGTCACGCCCACGCCCACCGAGATAAGTGAAAACAGCAAGCTCGAATCCCTGCCCGGAACCATGAATTCCACGATCCCGACCGCAAAGCCCACCACCAGGCTGATCCCGGCCCAGCGCGGCGCCCGCACATAAAGAAAGCCCAGCGGCGCCACCACGAAGCCCAGCACGGCCGCGACCCATTTTTTCGGTTGAGTGTTCAAAATAATTCCTCAGAGCAAATTAATACCGCATCTTTGCACGAAAAGATTATCAACACAACAATCGCCTCTATCGTCGGCTAAATCTTCCCAAGTTGCCGGTTGATGGCCTTGACCGATCGCTCGTTGCGCTCGCTGTAGCGGTCGGTCAGGTAGTCGGTCCTGCCGCGCAGCAGCAGGGTCATCTTGAACAGTTCTTCCATCACGTCCACCACCCGCTCGTAGTAGCCCGAGGGACGCATGCGGCCGGCATCATCGAATTCCTTGTACGCCATCGGCACCGACGACTGGTTGGGAATCGTGAACATGCGCATCCAGCGCCCCAGCAGCCGCAGCGTGTTGACCACGTTGAACGACTGCGATCCGCCGCACACCTGCATCACCGCCAACGTGCGGCCCTGGCTCGGACGCAGCGCGCCTTGCTCCAGCGGGATCCAGTCGATCTGGTTCTTCATCACGGCGGTGATCGCGCCATGCCGCTCAGGGCTGCACCACACTTGCCCCTCGGACCACAGCGACAAGGCACGCAACTCCTGCACCTTGGGGTGGTCTTCCGACACGCTGCCCACCATCGGCAACTCGGTCGGGTCGAAGATTTTCACCTCGGCGCCGAAGTGCTCCAGGATGCGCGCGGCTTCCTCCGTCAGAAAGCGGCTGAACGAGCGCTCGCGCAGCGAGCCATACAGCATCAGGATGCGCGGCGGATGATCGAAGTCGCCGACCGGCGCCAGCTTGTCCAGCGTCGGCGTGTCCAGCAGGGCTGGGTTGATGTTGGGCAGGTCCATGCAGACTCCTCAGTTAAGGCGCAGGGCCAGCGCCGCCAGCGTCACCAGCAGCACCGGCACGGTCAGGCAGATGCCGACGCGGAAGTAGTAGCCCCACGAAATCTTGATGCCTTTGTTCTCCAGCACATGCAACCACAGCAGCGTGGCCAGGCTGCCGATCGGCGTGATCTTCGGCCCCAGGTCGCTGCCGATCACGTTGGCGTACACCATGGCCTCGCGCGCCGCGCCGTGCGCCGTGCTGGCGTCGATCGACAGCGCGCCGATCAGCACCGTCGGCAGGTTGTTCATGATCGACGACAGGATGGCGGTGATGACACCGGTCCCCATCGCCGCGCCCCATACGCCGTGCTGCGCGCAGGCGTTGAGCGCCGACGTCAGGTAGTCGGTCAGTCCGGCGTTGCGCAGGCCGTACACCACCAGGTACATGCCCAGCGAGAAGACCACGATCTGCCACGGCGCGTTGCCGATCACTTCACGGGTCGAGATGCGGTGCCCGCGCGCCGCCACCAGCAACAGCATGGCCGCGCCGACTGCGGAGGTGGCGCTGATCGGCACGCCCAAATCCTCCAGCCAGAAGAAGCCGATCAACAGCAAGCCCAGCACCCACCAGCCGGTGACGAAGGTGGCGCGGTCGTGGATCGCGTCCTCGGGCCGCTTGACCTGCGCCAGGTCGTAGTCGGCTGGGATGTCGCTGTGGAAGAACCACAGCAGCACCGCCAGCGTGGCGGCCACGGCGACGAAGTTCACCGGCACCATCACCGCCGCGTAGCGCGCGAAGCTGACGTTGAAGTAGTCGGCCGAAACAATGTTGACCAGGTTGGACACCACCAACGGCAAGCTGGCCGTGTCGGCCACAAAGCCGGCCGCCATCACGAAGGCCAGCGTGGCCTTGCCGGAAAATTTCAACTCGCGCAGCATGGCGATGACGATGGGCGTGAGGATCAACGCCGCGCCGTCGTTGGCGAACAGCGCCGACACCGCCGCGCCCAGCAGCACGAACATCGCGAACAGCAGCTTGCCGCTGCCGCGTCCCCAGCGCGCCACATGCAGCGCGGCCCACTCGAAGAAGCCGGCCTTGTCCAGCAACAGGCTGATGACGATGATGGCCACGAAGGTGCCGGTGGCGTTCCACACGATGTGCCACACCACGGGAATGTCGCCGACGTGGATCACGCCGGCCAGCAGCGCCACGCAGGCGCCGGCCACCGCGCTCCAGCCGATGCCCAGGCCGCGCG
Organism: Rugamonas sp. A1-17; assembly: GCA_025548565.1. Lineage (GTDB taxonomy): Bacteria > Pseudomonadota > Gammaproteobacteria > Burkholderiales > Burkholderiaceae_D > Rugamonas. The sequence continues at coordinate 142,777 of JAJLPB010000012.1, forward strand.
GCTGCCAGATGACGAGGGTCAGCGTCGCCAGGAAGATCAGGGAAGCGGCCACCATCAGGACACGCTCAGGCCGCCGATGCGGTCCAGTTCCTGTTTGAGTTGGTTCTTGTCCAGACCCTGCGGCAAGGCCAGGAAGGCCTCGATGCGTGCGCGGATGATGCGGTAGGCGTGCTCGAACGCCGCCTCGATTTCTTCCTCGGTGCCGACCACATGGCTGGGATCGTCCACACCCCAATGCGCGCGCAGCACCTGGCCCAGATAGGCCGGGCAAGTCTCGCCGGCCGCGCTGCCGCAGACGGTGATGACGATGTCCGGCGTGACCGGCAAGTCATTCCACGATTTGCTGTAATAGCCCTCGGTGGAGATGCCCTTGCGCGCCAGCAGTGCCACCGCGCGTGGATGCAGCGCGCCCACAGGCTGGCTGCCGGCGCTGATGGCGCGCCAGCCCGCCGGCGCCAGATGGTTGAAGACGCCTTCGCTCAACACGGAGCGGCAGGAATTGCCGGTACAAAGAAAAAGAACATTCATGGTGTGCAGTCATTGACGCCGCAGGGCAGGCCGCTGCAGCAGTTTTCGGTAAGGAAGCCGATCAGGCCGTTCATCGCGCCCACATCGGCCGCGTAGATGATGAAGCGGCCATCCTGGCGCGAGCTGACCATGCCGGCATGGCTCAGCTCCTTCAGGTGAAACGATAGCGACGACGGCGAAATAGCGAGCCGTTCCGCGATTTTACTGGCCGCCATGCCGTCCGGCCCAGCCTGCACGAGCAGCCGGAACACGGCCAGCCGGCTTTCCTGGGACAGCGACGACAGGGCCGCCAGAGCTTGTTTAGTATCCATGCGGCGATGTTACCGCAATCGATTCGATATTTCAAATAATATTGAAATGAGTCAGCCATAAAAAAAAGCCCGCATCTCAGCGGGCTTCGTTCCAATGTATTACCAATGCTTTAATCGTATGCCGGAATCCAGTGCTATCTGCAAAGTGACTCCAGAGTCTCGGACGCCCATGCTATCTGCATGGTGCCTCCAACGTGTAAATCGACCATCGTATCCGGAATTACAACTCCAGGTTTCGCGTCAACTGCGGTTCGGTCTTACACATATCGAATCGCGGCGCTCTACTTGGACGTGGGACTGTTTTCCGGGATTTCCCCCTTTCAACCTCAACCACGAACGTAGTGTAACACAGATTTTTGTGCGACGCACAAATTATTTTACTTCTGTAGCTTGTGTGGTCATGGGCACCGGTGCGCGCGGCTGGCGGTGGCGGCCCACCCGCTCGAACTCGGAAATGACCTGGGCGCCGAACAGCAGCAAGGTGGCGCCGATTTCGAGGCTGAACATGACGACGATGGCGGTGGTCATCGAGCCGTACACCACGTTCACCTGCGACAAGGTTGAAAAATACCAAACCAGGATGTGGCGTGCCAGTTCCCACAGCAGCGCGGCCGTCACGCCGCCGATCAACGCGTGCGACAGCGACAGGCGCCCCACCGGCATCACCAGGTAGATCGAGGTCAGCACCAGCACCTCGCCGCCCAGGCCCAGCAGGTACAGCAACACGCCGGACACGCCGTGCAGCGACCAGCTGTAGCCGAGGAATTGCACGCTTTCCTGACCCAGCACCTGCAGGCTGCCCGCCACCAGCGTCACCAGCAGCATGCCCACGCCCAGCGACAGGATATAACAGTAGGGCATGATCGCCGAGATCAGGTAACGCCGGCGCCGTATCTCGACCCGGTGCTTGAAGATCACGCACATGGCGTTCTCCAGCACCGTGAACGCCAGCGAGCTGAAGAAAATCATGCTGACCACCAGCACCCCGCCGATCAGGTCCCGATGTTCGAGGAAATGGCCGACCTCGGTCACGATGGCCTTGGCCTGCCCCGGCACCAGCCAGTTCAGATAGCGGCCCAGCGTCGCCAGCAGTTCATCCTGCGCGATCACATGCGACAGCGCCACCACCACCAGCATCACCAGCGGCACGATGGACAGCAGCGAGTAATAGGCGACCGCGCCCGCCAGCAGCAAGCCTTGATTGGCGCGGAAGCCCTTCACGCATTGCACCAGGAAAGCCATCGGGTGCGCGCTGACGTGCAGCAGCGCCCTGCGGTTGAATAGTCTCATGCGGCCATTGTACGCATGACTCAGCGCGGCGTATGTGCGTCGACGTCCAGATAGCGCCAGTTGGTGAATTCGACCGGATGACGCTGGTAGTTTTTCAACCATGGCTGCTGCAGGTCGGCGGAAATCGGATGGGTCAGCAGCACCCACGGCGTGTAGGCGTGGATGAGCTGCGCCATCTCGTCGTACAGCGCGGTGCGCTGGGGAGAATCGCCCATGGTGCGGCTCCGCTCGTAACGCTGGTTGTAGGCCGGCAGGTTGAAGCGCGCGTAGTTGGCGCGGCCGCTGTTGGGGCCGTACAGCAACTGGTAGAAGTTCTCGCCGTCGGGGAAGTCGGCCACCCAGTTGGTCTCGAACATCATCACCGAGCCCAGGCGCGAGGCTTTGATGATCTCGGTTTTCTTGTCGCTCTTGAACGTGACTTTCAGGCCGATGGCGTTCAGGTTCTTGCGCCACAGCTCGTCGCGCAGGCGGCCGACGGTGGAAGATTCGCTGTGCATCACCAAGGTCAGCGGCTTGCCGTCGGGCTGGGTGCGGAAGCCGTCGGCGGCCTTGCGGTAGCCGTAGCGCTCCAGCAGCGCGTTGGCCAGCGCGGGGTCGTAGGCGACCGGGCTGCGGTAGGCGGGATCGTAGCCCAGCACGTTGGGCGGCAGCGGCGTGGCGGCCGGCAGCGCCAGGCCCTTCTTCATCAGCGCCACGTCCTCGCCGCTGTTGTAGCCGAGCGCGATGGCGCGCCGCAGGGCCAGCTTCTCCTTGCTGTAGCCGCCGATCAGCGGGTCTTCCATGTTCATCCACATGTAATACGTTTGCAGCACGGGGAAGGGCGACAGCACCATGCCCTGCTTGGCCAGCGCCGGCTTCAGGGTCGGCTTGGCGTCGGTGGTCAGCACCATGTCCTTCATCGATTCCGGCAGCTGTTCGAGGAAATCGAATTCGCCGTTCAGGAAGCCCAGCACGCGCGACTGGTATTCCTCGACGATCTTGATGTCGACCTGGTCCAGCAGCGGCAGGCGGCGGCCCTGGAACATCGTCGGGCGGAAGTCGCGGTTGGCCAGCAGCGTGATCTTGTCGCTGTGCTTCCATCGGCCCATCAGGAAGGGACCGGTGCCGACCGGATGGTTGCCGGCCTGCGCGCCGTAAGCGTCCATCACCTCGCGCGCGACCACGCCGGTGGAGGGCGTGGCCAGGTAGAACAGGAAGTTGGGATCGGCCGCGTTGAGCCTGATGCGCAAGGTGAACTTGTCGACCGCCTGCAGGCCGGCGATGTTGCTGTCGTAGCTGAATTTTGTTTTCAACGCCTCGTCGCCGGCGATCTTGCCTTCCAATAGAAACAGCCATGGCGACTTCAGCGTCGGATCGTACAAGCGCTTCAGGCTATAGACGTAGTCCTGCGCGGTCACTTGCCGGTGTACGCCCTTGAACGCCGGATCGGGCGTGAAGTAGATGTCCTGCCGCAGATGGAAGGTGTAGCTCAGGCCGTTGTCCTCGATGGTCGGCATGGCGCTCAGCGTGTTGGCTTGCAGCTTGACGGGGCGGGCCAGGTAATCGTAGCGCAGCAGCGGGTCGAACAGGTTCTCCAGCAGGCTCAGGCTGGCGATATCGGATGCCACCGCCGGATCAAGTCCGGTCTCGCCGGTACTGAGGAAGGCGTGCAGGACTTTGGGCGCGGGAGCGGCGGCCGGCGGCTCGGCGGCAGCGGCGGCGCCGGCCGATAACACCAGCGCCAGCACGGCCACGGCATAACTTTTGGGCATCAGGTCCATTCCACCTCGCATACGTAAAGCGGCAGCTTATAACTTTTTTGGCAGGCTTACCCGCTATACTTTGCGCATCGCCCACTGCTTTCAGGAAAATTTCTCGATATGTCGCTCAATTACATCTGGTCCGGCTTCTTCCTGGTCGGCTTTGTGGCAGCGCTGGCGCAGTTCCTCCTGACGGGCGACACCGAGATTTTCAAACGCATCATCGACGGCACCTTCGACTCCGCCAGGGCCTGCGTGATGGACATCGCGCTGCCGCTGGCCGGCGTGATGACGCTGTGGCTGGGCATCATGAACATCGGCGAGAAGGCCGGCGCCATCGACCTGCTGGCGCGGCTGATCGCGCCGTTCTTCTCGCGCATCTTCCCCGGCGTACCGAAGAACCACCCGGCCACCGGCCACATGGTGATGAACTTCTCGGCCAACCTGCTGGGCCTGGACAACGCCGCCACGCCGTTCGGCCTGAAGGCCATGGAAAGCCTGCAAACCCTCAACCCCAGCAAGGACGAGCCGACCGATGCGCAGATCATGTTCCTGGTGCTGCACACCTCGGGCCTGACCCTGATCCCGCTGGCCATCATGGCGCAACGCTCGATCCTGGGCGCGGCCGATCCATCCGACATTTTCATCCCCTGCATGATCGCGACCTACGTGGCGACCGTGACCGGCATCATCACCGTCGCCATCCGCCAGCGCATCAATCTGTTCAACGGCGTGGTGCTGAGCTGGCTGGGCGGCACGGCGGCCGCCATCGCCGGCATGGTCTGGACCTTCACGCACTACATGACCAAGACCGAGATCGAAACGTTCTCCAAGGTCTTCAGCAACCTGGTGCTGATGGTGGTGATCGCCGGCTTCATCATCGGCGCGCTGCGGCGCAAGGTCAACGTCTACGAGGCCTTCATCGAAGGCGCCAAGGGCGGCATCCAGACCTCGATCACCGTGATCCCCTACCTGGTCGGCATGCTGGTGGCCATCAGCGTGATCCGCAACGCCGGCGTGTTCGCCTACGTGGTGGACGGCTTCAACTGGGTGTTCGTCCAGCTCGGCATCAACACCGATTTCGTGCCCGCGCTGCCGACCGCGCTGATGAAGCCGCTCAGCGGCAGCGCCGCCAAGGCCATGATGATCGACACCATGCGCACCTACGGCGTGGACTCGTTCGTCGGCCGCCTGGCCTGCGTGTTCAACGGCTCGGCCGACACCACCTTCTACATCGTCGCGCTGTACTTCGGCTCGGTGGGCATACGCAAGACGCGTTACGCGATCTCCTGCGGCCTGATCGCCGACCTGGCCGGCGTGATCGCCGCGATTTTTGTCGCTTACGTTTTCTTCCATTGAATCGGATAGCCATGTTCCGTCGCCTCATCCTCGCCGCGCTGATCGCCGCCGGCACCGCCCACGCCGCCGACCTGCCCGAGCCCATCAGCGCGCTGCTGCAGGCGGCGCATATCCCTCCGGAGGCCGCCGGCATCGTCGTGCTGCGCGGCGACACCACGCTGGTCTCGCACAACGCGCAGCAGAGCATGCAGCCGGCGTCCACCATGAAGCTGTTCACCACGATGACCGCACTGGAACAACTGGGGCCGGCCTTCCGCGGCCGCACCGAATTCCGCACCAGCGCCGAGGTGGTCAACGGCGTGCTGCAGGGCGACCTGATCCTGCGCGGCGGCGGCGATGTCGATCTGAACGAGGATGTGCTGCTGCACATGCTGCAGGCGCTGCGCAACCAGGGCATCCGCAAGATCAAGGGTGACGTCTTGCTGGACCGGCAGCTGTTCCAGCCGGCGCGGCCGGACGTGGGCCAGCCGCCGTTCGACGAGTATCCGTGGGCCTACTACAACGTGATTCCCGACGCCCTGCTGACCAACACCAATCTGCTGAAAGTGGAAATGCGCTCGACCGGCAACAAGCTGGGCCTGGTGATGATGCCGGAGATGGACAAGGTCGGCATCCGCTCGGAAATGAAACTCAGCGATGCGCCGTGCTCCTCGTGGGAGGCCGGCTGGCGCTCACCGGACGTGGCGCGCAGCGGCGACAAAATCGAGGTGGTGCTGCACGGCAGCTTCCCGAAGAACTGCATCAAGTCGACCAGTGTCGACGTGATGGACCACCACGACTACCTGGAGCGCCTGCTGCGCGCCACCTGGCGCAAGCTGGGCGGCAGCATCAGCGGCGAGGTGCGCGAGGCCGACGCGACGGCCACCGTCCCGAGCACGGCGACGCCGACCGCCACCGTGACCACCTCACCCGCCGCCGGCGCCATGCCGGCCAGCGATGCCAGCCCGGCCGCGAACGCCGACGCTCCGGCCGCACCGCTCTCCGCCGCGATCGCGACGCAGGCCCCGTCGGCTACAACGCCCGCCGCGGCCGCTGCGACACCCGCCCCCGGTTCCGCAACGCCGGCCCCGGCCGCCGCCCCGGCCACCCGCCTGCTGGCCGAACACGTCTCCCGCCCGCTGCCGGAAATGCTACGCGACATCAACAAATTCTCCGACAACACCCTGGCCCGCACGGTGTTTCTGATGTTGGGCAGCCTGCAAGCCGACCCGGTGCTGGGCAGCCGCCCGATCGCTCCCGACGGCAGCACCGCCAGCACGCCGATGCGCGCCGAAACCGCGATCCGCGCCTGGCTGCAAACCCAGCGCATCGACGCCAACGGCCTGGTCTTTGACAACGGCTCCGGCCTGTCGCGCACCGAACGCGCCACGCCGGCGCAACTGGCCGACGTGCTGCAAGCGGGCCTGAAGAGCCTGTGGATGCCCGAGTTCCTGTCCAGCCTGCCAATCGCCGCCACCGACGGCACCATGCGCAAGCGCCTCAAGGACAGCCCGGCCGCGCTGCGCGCGCGCATCAAGACCGGCAGCCTGAAGAGCGTGATCGCCATCGCCGGCTACGTCACCGACGCCAACAACCAACCCTGCATCGTGGTCGCCATCCTGAACGACGAACACGTCGCCAACGGCGCCGGCCGCACCGTGCTGGACGGCGTGATCGACTGGGTGGCGCGCAGCGGCCAGCGTTAACTTCAGGAGCGGGGTCGCCAGGGTGCGCGCTTGGCCGATTTCCTGGCCGTCGCGCTGGCCGAAAGCATTGGACTTCGTAATGTAGTCAATGTGCGGAATAGTCTATTGCGGCGGACGACGATACTCGCCGGCACGAGGCCGTGCTACGGTGGCGCCATGCGAAGCCGCCGGCCCGCGCACCTCACTGGAAGCCACCATGCTCACTCCCGCTCCACACAAGTCGGCGCTGTCGTTCGCCGCCGCCTGTCTCGCCACGGCCCTGTTGCTGGCCTCGTCCCTTGCCTGCGCTGCGGCGGCGGTCCCGCCGCTGCCATCGATGTTCCAGAAGGGCCTGGTCTACCTGAAGATTTCGGTCAACGACCAGCCGGACGCGTGGATGTTGCTCGACACCGGAACGACCGAGTCCATCATCGACACCGACTATGCGAAGTCGATCAGCATCAAGCTGACCGCCAGCGCGGAGGAGCAGGCGACATTCGGCACGACCAAGCCAGCCACCTTCGACACCGGCGCGATCCATGTGCGCGCAGGGAGCGAGCCCGCCAAAACCGTGTTGTTCCAGTCGATCGGCATGGACGGAATGAAGGGACCGGATGGCATGCCGGTGGCAGGCATGCTGGGCCGCACTTTCCTGGAAGGGAAATCCATCGTGATCGATTACTTGCGTGAAGAAGTCTACTTCGAGACACCGCAGCCGGCCAGCCGCGACGACGTGGCCATGTCGCTCGACACCGGCATTCCGATCATCAAATTGACCATGTCCGGGCGACAGGTCGACGCGTTGATCGACACCGGCGGCACCTATGGCATCATCATCACTCCCGCAATGGCCAAGTCCCTGGACATCGAGGCCCTGATGGCCGAGGCCAAGCCGGCTCCAACCATGGGGCATGGCGGCGCACAAGCCATCGTGATCGGCAAGGCGCCGCCCTTTTCGATCGGCGGCCTGGCGGTGCCTGAGCTGAAAGCCGCCTACACCACCTTCGGCACCGCCACCGACACTATCGGCGCCGGCATATCGCTGGGCGTCGGCTTCTTGAAGAAATACAAAGTGACCTTGAACTATGTGGCAAAGACCGTGCGCTTCGACTCCTGACCGCGCGTCTTCATGCAACCGTCCCCGGCAGTCCCTCGGCCACCAGGTAATCGATGAACGCCCGTACCTTCAGCGCCAGGTGCGGGCCGGGCATGTAGACCGCGTGCACGGTGCCGGCGTACGGCTGGTCGAAGCGCCACTCCGGCAGCACCTGCCGCACCCGCCCCTGCGCCAGGGCCGGACGGGCCGTGAAATCCGGCACCAGGCCGATGCCGCCGCCCGCCTCCACCACCGACAGCAAGGCACCGCTGTTGTTGATCGTCAGCCGCGACGGCACGCGGATGCTGGCCGTCTCGCCGCCGCGCCGCATGCTCCACGCGTCGCCGAACCGGGCGTAGCCCAGGTAGCTGCACTGGTGCGCCGGCAGCTCGTGCGGCGATTGCGGCTCGCCATGCGCGTCCAGGTACTGCTGCGAGGCCACCAGCACATAGCTCACCGGCCCCAGCGTGCGCGCCGCCAGCCCGGGCGCCAGTTCGGTGGCGATGCGGATCGCCAGGTCCATGCCCTCCTCGATCAGGTCGATCTTGCGGTCCACCAGCTGCAGTTCGACATCGACCTCGGGATAGCGCGCCAGGAAGCCCGGCAGCTTGGGCGCCAGCCATACCTGCCCCAGCACGATGGGCGCGCTGACGCGGATGGTGCCGTTCGGCCGCGCGCTGTAGCTGCCGGCCAGCGCATGCACCTCGCGCGCCGTGCTCACCATGCGCGCGCAGGCCGCGTGCACCTGCTGGCCCAGCTCGGTCAGCGACAGCGAGCGCGTGGTCCGCTGCAGCAGCCGTCCGCCCATGTGCGCCTCCAGCCGCGACACGTGGCGGCTGACCGCCGACGTGGTCAGCTCCAGCTGCCGCGCCGCCGCGGAGAAACCGCCGCTATCGACCACCTGTGCAAAGATGGCCATTTCCTTCAACATTTCCATCGCCTCGCTCCACCGTTGCAGCTACATCAACAATGCTTTGCATTGTAAGTGGATTGTGTATTTTTTGTGCGGTGGCCATACTGAAAGCACCACATCACGCAGGAGTCATCATGAAACAACGCACTTTAGGCAGCCAGGGACTGACGGTATCGGCGCAGGGCTTAGGCTGCATGGGCATGAGCAATACCTACGGGCCGGCCGACCAGACCGAGGCGGTCGCCACGCTGCACCGCGCGCTGGAGCTGGGCGTCAACTTCTTCGACACGGCCGAGCAATACGGCCCCTACGACAACGAGGCGCTGCTGGGCCGCGCCTTCGCCGGCCGCCGCAGCGAGGTGATCCTCGCCACCAAGTTCGGCTTCGACATCCGCGACCGCAAGACCGTCGGCGTGACCAGCGATCCGAAACATATCCGCAAAAAAGTGGAAGGCTCGCTGCGCCGGCTGAACACCGACCACATCGACCTGCTGTACCAGCACCGCATCGATCCGCTGGTGCCGATCGAGGAGGTGGTGGGCGTCATGGCCGAGCTGGTCCGCGAAGGCAAGGTGCGCTACCTGGGCCTGTCCGAGGCGGGCGTGGCCAACATCCGCCGCGCCCACGCGGTGCATCCAATTAGCGTGCTGCAAAGCGAGTATTCGCTGTGGGAGCGCAACCTGGAGGCCGACGTGCTGCCGGCGCTGCGTGAACTGGGCATCGGCCTGGTGGCGTTCAGCCCGCTGGGACGGGGCTTCCTGGCCGGCACCGCCAAGCGCGCGGAGGAATATCCGCCCAGCGATTTCCGGCATCTGGACCCGCGCCTGCAGGGAGAGAACTTCGACCGCAACATGGAAGCGGCCGCCATCGTGCGCGAGCTGGCCGATCACCGCCTGGTCACGCCGGGGCAGATCGCGCTGGCCTGGGCCATGCACAAGGGCGACGATATCGTCACCATCCCCGGCACGCGCCGCCGCACTTACCTGGAGCAGAACGTGGCCGCAGCGGAGATCGCGCTGGATGCGACCGAGATGGCGGTGCTGGATAACGCGCTCAAGCAGGTGTCCGGCCCGCGCTACAGCAAGGAGCGCATGGCGATGGTGGATCGCTAGAGCACGCGGATGTAATCGCGGCGCACCAGCAGGCGGTCGCCGCAATCGAAGTGCCACCATTCGCTGTTGATGCCGACCCAGCCGGCCTGGAACATGGCCTCGCGCAGCAGGCGGCGGTTGGCGATGTGCTGCGGGCTTAGTTCGCCGCGCGCCAGCAATTCAACCTCCAGCGCGGGATGCGAGCGTTCGGATAAGTCATCGAAGCCGGTGCCCATGTCCAGCTCGCGGCCTTGCGCGTCCAGCAGGGTCAGGTCCAGCGCCATGCCGAAGGAGTGGATCGAGCCGCGCGCCGGATCGGCGATGTAGCCGAGCAGCTCGGTGCCTTGCAGCGCCTGCCACAGCTGCTCCTGCACGCGTTGCGGACGCAGGGCGTCCAGCACCAGCACCTTGCAGTCGGGCCGGCGCCTGGACAGCCACGCCACTACGCGCTCCAGCGCGGCCGCCGCATCATTGTGCAGCCAGGCGCAGTCGAGCGGCGAGTACAGGTCGCGGCCGACAAAATTGTCCGGCGTGGCGTAGCGCAGGTCGACCGCGATGCCGGCGATGCTGTCGAGCCGCCGGAAATCCGGGTGGCCGGCGATTTCTTCACAGCGGACGGTGACAGCCATGCGGCGCTCCCAACGGATTATTCGGTCGGCACGGTGCCTGGCGCCGGTTGCGGCGGCGGCATCACGGTCGGCGGGACCGCCATCTGCACCGGCAGCGGGCTGGTCAGCACTTCGAGGATGGCCGCCGTTTCCGCATCCGGCTCGCCGTCGTACAGCGACTGCCGATACTTGGACTGGAACACCACCATCACGTTGCGGGTGGCCTGGTCCAGCTCGCCCGTCTGCGGCACCGCGTAGCCGTGCTGGGCCAGCTTGCGCTGGAACCACGCCACGTCCGGCACCTGCTGCTGGAACAGCTGCAGGCGCGCGGCCACCCGGCTCGGCTCAGGCCACGCGACCAGGCCGGCGTCGGCCAGCTGCTTCCACGGGAACAGCGGGCCGGGGTCCTGCTTGCGCTGCGGGGCGATGTCGTTGTGGCCGAGGATGTTCTCCGGCTTGATGTCGTGGCGCGCGACGATCTGCTTCAGCAGCAAGATCAGCTGGTCGATCTGCGCCTGCTTGAACGGCGCGTACACGCGGCCCTGCGGCGTGTCGACAAAGCCCGGATTGACGATCTCGATGCCGATCGACGCCGAGTTGAGCTGGTTGTAGATCTTCCAGCTGCTCAGTCCGGCATGGTTGGCCTGGCGCGATTCGTCCACCAGCGTGTAGAAGAAGGGCTGGTCGGTGTCGGTCAGCAGGTAGTGGGCGCTGACTTCCTGCTGGGTCAGGATCTTGATCGAGCGCGGCAGGTCGCTGACCGTGTAGTGCAGGATGATGTACTTGATGCGGTCGCTCTGGCTGCGCGCCGTCAACGTGGTGTCGAGACGCGGCCCGGGAGGCGGCACGGTGGCGCAGCCGGCCAGCAGGGCGACGGCGGTGGACAGGGCGGCAAGCGGCAGGAGCTTCATCATTAGCGGTCTCGGCAACGTTTCAATACCGTGAGTGTAGAGCAATGCGGGCCGCAGCGTGGTGCGCCTGGGCTTCTTTTTGCCGCAGCGGCAATTCCGGCGGCAGCGCCGCGCGCATCGCCTGCGCGATCAGCGGATGCAGCGTGGCGGCCCGGCCGCTCAGCACCAGCGGGCGCGGGCCGTAGCGGCCCACCAGCGCCAGCCCGATGCGCGCCAGCTCGCGGCCGGCCTGTTCGAGGATGGCGCGCGCCACCGGATCGGCATCCGCGCTGGCGGCCACGGCCAGGGCCAGGCGGCCGATGGCGCCGCGCTCCTGGCCGTAGATGAACTGGCGCGACAAGGACCAGTCGCTGCCGCCGACCTGCTCGAACACCGCGCGCGCCATCGGCGATTGCTGCCAGATGCCGGGCTGCTCGTCCTCCAGCCGCCAGATGTGGCGCATCGCTTCGCGCGCGATCCAGAAGCCGCCGCCGCCATCATCCAGCGTCACGCCGCGCCCGCCGGCGCGGTGGAAGGTGCCGTCCCCGGCGATCCAGGCCGCGATGGAGCCGGTGCCGGCGTAGACCAGGTAACCCTCGCCGGGCGCGAAACTGTCGAGATAGGCGATTTCCACATCGTTGCGCAGCGCGACCGACGGCGGCGCCACTTGCAGCAGCTCGGCCAGCCATTGCGCGGGCAGCGTGGCCAGGCCGTCGAAGCCGGTCAGGCCGGCGCACACGGCTTGCGGCTTGCCCACCGCCAGCACCTGCGCCGCCAGCAGCGAAAAGATGCCGCGCACCGCGTCGCGGCCGGCGGTGTTGCCCATCTGCGTGGCGGATAGGCCGGCCACCGCGCCCTCGGCCACGATGGCGCCCGCCGCGTCGGCCAGCGCCCAGCGGGTTTGCGTGCCGCCCGCGTCGATGCCCAGTCCCAGCTCGCCCATGGTCCGCTCCCCGATGGTCAGCGCATCACGCTGACGCGTTCGCTTTCATTGCCCAGGCGGTCGATCGCGCTGACCACCACCGCCTGCGCCGAGCCTGCCGCAGCGTCATCCGGCAACAGCAGCACCGGACGCGAGGCCGGCGCCACCGCGAAGCGCCATTCCGAACCGTAGCGCGACCAGATCGCGTAATGCGCGACCGGCTTGCCGGCGCCGGCGGACAGCTTCAATCCGACGCCATTGCCCTCGCGCCGCACGGCGACGGCCGGCGCCGACGGCAATTCCGCGCCCAGCCACGGACTGGCCGGCGCCAGCGCGGCGGTCTGGTAGGTCTGCGCGCGCAGCTGGTCGGCGATGCCCTTGCGGTTCTCCATCAGCGCGGCGATGCTGAAGTGCAGGTGGCCCTGCACGCCGGCGCGGCTGCGCGTGACGCCGATCTGCTTGACGATCTCCTCCGGCGCGAAGGCCTTGGCGCTGTTGTCGATGCGGCTGGTATACAGGCCCGGCCAGACGTGGCGCGCGCGCGTGTTCTGCGCCAGCCAGTAGTCGAGCAGCACGTCGAACGCCTGCGGGGCCTGCGCCACCGGCCAGTACAGCTGCGGTGCCAGGTAGTCGAGCCAGCCGTTGGCCAGCCACAGCTCTGCGTCCGCGTACAGCTTGTCGTACTGGCTGAAGCCGACGATGCCGGCGGGGCGCCGGTCCGGGCGGCCGATGCCGAACGGACTGATGCCGAAGCGCACCCAGCTCTTTTCCTTGTGGATGCCGAGGTAGAGCGCCTCGATCAGCGAGTTGACGTTCTGGCGGCGCCAGCCGGCGCGGTCCAGCGTGCCGCCGCCCAGCAGGTAGCGCTGCCAGGACGGCTGGTCCGGGAACTCCAGCTCCTGCTTCTGGCCGACGCTGGCGCCGGCGTCCAGCACCACGCCGTCCGCCCCGGCCGTGTCGATCGGGTAGGGATAGAAATAATCATCGATATGGACGCCGTCGATATCGTAGCGGCGCACCACGTCCAGCACCACGTCCAGCGTGTGCTGCGAGGCGGCCGCCTCACCCGGATCCATCCACAGGTAGCGGCCGTAGGACTTGACCACATCCGGATTGGTGCTGCCGATGTGGTTGCGCGCCAGCGGCGACCTGGCCGTCGCGTGACGGGCGCGGTAGGGGTTGAACCAGGCATGCAGCTCCAGCCCGCGCGCGTGCGCCTGCTCGATCCAGAATTGCAGCGGATCCCAGGCGGTGGCTGGCGCGCGGCCCTGCTGGCCGGTCAGAAACTCGGACCACGGCTCCAGCTCGGACGGGTAGATCGCGTCCGCGCTCGGCCGCACCTGCAGCACGATGGCGTTCAGGTGCAGCGCCTGCGCGCGGTCGAGGATGGCGAGCGCCTCGGCCTGCTGTCTGGCCATGGTCAGGTTATTGCGGCTGGGCCAATCAATGTTGGCCACGGTCGACACCCAAGCGGCGCGGAACTCGCGCGGCGCCGGCGGCGGCATGTTCAGGTCGACCGGCGCCGGCGGCGCGGTGGTGCCGGGCGCCGGCGGACGCGGCGCGGAGCCGGCCTCCGGGGCGGGTGCTATCGGTGTGCTGGAACAACCGTCCAGCAACACGGCCAGGGCGCCGGCCACACCGGCAGACAGCGTCAGCCGCTTTTTTGCATTAAAAACCAAAACCATTCCCCGAAACTATTGAGCACCCGTATTGTAATGCGCTTGCCGTTTATTTCCTGCCGAATTCGGGATCGACCCGCACCAGCGCCGTCATCGCGAACGCCGGCAGGGTGGAAATGCAGGCCCAGATGAAGAAATGTTGATAACCCAGGTGCTGCTGTATCCAGCCGCTGACCATCCCCGGCAACATCATGCCGAGGGCCATGAAACCGGTGCAGATGGCATAGTGCGCGGTCTTGTGCTCGCCGTCCGCCACCAGCACCATGTACAGCAGGAAGGCCGAGAAGCCGAAGCCATAGCCGAACTGCTCCACCGCCAGGCAGGCCGAGATCAGCGTGGTGTCGGTCGGCAGGGCGGTGGCCAGGTAGACGAACACCAGGTCCGGCACGTGCATGATGAACACCATCGGCAACAGGCTGCGCTTGAGGCCGAAGCGGGAGATGACCACGCCGCCGGCCAGCCCGCCCAGCACCATCGCGCACACGCCGACGGTGCCGTAGGCCATGCCGACAGTCTCGGTGCTCAGGCCCAGGCCGCCTTGCGCGCGCGGGTCGAGCAGGAAGGGCGCCGCCATCTTCAGCAACTGCGCCTCGCCGAGGCGGTACAGCAGCAGGAAGCCCAGCGTGGCCTTGATGCCCGGCTTCTGGAAGAAGCTGTGGAAGGTGCGCAGGAAATCCTGCCACAGCGCGCCACCGGCCGCGTGGCTGCGGTCGGTATCGGGGCGGGGCAGGATCAGCTGGTGATATGCGCCCAGGGCCAGCATCAGCGCCGCCATCAGGCCGAACACCATGGACCAGGCCCAGGCGGGATCGCCGCTGGACGTGGCCAGCCTGCCGGCCAGATAGACCAGGCCGCCTTGTCCGGAGATCATCGCCAGCTTGTAGAACGCGCTGCGCACTCCAACGAAGGCGGCCTGCTGGTGCTGGGTCGGCAGGCCGAGCATGTAGTAGCCGTCGGAAGCGATGTCATGGGTGGCCGAGCTGAAGGCCATCAGCCACAGCACGGCCAGGCTGATGCGGAAGAACTCGGGCAGGTGCAGGGTCAGCGCCACGGAGGCAAGCGCCGCGCCGGTCAGCAATTGCAGCAGGACGATCCAGCGCCGCTTGGTGCCGAACAGCTCCACGATGGGCGACCACAGCGGCTTGATCACCCAAGGCAGGTACAGCCACGCGGTATAAAACGCCAGGTCGGTATTGGACACGCCGAGGTTCTTGTACATCACGGTCGACAGCATCATCACCGCGACGTAAGGCACAGCCTGGCTAAATGAAATACTAGGCACCCAGGCCCAGGCATTGCGTTGTTGCTTCATACCGCCTTTCAACTTGGGGTCAAGTCTGACATTCGGACACGAGCTCTGCCGTATAGGTCGCGCTACGGCAGGGGCCGTGTCCGAATGTCAGACTTGACCCCAATTTTGTGTCCGAATGTCGGACTTGACCCGAATTTTATTTGATGGCCTTGCGGACGTTGCCGTCCGAGGCGTCGAGCAGGTTTTGCGCTTCTTCGATGGAGGTGTTTTTCAGCAGCGCGACAATCGCTACCTTGACGTGGAAATGGCATCGCTCCAGCACGCCCCGCGCGATGGCCGCGTCGACCCCGGTGGCGTGCATGGTCAGCCGCACCGCGCGCTCGACCAGCTTGACGTTGGTGGCGTGCATGTCCACCATCAGGTTGCCGTAGACTTTGTTCATCCGCACCATCAACGCGCTCGACAAGGTGTTGAGCACGATCTTCTGCGCCGTGCCCGCCTTCAGCCGCGTGCTGCCGGAGATGACTTCCGGTCCGGTGTCGAGCGTGATGCCGACATCCGCGTCGGCCGTCAGCGGCGTGCCGATATTGTTGGCGATGCCCACCGTCAAAGCGCCCACCGTGCGCGCCGCCTGCAACGCGCCCAGCACATACGGCGTGGTGCCCGATGCCGCCATCAGCAACACCACATCGTTATAAACCGGATACAGCAGCCGCAGATCGGAAGCGCCCTTGGCGCGATCATCCTCGGCCCCCTCGACCGCCTCGAACATCGCGCCCAGGCCGCCGGCCAGCAGGGCGACGGCGCGCTCGTGCGGCCAGGAGAAAGTAGGGAACAGCTCCACACTGTCGAGAATGCCCAACCGCCCCGACGTGCCGGCGCCGACATAGATCAAGCGCCCGCCGGCGGCAATGCGCGGCGCCATCGCATGCACGGCGGCGCCGATGCTCGGTTCGGCGGCCTGCACCGCGCGCAGTGCTTGGGCCTGGTCGTCAACCAGCGCCGCCACCAATGCCTCAACCGAATATTGGTCCAGCTGCGCGTGCCGCGTACTCGGCGTTTCGGTCTTTAGCATAGGTAGTTATGTTACGTAGCGCGACGCATCTCCGCGACGAAATCATAGTGATCGCTGTGGCAATAGGAATGCGTCAGCTCCATTGCCTCGCCCGATTCCAGATAAGCAATACGGGTAATGTACAGCACCGCCTGTCCCTCGGGCACGCCCAGTTGCTTGGCCAGCTCGGCCGAAGCATTCATCGCGCGGATGTGCTGCAAGGCGCGCGCCGGCGCCTGGCCGATGCTCTCCAGATATTGGTACAGCGAGGCGCCGACCGCGTTCGGATCGTTGAGCACGGTCTGCGGCAGCACCGACACCTCGTACGCCATCACCACGTCGTCGGCCAGGCGCAGGCGCTCCAGCCGCGCCACCTTGGAATACGGCGACAGGCCCAGGCTCAGTTGCTCCTCCGGCGTCGGCGTCACCACCGCGCGCTTGAGCCAGCGCGAGCCGGGAATATGGCCACGCTGCTGCAACTGCTCGGAAAAACTGGTCAGGTTGGACAGCGGCTGCTCGATGCGCGGCGCAATATAGTTGCCCGATCCGCGGCGGCGCACCACCAGCCCCTGGTCCACCAGCTGGTCGATGGCCTTGCGCGCGGTCACCCGCGACACATTCAGCAACTCCGACAAGGTCCGCTCCGACGGCAGCGCCTGGTCCACCTGATAGCGGCCGTTGTGCACATCGTCGCTCAATTTGCGGGCTATCTGCATGTACAGCGGCGTACTGTCGTTGGCGTCCGCCTTGAATTCAAAACTGCTCTGGCTCATTCATATCTCCTCACGCCTCTAGTGTAATAGCGTTACAGAAAACATGTGGGGTTGAAAATAACAATATTTGTTCACATAGCAGAACGGCAAGCCCGGCGGAATGCGGCCTTTTGGCGGATAATGCTGGATCGTTACACCAGCCCCACCATCCGAACACATGTCCAAGAAGTCCACCGCGCCCGCGGCCTGCCCCTGCGGCGGCCCCTCCCTGGCGAGCTGCTGCGGCCCGTACATAGCCGGCGCCGCCATCCCGCCCACCGCCGAAGCGCTGATGCGTTCGCGCTATACCGCCTATGTGCAGCGCAACGAGCCCTACCTGATGGCCACCTGGCACGCCAGCACCCGTCCAGCCGAGCCCATCATGAGCAAGGAAGAAAAATTGCAGTGGCTGGGACTTGAGGTAAAATCTGCTTTACGTTTACGTCAACGTAAAGCAGAAGACACTGACCCGACCAAGGATACGGTGGAGTTTGTCGCCCGGTTCAAGACCAATGGCCGGGCGCAGCGCCTGCACGAGATCAGCAACTTTGTGCGCGAACCGGCCGAGGGCGGGCTGCGCTGGTTTTACGTTGACGGTAGTTTTCCAGAATAAATCATCAGGACGCGGCGGAGACACCGCGCAGAAAAAAGGAAAAGCAATGCCGCAGATCGAAAGCAAACTCAATCCCCGCAGCGAGGATTTCAAGGCCAACGCGGCCGCCATGCAGGCCGTCGTCGACGACCTGCGCGACAAGGTCGCCAGGATCGCCCTCGGCGGCGGCGAGGCGGCATCGGCCAAGCACGTCGCCCGCGGCAAGCTGCTGCCGCGCGACCGCGTGCAGATGCTGCTCGATCCCGGCACGCCCTTCCTCGAACTGTCGCAGATGGCCGCCTACGGCATGTACCAGGACGCCAACGGCGTCGACGCCGCGCCGGCCGCCGGCATCATCACCGGCATTGGCCGCGTGGCCGGCCAGGAGTGCGTGATCGTCTGTAACGACGCCACCGTCAAGGGCGGCACCTACTATCCGATCACGGTCAAGAAGCACCTGCGCGCGCAGGAAATCGCCGACCAGAACAACCTGCCGTGCATCTACCTGGTCGACTCGGGCGGCGCCAACCTGCCCAACCAGGACGACGTCTTCCCGGACCGCGACCACTTCGGCCGCATCTTCTACAACCAAGCCAACCTGTCGGCCAAGGGCATTCCGCAGATCGCCGTGGTGATGGGCTCCTGCACCGCCGGCGGCGCCTACGTGCCGGCGATGAGCGACGAATCGATCATCGTCAAGGAACAGGGCACCATCTTCCTCGGCGGCCCGCCGCTGGTGAAAGCCGCCACCGGCGAAGTGGTCACCGCCGAAGACCTGGGCGGCGGCGATGTCCACACGCGTCTGTCCGGCGTGGCCGACCACCTGGCGCAGAACGATTTGCACGCGCTGTCGCTGGCGCGCACCATCGTCTCGAATTTGAACCGCACCAAGCCCCAGCAGGGCGCGTTGCGCGAGGCGGCGGAACCGAAGTACCCCACCGAGGAACTGTACGGCGTGATCCCGGTCGACACCCGCAAGCCCTTCGACGTGCGCGAAGTGATCGCCCGCATCGTCGACGGCAGCGAGTTCGATGAATTCAAGGCGCGCTACGGCACCACGCTGATCTGCGGCTTCGCCCACATCTTCGGCATGAAGGTCGGCATCATCGCCAACAACGGCATCCTGTTCTCCGAGTCCGCGCTGAAGGGCGCGCACTTCATCGAGCTGTGCGCGCAGCGCAAGATCCCGCTGGTGTTCCTGCAAAATATCACCGGCTTCATGGTCGGCCGCAAATACGAAAACGAAGGCATCGCCCGCAACGGCGCCAAGATGGTGACCGCCGTGGCGACGGCCGCCGTGCCCAAGTTCACCGTCATCATCGGCGGCAGCTTCGGCGCCGGCAACTACGGCATGTGCGGCCGCGCGTTCTCGCCGCGCTTCATGTGGATGTGGCCCAACGCCCGCATCTCCGTCATGGGGGGCGACCAGGCCGCGTCGGTGCTGGCCACCGTCAAGCGCGACGGCATCGAAGGCAAGGGCGGCACGTGGACGGCGGAGGAAGAAGCCGCGTTCAAGCAGCCGATCAAGGAGCAGTACGAGCACCAGGGCCACCCGTACTACGCCACCGCGCGCCTGTGGGACGACGGCGTGATCGATCCGGCCGACACCCGCATGGTGCTGGGCCTGGGCCTGTCGGCGGCGCTCAACGCCGAAATCCCGGACACCAAGTTCGGCGTCTTCAGGATGTAAGCGGACGATGACGATGCAGACCCGATACCGTCAAGGACTGGCCGCGCCGCTGCTGGCGGCGGCTTGCGCCCTGGCGCAGGCGAGTTCCCTGCCGGTGGTCGATGCGAACATGAGCGAGCAGGTCGTCGCCATCCCCGCCAGGATCGGCGGCGCCGACATCGATCTGCAAACCACGATCTACAAACCGCCCGGCGATGGCCCGTTCCCGGTACTGTTCATGAACCACGGTAAAGCCGGCGGCGACGCGCACCAGCAGGAGCGGGCGCGCTACCCGGTGATCAGCCGCGAGTTCGTCAAGCGCGGCTATGCGGTGGTGATCCCGATGCGGCTAGGCTTTGCCGGCTCCGGCGGCACCTACGTCAACTCGCACTGCCACGCCAAAGAGAACGGCGAGGCCCAGGCGTCGTCGCTGTACTCCGCGATGGCGTACGTGATGAAGCAGCCATGGGCCGACCAGCAACACGTGATCCTGGCCGGCCAGTCGCACGGCGGCCTGACGGCCATCGCCGCCGGCAGCCATAACATCAACGGCGTGCGCGGCGTGATCAACTTCGCCGGTGGCGTCAACAGCCGCTCGCACTGCGACTGGCAGACCGCGCTGGTCGACGCCTTCAAGGCCTACGGCGCGGTCAGCACCACGCCCACTATCTGGTTCTACGGCGCCAACGACCACCACTTCGGCCCCAAGCTGGCCGCCGACATGTATGCCGCCTATACCGGCGCCGGCGGCAAGGCGCAGCTGGTGGCTTACGGACCTTTCAAGCGCGATGCGCACGGCATGAGCTCCAGCCCGGACGGCGTGGCCATCTGGCTGCCGGAAACCACGCGCTTCCTGCAAAGCGTCGGCATGCCGACCGAAATCAAATACGAGATCAAGGATTCGAGATGAGCTTAACCACGCTGACCATCAGCCGCGAAGGAAAAGTCGCCACCGTCACGCTGAACCGCCCCGACGTGCGCAACGCCTTCAACGAGACCACCATCGCCGAGATCACGCAAGCCTTCGGCGAGCTCGGTGCGGAGCAAGACCTGCGCGCCATCGTGCTGGCGGCGAACGGCCCGGCCTTCTGCGCCGGCGCCGATTTGAACTGGATGAAAAAAATGGCGGGCTACACGCACGCCGAAAACCATGCCGACGCTCTGCAACTAGCGGAGATGCTGCGCACGATCTACCTGTGTCCCAAGCCCGTGGTGGCCAAGGTGCAGGGCGATTGCTACGCCGGCGGCATGGGCCTGGTCTCCGCGTGCGACATCATCGTCGCGGCGGACCAGGCCAACTTCTGCCTGAGCGAAGTGAAACTGGGACTGATCCCCGCCACCATTTCGCCCTACGTGATCAAGGCCATGGGCGAGAACGCGTCGCGCCGCTACTTCCTCACCGCCGAACGATTCGGCGCGCAGGAAGCGCTGCGCATCGGCTTCGCGCACGAAGTGGTGGCCGCCGACGCGCTCGACGCCAAGGTGGCGGAGATCGTCAAGGCCCTGGTCAACAATAGTCCGAACGCCGTGCAGCAAGCCAAGGTGCTGGTGCGCGAGGTGGTCGGGCAAACCGTCAACGATGCGCTGCTGGCCGATACCGCCGAACGCATCGCCCATATCCGCGCCTCGGAACAGGGCCGCGAAGGCGTGGCCTCGTTCCTTGAGAAGCGCAAGCCGTCATGGCTGGTTTAGTTACCCCCGCCGTCATCCTCGCGCGCGCGGGGATCCATGCTGAGCATCCTGTATGCCGCAGCATGGATTCCCGCCTGCGCGGGAATGACGAGGCTGGGATAGGAGTCTTTTTTGGAATTGAATAAACAAAGCGACTGGGTAGCACGCAGCCTGCGCAGCGTATGGCATCCGTGCACCCAGATGCAGCACCACGAAACCGTTCCGCTCATCCCTGTTAAGAGCGGCAAGGGCGCGTGGTTGTATGACCATGAAGGCCGCCGCTACCTCGACGCGATCAGCTCCTGGTGGGTGAACCTGTTCGGCCACGCCAACCCGCGCATCAACGCCGCGCTGAAGGACCAGCTGGACACGCTGGAACACGCGATGCTGGCCGGCTTCACGCACGAACCGGTGATCGAGCTGTCGGAAAAACTGTCGGCGCTGACCGGCCATGTGCTCGGCCACAGCTTCTACGCCAGCGACGGCGCCTCGGCGGTGGAAATCGCGTTGAAAATGAGCTTCCACTCCTGGCGCAACAACGGCAAGAGCGGCAAGCAGGAATTCGTCTGCCTCAAGGGCAGCTACCACGGCGAGACCATCGGCGCCCTGGCTGTGACCGACGTCGCCCTGTTCAAGGACGCCTACGGCCCGCTGCTGCGCGCCTCGCAGACGGTGATGTCGCCCGACGCCCGCAACGCGGCCGAAGGCGAAACCGCCGAAGACATGGCCCGCAAAGCCGCCGCCGACGTCGAGCGCCTGTTCATCGAACGCGCCGGCAAGATCGCCGCCATCATCATCGAACCGCTGGTGCAGTGCGCCACCGGCATGGCGATGCACGATCCGCTGTACCTGAAAATGGTGCGCGAACTGTGCGACCGCCACTCGGTCCACCTGATCCTCGACGAAATCGCCGTCGGCTGCGGCCGCACCGGCACTTTCTTCGCCTGCGAGCAGGCCGGCGTGTGGCCGGACTTCCTGTGCCTGTCGAAGGGCATCAGCGGTGGCTACCTGCCGCTGTCGCTGGTGATGACGCGCGACGACATCTACCAGTCCTTCTACAGCAACGACGTCACGCGCGGCTTCCTGCACTCGCACTCGTACACCGGCAACCCGCTGGCCTGCCGCGCCGCGCTGGCGACGCTGCAGATCTTCGAGGAAGACGACGTGCTGGCGGCCAACCGCGTAAAGGCCGGGCGCCTGACCGCCGCACTGCAACCGCTGGCGCGGCACCAGCAGGTGCGCAACTTCCGCCAGCGCGGCATGATCTGGGCCTTCGACGCCATCGACGCCACGCCGGACTTCTCGCGCCGCTTCTTCTCCACGGCGGTGGAGCACGAGCTGCTGATGCGTCCCATCGGTTCCACTGTCTACATGATGCCGCCGTATATCCTCAGCGACGAGGAAATCGACGGCCTCGCCGCCAACACGCTGGCCGTGTTCAACCAAGTGATGGCGGGCTGACCATGGAAATGCTGAATCAACTCAAGCGCCAGCTGCAGGCGCTGGAAGAACAAGATCTGATCCGCACCCGCCGCACGGTCGACACGCCCTGCGGCCCACGCGTGTCGGTCGGCGGCCGCGAGCTGCTGGCCTTCTGCACCAACGACTACCTCGGCCTGGCCAACCACCGCAGCATCAAGCTCGCGCTGCAGGAAGGCGCGGCGATGTACGGCGTCGGCAGCGGCGCCTCGCACCTGATCAGCGGCCATGGCCGCGCCCACGCCATGCTGGAAGAGCGGCTGGTGGAATTCGTCGGCGCCCATCTGGAATCGCCGCGCGCGCTCACCTTCTGCACCGGCTACATGGCCAACCTGGCCATCGTCACCGGCCTGACCGCCGCCGACCGCGACGCCGACATCTTCTCCGAATCGCTGAACCACGCCTCGCTGATCGACGGCGCCCGCCTGTCGCGCGCCAACGTCAAGGTCTACCCGCATGCCGACCTGGAAGCGCTGGCGCGGCTGCTGGCCGCCTCCAACGCCGCTACCAAGCTGGTAGTGACGGACAGCGTCTTCAGCATGGACGGCGACCTGGCGCCGCTGCCGCAGTTGCTGGCCCTGTGCGAACAATACGGCGCCTGGCTGGTGGTGGACGACGCCCACGGCTTCGGCACCATGGGCGCCAACGGCCACGGCGCGCTGGAGCACTTCAACCTGCGCTCGCCCAACCTGGTCTATATGGGCACACTGGGCAAGGCGGCCGGTGTCAGCGGCGCCTTCGTGGCCGCGCACGAGACGGTGATCGAAACGCTGATCCAGAAAGCCCGCCCCTACATCTTCACCACCGCCACCCCGCCGGCACTGGCGCACGCGCTGCTGACCAGCCTCGAACTGCTGGAAGGCGACGAAGGCCGCGCGCGGCGCGCACAGCTTCAGGCTTTGGTGGCACAATTGGACGATGGCCTGCGCCTGAAGCGCTGGCAGCGCCTGCCCTCGATGACTGCGATCCAGCCCATCCTGATCGGCGATAATGCCGAGACCATGCGCGCCGGCGCGGCCTTGTACGAACAGGGCCTGTGGGTGGGCACCATCCGTCCGCCGACCGTGGCGCCGGGCACCTCGCGCCTGCGCGTGACGCTGTCGGCAGGCCATAGCAGCATGGAAGTCGCCAAGCTGATAGCCGCGATCAACGCATTGGAAAGGACTTGATATGAGTCTCGACGATCCCGTCATAGCCGTGGTCACACCGCAAACGCAGGTGCAGCCCGCGCCAGCCGCCACCGGCATCCCGCCGCGTTTCAGCTGTTTCGTCACCGGCACCGACACCGAAATCGGCAAGACGCTGGTGTCATCGGCGATGCTGCACGCGCTGGTGCAGGCCGGCGTGCGCGCCTGCGGCATGAAGCCGGTGGCCGCCGGCGCCGAACTGCGCGACGGCGCCTGGCACAACGACGACTGCGACCAGCTGGCTGCCGCCGGCAATGTCCACCTGCTGCAGTCGATCACCACGCCGTTCCTGCTGAAGGAGCCGGCCGCGCCGCACATCGCCGCCGCGCTGGAAGGGGTAACGATTTCGCCGGTGCCCATCCTGGCCGCCTACATCGAAATCAACGCCGCCTCCGACGCCTCGGTGGTGGAGGGCGTGGGCGGCTTCCGCGTGCCGCTGAACGACGATTTCGACACCGCCGATTTGGCCGAGCAGCTCGACCTGCCGGTGGTGTTGGTGGTCGGCCTGCGGCTGGGCTGCATCAGCCACGCGCTGCTGACGGTGGAGGCGATCGAAGCGCGCGGCCTGCGGCTGGCCGGCTGGGTCGCCAACGAAACGCAGGACGACATGGCCTTCGCCGATGAAAACGTCGCCGCGCTGGAGCAGCGCATCAGCGCACCGCTGCTGGGCCGCATCCCACGCCTGGCCGAACCGAGCGCGCAAGCCGCCGCCGGATATCTCGATTTTACACAGCTGCCCAACTGGCCAGCTCAGAACAAACTTTGAACGAAGAAGGAAACACGATGTCCCAAAACACCCTCCAGGAACCGAAAACCGTTGAGCTGCACCGTCCGGTGGCCGCTATCACCTTGCCACCCGCCGCGACCTGGCCGCTGGAAGACGTGATGGCCTTGTTCGACCTGCCGTTCAACGACTTGATGTTCCGCGCCCAGCAAACGCACCGCGCCAACTTCCCGGACGGCGACGTGGAACTGGCCACGCTGTTGTCGATCAAGACCGGCGGCTGCGAGGAAGACTGCGGCTACTGCCCACAAGCGGCACGCTACGACACCGGCGTCGAAGCCAAGAAGATCCTCGACATCGACACCGTGCTGGATGCGGCCAAGCAGGCCAAGGACAACGGCGCCACCCGCTTCTGCATGGGCGCCGCATGGCGCAGCCCTAAAGACCGCGACATGGACAAGGTCGAGGAGATGGTGCGCGAAGTGAAGGCGCTGGGCCTGGAGACCTGCGCCACGCTGGGTATGCTGGAAGAAAAACAGGCCGAACGCCTGAAGGCCGCCGGCCTCGATTACTACAACCACAACCTGGACACCGCACCGGAGTTCTACGACAACGTGATCTCGACCCGCGAATACCAGGACCGCCTGGACACGCTGGGCCGCATCCGCGAAGCGGGCCTGAAGGTCTGCTGTGGCGGCATCGTCGGCATGGGCGAATCGCGCCTGCAGCGCGCTGGCCTGATCGCGCAGCTGGCCAACCTGAATCCGTATCCTGAATCGGTGCCGGTCAACCACTTGGTGCAGGTGGAAGGCACGCCGCTGTACGGCATGGACCCGCTGGACCCGTTCGAATTCGTGCGCACCATCGCCGTGGCCCGCATCACCATGCCGAAGGCGCGCGTGCGCTTGTCGGCGGGCCGCCGCCAGATGGGCGAGGCGGTGCAGTCGATGTGCTTCCTGGCCGGTGCCAATTCGATTTTCTACGGCGACAAGCTGCTCACCACCGACAACCCGGAAGCGGAAGACGACCGCGCGCTGTTGAACAAACTGGGCCTGAAAACCCGTGGCGCCGTGCTGGACTCGGCACCGAAGGAGAAGTGCGGCTGCTAACCCGTCAGCGCGGCCGCCAACCCGTCACTCCCGCGCAGGCGGGAGTCCATAGTCAGCATGGATTCCCGCCTGCGCGGGAATAACGACGACGATGATTTTACGGTTAACTATAAAAAAACTTCCAGCCACAAGCTGCAAAGAGAGAGACCATGTTCACAAAAATACTGATCGCCAACCGTGGTGAAATCGCCTGCCGCGTGGCCGCCACCGCGCGCCGCATGGGCATCAAGACCGTCGCCGTGTACTCGGAGGCGGACGCCAACGCCAAACACGTGGCGGTGTGCGACGAGGCGGTGCTGATCGGCCCCGCCGCCGCCAAGGAGAGCTATCTGCGCGGCGAGAAAATCATCGCCGTCGCCAAGGCCACCGGCGCGCAAGCGATCCATCCCGGCTACGGCTTCCTCTCCGAGAACGCCGAATTCGCCGACGCCTGCGCCGAAGCGGGCCTTGTATTCATTGGTCCGCCTGCATCGGCGATGCGCGCGATGGGCTCCAAGTCCGCCGCCAAGCAGCTGATGGAGAAGGCCAACGTGCCGCTGGTTCCAGGCTACCACGGCGAGCAGCAGGACGCCGACTTCCTGCACGCGCAGGCCGACAAGATCGGCTACCCGGTGCTGCTGAAGGCGTCCGCCGGCGGCGGCGGCAAGGGCATGCGCGTGATCGAGAACTCGGCGCAGTTCAAGGACGCGCTGGCGTCCTGCAAGCGCGAGGCGATCAGCTCCTTTGGCAACGACAAGGTGCTGGCGGAGAAATACCTCCAGCGCCCGCGCCACATTGAAATCCAGGTTTTCGCCGACACCCTCGGCAACTGCATCTACCTGTTCGAGCGCGATTGCTCGGTGCAGCGCCGCCACCAGAAAGTGCTGGAGGAAGCGCCGGCGCCGAACATGCCGGCCGAACGCCGCGCGGCGATGGGCGAAGCGGCCGTCGCCGCCGCCAAGGCCGTGGGCTACGTGGGCGCCGGCACGGTGGAGTTCATCGCCAACCAGGACGGCTCGTTCTACTTCATGGAGATGAACACCCGCCTGCAGGTCGAACACCCGGTCACCGAAATGATCACCGGCACCGACCTGGTGGAATGGCAGCTGCGCGTGGCCGCCGGCGAGCCGCTGCCGAAGCAGCAGCACGAGCTGGCCATCAACGGCCATTCCATCGAGGCCCGCATCTACGCGGAGAATCCGGAGAAGGGCTTCCT
This sequence comes from Rugamonas sp. A1-17, assembly GCA_025548565.1. Taxonomy (GTDB): domain Bacteria; phylum Pseudomonadota; class Gammaproteobacteria; order Burkholderiales; family Burkholderiaceae_D; genus Rugamonas. The sequence goes on from JAJLPB010000012.1 coordinate 169,551, forward strand.
GCCGTCGATCGGCACCCTGCGTCACATGGAGACGCCGGGCGCGGTCGCCTTTGAACTGGGCGGCGCCGTCAACCTGCCGGCAGGAGTGCGCATCGATTCCGGCGTGCGCGCCGGCGATGCCATCTCGCCGTTCTACGATCCGATGATCGCCAAATTGATCGTCTGGGGCGCGGACCGCAAGCAGGCGCTGGCCCGCATGGCACAAGCGCTGTCGCACTACCAGATCGTCGGCCTGGCCACCAACATCGCCTTCCTGAAACGCCTGGTCGAAGGCCAGGCCTTCTCGACGGCCGACCTGGACACGGGCCTGATCGAACGCAATCACGACGCGCTGTTCCCGGCCGCGCACGCGGCGCCGGACGCCGCGCTGGCGCTGGCCGCCGTGTCGCTGATCGAATCCGAGAAAGACCGCTCAGCCGCGCAATCCGGCGCCAACGCAGCCGACCCGTGGGGCCAGGCGCTGGGCTGGCGCATGAACCATCCGTACGTGCGCGCGCTGTCCTTCGGCGACGAATTCACGGCGGCGGCCAAGCCGTACAGCGTCAACGTCAGCTACCGCGCGGCCGACTGGCTGTTCAGCGTCGGCACGGCTCAGCCGCAGGTACTGAGCCTGATGTCGCAGGACGGCCACGATTTCAGCATCAAGCTGGGCGAGCAGGCCGTGCACGGCACGGTGCGCCGCGACGGCGACATGCTGCACGTGTTCACCAACGGTGCGCACTATCCATTGGCCTACAATGATCCAATGGCGCATGCCGGCGAGACCGAGGCCGAAGGCGGCCGCTTGACCGCGCCAATGCCGGGCAAGGTGGTCGCTGTGTTGGCCGCCAAAGGCCAGGAAGTGAAGAAGGGCGACGCCCTGGTCATCATGGAAGCCATGAAAATGGAACACACCATCGCCGCGCCGCACGATGGCGTGGTCGACGAGGTTCTGTACGGCGTGGGCGACCAGGTAGCCGATGGCGCCCCACTGCTGGCGTTCAAGACGGCGTAAGGGAGGACATCATGCGTATTCTTTTACATCGCGCGGACGGCAAGACCGAGCCGTGGATCAAGGATTTTGCGAAATACCTGCCGGAAGCGGAAGTCGAAATCTGGCATGCCGGCGAAAAGTGCGAGGCTTGCGACTACGCGGTGGTGTGGTCGCCGCCGGAGGCGATGCTGCCGGATCTGGCGCAGGTAAAGGCGATCTTCGTCACCGGCGCCGGCGTGGACGCGCTGCTCAAGTTCAGCGATGCGCTGCCGCCGCACATTCCCATCATCCGCCTGGAGGACGCCGGTATGGCGCTGCAGATGGCGGAGTACGTGACCTACTCGGTGCTGCGCTACTTCCGCCGCTTCGACGAATACGAAACCCAGGCACGCGCGGGCCAGTGGCTGCCGCTGCCCCAGCATCCAAGGGAAGATTTCGCCGTCGGCGTGCTGGGCATGGGCGTACTGGGCACGCGCGTGCTGCAGGCGCTGGCGCCGTTCGGTTTCCCGCTGCGCGGCTGGAGCCGCAGCGAGAAGAGCATGCCGGGCGTGCAGTGCTTCCACGGCGCAGATGGATTGGACACCTTCCTGCGCGGTAGCCGCGTGCTGGTCTGCATGCTGCCGCTGACGCCGGAAACCAACAACCTGGTCAACCGCACCAATATGTGCAAGCTGCCGCAAGGCTCGTACCTGATCAACGTGGCGCGCGGCGCGCACCTGGCCGAGCCGGACCTGCTCACGCTGATCAAGTCCGGCCACATCGCCGCCGCCACGCTGGACGTGTTCCGCAACGAGCCCTTGCCGACGCAGCATCCGTTCTGGCAGGAGCCGCGCATCACGATCACGCCGCACATCTCGGCGCTGACCTTGCGCCGCGAGAGCGTGCAGCAAATCACCGAAAAAATCCGCAAGACCGCGCAGGGCGAAACCGTCGCCGGCGTGGTCGACCGCAAACGAGGATATTGATATGAGCAGTATGCCGAAACAGGTAAAGATCGTCGAAGTCGGCCCGCGCGACGGCCTGCAAAACGAAAAAGAGAGCGTGCCCGCCGAAGTGAAGATCGAGCTGGTGAACCGGCTGACCAGCGCCGGCTTCCAGAACATCGAGGCGGCGTCGTTCGTGTCGCCGAAGTGGGTGCCGCAGATGGCCACCAGCAAAGAGGTGATGGCCGCGATCGCGCGCAAGCCGGGTGTGATCTACTCGGCGCTGACGCCCAATATGCAGGGCTTCGAAGCGGCGCTGGCGGCCAAGGCGGACGAAGTGGTGATCTTCGGTTCGGCCTCGGAGGCGTTCTCGCAAAAGAACATCAACTGCTCGATCGCCGAATCGATCGCGCGCTTTGAAGGCGTGGCGAAGGCGGCCAAGGATAACGGCCTGCGCCTGCGCGGCAGCATCAGCTGCTCGTTCGGCTGCCCGTACCAAGGCGAGGTGCCGCTGGACGCGGTGGCCGACGTGGTGGGCCGCATGCGCGACCTGGGTTGCGACGAGATCGACATCGCCGACACCATCGGCGTGGCCACGCCGCGCAAGACGCAGGCGGTGATGGAGACGGCGATCCGCGCCTTCCGCCTGGATGGTTTGTCCGGCCACTTCCACGACACGTATGGCCAGGCGCTGGCCAACATCTACGCCAGCCTGGAGCTGGGCATCTCGATTTACCACTCGTCGGTGTCGGGCCTGGGCGGCTGTCCGTACGCGAAGGGGGCGACCGGCAACGTGGCCACCGAGGACGTGCTGTACATGATGCAGGGATTGGGGATTGAAACCGGCATCGACCTCGATATCGTGGTCGATGCCGGCCAGTTCATCTCGCAGTTCCTGGGCCGCAAAGGCGCCAGCCGCGCCGGCAACGCCATCGCCGCCAAGCGCGCCGGCTAGACCAACGTCACTCGCGTACCAGCTTGTCCGCGACGTACATGCGGTACTGCTTGATACGCCCGGTGACGGTGTCGGTCCCCTGGCGCGGCGTGTAGCGCACGCCCGCCACCTCCACCTGCTGACCCAAATCGATGATCAGCTGGTGCGGGTGGCCGGTACCGCCGGCAAACGCCGTGTGCCAGTGGTCCGACGCCTGCCCGTTGATGGCATTGAGCGCCGAACCATCCTCCTTCTTCAACTCCTCGCTGCTGGCGTAGGCGATCGTCCACGATTGCTGGTTGATGGTCTTGCCATCCTTGCCCAGCAGTGAAATCTCGGCCACCGCCGCGTACTGCTTGCCGTCGAAGGCGCTCAGCGATTCAAGGCAGAACTGGCGGCCCTTGACCGGCGCGGCGAACATCACATCCTGCGTCGCTCCGCCAGCCGCGAACTCGCCCGCCTGCGCCGGCGCAACGCCTTCCAGCGCCGGCTTGACCGTGCTTGGTGGACGCGCCAGGTCCAGCTCCGGATTGAGCTGGTCGAGTATCGGTTCCGTCAGGCCGGCGATGCGCGCGCTGCGCGGACCGGTCAGGTCCAGCACCACGATTTCATTGCGGCCCTTCCTGATCCACGGGCCGGGCAGGTACATGGTCTGCGTCGGTCCGATGCTCCAGTAGCGGCCCAGGCAGCGGCCGTTGATCCACACGATGCCTTGTCCCCAGCTCGACATATCGAGGAAGGTGTCGGCTTGCCGGCTGGCTTCGAAACCGCCACGCCAGAAGGCCGGGCCCTTGGCGCGTCCGCGCTTGAACGACAGCGGCGGCAGCACGCCATCGGCGTCGAAATCGATGGCGCGGATTTCCCAGTTCTCCACCGCCTGCGCCGCGCCGCCCTTGGCGGTGAACGTCACCGGGCCATGCAGGCCCTTGCGGTCGTGGACCTCGAGACCGAAGTTAACCCGTGCGATGGTGTACAGCAGGATCTCCACCGTCACGGCCTTGCTGCGCGCCGGCACGGCGACCGAGAAGCGGCGGTGGCGCGTGTCCATCGTTCCCGCCAGCTTGCCGTCGATGTAGACCCAGGCCAGGTCGCGCACCTTGGCGGCGGCCAGCAGGCCCGCAGGACCGGCCGGCAGCTGCACGCGATAGGCGACCAAACCGCGGCTGATGTCGTACTGCTCGATCGGCTCCGGCGACACCGCCTTGATCGCGCGCGGCGGCAGGTTGGCCAGCACCGGCGCAGATTCGCTCAGTGCGAACGCGTCGATGCTCATGACGGGATTGCGCGCCGGCGCTTCGGGCAGCACTTCGCCCGCCGCCAGGAAGGGACGCATGCCCTCGCGGTAGGCGTTGAACTTGGCGCCCATCCAACCGGCTTCGCTGATCGGCGCGTCGTAGTCGTAGCTGGTGGTGTCCGGCCGGAAGGGACGGTCGCAACCGCCCCACAGGCCGAAGGTGGTGCCGCCGTGCGCCATGTAAAGGCTGAACGAGCCGTTCGCCTTCAGCATGGCCTGGATGTCGACGACAGCGCTGGTGTTGTCGCCACGGCGGTGCGGATTGCCCCAGGTGTCGAACCAGCCGGAATAGTATTCGCCGCACATCAACGGCGCCTGCTGCACCGCCGCCAGCGCCTTGAAGCCGCCGGCCGGATCGCTGCCGAAGTTGGCCACCGAGAGCATGCCGGCCAGGTGGGTCTTGGCCACCGCGTTGGTCGGATTACACTGGAACAGCGGCACGTCGAAACGCGCGTCGAGCAGCGCCTGGCGCAGCACGCGCATGTAGTCCAGGTCTTCACCGAAGAAGCCGTACTCGTTCTCCACCTGGACCATCAATATCGGCCCGCCCTGCGTCACCTGCATCGGCCCGAGCACGCGGCCGACTTCACGCAGGTAGCGCCGCGCCGGATCGATAAAGGCCGGATCGCGGGTGCGCAGGAAGGCGTCGCCCGGATTCTTCTTCAACAGCCACCACGGCAGGCCGCCCATCTCCCACTCGGCGCATGCGTAGGGACCGGGACGCAAGATCACCCACAGCCCTTCCTGCTGCGCGAGACGGCAGAACTCCACCGCGTCGCGCTGGCCGCTCCAGTCGAACTTCCCTTCGCGCCATTCGTGATAGTTCCAGAACAGGTAGGCACACACCGTGTTCAAGCCCATCGCCTTGATGGCCTTCAGGCGGTGGCCCCAGTACTCGCGCGGCACGCGGGCGAAGTGCATTTCGCCGCAGCGGATCTGGAACGGCTTGCCGTCGATGAGGAAGTCGCTGGCGCCGACCGCGAAGCGCGGCGCCGCTTGCGCGCCGGCGTGGATCGGCAGCAGCGCGCCACCAGCGGCGGCGGCGGCGCCTTGCAGCAGGCGTCGGCGTGGCAGATTGGTACGCGTCATTTAGAAAGCCACTCGCAAGCCAACGTTGGCGCGGCGGCCGACATCTTCCAGGGTGAGGAACTGCGATTCGTTGTTGGCATATTCGTGCATCCGCGAGTTGGAGAGATTGATGAAGTCCGCGTACAACGCCATCTTCGGCGTCAGATTGTAGCGCAGGCTGGCGTCGGTCTGGCCGTAGGCCGCGCGGTTGCGTGGCAGGGTGCTGCCGCCGCCGCAATCGACGGAGAAGTGGTTGCGCCAGTTGTAGCTCACGCGCGCCATGAACTTGTCGTTCTCGTAGAACACCGAGCCGTTGTACGACTGCGGCGACAGGCCAGGGTAGCCGCAGGCCGGCGCGGTGGCGTCGGACTCGCGGGTGGCGCTGGCGTCCACGTAGGTGTAGTTGGCGGCGACGCCGAAGCCCTTCAGCCACGAGACGCTGTTGTCGAAGGCGTACTGGCCGGCCAGTTCCACGCCCTTGATCTTGCCCTCTTGTCCGTTGCGCACGCGGGTGTCGTGGACGATTTCATCGTACTGCGGAATCTTCATGTCGACCATTTTGGTCTCCAGGAAGTTGGAGACGTCCTTGCGGAAGATGGCGGCGCTGACGTAGTTGGTCTTCGACAGATACCATTCATACGACAGGTCGTAGTTCTTCGACTGCATCGGCTTCAGGTAGGGATTGCCGCCGCCGGTCTGCACGTCGCCGAAGCGGCCGCCGTAGGAATTGCTGACGCCCATCTGGTTCAGCGTCGGACGGGTCTCGGTCTTCGATGCGGCAAGGCGCAGCAGCATGTCCGGCGTCAGGTCGATCTTCAGGTTGGCCGACGGCAGGTAGCTGTTGTAGCTGTTGCTGACGGAGTTAACCGCGTTCGGGCCCCAGTTCAGGATATAGGTCGTGTCGTTGGGGCTCTTGGTCGCCGACAGCAGCACGCGGCTGATGCCGGTCGACGTCGAGTTCACGTGCACCACGCGCACGCCGGCGTTGGCCGACCAGTGTTCGCCTTCCCATTTCGAATCCAGGAAGAAGCTCGATACCTTCTCCTTCACGCCCCACATGTCAGGCTTGGTGTAGTCGATCGCCATCGGGCCGTTCGGGTATTTGCTCTTGTCGAGGTACAGCGCCGGGTCGTTCGATTGCGCCAGCAGCGACGGCTGGTTCAGGTAGTTCATGTAGGCGTACGGATTGAAGCTCAGGTAGGCGCTTGGAATCTGCGCGCCATTGCCGAGGAAGTTATCCATCGGCGTGACCGTGAACAGCGACGACGGCAGGGAGACGTGGTAGCCGCTGAAGGCGTTCCATGCGTCGTTGTTCCACTGCGTGCGCTCGACGTTGCGCTCCGAGTGCGCCACGCCGGAATCGATGCCCTTGAAGTAGCCCATCTCGTGGTTCCACGACAGGTTGAAGCGGCCTTCCTGCAGGTCGTCGAGATTGCGGATGTCGCCATACGAGACGGCGTGCGCGCGCACCGCGGTCGGGTCTGCGATGCCGTCGCCGAACACCAGGCCAGGCGTGCTGCCGAAGGTCAGCACGTCGCCGTTCTTCGGCACCATGCCGGCCACGATCCACATGTTCGGCGACTTGGAAGTGGTGCGCGAGCTGGAGATGTCGCCTTCCAGTTTCAGCTCCGGCATCAGCGCCCATTTCGAGTTCAGGCCGAACGCCTGCGTGGTGGACAGGCGGTCGCCGCCCTTGACGATCATGTCGTTCGAGTTGGCCTCGCCCAGCAGCTTGCCGCTGCCGGCCAGTTCCGGATTGTTCGCGTAGAAGATCGAGCCGGGGCGCAGGAAGCTGGTGACTTGATTATTCGAGTCGGTCTTCACGCCCAGCTGCTGCGGATTATTCCAGTCGCTGAACGCGATCACGTCGTTCTTCTGGTCGAGGCGCGAGTACAGGGCGTCGGCCGTCAGTTTCCAGGTCGGCGACGGGTTGTATTGCACCGTCAGGTTGCCCACCAGGCGCTTGCGGCTTTCGTTCTCCTGCTGGAAGCCGTAACTCTGCGGCATGTAGAGCTTCTTGGTGGTCACGTCGGCCATCGTCAACCCCTTGGAGTTGAGGTCGCCGTTGATCATCGAGACGTCGCGGTAGTTCCAGGCGTCGTTGACGGCCTTGTTCTGCTTGGAGGCGCGGTCGGTGTAGGAGAGCGAACCGGTCACGCCGAAGGTGCGGTTCTCGTTGGCGAACGAGTACATGCCGGCGATGTTGGGCGTGTTCTTCTTGGAGTTGGTGTCGTACGAGTCGGACACGTTGACCACCGACGAGTGGCCCAGCTTGCCCGACAGCGGGCGCGCGGTCTGGATGTCCACGGTCGAGCCGATGCCGCCCTCCGGCAGGAAGGCTTGCGACGTTTTATAGACCAGCGCTTTCGAGATCAGGTCGGAGGACAGCAGGTCGAAGGAGAACTCGCGGCCGCCGGTGTCGCTGGTCATGGTGCGGCCGTTGACCAGCACGTTGTTGAATTCAGGCCCGAGGCCGCGCACGGAGATGTAGCGGCCTTCGCCGTTGTTGCGCTGGATCTGCACGCCGGTGACGCGCTGCAGCGATTCGGCGATGTTCGTGTCCGGGAACTTGCCGGCATCCTCGGCGGAGACCGCGTCGACCACGCCGTCCTGCAGGCGCTTGGTGGTCAGCGACGACGACAGCGAGGCGCGGATGCCGCTGACCACCACGGTCGCGCTGGTATCGAGCGGCTTGGCCTCGTTGGCGGTTTGCGCCGACGCGCCCGCCATCATCAACATCTCGGCGATCAGGGCGGCTATGACCGTCTTGGAAGTATTCATTTTCATTGTGTCTCCGTGCTCTTATTAGGAATGAATGAATGTGCGAAGGCCTGCCTGTTTCGGCATATAGCTCTGGTTTTGGACAGCAGGCGCTCGCGCGATGCGGCGAGCTAGCAGGCGATAGGGTGGCTGAACTTAGTCGAATGCATGGTCTCTCCGTAATTTTCTTATGCGCGTTTTGCCCGCGCTCATTTCATATTACGTAAGAGCTCGCTTGCCAACCAATTGCGTATTCAATCGAATCTATGATCAATTCGTATAGCTCGATGAACCGTGGAGGATAAAAAAAAGACCCAAGAGCCGAAACTCTTGAGTCTTTTTTTCTGAAACTGGTCGGAGTACAAGGATTCGAACCTTGGACCCCCTGGTCCCAAACCAGGTGCGCTACCGGGCTGCGCCACACTCCGAAGAAGCAAGATAATACATGCTGCCTCCGTATCCGTCAAGTGCCACTATGAAATCAGTTTGACGTCTTCCCCGCCCTAAAGAGCGGAGATTCCTACAGCTAGCGTCGCACGTCCGCGACGGAGAATATTGACCGCAGCATTGAGATCACGATCGTGCACAGCACCGCAATCGCTACAGCACCACTCTCTTACTCCAAGGTCTGCGATACCTCTCGGCCTCGTATCGGGCAAAGCGCCGCAATGCGAGCAGACCTGGGTGGTGAAACGTTCGTCGACTTCCTCGAACCAGGCGCCATGCTTAACAGCCTTGTACGCCAGTTGTGTACGGAAGGACGACCAGCCGACATCGTAGACCGACTTCGCCATTCTGGTTTTGGCGAGGCCCTGCGCGTTGACGTTGCCGACCACTATGTAGTCGAAGGCGGCGATGATCGCGCTGGTACGGGTGTGCAGAAAATTGAGCCTGCGGTTGGCAATCTTGGCATGGATTGCCTTGATACGTCGCTTCTTGCGCGCGCGCTGGGCACCAGCCAGCGCCACCTCGGCTTCCCGGTAAAAGTGAGGCGCCTCGATGGCGCTGCCGTCGCTCAATGTCGCCAGCATCTTCAGACCCAGATCGATGCCGACCCCGCGCACGGGGGCACGGACCGGTGCCGGTGCCACCTCGACGACAATGTTAAGAAACCAGTTGCCGCGCCGATCGCGCGAAAAGTTGGTGCCGTCGAGGATTTTCCCTTCCGGCAGAGGGCGCGAGTAAAACACCCGGAACGTCCGACCGGCAAACCGGAAAGCGTTGCCTTCGCGCTTGAGGTCACGCCCCTTTAACGGCACCCAGCCCATCGCCTTGCGGCCGCGATAGCGCAAGTACGGCCGGTGCGTCATGGCGCGCGAGATGGCGTAGCGCTGGCAGATGTCGTTGATCGTGCCCGAATGCAGACCAAGCTCCTTGGAGCATCCGGTGGTCAGCTTGATCAGGTCGAATCCCGTGTGCCAGCGCCGGCCGAAGCGCAACGCATCCTTTTGCCGGTCGTTGCAGTAGTTCCAGACGAAATTGACCATCCATGCTTGCTGGTTCAGCAGGCCGGTCAGAGATTTGACGCGATATCGGTAAACCAGTTTCATATTTGTTTGACCACTACCGAACGCTTGAGTTCCATATTTTCTTCCCCCGCATCGACTCCCATTAACGAGCCCGCCTACGGTGCGTTGGAGCCTCCCTCGAACCTAAGCCGACTCACTTGAGTACATGGATGGGATAGTCAACGAAAGAGATTTCGATCTTGACCCAGCGATCGGTCTACATGCGGTAGCGGAAAGCATTCATGCAATACGCGATGAACTCTAACCGCATAGTTGAGTAATCGCACCTTCTTTCAGCTTTAGCGGCTTACTAGAATTTATGGCAATTTTGTTGCTATTTGTTGTGAAGAGATATGTACCATTGTTTTTTCAATGTGAGATTATCGCGGCGTGACAAGTAAATTATCTAAAAAGCCATGAGCGCGACCCTGTCCTCATTCCAGCCCGCCCCGATGCGGCGGCCGGGGATAGCCGCGGGCATCGCCGTTTCGCTGGTACTGCATGCGGCGCTGATCTTCGGCTACCGGCTGGCGGCGCCCACCGCGCCCAAGCAGCCACAGCCTGCCAAGGCCATGACCGTGTGGCTGCGGCCGGCCGAGCCGCCCAAGCCCATCGTCGCCAAGGTGGAGCCGCCGCCGAAGCCGGAGCCGGCACAGCCGCGCAAGCGCGAACGGCCACAGTTGGCAGAGCGCGCCAGAACGCCGGCCAAGGCGGAGGTGGAGGTGCCCGCACCGGTCACGGCGCAGGCGATCACGCTGCCGGCGCCGGCCAGCACCGCGCCCGATCCGCTGCATCCGGAACTGCAACCGAAAAAATTCGACATGAACGCGGCGCTGAAAACCGCCCGCAAGGAAGCCAACGCCAAGGATCCGGCGCGCGCCGGGCTGCCGGTGGCGCAACTGGATGATCATCCGCTGTATCCCGAGCAACGCGAAACCAAGCTGGGACGCGACATCCAGGGCGCCACCCGGCCCGACTGCCGGAAGGGCGGCGGCGGCCTGCTGGCGCCGCTCATCTGGATGCTGGACAAGAAGGACAGCGGCTGCAAGTTCTGATCAGTCGCCGCCCTTGAGCTGCAGCGCGCGGTCGTACAGCGCGTTCTTCTTGCGGCCGGTGATCTGCGCCGCCAGGTTGGCCGCCTGCTTGACCGAGCACTCGGTCAGCAGGATCTTCAGGATGCGCTCGGCCTCCACGTCCTGCTCGTCCTCGGCGGGGGGCGCGCCGGCCAGCAGCACGACGAACTCGCCTTTCTCGCGATGCGGGTCGGCCTTGATCCAGGCCTCCGCCTCGGACAGCGGGCAGCGGTGGATTTCCTCGAACATCTTGGTCAGCTCGCGCGCGAACACCACCTGGCGTTCCGGCTCGAACACCGCCGCCAGCGCCGTGGCGCAATCGAGGATGCGGTGCGGCGCCTCGTAGAACACCATCGTGGCCGTCACCGCGCGCAGCGTGGCGAGAAAGTTCTCGCGCTGCTTGGCCTTGGCCGGCAGGAAGCCGACAAAATAAAACTGATCGTTGACCAACCCGCTGGCCGACAAGGCCGTCACCGCCGCCGACGCCCCCGGCAACGGCAGCACGCGCAGGCCGGCCGCCCGCACCGCGTCGACGATGCGCGCGCCCGGATCGGACACCGCCGGCGTGCCGGCGTCCGACACCAGCGCGATGCGCTCGCCGGCCTGCAGGCGGGCGATCAGCGTGTCCGCCACCTCGCGCTCGTTGTGCTGGTGGGCCGCGATCAGCGGCTTGTGCAGGCCGAAGCGGGTCATCAGCTGGGCGGTGTTGCGGGTGTCCTCGCAGGCCACGGCATTGACCAGGCTCAAAACGTGCAGCGCCCGCAGGCTGATATCCGTCACATTGCCGATCGGGGTCGCCACAACGTACAAGGTTGCGCTAGGATAGGTCTGGTGCGCCGTTTCGCCCATCACGGGCAGGGTGGCGATGGAGCTGGATTCTTGTGCGGTCATTGTGGGGGTAGGATGAATAGTGTGAAGTTGTCGCTGCTGTGTGCGGCCGCGGCGCTGGTGAGCGCCTGCAGCACGCCGTTCTGCGATGCGCCCGGAGGATTGTGCGCGCCCGGCTCGTCAAATACAAGTGTCGCGCCCGCCGCGCTGCCGCCGGCGCCCGTGCCGCTACCCAAACCGCCGCCTGAGCCGACGCCGCCGCCCGCCGAGACCTTCGCCGTCACGCTGCCGGGCATGGCCCCCGCCGCGCCGCCGCGTGCCGGCGCCGGCCTGACCGTCACCCCCGACCAGGGTCCGGTGCGCATGGCCGAGGCTCCCACAGCCGGGTCCGCCGCGCCGATCCGCATGGCGCTGCTGCTGCCGCTGCGTTCCGAAACGCTGGGCCTGGCCGCCTCGTCGGTGCGGGCCGGCTTCCTGGCGGCGTGGGAGCGCGACCGCGACAACATCACCGTGGACGTGATCGAAACCGGCGACGTGGCGCAGGACGTGCTGGCCAGCTACGCCCGCGCCCAGCAGCAGGACGACATCATCGTCGGCCCGCTGGCGCGCTCGGCCGTGGCGGCCATCGCCGCCAATCCACTGGTGCAAAAACCGACCATCGCGCTGAACTACCCGGACGGCCACGGCATGCCGGGCGCGGCGCCGCTGCCGCCGCAGATGCTGGCCATGGGCCTGTCGATCGAGGAGGAGGCGCGCCAGGCCGCGCAGTGGGCCGCCGCCGACCAACCCGGCAGCACTGCCCTGATTTTAAGCACCAGCACGCCCTGGCAGCGGCGCGTGGCGGCCGCCTTCGCCGCGCAATGGGAGCGCCACGGCCTGCCCTCCAAAACGGTCGAGCTGAGCGCGCCGGACGGCTACCTCAGCGATCCGGAACTGGTGCAACTGCGCGCTCGCCTGCGCGACGACCCGCCCGGCCTGCTGTTCTCGGCCATGAGCGCCGACCAGACCCGGCAGCTGCGCGGCGCCCTCAGCGACGGCGTCAGCACCGAGCCGACCAATCCCATCTTCAGCACCGCCGACGCGCTGCCGCCGCCGCCCGTTGCCGCGCCGGCGCCGTCGCTGCGCGGCCTGCCGATCTACGGCACCTCGGCGCTGAACCCCGGCAGCGGCAGCAACAGCCCGACCCAGGAACTGGACGGCGTGCACCTGCTGGACCTGCCGTGGCAGCTGCAGCGCGACCATCCGGCGGTGATGGTCTACCCGCATCCGCTGCAATCGAACAGCGCCGACATCGAGCGCCTGTACGCGCTGGGCATCGACGCCTACCGCGTGGCGCGCGAGATCGGCCGTCATCCGGTGGGGCGCTTCCAGCTGGACGGCGTGACCGGCCGGCTGAGCGTGGACTTCGGCGAGGGCGCGGCCAGCTTCGAGCGCACCGAACAACCGGCCGTGTACCAGAACGGCGTGGCGCGGCCGGTCACGCCGTGAGGCCGCCATGCCGCGCACCGAACAGCAGCGCCTGGGCCGGCTCGGCGAAGACCGGGCGCTGGCCCACCTGAGCGCGGCCGGGCTGGTGCTGGTCGAGCGCAACTTCCTGTGCAAGGCCGGCGAGATCGACCTGATCATGCGGCACGGCGCCCACCTGGTGTTTGTCGAGGTGCGGCGGCGGGCGGGCAGCCGCTACGGCGGAGCGGCCGCCAGCGTCACGCCGGCCAAGCAGCGGCGGCTGATCCACGCGGCCCAGTTCTACCTGCAGCGCTACCGCCATTTGCCGCCGTGCCGCTTCGACCTGGTCGCCATCGACGGCGAAAAGTTGTCATGGATGCAAAACACGCTGGAAATGTAAGCATTTTTAACAGCGCTTGTCCGGCTCGTTGTGCGGCTGCACTATAATCAGCACACTATGAATAATCAACGCATACTCTCGCACTTCCACGAAAGTGCCGAACTCAAAATCCAGTCCGCCACCGTCCTCGCTCCGCACATCGCGCAAGCGATCGAGCTGATGTTCTCGGCGTTGTCCAACGGCAACAAGATTCTGGTGTGCGGCAACGGCGGTTCGGCCGCCGACGCCCAGCACTTCGCGGCCGAGCTGGTGGGGCGCTTCGAGCGCGAACGCTTCCCGCTGCCGGCCATGGCGCTGACCACCGACACGTCGATCCTGACGGCGGTGGCCAACGACTACAGCTACCGCGAGATCTTCTCCAAGCAGGTGCAGGCGTTCGGCCAGGCCGGCGACATCCTGCTGGCGTTCTCGACCTCGGGCAACTCGGCCAATGTGATGGCCGCGATCGAGGCGGCGCTGGAGCGCGAAATGCGCGTGGTGGCGATGACCGGCAAGGGCGGCGGCGCCATCGGCAAGATGCTGACCGACGCCGACGTCCACATCTGCGTGCCGGCCGACCGCACCGCCCGCATCCAGGAAGTCCATCTGGTGACCATACATTGCATTTGCGACGGCATCGACGTCGCGCTATTCGGAGGAGATGTGAATGACTAATCCCGGCGTAATCTGGAAAAAAGTACAGCGGCCGTTGGCCATGAGCGTGCTGTGTGGCGCCATGCTGGCCTCGCTGTCGGGCTGTGTCGCGCTGGTCGCGGGCGGCGCCATTTCCGGGACGCTGGCCGCAACCGACCGCCGCACCCTGGGTGCGCAGACGGAAGACCGGGCGATCGAAGTCAAGGGCGGCATCAAGCTCAACAACGTCGTCGGCGATGCGGGTCACATCAACATTAACAGTTTCAACCGCCGGGCGCTGCTGACCGGCGAGGTGCGCGACGAGGCCATGAAGGCCGCCGCCGAGCGCGAGCTGCGCGGCATCGAAGGCGTGGTCTCGGTAATCAACGAGCTGGAGATCGCCGGGCCGTCGAGCTACACCTCGCGCTCCAACGACGCGCTGATCACCACCAAGGTCAAGGCCAGCCTGGTCGACAAGAAGGATATCTCGGCCAACTCCTACCAGGTGGTGACCGAGCGCGGCGTGGTCTACCTGCAGGGCCGCGTGACCCAGCGCGAAGGCCAGATCGGCGCCGACGTGGCGCGCGGCGTGAGCGGCGTGTACAAGGTGGTCAAGGTGTTCGAGTACATCACCGAAGACGAGTGGCAGAGCCTGCAGCCAGCCAAGCCGGCCGGCAACTCGTAATCCGGATGGGGTCTATAATGGCCCCATCGCCTTTTTAGTCCGAGCCCATCATGCAACAGACGAAATCTTCCCCCGGCTGGATCAAGCCGGTGCTGGCCGCCGTGGTCATCGCCGCGGCCGGCTTTGGCGGCTACCTGTCGCTGAACAAGCACCAGGCCGCCCCCGAGGTCACCTTCCTGAGCATCAAGGGCGACAAGATTTCGCCGGAGAGCCTGCGCGGCAAGGTGGTGATGGTCAATTTCTGGGCCACCTCGTGCACCACCTGCGTGGGCGAGATGCCGAAGATGGTCGACACCTACAACAAGTTCAAGGGGCAGGGGCTGGAGTTCGTGGCCGTGGCGATGAGCTACGACCCGCCCAACTACGTGCTGAACTACGCCGAGACGCGCCAGCTGCCGTTCAAGGTCGCGCTCGACACGGACGGCTCGGCAGCCAAGGCCTACGGCAACGTGGCCATGACGCCGACCACCTTCGTCATCGGCAAGGATGGCAAGATCCTCAAGCGCTACCTGGGCGAGCCGGACTTCCCGGCGCTGCACAAGCTGCTGGAAGAATCGCTGCACGGCTGACCCGTCATTCCCCCCACTGGGGGAAATGACTTCCCGCGCAGGCGGAATCCATGCTGAGCAACTTCGGCGGCGGCCTATGGGTTCCCGCCTGCGCGGGAACGACATGCCGTCAGAATCCCGCCTGCGCCGACAGGTACAGGCCGCGCTGCCGCTTCGGATTGAAGATGGTGATGTCGCCCAGCTCGGCATACGCGGCCGTTAGCGAGAAGTTTTTGCTCGGGAACCAGGCCACGAACACGTCGTAGTACGCCTTTTCGTTGTCGACGCCCAGGTTGTGCGGCTTGCGGCGGTATTCCGCGCCCAGCGCCAGCTTGCGATTGACCAGGTAGGCGGCCGAGAGCTCCGGCATCAGGCGCAGGCTGTCGCCCTGGTCGCCGCCGAAGCCCAACAAGCCCATCTGGTTGGCGCGGGTCGCGCGCAGCGTGCCGTTCAGTAGCAGGCTCTGCTCGAACAGGATCTTGGTGGCCGCCACGTAGTAGTCGTAGCCATGGTCGTCCTTGGCGCCCAGTTGCTTCACATTGCTCACGCCCAGCGCGCCCAGGCCGCCCACACCCCGGTTGCGCTTGTACAGCATGCCGATCGCCACCTGCGGCATCAGGCTGTCCTGCCCGTACACCGCGTCGCCCGCCACCCTCACTTTCACGCCGACGATGTCCTGCCGGATGTCGAGCAGGTTCAGCGGCGCCAGACTGCCCTGGAAGCGCTGCTTGGCCAGGGTCAGCTCCAGCCGGTCGGCGATGCCCACCGCGACGCCGTAGCTGTCGAGCTTGTAGTCCTGGGTGGCGAGGTGGGTGTAGTGCGCGTTGGCGCCCCAGCTGTCGCGCGTGCCGTAGCCGCCGATCAGCGCCCATGGTGTGATGCCGCCGCCGCCCGCGCCCTCGACCTGGCTGACGCCGCCGGTGGCGAGGAACTTGCCCATGTCCGGCCGGCCCTGCGCGGCCCGCTCGGTGACGATGTCGCGCCGCATCGGCGCCAGTTTCGCGATCAGCTTGTTGGCCACGCGGTTGGGCACTTGGTTGCGTTCCATCGCGATCTGCAAATCCTCGGTCAGCGCGTTGAACATGGCATCGGTGATCTTCAGGTCCTGATGCACGGTAGCCATGTCGCGCACGGTGCCGACGCCGTCCATGGTCCGGTCGCGGTGCTGGCCGGTGTAGCGGCACGGGCCGCCGGCGAATTCGCAGAACTGCTCGCGCAGCCGCGCATTCAACTGCACCATGTCGAAGTCGTCGAAGGTCGCCTTGATGCGCGCGTCGGCCAGCACCAGCGGAATGAAGGTGTCGACGATGCGCTTGATGCCGTCCTTGCCGCCGAGGCCGGCGTAGGTGGCGTCGTCGGTGTAGGGCGTCTGCGCCGCCGCCAGCGACGCGGCCAGCAGCAGACCCAGCCCGGCTAATCTGGAAAGGGGCCGCATGCCGTCACGCCTGCTTCGGGAACAGAATCATCTGCGTACAGCGGAACAGGGCGATGGTCTTGCCGGTCTCCTTGTTGCTGACGATGGCGTCCCACACCTGCGTGGTGCGCCCCAGGTGCACGGCCTTCGCGGTCGCTACCACGACGCCATCGCGCGCCGTGCCCAGGTGGTTGGATTTCAGTTCGATGGTGGTGAAGCTCTGCCCGCCCTCCGGCAGGTGCGAGAAGCAGGCGTAGCCGCAGGCGGTGTCGGCCAGCGTCACCACGCTGCCGGCGTGCAGGTAGCCGTTCGGCGCCAGGTGCCGCGGCGTGACCGCGAACTCGGCAACGATCTCGCCCTCGCGCACGCCGGTGACGACGATCCCCAGATGATCCGGCAGGCTGCCCTTGCCGAAGCTGTTGAAGTATTCCGGGTTGAACTGGCTGGCGTCCATGACTATCCTTCGCGAGTGGGGGCCTGGGCCCGACACCCGCGATGATAGCAATTTTCCCCGGTCAGAAGTGGTAACCCATCGCCACCTTGAAGCTGCGGCCCGGATCGAACCACGAGCGCCCCGTGTTGCCGATGAACTGCTGGTTGGTCTGCTTGGTCACCGTCTGGGTCAGGTTGCTGACGCTGGCGCTGGCCCACAGCTTGTCGGTGAAGTTGTAGTTGAGACTGGCGTCCCACTGCCCCACGGCCTCTTGCCAGACCGGCAGTCCCCAACCCACGTCCGTCGGCGCCACCCCGTTGACGAGGCGTGCCGGATCGGCACTGACGGCATCGCCGCCGCCGGCGCCGAACGCACTGGTCGCCAGCAAGGTGCGCGAGCGCCAGCTATACGCCAGCCGTGCCGAAATCGGCCCGCGGTCGTACATCAGGCCCAGGTTGAAGGCATGCTTGGACAGGTTGACCACCGGCAGGTCCTTGAAGGGCAAGCCGTTGGTGTCGCAACCGTAGAGATTGGTCAGGCTGTCGCTACTACCGCTCTTGGGGCAATAAGGCGACGTGTACGGGTGGTACAGGTCCTGCTTGCCGTCCAGGTAGGTCCAGTTCGCGGAGATGCCGAAGCCCTTCGCCCAGTCGGGTATCCCGGCCAGTCCCGGAATTTTATCCAGGTAGGTCTGGCCGGCGATTTCAATCCCGCCCTCCCACAGCTTGGCCGCGTTGGCCGGCCCGGTGATGACAAACTCCTGCGAATTGCCGGCCAGGTCCTTGATGCTCCTGGTGTAGGTATCGGTCATGATGATGTCTTTGATCTTTTTGTAGAACACCACCGCGGTGAGCGACTGGCCGCTCTGCGGATACCATTCCAGCGACAGATCGAAGTTGTTCGACTTAAGCGGCTTCAGGTTCGCGTTGCCCGAGTTGGTGCCGACGTAGCTGACCGATTTGATCGTGCTGACGCCATTGACGGTGGCGTTGTCCACCTTCTGCTGCAGGTTGACGTACTCCTGCACCTGATCGAAGCCAGGACGGGAAATGCCCTGCGACAGCGCCAGCCTGGACTGCAACTTGTCGGTCAGGCTCATCTTCAGGTTCAGGCTGGGGATCACGTCGACGTGGCTGCCCTTGACATCGAGCGGCTCGTTGAACACCCCGAACCGTGGCAAGGCGGGATTGGTGGTGTTGGAATACTGCGGATTGAATACCGTGTAGCCGTGGGACTGCGCGCTCGACCGGACCACCCGCGCGCCCACATTGCCCTCCACCGGGTACTTCAGGTCGTCGAAGCCGAAGCGCAGCGTGCCATACAGCGCCTGGGTATTTTCGCTGGCCGTCGACAGCGCGCCCTGCAAAGGATTTTGCGGATTGATGTCCGCAGGATCGTTCGAGAAGATCATCGGCCGCCAGTCGGCGCCCTGCGTCGAACAATCGTTGTTGGTGTTCTTGAGGCGATTGCCGTCTTCGCATTGCAGGCGCTTCACCGCCACCAGCGCCAGGTCCTGGGCCGGATAGTTGCGCACCGCGGCCATTGTCGGCACCACGATGGTTGGCGGCGAGCCCACCCTGCCGTTGAAGAAGTTGGGGAAGGCGTATTGCTGGACGGGGGCCAGGGCCGCATAACGCGGATCGCTCAGGTAGCCGAAGTTGCCGCGGGACTGCCAGGAATTGCCGATCTCGGCGGCCGTCGGCGGCCGGCCCACCCCAGGGCTCTGGAACACCGACCACGGCTCGGACAGGGAATACCAGCCGCTGCCAACGCCGATCGCATGCGACGACGAGCGCTTGGTCAACCGCACGCCAAAGCGCAGGTCGCGCAGCACGTTGCTGTCGAAGACGAACTTGGCGTCGCCCTTCCACGCATACATGTCGCCCTTGGACTTGTTGAGGTAAGGCTGGAGGTTGTTGAAGAAGTAGTTGCCGGGATCGGCCAGGGCGGCGCGCGCGGCCGCGTCGAAGCTGACCGTGGGCCGCGGCGTGGTGAGGTCAAAGCTCATGCTGGGCACGAACGTCCCCATGTTGATCATGTTGCCGTCCCCGCCATTGGTGGCGTGCACCCACTGCAGATCGCTCTGGAAGGTCCAGCGCTCGTCCATCCGCCATTTCGCGTTCCAGGAGATGTCGCGCGTGCGTCCATGTGCGTTGTCATAGGAGCTGCTCGTGCCCGCGGACAAACCGCCGGCCGCGAACTGGTTGCGGCCCAGGCCGCCCGGATAGCTCAACGTGCCTTTTTGCAGCACGCCGTGGGCGTCGTACTGGGCGTTGGTGAGCGTGAGGTCATACGGCGTCAAGCCGGAATTGCCGTCCGACGCGGTGCTGAAGAAGCTGCCGTTGACGCTCTCGGAACGGAAGCCCGAATCGAAGTAAGTCAGCGACGACTCCTTGTCGTTCTTCTTCCATTGCAGCGCGGCATAGACACCCGCGCGTTCAGACTTGCCCTCGCCGGTGCCCCAGGAGGTGCCGTTCGGCACCCACACCGTCTGGCCGGGAACCGGCTTGCTCAGCGGGTAGTAGGCGCCGAGGCTGTAGGAGTCGGAGCGGAACGCGGACTTGCCGTAAGAGACATCGATCAGCGCGCCGATCTCGCCCATGTCGGTGGACCAGCGGTTGGAGTACAGGCCGGAGAAGGACGGCGTGTTCTTCTTGCCGAACGGGGTGTAGCTGTCCGAGACGGAGAAGGCGCCGCTCTGTCCTTTGGAGTCGAACGGCAGGCGCGTGCGCAGGTTGACCTGGCCGCTGATGCCGCCCTCGATCAGCTCGGACGACGGGTTCTTGTAGACGTCCACGCCGGCCATCAGCTCCGGCGGGATGTCGCCCCAGCTCAGCTCGCGCCCCGGGAAGCCGGCCGAGAAGCCCTCGCGCCCGTTCAGCGTGGACGAGCCCCACGACAGGCCGCGGATCTGCACGCCCGAGCCCTCGACGTTGTAGGACAGCGGATTGCTGGCCGCGTTGGTGCGGGTGCGCGAGGTGTTGCGGTCCATGGTCACGCCCACCACACGCTGCAGCACCTCGGTGATCGACTTGTCCGGCAGCTTGCCGGCCTCGTCGGCCACGACCGAGTCGACGATCTGTTCGGCCTCCTGCTTGATGCGTTGCGAGGTCTCCAGCTGCTTGCGCTGGCCGGTCACCACCACCACTTTTTCCGCCGGCACGTCCTGGGCATCCGCCGGGGAGCCGGTCTGCGCCAGCGCGCCACCGCTGTACATCAGCGCCAGCTGCGCCGCCGCGATCGCCAGCGCGGTCATCTTCAGGGGTTTCCTGCTACCCAGTGTCTCAATCTTCTTCATTCTATTTATCCTCTTGTCTATGCCTTGATTGCCCGCCGCACCGTCATTGGAAGGTGATGGCGCCGGTCAGCGTGAGCTTGGTGGTGAAGGTCAGCGCGGCCGCGCCCGGGGTCGACACCGAGGTGTTCACGCCCGCCGCCGAGAATTCAACCTTGGAGATCGGGTAGTCCTGCAGCTCGTTCCACAGGTCCAGCCCGGTCAGGCCGCACGATTCGTTGATCGTGAACTTGTCGCGCAGGCTGACGCTGTAGTCCGCGGCGGCGGCGGCGGTGGGCTTCACCACCGCGCGCAGCGTGACGTTGCAGGCCTTGCCTTCTTTGAGCGCGAAGTGGCCGAGGGCCAGGTCGACATTGACCGCATTGTTACTTGTGCTGAACCATTCGCTGTTCATCGCCATATTGAACTTCACCGCCGCCTGGGCATCGATGCGCACGCCGGTCAGCGTGTCGCCGTTCGTGGCCAGATCGGTCAGGGTGCCGGCGAACAGCTTGATGCCCCAATAAGCGCCCAGGCCGGCAGGATCCTTGGGCTGGATGTTGTAGAAATACGTGAAGCTGCCGCCATCGCTGGAGACCGAGCTGCCGCACCAGTTCGAGCCGCAATACCAGCCGTCCGCGCTGCTGCCCGAGTAGGGGCTGACGGTGCCGAGCTCCTTGGTTTGGCTGGTGTCCTTGTAGCCGGTCAGGAACGGCACGGCGGCCGCTTGTTCGGTGCCGATCGGAATATTCTTGACCGTCGCCGCCGCCGCAAAGATGTCGCTGCCGTCCTGCTTGGCGGTGACGATGCACAGGCCGTTGCCGAGTTTGGACAACGAGGTGCCGCTGACCGAACACACCGCCGGCGTGCTGGTCGTAAAGACCACGGGCTGCCCCGTGTTGGTGGTCGCGGCCAGCGTCACCGGCTGCGCGTCCAGCGCTTGCCAGCCAGGATTGCGGAAGACCACCATCTGCGGCCGCTTGGGAATGACGAAGATCTGGCTGTGCGAGGCCGCGGCGTAGCCTTGATAACCGGACTGGGTGGCGGTCACCGAGCACTCGCCCGCCACCAGCAGCGACACGGTGTCGCCGCTGACGGTGCAGACCGTCGGCGTATTCGAGGTGAAGGTGACCGGTCCGCCGGAGCTGGCCGTCGCCACCAGCTTGGTGGTCGCGACGGTGGGTGGGATGCCGACCACCGCCCCGCCAGGGAAGTCGAACGCGATCGTCTGCACCGCGCCGCCGCTGCCGCCACCACCGCCGCCGCCGCCGCCGCAACCGGCCAGCAGCGCGATGCCGGCCAGGCCGATGGCCGACAGTTGAAATCTCATCGCTTCTTTTATCATCTTATTGTCTCCTCTTAGGTACTTGTTTTTAAATGTCTCGTCGCCGCTTCAGCGCGCCACCATCCTGCGCAGATAGGCATCGTGGGTGGGCATGGCCGCCACCAGGGCGGCGATGGTCTCGCGCCGCTGGCGCAGGGCCTGCAACGCCTCGTCGCGCGGCAGCTCGGCCAGCTCCGGATCGGCACGCTCCGGCCAGTGGCCCATGCCGGCGTGGATCGCCAGCCAGCTGTTGGCGTCGAAGCCTTCCCACTGGTACTGGTGCAGCACGCCGGCCTGGCGCCAGGCGTGGATCTTGAAGGCCAGGGTTTCCGGCAACTCCATGCCGGCCATGTCGCGCCACAGCTGGCTGTCGCGGCGCGCCGTGAGGCAGTAGTGCAGGATGATGAAATCGCGGATGCGCTCGAACTGCCGGGCCATGCCGGCGTTGTAGCCGCCGACCTCGGCCGTGGTAGGCCTGCCTTTCTGCAGCAGCGGGATCAGATTGCCCAGGCCGCTCTGGATCAGGAAGATGCTGGTCGACTCCAGCGGCTCCAGGAAGCCCGAGGCCAGGCCCAGCCCGACCACGTTGTGCACCCAGCAGCGCTGCCGGTGGCCGGTGGTGAAGCGCAGCAGGCGCGGCTCGGCCAGCGCCGGGCCGTCCAGCTGCGCCAGCAATTGCTCGCGGGCGCGCTCCTCGTCGATGTAGCGGCTGGCGAACACGTGGCCGTTGCCGACCCGGTTGCGCAGCGGGATCCGCCAGGCCCAGCCCGCCTCCAGCGCGGTGGCGCGCGTGTACGGCGTCAGCGCGGTCCCGCTGGGCTCGCTGGGCACGGCCCAGGCGCGGTCCACCGGCAGCCAGTGGCTGAAGTCGGCGAAGGGCTCGTCCAGCGTGCGGCCCAGCAGCAGCGAGGCGAAGCCGGAGCAGTCGATGAACAGGTCGCCGGCCAGCTCGCGGCCGTCGGCCAGCTTGAGCGTGGCCAGGCCGCCATCGGCGCGCCGCGCCACGTCGACAATGCGGCCCTCGGTGCGGCGCACGCCGCGTTTCAGCGCCAGCGCGCGCAGGAAGCCGGCGTACAGCGCCGCGTCGAAGTGGTAGGCATAGTTGAACGGCTTGTTCTCTTCCGAAGCCAGGCCCTGGAAGCGTCCCTGGCTGGCCATCACGCTCGACAGGCATTGCTCGCCCAGCGTGCCGAGGCCGGCGTCGCCCAGCCGGCGGAAATGGCCCCACAGGGCGTCGGGGCCGGTCAGCTCGCCGAAGTCGCCAAAGGTGTGGAAATAATTCTCGCCGAGCACGCGCCAGTCGCGGAATTCGATGCCCAGCTTGTAGGTGCCGTTGGTGGCGCGCAGGAACTCGGTCTCGTCGATGCCGACCAGCCGGTGGAAATTGCGGATCGATGGAAACGTGGCTTCGCCCACGCCGACGATGCCGATCTCTTCGGATTCAACCAGCTCCACGGTGCAAGCCGGCAAGGCGGTCGCCAGCGCCGTCGCGGCCATCCAACCGGCCGCCCCGCCACCGACGACCACGATACGTTTGTATGCGGTGTCCATGCATGTCCCCTCATAGCCTGGCGCCTCAGGGCCATTGCCACGGCCGGGGCATCAGTACTTTATATATTAGAAACATCATTTTGAGAGATGATGCCTCCGGGGGACAATTCCAATAACTATCAAAACAACAAAGGAAATTACGTAAATGCAGAAAGGGCTCCTTGCCCGAGCCCTTTCTATTACTTGATTTAGCCTGCGGCCAGGACGTTGTGCGCCTGTTCGTCCGCGTGGTACGAGGAGCGCACCATGGCGCCGACCGCCGCGTGCTTGAAGCCCATCTTGTAGGCTTCTTCCTCGAACATCTTGAACACGTCCGGGTGCACGTAACGGCGCACCGGCAGGTGGCTGTTGGACGGCGCCAGGTACTGGCCGATGGTCAGCATGTCGATGTTGTGCTCGCGCATGTCGCGCATCACCTGCAGGATTTCCTCATCGGTCTCGCCCAGGCCGACCATGATGCCGGACTTGGTCTTCACCTCGGGGTACAGCTCCTTGAATTCCTTCAGCAGCTGCAGCGAGTGCATGTAGTCCGAACCCGGACGCGCTTCCTTGTACAGGCGCGGCACGGTTTCCAGGTTGTGGTTCATCACGTCCGGCAGGCCGTCCTTGAAGATGTCCAGCGCCTTTTGCAGGCGACCGCGGAAGTCCGGCACCAGCACTTCGATCTGGGTCTTGGCCGACAGCGCGCGGGTGTTCTGGATGCACTCGACAAAGTGGCCGGCGCCGCCGTCGCGCAGGTCGTCGCGGTCGACCGAGGTGATCACCACGTAGCTCAGGCGCAGTTCGGCGATGGTCTTGGCCAGGTTGGCCGGCTCATCCTTGTCCAGCGGATCCGGACGGCCGTGGCCGACGTCGCAGAACGGGCAACGGCGGGTGCACTTGTCGCCCATGATCATGAAGGTGGCCGTGCCCTTGCCGAAGCATTCGCCGATGTTCGGGCAGCTGGCCTCTTCGCACACGGTCACCAGCTTGTTCTCGCGCAGGATGTCCTTGATCTCGTAGAAGCGGGTCGAGGCCGACGCCGCCTTGACGCGGATCCACTCCGGCTTTTTCAGCCGCTCAACCTGCTCGATCGGCACGATCTTGATCGGGATGCGCGCGGTCTTGCTGGCGCCTTTTTGCTTTTCGCTCGGGTTGTAAGCTGGGGCAACGCTGGAGGTGGTTTCAGAAGTCATTTGGCTGCGTGCCCTCGCGGGCGAAGTTTGGTTATTCGTGTACTGCCGGTTCGGCCACCTGCGCCAATACGCGGATCAGCTCCTCGGCCAGTTGCTGTTGCACGTCGGACAACACGGCGGTCGCGCCGACGCTGCGCATGTCGGTCGTTTCCAGCCCGGCATAGCCGCAGGGGTTGATCCAGGAAAACGGGGCCAGGTCCATCGCCACATTCAGCGACAGCCCATGATAGGTGCAACCGTTGCCGCGCACTTTCAGGCCGAGCGCGGCGATCTTGGCGCCTTGCTTCGGTCCGCCGGCCATGTAGATGCCCGGCGCGCCCGCAACGCGCTCACCGGCGAGATTATACGCCCCTAACACGTTGATGATCGCTTGCTCGATTTTATAGACGAATTGCCGGGCGTATAGTTTGCCGCCCGGCTTGTTGCGGCGCAGGTCCATCAGCATGTAGATCACCACCTGGCCGGGGCCGTGGTAGGTGACCTCGCCGCCGCGGTCGGTCTGCACCACCGGGATGGCGGACGCGCCCGCCAACAGGTGGCCGCGGTCGGCGCCCAGGCCCAGCGTGAACACGGGCGGATGCTCGACGATCCACAGTTCGTCGCGGGTGTCCGGCGTGCGCGCGTCGGTGAAGGCGCGCATCGCGGCGAACGTGCTGTCGTAGTCGGAAAGGCCGAGGTGGCGGATCAGCGCCGGCTCGGTGGAGGTAGGGGACGTCATCCCGACATTATAAATCAGCCCGGCTGGTGACGCTCCAGCCATTGCTGGACGGATGGCCGCCGCCACTGGCCTGCGGCGTAGTCCTTGAGCTTTTGCGGCACCTCGTCGCCGTTCAGGATCAGGCGGTTGAGCATCAGCGCCAGGTCGACATCGGCCAGCGACCAGTCGCCGAACAGGTTGGGGCTGCCTTCCCGCACGAACTGGCTGGCGGCATGGATCAGCTTGGCGGCGGCGGCCTGGCCGGCTTCCGTCAACGGCGCGCAAGCCTTGCCGAAAAATACCGTTTCCGTGTCGCGCTCGGCGCGCACCGCCAGCAGGTCGCTGCGCAGCCAGGCCTGGATCTGCCGCGCCTGGGCGCGCTGGCGCCGGTCCTTCGGATACAGCGCGATGTATTCCGGCGCCGGGAAGCTCTCGTCCAGGTACTCGGTGATGGCGGTCGACTCGGTCAACACAAAATCGCCCTCGACCAGCGACGGCACCCGGGCGGTCAGCGCGCGGGCCGCATAGGCGCTGAGTTTCTGCTGGCCCGCCTTCAGGTCCACCGTCTTGACGCTGAACGGCAAGCGCTTTTCGGTCATCGCGACAAAGGCCGACATGGCGTAGGGGCTGGTGAACAGGCTGTCGACGTACAGTTCAAAAGGCATGGCGGCTCCGGCTAGAGTAGATTTATTCACATGGTAAGCCTTGCCGTAGCGCCTGTATAACGTTATATTTTCGTGATTCTAGCTAATTTTATTCACATAGTTATCCACAGCATGAAGACCTGATGAGCGCCAGCCGTCGCCTGCCCAATTTTTCCGCACTGCGCGCCTTCGAGGCGGCGGCACGCCACGAGAACTTCTCGCGGGCGGCGGAAGAGTTGCATCTGACGCATGGAGCGATCAGCCATCAGGTGCGCGCTTTGGAGGAGGAGTTGGGGCGGCCGCTGTTCGTACGCCACGGCCGGCAGGTGAAAATAACTAGCGACGCGCTGAAATTTGCCCAGTTTTTAGGCAAGTCTTTTGGGGATATCGCCGCTGCGGCGGATGCCATGCGCGCCGCCGCCGTCAACCAGCGGCTGACGATTTCGTCGATTCCATCGTTTGCCGCGCGCTGGCTGGCGCCCCGGCTGGGCCGTTTCATCGAGCTGTATCCGGATATCGAGGTGGTGCTGCAATCGAGCGGCCAGCTGCAGGACCTGGCGCGCGACGGCATCGATGTCGGCATCCGCTTCGGGCGCGGCAACTATCCGGGGCTGGTGGTGCAGCGGCTGATGGGCGACGTTTACTATCCCGTAGTGAGTCCCCACTATCGCGGTGGACAGCTGCCCGCCGCGCCGCACGAGCTGAACCGGCACACGCTGCTGCGCTCGGTGGAGCCGTGGTCGCCGTGGTTGCGCGCGGCCGGGGTCGACATGGCCGAGCCGTCCGGCGGCCTGATGTTCGAGGATTTGTCGATGCTGATACGCTCCGCCGCCGACGGCAACGGGGTGGCGCTGGTGCGCCATGTGGTGGCGATGCAGGAGATCGCCTCCGGGCAGCTGCGGCGATTGTTCGATACCGCCACGCCGTGCCCGGATGAGTACTTCTTTGTCTCGCCGCCCGGCGCGGCCGGGAGGCCGCAGGTGCAAGCGTTCCGCGACTGGCTGCTGGAGGAGATCGCCGCCTTCCAGCGCCAGCAAGCCTGAATTACATGACGATTTTCACCATTGGATGCGCGGACAGCTCGGAATACAGCGCGTCCAGCTGCTCGCGGCTGATGGCGCGCACCACCACGGTCAGGCCGGTGTAATTGCCCTTGGCCGAAGGACGCACTTCCATTTTGCCTTCATGGAAATCCTTGTCATGCTTTTGCACCACCAGCACGATGGTCGGGGCGAAATCGATATGAGTCGGGCCCATTACCTTGATCGGGAAGTCGCTCGGGTACTCGATGAGGGACTCTGACGGCGGGATCGCTTGCATATTCATTCCAATCAAAAAGAAAACCGGCGGCGCCAACACGGCGCCCCCGGCCTCTATTGTAGCCAATTCAGCGCAGGCTTATGCTTTGCCCAGCGCCAGCGTGGCTGGCTCCTGCGGCGCGGCCAGCTGCGCCTGCTGCTGGCCGGACAGCCGCTGCAGCCGCGCCAGCGCCGATTCGTTGGCGATGCCCGGCTGGCTGACCGACTTGCGGATCGCCTCCAGCTCGGCCGCCTGCTCGTACGGACGCTGGCCGATGTCGGTGACGATCTTCATGCCGGCCGCCTCGTTGCTGATGGCCTGGGCGCGGCGGGTCAGCGCGTTCAGCGCGCTGGAGTTGCCCTTCATGCCGGACAGCCCGGCCAGCTGGCTCTGGCGCTCGGCGCGCAGGTTCTGCAGGTCCTGCTGCGCGCGGGCCGAGGCCAGCGCCTGCATCGCCTTCTTGGCCGCCGAATCGAAGTCCGCCAGCTGCTTGGACAGCGCGTCGACAATGGTCTGCAGCTCCTGCATGTACTGGCGGGCGTCGGCCTCCTCCTGCAATTCCTGCGGCATGCGCGCCTTGTTCGCCTCCAGCTCGTCGCAGAACAGGGTGATGGTCGCCTCCGAGATCTTGCCGGCGGCCAGGCGCTCGGCCAGCGTGCCGGCCGCTTGCTCGTCGGTGGCGATCAGCTGGCGCAGCTGGACCACGTCGGCCGCTTCCTTGTCGAAGGCGCCGCGGGCGGCGGCCAGTTTTTGTGCGGTCAGGCGCAGGCTGTCGGCCAGCCGGTCGCGGTCGGCCTCGGTGGCCGTTTCCGGATCAAAGTTGGCGATCGCTTCGGAAACACGGTCGCCCAGCGCGCCAAAATGTTTGGAAATCAAGCGCGCGGTCAAACCCCAGCCGTTCAAGTTGCTCATGTCAGTCGTCCTTAAAAAGTTGCGCGTCATTGGATAACGACGCGTTGCTGCTCAACCGGGATGCCAATGACGAAGTCGACATGGATCCCGCGTTTCGATGTATCGCCGTTCACGCTGCTGATGATTTCAGTCGTGATCAGCAAATATTCCTTGCCGCCGCCGCGCAGTTCCCGCACGTACGGCATGAACACCATGTCCTGGCGCAGGCCGGTGCGGCCGCTGGCGTCGTCCAGCCGGGTCTCGGTGCCGGAGAACGGCGTGACGAACTCGGCGTTCGGGTCGCCGGCGTCGCGCCAGTAGTCGACGCCGTCGCCCTGGCCGAACACCAGGTCCAGGTCGGACTCGTCCAGGCCGACATCGCCCAGCTGTTCGCGCCACAGCGTGTAGCTGCGGTCGCCCAGGCCGGCGCCGCCCTGGCCCAGGTAGGCTTCCTGGTCCTCCGCCGTTTCCGGGATCACCCGCGCCAGCTGGGTGCAATACATCACCTCGGACACCTGGCCCTGGGCGTCCTGGTACACCTGCAGGAATTTCTCCTTCGCGTCCAGGTCGCCGGTGTCCAGGTAGTAGCGGTACAGGCCGCCGCTCTGCTGGAGCCGAAGCTGCGACACCGCCACGATGCGGGTGTCGCCTGCCTCCGGCAGGGCGATCAGCGAGCCGTCGCCGGCGGCGCGCAGCAGCGGAGACTGCTGCAGCTGGAGCACGCTGCCGATGCGCGCGCCCAGCGGCAAGTCCCGGTCCGTGCGCGGCGCCTCGGCCCCGCCCAGCCTGGCCGCGCCGTTGCGCAGGTAGTTGTATGCATCCGACCAGCCCATCTCAATTCCTTTCAAATGAATAATTCGCAGTGTTCCCATTCGCCCCTTTGCCTGCCCGCAGGCGGCGCAGCTTGCGCACGATGTACACCGCCGCCCACGCCATCACCCCCAGCACGCCCAGCCACACCAGCCAGCGCGCCACCCGGGCCAGGAAGGACGGCGCCGGCGGTGGGGCGGCCGGGACCGGATCGCCCAGTCCCGGCATACCGTTAACCGTGCCCGCTTGGGTCGCGCCGCTGCCGGCCTGGCTGGCGCCGCTGTCGACCGGGGCGCCGGCGGGGGCGGGCGCATTCGTGGTCGGATATGACACCGGCTGATGGCTCTGGCTCATCGCCCGTCCCAGCATGAAGCCCAGCACGCCGTGCATCAGGCCGCTACTTGGCTGCTGCACGATGATCGGCGCCTGCTGGTACACCGGCGGCGCCTGATACACCGGCGACGGCTGCGGCCGCGAAACCGTATCGTTCAGCGGCGGCGGCGCGGCTGCCGCGGCGCGGCGGACGTCCAGCGTTTTCAGGGCGTTGGCCTGGGCCGCGCTCTGGTCCAGGTCGCGCGAGGCGGCCGAGGTGTTGCGCGGCATGGCCGAGGCCGGCGAACCGGCGGCCTTGCCGAACGCGCCCGGACCGCTCTGGCGGCTGGCCGGCGGCGCGGCCGGCGTGCTGCGCGTGGAGTTGCTCTTTTGTGAAGAAAAGCCACTTTTATACGACGACGATGTGCCAGAATGTGAAGACGTTCGCGCCTGCGCCATCCCATCGGTGCCGAGCGCAAGGCATAACGTCAGTAACAGCGCGGAATGAAAGAACTTCATGATGTCTTTTCGCAAAGAAGTTGAATGAAAATCAGCATAGCGCCGCGCGCCGGCACTTGCATCGGTAATAAAAGGCTCGCTTCACCATGACACGCAAATACCTGGACATGAATCAACACGACGCGCTGTACAAAGTGGCGCGCAGCTACCCCGGCGGCATCGACGCGCTGGCGCAGGCGATGGGCATCTCGGTCAACGTCCTGCGCAACAAGCTGGCGCCGACCATCGCCTCGCACTACCCCTCGTTCGAGGAGGTCTCGACGGTGGTGCACCTGTGCCACCAGGCCGGCGTGGCCGACGCCCACCTGCCGCTGCACGCGCTGCTGGTGCGCCACGGCATGGCGGCCTTCGTGGTGCCGACCCCGGACAACATCGGCGACGACGACTTGTCGCAGACGGTGTGCAAGGTGATGAGCCAGGTGGGGGCGGTGGCCGAGGCGGTCTCGACCGCGCTGCTCGACGGCAAGGTCACGCAGGCCGAGGCCGACCTGATCGAACGCGAATTCCAGGGCGCGCTGTCGGCGCTGGGCGAATGGCGGGCGCGGCTGCGCCTGAAGGCGGAGCGGGGCTAAGCCGCCGCGCCAAAAAAAAGCCAGCCTCGAGGGCTGGCAAAAACTATTCTCTGATCGGAAATTGGGAAAAATCCGGAAAATAGTTGGGGCAAAGGGGGACGATCTCGACGGTCCCGCGTGGCGGATGTCGCCATCCTTGTTCTCACGCCTCCCGCCGGGTTTATCTATTTTACAACATTATACTTTGTGATAAACAAAGTCCATCCGAATGTGACGAACTGCCGATTTCGCGCCTTGGACGCCCGATTTCCCGGAACAGACGGTTATTGGCGGTTCTGGTTGCGGTTGTCGCCACGGTCGCGGCCTTCCTCCTTGCGGCGCTCCTGCTGCTTGTCGTGGCCGCCGTCGCGCGGCTGCGGCTGGACTTGCTGCTGGACTTGCGGCTGCGGGCGTTGCTGCATGGGTTGCGGCATCGGCTGTTGCACCGGTTGCGGCGCTTGCTGCGGCTGCACCTGGCGCCGCTCCTCCGGCTGGCGGAACTGGCGATGGTTGTCGTCGCGATCGTAACGTTCACGGCTGGCCGGGAACGGCGTCGGCACGGCCGGCGCCGGCACCGGGGTGGCGGTGATCGGCGGATTGGCCTTCTGGATATTCGGCGTCGCCACGATGGGCGGGTTGGCCTGCTGAATGTTCGGCGTCACCGCGATCGGCGGATTGGCCTGCTGGATGTGCGGCGCCTGCCCCGGCCGGCCGTACGGACGCACATCGATGCGCACATCGTTCGGCTGGATGGTTTGCGGCGGCGCGTCGGGGCGGCCGAACTGGCCCGGCGCCAGCGTACCGATCTGTGACCGGCCCGGCTGCAACGGCGCCACCGGTTGCGGCGCCGGCGGCGCGGTCAGCACCCGCCCCGGACGGCCGTCGCGGTCTTGCCAGCCGCGGCGGTTGGTGTCGAGCGCGCGCGCGACCGCCGGCTGCGGCGGCGCCACCTGCGTCGCGGCAGCCGCCAGCGCGGAAGCCGGGATCACCTGCGGCCCGCGCGGCACCTGCACGCTGCGGTGCCGGCCCTCGAACTGGTCGCGCGGCAGCACGGTCAGGCCGTCGCGCCGCGCCGGGTCCACCGCGCGCGGCTCGAACTGGCGGCCGTTGTGGGTCCAGACCAGGCGCCGCTCGTGGTCGGGCGACACCCGGTAGGCCGGCACGTAGCGCTCACGCGGCGACAGCGGGAACCAGCCCAGGCCGGGCCGGTGGTCGCGCACAAAGCCGTCGCCCCCCACCCAGCCCACCAGCGCGGGCGCCCACACCGGCCGTCCGGCGGGCCGGCCCGGCGCCCAGCACCAGCGGCGGTTGACCACCACCCAGCGGCCGTAATGCGATGGCGCGTAAGCCCAGGGCGCGTTGTCGACCCAGGTCCAGCCCCATGGCGCGAGCCAGACCCAGCGGCCGTCGCGGTAGGGCGCCCAGTCGACCGCGACATTGCGCGGCGTCCACAGCGCGCCATACTCGACGCTGTCGCTCCAGCTGCCGTTGCGGTCCAGCTCCTCGTAGCCGGTCATGCCGGTGGAGACGAAGCGCGACGCCACCACCACCTCGGCGGCGCGGTCGCGCTCGTCGGACCAGGCATCGAAGCCGTCGCGCCGCGCCACGCTGGTGCTGACGTCGACGCTGCTGACGTCGACATGGCGGCCGGGACCGACCGTCACCGACGAGCCGGCGCCGTCCACCCGCGCGCTGCCGGCCAGCACGCTGACCTGGCTGGTGTCGGCCACGCGCTCGACATCGACCCGCAGCAAGCCGGGCTCGAGCAGCGTGATGCGCGCCTGCGGCGTGTTCAGTTCGAAATCGCGCAGCAGTTCCGGGCTGCGCACGCGGATGCTGGCGCTGCCGTAATTCAGGCGCAGCCGCAGCAGATCGTCGTCCAGTTCGGTGATTTCCAGGTCGGAGTCGCCATCCAGCCGCACCGCCGTCGAACCGACCCGGAACTCGGTGCGGCCGCCGCTGGCGGTGGTCAGGTGGCTGGCGCCGGTGACCGGCCAGTTCAGCCCGGCGGCGACCGGCTCGTCGTCGCCGACCAGCGTGACCTGGCCCTGCACCGCCGAAATGCGGCCAACCATGGCGGGCGGGTCCGCCAGCGCGAACGAACAAAAGCCGGCCAAAGCGGCCAGCACGGCGGAACGGATGATTTTGCGGCTCATGGCGCGTCTCCTGGTTTGTTTTTAGATTAACGCCGCGCCGGCCAATTCGGCTACCGGGATTACACCGGGTTACAAATCACAGGCGAATCAGGTACTTGCGCCGCCACGCTTGACAAAGAACAAGGCCGCGCCGACCGCCATCAGCAGGCCGCCGAACACCCGGTTCTGCTTTTTGACGGCGCTGGCGTCGCGGAAGAAGCGCTGCATCGACGAGGCCAGGAAGGCATAGCTGTGCATCACCACCAGGTCGATGCAGCACATGGTGGCGGCCAGGATCAGCAGTTGCGGCAGCAGCGGCATGCCCTGGGTGATGAACTGCGGCAGCACCGCCACCATGAAGATGATGCCCTTGGGATTGGTGGCATTGGTCAGGAAGCCGGTCAGGAAGCGCTTGCGCGCGGCCGGCACCACCACTTCGGCGCGGTCCTGCCGGGCGCTGACGCTGACCTTGGCGCGCCACTGGCTCAGGCCCAGGTAGATCAGGTACAGCGCGCCCACCGTCTTGACGATGCTGAACGCCACCTCCGACGCCAGCAGCAGCGAGCCGACCCCGGCGCCGGCGATGAAGAAGATCAGCATCAGGCCGCTCTGCAGGCCGAGGATGGTGGCGGTGGTGCGGCGCACGCCGAACGACAGGCCGTGCGACATCGACAGCACCGCGCCCGAGCCGGGCGAGACGGCGATGATGCAGGCGGCGATGAAAAAGGTGATCCAGGTGGCGAAGCTCATGATGGTCCCGTGCGGTGGGCCGCAGCACCGTGCTGCGAGGCAAAGCACATTGTAGCGGGCTTAGCGTGCCACCGCCCGCCCCGTCATCGGTTAATATTGCTTATCAACCAAGGAAATCCCATGACCCATTCCCCGCAGGAGCAACGTTAATGGCCGGCACCAGCCTGCTGGCGCTGATCGACGACATCGCCTCCATCCTCGACGACGTCGCCCTCATGAGCAAGATGGCGGCCAAGAAGACCGCCGGCGTGCTGGGCGACGACCTGGCCCTCAACGCCCAGCAGGTGGCCGGCGTGCGCGCCGAGCGCGAGCTGCCGGTGGTGTGGGCGGTGGCGCTCGGCTCGCTGAAGAACAAGGCCATCCTGGTGCCGGCCGCGCTGGCCATCAGCGCCTTCGCGCCGTGGGCCATCACGCCGCTGCTGATGGCCGGCGGCCTGTACCTGTGCTTCGAGGGCTTCGAGAAGATCGCCCACGGCCTGCTGCACAAGGACGAGGAGGACCGCCACCTGGGCGAGCTGGCCGACGCCGTCAGCGATCCCGACGTCGACCTGGTGGCGCTGGAAAAGGACAAGATCCAGGGCGCCATCCGCACCGACTTCATCCTCTCGGCCGAGATCATCGTGATCGCGCTGGGCACGGTGGCCGGGGCCGGCTTCCTGCAGCAGGTGACGGTGGTGGCCGGCATCGCCGTGGTGATGACGGTGGGCGTGTACGGCATCGTGGCCGGCATCGTCAAGATGGACGACGCCGGCCTGTACCTGAGCCGGCGCGGCGGCGGCGCGGTGCGCGCGCTGGGCCGGGTGCTGCTGGCGGCCGCGCCCAAGCTGATGAAGCTGCTGTCGGTGGTGGGCACGGCCGCCATGTTCATGGTCGGCGGCGGCATCCTGACCCATGGCTTGCCCGGCGCCCACGACCTGATCCACCACGCCACCGAAGCGGCCGCCACGGTGCCGGCGCTGGGGCCGCAGCTGGCCCGGGCCGCGCCGGTCGCGCTGGACGCGCTGGCCGGCATCGCGGCCGGCGCGCTGACGCTGGCAGTGGTGACGCTGGGCGGCAGAATATTACGAAGGATCAGGGATTGATGAGCCGGGCTGATCCGGCTTAAAAAAATTTCAGCCGGCCACGGAACTCTTTTCCGCCCTTTCGCTCAAACAGCGAAAGGAGGCCGGTATGGAATCGACGCAGCGACATCTGCGCATGGCCCTGGACGCCGCGCGCATGATGATCTGGGATTCGGACCTGTCGAACGGCAAGGTCATCGACAGCACCGTCAAGTGGTTCGCCGCCGGCACCAGCTTGCTGGGCCTGCCGCCAGGCGACCTCACGCAGCCGTTCTCGACCTTCCTGCAAATCGTCTGCCCCGAGGACCGCGACCATCTGCTCGACACCATGCAGGAAGCGGTCGACAAGCGCACCGGCTACGAGGTCGAATACCGCGTGCAGTGGCCCGACCGCAGCCGCCACTGGCTGGCCGCCAAGGCCCACGTGTTCTGCGACGAGCACGGCGTGCCGGTCGGCACGCTGGGCATCGTCTGGGACATCACCGAGCGCAAGGAAAACGAGCAGGCCACCGCGCGCCAGCGCGAGCTGGCCGCCGTCACGCTGCGCTCGATCGGCGAGGGCGTCATCACCACCAACGCGGACGGCGAGACCGACTACCTGAACCACGTGGCCGAGCAGCTGACCGGCTGGACGCTGGACCAGGCGCGCGGCCTGCACATCTCCACCACGCTCAAGCTGATCGACGACACCGGCACGCCCATCCCGGAGCACGCGGCGCTGCAATGCCTGCGGCTCAAGCAGGCCATCGGCGCCTCGTCGCAAAACCAGCTGGTCACGCGCGACGGCCGCCACGTGGCGGTGGAGGAATCGGCCGCGCCGATCTGGTCCGACCGCGGCGAGCTGCTGGGCGCGGTGGTGGTGTTCCGCGACGTCAGCCACGAGCGCAAGCTCAGCAAGCAGCTGTCGTGGAACGCCAGCCACGACACGCTCACCGGCCTGATCAACCGGCGCGAGTTCGAGGTGCAGATCGCCACCGCGCTGCACAGCGCCAAGCAGGACGAGCACGTGCACGCGCTGCTGTACATGGACCTGGACCAGTTCAAGATCGTCAACGACACCTGCGGCCACAGCGCCGGCGACCTGCTGCTGCAGCTGCTGGCCAAGATGCTGCAGACGCAGATGCGCGACAGCGACATCCTGGCCCGCCTGGGCGGCGACGAGCTGGGCGTGCTGCTGCCGCACTGCCCGCCCGACCAGGCGCTGCTGATCGCCGACCAGCTGCGGCAATCGGTCAAGAACTTCCGCTTCGTGTGGGACGACCACACCTTCGAGCTGGGCGTGAGCATCGGCCTGGTCGAGATCAACCACCTGAGCAAGTCGATGACCGAGCTGCTGATCGCCGCCGACCAGGCCTGCTACCTGGCCAAGGAGCGCGGCCGCAACCGCGTGCACCTGTACCAGGATTCGGACCTGCGGCTGGCGCGCCGCCAGGGCGAGATGCTGTGGGTGTCGCGCCTGAACGAGGCGTTCGAGCACCAGTACTTCCGGCTGTACGCCCAGCCCATCGTCGGCCTGTGCGGGCACGGCGACGGGCACGACGAGGTGCTGATCCGCATCCAGCCGGCCAAGGGCGAGCTGATCCTGCCCGGCGCCTTCATTCCCGCCGCCGAGCGCTACGACATGATGACCGCCATCGACCGCTGGGTGATACGGGCCGTGTGCCGCCACGTGCAAAGCCTGCGCGACAGCCTGGGCCCGCAGCAGGCGTACGTCGCGCAGCGCCAGCCGGCGCCGGCCCAGTACTCGGTCAACCTGTCGGGCAGCTCGCTGAGCGACGAGAGCCTGCGCGACTACATCATCGAGCAGTTCGTCGAGCACGACGTCGCGCCCGAGCAGATCTGCTTCGAGATCACCGAGACCGCCGTGATCGCCAACCTGATCAAGGCGCAGGATTTCATGGCCGGGCTGAAGGCGCTGGGCTGCCGCTTTTCGCTGGACGACTTCGGCAGCGGCCTGTCCTCGTTCGCCTACCTGAAGGCGCTGCCGGTGGACTACCTGAAGATCGACGGCGTGTTCATCCGCGACATCGCCAACAACGCCATCAACCGCGCCATGGTCAAGGCCATCAACGAGGTCGGCCACGTGATGGGCATCAGCACCGTGGCCGAGTACGTCGAGGACGAGCCCACGCTGGCCGTGGTGCGCGAGCTGGGCCTGGACTACGCCCAGGGCTACGCGGTCGGCACGCTGCGCCCGCTCAGCGTGAGCGACTGAGGTGGACGACTAGCGGTTGGCCACCAGCTCGGCCCGCAGCGGCGTGCCCAGCGCGCGCAGCGCGGTGTTGAAGTCCTCCAGGCTCAGCTCGGCGCTGGCGGTGGCCAGGCAGCGCGTCTGGCCGGCGCCGGCGCTGGTGTACGGCGCCAGTTCGGCCAGCACGCTATCGGCCGGGTCGAGGAATTGCACGTCCGGCGCGGCCGCCTCGAAGAAGGGCTTGAGCCACGGCAGGTGGGTGGACGACATCGTCATCACGTCCACCAGCGGATGGGCCGCGCGCAGTTCGCCGATGAAGCGGTCGATGGCGGCCCGGGTCGCCTGCGGCCTGTGGACAAAGTCAAAGTTTTCCACCAGCTCCACCAGCGCCGACGCGTTCACCAGCAACACCTCGCCGGCGCCGCGGTGGGCCGCCGCGTAGGCCTGCATGGCGGCGCTGTCCACCATCGAGCGCACGCCCAGCACCGCCACCCGGCCGCTGGCCGAGCGCCGCACCGCCTCGGCCACCGGCGGGAAGATGCCGATCACCGGCACCGCCGCCGCCGCCCTCAGCGGCTCCAGCACCACCACGCTGGGCGCGTTGGACGCCAGCACCACCGCCACGCAGCCCTGGTCCTGCAAAAATTCGGTAGCACGTTGCACCACTTCCAGCAACTGTTGCGGCGACTTGGCGCCGTAGGGAAAACTGGCGCGGTCGGCGAAATACACCACGTCCTGGGCCGGGAAGGCCGCGCGCACGCGCTCGACGATGGCATAGCTGCCGATGCCGGCGTCGAAAATGCCGATGGGGCGCTGAAGTTTCATGATTTCCTTGTCAACCCCAATCTGGGGATTTTTGATCCACATCAATAAAATTGGCGACCGGACTCCGTAAACTGATCATATCAATTGCGATAAAGCAATATATATCCCTCGGAGCCTCGTATGCGCAACAATCAGCCCGTCAGCAACCGCGAAGTGGAAGTCCTGGATGACCAGGCCATCGTCTCAAAGACTGACCTAAATGGCAATATTGTCTATGTAAATCCTTACTTCACGCAAGTCAGCGGTTTCAGCGAGGCGGAGCTGCTGGGTTCGCCGCAGAACATCGTGCGCCATCCGGACATGCCGGCCGAGGCCTTCGCCGACCTGTGGGGTTCGATCCAGGCCGGCACGCCATGGACCGGCATCGTCAAGAACCGCTGCAAGAACGGCGACTTCTACTGGGTGCGCGCCAACATCACGCCCATCCGCGACAACGGCAAGACCACCGGCTACATGTCGGTGCGGGTCAAGGCCGAGCGCCACCAGATCGAGAAGGCCGAGCAGGCCTACCGCGCGATCCGCGCGGGCGGCAAGCACGGCCTGCGCATCAAGAACGGCCAGCTGATCCGCACCGGCGCCGGCTCGCTGCTGTCGCGCCTGGGCCATGTGTCGCTGGCCATGCGCATCTGGCTGGCCACCAGCGTGGTCAACGTGCTGCAGGTGATCGTCTGCGCGGCCGCGCTGATGGGCGGCGGCGGCAACAGCTACGGCATCTTCGCCACCACCTTTGTCGGCCTGCTGATCAACGTCTTCCTGTGGTACACGCTGCGCATGTCGGTGCTGCAGCCGCTGGGCCGCGCGCTGCAGGGCGCGCGCTCGATCGCCGCCGGCGACCTGTCCTGCTCGTTCGAGACCGAATCCACCGACGAGGTCGGCCAACTGCTGCGCGCGCTGCAGCAGATGAACAGCAACCTGATCGCCACCATCCGCGACGTCCGCACCAACGTCGAGACCATGGCCGTGGCCACCCGCCAGATCGCGGCCGGCAACGCCGACCTGTCCGGCCGCACCGAGGCGCAAGCCGCCAGCCTGGAGGAGACCGCCTCCAGCGTCGAGCAGTTCTCGTCCACCGTCAAGCAGAACGCCGACAACTCGGCCCAGGCCAACCAGCTGGCGCAGAACGCCTCCAACGTCGCGGTGCAGGGCGGCGAGATCGTCGCCGACGTGATCGCCACCATGGACGAGATCAACACGTCCTCGCGCAAGATCGTCGACATCATCGGCCTGATCGAGGGCATCGCCTTCCAGACCAACATCCTGGCGCTCAACGCCGCCGTCGAGGCGGCCCGCGCGGGCGAACAGGGACGCGGCTTCGCCGTGGTGGCCGGCGAGGTGCGCAACCTGGCCCAGCGCAGCGCCACCGCCGCCAAGGACATCAAGAACCTGATCGACGTCTCGGTCGGCAAGGTCAGCGCCGGCATGGTGCAGGTCGACCGCGCCGGCGCCACCATGAAGGAAGTGGTGGCCTCGGTGCAGCAGGTGACGGCCATCATGCATGAAATCTCGGTGGCCTCGCACGAGCAGAGCATCGGCGTCGACCAGGTCAACGCCGCCATCGCCCACATGGACCAGGTCACGCAGCAGAACGCCGCGCTGGTCGAGGAGGCGGCCGCCGCCACCGCCAGCCTGGCGCTGGAAGCGGGCGGCCTGACCCAGGCCGTCAGCCTGTTCAAATTCGGCAGCGCGCGCAAGGTGCGTCCGCTGCGTCCCGCAACCCAACCTCAACCGATGAAACGCCTCGCGGCATGACCATGAACACCACTGTAAGCCACACCGGCGGCGCATTCCCAGAGATCGAATTCGACGCCGCCATCATCGGTAAGCTGAGCCAGTCCGGCCCGCGCTACACCTCGTATCCGACCGCCGACCGCTTTCATGCGGAATTCGGCTACGGCCAGTTCCTGGAGGCCGTGGCCAGCCTGCGCATGCGGCGCAGCCAGCGGCCCTTGTCGCTGTACGTCCACATCCCGTTCTGCGACACCATCTGCTACTACTGCGGCTGCAACAAGATCGTCACCAAGGACCACAGCAAGGCCGCCACCTACCTCGGCTACCTGAAGCAGGAGATCGACATGCAGGGCCGCCTGTTCGCCGGCATGGGCCAGATCGAGCAGCTGCACTTCGGCGGCGGCACGCCGACCTACCTGAGCGACCGCCAGATGGGCGACCTGATGGCCCACCTGCACGAGAACTTCCAGTTCGCCCCGGACGCCCAGGGCGAGTACTCGATCGAGATCGATCCGCGCACCGTCAGCATCGAGCGCGTGCATTCGCTGCGGGCGCAGGGCTTCAACCGCATCAGCCTGGGCGTGCAGGACTTCGACCCCGAGGTGCAAAAGGCCGTCAACCGCATCCAGCCGGAGGCCGAGACGCGCGCCGTGATGGACGCGGCGCGCGCGGCCGGCTTCCGTTCCATCAGCATCGACCTGATCTACGGCCTGCCCAGGCAGACCATGACCAGCATGGAGCAGACGCTGGACAAGGTGATCGCCGCCAACCCCGACCGCATCGCCTTGTACAACTACGCCCACCTGCCGCACCTGTTCAAGCCGCAGCGCCGCATCGCCGAGGCCGACCTGCCGACGCCGGCCGTCAAGCTGGACCTGCTGGCGCTGTGCATCCGCCGCCTGTGCGCGGCCGGCTACGTCTACATCGGCATGGACCACTTCGCCAAGCCGGACGACGAGCTGGCCGTGGCGCAGCGCCAGGGCCGGCTGCAGCGCAACTTCCAGGGCTACTCCACGCGCGCCGAGGCCGAGCTGATCTCGTGCGGCGTGTCGGCCATCAGCGCGGTCGGCGCCACCTACAGCCAGAACGAGAAAACGCTGGAGGCGTACTACGAAAAGCTCGACGACGGCAAGCTGCCGATCACGCGCGGCATCAAGCTCGACACCGACGACCTGCTGCGCCGCATCGTCATCCAAAAACTGATGTGCAATTTCGAGCTGTCGATCTCGTCGATCGAGCAAGCCTATCCGATCCGCTTCCAGCAATACTTCGCGGCCGAGCTCGACAAGCTGCGCGCCTTCGAGGACGACGGCCTGGTGCAGGTCGACGAGCAATGGATCACGGTGACGCCGAAAGGCCGCCTGCTGATCCGCAACATCTGCATGGTGTTCGACCGTTACCTGAACCTGCCGCGCAGCGACGGCCCGCAACCGCTGCGCTACTCGAAGACGATCTGAGCGCGCCATGAACGCACTCCAGCTCTTGCCGGTGATGGTGGTGGGCCTCGCGGGCAGCGTCCACTGCGTCGGCATGTGCGGCGGCATCGTCGGCGCGCTGTCGGTCGGCACCGCGCCGCCGCCGCGCAATGTGATCCCCATCGTGGCGGTCCCCCAGGCCAGCGCGCTGACGCGGGTGCTGTCGTACAACGCCGGCCGCATCGCCAGCTACATGATGGCCGGCGCGCTGGCCGGCGGACTGGCCGGCGGCGCCCACAGCATCGCCTCGCTGGCCGGGCTGCAGCTGGGCTTTTACTGGCTGGCCAACCTGATGCTGGTGGCGCTGGGCCTGTACCTGATGGACGCCTGGCGCGGCCTGGCCGTGCTGGAGCAGGGCGGCCGCGTGCTGTGGCAACGCGCCCAGCCGGTGATCGCGCCAATGATGAAATCACTGATGCCGGCCACCCGCCCGCACCAGGCCTTCGCGCTGGGCGCGCTGTGGGGTTGGCTGCCGTGCGGCATGGTCTACAGCGTGCTGCTGACCGCCATGCTGAGCGGCTCGGCCGGCGACGGCGCCGCCGTCATGCTGGCCTTCGGCCTGGGCACGCTGCCCATGCTGACCGGTCTCGGCCTGGCCGGCGCCCGCCTGCAACGCGCCCTGCAACAGCGCCGCGTGCGCATCGCCTGCGGCTTGCTGGTGCTGGCCTTCGGCGCGCTGGGCCTGGCCCGCGCGGCCGGCGGCATGGCGCCCGACTGGATGGATACCCTATGCCTGACACCACATCAATGAGCAACTTCGCGCCGCCGGCCGCCGCCGCCGGCGTCTGCTACCACTGCGGCCTGGCCTTGCCGGCCGCCGTCAATCCCGCCTGGACCGTGCGCATCGCCGGCGCCGACCATGCCATGTGCTGCCCCGGCTGCGCGGCGGTGGCGCAGACCATCGTCGACCTCGGCCAGGAATCCTACTACCGCGAGCGCTCGGCCTTCGCCGCCAGCGCCGAGGGCGCGCAGATGCTGCCGCCCGAGCTGCGCCTGTACGACAACGCCGACCCGCGCTTCGCGCTGGACGAGGACAGCCGCGAAACCACGCTGACCGTCGAAGGCATCCGCTGCGCCGCCTGCGTGTGGCTGATCGAGCAGCGCCTGGCCAAGCTGCCGGGCGTGGAAAGCGCCCAGCTCAACGTCGCCACCGAGCGCCTGTACGTGCGCTGGCGCAGCGAGACGTGCCAGCCCGGCGACATCCTGGCCGCGCTGCACGCGATCGGCTACGCCGCCTATCCGTACGACGTCGACCGCCACAGCGAGCAGCAGCGCAAGGCCGCCAAGACGCTGGGCCGCCAGTTGTTCGTGGCCGGCCTGTCGATGATGCAGGTGATGATGTACGTGGCGCCGGCCTACCTGGCCGACGCCGGCACGCTGGACGACAGCATGGCCACGCTGATGCGCTGGGCCAGCCTGCTGCTGACGGTGCCGGCCATCTGCTACTCGGCGCTGCCGTTCTGGCGCGGCGCCTGGGCCAGCCTGCGCGCGCGCACGCTGGGCATGGACGTGCCGGTGGCGCTGGGCATCGCGGCGGCGTTCGGCGCCAGCGTGGTGGCCACCGTGCGCGGCCAAGGCGAAGTGTATTTCGATTCGGTGACGATGTTCATCTTCCTGCTGCTGTGCAGCCGCCACCTGGAGCTGCGCGCGCGCCGCAAGGCCGGCGCCGCGCTGGAGCGCCTGCAGCATGCGCTGCCGGCCTCGGCCACGCTGCTGGAGCAATATCCGGACAGCCACGCCGCCAGCCTGGTCAAGGCCGCCGCGCTGGCGGTGGACGACGTCATCATGATCAAGCCAGGCGAGGCGGTGGCGGCCGACTGCGTCATCGTCGACGGCCGCACCACGCTGGACCTGTCGCTGCTGAGCGGCGAGAGCGCGCCGGTGGCCAAGGACGTGGGCGACACGCTGCCGGGCGGCGCCATCAACGCCGGCTCGGTGATCCTGGCGCGCGTGACGCGCATCGCCCAGGACAGCACCATGTCGCGCCTGGTGCAGCTGATCGACCGCGCCGGCCGCGACAAGCCGCGCATCGCCCAGTGGGCCGACGACGTGGCCGGATGGTTCGTGCTGGCGCTGCTGTTGTTCGCGCTGGCCACCTTCGCCTTCTGGTTCTGGCTGGACGGCGACAGCG
This sequence comes from Rugamonas sp. A1-17, assembly GCA_025548565.1. Classification (GTDB taxonomy): domain Bacteria; phylum Pseudomonadota; class Gammaproteobacteria; order Burkholderiales; family Burkholderiaceae_D; genus Rugamonas. The sequence continues at coordinate 211,793 of JAJLPB010000012.1, forward strand.
CCCGCCGCGCCTGGCCGATCGCCATCGCGGTGCTGGTGGTGTCGTGCCCGTGCGCGCTGTCGCTGGCCACGCCCACCGCGCTGGCCGCCGCCACCGATGCCCTGCTGCGCCAGGGCGTGCTGGTGACCGGCCCGCAGACGCTGGAAACGCTGCACCGCGCCACCCACGTGGTGTTCGACAAGACCGGCACGCTGACCTACGGCCGCCCGCTGCTGCGGAAGATACACCAGCTGGGTTTGATGCAGCCCGAGTTCTGCCTGCAGGTGGCGGCCGCGCTGGACGCCGGCAGCGCCCATCCGCTGGCGCGCGCCCTGGTCAACGCGGCAGCCGAGGCGCAGGGCGGCGCGCGCGCCGACTGGCAGCCGGTGGCCAGCAAGGAAGTCCCCGGACGCGGCATCGAAGCCGTGCTGCACAACCGCCTGTACCGGCTGGGCAGCGCCGGCTTCGTGGCCGAACTGAGCGGCGCGGCGCCGCCGCACGATCCGGGCATCGGCGTGACGCCGGTCTACCTGGGCGTGGCCGGCCAGTGGCTGGCCTGCTTCCAGTTGCACGACGGCCTGCGGCCCGAGGCCCAGGCCACGGTGGACTACTTCCGCCAGGCCGGCAAGACGGTGGTGCTGCTCAGCGGCGACCACGACCTGCTGGCGCGCCAGGTCGGCGACCAGCTCGGCATCCGGACCACCATCGGCGGCTACCTGCCCGATGAAAAGCTGGCCTTCGTCAAGCGCCTGCAGGAAACCGGGGCGGTGGTGGCGATGGTGGGCGACGGCATCAACGACGCCGCCGTGCTCAGCGCGGCCGACGTCTCCTTCGCCATGGGCGCCGGCGCCGCGCTGGCGCAGGCCCACGCCGACGCGGTGCTGCTGTGCGGCCGCCTCGACGCGGTGGCCGACAGCGCCCGTGTGGCGGCCAGCACCATGCGCGTGATCCGCCAGAACCTGGGCTGGGCCAGCGTCTACAACGCGGTGGCGATCCCGGCTGCGGCGATGGGCCTGCTCAATCCCTGGCTGTCCGGGGTCGGCATGGCGCTCAGCTCGGCCGTGGTGGTGGCCAACGCGCTGCGCCTCAGAAGGAGTGCATGATGGAAGCCTTGTACCTGCTCATCCCGCTCAGCGTGATCCTGGTGTTCGTCGCGCTGTGGATTTTCTTCCGCGCCTCCGACAACGGCCAGTTCGACGACCTGGTCGGCCCCGGGCTGCGCGTCCTGCAGGATGACGACAAGCCGCAAGCCGATTGACCAGATCGGGAAAATTTTGATTCACATCAAGGTTTTTTAAGTCTCACCTAAGTAACCTTTGACTCACATCATCAAAGCGTTCTTGGGAGAACTTCAAGTGGACCTTGCACAGAACTACAACTACAAGATTGTGAAGCAATTCGCAATCGCCACCGTGGTCTGGGGTATCGTCGGCATGCTGGTAGGCGTCATTATCGCCGCCCAGCTGGCATGGCCGGCGCTGAACCTGGACATTCCATGGTTGACCTACGGCCGCCTGCGGCCTTTACACACCAATGCCGTCATCTTTGCGTTCGGCATCTGCGGACTTTTCGCGACTTCCTACTACGTGGTACAGCGCACCTGCCAGGTGCGGCTGTTCTCGGACAAACTGGCCGCCTTCACCTTCTGGGGTTGGCAAGCGGTCATCCTCAGCGCGGTCGTCACCCTGCCGATGGGCCTGACCCGCGGCAAGGAATACGCCGAGCTGGAATGGCCGATCACCTTGCTGATCGCCGTGGTGTGGGTTTCCTACGCCATCGTGTTCTTCGGCACGCTGATCAAGCGTAAGGTCAAGCACATCTACGTCGCCAACTGGTTCTTCGCCGCCTACATCCTGGCCGTGACGATCCTGCACGTGGTCAACGGCGCCAGCATGCCGGCAACCTTGTTCAAATCCTACTCCGCCTACTCCGGCGTGCAGGACGCGATGATCCAGTGGTGGTACGGCCACAACGCGGTGGGCTTCATCCTGACCGCCGGCTACCTGGGCATGGTGTACTACTTCATTCCTAAGCAGGCCGAACGTCCGGTGTACTCGTACCGCCTGTCGATCGTGCACTTCTGGGCGCTGATCTTCACCTACATGTGGGCCGGCCCGCACCACCTGCACTACACCGCGCTGCCGGACTGGACGCAATCGATCGGCATGGTGTTCTCGCTGATCCTGCTGGCGCCAAGCTGGGGCGGTATGATCAACGGCATCATGACCCTGTCGGGTGCCTGGCACAAGCTGCGCACCGACCCTATCCTGAAATTCATGATCGTCTCGCTGTCGTTCTACGGCATGTCCACCTTCGAGGGTCCGATGATGTCGATCAAGACCGTCAACGCGCTGTCGCACTACACCGACTGGGGCATCGCCCACGTTCACGGCGGCGCACTGGGCTGGGTGGGCTTCATCACCATGGGTTCGATCTACTACCTGCTGCCGCGCCTGGCAGGCCAGCAAAAAATGTATAGCACCAAGCTGATCGACCTGCACTTCTGGGTCGCCACCATCGGCATCGTGCTGTACATCGCCGCGATGTGGATCGCCGGTGTGATGCAGGGTCTGATGTGGCGCGCGGTCAATCCGGACGGCACCCTGACCTACACCTTCGTCGAAGGCGTCAAAGCCACCTATCCGTACTACGTGGTGCGCTTCACCGGCGGCCTGCTGTACCTGACCGGCATGTGCGTGATGGGCTACAACACCTGGATGACCTTGCGTAACCGCGAGACCGCCGTGGCGCGCATTCCCGCGCTCACCACCGGCCACGCCTGATATCGGAGCAAAGCATGAAATTTTCACATGACTGGATCGAGAGAAACCCCTGGCTGCTGATCGCGCTGGTGACGCTGGTGGTCAGCGTCGGCGGCGCCGTCGAGATCGTGCCGCTGTTCTTCCAGAAGTCCACCACCGAGCCGGTGGCGGGCCTGAAGCCCTACTCGCCGCTGCGCCTGGCCGGCCGCGACATCTATGTGCGTGAAGGCTGCTACAACTGCCACTCGCAGATGGTGCGTCCGTTCCGCGCCGAGACCGAGCGCTACGGCCACTACTCGGTCGCCGGCGAGTTCGTCTACGACCGGCCGTTCCAGTGGGGTTCCAAGCGCACCGGGCCCGACCTGGCGCGCGTGGGCGGCCGCTACAGCGATGAATGGCACCGCACCCACCTGAACAATCCACGCGACGTGGTGCCGGAATCGAATATGCCGAACTACCCGTGGCTGGCCAAGACGTCGCTGGTGCCGGAATCGATCGTGCCGCACATGAAGGCGCTCCAGCGCCTGGGCGATCCGTACACCGACGCCGAGATCGCCGCAGCGCCGGCCGAGCTCAAGGACAAGACCGAAGAAGACGCCCTGATCGCCTACCTGCAAGGCCTGGGCACATTAATCAAGACGAGGAACTAGCATGGCTATCGATAACCTGTTTGACCGCGCCAGTAGCGTGATGACGGTGATTTCCTTCATCACCTTTGCCGGCATCCTGTGGTGGGCCCTGGTCCGCAACAAGGAAGCCGATTTCGCGGCGGCGGCGCAGCTGCCGTTCGACGACGACGACAAGGAGACTAGCCATGGCTGATTTCACCAACGGCTTCTGGGACCTGTACATCGTGGTGCTGACCCTGCTCGGCATCGCCGGCTGCGGCATCCTGCTGTTCTCGCAATCCCAGATCAAGGGCAAGGCCGGCGAAACCACCGGCCACGTGTGGGACGAGGACTTGAGCGAACTGAACACGCCAATGCCGCGCTGGTGGATGTGGCTGTTCTACATCACCATCGTGTTCGGCCTGGCCTATCTGTTCCTGTATCCGGGGCTGGGCAGCTACGCCGGCAAGCTGGGCTGGAAATCGTCGGGCCAGTACCAGGCCGAGCTCAAGCAGGCCGAGACCGAATACGGCCCGCTGTTCGCGCAATACCAGAAGCAGGACCTGAAAGCGGTGGCGGCCGATCCCAAGGCCCACGCCATCGGCGAACGCCTGTTCCTGACCTACTGCGCGCAGTGCCACGGCTCCGATGCGCGCGGCAACAAGGGCTTCCCCAACCTGACCGACAAGGACTGGCTGTTCGGCGGCGCCCCCGAGACCATCAAGGAAACCATCCTGCACGGCCGCACCGGCATGATGCCGCCGATGGGCGCCGCGCTGGGCTCGGACAAGGAAGTGGAAAACGTCGCGCACTACGTGCTGAGCCTGTCCGGTTCGACCTCGGATCCGATCAAGGCCTCGTTCGGCAAGGACAAGTTCGGCGCCTGCATGGCTTGCCACAGCGCTGGCGGCACCGGCAACCAGGCCATCGGCGCGCCCAACCTGACCGACAAGATCTGGCTGTTCGGCGGCAGCGTCGAGACCGTCATGGAAACCATCCGCAAGGGCCGCACCACCACCATGCCGGCGTTCGAGGACTTCCTCGGCGACGCCAAGGTCCACGTGCTGGCTGCCTACGTATGGAGCTTGTCGAACGACGTGAACCACGTTGAAACCTCACCGGTCGCGGCGGCGACAGAACCCGCCCCGGCAACAAAATGAACGATCCTGCACCACAAGTCATCAAGATGTATGCGAAGCGCGAGCCTATCTACCCGCGCGAGACCACGGGCCGCTACGCCCGGCTGCGCTGGCTGTTTGTCTGGCTGACGCAGCTGGCCTTCTACTGCAGCCCATGGATGCAGTGGAACGGCCGCCAAGCCCTGCTGTTCGACCTGGTGGCGCGCAAGTTCTACATCTTCGGCCTGGTCTTGTGGCCGCAGGACTTCATCTATCTGGCCGCGCTGCTGATCATCTGCGCCTACCTGCTGTTCCTCGCCACCGCGGTGGCGGGGCGGGTATGGTGCGGCTTCGCCTGTCCGCAAACGGTGTATACCAAAATCTTCCTGTGGATAGAACTGAAGATCGAAGGCCCGCGCAGCGCGCGCATGGCGCTCGACCGGCAACCGCCATCGGCCGCCAAGTTTGGCAAGAAAACCGCCAAGCACCTGGCCTGGGGCGCGGTCGCGCTGTGGACCGGCTTCACCTTCGTGGGCTACTTCACGCCGATCAAGCTGCTGGGCAACGAGGTGCTGACCTTGAGCTTTGGCCCGTGGGAATGGTTCTGGGTGCTGTTCTACAGCTTCGCCACCTACGGCAACGCCGGCTGGCTGCGCGAGCAGGTGTGCAAATACATGTGCCCGTACGCCCGCTTCCAGAGCTCGATGTTCGACCGCGACACCCTGATCATCACCTACGACAGCGAACGCGGCGAACCACGCGCGCCGTTGTCGAAGCGCGAGGAACTCAAGGGCGGCTCGTGCATCGACTGCAGCCTGTGCGTGCAGGTCTGCCCGACCGGCATCGACATCCGCAAGGGCTTGCAATATGAATGCATCGGCTGCGCCGCCTGCGTCGACGCCTGCAACGGCGTGATGGACAAGATCGGCGAACCGCGCGGCCTGATCCGCTACAGCACCGAGCGCGCGCTGCTGATGCATTACACGCCGACCGAGATCCGCCAGCGCACGCTGCGCCCGCGGGTCAAGATCTACTCCGGCATCCTGGGCCTGATCGTGGTCGCGGTGGTCACCGCGCTGTCGCTGCGCACGCCGCTCAAGCTGGACGTGATCCGCGACCGCGGCGCCATGGGGCGCGAGGTCGAGGAAGGCATGATCGAGAACGTCTACCGCCTGCAGATCATGAACACCTCGGAGCAGGCCCACACCTACAACATCCGCGTCAGCGGCATCGACACGCTGACGCAGGTGACGCCGGACCAGGTGCGGGTGGAAGGCACCGAGACCAAGGCCTATCCGATCCGCCTGCGCAGCGCGCACGGCGCCGGCAAGCCGGGCTCGAACAAGATCGAGATCGAACTGACCGCAGTCGACCAGCCGTCGCTGCATGTGAAAGAACACGCGGTATTCTTCGTGCCGCGCTAAGGGGAAGCATATGACCGTATCGATGATGACGCCGCCCGTCGCGCCATGGTGGAAGCAACGCTGGCCGTGGTTGCTGATGCTGGGCCCGGCCGTGGTGGTGGTGGCCGCCAGCTACACCGGCTGGCTGGCGTATTCGCGCCAGGACGCGCTGGTGGTGGGCGATTACTACAAGCAGGGCAAGGCCATCAACCAGGACTTGCGGCGCGACCGCCTGGCCGCGTCGATGGGCTTGTCGGTGGACGTGGGCTACGACGCCACCCAGGGCGCGCTGACCGGCCAGCTGCGCCGCACCGCCAGCGACCACGGCAAGGCCGAGCGCCTGTTCGTGCACCTGTCGCACGCGACGCAGCCGGAAAAGGATATCCAACTGGTGGTGCAGCCGGACGAGTTCGGCGCCTTCCAGATCAACCTGCCGATGCTGGAACGCAGCCGCTGGGTGGTGCTGGTGGAGGGCGAGCGGCGCGACTGGCGCCTGGCCGGCACCTGGAGCTGGCCGGCGCAACGCTCGGTGACGCTGCATGCCGACCTGCCGCAACCGGCGGATAATTAAGCACGTCGTTCCCGCGCAGGTGGGAACCCATGCTGAGCATGCCGTCCATGGATTCCCGCCTGCGCGGGAATGACTGCGTCTAAGCGCAGGTCTGCGTGCCGGCCGTGATGGCCTTGAGCCGTATCGGTTCGAGCAACTCGATCTCGCGGTTGCTCACGCGCAGCAGACCTTCCTTCTTGAACTTGGACAGCAGGCGGCTGATGCTCTCGATGGTCAGCCCCAGGTAGTTGCCGATCTCCTCGCGCGACATGCGCAGCTGGAACACATGCGGCGAATAGCCGCGCGCCTCGTAGCGCGACGACAGGTTGACCAGGAAGGCGGCAAACCGCTGGGTCGCCTGCATATTCCCCAACAACAGCATCACGCTTTGCTCGCGGGTGATTTCCTGGCTCATCATGCGGTGGAAATGACGCAACAGGGTCGGCATGTCGGCCAGCAGTTGCTGCAAGCTGCCGAACGGAATCTCACACACCTCGCTGTCCTCCAGCGCCACGCCGGTGCAATGGTGCTGGTCGGCGCTGATGGCGTCCATGCCCAGCAGCTCGCCGGCCATCTGGAAGCCGGTGATCTGCTCCACGCCCTCGCGGTTGACCTGGTAGGTCTTGAAATGGCCGAGCCGGATCGCGTACAGGCTCTGGAAGGAATCGCCGATGCGGAACAGCGGGGCGCCGCGCGCCACCTTGCGGCGGCGGCCGATGATCTGGTCCAGCCGGTCCATATCGTTGTTGTCCAAGCCCATCGGCAAACACAGCTGGTGCATGCTGCACGACGCGCAACTGGCCTTGAGGTTGTCAAGGGTGGCGCCGGGCAGCACCAACTCGGGAAGTTCTCGTATCATGGCCCCAGTGTAGACCATTTGTCGCTAATTGGGGCCGATGCCGCAGTTAGCCGATCAGGTATTCGCGCGCCATCGTGCGCGCCCGGTGCAGCCGGCTCTTGACGGCGGCGGTGCTGTGGCCCACCTCGGCGGCGATCTCGGCGATGGACATTTCGGCGAAATCGCGCAACAACACCACCTGCAGGTAGTCGGCCGGCAGCGATTCCAGCGCGTTGACCAGTTCCAGCCGCAGGCCGGCCGTGTCCTGGCTGGCCAGCCACAGCTCGGCGCGCTCGTCGTCCCACGGGTCGTGGCCCAGCGCGGCGCGGCCCAGGCGGTGGCAGGCGCGCCTGACCACCTGGAACAGCCAGCCGGAAAACGCCGCCAGCGCGCGCACCGACGACAGCCGCCGCGACAGCACCAGCAAGGCTTCCTGCACCGCGTCGTCGACGTCGGCGACCAGGCAGTTGCGCTGGGCGTAGCGGCGGATGTCGGGCTGGCACAGCCGCAGCAGCTGCGCCAGCGCGGCCGGATCGCCCCGGTGGGCGGCGTCCAGCACGGGCAGGTGTTGTGTCGCCAGTGTCATTATTTTCCTGATTGTTGGGCCGCCTTGTCGAGGCGGCGGCCGACCAGCGCGCACATCGGGCAAAAGCCGAACAGCCCGGACGCCACGATCCCGGCCGCCGAGGCCGCCAGCACCAGCCCCCACATGCCGCCCAGCAGGGTCATCGCGGCCCAAGCCCCGGTCGCGCCGGCCACCACGCGCAGCGCACGTTCCCAGTTTGGTACGTTTTTCACATAAAACATCATGCACTCCTAATTGTCGCAGAGGAAGTCCCTCGGCAGCTAAGAGGCGGGGCGGGGCGGTTTGGATTCGCGCTGCCGGAAAATATTTTCAGAATATTTTTAAAAACACGTTGCGCACTATTTAATTGCGCGCTATAGTTCATACCACCGGGTAGCGCACTACTTAATCGCCAACTACCTATAACCAACCACTCAACCCAAAGGACCTCATCATGAAACGCACTCTGATCGCTACCGCACTGCTGGCCTCCGCACTGGGCGCCCAAGCCGCCACTCCTGCCGCCGACACCACCGTCGTGCTGGTCCACGGCGCCTTCGCCGACGGTTCCAGCTGGAACCAGGTGATTCCACTGCTGCGCGCCAAGGGTTACAAGGTCGTGGCCGTGCAAAATCCGCTGAGCTCGCTGGCCGACGACGTCGCCGCCACCCAGCGCGTGATCGATGCGCAGAGCGGTAAAGTGGTGCTGGTGGGCCACTCGTGGGGCGGCACCGTGATCACCCAGGCTGGCACCAGCGACAAGGTCAAGGCCCTGGTCTACGTGGCCGCGTTCGCGCCGTCCGAGGGCGAGGCCACCGCCGACCTGGGCAAGGACTACGCCGTGCCGCCAGGCATCGCCACGCTGCAGGCCGACGCCGGTGGCTACCTGTGGCTGCCCGCCGACTCGGTCGCCAGGAACTTCGCACCGGACGTGCCGCCGGCCACCGCCGCCCTGATCGCCGCCACCCAGGGCCCGATCAGCGCCAAGGCCTTCGCCGACACCACCACCGTGGCCGCGTGGAAAACCAAGCCCAACTACTACATCGCCTCCGCCGACGACCGCATGATCGCGCCGGCGCTGCAGCAGGCCTTCGCCAGGAAGATCAACGCCACCACCGTCACGCTGAAAACCAGCCACGTGCCGATGGTGTCGCAGCCGGCCAAGGTGGCCGAGGTGATCATCGCCGCCGCCCAGCGTTAATCCTGTTGCCAAGGCCCCGGCATTCGTTTGCGCTGACTCAACCGCGTGCGTCATGCGGCTCTGTGCGCCGACAAAACGTCCAGCCCCGCTTGCCGCACGATGAGACCTCGCGCATGGTGCGCGGCGGAGGCAACGATGGAACAGGTATTTCCAGGAGCGCCGGGTCTGCAACGCAAGCAGAAAGTGGGCGATGGCGAATGCGTCGCTCTGATCCAGGCCTATACGAAGGCTGGGCCGACTTGGCGCTGGCGCCAAGGCGCAGCGGTGCTGGGCAACCGGACACTGCGCGCCGGCACGGCGATCGCCACGTTCGAGCAAGGCCGCTGGCCGCTGCACCACCATCGAAAGCACGCGGCGTTTTTCCTGCGCTACGATCCCGAAGGGTTCTGGGTAATCGACCAGTACGCCAACAGGAAGTATATCGAGTCGCGCCTCATCAAGGTCAAGTCCGAAGCTGATCAAGCCAAGGCGACGTATTCGCCCAGCAATGACGCGGCGATGTTCTACGTGATCGAGACACCATGATTACCCCGACGCGGCGCGTTCTGGGCTGCTGCGCCCTCCTGGCCATGGCCGGCGCACCGGCGGCGACGATCACGATCCAGTGCCCGGACAAGTTCCCGGCCGAGGCCATCCATTTCTCGGCTGCCCCCACGGGCTGGACGCCTTACGCGCCCAACGCGCTGGAGGCGCGCACGGCGGAGCTGATGTACGGGCCACCGTCGAGCTACACCTACGCCGCACCCACGACATTCCACGAAGGCAAGCGACGCGACGTTGGCGTCTGGGGTGCCAGCGCCACGGGCGAGAACTGGCTGCAGTGCGGCTACGGCGCCGGAAGGGAGCTGACATTGTCGCAGCGGCTGCCGCCCGTCACCGACTGTACAATCACGATGCACAAAGACACCCAAGGCAATGTGGTGAAGGTGAGCGCCAGCTGCAGGCTGGCAGCGGCTGGGCCGAATCGGTAGCCGCGCCCATTGTAAAGCGCCATCGGCCCGATTGGCCGGGCGATTATTGCGCGATGGATTGCAATGCGCCCGGGCTATCCATTTCACTGATACGCTTGAGGGTAACGCGCTTGAACACCGGCCGGCATTGGGCGCAGTAGAAATCCTTGACACCGACCTTCCCCGAAATCGACTGCGGGCGCACGATGCCGCTAAAGGTGAGCACTTGCAAAGCTTCGCGATCGGGCTCTCCTTTGACGGGATTGGTGGCAAGGCCGTTTGAGTATTCGGCGGTGAAGGTCAGCAATTTTTTCTTCGGATCGTATGTCAGGTTTCTGATGGTGGCGGGGGCCGGTTCAGGGCTGCCGATGGCGACCATGACCTGACCGATCGTTTCCGCTTCGCGTTGGTAGAGCGCGACATTGTATCCAGAGACAAAATGTGGATCGTCAGCGCCTTCAACCCGCATATTCGAGTAGTAGCCGATCAAGCGCGCCGGCACCGACTCTACAGCGCGCGCCGTCGGAAGGAGACATGCGGCGATCAGAAAGGTAGCTAAAAATTTCATGTCAGTGTCCTGTGGTTGACCAGTGCGGTTTGTCGGCATTTCCACCGACGAATTTTTTGACGCCATACGTCAACCCAACAGCTTTGAGCTGCAGGTTCATGCCCGTGCGCGGCATGGTGTTGATCGCCGCAATCGAACCGTCTTTGTTAGCGATGTTTAGCGTGCCGGCCCAGGTAATCGACATGTCGATCGCTTCACCGCTTGTATGCAAGGTGTTCAGGGCCGGCGGTGTGTTCGCGGCCAGCCCTCCGATACCGAACCCTGCCGACATCTGGCGCGCCGCATTCACGGAAGCCTCCAGCGTAGGGTGGTCCCATTTAATGTTGACGCCGGCCATGGGCGGCACCATTGCCGGGTCGAAACCGTTCTTTACGATCATGTGCGCCCAATGCATGAGGTATGCGCGTTCGGGCGGCCTATAGGTCGCCGCGATGTTCTTGACGCCGCCGGCCGCCTCGATTGCAGCAATGAAGGCGTTACAGTTGTCCCGGAAATCGGGCTTAAGAGTTGATGTTTCGTGGCTACCCGGAAAACGGCTACACCACACAGGACCGCTAAGCTCAGGCGCGACGCTAACAGTCGCAGGCGTAGTGTTCGTGGTCGGCGTGAGCGGTGCTGTCGTGTTCATAGTAAGGTACTTCTATCGTCGCGTTTTGTGGGTGGTCCGAGCATATCTTTTCGGTCATGCCATCGGCGTGCGTGATACCGGTAAGTTCACTACCGTCGTCCAGCGTGATGCGGTAGCGCGTATACGCTAGCGCCTTTCCTGTCGATTCATCCTGGACGCGGAAAGCGAGGTCGTATTTGTGATCATGGTGAGCGTCACCCGCCGGCGGCTTGGCGGTTATTCCACCAAGAGCTGCGGCAAGGGCAGTAGGCGTGGCCGCTGCCGGAGGGCTGACTGTTTGCGGCGCGGCGCCACCGCCATATTCTACTGTATCGGTAAACTGAGTGGCGATAAGGGTCGCGCCGCACGCCGTTTTCATGCCCGCAAGCGCCACTCCCATTCCGTAGAAGGTGGTGGTCATGGCGCCCTCGCTGATGGGGAACATGCCTTTGCATTTGGGACAGTATGTTTTATGTCCGATAAAAGCAATCGGCTTATCGAAACAGATGTCGGTAAGACTCCCTTCAAGTACCGTTCCGCCGTGACTCGTCGGATCACCGAGCCTGATGATTTCTCCCGCCATTACGCACCATGCGATATTAAATTGCATAGAGATTAATATGAGCTTATCTATTTGTCACTTCGTGTCTGACGCGGCGCCAGCCGCCGCCCAGCGTTAATCCTGTTGCCAAGGCCGGGCTTTGATAGGAGAATTTGCTGTCTGATTGGCATTTCTCTTATCCCAGCCCCGACCCCGCCCACAAGGATGAAATGAAGTCACCCGGCATCAAGGCCAAAGTTGCGCTGGCCACCAGCATCACCTCGGTCCTGATGATCGCGCTGGTGACCGTGCTGCAAACCCACCGCATGCAGGAGGATTACACCAAGGTGCTGTTCACCCAGCAGACCGCCCTGATCAACCGCGCGGCGGAAGAGCTGGACGACAAGCTGACCATGCTGCTCGACATCATCGCGCTGTCGGCGCGCAACCAGCCGCCCGCGCTGGCCGGCGCCTCCGCGCAACAATTGCGGGCCTACTACCAGGACCGCGCGGTGCTGTCCCTGTTCGACGACCTGCTGGTGCTCAATCCGCACGGCACCATCATCGCCGACCTGCCGCAGCAGGCGGGCCGGGTCGGCATCGAGGCCGCCGACCGCGAATACTTCAAGACCGTGATGCGCACCCGCCAGCCGATGATCACCGAGCCGCTGATCGGCCGCGGCAGCGGCCAGCCTATCGTGCAGATCGTGGCGCCGGTGCTGGACGCCAGGGGCGAGGTGGCCTGCGTGCTGGTCGGCGTGCTGCGGCTGTACAAGGACAACCTGCTGGGCCACCTGCGCAAGGCCAAGGTCGGCCGCACCGGCTACTACTTCGCGCTGACCCGCGGACCGGCGCCGGTGTATGTGCTGCATCCCGAACAGAGCCGCCTGCTGCAGCCGCGCCAGCCCAACGCCAACGCCGCCACCACGCGCGCGCTGGAGCAGGGCTTCGAGGGCACGGTCGACAGCATCAACGGCGTCGGCGAGCGCACCCTCAACAGCTATAAATCGCTCAAGGCGGTCAACTGGGTGCTGGCCACCTCGCTGCCGGCCGAGGAGGCGTACGAACCCTTCACCGGCGTGCTGTACCGGCTGATGCTGTGGGGCGGCCTGGCCTCGCTGCTGGCGGCCGCGCTGATCGGCTGGCTGACCTCGCGCCTGCTGGCGCCGCTGGTGCGGCTGCGCGACGCCATCGTCGCCCTGCGCGACCAGCCCGGCCGCTACACGCCGCTGCCGGCCCACGCGCAGGACGAGGTGGGCCAGCTGACCACCTCGTTCAACGAGCTGATGCACGAACGGCTGGCGGCCGACGCCCGCCTGCAAAGCCTGCTGGAATTCGCGCCCAACGCCATCGTGGTGGTCGGCGTCGACGGCCGCATCGAGACCTTCAACCGCGAGAGCGAACGCTGCTTCGGCTACCGGCGCGACGCGGTGCTGGGCCAGCCGCTGGAAATGCTGGTGCCGGAACGCCAGCGCGGCCCGCACGCGGCGCACCGCGCGCGCTTCTTCGCCGACCGCCTGAGCGCCGAGCCGGTGCGCATGGGGCGCGGCACGGTGCTGTTCGGCCTGCGCCGCGACGGCAGCGAGTTCCCGCTCGAGATCAACCTGAGCGCGGTGCGCACCGACCAGGGCACCAAGGTGCTGGCGGTGATCTCCGACATCACCGAGCGCCACCGCCTGCAGCTGGAGGTGGAGGCGCGCGCGGCCGAGCTGGAGCGCGAGCGCGACCGCGCCGAGGCCGCCAACCGCGCCAAGAGCGAGTTCGTGGCCAACATGAGCCACGAGATCCGCACGCCGATGAACGCGGTGCTGGGCATGGTCTACCTGCTCGGCAATACGCCGCTGACGCCGCAGCAGCGCAAATACCTGAGCATGGTGCGGGTGTCGGGCCAGTCGCTGCTGGGCATCCTCAACGACGTGCTGGACTTTTCCAAGATCGAGGCGCGCCACATGGCCCTGTCGCCGGTGGAGTTCACGCTGGACGACACCATGAACTCGCTGGCCACGCTGATGACCATGAACGCCGGCGACAAGGAACTGGAGCTGGCCATCAGCGTCGACCCGGCGGTGCCACGCCACCTGCGCGGCGACGCCATGCGCCTGCACCAGATCCTGGTCAACCTGGCCGGCAACGCCATCAAGTTCACCGAGCAGGGCGAGGTGGTGGTGGCCATCGAGCTGAGCGCGCGCGACGCCGGCCACGCGCTGCTGCGCTTCGAGGTGCGCGACACCGGCATCGGCATGAGCGCCGACCAGCTGGCGCAGCTGTTCCAGGCCTTCTCGCAGGGCGACCAGAGCATCACGCGGCGTTTCGGCGGCACCGGCCTGGGGCTGGCCATCACCAAGCGGCTGATCGAGCTGATGGGCGGTCAGATCGCCGTCCACAGCGAGCCGGGCAAGGGCAGCCGCTTCTGGTTCAGCCTGCCGTTCGACGTGCTGCCGGAGCTGCCGGACGAGCGCCGCAAGCCGGCGCTGGGCAATCTGCGCCTGCTGGTGGCGGACGACAACCGCACCAGCCGCGAGGTGATCGCCAAGCTGATCCGCGCGTGGGGCTGGCAGGCCGACGAGGTCGACTCCGGCGCGGCCGCGCTGCAGCGCTACCGCCACAGCCAGCAGTCGCAACAGGTGTACGACGTGGTGCTGGCCGACTGGCACATGCCCGGCATGGACGGGCTGGCCACGGCCAAGGGCATCCGCGAGGCGGCGGCCGGCGCCCGGCAGCCGATCGTGGTGATGGTCAACGCCTTCGCCCGCGACCACGCCGAGGAAATCTCCAACGCGCCGGAAGCCGACGTGGTGCTGGTCAAGCCGATCACCAGCTCCAACCTGTTCGATGCGCTGCACCAGGCGCTGGTGGCCAAGAGCGACGGCCAGCCGCAGCCGGTGGCCGATCCCGGCATCGCCGGCAGCCTGGCCGGCCATCACTTCCTGCTGGTGGAGGACAACGCGCTCAACCAGGTGGTGGCGCGCGGCATCCTGGAACACGCCGGCGCCACGCTGGACGTGGTGGGCGACGGCCAGCAGGCGGTCGACCTGCTGCGCACCAACGCCAGCCGCTACGACCTGGTGCTGATGGACATGCAGATGCCGGTGATGGACGGCTTCACCGCCACCCGCGTGCTGCGCCAGCAACTGGGCCTGACGCTGCCCATCATCGCCATGACGGCCGGCGTGCTCGGCTCCGAGCGGTTGCGCAGCGAGGAAGCCGGCATCACCGATTTCATTCCCAAGCCGATCGAGGTGGACGAGATGCTGGCGGTGCTGCTGCGCCACGTGCCGTCCGGGGCGCCGGCGCAGGACGAGCTGCTGGCCGCGATGGCCGCCGCCGCGCAGCCGGCGCAGGCTGCCGCTGCCGCTGCACCAGCCCCGGCCGCCCCGGCATCGGCCAACCCGGAGCCCCCGGCCCCGGCGGCATCGGCGCCCGCCGACGCCACCGCCTTCAACATGGACAGCCTGATGCGCGTGATGGGCAAGGACGCCAAGGGCCGCGCCGTGATGGTCAAGATGGTGCGCGACGTGGTCGCCACCGGCATGGAACCGGCCGACCAGGCCGGCCAGGCGCTGCAGGAAGGGCGGCTGCGCGACGCCGCCCGCCAGTTCCACAGCCTGCGCGGCGCGGTCGGCGTGCTGGGCGCCAAGCGGCTGATCCAGGCCACCGTCGAAGCCGAAACCGCCATCAACGAGCAGCGCGACGAGCTGCTGGAAGCGCGCTACCAGGCCGTGCGCGACGAGCTGGAACAGACGCTGGCGCTGGCCCGCGACTGGCTGGCCGGCCAACCGTCCTGACCCCCACGCTCAGCTCCGTCATTCCCGCCTTCGCGGGAACGACGTGGCGACACCCCTCCGCCGCATCATTTTCACATAACGGAACGATATTGATAATAATTCGCATTTACATAAATTAACTTCATTGTTACAATCCTCCGTCACGATCCGGCAGCCAGACGCGCGCAGCGCAGCCCGCCGCCTACATACTCGGAGAAAGTTGCAAATGATTAAGAGTCGCAAACATGCGCAGTCGCGCTTCAACCAACAGATGAGCGCGGCATTGGCCGTGATGCTGCTGCCGGTGGCCGCCCACGCGGCCGACGCCGGCGCCGACCCGGTCATCGTGGCCGGCACCAACCAGACGCTGCAGGAAGTCAAGGTCCGTGGCGAAGCCATCAACGACTTCAAGGCCGAGAAGGCCTCGTCCGCCAAGTACACCGAGAAGCTGGTCGACACCGCCCAGACGCTGACCGTCATCAAGAAGGAACTGATCGAGCAGCAGGGCGCCGTCACGCTGACCGAGGCGCTGCGCAACACCCCCGGCGTGGGCGCCTTCTTCCTGGGCGAGAACGGCAGCACCAGCACCGGCGACGCCATCTACATGCGCGGCTTCGACGCCTCCGGCAGCATCTACGTGGACGGCGTGCGCGACGTCGGCTCGATCTCGCGCGACACCTTCAACATCGAACAGATCGACGTGCTCAAGGGCCCGGCCGGCACCGACAACGGCCGCAGCTCGCCGACCGGCTCGGTCAACCTGGTCACCAAGAAGCCGCTGATGGAGGACGCCTACCAGGGCGCCGTCACCGCCGGCAGCGGCCAGCAAAAGCGCGTCACCGCCGACCTGAACAAGATCATCAACGCCGACACCGGCACCGCCTTCCGCCTCAACCTGCTCGACCAGGACAGCGGCAACCCGGCGCGCGACGTGGTCAAGAACAAGCGCTGGGCCATCGCGCCGTCGGTCGCCTTCGGCCTGAACAGCCCGACCCGCGTCTACCTGAACTACCTGCACGTGGACCAGGACAACATCCCCGACGGCGGCGTGCTGACCATCGGCCTGCCGGGCTGGACCCCGCCGGCGCCGGTCGTGCTGAAGGCGGCCACGGCCACCAGCCCGGCCGTGCTGGGCCCGAGCTTCGACTTCATGGCCGGCGCCAGGGCGGTCGATCCGAAGAACTTCTACGGCTCCGTGCTGGACTTCGACCGCGTCAAGGCCGACATGCTGACCGTGCGCGTCGAGCACGACTTCGCCGGCGGCGCCCGCCTGCAAAGCACCACCCGCTACGGCCGCACCAAGCAGGACTACCTGCTGACCTCCTTCATGTCGACCGGCGCCAACCTGCGCAACGTCGTGGCCGGCTCCAATCCGGACAGCTGGATGATCGCGCGCACCAACCTGAACTACAAGGACCAGCTCAACGAGATCGTCACCAACCAGACCACCGTCACCGCCGACTTCGACGGCGGCGCGCTCAAGCACACCGTGGTGGCCGGCGTGGAACTGATCAACGAGAAGCAGACCAACTACACCAACGTCAACGCGCCAGGCGCGACCGGCCTGCCGCTGGTCAGCATCTACCATCCGGACAGCAGCCAGCCGGTGACGCCGGCCCAGGTCAGCCTGGTGCGCAACGGCGCGCGCGGCGACGGCACCACCACCACCGAAAGCGTGTACGTGTTCGACACCGCCAAGCTGGGCGACAAGTGGATCTTCAACGCCGGCGTGCGCCTGGATCACTACAACACCAGCTACAACGGCGTCACCGTGCAGGGCGCGGCCACGCCGCAGACCATCCCGGTCGGCACGCTGCTGGCGAACTCGCTGACGGCCTCGGACAACCTGCTCAACGGCAAACTGTCGGCGCTGTACAAGCCGACCGCCGACAGCAGCGTCTACGCGCTGGTGGCGACTTCGAAAGCCCCGCCCGGCGGCACCAACTTCACGCTGAGCTCGGCGGCCAACAGCTCGGCCAACCCGAACTACGATCCGCAAATCACCACCAACTACGAGCTGGGCACCAAGTGGGATCTGCTCAAGCAGAAGCTGTCGCTGTCGGCCGCGGCCTACCGCACCGACGTGCGCAACGAGATCGAAGCCGATCCGAACAATGCCGCCAACTTCTACCAGACCGGCAAGAAACGCGTCCAGGGTATCGAGCTGGGCGTGACGGGCGAGATCCTGCGCAACTGGCTGGTCAGCGCCGGCTACACCCGCATGGCGACCCAGGTGGTGTCGGGCAAGGTGGTGACCGCCGCCGGCGACAACCTGCTGAGCTACACGCCCAAGCAGGCGTTCACGCTGTGGACCTCGTACACGCTGCCGATGGGCCTGCAGATCGGCGGCGGCGCCCGCTTCAGCGACAGGCTGGCGCGCGGCACCGACGGCGCGGTCGGCACCCCGGCCTACGCCGATTCGTACTGGGTGTACGACGCCATGGCCTCGTACCCGATCAACAAGCACGTCGACCTGCGCCTGAACGTCTACAACCTGGCCGACAAGCAGTACGTGCAGGCGATCAACAAGTCGGGCTACCGCTACACGCCGGGCGCGCCGCGCTCGGCCAGCCTGACCGCCAACTTCAAGTTCTAAGCGCCAGCCATGCTGTGACGCACTGGCCCCGCCCTCACCGGCGGGGCCATTTTTTTTAAGGAGAATTTCGATGATGCTGCACATCCCCGGCGTACTGAGCCGCGAACAAGTGGCCGCCATGCGGCGCCGGCTGGACCAGAGCGACTGGGTCGACGGCCGCACCACGGTCGGCGCCCAGGGCGCGCAGGTCAAGCAGAACCGCCAGCTGGCCGAGGGCTCGCCGCTGGCGCAGGAGCTGGGCGCGGAAGTGCTGGCGGCGCTGGCGGCCAGTCCGCTGTTCTTCGCCGCCGCGCTGCCGCTGCGCACCTGTCCGCCGCTGTTCAACAGCTACGCCGGCGGCGAGCACTACGGCTCCCACGTCGACGGCGCGCTGCGGCGCGTGGCGGCCGGTGGACAATGGCTGCGCACCGACGTGTCGTCGACGCTGTTCCTCAGCGATCCCGACGACTACGACGGCGGCGAGCTGATCGTCACCGACGCGTACGGCGAGCACGAGGTCAAGCTGCCGGCCGGCGACCTGATCGTCTATCCGTCGACCAGCATCCACCGCGTGCAGCCGGTCACGCGCGGGGCGCGGGTCTGTTCCTTCTTCTGGACCCAGAGCATGGTGCGCGACGACATGCGCCGCTGCATGCTGCTGGAGCTGGACCAGAACATCCAGAGCCTGCGCGCGCGCCTGGGCGACTGCGAGGAACTGGTCGGCCTGACCGGCCACTACCACAACCTGCTGCGGCAGTGGAGCGAAGTCTAGGCCGGGCTCAGGCGGCGGCGCGCGCGTGGCGGCGCTCGACGCGCGCGCCCAGCGGACGCAGCGTGAACATCAGCGCAAACACGATGTTGGCCTTGCCCGGCGCGACATAGCCGATCAGCAGCGCCAGCGTCGCGATCGTCATCACGCCGAAGCTGCGCACCATCGTCGCGCGGTAAGCGCCCAGGCTTATCGGATGGGCGCACAGGCCGGGATGGCGGTGGATGTGGCGCGCCATCAGCAGCGTGGACACGCTCAGCCAGATCATCACGCCGGAATACACCGCCTGCCCCGTGGTCGAGGCGAACTGGCCGTTGACCGCCGAGGCGAACGGCAGCAGCGAGGCGCCGGACAGGCTGAGGATGGTCAGCCACAGCAAGGGCTGGTCGGCGTGCCGCACGTAGCTGTACAGGCGGTGGTTGGCGATCCAGAAGATGGCCAGCACGAAAAAGCTGATCAGCCACGAGATCAGGTTGGGCACCAGCCCCGCCAGCGCCTCGCGCAGCGCGGCCTCGGTGGCCAGGTGCGCGTGCTCGGGCAGGCGCAGCTCGATCACCAGCAAGGTCATGGCGACGGCGAAGATGCCGTCCACCAGGGCTTCGATACGGTGCTTGCTCAGCTGCGGCTGGCCATCCGGGCTCAGGTCGGTCATCGGTGATCCTGTTGTGAATTAGACAGCCGCCATTCTTGCCGCATGCTGCGGAAATTGCAACATTCAGCGCGCGGCCAAGCGGGTCGCGTGGTAGCGGTCGATGCGCCAGGCGCCGCCCTCCCGCTTGAGGACGGCCGTCTCCAGGAAACCGTAGGGGGTTTGCGCACCGTCGCTGGC
This sequence comes from Rugamonas sp. A1-17, assembly GCA_025548565.1. Classification (GTDB taxonomy): domain Bacteria; phylum Pseudomonadota; class Gammaproteobacteria; order Burkholderiales; family Burkholderiaceae_D; genus Rugamonas. The sequence continues at coordinate 231,420 of JAJLPB010000012.1, forward strand.
GATCCACACCGCGTCGTTGCGCGCCGTGGTCCAGGCCACATCGCCCTGCACACTGGTGCGGAAATCGTGCAGGCTGGCCTGCTGCCGGCCCAGCGCGGCGCTGCCGGTCAGCAGCGCCACGACGGCGGCCTTGTCCAGGATGCGGTCCTGCTCGATCATGACGAAATCCGCCGTCAGGCCGGCCTCGACCGCGCTCCAGTCGTGCCGCTCCAACGCGCGATGCCAATCGGTCAGGGCCGCCTCGACGGCGGGGGTGTCGGACTCCGTGGCTTGCATGGGCGCTCCTCTGAGAATGGGGCCCTGCCTGGCCCCGACGCCGAAAAGCTTAGCACGCGGCGCCCACCAGCGGTGCGCCGGCCCGCTTACCGGCCCGCTTACCGGCTCACCAGCCTGCGCAGCGCCAGCCCATCGTGGCGGAAGGCGTGCAGCGAGGTCGCCGGCAGCGCGAACGCCACCGTCGCGCCGGCCCGCAGGTTCTCGTCCCGCGTCTTGGCGACCAGCAGCGGCTGGTCGTCCGCCCAGCGCAGATGCACATAGCTGTGCTCACCCAGCGCCTCGATGTGGACGATCCGCGCCTGCCACGCGCCCTGTCCCAGCACCACGTGCTCGGGCCGGATGCCCAGCGTCAGCGTGGCGCCCGGCGCCAGGCCGGCGCCATCGACCGCGGCGTCGCAGGCGCGGCCCCGCAGCGTGGCGACGACGCCCTGCGGCGTCACTGCAGCCAGGCCGGCGTCCAGGAAGTTCATGGCCGGCGTGCCGATGAAGCGGGCCGCGAACAGGTTGGCCGGATGGTGATACAACTCCAGCGGCGTGCCGATCTGCGCCACATTGGACTGGCCCGGCGCCTCGGCGGCCGGCCGCAGCAGCACGATCTTGTCGGCCAGCGTCATCGCCTCCACCTGGTCGTGGGTCACGTAGATCATGCTGGCCGAATTCAGGTCGCGATGCAGGCGCGCGATCTCCAGCCGGGTCTGGGCCCGCAGCGCGGCGTCCAGGTTGGACAGCGGCTCGTCGAACAGGAACACTTTGGGCTTCTTGACGATGGCGCGGCCGATCGCCACCCGCTGGCGCTGGCCGCCGGACAGCGCGCCCGGCTTGCGCGCCAGCAGCGCGTCCAGCTGCAGGATGCGCGACGCCTCCGCCACGCGGCGCCCGATCTCCGCCTTGTCCAGCCGCTGCCGGGTCAGGCCGAACGCCATGTTGTCGTACACCGTCATGTGCGGGTACAGCGCGTAGCTCTGGAACACCATGGCGATCTGGCGCTGCGCCGGCGGCACGTCGTTGATGGTCACGCCGTCGATGGTCACGGTGCCGGCGCTGACCGGTTCCAGCCCCGCGATCAGCCGCAGCAGGCTCGATTTGCCGCAGCCCGAGGGACCGATGAACACGCAGAACTCGCCCGGCGCGATGTCCAGGTTGATGTCGTTGAGGACGTGCTGGCCGTTGTAGGCCAGCGCGATATGTTGGAGGCTAACTTGCGTCATGGATTTCTCGTTTTACTTGATGCCGCTAGACTGGTCGTTGATGTTCAGGAAGTGCCGGTTGAGCACGATGTACATGATCAGGATGGGCAGGATGGAGATCACCGAACCGGCCATGATCAGGTTCCAGGACGAGGCCTTGGCGTACTGCTTGGCCACCGCGTTCAGGCCCTGCGTCAGCAGGTACTGGTCGACGCTGGAGATGAACAGCAGCGGCTTCATGAACTCGTTCCAGATGCCCATGAAGACAAAGATGGCCTGGGTCGCCAGCGCCGGCTTGGCCATCGGCAGCACGATGCGGAAGAAGCGGTGGAATGGCCCCGAGCCGTCCAGCGTGGCCGCCTCTTCGATCTCGACCGGGAAGCTGATGAAGAACTGGCGCATCATGAAGATGTAGGCGATCGACACGGCCGAGGTCAGGATCACCGACAGATGCGTGTCGACCAGGCCCATGCGCGCCACGATCATGTAGGCCGGGATCATGGTCACCTGGCTCGGCACCATCACCAGCAGCATCAGGGTCTGGAACAGCAGGCCGCGGCCGCGGAAGCGCAGCCGCGCCAGCGCGTAGCCGGCCATGGTGTTGAACAGCACGTTGAGCAGCGTGACGGCCAGCGCCACCGTGAACGAATTCCACAGCCACTGGTAGAACGGGCCGTGCAGGATGGTCTCGTAGGCCGCCAGCGTCGGCGCCTGCGGCCAGATGTGCCCGGCGCCGGCGATCTCGCGGGTGGTCTTAAGCGAGGTCAGCACGGCCCAGGCGAATGGCGCCAGCGTCAGCAGGCTGTAGCCGGCCAGCACCGCGTACAGCGCGCCGGCGGAATAGGAAGGGCGCTTCATCGGTTCGCTCCGTTCAGCCGCACAAAACGGTTCAGGATCAGCGTGGCGCAGAAGATGATCGCGGTCAGCACCACCGCCAGCGCGCACGCCAGGCCCATGGTGTTGTAGTTCTTGAAGGCGAAGTGGTAGATCAGCAGCGTGAAGGTCAGCGTGGCGTTCTCCGGCCCGCCCTCGCCGCCGGACAGGATGAAGGCCTGGTCGAACACCTGGAAGCAGCCGATCAGCCCCATCGTCAGCACATAGCAGGTGACCGGCGTCAGCTGCGGCACGCTGATCTCCCAGTGGCGGCTGAACGGACCGGCGCCGTCCAGCAGCGCGGCCTCGTACAGCGCGGCCGGGATCTCCTGCAGGCCGGCCAGGAACACCACCATGTAGCCGGGCGTGGTGGAGAACACGTTCATCAGCATGATGATGCCCAGCGCCCACTTGGGGTCGCCCAGGAAGTTGATGCCGAGGCCGAAGTGCTGCTGCAGGAACTGCACCACCACGCCGTTGTTATTGAACAGCCACATGAAGATCATGGTCATCGCCGCCGACGACGTCAGCGTCGGCAGGAACAGCAGCGTGACGAAGCTGCGCTTGAAGCGTATCCGGCTGTTGACCGCGCAGGCCAGCGCCATCGCCAGCGCGGTCTGCAGCGGCACCACCACCGCCACGTACACCATGGTGTTGTGGCAGGCGGCCCAGAACTTGTCGTCCTCGACCAGGTAGGCCAGGTTGCGCAGGCCGACAAAGCTGTGGCGCCCCGACACCAGGTCCATCTTCTGCACCGAGACCCACAACGCGTAGGCGATCGGCGCCAGCGTGAACAGGCCGACCACCAGCAGCGCCGGCAGCAGGAAGGCCCATGCGCTGATGCTGGCGCCGCGCGGCAGGCGCGCGCGCCACGGCCGCCGTGCGGCCGCGCCATCGGGTAGGGAGGTCATCATCGCTGGCGCTCGATTTCACGGTTGGAGACGGTCTCGGCTTTTTCCAGCGCCTGCTGCAGCGACTTGTTGCCGTTGAACGCAGCCAGGAACTGATTGCCGAAATTGGTGTTGAGCACCGGCAGTTCGATGCCGCGCGACCAGACCGTGGCATAAGCCGCGCCGGCCACGTGCGCCGCCAGCGCCGGCACCGCGCGCACCTGCATGGCCGCCTCGACGCTGCGCCGGGTCGGCAGCGTGCCCGACGCGCCGGCCCACACGCGCATGCCGGCCCCGGTCATGTAGCGCGCGAAGCGCAGCCCGGCCGCCTTGTTTTTGGCGCCGCGCGGCACCGCGTAGCCGACCACGAAGGCCATGGTCTGCTTGCGCTGGTTCACGGTCGGCATCTCGCGGGTGAGGAAGGGCACGTCGTCGTAGTCGCGCTGGAGCGCGGGCTGGACCCAGTTCCCCTCCATCATCATCGCGGCCCGGCGCGTGCCGAAGGCGGCGCCCGGCCAGTCGGCGCCGAGGTCGTCCTTGGGCGAGTACAAATACTTCAGCGCGTGGCCGGCGACCAGCTGGTTCAGATAGGCGTAGGCCACGGCGTTGCCGGTGAAGTGGGCGCGGCCGTCGGCGCCGATCAGGGGCTGGCCCGAGGTTTCCAGCGCCGCCAGGTGGCGGGCCAGGTCCTTCTCGATGATCATGGCCGCCACGCCGCGCGGCAGGCGCGCCTGCAGGGCCTGGGCAAAGCGCATCAGGCCGTTGAAGTCGCGCGGCACGTCGTCCGGGCGGTAGCCGGCCTGCTTGAGCAAATGCGGGTTCAGGTACAGCGCCAGCGTCGAATAATCCTTGGGCAGGCCGTACAGCTTACCGTCGCGGCCGCGGAAGGCCTGCAAAAAATGCGGATAGAAATCGGCCTGGTCGGCCGCGTCCAGCGCCAGCGGCTCCAGCACGCCGCTCTCGATCAGCACCGGCGCGTCGGAGGCGTCCAGGTAAAACACGTCGGGCGGGTTGTTGGCGGCGAAGCGCGACTTCAGCACGTCCTGGTACTTGTCCTCGATGACTTGCTTGTGCACGGCGATGCCGGTGCTGCCGGTGAAGGCGGCGGCGGCCAGGTCGAAGGCCGCCACCTCGGCGGGCGACGAGCCCCAGACGGCCACCGTGACCGCCTCGGCGGCCCGTGCCGGCGCCGCCAGCGCCAGCGCGGCGCACAGCGCGGCCGCACGCAGGCGGCCTGGTAAATCGTTCATTGCTTGGTCTCCTGATACTGCGGTGGCCGTGATCGGCGCATGGTAATTGGCGGCATGGACGGGACGCTATGCGGACATTGTAGCGGCGGCCAGCGGCGGACGGACCGCCAGGTAGACCGTGCTCCACAACTGCGCCGCGTTCGACTCGTCCGCGGTGGCCGCGCCGGGCCCGAACGGCTGCATGCGGTAGGCGCCGTCCGCCCAGGTCCAGGACCACAGCTCGGAATTGCCCTGCGCCTGGGTCGGCAGGATGACGGCCCACAGCGCCTGCTGCGCCTCGGCCAGCATGGCGCGGGTGCTGGCGGGCAGGTCGCCGCGCGCCAGCTGGCGCGCCAGGCCGGCCGCCAGCAGCGCCTGCTGCCACGACCACACCACGGCGCCGTGGTAGCGGTCCGGCCCGAACAACGGCCGCAGCGCGGCATCGGCATAGGCGCCGTTGGCCACCACCAGGCCGACCCCGGTCATCAGGCCGGCCGGGTAGGGCCGCATGACGGCCGCCAGCTCGCGCTCGATCAGCGCGGCCGGCGGCTGCTGCAACATCAGCGCGAAGCCCAGGTCCGAGTGCATCACCGGCACCGGCCGGCCCTGCCCGTCGAGCGCGATGGCGTTGAAGGCCAGCTCGCCGCCCGCCTGGCCATTCAGGCTGGCCAGGGCAGGCGCGGGGTCGATGCCCAGTTCGGCGGCGCAGGCGTCCACGCTGGCGCGCGCCGCGTCGGCGCCGAGGCGCACCGTGAAGTAGCCGGGCACCTGCTCCTCCCACAAGCCCGCCAGCGCGGCCGCCGCGTCGGCGCCGTCCTCCAGGTAGGGCGCCAGCAGGCCGCTGGCATGCAAGGCGGCGATGGCGCGCAGCGCGGCCGGCACCAGGATGGCGTTGACGTTGTACGAGACCACGCCGCCCCCCAGCCCGTCCGCGCTGTCGCGCCAGTCGCCGGTCGGGTGGCCGTCTTTCAGGTGGATCAGCGCGGCCACGCCGGGCTGCCGCGCATACGCGCCGGCCAGCCGCATCACCAGGCTGACGTTACGGCACAGCGCGGCGCCACGCGGCTGGCCGTCCGCGCCGGGCCCAGCCAGCCACTGCGCCGCCCTGCCGGGCTGCTCCAGCAGATAAGCCATGGCCACCGGCGCCAGCATGAAATCGTCGTCGACCATCTTGTAGTCGTACACCGGGGCGCCGCAGCCGCCATGCAGCAGCGCGCACTCGCCGATGTCTTCCTCGTGCGCGACCGCGCCGTGCGGATCGAGCCGGTCCAGCACCGACGCCAGCCCGGCCTCGACCGCCTGCGGCGTCAACGCCGGCATCAGCAGCAGCAGCGACATCAGCGTGTCGCGTCCGAAATAGGTGTTGAAACGCCACGAGCCGGCCAGCAGCTTGTCGCGGTAGCTGAGGAAGGCCAGGCTCTGGCGCGCGCGCAGGGTGCCGGCCGACGGGTCGCGCAACAGCTGGTCCGGCGGCAGCGGCTGCAGCGCGGCCTCGCCCGACAACGCGGTCAGCCGCAGGTGCAGGCTCTTGCCGGCCGCCGCGACCAGGATGACGCGGCCCTGGGCGTCGGTGTCGACCCGGCCGTTGAGCACGTCGAGTCCGATAACGTAGCCGGCGGCGCCGTCCAGGCGGTCGCGCGACCAGCGCACGCTGTCGGCCGTGAAGTGGATGGCGTTGTGGATGCCGAGCGGCAGGCGGCGGTCGTGCTGGTAGTCGCGCAGCACGCGCGCCGAGCTGAGCACCGCGCCGCTGACGGTCAGCGTGGCGCGGTCGACGCCGATCTCGGTGGCGATGCCGTACAGCGGACGGCCCTGGTCGTCGCTGCCCTGCACGGCCTGGATCTGCGCGGCGCCGTTCCAGCGCAGCGGTTGCCCGTCCGGCTTGAACCACAGGCCGGTGGCGCTGTTCCCGGCCGGGAAGGCGGCCAGCAGGCGCGGCTCCATGCCGGAGCTCAGCAGCAGGTGGGCGGCGACCGGTCCCTGGCGCAGGAATTCATTGGCGACCAGGCCCTCCGGCAGCGAGAAGCGCAGGGCGGGTTCGGCGGGGTCGGGCAGCGGGTGGATCTGTTCCATCGGAGGTTCCAAAAACGGGTTGGGGAAAATAGGCCGGCGCGCACGCCGGCCGGAAAAAAATGATCACTGGCCTAGGGCACGGTAAACGTCGCGCGGTCAACGCCGGCACCGCGTATCGTCAGCTGCTTCCAGCGCTTGGGCAGCGCGGTCTTGCGCTGGCTGATGCCGTGGTCGTCGATGCGCAGTCCGCCCAGGCCGAACAGCAGGGCCTGCAGCGTGCCGCCGGCGCCGGTGGCGAAATACGGGTTGCCGCCGCCGGGGTATTCCTCCAGCACGCCGAACGGCGCCAGCCGCAGGCCCTGGTAGCTGCGCTGGAAGGCTTGGTACGCCTGCTCGGCCTGGCCGGCGCGCGCGTACAGCGTGGCGACGACGGACAGGCCCATGGCCGGTCCCTCCGGCGCCAGCCGTGGCGCGTAGTAGGCCAGGTCCCGGGCCACGCGCTCCGGTTCGCTGACGATGTCGAGCGGATAGGCCAGCAGGTTGACGTCGGCCTGCTTGATCGGCACGCCGTCGTAGCTGGCGTTCTCGCGCGTGGTGCCGTCGGCGAAACGCAGGATGGGGATGTTGTCCGCCACCAGCGCCCAGTCGGGATCGGGCGCGATGCCCAGCTCGCGCGCGGCCTGGGTGGCGTAGCGCAGGACGGTGATCGCCATGCCGTTGGTGAAAGCGTTGTTGTCGATGTTCTCCTGCCACTCGTTGGCGCCGATGACGTTGTTGATCTCGTAGCGGCCCGGCCCCTTGCGCTCCACGCGGCTGGCCCAGAAGTCGGCCACTTCCTTCAGCATCGGATAGCCGCGCTCGCGCAGCCATTGCTTATCATGCGTGACCTGGTAATACTTCCAGAACGCCCAGCCGACGCAGCCGGTGATGTGCTGCTGGAACGGTCCGGTCAGCGCCGGCACCGGCGTGACCTCGCTGCCCTCGCTGGCCGACTCCCAGGGGAACATGGCGCCCCGGTAGCCGTGGTTGCGCGCGTTCCCGCGCGCCGCGTCGAGCCGCTGGAAACGGTATTCGAGCATCGACCTGGCCAGCGCCGGCTTCAGCGCCAGCAGCGGCGGCAGCATCCACAGTTCGGCGTCCCAGAACACGTGGCCGTTGTAGCCCAGCCCGGACAAGCCCATCGGCGACAGGCTGAAGGCCGTGTCCTCGCGCGCGAACGCGTACAGGTGGTACAGCGCCAGGCGCATATCGCGCTGGGTTTGCGGATCGCCTTCGATAACGATGTCGCTGCTCCACAGCGCTTCCCAGGCCTGCAGGTGAGCCGCCATCAGGCGCTCGCGCCCCTGCAGCGCGGCGTACACGGTCAGGCGCTCGGCCTCGTTATGCGGGTCGGCCAGGTCGGCCGAGCTCAGCATCGATCCGACCACCGAGAAGCGCAGCGTCTCGCCGGCCTTGAGCGCGCGGCTGAACCGGGCCGCGTGGCGGTTGTGGTCGCCCTCCTCGTGCACCAGCTCCGGCTGCGCGCCCCGGTCGAACATGAAGCTGACCGAGGCGGCGATGGTGTGCCGCCCCGTCGGGCTCTTGCCCACCGAGGTCAGCAGGGGAATGCGCGCGTGCGGCCGGTCGACCTGGGCGTACAGCTGCCGGACGTCGCGCAGGATGTCGGGCGCCTCGATCAACGCCGACGGCGTGACGGTGGTGTCGCGCCGCGCCGTGATCTCCACCGTGGCCAGCGCGGTGTGCGGCAGCTGGCGCAGCGCGGCGACGCTGTGCCGGACGTGGACCCGGTCCTGGACATCGAACTCGGTGATCAGCAGCGCGCGCTTCATGTCCAGCGTCTGCCGCAGGCCCGACACGTGGGCGGCGTCGGCGCGCCGGCCGTCGACGTCGAGCTGGATGTTCATAAAGTTGAAGCCCTTCAGGATGTTGTCCACCCGGCCGCGCCCATAGTTGTCGAAGGCGCCGTTGAGCACCACTTCGCCTATCGTCATCGGCTCGGCCGCGGACACCAGGCCCAGCACGCCATTGGCGACCGTCACGCCGTGATAGCGGGCCGGGTCGATCGCGGACGCGACGATGGTCCAATCGTCGTCCGCACCGGCCCGGACCGCCGAACTGACCAGCAAGGCCGCAATGCCCAGGTATTTCAACATGGATGGATTCCTCCGTCTGAAAAAAATCCGGCCGACGCACGCGCCGGCCGGCAAAGGACGCACAATCAGAACGATGCCGTCAGGCTGAACTGCAGATTACGCCCCAGGATGGCGCGGGCAAAGAAGTAATTGCCGCCGGCGACTTCGGTGAACCCGGCGCGCGGATTGCCCTCGGTCAGGCCGATGGTGTTGGTCAGGTTCTGCACGCTCAGGTTCAGCGCCAGCGTCGGCGACAACTGGTAGCTCCCGCCCAGGTCCACCGTATGGTAGGCCGGCAGCACGAAGGAGTTGGCGGCGTCGGCGAAGCGCTTGCCGATCTGGTGGTACGACAGGTAGACCTCGCCCTTGTTATCCGGCAGCAGCAAGGCCGGCGTGATGGTGTAGTTCTGGTCCGGCGAGCGCTCCGGATGCGAGCCCAGGTTGGCCGTGTTGATGGTCGAGGCCGACGGTCCGCTGACGCTCTTGATGTTCATCGACGACTTCTGCACCACGCCGGTCAGGTTGATGCGGGCGTAGCGCACTGGCCGCCACTGCAGGTCGTATTCCAGGCCGTTGACGATGATGTCGCCGCCGATCTTGGTTTCCAGGCTGTCGCCTTCGAGCAGGCGGCTGAACTGGTAGTTCTTGAAGTTGGTGCGGAACGCCGTCAGCGAGGCCGAGAAGCCGCGCCGCTGATAGCGCGCGCCCAGCTCGCCGAAGCTGATGTGGGTCACCGGATTCTCGTTGTTGGCCTGGTAGCTTTGCGAATAGCGCGCGTAGGCCGCCAGGTTGTCGTTGATCAGGTAGTTGGCGCCGGCCGTGGCCGAGCTGTGGTTGGCGGCGCCATTGTCGACGTAGTCGTACTGGCCGTTGAAGGCCGGCATGGTGTTGTTGACCATGATGTTGTCGGCGTCGCTGCCGTCCGGCTTGCTCGATCCCGGTATCGCCACCGTCGAACCCTGCGGACGCCATACGCGGTAGTGGAAATGCTCCAGGCGCATACCGGCGTCCACGCGCAGGCGCTCGTTGAACTGGTACTCGTCGTTCAGGTACAGGTTTTGCGACGACAGCGAGGAGCGGCTCAAGCCCACGCCCCACGGGTTGTATTCCAACACGCCCTTGTCGGTCAGCTGGCCCACCACCTTGCCGGCGCCGTCGATGGCGACGATGTCGAGGCGGGCCGGGTTGTTCCTCACCTCGCCCAGGAAGCGGGTGTTGCCGTCGTTGCCGCCCTGTTCGTCCTGGTCTATCGTCAGCAGGCCGGCGGTCAGGCTGTTGCCGGCCGCGGTCCAGGTGAGGCTCAGGTCGTTGACGAAGTTCTGGCGGTAGGCGCGGTTCTTGGCCGAGATGTTATCGGTCAGCAGGCCGTTGCCGCTGACGTTGGCGAGATTGGCGCCGGCGTACACGGTGCCGCTGGCCACGCCACGGATGGCCGCCGTGGTGCCGGGGAAGCGCGCCAGCATGGCCTTGACGTCGCTGTTGGTGGCCGGATTCAGGCGGTCGGCGGCCGAGCGCAGGCTGTTGTTATCGAACGTGAACACGGCGTTGAACTCGTTCTTGAAGTCGGTGTAGCGGCCCTTGGAGCGCACCGTGAAGGCGTCGTTCAGCCGCTTTTCGAAGTTGTAGCCGATCGAGGTCGACTTGGTGGCGACGCCGTCGTTCAAGTCGTTGGTCTGGATGCCGTTGGAGTTGCGGCCGGCCTGCACGCCGTTGTCCGCGCTCAGCAGGGTGCCGTAGTTGCCGTTGAAGCCGGGCACCGGCTGCGGATTGGACGGGTTCTGGAACGGCGTCGGCAGCAGGAAGGTGTTGTGGTCCTTGACCAGCTTGATGTTGACGCTGAATTCGCCGTCGCCCCATTTGCGGCCCACATAGGCGCGCAGCAGGCCGCCATGGTCGGCGGTGAAGCCGATGTCGCGCACCGAGTCGGACCGGCGGTAGAAGCCGCCGAAGCCGGCGTACCAGCCGTTGCCGATCGCGCCGCCGTAGCGCAGGTCGATGCGCTTGGTGCCGTAGTCGGAGCCGGTCAGGCGCAGCGCGCCCTCCGGTTCGTCCTTGGAGCGCACCGTGATGAAGTTGACGGTGGCGCCGGCGCCGTTGACCGTCAGGATGCCGGAGGTGCCGCCGCGCACGGCCTCCATGCGGTCGATCGACAATTCCTGCTTGAGGATGGTATCGGCCAGGCCCGGATGGTAGAACACCGGCAGCCCGTCCTCCGACAGCTGGACGAAGTTCTGGCCGCCGCCGGCCAGGCCGCGCACCGTATAGTTGTTGGACACTTCGCCGCCGGAGTCCTCGACCATCATGCCGGGGATCAGTTCCAGCGCGCTGGCGGTGCTGCGCGGCGCCTTGCGGTCGAGGTCGGCGCGGTCGGCGCTGGTGACGGCCACCGAGCTTTCGCGCACGGTGCGCTTGAGCGAGGTGCTGCCGGTGACCACCACCTGGTTCAGCTTGTCGTCGGCACGGTCCTGGCTGGCGCCGTTCGGATTGCCGCTATCGGTGGGGGCGGCCGGGGCGGCGGCGCCTTCCTGCGCCTGTGCCTGATGGGCCAGGGCCCAGACAGCCAGCGTGATGGTGGACAGCAAAAAACGCTTGCGATTCTTCATTTTTGTCTCCGTCTATTATCTTTTTAACTATAACTGTATAAGCGGTCGCTGCGGTATGGCTGGGGATCAACGCTGACGGATTAATGAAATTTCCGAAATTATCGATTGAGCAACCGGTGTTTCATATTTGCGCAACCGGTTGCGCAACGATTTGATTATGCAGCGTTCAAATTTTTTTTGCAATTTATTCCGCTTCAACGATGCAATTAGCAACACATGCGGCCAAATGGATAAATGGCGGTATCATGCCGCTTTTGGATGGCGTGCCAAGGCCCCGGGGGAAGCGCAGTGAAGATGACGTTGGACCAACTTGCATTGAATCTCGGCCTGTCGAAGGGCACGGTCAGCCGTGCCCTGAACGGCAAGGGCCGCATGGCCGAGGAAACCCGCCAACGCATCCTGGCCGCGATGAACGCCTCCGGCTACTCGCCCGATCCGACCGCGCGCGAATTGAGCCGCCGTTCGCGCCACAGCGTGGGCATCTCCCTGAGCAAGGGCGGCTTCGGCCCCTACTTCACCCTGTTCTGGCGCGCCCTGGTGCAAGTGGCAGGCGAGCGGGGCACCCGCTTTGTCGAGATGAACGAGCCGCTGGACACTTACACCCGCCTGCCGGACGCGGTGCTGCTGCACAACACCGAAGCGGTGCAGGAACGCCTGGCGCTGCTGGCGCAACGCCAGGTGCCGGCGGTGGTGCTGGGCCACCAGCCGAACGCCGCCTTTGTCGTGCCGGACGATGCCGGCGGCGGCGCGGCCGCGACCCGCTGCCTGCTGGAACTGGGCCACCGCGCGATCGGCTTTGTCGGCATGCCCACCGCACAACAGTCCGACGTCGACCGCCGGCAGGGTTACCGCGCGGCGCTGACGGCGGCGGGCATCGCGTTGCGCCCGGAACTGGAGCTGGACGGGCAGTTCTCGGTGCTGGGCGGCTACCGGGCCGTGCGGCGCGCGTGGGAAGGCGGATTGCGCTTCACGGCCTTGTTCTGCGCCAGCGACGAGATGGCGATAGGCGCCATCGGCGCGCTCGAAGACCTGGGCTTGCAGGTGCCGCGGCAGGTGTCGGTGGTCGGCTTCGACGGCCTGCCGGGCATGCCGTACGACTTGACCACGGTGGTGCAGGACATCGAACGCATCGCGGTGGAAGCCATCACCCTGGCCGAACAATTGATCGACGGCGGACCGCTGCGCGAGATCGTGGTGCCGGTGCGGCTGCACCTGGGCACCACTACCGCGGCGTGCATGCAGCCAGCGGGTATAATATTAAAAGATTAATAATCATACCCGGAGATATCCATGCGCATTTCGCAGGCAGCACGCACCACCCTGACCTTCCTTGCCATCCTGTGGTGCGCCGGCTGCGTGGCCATTGTGCCGCAGTCCGGTCAGGCCTCAGCCCGCGCCGATGGCGGCCCGGCGTTTTGCCAGGCCTCGCCCGACGGCAAGGCGGTGGCCTGCGGCCCTGCCGCCAGCTTCTGCCAGAAATCCACCGCCGGCAACGCGGTCGCCTGCGGCCACAAGGCCAGCTTCTGCGATACCTCGTCCGATGGCAAGCAGGTCGCCTGCGGCGGCCAGGCCTCGTTCTGCGCCAAGTCGGCCGACGGCAGCGCCGTGGCCTGCGGCGGGGAAGCTTCCTACTGCGAAAAGTCGGCCGACGGCCAGCACGTGGCTTGCGGCGGCAAGGCGAGCTTCTGCGAACAGTCGGCCAACGGCCACGAGGTCGCGTGCGGCGGCCAGGCATCCTTCTGCCAGGCCTCGGCCGACGGCTCGTCGGTGGCCTGCGGCGGCCGCTGACGCCAATCCCTCGCCCGAGCCCAGCCCGCCGCGAGCGGGCTTTTTTGCGTCCGCGCACCGGCATGCGTTATAGTTTCGGCTACTTTATTTTTCAACTCCGGAGAACCATGGCTGAGCAGGAAATCGCAAAACACACGAAGAAGGTGGTACGACTGTTTGAAAAGAGCGAGCACGGCTGGCGCCACAAGCTCGGCGAGATGACGCTGGAAATCGTCACCATCGTTTTCGCCGTCACCCTCAGCATCTGGCTGCACGGCCTGGGCGAGCACCGGCACGAACAGGAACAGGTGCGCCACTTCCTGCTGGGCCTGAAGCATGACCTCGGCGCCGACATCGCCTACCTCGACGAGCTCAACACCGCCTACCGCGGCTACGACGCCAACTTCGAATACCTCAGCAAACTCGATCCCCGCAGCGCGCCCGATCCGGAGAAATTCGAAAAGGCGTACGAGGCGGCCGACAGCAATTACTTTTTCACTCCGCAGACCAGCCGCTACCAGGGTTTCAAATCCTCCGGCAAGCTGATCCACATTGAAGACGAGGCGCTGCTGGAAAAAATCCTGAACCTCTACGAGCTCCAGACCGAGCAGATCAAAACCTCGGAAGCCGGATGGCGCAACCGCCAGAATGTTTTCCGCGCCTATGTGGAGAGCAGCCTGACCGGCGACGACAGTATCGAACAACACTACCAGCTGGTGACGGCGCCGAAAGGCAAGCGCCTGCTGCGCAAGGAAATCACCGCGCAGCAACACTACGACCGCTACGCCAACTACGCCAGGCTGGGCGCGGAAATCATCAAGGAAATCGAGCAGAAATATCCCGACGCCAAAGCACACGAGTAACAACGGCTGCGTGGCCAGTCGGCCAAGCTTACTTTCAGCAAGCCACTGATAAAAAACAAGCCATCATCGACATTCTCAAAGCAAGGGATTTCGAGCGCTTGCTCGCCGAAAGCGGCTACGCGCAAGCGCAGTAACAACGCATCCCTTTCCACCACCGCCGATCCGGCGCTCCGCCCGGAGCGCCGGGCGGCGTGCCTTTCCTCCCCCACCTCTCCAAACCCAGCCGCACGGCACCACCCAATTCTCACCTGCAATAGCTTGATATTGCCGGCCGCGTCAATCCACTTCCCCTAGGAAATTTAAGCACCAAAAAGTAGCACATGCCCCGTTTTGGTGCATTGACGTTTATCAAATCGCTAATCATGCAACTAAGCTATCGTTCGGCCTGTCTTTGATCTGACGCAGAAAAACCGCTCGTCAAACTTGAACTTTTTTGAGCCGCATCAGTAGCTTGCCTACGACTGAAAGGAACCCCTGGATGACACAGTATTCCGACATTTGCATCATTGGCGCCGGCCTGGGAGGGTTGGCATGTGCAACTCAGTTGATAAAAGCCGCTTTCGGCAAACATTTACGCATCCGTATCTTCGACCTGAACGCCAAGGTCGGCGGACGCATCCAGTCGCGCATGGTGGGCGGCGAGGTCGCAGAACTGGGCGCGGCCCGCTACTCGCCGCAACTGCATCCGCATTTTGACGAGCTCATGCAGGACAGCGGACTTGAGCACGCGATCTATCCCTTCACCGAGGTGGCGGCCGGCGGCCGCGCGCAGGAAAAGCTCAAATCCACGCTGCACAGCCTGAGCGCCATGCTGAAGGAACACCCGACCGAATCCTTCCTGCAATTCGTCAGCCACTACCTGGGCGAGGCGGAAGCCATCCGCATGATCAAGGCCACCGGCTACGACGCCCTGCTGCTGCCCATCGTCTCGGGCGCCATGGCCTACGACATCATCAAGAAGCATCCGGAAACGCAAAGCTTCACCGAAAACGCCGGCAACGAATGGCGCTACGCCATCGACGGCTACGCCGAGCTGCTGGCCCAGCTGCAGCGCCAGGCGCAGGCCGCCGGCGTCGAGTTCCAGATGGAGCACCGCCTGCTGTCGGTCGAACGCGCCGGCGCCGACCACGTGCTCGTCTTCAGCCACCAGGGCGATACCCAGGTGCACCGCACCCGCCACCTGATCATGGCCGTGCCGCCATCGGCGATGCCGCAGCTGAACCTGGATTTCCCGGCCGCGTGGAGCTCGTTCGAATACGATTCGCTGCCCTTGTTCAAAGGCTTCCTGACCTTCGACCACGCCTGGTGGCAAGCGCTCGGCCTGACCGACAAGGTGGTGATGACCAACAACCCGCTGCGCAAGATCTACTTCAAGGGCGACCAATACCTGCTGTTCTACAACGACAGCGACAGCGCCACCTATTGGCGGGAATGCCTGGAGCAGGGCGAGGACGCGTACCTGGAACAGGTGCGCCGCCACCTGGAGGACGCGCTGCCGCTGGACGGCCAGCCCATGCCGCCGATCAAGGGGCACTTCCACAAGCACTGGCCGCACGGCGTCGAGTTCTACACGGATCCGCACAGCGCGCATCCGGCCGTGCTGCTGCACCAGGACGGCATCATCTCCTGCTCGGACGCCTACACCCAGCACTGCGGCTGGATGGAGGGCAGCCTGATCAGCGCCCGCTACGCCACCCGCCTGCTGCTGGAACGTCTGCGCCAACAGGCCGGGGCAGCCGGCGAGGCCGACGCGCTGGCCACCATGTCGGATGAGGGCGCATGAGCATCCTCGACCTGCCACGGCTGCACTTCCGCGGCTTCGCGCGCGCCAACGTGCCGACCGCGAACCGCAACACGCACGGCCACATCGATATCGCCACCAACGCGATCTCGATGGCGGGCGAGCCGTTCGACCTGAGCCGGCCGCCGTCCGAGTTCCACCAGCACCTCAGGCAGCTAGAGCCGCGCTTCAACGCCGCCGGCAAGCCGGACCCGGAAGGCGTGTTCAGCCAGGCGGCCGGCTACAACTTCTGCGGCAACAATCACTTCTCGTGGGAGAACGTGCGGATCACCGGCGTGCAGCTGCACGAAGGCGACATCGACACCGGGGACGCGCTGGTCGGCGCCAGGCTGGCCCTGTGGGGACACTACAACGACTACCTGCGCACCACCTTCAACCGCGCGCGATGGGTCGACAACAACCCGAGCCAACCGGACACCACGCTGATCTACGCCGGCCAGTTCACGCTGAGCGGCAAGCAAGCCACGCCGCACACGCCGATGCTGTTCAGCGCCGACATCCCGCAAGCGCATTCGGTGCGCTGGCTGGGCGGCGGCCACGTCACCGAGCGCAGCGGACACTTCCTCGATGAAGAGTTCGGCCGCTCGCGCCTGTTCCAGTTCTCGGTGGCCAAGCAGGACCGCAACTTCCTGTTCAATCCCGACGCGCCGCTGCCATCGAGCATGTGCGCGCTGCAGCACGCGCTGGACGACGACGACGTGCTGGGCCTGACCATCCAGTACGCGCTGTTCAACATGTCGACGCCGTTGAAGCCCGATTCACCGGTGTTCTACGACCTGGCCGGCAGCATCGGCCTGTGGCGCCGCGACGAGCTGGCCACCTACCCCAGCGGCCGCCTGCTACTGCCGCAACAGGGCAGCCTCGGACCGGTGCTGGTGAAGCTGCACGCGGACCGCGTCTCGCTCAACATGCCGACCGCCATCCCCTTCACCACCCGCGCCGCCAGCGCCGTCTCCGAACAGCATCCCACGCACGCGCTCGGCGGCAAGCAGGCGCTGGGTGAGCTCACGCTGCACGACGCTGCGGGCGCGCTGGTGGCGCGCATCCCAGAACAGCTGTACCTGGACCACTGGCGCCACAACGGCGTGTTCGACGTGCCGCTGCGGCACGGCGCCACGCCGTCCGGCTCGCTGCGCCTGCACAGCGCGCACGCGCAGTGGTACGAGGCCGACTGGGTGCTGCAATCCGACAGCAACCAGCTGTACTTGGAAGCTCCCAACTGTGGACAACAACAGGATTATCCACAGACGATCACGCTGCAAAGCCGCTTCCGCGGCGAGCTGGCCGCGCACCCCGCGCTGACCGCGCAGGCGCAGGACGCCGGCATGCTGGCGCTGCAACTGCAACCTTCCGCACGCGGCGTGGGCTACGCCGACCTGACCGTCACCGGCCGCCGCCCCGGCGCCACGCGCATCGTGCTGGGCGCAGGCAGGGAAGCGCAGACCATCGGTGCACGCGTGCTGCCCGACGACTGGCACCTGGACGACGTCCCCACCCAACAGGTCGACTACGACTTCCTGTACCGGCACGTGATGAGCTACTACGAGCTGGTCTATCCCTTCATGTCGGACAAGGTGTTCAGCCTGGCGGACCAGTGCAAGACCGAAACCTACTCGCGCCTGATGTGGCAGATGTGCGATCCGCAAAACCGCGACAAGAGCTACTACATGCCGAGCACGCGCGAACTGTCGCTGCCGAAGTCGCGCCTGTTCCTGAAATACCTGACGCAGGTCGAAGCCGCCGCCAGGACCGCACAGCCGCAGCCCGAAAAGCCGCGCGCCATCGGCAGCAAGGCCGAGCTGATCGCCGAGCTGAAAACAGCGATCGACCTGGAACTGTCGCTGATGCTGCAATACCTGTACGCCGCCTACACCATCCCCAACTACGAGCAGGGCGCGCAGCTGGTGCAGGCCGGCCGCTGGCAGCAGGACGAGCTGGAGCTGGCCTGCGGCACCGAAGACCGCCGCCGCAACAGCGGCACGCGCGGCGCGCTGCTGGAAATCGCCCACGAGGAAATGATCCACTACCTGGTGGTGAACAACGTGCTGATGGCGCTTGGCGAGCCCTTCCACGCCGGCACGCCCTTGCTGGGCGAGCAGGCGCGGCAGCGCTTCGGCCTGGACACGGAGTTCGCCTTCGAACCGTTCTCCGAACATGTGCTGGCCAGGTTCGTGCGCTTCGAATGGCCGGACTACCTGCCCACGCCGGGCAAGTCCATCGCCAGCTTCTACATCGCGATCCGCCAAGCGCTGGCCGGACTGCCCGAGCTGTTCGATCCCAACTGCGGCAAGCGCGGCGGCGAACACCACCTGTTCCTCAAGGAGCTGACCAACCGCGCCTATCCCGGCTACCAGCTGGAAGTGTACGACCGCGACAGCGCGCTGTTCGCGATCGACTTCGTCACCGAGCAGGGAGAGGGCGTGGCGGTCGACTCGCCGCATTTCGCCTCCTCGCACTTCCAGCGGCTGCGCGCGATGGCCGGCAAGTACACGGCCCGCGACAAGCCGTTCGAACCGGCCGTGCCGGCGCTGAAGAACCCGGTGCTGGAAGCCCGCGCCGACTGCACCGTGGTGACCGACCACAAGGCCCGCTCGCTGATGCAGCTGTACCAGGGCTGCTACGAGCTGACCTTCCAGCTGATGGCGCACCACTTCGCGCAGCAGCCGCTGGGCAGCCTGCGCCGCTCGCGCCTGATGAACGCGTCCATCGACATCATGACCGGGCTGCTGCGGCCCTTGTCGGCGGCGTTGATGAACATGCCATCCGGCGTACCGGGCCGCAACGCCGGGCCGCCGGTGCCGGCGCCGCCGGGCGAACAGGTCAGCAGCGACTTCAGCCTGGGATGCCTGCAGCTGGCGCACAAATGCCTGTCGCTGGCGCAGTACGCGCGCAGCCTGCAGGCCGGCGTGGCCGGCCTGGCGCAGATCGAAATGTTGGAGTTCTTTAATCAGCAATTGACCGATTTATCTCGGGGAAGGATGTCAAGGGAAGCGTAATGAAAAAGACCATCATCATTGTCGGCGGCGGGCTGGCCGGCAGCCTGACCGCCATCTACCTGGCCCAGCGCGGATACGAC
The DNA here is from genome assembly GCA_025548565.1 of Rugamonas sp. A1-17. Taxonomy (GTDB): domain Bacteria; phylum Pseudomonadota; class Gammaproteobacteria; order Burkholderiales; family Burkholderiaceae_D; genus Rugamonas. Next base: position 250,130 of record JAJLPB010000012.1, read on the forward strand.
ATCCACGTCATCGAAAAGCGCAGCGATCCGCTGCAGGACAACTCCGCCACGGCCGACCCGGTCAGCTCGCGCGCCATCGGCGTCAGCATGACCGTGCGCGGCATCAAGGCCGTGCTGGCGGCCGGCATCAGCCGGCAGGAACTGGAGCAATGCGGTGAGCCCATCGTCGGCATGGCGTTCTGCGTGCGCGGCCAGCTCAAGGTGCGCGAGCTGAGCCCGTTGGAAGACATGTTCCCGCTCTCGCTGGACCGCAACGCCTTCCAGCGCCTGCTCAACCGCTACGCCGTCAAGCACAACGTCAAGTACTACTTCGAACACCGCTGCCTGGACGTCGACCTCGAGCACAAGACCGTGCTCATCCAGGGCAAGGGCGGCGCCATGCAGCACCTGCACGGCGACCTGATCATCGGCGCCGACGGCGCCCACTCGGCCGTGCGGCGCGCGATGCAGAGCGGCATGCGGCGCTTCGAATTCAAGCAAAGCTTCTTCCGCCACGGCTACAAGACGCTGGTGCTGCCGAACGCCAAGGAACTGGGCTTCCGCAAGGACTTGCTGTACTTCTTCGGCATGGATTCCAAGGGCCTGTTCGCCGGCCGCGCCGCCACCATCCCGGACGGCAGCATCAGCTTCGCCATCTGCCTGCCCTACAGCGGCATGCCCAGCCTGGCCACGCTGCACCGCGAAACGATGGCGGAGTTCTTTGGCCGCTACTTCAGCATGCTGCCGGAGGCCAGCCGGCAAGCGCTGGTGGACCAGTTCATCGCGCTGCCCAGCAACGACCTGATCAACGTGCGCTCCAGCACCTTCCACTACAAGGGCAACGTGCTGCTGCTGGGCGACTCGGCGCACGCCACCGCGCCCTTCCTGGGCCAGGGCATGAACATGGCGCTGGAGGATGTGTACGTCTTCATCACGCTGCTGGAAAAACACGGCGAGGCGCTGGACGTGGTGCTGTCCGAGTTCACCCGCCAGCGCAAGGTGCAGGCGGACGCCATGCAGGACATGGCGATCGCCAACTACGAGGCGCTGAGCAACCCCAATTTCATTTTCTTCCTGCAGACGCGCTACACGCGCTTCATGCACAAGAAATTCCCCAATGTTTATCCGCCCGACATGGCGGAGAAACTGTACTTCACATCGGTTCCCTACGATGAGCTGCAGCAAATCCAGAAGAAGCAAAACGTGTGGTACAAACTTGGAAGGGTAAATTAATGAAGATTCTCGTTATCGGCGCCGGCCCGGCAGGATTGATTTTTGCCAGCCAGATGAAACAAGCCCAGCCCGGCTGGGACATCAGCATCGCGGAAAAGAACACCAAGGAAGAAGTGCTGGGCTGGGGCGTGGTGCTGCCGGGACGGCCGCCGCGCCATCCGGCCAATCCGCTGTCCTACCTGGAGCAGCCGGAGCTGCTGAACCCGCAGTTCATCGAAGAGTTCAAGCTGGTGCACCGCGACCAGCCCAACCTGATGAGCACCGGCGTGACGCTGTGCGGCGTCGAGCGCCGCGGCCTGGTGCAGGCCTTGCGCGCGAAGTGCGTGGCGGCCGGCATCAACATCAGCTACGAAACGCCGGTGCAAAGCCGGGAAGAGCTGGAAGCAGGGTACGACCTGGTGGTCGTGTCCAACGGCATCAACCACAAATCGCTGGAGCTGCCGCCGGCGCTGGCGGCGCAGGTCGACTTCGGCCGCAACAAATACATCTGGTACGGCACCACCCAGCTGTTCGACCAGATGAACCTGGTCTTCCGCAGCAACGACAAGGGCATCTTCATCGGCCACGCCTACGAGTACTCGGACACGATGAGCACCTTCATCGTCGAGTGCAGCGAGCAGACCTATGAACGCGCCGGGCTGGACAATATGACCGAACGCGAAGCGGCCGCCTACATCGCCAGCACCTTCAGCGCCGAGCTGGGCGATCACGGACTGGTGAGCCAGCCGGGACAAGGCTGGCGCAACTTCATGACGCTCAGCCACGACCTGGCCTGCGACGGCAAGTTCGTGCTGATCGGCGACGCGCTGCAATCGGGCCACTTCTCGATCGGCCACGGCACCACCATGGCAGTGGTGGTCGCGCACCTGCTGGTGAAAACCCTGGCCACCGGGCCGGACACCGCCGCCGCGCTGAGCAACTTCAACGACCGCGCGGTGCCGCTGGTGCAGCTGTTCAAGGAACACGCCAACAGCAGCCGCCGCTGGTTCGAAACCGTCAGCGACCGCATCGGCCTGAGCAACGCCGACCTGACCATCAGCTTCGACGCCCGCCGCAAGGACCTGCCGCCGCTGCAGGACGCGCTGATGGCCGCCCTCGGCTACGCGCTGGGCCGATAGGGAGCGCCGCCATGCCAGTCCACGCCAAGCCGCCGCTGCTGCCGACGCAATGGAGCAGCGCCTACGTCTCCTACTGGTCGCCGATGCGGCCGGAGGACCAGGTCACCTCCGGCTATTGCTGGTTCGACTACGCCCGCAACATCTGCCGCATCGACGGTCTGTTCAACCCCTGGCCGGAAAAGGAGAAGGGCTACCGGCTGTGGATGTCGGAGCTTGGCGATGCCGGGCGCGGGCAAAGCCGCAAGCGGAAGGTGGCCTATGCGAGGGAACGCATGGCGGCCGGCGAACAGCTGCTGGAGACCGTGCTGGACGATGAACTGTCGTCCTTCCCCGAGCTGTTCCTGCCGCAGGCGATCCTGCGCGACGGCGGCGCCCTGCACGACGGCCGCCACACCGTGCTGGGCCAGGCCGCCGATGCCTGGGTGGTGGAACGGCAGGCGGCATCGTCGGTGTTCTACCTGGAGGCCGGCGGCAACCGCCTGCTGCGCATGGTGACCGGCAACGACCCGCAACACCTGTCGGTCCGCGACTTCCCAAACTTCTGCACCGAAGACATCGCGGACAGTATTTTCTCGCGCTGACGGCGGCGCATCCAACCCGGGCGCGGGCCGCATCGGCGGCTTGCGCCCATTCCCCCAATCTCGAAGGAACCCTTTATGCCGTTGCTTGTCTACATACTCGGGTTGACGATCTTTTCGTTGACCACGTCCGAATTCATGGTGGCGGGCATCATGCCATCGCTGGCCCAGGCGCTGAACGTGCCGGTGACCCAGATCGGCTATCTGATCTCGCTGTACGCCATCGGCATGGTGGTCGGCGGGCCGCTGGCCACGGTCGGCCTGCTCAAGCTGCGCGTACCCAACAAGCAGGGACTGATGGGCTTGCTTGGCCTGTACGCGCTGGCGCAATCGGTGGCCGCGTCGGCCAACAGCTACGACATCATGGCCATCGCGCGGGTGGCCACCGGTGTGGCGGGCTCGGCGTGCTTCGGCATGTCGCTGGCGATCAGTGCCGAGGTGGTCAGCCCCACCATGCGCGGGCGCGCCGCCGCTGTCGTCATTGGCGGCCTGATGCTTGCGGCCGTGGTCGGCGTGCCGGTCACCACGCTCATCGACCAGCACCAGGGATGGCGCGCCAGCTTCTGGCTGGTGGTGGCCCTGACGGGCATGTGCATGGTGCTGGTCGCGCTGCTGGTGCCGCGCTCGCGCTCGTCCGAGCAAATCAGCCTCGGCAGGGAGATGGTGGAGTTCAGGAACCCGCATTTGTGGGCGGCGTACGCCACCAGCGCGCTCATCATCAGCGCCATCTTCGCCGCGTTCAGTTACTTCACGCCCATCCTGATCCAGATCACCGGCTTCGCGCCCTCGGCGATACCGTGGCTGCTGGGCGCGTACGGCATCGCCAACGTGGTCGGCAACGGCGTGGTGGGACGCTATGCGGACCAGCACACCATCCTCATCATGGTGTGGGGCATGATCGTGCTGGGCGCGAGCTTGGCGCTGTTCGCGGTGTTCGCGGACGACAAGACGGTCAGCGTCATCCTGCTGGTCGTGACCGGGCTGGTCGGCGTGTCGATGAATCCGGCCATCATCGCCCGCGTGATGAAGACCGCGCATCCGGGGCCGCTGGTCAACACCGTGCACACGTCGGTCATCAACATCGGCCTGGGCGCGGGTTCGTGGATAGGCGGCGCGGGCATCGCTGCCGGCTACGGCCTGCGCGCACCGTTGTGGCTGGGCGTCGCGCTGGCCGTGCTGGCGCTGGTCAGCTTGCTGCCGTATGTTGGACAAAAGTCGCGTAGCCTGGACAAGGTGTCCATGGCTGGCCGCCAACCGGGATAAGGCACTACAGCTCGGCAAGGCTGGCGCGGGTGGCGTCGGCCTGCTCCTGCAAGGCTTGCTTGTCGGTGTCGCTCATGCGGCCCAGCTGACGGTAGACCATGCCGAGCCGGTGGTTCTTGTCCAGCCGCTGTGCATTGCGGATAAAAAAATCCCAGTACAGCGCGTTGTAAGGGCAGGCGCGCTCGCCGGTGCGCAACTTCTTTTGATAGTGGCAGCCCTTGCAGTAGTCGCTCATGCGGTCGATGTAAGCCGCGCTCGACACGTAGGGCTTGGTGGCCAGCAGGCCGCCGTCGGCATACTGGCTCATGCCCAACGTGTTCGGCAATTCCACCCATTCGAAGGCGTCGATGTAGATGCCCAAGTACCATTGATGCAGTTCCTGCGGCGACAGCCCCGCCAACAGTGCGAAATTGCCGATCACCATGAGGCGGTTGATGTGGTGGCTGTGCGCGTGCTCCAGCGACTGGCCGATCGCCGTCGCCAGGCAGCGCATGCGCGTGTCGCCGCTCCAGAACCAGTGCGGCAGCGGCGCAGTATGGCCGAAGGCGTTGAGAAGGTCGTAGCCCGGCATCCGCTGCCAGTAGACGCCGCGCACGTATTCGCGCCAGCCGAGGATTTGCCGGATATAGCCCTCGGCCGACGCCAGCGGCACCGCGCCGTCGCGCCAGGCCGCCTCGACCCGCTCGACCACCGTGCGCGGATCGAGCATCTTGCTGTTCATCGCGAACGACAGCAGCGAGTGGAACAAACGCCATGCGCGCAGGCTCATCGCATCCTGGTAACGGCCGAAATGCGGCAGGGCGTCCTGCACGAAGCGCTCCAGCTGCTGCAAGGCTTCCTCACGATTGAGCGGCCAGCGGAAATCGCCGGCCTGCGGCTCGCCGAAGCTGCGCACGCCCGCCGCCGTGATGGTGCGCCACAGCGCGCTGTGGTCGTGGCGCGGACGCGCATCGCCCGGCTCCCATGGCAGGCCCGGCCAAGCCTCGCGGTTGTCGTGGTCGAAATTCCACTGGCCGCCCGCCGGCGCGCCGCCCACGCCCATCAGCACGCCGTGGCGCTTGCGCATGTGGCGGTAGAACGGTTCCATGACCCATGCGGCGCGGCCGTCGAAAAAGCCGGCCGCCTCGTGGCGCGCTGCGTAGAAATGTTCGCTATCGTCCATCCATGTTTCGATGTCCAGTCCGGCTGCGTAGTCCGCCAGCTGCCGGTCCAGCCGCCATTCGTCCGGAGCCTGCCAGGCGAAGGCGTCCGCCGCGTAATGCGCCAGCAGGTAGTCGAGGTTGGCCGGCAGCGACTGGCGGTTGTCGGCGTCGTCGATGGCGAGGTAGTGGACGCGGTGGCCGTCCTCGCGCAGCCTGCGCGCCAGGTCGCGCATCGCGGCGAAGATGGCGATGATCTTTTGCGCGTGGTGCAGCACGTAGTCGGTTTCCTGGCGCACTTCCATCAGCACGAACACCACGTCCGGACTGGGCTGCGCGAACCAGCTGTGGCGGCAGTTGAGCTGGTCGCCGAGGATCAGCTTGAGCGTGGTGCTCATCCCGGCACGGGCACGCGGAAGCGGCCGCGCAGCCAACGGATCGGCGCGCCGACCAGCGGCAGCTTTTGCAGCAGCTCTTCGGCGGCGTCCCAGTAGTCGCGGTGCATGACGACCAGGCCGTCCGCATTGAAGCGCAGATGGCTGCCGCCCTCAATCTGGTACGGCACGCCGCGCAGGCGGAACACGAACTGCCAGGTGACGAACACCTGGCCGCCCTGCGCGATGCGCTCGTCGATGAAGAAGCGCGGCTGCTCAGTGTGCTCGAACATGTGGCGGAAGATCGCCTCGATCGCGGCCACGCCGCGCACGTCGTTGAAGGGGTCGCGGAACCGCGCGTCCGCCGCGTAGAATTCGCCGGCGCGGGCGACCGTCTCCGGGGTCAGCGTGGCATACCATGCCAGCAGTGGTTCAGCATCGTTCATTGTGGCACCAGGAAGTGAGTGATAAGGGCGAAGCGCCAGCGGTACGGCAGCCAGCGCAGCAGCTTGACCAGCAGTGTGAAGCGCTTCGGAAAATGAATCTCGAACTGGCCGGCCGACAGCCCGCGCACGATCGCGCCTGCTGCTGCCTGCGGCGTCTGCAGTGCCGGCATGGCGAACTTGTTTTGCTCGGTCAACGGCGTCTGCACAAAGCCGGGATTGATCAGGTACACGTCCAGCCCGCGCGGCTGGAGGTCGGTGTACAGCAGCTCGGCCAGGTTGATCAGCGCGGCCTTACTGGGCCCGTACACGCTGGCGTTGGGCAGGCCGACATACCCCGCCACGCTGGCGACGATGGCGATGCCGCCGCTACCGCGCGCCAGCATCGCCGGCAGCACCGTGGCCAACCCCGTGTAGACGCTGCCCAGGTTGACCGCCAGTGTGTTGGCCGCGCCGTCCGGGCTGACGTCCCAGCTGCGCTCCGGCCGGTAGGCGGCGGCGCAGAACACGATCAGGTCCACCCCGCCCAACTGCGCGCAGATGTATTGGTAGCTGGCGCCCCAGGCGTCCTGGTCCAGGATGTCGAATGGCGCGACCACGGCCTGGGTGTAGCCGGCCGCCACGCTTTGCAGCAGCGTAGCCCGGCGCGCCGACAGCGCCACCCGCGCACCGGCCTGCAGCAGCGCCTGGGCCAGCGCGGCGCCGATACCGCTGGAGGCGCCGACCAGCCACACGCGCCGGCCGGCCCAAGCCGTGACGGGCCGGTTCAGCGGGCGCATGCGCGCCTCCGGAACATCAGCGTGACCTGGCCCAGCTCGACGCCGAACTTGGCCATGCTGGCGCGGTTGATCATGGTGCAATCGTCGATCAGGAACATCCAGTCGTCGAAGGCCATTTCGTAGGTGCTGCCGCCGACCGGCAGCAACAGCGTGTATTGCCAGCGCAGCGCGTTGCCGGCCAGTTCGCCCAGCGCTTCGCCCTTGACGTCGTCGGCGTGGCCGCGCCAGCGGCCATCGGCGGCGCGCGTCAAATGCCACACGCGGCGCTGCGTGCTGCCGTCGTCGTACTGGAACTGTTCGTCCAGCGTCAGCGTGCCGTCGCCGCCGGTGCCGGTGATGACGACGTGGAAGCGCTTTTCCACCGTGCCGCCACGGCGCTGGAACATGCCCCAGGCATCGGTGGTGCCGTGGAAGTAGGCCGCCAGGTCCAGCACTGGCTGCTGCGCCTTGTATTGCTGGACATCGGGGCCGGCACAGCCGGCGAGCAGGGCCAGCAGCAGGGCGGGGAACAGCTTCTTCATGATCGGCTCCGGTAAGGTTGGACGGGCATCGGCTCCGGCTGCGGCCGCAGCGCGGCCATGGCCAGCAGTTTGAGCAGGCAGGGCAAGCCGGCGTACACCAGCGCCAGCGCGGCGCCGCCGGCAACGCCAGGACGATAGCCAAGCGCGGCCAGCAGCGGCAGCGCCAGGCCGGACAAGGCCAGCGCCAGCTTGCCGAGCAATGTGAGCACGCCGTAGTAGGCGCCGGCGGCGTCATCGTCGGCGATCAGCCCGGCCAGCAGCACGGGCGGCATGGCCAGGTCGGCGCCCAGCGCCACGCCGGCGCCGAGGCAGACGGCAAAGTACGGCAGCACGTCACCCGCGCCCAGCAGGCCGGCGCCGGCAAAGCTGGCGACGGCGAGCCCCATGCCGATGCGCCAGCACGGCAACACGCCGATGCGGCGCGCCAGCGCGGTCCACAGCGGCAGGCCGCAGGCAGCGCCAACGAAATAGCAGCCGAGGAAGGCGCCGGCCAGTGGCGCCGCCTGCAACTGGTCGCGGATGAAGAACAGCGCCAGCGTGGCCGGCAGCGACACCGAGCACGCGTTCAGGAAGTACGGGCCGAGCAGGCGCAGGAAGGCGCGGTTCGACGCCATGCGGCGCAACGCGCTGCGCCAGCCGTTGGCCTGCGGCGTGACGTGCGGCCACGCGGGCGCCAGTTTCAGCAGCGCCAGCAGGGCGGCCAGCAGCAGCGCGGCAAACGCCAGGCTGTACAGCGCCATGCGGGCTGGGATGCGTTCGGCGTCGCCGCTGAGAATGGTGGCCGGGATCACGCTGGCGATCAGCATGCCCGCCAGCCCCGCGCCTTCGCGCCAGGCCGAGGCCGACAGCAAGGCGCCGTTGCCGCCCAGCCGCGCGCCCCAGGTCAGGTAGGCGATGTTGAGCATGCTGTGGGCGCTGTAGGCCAGCACCAGCATGGCGCCCAGCCACGCGGCAGCCGGGATGGCCGAGGCGGGAGGCTGCCACAGTCCGGCGAAGGCCAGCGCCAGCATCGCGCCGCCCAATAGCAGCCAGCGCGCGATGCCGTGGCGCAGGCGGTCGATGAGGTGGCCCTGCAGCGGGTCCTGCACGGTGTCGAGCAGACGCGCGGCGAACAGCACCCACCCCAGCGTCGCCAGCGCCACGCCGCGCTGCATGGAATAGTACGCGGCCACTTGAACGTAGACGGGCAGCGCGGC
>JAJLPB010000013.1 GCA_025548565.1 Rugamonas sp. A1-17
ATCCTGCCGCCGGCGGCCTGGGCCAAAACCCCGGTCGCCACCGGCAGCGGCGGCGCGGTCGCCACCATCAGCGAGCCGGCGTCCAAGGCCGCGCTGGCCATCCTCAACCAGGGCGGCAACGCGGTCGACGCCGCCGTCGCGGCGGCCGCCACGCTGGGCGTGACCGATCCGTTCAGCTGCGGCATCGGCGGCGGCGGCTTCATGGTCATCTACCTGGCCAAGGACAAGCGCGTGATCACCATCGACCACCGCGAAACCGCGCCGGCCAGCTTCACGCCCACCGTGTTCCAGCACGACGGCAAGGAAATGGATTTCGACACCGTGGTCGCCAGCGGCATGTCGGTCGGCGTGCCGGGCACCGTGCGCGGCTGGCACGAAGCGCTGGACCGCTACGGCTCGATGTCGTTCAAGCAGGTGCTGGCGCCGGCCATCGCCGTGGCCAGCGACGGCTTCCCCGTCAGCGCCAACTTCTCGCGCCTGGCCGAGGAGAGCCAGGCCAAGTTCAGCATGTTCCCCGACACCGCCGCGCTCTACCTGCGCAACGGCAAGGCCATCCAGCCCGGCAGCACCCTGCGCAACCCCGGCATGGCCAAGGCCTACCGCGAGCTGGCGGCCGGCGGCGTCAAGGTTTTCTATGAAGGCAAGATCGGCCGCGCCGTGGTCGACGCCGTCAACCAGCCCAAGGTCGCCAGCGGCGTGCAGGTGCGCGCCGGCCGGATGACGATGGCCGACCTGGCCAACTACGAAGCGCGCCTGCGCCAGCCGGTGCACAGCACCTACCGCGGCTACGACCTGTACGGCATGCCGCTGCCGAGCAGCGGCGGCATCGCCATCGCCGAAGCGCTCAACATCCTCGAAGGCTACGACCTCAAGGCCATGCCCCGGGGCAAGGCCGAACACCTGTACCTGGAGGCCAGCCGCCTGGCCTTCGCCGACCGCAACGCCTACCTGGCCGATCCCGAGTTCGTCGAAGCGCCGGTGGCCGGCCTGCTGAGCAAGGACTACGCCGCCCGCCGCCGCGAGCTGATCAACCCGGACCAGGCCAGCGTGCAAGCGCCGGCCGGCGATCCGTATCCGTTCCAGAACGACATGAGCGTGCCGCTGCGCCCCAACGCCAACAAGCTGCTGGCCGAGGGCGCGCACACCACCCACCTGACCGTGTCTGACAAGGACGGCAACATCGTCGCCTACACCTACACCATCGAATCGTGGGGCGGCAGCGGCATCGTGGTGCCGGGCTACGGCTTCCTGCTGAATAACGAGATGACCGACTTCGACTTCTCCGGCCCGGCGCCCAATGTGCCGGAAGCGGGCAAGCGTCCGCGCAGCAGCATGTCGCCGACGCTGGCGTTCAAGAACGGCAAGCCGGCGTTCTCGATCGGCAGCCCCGGCGGCGCGACCATCATCACCACCGTGCTGCAGACCATCTTCAACTACGTCGACCTGGGCATGAGCATGCCGGACGCGCTCAACGCGCCGCGCCTGTCCGAGCGCAACGGCCCGGCGACCGACGTCGAGCCGGGCTTCGCCGGTACCTTGCAGGCCGTGGCGCTGGAGAAGAGAGGCCAGCACTGGAATAAGCCGGAAGAAATCGGCGCCGCCAACGCGCTGGTGTTCAACCCGGACGGCACCGTCACCGCCGTCAGCGAAGGTCATCGCCATGGCGCCGGCAGCGCGCTGGTGCAGAAGTCGGCGCACTAAAAGCGACCTCAAATTCGTCATTCCCGCGCAGGCGGGAATCCATAGGCCGCATGACCAGAGGCGTTGTATGGATTCCCGCCTGCGCGGGAACGACGGTATTAGCCGAAGACCGGAACGCGGGCGTTGGGCGAGCGGCGATAGGTCCAGTTCAGCGTCCGCAGCAAATCCGGATGCGCCTTCGCCATCAAGACCTCCATCGCGCCGGTGGCGAAGGCGCAGGCCAGCGCCTGGCCCGGACAGGCATGCACACCACGGCCGAAGCCGAACTCGCGTCCCTCGCCGCGCGGATCGCGGTTGGCGGCGGCCAGCACCAGCAACACCGTTTGCCCCGCCAGCAAAGGCGCGCCGCCGATCTCGCAATCGCGCGCGACGAAGCGGCGCGTGTTCTGGATCGGCGGATCGAAGCGGCCGACCGCCCGCACCAGCACGGCCGCATCCTCCACCCCGCAGCGCTCCTCCTCCGGCTGACGCGCCAGCGCCAGCACGCTGTTGCCGATCAGCCCAGCCGTGGCCTCGTACGTCTGCGACAACAGGCCCACCAGATTGGCCAGCAAGCCATGCGACTCGCTCCAGCCCACCGCCTCCGCCTCGGCGATCACCCGCGACAGCAGGCTGCCCGGCGCCGCCGACGGCGACGCACCGCGCATCAACTCCTTGAAGCCCGCCAGCAGCGACAACGCGGCCGCATGCGCGCGCCCGATCTGCGACGCATCGCTGTACGGCGACAGGCAGGCCACGAACTCGCCCATCCATGCCGCCACCGCCGGCTGCTGGCCGTCCGCGAAGCCGAGCAGGCTGGCCATCGCCGACACCGGCGCCTCGAACATCCACGACGCCAGCCCATCATCGCGCCATAAGCGGCCGCCGATCCGCCGCGCGAGCAGCTCAGCGGCCTGCGTGTCCACCCCGGCCAGCGCCCGCTGCAAAGCCAGCTTCGGTTGCGCGTGACGCTCGCCGTCGTTCATGCGCACCAGCGCGCCGAACACCTGCCCGGCCGCGCCACTTGCAATCGCCGCCGGCACCGGCTCGGCCAGCGGCCGCACGCGGCAATCGGGATGCCGCATCACCGCCATCACATCGGCGGCGCTGGCGGCGATCCACAGGCCAAGGCCGGCGTCGAAACGCAAGCCTTGTACCGCCGCCAAAGCGTCGTAATATGGATAAGGATCGGCATGCGTCACCGCGGCCAGCGCGTCTTGGGGAAAGGTAGTATTCATGCGACAAGGATGCCACCAATTTCACCGCGATAGTTAGGCCGGCGCCGAAGTAAGCCCGCAGCTAAGCCATGTTTAAGAATCAGCCAACAAACTGAGTCACCGATACCACTCTGGGGAATGCAATGAAAAACTGGGCGCGCGCCAACAAAGGCTTCTTACTGTTCCTGATGCTGTTCGGGATCTTCCGCACCGCCATCGCCGACTGGAATCCGATCCCGTCCGCCTCCATGCACCCCAACCTGCTGGAGGGCGACGTGGTGTTCGTCAACCGCCTGGCCTACAACGTCAAACTGCCGCTGACCGACGTCGTCCTCGGCACCACCGGCGAACCGCGGCGCGGCGACATCGTCACCTTCTCCTCGCCGAAGGATGGCACGCGGCTGATCAAGCGCGTGATCGCGCTGCCCGGCGACCGCGTCGAGATGCGCAATGAGCAGCTGATCATCAACGGCCAGCCGGCCGGCTACGCGGCCCAGGGCCAGGCCACCGAAACCGTCAGGGGCCTGGGCCAGCTGGACGCGCTGCGCGTGGGCGAATCCATCGCCGATGCCCGCGCCCATTCGATCCAGCTGATGCCGCAGGTGCAGGCCCGCCGCGATTTCGCGCCGCTCACCGTGCCGCCGGGCGAGTACATGATGTTGGGCGATAACCGCGACAACAGCGCCGACTCGCGCTATATCGGCCTGGTGCCGCGCGCCCTGCTGATCGGCCGCGCCGAGCGCGTGCTGGCCTCCGCCGACATCACCGGCAACTGGCATCCGCGCACCGAACGCTTCGGCATGAGTCTCTACCCGGCGCAGTAAGCTCCCCCCGCCGGGTCCCGGCAATGCTATGATTGGTAGCAAATCTCATAACATTGTCGGGACCAAACATGATCGAATTCCAGGGACTGTCCAAAGTCTACGGCGGCTTCAATGCCGTCAAACCCCTGAACCTGACCGTCAAGCGCGGCGAGGTGTTCGGCTTCCTCGGCCCCAACGGCGCCGGCAAGACCACCACCATCCGCATGATGATGGGCATCCTGGTGCCGAGCGCCGGCCACGTGCTGATCGACGGCCTCGATTGCCACAGCGAACCGGCCGAAGTCAAACGCCGCGTGGGCTACCTGCCCGACACCCCGATCTTCTACGACTACCTGCGCGGCCGCGAGATCCTGCAATTCGTCGGCGAGATGCACGGCTACCCGCGCGCCGAGGCGGTGGAGCGCAGCGCGCGCCTGCTGGGCGAATTCGGCCTGGAGGAAGCGGCCGAGGACTACGCCGTCAACTACTCGCTGGGCATGAAGAAGCGCCTCGGCCTGGCCTGCGCGCTGATCCACGACCCGGTGGTGCTGATCCTCGATGAACCGATCAACGGCCTCGATCCGCGCGCCTCGCGCGACGTGCAGGAACGCCTGCTGGCGGCCGCCGCGCGCGGCGTCACCATCTTCGTCTCCACCCACTTGCTCGACATGGCCGAAAAGCTGTGCGACCGCGTCGGCATCATCCACCACGGCCAGCTGGTGGCCACCGGCACGCTCGACGAGATTCGCGCCGAGGCCTCGGCCAGCGGTTCGCTGGAAGACGTGTTCCTGAAGATCACCGACGAAGCCGCGGCGGAGCGCGCGGAATGACGCAGCAGGCAGCACAACCAGTGACGCAGGCGCGCGCCATCTGGTTGATGACGAAAATGCGCCTGACCCGCCAGCGCAACATGGTGGCCAATAACCTGTTCCGCAAATTCCGCAAGAAGAAGCCGCGCGACGGCATCGCCGGCAAGAAGAGCAGCCTGTGGGTGCTGACCGCCGTGATGGTGCTGTTCATGACGTTCTCCTTCGTCAGCCTGTCGCGCAACGTGGTGCTCAACATGGACTGCCACCTGGTGGCCGGCAGCCCCTGTCAAGTGATCGACAAGGACGGCGACCAACACCAGGACTTCAACGTGGCCGCCGCTGAACTGCACAAGGCGCCATTCGCACCAGAGCTGGCGCGCGGCCTGACGATGGTGGTCACGCTGCTGTTCGGGCTATCCGTCCTGCTCCCGCTGGGCAGCAAGGAGCTGGCGCAACCCGACTGGGACCTGGAGTGGCTGGTGACCATGCCGGTCGAACGCCCCACGCTGTTGTGGGGACGCCTGCTGGAGCGCAGCGCGGCCAACTTCAGCGGCGTGTTCGCGCTGATGCCGCCGCTGGGCATGATCGCATGGTACTCGGGCCTGGGCTGGTTCGCACCGCTGGCGGCGCTGGCGGCCTTGCTGGTGCTGCTGCCGCTGGCCGCGCTGCTGCATACGCTGGCCGACACCGGACTGCGTATGTGGCTGGCCGCATCGCAGCTACGCAACCTGCAAGCGGTCACCGGCTTGTTCAGCATGCCCCTGATTTATTTCGTCATGGCGCTCGGCATGCCCAACGCCAGCGGCTTCGTGATGGAGTGGGCGCGCGCCTTCCCCGCGTGGGCCGGCTGGACGCCGCCGGGACTGGTGCTGCAAGCGATACAGGCATCCAGCCTGGCGCAGGCCGGACAAACCATCGCGCTGCTGCTGGCGCAAACCGCCGTGCTGCTGTGGGCCGGCGTGGCGCTGATGCACTACCAGCTGCGCAACGGCGTGGTCAACTCCGGTTCACGCGAGAGCGTGCGGCGCAAACCGCAGGCGGCGCCCACCACCGGCGGCTGGCTGTCCACCGCACTCACGCCGATCAAGCGCCGCGAACTGCGGCTGCTGAGCCGCGACCGCAACTTCCTCGTCCAGACCTTGCTGCTGCCGGTGATTATCGTGGTCAGCCAGTTGGTCTTCAACGGAAAACTGAACAGCTTCGCGGAGCTGGGCGAGCATCACGCCACCGCCGCCGCCATCGCCTTCGGCATCGGCGTCTACATGCTAATGCTGTCCGCCTTCCAGACGCTGAACAACGAAGGCCAGGTACTCTGGCTGCTGTACACGGTGCCACGCTCAATCGAAAGCGTGTTGAAGGAAAAGGCCCAGCTGTGGGGAGTGCTGACCTTGATCTACCCGCTGGTCATCGTCGGCATCAGCGCCTGGTACACCACGCACTTCGAATGGAGCATGCTGGCGCTGCTGCTGATCGTCTTCGCCGGCTTGCCGATCTACTCGCTGATCGCCGTCTCGCTCGGCGTATTCGCCTGCGATCCGCAAGCGGTCGACGTACGCGCCCGCGTGCGGCCGACCTACATCTACCTGTACATGCTGCTGTCCAGCTTTTACACCTGGTCGATCTACAGCAACGTGTGGTCGCAAAAACTGGTGGTGATGGTGCTGGTCGCATCGATGGCGCTGGCGCTGTGGCAGAAAGCGCGCGACGCCCTGCCCTACCTGCTGGACCCCGCCGCCGCGCCGCCGCCGCGCGTCTCCACCTCCGACGGCCTGATCGCCGCCACCGCGTTCTTCATCATGCAAGGCTTGATCGCGCTGTTCCTCGTACAAGGCATGGATCAACCCGCGCTGCAAGCGGTGACGATCGCCTTCGCCGGATCCGGACTGCTGGTCTATGTGCTGATACGCTACGTCTACTGGCGCAGCAAGACCGCCGGCGTGCCGGCCATCCTGCGCGGCGGCGACATGACGCTCACGCTGGGCTACGGCGCGATGGCCGCCTTCATCGCAAGCGCCGTCGGACTGGCCTACCTGACCGGCTTGCAGCATTCGGCGCTGTGGGCGGACATCGCCAAACAATCGGCGGCGTCGGCCGGCTCGCGCGGGTGGGTGCTGGGGTTGGCCGTGCTGGCCGCGCCGCTGTGCGAGGAGTTCATCTTCCGGGGCCTGATCTACGGCGGCTTGCGCCGCTCCATGTCCGCCATGCAGGCCATGGCGATGAGCGCCGCCATCTTCGCCGTAGTGCATCCGCCGGCGTCGATGCTGCCGGTCTTCGTGCTCGGCCTGTGCACAGCGTGGACCTATGAGCGCAGCAAAACCCTGCTAGGCCCGATGCTGGTGCACGGGGTGTATAACGCCGTGGTCCTGTCCTGGCAGTTCTGGATGTAGACGCCGAACCCGCCGTGGCAGGAATTGACCGTTTTATGTCATTCCGCCACGGCGCGCGCATCGGATAATCCTTGTCGAACCATACAGACAGGATCGTCCAGATGCGCACACTGATTTACCTCCTCCTGCTGATCGGCCAATTGGCCACCGCCGGCGAACTTCCCGCCTACCAGGACCGCTTCGGCCGCGACAAACCGGTGATCGCCGTCGTCGGCGAAAACAGCGGCACCGAACTGACCGACTTCGTCATCCCCTACGGCGTGCTGGCCCGCTCCGGCGCGGCGCAGCTGCTGAGCGTCGCCACGCAAGCAGGCCCGATATCCATGCGGCCTGCGCTGACGCTCCAGCCGGATGCCACCACCAACGAATTCGACCAGCGCTTCCCGCAGGGCGCCGATTATGTGATCGTGCCGGCCGTCGTCAACCCGGATGACGCGGCGTTGGTGGCGTGGGTCGCCACGCAAGGCGCCAAGGGCGCGACCATCGTCAGCATCTGCGACGGCGCGCTGATTGTCGCCAACGCCGGCCTGTTCAAAGGCCGCCGCGCCACCGCGCACTGGGCCACGGAATCCTACCGCAAGGAGCACTACCCGGATACGCAATGGGTCGGCAACATCCGCTACGTCGCCGACGGCAAAGTCATCTCCAGCGCCGGCGTCAGCGCCGCCATGCCGACCGCGCTGGCGCTGATCGAAGCCATCGCCGGCACGCGGCGCGCCGCCGAAGTGGCGCGGCAGGTCGGCGTGAGCGACTGGAGCACGGCCCACAACAGCGATATCTTCCGTCCACGCCTGGGCACCAACCTCACCGCCTACATCACCGGCTACACCAATCAATGGTTCCACTCGCGCGACGACATCGGCGTCGCTGTGGCGCCAGGCTTCGATGAAATCACGCTGGCCTTGACCGCCGACGCCTGGTCCCGCTCCAAGCGCAGCACGGTCTACTCGGTCGCCGCCAGCGCCGCGCCGCTGCGATCGCGCTCCGGCCTGACGATCCTTCCGGACCGCATCCAGGGCGCGGCCGATGCGCCGGCGCTGCTGCCCGACACCGCCGCTGCAGCCTTGCCCGGCCAGGCGCTCGACCGTGCGCTGGAAGGGCTGGACCAGCGCTACGGCCACCGCACCGCCCTGCTGGTGGCGCTGGAATTCGAGTATCCTTCCTACCATTGAAGCCCATCATCCACGTACCGCCATGCCATCGAAGAAAACCCTGCGCGTCGTGCTGCTAGCCTATGACGACATGAACCTGCTGGACCTGTGCGGCCCGCTGCAGGCGCTCGCCACAGCCAGCAAGCGGCATAGCGGCCGGGGTCCGGCGCTGTACGAAACCATCGTAGCCTCGGCCGACGGCGGCATGATCACCACCAGCGCCGGCCTGCCGGTGATGACCGTCGCCATCGCCACGCTCGACGGCCTGGCCATCGACACGCTGATCGCGCCGGGCGGCTGCAAGGGACAGGTGTATTACGCGCCACCGGCGCTGGTGAGCTGGGTCGCGCGCCAGGCGCCGCTGGTGCGCCGTCTGTGTTCCGTCTGCACCGGCGCCTTCCTGTTGGCCGCCGCCGGGCAGTTGGAAGGCAAGCGTGTCGCCACGCATTGGGAATGGGTGAACCGGCTGAAGAACCTGCACCCCGGCATAGACATCGACGCCGACAAGATCTTCATCAACGACGGTCCGGTGTGGACCTCGGCCGGCGTCAGCGCCGGCATCGACCTGACGCTGGCGCTGATCGAGGAAGACTATGGCCATCACGTCGCCATCGAAACGGCGCGCCAGCTGGTGATGTTCATCAAGCGCACCGGCGGCCAATCGCAATTCAGCGTGCCGCTGGCGGCGCAGACGAATGACGGTGGACGCTTCGACGATCTGCACGCATGGGTCGCGGCCAACCTGCACGAGAATCTGTCGGTGGACCGCCTGGCCGAGCAGGCCGGCATGACCCCGCGCACCTTCGCCCGCAGCTACGCCAGCCAGCAAGGACGCACACCCGCCAAGATGGTGGAGGCGATGCGGCTGGAGGCCGCGTGCCGCGCACTGGAGAAAACCGCGTTGCCGCTGAAGGCCATCGCGGCCAACACCGGCTATGTGGAAGAGCAGAACCTGCGGCGCGTGTTCCAGCGCCAGCTGGGCGTGAGCCCCGGCCAGTACCGCAGCCGCTTCTCCGGCCACGGCACTGCCGCGAACTAGTCTTTATACTGCGGGCCGGACATCAGGAAACCGCCGCCCTGGTAGATCGTCGCCACGTCATCCTTGGGCGGATACACGCCGGTGTCGGGGAAGCTGGCGGCGAAGCGCGTCGAGCTGTCCTTCGCCTTGAAGCCCAGATGCGAGGCCTTGCTGTTGTCCCACCAGCTGCCCGGATTGGCCGACGCGCCAAACAATATCGTATGCCCCACGCGCGGCGTGAACAGCGAACAGCGCAGCGACTCGACCAGGTCGTCGTAGCTGAACCACGTCACCATCATGCGCGGATTGACCGGCTCCGGGAACGAGGAACCGATGCGCAGGCAAACCGTCTCGATGCCGGTGCGGTCGTAGTAGTAGCGCGACAGCGACTCGCCGAAGCACTTGCTCACGCCGTACAGGCTGTCCGGCCGCATCGGGCTGTCGGCGTCGATGTAGTCGGTGGTCTTGTAGTAGCCGATGGTGTGGTTGGAGCTGGCGAACACCACGCGCTTGACGCCGTGCTTGTGCGCCGCCTCGTACAGGTTGTAGGTACCGGCGATATTGGCCGCCATGATGTTCTCGAACGTGTTCTCGGTCGAGATGCCGCCGAAGTGCAGCACCGCGTCCACGCCCTCCAACAACTTGAACATGGCGGCCTTGTCGGCCAGGTCGCATTGGACGATCTCCTCGCCCTCGCGCGCTTCGCCCATGTCGCCGATGTCGGACAGGCGCACCACGTCCGCCCAGGGCTTGATGCGGTCGCGCAGGATTTTACCCAGGCCGCCGGCGGCGCCGGTCAGCAGCAATCGTTTGAATGGCTTGGTCATGTCTCAGTCTCTGTTTTGTAGTTTTATCAGGTCACCGGGGCCGGGTTGAACAGCACCAGTGCGTTATGCAGCTTCCATTTTTCCGCCCACGTGCGGCGTCCGCTGGCGACATCGAGCAGCAGCTGGAACATCTCCCAGCCGACATCGGCGATGCTTGCCTCGCCGCTGGCGATGCGGCCGGCGTTGATGTCCATCAGGTCGTGCCAGCGCGCGGCCAGCTCGTTGCGCGTGGCGACTTTAATGACCGGCACTTCGGCCAGGCCATACGGCGTGCCACGGCCGGTGGTGAAGACGTGCAGGTTCATGCCCGCCGCCACCTGCAGCGTGCCGCAAATGAAATCGCTGGCCGGCGTGGCGGCATAGATCAGGCCCTTCTGCGTCAGCTTCTCGCCCGGCGACAGCACGCCGGAAATCGGGCTGCTGCCGGATTTGACGATGGAGCCCATCGCCTTCTCGACGATGTTCGACAGCCCGCCCTTCTTGTTGCCCGGCGTGGTGTTGGCGCTGCGGTCCACGCCGCCGCGCTTGAGGTAACTGTCGTACCACTCCATCTCGCGTATCATCGCCTGCGCCACTTCCGGCGTCGCCGCGCGCGAGGTCAGTTGATCGATCCCGTCGCGCACCTCGGTCACCTCGGAGAACATCACCGTGGCGCCGGCGCGCACCAACAGGTCGGTGGCATAGCCCACCGCCGGATTGGCCGTCACGCCGGAGAAGGCGTCGCTGCCGCCGCACTGCACGCCGACCACCAGCTCGGAAGCGGGCACGGTTTCGCGGCGGCGCTTGTCCAGCGCCGCCAGGTTGATCTCGGCCTGCTTCATGATCGACTCGATCATCGACATGAAGCCCACGTGGCCCGCGTCCTGCAGGCAGACCAGCGCCGGCTCGGCGCCGCCGCCGTTCTGGATCGGAATCGAGCCTTTGGGGAACAGGCGCGCCGGCTGCAACTTCTCGCAACCGAGGCTCACCACCATGGCCTGCCCGCCGAAGTTCGGATTCAGGCTGATATTGCGCAGCGTACGGATGGGCACCATCGCGCCCGGCGCGTCGATCGCCACGCCGCAGCCGTAGGTGTGCTCCAGTCCGACCACGTCGTCGACGTTGGGATACTTCGGCAGCAGCTCGTCCTTGATGCGCTTGACCGCGAACTCCACCACCCCCGCCACGCACTGCACGGTGGTGGTGATGGCCAGGATGTTGCGCGTGCCGACGCTGCCATCGGGATTGCGGAAGCCCTCGAACGTATAGCCTTCCAGCGGCTCGGCCGGCGGCGGCAGGTTGGTCGATATCGGCAGGTTCACCAGCTCGCGTGCCGGCGGCATCTCCACCTGCGGCTCGGCGACCCAGCTGCCGGCGGCGATATCGCAAGCGGCATAACCGATGGTGACGTTATAGCGCCGTACCGGATCGCCCTTGGCGATGGCGCACAACGCCACCTTGTGCCCCTGCGGCACGGCCTCCAGCAGCGCCAGGCCGTTGGCGAATACGGCGCCCGCCGGCAGGCCGCCGTCGTTGACGACAATGGCGACGTTATCGTTGTCGTGCATGAGGATGTAGCGCGGCGTACCAGCGCTAGTCGGTGTCGTCATCTGTCTTCCTTTTCCGGGCGCTGCGTCCCGGCGAACGTTGTTTTTTCGCGGTGTTTGGTGTGCTGCAAAGTGGTCAGGCCAGTTTCCGGGTGGCCCGCCAGGCGCTGTTTGTGGCCTGGTTGCCACAGGCGGGAGTGGCTTGTTTGCGGGGCTACACCCCTGTAAACTCCCTCTTCCCACGGCTGCATGACGATTTTAGTATGACAGCTAAAAATTAATTTGGCTAGTCCACATTGCATATTTGGTCTGACCACCTTAGAATGGCCTGACCAGATGGCAATATCAAAAGCCACACTACGAAGACGAGACACTGATGCTGAAAAAGACTTCCGTCCCTGCCGACAGCAATGCCCACGAACCGCGCCTGTACCGCGTGGTGGCGGACCGCATCCAGCAGTTGATCCGCGATGAGCACATCGCGGGCGGCGAACGGCTGCCGTCCGAACGCGACCTGGCCACCAAGTTGAGCGTCAGCCGCGCCTCGCTGCGCGAAGCGCTGATCGCGCTGGAACTGGGCGGCGTGATCGAAGTACGCGGCGGCTCCGGCGTCTACGTCAGCGAAGTGCCGGAACCATCGACGGCCGATCTACCGGAAGCCGGCCCCGGTCCGTTCGAGGTGCTGTCCGCGCGCCGGCTGATCGAATCCGAAATCGCCGCCATCGCCGCGCGCGTCGCCACCGACGGCGCCATCGACGCCATCCTCAAGGCCGTCGTCGAGATGGAACAGAACCACCACCACTATTCAAGCAACGAGCAGGCCGACCGCAACTTCCACCTCGCCATCGCGCGCGCCACCGGCAACAGCGCGCTGGTCGGATCGCTGAACTACCTGTGGGACCAGCGCGGCCGCCTGTGGCACAAATTAAAAGAACACTTCCAGACCGAGGAACTGCGTCAGGAAACGCTGAAGGACCACCGCCGCATCCTGGAGGCGATCGCCGCCCACGATCCGGCGGCGGCGCGCAAGGCCATGCGCGCCCACCTGGAACGCGTGACCCGCACCTTCTCGCGCGGATGATAAAGAAGTAGCAGCACCGTAGTAGCGCAGGACCGGCCTCGATGCCGGTCCGCGAATAAAGCAATAAGTTATCGACCGTCTTGCGACCTACGGCCCGTGTCCATCACTGCGGCCCTCGTCTCAGCGGCACGGAGTACGCGAGGTGCTCCACTCACGTCCAGTGCTTGAACAGCACGGCGCATAACTTTATTCAAAAAGACGAAGGAGACTAGCATGAACACGTCCGATCACTCGGTCCAAAACCGTTACGCCCAACCCCGCCTGCTGCTGTCGGCCATCACCATCGCCGTGCTGACGCTGGCCAACCAGGCGTCCGCACAACAGAGCGGAGAACCGGCGATGACCCGAGTCGAAGTGACCGGCTCCAGCATCAAGCGCCTGGCCACCGAGGCATCGCTGCCGGTCAGCACCGTCAAGGCCGAGGACTTCATCAAGCAGGGCATCACCACGCTGGCCGACGTCATGATGTCGCTGCCGCAGTCCGCGTCGCTGGCGCCATCCAATGCCGGTTCCGGCACCAACATCAACCTGCGTGGCCTGGGCGTGAACCGCACCCTGGTGCTGCTCAACGGCCGCCGCATGGCCAACGAGGCGATCGCCGACGGCTACGCCAACCTGGACGTGATTCCGATGAGCGCCCTGTCGCGCGTCGAGATCCTGCGCGACGGCGCCTCCTCGATCTATGGCTCGGACGCCATCGGCGGCGTGGTCAACTTCATCACCAAAACTTCGTTCGAAGGCCTGTCGCTGACCGGGCAGGAAGTCCAGCCGGAGAAGAACGGCGGCGGCGACGAGCAGCGCGCCAGCATCACCTGGGGCAAGGGCAATCTGGAACGCGACGGCTGGAGCATCTACGGCACCATCGACGCCCACCAGCGCACCCGCCTGGCCGCGCGCGACCGCGCCGACCTGAGCTCCGCCGACCTGCTGACCTCCATCGGCCGCGCGCCGACGCTGGGCACCGGCGGCAACGCCACGCCGGCCAACTTCACCACCTCCACCAACAAGAACGCGCAGAACCCGTACGCCGCGAGCGGCTGCCTGGCGCCCTACTCCATCGTCGGCCAGAAGGGCACCTGCGTCCTCGACGCCAATGAATACGGCACCGCGCTGTACGCCAACCAGCAGGTCACGTTCTACGCCCGCGCCGCCAAGAAGCTGAGCGAAGACCACGTGATCTCCGTCGACTACTCGCGCGGCGAGGAATTCATCCTCGGCACCAAGAACCCGACCAACGCGCTGGCCGTCAACGGCGTGAGCGCCACGCTGCCCTCGACCAGCAAATGGTATCCGGGTAAAAGCGGCGGCGTGCCCGCCGTCGCTGGTCTGAACAACGCGCCGCTGACCCTCACCTGGGCCGTGGCCGACCTGGGCCTGGCCACCACCAAGGACGTGCAGCTGAACCAGCGCCTGTCCGTGATGGATGAAGGCACGCTGGCGGGCTGGGACTACAAGGCCGGGCTGGTGGTCGGCATTTCGCAGCGCGACAACTACTACCAATCCGGCTACGCGCGCGGCCAGGGCCTGCTGGACGGCCTGAAAAGCGGCGTGCTCAATCCCTTCGGCCTGCAGGACGCCGCAGGCCAGGCTTATCTCGACACCATCAAGGTCGACGGCGCCAAGAACCGCACCTCCAAGTCGACCTTCACCGGCGTCGACCTGACCGCCAGCCGCTCGTTGATGGAACTGGAAGGCGGCTCGATGGCGCTGGCGCTGGGCATGGACTTCCATCGCGACACCACCGAAGACACCAAGCTGCCGATCAGCGCCGACGTCACCTACGCCAGCTCTTCTCCATCGCACGGGGAAGGCGCGCGCAACGTGGCCGCGCTGTTCGCCGAGCTGAATGTGCCGATCACCAAGAAGCTGGAACTGAACGCCGCCGTGCGCGACGACCATTTCAGCGACTTCGGCAACACCATCAATCCGAAGATCAGCTTCCGCTACGAGCCGACCAAGCAGCTGATGTTCCGCGGCTCGGCCAACACCGGCTTCCGCGCGCCGACGCTGTTCGACCGCTACGGATACCGCCTGCCCGGCGCCACCGGCCTGACCGCCGCCAAGTGGGACGATCCGGTCCTCTGCCCCGGCGGCAAGCCAGGCGTGGCCGGCACCGGCACCGCGCTGCCAGGCTATGTCGCATCGACCGTCTGCAACACCACGCTGCCAAAACAGACCGGCTCCAATCCGGACCTGGTGCCGGAAAAATCGAAGGGCTTCACGCTGGGCACCGTGTTCGAGCCGACCAAGTCGTCGATGGTGTCGATCGATTACTGGAACATCAAGATGACCAACATGCTGGCGAACTTGCCGGAGCAGGTCTACTTCCTCGATCCGGTCAAGTATGCGTCGTACTTCGTGCGTAAGACCGATGGCACCATCAACTACATCAAGAACACCACGATGAACCTGGGCGGCCAGAAGGCGGCCGGCGTCGACGTATCGGCCTCGTATGCCTTCCCGCATACCTCCTACGGCGACTTCAAGGTGGCGATCGACGGCACCTACCTGACCCAGTTCGACAACCAGCTCGATAACGGCAGCCCTTACGTGTCGAACATCGGCCAGTTCGGCCTGGCCAGCAACGGCACCACCAGCAGCCTGCCCATCATCACCTTCCGCTGGAAGCACACGCTGAAGCTGAACTGGGCCGCCGGCAACTGGAACACCCAGCTGACCCAGAACTACAACTCCAAGTACACCGACCAGAACCTGGTGGCGCAGCAGTACTGGCGCAACATCAACTCGTACAAGGTATGGAACTGGACCACGACCTACAACGGCTTCAAGAACATCCAGGTTACCGCCGGCATCACCAACCTGTTCAACGTGAATCCGCCAGTGACCAACAGCAGCCTGTATAGCTTCGGTTACCTGAGCAGCGCCGCCAGCCCGATCGGCCGCGCCTACAACGTCCGCGCTACCTACACCTTCTGATGAGAGCACAGATGCATAAAGACGAACAGCAAGGCGGTGGCTCGGGCCGCCGGCGCTTCCTGCAGGCGCTGTCGGCGGCCGGCCTGACCGGCGCCGCCGGCCCGGCCGCGCTGGCGGCGGGCGCCAAGGCTGCCGATCCGTGGAAGGAGGCGCAAGCCATCATCGACCGCTTCAAGCAGCCGTTGAAGTTCCGCGACGAAGACTTCGTGGTGACGGCCTTCGGTGCCGCCACCTGCGAAGTGAAGCCGGTGACGGCATGGACCTCGTTCACCGAATCGGCCACGCTGCAAACCCCGGTGGCCGGTTCGCCCGACTGCTACCCGGCGATCGCCAAGGCCATCGAGGCCTGCCACAAGGCCGGCGGCGGCCGCGTGGTGATCCCGGCCGGGAACTGGCTGTGCGCCGGTCCTATCGTGCTGCTGTCGAACGTGAACGTGCACCTGAAGGCCGGCGCTCACGTCTACTTCAGCAACAACCCGGCGGACTACGCAAAGTACGGCGCCTACGATTGCGGCAAAAACGGCAAGCTGTCGATCACGCGCTGGGAAGGCAACGACCTGCTGAACTACTCGTCGATGGTGTACGCACACGGCCAGGACAACATCGCCCTGACCGGCGAGGACTGGACCAGCATCCTGGACGGCCAGGCCGGCGTGGCCTTCGACGGCGACCCGGATTGTTGGTGGTCGTGGAAGGGCCGCGAGAAACCGAATTGGGCCGGCGACATCGCCGCCGGCGCCGGCAACTACGTCAAGCACACCAAGGGCAAGACCGAAGTGCACGTCAATCCGGCCAACCCGGTCTCGCTGCGCGAAGTCGCGCCGCACCTGAGCGAAGCGGAGGCCGCGTTCATCCAGGGCCCGAACGACAAGTGGCGCACCGACTCCTACTATCTGCGTTCGCTGGCGGAAGCCCGCGTGCCGGTGGAGAAGCGCATCTTCGGCATCGGCCACTACCTGCGGCCGCACATGGTGCAGTTCATCAGCTGCACCAACGTGCTATTCGACGGCTACCAGACCACCAACACGCCGTTCTGGCAGCACAATCCGGTCAACTGCCACAATATGCATGTGAAGAAGGTCTACGCCAACAGCATGGGGCCCAACAGCGACGGCTTCGATCCCGAGTCGTGCACCAAGGTGTTGATCGAGGACTGCCACTTCAACACCGGCGACGACTGCATCGCCATCGATTCGGGCAAGGGACCGGACATCCAGTTCGGCCCCGCCAAGGACATCGTGATCCAGAACTGCAAAATGCAGAGCGGTCACGGCGCGCTCACCCTGGGCAGCATCATGTCCGGCGGGATCGAGAACATCTACGCGCAGAACCTGGTGTTCGAGAACAGCAATTGGAAGACCGATCCACTGAACATCGCGATCCGCCTCAAGACCAATATGAGCCGTGGCGGCTACCTGCGCAATATGCATGTGCGTAACGTGCATATCCCGAACGGCATCCGCACCACGCCGGCGTTTTATTCGACGCTGCCAGGTTCGCTGATCCCGACCAAATCGGTGGCCACGTCAGCGGGTGGCATCATCACCATCGACTGCGGCTACGACCCAATCAACGACAACGTGCGTATCCGTCCGCCGAGCGTCAGCCATGTGCGGATCTCGAACGTCACCTGCGCCAACGTCGAGACCAAGGCTGGCAGCTACTCCTGCTATCAGGCCATCGTGATCCTGGGGCCGGTGGCGTCGGACTACAACGGTCCTGGCAAACCGAAAGTGCTGCCGGTATCCGACATCGAAATCAGCGACTGCGACCTGGGTACGCCGGTCAACGCCGAAAAGCCGATGTACCTGTACAACGTCAAGGGGCTGAAACTGAAGAACGTCAAGATCGGCGGCAAGGCTGTCAATCAAAGCTTCTCCGCCTGAGTCCAGGCGCCGGACCGCGATGCGGCCGGCGCCTTTTTTTTGTCCCGGATACCGAACATGAACTTCCACAGCTTCACCATCGCCGCCGCCCTGATGCTGGCCGGCGCCAGCCACGCCGCCGAAGCACCGGCCAAGCCTGTCCGCGTGATCCTCGTCGGCGATTCGACGATGGCCAACAGCAGTGGCTACGGCGACGCTTTTTGCGCGCGCATCAACCGCGCCAACACCTGCCTCAATCTGGCCAAGGGCGGCCGCAGTTCCAGCAGCTTCCGCGCCGAAGGCCGGTGGGATGAAGTAGAAGGCCTGCTGCGCGGCTCCGCAGCCTATCGCGCCACCTATGTGCTGATCCAGTTCGGCCACAACGACCAGCCGGGCAAGCCTGGCCGTTCCACCGACCTGAAAACCGAATTCCCCGTCAACATGACGCGCTATGTGCAGGAGGTCAAGGCGTTGGGCGGCATCCCGGTGCTGGTCACGCCGCTGACGCGCCGCAGCTTCAGCAACAAGGTCCTGGAAAACAACCTCCTGCCGTGGGCCGACGCGGTGCGCGCCATCGCCGCCGCGCAGCACGTCGCGCTGCTGGACCTGAACGCCGACAGCTACGCCGCCGTGCAGGCGATGGGTGAGGACGAGGCGGATACGCTCGCCGTGGCGCCCCGTCCCGAAAAAATCACCGAGGCCGCGCTGGCGGCCGGCAAAGTGGAAGTAGCCGGCGCGGCGAAATCCGCGTTCGACCGCACGCACGTTGGCGCCAAGGGCGCGGCCTACTTCTCGCGCATGGTGATGGAAGAGATGAAGCGCGCCTTACCGGAGACGGCCGGCCAGTTCAAGCCGGAGAGCGAGCAATGACGAAGCAGCTGTCCCAGGCGGGCATCGCCTTCCTGCTCGTCGCTTCCAGCGTCAGCATCGTTCATGCGCAGGACACGCGCAAGGTCGTTGAACCTGTGGCACCGGCGACCTGCGCCATCCTGACGGCCGCCGACGACGCCCCCGGCAAGGACGATACCGCCCGCATCCAGAACGCCATCGACAAATGCGCGGCCGGGCAGGCGGTACGCTTGTCCTCGCAAAACGAGAAGCATGCCTTCGTCGCCGGCCCGCTCGCGCTGCACAATGGCGTCAGCCTGCTGATCGATGCCGCTACCACGCTGTACGCCAGCACCAATTCCAAACTGTTCGATCGCGGCGCCGGCACTTGCGGTACGGTCGACAAGCTGGGCAAAGGCTGCAAACCCTTCATCACCGCCGAGAAGACCAAGGGCAGCGGCATCTTCGGCGAAGGCGTCGTTGATGGCCAGGGTGGCCACGTGGTCGATGGCATCAGCGAATCGTGGTGGCAGCTGGCCCGCCGCGCGCAAAAGGAGGACGCCCGTCAGAACGTGCCGCGCCTGATCGAAGTCACCGGTTCGCAGGACTTCACGCTGCATAAGATCACCTTGCGCAATTCGCCCAACTTCCACGTCACGCTTAACAACGTGGATGGCTTCACCGCGTGGGACATGCGCATCGATACGCCGGCCACCGCGCGCAATACAGACGGCATCGATCCCATCTCGTCGCGCAACATCACTATCGCCCACAGCCATATCCGCACGGGCGACGACAACGTCGCCATCAAGGCCGGCGGCAACGGGCCGACGGAAAACATCTCCATCCTGCATAACCATTTCTTCAGCGGCCATGGCATGTCCATCGGCAGCGAGACCAATGGCGGCGTGCGCCGCGTGCTGGTGGAGGACCTGAGCATGGACGGTACAACCTCCGGCTTGCGCATCAAGAGCGACGTCTCGCGCGGCGGCGTGGTGGACCAGGTCAGTTACCGGAACGTCTGCCTGCGCGACGTCAAGACGCCAATCGACATCGGCACGCACTACAATCCAAAGGCCGAGGGCGCGCAAATTCCGGTCTACACCAACATCGCCTTCGACGGCGTGCATAGCCTGACGCCGGGCCGCGTCATCATGCAAGGCTACGACGCGCAGCATCCGCTGCAGGCCACACTGCGCGATGTCGGCATCGCCGGCAAGGCCGACCGGAGGATCGAATTCGCGGAGCTCAGGGGCGACATCACAGCCGCTCCGGCAGCCGCCTGCGCCGAACGTTTTACCGCCTTCCCTGCCGCCACCGCGACCACCACACGACCGCAACTCACCATCGAACAATCCAGGCAGTACGCGTACACCGAAGTGCTGAAGTACGTCGGCGCCGCCGGCAAGGAAACCATCGACCCGTGGGACCCGCTGGCGGACCCGCTGGCAAAAGGCGCGGCCTTCACTCCCGACTACATCGTCGACAAGGCCGCCAAAGCCGACGGCGTCAAACTGTTCCACACCGTGCAGGAAGCCGTCAGCCGCGCTGTCGCCGACAGCAAGGACCATCCCGCCAAACGGCTTTACATGCTGCTCAAGCCGGGAACCTATCAGGAGCTGGTCTACATCCCCGCCTCCGCCGCACCTATCACCATGTACGGCGAAGGCAAGGACGCAAGCGCCACAAGGATCACCGCCAAACTGGACGCCTCCAACACCGGCGCCGACTACGCCCGGCAATACGATGCGCAATTCGCCAAGGCCGCGCCGGCGGTGCAGGCCATGTACGCATCCATCAAGGACCGCACGCAGATCGGCACCTTCGGCACCGCCACCGTCTGGGTGCAGGACAACGGCTTCCAGGCCCGCAACCTGACGTTCGAAAACGGCTACAACAAGGACACCGGCAACGCCCGCGCCGATGCGCTCCCCAACATCAACAACATCCACCATCAGGCGCTGGCGCTGCAGGTGGATGGCGCGGACAAGGCGCAATTCGAAAACATCCGCTTGATCGGTTTCCAGGACACGCTGTACCTGAAGTCCCCGCAGGTGGCGACCACCTCGCGCAGCTTCTTCAACAACGCCTACATCGAAGGCGACGTCGATTTCATCTTCGGCGACAGCACCGCCTACTTCCACCAGACCGAAATCAGATCGCTGGGCGACCGTGGCCTGTCCTACGCCGCCGCACCGGACACCCACGTCAAGACCCGCTACGGCTTCGTCTTCGACCACTGCCGCTTCACGAGCGACGCCTCGCCCAATGCACACAACGGCGCGTTCTACCTGCTGCGCCAGTGGTTCCACAACTCGCGCTGCACGCCCTACGACAAAGTCCCCGTCGACGGCTACGCCTGCACCTACGGCCCAGGCAACGGCTACCAGGCGCCCAAAGGCACCATCGCCAGGAACTCGCTGGAAGCGGTCGGCAAAATGGTGGTCATGAATTCGCGCATCGGCGCGCACATCAACCGCGTATCGCCATGGTCGGACTGGAACAAGAAAGGAACGCTGGCCTACCGCCCGGTCCAATACAACTCCGACGACCATTGGAACAACCTGGTCAAAGCCGGCATCGATCCCGTCACGGATCTCGGCTACACCGCAAAACCATCGCCGGCGGACATCTTCCTCGGTGAGTTCAACAATTCGGACGAATAGGAATCACCGCATGACGATCAACACCCAGCGCCGCAACCTGATGAAAGCTTTGCCCGCCGCCGCCGGCCTGTCGCTCGGCGTGACGGCGCGTGCCGCCACCGCGCCCGATCCTTGGCTGCAGGCGCAGGCCATCATCGACCGCGTCTCCAGGCCGCTCACCTTCCGCAAGCAGGACTTCACCGTCACCGCCTACGGCGCGCGGACCTGCAAGCTGGCCAAGGTCAAAGCCTGGATCTCGTTCGAAGAACAGGACACCGTCGACACCCCGGCCGCCGGATCGCACGACTGCTACGCCGCCTTCAAGGCCGCCATCGCCGCCTGCCACAGCGCCGGCGGCGGCCGCGTGCTGGTCCCCGCCGGGAACTGGTACTGCGCCGGGCCGATTGTGCTGCGCTCGAACGTCAACCTGCACCTGAGCGCGGGCGCCCACATCTACTTCAGCAACAATCCCGCGGACTACGCAAAGTACGGCGACATCGATTGCGGCAAGCAGGGCAAGCTGTCGATCTCGCGCTGGCAGAGCAACGACTGCCTGAACTTCTCGTCGATGATCTACGCCTACGGCCAGGACAACATCGCCCTGACCGGCGACGACTGGACCAGCACCCTGAACGGCCAGGGCGGCGTGCCGTTCAACGAACAAGGCGACTGTTGGTGGACCTGGAAGGGCAAACTCAAAACGCTGAACGCGGTGGCGCAAGGCTCGACGCCCAATTTCACCAAAGGGAAAATGTCGGAGAACACCGAGAACCCGATGAACGCCGAATCGCTGTCCGCCATCGCGCCGCAGCTCACCGAAGCGGAACGCCTGCTGATACAAGGCGAAGGCGCCCGCTGGCGCGCGGACGCGCAATACCTGCCGGCGCTGTCGGAAGCGGGCGTGCCGCTGTCCCGCCGCGTGTTCGGCCTTGGGCACTATCTGCGGCCGCCGATGATACAGCTGATCGGCTGCACCAACGTGCTGCTGCAGGGTTACCACGTCACGCACACGCCGTTCTGGCAGCACCACCCTGTCCACTGCCGCAACATCGTCATCCGCAAGGTGCACTGCGAAAGCCTGGGCCCCAACAGCGATGGCTTCGACCCGGAGGCCTGCGACCATGTGCTGATCGACGGCTGCACCTTCGACACCGGCGACGACTGCATCGCCATCAAGGCCGGCAAGGATCTCGATACGCAGTATGGCCCGTCGCAGAACATCGTGATCCAGAACTGCACCATGCAGAGCGGCCATGGCGCCGTCACGCTGGGCAGCGAGATGGCGGGCGGCATCCAGAACGTGTACGCGCAAAAGCTGGTTTTCCAGAACATCAACTGGGCCACCAATCCGCTCAACACCGCGATTCGTTTGAAGACCAACCTCAATCGCGGCGGCTACCTGCGCAACTTCTATGTGCGCGACATCTCGATACCTAACGGCGTGCAGACCAGTCCCTCGTTCTACGCATCGCTGCCAGGATCGCCGATTCAATCGAAGACCGTCGCCACGGCGGCCGGCGCCATCGTCACCTTCGATTGCGACTACACGCCGATCAGCGACAACGTCCGCACACGGCCGCCGGTGGTCAGCAACGTCCAGATCTCGAACGTCAGGGTCGGCGATGTGAAGACCAAGGATGGCAAGGTGGTCTCGTGCTACCAGGCGATCGTGATCCTCGGCCCGGTCGCCTCGGACTACAACGGCCCGCAGCCGATGCCCGCCGTCGTTCCCGTCACCGGCGTCACCATCTCCGACTGCGACTTCGGCACGCCCGTCAACATGGAGCAGCCCTGGTACCTCTACAACGTGCAGGGCCTGAAGCTGGACAACGTCACCATCGGCGGCAAGGTGCACAACACCACGCTGTCCGCCTGATGTTCAACGGTGTCATTACGAGTTGGTAATTAATTATTGATTGACCGTTTCGATATCAAAAAATTAAGCTATCCGGGATAAGTGCGACGCCGTCGCACTTCAACTGGAGGGTATGGTCATGTCGCAAACAGGGCAATCCGAAGTCAACGTGCGGCCGCTGGTACGCGGCGGCGGTTTCTCCACCTGGCGCTGCTGCCTGGCAGCGGGAGTGCTGCTGGCCTTTTCATCTGCAAGCTACGGCAATGCCGACGTCAAGCAACTGCCGCAGGGATGGACAACGCTCGCACCGGACGCGGGCTTGACGGTGTCCGGAACATTCCAGCAGCCGGGCCATACCGACACCGCGGTCGTTGTGCAGAACGGCCAGGCCGGCGCCTACGGGCTGGCTGTGCTGCCGGGTGCCGCCGGCGATGGCGCCGTCAGCATCGTCAAGACCTTCAAGGACATCAAGGCCAATCCGCCGCACCTGTCGCTGGTTAAGCCGGGCAGTTACCAGCCCGTGTGCCATGGCGGCGAAAGCTGCGCGCCGCTCGCCATCGCCAACGAGTCGATCGGCTTGTGTTTCGGCGAGGCCAGCTGCGAGATCATCTACTACGCTGAAGGCGCGTATCACGAGATCCACATAACGGATTGAGCACGCCCGTGGCGTGAATGGGATTCGTCTATACTGGCGGGACATTCACGTCTGGGGATACGCCATGCGTTCACTGCTCTTGCTGCTGTTGTTGCCCGCCGCCGCACAGGCGGCGCCTGTTGAAGCGCTCAAGCCGATGGCCTTTCTGGCGGGGCATTGCTGGAAGGGTGATTTCCCCGAGGGGAAGCAAAGCGACGAGCATTGCTTCCAGTGGCAATACGAGGGCAATGTGCTGCGCGATGTGCATACGGTGCGCACGCCGGGTAAGCCGGACTACGTCGGCGAGACGATCTATTACTACGATTCGGCGGCCAGGCAGGTGGCCTTCCTGTACGTGGAAAACGGCGGTGGCTACAGCCGCGGCACCATGACGCCCACCGCCACCGGCCTGGAATTCCCTGCAACGCAATACGTCGCCGACGGACAGTCCCTCACCTACCGCGTCCGCTGGACACCCTCCGGCCCCGAAGCCTACGAAGCCTTCAGCGAAATGTACATCAAGGAGAAATGGGTAACGCAGTTCAAGCTGGTGCTGAAGAAGCAGTGAGTGCCACTGTTACTTCTTGGAGCCGTTGGGAAAATAAAAGGAGATTACCAACGTAACGATTGGCAGGGCACCGATCTTAACCAACTCCGAGAGCTGTGCCAACGCACTGTTACTCGGAAAGCAGGCATAGCCGGCAATGATGCCCGAGGAGATGATCGCGAGTCCCAGCAATATCTGCTTGGCGAATTTTAATCGGTCGCCAGCGGATACTTCGACACTGGGACGATCATGAAATACGCTCCCAGGGATATCGACATCATGTTGATCCGACGAGGCCATCATATTCCCGTCACAACGCCTACCGCTTGCAGCGTGTTGTCAGGTAGACGGCGAACCAAACCTAACGATGAACCATCGCCTTTCTGCTTCTCATCATAAGCAAGTTTTAGCAAAGCAAAAGCACGCAGCATCGCTTCGCCTTTACTGATCCCTCTGGCACAAGAGATCATATTGAGAACATCATCGACTTCAGGGGACATTTCCACAGTCATGCTTCTCATGATGCACCTCCGTCACAGCACACGTAGTGAAAATTATACTGCGCCTTTTTCGGTCGCTTTGTTTGAGAAAAACCAAACGGACGGACTAGGGTGTGACGTGGAAATAGTCGATGTCGACGTGGCCGCCGCCCATGGCGAACAGGCCCATTTGCGCGCCTACCCAGCGGCCCATGCGGGCGGTAAAAGGTTGGCCGATGATGACGTAGGTCTGCTCATCGCGGCTGTACGAGAAGGTCGTTACGCCGCCTGGGCGCACCTGCATACGCAGCCATATCTGCGGCCCCGCCAGCTCGACGTTGGCCTCCTCGCGCTCAACGCACGCGGCGTCGGCTTTGTAGCAGCTGACCAGCGCCAGCCTGGTCTTCCCACCTTCGCGACGTGCGCCCAGCCATGCGTAATCGGCACCGTACATGATCAGGCCCGCCTTGCCGGCTTCGCCCAACGCGCCCACGTCCATCCGCGTCGTGACGGTGAATGATTCGGCCGGCAGCTTTTGCAGCAGCAGCGACGGCGCATCCCATAGATTGCGCGCGCCCTGCTCCTGCTGGCCGTACAGTCGCAAATATCCAGCGCGCGTGGACAGCGAATACCACTCCGGCTTCCAGTTCGCATTCCACTGCCATTGCAGGCCGAGCGAGGCGCCGTCGAATTCATCGCTGGTGGCCGGCGCTGCGGCGGCATGTCCAGCCACCGGCTTGCGATACCGCGACACCGGCTGGCCTGTGCCGCTGCCATCGACTTCCTCGCCGATCACCGGCCAACCATCGCGCCAGCGCATCGGCTGCAGATGCACCACGCGGCCATAGGCGCGCTTATCCTGGAAGTGAAGGAACCAGTCCTCTCCCGCCTGCGTGCGCACCCACGCGCCCTGATGCGGACCGTTGACCGGTGTGCGTCCTTGCACCATCACGATCCGGTCCTCATACGGGCCGTCGATGCGGCGCGAGCGGAACACCGACTGCCATCCGGATTCCACCCCGCCCGCCGGCGCGAACACGTAGTAGTAGCCGTCATGCTTGTACAGCTTCGGCCCTTCCAGGGTAGTGTAGTTGGCCAGACGGTTGCCGTCGATGACGGTCTTGCCAGCGTCGTCCAGCATGCGGCTGGCGTCCGGCGCCATGCGGCGCAAAGTCAATTGGTTGGCGATGCCGGCGCGGCTCTTGGCCCATGCATGCAGCAGATAGGCCTGGCCGTCGTCGTCCCACAGCGGCGTGGGATCGATGATGCCTTTGCCCGCCAGCAGAAGCCGGGGCGCGGTCCACGGCCCCGCGAACTCGGTCGCCGTCATCACGTAGACGCCGAAATCGGGATCGGGATAGAAGATCCAGAATTTGCCGTCGTGGTAGCGCAGGCACGGCGCCCACACGCCCTTGCCATGCTGCGGCGATGCGAAGACATCCAACGGCACCTGCTGCGGCAAGGCGTGGCCGACCAGCGTCCAGTTGACCAGGTCCGGCGATTGCAGCAGCGGCAGGCCCGGCGCGTTGTTGAAGCTGGAGGAAGTCAGGTAGTACATGTCGCCGACGCGTATCGCATCGGGATCGGAATAGTCGGCGTGCAGCACCGGGTTTTGATATTGGCCATCGCCCAGGTCGGGCATCCACGCCTGCTGCGCCGGCCGCACGGCAGGCGCGCCGCAGGCCGCAAGCAAGGCCGCAAACAACAAGGGCAGTAGCCTGTTCAGCGCCTGCCCTTTCATTACAACCCGAACGGCGTTTCCGCCACGCCCTGCACGCCGGGCCGCAGCAGCACCACCGCGCCGCCCCACTCCGCATCCTCCGGCTTGCCGGAGACGATGGAGGTGACCATCAGCGTATCCAGATCCTTGCCGCCGAACGCGCACATGGCCGGCTTGAGCATCGGCACATCGATGCGGCGATCCAGCTTGCCATCCGGCGTGAAGCGCAGCACGTAGCCGCCGTCGTTCCCGCAGATCCAGTAGCAACCGTCGCTGTCGATGGCGGCTCCGTCGGGACGGCCCGCATACTCCGCCATGTCGGCGAACACGCGTCGGCCGGTAGGCACGCCATCGTCAATGTCGTAGTCGAAGGCCCACACCATGCGCCGCGCCGGATGCGAATCCGACAGGTACATGGTGCGGCCGTCCGGCGAAAACGCCAGGCCGTTCTGCGTGAGCAGCTCCGACACCATCGGCGCCGAAATGCCGCGCGCAGCGTCATAGCGATACAGCTCGCCGACCGCGCGCGCGGCCGACATATCCATGAACATGGTGCCGCTCCAGAAGCGCCCCTGACGGTCGCAGCGGCCGTCGTTGAAGCGCATGCCTTCACCCAGGCCGGCGGCGGGCGCCGCCAGCTTGATCTGCGCGGCGGCTTCCGCCTCGCCCAGTTCAAGACTGTAGATGCCCGTCTCCATGCCGGCGATCAGCCCACCGCCCGCCTTGGCCGCCACGCAGGCGACCATTTCGGTGGTGGTCCAGAAGCGCACCGCGCCGCTGGCGCCATCGAGGCGCCAGACGCGCTTGGCGGGGATATCGACCCAGTACCAGGCCGATTCCGCCCTGCTCCACGTTGGGCTTTCGCCCACCGTGCAGCGGATGTCGCTTATCCGTTCCATGCCAGGTCGCCGTTGACGACGCGCGGGATGTTTTGCGGGTTGGCGTCGGCCAGCGATTCAGGCAGCAGGTACGAAGGCACGTCCTGGTAGCACACAGGGCGCAGGAAGCGGTCGATGGCCGAGGCGCCGACCGACGTCGTGCGGCTGTCCGAGGTCGATGGGAATGGGCCGCCGTGCACCATCGCGTGCGACACTTCCACGCCGGTGCCGAAGCCGTTGAACAGGATGCGGCCAACTTTGCGTTCCAGCACAGGCATCAGGCGCGCGGCCAGTTCGCGGTCGTCGGCGGTGGCGTGGACGGCGGCGGTCAGCTGGCCTTCCACGTGTTCGGCCACGGCCAGCATCTGCGCTTCATCGTCGCAGACGACCAGCAGCGAGGTCGGTCCGAAGATCTCGCCTTCCAGCGCGGCGTTGGTCAGGAAGGACTTCGCGTCCACCTGGTACAGGAAGGCTTGCGCCGCGCATGGCGCGTCGGTGCCCTGGCCCGCGGCCACCTGCTGCACGCCGTCGACAGCGGCCAGGCCGCTGACGCCGGTGACATAGGCTTTGTGGATGCCAGGGGTCAGCATGGTGGTCGCGCTCTTCGCGCCCAGCGTGCCGGCGGTGGCGGCGACGAAGGCTTGCAGCTTGTCGCTCTTCAGGCCAATCAGCAGGCCGGGGTTGGTGCAGAACTGGCCCGAGCCCAGCGTCAGCGAATCGGCGAAGGCTTGCGGCAGCTTGGCGTTGTCCAAGGCGCCCGGCAGCAGGAACACCGGATTGATCGAGCTCATTTCGGCGTAGACCGGGATCGGTTCCTTGCGCGCGGCGGCGGTGCGCATCAGCGCCATGCCGCCGGAACGCGAACCGGTGAAGCCCACGGCTTTGATGGCAGGATGGCTGACCAGGTTCTGGCCGATGGTCTGGCCGGAGCCGATCAGCATCGAGAACACGCCTTCCGGCATGCCGCATTCCGCGGCGGCCTTGGCGACGGCCTTGCCGACCAGTTCAGAGGTACCCAGGTGGGCCGAGTGGGCCTTGACCACGACCGGGCAGCCGGCAGCCAGTGCCGACGCGGTATCGCCGCCGGCCACCGAGAACGCCAGCGGGAAGTTCGACGCGCCGAATACCGCGACCGGGCCCAGGCCGATCTTGCGCAGGCGCAGATCGCTGCGCGGCGGCGTGCGTTCCGGCAGCGCGCTGTCCAGCGTGGCCGATTGGAAGCGGCCATCGCGCACCACTTTCGCGAACAGGCGCAGTTGATTGCAGGTGCGTCCGCGCTCGCCTTCCAGGCGCGCTTGCGGCAGACCGGTTTCCTGCATCGCGCGTTCGATCAGCGCAGGGCCGATGTCCATGATGCGGTCGGCGATCGTTTCGAGGAACTTGGCGCGCGCTTCCAGGCCGGTGGCGCGGTAGATGTCGAAAGCCTGGCCGGCCAGTTCGCAGGCGCGCTGCAGGTCGGCGGCGCCTGCCAGGCCGAAGGCCGGTTCGATTTCCACGTTACGCGATGGATCGATCGCCTTCATCGTGCCTTCTTTACCCAGGACCGCGCTGCGGCCGATAATCATTTCACCAGCAACTTGCATAATGACTCCTCAAAGTGTGAAAAGCGCGGACGAGCCGCGCTTGTTTTATATTTGTCGCCGCCGCAGGGATTACTGAGCGCCTTGTTTGCGGATCAGTTTATCCAGCATGTCGCATTCTTCCGCCGTCAGGTCGGTCAGCGGTGCGCGCACCGGGCCTGCGTCGTGGCCCACCAGGCGTGCACCCGCCTTCACGATACTCACTGCGTAGCCGGCCTTGCGGTTGCGTATCTCCAGGTATGGCAGGAAGAACTCGTCCAGCATGCGGTTTTGTTCGGCGTGGTTGTCCGACGCGACGGCATGGTAAAAGTCCATCGCCAGTTTCGGCATGAAGTTGAATACCGCCGACGAGTATACCGGAGTACCCAAAGCCTTGTACGCGGCTGCGTAAACTTCGGCGGTCGGCAGGCCGCCCAGGTAGCTGAAACGGTCGCCCATCCTGCGCCAGATCGAGACCATCAGCTCGATGTCGCCGACGCCGTCCTTGAAGCCGATCAGGTTCGGGCAGCGGTCGGCCAGCTTGGCCAGCGAGTCCGGGGTCAGGCGGCAGTTGGCGCGGTTGTAGACCACCACGCCCAGGTTGGTGGCGGCGCAGACCTGGGCCACGTGTTCGATCAGACCGTCCTGGCTCGCTTCGGTCAGGTAGTGCGGCAGCAGCAGCAGGCCCTGCGCGCCAACGCGCTCGGCTTCCTTGGCGTAGGCCGCGGCCACGCGGGTCGGACCGCCGACGCCGGCCAGGATGGGCACTTGGCCGGCGCAGGTATCGACCGCGGTCTTGATGATGTCGGTGTATTCGTTGGCCGTCAGCGAGAAGAACTCGCCGGTGCCGCCGGCGGCGAACAACGCGCTGGCGCCGTAGGGAGCCAGCCATTCCAGACGCTCGATGTAGGTCGACTTGCGGAAGTTGCCTTCGGCGTCGAAATCGGTGACCGGGAACGACAGCAGGCCGGAGGAAAGAATTTTTTTAAGGTCATTCGGTTGCATAAGGTCTCCAATAATCGACAGCTCAGGACGGGGATTCGACAGCTTGGCGCCATCTGTTGTATGACATCGTACAACTATAAGCGTTTGTGAGCAAGCGATTTAGCGAAATCCGCCAAATCGTCCCGCTGGCGTGGTTTTTACGCTGTCTGGTCGGCGACGATGCCCTCTTGCGCGCGGCGCAGGCGCTCGCGGCTGTTGCTCAGGTGGGTGCGCATGGCGGCGCGGGCCGCCTCGGCATCCTTGCGCAGGATGGCGTTGTAGATATCGTCGTGCTCGCGGTTCAGGCGCTCCAGGTACACGGCCGGATCGTCGTGCGCCAGCTGCGCCGAGTTGACGCGCGCGCGCGGGATGATGGTATTGCCCAGGTCGCTGAGGATGTCGACGAAATAGCGGTTGCCGGTGGCCTGCGCGATCAGCAGGTGGAAGGCCACGTCCGACTCGACCGAGCCGGGCCGGCCTTGCGCGTTTTGAATGCGCTTGAGCACGGCGCCCATCTGCTGGACCTGCTCCTCGGTGCGGCGGGTGGCCGCCAGCCAGGCCGCCTCAGTTTCCAGGCTGATGCGCAGCTCCAGGATGGCCAGCACGTCGCCGATGGTGCGGATGGTATCGGCCGAGATGCGCAGGTTGGCCGGCTGCGGCTCCAGCACGAAGGTGCCGATGCCGTGGCGGGTCTGCACCAGCCCGGCCGCCTGCAGGTGCGAGATGGCCTCGCGCACCACCGTGCGGCTGACGCCGTGCATCTCCATGATGACCGACTCGGTCGGCAGCTTCTCGCCCGGCTTGATCGTGCCGGCCTGGATGCTGCCGGTGAAGGCCTCGACCACGCCCTGGGCGAGGTTGCGGTGCTTCTTCTTCGGCACGAGGACGGTGGGAGCGGTCATGGTGGCAGCGGCGGTATGGTTCATGTTCTCTGATTGTTGTATGACGACTGTTAGCATACACGCTTCTGGCGTGTCGCACGATCCGCATATTGCCAGACTTTTGGCAACAATTGTGCCTTAGACATTATTTTTGACACAATTAGTGTCTGGCGACTAGCTCGGAAACAACGCTAAACAACGTTAGACCACGTTCAGGCCAGCAGCGCGGCGCTCATGGAGGCGGCCTCGTCGGCCGAATCGAACAGGATTTGTTCCAGCGTGGCGTTGTCGTCCACGAAGCCGGCCAGGCTGGCGTGTTCGCGCTGCGGCGCCAGCGGCGACGGCACGGGGGCCAGGTGCTTGGCGATCAGCAAGGTATCGCGCAGGCCCAGCGGGGGCGGCGTCAGTGTGGCGCCGCGCAGCGAGACGATGGCCTGGCTGACCGGCTCCGGGATCGCCATCTTCTTCATGATTTCGCGGGTGATGATTTCCTGCGCCGCGCCCATCCAGTCTTCCGGATCGTCGAGCAGGCCGGGGATCTCGTCCGCGCGGGCCAGCAGGTAGAAGCCGCCCGCCGCGTGCACGATGCCGGCGAACAGCGCGGTATCGGCGTCGGTGCGGGTCAGCTTGCGGGCGATCACGTGGGCCAGCGCGGCCACATGGGCCGAGTGGCGCCACAGCTGTTCGGCCTGGGCGCGCAGGGCGGCGTCACGGATGCGGCTGCCGAACTGGCGCACCACCATCGCGGCCGCCATCGTGTACAGATTGCGGAAGCCGACGCGCTGCACCGCCGCGCGCACGCTGGTGACGGGCGCGCCGCCGCGGTTGAACACCACCGCATTGGCCAGCGCCACGGTGCGCGCGGCCAGCAACGGTTCGCCCAACACCTTGCGGATCACATCCTCGGTATCGCAATCGGGATCGGCCAGCGCCAATTGCAGGCGCAGCGCGGCATTGACACTCGTAGGAAAAACCAGCTCCCCTTTCGAAGCTTGAGCAACAATCTCGGCATAGTCTCGCAGTTTTTCCATAGCAACATTATACCGTGCAATTTGGGGTCAAGTCTGACATTCGGACACGAGCTCTGCCGTAGAGGCCTTCTACGGCAGAGCTCGTGTCCGAATGTCAGACTTGACCCCAAGTTGCTGGTGTTACAAGTGGGCGGCGATTTGCGGCAGCAGTTCGTCGAAAGTGCGCCCTTTGCCGTTTTCGCCGATGGCGTGCATCTTCCATTCACCGTTGTGGCGGTACAGCTTGGCCATGATCTGCGCCGAGTGCGGGCCCTGCACCGACAGGTTGAAGCGCGCGACCTCTTGCCCGCCGCTGGCGTCCAGCAGACGGCAGTAGGCGTTCTCCACCTGCGCGAAGGTCTGGCCGGTGAAGCTGTTCACCGTGAACACCAGGCTCTTGACGGTGGCCGGCACCGCGTTCAGGTCGACGTTGATCTGCTCGTCGTCACCGTCGCCGGCGCCGGTGCGGTTATCGCCGGTGTGCTGGATGCTGCCGTCCCTGCTCTTCAATTGACGGAACCAGATCACATCCACCGGCGCGCCGGATTCGTTGAACATCACGCACGAGGCGTCCAGGTCGACCGCTTCGGTCTTCGAGCCGAAGCCCAGGAAGCCCTTGCTCTTGATCGCATCCCAACCCAGGCCCATGGTCACGCGGCCCAATGCGCCGCCCGATTCCTTGGCCAGCGAAATTTTCTGGCCCTTGCTTAAACTGACTGACATCTTGAATCTCCTGTGAAGTTACTGTGCAACGCCGCGCTGTGCCCAGGCCTGGAACGCCGCGCCGTTGCGCGAGCAGATCAGGATCTTGCCCTGGCCGGAAAAACGCAGCACCATGCCTTCGCCGCTGGTCTGGCTGTTGACCAGATTGCTCAGAAAGCCGCTGTTGCCGCCGGTGGTGACCGAGATTTCGTAGCGCAACGCGCTGTCCCATGCCACCACATGCGAGTTATCGATAATCACATCGCGACCCGGCGTGACGTCCAGCTGCGAGATCGAGCCGAAGCCCGATACCGCCACCTGGCCGACGCCCGCGGTCTCGGTGATGAAAAAGCCGCCGCTCTGCGCGAACAGCGCATTGCCCAGGCTTTGGGTACGCACCTTCAGTTCGACGCTGGAGGTGGCGGCGACGAAGGCGCCGTCGCTCAGCATGTACTGCCGCTGGCCGACGTCGAGCACCTGCATCGCTCCGGGCAGGCGCGGCGCCAGCAGGCAATCGCCCTCGCCGCGCACCGCCTCGATGTGCTGCTGGAAGAAGGACTCGCCGTTGGCGAAGCGGCGCATCAGAGCCGCGCCGATGCCGCCGGTGACCTTGCCCTTCAAATCGAGCGCCGCTTCCATCATCACCATCGCATCCGACTCGCAGTAGATTTTTTCACCGTGAGCCAGCGAGACGTGCAGGAAGGGATCGATGTCGCCGGTGATCGAAAATTTAGGCATGATTGAGTCCTCTCTTATTCCATCAAATTAAACGCGCACGCCGAACGACGATGCCAACGGACCCAGGCCGCCCTTGAAGCCCTGGCCGACGGCCTTGAACTTCCAATCGGCGCCGTTGCGATACACCTCGCCGAAGATCATCGCCGATTCGGTCGAGCCGTCTTCCGACAGGTCGTAGCGGGCGATCTCGCCGTTGCCGGCGCCGTTCAGGCAGCGGATGAAGGCCTTCTGCACCATGCCGAAATTCTGGCGGCGCTCGTCGCCTTCGTGGATCGTCGCGCAGATGGCGATGCGTTCCACGTCGGCCGGTACCTTGGTCAGGTCGATGGTGACGGTTTCGTCGTCGCCATCGCCGGCGCCGGTGCGGTTGTCGCCGGAGTGCGTTACCGACTGGTCGGACGATTTCAGGTTGTTGTAGAAGATGAAGTCATTGTCGGCGCGGACCTTGCCGTCCACCTTCAGCAGGAAGGCCGAGCCGTCCAGGTCGAAGTCCTTGCCGTCGGTGTTGCGCACGTCCCAGCCCAGACCAACCACGATTTTCGACAGGCCTGGAGCTTCCTTGCTCAGATTAACGTTGCCGCCTTTTTGCAGACTGATTGCCATGATGTGATGCTCCTAAAAAGAGAACCGGACTTTGGGTACTACAGGCGGCGGGCCGTGTCCGTAATTAACGGCCCGCCGAATTCTTGAATACGTTTATGCAGCGATGGCGACGGCGGCTTCCTGCTTGCGGCGGTGGCGCACCGAGGACCACAGCGAGGCGGCGATGAAGGCCACACCAATCAGACCGGTGAACAGTTCCGGGATGTGGTACTTCATACTCGCCAACATGATCGCGGCCAGGATACCGATCGCATAGTGCGCGCCGTGCTCCAGGAAGACGAATTCGTCGAGCGTGCCTTTCTTCACCAGGTACACCGTCAGCGAGCGGACGAACATCGCGCCAATCGCCAGGCCCAGCATGATGATCACGACGTCGGTGGTGATGGCGAACGCGCCGATCACGCCGTCGAAGCTGAACGAAGCATCCAGCACTTCCAGGTACAGGAAGCCACCGATACCGCCCTTCTTGACCAGGTCACCGACATTGCTGCCTTCTTCTTCCTTCTCCAGCAGGTTGCTGACCGCGTCGACGCCGACGTAGATCAGGATGCCCCACAGGCCGGACACCAGCACCACCAGCTTTTGCGCTTCGCCTACCAGGCCCATGGAGCCCAGTAGGACAGCCAGCGCAATCATTACCGAGATCGAGGACACCTTGCC
The DNA here is from genome assembly GCA_025548565.1 of Rugamonas sp. A1-17. Lineage (GTDB taxonomy): Bacteria > Pseudomonadota > Gammaproteobacteria > Burkholderiales > Burkholderiaceae_D > Rugamonas. The sequence goes on from JAJLPB010000013.1 coordinate 34,025, forward strand.
CAGCGAGCCGAGTTTCTTCTCGACGTTGCCCAGCCAGTGGACTTCTTTCTCGTCATCGAGCAGGAAGTTCAGGAACACCAGCAGCAGGAACATGCCGCCGAATGCCGCCACTTCCGCGTGGTGATTCGTCAGGTGCATCGAGTACGTTTTCGGATCGTTCAGCGCCAGGTGCCACACGTCCATGATGCCGATGTCCGCAGCCACCGCCACGATCACCAGCGGGAACAGCAAGCGCATGCCGAACACCGCGATGATGATGCCGACGCCGAGGAACAGCTTCTGCCAGTAGGCGTCCCAGGTCTTCAGCACGGAGGCGTTGACCACCGCGTTATCGAACGACAGCGACACTTCCATCGCGGCCAGGATCGCGGCGATACCCACGGCGGACAAGGCGCCGCTCCATCCGGTCAGTTCGTAGCCCCACCAGCCCGCAGCCGCAAGGCAGAGGAACGTGACGAGGAAAGACACTTTGAAGTGCTTCATGTTTTTCTCTCTTGGTTATAAATCGATGGGATGCAGTGTAGAGAACAAACGGTTTTTAAAAAATAGAAGATAATTGAAGTATTACTTCGTAAAAATAGAAGATCATGAAAACCAGCGGACTCAATTTCCGGCATCTTTACTTCTTCTGGATGGTGGCCAAGGAAGGCGGCGTCACGCGCGCGGCCGAGCGCCTCGGACTGGCCGTGCAGACCATCAGCATGCAACTGGCATCACTGGAACAATCGATCGGCAAGCAGCTGCTGGAGCCGCAGGGCCGGCGCCTGGTGCCGACCGAGGCGGGCAAGCTGGCGCTCAGTTATTGCGACCAGATCTTCCTGCTCGGCGACCAGCTGCAGGACGCGCTGGACGAGGCGGAGGCGGACAAGATGCGTCTCACGGTCGGCATCTCGGACTCGCTGCCCAAGCTGATCGCCTACCGGCTGCTGCAGGCGACGCAGCAGCTGGAGCAGCGGGTGCGGCTGGTGTGCATGGAGAATGAGTTCGAGTCGCTGCTGGCCGATCTGGCGCTGGGCAAGCTGGATGTGGTGCTGACCGACCGCGCCGTGCGCGCCGGCGGCAGCCTGAAGGTGTTTAGCCACTTGCTGGGCGAAAGCGACATGAAGCTGTACGGCGTGCACAAGCTGGCGCGCAAGTACCGGCGCAACTTCCCGGCCAGCCTGCACGGCGCGCCGCTGCTGCTACCGACCCGCAACAACGCACTGCGCGGCCGCATCGACGCTTGGTTCGTGCAGCATCAGGTGCGGCCGGACATCGTCGGCGAGTTCGAGGACAACGCCATGCTCAACACCTTCGGCCGCAACGGACTTGGGCTGTTCTTCGCGCCGTCCGCGCTGGCGCACGACATCGAGGAACAGTTCGGCGCCGTGCTGGTGGGCGACGCCCCCGAGCTGCGCGAACAGTTCTTCGCCATCTCCAACGCCCGCAAGATCACCCACCCGGCCATCGAGGCCATCCTGTCGGCGGTCCACAGCGGGCCCTTCGCCATCGCCGAATAAGACCAGAGACTAACCTGAAGCTTGATCTGCTTCTCTTCATGTACTATCATTAGTTACATGAGACGAGACAACAAGCTTTCTTCCGTGCTGCACGTGCTTTTACACATGCAATACATTGATCGACCACTTACCTCCGAAGAGCTCGCGGGCTATCTGCACACGAACGCTGTATTGGTAAGGCGTGTGCTAGCGGGTCTGCGGACCCGCGGCTACGTCGCATCGGATAAAGGTCATGGCGGTGGCTGGTCCTTAAGTTGCGACCTTCAAAAGGTCACGCTACGAGATATCTACGAGGCAGTAGGTGCACCCGCCGTCTTCGCAATGGGAAATCGGAGTGAAAACCCCGCATGTCTGGTCGAACAGGCAGTCAACAACGCCTTGAATGGCGCATTCCAGGAGGCTGAGCAGTTGCTCATCAGCCGGCTCGGCGACGTCACCTTGGGGGATTTGTCGACGGACTTTAATCTTCGCTACGCGAAGCATAAACACTCAAAGGATCCGCATGAACACCACGACCTATGATGTAATCGTTGTCGGAGGAAGCTACGCGGGACTATCCGCCGCTACTCAAATAGCCCGTACAAGACGCCCTGTTCTGGTCATTGATAGTGGACAGCGCCGCAATCGTTTCGCCACACATTCGCACGGATTCCTGGGACAGGACGGGCGCGCGGCCGCCGATATCGCAGCTGACGGCAAGGAGCAATTGCTTCGCTATCCCAATGCCGCCTGGCTGGCTGCAAAGGCACTCAATATCGAGAAAGAAAAAGAAGCGTTCTTGATTCAAGCCGACAGCGGATTGATAAGGGGGAAGCGCGTCATTCTGGCGACCGGCGTAGTCGATGAGCTGCCCGCGATCAACGGCCTGAAGCAGCGCTGGGGGAAAACCGTCTTTCACTGCCCTTACTGCCACGGCTATGAATTGAACGCTGGCCGCATCGGCGTTATCGCAAGCGGAGAACTATCGATGCACCATGCTCAGATGTTGCCTGACTGGGGCCCGGTCACCTTGTTCACCAACCAAAGCTTCATTCCGGATGAGGCTCAACGTAAGACTTTGTTCGACCGAGGTGTCACGATTGATGAAAATCGCATTCGTCGCATTAGCGGCGACGCGGATGTGGAGTTGGAAGACGGCTCGACGAAACAGATGGATGGTCTTTTCACGCTCTCCCACACACGCATGGCCAGCCCCTTGGCTGAACAGGCGGGTTGCGCTTTTGAAGCGGGACCTCTCGGGAAATTCATACAGGTCGATCTCATGACCAGGAAGACCAGCGTGCCAGGCATCTATGCCTGTGGTGATGCGGCGCGGGCAATGGGCAACGTGGCTCTGGCGGTTGCGGATGGCGCGCAAGCTGGCGTGGGCGCGCATTTTTCCTTGCTCTTTCCCGAGCATTGATCATCCTGGCTGCCAAGCGTGGATCATCCCATCCCCCGCTGGTCATTCAATCGCTCGAAACGTGCAGTTCAAATTCGTTTTTTGCGCTGCACAACGGCACAGTCGTTTAAGATGCTGGTTTCGACTACCTGAGCTCCCCGCTCGGACCCTATGCAAAACCTTCTGCTTGTCGTGCTCGCCGTGTTCCTGGTCGCGCTCAATGGATTCTTCGTGGCGGCCGAATTCGGCATCGTCACGCTGCGCAAGACGCGCGTGCGCGCCATCGCCAAGACCCAGGGGCTCAAGGGCCGCATCCTCGGCAAGGTGCACGGCGAACTGGACGCCTACCTGTCCGCCTGCCAGCTCGGCATCACCCTCGCCTCGCTGGGCCTGGGCTGGATCGGCGAGCCGGCCTTCGCCAGCCTGCTCGAGCCGCTGCTGCACGCGGTCGGCGTCAGCTCGCCCGAGCTGGTCCACGGCATCGCCTTCGTGTTCGCCTTCTGCGTGATCTCCTTCCTGCACATCGTGGTTGGCGAGCTGGCGCCGAAGTCGCTGGCGATCCGCATGCCGGAAATGATCGGCCTGTGGAGCGCGCTGCCGCTGTACGGCTTTTACTGGGCCATGTATCCCTTCATCTGGGTGCTCAACGCCAGCGCCGGCATGGTGCTGGGCCTGGCCGGCCTGTCGGGCAAGGGCGGCCACGACAGCCACTACTCGATCGACGAACTCAAGCTGATCCTGCGCACCAGCCGCCCCGGCGAGAAATTCAACGAGGACGAGCGCAACATCCTGGCCCACTCGCTCGATTTCAGCGACCTGGCGGTGTCCGACCTGATGCGCCCGATTAACGAGGTGATCGGCTTGTACGCCAACCGGCCGCTCAACGACAACCTGCAGACCATGCTGCGCAACCGCTTCAGCCGCTACCCCTACTACGACAAGGACGGCGAGACCGTGCTGGGCGTGGTGCACCTGAAGGACCTGTTCTTCGCCCAGCAATCGGGCAAGCCGGTGACCGACCTGGTGCCCTTCCTGCGGCCGGTGGAGACGATTTCCGCCCGCACGCCGGCGCTGGAGCAGTTCCGCCGCTTCCGCGACGGCGCGCCGCACTTCGCGCTGATCGGCGAAAAGGGCAAGCGTCCGCTGGGCTTCATCACGCTCGACAACCTGCTGGGCGCGATGGTGGGCGAGATCCACGACGAGTTCCGCCTCAACGAGAACGACTGGCTCAAGCAGCCCGACGGCACGCTGATCGGCAAGGCCAGCTTGCCTATCTTCTCGCTGGAGCGCACACTGGGTATCGATATCGAAAATGAGGACCTGGGCCTGGAAGAGGTAGAATCCGTAGGTGGCCTGATCATGCTGAAGCTGGGCGACATCCCCAAGCAGGGACAACGCATCAGTTTCCGCAATTTCGACATCGTCGCGAAAAAAATGAACGGCCCGCGCATCCTGCTGGTCAAGGTCATCCCCAAGGATGACACCGAGGACAACGCGGACCAGGACTAACTTGGTAGGAGGCGCTGTGCTTGGCCGACTGATCCTTTGCTGCGCCCTGCTCTGCCCCGCCGTCCCCGGCGTGGCGGCGCCGCGCGGCGGCTGCGACCACCTGCGCGTGGCCTTCTACGAAGACGGCGCGCTGTTCTACCGCACCGCCACCGGCGGTTGGACCGGCATCGACAAGGAAGTGGTCGACGAGCTGGCCCGCCGGCTCGATTGCAAGCTCGATGTCAGCGTCGACTCCAGGGTGCGCATCTGGGCCGCGCTAGCCAACGGCAACATCGACATATCGGTGTCCGCCATTCCGCTGCCGGAACGCGAAAAAATCGGCCGCTTCGTGCCCTACATGGTGGACCGTAATTTCGTCCTGCTGCACAGGGGGCTCAGCGCGCGCCTGAACGGCATGGACAGCTTCCTCGCCGATCCCCAATACAAAATCGCCGTGGTCAAGAGCTACAAGCACGGCCGCGCCTATGAGGTATGGCTGGCCAAGCTGCGGGAACAGGGCCGCGTGTACGAGACGCCCGACCACCTGTCGATGATGCGGCTGTTCAAACTGGGCCGCGTGGACGCCGTCATGGTCACACCCACCAGCTGGTATCCGCTGGTCAAGCAGGAGCAGCTGGCCGGCACCTACAGCGTGATGGATTGGGCGCCGCGCGAGAACATGGTGTCGGGGCTGGTGCTGTCGCGCCGCAGCGTCGACGAGGCCACCGTGGAGCGCTTCCGCCAGGCCGTGAAGGCGATGCGCGATGACGGCACGCTGCGCCGCATCTTCGAGCGCCACACGGACGCCGACACCGCCGCGCAGATGGTCAACTTCTAGGCGGCCTCGCCGGTCCAGTTGCGCAGCAGGCCCAGGCCCACGGCCAGCAGGGTCGGGCCGATGAACAGGCCGACGAAGCCGAACGCCAGCACGCCGCCCATCACGCCCAGCAGCACCAGGATGAACGGCAGGCTGCTGCCCCGACTGATCAGCATGGGCTTGACCACGTTGTCGACGCCGCTGATCACGAAGAAGCCCCACACCAGCATGAACACGCCCCAGCCGGTGCTGCCCTCGCTGAACAGCCAGGCCGCCGCGCCGCCCCAGATCAGCGGCGGGCCGACCGGGATCAGCGACAGCAGGAAGGTGGCCACCGACAGCAGCGCCACCGCCGGCACGCCGGCGATCAGGAAGCCGATGGCGGCCACGCCGGCCTGCGCCAGCGCCGTGCCCAGCAGGCCATACATGACGCCGCGCACGGTGCGGCTGACGGTGTCCGCCACCGCCGCGCCCTGCTCGCCGATCAGCTTGTCCAGGCCGGTGGCCAGCGCCGCCAGCAGCGCCTGGCCGTCGCGGTACAGGAAGAAGCTGACGAACACCGCCAGGCTGACCTGCGCCACGCCGCTGCCCAGCACCATGCCGCCGCCCAGCAGGAAGCGGCGCGCCGGCTCCAGCAGGTTCCTGGCGACGTTGAGCAATTCCTCGCGGCTGCCCAGCAGCTTGCGCAGATAGGTGTCGGCCGCCTCGCCCACCAGCGGGAATTCCTTCAGCCAGGCCGGCGGCACCAGCGTGCCGCTGCCGAGGCTGGCCTTGATTTGTTCATAGAATTCGGTGGCATTGTCGGCAATGTTCCAGGTGACCAGCGCCAGCGGCACGATGATCAGCACGGTCAGGCCGGCGCTCATGGTGGCGGCGGCCAGCCAGCGGCGCTGCTTGCAGCGCGCCAGCAGCCGCAGGTACAGCGGCCAGCTGGAGATGGTGATGGCGGTGGCGAACAGGATGGCGGCCAGGAAGGGCCGCAGCACCGTCAGGCAGCCGATCACCAGCAGGACGATGGCGGCGAGGCGGGTGTAGGGCTGGAAGCGCGGATGCATGCGCGCGCCGTCAGGGCTGGGCCAGCAGCAGCTTCAGGTCGTGCACGATGGGCGCCGGACCCTGGCCGGCGCGCACCAGCAGGCGGATCTTGCCCTGCTTGTCGAACACGTAGCTGGCGGCGGTGTGGTCCATCGAATAGCTGCCCGGCGTCTTGCCCGGCACCTTGGCGTAGTACACCTTGAATTCCTTGCCGACGGCGGCGGTCTGCTCGGCCGTGCCGTACAGGCCCAGGAAGCGCTTGTCGAACGCCGGCACGTATTCGGCCAGCAGTTGCTGCGTATCGCGCTCGGGGTCGACGGTCACGAACAGCACCTGCACCTGGTCGGCCTGCGGGCCCAGCTCCTTCATCGCGGCCGACATCTCGGCCATCGTGGTCGGGCACACGTCCGGGCACTGGGTATAGCCGAAGAACATCAGCACGACCTTGCCCTTGAAGTCGGCCAGCGTGCGCGGCTTGCCGTTGTGGTCGGTCAGCGCGAAGTCCTTGGCGTACGGCAGGCCGGTCAGGTCGGTGTTGGTGAATTCCAGGCGCGGCGCGGCGGGCCTGCGCTCGCAGGCGGCCAGCAACACGGACAGGGCCATCAGGCCGACAGCGAGCAGTTTTTTCATCAGAATTTGAAGTAGTGGTCCACCAGCAGCGCCACGAACAGCAGCGACAGGTAGATGATCGACCAGGTGAAGGCCTTGCGGGCGATCAGGTCGGTGTAATGACGGTAGATTTTCCAGGCGTGGTGCAGGAACACGGCGTTCAGCGCGACCGCGCTGGCCAGGTAGATCAGGCCGCTCATATGCACGGCATACGGCAGCAAGGTGGTGGCGGCCAGCGCGATCGAGTACAGCCAGACGTGGAACTGCGTGAACTGCATGCCGTGCGTGACCGGCAGCATCGGCAGGCCGGACTTGGCGTAGTCGTCGCGGCGGTACATGGCCAGCGCCCAGAAGTGCGGCGGGGTCCAGACGAAGATGATCAGCACCAGCAGCCAGGCTTGCATCGGCACGTCGTTGGCGACGGCGGCCCAGCCCAGCGCCGGCGGCATCGCGCCCGACAGGCCGCCGATGACGATGTTCTGCGGCGTGGCCGGCTTCAGGATCATGGTGTAGATGATGGCGTAGCCGACGAAGGTGACAAAGGTCAGCCACATCGTCAGCGGGTTCACCAGCGAGTACAGGATCCACATGCCGGCGCCGCCGATGACGGCGGCGAACACCACGGTCTGCATGACGGTGATCTCGCCCATGGCCATCGGGCGGCGGGCGGTGCGCGCCATGCGGGCGTCGATCTCGCGCTCGGCCAGGCAATTGACCGCGAAGGCCGCGCCGGCCAGCAGCCAGATGCCGGCGGTGGCGGCCACCAGCAGGCGCCAGTCCGGCATGCCGTCGCTGGCGAGGAACATGCCGATCACGGCGCAGAACACAGCCAGCTGGGTGACGCGGGGCTTGGTCAGCGCCCAGTATTGCGAGGCGCGGCTGACGGATTTGGAGGTGGCGGTGTGTGTGGTCATTAGCGATGCGTAGTGTGCAGGGATGCCGCGCCAGAGGCTGCCTTTTTGGCAAGATCGTACTGGTACTTAGCCTTGTAGTTTAACATGGTCAGCAACAGGACCAGCAGCGCCGCACCAGCGTTGTGCAGCACCGCGATCGCCAGTGGGAAGCTGAGGTAGATGGTGGCGATGCCGGTGGCGATCTGCGCGCCCAAGGTCAGCGCCAGGTAGCGGGCGGTTTGATGCAGCGCCGCGTGCTCCCACGCGCGCCAGGCCGTGTAGCCTGCCACCAGCGCGACCAGCAAGCCGAAGTTGCGGTGCACCCAGTGGATGGCCGTCAGCGCGGAGAACGGCAGGTAGTGGCCGGCGGCGGTCTTGCCCAGCTCGCGCCACAGGGTGAAGCCGTGTTCGAAGTCCATGTCCGGCACCAGCTTGCCGCCGCACAGCGGGAAGTCGGTGCAGGCCAGCGTGGCGTAGTTGGTGCTGGTCCAGCCGCCTAGCGCCAGTTGCGCCAGCAGCAGCACGGCCGAGGCGGCGGCCAGCAGGCGGATGTTGCGCATCGCCGGCGGCGAGGCGGTCACCGTGCGCACCGGCGCGATCAGCTGGTTCTGGCGGCCGCCGTACCAGGCCAGCAAGGCCAGCAGGCCCATGCCCAGCAACAGGTGGGTGGTGACGATCACCGGTTGCAGTTTCAGCGTGACGGTCCAGGCGCCGAACGCGCCCTGCAGGCAGACAAACAGGAACAGCGCGGTCGGCAGCCATGGCGCGTACTCGGACCGCGCGCCCCGCGACTTGCGCCACTGGAACCAGGATTGCGCCATCATCGCCACGATCAGCACGCCGATCGCCATCGCCAGGTAGCGGTGGATCATCTCGATCCAGGCCTTGAACACCGTCACCGGGCCGGTCGGCAACAGCGCCTCGGCCGCCGTGATCTGCTCGTGCGCCAGGAAGGGATTGGCGGCGCCGTAGCAGCCCGGCCAGTCCGGGCAGCCGAGGCCGGAGTCGGTCAGGCGCGTGAAGGCGCCAAACACGATCAGGTCGAAAGTCAGGAACACGCTGACCCAGACCAGCTTGCGATATTTGTTGGCGTCGGACGAGGTCCACACCAGCGACAACGGCAGCAGCGCCACCAGCAGCGCCGTCACGGCCATTTGAGCGAGAGTGGTGGAATGCATGGGTCAGCCTATCGCCGAAGCCTTCAGCAGCTTGCTGATGTCCTTGTGGACTTTCTTCACCTTCTCGGTGTCGCTGGAGACCGCGCCTTTCGGGAAGCGCATCATCAGGTTGCCCAGCGGGTCGATCAGGTAGACGTGGTCGGCGGCGCGGTCGCCGGCGGCCTGCTCCAGCGGCAGCCATTTTTCCACCACGGCGGCCGGCGCGCGCAGCATGCGGGTGCCGTCGTTGACGCGCATGAGCAGCGTGTCGAGCGGCTGGTCGTCGGTGATCAGCCACACGCGTTCGATGCGCTCCATCTCCTTGCCCTGCATGGTGCGCAGCTGGCGCATGGCGAACAGCTGGTCCTGGCAGTCCTGCCGGCAGTCGGACGGGCCGACCTTGAGCATGATCCACTTGCCCTTGTAGTTCTCCAGCGTGGCCGGCTTGCCGTCCAGCGTGGTGCTGGCCATGGCCGGAATCGGATGATCGCGCGGATCGATCAGCGCGCCGTAGTTGGTCACGCCGCCCTTGGGCTTGATGACGTAATACGTGAGATAGGAACCCACCAGCGGCGCGGCGCACACGGCCAGCACCAGCAACAATTTCCAGCGTCCACGGCCTTGATTACTTTTGTTTTCCACGTCTGAATCCGTTCACCACAAAGAAGATAACAGCCATCGCCGACAGTGCGTACCACTGGAAGGCATAGCCCTGATGTTTTTCCACGCCCAGCGCCGGCGCCGGCCAGTCGCGCACCATGCGCGTGTCGTCGCCGGCCGGCTTGGCCGCGCCGGCCTGCTCGATCAGGAACGGCTGCATGGTCAGGCCGCTGTCCTTGGCCACCTGCAGCGGATCGGCGTTCTGCACGATGGCGCCCGGCGTCAGCGTCGGCGCCTTGCCCAGCTCCAGCACGTGGCCGGCGTCGATACGCGCCATGCCCTCCAGCGTGACCGGGCCGGACGGCGTGGCGTAGGCCGGCAGTTTGGCGCGGTCGGCCGGATCGCGCGGCAGCCAGCCCCTCGCCACCAGCACGTGCATGCCCGATCCCGCGATTTTAAACGGCATCAGCAAATAAAACCCGGAGCGCCCGGCCGACGGGCGGTTGTCCAGGTATAGCGGCCAGTTGGCGACGAATTCGCCGGTGACGGCCACGCGGCGGAACTCCACCGCCTCGGCCGCCAGCGGCGCGCCGTCCAGCACCACGGGCGCGCTGGCGTTGCCCTGGGCCAGCTTGGCCTGCAACACCAGCTTTTGTGCGGCGCGGCGCTCCTGCCAGTTGCCCAGCTGGATGCCCAGCGTGACCACCAGCACGGTCGCCACGAAAGGGATCAGTTTAAAACGGAACGCAATACCCATTACAATGGAACCTTCATCAATTCACTCCCCCTGCCAAGCCATGAAAATTGCTGTCGCCATCGCGTTCATTCTGATCATCGGCAGCCTGGCTTCCGCGTTCTTCTTCCTGATGCGCGACAAGGGCAAGAGCAACAACACCGTGCGCGCGCTGGCGGTGCGGGTCGGCCTGTCGATCGCGCTGTTCATCGCGCTGCTGGTTGCGTACAAGCTGGGCTACATCCAGCCCACCGGCATCCGCGGCTGATTATAGTTCACCTGATAGCGCAGTTCGAAAAACCTTTTTCCACGGAAGGGAATCGGGCTGCGGCCGGGACGGGAGCTTTTCGCCGGGCGCGCGATTCACCGGGATGCGTTGGCCAGTTGCTGTTGCGCCAGCACGGTGTAGAGCGGCGCACCGATCACCCGGGAAACGGTCCGCGCCACCATGGCGCATGCCATCAGGCTCAGCACCATTGAGTGCCCGTCCACCATTTCCATCACGATGATGAAGGACGTCAGCGGCGCCTGCGTGGCGGCGGCAAGAAATCCGACCATGCCGAGCGCGATCAGGGCGGTCGCCTGCGGGGAGTGCAGCAGCTGCGCCATGTCGTTGCCGAGCGCGGCGCCGATCGCCAGCGAGGGCGCGAAAATCCCTGCCGGCACACCGGACCAGGTGGTCAACCAGGTCGCGACAAACTTCAGCAGGAGAAACAGCGCCGGCACGCTCTCCGTGCCGGCAATCATGTCGCGGGTGTGGGTATAGCCGCTGCCAAAGGTGGCCCCGTCGGAGACCACGCCGATCACCGCCACCATCAGGCCGCACAGCGCCGCAAACGCCACCGGATGGCTGCGGCGCAGGCGCGACAGCGCGTCGCCGGCCTGGCCGCCCAGCGAGACCTGCAACAGCCGGGAGAACAACCCGCCCGCCAGGCCGCTGACCAGCGCCACCAATATGCCGGGCATCAGCAATGACAGGTCGATGCCGCTGGCGTGGATGATGCCGAAGTAAGTGGCATTGCCGTATATCGAGACCGCGATCAGGCCGGCCAGCACGATGGCGGACATCAGCAGGCCGCTGCTGCGCTGCTCGGGGGTGCGCGACAATTCCTCGATGGCGAACATGACGCCGGCAAGCGGGGTGTTGAATGCCGCGGCGATGCCGGCGGCGCCACCGGCCACCAGCAGGCCGTGGGTGGTGACCGACGACCGCTCCGGCAGCCAGCGCCGGGCCGTCAGCATGATGCCGGCGGCCACCTGCACCGACGGGCCTTCCCGTCCCAGCGACAACCCGGCCAGCAAGCCCCACGTGGTCAATCCCACCTTCGCCAGGCTCAGTCTGAGCGAGACGAGCCTGCCCGTGGCCTGCGGCGGCGCCAGCGGATCCAGCGCGGCCATCACCTGCGGTATCCCGGAACCCGCGGCGGCGGCGAAATGGCGCCGCGTGATCCAGACGATCGCCGCCGTGCACACCGGTGTCCACAGCAGCGCCATCCAGGCATTGGCGTGAAAAGCCCGCATGAACAACGCCAGCGCTTGCTCGCCCAGCCATGTAAAAGCCACCACGGTCAGCCCGGCCACGCCGGCGGCCGCCACCACGATCCCGCGCGTGGCCCAGATGCGCCAGTTGCGGAATTCCCGGTTGAACGCCGCGATGGTGTTGTGCTTGTGTTTCATGGTATAGATGGCCAACCTTAAAAAAAATCCCCGCCGGCACGAGGATGAAGGCCTTCGCAGGCTCTGCTGTGAAATATACGGATACGGGCAAACTATATTTGTACAAATATACTTTGCTGCAATATACTCTGTCAAATGTCTCCCCCAACTATTCCGGTCCGTTCTGCGCGATGGCGGCGCGGCACCGTCCCGATCCTGACTTGCCTGAGCGCCACGGCCGCATCGGCGGCGCCGGTTGCCGCCGGCGCGCCCCCGGAATTGCCAGCGATTGTGCGTTCATTTGCCACGCTGGCGCGTGCACGCCCCGTGTACTGCGAACAGCCGGCGCCGACCCCGGCCAACTGGCTCGCCACGCCGGCGCAATGTGCCTGGCGCGGCGGGCTGGTGATGCAGCGCTGGGTCGCGGACGCAAGCAAGATGCCCTCGTGCGTCAGCACGCCGGCGGCCTGGTGGCACTGGCGCGCCGCCGCCTTGGCGGGCCCCGGCGGTCCCGCCCCTTGGAATGCCGCATGGCGGCGGCGCACGCTGGCGCCGGACATCGAAGAGGAAAACGGCGTCCGGCGCATCGTCGTGTTGACCCAGGCGCGCGACGGCGGCTGGGTTGCCACCGAGTGGCGCTGGACGCCGCCGGCGCGCGCGGCCACCCGCGCATGGGAGCAGCGCCGCTGGGAGCAACTGCGGCGCGAGGCGCTCGCCATCAACGACGGGGACGCCGGCACGGCGACGCCGTCCGCATTGCAGGATGTCTGGCGGCGCAATTTGCGCGGCCGGCCTGGCGAGCTCGATGGCGCCGCCCTGGTGTGGCAGGCCGACCATCAATGCCTGCGGCTGGTGGCCGCGAATAAACAGGACGAGCCGGACCTGCCCTTGCCCTACGCCCGCGAGGACAGCCGGCTGGAGCAGCGGGCGGCGATCCAGGTCCAGCTGACGCGGGTGGCGCCCGGCGCCACATGGCCGGCGCCGTTTCGCATGATGCCGCCATCCTTGCCGCAGCAGCGCAGCGCGACCTATGCCGCCATCGCCCACCGCGGCAACCTGCTGGTCGGCCGGCTGTGGCTGCCGGCGGGCGGCGAGCAACCGTTGCTGCGCGCGCGGCTGGAAGCGCCGCTGGTGGCGCCGCCAGGCAGCGCGCCCGAAGCGCGGGCCGTGACGCTGCTGAACCGCGAGATGGCGGCGCTTGCCGCGCTGTGGACGGCCGATCATGAGCGCTGACCTGATAGCGTGGCCATTATGGCTGTCGTCGCCGCTCGCGCTGCTGGGCGCGGGCCTGCTGCTGGCCCAGATGCTGGGCCTGGCGCTCGAGTCGCGCGGCCTGCCCAAGTTGTACGGCGCGGTGATCGCCGGCCTGCTGCTGGGCGTCAGCGGCCTGGGCCTGGTGGACGCCGCCGTGGCGACGCAATTCCAGGAATTATTCAACGCCGCGACCGCCCTGGTGCTGTTCGAGGTCGGCCGCAAGATGGACCTGGCGTGGCTGTGGCGCAGCAGGCGCCAGGGCGCCAGCCTGCTGCTGGCGTGCGTGCTGCGCGGCGGCGCCGTCTACGCGTCGCTGATCCTGTGCGGCATAGGCTGGAGCGAAGCGGGCTTCATGGCCGCCATCCTGATCGCCTCCAGCCCCATCATCTACGCGTCGATGGTGTCCGATTCCGACGCCAGCGGCGTGACCGTGTTTGCCGGCGCCAACTTTGTCGGCCTGGGCAATGTCATTGCCTTGCTGGTGCTGGTGCCGGCGCTGGCCTGGTTGAAATCGCACGACGGCGGCGCGACGGCGGGCTTCGGCGCGGAGCTCGGCAAACAGCTGGCCCGCCTGTTCTGGGGCGTGGCGATCGCGCTGCTGTGCTACGGCCTGTACGCGCTGGCGACCCGGCTCAGCAAGGCGCGCGCGCGCATGCGACCGGGCATGCTGCTGGCGGCGCTGCTGATGGACCTCGGCCTGTGCTCGGTCAGCGCGGCCAGCGCGCTGCTGTCGCTGCTGCTGATGGGGGTGTTGCTGCGCAATGCCGAAAAGCGCGACAATGTGTTCCAGGCGGAGCTGCGCACCGGCCAGGACATCGGCTACGCCCTGCTGTTCATGATGTCCTCGTCGCTGGTGCAGGCGCAGCAACTGCTGAACTGGCAGGCGCTGAGCGTGGCGCTGCTGCTGTTCGGCGCCCGGGTGCTGGTGACGCGCGCCGCGCTGGCCCCCGCCCCGGCCTGGAGCGGCACGAAGAAAAACGCCCTGGCGGTCTCGATGTGCTCGCTGGTGAGCTTCGGCTCGCTGATGGTGGACAATTCGATGACCGGCTATCCCGGGCTCAGCGAGGGCGCCAACCAGATCATGGCGGCATTGCTGGCGTTTAACGTGTTGGTGGCGCCCGGCCTGACCTGGTATGGGCTGCGCCTGGCCGGCGAAAATCACGAGGAGGACACGCATGGGTGAGCACGACCCGGCAGGCGCGCCCCGCGATGCCCAGGCGCTGGCGGTGGCGGGCCAAGGACCGGCCTATCTGCCCCCTTTCAGCCAGTCGCGGCTGGGCACGATGGGGATCGAACTGGAACTGATGGTGCTCGACCGCCTGACGTTCGACCTGCTGCCGGCCGCCCCGGACATCCTGCGCTTGCTGGACCTGCAGGAAAAGCGCTGGATCGCGACGCCGGAAATCACCACCTCGATGCTGGAGGTGGCCACCTCGGTGCTGGAGAACTACCAGCAGGCCGCCGCCGAGCTCGAGGAGATCCGCGCCAGCGTGGAGCGGGCGGCGTTCGAGGTCGGCGCGGTGATCGCGGGCGGCGGCGCCCATCCTTTCCAGCAGTGGAGCGACCAGCGCATCTACCCGAAGGACCGCTACCGCGCCTCGGCCAGGAAATTCGGCTACCTGGCCAAATTGTTCACCGTGTTCGGCATGCACGTGCATGTGGGCGTGCCCAGCGGGGACGAGGCGATCCGCCTGTGCGCCTGGCTGACCCAGCGCGCGCCGCTGTTCATCGCGCTGTCGGCCAACTCGCCGTGCTGGCAGGGCGAGAACTCCGGTTTCTGCAGCGCGCGCAGCAACGTGGTCGGGGCCTTCCCGATGAGCGGCACCATGCCCGACCACATCCGCAGCTGGAGCCAGTTCGAACAACATTTCGCCCGGCTCGCCGGGCTGGGGATCGTCGGCAGCATCAAGGACTTTTATTGGGACGTGCGCCCCAAGCCGGAATTCGGCACCATCGAGTTGCGCGTGCTCGATACGCCGCTGCACCCGGCCTACGCGGCGGCGCTGGCCTGCTACGCGCGCGCATTGTGCATCGAGGCCTATCGCCAGCCGGGCCGCTGGCCAAGCTGCGACGGCCCCGAGCTCTACACATGGAACCGCTTTAACGCCGCCCGCGACGGCATCGACGGCATCTGGATCGACCCCGAGACCGGCCAGCGCCGCGCCATCGCCGAGGTGGTTGCCGCCGACATGGCCAGGCTGGCGCCCAAGTCCGACGATCCCGGCTTCGGCAAGGCACGCGCGCAGATCGAGCAACTGCTGCGCGATGGCGGCCAGGCGCGCTGGCTCACCCGGCAACTGGCCGCCGGCTATGGCATGAACGACCTGGCCCGCCACGCCAGCGAGGTCTTCAGCCAGAAGGCGGACGATCTGCGGGGCCTGCCGGAGTCGAAGCGATGATGCCCGTCCCCGTGCCTGACGAGCTGCAGCGCTTCATCCTGACCAGCATCGCGTCGGTGCCGCACCTGGAAGCCTTGCTCCTGCTGCGCGGCTCGCCCGCGCAGCAATGGGACGTCGCGGCAGTCGCGCAGCGCCTCTACGTGACCGAGCGCGCCGCGCGCAAGCTGCTCGACGAGCTGCGCGCCATCGGTGCGCTGTCCAGCGCGAAAGTCGACAAGGTGCTCACGTACCAGTACTGGCCCCGCCATCCGGAACTGGCCGCCATGATCGATCAACTGGCGGCATGCTACGCCGCGAATCTGGTGGGCGTGACGGTGCTGATACACTCGAAACTGGATAAGCAAGCCCAGCAGTTTGCCGACGCATTCACCTGGCGAAAGGAACCCTGACATGGCGCAAACCATCTACGGACTGTGCACACTCACTTCGTTGGCCTGCGCATGGATGCTGCTCAGCAGCTATCGGCGCAACCGCGTGCGCTTGTTGTTCTGGAGCGGCCTGTGCTTCATTGGCCTGTCCGTCAACAATGTGCTGCTGGTGCTGGACAAGCTGGTGTTTCCGCAAGTCGACCTGCTGCAATGGCGCCTGGCCTGCGCCCTGGTCGCGCTGTTGTTGTTGTTGTTTGGTCTAATCTACGAGAACAAGTGAGGCCACGATGATCAACTTCCTGACCGGCGCCATAGTCATGGCATCGTTTATGATTACGCTGTTCTTCCTGCGTTTCTGGCGCAACTCCGGGCAACGGTTCTTCCTGTATTTCGCGCTGTCGTTTTTGGTGGAGGGAATACACCGGTGCTATTCGGCGTGGGAAGGCGCGGTCAACGAAGATTCGCCCTACCACTACCTGGTGCGCTTGCTGTCCTATGGTTTGATCCTGTGGGCGATTCTGGAGAAGAACTGGCCTCAGCGCGGGGCCGGCGAATGAGCAATCCCGCGGCGACGCAGTGTTTATCGGCTATCATCCCGCCATGCCACCGAATCATACCTCCCGCCGGCAAAAGACCGGCACCGCGACCAGTCCTGCGGAATTTGCACCGTCAACCCGAGTACTGCGGCAGTTCCGGATAGTCTTCAACGCGGTGAAAACCCATTTCCGCCAGGTCGAAAAGACCGCCGGCATCGGCGGCGCGCAGCTATGGGCGCTCAGCGTGGTGCAACAACGGCCGGGCATCGGGGTCGGCGACCTGGCCCGGGCCCTCGACGTCCACCAGACCACCGCCAGCAACCTGGTCAAGAACCTGGCGGCCCAGGGGCTGGTCGCCATCGACCGCAGCGGCGCCGACCGCAGGACCGCGACGATGACATTGCTGCCGGCCGGGCAGGCGCGCCTGGCCCATGCGCCGATGCCGTTTGCCGGCGTGCTGCCGGACGCCTTGTCGGCACTGGATGCGCAAACGCTCGCGCGTCTTGAGCACGACCTGGGCACACTGATCACCGCGCTCGAAGCCGGCACCTCCGGCGAAAATACGCCGCTGTCCGAACTATAAGGCCGCCCGGAGGCGGCCTTGTCGCGGGCGCCGCGGCGGCATCGCTGCGGCGTTATCGTTGCTAGTGCGCGTGCTTACAGCCAGTACACGACCACGTACAGGCCGAGCCAGACCACGTCCACAAAGTGCCAGTACCAGGCCGCGCCTTCGAAGGCGAAGTGGTGGTCGGGCGTGAAGTGGCCGCGCAGCACGCGGTACAGCACCACCGACAGCATGATCGCGCCCATCGTCACGTGGAAGCCGTGGAAACCGGTCAGCATGAAGAAGGTCGAGCCGTAGATGCCCGAGGTCAGCTTCAGGTTCAGTTCGGTGTACGCGTGGTGGTATTCGAAGGCCTGGAAGCCCATGAAGACCGCGCCCAGCGCGATCGTGGCGAACAGCCAGAACGCGGTCTGCGCACGGTGGCCGGCGCGCAGCGCGTGGTGCGAGATGGTCAGCGTCAGGCCCGAGGTCAGCAGCAGCGCGGTGTTGATGGTCGGGATAGGAAACGGACCCATGGTCTTGAATTCCTGCACCGTGCCGGCGGGGCCGGTGTTGCCCCAGTGCGCGGCGAAGTCCGGCCAGATGAATTTGTGGTCCAGGTCGCCCAGCCATGGCATGGTGATCGAGCGGGCGTAGAACAGCGCGCCGAAGAAGGCGCCGAAGAACATCACCTCCGAGAAGATGAACCAGGCCATCGACCATCGGTAGGAATGGTCGACGCGCTGGCCGTACTGGCCGGCCTCGGATTCCTTGATGGCGTCGCCGAACCAGAAGTACAGCACCGAAATGATGGCGGCCAGGCCCACCAGGTTCACGGCCGGACCCCACGACAAGTCATTGACCCAGGCCGAAGCGCCGATCATGGTGGTCAGCAGGGACATGCCTGCCAGCAGAGGCCATTTGGATGGACCAGGCACGAAGTAGTACGGTGCCGCGGCGTTTTGTGAACTCATCTTCATCTCCCTAAATTTATTTTGAAACTACAACCTTAACGATAGTGATCAGCAGTCCAATAAAACACGCCACGCCGATCAAGGCCGCGATGATGATGTGCACCGGATTCAGCTTGGCCGAATCGGTATCGAAATCGCTCTTGCGGCGCAGGCCGAAGAACGACCAGAACACCGCTTTCATCGAATACATGAACGACGCTTGCTTCTTGTTCTCTTCCATGGCGCCCCCCTTACCTGGCCGCGGTCTTGGTTTTGTCCAGACCGCCCACCTCGAAGAAGGTGTACGACAGCGTGATGGTCTTCACGTCCTTCGGCAGCGCCGGGTCGATGAAGAACACCACCGGCATCTGCCGCGCCTCGTTCGGCTTCAGGGTCTGCTGCTTGAAGCAGAAACACTCGACCTTCTTAAAATGCGGCATCGCGCTTTGCGGCGCGTAGCTCGGGATCGCCTGCGCGCTGACCTCGCGGTTCTGGGTGTTGACCACCTCGTACATCACCGTCGCCAGCTCGCCCGGATGCACGCTCATGCTGTGCGTCACGGGGCGGAAACGCCACGGGCCCTGGGCGTTGCCGTCGAACTCGATGGTCACGCTGCGCGTCTTGTCGATCTGCGTGTTGGCGTCGATGCCGACCGTGCCGTCCTTCTGGGTCAGCACGTTGATGCCCAGCGCCTCGCAGATCTGGCGGTAGAACGGGTTGAGCGCGTACGCGAACCCGAACATCAGCACCGCCACCACGATCAGCTTGCCCAGCAAGGTGCGGTTGAGCCCGCCGGTTTCCTTGTCTTCGCTCACGTCAGCTCAGCCACATCCGCTTGACAAACACGGACAGGAAAAAGAACAGGGCCACGCCGGCCAACAGCAGGCCGGTCCTCGCGTTATTCGGCTTCTTCTGTTCGGCCATGATTATTTGAACTGCGGTGGCGTTTCGAAGGTGTGGAACGGCGCCGGCGACGGCACGGTCCACTCCAGGCCCTCGGCGCCATCCCATGGCTTGGCTTCGGCTTTCTTGCCGCCGCGGATGGTCGGCAGGACCACGAAGAACAGGAAGAACACCTGCGACAGGCCGAAACCGAAGGCGCCGATGGACGCGATCATGTTGAAGTCCGTGAACTGCGCCGAGTAGTCGGCGTAGCGGCGCGGCATGCCTGCCAGGCCCAGGAAGTGCATCGGGAAGAAGGTGATGTTGAAGGTGATCAGCGACAGCCAGAAGTGGGTCTTGCCCATCGCTTCGTTGTACATGTGGCCGGTCCATTTCGGCGACCAGTAGTAGAAGCCGGCGAACAGCGCGAACAGCGAGCCTGCCACCAGCACGTAGTGGAAGTGCGCCACCACATAGTAGGTGTCCTGCAGCTGGATGTCGATCGGGGTCACGGCCAGGATCAGGCCGGTGAAGCCGCCGATGGTGAACACGAAGATGAAGCCCACGGCGAACAGCATCGGGGTTTCAAAGGTCATCGAACCCTTCCACATGGTGGCGATCCAGTTGAACACCTTGACGCCGGTCGGCACCGCGATCAGCATGGTCGCGTACATGAAGAACAGCTGCGAGGTCACCGGCATGCCGGTGGTAAACATGTGGTGGGCCCAGACGATGAACGACAGGATGGCGATCGACGCGGTGGCGTACACCATCGAGGCGTAGCCGAACAGCTGCTTGCGGGCGAAGGCCGGCAGGATCTGCGAGACGATGCCGAAGGCCGGCAGAATCATGATGTAGACCTCGGGGTGGCCGAAGAACCAGAAGATGTGCTGGTACATGACCGGGTCGCCGCCGCCGGCGGCGTTGAAGAACGAGGTGCCGAAGTGGCGGTCGGTCAGCGTCATGGTGATGGCGCCGGCCAGGACCGGCATCACGGCGATCAGCAGGTAGGCGGTGATCAGCCAGGTCCAGCAGAACATCGGCATTTTCATCAGCGTCATGCCGGGCGCGCGCATGTTGAGGATGGTGACGATGATGTTGATCGAGCCCATGATCGACGAGGCGCCCATCAGGTGCATCGCGAAGATCGCCATGTCCATGCCGGGGCCCATCTGGGTCGACAGCGGCGCGTACAGCGTCCAGCCGGCCGCGGTGGCGCCGCCGGGGACCAGGAACGAGGTCGCCAGCAGGATGGCGGCCGGCGGCAGCAGCCAGAACGAGAAGTTGTTCATGCGCGCGAAGGCCATGTCCGACGCGCCGATCTGCAGCGGGATCATCCAGTTGGCGAAGCCGACGAAGGCCGGCATGATGGCGCCGAACACCATCACCAGGCCGTGCATGGTGGTGAGCTGGTTGAAGAACTCGGGCTGGAAGAACTGCAGGCCCGGCTTGAACAGCTCGGTGCGGATCATCAGCGCCAGCACGCCGCCGGACAGCAGCATGATGAACGAGAACCACAGGTACAGCGTACCGATGTCTTTGTGATTGGTGGCGAACAACCAGCGCGACAGACCATGGGGATGGTCGTGAGCGTGATCGTGATCGTGTGCGTGATCCAAGGTGCTTGTGCTCATTTGTAACGCTCCTGATTACTTACGTGCAGCCACAACTTCGGCTGGTTGAACGATGTTTTCGGCGGCCTTGTTCGACCAGCTGTTACGGGTGTAGGTGATGACAGCCGCAATATCCGTATCCGACAGTTGCTTCCATGCCGGCATCTCAGCGCTGAACTTGCCGCTCTTCTTACCGTGCAGCAGAACGTTGATCTGTTCCGCCTTGGGGCCGTTGACCACGGCCGAACCGTCCAGCGGCGCGAACGTGCCCGGCACGCCCTTGCCGTTGGCCTGGTGGCAGACCACGCAGTTGGTCGAGTAGACTTTCTCGCCCTTGGGTTTCAGCTCGTCGATGGTCCAGGTCTTGTTCGGATCGTCGGCCAGCGCGGCCATTTCCTTTTTCTTGCCATCGACCCAGGTCTTGTACTCGTCGTCGCTGACCACGCGCACCACGATCGGCATGAAGGCGTGTTCCTTGCCGCACAGCTCGGAGCAGAAACCGCGATAGGTGCCGGTGTGCTCGGCCTTGAACCAGGTGTCGCGCACGAAGCCGGGAATGGCGTCCTGCTTGACGCCGAAGGCCGGGATCGACCACGAGTGGATCACGTCGTTGGCGGTGGTGACCAGACGGATTTTTTTATTGACTGGGACGACGACTTCATTGTCGACTTCCATCAGGTAGTTGTCGCCGCGTTTCTCGGTCGGCTCGAAGCCGGGCGAGCCCACTTGCGCGCGCGGGGTCGACAGGTTGGACAGGAAGGAGATGCCCTCGCCGTCGCCTTTCAGGTAGTCGTAGCCCCACTTCCACTGCATGCCGGTGACCTTGATGGTGATGTCGGCGTTGGAGGTGTCCTTCATGCCGACCACGGTGCGGGTGGCGGGCAGCGCCATGCCGATGACGATCAGGAAGGGCACGACGGTCCAGGCGATTTCCACCGCGGTCGATTCGTGGAAGGTGGCCGGCTTGTGGCCCAGCGATTTGCGGTGCTTGAAGATGGAGTAGAACATCACGCCGAACACGCCGACGAAGATGACCAGGCAGACCAGCATCATCCAGGTGTGCAGGCTGTAGATTTCGGAAGCGATCTGGGTCGCCGGAGGTTGCAGATTCAGCTCGCCGGCGGTGGGACCGCCGGTGCCGCCGGTCGCCGCAGTGTAGGTACCTGCCGCGGATGCCGCCTTGTCAGCCGCCCACGCTGGGATACTTGCCGCCGTTACCGACAGCCCGAGCATCAACGATTGAAGTCGCTTCGCATGTTTCATGTTTTCCCCAACCACCCAAGAAATTAAAATATTTTTTTAACGACTCCGGATTTCGGTGAACTGAACCGGCGCCGCGCTCCTTAAACAACTTCAGGCCCCATGCCAGCCTCGTCCGAAAATTTCTTCGCGACGCGACCCCGGCGGGACCTTGAGGCTTGCCGCTTCATCCCCAGATACTGCCCAGGGACAACGCGAAAGCCTGATTCTGCTTAATTCAACTGCTCGTTCGTGCTCGTCCTTGCCTGCCTATCGCCCAGCTCGCTGATTTATAGCTGGCGACGTGATCTGCTGGCAAAATTAGTGAATGATTATATATAACAAAAACGATCCACATCAAGAAATAATCCAAATCACAACTATCGCGTAGCCCGGGGCGCCACAGTGCGCCCGCAAACCCGCTACTGGCGCGGCTTTCGTGGTAAATCGAATCGGATGATGGCCTCGCCCTTGGAGGTCATTTTAGGCGCCGGACGGAAGGCGTGGCCGTAAATCACCTCGAAAGTCAGGCTCAGCTTGCCGTCCGCGCGGCGGTTTTTCTCCAGCGTGTCCAGCATGCGGCGCCACGCCTGCTTGCCCATCAGGCCGCGCCGCAGCGTGCCCAGCGGGTTGCCGCCCAGCGCGCGCACATCGGCCAGCAGGGCCTGCGGCGTGTCGTAGGTGACGGTGATGACCTCCATGTCCAGCACCGGCGTCGAAAAGCCCGCCTCCACCAATTGATCGCCGAAATCGTGCATGTCGACGAAGGGCAGCGCGTGCGGGGCCAGGTCGGCCTCGGCGAAGGCGGCGCGCAGCTCGCGGAAGGTGTCCGGCCCGAAGCAGGAGAACATCAGCAGGCTGTTCACGCGCAGCACGCGGCGCCACTCGGCGAACACGCGGTCCGGCTGCGGATGCCAGTGCAGCGCCAGGTTGGACCAGACCAGGTCCACCGAATGCGGGCCCAGCGGCAGTTCGGCGAAATCGCCGCACAGCGTGTCGATGCCGGTCTTGGCCGGCAACAGCTTGCTCAGCAGCTGGTTCAGCGACGATGACTTGGCGGCCGGGCCCTGGGCGGCGCGCGCCATGGCCTCGGCCGCGTCGACGCCGACGATATGGGCGGCCGGATACGATTTTTGCAATAGTGCGAGATCGGCACCGGCGCCGCAGCCGGCGTCCAGCACGCGTTGCGGCGCGGCCTTGATCAGCTCCAGGCGGTCGAACATGCGCGAGGCGATTTCGCGGCGCAGGAAATCGGACGGCGCGACGCGCTCGGGGCGGCTGAACAGCGCACGCACGCGCGCCTGGTCGATCGGCGCGCTCAGTTTCGGGGGTTTTGCGGGGACTTCCATGATGTCGTTCGGTGTAGTGCGATAATGTCGGCAGTGTACATGGTTGAACGCAAACGCGTCCTGGAAGGCACGTCGTTCCCGCGCAAGCGGGAACCCATGCGCCGCCCATTTGTCCTGGGACGCATGGATTCCCGCTTGCGCGGGAATGACGCACGGGAGGGTGGATGTCAGTTACCCCGACAATCGGCACAATGCGCGCCCTGCTCCATCGCGGCGGCGCGGCCTTGTTGCGCGGCGTGTTGCCGGCGTCGTGCGCGTTGTGCGCGGCAGGCGGCGACGAATTGCTGTGTCCGGACTGCGCCGCGCAATTCTTCGGCGTCGCCGCCGTGCGCTGTCCGCGCTGCGCCAATCCCTTGCCGGACTCGGCGCGCGGCCAGCTGTGCGGCGCCTGCCGCGCCGAGCCGCCGGCCTTCGACGTCACGCTGGTCGCGGCCGACTACGCGATGCCGCTGGACCAGTTGGTGCTGCAACTGAAATTCGGCCACCGCCTGGCGCTGGCGACATTGTTTGCTCGCCTGCTGCGCGACGCCGTCCTGCAGCAGCCCGGCTTCACGCTGCCCGCCCTGCTCTGCCCGGTGCCGCTGGGGCCGCGCCGGCTGGCCGAACGCGGCTACAATCAAGCCCTGGAAATCGCGCGGCCATTGGCGCGCAGCCTGGGCGTGGCGCTGCATCCGCGGCTGGCCTGCCGGGTGCAGGAGACGGCGGCGCAGAGCAGCGTCACGCCGGAGCGGCGGCGGCACAACATCGCCGGCGCGTTCGCGATCCCGGACATGGCGCTGGTGCAGGGCCGCCACATCGGCGTGGTCGACGACGTGATGACCAGCGGCGCCACGCTGAACGAACTGGCGGCCACGCTCAAGCGCCACGGCGCGGCGCGCGTGAGCAACCTGGTGTTCGCGCGCACGCCGCCGCATTGAATTTAATAGAGGAGAATTGTTTTGTTTCACGTCGTACTAGTCCAACCTGAAATTCCACCGAACACCGGCAACGTGATCCGGCTCTGCGCCAACACCGGCGCGCAGCTGCACCTGATCGAGCCGCTGGGCTTCCCGCTGGAAGACTCCAAGCTCAAGCGCGCCGGCCTGGACTACCACGAATACGCGAAGATGAAAGTCCACCCGGACTGGTCAGCCTTCCTGGCCGAGGTGCAGCCGGATCCGGCCCGCATGTTCGCCATGACCACGCACGGCTCCTCGCCGTTCGCCGACGCCGCCTTCCGTCCGGGCGACGTGTTCGTGTTCGGCTCGGAGACGCGCGGCCTCGACCCGGCCTTCCGCGAAACGTTCCCGCCAGCCCAGCGCATCCGTTTGCCGATGCGCCCCGACAACCGCAGCCTGAATTTATCGAACACGGTCGCCGTGGTGGTGTTCGAAGCCTGGCGCCAGAACGGCTACGCCGGCGGCGCATAAAATTTGGATCAAGTCCGGCATCCGTGCATAAAATTGGGGTCAAGTCTGACATTCGGACACGAGCTCAACCGTAGCGCGCTCGCTAGGGCTGAGCTCGTGTCCGAATGTCAGACTTGACCCCAAACTGGAGCAGGATGGCCAGCGCGCCGGCGCCGGCCACGCTGACACAGACCGTGCTTGCGGCCGCCAGCGCGGCTGGATTGCGCAGGCCAAGCAGATCGGCCGCGAAGGCCAGCGAGACCGTGGCGATCAGCTGGGCCGGATAGAGGAAGCGCAGTTGGCGGAAGGCGCGCGCGTCGCCGCGCCGCCAGTAGCGCAGCGCGACCGCGAACGCGGGGCCCCACAGCACCCCAAGGAACACCAGCGCCGCGAAGGCGGCGATCAGAAGACGCATATCACGGGCGCTGGGCGCGCACCTTGGTCAGCAATTTGGTGGTCGAGCGGTCGTGCTCGAAATCGATGGCGATGGCCTGGCCGCCGTAGGCCAGCACGGCCTGGCCTTCGGGGATGGCGTCCATCTGGTAGTCGCCGCCCTTGGCGTAAATTTCCGGCCGCGCCTGCTGCACCACTTCCAGCGCGGTGTCCTCGTCGAAGTCCACCACCAAGCTCACCGATTCCAGCGCGGCCAGCACCGCCATGCGGTCGGCGCAGTTGTTGAGCGGACGGTCGTCACCCTTGCCCAGCCGCTTGACGGAGGCGTCGGTGTTGGCGGCCACCACCAGCGAGGCGCCCAATGCGCGCGCCTGCGCCAGGTAGGTGACATGGCCGCGGTGCAGGATATCGAACACGCCGTTGGTCAGCACCACCGGCTTGGGCAGGGCGGCCACGCGCTCGGCCAGTTGTTCACGGGTGCAGATCTTGGATTCAAATTGAGGCATGGGGTTCTTCGGTTATTTGGTTTCTTCGTCTTCCGGCTCGTCGTCGATCTGCATGCTGAGCGTATCGGCGGTGGCCGGACTGTTGTCGCCGGGTTCCTTGCGGTCGCCGCGCAGCTTGATCTGCAGGCGCAGGCCGTTGGCCGAGTCGGCGTTGCGGATCGCCTCTTCGTAGGCGATATAGCCCTTATTATAAAGTTCGTACAGCGCCTGGTCGAACGTGCACATGCCGAGCTCGCGCGATTTGTGCATGATTTCCTTGATCGCCTGGAAGTTCCCCTTGAAGATCATCTCGGCGATGGTCGGCGTGTTGAGCAGGATTTCAATCGCCGCCTTGCGGCCCTTGCCGTCCTCGGTGCGCACCAGCCGCTGCGAGACGATGGCGCGCAGGTTGGACGACAAGTCCATCAGCAGCTGGTTGCGCCGCTCCTCCGGGAAGAAGTTGATGATGCGGTCCATGGTCTGGTTGGAGTTGTTCGCGTGCAGCGTGCCCAGGCACAGGTGGCCGGTCTCGGCGAACGCGATCGCGTGCTCCATGGTCTCGGTGTCGCGGATCTCGCCGATCAGGATCACGTCCGGCGCCTGGCGCAGCGTGTTCTTCAGCGCGTTGTGCCACGACAGCGTGTCCACGCCCACCTCGCGGTGCGTGATCAGGCAGCCCTTGTTCTTGTGGACGTACTCGACCGGATCCTCGACCGTGATGATGTGGCCGGCCGAATTGGCGTTGCGGTAGTCGATCATCGCCGCCAGCGTGGTCGACTTGCCGGAGCCGGTGCCGCCCACCACCAGCACCAGCCCGCGCTTGGTCATGATGACTTCCTTCAGCACCTCGGGCAGGTCCAGCTTCTCGAAATTCGGGATCTCCGAGGCGATGGTGCGGATCACCATCGCCACGTTCTGCTGCTGCACGAAGACGTTGACGCGGAAGCGGCACACCTCCGGCAGCGAGATGGCGAAGTTGCATTCCAGCTCGGCCTCGAACTCGCGCTTCTGCTTCTCGTTCATGATCGACAGCGCCAGCGCGCGGGTCACGCTGCCGGTCAGCTTTTGCTGGCTCAGGGGCTTCATCGCGCCCTGCGACTTCATGCTCGGCGGGAAATCTGCGGAAATGAACAAATCCGAGCCGCCGGTATGGTGCATCACCTTCAGCAGCTTGTGCAGATAGGCTTGCGCTTCTTCTGGACCAAATGTGGAGG
Organism: Rugamonas sp. A1-17; assembly: GCA_025548565.1. Taxonomy (GTDB): domain Bacteria; phylum Pseudomonadota; class Gammaproteobacteria; order Burkholderiales; family Burkholderiaceae_D; genus Rugamonas. The sequence continues at coordinate 60,510 of JAJLPB010000013.1, forward strand.
ACATGCTTGCCTTTCGATGGATGACACCAACATACGCTGCATTATATCGACACCATTCGCTACAATACGGGTTAATTATTGCATCCCAGCATTGCCTGTGTTCAAATACATTCATGACACTGACCGAACTGAAATATATCGTCGCCGTTGCACGAGCGAAACACTTCGGACATGCGGCCGAAGCTTGTTACGTCGCTCAGCCGACGCTTTCGGTCGCCATCAAGAAACTTGAAGATGAGCTGGGCGTGGTGCTGTTCGAACGGGGCGGCGCCGAGATTTCCGTGACTCCGCTGGGCGCGCAGATCGTCGCCCAGGCCGAGCGTGTGCTGGAGCAGACCGCCGCCATCAAGGAACTCGCCAAGCAGAACAAGGACCCGCTGGCCGGCCCGCTGCGCCTGGGCGTGATCTACACTATCGGCCCCTACCTGCTGCCGCCGCTGGTCAAGGGCATGATCGACAAAGTCCCGCAGATGCCGCTGATCCTGCAGGAAAACTTCACCGTGCGCCTGATCGAGATGCTGCGCCAGGGCGAGCTGGACGCCGCCATCATGGCGCTGCCGCTCCCCGAGCACGGCATGGCCATGCAGGCGCTGTACGACGAGCCCTTCGTGGTGGCGATGCCGGCCCAGCACGCATGGACCAAGCGCCGCACCATCCCCGCCGACGACCTGAAGACCGAAAACATGCTACTGCTGGGGAACGGACACTGTTTCCGCGACCAGGTACTGGAAGTCTGCCCCGAAATGGCGCGCTTTTCCGCGCCGGGCAACGGCATGCAGCGCACCTTCGAGGGCTCGTCGCTGGAGACCATCCGCCACATGGTGGCCAGCGGCATCGGCCTGACCGTGCTGCCGCGCGCCTCGGTGCCGGACATGGACACCAAGGAGGGCATGCTGCAATTCCGCCCGTTCGACGCGCCGGCGCCGTCGCGCCGGGTGGTGATCGTGTGGCGTAAAAGCTTCACCCGCAAGGCCGCCATCGACGCCGTGTGCGAAGTCGTGGCCGCGTGCAACCTGCCCGGCATCACCACCCTCTGCGCCGACGATTGAGCTGGCCGCGCCAGGATTTGCGATAATCCTGATCTTTCCCTTCAAGCGGCACTACCCATGAACAAGCTGGAGTTGTATTTTCGCCTGGTCAGGCTGGACAAACCCATCGGCACGCTGCTGTTGCTGTGGCCGACCCTCTGCGCACTGTGGCTGGCATCCAACGGCAAGCCCAGCCTGACGCTGGTGCTGATCTTCTCGCTCGGCACGCTGCTGATGCGCTCGGCCGGCTGCGCGATGAACGACTACGCCGACCAGGACATCGACAAATTCGTCAAGCGCACCGCGCAGCGGCCCATCACCAGCGGGCGCATCAGCGGCAAGGAAGCGCTGGCGATCGCCGGCACGCTGGCGCTGCTGTCGTTCTGCCTGATCCTGCCGCTGAACGCGCTGACCAAGCAGCTGTCGGTGGCGGCCGTCATCATCGCCGGCACCTACCCCTACTTCAAGCGCTTCTTCGCGATCCCGCAAGCCTACCTGGGCATCGCCTTCGGCTTCGGCATCCCGATGGCGTTTGCCGCGATCCAGGACACGGTGCCGATGGTGGCCTGGGTGCTCTTGCTCGGCAACGTATTCTGGGCCGTGGCCTACGACACCGAATACGCCATGGTCGACCGCGACGACGACCTGAAGATCGGCATCAAGACCTCGGCCATCACCTTTGGCCGGTATGACGTGGCGGCGGTGATGCTGTGCTACGCCGTGCATCTGGGCCTGCTGCTGGCCTGCGGCTGGCAGTTGGGCATGGGCGTGTGGTTCGCCGGCGGCGTGGCGGTGGCGGCGGGCATCGCCTGCTATCACTACACGCTGATCCGCGGCCGCGAGCGCGATCCCTGCTTCTACGCCTTCCGCCACAACAACTGGCTGGGCGCGGCGGTGTTCGCGGGCGTGGCGCTGGACTACGCGTTGCGCTAGTCCACTCGATTGAGGCAGCGCAAAGCGCCGGCGCGGGTGCTGCCTACAATGGCTATCCTCTTTCAACCGACATCCGATGAGGTCACCATGGATCAGATTCAACAGAATGGCAAAGACGTCGCCGACAACCAGGCCGCCAGCACCGCCGCGCGCGACAGGCTGATGAACGAACTGAAGCACGCCATCGGCGAGGCCGAGGACTGGCTCAAGGATGCCGCCAAGGACCCCACGCCCGCTTCGGAAAACCGCGCCCGTTTCGACGACACGCTGCGCACCGCCAGGACCGACCTGCGCAAACTGGAAGACAGCCTGATCGCCCGCAGCCGCGGCGCGGCCGCATCGGCCAACGTCTACGTGCGCGACAATCCGTGGAAATCGGTGGGGCTGGGCGCGGCGCTTGGGGTGGTGGTCGGGCTACTGATCGCCCGCAAGTAATCTCGTAGTATCTCTTCGTGCATGCAGCACGGCGAAGACAAGCAGACGAGATGGCTCCAAGCGGAAATATACGAAGTAAGGAAAACGCTTCAGTGGAATTCTTCGCAACGCATGCGGGCAATGGCTGCGGCTTCAACTTCATCCCAGGTCAATACGTCATCCGGGCTGGCATCATGTTCAGCTAAAAGCTGATCCAATTGGGCTTTCAGCGCAGCAGTTGGCTGAGGTGCGTCGCCGCTACGGACGATTCCGTCCCAGATGGCCTCGACCAAGGCAAGCTGATCTTCCACAGTCAGCTCGCTTACTTGCTGCAGTAAATGGCTATTCATGATGTGCTCCCAAGGGATACCAGTCTACCACCACGGTGCAACCGGAGCGCAAACAGGGTTAAACGCCTACGTCAGCCGAACGAAGTACACCAGCCGCCGGCCGCCACCAGCTTGCCGGGGAAGATGGCGCAGCCGCCCATGTTGTTCGGGCCGTCTTCGTAGATCTGGCACTTGCTGCAGCGGTCGCCCGCTTTGAAGTCGGGGAATTTGTGCCCGTCCACCTTGGCCGCGTCAATCACATAGTTGAACTCCTTGGCCAGCGGCTCGTCTTCCTTGAGCGGCACGCGGTCCTCGGCCCGGGCCATGCAGCCCAGGGTGGCAGCGGCCAGACCGGCGCAAGTGGTCAGAATAAATACCCGGCGATTCGTCATCTTTTTTCCTTTCCGTCGCTGTCGCGCCACATGGTACGAACCCGGCCATGATACGCGCTTACGGCCCAAAACATGCTGCTATACTCAATGTTGCCAAGCACTCTACATCTAACAAGTTCTAACAAATAGAATGAGGGGACGACATGTACAAGGCCATACGCGCAGTTGCTCTTTGCGGTACGATCAGCGCCCTGCTGGGTGCTTGCGGCAAGACCGAGGCGCCCGTCTCGGCGGAACAAGCCAGCGCCGACGCGGCGTTCCAGAAGAAACTGCAGGAGCAGCTGCTCGACGCCAAACCCGGCAGCGTGGTCGAGATACCGGCCGGTACCTATCATCTCACTAGCGGCCTGACCCTGCGCGGCAACGGCGTGACGGTGCGCGGCGCCGGCATGGACAAGACCATCCTCTCGTTCAAGGGCCAGGTCACCGGGCCGGAGGGCATGCTGGTCTACGCCAGCAACTTCACCATCGAGGGCCTGACCATCGAGGACTCCAAGGGCGACGGCCTGAAGATCAACGACGGCGACAACATCACCATCCGCAAGGTCAAGGTGCAGTGGACCGGGGGCTCCAAGGTCAGCAACGGCGCCTACGGCATCTACCCGGTCAAGACACGCAATGTGCTGATCGAGGACAGCGTGGCCATCGCCGCCTCCGACGCCGGCATCTATGTCGGCCAGTCCAACGGCGTGGTGGTGCGCCGCTCGCGCGCCGAGCAGAACGTGGCCGGCATCGAGATCGAGAACACCATCAACGCCGACGTCTACGACAACGTCGCCACCAACAACACCGGCGGCATCCTGGTGTTCAACATGCCCAACTTGTCGCAGCCGGGACACAGCACCCGCGTGTACAAGAACAAGGTCGACAAGAACAACCTCGGCAACTTCGCCGCGCGCGGCACGGCCGTGGCCAGCGTGCCAGCCGGTTCGGGCATCGTCATCAACTCCAATTCGAAAGTGGAGATCTTCGACAACGACGTCACCGACAACCAGACCGCCAACGTCATCATCTCCAGCTACCACTCCACCGGCTACTACACCGAGAAAGGCGTGGCCGCCGGCTACGACCCGTATCCAAAGGCGATCTACGTGTACGGCAACCGCTTCAAGGGCGGCGGCGATTCGCCCGACGGCCTCGATCTGAAGGCGCTGAAGATCGCCATGTACGGCATCGGCGGCCACCTGCCCGACGTGCTGTGGGACGGCTACGTCGACACCAAGCTGCTGGTCAAGGGCGTGCTGCCGGCCGAGCAGCGCATCTGCATCCAGGACGGCGTGGACGTGCTGAACGCCGACGGTCCGAACAAATACAAGAACCCCAGCAAGGACACGGCGCCGTTCCGCTGCGCGCTGGCCAAGCTGCCACCGGTGACGATCACCCAACTCGCCGCGCAGTCATGATGGCGAGACTGAGCGCAGTGGCGTGCGCGCTGATGCTGGCGGCGTGCACGCAGACCCAGTCTCCGGTGAGCTTCATCACCGAAGGCAATCCGGCCAGGTTGAGCGACTGGCACCTGATGGCCGTCTCCGGCGGGCGCCTGAACCTGAACACCGGCGTGGTGCCGTATGACCTGAACACGCCGCTGTTCACCGACTACGCGCAGAAGCTGCGCACCGTGTGGATGCCGAAGGGCCGGAGCGCCGTCTACAACGCCGACACCACCTTCGAGTTCCCGGTCGGGACCATCATCAGCAAGACCTTCTACTATCCGAAGGCGGACGGTCCCGCCAAGGCGGTGCTGGCCACCTACGACACCAGCAAGACCGGCGGCGACAAGCTCGATCTGGCCAACGTGCGGCTGGTCGAAACGCGGCTGCTGGTGCGCCGCGCCGACGGCTGGATCGCCCTGCCCTATGTGTGGAACGCCGAGCAGACCGAGGCCGTGCTCTCGCGCACCGGCGACCAGATGCCGCTGGAGGTGGTGCATGAGGACCGCACCCGCAAGCCGCTGACGTATGTGGTGCCGAACGTGAACCAGTGCGCCTCCTGCCACGTGGCCGATGTGAAGTCGCGCCAGTTCCAGCCCATCGGCCCGAAGGCGCGGCATATGAACCGCAGCTACAGCTACGACGGCGTAAGCGTCAACCAGCTCGATTACCTGGCGCGCATCGGCTACCTGAGCGGCGTGCCGGCCAACGCGGCGACGGCCGCGCCGCACAACGCCAATTGGCGCGACCAGGGCCAGACGCTGGACGCGCGCGCCCGCGCCTACCTGGACATCAACTGCGCCCACTGCCACAGCGACAAGGGCGCGGCCAACACCACGGCGCTGCACCTGAACATCGGCGCGCCGGCGGATCTGCATCTGGGATTATGCAAGCCGCCGGTGGCGGCGGGCGCGGGCACCGGCGGCCATGGCTACGGCATCGCGCCGGGCAAGCCGGATGAATCGATCATGGTCTACCGGCTCAGCTCCGACCAGACCGGCATCATGATGCCGGAACTGGGACGCGGCTCGGTGCACAAGGAAGGCGTGGAACTGATACGCGCGTGGATCGCGGCGATGAAGCAAGGCTGCGACGCAACCCCAGTCATTCCCGCGCAGGCGGGAATCCATGCCGCGCCTGACGGGACAGGCTGTATGGATTCCCGCCTGCGCGGGAATGACGCTAGGGGGCGACGCGCTTGTCCTTGAAGAAGCTCCAGGTTTCATCGGCATATTCAAGGTCGCCGTTTTGCTTGCCGAGTATCGACAGCATCAGCGGCGGCAGGCGGTGCGTGGCGCTGGGCTGCACGTGGCCGGCGTTTTCCATCTTCAGGAATTCCACCTGCACGCCCCTGGGATCGGCGCCCCATACATAACGCACCAGCGACGTCTTGTCGGCCGCATCGCGATGCGGCAGCTGCGTGACGGCCGGCGCGGGTGGCAGTTGCGCGAGCTCGCGCCAATACTTCACCGACTCCTCGGCGTTCATATTGGAGCCGCGCCCCGTCAACAGGAAGCCGCCGACTTCGCCGCCGGCGTAGGGCACGATCTTGTCCTCGGTTCCATGCGCCACCAGTATCGGCAAGGCGCGCTTGGGCGCCGGGCACAAACGCTTGACCGGCATGAGCATGTTCGACACCGCCACCGCCGCCAAGCGCGGCCCCAGCTCGATCGCCGCCCGGTACACCATGCCGCCGCCATTCGACATGCCGGACAAGTACACGCGCGACGGATCGGCGTTGTGCTGCGCCACCGCCTGGTCGATCAGCGCGGCGATGAAGCCGACATCGTCGGTCTTGGGATTGGAGGGAGCGTCGGCGCGGCAGTCGTTCCAGCCGCGCTGTCCGTCGCTGCCCTTGGCGCCGTCGGGCGCGATGAGCAGCAAGCCTTCGTGGTCGGCCACCTCCAGCCAGGCGGCGGCCGGATCGTCCATCCGCCCCTTGCCGAGGGTGAGATTGGCGGAACCCATGTGACCATGCAGCAGGATCACCAGCGGCAGCTTGCCCGGCGTCGATGCCGCCGGCTGCGCCAGCAGATAAGTGCGCGGTCCTTCCGGCCGCTGCATCGTCTCGGAGACGATGGTCGCGGCGCCCGCCTGCAAAATGGTGAAGGCTGCAATCAGGGGGAGAGATCGAACTACCATCATCATGCAGCCTTTCGTCTTAGTTGGAGGAACCCAGCTCGTCGCCCATTTCCTTGCCGCGCTGCTGGGCCGCCTTCATCGCCTGGATGATCGCGCCCTTTACGCCGCTGGCCTCCATGCTGGTCAACGCCGCGTAGGTGGTGCCGCCCTTCGACGTCACCCGCTCGCGCAGCAGCGACACCGGCTCGGTCGACTGCACCGCCAGCTGCGACGCGCCGGCAAAGGTGGCCAGCGCCAGCTGCCTGCCCTGCTCCGCGCTCAGGCCCATGTCCTGCGCGGCCTGCTGCATCGCCTCGATGAAGTAGAACACATAGGCCGGGCCGCTGCCCGACACCGCCGTCACCGCGTCGATCTGCGACTCGTTGTCCAGCCACACTGTCGGGCCGACGGCGCGCAGGATATCGTCCGCCGCCTGCTTCTGCTGCGCGCTCACGCCGGCGGTGCACGCCATGCCGGTGATGCCCATGCCGATCAGCGCCGGCGTATTGGGCATGCAGCGCACGATGGCGCCGTAGCCGCCCAGCCAGCGCGACAAATCCTCGATGCGGATGCCGGCCGCGATCGAGACGACCAGCGGCTGTTTCGTTTTGTCGATCAGCGGCAGCAGCTGGGCCGCCACTTCGCGCATGCTTTGCGGTTTGACCGCCAGCACGATCACGTCCGCCGAGGACACCGCGGCATCGGCGCCGCTGGCCGTGGTCACGCCGAACTGCTGATGCAGGCGGCTCAGCGCTTCTACGTTCGGATCGGCCACGTGGATGTTGGCGCCGGCGGTGAGTTTATTGGCCAGTCCCGCGATCAGGGCGGAGGCCATGTTGCCGCCGCCGATAAATGCTATTTTCATCATCAAGCCTTGTTGTAGTTTCGTGAACCAAAAATGGCGCTGCCGATGCGCACGATGGTCGCGCCTTCGGCGATGGCGGCACGCAGGTCGGCCGACATGCCCATCGACAGCGTGTCGAGCGCCAGGCCTTCGGCGCGCAACTGCTCGTACAGCACGCGCAGCTGGGCGAACGCCGCCCGCTGCTGCGCAAAGTCTTCGGCCGGCTCGGGGATCGCCATCAGGCCGCGCAAGGTGAGATTGGGCAGCGCCGCGACCTTGTGGGCCAGCGCCGCCAGTTCCGCCGGGGCCACGCCGCTCTTGCTGGCTTCCCCGCTGATATTCACCTGCAAACAAATCTGCAGCGGCGCCATGCCGGCCGGCCGCTGCTCGGACAGCCGCTGCGCGATCTTCTCGCGCTCGACCGTGTGCACCCAATCGAAGTGCTCGGCGATGGGGCGGGTCTTGTTGCTCTGGATCGGGCCGATGAAATGCCACTCCAGCGCCGGCGCGCCGGCCGCCTTCAGCGCCGCGATCTTGTCCAGCGACTCCTGCAGGTAATTCTCGCCGAAGGCGCGCTGGCCGGCCTGCACCGCCTCCAGCACCGCGTCCGGCCCGAAGGTCTTGGAGACGGCCAGCAACTGCACCGATTGCGGCGCACGGCCAACATCTTGGGCTGCGGCAACGATTGTCGAGGTGATTGCTTGCAAGTTCTGGGGGATCAGGGACATAATCATCGAGTAAAAATCGTTAAAAACAAGGGCAGGCGCCGCAGCGGGCACCTCACCAACGTCAGGCACAGGGATTATAAATGGACATCTCCGAACTTCTCGCATTCTCCGTCAAGAACAAGGCCTCGGACCTGCACCTGTCGGCCGGCCTGCCGCCAATGATACGGGTGCACGGCGATGTGCGCCGCATCAACCTGCCGCCGCTGGAGCACAAGGATGTGCACGGCATGATCTATGACATCATGAACGACGGCCAGCGCAAGGCTTACGAAGAGATGCTCGAATGCGACTTCTCGTTCGCCATCCCCGGCCTGGCGCGCTTCCGCGTCAACGCCTACAACCAGGAGCGCGGGGCCTCGGCGGTGTTGCGGACGATTCCGTCCAAGATCCTCAGCCTGGAAGACCTGAACGCGCCGAAAATTTTTGCCGAGTTCGCGCTCAAGCCGCGCGGGCTGGTGCTGGTGACGGGGCCGACCGGCTCCGGCAAGTCGACCACGCTGGCGGCGATGGTCAACCACCTCAACGAAAACGAGTACGGCCACATCCTGACGATCGAGGATCCGATCGAGTTCGTGCACGAATCGAAGAAATGCCTGATCAACCAGCGCGAGGTGGGGCCGCACACGCTCTCGTTCAACAACGCGCTGCGTTCGGCGCTGCGGGAGGATCCGGACGCCATCCTGGTCGGCGAGCTGCGCGACCTGGAGACCATCCGGCTGGCGCTGTCGGCGGCCGAGACCGGGCACCTGGTGTTCGGCACGCTGCACACCTCATCGGCCGCCAAGACCATCGACCGCATCGTCGACGTGTTCCCTGCCGATGAGAAGGAGATGGTGCGGGCGATGCTGTCGGAGTCCTTGCAGGCGGTGATCTCGCAGACGCTGCTCAAGACCAAGGACGGCGCGGGCCGCGTGGCGGCGCACGAGATCATGGTGGCGACGCCGGCGATCCGCAACCTGATCCGCGAAGCCAAGATCGCGCAGATGTACTCGGCGATCCAGACCGGCAGCAACGTCGGCATGCAGACCTTGGACCAGAATCTGACGGACCTGGTGCGGCGCAACGTCATCAGCGCCGCCACCGCCCGCAACGCCGCCAAGACCCCGGACAACTTCCCCGGCTAAAAAATGGGGTCAAGTCTGACATTCGGACACGAGCTCGACCCTAATAATGGGGTCAAGTCTGGCATTCGGACACGAGCTCAACCCTAGGCGGTGTCTACGGTTGAGCTCGTGTCCGAATGCCAGACTTGACCCCACGCCCACGGCAGAGGTCGTGTCCGAATGTCAGACTTGACCCCAAAGTTGTTAACGAAAAAGGACACATCATGGAACGCGACCAGGCATCCAAATTCATGTTCGACCTGCTGCGGCTGATGACCAGCAAGAAGGGCTCGGACCTGTTCATTACCGCCGGCTTTCCGCCCGCTATCAAGATCGATGGCAAGATGACACCGGTGTCGTCGCAAGTGCTGACCTCGGCCCATACCATGGACCTGGCCCGCTCCATCATGAACGACAAGCAGACCGCTTCCTTCGAACTGACCAAGGAAGCCAACTTCGCCATCAGCCCCGGCGACCTGGGCCGCTTCCGGGTATCGGCGTTTGTGCAGATGAGCTCAGTCGGGATGGTGCTGCGGACCATCACCAGCGAGATCCCCAAGCTCGAAGACCTCGGCCTGCCCGAGGTGCTCAAGGATGTGGTGATGTCCAAGCGCGGCCTGGTGATCATGGTCGGCGCCACCGGCTCGGGCAAGTCGACCACGCTGGCGGCCATGGTGGGCTACCGCAACGAGAACAGCTACGGCCACATCATCACCATCGAGGACCCGGTCGAGTACGTCCACCCGCACAAGAATTGCATCGTGACCCAGCGCGAGGTCGGCGTCGACACCGACGACTGGGCGGTGGCGCTGAAGAACACGCTGCGCCAGGCGCCGGACGTGATCCAGATCGGCGAGATCCGCGACCGCGAAACCATGGACCACGCGATCGCCTTCGCCGAGACCGGCCACCTGTGCCTGGCCACGCTGCACGCCAACAGCGCCAACCAGGCGCTCGACCGCATCATCAACTTCTTCCCCGAGGAGCGCCGCCAGCAACTGCTGATGGATCTGTCGCTGAACCTGAAGGGCATGATCTCGCAGCGCCTGATCCCGCGCAAGGAATCCAAGGGCCGCGCGGTGGCCATCGAGATCATGCTCAACTCGCCGCTGATCTCGGACCTGATCTTCAAGGGCGAAGTGCACGAGATCAAGGAGCTGATGAAGAAATCGCGCGAGCTGGGCATGCAGACCTTCGACCAGTCGCTGTTCGACCTGCACGAGGCCGACATCATCAGCTACGAGGACGCGCTGCGCAACGCCGACTCCGTCAACGACCTGCGCCTGGCCATCAAGCTCGAAGGCAAGGCCGCCAAGAACCGCGACCTCTCGGCCGGCACCGAGCACCTGGGCCTCATCTAAAACCAAAGGAACACTTTGAACACACTCTACGACATCACCGCCGACAGCCTGGCCGGCGCCCCCGTCAACCTCGGCCAGTACAAGGGCCAGGTCCTGTTGATCGTCAACACCGCCAGCAAGTGCGGCTTCACACCGCAATACCAGGGCCTGGAGGCGATCTACCAGCGGTTCAAGGACCAGGGCGCGGTGGTACTGGGCTTCCCCTGCAACCAGTTCGGCGCGCAGGAACCGGGCCAGGCCGACGAAATCGGCGCCTTCTGCCAAAAGAACTACGGCGTCACCTTCCCTCTGTTCGCCAAGATCGACGTCAACGGCAACAACGCCCATCCGCTGTTTATTAAACTGAAGAAGGACGCCCCCGGCATCCTCGGCACCGAGGCCATCAAATGGAACTTCACCAAGTTCCTGATCCGCAAGGACGGCAGCGTCTACAAGCGCTACGCGCCCGCCACCAAGCCCGAGGAGCTGGCAGCCGACATCGCTAAACTGCTGGCGGAATAAGACTATCCCCGGCGGCAGGACATAAAAAAATGTAAAAAGAGTGAAACGTTTTCCAAAAAACGTGCTTTCGGTTAACTTTTCGGTAATAATGGCCGCTGGTCATTTCCAAGAATCGAATCCGTCGCCTATGTCGTTGTTTGGAAAACTACTGTCGCGCTGGATGCGGATGGGGACGTACTCCCGCTTGTTCGTCCCTATCTTCCTCATCATCGCCGTCGTGGTGGGCTTGCGATATACCTTGTTGTTCCAGTCCGAAACCGCTTACGCCAACGCCCGCTACCAGAAGGATGCCGGCGATCTGGGCGTCTATCTGCACAAGGCCCTGCTGCCTGCGCTGACCACGCCGGACCGCGCCGCCCTCGACAACACCCTGGCCGGCGCCCTGCTGCTGGAAGCCGACCTGGTCGCGGCGCGGCTGGACTACGCCGGCGGCCACCTGGAAGCGCTGCGCGACCCGCCGCCGCCGCCGGACTACCCGGCCTGGTTCCGCAACCTCGACGGCCTGCAGCCGATCAACCGCACCGTCTACATCGGCAACGCCAGCCTGGTGCTGGCCTTCGAACCGACGCTGCCGCTCGCCCAGGTGTGGCGCACGCTGCACCAACAGGCCACGATCTCGCTGGTGAACATCTCCATCATCTATACGCTGCTGGGCATCATCATCTACGCCAATAAGCGCATGCTGCAGCGCGTGACCGACACCACCACCCGCTTCCAGAACGGCGACCACGGCGTGCGCCTGCCGGTGCGCGGCACACCGGAGGCGCGCATGTTGGCGGTCACCTTCAACAACATGGCGCAGCGCGTGCAGGCGCTGGTGCACAAGCTGCAGCAAAGCCAGCACAAACTGAGCGAACAGCTGGCGCGGACGCTGGAGGCGCAGGCGCAGCTGCAGGTGGAGAAGGAACGCATCGAGGTCACGCTGGCCTCGATCGGCGACGCCGTCATCACCACCGATTTGAACGGCAGGATCGCCACCGTGAACGACGTCGCCGAGCAGCTCACCGGCTGGCCCGAAGCGCGCGCGCGCGGCATGGAGCTGCACCAGGTGTTCGTATTGGCGAATAACTTCGGCCAGCACTCGCTGCTCAAGGCGATGGCGCAGATCTACGCCGGCGGCGACGTGATCAAGGTCGGCAACCAGAGCCTGCGCAACCGCCTCGGCGAAATCGTCACCGTCGAATACACCGCCAACGCGATCCGCACCGCGCGCAACGAGGTGCAGGGATCGGTGCTGGTGTTCCGCGATGTGACCGAGCGCCGCCAGCTGATGCAGCAGATCTCCTGGCAGAGCAACCACGACATCCTGACCGGCCTGCCCAACCGCGCGGCGCTGGCCAGCCGCTTCGAGCAGGAGGTGGCGCGCGCCCGCGAAGAGGGCCACCTGCTGGCCGTGTGCCTGTTCGATCTCGATCACTTCCAGCACGTGAACCAGACCATGGGTCAGCACGTCGGCGACGAGATTCTCAAGCAGGCCGCCAGCCGCCTGCACGATTTCGCCGGCCAGCGCCATTACGCGGCCCGCCTGGGCGGCGACGAGTTCGTGCTGCTGCTGCCGGAGATGAACGGCCGCGCCGCCATCGAGCAGGCGCTGGACCGCCTGATGACGGCCCTGTCGCGCGATTACGTATGCGAGGGCAAAGCGGTCGGCATGTCGGCCAGCGCCGGCGTGGCGGTCTACACCGGCAACGAGATCAGCGCCGACAGCCTGCTGCGCCACGCCGACCAGGCGCTGTACCAGGCCAAGATCACGGGCCGCAACCGCTATCACTTCTTCGACGCCGACCTGGATGAACAAGTGCGTACCCACCACAACCGCCGCACCGAGGTGCGCGCCGCGCTGCGCGCCGGCGAGCTGCGGCTCTACTACCAGCCCAAGCTGGACATGCGCAAGGGCCGCATCGTCGGCATGGAGGCGCTGCTGCGCTGGGCGCATCCGCAACGCGGCGTGGTCGGGCCGATGGACTTCCTGCCCATCGTCGAACATAGCGACGTGATCGTCGACATCGGCGAGTGGGTGCTACGCGAGGCCTTGCGCCAGCTGCAGTTCTGGCGCGCCTTCGATGCGCGCTGGGTCATCAGCGTCAACATCGCGGCGCGCCATTTCCAGCGCGCCGATTTCGTCGCCCGCTTGAAGGGCATCCTGGCCGAGTTCCCGGACGTGCCGCCGCACATGCTGGAGCTGGAGATACTGGAGTCGTCGGCGCTGAGCGACATCGCCCACGTGCGCAGCATCATGCTCGATTGCCAGGCGCTGGGCATCAGCTTCGCGCTGGACGATTTCGGCACCGGCTATTCGTCGATGTCCTATCTGAAGCGGCTGCCGGCGGACATGCTGAAGATCGACCAGAGCTTCGTGCGCAACATGCTGGTCGACCGCGACGACCTGCACCTGGTCAGCGCCGTCATCGGCCTGGCCAAGGCCTTCGGCCTGGGTGTGATCGCCGAGGGGGTGGAGACCATCGAACATGGCGCCATGTTGATGCGGCTGGGCTGCGACCTGGTGCAGGGTTACGGCATCGCCCGGCCGATGCCGGCGGACGACGTGCTGCCCTGGGTCGCCAGCTTCAACACGGCGGGCGTGTGGCAGGCCGCCGCGCAGCTGCCGCCCATCCTCAACCTGCACGGCGAACCGGCCGGCGGCACGGCGCAGATGCCGTTATTTATCCAGGGTTAGCTGAACCGTCATTCCCGCGCAGGCGGGAATCCATGCTGAGCGTGCAAAGAGGCGAATCATGCTGTGTATGGATTCCCGCCTGCGCGGGAATGACGTTGCTGCAGGGCGCGGTCCAACAGTTCAATCCAATGCGCCACCGGCGTGTCCGTCCCCGATTGCAGGTGCGCGGTGCAGCCCACGTTGGCGGAGACGATGGCGGTGGCGCCGGTGTCGGCCAGGTTGGCCAGCTTGCGGTCGCGCAGCTGCAGCGACAATTCAGGCTGCAGCAACGAGTAGGTGCCCGCCGAGCCGCAGCACAGATGGCTGTCGGCGCACAGCACCACGTCCACGCCGACCGCGCGCAGCACGCCCTCGACCTTGCCGCGTATCTGCTGGCCGTGCTGCAGCGTGCATGGCGGATGATACGCCACGCGCTCCGTGATGCTGACACGGCGCGCCAGTTCCTCCTCGAATTGCGGCATCACCTCGCTCAGGTCGCGCGTCAGCTCCGAGATGCGTTGCGCCCTGCCTGCATAGGCGCTGTCGTACGCCAGCAGGTGGCCGTACTCCTTGACCGTGACCCCGCAGCCGGACGCCGTCATCACGATGGCCTCCACCGCGCCGTCCTGCACGTACGGCCACCAGGCGTCGACGTTGCGGCGCATGTCGTCCAGCGCCGCCTCCTGGTCGTTGAGGTGATGGCGCAGCGCGCCGCAGCAGCCGGCCTTGGGGGCGACGATCAGTTGCACGCCCAGCGCATCGAGCACGCGCGCGGTGGCGGCGTTGATGTTGGGCGCCATCGCCGGCTGCGTGCAGCCTTCCAGCACCAGCATCTTGCGCGCGTGCTGGCGCGACGGCCACACGCCGGCGCCCCGCATCGCCGGGATCTTGTCCTGCATGGCCGGCGAGAGCAGCGGCCGGAACACCTGCCCTGCGCGCAGCGCCGCCTTGAACAGCGCCTTGCGCGGCAAGCCTTCCTTCAGCACCAGGCGCTTCATGCGCTCGGCGAACGGGCGCTGCACGCGCTCCTCCACCACCTTGCGGCCGATGTCGATCAGGCGGCCGTACTTGACGCCGGACGGACAGGTGGTTTCGCAATTGCGGCAGGTCAGGCAGCGGTCCAAGTGGGTCTGCGTCTTGGCCGTCACCGGTGCGCCTTCCAGCACCTGCTTGATCAGGTAGATACGGCCGCGCGGGCCATCCAGCTCGTCGCCCAGCAGCTGGTAGGTGGGACAGGTGGCGGTGCAGAAGCCGCAGTGAACGCAGGCGCGCAGGATGGCGTCGGCCTCCTCGCCTTCGCGGGTGTGCTTGATAAAATCGGCGAGATTGGTTTGCATGAGGTTCGCTAGTACATGCGGCCGGGATTGAAGATCCCCGCCGGATCGAAGGACTGCTTGAGCCGCTCGTGGATCTTCGCCACAACCGGCGCCAAAGGATGAAACATGCCGACGCTTTTATCGCCGCCGCGGAACAGCGTGGCGTGGCCGCCGGCCGCCGCCACAGCGCGGCGGATACCTGCCGCTTGCTCCGCATCGGTGGACTCCACTTTGAGCCAGCGTTGCGCCCCGCCCCACTCGATCAGCTGTTCGCCGCGCAGGATGATGGCGCTGGCCGCAGGCGGCACCGACAGGCGCCACAAGGCGCCGCCGTCGAAATGGCTGTGCGTCTGGTCGCGCAATGAGGTCCAGAACGCCGCGTCGTCCGGCAGCGGTGCGCCGCCCAGTTTGCGCTGCGCGGCTTCCACCGCCGCCTCGGCGCCGGACAGCCGTAAAGTTAATACGCCCTGATGCCAACAGCTGGCCGATATCGGCAATGGCTGGCCGGCCCATTCGTTCAGATGGCGCAGCGCGTCGATCTCGCTCATCTCGAAGCGCAGGCTGGCCTCGCGCAGCGGCACCGGCAGCACCTTGAGCGACACCTCCAGTATCAATCCCAGCGTGCCGAGCGAACCGGCCAGCAGGCGCGAGACATCGTAGCCCGCCACGTTCTTCATCACCTGGCCGCCGAAGCGCAGCGCCTCGCCATGGCCATCCATCAGCACCGCGCCGAGCACGAAGTCGCGCACCGCGCCGGCGCTGGCCCTGCGCGGGCCGGACAAGGCGCTGGCCACCACGCCGCCGATGGTCGACGCGGCGCCGTAACGCGGCGGCTCGAACGCCAGCATCTGATGGTGCTGGGCCAACAGCGCCTCGATCTCGGCCAGCGGCGTGCCGCAGCGGGCGGTGATCACCAACTCGGTCGGTTCGTAGGAGACCACGCCGGCATAGGCGCGCGTGTCGAACACCTCGCCGTCCAGCGACTGGCCGTACCAGTCCTTGGTGCCGCCGCCGCGCAGGCGCAGCCGGATGCCGTCATCCCTGGCGGCGCGTATGCGGTCGCTGAACTGCCCGGCGATGTAGGATTCGTTCGTCATGTCGCTCCGTTCAAAAACGCGGCAGATGGGAGAACGGCAGCATGCCGCCGCTGACGCGCATCTTGCCGAATTCGGCGCAGCGGTTCAGCGTGGGGATGGCCTTGTCGGGATTGAGCAGGCCGGCCGGGTCGAAGGCGCGCTTGACCGAGAAGAAGGTATCCAGCTCCGCCGGCGCGAACTGCGCGCACATCGAATTGATCTTCTCGATGCCGACGCCATGCTCGCCGGTGATGGTGCCGCCCACTTCCACGCACAGCGACAGGATCTCGGCGCCGAAGGCCTCCGCGCGCTCGAATTCATCGGGGATGTTGGCGTTGAAGAGAATAAGCGGATGCAGGTTGCCGTCGCCGGCGTGGAACACGTTGGCGCAGCGCAGGCCGTACTTGGTCTCCATCTGCGCGATCCCCTCCAGCACCTGGCCCAGGCGCTTGCGCGGGATGGTGCCGTCCATGCAGTAGTAGTCGGGCGAGATGCGGCCCGCCGCCGGGAAGGCGTTCTTGCGGCCTGACCAGAACTTCAACCGCTCCGCCTCCGACTGCGACACCGCGATGGCGCTGGCGCCGGCCGTATTCAGCACCGCCGACATGCGGGCGATTTCCTCCTCCACTTCCTCGACCGTGCCGTCGGCCTCGCACAGCAGGATGGCGGCGGCCTCAGTATCGTAGCCCGCCTTGACGAAAGGCTCGACCATGCGCGACGAGGTCTGGTCCATCATCTCCAGCCCGGCCGGGATGATGCCGGCCGCGATCAGCGCCGCCACCGCGTGGCAGCCCGCCGTCACTTCGTTGAACGATGCCATGATCACGCGCGCGGTGGCCGGTTTGGGCACCAGCTTGACCGTCACCTCGGTGACGATGCCCAGCATGCCCTCGGAGCCGATGAACACCGACAGCAGGTCCAGGCCCGGCGCGTCGAGCGACTCGCCGCCCAGTTCCACCACGTCGCCGTCCATGGTCACCATGCGCACGCGCAGCACGTTGTGCACCGTCAGGCCGTATTTGAGGCAGTGCACGCCGCCGGAGTTCTCGGCCACGTTGCCGCCGATGGTGCAGGCGATCTGCGACGACGGATCGGGCGCATAGTACAGGCCATGCTGCGCCGCCGCCTCCGAGATCGCCAGGTTGCGCACGCCCGGCTGCACCACGGCGGTCCGCGAGTAGGCGTCCATGCGCACAATGCGGTTCAGGCGTGCGGTCGACAGCACCACGCCGTCGGCGATCGGCATGGCGCCGCCGGACAGGCCGGTGCCGGCGCCGCGCGGCACGATGGGCACGTTCATCTCGCGGCATACCTTCAACACGGCGACGACCTGCGCCTCGCTGTCGGGCAGCACGACGATCATCGGCAGCTGGCGGTAGGCGGCCAGGCCGTCGCATTCGTAGGGCCGGGTGTCTTCCGGCTCGGACAAGATGGCGCGGGCCGGCAACGCCTGCTGCAAGGCTGCGGCGACCTGCGCGCGGCGGGCGGCGATATCGGCCAGAGTGGGCGACGTGGATGTGGCAGTGTTCATGGAGCGGGCACCTGGAAGCACATGGTTATGCATCGATTGTAAGCACAAACGCCCTGCAAGGCGAAATACCCGATTAAACTGTTGTATTCTTCCGGGCGCGACTCATCCACTTTTAGGAATCCATATGGGCAATCGACTCTCCAAAATCGCCACCCGCACCGGCGACGGCGGCACCACCGGCCTCGGCGACGGCAGCCGCACCGACAAGGACAGCGTGCGCATCCACTCGATCGGCGAGGTCGACGAACTGAATTCGCACATCGGACTGCTGCTGTGCGAAGACATGCCGGCCGAGCTGCGCGAAGAGCTGGTCACCATCCAGCATGACCTGTTCGACCTGGGCGGGGAGTTGTGCATCCCCGGCTACCAGATGATCACCGAGGCGCATGTCGAGCGGCTCGACACGCTGCTGGCCAAGTACAACGCCACCCTGCCGGCGCTGACGGAGTTCATCCTGCCGGCCGGCTCGCGCGCGGCCTCGCAGGCGCACGTGTGCCGCACCGTGTGCCGCCGCGCCGAACGCGCCATCGTCACGCTGGGCAAGGCCGAGACCATCCACGAGCATCCGCGCCAGTATGTGAACCGCTTATCGGACTTGATGTTTGTGCTGTCGCGGGTATTGAACCGCTACGCCGGCGGCAGCGACGTGCTGTGGCAGCACGAGCGCAAGCGCGGCTAAAGATCAGCGGTCCGACTGGAACAGCAGCGCCATGCCCTTGGCCATGCTGAGACGCGAAGCGCTGGCCGGATAGGCGCTGGACACCAGCGCCATCTTGTCGCCGCCGGACAGCTTGCGGTAGAAGCCGACCATGTCGGCGGCCGGCCAGCCCGCGTGGTGCGCCAGCACCATGCCCAACTGGTCCGCCTCGGACTCCTGCATGCTCGATAGCTTGGACAGGCGGATCTGCACCGACAGGTCGCTCTCCAGGCGCTCCATCACCACCTCCAGCGGCACCATCGGATAGCGGTTCAGGAATAGCGCTTCCGACAAGGTTTCGCGATGATGTTCGGCCACCGCGTGCGCGACTTCGTGGCCCAGCAAGGTGGCCAGTTCGCCATCGCTCAACGCCAACTGGCGCACGAAGGCGCTACCCACCAGGATTTTACCGCCGGCCATGCAAATGGCGTCGACGTCGGCGTCGCTGGTGGTATGGAACTCCCACTCCCACCCGGCCACTTCCGGCTTGAGCGCCACGGCGGCGCGGACCAGCCCCACGCCGATGGATTGCAGCCGCGCCAGCAGGACGCGGTCGTCATCCAGCCGGCCGTCAGCCGCCAGGCCGACCACGCGGTCGATATAGCGGTCCTCCACCGTGCTGGCCACTTCCTCGGCGCTGAAACGCATATCCTGCGCCCTGCCCGATTCCGGCACCTGCGCGCCCGCCATGCCGCAGGCGAACAACAAACCAAAAAAAAGGCAGGTGGCATGCATGGCGATATAAACCGAATAAACTGTTTATACCAATATAGGATGCGTTCCTGAGATAGGCAAGAGAATTAGCTTGTGCGTCATTCCCGCTTTCGCGGGAATGACGTATCAGCCGTTGTTGACGACCAGGCGCGGCTCGGCGGCGGCGTGGCGTTGCTTGATCGAGGCGGTGATGCCGGCGCCGTCCAGGCCTACGCTGGCGAGCAGCTTGGCAGGGTCGCCGTGGTCGATGAACTTGTCCGGCAGGCCGAGCATCTGCAGCGGCTTGACGATGCCTTCGGCGGCCAGCGCTTCAGCCACGGCGGCGCCCGCGCCGCCCATGATGCAGCCCTCTTCCACCGTCACCAGGTAATCGTGGCTGGCGGCCAGTTGCTTGACCAGTTCCACGTCCAGCGGTTTGACGAAGCGCATGTTGACGACCGTGGCGTCCAATGCCTCGCCGGCGGCCATCGCTGGCGCCACCATCGAGCCGAAGGCCAGGATGGCGATCTTCTGGCCCTGGCGCTTGATTTCGCCCTTGCCGATTTCAATCGCCGTCAGTTCCGGCTTGATCGCCACGCCGGCGCCGGCGCCGCGTGGATAGCGGATCGCCGCCGGCCCGTTGTAGCGGTAGCCGGTGGTGAGCATCTGGCGGCATTCGTTTTCGTCCGAGGCGGCCATGATCACCATGTTCGGGATGCAGCGCAGGTAAGCCATGTCGTAGTTGCCGGCGTGGGTGGCGCCGTCCGCGCCCACCAGGCCCGCGCGGTCCAGCGCGAAGGTCACGTCCAGGTTTTGCAGCGCCACATCGTGGATCAGCTGGTCGTAGCCGCGCTGCAGGAAGGTGGAGTAGATCGCCACCACCGGCTTGAGTCCTTCGCAGGCCAGGCCGGCGCCGAAGGTCACCGCGTGCTGCTCGGCGATGCCGACGTCGAAGTAACGGTCAGGGAACTGCTGCTCGAAGCGCACCATGCCCGAGCCTTCGCGCATGGCCGGCGTGATGCCGACCAGCTTCTTGTCGGCGGCGGCCATGTCGCACAGCCAGGTGCCGAACACCTCGGTGTAGCTCATCTTGCCCGGCGCGGCGGCCGGCTTGATGCCTTCGGCCGGATTGAACTTGCCGGGGCCGTGGTACAGCACCGGGTCGGCCTCGGCCAGCTTGTAGCCCTGGCCCTTCTTGGTGACCACGTGCAGGAACTGCGGGCCCTTGAGGTGCTTGATGTTCTGCAGCGTCGGCACCAGCGATTCGAGGTCGTGGCCGTCGATCGGGCCGATGTAGTTGAAGCCGAATTCCTCGAACATGGTGGCGGGCACCACCATGCCCTTGGCGTGTTCCTCCAGCCGCTTGGCCAGCTCCAGCACGGGGCCGGGCAGCACGGACTTGCCGACGTTCTTGGCGGCGGCGTAGAACTGGCCCGACATCAGGCGCGCCAGGTAGCGGTTCAACGCGCCCACCGGCGGCGAGATCGACATGTCGTTGTCGTTCAGGATCACCAGCAGGTTCAGGTCTTCCTGCACGCCGGCGTTGTTGAGCGCCTCGAAGGCCATGCCGGCGGTCATCGAGCCGTCGCCGATGACGGCGATGGCGTGGCGCTGCTCGCCCTTGATCTTGGCCGCCTGCGCCATGCCCAGCGCGGCCGAGATCGACGTCGACGAGTGCGCCGTGCCGAAGGTGTCGTATTCGCTTTCGTCGCGCTTGGGGAAGCCGGAGATGCCGTTCAGCTGGCGCAGCGTGTTCATGCGCTCGCGGCGGCCGGTGAGGATCTTGTGCGAGTAGGTCTGATGGCCCACGTCCCAGACAATGCGGTCGTGCGGCGTGTTGAACACGTAGTGCAGCGCCACGGTCAGCTCGACCGTGCCGAGGTTGGACGACAAATGGCCGCCGGTCTTCGAGACCGAGTCCAGCAGGTAGCTGCGCAGTTCATGCGCGAGCGGCGTCAGTTGGGTGCGCGACAGCTTGCGCACGTCCGCCGGGGAATCTATGTTTTCGAGCAATTTCATTTATGCCTTCCGCTGCACGATCAAATCCGCGAGTTCGCGTAACCGCAGAGCTTTTTCTCCGAACGGCGCGAGCGCTGCGTGCGCGTCGAGCCGCAATGTTTCCGCCAGCGCGCGCGATGGCTCCAGACCCAGGATGGACACATAGGTCGGCTTGTTGTCGGCGGCGTCCTTGCCGGCCGTCTTGCCCAGCGTGGCCGAATCGGCCGTGGCGTCGAGCACGTCGTCCACCACCTGGAAGGCCAGGCCGATGGCGCGCGCGTAGGTGTCCAGCGCCTGCAGCTCGGCCGCGTCGAGCTCCTTGCCGGCCAGCGCGCCCAGCACCACGGCGGCGCGCAGCAGCGCGCCGGTTTTGAGCTGGTGCATCTGCTCCAGCTGGGCCAAGGTCAGGCTCAGGCCCACGCTGTCGAGATCGATCGCCTGGCCGCCGCACATGCCGGCCGAGCCGGAGGCGTGCGCCAGCAGGCGCAGCATCGCCACCTGGCGCGCCGCAGGGATGGTGTCGGCCTCGGCCAGCACCAGGAAGGCCTGCGATTGCAGCGCGTCGCCAACCAGCAGCGCGGTCGCTTCGTCGTAGGCCACGTGCACCGTCGGCTTGCCACGGCGCAGTTCATCGTCGTCCATGCACGGCATGTCGTCGTGCACCAGCGAGTAGGCGTGGATCATTTCCACGGCGGCGGCGGCGCGGCTCAGGATGGCCGCGTCGGCGCCGAACAATGCGCCGGCCGCGTACACCAGCAGCGGACGCACGCGCTTGCCGCCGTCCAGCAACGCATAGCGCATCGCCGCGTGCAGCTTGGCCGGCACCGTCGTGGCGGATGGCAGGAAACCGGATAAATCGTTTTCCGATGCCGCCTGCACGGTCTTCATCCAGTCGTCGAAGGCGCCGTTCATAGTTCGCCCTCGCCGGCTTCCGCGAACGGCTTGAGCATGTCGCCTTCCAGCACCTTGACCTGGGACTCCACTTTTTCCAGCTGGACGGCGCAGAACTTCACCAGCTCCGAGCCGCGCGCATAGGCGGCCACCGAGGCTTCCAGCGGCAGTTGGCCTGCCTCCATTTGTGCAACCAGCTGCGCCAGTTCCGCCATCGCTTCTTCGAACGAGGCGGGGGCGGCGGTCGCGTCGGCAGTTAATTTCTTAGACATAGTCACTCAGGTAAAAACACGTGCCAGCGCAGTGTAGCCCGTTATTTTAGAACAAACCACCTTATCCGGTGGAACTATAGCGGCCCGGCCGACGGCGGAAACCATGGATTTTATCGCAATCGTCCCCATATCCCGCACAATCATGTAATTTTCACCATCATTTGCGCGAAAAACGAGCACATCCGCCCGTCTGGCGGGAGCGAAACACGGTATAATCGCCGGTTCTGTCCGAAATACCATTTTCAACAACTTTGAATTCAGGTCTTTACGGATTCTGTCTCTCTTTGGTTTGATGTACATATTAAGGGGGGTTGGGATGTCCGATCTGGCTACCCACGCCAAGCTGGCGCGTTCAAACGCGCAACTTCCGGTTGACGTCTATTTTGACGAAGCGCTGTTGCAGCGCGAAATGCAGCAATTATTCCAGGCTGGCCCGCGCTATATCGGGCACGAGCTGATGGTGCCGAACGTCGGCGACTTCGCGACCCTCGTCTCTGAAGACGAAGGGCGTATGCTGGTGCGCAACGCCAACGGGCTGGAGGTGCTCTCCAACGTCTGCCGCCACCGCCAGGCGCTGATGTTCAATGGCCGCGGCAACGCCAACAACATCGTTTGTCCGCTGCACCGCTGGACCTACGACCTCAAGGGCGAGTTGATCGGTGCGCCGCACTTCCCGGAGACGCCCTGCCTGAACCTGCCCAAGACCAGGCTGCAAAGCTGGAACGGCCTGCTGTTCGAGCAGAACGGCTACGACGTCATGGACAAGCTCAAGGAGCTGTCGGTGACCAAGGACCTGGATTTCTCCGGCTACATGTTCGACCATGTCGAGGTGCACAACTGCGACTACAACTGGAAGACTTTCATTGAAGTCTATCTGGAGGACTATCACGTCGAGCCCTTCCATCCGGGCCTGGGCGGCTTCGTCAGCTGCGACGACCTGCGCTGGGAATTCGGCCGCGACTACAGCGTGCAGACCGTCGGCGTGAACAAGGGCTTGCGCAAGTCCGGCTCCGAGATCTACAAGCGCTGGCAGGAGCAGGTGCTCAAGTTCCGCGGCGGCGAACCGCCACCGTACGGCGCGATCTGGCTGACGCTGTATCCGAACATCATGGTCGAGTGGTATCCGCATGTGCTGATCGTCTCGACCCTGTGGCCGGACGGCCCGCAGCGCACCAAGAACGTGGTGGAGTTCTACTACCCCGAGGAGATCGTGCTGTTCGAGCGCGAGTTCATCGAGGCCGAGCGCGCCGCCTACATGGAAACCTGCGTCGAGGACGACGAGATCGGCCAGCGCATGGACGCCGGCCGCAAGGCGCTGATGAAGCGCGGCACCACCGATGCAGGTCCTTACCAGTCGCCGATGGAAGACGGCATGCAGCACTTCCACGAGTGGTACCGGGCCAATATCGATCTCTAGGAAGCCGATGCAGTCACTTTGGATGTTGTTCGCCAGTTTCATGTTCGCCGCGATGGGGGTGTGCGTGAAGCTGGCCTCGGAGCAGTTCTCCACATCCGAAATCGTCATGTATCGCGGCGTGGTCGGCGTGGTCGTGCTGTTCATCGCCATCAAACTTCAAGGCGGCAAATTCACCACCAGCATGCCCGGCGCCCATCTGTGGCGCGGGCTGGTCGGCGTGGTGTCGCTGTGGCTGTGGTTCTACGCCATCGCCAAACTGCCGCTGGCCACCGCCATGACCCTCAACTACATGGCGCCGATCTGGATCGCCGTGTGGCTGTTCGCGATCGGCTGGTGGCATGCCAAAAACCAGGTCAAATGGCCGTTGCTGGCGGCGGTCGGCATGAGCTTTGTCGGCGTCACGCTGCTGCTGCAGCCGGCCTTCCATTCCAATCAACTGACGCCGGCGCTGATCGCGCTCACTTCCAGCGTGCTGTCGGCCATGGCCTATCTGCAGGTGCGCAAGCTGGGGCTGGCGGGCGAGCCCGAGAACCGCGTGGTGTTCTACTTCGCGATCATGAATCTAGTGGCCGGCATCGCCGGCAATTACGCGCAGGCCGGCGGACAGGGCGTGGTGTGGCATCCGATCACCAGTTGGCACGGCGGCCTGCTGTTGCTGGGCATCGGCATCTGCGCCACCAGCGCGCAGATCGCCATGACGCGCGCTTATCGCCTCGGGCAGACGCTGGTGGTGGCCAATCTGCAGTACACCGGCATCGTGTTTTCCAGTATCTGGGGCGTGTTCGTGTTCGGCGACGTGTTCAGCTGGCACAGCTGGGCGGGCATAGTTGTGATCTTGGTGTCCGGTGTGGCCACAACGTTTTACAATACGCGTAACACCGAGCGCGGTAAGGCGATAGCCAGTACCGATCCGATAGCCAGCGAAGTTTAAGGAAACCCGGAATGCACACTACTCTAATCAGCGCCACCGATCTGTCCCAGCATTTGACCGACGACAATTGGGTGATACTCGATTGCCGCCATGACCTGATGAATCCGAACGCGGGCCGCGACGGCTTTGCCATCGGCCATATCCAGAACGCGCAGTTCGCCAACATCGATAACGATTTGTCGGGCGCCAAGGTGGGGGCGGACGGCAAGTTCCACGGCCGTCATCCGCTGCCGGAGCGCGCGGCGCTGATCGAGACCTTGCGCGGCTGGGGCATCAACGACGATACGCAGGTGGTGGCGTATGACGCGCACGGCGGCATGTTCGCGGCGCGCCTGTGGTGGCTGCTGCGCTGGGTGGGTCATCCGGCGGTGGCGGTGCTGGACGGCGGCCTGGCCGCCTGGCAGGCGCAGGGTTTGCCGATGGTGACGCCGGTTGTTGCGCGCGCACGCGGCGCGATCGCCGAGCGGGCGTCGCTGGTGCCGACGGTGTCGGTGGAGGATGTGGTGGCCAACCTGGCTACTCAGGCCCGCACGGTGGTCGACGCCCGCGCGGCTGACCGTTATCGCGGCGAAAACGAGACCATCGATCCGGTGGGTGGCCATATTCCGGGAGCGAGGAACCGCTTCTTCAAGGACAACCTGAACGCCGACGGCCGCTTCAAGGGCGCCGCGCAGTTGCGGGATGAATTCGCGCCGTTGTTCGCCAACGCGCCGCAGGCGATCATGCAATGCGGGTCGGGGGTGACGGCCTGCCACAACCTGCTGGCACTGGAAGTGGCCGGCCTGCCCGGCGCCGCGCTCTACCCCGGCTCCTGGAGCGAATGGTGCGCCGATCCGGCCCGGCCGGTGGCGACTGGCGCTTAAGCAGCGCATGCCAGCTTAGTCAGGCTTACGCTTGGGCTTGGCGTGAGCTGCCAGAATACGCCGGGCCTGCGCCATCACATCTTCATGCGGTATTGTGCGACCTGCCGCAATATCCGCATCAGCGTCCAAGCTAGCTTGGACGCTTTCTTCAATATCGTCAAAGCCATAGCGATAGACCGCAGGCCAAAGCTCTTCCGCAGTCAATCCCGCGAGAACGGCCAGCTTATTAAGGCGAGCACGATCCTGCGCGGTGAGCGCGGCGAATGCTTCAGCTTGCTTATTGGATTTGCTTTTCATGACCGTCATGATATTCGCGGCGCCGCCGGCCTGCGCTTACGACTTGCGTGTTTGGCGCGCCCAACGCGTCACTCTGACTTCGTCGTTGGCCACATAATACTCAATAACGTGACCCGTCCTGGGGATCGGGAATCGCCTTCTCCCCAGCCGGCTCACCGGCGTCCCCATCCCCGGTTGCAATGCGATCATATCGAGTGCTTTTTCGACCCGTTCGGCCACGAGGTCCGCCGCGCGACGGTCCTGTTCGGCGATATAGACGATCGACCGGGAATAAGCTTTTCGCGCACTGGGTAGCCAGCGCACCCGAAAACTACCCGATCCGGCGTTTCCGCTTGCCATGAATGGCGATCAGCTGACGTGCTTCCGCCATGACTTCGGCGTTATCGATACCGGCGTTGTGTTTAAAGTACTCGTCGGCTTCCAGGTCCGCCAGAATTCCCTCTTCAACATCGTCAAACCCGTAGCGCCAGACGTCCGGCCAAAGTTGTTCCGGACTCAGTTGAGCAAGCGCAGCCAACCGCTCTAGGCGAGCTCGATCCTCCGCGGTGAGCGCGGTGAATGCTTCAGCTTGCTTATTGGGTTTGCTGTCCATGACCGCCATGATACTCCCGGCACCGCTTGGCGTAAGGCGCGCCGGCTTGAGCGGTCACAAGACTCCGTGGCCGTGGGCGCACCGGAAGCTTAGCCGGCGTTCCGCTTCCGCTTGGCATAACTCTCCACTATGCGTCTTGCTTCCGCCATGACTTCGTCATTTGGAATGGTACGGCCGGCGGCAATATCTTCTTCAGCTTCAAGGTCGGCCCGCACCCCGTCCTCCACATCCTCGAACCCGTAGAGCCATACATCGGGCCAGAGGTGTTCCGGAGTCACGTCGGCAAGGCTGGCCAGCCGTTCCAGGCGTGCGCGGTCGGCGGAGGATAATGCCGCTAATGCTTCAGCTTGCTTTTTTTGTCTGGAGTTCATCCCGCCATGATACTCCCGGCGCCGCTTGGCGCAGGGCGCGCCGGCTTGAGCGGCCACAAACCTCAGTGGCCATGTAGCAGGAACAGGACGATGGGCAGATCACCGGCCAGCGCCGATCCGGCCCGGCCGGTGGCGACTGGCGCTTAACGTTTGCGCTTCTGGCGCGCCCACCGCGTGACCATGATCTCATCGTCATGGATCCGGTAATCGATTGTATGCCCAGTCTACGGGATCGGGAATCGGCGCGTACCACGCCTATCGGTAGGCGTACCAATCCCGGGCTGAGCGGCGATCGCATCCAAAGCACTCTGCAAACGCTGCAACACAAGGTCGCCCGCCGACATATCTTGGGCGTTGATGTGAGCAATGGTCTGGTCGAGCGACCTGCGCGCCGTCGGTGACCAGTGTATCGCCAGCTTAGCCGGCTTTGCGCCGGGGTTTAACATGGGCTTCCAGGATACGTCGAGCCTGCGCCATGACCTCTTCATGCGGGATGGTTCGGCCGGCCGCAATAGCAGCATCCGCGTCCAGATCGGCCTGGATGCTTTCCTCGACATCGTCGAACCCATATTGCCAAATCTCGGGCCAAAGACGTTCTGGCGCCATCTGAGCCAAGGCAGCCAGGTGCTCCAGCCGCATACGATCGGCTGCGGACAATGCCGCTAACGCTTCAGCCTGCTTTTTTTGTCTGGCGTTCATCATGTCATGCTACTCCCGGCTTGAGCGATCAGCTAACGTGCTTCCGCCATGATACTCCCGGCGCCGCATGGTGCAAGGCGCGCCGGGTTGAGCGGCGTCAGTGGCCGTGGGTCAGGAACAGGACGATGATGACGCCCAGCGCGATCAGCAGCACTTGGGGAATGGTTTCGCGCAGCGTGGCGCGGCGTTGCATCTGCGGCATCAGGTCGCTGACGGCGATGTAGATGAAGCCCGACGAGGCGAACACCAGCACATACGGGATCAGGCTGCTGGCGCGGTCCAGCGTGTAGTAGCCCAGCAGGCCGCCGGCGATCGACAACAGGCTGCACAGCAGGTTGTAGACGTAGGCCCGCGTGCGCGTGAAGCCGGCGTTGAGCAGCACGATGAAGTCGCCGATCTCCTGCGGAATCTCGTGCGCGATGATGGCCAGCCCCGTCACCAGCCCCAGCTCGGGATTGGCCAGGAAGGCCGCCGCGATCAGGATGCCGTCGGTGAAGTTGTGCATGCCGTCGCCGACCAGGATCATCCAGCCGGCCTTGCCCGCCTCGCGCTTGTCGTGGCCGTGATGGTGGTGGTGGCCGTCGCCCTCGTGGTGGTGGGAATGGCGCAGGATGGCCATCTTCTCCAGCAGGAAGAAGGCCAGCAGCCCGCCCAGCAGCGTGCCGAACAGGCTGCGCGCGCTGGCCTGCGATTCGAACGCTTCGGGCAAGGCGTGCAACAGGGACGTCGACAGCATGATGCCCACCGACAGGCTGACCATGCGCTCCACCACCTTCGACAGCAGCGTAAACGAGAACACCGCGGCAGCGGTGATGCTGACGACGCCGGCAAGCGTGGTGGCCAGTAGGACGGAGATGAGTACGGGATCGATGTTATAGCCTCTTGTAGCAGGGACCGTGCCGCTGCGCGCGGGCCGGGGCGTTATTTTACCGCCCGGCCCGGTTTTGTGCTCATCTTTGGCCAAAAGGCCGGTAAATCAGCGCTCAGGACACGCCGTGCTGCTTGAACCACGCCAGCGCGCGGCCCCAGCCATCCTTGGCGTCCGCCTCGACGTAGCTGGGGCGGTAGTCGGCGTTGAAGGCGTGGCCGGAGTTCGGGTAGACCACGAAGGTCGATTTGTTCGCGCCCTTGGCCAGCGCCGCCTTCATGGCCGCGATCGAGTCCTGGGTGATGCCCGTGTCCTTCAGGCCGTACAGGCCCAGCACCGGCACCGTCAGAGATCCAGCGATATCAATTGGGTGCCTGGGAGTCACCGGATTGGTCTCGCCCACCAGGCGGCCATACCAGGCCACGCCGGCCTTGATGCTCGGGTTGTGCGCGGCGTACATCCACGTGATGCGGCCGCCCCAGCAGAAGCCGGTGATGCCGATCTTGTCGCCGTTGCCGCCGTTGGCCTTGGCCCAGGCCACGGTCGCGTCCAGGTCGGCCATCACTTGCGCGTCCGGCGTCTTGGAGATGATGTCGCGTTGCAGTTCGGCGATCGAGGCGGCCTTTTGCGGGTCGCCCTGGCGCACGAACAGGTCGGGCGCCAGCGCCAGGTAACCCAGCTTGGCGAAGCGGCGGGCGACGTCGGCGATGTGCTCGTGCACGCCGAAGATTTCCGATACCACCAGGATCACCGGCAAATTGGTCTTGCCTTCGGGCTGGGCGCGGTACACCGGCACCTGCGCGCCGTCCACCGTCAGGGTGATGGTGCCGGCGGTCAGGCCGGCGGTGTCGGTCTTGATGACGTTCTGCGCCACCACCGGCATCGCGGCGGCCGCGAAGCCGGTGCCCAGCGCCACCTTCAGAAAGTCGCGGCGGTCGACGCCGTCCGACAGACTGGTCTTGGTCAGCAAACTCTCTGCATCCTGCCTTAAATCATCCATGCGATTCCTCCGTGATTAACGTGCGACTACCAGTGCGCGGAAGCACATACTCAATGCGCTTCCTCCCAGTTTTTGCCGACGCCGACTTCGGCGATCAGCGGAACCTTCAGCTCCGCCACGCCGGCCATCAACTTCGGCAGCATTTCCTTGACCAGCGCCAGTTCGGCGTCCGGCACTTCCAGCACCAATTCATCATGCACCTGCATGATCATCTTGGTTTGCAGCTTATCCTTTTCCAGCCAGTCCTGCACCGCCACCATGGCCAGCTTGATCAGGTCGGCCGCCGTGCCCTGCATCGGCGCGTTGATCGCGGCGCGTTCGGCGCCCTGGCGGCGCGGGCCGTTCGGCGAATTGATCTCGGGCAGCCACAGGCGGCGGCCGAACACGGTCTCGACGTAACCGCGCGCCTTGGCCTGCAGGCGCGTGTCGTCCATGTACTGCTTGACGCCCGAGAAGCGCGCGAAGTAGCGGTCGATATAGCTTTGCGCCGCGCCGCGCTCGATGCCCAGGTTGCTGGCCAGGCCGAAGGCGCTCATGCCGTAGATCAGGCCGAAGTTGATCACCTTGGCGTAGCGGCGCTGCTCGCTGCTGACGTCCTCCGGCGGCACGCCAAAGATCTCGGCGGCGGTGGCGCGGTGAATGTCCACGCCCTCGGCGAAGGCGCGCAGCATGTTCTCGTCCTCCGAGATGTGGGCCATGATGCGCAGCTCGATCTGCGAGTAGTCGGCCGAGACGATGTGGCTGCCCGGCGGCGCGATGAAGGCTTCGCGGATGCGGCGGCCTTCCTTGGTGCGGATCGGGATGTTCTGCAGGTTGGGGTCGTTGGAGGCCAGGCGGCCCGTCACCGCCACCGCTTGCGCGTAGTTGGTGTGGACGCGGCCGGTGTCCTGGTTGATCCCTTTGGGCAGCTTGTCGGTGTAGGTCGACTTCAGCTTGGACAGGCTGCGGTATTCCAGCAGCACTTTCGGCAGCGGGTAGTCCTCGGCCAGCTTCTGCAGCACTTCCTCGTCGGTGGACGGGGCGCCGCTCGGGGTCTTCTTCACCACCGGCAGCTTGAGCTTCTCGAAGAAGATCTCGCCGATCTGCTTGGGCGAGCCGAGGTTGAACGGCTGCTCGGCCAGCTCGTGCGCCTTGGCTTCCAGCTCGGCGATGCGAGCGCCCAGCTCGGCCGACTGGATGTTGAGCAGCTCGGCGTCGATGTGCACGCCGTTGCGCTCGATTTTTTGCAGCACCACGGCGGTCGGCAGCTCGATGTTGCGGTAGATGAAGTTCAGCTTGGCGTCGTTCTCCACCTCGCCGATCATGGCTTGGTGCAGGCGCAGCGTGATGTCGGCGTCCTCCGCAGCGTACTCGGTGGCGCGGCCGATCTCCACCTTGTCGAAGGTGATCATGCTGGCGCCCTTGCCGCACACGTCCACGAACGGGATGGTGGTGTGGTTCAGGTGGCGCAGCGCCAGGCTGTCCATGTCGTGCGTGCGGTGCGATTCGAAGACGTACGATTCAAGCAGTGTGTCGTGCTGGATGCCGCGCAGCGTCA
This sequence comes from Rugamonas sp. A1-17, assembly GCA_025548565.1. Lineage (GTDB taxonomy): Bacteria > Pseudomonadota > Gammaproteobacteria > Burkholderiales > Burkholderiaceae_D > Rugamonas. Next base: position 91,399 of record JAJLPB010000013.1, read on the forward strand.
CGCCGTGGTTGGCGAAGATGTGGCTGTCGTACTTGAGGTTCTGGCCGACCTTGAGCTTGGTGGCGTCTTCCAGCCACGGCTTCAGTTTGGCCAGCACGTGCTCGCGCGACAGCTGCTCGGGCACGCCCTGGTAGCTGTGCGCCACCGGGATATAGCAGGCCACGCCCGGCTCCACCGACAACGAGATGCCGACCATCTGCGCCGTCATCGGTTCCAGCGAGGTGGTTTCGGTGTCGACCGCGGTCAGCTTGGCGGCGTCGATCAGGGCGATCCATTTGTCGAGCTGTTCGTCGGTCAGCACGGTTTCGTAGTTGGTGCTGAGCTTGGGCGCTTCGCCGAACATGTCCATGTTGGCGGAGACGGCGCCGCCGGCGGCAGGCGCGGCGGCTGCGGCAGCGGCGGCCTTGCCTGGCGCGCCGACCGGCGCCGATGGCGTGCCCAGCTCGCGCAGCAGCGTCTTGAAGCCGTACTTGCCGAAGAAGGCCAGCAGCGTTTCCTTGTCCTCGCCGCGCGCCACCAGCGATTCGCTGATGGTGACCATGTGCGCGGACAGGTCGCAGTCCAGCTTCACGGTGATCAGCTCGCGGCCCTTCGGCAGCCATTCCAGCGCGCTGCGCAGGTTCTCGCCGACCGCGCCGGTGATGTTGGCCGCGTTGGCGATCACGCCGTCCAGCGAGTCGTAGGCGGCCAGCCACTTGAGCGCGGTCTTCGGACCGCACTTGTTCACACCCGGCACGTTGTCGACTGTGTCGCCGATCAAGGTCAGGTAGTCGATGATGCGGTTGGGCGGCACGCCGAACTTGGCCAGCACGCCGGCCTCGTCCATTTTCTCGTTGGTCATGGTGTTGATCAGCATGACCTTGTCGTTGACCAGCTGGGCCAGGTCCTTGTCGCCGGTGGACACCACCACGTTCATGCCGGCCTGCGCCGCCTGCACCGACAGCGTGCCGATGACGTCGTCCGCCTCCACGCCCTCGACCATCAGGATGGGCCAGCCCATGGCCTTGACCGCCTCGTGGATGGGTTCGATCTGCAGGCGCAGGTCGTCCGGCATCGAGGCGCGCGTGGCCTTGTATTCGGGATACATATCGTCGCGGAAGGTCTTGCCCTTGGCGTCGAACACGCAGGCGATGTAGGCGGCCGGATAGTCGGCGCGCAAGCGGCGCAGCATGTTGACCATGCCGTGCATGGCGCCGGTCGGGTAGCCGTCCGGGCTACGCAGGTCGGGCAGCGCGTGGAAGGCGCGATAGAGGTAACTGGAACCGTCAACTAACAGCAGGGTATTTTGCATAGACACTAGATATGGGTGAGGGCGCCGCGCAACAATGGCGGCAAGGCCACGAATGGCGCATTATCGCAGGTTTTGGCGGCGCTTCCGCCTGTCCGCCACGGTCTTTTCAAAATAACAATATGGGGAAATGGCCTTTTAAAAACAGCGAAGCGTGTCTGTTTGTTACAATGGATCATACATAAAAATTTGACGGTTTTTCACAGCCGTTTTTCACCTTCTAAGGCGAATCATCATGACGCGCACCTCTACCCTCTGGCCTGCCCTCCTCCTGACGCTCAGCGCCCACACGGCGTTTGCCCAGTCGACGCCGAGCCAGGCGCCACCAAAACTGGAAAAAATAGAGGAAGTGGCGGACGATCCGATCACGGTGACGGCCAAGCCGGCGCCGGAACACAAGATCACCGAAAAACGCGACAACAGCGGCCAAGTGGTGGAAGCGACCGTCAAAAGCGGTCCAAGCACCTACACGCTGAAGCCGAACCGCCCGGCCGGCACCGCCCTACCCGGCGATGCGATGGGGGGCGCCAACCGCGGCCCGCAATGGACCGTGATGGAATTCGACATCGGCAAGAAAAAGAAAAAGACCACGGAAGAGGAAGGCTCGACGGACACCGCCGCGCCGCCGCCCGCCGTGAAATAACATGCGCGCCCGCCCTGCGCGGGCGTCCCCCGGCGCCCGCCCCGACGGCGGCGCCGCTCACCGAACCTCATCAAGTTTTCTCATGGCAGTGTTTACCCCGGTCAGCCTGGATGACCTTACCCCGTGGATCAAGCAGTTTCCCCTCGGCCAGCCATTGGCGCTCAAAGGCATCGCCAGCGGCATTGAAAACAGCAACTTCTTCCTGACGACGGAGCGCGGCGAGTTCGTGCTGACGATCTTCGAGAACCTGTCCTTCGAGCAGTTGCCGTTCTACCTCAAGCTGATGCACCACCTGGCCGACCGCGGCGTGCTGGTGCCGGCGCCCATCGCCAATGACCAGGGCGAGCTGATCGTCGCCCTGCACGGCAAGCCGGCGTCCATCGTCACCAAGCTCGAAGGCAAGTCGCAGATGGACCCGCAGCCGGTGCATTGCGCCGCCGTCGGCGCCATGCTGGCGCGCATGCACCTGGCGGCGGTCGACTATCCGCTGGTGCAGCCCAATCTGCGCGGCCTGGACTGGTGGAACGAGACCACGCCGCAGGTGCTGCCCTTCCTGGACGACAGCTGCGCCCACCTGCTGCGCGCCGAGATGCACTTCCAGGAAGCGTTCGCCGTGTGCGACACCTACCGCCAGCTGCAACGCGGCCCCGTGCATGCCGACCTGTTCCGCAACAACGTCATGTTCGACGGCGAGCGCCTGACCGGCTTCTTCGACTTCTACTTCGCCGGCTGCGATACCTGGCTGTTCGACGTGGCGGTCACGGTCAACGACTGGTGCATCGATCTCGACAGCGGCGTGCTGGACCCGGCCCGTGTGCGCGCCATACTGGACGCCTACCACGCCGTGCGCCCGTTCACCGATGCCGAGCAGACCGCCTGGCAGCCGATGCTGCGGGCGGCGGCGCTGCGCTTCTGGCTGTCGCGTCTGTATGACTTCCACCAGCCGCGCGAGGCCGAGATGCTGACGCCGCACGACCCGACCCACTTCGAGCGCATCCTGCGCGAGCGCATCGCCACGCCGGCGCCGGGACTGCGCGGATGAGCCGACTTCCCGCACGCACCGGCTGGCACTGGGTCAAGCAGGCCACGCAGCTGTTCCGCAAGCAGCCGGGCGCGCTGATGGCGCTGTTCTTCTGCTGCATGTTCCTGTCCTTTTTCTCGCTGGTGGTGCCCTTCCTCGGCTCGGTGGCGCCGACCTTGCTGGCGCCGATGTTCACCATCGCCCTGCTGCAAGCCTGCGCCGACGTCGACCACGACAAGCGCGCCCTGCCGAACCTGGTGTTCAGCGGCTTCCGCAAGCCGGTGCGCAAGCCGCTGCTGGGACTGGGCGTGCTGTACCTGCTGGTGATGCTGCTCGCGCTGGCGGTGCTGAGCTGGCTGGACGACGGCGTGCTGATCAAGATGGCCACGCGCCAGATCCCGATGGACAAGGACTTGCTGGAGAATTCGCGCGGCGCGTTGTTCGTCTCGTCGGGGATCTACATGCTGGGCTGGATGCTGAGCAGCCTGGCCGCGCCGCTGATCTACTGGCAGAAGATGACCTTGGCCAAGGCGCTGTTCTTCAGCGTGGTGACGGTGTGCCGTGAGTTCAAGGCTTTCCTGATGGCGGCGGTGGTGCTGTTCCTGATGTTCCAGGTCGGCGCGGCGGTGCCGGTGCTGCTGCTGGACTCGGCACAGCTGGAGGTGATGGTGATCTTCACCATCTTCCTGATGATGGTGGTCCTGATGCATTGCACGCTGTACGCCTGCTACCGCCAAATCTTCGGCATGCCGGAGGCCAGCGCGCCGCCGGCCACAAAGCCCGCACCATAAGCTTGTCGTTCCCGCGCAGGCGGGAATCCATAGGCCGCGTGCGATGCCAATTCAGCATGGGTTCCCGCCTGCGCGGCGGTCCGCCGATGCGGAACGGCGTGCTAGCGGCCCAGCCGCTCCAGCTTGGCGATGCTCAGGTCCAGCACCTTCATGCCGTGGCTGCCGAAGTTGATCTGCGCGCGGGCATTGTTGCCGCTGCCCTCGATGTTGACGATCACCCCCTCGCCGAACTTGCCGTGCGCGACAGACTCGCCGATGCGCCAGCCGGAGCCCGGCGACTTCTGCGCGATCTTCTGCGCGATCGCGTTGTCGGAGCCAACCAGCGGCGCCTCGTCCCACGACGACTTCTTGTTGGCGAACCAGTGCGACTGCACCTTCGGCGACAGCCACTTCAGCGATTCCTCCGGCAACTCGTCGAAGAAGCGCGACTTCATGTTGTAGCGGGTCTGGCCGTGCAGCATGCGGGTCTGCGCAAAGCACATGTACAGGCGCTGACGCGCGCGCGTGATCGCCACGTACATCAGGCGGCGTTCTTCCTCCACGCCGTCGTGTTCGCGCGAACTGCTCTCGTGCGGGAACAAGCCCTCCTCCAGGCCCGTGATGAAGACGTTGTTGAACTCCAGCCCCTTGGCCGAGTGCACCGTCATCATCTGCACCGCCTCCTGGCCGGCGGTGGCCTGGTTGTCGCCGGCCTCCAGCGAGGCGTGCGACAGGAAGGCCGACAGCGGCGACATCACGGTCGGCAGCGCAGCGTCGGCGTCGAGGATCTCGAAGCCGTCCTCGTTGACGATGGGCATGCCGGCCTGGGCCTGCGCTTGCGGGCCGAGGTGCGCGGGCGCGCCCTGGCCGAAACCTTCCTCGGACACGAACTGCGTGGCCGCGCTGACCATCTGCTCCAAGTTCTCAATGCGGTCGGCGCCTTCTTTTTCGGTCTGGTAGTGGGCCAGCAGGCCGGACGCCTCCAACACCACGCGCACCAGTTCCGGCAAGGCCATCTGCTGCGTTTCAAAGCGCGCGCCCTCGATCAGCTTGACGAAGCCGCCCAGCGACGAGCCAGCCTTGCCCGCCACATAGGGCACGGCCGCGTACAGCGAAATCTGGTGCTGGTCGGCCGCCGCCTGCAGGGCTTCGATCGAGCGCAGGCCGATGCCGCGCGTCGGGAAATTCACCACGCGCAGGAAGGCCGAATCGTTGTGCGGATTGTCCATCAGCTGCAGGTAGGCGATCGCGTGCTTGACCTCGGCGCGCTGGAAGTAGCGCAGGCCGCCGTACACGTGGTACGGGATGCCGGCCGAGAACAGCGCGTGCTCGATCACGCGCGACTGCGCGTTGGAGCGGTACAGCACGGCGATCTCGCTGCGGGCGGCGCCGTCGGCGATCAGGTTCTTGGTTTCCTCGATGATCCACTGCGCCTCGGCCAGGTCGGAGCTGGCCTCGTACACGCGCACCGGCTCGCCATGGCCGGCGTCGGTGCGCAGGTTCTTGCCCAGGCGCTTGCTGTTGTTGGCGATCAGCACGTTGGCGGCGTCCAGGATGTGGCCGTGGGAGCGGTAGTTCTGCTCCAGTTTGATCAGGTTCTGGACCTTGAACTCGCGCTCGAAGGCGCTCATGTTGCCGACGTTGGCGCCGCGGAAGGCGTAGATGCTCTGGTCGTCGTCGCCGACGGCGAACAGCGCGCTGCCACCGTCGCGCTCGCCATGGCCGGCCAGCAGCTTGAGCCACTTGTACTGCAGGTCATTGGTATCCTGGAACTCGTCGACCAGGATGTGCTTGAAGCGCTGTTGATAATGTTCGCGCAGCGGCTGGTTACGGCTGAGCAGCTCATAGGTGCGCAGCAGCAGCTCGGCGAAGTCGACCACGCCTTCGCGCTGGCACTGGTCGTCGTACAGCTGGTAGAGCTCGCACTTCTTGCGCTCGTCGGCGTTGTAGGGTTCGATCTTGTCGGCGCGCAGGCCCTGGTCCTTGGCGCCGTTGATGAAGTACATCACCTCTTTCGGCGGGAACTTCTCGTCGTCGATATTGTTGGCCTTGATCAGACGCTTGATGGCCGACAGCTGGTCCTGGCTATCGAGGATCTGGAAAGTCTGCGGCAGCGCGGCGTCGCGGTGATGGGTGCGCAGCAGGCGGTTGCACAGTCCGTGGAAGGTCCCGATCCACATGCCGCGTGTATTAATCGGCAACATGGCCGACAAACGCGTCATCATTTCCTTGGCGGCCTTGTTGGTGAAGGTCACGGCCAGGATGCCTGACGGCGACACCTGCCCCGTCTGGATCAGCCAGGCGATGCGGGTAGTGAGGACGCGGGTTTTACCGGAGCCGGCGCCCGCCAGGATCAGGGCGCTTTGTGCCGGCAGGGTCACGGCGGCGAGTTGTTCGTCGTTGAGGTTGTGGAGAAGATTGTGCATCCCGTGATTATACCGGCCTTGGCCCCCAACCACCTTGGGGTCAAGTCTGACATTCGGACACGAGCTCTGCCGTAGCAGCCGCTACAGCCCTGGGGTCAAGTCTGACATTCGGACACGAGCTCTTCTGTAGGCAGCGCCTACAGAAGAGCTCGTGTCCGAATGTCAGACTTGACCCCAATTTTATGCGGACGGGGCTGGCACGGCTTTGCCGGACTTGACGGCGTCCTTGATCAGCTCTTTCATGGTGCGCTCGGCTTCGCGGCTGGCCTTGGCTTGTTCGCGACCCAGCTCGCCCATGGCCTGGCCCAGCTCAGCCATCGGCTTGCCGGCTTCCGACATCTGCTTGCTCAGCGCTTGCATCGGCTCTTGCATGGCCTGGATTTTCGCCAGCTGCGGCGCCAGCTCGCGCTGGGATTGCGCGATCTGGTTTTGCAGTGGCGCCATTTCCGCTTGCAGCGCGGCCTGGCGTTCGTGGAAGCGGCGCAGCTTTTCCGGGGTCGGGTCGTCGCCCAGTTCGCGCGCGGCCTGCTCGATGCGGCGGCCGATCGCTTCCTGCTGCCGGCCGCCCCGTTCAATCAGGCGCTGCTGGCGATCCATGTCCAGCTGGGTCTTGCCTTCGGTATCCCGGCCCAGCTTTTCCATCTGCCGGCCCAGCTCATCCATGACTTTGCCCTGGGCATCCATTTTCTTGCCCTGCGCGTCCATTTTCTCGCCGATGCGGTTGGCGGGAACCCAGGCTTCGTCAGCCTTGGCGATGATGGCCGGGTCCTGGATCAGGTAGGTCTTGTCGCCATCGCGGAACCAGATGAAGTCGCCCTTGACGGCGCGGCGCGCATTTTCGATTTTGGACAGGTCCTGGTGCGCGGCCGAGACGGTGATGTTCTCCTTGTTGGCATGGACCAGGGCATAGCCGGATCGCCGGACGTCGCGACCCGGGGAGGTGTAGCGGTCAAAGTGATAGCCCTGCACTCGGGCCGGTGGTGCGGGTGGTACGGGGGGCGCGGCAGGTGCCTCAGGCGCCGCAGGCGCGGCCAGCGCTGGCACAGGCGGTAAGGCCGGCGTCGCTGGAGCAGCCGCCAACACGCGCGGCGGCTTGGGTGGCTTGGGCGGCCTGGCCGGCGCAACTGGTGCCGTCAGTTCGGCGACGGGCGCCGGTTCGGCGGGTGCCGCCGCAGCAGCCGGTTCGGCCGGCGCCGCGGCTGAGGCAGGTTCGGCCGGCGCAGCAGCTGAGGCAGCTTCAGCCGGTGCCGCCTCGGCGGCCGGCGCGGCGGGCGCCGCCGCCATGGCCATTTCGGCCGCCGCAGCGGGCGGCGCCACCGGATCGACTGGCGCGACCTCGGCCACCTCGCTGACCGGCGCGGCAGTATCAATAGCCGGCGCTGGCGGCGCGGCGTGGGCATAGAACACCGCGCCGGCGGCAAACAGACCCATCAAGGGCAAGGCCATTTTCCAGCTGACCGGTTCAACATCGGGACGCAGCAGGCGTTTGATACGAGACATGAGATTTCCTCCGTGAGCCGCGTGGGCTAGTTGTGTGGTGTCGAACTGAAACCGATCCAGTTCCGACAAGGCCTTCGCCAGCCTCTGGGGCTGGCCGAGCATGTCCACCGCGAGGTCGTCGGCGATTTGTTCCCGCTCGATCCGTATCCTGCGTGACAGGGCCCAAACACTAGGGTGATAGAACAGCACGACCTCGATCGCGCTTTGAACCAGGTTGACCAGGTAGTCATGTCGTTTGATGTGCGCCAGCTCGTGCGCCAACAAGGCTTCCAGCAGGTCGGGCGGCATGCCGCTGACCAGCGCGGCCGGCACCAGCACGATGGGACGCCAGCAGCCGGCCGTGATCGGGCTGTCCAGCAGATCGGCCACGCCCAGCCGCACATGGCGTTCGATGTCGAAGCGGCGCGCCAGTTCGGACAGGCGCCGCTGCCAGTAATGATTGACGGTGTAGGCGCCGGCGCTGGTGCGCTCGGCTACCCAGCGCAGGCCCAACGCGAGGCGCAGCGACATCAGCGCCGCGCCGGCCAGCCACAGGCCAACCACCCACGGCAGCTGGCGGCGCAAGATGGTTTCAAAAGTGGAGAGCGTGCCCTCTCCCAGCAGGGCCGGCACGGCGGCAGCGGCGACGGCGCCCTGGCCGGCCGCATCAGCAGCGCCCGCGCCCTGCCCCGCCAGCACGCGCAGGATAGGCTGTGTATCGACACCGCCGCCGGCGTCCGACAGCTGCATCAGGATGCTGGCCAGCGGCAGCGCCGCGCACAACAGCATGCCGGCGCAGGCGACCGTGTAGCGGGTCTGCGGGCGGGCGCGGCGCAGCGCGAACATCGCCAGCGCCACGGCCCAGCCGATCAGCAGGCCTTGCCAGATGAAGTGCAACAGCGCCCACCCGACGGCGGGCACCAGGGCGGCCAGGACGCCGTTCATGCGCGCCCCGCCTGCCGTGAAATTCTGCGTATTCCGAGTATCGCTTCCATGCCGCACTCCCCAGTTGATGGATGTAGAATAAATTATCTAGATGTCGATGTCTAGAACTTTTTTTCTACATTCATCCGGCCGGGATCAGTGGGCGCGCTTGGCGCTGATGGTGACGACTGGCATCTTGACGCCGTCCACCACCGCCATCTTGACCGAGCCGGCATCGATGGCCGGGGTGGCGCGCATTTCGGCGCTGGCGTAGCCGGTGGCGCACAGGACGACTGCGCTGGCGACAAAGATCAGTTCCATGTTTTTCAGTACGTTCATGATGTTTCTCCTTCAGTGGTGGGCCTTGCTTCCATGACTCCACTGTAGACAAACACCGCGCTGAACGCCTGCGGATTGCGACGGAATGCACGTTGACCGGAGCCAGCCGCATTCCGCCGCGATGGACGTCAATAGATCGTCAGTAGATCACCACCGAGCGGATCGATTCGCCGCTCTTCATCAGATCGAAGCCCTCGTTGATGCGCTCGAGCGGCAGGCGGTGGGTGATCAGGTCGTCGATATTGAGCTTGCCTTCCATGTACCAGTCGACGATCTTCGGCACGTCGGTGCGGCCGCGCGCGCCGCCGAACGCGGAACCCTTCCACACCCGCCCCGTGACCAGCTGGAACGGCCGGGTGGAAATCTCCTGCCCCGCCGCCGCCACGCCGATGATGATGGACTGGCCCCAGCCCTTGTGGCAGCACTCCAGCGCCTGGCGCATGGTGGTGGTGTTGCCGATGCACTCGAAGCTGTAGTCGGCGCCGCCGTCGGTCAGCTGAACGATAGCGTCCACCACGTTCTCCACTTCCTTCGGATTGATGAAGTGGGTCATGCCGAACTTGCGCGCCATCTCCTGGCGGGCCGGGTTGAGGTCGACGCCGATGATCTTGTCGGCGCCCACCATTTTGGCCGCCTGGATCACGTTCAGGCCGATGCCGCCCAGGCCGAACACCACCACGTTGGCGCCCGCCTCGACCTTGGCCGTGAACAGCACCGCGCCCACGCCGGTGGTGACGCCGCAGCCGATGTAGCAGACCTTGTCGAACGGCGCGTCCTCGCGGATCTTGGCCAGCGCGATCTCCGGCACCACGATGTAGTTGGAGAAGGTCGACGTGCCCATGTAGTGATAGATCGGCTTGCCGTCGATGGAGAAGCGGCTGGTGGCGTCCGGCATCAGACCGCGGCCCTGGGTCGAGCGGATCGACTGGCACAGGTTGGTCTTCTGCGACAGGCAGAATTTGCACTGGCGGCATTCCGGCGTGTACAGCGGGATGACGTGGTCGTCCTTCCTGAGCGACTTGACGCCGGGACCGACGTCGACCACCACGCCCGCGCCCTCATGGCCGAGGATGGCCGGGAAAATGCCTTCCGGATCGGCGCCGGACAGCGTGTAGTAATCGGTGTGGCAGATGCCGGTGGCCTTGATCTCGACCAGCACCTCGCCTTCGCGCGGGCCGCCCAGTTCCACTTCCTCGATCGTCAGCGGTTTGCCCGCCTGCCATGCGATGGCTGCTTTGGTTTTCATTGTTCGTCCTGTGGCTGCGTTGTTCGGGAGACCGGAACGGCGGGCCGTTCCGGTGGTTCGCCATGATAGCAAGCCGCGGACGATCTGTGGCGCGGACGATTATTGCGGTTCGGCCGGCATCGCCGCGCCGATGCCCAGCAGCTCGGACACCGTGCGCCACAGCTGGCGCGGCGAGGTCCACGGCTTGGGCAGGAAGGCGCCACCGGCGTTGTGCCGCTCGGGATGGCGCGCCGAGTACGTCAACACGCGCACATGGGGGTGGCGCTGCTGCAGCTGCATCACCAGGCTGGTGCCGTCGCCGTCGGGCAGGTCGGGATCGATCACCACCAGCGCGAAGCGCTGCTCCAGCAGGCTAATCTCGGCCGCGGCCAGCGAGGCCACGTGGGTGACCTGGGTCTCCGGCACCAGCAGCATCGACAGCACCAGCGCGGTGTCCAGGTCGGCGTCCACGTGCAGCACGCGCGGCGCCTCGGCAAACACCGAAAAGCCTATCGCCGCGCCGACATCCTGCTCGCTGAAGGGACGGTAGGTATCCTGGGAAAAATCGGTCGTCATAAGTGTCTCCGCACACAAAACTGAGAAAAATGCGGTGCCGGCAGCTCGGGGCGGTCATGGCAACGCGGGAGTCGGCGGAGTTGGGCCGAACGGACTGTGACGGCCGCAGGGGACAGGCGGCCGGGGAGGCGGCAGGCGCAGGTTGGAGGCCCCGCCGCACTACTACAAAGCGGGCAGGACCGGCCTGCCGCTATAGACACAGTCTACATTAAAGGTGATGTAAAGCAAGAAAATGCCGATAAAAACACCGCCGGCGTTTACTTTTTCAGACGCTGGTTGAACGCCGTGTGCAAGCTGTTCAACATTTCCTCGGCGGCCAGCAGCTGGTCGGCCACCTCGTTGACCTTGCGGCGGTTGGAGCGGGCGTGGTCGCGCAGCACCTCGAACGCGGTGTTGCGGTCGGTCTGGAATTTGCACATCAGCAGGCCGACGGCCAGGCTGGTCTCGCGGCCGGCGGCCAGCGCGGCGTTCAGATTGAGCTCGGTGCGGCGCAGCTGGCGGATCTCGTCGGCGCGCGCCAGGCCGGCGGCGAAGGCCGGCATCAGGTGCTTCTCGTCGACCGGCTTGACCAGGAAGCCGACCGCGCCGTACGACGCGGCCTGCTTGCCGGCGTCGGCGTCGCCGCGGCCGGACAGGAACATGAACGGCACCGAACTGGTCGCGTGCAGCTGCTTGGCCAGTTCCAGTCCGTTCATGCCGGGCATGTGGATGTCGAGCAGGGCCAGGTCCGGTTCGCGCTGGGCGATCTGCTGCAGGGCCTGCTCGGCCGACGAGGCCTTGAGGATGTCGTAGCCGGCGTGGCCCAGCACCTCGCCCAGGAAATCGAGCAGCAATGGGTCATCATCGACGATCAGGATCAGACGCTTCTGGCTGGAAGGGACATTCATGTGGCGGCCACCTTAGGCTTAAGCTAACGCCCCAATTATAAGGCGGAAATCCGCCCATGCCCCAAGGGATTTATCTGCCCGTCTGGCCACCCGCGTACAGCCGCAGGAAAGCGGCCACCGCGGCGCCCACGTCATCCGCCTGGTAGACGCTGCTGATGGCGGCCACCATGGACGCCCCGCGCGCGGCCAGCGGCGCGGCGTTTTCCGGCGTCATGCCGCCGATCACCACGGTCGGCACATGGATCGCCGCGCGCGCCTGGTCGAGGATCTCCATCTTGGTAGTGACCGCGTATTGCTTCACGCGCGACGGGTAGAAACCGCCGAAGGCCACGTAGCTGGCGCCGGCCGCCTGCGCCTGCAGCGCGCGCGGCAGGTCGCCGTAGCAGGAGGCGCCGATGATCTTGTCCGTCCCCAGCCGGGCGCGCACCTGCGCCACCTCGGCGTCGGTGCCGCCCAGGTGGACGCCGTCGGCGCCGGTCTGCTCGCACAGGTCGACATAATCGTTGACGATGAAGGGCACGCCGTAGCGCCGGCACAACGCCAGCAGCGCACCGGCTTGATCCAGGCGCTGCTGCGGACCGGCCTCCTTGTGGCGATACTGCAGCAGCGCCACGCCGGGTTGGGCGTCCTGGGCGGCGGCCAGTGCGCGTTCGGTCAGATCCAGCAGCCTGCCGGTGTCATCCCAGTTGGGCGTAACCAAATAAAGTCCTTGCATGATGTGCTCTCGGTTAAATCAGGGGAAGGCGGTGGGGGATGCGCTGGCCTGCGGCCACCGTGTAGGCGCCGCGCAGCGCGCGATAGCAGTACTGTTGCGCCAGTTCCAGCGCGCGCTCCATCGACATGCCGAGCGCCAGCTGGCCGGCGACCGCCGACGCCAGCGTGCAGCCGCTGCCGTGGAATTCACCGTCCAGGCGGGGCCAGCGCCAGTCGCGGGAATCGTCCCGCGGGGCGGGATCGGACAGGCGCTGCTGCGGCGCCGCGCCCGGGCCGAACCAGCGGTTGACCACCTCCTCGCCGCTGCCCTCGTCGTGGCCGCCGGTGATCAACACGTGGCGGCAGCCGCGCGCGCGCAAGGCCTGCGCCTGCGCGCACGGCTCGTCGACGCCGGTCAGCGCCAGCGCCTCCGGGCCGTTGGGCGTAAGCAGCGTGACCAGCGGCAGCAGCGGCGCCAGCGCCTGCACCGCGTCGCCGCGCGAGAGCAGGTCGCCGTGGCCGCTGGCCAGCACCGGGTCCAGCACCACCGGCAACTCCGGCTGGCGCTGGCGCAGGCGGCCGATGATCTCGGCGATGGCCAGCGCGTTGCTAGCGCTGCCGGGAATGCCGATCTTCACCGCGCGCACCGTCATCTTGCCGACCAGCGCCTGCGCCTGGCGCAGCACCATGGCGCCGTCGACCGGCTGCACGCCGTAGACGCGGTCGTTGTCCTGCACCGTCAGCGCGGTGGCCACGGTGAGCGCGTGCGCGCCCTGCCCGGCCACCGCTTGCAGGTCGGCGGCAATGCCGGCGCCGCCGGACGGATCGAGTCCGGCGAACACCAGCACGCACGGGCGCGCCACCAGTTGGGCCATCAGCTGCGCCGCCACTTGCGAAGACAAGCGCTCGCTCATGCCAGCCGGCCCACCATCGGCGAGGACGGCGAGGCGGCGAACTTGCGGGCGATGCGGCCGGCCAGGAAGGCTTCGCGGCCGGCCTGCACGCCCAGCTTCATGGCGCGCGCCATGCGCACCGGATCGCGCGCGCCGGCGATGGCCGTGTTCATCAGCACGCCGTCGCAGCCCAGCTCCATGGCGATGGCCGCGTCCGAGGCCGTGCCGACCCCGGCGTCGACCAGCACCGGCACCTTGGCCTGCTCGATGATCAGCGACAGGTTCCAAGGATTGAGGATGCCCATGCCGGAGCCGATCAGCGAGGCCAGCGGCATCACCGCCACGCAGCCAATGTCCTCCAGGATCCTGGCCTGGATCGGATCGTCGCTGCAGTAGACCATGACGTCGAAGCCGTCCTTGACCAGCGCCTCGGCGGCGACCAGGGTTTCCGGCATGTGCGGGAACAGGGTCTTCTCGTCGCCCAGCACTTCCAGCTTGACCAGCTTGTGGCCGTTGAGCAGCTCGCGCGCCATCTGCAGCGTATAGACCGCGTCCTTGGCGGTGTAGCAGCCGGCCGTGTTGGGCAGGATGGTGTACTGCGACGGCGGCAGCACATCCAGCAGGCTGGGCGCCTTCGGATCCTGGCCGATGTTAACGCGGCGAATCGCCACGGTGATGATTTCCGCCTCGGCGGCATCGGTCGCCTCGCGGGTCTGCTGCAGGTCCTTGTACTTGCCGCTGCCCACCAGCAGCCGCGACTTATAACTCTTGCCCGCGATGGTCAGCAGGTCCTGGGATGTTGCGTTCATGTCTTCTCCTTGTGGGGTCAAGTCTGACATTCGGACACGGCCTCTGCCGTAGCGGGCCCGCTACGGCAGAGGCCGTGTCCGAATGTCAGACTTGACCCCAATTTAATTTAACCGCCGCCGATGGCGCGGACGATGTCGACCTGGTCCTGTGGCTGCAGTTCGCGCTGCGGCCATTGCTGGCGCGGCACCACCGCGCGGTTGACCGCCAACGCCAACGCCTGGCCGGTCAGCGACAAGGCGTCGATCAACTGGTCGAGCGTTTGCCGCGGCGGCACCCGGTATGGGGCGCCGTTCAATTCGATGTCGATCATGCCGGCCTCACAGCTTGCGGTACAGCTCGGCGCCGTTCTTGATGAACTCCACCGCCTTGACCTGCATGCCCTGCTCCAGCGCCGCGCCGTCCGACATGCCGTTGGCCGCCGCGAATTCGCGCACTTCCTGCGTGATCTTCATCGAGCAGAAATGCGGGCCGCACATCGAGCAGAAGTGCGCCACCTTGGCCGAGTCCTTGGGCAAGGTCTCGTCGTGGAATTCGCGCGCCTTGTCCGGATCGAGGCCGATGTTGAACTGGTCGTCCCAGCGGAATTCGAAGCGCGCCTTGGACAGCGCGTTGTCGCGGATCTGCGCGCCAGGATGGCCCTTGGCCAGGTCGGCCGCGTGCGCGGCGATCTTGTAGGTGATAATGCCGTCCTTGACGTCGTTCTTGTCCGGCAGGCCCAGGTGCTCCTTCGGCGTGACGTAGCACAGCATGGCCGTGCCGTACCAGCCGATCTGCGCGGCGCCGATGCCGGAGGTGATGTGGTCGTAGCCGGGCGCGATGTCGGTGGTCAACGGCCCCAGGGTGTAGAACGGCGCCTCGTGGCATTGCTCCAGTTGCAGGTCCATGTTCTCCTTGATCAGCTGCATCGGCACGTGGCCGGGGCCTTCGATCATCACCTGCACGTCGTGCTTCCAGGCGATCTGGGTCAGCTCGCCCAGGGTTTTCAGCTCGCCCAGTTGCGCCTCGTCGTTGGCGTCGTAGATCGAGCCGGGACGCAGTCCGTCGCCCAGCGAGAACGACACGTCGTAGGCCTTCATGATCTGGCAGATCTCTTCGAAGTGCGTGTACAGGAACGATTCCTTGTGGTGCGCCAGGCACCACTTGGCCATGATCGAGCCGCCGCGCGAGACGATGCCGGTCAGGCGCTTGGCCGTCATCGGCACGTAGCGCAGCAGCACGCCGGCGTGGATGGTGAAGTAGTCGACGCCCTGCTCGGCCTGCTCGATCAAGGTGTCGCGGAAGATTTCCCACGTCAGGTCCTCGGCCTTGCCGTTGACCTTTTCCAGCGCCTGGTAGATCGGCACGGTACCGATCGGCACCGGGCTATTACGGATGATCCATTCGCGCGTTTCGTGGATGTGTTTGCCGGTCGACAGGTCCATGACGTTATCGCCGCCCCAGCGGATGGCCCAGGTCATCTTCTCGACTTCCTCGCCGATCGACGAGGTAACCGCCGAATTGCCGATGTTGGCGTTGATCTTCACGAGGAAGTTGCGGCCGATGATCATCGGCTCGATTTCCGGGTGGTTGATGTTGGCCGGGATGATGGCGCGGCCACGGGCGATTTCCTCGCGCACGAATTCCGGCGTGATCTGGGCCGGGATGCTGGCGCCGAACGATTGGCCCGGATGCTGGCGGCCCATCAGGTCGGCCAGGCGCTGGCCCATCGGGCCGGAGTCCTTCAGGTTCTGCAGGTATTCCTGGCGGCGCAGGTTCTCGCGGATGGCGACAAATTCCATCTCCGGCGTGATGATGCCCTGGCGCGCGTAGTGCATCTGCGTGACGTTCCTGCCCTCGCGCGCGCGGCGCGGCTTGCGGTGCAGGTTGAAGCGCAGCTCGGCCAGCGCGGGGTCCGCCAGGCGGGCCTGGCCGTATTCGGAGGTGGGGCCGTCCAGCTCCTCGGTGTCGTCGCGCTCCAGTATCCACGGCAGGCGCGGGGTCGCGGCCAGGCCGGAGCGGATGTCGATCACCGCGTCCGGGTCGGTGTAGGGGCCGGAGGTGTCGTAGACGTAGATCGGCGGATTGGCTTCGAAGCCGAACGAGGCCGGCGTGTCGGCCTGGGTGATTTCGCGCATCGGCACGCGGATATCGGGACGGCTGCCTTCGACGTAGACCTTGCGGGAATTCGGTAGTGGCTTGATGGCTGCCTCGTCCACCGTGGCGGTGGCGGAGAGGAATTTGGGATTGGCGTTCATTTGGCTCCTTCGTTAGCTACAGGAGCCAGCAAAGGAGGTTGGACGGCGCCGCTCCACAGATGCAACGAGGCGTGGCGGCGATGTCCTAAGCTTCCCTTCGCTGGCATTATCCAGATCAGGTTCGGAGGGTATTTCTCACCCGCGCATCGCAATGCGCAGGACCCCTAGCGTGTGCCACCTTGCGGTGGCGGGCCCGATTATACGCCCGGCCGCGCCGCGCGAACAACGTCCGCGTGAAAAAAACCACAATACCTGGTATGGCGCGTATAGCTAGCCCATCTGTAACAGATGTAAAAGCCGCGCGCTATGTGCGGCATCACACATAATAGTTTCCGAAAGGAACAGACAATATCTCCACAGCGACATCCTCGGTCGCCACAACAAGCGCCACACGCGCGATTATCGGGAGACTCATCATGAAGCCAGCACACCCAACCCTTTACTTGGCCGCCGTGGCGGCCCTTACCGCAGCCGGCCTGAGCGCCTGCGGCGGCGGTGGCGGTGGCGGAGGCGGAGGCGGAGGCGGCAGCACGCCGGACAGCACCCTGGGCACGCTGTCCGTGTCGATGACGGACGCGCCGTCGTGCGGCTTCGACGCCGTCAACGTCACCGTCAACAAGGTGCGCGTCAACCAGAGCAGCACGGCCAGCGACACCGATGCCGGCTGGACCGACATCACGCTCAGCCCGGCCCGCAAGATCAACCTGCTGAACCTGACCAACGGCGCGCTGGAGGCATTGGGCCAGACCTCGCTGAGCGCGGGCCACTACAACCAGCTGCGGCTGGTGCTCGACCCCAACACCGGCACCGGCATGGCCAACTCCGTGGTGGTCAGCGGCAGCACCGCCGAGCTGTCGCTCGACACGCCGAGCGCGGTGCAGAGCGGCATCAAGCTGATCAACTCCTTTGACGTGGCGGCCGGCCAACGGGTCGACCTGGTGCTGGACTTCGACGCCTGCAAATCCATCGTCACCAAGGGCAACGGCAAGTACGCGCTGAAACCGGTGGTGAAGGTGATTCCGACCACGCTCAACGGCATCGGCGGCTTTGTCTCGACCGCGCTGCTGACCCGCCACGTGATGGTGTCGGCGCAGCAGAACGGCACCATCGTCAGCGCCACCGCGCCCAACGCCACCACCGGCGAATTCGCGCTGAGCCGCCTGCCGCTGGGGAATTACGACGTGGTGGTCACGGCCGACGACAGCGCCGCCGCCGTGGTCGGCGCGGTGCCGGTCACCAGCACCTCGGCCACGGTGGCCATCAGCACAGCCACCGCGCCGATCACGCTGCCGGCCAGCGTCACCGGCAGCATCGGCGGCACCGTCACGCTGACTCCGGCCAGCAGCACCGCCACCGCCTATGTCGCGGCCAAGCAGAGCTTCGCGGCCGGGCCGACCGTCACCATCAAGTACCGCGGCGCCGACCTGGCCAGCGGCAGCTACACGCTGAGCGGCCTGCCGGTTAGCGCGCCGCAATACGCGGTGTACAGCGCCACGCTGCCGCTGCAATTCGCCAGCGCCGCCACCGTGCTGCCAGGCGTCGGCAAATACATCGCCGAAGCGTCCGCCGAAGGCTACACCACAGCCAGCCTGCCACTGGTCGACATCGCGCTGGCCAACCAAAGCAACGTCAACTTCAGCCTGAAACCGTAAGCACGCCGCGCCGGCTTGCCCTGTTTTATTTGAGGGGCAAGCCGGTGGACCCGCTCCGCTGACAACCCCTCAAGCGATCAAAACGGCGTAATATCACTTGGTATATGGCCGTTGTTTTGTTTGCCGAGGGAATCTGAACATGGACATCCTTGACGATTATCCGTATGAAATCCGCCCTCTGACACCAGACGAGGGCGGTGGATTCCTGATTACCTACACCGATTTCTGGGGATGTTTTTCGGATGGTGAAACTATCGAGGAAGCCATCGTCAACGGTCGCGACGCATTGGCCGCGACCCTTGAAGTGATGAGGGTCGAAAATCTGCCCGTGCCCGCCCCACACAGCCGACAGAACAGAAAGGCCGGGTAAGACGCGCTGCGCTAGTTCCTGAACGTCGGCGGGCGCTTGCTCATGCCAGACATCATCGCTTCCTGCAGGTCGGCCGACATCAGCATGGCCGCGTTCCACGTGGCGTTGTAGTTGAGGCCGTCCGCCACCGAGTGGTCGCGCGCGTAGCTGATCATTTCCTTCACGCCGCGGATCGCCAGCGGCGCCTTGGCCGCGATGTCGGCCGCGATCGCGCGCACGCCCGCGCGCAAAGCCTCGGGCGATTCGAACACGCGGTTGACCAAGCGGATCTCCTTCGCCTCTGCGGCGTCGACCTTGCGCGCCGTGTAGGCCAGCTCGCGCGCCATGCCCTCGCCGATCAGGCGCGGCAGGCGCTGCAGGGTGCCGACGTCGGCGGTCATGCCGATGTCGATTTCCTTGATGCTGAACCAAGCGTCCTCCGCGCAATAGCGCATGTCGGCGCAGCAGATCAGGTCGATGCCGCCGCCCACGCAGGCGCCATGCACAGCGGCCAGCACCGGCTTGCGGCAGCGCTCCAGGCTGGTCAAGGTGTCCTGCATGTCGAGGATGATGCGGCGCAGGTTCTCGCGCGTGCGGCCGTCGCACTCGTCGCGGATCTGCGCGCCCAGGCCCATCATCATCTGCAGATCGATGCCGGCGGTGAAGGCCTTGCCCTCGCCCTCCAGGATCGCCACGCGGATCTCCGGCGTCGCGTCGATGTGCTGGAAGGCGCTGCGGATATCGTTCCACATCGCCAGGTTCATGGCGTTGAGTTTTTCCGGGCGGTTCAGGCGCACGGTGGCGATATGGTCCGCAACGTCAAGGGTGACGGTTTCAAAGCTGGGCATCGGGTTCTCCTGTTGGGTATCGTTCAAGAATAACCCAGATGGGGCGGCCGCAACAAGCCGGCCGCCCCGCCGTCCTCACTGCTGCGGATAGGTGACGGTCAGCGTGTAGCTGGACGCGGCGTAGCCGTTCAGCAGCAAATACGCGTTGCCGTTGGCGGCGTAGGACACCGTGCAGTTCTCGGTGCTGGTCGGGCCATCGGACTTGCAATCGTAGCTGCTGGTGCTGGCCGCGCCGGCCTTGCGCACGTACAGGTCGGTGTCGCCGCTGCCGCTGAGCGCGGCCTTGAAGCTGCCGCCGCCCGCCACCGCGAACGGGCCGTAGACGCGGGTCTGGCCCTTGCTCAAGGTGCCGGTGTAGGTCTCGGTATGGTCGGCCGGCGGCGTCACGCCTGGGCCGTCGCTGCCCAGCTCGACCGCGTAGGCCAGCGCCATGCGCGCGAACTTGAGCGCGTGGTCGGCCTGGTTGCCGGTGTTGGCGTAGGTGTCGTTGGCGGTGTGGATGTAGGGATCGTCCTCGCCCATGGCCGTCTCGAACGGCATCGACGTCCAGTAGCCGGCCGAGGTCCACGAGGCGTGGTCGGAGCAGGCGTAGCCGCACTGGTCGTGGCCGACCTTCAGGGTCGGCAGGTAGGTCGCGATCAGGTTGCCGACGAAGGTGTTCTGGGCGCTGTCGGTGTAGTCGGTGAACAGGTAGATGTCGTTAACCGAACCTTTGTAGTTGGTCATGTCGAGCTGCATCACGCCAACCACGTTGACGTTGTTGGCCTTGTGGTTCTGGGCGATGTCCTGCGAGCCGCGCAGGCCGACCTCCTCGGCCGCGTAGCCGATCAGCTTGATCGTGCGGCGCGGCTTGTAGCCGCTGGCGATCATCACCCGCAGCACCTCGGTCAGGCTGGCGATGCCGGAGGCGTCGTCGTCGGCGCCGGGGGCCTTGGTGGTCTCGCTGGTGCCGGCCTGGTTGATCGAGTCGAGGTGGCCGCCCAGCACCACCACTTCG
Source organism: Rugamonas sp. A1-17 (assembly GCA_025548565.1). Taxonomy (GTDB): domain Bacteria; phylum Pseudomonadota; class Gammaproteobacteria; order Burkholderiales; family Burkholderiaceae_D; genus Rugamonas. The sequence continues at coordinate 111,453 of JAJLPB010000013.1, forward strand.
TTCGGGTTGTCGGTGCCGGTGATGGTCAGGATCACCGACTTCTGCGGCCAGGAAGCGTGCGTGTACTGGGTGACGGCGATGTCGCTGCGGCCGGCGGCCATCGTGGCCCAGCGCTGCATCAGCCAGTTCGACGCGTTGACGCCGTTGTTGGTGGTGTAGTAGCGGTTGGTGTAGGACGACATGTCGACGATGGTCTGGCCGATGTTACTGGCCTGCATTTGCGTCAGCATGGGATTGACCACGCTTTGCTGGTCGATCACGTACGACGGCCGCGCCACGGCCAGTTGCTGCGCGGCGCCGGCCTTGGACGGCGTCAGCGCGGCGATGCCGGCCGCTTCGCTGGCGTGGAACATGAAGCCGCCGCAGCGGCGCAGCTTGCGGTGCACGGCGGCCGACAGCGCCAGCATCTGCTGCTCGTCGACCTCGACCAGGTGGACCCGCTCGTGGCCGGGCCGGGCGGCGAAGCTGGCGCGGCTCTCGCGCGCCAGCGCCTGCGGCGCCACTTTCTGCAATTGGGCATAGGCGGCGTCGCCGACGCTGATCCAGACCTTGTCGGACTGGGCCAGCGCGGAAGCCGATGCGCCGGCCAGTAAGCCAGCGACCAGCACAGCAATGAGTCGAGTTGTCATTTCCGTCTCCATGTCAAAAAAACATTGTTGGGACGGGCAACGGTATGCTCTTCGACGGGGCGAGTCAAAAAACTTGCGGAATTCGACATCGGAGCGGGAAATGTCCAGAGTTTAACAAGCGGCTAATGTGCGCCAAGCTTGCCGCGTCATCTATAATGGTTGTTTTCCCAAACGCTTTTTATAAAATAAGTCTGCCAAATCATGGAATTAGCCAAGTCTTTCGAGCCTGCCGACATTGAACAATTCTGGCGTACCGAGTGGGAACAGCGCGGTTACTACACCGCCACCCTCGACGCCGGCAAACCGTCCTTCAGCATCCAGCTGCCGCCGCCGAACGTGACCGGCACCCTGCACATGGGCCATGCCTTCAACCAGACCATCATGGACGGCCTGACCCGCTACCATCGCATGCTGGGCCACAACACCGCCTGGATCCCCGGCACCGACCACGCCGGCATCGCCACGCAGATCGTGGTGGAGCGCCAGCTGGACGCGCAGAAAATCTCGCGCCACGACCTGGGCCGCGAAGAGTTCGTCAAGAAGGTGTGGGAGTGGAAAGAGAAATCCGGCTCCACCATCACCGGCCAGATGCGCCGGCTGGGCGCCTCGCCGGACTGGCAGCGCGAATACTTCACGATGGACGAGCCGCGCTCGAAAGTCGTCACCGACGTCTTCGTGCGTTTGCACGAACAGGGCCTGATCTACCGCGGCAAGCGCCTGGTCAACTGGGATCCGGTGCTGGGCACCGCCGTCTCCGACCTGGAAGTGGTGTCGGAAGAGGAAGACGGCTCGATGTGGTACATCAAGTACCCGCTGGCCGACGGCAGCGGCATGCTGACTGTCGCCACCACCCGTCCTGAAACCATGCTGGGCGACGTCGCCGTGGCGGTGGACCCGACCGACGAGCGCTACCTGCCGCTGGTCGGCAAGATGCTCAAGCTGCCGCTGACCGACCGCGAGATCCCGATCATCGCCGACGAATACGTCGACAAGGAATTCGGCACCGGCTGCGTGAAGATCACGCCCGCGCACGACCTGAACGACTACGCCGTCGGCCAGCGCCACAAGCTGCCGCTGCTGACCATCATGACCTTGGAAGCGAAGATCAACGACGAAGCGCCGGTCGCCTACCGCGGCATGGACCGCTTCGTGGCGCGCAAGCAGATCGTGGCCGACCTGGACGCGCTGGGCCTGCTGGAACAAGTCAAGCCGCACAAGCTGATGGTGCCGCGCGGCGACCGTACCGGCGTCATCATCGAGCCGATGCTGACCGACCAGTGGTTCGTCGCCATGAGCAAGCCGGCGCCGGAAGGCACTTTCTTCCCGGGCAAATCGATCGCCGAAACCGCGCTGGACAAGGTCGCCAATGGCGAGATCAAGTTCGTGCCGGAAAACTGGAGCACCACCTACAACCAGTGGCTCAACAACATCCAGGACTGGTGCATCTCGCGCCAGCTGTGGTGGGGCCATCAGATTCCGGCCTGGTACGACGACGCCGGCAACATCTTCGTCGCCAAGACCGAAGCCGAAGCCATCGCGCAGGCCGCCGCCAAGGGCAGCACCGGCCCGCTGCGCCGCGACAACGACGTGCTCGACACGTGGTTCTCGTCCGCGCTGGTGCCGTTCTCGACCCTCGGCTGGCCGGAAGAGACGCCTGACATCAAGGCCTTCCTGCCATCGTCGGTGCTGGTGACCGGCTTCGACATCATCTTCTTCTGGGTGGCGCGCATGGTCATGATGACCGCGCACTTCACGGGAAAAGTGCCATTTGAAACGGTGTACGTGCACGGCCTGGTGCGCGACTCGACCGGCCAGAAGATGTCCAAGTCCAAGGGCAACACGCTGGACCCGATCGACCTGATCGACGGCATCGGCGTCGAAGCGCTGGTGGAGAAACGCACCACCGGCCTGATGAATCCGAAAGCGGCCGAGAAGATCGCCAAGGCCACGCGCAAGGAGTTCCCGGAAGGGATCGCCGCCTACGGCACCGACGCGGTGCGCTTCACGATGGCCTCGTACGCCTCGCTGGGCCGCAACATCAACTTCGACCTGGGCCGCGCCGAAGGCTACCGCAACTTCTGCAACAAGCTGTGGAACGCCACCCGCTTCGTGCTGATGAACACCGAGGGCAAGGATTGCAGCGCCAGCGTGGCCGACCTGTCGAACGCCGACAAGTGGATCATCTCGCTGCTGCAAAAGGCCGAGCTGGACGTGGCCAAGGGCTTCGAAGACTACCGCTTCGACAACATCGCCTCGACCATCTACAAGTTCGTGTGGGACGAGTATTGCGACTGGTATCTGGAAGTGGCCAAGGTGCAGGTACAAAGCGGCACCGAAGGCCAGCAGCGCGCCACCCGCCACACGCTGCTGCGCGTGCTGGAAGTGGTGCTGCGCCTGGCGCATCCGGTCATTCCGTTCGTCACCGAGGCGCTGTGGCAGGCTGTTGCGCCGCTGGCCGGCAAGACTGGTGATTCGATCATGATGCAGCCTTACCCGATCGCGAACACCGCCGCCATTGATGAGTCGGCCGAAGCCTGGATGCAGCAGTTGAAGGCGCTGACCGACGCCACCCGCAACCTGCGCGGCGAGATGCAACTGGCGCCATCGCTGCGCGTGCCGCTGATCGTCGAGCCAACCAACGCGGCCGACAAGACGGCGATGGAAGTGTTCGCGCCATACATCCAGTCGCTGGGCAAGCTGTCCGAAGTGCAGATCGTCGACGCACTGCCGGAATCGCCGGCCGCCGTATCGATCGTCGGCACGACCAAGCTGATGCTGAAGGTGGAAATCGACGTCAAGGCCGAGCGCGAGCGCCTGTCGAAAGAGATCGCCCGCGTTGAAGGCGAGATCAACAAGGCAAACGGCAAGTTGTCGAACGAAAGCTTCGTCGCCCGCGCGCCGGCCGAGGTGGTAGCGCAGGAAAAAGAACGCGTCGCCAACTTCTCGGCCACGCTGGACAAGATGCGCGAGCAATTCGCCAAACTGCCAGCCGCCTGATAAGTTCAGCTAGCTAGCAAAAGCCGCCCGGTGCAAGCCGCGCGGCTTTTTTTACGCCGAACAACTGGGGTCAAGTCTGGCATTCGGACACGAGCTCAACACTAAAATGGGGTCAAGTCTGACATTCGGACACGAGCTCTGCCGTAAGCGGGCGGTTACGGCAGAGCTCGTGTCCGAATGTCAGACTTGACCCCACCCCATGGCCGAGGCCGTGTCCGAATGCCAGACTTGACCCCAATTTAGCGATCGATGCGTGTGGTCATCAGGATTGAGGTGGTGGTGCGCTCCACGCCGTCGAGCGCGCCGATGCGGTCCACCACGGCATCGAGCTCTTCCACCGATCCGGCTTCGACGCCGGCGATGAAATCGTAGATCCCGTTCACCGAATGCAACGTGCGCACGGCGGCGAACTTGCGCAAGGCGCTTTCGATGCCAGGCGTGAGTTTGGGCGTGGCTGTTATCATCACCAGCGCCCGCACCAGCCCGGCACGATAGTCCGCGCTGGTGCGTACCGTGTAGCCGATCACCACGCCGGATCGCTCCAGCCGCTCAATCCGGCTCTGTACCGTCGTGCGCGACAAGCCTAGCTTGCGCGCCAGCTCGCTCGTGGTGGCGCGCGCGTTTTCACGCAATAGGGCAAGCAACTGCTGATCGATGTCGTCCATTATTTCCTTTTGCCGAAATTTTCGTCATTTTGCTCAGTATATTCCCGCAATTCGTCGGCCTGTGCAATGCAATTTGCCGGCGCCGTCCGCACAATGATGCTTCTGAATACGAGGAGACTATCGATGCGCGATGTGATCATTATCGGCGGCGGCCATAACGGCCTGGTATGCGCCTACTACTTGGCCAAGGCCGGCCTGAAGGTCACGGTGCTGGAACAGCGCGACGTGGTCGGCGGCGCGGCGGTGACCGAGGAATTCCATCCCGGCTTCCGCAATTCGGTGGCCGCGTACACCGTATCGCTGCTCAACCCCAAGGTGATCAACGACCTGGAACTAAAACAGCACGGTCTCAACATCGTCGAACGCCCACTGTCGAACTTCCTGCCGCTGGACGACGGCCGCTACCTGAAAATCGGCGCCGGTCAGACCCAGGCCGAAGTGGCGAAGTTTTCCCAGCGCGACGCCAGCCGCCTTCAAGCCTACGCCCAGCATCTGGAGACCGCCGCCGGACTGCTGCGCGAAACCGTGCTGCGGACGCCGCCCAATCTGGTCCAAGGTAGCTGGCTCAGCGCCCTGCCCGAGCTGATCAAGGCCGGCGGCCTGGGCAATCGCATGCGCAAGCTGTCGGTCGCCACCCAGCGCGAGCTGCTGGACCTGTTCACCAAGTCGGCCGGCGATTATCTGGACGGCTGGTTCGAGAGCGCGCCGATCAAGGCCGCCTATGGCTTCGACAGCATCGTCGGCAACTACGCCAGCCCTTACACGCCCGGCTCCGCCTACGTGCTGCTGCACCACGTATTCGGCGAGGTCAACGGCAAGAAAGGCGCGTGGGGCCACGCCATCGGCGGCATGGGCGCGATCACGCAGGCGATGGCCCGCTCGGCCGAGGCGCGCGGCGTCGAGATCCGCACCGGCTGCGGCGTGCGCGAAGTGCTGCTGGATAAGGGCCGCGCGGTCGGCGTCGTCACCGCGAAAGGCGAACGCCTCGATGCGCGGGTGGTGGTGTCCAACCTCAATCCGCGCCTGCTGTACACCTCGCTGGTCGACGCGGCCGCGCTGCCCGCCGATTTCCTGCGCCGCATGGAAGCCTGGCGCTGCGGCTCCGGCACCTTCCGCATGAACGTGGCGCTGTCGGAACTGCCGGACTTCAGCTGCCTGCCCGGCAAGACGATGGCCGAGCATCACGGCAGCGGCATCATCATTGCGCCCAGCCTCGACTACATGGAGCGCGCCTACCACGACGCCCGCGCGCTGGGCTGGGCGCGCAAGCCCATCGTGGAAGTGCTGATCCCCTCGACGCTGGACCCGAGCCTGGCGCCACCCGGCCAGCACGTGGCCAGCCTGTTCTGCCAGCACGTGGCGCCGCAGCTGCCCGACGGCGCCAGCTGGGACCAGCACCGCGACGCCGTGGCCGACCTGATGATAGACACCGTGAACGCCTACGCGCCCAACTTCAAGCAGTCCGTGCTGGGCCGGCAGATCATGAGCCCGCTCGACCTGGAACGCACCTTCGGCCTGGTCGGCGGCGACATCTTCCACGGCGCGCTGGGGCTGGATCAACTGTTCTCGGCGCGGCCGATGCTGGGCCACGCCGACTATCGCGGGCCGATCGCCGGCCTGTACACCTGCGGCGCGGGCACCCATCCCGGCGGCGGCGTGACCGGCGCGCCGGGCCACAACGCGGCGCACGAGGTGCTGCGCGATTTCAAACAGAAGAAATACGCCTGATCAGTGGCGCAGCAGCTCGGCGTAGCGGTCGATGTCGACGTTGCCGCCGCTGATGATCACGCCGATGCGCTTGCCCTGCAACTGGTCCTTCATCGCCCGCGCTGCGGCGAAGCCGAGGCAGCCGGTCGGCTCCACCACCATCTTCATGCGGCCGGCGAAGAAGCGCATCTCGTGCCGCAGCTGCTCGTCGCTGACGGTCAGGATGTCGTCCACGTCACGCTTAATAATCGGGAAAGTCAGATTGCCCAGGTGCTGCGTCTGCGCGCCGTCGGCGATGGTCTTCGGCGTCTCGATATGCACGATGCTGCCGCTGCGGAACGATTGCTGGCCGTCGTTGCCGGCCTCCGGCTCCACGCCGTAGATGCGGGTCGACGGCGAGATCGCGCGCGCCGCCAGCGCCGAGCCGCTCAGCAAACCGCCGCCGCCCAGGCAGACGAACAATGCATCCAGATGCCCCACCGTCTCCAGCAACTCCTTGGCCGCCGTGCCCTGACCCGCGATCACGTCGGCGTGATCGTAGGGCGGAATCAGGGTCAGCCCGTGCTTCTGCGCCAGGTCGCGGCCGATCTGCTCGCGGTCCTCGGTGTAGCGGTCGTAAGTGACCACTTGCGCGCCATAGCCGCGCGTGGCGGCCACCTTGGAGGCCGGCGCGTCGAGCGGCATGACGATGGTGGCTGGAATGCCCAGCAGCTTGGCCGCCAGCGCGATCGCTTGCGCATGGTTCCCCGACGAAAACGCCACCACGCCGGCACGGCGCTGTTCGGGCGTGAAGCGCGCCAGCGCGTTGTAGCCGCCGCGGAATTTGAAGGCGCCCATGCGCTGCATGTTCTCGCACTTGAAGAACACCTCGGCGCCCAGTTCGTCGTTGGCGGTGCGCGAGGTGGCCACCGGCGTGTGGTGCGCGTGGCCGGCGATGCGTTCCGATGCGGCGACCACGTCGGCGTATGTGGGGAGTATCAAATCGTTCATGTTAGTCCTTGTGATTACCATGGCCAGGCCACGCTGGTGCCTGTGCCGGTTGCCAAGGCGCGCTGCCGCAGCATGCGCGCCACCGAAAGATCCTGCAGGGCGATGCCCGTCATGTCGAAGATGGTGATGGCGTCAGCCGCGATGCCCTGACGCGCGGGCGCGTCTTCCGCCAGCAGCGCGCCGAACTCTTTCACCGGCGTCTGCGGCGCCCATTGCAATTCGCCGATGGCGAGCGCCTGCGCCAGGTCGTCGACCCAGACGCTGGCCAGCGCCAGCATACCTTCCGCCAGTTCACGCTTGCCGCGCGTGTCGCTGCCGACGCAGTTCAGATGCGCGCCGGGGCGCACCGCCTGCGGCGCGAACAGCGGGCCGCGTCCGGTGGTGGCGGTGATGACGATGTCGCTGTCGGCTACCGCCGCATCGGCGCTCGCGCCGGGCGCGACGTCGCAGCGTTGCGCGAAGCGCGCTTCGAAGGCGGCATCGCGGCGGCCGTCGGAAGTCAGGTAGCGCACGCGCCGCAGGCTGGGCAGCACGCGCAACGCGTAGTCCACATGCGCGCTACCCTGCACGCCGGTGCCGAACACGCACAGCGTCGCGCTGTCCGGACGCGCCAGCGCCAGCAGACCCAGCGCGCCCGCCGCCGCCGTGCGTTCAGTGGTGACGGCGTTGCCGTCGATAAGGCACTGCGGCCGTCCAGTAGCCGGATCGAACAACATGATCGTGGCCTGATGGCCGTCCGCGCCGTGGCTGCGGTTGCCCGGCCAGAAGCCGGCCGCCTTCATGCCCAGCAAATCCAGCGGCGCCGCACCACCCGACTTGATGCCGAACACGCCGGCCGGCAGCGCCTCGCGCACCAACGGGAAGTTGCGGCCGTCGCCGCTGGCGTGCAGCAGGAAGGACTCGCGCACGGCGGCCAGCACGTCGTCCGGTTGCAGCAGCGCGGCGGCTTGGTCGCGGTCCAGCAACAGCAGATGGGCGAGGTTATTGGCCATCGCGGACATCGTTGTACACCGTGGCGCGCGAGACGTTCAGGTAGTTGGCGACGATGTCCATGCCACGTCGCACGTCGCTCAGTCCAGACTCCTTGAGCTCGCGCATCAGCGCTTTGCGCTCCTCGGCCTTGAGCGCGCGCGGCGTGGTGGCCAGGCGCGCGGCGAACTGGTCGATGCGGGCGCGCAGCGCGTCGGCGCCGGCCGGTTCCAGCGTCTCGCGCACGGCGGAATCGTTGTCGACCGCGCTGAACTGGGTCAGCAGCGTGTTCAGGCTGCGGAACACCGTCAGGTCCACGTTCATGCATAGCGCGGCCACGTACTGGCCTTGGCTGTCCTTGATGCCGATCGACGTGCTCTTGGCCCGGCGGCCATCAGCAAAGGTGTTCGGATAGTTGGCGATGACCTGGGCGACGTCCGGATCGGCGGCGCGCGCCAGGCCCAGCTCGGTGGCCGGCGCGCCAACCTCGCGCCCGGACAGGTTGTTGTGGATCGCCAGGATGGCGTGCTCGGGATTGATCAGGTCGTGCAGCACCACTTCGCAAAACGGCGCCAGGGTCTTGCCCAGGCCGTCCGCGACCTGCTTCATCTGTTCCAGGAGATTCTGTTGTTCGGGCGTCTTTTTCATTCACACATATTATCTTATTTTAGACAATATGTATAATTCCAGAGAAAATAGTACGACCGGTCATTTTTTTGCTACACTCAATGAATAAAATAACCTTGGAGACCCCACATGAAATTCCTCGCTTTGCTCATCACCGCCGCGCTGTCCATCGCCCCGGCCTTTGCCGACGACAGCTCCCCGGTCGGCCTATGGAAAAACATCGACGACGTCAGCGGCAAGCCGAAAGCGCTGATACGCATCACCGACAACAACGGCGTCTTGCAAGGCAAGATCGAACAGCTGTTCCGTGCGCCGACCGAAGACCAGAATCCCAAATGCGAGAAGTGCGAAGACGCTCGCAAGAACCAGCCGGTCGTCGGCCTGGTGATCATGACCGGCCTGAAAAAGGACGGCGACGAATACAACGGCGGCGAGATCCTCGATCCGGACAACGGCAAGGTCTACCGCAGCAAGATGCACCTGACCGACGGCGGCAAGAAGCTGAGCGTGCGCGGCTACATCGGCGTGCCGATGCTGGGCCGCTCGCAGGTGTGGGTGCGCCAGGAATAAGCACCGCCGCGCGAACAAAACCGAACCCCGCAAGTTGCGGGGTTTTTTCATGGGCGTGGCGGCTCCCACAATATTCCGGCGCAAGGCCCGTCTGCATCAGCATGGACGCGCCCTCCACTCAACCCGAATATTTCACGGAGCCTGAACAATGAACGACATCCTCCCGCCCACCCTGCAGCGGCGCCCCGGCCGGCTTGAAGCGGCGGTACTGAAACTGTTTACGCGCAACGCGCAGGTGCTGCACGTCGAGGATATCGGCCCCGCCTTCCGCCTCATCACGCTCGGCGGCGAGGCGCTGCGCAACGTCGCCTGGACGCCGGGCGACAAGATCCAGATCCAGCTGGGCGGATGGGTGCAACGCACCTACACGCCGATGGATTGGGACGCGGCAAGCGGACGCACGCGCATCCTGGTCTATCTGCACGCGGACGGCCCCGGCACGCACTGGGCGCGCCTGGTGCGCAAGGGCGACGACTGCACCGTCTTCGGCCCGCGCAGGTCGCTGCGGCTGGAGCAACCGCGCGGGCGCGCCATCCTGTTCGGCGATGAAACGTCGCTGGGCCTGGCGGTGGCCTTGTCCGGCCAGGCGTCGCCATTGCGAATGGTGTTTGAGGTGGCGGCCCTGGCCGAGACGGCGCTCGTCATCCGGCAGCTTGGGCTGGATGACGCCCACCTCTGCGCTCGCCTGGAGGGCGACGAGCACTTCAACGAGCTGGACGCGCACATGTCGGCGCTGCTGCAGTCGCACCCTGAGGCGGAGATCGTGCTGACCGGTCAGGCCGGCTCGATCCAGCACATGAGCCGGCTGCTGCGCCAGCAGGGTACGGCGGCAGGGCGGCGTCAAAGCAAGGCGTACTGGGCGCCCGGCAAGGCCGGCATGGATTGACGCCGCCCGGCCCGGACTCAGGCGATATCGCCTGCGGCCTCAGCAGCCTTGCCCTGCCCCTGGCGGCGGCGCGCGACCACGCCCAGCAGGCCCAGGCCGGCGAACAGCATGGCGTAGGTTTCCGGCTCCGGCACGGCCGTCACCGAAATATCCAGGCGGCCGATGGATTGCTGGTTGTTGAAGTTCAGCGCGGTCCAGTCGAAGTTGGCCGGCACGTAATTGCCGTCGTCGACAAAGCTCAGGTAGGGATTGCCAGTCGCGACATGCACCACGCCGTGCTCGTCGATGCCCTGGTTGGCCGCGCTCTGGCCGCCACCGATGCCGTAGGCGCCGTTGGCCAGCGAATAGGCGAAGTTGTTCTGCTCGGTGCCGGCGTCATACACATGGCCGGCGCCGCCCAGCGCCAGCGACAAGCTGCCGCCACCCGCCAGCGACGACAGGTCGATCGCCTTGGCGTTGTCATTCCCGATGAAGAAATCATTGCTGAGCACGACCATCGCGGCGTAGCTCAGGTAGCGGTTCGCACCGTTCAGGTCGACGTTGTGCAGCGTGAAGGTGCTGCTGGCGCCGGGGAAGCGCGGGCCGCCCGGCAGCGTGGTCTGCAGGCCGCCGGCGACTTGGCTAGCGAAGTTCGACGTGAGCACGCTGGCATTGCCGTCCTCGGCGGCGCGTTCGATCGCCACCGAAGCGGCGCTGCCGACGTCGAAGCTGTCGAAGCCGCCGTTGTGCAGGCCCAGCCACAGCGGCGCGACGCCGACCCCGCCGGCCGGCGCGGTGTTGGTGAAGGTGAAGGTGACGTCGGCCGCCTGGGCGGCGCAGGCGGACAGGCCAACGCAAGCGGCCAGTACGGCCTTGGCGAGAGTGTAAGGTTTCATTTGATGTCTTCCTTTATTATGTGAACGAGGTACCGCACCGATGCGCGGCACGTGTTAGTCACATGACATCACGTCGCCATTACAATGATTTCATTTTTATATTTTTTGTATCCGGTGTAAGGATGGCGCCCACCTCGCCGACTAATCGCCCCCCCTTGAGGCCAATGAAAATATTCCTGAACCTGGTCGGCTGCCTGGCCGTTGTGCTGGGCGTCCTCGGCATCTTCCTGCCGCTGCTGCCGACCACGCCCTTCTTGTTGCTGGCATCGGCCTGCTTCGCGCGCGGCTCCACGCGCCTGCACCACTGGCTGCAAACCAACCGCGTGTTCGGCAAATACCTGCGCGACTATGAAAACGGCAAGGGCATTCCCCTGCGCGGCAAGATCTGGGTGCTGGTCTTCATGTGGGCATCGCTGGGCTATTCGATGTGGCGCGTGGACAAGCTCTGGCTGCAACTGATGCTGCTGCTCATCGGCGGCTGCGTCAGCATCTACCTGACCCGCTTCGTGCCGACCCTGCGGCTGCCCAAATAAATCAGGCCTGGCGCCGCATCTTGCTGATGTGCCGGTCAAGGCTGTTGGCGAAGTTCTGCCGGTCGCCCTGGCTGAAGGCGGCCGGGCCGCCGGTGTCGACGCCGCTGCCGCGCAGCTCGTCCATGAAGGCGCGCATCGTCAGCATCTGCGCGATGTTGTCGTTGGTGTAGAACTCGCCGCGCGGATTGAGCGCGTAGCCGCCCTTCTTCAACACGTCCGAAGCCAGCGGGATGTCGCCGGTGACCACCAGGTCGCCGGGCTCCAGCAGGCGCACGATTTCCTGGTCCGCCACATCGGCGCCGGACGGCACCTGCACCGAGCGGATGTGGCGCGACGGCGGCACCCGCAGCAACTGATTGGCCACCAGCGTGACCTGCAATGGCACGCGGTCGGCCACGCGGTACAGGATGTCCTTGATGACCGCCGGACAGGCGTCTGCATCGACCCAGATCTGCATCACAGGTCCCACAGTTCGCCATTGGGATTGGTGCGCGGCGGCGTGACGCCGAAGTGCTTGTAGGCGGCCGGTGTGGCGACGCGGCCGCGTGGCGTGCGCTGCAGATAGCCTTGCTGGATCAGGTAGGGTTCGAGCACGTCCTCGATGGTATCGGCCGCCTCGCCGATGGCCGCCGCCAGGTTGCCGATGCCGACCGGGCCGCCGCCGAACTTATACAGCACCGCTTCGAGCAGCTTGCGGTCCATGACGTCGAAGCCGACGGTGTCGACGTCGAGCATGACCAGCGCGGCGTCGGCCACGGACTTGGTGATGTCGCCGTTGCCTTTGACTTCGGCATAGTCGCGCACGCGGCGCAGCAGGCGGTTGGCGATACGCGGCGTGCCGCGCGCGCGGCGGGCCACTTCGACCGCGCCGTCGGGGGCGATGTTGGCCTTCAACAGCGCGGCGCTGCGGGTGACGATTTGGGTCAGTTCCTCGGTGTTGTAGAACTCGAGTCGGGCGACGATGCCGAAGCGGTCGCGCAGCGGGTTGGTCAGCATGCCGGCGCGGGTAGTGGCGCCGACCAGCGTGAACGGCTGCAAGTCCAGCTTGACGGAGCGCGCGGCCGGGCCTTCGCCGATCATGATGTCGATCTGGTAGTCCTCCAGCGCCGGGTACAGGATCTCCTCGACCACCGGCGACAGGCGGTGGATCTCGTCGATGAACAGGACGTCGTTGGCTTCCAGGTTGGTGAGGATGGCGGCCAGGTCGCCGGGGCGTTCCAGCACCGGGCCGGAGGTCTGGCGCAGGTTCACACCCATTTCGCGGGCGATGATGTTGGCCAGCGTGGTCTTGCCCAGGCCGGGCGGGCCGAACAGCAACGTGTGGTCCAGCGCCTCCTTGCGGTTGCGCGCGGCGGCGATGAAGATTTCCAGCTGGTCGCGGATCTTGGACTGGCCGACATATTCATCGAGATGCTTGGGCCGCAAAGCGCGCTCGATCGCCTCCTCATTCGGCGACGACGGCGCCGCGTCGATGATGCGTTGTTCGGTGAAGCTGTCGGTCTGGATGCTCATGCAGGTGCTGGTTGCCTATTCAATCAAGTCTCGGGGTTTTCCGTATTCGCTGCATGTAATCGCTTTGCAGTTTTTTGCTCAGTATTAGCTGTTGCAATTCTAGCTCGGTCAGCACGCGATTAGGGACGCCCGCCAGTTCCGGCGGCGAATCGATTTTCAATATCAGTGATTCTACCTTGCCTTCATCGATCAACCGCCTCCAGGCCTGCAATGATGCTCTCAGCTGTACGAGCCCGGCTGAGATATCGGGCTTCTGACGCGGTGAGGCATTCGAATCCGAACCCGAACCGTTGTCGCCACCAGTATTCGATATGTCCATGTTTACTCCTCAGCTCAGACAATTGTTTGCTTGTAACGGCCAACTGGGCGGAGTAGTCCTTGCCGGTCAATGCCGTTGCGCCAATAACAAATCCATTCTGCGCAAGAATATGACCTCGAAAATTGGCAAGCGTTCCGCCGTGACAAACAAAGCTATCGACCAGCAAATAGTTTAGACCAATTACCACCGCCCCGTGAAAAGTCACCTGCCGTTGCAACCGCTCGTAGCCACTTGCTTTTGCATGGCTCACCTCATTCAACTGAACTACTCTATCCTCATAGGGCCATTTCAAAAGGTCGGAAATCACCCAGGCCATTGCTTCAGGTATAGCGTCGACACCCGAAGTGTTCTTGGCATGTGGACTAACCAATATCGGTGCATGGCCGTCAAACCGCTTCCAAAGTTGGTCCAGCACCTTGAGGGAAATCGTATCAGTGACCAGTTCCACAGCAGCCCAGATATCTCCGGCCTTGGCAGCAGAGTAAGCGTGATGCGTGGTGACGAAACTTTCCGGTGCGTGGATGTAGACGCCGGGGAAGTGGTTCCACGGAAAACGTGTCGGCTGGTCCATGATCGGCGGCTCCGCTTGGCTCGATGGTCGAGCATAGGCGGGGCCGGCTGCGATCCGATTGAGACGGATCAGCCTTTGGACAGCGCCTTCAATGCCTGCTTGATGCCGTCCGAAACGCCGCTGCCGGCCGGCACGGTCTTCAGCGCCAGCAAGGCTTCCTTGTCGGAGTAGCCCAGCGCCAGCAGCGCGTTCAGGATGTCCGATTGCGAGTCCGGCACCGCGTGCGCGCCGCCGGCGCCGATGTCCGCGCCCAGTTTGCCCTTCAGCTCCAGCAGCAAGCGCTCGGCGGTCTTCTTGCCGATGCCCGGCACCTTGATCAGGCGGCCCGATTCCTGCAACGTCACCGCCTGCGCGAGGTCGGCGATCGACATGCCAGACAAAATCGACAGCGCGGTGCGCGCGCCCACGCCGGTGATCTTGATCAGCTGGCGGAACACCGCCCGCTCCTCGGCGTTGCCGAAGCCGAACAGGAGGTGCGCATCCTCGCGGATCGCCTGGTGCGTGAACAGCACCACTTTCTCGCCGACGCCGGGCAGGTTGTAGAAGGTGCTCATCGGCACATCGACCTCGTAGCCAACACCGCCGCAGTCAACCAGCAATTGCGGCGGATTTTTTTCAAGCAGAATACCGGAGAGTCGACCGATCATCGTGTTGTAGCCTTTAAAGAGGAAGGTTTAGCCGACCAGGCGGCCGTTTTTCATGCGCAGGCCGGCCAGCGGGCCGCTGGCGACCGTGGTCGTGCCCTTGCCGGCGCCGGCGATCAGGGTCAGCGTTTCGCGGCTGTGGGCGTGGCAGATGGCGACGCCCAAGGCATCGGCGGCGTCGGTACCAGGCAGGCCGGGCAGCGACAGCAGCCGCGCCACCATGTCCTGCACCTGCGCCTTGACCGCGCGCCCCGTGCCCACCACCGCCTGCTTGACCTGCGTGGGCGAATACTCGGCCACGCTCAGCTCGGCCGACACCAGCGCGCAGATGGCCGCGCCGCGCGCCTGGCCCAGCAGCAAAGTCGATTGCGGATTGACGTTGACGAAGACTTGCTCGATGGCGGCGTAGTCGGGCTGGTAGAGGCGCGCCACTTCGGCCACGCCATCCAGGATCACCTTCAGCCGCACCGGCAGGCTGCCCTCGCCACTCTTGATGGTGCCGGAAGCGATGTAGCGCAGCTTGGCGCCCTGCTTGTGGATGACGCCAAAGCCGGTCGTGCGCAAGCCGGGGTCGATGCCGAGAATAATCATTCCCGGATTGTAACCGGGAACATTGAATGCTGTATATAAAAACAGTGCGGCGGATGCGTCCGCCGCACTGTGCAAACTACTCAGGTCTTAATGGCGGAAGTGACGGGTGCCGGTGTACAGCATGACGACGCCGCGCTCGTCGGCGGCATCGATCACTTCCTGGTCGCGCATCGAGCCGCCCGGATGGATCACGCAGGTCGCGCCCGCGTCGACCACCACGTCCAGGCCGTCGCGGAACGGGAAGAAGGCATCCGATGCCACCACCGAACCGGCCAGCGACAGGCCGGCGTTCTGCGCCTTGATCGAGGCGATGCGGGCCGAGTCGATACGGCTCATCTGGCCGGCGCCCACGCCCAGGGTCATGTTGTTACCGCAGAAGACGATGGCGTTGGACTTGACGTACTTCGCCACGCGCCACGCGAACATCATGTCCTGCAGCTGCTGCGGCGTAGGCTGCAGCTTGCTGACCACCTTCAGGTCGCCGATCAGCACGTTCTTCGAGTCGGCCGACTGCACCAGCAGGCCGCCGCCGACGCGCTTGAAGTCCATGGCGTTGACGCCGTTACCCAGCGGGATCTCCAGCAGGCGCACGTTCTGCTTGGCCGACAGGATCTGCTTGGCTTCAGCCGTGAACACCGGCGCGATCAGCACTTCGACGAACAGCTTGGCCAGCTCGGTCGCGGCGGCCGCGTCCACTTCGACGTTGAAGGCGATGATGCCGCCGAACGCCGAGGTCGGATCGGTCTGCAGCGCGCGCTTGTAAGCATCGGCCGCGTTGGCGCCCAGCGCCACGCCGCACGGATTGGCGTGCTTGACGATCACGCAGGCCGCGCTCTGGTCGAAGCTGCCCATGCTCTTCACGCATTCCCAGGCGGCGTCGGCGTCGGCGATGTTGTTGAACGACAGTTCCTTGCCCTGCAGTTGGCGGTAGTTGGCCAGCGCGCCCTCGGTCTTGGCGATGTCGCGGTAGAACGCGGCCGACTGGTGCGGGTTCTCGCCGTAGCGCATGTCCTGCACTTTTTCAAACGCCACGTTCAGCGTCTTCGGATAGGCGTTGCGGCTGGCGTGGGCGCGGGTCGCGTCCAGGCTGGTCAGGTAGTTGGCGATGGCGCCGTCGTACTGCGCGGTGTGCGCGTAGACCTTGGTGGCCAGCGTGAAGCGGGTGTCGTAGCTGACGTAGCCTGGGGCGTTGTCGGTGGCCTTCATTTCAGCCAGCACCACGCCGTAGTCCGACGGGTCGCAGATGACCACCACGTCCTTGTGGTTCTTGGCAGCCGAACGCAGCATGGCCGGGCCGCCGATGTCGATGTTCTCGATCGCGTCTTCCAGCGTGCAGGTGTCCTTGGCGACCGTGGCCTGGAACGGGTACAGGTTGACCACCACCATGTCGATGGTCGGGATGTTGTGCTCTTCCAGCTTGGCCACATGCTCAGGGAAATCGCGGCGCGCCAGGATGCCGCCATGGACTTTCGGGTGCAGCGTCTTGACGCGGCCATCGAGCATCTCCGGGAAGCCGGTGTAGTCGGCCACTTCGGTCACGGCCACGCCGTTGTCGGCCAGCAGTTTGGCGGTGCCGCCGGTCGACAGGATGTTGACGCCCATGGCGGACAGCGCGCGGGCGAAGTCCAGCACACCGGTTTTGTCGGAGACGGAGATGAGAGCTTGTTTAATCATGGCTTGAGAGGGGCTAGTGGTTGAATATGGGGTACGACGTATTCGGTATTACGGGGTGCGGCAACGGCGGCCGTCCCCAGCCACTCATGCCGGAAAAACGCGCGCTGTTACAACAGGCCGTGTTCTTGCAGTTTCTTGCGCAAGGTGTTGCGGTTGATGCCCAGCATCTGCGCGGCGTGCGACTGGTTGCCGTCGGCGCGCGTCATGACCACTTCCAGGATCGGTTTTTCCACGGTCAGCACGACCATGTCGTAGATGTTCGAAGCCTGCTGCTCGCCCAGGTCGTTGAAGTAATCTTCGAGGCTCTTCTGGACTACTTCCTGGATACTTTCTTTGCTCATTTTATATCGTTCGCTTTTAATCTGTTGACGCTGGTAAATCGCCGCGAGGGCTTGTGGCCCCGGCGCTTACCCTTCTGATCCGACTTTTTTAGGCTCTCTACGCCGTCTTATGCTGCTTCCAATTCTTCCGGGAGGCGGTATTGTAACCGCTCGCCGTGTCTCCACTGGGATTCGAAAAATTGATCGACGGCAATCAGTTGTTCTTCGGTGGATACCAGCAGGTTCATTTTCTGGCGGAATTCCTCGCCGCCCTGCAGGTCGCGCACATACCAGCCGATGTGCTTGCGCGCCGTGCGCACGCCCAGATAGTCGCCATAGAAAGCATAGTGCGCACGCAAGTGCTCATCCATCAGGGCGCGCACTTCGTCCACATACGGCGCCGGCAGATGGGTGCCGGTGCGCAGGTAATGGTCGATCTCGCGGAAGATCCACGGACGGCCCTGGGCAGCGCGGCCGACCATGACGGCATCGGCGCCGGTGTAGTCGAGCACGAACCGGGCTTTTTCCGGCGAGGTGATGTCGCCATTGGCCACCACCAGAATGCCGACCGAGCGCTTGACCGCCGCGATGGTGTCGTACTCGGCGTCGCCGGTGTAGCCATCGGCGCGGGTGCGGCCATGCAGGGTCAGCATGGCGATGCCGGCGTCCTCGGCGATGCGCGCGATGTTCAGCGCGTTTTTATGGGCGCGGTCCCAGCCGGTGCGAAACTTCAGCGTGACGGGCACATCCACCGCGCCAACCACGGCCTCGACGATCTGCCGGACCAGTACTTCGTCCTGCAACAGGGCCGAACCGCACCAGGCGTTGCACACCTTCTTGACCGGGCAACCCATGTTGATGTCGATGATCTGAGCGCCGCGCTCGACGTTGAAGCGGGCGCAGTCGGCCAGGTCCTGCGGATCGGCGCCGGCGATCTGCACCGCCTTCGGCTCCATCTCGCCCGTGTGATCGGTGCGGCGCGAGCTTTTTTCGGTCGCCCACAAGCGCGGATTCGAGGCCGCCATCTCGGACACCGCATAGCCGGCTCCGAGCTGTTTGCACAGCTGGCGGAAGGGGCGATCGGTGACGCCGGCCATGGGGGCGACGAAAACGTTGTTGCGCAGTAAATGAGGGCCGATTTGCACTGGCGATACCTGAACGTGAAGAAGGAACCCTCTATTTTAACCGAAGGGGTGCTCAATTAATAAGCACTATTTTTTATGTGGACGACACCTGTGCAGTCTTGACATCAGACGATATCGTCCATCGCGGCCAGGCTCAGGTGATCCACTTCGCCCCAGCTGGTGAGCGCCAACTTACCGTCCGACCACGTGAAACGGTTGATGCTGGCGTTCTTGACCTGGAAGTCGCGCGGACTGTCGAGCGACATGCCGACCGCCTCGCGGTAGGCGCACTCCAGCACGCCGCCGTGGGCGACGATGGCGATGGTGCGGCCCGGATGGCGCCGCGCCCAATCGGCGATGGCGTCGGTAGCGCGCTGGTAAAACTGGCGGAAGCTTTCCGCTTCCCGCTCGCCGGACGGCATGACGGCGTCGATATCGCGCGCCTGCCACAACGCGTACTCGACCGGATACTGGCGCTCGATCTCGGCGTACAGCATGCCTTCGAACACGCCGTAGCAGCGCTCGCGCAGCTGCCCGTCGGTCTGCACCCGCAGGCCGTCGTACTGGTCGGCCACGGCTTGCGCGGTCTGCATCGCGCGTTGCAGGTCGCTGGAGACCAGCACGTCCACCTGCTCGGCGGCCAGCGCCTGCGCCAGCGCGGCGGCCTGGCGGGCGCCCTCGTCATTGAGCGGGATATCGGTGTGGCCCTGCAGGCGGCGCACGGCGTTCCAGGCGGTCTCGCCGTGGCGTATCAACAAAATGGTGCTGTTTTTCATGCAATCTTTTTTCTGGACCGGCGCGCCTGGGCGGCTTGGGCCGGGTTCAGCGTGTAGGTGCCGATCAATTGGGCTTCGTCGATGATGTGGCCGTGGATGGCGTTGAGCACGTCGGCGCAGGTGAAGCGCCCTTCCAGTTCCAGGCGCGGCGTGTCCAGCGCGTAGATGCGGAACATGTAATGATGGACACGCTCATCGTTAAACGGCGGACAGGGGCCATCATACCCGTAATAGTCGCCTGCCATGGCGGGGTCGGCCGCGAACCAGCCGCTGTAGTCGTTCACGCCCTGGCGCAGCGCCAGCCCGTCCAGCGCGGCGGCCGGGCCGGGCTTGCCGTGCGCGGTCACGCCGTCGGACAGCGCGCCCTCGGCGATCGCCTGCACGCCGACCGGGATGTCGATCAGGCTCCAGTGGAAGAAATCGCCGCGCGGCAGGCTGGCCGGCAAGGTGTGGCCGGCGCGGTTGACGTCGGTGGCGTCCTGCGGGGCGTCGCCGTCGATGCACAGCAGCACCAGCGACTCGGTGCCGGCCGGCACGTCGCGCCACGCCAGGTGCGGATTACGGTTGGCCGACAGGCTCACCTGCCCGTCCTTCCCCAGTGCCGCGAAGGCGTTTTCCGCCGGAATCGCGCTGCCGTTGCGAAAGCTGTCGCTCGAAAGTTTCATGCTCGTCTCCAACCGCCGGTGTTATTTTGCGTTTGTCTGTAGCCAGAACGTCACCGGACCATCGTTGGTCAGCGACACTTTCATATCCGCGCCAAATTGGCCGGTCTGCACCACTTTATGCTTCTGGCGCGCCTGTTCGACAAAATAGTTGAACAGGCGGAGGCCGTCGGCGGGCGCGGCGGCCGGCGTGAACGAAGGCCGCGTGCCGGACTTGGTGTCGGCCGCCAGCGTGAACTGCGGCACCAGCAGCAGGCCGCCCTCCACGTCGGTGACGCTGCGGTTCATCTTGCCGGCGTCGTCAGCGAACACGCGGTAGCCCAGCAATTTGGCCAGCAGCGCGTCGGCTTCCTTCTCCGTGTCGCCGCGCTCGGCGCACACCAGCACCATCAGGCCGGCGTCGATGGCGCCGACGGTGGCGCCGTCGACCACCACGCTGGCGCCGCTGACGCGTTGCAGCAGCGCTATCATGCGGTCAGCGTGACGCGCGCGAACTTGCGCTTGCCCACTTGCAGCACGAAGGTGCCGGCCTCGATCTTCACGGCCTTGTCGCTGACCACGGTGCCGTCGATGCGCACGCCGCCCTGGTCGATCATGCGGCCAGCCTCCGACACCGACGCGCACAGGCCCGCCGATTTCAGCAGTTGCTGGATGCCGGCCGGCGCGCCCGGCAGCGTGATTTCCGCCACGTCGTCCGGAATGCCGCCCTTGGAGCGGTTGACGAAGTCGTTCAGCGCCTCTTCGGCCGAGGCCTGCGAGTGGAAGCGGGCCACGATTTCCTGCGCCAGCGCCACCTTGGCGTCGCGCGGGTTGGCACCGCCGTCGACGGTGGCCTTGAGCGCGGCCAGGTCGGCGATCGAGCGGAACGACAGCAGCTCGAAGTATTTCCACATCATGACGTCGGAGATGCTCATGATCTTGGCGAACATGGTGTTGGCCGGCTCGGTGATGCCGATGTAGTTGTTCTTGGACTTGGACATCTTGTCGACGCCGTCCAGGCCTTCCAGCAGCGGCATGGTCAGGATGCACTGCGGTTCCTGGTCGTAGTCCTTCTGCAGCTCGCGGCCAACAAGCAAGTTAAATTTCTGGTCTGTTCCACCTAGCTCAAGGTCTGCCTTCAAAGCGACCGAATCGTAGCCCTGCATCAAGGGATACAGGAACTCATGGACCGCGATCGGAGTCCCACTCTTGAAGCGTTTGCTGAAATCGTCGCGCTCCATCATGCGGGCGACCGTGTAGTGCGAGGCCAGCTTGATCAGGCCGCGCGCGCCCAGCGGGTCGCACCATTCGGAGTTGTAGCGGATTTCGGTCTTGGCCGGGTCCAGCACCAGCGAGGCCTGCTTGAAGTAGGTCATGGCGTTCTGCTCGACCTGCTCGCGCGTCAGCGGCGGACGGGTGGCATTGCGGCCGGACGGATCGCCGATCATGGAGGTGAAATCGCCGATCAGGAAGATCACCTGGTGGCCCAGGTCTTGCAGCTGGCGCATCTTGTTCAGCACAACAGTGTGGCCAAGGTGCAGGTCAGGTGCGGTAGGATCCAGTCCGAGCTTGATACGCAGCGGTACGCCGCTTTGTTCCGAGCGCGCCAGTTTTTGCGCGAACTCGCTTTCAATCAGCAGCTCGTCGACACCGCGTTTGGTGATGGCGAGCGCCTCCAGAACGCTGTCGGTCAACGGCAGTACTTTAGAGGGAGCCGGCGATGTCGAAGAAGAGGTAGTCATAATTTTTTGCGGTATTTTTGAGAAAAAGGTAGGCGGCTTCAGGAGTTTGATATAATCCTCGATCCATCAATCTTGCCGTACGAAAACGAACTTTAATAACAATTAGAAGAAATAAAACGTTCCTGAATAGTTCAAGCGGCAAATTTTAACTGATTGCATGAACCAAATACATAAATTCACAAGCTCACGCTTGTTCAGTCTGCTAGGTTCCACGCGCAAGGCGCGCATCATCAGCGCGTCTGCATTGTTTCTTGCAGTGTGTGCTTTTGGTGCAGCCGGCGTGGCGCCGCTCGCCCCGGACGCCTCCGACCTGCCGGTCAAATCGGTGCAGGAATCGGTCGCACTGCCGGACCTCAGCTCGCAGATCTCCGCGCTGGAACAGCAATCCTCCAACGAACACTTCGTCCACGAAGAAAAAATCCGCGCCGGCGACACGCTGGCCGCACTGTTGACCCGTCTCGGCGTCGACGACGAGGCGGCCGAGAACTTTATCAAAAAAGATAAAGTGGCGAAAGGCGTGATGCAGCTCAAGACCGGCAAGCGGGTCCAGGCGCAGACCGACGACGAAGGCAACCTGCAATGGCTGCGCGCGGTCGTGGTGGACGGCAAGGACATTCCGGTCAAGAACATCAAGGTCACCCGCAAGGGCGACGGCTTTGTCGCGGAAGAAGAAGCGGCCAAGCTGGAGCGCCGCGTGGAGATGCACGCGCGTACCATCAGCTCGACGCTGTATGCGGCCACCGATTCCAGCGAAGACGGCGCCAAGCTGCCGGACACCATCGTCAAGCAGATCGTCGAGATGTTCTCGACCAGCATCGACTTCCGCGGCGACCTGAAGCGCGGCGACCATTTCAACGTGGTCTATGAAACGTTCTGGCAGGATGGCGAGTTTGTGCGAGCGGGCCGCATCCTGGCCGGCGAATTCACCAACAAGGGCACGACGTATCAGTCGGTCTGGTTCGAAGATCCACAAAGCAAACAGGGCGGCGGCTACTACAGCTTCGACGGCAAAGCCCTCAAGAAAGCCTTCCTCAAATCCCCGGTTGAATTCTCCCGTATCTCCTCTGGCTTCGCGATGCGCGTGCATCCGATTTCCGGCCAGTGGAAACAGCACAAAGGCATCGACTTCCCGGCACCGACCGGCACGCCGATCCGCGCATCGGGCGACGGCGTGATCGATTTCGCCGGCACCCAGAACGGCTACGGCAACTTCGTCATGATCAAGCACTGGGCCAACTACACCACCGCCTACGCCCACATGAGCCGCTTTGCGCCTGGCATCAAGAAGGGCACCAAGGTCAGCCAGGGTGACGTGATCGGCTACGTCGGCACCACCGGCTGGTCGACCGGCGCGCATTTGCACTACGAATTCCGCGTCGGCGGGGAAGCCAAGGATCCGAGCACGATGAACGTGCAAGCCCAGGCGCCGCTGACGGCCGCCGAAATGTCGCGCTTCAAGGCCTACGCCGCCGACATGTCGCACCGCTTCGCGCTGCTGCAGCCGGGCGGTTCCGGCGGCACCCGCGTCGCGGCGAAGTAAGCCACGCGAAGCAAGCGACATCAAAACAGGCCGCCTCAGCGGCCTGTTTTCTTATCCGTGTGCGACAGCGCCAGCCGGCTCAGGCAAAATACGTTTTTCAGTTTCGGGGTGCGGTTATGTCTTTGTATATCGGTTTGATGTCCGGCACCAGCCTGGACGGCGTGGACGGCGCGCTGGCGCGCTTCAGCGGCGATGCCATCGACACGCTGGCGGCCGCATACGTGCCCTTCCCGCCCGCGCTGCGCGCCGAGCTGATGGCCCTGCAGACCGCCGGCCACAACGAGATCGAACGCGAGGCGCTGGCCGCCAACCAGCTGGCGCGGCACTACGCCGACTGCGTGCAGGCGCTGCTGGACGATGTCTCGCTGCAGGCGCAGGACATCCGCGCGGTGGCCGTGCACGGCCAGACCATCCGCCATCGTCCCGAGCTGGGCTTTACGCGCCAGACCAATAACCCGGCCCTGCTGGCCGAGCTGTGCGGCATCGACGTGATCGCCGACTTCCGCAGCCGCGACATCGCCGCCGGCGGCCAGGGCGCGCCGCTGGTGCCGGCCTTCCACCAGGCCTTGTTCGGCAAGGCAGGACAGACGCGGGTCGTGGCCAATATCGGCGGCATCTCCAACATCAGCGTGCTGGCCGACGGCAAGGTGATCGGCTTCGACACCGGGCCGGGCAATGTGCTGATGGATGCATGGATCGGCCGCCACCACGGCAAGGAATTCGACCTGGATGGCGCCTGGGCGGCCAGCGGCAAGGAAATCCCCGCCCTGCTGGCGAACATGCTGGCCGAGCCCTATTTCGCGCTGCCAGCGCCCAAGAGCACCGGCCGCGACCTGTTCCACATCAATTGGCTGGACCGACACCTGGCGGCCTTCCCCGCCGCCGCGCCGGAAGACGTGCAACGCACGCTGACGCGGCTGACGGCGCTCACGCTGGCGCAGGCGATCCAGGCCCACGGCGCGGGCACGGACGCGGTCTACGTGTGCGGAGGCGGCGCCTACAACGGCGTACTGATGGACGAGCTGGGCGCCGCTTTGGGCACGCAAGTCGTGGTGGCGTCGACCCAGGCGCTGGGCGTGGCGCCGAACCGGGTCGAGGCGATGGCCTTCGCCTGGCTGGGCTACCGCTTCACCGAGCGGCTCGCGGGCAATCTGCCGTCGGTGACGGGCGCCTCGGGCGACCGCGTGCTGGGCGCGCTCTATGCCCGCTAGCCCCTGCAACGCTATATAATCCCCGGCATGGATTTCTTAAACGATAACAACGACCTGACCTTTCTGGAGCATAACGCCACCAGCATTCGAAGCGCAAAACTTCACATTCCACATCTCGATCAGACTGTTAACCTGATCAACTATATGCGGATTGCCGACAGTGTGGCGACTATCTTGCCGCAGCGGGCCGCGCACATCATGGATTGGGGCTGCGGCTACGGACAGATGACCTGGCTGCTGCGTCGCCGCGGCTTCGAGGTAACCTCGTTCGACATCGGCACCGACGAAACGTCCCTGCCCGCCATCCCCCTATGCGACGGGCTGAAGGTCATCTACACGACACACCCGACACAGTTACCATTTCCGGAACAGGCATTCGATGCGGTACTGAGTTGCGGGGTACTGGAACATGTCGACGAGTGCAGCGGCGTTGCGGGCAACGAGCTCAAGTCGCTGGACGAGATTGCCCGTGTGCTGCGCCCGGCAGGCATGCTGCTAATTTACCAACTGCCGCAACGAGCGTCGTGGCAAGAAGCGTTGGTGCGCCGCTTTAAACTGGGTTACACGCATCCGCGACGCTACAGCGCTGCGGAAATCGTCGGGATATTGGAAGACAGAGGTTTCCAGGTAACCAGCCTACGCCGCGCCAATCTGGTACCCAAAAATCTGACCGGCATGCCGGCGGGTTTGCGCCGTATCTACAGCCGTTTCAGCCGGCCGCTAATCGTGCTCGATCGCTATCTGTGCCGCCTTCCACTACTGAACCGCGTAGCGGGGGTGCTGGAAATCGTGGCCGTCAAGCGACCGTCCGGGGCATAAACAAAAACGGCGGCACAACCGGAGTTGTCCGCCGTTGATCGCAGCCGGCCGGGCCGGACTACAGCAACTTATACCGAGAACGACGAGCCGCAGCCGCAGGTCGACGAGGCGGTCGGGTTCTTGATGACGAATTGCGCGCCTTCCAGGTCGTCCTTGTAGTCGATTTCCGCGCCGACCAGGTACTGGTAGCTCATCGAATCGATCAACAGCTGGACGCCGTTCTTGATCATGGTGGTGTCGTCTTCGTTGACGATTTCGTCAAACGTGAAGCCGTACTGGAAGCCGGAACAGCCGCCACCCTGCACGAACACGCGCAATTTCAGATCTGGATTGCCTTCTTCCTCGATCAGCTGGGCGACCTTTTGCGCCGCGCTGTCGGTGAAGATGATGGGCGACGGAATTACTTCTTGCGATTCGGCGACAGCATTCATTTCAGACTCCTACGTGAAAACATTTGATCCATTATAGACCGTTGGCGTAATTCATGCTCCAGAGACCGCCAAAAGCGGCTCCACGCCGGAGCTGTCGCGATGGGTCAATGTGCCCAACACCTGTGCGCCGCCGTGCATTTCCAGCACTTTATAACTGACATCCCCAATGATACGGGCGCTGGGCTGGATTTCAAGCAAATCCCCACTGAAAACACAACCTTTCACCTCGCCATTGACGACCAGGTGATCGCAATGTATCTCGCCTTCCACACGGGCATGTTCGGCGACGACGAGATAGCTCGGATATCCTGCCTCCGCGACAACATTGCCGACGACTTCACCGTCGATGCGCATGCCGCCGCGAAACAGCAAGTTGCCTTGCACGCGGGTGGTGGCGCCGATCAGGCTGTCCATGGCGATCATGTGCGGCTTTCTGCTGGCAGGGTGGGCGGGAATTCCTAATCTACTATCCCCGCCCCGCCGCACTTTGATTTACGGCAGCAGCGCGATCTGCGTCAGGCCGGTGGTTTCCTCCAGGCCGAACATCAGGTTCATGCACTGCACGGCTTGGCCGGACGCGCCCTTGACCAGGTTGTCCTGCACCACCAGCACGATCACGGTGTTGCCGTTGTCCGGGCGATGCAGCGCCAGGCGCAGCATGTTGGAGCCGCGCGTGGAGCGGGTCTCGGGATGCGAACCGAACGGCATCACGTCGACGAACGGCGAGTCCTTGTACTGCTCTTCGAACAGCGCCTGCAGCTGCTCGTTGCTGACCTCCTTGGTCAGGCGGCCGTACAGGGTCGAATGCATGCCGCGGATCATCGGCACCAGGTGTGGCGTGAACACCAGGCCGACCTTGTCGGCGGTGAACTTCTGCAGCTGCGCCGAGGTTTCCGGCGTGTGGCGGTGGCCGGCCACGCCATAGGCCTTGAAGTTGTCGCTCGACTCGGAGAACAGCGTGCCAATCTCCGCCTTGCGGCCGGCGCCGGACACGCCGGACTTGCAGTCGGCGATCAGCGCGCCGGCGTCGATCAGGCCGGCCTTCAGCAGCGGGTAGTAGCCCAGCTGCATGGTGGTCGGGTAGCAGCCCGGATTGGCGACCAGGCGCGCGCCCTTGATGGCGTCGCGGTTCAGCTCAGCCAGGCCGTAGGCGGCCTCTTCCAGCAGCTCCGGACAGGTGTGGTCGATCTTGTACCACTTTTCAAAGACAGCCTTGTCCTTGATGCGGAAATCCGCCGCCAGGTCGATCACCTTGACGCCGGCCTTGAGCAACTCGGGCGCCTGGGCCATGGCCACGCCGTGCGGGGTGGCGAAGAACACCACGTCGCACTGGCTCAGGTCGGCCTTGTCGGGCGACGAGAAGGCGAGGTTCACGCGGCCGCGCAGCGAAGGGAACATATCGGCAACCGGCAAGCCATCTTCCTTGCGCGACGTGATAGCCGTCAGCTGCACATCAGGGTGGACTGCCAACAGTCGCAGCAATTCCACTCCGGTGTATCCGGTGCCGCCGACGATGCCAACTTTGATCATGTTCTTTCCTTGAATGAGGTAATGCGTGGAGGGGACTGCCATTTTATCAGGCATATGCGACAGCCGTATTACTGCTGCCAGATAGCAAAAAAGCCGCCCGGCACGAGGCCGGCGGCTTTTTTGAGGGCGCGCCGCAAGCAGCGCACCACAGCGTAAAAATTAACGCTTCGAGAATTGTTTTGCGCGACGTGCTTTGCGCAGACCAACTTTTTTACGTTCAACTTCACGTGCATCGCGGGTAACGAAGCCGGCGCGTGCCAGATCGCCCTTCAGCGCTGCATCGTAGTCGATCAGGGCGCGGGTGATGCCGTGACGCACAGCACCTGCCTGGCCGGACTCGCCGCCGCCGTGAACGTTGACTTTGATGTCAAAACGCTCAACGTTGCCGGTCAGTTCCAGTGGTTGACGAATAACCATCAGGCCGGTTTCGCGGGAGAAGTACTCAGCCGCTGGCTTGCCGTTAACGATGATTTGGCCAGTGCCAACTTTGATAAACACACGAGCTACTGCACTCTTGCGACGGCCGGTGCCGTAATTGTAGTTACCGATCATGTCAGTTCCTTAGATTTCGAGTGCTTTAGGTTGCTGGGCAGCGTGCGGGTGCGAACCTTCAGCGTACACTTTCAGCTTCTTGATCATTGCGTAGCCCAGTGGGCCCTTCGGCAACATACCTTTGACGGCTTTTTCCAGAGCACGGCCTGGGAAACGCTGTTGCATTTTCAGGAAGTTGGTCTCATAGATGCCACCTGGGTAGCCCGAGTGACGGTAGTAGGTCTTCTCGGTTGCTTTGGTGCCGGTCACGCGCAGTTTGCCTGCGTTGACGATGACGATGAAATCGCCGGTGTCGACGTGAGGAGTAAATTCTGGCTTGTGTTTGCCGCGCAGTCGGAGTGCCACTTCGCTGGCAACACGTCCGAGGACTTTGTCCGTCGCGTCAATCACGAACCAATCGCGCTGGACTTCATGGCCCTTAGCGGAAAAAGTTTTCATGTTGACTTCCTAAATAATAAAACACGCTCAAATGGTGGTTCCGCCATGGTTTCAGCGGACTCGGCCTTCTTATTTACTTTCCTGAGCGAACGGAAAGCCGACAAGTATAAGCCGGAACCACCCGCTGAGTCAAGCCGCAATCCCGACGGAATCAGGCACGGCGGCCTGGTAGCTGAAAACATTGACCACATTGAAAGTCGTGTCGGGCACGTACAGGCGTCCCCGGTCGGCGTAGATGAAGTACGGCATCCAGACGCCGCCCGCGTCCGGGTATTTCTTGAACACGGAAATGCCAGCCTCGTAATACAGCGTATCGTCGCCGATGCGGAACATCTTCAGCGCGCGGTTGACCAGGTCGTTGACGATCAGGCGGTCGCCGTCGACGCAAACGCTGGCCGGCAGCATGAAGTTTTCGTAGTCAACGTCGACATCGTCGCAATAGCCCAGGTGGCCGTAGCTCCACAGGCTGTTGCCCTCGCGGTCGAACACGCGCAGGCAGTTGTTGAACTGGTCGCAGACGAACAAGCGGTCCTGGCCGTCGATCGCGATGTCGCACGGCGTGAAGCCGTCGTCGTCGCGCCAGCGGAAGTTCTTGCGGAACTCCACGTAGCCGGTCGGCTGGATCTGCCACATCGAGATGCGGTTGTTGAGCGAATCGGCGATGTAGATTTCGCCCGCGCTGTTGACCGCGATGCCCTGCGGCGCCTTCAGCGTGCCCTCGCCGCCGATGCCTTCGCGGCCGAACGGCACGCCGAAGTTGATCAGGTAGCCGGCCGGGTTGAACTGGTACATCGTCACCGTGCACAGGTTGAAGTTGGTGACGAACACGATGGGCGTGCCCGGACATATCTGCCCCAGCGGCGGCGTGTGCGGGTAGTAGACGTCCATCGCCAGGTCGCCCGGCACGAAGAAGCCGCGCATCATGTCCTGCAGCTGGCGGTAGGGATCGCTCTCGGTGCTGAAGGTCTTCATGCACCAGTTGCCGGAATCGATGTTCAGCGAAGCGTTCTCCATGCGCGCCAGCGGATCGAAGCCCAGCTGCGTGCGGAACTGGTCGTACCAGTATTTGTAGATGCTGGTGGTGGCCCTGGCCCAGTAGTCGATCCAGTTGCCGCCCACGGTGGCGTCGCGCTGCAGCAGGCGGCGCTCGCGCTTGAAGCCGATCACCGAGGTCATGCAGTTGAATTGCGAGGTCGAGCGCAGCCGGTTCTGGTCGTCGCGACGGTGGCCGACCGACTCGATCAGCAGCGCATCCTCCTCGCCCCGCGCACGGGGGATCCGCACCTTGATCACGCTGGAGGCGAACGGCTCGCTGATGAAATACACGTCCGGCTCGTCCTCCGCCGCGCAGATCTGGTACGGCCCGACAAACACCACGTCCTCCAGCGCGCCGTAGACCAGGTCCGACAAGGAATGCACCGGCTCCAGCGTATGGTTCCACAAGGGCAGCAGCCCATTGACCACGCCGACCTGTTTGCCGGCCAGGTCGTAGATCGTGATGGCGTTCTCGATATGTCCCGGCACGAACACGCGGTCGCCGATCACGCACACCGAGCGCATCACGTTGAACTTGCCGATGCCGCCGGGCTTGCCGTGCTGGTGCAGCATCACCGTGTCGTGTGGCGCCTGCACGCATTCGTCGACGATGGGCCAGTCCGTGCTGATCTTCAGCACTTCGTAGTGGCCGGTGTTGGCGAGATAGAGATTGCCCTTCCCGTCGCTGGCCAAGCCTTGCGGCCACAGCAGCTCATGGCGGACGCCCGGCCCGGCCACATGGCGGAACTGCGCGACAAACTCGCCCTCCAGCGTGAACTTCACGCAGCGGCTGGCCAGGTCGTCGGCCGTGTGGAAGAACTCGTCGCACACATACAGATAATCGACGCCGTCGCGCTCGCGCACCACCGTGATGCCGTTGGGATCGGACAGCGGCAGGTAGCGGCTGTCGCCCTGGCCGAAGGCATAGCTGAACCAGACTTCGTCCTCGTCGTAGGCGAAGGCCACCACGCGGCCATGGCCCATGTCGGTGCAGTACATCAGCTGGTGGGTGGGATGGGGGCAAACGTGGAAGGGCATCAGCAGGCGCGGCGCCTCGGGCGTGTCGTCGCCGGGGCCTTCGATCACGTGCAGCAGCGCGGACAGGTCGGCGGAGAATACCAGCACGCGGCTGTTGCCGGTGTCGCACACCCACAACCGTCCGTAACTATCGGCATGCACGCCGACCGGCGAATTGAGCGTGAAATCGTCGGCCAGCGGCCCCGTCGGCGTGGTGCCCGGCGCCGTCAGTTCGCCGTAGGAACAAAGGTATTCGATAGCATGACTCATCGCCGACTCCTTGATCTGTGTCAACAAATTATGCGATCCCGGCGCGCCCAGGGCAAGGAAAAAAACCTCATGCAAGTCAGTCCGGCCGGACTCCTTTACAATACGCGCAACGATTTTTAACGGAGAAAACGATGGAATGCAAAGTCAGCTGGAATGGCCCGTCGGGCATGAGTTTCTTGGCCCAGACCGGTTCCGGTCACATGGTCAACATGGATGGCGCGCCCGAGGGCGGCGGCCACAACTTGGCGCCGCGTCCGATGGAAATGGTATTGCTGGGCACCGGCGGCTGCACGGCTTATGACGTGGTGCTGATCCTGAAGAAGGGCCGCGCCGACATCCGCGGCTGCGAGTGCACCTTGACCGCCGAGCGCGCGGACACCGAGCCTAAAGTGTTCACCAAGATTAACTTCCACTTCACCGTGACCGGCAAGGACTTGAAGCCTGAGGCGGTGGAACGGGCGATCACGCTGTCGCACGACAAGTACTGCTCGGCGTCCATCATGCTCGGCAAGACCGCCGAGATCACCCATTCGTTCGAAATTATCGAAGCCTGACGTCGTCCCCGCGCACGCGGGGATGACTTAGGCAGCGTCAGATGTAATACGCGGTGGAGGTCATGATCTTGCCCATCACCGCCATCACCGCCTGCACCGGGGCCGGCGTCTGCGAGGCGCCCAGCGCCTGCGCGGCGGCGCCGTGTTCGATTTCATCCAGGCGCATCTGCTCGACAATGGCGCGCGACTTGGCGTCCTGCGGCGGCAGCTTGTCCAGGTGGCTGGCCAGATGTGCCTCCACCTGCCGTTCGGTCTCCACCACAAAGCCCAGGCTGCGCGCATCGCCCAGCACCGCCGCCACCGTGCCCAGCGCGTACGCGCCCGCATAGAACAGCGGATTGAGCACGCTGATGTGCGAGTTCAGCTCACCCAGCCGCTGCGCGGTCCAGGCCAGATGGTCTTCCTCTTCCCTGCCCGCCTGCTCGAACTGCGCGCGCATCTGCTCGGTCTTGGCGAAGCGGCCCTGCGAGTTGTACAGCGCCTGCGCGCACACCTCGCCCACGTGGTTCACGCGCATCAGCCCGGCGCTGTGGCGGGTCTCCGCCTCGCTCATCTGGGCATCGGCCGCGTGCAGCGCCGGCGTCGGCCGCGAGGCCGAGGCGACGCCGGTGATCACGCGCAGCGCCTTGTCGGCGCCGGCGATCAATCGGTCCAGCGGGGTGTGGTGGTAGGCGGCCATGGGCAAACTCGCATTCAAAACGAAAGCAATATTATAAAGGCCGCCGCCTCAATTTGCCTCGGCCGCCTCGCGCAACTGGCGCTGGCGTTCGATGTAATCGGCCACCGGGCCGCGCACGTCGATCTTGGAAATATCCTTCGCCACGCTCAGGTTCAGGCCCAGCAGGAAGGGGATGTTCTCGATCGGCACTTCCGGGCAGTGCTCGGCGAACGCCCGCAGGAAACGCTTGGATTCCACCACCGGCACCACCTTCTCCCCGCTCATGTATTGCAGGATGCTGGTGATGCTGTGGCCCTTGCCGATGCTGTGGTAGATGAAGCGGTTGAACTCGCGGTCCAGCTTGTCGAAGTCCAGGGTTTCCTTGGTCATCAGGCCGGACAGGTAATACAGCCCCAGCGCCACGCGGAAGAAACCGGTGGACTCGCGCCGGTCCACGCCACAGTGGGTCACGGCCAAGATCTTTTCCTGCAGTTGAGGATGCATTTTCTGTTCTTCTCCCATATCTGACTATAGCAAGACATTTGTACAGCCAGTAGCTTGCGCGTAAGATTTTTTACATGCTACTCTTGAAATTTTCTCAACAAGGACAGAACAATGATCGAGGTCAGGGGTCTCGCCAAGCGCTTCCGGATGGCCTCGCGCGGCGGCAAGCCGGCCCAGGCGCGCGATCCGCGCGAGCACGACGGCTGGTTCCACGCGGTGCGCGACGTCAGCTTCCGCTGCGCGCCGGGCGAGGTGCTGGGCCTGCTGGGCCCCAACGGCGCCGGCAAGACCACCACCCTGCGCCTGCTGTCGACCGCCCTGAAACCTGACGCGGGCAGCATCCACGCCAACGGCATCGACCTGCTGAGCGATCCGCTGGCCGCGCGCCAGCACATCGGCTTCCTGTCCGGCACCACCGGCCTGTACGGCCGCCTGACCGCGCGTGAAAACGTCGAGTACTTCGGCCGCCTGCACGGCATGAGCCCGCCCTACCTGAAGCGCCGCTGCGACGAACTGTTCGAACTGCTGCAGATGACCGAATACGGCAACAAGCGCGCCGACCAGCTGTCCACCGGCATGAAGCAGAAATGCTCGATCGCCCGCACCGTGGTGCACGAGCCGCAGATCGTCATCCTCGACGAGCCGACCACCGGGCTGGACGTGATGTCGGCCAAGATCCTGCTGGACTTCATCGCCAGCTACAAGGCGCTGCACGTGCCGCTGATCTTCTCGACCCACCACCTGCACGAGGTGGAAAAGCTGTGCGACCGCGTGTGCGTCATCAACCACGGCAAGACCGCCTTCCACGGCACGGTCGACGAGCTGCGCCACCTGGGCGGCAGCGCCGATCTGTACGACGCCTTCGTCGGCGTCATCAACCAGGAGGCCTGAGCCATGTGGATCATCTACATCAAGGAATTACTGGAGCTGGCGCGCGACCGCCGCACTTTTTTCTTCACCGTGTTCATCCCCGTGTTCGCGATGCCGCTGATCCTGACCGGCTTCGGCTACGTCTCGTCGAGCATGTTCAAGCAGGCCAGCCAGGCCGAGATGGCCTACTCGATCTTCGGCAAGGACCAGGCGCCCCGCCTGGCCGAACGCTTCGCCAGGGAAAAAGGCTTCCGCGAGGTGGTGCTGGCCAGCCCGGCCGACATCAAGGCCGCCATCGGCGACGACCGCATCAAGTTCGCGCTGGTGATCCCGGCCGGCTTCGAGGCCCACCTGGCCCAGCAGCGGCAAGGCGTGATCGCGCTGCACTACAACAGCGCCGCGACGGTGGACCTGACGCGCAAGCGCGTGATGTCGGTGATCGGCGGCCAGAACCGCCTGCTGCGCGAGCAGGCGCTGGCCGCGCTCAAGCTCAACCAGGAGCAGCTGCGCTTCGCGCTGGACCCGATCACGCTGGAGGACCATTCCACCGCCGACAAGCGCGAGCAGATGGGCGCGGTGGTGGGCGGCATGCTGCCCTACATCTTGCTGATGGTGTGCCTGCTGGCCGCCATGTATCCGGCGATCGACACCGGCGCCGGCGAGAAGGAGCGCGGCACGCTGGAAACCCTGCTGCTGGCGCCGGTCTCGCGCAGCGCGCTGGTGATGGCCAAGTTCCTGATGCTGTTCACCGTGGGCCTGACCTCGGCGCTGCTGATGATCGCCAGCATGGGCGTGCTGCTGACCTTTTTCGGCCCCGTCATCGGCAGCGACCTGGCGCAGATGGTGCGCGCGATCGGCCCGCTGGACCTGGCCATGGTGGCGCTGATGCTGGTGCCGACCGCCGCCATCTTCGCCGCCATCCTGCTGTCGATCTCGGTCTACGCCAAGAGCTACAAGGAGGCTGCCGGCCTGATCTCGCCGCTGATCCTGGTCACCGTGCTGCCGACCCTGGTGGCCCTGCTGCCCGGCGTGGAGCTGAACTGGAAATGGGCGATGGTGCCGCTGACCAATGTCTCTCTGGCAATGAAGGAGCTGGTCAAGGGGACCATGGACTACAGCATGTTCTGGGTCATCCTGCTGTCGACCACGCTGACCGCCGGCGCCCTGCTGGCCGTGTGCCGCTGGTGGTTCAACCGCGAGCAGGTTTTGTTTAGAAATTGAATAAGTTGTCTATTCAACCAACTCAAATTTCGCCGCCGTCTGGTACGCTGTTTTTGCACTCTGGCGCGCAGTTTCCGCCGCCCATCGCAATGGCGCCCCATGTCCAGGGCAAATTCAATACAATGCCATCATGTGAAAAGTGTATGGCCGTGCAGAAACGCGGAGCGGGCACCGGCAGAATCATTCAGGAGTTAGCATGGAATTACGCATCAGCAACTTGTCCAAGACCTACGGCAATGGCGTCGTGGCGCTGGACAATATCTCGCTCACCATCCCGGCCGGGATGTTCGGCTTGCTCGGGCCCAACGGCGCCGGCAAGTCGACGCTGATGCGCACGCTGGCGACCCTGCAGGAATGCGATTCCGGTTC
Organism: Rugamonas sp. A1-17; assembly: GCA_025548565.1. Lineage (GTDB taxonomy): Bacteria > Pseudomonadota > Gammaproteobacteria > Burkholderiales > Burkholderiaceae_D > Rugamonas. The sequence goes on from JAJLPB010000013.1 coordinate 145,834, forward strand.
CGTCTTCCTGGACGACATCGACGTGCTGGACGAAAAAGACGAGGTGCGCCGCCTGCTGGGCTACCTGCCGCAGGACTTCGGCGTGTATCCCAAGGTCACCGCCTACGAGTTGCTCGACCATTTCGCCGTGCTCAAGGGCCTGTCCCACCGCGGCCGCCGGCGCGAGGTGGTGGACGGATTGCTGCAGCAGACCAATCTGTTCGAGGTGCGCAACCAGCGCCTGGGCGGCTTTTCCGGCGGCATGCGCCAGCGCTTCGGCATCGCCCAGGCGCTGCTGGGCGACCCCAAGCTGATCATCGTCGACGAGCCGACCGCCGGCCTCGACCCGCAGGAAAGGGTGCGCTTCCACAACCTGCTGTCCGACATCGGCGACGACAAGACCGTGATCCTGTCCACCCACATCGTCAGCGACGTGGCCGACCTGTGCGCCAACATGGCCATCATCAACAAGGGCCACCTGCTGCTGTGCGGCCCGACCCAGGAACTGATCCACGAGGTCAGCGACAAGATCTGGGCCCGCTTCATCGACAAGCGCGACCTGCCCTCGTTCCAGCTGCGCCACCCGGTCATCTCGTCGCGCCTGCTGTCCGGCCGCACCCTCATCCACGTCTACAGCGAGACCGATCCCGGCGACGGCTTCGAGGAAGCCATCGGCGACCTGGAAGATGTCTATTTCGCCACCATCGCCGGCCGCCACAACGCCGCGGCCACCTGCGATTAAGGCGGCCGCATGTTCTCCATCGCCTACTTTGAAGCGCGCCAGCGCCTCAAGCTGCTGTCCACCTGGGTCTATTTCCTCGGCTTCCTGGCGCTGTCGATGCTGTGGATGGCCGCCGCCGGCGGTGTCTTCAAGGGCGCCGTGGTCGCCTTCGGCAGCCAGCTGATCAACTCGCCCCGTTCGCTGATGTTCACCACCAGCGTGCTCGCCTCGCTGGGCGTGGTGGTCATGGCCGCCATGATGGGCCGCTCGGTGCAGCAGGATTTCGAATACGACATGCAGCACTTCTTCTTCTCGGCGCCGATCAAGAAGCACCAGTACATGTTCGGCCGCTTCCTCGGCGCCTACCTCACGCTGGCCTTGATCTTCACCAGCATCGTGCTGGGCGTCTGGCTGGGCAGCCTCATCCCCGGCATCGATCCCGAGCGCCTGGGGCAGCCGGGCCTGTTGGGCTACCTGATTCCCTACCTGATCGTCATCCTGCCCGACCTGTTCATCTTCGGCGCCGTGTTCTTCATCCTGGCCGCGCTGACGCGGCGCATGCTGCCGGTCTACATCTCCAGCGTGGTCATGCTGATCGGCTACATCGTCGCGCCCGGCCTGGCGCGCGACCTCGACTACAAGACGCTGGCCGCGCTGATCGATCCCTTCGGCACCACCGCCGTGATCCGCCTGACCGAGTACTGGCCCATCTTCGAGCGCAACACCCGCATGTTCTGGCCGGAGGGCGTGTACCTGCTCAACCGCGTGCTGTGGTGCTCGTTCGCGCTGGCCGGCCTGCTGCTGGGCTACTGGCGCTTCCACTTCATCGCCACCATCGACAGCGGCGCCGGCAGCACCAGCCGCGGCGAGGGCGAGGTGCCGCTGCACCTGTCGGCCCAGTCCACCAGCACGCAGGAGAAGCCGGACTTCGCCTCGCGCAGCCTGGCCTCGCTGCTGTTCAAGATGAGCTGGCTGAACCTGCGCGAAACCACCAAGAACATCTACTTCCTGGTCATCGTGCTGGCCGGCGTGCTGATGATGCTCGCCAGCGCGCTGGACATGGGTTCCATCTTCGGCACCATCACCTATCCGGTGACCTACCTGGTGCTGGAGTCGGTGTCGGAAACCTTCGCGCTGTTCATGTTCGTCATCACCACCTTCTACGCGGGCGAGCTGGTGTGGCGCGAACGCGAGGCGCGCATGGGCCAGATGCTGGACGCGCTGCCCATCCCGAGCTGGCTGCCGATGCTGTCCAAGCTGATCGCGCTGATCGGCCTGCAAGCCATGCTGATGGTGGTGGTGATGTTGTGCGGCATGGCGATCCAGATCTGCAAGGGCTATTTCATCCTCGAGCCCGGCCTCTACCTGTACAACCTGTTCCTGATCCAGCTGCCGGGCTACGCGCTGTCGGCCGTGCTGGCGATCGCGCTGCAGGTGCTGATCAACCAGAAATACCTGGCCTACTTCGCGATGATCGTCTACTACCTGGCCAGCATCACGCTGGGCACGGTGGGTGTGGACGACCCCATGCTCATCTACGGCACCATGCCGAGCTTTGTGTATTCCGCCATGAACGGCTACGGCCACTACCTGGCGCGCGAGCGCTGGTTCGAGCTGTACTGGGCCGGCGCGGCCCTGCTGCTGGTGGTGCTGTCGCTGCTGTTCTGGGCGCGCGGCACCAACGACGGCTGGCGCCAGCGCCTGCAACTGGCGCGCCACGCGCTGACGGTGCCGGTGCTGAGCACGGTGGCGGCCGGCCTGCTGATCTTTGTCGGCGCCGGCGGCGTGGTGTTCTACAACACCCACGTGGCCCACTGTTTCAAGTCGGCCTACCGCAAGGACGCCGAGCACGCCGACTACGAACGCAAGTACAAGAAGTTCGCCGTGGTGCCGCAGCCGCGCATCACCGACGTCAAGCTTGATGTCGCCATCGTGCCGAACCAGCGCAGCCTGGTGGTCAAGGGCCGCTACCTGCTGGAGAACAAGACCGCGCAACCGATCAGCGACGTGCTGGTCTACCAGGACAACACCGCCACGCAATTCAAGGTGCGCTTCAGCCAGGACGCGCGGCCGGGCATCCAGGACGACGAGCTCGGCTTCTACAGCTACAAGCTGGCCAAGCCGCTGGCGCCCGGCGCGCAGCTGACGATGGAATTCGACGTCGCCTTCATCCCCGAGGGCATCCTGGGCATGGGCCAGGACACGCCGGTGGTCGGCAACGGCACCTTCTTCGACAACGCCGTGCTGCCGCACGTCGGCTACCAGCAGGCGATGGAACTGAGCGACCCGCGCGACCGCCGCAAGCACAAGCTGCCTGCGCGCGAGCGCATGCTGCCGCGCGACGACCCGGGCGGCCTGGCCAATAACGCCGTCAGCAACGACGCCGACTGGATCAATCTCGACGCCACCATCAGCACCAGCGCCGACCAGATCGCCATCGCGCCGGGCACGCTGGTCAAGGAATGGAGCAAGCAGGGGCGGCACTACTACCACTACAAGATGGACCAGCCCATCCTGAACTACTACGCCATCCAGTCGGCGCGCTACCTGGTCAAGCGCGACTGGTGGCAGGACGTGGGCATCGAGCTGTACTACCATCCCGGCCACGAGTACAACCTCGACCGCATGGACAAGGGCATCAAGGAATCGCTGGACTACTACACGCGCAACTTCGGGCCGTACCAGCACAAGCTGGTGCGCATTGTCGAGTTCCCGCGCTACGCCGCGTTCGCGCAATCGTTCCCGACCACGATACCGTATTCGGAAGCGTTCGGCTTCATCGCCAAGGTCAACGACCGGAACCCGAAAGACATCGACTATCCGTTCTACGTCACCGCGCATGAAGTGGCGCACCAATGGTGGGGCCATCAGCTGGTGGGCGGCAACACGCGCGGCAGCACGGTGCTGAGCGAGACGCTGGCCGAATACTCGGCGCTGATGGTGATGAAGAAGAATTTCGGCGCGGACAAGATGCGGCGCTTCCTGCACTACGACCTCGACCAGTATCTGCTGGGCCGCGCGCTGGAGCGCAAGAAGGAACTGCCGCTGGCCGAGAACGAGAACCAGAGCTATATCCAGTACCGCAAGGGCAGCCTGGCGATGTACCAGTTGCAGGACATCCTGGGCGAGGCCAAGATCAACGATGCGCTCAAGGACATGCTGGCGCGGTTCGGCCACGCGAGCGGGCCGTATCCGAGTGTGACGGTGCTGGTCGACGCGCTGCGCAAGATCACGCCGCCCGAGCAGGCCTATCTGATCGACGACCTGTTCAACAGCATCGTGCTGTACGAGAACCATGCGATCTCGGCCACCGCGCGCAAGCTGGCCGACGGCAAGTACGAAGTCACGTTCGCGGTCAGCGCGGCCAAGGTGCGGGCCACCGACCAGGGCGAGGAAAAGGACACGGCGTTGAAGGACTGGATCGACATCGGCATCGACGACAAGGACGGCAACAGCCTGTACCGCGAACGCAAGCTCATCGAGCGCAAGGACAACCTGTACACGGTCATCATCAACGGCCGTCCAGGCAAGGCCGGCATCGACCCCGACAACAAGCTCATCGACCGCAAGCCCGACGACAACATGATCAATGTGGAGCTGCAAACCCAATAAAACCGGTGGGGTCAAGTCTGACATTCGGACACGAGCTCTGCCGTAGACGCGCGTCTACGGCAGAGCTCGTGTCCGAATGTCAGACTTGACCCCAATTTTATCAGGCGGTGACTTGCAGGGAGCTGACCAGGCCGGAATTGAAAGAATCAGCGATGACGGTGCCGGCCAGGTCGGGATTGGCCTTGAGCAGCTCCGCCCAGTTGGCCGAGGCTTGCTCCGACAGCCCGCCAACCGTCCCGGCGCCGGTGTAGACGCCCGACGCCGACGGCGCCGAGGCCAAAGAGGAAAGTATGGCCTGGTCCTGCGCTTGCTGCGCCGTGGCCGAGGTGTCGACATTGCTGCCCTCGGCGGGAACGGTGACCGGCTCGGTCGCGGTGCCGGCCTGCTGCAAGGTATCCAGCAAACCGGACGGTGTGTAGACCGCGGCGCCGGTCGATCCGCCCAGCGAGGCCACCACGGCCGACTCCGCCGATAGGCTGACGGCCGCCGACGACAAAGTCCCCGCCGCCGTGCTGGAGACGACGGGCACATACGGCTGGTAAGCCGGACTTGCGCTAACGGAGTTGAGGGCGACTGTCATGATAAGTTCAATATAGTTCCTTGCCTCAACGGGCGCAAGCGTAAAAAAGCCGGGCGGTTTGGAGGCGCCCGGCTTTCTTGAAATTTCAGCAATCAGATCTTGGCAGCATCATGGTCGCGTTTGACCTTGTCGGCGTGGCGCTCCAGTTTCTCGTCGCCGCGCGCCAGTTGCTCCTGGTGCTTGTCGGCGCCGCGGTGGGCGATCACTTTCTCGTCATGCTTGATGGCCTGCTTTTCCACCTTGATATTCTGCTGCTCGGCGCGGCGCGCCTGGTCCAGCTGCTGGGCACCGGCCAGGTCGCCCTTCTTCACATCGGTCTGCTCGGCGCGGGCCAAGGCGTTGCGTTCGCCGCGTTCCGCCTTCAGCTGCTGCTGGCCTGCCGCCACCTGAGTTTGCTTAGCCGCGATCACCGCGTTGTCACGCTTGATCTCGCGGGTGTCCTGGTGGATCTCTTTGACGTCCTGGCGTATCTGAGCGTTGTCGCGATGGACTTGTGCCACTGGATTGGTCTGCGCGAAGGCTGCGGCGCTGATCATGGAAAGCACGCCGGCGATCATCAGGGATTTGGTTTTCATGATTGTGTTTCCTTTTCTAGTGGTTGGCAGATCGCTGTTCATCAGCGTCTTGAGCAATTAACGCGACCGCCCCGATAGCAGACGACCGCATTTCCGTAAGAAAAGTTACGAGTTGTATCCCGCAAGCGAGGCCGCCAGTTCGCGCTGCCAGGCGCTGGCCTTGGCGCTGTTCCACACCAGCGCCACCTGCTCCACGCATTCGAAGGCGCAGTCGGTCACGTGGATGCGCCGCAGTTCGGGATCGGCCAGCGCGAAGTCCGGCAGGTAGGCCAGGGCCTCGCCGGATTTGACCAGCGCCAGCAGCAGTTGCAGATCGTCGGTCCAGTAGCGGATCTTGCGCGGCAGCTGGTCGTCGCGCCAGCCGTCGGAACGCGCGCCGCGCTGCACGCCGCAGAACAGCGAGCGCGACGGACAGGCGAAATCATGCGCCAGCACCTGCGCCGTGTCCGCCTCCAGCAGCGGCGCCGGCGGCAGCGACGCCACCAACGGATGCTGCCGCCCCGCCACCAGGTGCAGGGTCACGCTGCCCAGCGGTGTGACCTGCCACTCGTCCGACCAGTGCTCGCCCCGTCCCTCGATGACGTCGCCGGTGACGATGGCGGCGTTGATGTCGCCGCGCAGCAGCGCCGCCAGCGCCTCATCCTCGAACATCGCCTGCATGCGCAGACTGGCTTCCGGATAGGCGCGCAGCGCCTGCGACAACATCCGGCCGTGCCGCCACAGCAGGATGGCCGGGCCGGCGACGCGGCAATCGACGGCGGCGCGTTCGCCCATCAGATCGGCCTTGGCCTGGTCGGCCAGCGCCAGCAGGGTCTGGGCGCGGGCCAGCAGCAACTGGCCGCTGTCGTTCAGCACCAGCTGTTTGGCGCTGCGATCGAACAGCGGCTTGCCCAGGCTGTCCTCCAGCCGCTTGAGCGCTTTGGACACGGCCGACGGCGTCAGATGCAACTCCAGCGCGGCCGCGCCCAGCGACGGCCGGCGGGCGGCGCTGACAAAAACGCGCAGGTCGGAAAGATTCATAATGTCCAAACAGGATACGAAAGGTGAATTTAAGTTGCTTTACTGGATACGAAGACCATCTTACCATCTAAGCATGACTACCCTCACCCAAAAACAATGGATCTATCGCCGGCAACCCGCCGGCCAGATCACGGCCGAGCATTACGAACTCGTGGAACAACAACTGTCGACCGCGCTGGGCGACGGCGAAGTGCTGATCGAAGCGCGCTGGTTCAGCGTCGATCCCTACATGCGCATCGGCCAGTCCAGCAAACCGACCTACGATACTGAGCCGCATCCGCTCGACACCGTGCAGCAAGGTGGCGCGGTAGCGCAGGTGCTGGCGTCGAACGCGCCCGGCTTCGCCGCCGGCGACTGGGTGCAGAGCTACACCGGCTGGCAGACGCACGCGCGCGTCCACGCCAGCGGCCTGAAGCGCATCGATCCCGAGCTGGCACCGGTGACCACCGCGCTCGGCGTGCTGGGCATGCCGGGCCGCACCGCATGGTTCGGCCTGACCGAATCGGGCAAGCCGCACGCGGGCGAAGTGGTGGTGGTATCCGGCGCGGCAGGCGCGGTGGGATCGCTGGTGGTGCAGTTCGCCAAGCGCCACGGTGCGCGCGTGCTCGGCATCGCCGGCGGCCAGGCCAAGTGCGACTGGCTGCGCAACGAGCTCGGCGCCGACTGGGCCATCGACTACAAGGCCTACACGGACGCCGATGCGCTGGGCGCGGAAATCAAGCGGCTGACCGGCGGCGTGGACGTGTATTTCGATAACGTCGGCGGCATGGTGACCGATGCCATCATCCCGCTCATCAACCGCCGCGCGCGCATCGTCATCTGCGGCCAGATCAGCCAGTACAGCGGCGGCCTGGAGACGCCGGAACTGGGCCCGCGCCTGCTGCATCACATGCTATACCAGCGCGCCACGATCCAAGGCATGCTGGCGCGCGACTACCTGCACCGCATGGACGAGATGATACGCATCGTCGCGCCTTGGGTGAAGGCGGGCGAGATCGTGTTCGAGGAAACGGTGATCGACGGTTTCGAGCAATTGCCGTCCGCGCTGAACTCGCTGTTCACCGGCGAGCATCGCGGCAAGTTGCTGGTGAAGGCATGAGGCACGCGCTGCTTGCGTTGTCCCTGATCGCCAGCAGCGCCGGCGCGGCGGACGCCACGTACGGCGAGCACGGCATGGCGCTATTCGGCGGCGAGCAAGGCTTGTACGCATCGCACCTGCCGATGTTCCATGCGCCGCACGATTACCAGGTGATCCTGCAGGTGCACGTGGCCGATGCCGCCATCGACGCGGCGCTGCGCAGTCGGCTCGACGGCAAGACCGCGTTGTGGACCATCGCGCCGGAGAAGTTCGAACTGTCGCGCCTGTCGCCGGCAAGCGCCGCGCCGCTCAAGCAATTCAAGGCCGACCTGGTGCTGGGCCACTTCGAGCAAGGCGGCAAGACGCAGTTCCCCGCCGCCACCATCGTGGTCGACAAGGTGCTGATGTACCGCCAACTGTCCCCCGCGCAAAAGGCCAATGCCAGCGCCAGCTACGTGCAGATCGGCAGCGGCCGTCAGCGCTACCTGGTCAAGCGGATCGACAGCCGGCCGGATTTCGACCATATCGTTTCCTACACGGCGAAGAGCGGCGCGTCGACTGCGGCCGTCGCGCTGAACAAGCAAGCCCAGCAAGAGCCGACCGCGCAATCGCTGGCCGACGCGCTGCATGTGCCCGCTAACGCGATTCGTGGTACGGTGTATTTTTACACCGACGATTTGAAGTGACATGGTTCCAGCAGAATACGTAGGCTTGTGGCGCCGCCGCGGCATCTGGCGCAGCAACGGCAGCAGCGACCTGACCACGCAGGTGTGGTGGTTCCAGGCCGAACGCTATCACATCGACCTGCGCATTCCGGTCGGCCGCGTCGGCATCAACGGCTTCGCCGGCGAGACCATGGTGGAAGGCGAGCGCTGCACCTGGCACCCCGCCATCGCCTACCCCGCCATCAGCAGCGAGCTCGACGCCGGCTGGATGCGCTTCGACGACGCCGACCACGTCCACGAAACTGGCCTCGACAACAACTACGAAGAAGACTGGTACCGCGAGCCAACCGGCGCCATGCACGGCATGCGGCTGCAAGACCCGCACAGCGACCAGCTGGCCTACCTGCTGATCAGCGACAACTGGATGGCCTGGGCCTGCGGCAGCCCAAGCGGCGCCTGCGAGATCACCGTCTATCGACGCGAACAGGCGCAATGGATGGCCATCGCCTCCAGCTTGCCCACCCTGCCGCCTGCCGTCGCGCTCGACAAAGAGCGAGCGCTGCAATGGCAATCAGGCGAACTGATCGAAGTCCCCATGAAGCCAGGCAAGTGGGGTCAAGTCTGACATTCGGACACGAGCTCTGCCGTAGCGGGCGCGCTACGGCAGAGCTCGTGTCCGAATGTCAGACTTGACCCCAACTTTATTTGGCGCGGCGGCGGGCCACGCAGGCCAGCAACGCCAAGCCGCCCAGCAGCATCGCGCCGCTTGCCGGCTCCGGTACTGGCGACTTGATCTCCGCGTAGTCGATCGTCAGCGCGGCGTTGTGGATGCTTGCCGCCGCCTGCGATGTCGGCCCCCATTTCCCGTCCGCGCTCTGAACAACGTAGGCCCAGACCCAGCCATTGAACGCGACGTCGAACGAGTTGCCATAATTGACCGCACCGAACTCCGAGCGGAAGGTGTAACCGCCATCGAGGGATTTGTCGCTCAGCAGGACGCGGTTGCCGCCTTCCGCACCGGTGACGTTCCAGCGCAGGTCCAGGCTGTTATCGGCAAAGCCCGGTTGCTCACCCGGTTGCCAATAGGAGTGGTGCATCCCGTTCGCCACGCCGGAGAACGTCAGGTTGTTGATCCGGTAGCCGTCGCGGACGTCGATGTGGAAGACGCTGTAATGGTAGGCGCTGGCTTCGTTCTCCAGCGTGCCGTTCGGCCCGGCGTACGCGTTGCCGAGTTGGCGGTTCAGGGTGTTCAGGTCGAACGTGGCCGAGCCGGCCGTCGTGTCCATCAGGCCGATATTCCACTGCGAGGGTTTGGAACCGTCGACATAGGAAATGCTAAACGCTGGCGTGTCGATGAAGGTACTGGCCTGGGCGAAAGAAGCGACCGCCATCAAGGCGCTGAAAGTCAGTTTTGGAATGATGTTCTGCATATTTGTTCTCCGTACGAACTCCGGCCGCACGGCGAGTGCAGCAGCGTAACCGGAAGCTCAACCGAAAATCGTAGCGCTTGCCGAGCGAATAAACAATATGGTCAAACCGTCACTTTTATGCGCCATCGGCATCCAGTGACCAAATGCGAGACAAAGCCCCCTGCGCATTAACATAGCGTCGCGAGAATTGATATGCGCAGTTTGGACTGTGGTGCAAATGCCATCGTTGCGGTCAAAAAAGCCTGCCGAGGCAAAAAAAACGGGACCATCAAGGTCCCGTTTTTGTTGGAGCAGCTGAAGATTACTCGGCGGTGGCGGCAGCTTTTTTAGGCGCCGCTTTCTTCGCAGGCGCCTTCTTGGCCGCCGGCTTTTTAACCGCGGCGGCTTTGGCCGGAGCCTTCGCCGCGGCAGCCTTCTTGGCCGGCGCTTTCTTCGCCGGCGCCGCGCCTTCGGCCGCACCGTCCGCGCCCTCGTCCGCTACCGCGGCCGCTTTGCCCTTGGCGGGCGCTTTGGCCTTGCGCTCTTCGAACTCAAAGCTGATCTTGCCGTCCTTGCCCTTGGTCAGGAAGGCCTTGAACGGACGACGGGTGCGCTGCGAAACAAAGCCCGGCAGCAGATCGGTCTTACCTTCGTTGAGCAGCTTGGCCATCTGCTCCGGCAAAATCTCCTGCTGCAGGATGATGCGGCCGCTGCGGAAGTCGCATGTCTTCGGCTTGGCGACGCTGTTTTCGCAAACATACGCCAGGCCCATCTCGTACACGCCACCAGCGCACTTGGGGCAAGGGCCCAAGGCGGTCTGGCCGGTGAAGTCGACCGGTTCCGCATCTTCCGAATCGTCGTTCTGGCCGAAGTCGAACTCCAGTTTGAAATTCTTGATCTCTTCATCGCGCACGATGCGCAGGATGGCTGCGAACGGACGTCCCATCTTCGAGCGGAACCCTTGCAGCGGACCGATGGTCCGGTCCTTCAGCAGCTGCTCGACTTCCTCGATTTCAAACTGGCGGCTGCCCGGCGTTTTGCTCATCGAGAAATCGCACTTGGTACAGGCGAAGCGGCGATAGTTTTCCTTGACCACGCTGCCGCAGTTCGGGCACGGCGTGTGCAGGGTGTGGTAGTCGCCCGGGATCGTATCGTTGTCGTATTCCTTGGCGCGCTTGACGATAACCTGCGTCATCTGAGCGATCTCACGCATGAACTCTTCACGCGAGATCTTGCCCTTCTCCATCTGCGACAGCTTGTATTCCCACTCACCGGTCAGCTCCGGCGCGGTCAGCTCGTTCACGCCCAGGCCGCGCAGCAGCGTCATCAGCTGGAACGCTTTCGCGGTCGGCATCAGTTCGCGCCCTTCGCGCAGCAGGTAGCGCTCGGTCAGCAGACCTTCAATGGTGGCGGCGCGCGTTGCCGGCGTGCCCAGGCCTTTGCCGGCCATCGCGTCGCGCAGCTCGTCGTCCTCGACCAGCTTGCCCGCGCCTTCCATGGCCGACAGCAGCGTCGCTTCCGTGTAGCGTGCGGGCGGCTTGGTGACCAGGCCGTTGGCGTTGACCGTGTCGGTCAGCACCTTCTCGCCCTTGGCGACCGGCACCAGATTGCCGTTGGCGTTGCCTTCCTTGTCGTCGTCCGACGAGGCTTCCTTGCCGTAGATCGCCAGCCAGCCCGGATTGGTCATGACCTTGCCTTCAGTCTTGAACTGATGGCCGGACACTTCGGTGTAGCGGGTGGTGACCTGGAACTCGGCCGGCGGGAAGAACACGGCCATGAAGCGGCGCGTGACCAGGTCGTACAGCTTCTGCTCCGGCTCGGACAAGTTCTTCGGCGCGATGGTGGTCGGAATGATCGCGAAGTGATCCGATATCTTGGTGTTGTCGAAGATGCGCTTGTTCGGCTTGACCCACTTCTTGTCCAGGATCTGCTTGGCGAACTGGTGGTAGTTGGGGTTCTCCTTGACCACTTCCAGCGCCTGCATCACGGTCGGCATGTAATCTTCCGGCAGGTGGCGCGAATCGGTACGCGGGTAGGTCAGCACCTTGTGCTTCTCGTACAGCGCCTGCGCCAGGCCCAGCGTGTTCTTGGCCGAGAAGCCGAAGCGCGAGTTGGCCTCGCGTTGCAAGCTGGTCAGGTCGAACAGCGCGGGCGCCATCGACGTGGTCGGCTTGGCTTCCTCGGTGACGTTGCCCTGCTTGCCGCGCACGGCCAGCGCGATGGAGTCGGCCGCGGCCTTGCTCCACAGGCGCTCGGCGCGCTTCTCGGGGTCGGTCTCGTCCTTCTTGAACTTGGTGTCCAGCCAGCGGCCTTCGTAGACGCCGGCCGCGCAGACGAACTCGGCGCGCACTTCCCAGAAGTCGCGCGCCACGAATTTCTTGATCTTTTCCTCGCGCTCGACCACGATCGACAGGGTCGGCGTCTGCACGCGGCCCACGGTGGTCAGGTAGAAGCCGCCCTCTTTCGAGTTGAACGCGGTCATCGCGCGGGTGCCGTTGATGCCGATCAGCCAGTCCGCCTCGGAGCGGCAGCGGGCCGCGTCGGCCAGCGGCATCATGTCCTCGTCGCTGCGCAGATGGGTGAAGCCTTCGCGGATCGCGCCCGGCGTCATCGATTGCAGCCACAGCCGCTTGACCGGCTGCTTGGCCTTGGCGTTCTGCGCGATCAAACGGAAAATCAGCTCGCCTTCGCGGCCCGCGTCACATGCGTTGATCAGGGTGGTGACGTCTTTACGCTTGATGAGCTTGTTGAGCACCTTGAGGCGGGCCTCGGTCTTGGCGATCGGGTTCAGCGCGAAATACGGCGGAATCATCGGCAGGTGGGCAAAGCTCCACTTGCCGCGCTTGACGTCGTGCTCTTCCGGCACGGCGATCTCCAGCAAGTGACCGACGGCGGAGGACAGCACGTACTCGTCGGATTCAAAGTACTCATCGTGCTTGGTAAAGCCGCCAAGCGTCTTCGCGATGTCGTTCGCGACAGAAGGCTTCTCGGCGATGATGAGGGTTTTGGTCATATTTTGTATCTCGTTTTTTAACACTTTGGGTGGGTGCAGCATGCGCATCATACATGGATCGCGTCGCAGTCTGCACTTTTGCGGCGCCGAAGGCAAGGCCGGCACGTGACAGTCTTGTCAAAGCGCAAATGATAAGCGCCTTGTCAGCCCCACCGCAAGCAAACAGCGCAATACAACGCCAATACGGCGTATTGCACGGCCGATTGTTGCGTAAATAGTTACTTTAGAGGAAGTGCGGCCCTGCGGCCGCATATATATTAGTGCAACAGGCGGGGTGCCTGGTCTTCGTCGGAACCGAACAGGTCGTCGAACATCAGCGCGTCCGGCTCCTTGCCTTGGCTCCAGAGCAACATCAGCACGATGACCTTGAGCTTGCCCAGCGACACCGGCGCCTCTTCCAGCGCCAGCGCGCGCTCGACAACGATTTCGCGCTGCAGCGGCGTGAGCACCTTGGCCGACTCCAGGAACTGGATGAAGCCGATCGCGGCCGGACCGAGCACGTCCTGCTCCTCTTCCACGTAGAAACGGGTGCCGGTGGAGGCGGCGGTCAGGGTATGTTCCACCCCGGCCATGGCGGTCAGGTCGTTGAGCCAGACCAGCGCCTCGGAAATCTCGACATCGTCAAAACCGACAGCCGACAGTTTCTTGGCCAGTGCCGCCGGTTCAGGGCAGGCATCGGGACGGTAGTAAGTCTCGTAGAGGTAAACAAGGATGTCGAACATGGCTCTACTCTATCAGCTAAAACAGATCGCGCACAAGTGCCGTACAGATCGCCTTTTTTTCAGGCAATCAGTGGACTGTAACGGAAGAAACAATCCACTAGCCTCTTAAACGCTGGAACATTCCGCCCGGCAAACGCTCGACCAGGCCGGCCAGCTCCAGCGCCAGCAATTGCCCCTGCAGCTCGGCGGCGGACTGGTTCAGGCGCAGCGCCAGCAGGTCGGGCGCGGCTGGATGCTCGCCCAGCGCGGCCAGCACGCGGTCGACAAAGGTATCGTCCAGCAACGGCCGGCAGCCGGGCGCGCCGGGCGTCAGCCGGCCCAGGTCGGTCAGGATGTCGGCCGCCGATTCGACCAGCTTGGCGCCGTCCTCGCGGATCAGCTTATGGCAACCCTTGGCCAGCGTGGCGTGGATGGAACCGGGGATGGCGAACAACTCCTTGCCCTGCTCCCCCGCCAGTTTGGCCGTGATCAGCGAACCCGACTTGGCGGCCGCCTCGACCACCAGTACGCCGCTCGCCAGGCCGCTGATCACGCGGTTGCGGCGAGGGAAGTTGTCGCGCAGCGGCGGCGTGCCGAGCGCATATTCGCTGACGATGCACCCCTCCTCGGCAATGCGCCGCGCCAGCGCCTTGTTGCGGGCCGGATAGATGCGGTCGGCCCCGGTGCCGATGACGGCGACGGTGCTGCCCGGCCCGTTCAGCCCGCCGGTGTGGGCCGCCGCGTCGATGCCCAGCGCCAGGCCGGAGACGATGGTCAGCCCGGCCTCGGACAGCGCCTGCGCCATGCGCTCGGCGTTCAGCACGCCCTGCGCGCTGGCATTGCGCGCGCCCACCACGGCCAGCGACGGCCGCTGCAGCAACTCGGCCCGGCCCTTGATGTACAACAACAACGGCGCGGCGGCGATATGGCGCAACGCTTCGGGATAATCGGGATGGTCGTAGCTCAGCAGGAGGTTGCCCGGCTGCTGCTGCCAGGCCAGCGTGGCATCCACCAGCGCCGCCAGCGCGGCGGGCGGCGCTTGCAGCAGCGCGTCGGCCTGCCTGGGCTTGACCTCTTCCAGCAAGGCGTCGCGCCCGGCGCTGAACACCGCCTCGGGCGTGGCGAAGCGCTCCAGCAGCCGGTGGGCGCTGCCCAGGCCGACGCCGTCCGCCATCTGCAAACGCAGCCAGCCGGCCAGCGCGGCGGCGCTGACTGGCTGGGACGGGGTGTTGGGGGTATCCGTGGCTTGCACGGCGCGGCTCACTCCGGCGACTTGGCGACGTCGCCCACTTCCACCGGCGCCGACACCTGCATGATCAAGCCGTAGGAAATATGCTTAAACACGCGGAAGATAAACAAGCTGCCCACTTCCTCGTCCGGCAGCTTGACCTGCTGTTCGCGCATGCCCAGCCAGCTCTTGGCGGCCGTGGTGTCGCTGACAGTCTTCCCCGCATGGTACAACTGCAGCACGGAGCCGATGTCGAGTCCATCAAGCTTTCCGCGATTAATGCTGACCACCTGGTTCTGGCCGGCGTGCGTGACGCCGCCGTAAATGGCCACCACCCGCGCGCCCACCTTCTGCTCGGGCGGATGCGGCACATAGTTCTGCATCGGCATCGGCGGAATCGCGCGCAGCTGGTCGCCCTTGCCCATCTCCTCCTTGGCGCTGGCGACCACGAAGGTGTGGACGTCGCTGCCGCTGCCGGGCTGTGCTTCGGCCTGCAGTTTCAGCGTGCCGAGGTAGAACGCCTCATAGCCGATGATGGCCTTGGTGACCGGATCCTTCAGCGGGCTGCCGGGGCGGAACACCTGGAACGAGCTGCCGCCCTTGAGGTCGCCACGGACATACGCCTTGTCGTCCTTGCCGAGGAAGACATGGCCGTCCTGCGTCGCCACCACGCGCGGCGCGCCGGCCAGCTCGTCGTTTTCGATGATCAGCGGCTGGGTCAGGAAGGGTTCGATCACGCCGGCCGGGATCGACGTCACGGCATCCTTGCCCAGGCCCTCGGTGCGCAGCTGCGGCTTCAGGCGCAGGTTGGACGCGCTGTTGCCGCCGTCGCTGGCCTCGATCCGGTTGCCCAGCCGCAGGCGGCCGGCGGCGCGGTCGAACCAGATGATCTGGCCCGGATAGATCCAGTGCGGATTGGCGATTTCCTCGCGGTTCATGCCCCAGACGGTGGGCCAGCACCACGGGCGCTCCAGGAAGCGGCCGGAAATATCCCACAGCGTATCGCCCTTGACCACTTGGTGCTGGTCGGGCGCGTCGGCCCGGAATTCACATTTAAGCGGCTCGGCGGAGGCCACCGTCCAGCCCGAAAAAAGCGCCGCCAATACTAAGCGGGTGCCGACTGTGCTAAAATTTTTCATTAGTAGATCCAGTAAATGCGCAAACGACTGCGCAGGCACACCCTAGCAAGAAGCGCCCTATCGACGGAAAAGGCTTGCTAAATTGAATCAAATTCTGCCCATAAAACCCTGAACTAGCAAGAGAAACCGCGCAACGGTAGCCGGCGCGGCTGTTGCGTTTTTGATCGGGAAAATGACGGCGGCGACGCCCACGGTGCGGCGCGCGTTATCAAGGCATACACTTAGTTTTCACATAGTTATCAACACAGTCACAGCATATGGCCATCTTAAATATTTTGCGTTACCCCGATCCGCGCCTGCACAAAGTCGCCAAGCCAGTCACCGTCTTCGACGCCAGGCTGGAGCAGCTGGTGGCCGACATGGCCGAGACCATGTACGAAGCGCCCGGCGTCGGCCTGGCCGCGTCGCAGGTCGACGTGCACGAGCAGCTGGTCGTGATCGACATCTCCGAAACCAAGGACGCGCTGGTCGCCTACATCAATCCGGAAATCATCTGGGCCAGCGAAGAGAAGCAGGTCTACGACGAAGGCTGCCTGTCGGTGCCGGGCATCTACGACGGCGTCGAACGCCACGCCCAGATCAAGGTGCGCGCGCTGGACGTCAAGGGCCAGCCATTCGAAGTGGAAGCCGACGGCCTGCTGGCGGTCTGCATCCAGCACGAGATGGATCACCTGCTGGGCAAGGTCTTCGTCGAATACCTGTCGCCATTGAAGCGCAACCGCATCAAGGCCAAGCTGGTCAAGGAAGAGCGCGGCATGGCGCGCGAAGCACAGCTGCGCGCCGCCGGCCGCCGCTTCTAAGCCACACAGGGAAACCGCATGAAAGTCATCTTCGCCGGCACGCCGGAATTTGCCGCAGTCGCGCTGCAAGCCCTGCACGAGGCAGGCTTTGAGATTCCGCTGGTGCTGACCCAGCCGGACCGCCCGGCCGGACGCGGCATGCACCTGCAGCCGTCGGCCGTCAAGCAGTACGCGCTGGCGCAGGGCATCGAAGTGCTGCAGCCGCTGTCGCTGCGCACCGACAGCAAGGACCCGGTGCGCGCCGAGCAGGCGAAGGAAGCGCATGCGCGCCTGCTGTCCACGCCGTACGACGTGATGGTGGTGGCGGCCTATGGCCTGATCCTGCCGCGCGCCACGCTGGACATCAAGCCCTGCCTGAACATCCACGGCTCGCTGCTGCCGCGCTGGCGCGGCGCCGCGCCGATCCACCGCGCCATCGAGGCCGGCGACACGGAAACCGGCATCACCATCATGGAGATGGAAGAAGGCCTGGACACCGGCCCGATGCTGCTGATCGAGCGCATCGCCATCGGCGAGCAGGACACCACCGGCACGGTGCACGACAAGCTGGCCGCCCTGGGCGGCAAGATGATCGTCGAAGCGCTGCGCAAGATGAAGCACGGCCAGCTGGAAGCCGTGACGCAACCGGAAGCGGGCGTCTGCTACGCCGCCAAGATCAGCAAGGAAGAAGCGGCGCTGGACTTCTCGCAATCGGCGGTGGAAATCGGCCGCAAGATCCGCGCCTTCAATCCCTTCCCCGGCGCGCATGGCACGGTCAACGGCGTCAACGTCAAGCTGTGGGGCGCCGAAGTGTTGGAAGCCGACAGCAAGGCGCCGGCCGGCCAGGTGCTGGCCGCCGATGCGCAGCATGGCATCGTGGTCTCGTGCGGCAGCGGCTCGCTGCGCCTGACCGAGCTGCAAAAGCCGGGCGGCAAACGCCTGCCTGCGACGGAATTCATCAAAGGCTTCCCGCTCGAAGGCTTGAGCTTCGCCTGATCACTCAGCCCGCGCCGGCGCGTGCCTTGCGCCGCGCCGCGCGACGGGCGTTGAGCGGACCGCCACTGCGCGCCGCCTCCTCCACGATCCAATCCCGGACCACCATCGCATCCGCGCTGAGCGCACTGTGGGCGATCAGCCAGTAAGCGTAATCGCTGGCCGTTTCCGGCAGCGCGCTGGCCAGCGCCAGCTTACCCTGCTCCAGCAAGGGCCGCACCAGTTCCAGCCGGCCCAGCGCCACACCCTGCCCCGCCAGCGCCGCCTGCACCACCTGGTCATACTGATTAAAACGCAGCACGCCCTTCGGCTTGACGCGCCCCGCGCCGGCGCCACGCAACCACGCGGGCCACTGCAGCCACGGGCGCGACACATCGTCAAACTCCAGCAGCACCTGCTTGCGTAACTGCGCATCATCCTCGATCGCCGACACCGCCAGCGCCGGATGCGCCACCGGCACCAGCGACTCGTCGAACAAGCGCAGTGCGCCCTCCGGCGCATCCTGCGGCCGGCAATAGCGCAGCGATAAATCCACCTGCTCGCGCTCCAGGTCGACGAAGCGGTTGCTGGCCGCCACACGCACATCGATCTGCGGTGCGGCCTGCTGGAAGGCGTTCAAGCGAGGCAGTATCCACAAGGCCGTCACGCCGATACTGGCGCTGATGGTCACCGCTTGCCGCGCATCGCCGGGCCGCAGGCTGGCCACCACTTCGCCCAGCTGCTCCAGCATCGCGTCGGTATGGCGGAACAGGCGCCGCCCCTCGGCCGTGAACTCGATGGAGCGATGACCGCGCACCAGCACGCGATAGCCGAGCGTGGCCTCCAGCGCCTGTATCTGGCGGCTCAGGGCCGACTGCGTCACGCACATGTCCTGCGCGGCGAGCGTGATACTCATGCGCCGCCCGACTGCGACCAGACTGCGCAGCAAATCCAGCGGAGGAAGATCCAGAAGACGATTAGCCATGGCATGAATGTATCACGCATGCGAAACGGGAATGCGAAACCGCCGGATATATCGTTTGAGCGCGGCACGCCGATCGGATTCAATGGAGCTTTCAGGGAGAACGCGATGACACACACAACCACCGCCACGCTGGAGTATCTATGCCCGACACAGGAGCGTCCATACACCTACATGTACCCGCCGCCCGACGGCCAGCCATGGCAAAACGCCAGCTACGAGCGCGTGCAGGTGGCGATACGCGACGCCCGCGCCGACGCGCACCTGTCGCTGGACCGCGAAGGCTATCTGCTGCGCGCAGCCCCCAGCGCCGTGCGCGACTTCACCGACAAGGAGCAAGTGGTGCGGATCTACTATCCCGAAGTGGCGGAACTGGCCCTGGCGCTGACCGGCGCCAGCCAGGCCTTCGTGTTCGACCATCTGGTACGCAAACGCATGCCCGGCACGCCGCAGGCGTTCGGCCGCATCGAAGGCCGGCGCCCCGGCGCGGCAGGCCGCGTGCATTGCGACTTCACACCCGCATCCGCGCGGCGCCGGCTGGAGCTTGAACTGCAAGGCGACACCGCGCAGGTCCAGCGCTACAGCATCGTCAACCTGTGGCGCCCGATCCGCCATCCGGTGCTCGACGCGCCGCTGGCCATGTGCGATGCCCGCAGCGCCACGCCCGCCGACCTGGTGGCCAGCGATATTTTTTATCCGGAGCGGAACGGTGAAATCTACCAGGCGGTGCACAATACGGATCATGCATGGTCCTACTTCCCGGCGATGACGCGCGACGAGGTACTGGTGTTCAAGCAGTTCGATTCCGCGCCAGGCCCGGTGGCCCGCTACACGCCGCACGCCGCGTTCGAGCACGCCGGCGCACCACCGGATGCGCCACCAAGGGAAAGCATAGAAATCCGCTGCCTGCTGATCTACCAAGGGAGATAAAAATGAAAATGGAATTCTGGTTCGACTTCGCCAGCAACTACAGCTACCTGAGCGTGATGCGCATCCGCCAACTGGCGCCGGACGGCGTGGTGTGGCGCCCCTTCCTGCTCGGCCCCATTTTCAAGGACGCCGGCTGGAACAATTCGCCCTTCGTTCTGCAAAAGGACAAAGGCGCCTACGTGTGGCAGGACATGCCGCGCCAGTGCGCCAAGTACGGCCTGCCGTGGCGGCAGCCGTCCACCTTCCCGCGCAACTCGGTGCTGGCCGCGCGCATCGGCATCCTGTGCGAAGAGCAGCCGTGGATGACCGACTTCTGCGAACGCACCATGCTGGCCAACTTCGCCGAGGACCGCGACATCAGCAGCGAGCCATGCATGGCGGAGATATTGTCCGCGCTGGGCCAGGACGCCGCAGCCATCCTGCGCGCCGCGCAGACCGATGAGAACAAGACCAGGCTGCGCGAACGCACCGAACAGGCCAAGGCCCGCCACATCTTCGGCGCCCCCACCTTCCTGGTCGGCGACGCCATGTTCTGGGGGAACGACCGCCTGGACGATGCGCTGGCGATGACGCTCAGTTCACCGCAAAGTTCTGCCGGCACGGCGAGCTGACGCTGTCGTCCTCCAGCAGCACGCGCAGCGCCAGCAGATCGCTGTGCTGCTGCGCCAGCGTGGCCTGCTGCTCCTCAATCTCGCGCAGGCGGATCTCCGTCAGCGCCAGCGTCTTCGTTTTCGAACACTGCCCGCTTTCCGTGAACATGCCACGGATGATATCGAGCGAGAATCCCAAGCGCTTCGAAGCCTGGATCATATGCAGACGCTCGGTGGCATTGCTGGCGTACTGACGATAACCGCTGCGGGTGCGCGAGATCGGCGACAGCAAGCCCTGCTCCTCATAAAACCGGATCGCGGACGGAGTCAGCCCGGTTTTACGGGCCAGTTCACCTATTTTCATTTTTGCCTTGACTCTCAAGTTAGCTTGAAACTTATTATAGATCGGTACTCCAGAGCTTGCTGGCTGGGGGCGCGTTAACGATTTATCACTGGAGTTCACACATGACCGATGTAATTGACAAGCTTAACTGGCGCTACGCCACCAAGAAGTTCGATCCCGCCAAGAAGGTGGCCGACGAAAAACTGGAACGCATCCTGGAAGCGATCCGCCTGGCGCCGACCTCCAGCGGCCTGCAGCCGTTCGAAGTCTTCGTCATCACCAACCCGGAGATCCGCGCCAAGATCCAGGCGGTGGGCTGGAACCAGGCGCAGATCAGCGAGAGCTCGCACCTGCTGGTGTTCGCGGCCTGGGACAACATCACCGCCGACCGCGTCAACATGATGTTCGACCTGACCAACGAGCAGCGCGGCTTCATCAACGAAGGCTGGGAGGCCTATCGCAAGCAGCTGCTGGGCATCGTGGCCGCGCGCACAGAGCAGGCCAACTTCGACGCCGCCGCACGCCAGGCCTACATCGCGCTGGGCGTGGCGATGGTCGCCGCCGCGTTTGAGGGCGTCGATGCCACGCCGATGGAAGGTTTCGATCCGGCCGCCGTCGACGAGATCCTGTCGCTGAAAGAGCGCAAGCTGCGCAGCGTGGTGATGCTGCCGATCGGTTACCGCCAGCCGGAAGGCGATTGGCTGGTCAACCTGAAGAAGGTGCGCCGTTCGCGCCCTAACCTGATCACCGAGATCGCTTAATCGCGTAGCGATACCACCTGGTCGCCCTCGCCCGGCTTGCAGCCAGCGGCGATGGGCGTCCAGCCGCGATGGATGACGACCTGCTCATCGTCGTGGCACAGCTCCACGCGCGTGCTGGCCGGATAGCGCTGATGCACGAACGCCTCCACCGTCGAAGGCAAACTAACACGCAGCTGCATGGCCGAACGGTCCTCGTCCGGATGATCATCCAGATGCAGCAACGGCACGAAGTGCGACGCCAGCATCAAAAAACGCGAGCCCACCTGCACCGGTTGCGGCGTGTAGCGTTCATCGCGCAGCCAGGCCTGGGCGCGTTCGCGCAGGTCGTCGCCGTCGGGCAGATCGCCCCAGCCGGCGGCCAGCATCTCCATCACCCACTGATTGCAATTCTGGTAGCGCACGCTGAACGCGTAGGCGCTGGCGCTGTATTTGGCCGCCAGCAGATGCTGCACGCGCGGGCCGTCGAGCAGCGCGGGCCGCAGCGGCGCAATCGCCTCGGCAGGCAGGCGCACGATGGAGAGATAACCCAGCGCCGGATCGTCAGTGCCGAGCGCGAAGCCGGCCAGTCCTTGGTCGAAGATGCGCGGACGGCGTTCATCGCAGGCATAGTACAGCTGGCGCGCGGACCAGGCGCCGGTGTCCGAGCGCCACGCCAGCGCGGCATGCGAGTAACGGATATCGAAGCGCGACAAGTCCAAGCCTGAGCGGCTGACCAGCGCCACGCCGTCGCCGACCTCCGCCAGTTCCTCGCGCAGCACGGCGGCAAAGCGCAGCAAGCGGTCCTGTTCAGCGGCGGTCAGCGGCTGGCCGCGGTCGCAGAAGCGCGACGCGCCCGACGAGCCGCCGGCCTGCGCCGCCCCCGCCGCGCACAGCGCCGCGCAGGTCAGCGCGGCCAGCGCCAGCGCGCGGACTGCCTTCAAAGAGAGACCGGACGCGAGGCCAGCTCGCCGTACCACTCGTCGGCCAGCACCAGGTAAAACGGCTGGTGCGTGTCGCCGCGACCGAACTCGATGCCGTAGGCGCGGTTCTGCGCATACATCGCGTCGCCGACGGCCAGGCCCTGCTTGTCGAAGGTGACCTGCGGCAGGTCCAGCACCACGCGCTGCTGCGGATCGTTGGCCTGCATCGTGACGCGGGTGCGGTCGGCGCGGTCCGGCGTAGCGGCGATCTGGATGATGCGGTACTCGCCGTCGGCGACCTTGCGCTTGTCGCCGCCCGAGCTGTTGCTCGAACCGTTCAGCGAATCGGAAATGCTGCCGCTGGACGCGGAGCCGGCGCTCGATGCCGAGGAAACGAAACTGTCGGCGTTAGCCTGCAGGGCCAGGCCCAGCGCGCCGGCGGCGGCGATCAGGCGGAGTGGGAGGGAAATGCGCATTGGATGTCCTCAATTTTTCAAACGGCAAGTATAGATGTTTTCAATTGAACGCGGCGAGTAGCTCGTCCGCGCCGTTGCGTATGCCGGCCTTGGACGCGTCCATCGTGCCCAGGCTGGCCGGGATGTTCATCGGGCTCGGATACTGCTTGGCGATGTAGGCGCTCACCAGCAGGTTGGTGCTGGCGTCGTACAGCTCCACCGCGTAGCTCACCGATCCCGTGAACGCGCCCTCCTTGCCCCGGATGCTTTGGACGATGTTGTAAGGCCCGCCGACCAGGTCGAAGCGCGAAACCGTGCTGAGGAAGCGCGTGCTTGACTTGGCGCCGGTCAGCGTCAACTTCAGGCGCAGCGTTTTCCAGCCCGCGTCGCGGCTGATGCGCAGGCGGTTGCGCAGCCGGGATTCGAACTCGCCCTGCATGTAGGCGGCCAGCATCTCCTTCTCGTCGTCCGTCACCTCCTCGAACTGGCTGTCCTGGCCGCGATAAACCTGCACCGGATCGATGATGATGCTCGAATAATCGCGCAGCGTGACGGCCGTCGAATAGCTGTAGGGAACGCGCCCGGTCTTGTCGCCGGCATTGGGACGCAGCTGCTCCGCGGATGCCAGTCCGCCGTACGGAACCGGCTGGGTGGTGGCACAACCGGCGATGGCGCCGCACAGGACGAGGACGAGCGGAAGCTGCATTTTGAGTGAGGTGTGCATGGCGAGACCTTATTTGAGGGGAAGGAAGGCGAGCGTTCAAGATTCTCAAAACTGAACACATGCGTACAGTATTGGATGATCGGCCACTACTGTCAAGCGTGTTTTGCGCATAAAATGTACGACGGGGTTCAGATATGGAGTGGGAATGAAGGTACGTACCGAGGCGCGCCGCCAGGCCATCGTCGAGGCAGCCGACGCGCTGTTTCAGGAGGCAGGCTATGAAGGCGCGACGATGAGCGAGGTGGCGAAGCGCTGGGGAGGATCGAAGGTCACGCTGTACGGCTACTTCCCGTCCAAGGAGGCGCTGTTCAAGGCGGTGGTGGAATCGTGCGCCACCGGCCATCTGGCCGACGCGACGCGGGAATTGTCGGCCGCGCCGACCAGCCTGGCCGGGCTGGAAGCGGCGCTGGAGCATTTCGGCGAGCGGATGCTGGGCGTGATGGGCAACGACAAAAGCGCGCTGGCGGTGTACCGCATGGTGGTGGCCGAAGCGGGCCGCTCCGACGTCGGCCAGCTGTTCTACGACGCCGGCCCCAGAACCTCGGTGGAAACGCTGGCGGCGGTGCTATCGGGCGCCATGGAGCGCGGCGACATCCGCCGGGCCGATCCACAGGTGACCGCACAACAGTTCCTGGCGCTGCTGACGGCGGAAGCCGACGTGCGCCTGTACCAGCGCAACCCGCCACCGCTGTCGCAGCCGGAAATCCGCGCGATGGTCAAGCGCGCCACCGAAATGTTCTTCGCCGGCGCGAGGCCGAGACCTACGCCGGCAGATTAAGGAACGCCTCGCCGCAAATCTGCGACTCGCGCGGCAGCACCAGGCGACTTAGGCGCACCTGGCGGTTCCAATCGTGATTGGCGCGTTCCTTGTCGGCGCAGTAGTAGCTGCGCTCATGGTCCAGGTGCAGGCTGACCAGCGTATGACGCGCACGCACGCCGCGCACGCCGATATGATTCAACCGCAAGCCCATGTTCAGGTCGCCGCCTCCGTAGGCCATCCGCTCGTCGAAGCCGCCCACCGCCAGCACGTCGTCGCGCCAGGCGCAGCTGTTGGAGCCGCTGAAGGCGTTGCGCTGCGTGAGCAGGTCCAGCGCGCGCGCCAGCCAGCGCTTGCGCGTGAGCCGGCTGGCGCTCTTGCAAAAACCCGGTATCGCGCTCAGGTAGCGGTAATCGAACAAGCTCTGGTCGCGCACCGCCTCCAGCAGGTCGTGCCGCAGGTGGTAGGCTTCGGGGATGCTGACATGGCTGCCTCCCGACAAAAAAATCCCGCGCCGCATCAGCCGCACAAAGTTGGCCACATAGTCGTCGCGTGGAACGCAGTCGCCGTCGGTGAACAGCAGCAGGTCGCCGGTGGCGGCCAACACCGCGCGGTTGAGGGCGCGGTACTTGCCGAAGCCGCGCTGTTCCTGGTTCTGGTACAGCAGCGGAATGGTCCAGCCGCGCCGCCGCACCGCCTCCAGCGCGGCGCCGATCGCCGGATCGCGCCCGTCTTGCGCGATGATGACCTGATCGGGCCTGCGGCTTTGCATGGCGTAGCCGGTCAGCACGCATTCGAGCTCGCGCCCTTTGCGGTGCGCCGAAATTATGACGGAGATTTTCATCGTGGCGCGCGGTGAATGGAGGAAAGCCCATTCTCCCGGCGCCATGTTGCAGGCGGATTGCGCACTGTAGCGCCTGGGTATCGCACTGTGTCGCAAAGCGGCGCGATGTAAAAGCAAGCAAATTTGGCAGAATGTTGCTGCGTTGCGGCAGTCCGCTGAAGCAAGTTCCGCGATGCCGTATAATTTTAGGCCGCCAGCATTCCCCGGCGCGCTCGTCCACGACCTCAGAAAGTAACAAATGAATAACAACGTGTCCCGCCCCGTCATGTCCAAGACCGATGCCCAGCTGCGCGAGATCCTTGCGCGCCGCATCATGACCCTCGACGGCGCGATGGGCACCATCATCCAGCAGTACAAGCTGGACGAGACCGCTTACCGCGGCGGCCCCAATGGCCGATTCATCGACTTCGCGGCGCCAGTGGACAGCGGCGCGCGCGAGCTGTTCGTCAAAGGGAACAACGAGCTGCTGACGCTGACCCAGCCGCAAGTGATCCAGGAGATCCACGAGCGCTACCTGGCCGGCGGCGCCGACCTGATCGAAACCAACACCTTCGGCGCCACCACCATCGCGCAGGACGACTATCACATGGGCCACCTGGCCTACGAGATGAACGTGGCAGCGGCCAAGCTGGCGCGCGCCGCCTGCGACAAGTACACCAGCGCCGACAAGCCGCGCTTCGTGGCCGGCGCGCTCGGGCCGACGCCGAAGACCGCGTCGATCTCGCCGGACGTGAACGACCCGGCCGCCCGCAACATCACCTTCGACCAGCTGGTCGACGCTTACCACGAGCAGACCAAGGGCCTGATCGAAGGCGGCGTCGACGTGCTGCTGGTCGAGACCATCTTCGACACACTGAACTGCAAGGCCGCGCTGTTCGCCATCGACAAATTCTACGAAGAGAACCCCGGCGTGCCGCGCCTGCCGCTGATGATCTCCGGCACCGTGACCGACGCCTCCGGCCGCATCCTGTCCGGCCAGACCGTGCCGGCGTTCTGGAACTCGGTGCGCCACGCCAAGCCGCTGACCATCGGCCTCAATTGCGCGCTGGGCGCGGCGCTGATGCGCCCCTACGCCGAAGAGCTGTCGCAGATCGCCGACACCTACGTCTGCATCTACCCCAACGCCGGCCTGCCCAACCCGATGAGCGACACCGGCTTCGACGAGCTGCCGGCCGACACGTCCGCGCTGCTGAAGGAATTCGCCGAGGCGGGCTTCATCAACGTCGCCGGCGGCTGCTGCGGCACCACGCCGGACCACATCAAGGCCATCGGCGAGATCCTCGCCACGGTCAAGCCGCGCACCGTGCCGCACGTGCCGGTGGCGCAGCGCCTGTCCGGCCTGGAGCCGTTCACCATCGACGACGACTCGCTGTTCGTCAACGTCGGCGAGCGCACCAACGTCACCGGCTCCAAGGCCTTCGCGCGCATGATCCTCAACGAGCAGTACGACGAGGCGCTCAGCGTCGCCCGCCAGCAGGTGGAAAACGGCGCCCAGGTCATCGACATCAACATGGACGAGGCGATGCTCGATTCGCAGGCGGCCATGACGCGTTTCCTGAACCTGATCGCCTCCGAACCGGACATCTCGCGCGTGCCCATCATGATCGACTCGTCGAAATGGTCGGTGATCGAGGCGGGCCTGAAGTGCGTGCAGGGCAAGTCCATCGTCAACTCGATCTCGATGAAGGAAGGCGAGGCGGAGTTCATCCGCCAGGCCAAGCTGTGCCTGAGCTACGGCGCCGCCGTCATCGTCATGGCCTTCGATGAAAAAGGCCAGGCCGACACCTTCGAGCGCAAGATCGAAATCTGCGAGCGCGCCTACAAGCTGCTGGTGAACACGGTCGGCTTCCCGCCGGAAGACATCATCTTCGACCCGAACATCTTCGCCATCGCCACCGGCATCGAAGAGCACAACAACTACGCGGTGGACTTCATCAACGCCACCCGCTGGATCAAGGACAACCTGCCGCACGCGAAGATCTCGGGCGGCGTATCGAACGTGTCGTTCTCCTTCCGCGGCAACGACCCGGCGCGCGAGGCGATCCACACCGTGTTCCTGTACCACGCCATCAAGGCCGGCATGACGATGGGGATCGTCAACGCCGGCATGGTGGGCGTGTACGACGACCTGCCGGCCGAGCTGCGCGAGCGCGTCGAGGACGTGGTACTGAACCGCCGCGAAGACGCCACCGAACGCATGATCGACATCGCCGGCACCCTGAAGGCCGGCGCCGGCAAGCAGGACGCGCAGAACCTCGAATGGCGCAACGCCCCGGTCGAGAAGCGCCTGGCGCACGCGCTGGTGCACGGCATCACCCAATTCATCACCGAGGACACCGAGGAGATGCGCCAGCAGGTGCTGGCCGCCAACGGCCGTCCGATCCACGTGATCGAAGGCCCGCTGATGGACGGCATGAACATCGTCGGCGACCTGTTCGGACAGGGCAAGATGTTCCTGCCACAGGTGGTCAAGTCGGCGCGCGTGATGAAGCAGGCCGTGGCCCACCTGATCCCCTACATCGAGGAAGAGAAGAAGGCCGAGGAGGAACGCACCGGCATCGTCGCCAAGCCGAAGGGCAAGATCGTCATCGCCACCGTCAAGGGCGACGTGCACGACATCGGCAAGAACATCGTCTCGGTGGTCCTGCAGTGTAATAACTTCGAAGTGGTGAACATGGGCGTGATGGTGCCCTGCTCCGAGATCCTGGCGCGCGCCAAGCTGGAGAACGCCGACATCATCGGCCTGTCCGGCCTGATCACGCCATCGCTGGAAGAGATGGCCCACGTGGCCAAGGAAATGCAGCGCGACGAGCACTTCCGCATGATGAAGATCCCGCTGCTGATCGGCGGCGCCACCACCAGCCGCGCCCACACCGCCGTCAAGATCGCCCACAACTACGAGGGCCCGGTGGTGTACGTGCCGGACGCCTCGCGTTCGGTGTCGGTGGCGCAGTCGCTGTTGACGCCGGAGAGCCGCCAGCAGTACATCGACGAGATCGAGCAGGACTACGTGCGCATCCGCGAGCAGCACGCCAACAAGAAGGCGCTGCCGATGCTGTCGCTGAAGGACGCGCGCGCCAACAAGATGAAACTGTCGTTCGCGCCGGTCAAGCCGAAGTTCATCGGCCGCCGCGAATTCAAGAACGTCGACCTGGCCACCATCGCCAAGTACATCGACTGGGGTCCGTTCTTCCAGACCTGGGACCTGGCCGGCCCCTTCCCCGCCATCCTGACCGACGAAGTGGTCGGCGAGGCGGCGAGCAAGGTGTACGCCGAAGGCCAGGCGCTGCTGAAGAAGCTGATCGACGGCCGCTGGCTGACCGCCAACGGCGTGGTCTCCCTGCTGCCTGCCAACAGCGTCAACGACGACGACATCGAGATCTACACCGACGACACCCGCAGCACGGTCGACTTCACCTACTACGGCCTGCGCCAGCAGGGCGTCAAGCCGGTGGTGGATGGCGTGCAGCGGCCGAACCAGTGCCTGGCCGACTTCATCGCGCCGAAACTCATTGATGGCAAACCCTCGGGCATCAAGGACTACCTCGGCATGTTCGCCGTGACGGCCGGCCTGGGCATCGAGAAGTACGAGCAGCGCTTCGAGGACGCGCATGACGACTACTCGTCGATCATGCTCAAGTCGCTGGCCGACCGCCTGGCCGAAGCCTTCGCCGAATACCTGCACGAACGCGTGCGCACCGACCTGTGGGGCTATGCCGCAGGCGAAGCGCTGAGCAACGACGACATGATCGCCGAGAAGTATGTCGGCATCCGTCCGGCGCCGGGCTACCCGGCCTGCCCGGAGCACACCGTCAAGCGCGAGATGTTCAACACCATGCAGGCCGAGGAAATCGGCATGGTGCTGACCGAGTCGTATGCGATGTATCCCGGCGCGGCGGTGTCGGGCTTCTACTTCGCGCATCCGGAATCGAAGTACTTTGTGGTGGGGAAAATCGGCGAGGATCAGCTCAACGACATGGCAGCCCGCCGCCACGTGGACAAGGCCGAGCTGGAACGCTGGCTGGCGCCCAACCTGTCCTGATTCAGAGTTCGGCCATCGCTGCGGTGGCCGGCGCCTCGGCCGGCTGCCCGAGCAGCCTGGAGTCCGGAGGCAAGCTGGCCTGGAACAATTTCAGGGCCTCCGCCGTCAGCGCCACGAAAGCGTTCTGATGCGCCAGCAACTGCTGCGTCATCCATTGCCAGCCCTCGTCGGTTTCATGCAGCCATACGGTGCCGTCCGGGAAGGCCGACGGCAACGCGTCGGGCGGCGCTTGCACCACGATGCTGCTGCGCGGTCCCCACAGGAAATCCGGCGGCAGCTCGCGCTGCCAGCCGTAGCCGTTCTTGACCGCGTAGACATGGTTGTGGCGGAAGGTCAGATCAATCACCTCGCACTCGGCGATCAGGTCGTCGGCCGATTCAATCCAGCAGTGATAGGAGCCGCCGGCCGGATTGTCAAAAGCCGAGTTATCCATCATGCACATCAACTGGCCGCCGCCGCAATCGACCGCGGCCAGTCCCGCCACCGGCCTGTACACCCGCCCCAGTACGATGCTGGCCAGGTTGGAGCCAAGGACAGCGTAAACGTGGCACAACGAACAATATTGTTCAGGGTAGTACTGACGGATCACCTGGTTCACGCAATGCGCAATCAGGGCTCTGACGGATAACGCCATGCAAAAAGCTCACGAAACGGTTTGTATCCTTATGTATCGGATTGTTTCGTGGAAACTTTAGTCCAGAGCACTACTTATGGTCGCTGAGGAACTTCCAACCGGCGATACCGCCAAACACGGCCGCGAAGCCCAGCTGTACCGCGATCGGCATCAGCACGCCCTCCAGTCCCAGGCCGCGCCAAGTGACGGCGTCGAAGCCGTCGATCGCCCAGCGCGTCGGCACCACCAGCGCGAGCTGCTGCACCCATTCCGGGAAGACGAACGACGGCACCCAGGCGCCGCCCAGCATCACCATGATCAGCGTGGCGAAGGTGGCGATGCCGCGCGCCGCTTCCGGCGTCTTGCCGAAGGCGGCGATCAGCAGGCCGAACGCCGCCGTCATCAGCGAGAAGCTGGCGGCGATGCCGAGGAAGCCGGCCAGGCTGCCGATCTGTACCTTGAAGATCAGCACGGCGCAGGCAAACATCGCGCACATCAGGCCCATCGCGATCAGCGCGCCGGAGATGGCGCGGCCGCCCAGCACGGTGGTCAGCGACACCGGCGCCGCCAGCAGGCGGTTCCAGACGCCGGTGCGGCGCGCCAGCAGGATGCCCACGCCCATGTCGATGCCCATGAACAGGATGAACTGCACGCCCATGCCGGCGAACGAATGCGCGTAGCCGTTGTACTTGGGACCGCTGCTGAGCGCCTGATCCTGCGTGGTGTAGGGCATGGTCATGCCGACCGGCGCCTCGGCCGGCGCCGGCTTGCCGCTGGCCTTGGCGGCGGCTTCCTTCTCGGCCTCGGCGGCGGCGCGCTGGTCCTGGAACTTCTTCAGGCTGGTGAGGAAGTCGCTCAGCTGAGCGTTGTCGGGATTGTCGGCGGTGCTGGCGCGCAGCGCGGCCAGCTGCTTCTCGGTGGTCCGGGTGCCCTTGGGACTGATGACGGCGGCGCTGGTCACCTGCATCACCTGCTGCGTCAGCAGTCCCTTGACCATGGCCAGCACGGTCGATTGCGACGGATCGTAGTAGACCGGCAGCTGCGGCTTGTCATGCCCGCCGAACAACGCGTCGGCCGCCTGTTCGCCGAAGCCGTCGGGGATCACCACCGCCACCGGCAGCTTGCCGGCGCGGACCCTGGCCTTGGCGTCGTCGACGCTCAGCTCGACGATCTTCAGCGCGCTGTCTGCCTTCAGGCCGGCGGCGATTTTCTTGCCGCTGTCGGACTGGTCCAGCTGCACCAGGCCCACGTCGATCTTGCTGGTCTTGGCTTCCGAGCCGCCGCCGAACAGCGAACCGAAGAACGCAGCCAGGATGACCGGCATCAGCAGGTGCAGCATCAGCGCGCGCTTGTCGTTGATGTAGAGGATCAGGTCCTTGCGGACCAGGGCGATCAATGCAGTCATGGAGATTCCTATCAGTCGCGCAGGCTGCGGCCGGTCAGGTTGAGGAAGATGTTTTCCAGCGAGGTCTTGGCGGTGGCGAAGTGCAGCAGCGCGACGCCCGCGTTGGCGCAGTCCGCCGCCAGCCAGGCCAGCGTGGCCGGCGCGTGCGTGGCGTCGGCCAGGCCGATGTCCAGCACGTTGCCGTCGCCCTGCGCGCCGGTCACGCCGGGCAGCGCCCGCACGCCCGACAGCAGCGCGGCCGAGGGCGCGGCGGACAGTTCGGCGCGCAAGGCGGCCTGCGCCGGCAGGCGATGGTACAGCGCGGCCGGGGTCTCATCGGCCAGCACCTTGCCGTGGTCGATGATGACGATGTGGTCGGCCAGCCGTTCGACCTCCTCCATGTAGTGGCTGGTGTAGATCAGCGAGCGGCCCTGCGCCTTCAGCGTTTCCAGCGTATCGAAGATGGCGTTGCGGCTTTGCGGATCGACGCCGACGGTGGGCTCGTCAAGGATCAGCAATTGCGGATCGTGCAGCAGCGCGGCGGCGATGTTCAGGCGCCGCTTCATGCCGCCGGAATAGGTGGACGGCTTGTCGTTGGCGCGGTCGGCCAGGTTGACCAGCGCCAGCGCCTGTTCGCAGCGCTGCTTCAACGGCGCGCCCTTGAGCCCGTACAGCGCGCCGAACAGCTTGAGGTTTTCCAGCGACGACAGGTCCTCGTACAGCGCCAGGTCCTGCGGCACGAAACCGATCTTGCGCTTGGCCTCGCTGGGTCCCTGGCCGATGGGCTCGCCATCCATGACGATGCTGCCGCTGTCGCTGCGCAGCAGGCCGCAGATCATGCCGACCGTGGTGGACTTGCCGGCGCCGTTGGGGCCGATCAGGCCGACGGTCTGGCCCTGCCGCACCTGGAACGACACGCCGTCGACCGCCTTGCGCGCGCCGTACGATTTGGAGACCTGATTCACGCTGAGTAAAACCGATGCCATACGCCATCCCGTCGTGTATTTTCGATAAGCGGCAAGCATAGCGGTGCGATACTTTTATGGCAAGCCCATCTAGTCGGGGCAGTGAACTTTTACGTTTGCGGACGGCCTAAGAATGAACGTCGCCAGCCGGCGGCATTTTGACTTGTGACCAGGGAGGCGTATATGGCAACCAATCCAACCGTCAAACGCTGGCAGGATCAGGTGATCCTGCTGCTAGGGCTGTGGTTCTTTATTTCACCGTGGGTGTTTGCATATCCGATACCGTCGATCCAGGCGTGGACCGCGTTCATTTCCGGCGCGGTGGTGGCGATCCTGGCGGCCTTCGATCTGTACAAGACCTACTTCTGGGCTGTGGTGCTGAACTTGCTGGTGGGGATATGGATCGCGGTGTCCCCGTGGGTGCTGCGTATCGCCGACAACCGCGAGCTGATGTGGAACTCGGTCGTGGTGGGCATCGCCGTGGTGGTGCTGGCGCTGTGGGAGATGCAGACCGATCCGGAGCTGCACAAGCACTGGCCGGGCGCGGGCCACGCAACGTGACCCGGCCGCAGGTGGTGAGCTGAGGTGGTGCGCTAACGCGGTGGTGCGTTACAGCGCGTAGCGCACCACGTTGTCGCTCCATTCGAAGGCCGACATCTCCAGCTCCACCAGCTCATCGGTGGAGATGGCGAGGTCGTTCAGCGCCGGCATGATCTGGTCGTCCATGTCCTCGATGCGTTCGATGCATTCGGCCAGCTTGAGCAGGTCGCCGAAGAAGCCGGTGCGGTGCAGCAAGGCTTGCGACACCTCGTCATTGACCGGGATCTGCGCCAGGATCTCGGTCATCGGCATGCCGAACAGCGTATCCATCAGCGACATGATGCCGACCGTGAAAGCGATATCGGCCACATGGCGGTGGCTGGGGCGCAGCTTGCCGGCCAACAGTTCCAGCAGGCGGCCGCGCGTGGTCGCCAGCATCAGCAGCGGCGTCATGCTGTGGCCGCGCTTGCTCGGTTCGGCGTACAGCATGATCTGCAGCCAGCGCTGCAGCTGGCGGCGGCCCAGTATCGTCACCGCCTGGCTCAGCGAATCGATGCGCTGGCGCGCGCCGACGGCCGGCGTGTTCACCAGGCGCAGCAGGTTCAGCGCCAGCGACACGTCGCGCTTGATGGCGCGCTCGATTTCCTGGTTGTCCGCGTCCGAGGTGACCAGGGTCATCAGCTCCATCACCGCCAGCTGCGACGGCGACAGCTTCTTGCCGCTCATGATGACCGGCTTGGAGAAGTAATAGCCCTGGAAGTAATCGAAGCCCAGGTCCAGGCAGCTCTTGAACTCTTCGCGCGTCTCGACCTTTTCCGCCACCAGCTTCTTCTTGTCCTGCTGGAAGCGCGGGGCCAGCCTGGCCAGCGTGGACGGCGGCAACGCGCGCATGTTCATCTTGACGTATTCGGTCAGCGGCAGCAGCGCGGCCATGTTGGAGCCATCGCCGCTGAAGTCGTCCAGCGCGAAGCGGAAGCCGTGGCCGGCCAGGTCCGTCATGCGCGCCAACACCTGCGGCGTCAGCGGCATGCTCTCGGCCACTTCCAGCACCACTTTTTCGCGCGGCAGGAAGGAAAAGATGTCGGTCATCAGGACGTCGGCATCCACGTTGACGAAGCCGAGCGCGTCGCCGATGGTCTTTTCCATGCCCAGCTGCGAGGCGTGCGCGATCACCGCGGCCGTGGCCGACAATTCATTGGTGATGTGCGCCGGGCCGACCGGAGCGTTGCGGAAAAGCAACTCATAACCGAACACGGTCTGATTGCGGTCCAGGATAGGCTGGCGTCCCAGATAGAACTCGCGCACGCGCAGGCTCCGGGGGCCGGTATCGTGTAGGGTAAGATCGATCATCGCTTCTGTCAGTACAAAACATGGGGCTGGTATTTCGCCGTACTAATATTCTGACAGCAATATCTAGCCCTGTCTTGGATAATTTGGCTCAGCTTTCGGCCTGCGGAACGCCGTCGATGAACAGTTTCAGCTCGCCGGCGGCGAAGGCCGTCCACTGCTCGTTGGTGGTCAGGGGCTGGGTGACAATGATGGCCACGCGGTCGTTCGGCGTGGTCACCTGCGAGAAATCCACGCTGACATCCTCGTCCGACAGCTTGGCCGTGTCGAACGGATACTGGCGCACCAGGTAGTAGAGATTGGTCGAGCAGTGGGCGAACAGCTCGCCGCCGGACGACAGCAGCATGTTGAAGGTGCCGTAGCCGGCGATCTCGCGCGTCATGTCGGCCAGCGCGGCGCGCAGCTCGGCCAGCGGCGGGCGTTGCTCGCCGAAGCGGGCGCGCAGGTGCTGAAGAATGTAGCAGAAGGCCAGCTCGCTGTCGGTGGTGCCGACCGGGTGGTAGGCGCCGTTGAGCACGGGCGCGAACTCCTTCAGGTCGCCGTTGTGGGCGAACACCCAGTACCGGCCCCACAGCTCGCGCACGAAGGGATGGCAGTTCTCCAGCGCCACCTGGCCCTGCGTGGCCTTCCGGATGTGGGCGATGACGTTGGTGGACTTGATCGGGTAGCGCTTGATCAGCTCGGCGATGGGCGAGGCGATCGCGGCCTGGTGGTCGACGAAGTGGCGCACGCCGGCGCCCTCGAAAAAGGCGATGCCCCAGCCGTCGTGGTGGGTATCGGTCTGGCCGCCGCGCATGGCGAAGCCGGTAAAGCTGAACACAATGTCGGTCGGGACATTGCAGTTCATTCCTAGAAGTTGGCACATGGTCGGGTTCTCTGTTGTTACAGCAGAACCATACCATGCGCCGCCTGCTTTGCTTAGTGCAGCAGCACCGGCTGACTCATGAGCTCATCGTAACTGCCCAGGAATTCATCGATTTCCGCCATCGTCGGCTCGCCCGCGATCAACTCGTTGACGTCGCGGCGGAAATGCTGCGCCAGGATGCCGTTGATGAAGATTTCGCGCTTGCCGCCTTTGTCGACAATCTCGTAGCCGCCGAAACGCAGCGCGTCCAGCGTACGGTCCGCGCCAAATTCGACAACACTATATTGCTCGCTGTTATAGATGAGATTCATGTTGCTTCCTTTCACAAGGGGGCGTAACACTACTCGGTTGCGCCTTCAGTACCGAAATGGGGCTGAAAGCGGACGATTCAAGGCCAAATCAAGGCCGAACAGCGGGCGGGGCTTAGGCCGCGATGTCGGATTGCAAATCCAGCAAGTCACCGTAGGGCGCCTCGGACAACCAGGAACGCAGCAGTTCGAGGTGCTCGGCGGATGCCAGGCTGATGTAGAGCCGCGCGGGTGGATGGCGCAGCACACGGTTCAATGTTACTCGCAAAATGAGATTGCCGCTGCAATGAAGGCAGCCGGGGGCGATACGCAACACTTGCGGCGCGGGATCGTAGGGAATGGGATCGTCGAAGGCCAGCGCCGAACCGCCGTCGGCCAGGCCTTCCAGAATGGCGACACAGGCCACGCCCGTTTCCAGGCGCGCCGCGATGGCCGCTTCGCGCTCTCCGGCGCGGGAGCCCGTCACCAGCCAGGTCGGCACCGGCGCCCGCTTGACTGGGGCTGCGCCGGTGGACATGGGTCCGGTCACGGGCTCAGGCGCCCTTTTTTGCGAGTTTGCCCGGCTCCACGCCCAATTGCTTGAGCTTGCGGTACAGGTGGGTGCGCTCCAGGCCGGTCTTCTCGGCCACACGCGTCATGCTGCCGCCTTCGCGGCCCAGGTGGTGCTCGAAGTACATGCGCTCGAAGGCGTCGCGCGCCTCGCGCAGCGGCAGGTCGAACGACAGGTTGAACATGTGGTTGTCGGCGCCGGCCACGGTGGCGCCGCCGCGCACGGCGATCGCCGCCGCCGGGTTGGGCTGGTTGAAGCCCTGCGCTTCCTCGGGCTGGGCCGCCGCGACCGGGCGCGGCGCCAACGCTGGCGCGCGCACGGTTTCCTGCGCGCGGGTCAGGCCCTGCTGGACCGCCTTGAGCAGCTTTTGCAGCGCGATCGGCTTCTCCAGGAAATTGAGCGCGCCGATACGGGTGGCCTCGACCGCCGTATCGATAGTCGCATGCCCCGACATCATGATCACCGGCATGGTCAGCAAGCCGTCGCGCTGCCATTCCTTGAGCAAGGTGACGCCATCGGTATCCGGCATCCAGATATCGAGCAGCACCAGGTCGGGCGCGCCGCCAGCCCGCGCCTCGCGCGCCTGCTGGGCGTTCTCCGCCAGTTGTATCGCATGTCCCTCGTCGCTCAAGATTTCCGAGAGCAACTCGCGGATACCCATTTCATCGTCCACCACCAGAATGTTTGCCATCTTCCCTTGCCTTCCTCATTTCGCCGGCTCATGGCCGGCAATGATTTTTTTAATCAGTGCTACTCAGGTATTTTGCGACGTCGGTGCTAACTTTAACAGCAAAATCAATACCGACGCGCCACTTCTATCGACATGGTTCTGGATATCGATCCGTCCGCCATGTTCATCGATAATTTTTTTCACCATCGCCAGGCCCAGGCCGGTGCCTTTGGCCTTCGAGGTGATGTACGGCTCGAAGGCCCGCGCCAGGATCTTGGGCGCGAAGCCCGGGCCATTGTCGGAGATCGCCAGCCGCACCGCCGTGCGCGTGGTGCCGTCCGCGCCCTGATAATGAATGGCTTCGCTGATCACGTCAATGTGCGCTTGCGGCGAACCGGGCGGCAGCTCGGCCATCGCGTCCTGCGCGTTCTGCAGCAGGTTGTGGATGACCTGGCGCAGCTGGGTGGCGTCGCCCATCACCAGCGGCAGGCCGGGCGTCAGTTGCGGATGGATGATGTCGTCACCCTCGCCGCGCAGGTACAGGTGCAGGATCTCCTCGACCAGCGCGTTCAGGTCCAGCGGTTCCAGCACGGCCGGCGGGGTGCGCGCGTAGTCGCGGAAATCGTCGACCATGCGCTTCATCGCCGCCACCTGGTTGACGATGGTGGCCGTGCCCTTGTTGAGCAATTCATTGTCGGACGCCGACAGCTTGCCGTCCAACTTCATCTGCAAACGCTCGGCCGACAGCTGGATCGGCGTCAGCGGATTCTTGATCTCGTGCGCTAAACGGCGCGCCACCTCGCCCCAGGCGATCGAGCGCTGCGCCGAGATGACGTCCGAGATATCGTCGAACACCACCAGGTAGCCGCTGCCGCCGCCCTCGACCGGCAGGCGCGAGCCGCGCGTGAGCAGGGTCAGGTCGTTGTCGTCCAGGCTGGCCGAGCGGCGCGGCACCTCGATCTGGCGCTGCCAGTGCAGGCGCTGCAGGTTGCGCCCGGCCGCCGACTGCGCGCTCTGCGCCGAGAACGCCGCCACGATGGCGCCGCCGAATTCCTGCAGGCCCTCGATCTGGTCGAGCTTCTGGCCGATCATCGTCACGCCGGCCTGCTGCAGGATGCGCTCGACCGAGTCGTTGCAGCTGATCAGGTGGAACTCGTGGTCCAGCACCATCACGCCGGCCGACATATTGGCCAGCACCGATTCCAGGTGGGTCTTGGCGTTCTGCAGCGCGGCGCGGTTGCGCTCGACGGCGCTGCGGGCGTCCGACAGCTGGCGCGTCATGGTGTTGAACGATTGCGTCAGCGTGCCCAGCTCGTCCGAGGTGGCGACGATGGGGCGCGGCGACAGGTCGCCCTCGGCCACCGCGCGCGTGCCCTCGGCCAGCAGCAGCAGCGGCTGGGCCAGGTCGCTGGCGATCAGGAAGGCGCTGGCGATGGCGCCGAACACCGCCAGCAGCAGCGTCAAGGTCAGGGTCACGATGTACATCTTGCGCAGGCCCACGCGCGCCACGAAGCGTTCCTTGTAGTCCGAATAGGCGCTGCGGATGGTCTCGCCGTCGGCGGCCAGCTGGGCCGGCGCCAGCTGGATCAGCTGCAGGTAGCGCGGCGCCAGGTGGGTGCCGTTGGCCTGCACCCGGTCCGGGATCGCCATCACCACCCGCAGCCGCAGTTGGGTGGCGTTGTCCTGCGGATTGAGCGGCGCGTTGATCAGGTTGCTGCGCAGCTCGCTGCCGCCCTCGGGCGCGCCGTAGCCATCGCCGTCCTTGGCCTTGGCCATCATCTCGCGGGTCGGCAGGTCGGCGCTGAGGTTGCCGCTGCGGCTGGCGCGGGCACTGATGATCAGGCCGCCGTCGCCGTCGACGATGATGGCGTTCTGCAGGCCGCCGCGCTCCTTGACCAGGCCGGCCAAGGTGGCGCGCTCGGTGCCGTAGGGCTGCTCGGACAGTTGCTGGACGGTCTGG
Organism: Rugamonas sp. A1-17; assembly: GCA_025548565.1. Taxonomy (GTDB): domain Bacteria; phylum Pseudomonadota; class Gammaproteobacteria; order Burkholderiales; family Burkholderiaceae_D; genus Rugamonas. The sequence continues at coordinate 183,834 of JAJLPB010000013.1, forward strand.
CTGGCGGTGGCCGTGAGTTCCTTCAGGGCCGCGTCCAGGCCGGCGCGGCTGAGGTTGATGCCGGACTCCAGCGCCTCCTCGACCGGCACGTTGAACCACGACTCGATCGAATGCGAGACGAACTGCACCGACACCAGGAAGATCACCAGCCCCGGCAGCACGCCGATGGCGGCGAACAGCAGCACCAGCCGCGTCATCAGCTTGGAGCCGAACTTGCCGCTCTTGTAGCGGCCGTAGAGCCGGAACAGCGACACCGCCACCAGCAGCAAGAGCGCGCCGGCCACGGCCGCGTTCAAGCCCAGCAGCCAGGCGTAGTAGCGGTCGAAGAAGCCGGAGTTGTCGGACGCCGAAGCAAGCAGGAACAGCAGGATACTGACGATGGCGCCGCCGACGACGGAAAAGTACCGCAGGGCAGTGCTCACTTACTCCGCCTTGTACTGGAAGATTTTCTTGTCGGACGCCAGGCGCCACTCGTTGCTGTTGAGCGCCGTGACCTTGAGCGGCTTGGACACGTAGTTCGGATCCAGTCCCATGCTCAGCTTGACGTTATAGGTCTTGCCCACCTCCAGCTGGCCGCGCTGCGCCACCAGCCAGCGGTTGGGGCTGCGGATCAGGAACAGCGCGTCGTCCAGCGACGAGAAGGTCTGGCGCACATTGCCGTCCACCGTCACATGGTACTGGCGGGTCAGCACGTTGTAGGACAGGCTGATGGTCTGGCGCTTGACGATGGCCTTCTCGTCGAACCAGTACCAGCGCGGCCGCGTGAACTCGATCTCGGTGGTGAAGTACAGGGTCACGCCGTATTGCAGCGTGTCCTCCATGTCGTGGGTCAGCTCGAAACTGTATTTGGCGTTGAGGCGGTAGCCTTCGTCGCTGGCCTCGATCTGCCAGCGGCGGATTTCCACGCCGTCGGCGGCGCTGGCCGTCTGCGGCAGCAGGCAGGCCATCATCAGCAGCAGGGGTCCGATCAGGAAGCGGAAAAATCGTGATGTCACGTGGGGGCCGGTGCTCAAAAGGTCCGTCGGTAGCAAAGAGGCGCCTAAGTTGGCAACTAAACAGGCAAAACGGTTACGCATTTTTCTGGAACAGCGCGTAGAACAAGCCATCGTGATCCTGCCCTGCGCCACCGGCGGGGAGCAACTGGCCCGGCGCGTCGAGCCGCACGGCCTGGTTGCGTACCGCGAACGCGGCTGCCTGCGCCTCGGATTCCTGTGGCCACAAGGAACATGTCACGAATAGCAATTTACCACCCGGTGCCAGCATCTGCCAAAGGTTGTCGAGGATTTTGGACGAAAGTGTTGCAAGTTGGAGCGTGTCGCCCTTGCGGCGCAGCCAGCGGATATCCGGGTGGCGGCGCACGATGCCGGACGCGGTGCACGGCACGTCGGCCAGGATGCGGTCGAAGGGCACGCCGTCCCACCAGCCGGCGCTCTGGGCGTCGGCGGCGCGCAGCGTGGCGCGCTGGCCGAGGCGTTCCAGGTTCTCGCCGACCCGGGCCAGGCGCTTGGGATCGGCGTCCAGCGCGGTCACGCGGGCGTCGGCCAGCTCCAGGATGTGGCAGGTCTTGCCGCCGGGCGCGGCGCAGGCGTCCAGCACCCGCATGCCGTCGTGCACATCGAGCAGCGGCGCGGCCAGCTGGGCGCCGGCGTCCTGCACCGACACCACGCCGTCGGCAAAGCCGGGGATCAAGGTCACGCCGACCGGCTTGGCCAGGCGCACCGCGTACGGGCCGATCCGGGTGGCCGCCATGCCGGCCGCCTCCAGCGTGGCCAGGTATTGTTCCATCGTGGTCTTGCGGGCGTTGATACGCAAGGTCAGCGGCGGCGCGCTGTTGCCGGTCGCCAGCACGCCCTGCCAGTCCTGCGGCCACGCCGCCTTGGCCGCGTCGATCCACCATTGCGGGTAGTTCCACTTGGCCACCGGCTGCATCAGCGCGGACTCCAGCAGCGCCTTGCGCTCGCGCAGGAAGCGGCGCAGCACGGCGTTGACCATGCCCTTGGCGCGCGCCGTGTCCGGATGGGCGTCGGCCGCCGTCACGGTCTGGTCGACCACGGTGAATTCCTCGTAGGGCTGGACCTCGTCCGGCGCGGTCATCAGCGCCAGCGCGCAGGCCAGCAGCGCCGCCACCAGCGGCTCCGGCGCCTTGGGCGCCATCAGGCCGATCAATGCCTCGCTCTGGCCCAGCTGGCGCATGCAGCGGTAGGCGATGTCCTGCATCGCGCCGCGCGCCTGCGGGCTGGCGTCGCCCTTGGCCCAGACCTGGGCCAGCGCCTGCGGCAGGTTGGTGCCGGTGCGGACCTGGGCCACGGCCTGGGCCGCGCCGATCAGGCTGTAGGCCAGCGAATCGGGCTTGAGGCCGGTCTGGAAGCTGGTTTGCAGCGCCGGTTTCAGGTCGCGCGCATGGCTGGCGCGCAGCCTGGGCGCTGCCGCCTTGGCGGGGGACTTCAAAGAGAGCGTCGGGCGCTTGTTCATATGCTAATTCCAGGTCTGGCGTGCGGGCGTGATCGCGCAGTATACAGCAGTGCATATGACAAGGGGATGAAGCCGATTGTAACGCTTGTAACGATCGCGCCCCGCTGCGGTGACCCGGCTGCGGCAAACCAGTATAATTACCGCTGTTTGGCCGGTGCCAGCGCGCCGGCCGTTTTCGCTTTCGGATGTTTTTACACACGCGGTTCAGCCGCCAATTTGCTCATGCTCGCCCAACAAAAACAAGATATCACCGCCCTGTTCCAGGCCGCCCTTGCCCCCATCCTGGCCGGCACCGACGTCGCCGCCAACGTTGTGCTGGAGCGCCCGCGCGACCCGTCGCACGGTGACGTGGCCTGTAACATCGCCATGCAACTGGCCAAGCAGCTGAAAATGAACCCGCGCGAGCTGGCCACCAAAGTGGTCGACGCGCTGCTGGCCAACCCGGCCGGCAAGGGCCTGGTGGAATCGGCGGACATCGCCGGCCCGGGCTTCATCAACCTGCGCGTGAGCGCCGCCGCCAAGCAGGCCGTGGTCAAGACCGTGCTGGAGCAAGGCGCCGCCTTCGGCACCGCCGATGCCGGCAAGGGCAAGAGCGTCATCATCGAATTCGTCTCCGCCAACCCGACCGGCCCGCTGCACGTGGGCCACGGCCGCCAGGCGGCGCTGGGCGACGCGCTGTCGTCGCTGTTCGGCTCCCAGGGCTACGCGGTCACCCGCGAGTTCTACTACAACGACGCCGGCGTGCAGATCCAGACCCTGGCCAACTCGGTGCAGGCGCGCCTGCGCGGCTACAAGCCGGGCGACGCCCAATGGCCCGAATCGGCCTACAACGGCGACTACATCGCCGACATCGCCGAAGACTTCAAGCTGAAGAAAACCGTGTCGGCCTCGGACGGCTCGCCGGCCACCGCCTCGGGCGACGTCGAAGACATCGAATCGATCCGCCACTTCGCCGTGACCTACCTGCGCAACGAGCAGGACATCGACCTGCAGGCCTTCGGCGTCAAGTTCGACAACTACTACCTCGAATCGTCGCTGTACGCCGACGGCAAGGTCGACGCCGCCGTCGACATGCTCAACAAGTCCGGCAAGACCTACGAGGAAGAAGGCGCGCTGTGGCTGCGCACCGAGGACTACGGCGACGACAAGAACCGCGTGATGCGCAAGAAGGACGGCACCTACACCTACTTCGTGCCGGACGTGGCCTACCACATCGTCAAGTTCCAGCGCGGCTTTACCCAGGCGATCAACGTCCAGGGTTCGGACCACCACGGCACCATCGCCCGCGTGCGCGCCGGCCTGCAGGCGGTCAACGTCGGCATCCCGCAGGGCTACCCCGACTACGTGCTGCACAAGATGGTCACCGTGATGAAGGGCGGCGAAGAGGTCAAGATCTCCAAGCGCGCCGGCTCCTACGTGACCGTGCGCGACCTGATCGAATGGTCGGGCGGCGGCGACATCGAAAAAGGCCGCGACGCGGTGCGCTTCTTCCTCATCTCGCGCAAGGCGGACACCGAATTCGTGTTCGACGTCGACGTCGCGCTGAAAACCTCGGACGAGAATCCGGTGTATTACGTGCAGTACGCCCACGCGCGCATCTGCCGCATGCTGGAGCAGTGGACCGGCGACGAAGCCTCGCTGGCCAACGTCGACCTGTCGCCGCTGACCGCGCCGACCGAAGCGACGCTGCTGGCCACCCTGGCCGCCTACCCTGAAACGCTGGCGCGGGCGCAAGCGGAGCTTGGCCCGCACCAGATCGCGTTCTATCTGCGCGACCTGGCCGCCAACCTGCACAGCTTCTACTTCGCCGAGCGCGTGCTGGTGGAAGACGAGGCACTGAAGGCCGCCCGTATCGCGCTGATGGTCGCCACCCGCCAGGTGCTGCGCAACGGCCTGGCGCTGATCGGCGTCTCGGCTCCCAACAAAATGTAATTGCGAAGGACATCCCGCACAATGAATTTCCGCTCCCGCCTTACCCCACGTTCGCGCCAGCACGGCAACACCATCATCGGCATCGTCATCGGCCTGGTCATCGGCCTGACGATCGCCGTCGTCGTCGCCCTGGTGATCAACAAGGGCGCGACGCCTTTCACCGATAAGGGGCGCAGCAGCAAGGCGGTGGAACCGACCGCGGGACAGGCCGCCGATCCGAACAAGCCTATGTACGGCAACAAGGACGCGGTGCGCGAAGCGGCCAAGGACTTTGCCAAGGACACGCCGAAGGAGCCGCCTAAAGCGCCGCCTCCGGCCGATCCGCTGCAGGCGGTGGTCGACAAGATCCAGGGCGCGCCCGCGCCGGCAGCTCCGGCACCGGCTCCGGCCGAGAAGCCCAAGGCCGCTGCCGCCGCCACTGCGCCAGGCGCGACCAACGTGGCGCCGACGCCGGCCAAGCCGGCGACCGCCGCCGCGGCCGACAGCGGCGACGACAAATTCATCTACTACCTGCAGGCCGGCGCCTTCCGCGAGATCGCCGACGCCGAAAGCGCCCGCGCCAAGCTGGCCTTGCTGGGCTTCGAGGCCAACGTCTCCGACCGCGCCACCGATACCGGCGTGCTGCATCGCGTGCGCCTCGGCCCTTTCAACCAGGTCGAAACGATGAACAAGGTTCGTAGCAAGTTGTCCGAAAACGGCGTCGACGTCGCCGTCGTGCGTAATCAAAAATAAGCCAGGAGTATCCAGATGCGATTCATGAAATTCGTGGTTGGTGCATTGATGTTGAGCGTAGCCGCCCTCTCGTCGGCCTCCCCGGCCGCGCCGAAGAACGGCGTCGAATTCAAGACGCTGCCAACGCCGCAACCGGTCGACAGCGGCAAGAAGGTCGAAGTGATCGAGTTCTTCGACTACGCCTGCCCGCACTGCTTCGCCTTCGATCCGACGCTGTCGGCCTGGGTCAAGAAACAGGGCGACAACATCGTCTTCAAGCGCGTGCACATCTCGCGCAGCGGCACCGACCTGCCGCAGGAGAAAATGTTCTTCACGCTGAGCGCCATGGGCCAGCTGACCGACGCCATGCACACCAAGATCTTCACCGAGATGCACGTCAACCATAACCGCATGAGCCGCGACGAGATGGCGTTCGACTTCGTCGCCAAGCAGGGCGTGGACCGCCAGAAGTTCATCGAGACCTATCGCGGCCTGGGCGTGGCCGGCAGCGTGCGGCGCTCGGCATCGATGATGGATGCCTACGGCGTCGATTCGTGGCCGATGATCGCCATCGACGGCAAATACGTCACCTCGCCGACCATGGCCAACGAAGGCTCCAAGTCCGCCACCACCGAAGCCGATCTGCACGCCCAGGCCGTGCAGGTGATGGACTTCCTGGTCGCCAAGGCGAAAGCGGAAAAGAAATAAAGATGAACAAGCAAGGCGCCGGGCCGGAGCGGGTCTTCATCACCGGCGCCTCAAGCGGACTGGGTGCGGCCCTCGCCGCCGAATATGCCGCGCAAGGCGCCATACTGGGCCTGCTGGCCCGCCGCAGCGAGCTGCTGGACCAGCTGATCGCCTCCCTCCCCAACCCTGAACGCCACCGCGCCTACGCGGTCGATGTGCGCGACCACGCCGCCATCGCCGCCGCCGCGCAAGCCTTCATGGCGCACGCCGGCGGCATCGACGTGGTGATCGCCAACGCCGGCATCTCGGTCGGCACGCTTACCGAGTTCGCCGAAGACATCCCTGTGTTCGAAGCCGTCATCGCCACCAACGTGGTGGCCACCGCCGCAACCTTCGCGCCCTTCATCCCGGCCATGAAAACACAACGCACGCCGGCGCGCCTGGTCGGCATCGGCAGCGTGGCCGGCATACGTGGCCTGCCCGGCGCCGAAGCGTACAGCGCCTCCAAGGCGGCGGTGATCAGCTATTGCGAATCGCTGCGGCTGGAGCTCAAGTCCCACGGCATCCGCGTCGTCACCATCTGCCCCGGCTACATCGACACGCCGATGACGCAGGTGAATCCCTACCCGATGCCCTTCCTGATGGCGCCCGACAAATTCGCCGCCAAGGCCGCGCGCACCATCGCCGCCGGCAGCAGCTACAAGGTGATCCCGTGGCAGATGGGCATCGTCGCCAAGGTGCTGCGCATGCTGCCGAATCCACTGTACGATCTCGCCTTCGGCAACGCGCCGCACAAGCCACGCAAGGCCGCGCCATGAGCCTCGACGCCGCCGCCATCCACGGCCACTGCGCCACCAGCGCCACGCACGTGACGATAGAAACCGTCGCCGAAACCGGCTCCACCAACGCCGACCTGCTGGCCCGCGTCGACACGCTGGCCGGTCCCGTGCTGCGCATCGCCGGCAATCAGACGGCGGGCCGTGGCCGCGCGGGCCGCAGCTGGCTGTCCGCGCCGGGCGCCGCGCTGATGTTCTCGCTGGCCTGGCGCTTCAAGGGACCGATGCACCGGATGTCCGGCCTGCCGATGGCGGTCGGTGTCGCGCTGGCCGAGACCATCGCCTCGCTGGGCGTGCCGGTGCAGATCAAGTGGCCCAACGACCTGCTACGGGACGGTAAAAAACTGGCCGGCATCCTGGTCGAGACCCAAACCTCGCGCCACGACAACGCCATCTGGGCCGTGATCGGCGTCGGCATCAACCTGGTCATGCCGGACGAACTGGAGGCACAGATCGGCCGCGAAGTGGCCGCCGCGCCATGGCTGGCCAAGATGGACCGCAACCAGCTGATGGCAGCGCTGCTCAGCCGCCTGGCCGCAGTGCTGGCCGAATTCGACGACACCGGCTTCGCCCCCTTCGCCGAGCGCTGGAACGCGCTGCACGCGTGGCGCGGCCAGGACGTGGTCATCCTCGACAACGGCAAAGTGCTGCAGCAGGGCCGCGCCGCCGGCGTCGACGCCATCGGCCGTCTGATGCTCGACACGGAACAGGGCCGCGCGGAAGTGCTGTCCGGCGACGTCTCGCTGCGCTTATCGTCAACCTTCGCCACCTCTATCGGATTATCATGATTCTACTGATCGACGCCGGCAACACCCGCGTCAAATGGGCGCTGGCCGAATTGGGCACGGCGCCCGGCACATGGATTGCCCACGGCGCCGTCATGCACGCCGACCTGCAGCAGCTGGAACTGCACCTGAGCGAAGCGGTGGCCGACCGTGGCGTCGACCGCATCGTCATCGCCAACGTGGCCGGCGGCGCCCTGCGCGTGCAGCTGGAGTACGTGCTGCAGCGGACCTTCCCCGCCATGATCCTGCCGGAGCAGGCGATCGAATGGTTTGCTTCGCTACCGGCGCTGGCCGGCGTGACCAACGGCTACCGCAATCCCGCGCAGCTGGGGTGCGACCGCTTCGCCGCCGCCATCGCCGGCCACACGCTGGCGGCCGGGCGCGACGTCATCGTCGCCAACTGCGGCACCGCCACCACCATCGACGCCATCACGGCCGACGGCATGTTCCTGGGCGGGATGATCCTGCCGGGACTGGGCCTGATGGCCAGTTCGCTGGCGCGCAACACGGCGCAGTTGCCGCAAATTGCGCAAGACGGTAAGCTGCCGGACGGATTCGCCGACAATACCGACGACGCCATCCTGAGCGGCTGCCTGGCCGCGCAGAGCGGCGCCATCGAGCACGCGTACGCGCGGCATGGCGCGAGCGAGTGCATCATCTCCGGCGGCGCGGCGCCATATATCGCGCCGATGCTGAAGGTGCCCTACCGTATCGTCGAGAACATCGTGTTAATCGGTTTGCATGCTGCCGCCGGCAGCGCCGAATAAGCTCGCAAGGGAAGCTCCGTGCTGAAATTTATTTTCTGGTCGCTGGTCGCCATCAATGCCGCGCTGTTCGCGTACGGCAAAGGTTATCTCGGCCATTTCAGCGGCAACGAGCGCGAGCCGGAGCGCATGCTCAACCAACTCAACGCCGGCAAGCTGGCCATCATCTCCGCCGAGAAGGCCAACGACGCCTCGGCCGCGACGGCCGCCGCAGCCAGCGCCGCAGCTGCTGCCAAGCCGGCGCCCGAGGTGCAGGCCTGCGTGGAAATCGGCAGCTTCGTGCTGGCCGACGCGCGCCGCTTCGAAACCCAGCTGGCGCCGCTGAACCTGGGCGACCGCCAGTCGCGCCACAACCTGCCGGGCAACGAGGTATCGAGCTATATCGTTTATATGCCGCCGCAGGGCAGCAAGGAAGGCGCCGACAAGAAGGCCGCCGAACTGCGCGCGCTGGGCGTGACCAACTACTTCATCATGAACGACAACTCGCCGCTGCGCTGGGGGATTTCGCTGGGTGTGTTCAAAACCGAAGGCGCGGCGCAGAACCAACTGGCGGCGCTGATGAAGCAAGGCGTGCGCACCGCGCGCGTGGCGCCGCGCATGAGCGGCAGCAAACTGCTGGCCTTCCAGTTCCGCGACGTGGATACGGAACTGAAGGCCAAGCTGGAACAGCTGCGCGCCGGCTATCCGAACGCGCAAAGCCACGCCTGTAAGTAAGTGATCGCTTAACGGGTAGCGATGATGATAATGTCAGAATCGCAGTTCCGGTAGTGGATCACGATGATGAAGATGCGGCGTAGCCGCGCCATGGACGTGAAGCCCAGCTCCATCGTCGCGCGGTCGGCGCGGTTCTTCATCGTCAGGTCCACCCGCGACTCGGTGCTGACCGGAATATTCATCGCCTTGAGCGCGGCCTTGGGATTGGCCATGAGCGCCAGCGCCATCTCGGGATCCAACTCGGCCCGGTGGACCGACTCCACCTCGCCCGAGTCAGGATTCATTTCGGCAAACAGTTTGCGCAGTGCATCGGTATCGTCCTGGATTTCCATGATTACCTCCATCGTTAGTGGAATTCCAGTCTAGCCAGCGAACTCAGGGGGACCATTGATGTAGCACATGGTCCCCCATGGCCGCCTACAGCGGCCGGCCCAGGAACTTCTCCACCTGGGCGCGTTCCCACTGGCCGTTGAAGTATTTATCGAAGACGAAAACCGTCAACGTATGGGCCAGCAGGCCGAGCCCCCAGAACAAAGTCAATCCGATAAACCAGATCTTCGCGGGCGTCGTTAGAAGGTTAACCGCGATGCACCCGAGATTGACCACCAAATACATCAGCAGATGCAAATAATAGTCGCGGACACGCCGCGCCCTTTTAAAGGCGATGCGTTCCTGGGTGGTTTGGGCGGTGATGCTGTCGTCTGCCATGATTACGTCCTTGGTAAGGGTTGAAAAATCAACGTCAAAGACCGCAGCGATAGACTTTAGCGACTCCACACTGCCAGGATGACCAGACTCGATCCGTTGAACGGTGCGGGAACTTAAACCGCTGGCATCCGCCAGCTGTTGTTGCGACCAACCTCGTTTGAGGCGCATTTTTTGAATCGACATAAATATCTCCTTCTGCGGAGCCGCCAGTATGACCAATGGATTGAAACGCGCCACGACAGGGGCACGACGCAGGCACGACAGCGTCACGACAACGCGTCGCCGGAGTTGATGGAATGCCGCGGCGGGAAGCTTAGCATCCCGCCGCGTCAAAAAATGCGTGGATTATCACCGGCAGGAAGGCCGCCGGACTGTGTTACCGCATCACGCGCCGAAACCACCGTCTATCGACAGGCTGGCGCCGGTGATGTAGCCGGCTTCCGGCCCCGCCAGGTACGACACGAAACTGGCGATTTCCTCCACCGAGCCATAGCGCGGCAAGGCCATCATGGCTTTCAGGGCGCCGGCGAAATCGCTGCCGTCCGGGTTCATCTCGGTATCGACCGGGCCGGGCTGCACGTTGTTGACGGTGATGCCGCGCGCGCCGAGGTCGCGCGCCATGCCCTTGGTCAGGCCGACCAACGCCGACTTGCTCATCGCGTAGGTCGCGCCGCCGGCGAACGGCATGCGATCGGCATTGGTGCTGCCGATGGTGATCACCCGCCCGCCTTGCCCCATGTGACGCGCGGCTTCCTGGGTCGCCACGAACACGCTGCGCACGTTGACGGCCAGCGTGCGGTCGAAGTCCTCCAGCGTGAAGTCTTCCAGCGGCGCGATCGCCAGCACGCCCGCGTTGTTAACCAGGATGTCGATGTGGCCGTGGGCTTCCGCCGCGTTGCGGATGGCGGCTTTCAGCGCGGACGCGTCGGCGCTGTCGGCTTTGACGGCTTGCGCCTTGCCGCCCGCGGCTTCAATCTCCGCCACTACTTGCGCGGCCTGGTCGGCCGAACTGGAATACGTCAGCACGACGGTGGCGCCGTCGCGCGCCAGCCGTTTTGCGATGGCCGCGCCGATGCCGCGCGAGCCGCCTTGTACAAATGCGATTTTACCGTTGTTCATGTGAAGCTCCTGTTGGTGATTTGGAGCCTTCAGTATCCTCCGGAGATTATGTCGTGACTAGACGGTAATCGCTATAAGCAGTTGATCCATTTGGTTTAAAATGAAAATCATGGAAACCATGATCAGCATCGAGTGCTTTGTGCGCAGCGCCGAAGCGGGCAGCTTCTCCGAAGCCGCGCGCCGGCTCGGCCTGACGCCGGCCGCCGTCGGCAAGAACATCGCGCGGCTGGAGGCGCGGCTGGGCGTGCGCCTGTTCCAGCGCAGCACGCGCAGCCTGTCGCTGACGGAGGCAGGACAGCAGTTCCTCGATGAAGTGGGCGGCAGCCTGTCGACGATACAGAACGCGGTCGCCAACCTGGCCAGCGCCGGCGGCCAGCCTGCCGGCACGCTGCGCGTCAGCATGCCGACCAATTTCGGCCGCCAGTACATCGTGCCGATGCTGGGCGATTTTTTGCAGCGCTATCCCGCCATCTCGCCCGACTGGTCTTTCGACAACCGCCCGGTGGACCTGATCGCGCAAAGCTTCGACGCCGCGCTGGGCGGCGGCATCGACCTGTCGCCCGGCGTGGTGGCGCGCAGGCTGGCGCCGGCGAACCGGGTGCTGGTGGCATCGCCGGCCTACCTGGCCGAGCACCGCGCGCCGAAATCGCCCGCCGACCTGCATGAACATGACGGCATCCTGATCCGCTCACCGCAAACGGGGCGGATACGTCCGTGGGCGCTGATCAATCGCAGCAAGCAGCAGGCGCCCGTCACGCTGCGCGTCCGCATGACGATGAGCGATCCCGGCGCAGCCTGCGACGCGGCGGCCCTGGGCCTGGGCATCGCCTTGATCAACTACTCGGAATCGCTGGCGCATCTGGAAGCAGGCACGCTGGTGCGCGTGCTGCCCGGCTGGCATGTGGATGGCGGCTCCGTATCGATCTACTATCCGGCGCAGAAGCTCCTGCCGGCCAAGACGCGGGCTTTCGTGGAATTTGTCGTCGAGCGCTTCCGCACCGAGCGGCTGGCGCAATTGCTGTCGGCGGATTAGCACCTGCGGCGCATCCAGCCGCATTCAGGATAATCTGGCAAACTATCGGCAAATCTTCAACGCCTTCTTGTATATGGAACAATTCATCGTCCTGATCTTCCCCGTATTTTTCCTGCTGATGGTGGCGGAATTCGCGTACGGGTGGGCGAAACGGCGCAATACGTATCGCCTCAACGATGCGCTGAGCAGCCTCAGTCAAGGCTTGATCAGCCAACTCGTCGCGGTGCTCACGCAGCTGTTTCAGATCGGCCTCTATGCCTGGGTATTCGACAAGGTCCGCCTGGTGACGCTCACGGAATTTTGGCCGGCGTGGTACGGCTGGGTCGCCGCCGTCGTGCTGTTCGATTTCTGCGACTACTGGCTGCACCGCATGGGCCACGAGTGCGCCGTCATGTGGGCCGCGCATCAGGTCCACCATCAAAGCCAGGACTTCAATTTCTCCACCGCGCTGCGGCAGGAAAGCTCGGTGATCTTCATCGGCTGGGCGTTTTATCTGCCGATGGCGGTTCTGGGCGTACCGCCGGAGCAGTTCGCGGTGGCCGGCCTGATCGTGCTGCTGTACCAGTTCTGGATACACACCGAGCATATCGGAAAACTCGGCTGGTTCGACCGCGTGTTTTCCTCGCCCTCCAACCATCGCGTGCACCATGCGGTCAACGACCAGTACCTCGACAAGAATTATGGCGGCATGCTGGTCATCTGGGACCGCATGTTCGGCACCTTCGCCGAGGAGCGGGAGCCGTGCGTGTACGGCACGCGCAGTCCATTGAACAGTTGGGATCCTGCGTGGGCCATCGTGTCGGAATACTGGGTCTTGCTGAACCTGTCCCGGCAGGCCGGGCGCTGGTCCGATAAGCTGAAGATCTGGTTGAAGCATCCGGGCTGGCGTCCCGCCGATCTCGCACTGCCGGGCAAGCCATTCGACCTGGAAGCCGCCAGGCAAAGCTACGATCCGCCGCTGACGGCGCGGAGCCGCTGCATCGCGGCGGCGCAGTTCGGCCTGTGCGTGACGGCCACCGCCGCGTGCCTGTGGCATTCGGCGGCGCTGTCCTACGCCCGCTCGGCGCTGGCGATTACGGCGGCGATGGGAGGCTTCTGGGCGCTGGGCGCGTATATGCAGGGACGCTTGTCGGCGGCCTACATGCTGGCCGTCGACCTGGTCGAGGTGGCGACAACGGCCGCCGTATTGTGGCCGGTCCTGTGATCGGATCAGCGTTGGACGACGATGGGCTTGAGGTGCAGCGATGACGGCAGGCCTTGTGCCGCCTGCAGCGCTTCCTGGCGGGTCGCGAACGGGCCGGTGAACAGGCGGTACACGGCGCCGCCCTGCATCACTTCCAGTCCATTCAATCCCTTGCCGGACAGTTTGCCGCGCACCGCTTCGGCATTCTCGGCGCGCGAGTAGGCGCCCAGCTGCAGGTAGAAGCCGCCCTTGGCGGTGCTGGCCGCCAGCGTTTCGGTATCGGCCGGCGCACGGTCTGTCAGCATCAACGCCGCCGCATCGGAGGCTGCCGTCCCCGGCACGGCCTTCGGCGCCAGCACCAGCGGCTCGCTGTTCGACGTTGTCGATGGTGTCACGATCAGCGGACCACCACCCAGGCCGCCCGACGACGCCTGCCGCGAAGACGATTGCGACTGCAGGCGCGGCGACACCGTGCCCGAAACGCCGGCCCGCGTGGCCAGCATGCGGTCCACTTCATCCGGCAGGATGCGTTCGATCTGCAGCTCATGGCTACCCTTGCCCAGCAAGCCCAGTTTGAGCGCAGCCGTGTAGGACACGTCGATGGCGCGGTTGGCATGGAAGGGCCCGCGGTCGTTGATCCGCACGATGACCACCGCGCCGCTCACCAGGTTCGTCAACCGCGCGTAGGAAGGAATCGGCAGCGTCGGATGCGCGGCCGTCATCTTGTACATGTCGTAGATTTCGCCGGACGAGGTACGCTGGCCGTGGAACTTCTTGCCGTACCAGCTGCCGATGCCGATCTGCGTGAATGGCTGGTTGCCGGTGATCGGCGTGTAGGTCTTGCCGAAGACGACGTAGGGCCGGTTGGAGTACGGCAGCAACGGATCGTTGCGCACGTCGGCGTCCGGCACGTCGGCCAGGTTGGCTGGCGGGGCGTCGCCGGGACCGTCGTCCTGGTAGTAGCCGCCGCGTCCCGAATTTGCCGGCGGCAGCGCCGGCAGGCCGCCATCGGGCTTGGCGTTGGACGGCGCCTTGATCACCGGCTTGGACGTACGAGGCGTCTTGGACAGCGTGCCGGTATCGGTGACCGTCGGCGCGGTGCCGCAGCCGACCAGCGCCAGCATGGCCAGCGTGGTACAGACATTCAAAATACGGCTACGGGTCATACGCATCACTTCATCCTTACGGTTTTTTACGCGCCGGCGGCACTGCCTGCACGGTCGGCGGCGCGGCTGCCGGAGCAGGCGCGGTCGGTGCCGGCGGTGCCGCTGGTGCCGGCGGTGCGGCAGGTGCCGCCGGCGCGCGCCGCTCGAATTCGGCGGCGGCGGCCTGCTCTTCCAGCGTCTGCCCTTCGACCGGCAACACTGTCTCGGCGTCTTCCTTCGGCACCCTGGTCGTGTCTTTTTCAGCCGGGCGCTTGCCCAGCAGGTAGTAGTCCAGCGCCTTGCGGGCGATCGGCGCCGCTTCCGCACCGCCCTTGCCGGCGTTTTCCACCACCAGCGCCAGCACGATGCGCGGCTTGTCCGCTGGCGCGAACGCGGTGAACAGCGCGTTGTCGCGCAGGCGCTCGGCCAGCCTGGCGGCGTTGTACTTCTCGCCCGAGCGGATCGTGATCACCTGCGCGGTGCCGGTCTTGCCGCCCACGGTGTAGCCGGCGCCGGCGAAGGCGCGCACGCCGGTGCCGCCCGCCTCCGTGGTCACGCCGACCATGGCATTCTTGACAAAATCGATATTCTCCTGCTTCAGCGGAATCCGATAGCTCTCCTTGGGCACCGTCAGTTTGCGGCTGCGCGTCGCGCTGTCTTCCACAATCTTGACCAGGTGCGGCTTCATCACCACGCCGTTGTTGGCCAGGTTGGCCACCGCGTGCGCGATCTGCAAAGGGGTGTAGGCGTTGTAGCCGGAACCGTTGCTGACCGAGATGGTATCACCACCTACCCACTTCCCTGCCGCACCCTTGAACCGCTTGCGCTTCCATTCCTGCGAAGGCAGCACGCCGGTCTTTTCGTTTTCCAGGTCGATGCCGGTCTGCTGGCCGAAGCCGAACGGCTTCATGAAATCGTGGATAGCGTCGATGCCCATGTCGTGGCCCAGCGCGTAGTAGTAGGTATTGCAGGAGACGACAATGGACTTGTGCATGTCCACCGAGCCGTGGCCGCCGACCACGTCGTCGCGGAACTGGTGGCCTCCGAGGTTATAGAAACCTGGATCGTAGGTCACCTGGCTCGGCGTACGCTTGCCCAGCTCCAGCGCGGCCAGCGCCATGAAGGGCTTGAAGGTGGAACCCGGCGCGTAGGTACCGGACAAGGGACGGTTCACCATCGGCCGGTCCAGCGAGGTATTGAGGTCGTTCCAGCTTTGGGCGTCGATGCCGTCGACGAACAGGTTAGGATCGTAGCCGGGCCGCGACACGTAGGCCAGGATGTCGCCGGTGGACGGCTCGATCGCCACCAGCGCGCCACGCCGCTCGCCAAAGGCTTCCTCCACCACCTTCTGCAGCTCGATGTCGATCGACAGGATCAGGTTACTGCCCGCCACCGCCGCCGTGCGCGACAAGGTGCGGATGGCGCGGCCGCCCGCCGATACCTCCACTTCCTCGTAGCCGGTGGTGCCGTGCAGCTGCTTCTCGTAGCTCTTCTCCAGGCCTTCCTTGCCGATATGGTCGGTGCCCTTGTAGTTGGCGGCATCGTCGGCGTCCGCGATGGCCTCGGCCTCGGCGCGGCTGACGCGGCCGATAAAGCCGATCACGTGCGACGCCGTCTCACCCAGCGGGTACTGGCGGAACAAACGCGCCTGCACCTCCACGCCGGGGAAGCGGAAGCGCTGCGCCGAAAAGCGCGCCACTTCCTCGTCGGTCAGGCGGGTGCGCAGCGGCACGCTCTCGAAGCCCTTGGATTCCTCCAGCAGCTTCTTGAAGCGCTTGCGGTCCTTGACCTCGATCTCGATCAGCTTGGACAACTCGTCGATGGTCTCGTCCAGCGTCGCCGTCAGCTTGGACGGGGTGATCTCCAGCGTGAAGGCCGAGTAGTTACGCGCCAGGACCACGCCGTTGCGGTCCAAAATCAGGCCGCGATTGGGCACGATGGGTACGAGGGCGATGCGGTTCTCCTCCGCCTTGACGGCGAAGTCGTTGTACTTGATCACCTGCAGCCAGATGAAGCGCGCCAGCAGCAGGCCGAAACACAGGAACACCATCGCTCCCAGCACCGTGATGCGGGTGCGGAATTGCTGGAGCTCGCGCTCCGTATCCTTAATCTCCGTCATGCCACCGCCCTCCAGGCCCGCGCGGCCGCGCCGCCACGCACCGCGCGGCTGTGGTGCTGGATGCTCATCAGGATGCCGCCGCCCAGGCCCAGCGTCATCAAGGCCGTGCCGCCGTAGCTCATGAACGGCAGCGGCACGCCGACCACCGGCACAATGCCGCTGACCATGCCCATGTTGACGAAAGCGTAGGTAAAGTAAATCATGGTGATGGAGCCCGCCAGCAGGCGCGTAAAGAAAGTGGAAGCGTTAATCGCGATATTCAGCCCGCGCAGGATCAGCAGCAGGTAGAGCGCCAGCAGCACCAGGTTGCCGGCCAGGCCGAACTCCTCGGAGAACACGGCAAAGATGAAGTCCGTCGTGCGTTCGGGGATGAATTCCAGGTGGGCCTGCGTGCCGTGGGTCCAGCCCTTGCCGGACAGGCCGCCAGAGCCGATGGCGATCGTCGACTGGATGATGTGGAAGCCCTTGCCCAGCGGGTCGTGATACGGATCGATCAGCGTCAGCACGCGGTCGCGCTGGTAGTCGTGCATGAAGGGCCACAATACCGGCAGGCCGGCGCACGCCACCGCGCCCAGTGCCGCCATCGCCTTCCACGACAGGCCGCCGAGGAAGATCACGCAAGCGCCGGCCGCCACCACCAGCAGGGCCGTGCCCAGGTCGGGCTGGCGCCCGATCAGGAGCACGGGTATAGCCAGCAGCAGCGCCGCGATCAGGTAGGAATGCCAGCGCAGCTGCCCCTGCTGCCGCTGGAAGAACCACGCCATCATCAGCGGCATGGCGATTTTCATGAACTCGGACGGCTGCAACTGCACGCCGATGGTGAGCCAGCGGCGCGAGCCGCCCTTGATGGTGCCCACCAGCGCCACCGCCACCAGCAGGGCCACGCCCAGCGCGTAGGCCGGCACGGCGATGCGCATCATCATTTGCGGCGGCGTATTGGCCGCCACCCACATCACCAGGAAGGCCATGCAGATATTGCGCAGCTGGTCCGTCACCTTGCCGGGGATCGCGATGCCGGCCGAGTACAGCGTGACCAGCCCCACCGACAACAGCAACAGCATGATGAGCGCCAGCTGCGCGTCGAACACGGCAAAGTAAGGCCGCATCCGCTGCCACAGCGGGCGCCCGTCAAAACGGCGCATCAGGTTTGCACCAGTTTACGGTGGCGCTGTATGCTCATCAGGATGCCCGCGCCCAGGCCAAGCGTCAGCAGCGCGGTGCCGCCGTAGCTCATGAACGGCAGCGGCACGCCGACCACCGGCAGGATGCCGCTGACCATGCCCATGTTGACGAAGGCGTAGGTGAAGTAAATCATCGTGATGGCGCCGGCCAGCAGGCGGGTGAAGAAGTTGGGCGCGTTCCCGGCGATCATCAGGCCGCGGCCGATCAGCAGCAGGTACAGGAACATCAGCACCAGGTTGCCGGTCAGGCCGAACTCCTCGGAGAACACGGCGAAGATAAAGTCGGTGGTGCGCTCCGGGATAAACTCAAGGTGGGCCTGCGTGCCGTGGGTCCAACCCTTGCCGGTCACGCCGCCCGAGCCCACGGCGATGGTGGACTGGATGATGTGGAAGCCCTTGCCCAGCGGGTCGGAGGTGGGATCGATCAACGTCATCACTCGTTCGCGCTGGTAGTCGTGCATCACCGACCAGATCACCGGCAGGCTGGCGGCGCCCGCCACGAACAGCACAATCAACGCCTTCCACGCCAGGCCGGCCAGGAAGATCACGCAGAAGCCGGCGGCCACCACCAGCAAGGCGGTGCCCAGGTCCGGCTGCTTGACGATCAGCCCCACCGGGATCGCCAGCAGCACGGCGGCGATGGCGTAATCCTGCCAGCGCAGGTGGCCGGCGCGCTGCTGGAAGAACCACGCCAGCATCAGCGGCATGGCGATCTTCATGAATTCGGAAGGCTGGATGTCCACGCCCACGTGCAGCCAGCGCCGCGCGCCCAGCTTGATGGTGCCGAACAGCGCCACGCCGACCAGCAGCGCCACCGCGATCACATAGGCCGGAACGGCGATGCGCATCATCATCTGCGGCGTGACGTTAGCCACCACCCACATCACCATGAAGGCCAGGAAGATGTTGCGCAGTTGGTCTTCCACCTTGCCGGGAATGCCGATGCCGGCCGAGTACAGCGTCACCAGGCCGACCGACAGCAATGCGCAGATGATCAGCATCAGCGGCAGGTCGAAAACGGTGAAGTACGGGCGAAGGCGGCGCCCCAGGGAACGCCTTTCGTTGATGCGCATGCTGGTCCTTTATTCCTTGTTGCCGGGGGTTTCGGCGCCGGGCTTCCTGTCGTCGCTGACGCCCTGTTCGGCCTGGACGTCCTGCACGGAACGCAGCTCGGCGTCCTCCTTCGGCACGCGGGTGGTGTCTTTTTCGTTCGGGCGCTTGCCCAGCAGGTAGTAGTCCAGCGCCTTGCGCACGATGGGCGCGGCCACGCCGCCGCCGAAGCCGCCGTTCTCCACCACCACGGCGATGGCGATGCGCGGCTTGTCGGCCGGGGCGAAGGCGGTGTACAGCGCGTTGTCGCGCAAGCGTTCGGCGATCAGGTTGGCGTTGTACTTCTCGTTCTTCTTGATCGCCACCAGCTGCGCGGTGCCGGTCTTGCCGCCCGAGGTGTAGCCGGCACCGGCGAACGCGCGCGCCGCCGTGCCGCCGATGGTCACGCCCACCATGGCGTTTTTGATGAAGTCGATGTGTTCCTGCTTGAGCGGGATGCGGTAGCTTTCCTTGGGCACCGTCAGCTTGCGCGCGCGCGTGACGCTGTCCTCGATGATCTTCACCAGGTGCGGCTTCATCACGATGCCGTTGTTGGCCAGGTTGGAGACGGCGTGCGCCATCTGCAGTGGCGTGTAGCTGTTAAAGCCGTTGCCGATGGCGATGGAGATGGTGTCGCCGCCGACCCACTTTTGCGCCGCCGGATTTTTCTTGAAGCGGTTGCGCTTCCATTCCTTGGACGGCAGCACGCCCTGCTTCTCGTGTTCCAGGTCGATGCCGGTGAGCTGGCCGAAGCCGAACGGTTTCATGAAATCGGTGATGGCGTCGATGCCCAGATCGTTGCCGAGCATGTAGTAGTAGGTGTCGCAGGATTCGACGATGGACTTGTACATGTCGACCGTGCCGTGGCCACCCGGTTTATCGTCGCGGAACTTGTGGCCGCCCAGCGTGAACGAACCCGGATCGAAGATGGTCTGGCCCGGCGTGCGCTTGCCCAGCTCCAGCGCGGCCAGCGCCATGAAGGGCTTGAAGGTGGAACCCGGCGGATAGGTGCCCGACAGCGGACGGTTCACCATCGGCTTGTCCAGCGAGGTATTGAGGTCGTTCCAGCTTTGCGAATCAATGCCATCGACGAACAGGTTGGGATCGTAGCCTGGCCGCGACACGTAGGCCAGGATGTCGCCCGTCTCCGGCTCGATGGCGACCAGCGCGCCGCGCCATTCGCCGAAGGCTTCCTCGATCACCTTCTGCAGCTCGATGTCGATCGACAGTATCAGGTTGCTGCCCGGCGTGGCGGGCGTGCGCGACAAGGTGCGGATGGCGCGGCCGCCGGCCGACTTCTCCACTTCCTCGTAGCCGGTGACGCCGTGCAGCTGCTTCTCGTAGCTCTTCTCCAGGCCTTCCTTGCCGATATGGTCGGTGCCGTTGTAATTGGCGGCGTCCTCGGTGTCGGCGATGGCCTTGGCCTCCGATGTGTTGATACGCCCGATGTAGCCGATCACGTGCGAGGCGATCTCGCCCAGCGGGTACTGGCGGAACAGGCGTGCCTGCACCTCCACGCCGGGGAAGCGGAAGCGCTGCGCCGAAAAGCGGGCCACTTCCTCGTCGGTCAGGCGGGTGCGCAGGGGCACGCTCTCGAAGCCCTTGGACTCCTCCAGCAGCTTCTTGAAGCGCTTGCGGTCCTTGGTCTCCACCGTGATCAGTTTGGACAGCTCGTCGATCGTCTCGTCCAGCGTGGCGCTCAGTTTCGACGGCGTGATCTCCAGCGTGAAGGCCGAGTAGTTGCGCGCCAGGACCACGCCGTTGCGGTCCAAAATCAGGCCGCGATTGGGCTCGATGGGGACGATGGCGATGCGGTTCTCTTCGGCTTGGGCGACGTAGTCGCTATGCTTGTAGACCTGCAGCCAGATGAAGCGCGCCAGCAGCGCGGCGAAACAAAAGAACACCAGCGCGCCCAGCACCGTCAGGCGCAGGCGGAACTGGTGCAGTTCGCGTTGGTTGTCCTTGAGTTCAGTCATGGTGCTCAGTCATGGTGCTCAGTCACTGCGCGACCGGCGCATCAGATCGGGCGGGTATGGTCGCGGTCGACCGCGCGGCGCTGGGGCGCCAACAGCAGCCAGGTCGCCAGCGGCCACAGGGCCACGGCGATCACGCTTTCGACAAAGTAGAACCAGCCGGGGAATTTGCCGGACACGAAGAAGCGCACGATCAGCTGCACCGATTGCGCCATCAGCAGCAGCGGGAACACGTGCATGGCCTGCGTCAGCAGCGGGAACCACAGCACCCGGCGGTGCAGCATGATCGCGAAGTAGGACAGCAGCGTGTAGGCCAGCGCGTTCTCGCCCAGCAGCGTGGAGTCATGCACGTCCATCAGCAGGCCGAGGAAGAAGGCGGTGCCGATGCCGACCTTGCGCGGCTGGTGCACGCCCCAGAACACCAGCACCAGCGCCACGAAGTCCGGCACGCCGATGAAGTTCCCCCAGGGGAGCAGGTTCAATAGGAACGCGCAGAACAGGCTGAAGGCGATGAACAGCGGGCTGACCGGCAGCAGGATATAGTGGGGGCGGTTCATCGTGCCGGTTCCTTCGGTTTGGTGGCTGCAGGCGCGCCTGCGGCTGGCGCGGCGGCTGGCGACGCGGCGGCCGGTGTGGCGCCCCGCGCGGCTGGCGTTGCGGCGGTCGGCGTACCGGCGGCTGGAGTTCCGGCGACCGGCGCCGCGGTGCCAGGCGTCGCAGCGGCGGCGGCAGGCGCCGGCTTCGGCGCGGGCGGCGGCATCACCGGCATCAGGCCGGGTGGGCCAGCCGGCGCGGCGGCGGGCGCGGTGCCGGCGGCCGCCGGATCGACGCCCTCTTTCGGCGCCTCCTTGATCGGCGCCATCTTGTTGTTGTGCTTCTTGAGCGCGCGCGCCTCCTCATCCGGCGGACGCGGAGGCATCTCCGGCGCCGACATCAAAATCAGCAACTGCGTATGGTTGGAGATGCCGCCCAGCGGCTGGCACACCACGCCGCCGAACGATCCGGCCGCGCTGTTTTCCACCTGGCTCACACGCGCCACCGCCAGGCCGGCCGGGTAGACGCCGTCCAGGCCCGAGGTGACCACGATATCGCCGACCTGGATGTCCGCATTGGGCGCCGTGAAGCGCAGCTCCAGCGCGCCGGACTTGCCGCGGCCATAGGCCACGCTGCGCAAGCCATTGCGCAGCAGCTGCACCGGAATCGCCTGCTCCTTATCGGTCAGCAGCGTCACTTCGGAGGTAAAGGGAAACACGCGCGTGACCTGGCCGACCACGCCCTGGCTGTCGATCACCGGCAGGCCGAGGGCCACACCCTGCTGGGTGCCACGGTCGAGGATCACCTTGCGGCTGTTGACGTCGCGCGCGTCGTACAGGATCTCGGCCAGCATGGACTTCACCGGCAGATGCTCGCGCGCGTCCATCAGGCGGCGCAGCTGGTTGTTCTCGGCCGTCTGGAGCTGGGCCTGTTGCAGCACCAGCGCGCCGGCGATCTGCTGGCGTTTCAGCTCGCGCACCTGCTTTTCCAGCGACGACAAAGTGGAGAAATAATCGCCGACGCCGTAGATGGCGTCGCGCGGCAGCAAGGCCGCCATTTGCAGCGGATACAGCACGGTACCCGCCACCTTGCGCACCGTGGCCAGCGTGTGCATGCGCGAATCGACCAACAGCAGTGCAATCGATATGCACGCGAACACCGTCATCTTGACGCGGGCGGAGGCGCCTTGCTTGAAAAGTGGCGGAGGACTGTATTCCATGACTTCCAATAATCCGGCGCTCGCGCGCCAACGAGACTGTCAACTCATCCCAATGCATCGGGGCCGCTGTTTCGCGGCCCCGTCTTTGTCAGATCATTCGTAGGAGAAGATCGAGCCCAGTTGGTCCATCCGCTCCAGCGCCATGCCGGAGCCGCGCACCACGCAAGTCAGCGGATCTTCCGCCACCAGCACCGGCAAGCCGGTTTCCTCCATCAGCAGGCGATCCAGGTCGCGCAGCAGCGCGCCGCCGCCGGTCAGCATCATGCCTTTTTCCGCGATGTCGGCGCCCAGTTCGGGCGGCGTCTGCTCCAGCGCGTTCTTCACGGCCGAGACGATGTTGTTCAGCGGGTCGGTCAGCGCTTCCAGGATCTCGTTGGACGAAATCGTGAACGAGCGCGGAATGCCTTCGGACAGATTGCGGCCCTTGACTTCCATCTCCTTCACTTCCGAACCCGGGAAGGCCGAACCGATGGCCTTCTTGATCGCTTCCGCGGTCTGTTCGCCGATCAGCATGCCGTAGTTGCGGCGGATGTAGTTGACGATGGCTTCGTCGAACTTGTCGCCGCCCACGCGCACGGAGCCCTTGTACACCATGCCGCCCAGCGAGATGATGCCCACCTCGGTGGTGCCGCCGCCGATGTCGACCACCATCGAGCCGGTCGCATCCGACACCGGCAGGCCGGCGCCGATCGCCGCCGCCATCGGCTCTTCGATCAGGTAGACCTGCGAGGCGCCGGCGCCCAGCGCCGATTCGCGGATCGCGCGGCGCTCAACCTGGGTCGAGCCGCACGGCACGCAGATGATGATGCGCGGCGAAGGACGGAAGAATTTGGAGTCGTGCACCATGCGGATGAACTGCTTGAGCATTTGCTCGGTGACGGTGAAGTCGGCGATCACGCCGTCTTTCATCGGGCGGATCGCCTCGATGTTGCCTGGGACCTTGCCCAGCATCTGTTTTGCTTCTTTACCGACCGCCTGGATCGTCTTCTTGCCGTTGGGGCCGCCTTCCTGGCGGATCGCGACCACCGAAGGCTCATCGAGGACGATGCCCTGGCCGCGAACGTAGATCAAAGTGTTGGCCGTGCCCAAGTCGATGGCCAGATCGGTGGAAATATACCTGCGTAAAAAACCAAACATGTGTGTCCTGTGGCGCTACTGGTGTGCGCGTAAGCCGTTAGAAAGAAATCCTGTGGAGAGGCGGCGGCTGCAATGATTCAGCGCCAGCAACGCATCAACCCGCCATTCTACCTTATAATTTGAATGCGATTTGCCGAAAATCCCGCCAAAAGTGTATCGGTTGAGTCCGCGAAATAAGCGGCAATCCTTTGCTTTTGCCAGCGAATAGGCAGAATTTCCAGTTTTTTATCAATATTACAATTAAACCTTGCGCGGCCCGTCCGCGCCATTCGCCATGTCCCTGACCCTATCCGACGTAACCCGCATTGCCAAACTGGCACAACTTGAGATGAGCGAGCAGCAGACCGCCACGGCGCTGGACCAATTGAATGGCATTTTTGCGCTGGCCGAGCAGATGCAGGCGGTCGATACCGAAGGCGTCGCTCCGCTGAGCCACCCGCTGGCGGCGCACATGAACAACATCGCCCTGCGCCTGCGCGAAGACGTGGCCACCGAGGCCAATCGCCGCGAGGACTACCAGGCCGTCGCGCCCAAGACCCAGGACGGCCTGTACCTGGTGCCGAAAGTGATCGAGTAACACCGACGTCATTCCCACCACTGGCGGGCATGACTTCCCGCGCACGCGGGAACCCATGCTGAGCCGAATTGGCCAGCGCCCTATGGATCCCCGCCTTCGCGGGGACGACGCCGCAACGAATCTGAATTGAAACGCCATGCACACCAAAACCATTAAAGAGCTGTCCGCTCTGCTGCAAAGCAAAGCCATCACCGCCACCGAACTGGCCACGCACTTCCTCGACCGCATCGAAAAGAGCGACTTGAACGCCTTCCTGCACGTGGACCGCGCGCTGACGCTGGCGCAAGCCGCCGAGGCGGACGCCCGCATCGCCGCCGGCACCGCCACCCCGCTGACCGGCGTGCCGATCGCGCACAAGGACATCTTCGTCACCCGCGACTGGCGCTCGACCGCCGGCTCGAAAATGCTGGCCAACTACGTCAGCCCGTTCGACGCCACCGTGGTGGAGAAGTTCCGCGCGGCCGGCATGGTCACGCTGGGCAAACTGAACTGCGACGAATTCGCCATGGGCTCGGCCAATGAAAACTCGGCCTTCGGCGCCGTGAAAAACCCATGGGACAAGAACGCCGTGCCAGGCGGCTCCTCGGGCGGTTCCGCCGCCGCCGTGGCCGCGCGCCTGGCGCCCGCCGCCACCGGCACCGACACCGGCGGCTCGATCCGCCAGCCGGCCGCGTTCTGCGGCATCACCGGCATCAAGCCGACCTACGGCCGCGTATCGCGCTTCGGCATGATCGCCTTCGCCTCGTCGCTGGACCAGGGCGGCCCGATGGCGCAAACCGCCGAAGACTGCGCGCTGCTGCTCAACGCCATGGCCGGCTTCGACGAGCGCGACTCGACCTCGCTCACGCCTGAAATGGGCGGCGTCGACGAGGACTACACCCGCGAACTGGGCCAACCGCTGGCGGGCCTGCGCATCGGCGTGCCGAAGGAATACTTCGGCGAAGGCCTGGCCAAGGACGTGGAAGACGCCGTGCGCGCCGCGTTGGCCAAGTACGTCGAGATGGGCGCTACCCTGGTCGATATCTCCTTGCCGAACACCGCGCTGTCCATCCCTGCCTACTACATGATCGCGCCGGCCGAAGCCTCGTCCAACCTGTCGCGCTTCGACGGCGTGCGCTACGGCCACCGCGCCGCCGAGTACAAGGACCTGTCGGACATGTACCGCAAGACCCGCGCCGAAGGCTTCGGCGCCGAAGTCAAACGCCGCATCATGGTCGGCACCTATGTGCTGTGCCACGGCTACTACGATGCCTACTACCTGAAGGCGCAGAAGATCCGCCGCCTGATCGCGCAGGATTTCGAAGCGGTGCTGAACGGTCCGAACGCCGTCTGCGACGTCATCATGGGACCGGTCGCGCCGACCGTGGCCTGGGACCTGGGCGACAAGTCCGACGACCCGGTCGCCGCCTACCTGGCCGACATCTACACGCTGTCCACCAGCCTGGCCGGCCTGCCCGGCATGTCGATTCCGGTCGGCTTCGGCGCCAAGAACCGTCCTGTGGGCCTGCAGATCATCGGCAAGCATTTCGGCGAAGCGAAACTGCTGAACGTCGCCCACCAGTACCAGCTGGCGACCGACTGGCACACCCGCGCACCTGCCGGCATCTAACACACCAAATACAGCGAGAACAATATGGAATGGGAAGTCGTCATCGGTCTTGAGAACCACGTGCAGCTCACGACCGAATCTAAAATTTTCAGCGGATCGCCGATCAAGTTCGGCGCTGAACCCAACACGCAGGCCAGCCCTGTGGACCTGGCGCTGCCGGGCGTGCTGCCGGTGATGAACAAGCAGGCGGTGGACCGCGCGATCCGCTTCGGCCTGGCCGTGGGTGCGAAGATCGCGCCGGCGTCCATCTTCGCCCGCAAGAACTACTTCTACCCCGACCTGCCGAAGGGCTACCAGATCAGCCAATTCGAAGACCCTGTGGTCATCGGCGGCGCGCTGACCTTCGGCTATGAAAAGGACGGCGAATTCGTCACCAAGACCGTCAACCTGACCCGCGCCCACCTGGAAGAAGACGCCGGCAAATCGCTGCACGAAGACTACGCCGGCATGAGCGGCATCGACTTGAACCGCGCCGGCACGCCGCTGCTGGAAATCGTCTCCGAGCCTGAGATCCGCAGCGCGGCCGAAGCCGTGGCCTACGCCAAGGCGCTGCACTCGCTGGTGATGTGGCTGGGCGTCTGCGACGGCAATATGCAGGAAGGCTCGTTCCGCTGCGACGTCAACGTCTCCGTGCGTCCGAAGGGCCAGAAGGAATTCGGCACCCGCTGCGAGATCAAGAACCTGAACTCGTTCCGCTTCATCGAGGAAGCGGTGCACGTCGAAGTGCGCCGCCAGATCGAGTTGATCGAAGACGGCGGCAAGGTGGTGCAAGCCACGCGCCTGTACGATCCTGACCGCAAAGAGACGCGCGAAATGCGCAGCAAGGAAGACGCGCAGGACTACCGCTACTTCCCGGACCCGGACCTGCCGCCGCTGGTCATCTCCGAAGAGTGGATCGCCAGGGTGAAAGCCTCGATGCCTGAACTGCCGGGCGCCATGCGCGAGCGCTTCGTCAGCGAATACGCCCTGCCGGAATATGACTCGCTGGTGCTGACCGCGTCGAAAGCGATGGCGACCTACTTCGTCGCCGTGGTGGAAAAAGCCGGCAAGGAAAACGCGAAGGCCGCCGCCAACTGGCTGATGGGCGACGTCTCGTCGACGCTGAACCGCGAAGGCGTGGACATCGCCGATGCGCCGGTCTCGCCGGCGCAACTGGCGCTGATGTTGAAGCGCATCGCCGATGGCACCATCAACAACAAGACCGCGAAAGAACTGTTCGGCGACATGTGGGCCGCCAAGTCGTCCGACGACAACCTGGTCGATGTGCTGATCGACACCAAGGGCCTGAAGCAGATCTCCGACACCGGCGCGCTGGAAGCGATCGTCAACGACGTCATCGCCGCCAACGAGAAATCGGTGGAACAGTACCGCGCCGGCAAGGAAGCGGCGATCAACTCGCTGATCGGCCAGGCGATGAAAGCCTCGCGCGGCAAGGCCAACCCGGCGCAGCTGACCGAGCTGCTGAAAGCCAAGCTGGCCGGCTGACCGCCATATCCGGAAAAGCCGTCCGCCTGAACGCGTGCAAGATCGCGTTCGGTGCGGACGGTTTTTTTTCGCCCCCCGCACGTCCGTGAGAATGCGCGAGTATTCAGGGATCGCAAACTGCTATCCTGTTCAACCTTAAGACTACAGATCAAATTCAATGACCGATACGAGAATCCGCCTGGCGGTTCCTGAAGACGCGGCAGCCATCGCCGCGATGGCCGTGGCGCTGACCGAAGAAATATCCCAGCGCCTGGGCGCGAAGACTTTCAACCTGGAGCTGCAAAAGACCGCCAGCTTGTGCCACGCCCTGCTGCGCGAGGAAAAATACCTGGCGCTGATCGCCATCGCGGAAGGCGAGGCGATCGGCTTCGTCGGCATCTCCGAGGGCCGCGCGCTGTACGCGGACGGCGCCCTGGCGACCATGCAGGAATTCTTCGTCTCGCCGCCCTTCCGCGCCAACGGCGTCGGCGGGCTGCTGCTGAACGCCGCCGCCGAACTGGCGCGCAAGCGGCGCTGGAACCGCCTGGAAGTGTGCACGCCGCCACTGCCGGAATTCGACCGCAGCCTGGCGTTCTATCAGCGCCATGGCTTCGAAGTCACAGGCGGCCGCAAGATGAAACGCTTGTTCACTGAAGTCCAATGAAAAAGCTGATCGCACTGCTGGCGTTGACGTTGTCCGCACTGGCCCACGCCGACACCGTCGACTGGCCGCTGAGCTATGACGGCAAGTCCACCAATGCCTTCATCTGGGACAAGCGCGCCAAGCCGCTGATCCAGACGCGCGTGCCGGCCAAGTTGTCCAAGGATGTCATCGATGGACTGGGCGGTCCGCCGGACCCGGTGTTCGTGGTTGAGAAGCGCTACGTCAGCGTATCGGCATGCGTTGCGCATGCCTGTCCGGAAAAGGGCTTCTTCTGGATCGACACCCAGACCGGCCAAGGCCTGGGCGCGGACATTTACGATGGCGCGCTGCGGCTGGGCTCCAACAGCCTGTCCCCGGCGCAGATCCCGGCTGCGGCCCGGCGCGCGCTGATCGACTGGACGAGCGCCAACGACATCACGGTGACCAGTGTCGAATTCATCGACCGCACCGGCACCAGCGCCAGCATCGACGCCGCGCAATTCAAGCCGGCGCCGCACTTCGAGCCAGCGGCCGGAGGACCATCCTACGACTGCAAAGCCGCCGCCACGCACGTGGAAAAAACCATCTGCGCCGATCCGGCATTGGCCAGCCAGGACCTGGCGATGGCCAAGCACGTCAGGGAACTGCGCCAGGGCTACGCCACTATCGGCGACCGCAACCTGCTGCGCGACTTCCAGCGCAAATGGCTGAAGGAGCGTGATGCCACCTGCGCCGCAGCCGCCGACATCAACGGCTGCCTCGCCAGGCAATACCAAACGCAGGACGACCGGTTGAGGAACTGGACGCCGGCGCAATAGACAATGTGGTCCATGCTTCACGCTTTACTTCTTCTGCTCCTGGTTGCCGGGACTCGCCTCGCCTGCGCGTCGGCGCCGCTGCTCACGGAGTACACCCATACGGCATGGACCGAGTTGAATGGCGCGCCGACGAGCGTGACCAAGTTCGCCCAAGGCGCCGACGGCTGGTTGTGGATTGCCACGCCTACCGGCCTGTTTCGCTTTGACGGCGTGCGTTTCGAGCGCTCCGATAAGGTCTACGGCCATCCGCTTGATTCCAGCAACATCATGGCGCTGACCACCGCGCCCGATGGTGCGCTGTGGGTCGGCTATCGCGTCGGCGGCGTGTCCGTATTCAGGAACGATGGCGCGTATACCTACGCTGAACGCGACGGCTTGCAACCGGTCGGCGTGATGCATATCGAAGCCGCTCCGGATGGCGCGATCTGGGCGGCGATGCGCGACGGCGTGGCGGTGCTGGCGCCGGGCGCCAGCCGTTTCCGCTACCTGGGCCCCGAGGCGGGACTGCCAACCCTGGGCGTGTTCCAGATTATGTTCGCCCGCGACGGCACGACATGGATCGGAACGAATTCAGGCGCCTACTATCGCAAGCCTGGCGAGACCCGCTTCACGCAGGCGTGGCCGCATGTGGCGTTGGTCTGGCTCTGCGAGGCGCCGGACGGCACCATATGGGGCAACGATTTCAAGGACGGCTACTACAAGGTTCGCATGTCGGCGCCCGCCGCCAGCGAACCGCCCAAACCCGAACTCGATGGATACGGCATGATCTTCGACCGCCAGGGAACGATGTGGATGCTGCATACCGATAACCTCGAACGCAAGGTGGCGCCGGCCGAATCCAGTCCGCCGGACCAGCGGCTGTCGAAGGAAAATGGCCTCAGCGGCCCTATGCTCAGCACGAAGTTCCTGGACCGCGAAGGCAACCTGTGGATCGGCACATCGCGCGGGATAGACCGGCTGCGGCCTAATCGCCTGAGGACCATGCCCGTCGTCAAACAGCTGGAGTACCCCGCGCTGGTGGCCGGCCCTTCAGGCGATGTCTGGGTGGGAGACTACGCCGCCGACCTTTGGCGCTACAACCTCGAAGGACGCGTCGGCCGCGAGCCTACAGGGCCGCTGACGGCCAGCTACACGGCGCCGGACGGCGTCCTTTGGCTGGGCGGAACGGAGTCCCTGCAACGGCGCGATCGCGACGGCACGCTGACGTCGATTCCTTATCCGCCCGAACTGAAAGGCCTGCGCGTCCACGCCCTGCGGCAGGACCGCGATGGCGCGTTGTGGGCCTCATTCGCCTCCGGCAAAGGGGTGTACAAACTCGCGGCAGGCCAATGGACCAAGTCGGGTGGCTTGCAGGGCATCACCGATCTGCTGGCGACCTCCATGGCCCGCGATGGGCAAGGTAGCCTGTGGATGGGCCATCTGCGCAACCTGGTCACGGTCATCGACGGCGCCAAGGTGCGCACACTGGGCCCTGCGGATGGCCTGCAACTCGGCACGGTCATGGACCTGTACTTCGACGGCGACGCCATGTGGGCGGGTGGAGAACAGGGCGTCGCGCTGTATCGCGATGGCCGTTTCGCCGCCCTGCACGGCGAGCGCGGTGAAGATTTTCGCGGAGTCTCCGGCATCGTGCGGCTGCCCGGCGGCGATCTGTGGCTGCACGGCGCCGACGGCCTGTATCGCATCGCCGCCGCCGATATC
The DNA here is from genome assembly GCA_025548565.1 of Rugamonas sp. A1-17. Lineage (GTDB taxonomy): Bacteria > Pseudomonadota > Gammaproteobacteria > Burkholderiales > Burkholderiaceae_D > Rugamonas. The sequence continues at coordinate 213,987 of JAJLPB010000013.1, forward strand.
GCCGCGTGGCTGAAGAACGGCCACGCCGCCGTGGCTTTCGAACGTTTCGACGCGCAGGACGGCATGCAGGGCCACGCGCCGCAACTGCGGCCGGTGCCGTCGCTGGTGCGCTCACGCGACGGCGTGTTGTGGTACGCGACGACAGCTTCGATCGGCACCATCGACCCGGCCCATATCCTGCGCAATCCGCTGGCGCCGCCGGTGGAAGTGACCAGCGTGGTGGCCGACAACGCGCGCTACGCCATCCCGCAAACCCGGGTGCTCACCCTGCCGGCGGGCACGCAGAATCTGCAGGTCGACTTCACGGCACTGAGCCTGTCGATACCCGAGCGGGTGCGGCTGCGCTACCGGCTGTCCGGCCTCGATCCCGCGTGGCAGGAACCGGTGGGCCGCAGGCAGGCGTACTACACCAATCTGGCGCCAGGCAAATATCGGTTCGAAGTCACGGCATCGAACGAGGACAATCTCTGGAACGCCAAGGGCGCAGCGCTGGAGATAGAGATCCCGCCGACGTTTGTGCAAAGCGGCTGGTTCAAACTGCTGCTGGTGGCGCTTGGCCTGCTGCTGCTCTGCTCCGCCTACGCATTGCGGATACGCTTCCTGACACAACGGATGCAGGAACGCTTGCAGGAACGCCTGGCGGAGCGCACGCGCATCGCGCGCGCCTTGCACGACACGCTGCTGCAAAGCATACAGGCGCTGCTCATGTCTTTCGATACGCACAGCCGCCACCTGAAGGAAGGCACGCAGGAGCGCACGCGCCTGGACCAGACGCTCGATCTCGCGGAACAGCTATTGGTGGAAGGACGCGATCAGATCATGGACCTGCGGGCATCGGCCTCGCCGGATGCACTGGAACTGACGCTTGAGCACTTCGGCAAAGGACTGGCCGAGCATCGCTCGCATGCCTTCGACATGACGATCAGCGGCACGCCGAGGCCATTGCGCCCCAAGGTGCACGAAGAGATCTACGCCATCGGCCGCGAGGCCTTGTTCAACGCCTCGCGCTACGCGGACGCCGGCCGGATCGAACTTGCACTGGAATTCGGCGCCGGCGCCTTCGTCATGCGCGTGCGCGACAACGGCCGGGGGATGGACGAATCGGTCGCCGCAACCGGCCACCGGCCCGGCCACTGGGGCTTGACGGGAATGCGCGAGCGCGCCCACACCATCGGCGCCAGCCTGGAAATCGACAGCAAGCCAGACACCGGCACGCAAATCACAGTGACGGTTCCCGGCAAGACGGCTTACTAAGCGCCCCATGACCATGAGCCTCCCGCCCTCCCCGCTGACGCAACGCCTGATCGACATGGTCCGCTCCTCGGCGGAGCTGATGGCCGCGCTGTCGGCCGCCCGCAGCCTCGGACTGGAGAACTGGTGTATAGGCGCGGGCGCCGTACGCACCCTGGTGTGGGATGCGCTGCACGGCCACGCCGGCCCCACGCCGCTGGCCGACGTCGACCTGGTCTACTTCGCCCAGGACGCGCCGCCGCAGCACGACGCGGAACTGGAGGCGCGGCTGCACCAGCTGATGCCGGCGCTGGAATGGGAGGCGACCAACCAGGCGCACGTTCACACATGGTTCATGCGCGAATTCGGCCGCGAGGTCGCGCCGCTGCTGTCGCTGGAGGATGGCGTGGCAACATGGCCGGAGTACGCGACCTGCATCGGCGTGACGCTCGCCGGCGACGACACCATCCGCGTGATCGCTCCGCACGGCCTGGAAGACCTGTTCGAACTGCGCGTGCGCCACAACCCGGCCCGCGCCGATGTCCATACCTACCGCCACCGCGTCGTCTCCAAGGGCTTTGCGCAGCGTTGGCCGCTGCTGGTTATCGAATCACTCCAGTAAAGCGGCAATCGCCAGCGGCGTGCCGCTGGTGACGACCTGCCCTGCCTCCGGCAGCGCGGCGAAGCGATAAACGAACACCTTGAACGTGGCGACGACATCGCCGCTGAAAGCCGGCCCCTCCCTCAACGCCAGCGTCGTGACGGCGCCGCCGGCCGCATGGAACTCCACCTGCGACGCGTCATTCTTCGGATACGAGAACTGCACGCCGGCGCAGCTCCTGCCGGCGGCCTCGCCGGAATAGCGCAGATAGGCCAGCAGCTGGTCGCAGGCGGTGCGCAGGTCGGCGGCCGCGTAAACACCATCCGGCCGCGTCACGATGGACACCCAGGCGCCGGACTTGAGCTGCCCCGCCTTGCGGTTCACGGTCAGCTCCGCGTTGTCGTCATAAGCCGCCTTGGAGAACGGGAACACGGCGCGGCCCAGCGCATCGAGCGGCAGCGCCACATGCGAGGTCTTGCTGTTGAGCGTCAGCCGCAGGCCGTCCATCGGCACGCTCTTGTCGCGCGGACGTATCCGGAAGTGGTTCTGTAAAAACTGTTTGGGCTTGCCGTACTTCTCAAACCAGATCATCTGGCGATAGGCGTCGCGATACTCGATCCAGTCGGAGTCCTCCTGCGCGCCGGCGAATGCCGGCAGCAAGGCAAGACAGAGTAGGAGGAGTTTAAACATGCCGCTTAAAACCGGTAGGCCAGTCCGCTGGACCACGTGATGAAATTGCGGCGATCGACGAAAGGTGCTTCGGCAGGCCCGTTACCCAACCGCGCGCCGGTCACCGAACTGTTGATCAACCACTTGCTGCTCAAGGCCCAGTTCCAGTTGACGCCTACGCTCACCGACATCACGCCGGCGGAAGGACGGTAATCGCGCACGCCGCCGGTGGCGGTGCGGACTTCATAGAGCTCGCGCATCACAGGATCGCTGGCCAGCGATACGCCGGCAGACAGCGTCACCGTATGGTGCGGCGCCGGCGAAGGCAGGGTTTTCTGCATGCCGGCCTGGCCGCGGAAGCCACGGGCGCTGGTGTCGTACACGAGGTTCGACGTCACCCGCGTCTCGTCGCCAAGGTAGTAGTTGAAAAATCCGCCCGCATCCAGCGAGCCCCTGACCGGATGCGTGCCGCGCAGCCGCCGGCTGTCACCGGGGTTGCGCGCATCGCTGCCGAGGATCAGCGGGCCATATTCCACGCCGGCCGTTCCGGACAGGTGCATGCCGGCCACGCCGTTGGCCGATACAAAGATCCCGTTGCTCCACTGGACCTGCAACAGCGGCCGCAGGATCACCGGGCGCGACTCGCCTTCCGCCGCCGCACTTCTGGTGGCGAAGGCCAGCCCCGCGTACATATCCTTGCTCCCATCGGGCATCATCAACTCGGTGGTGTTTTCGGCCAGCGCCGAAGCGCACGAGGCCAGCAGCAGAAGTAGCGGGGATAGCTTATTCATGTATTCCTTAAAAATCGACACGCATGCCAAGCGCGAAACGATCTGTCTTGGCGGTGAAGCCATCATGTTCGAGTTTATTGTTGTGTTCCAGTTCCAGCTGCAGCGCCAAGTCCCTGGTGAGCAGGTAAGAAGCGCCGACGCTCAGGTACAAGCCGGTCTTGTTCACCGATTCGCCCGCAGGAGCGTTCGTGCCGCTGATATCCATCTTCAGCCGCCCTTGTCCAACGCCCGCCTTGCCGAACAGGGACCAGTCGTCGCTCAGCTTCCACGTGCCACGCGCCGCCAGATAGCCGGTGCTGACGCGGGCCTTGAGCTGGTAGCCGGGGGTGAGATCGAAGGTGGACGAGCCGCCGTCGGTGCGGTAACCGGCTTCCAGCGCCCACACCGGCGACAGGTCATATCCCGCAAACAGACCAAATGGCGTCGCCTTCTTGACCGCACTGTGCTCAGTCGTCATGCCGCTCTCGTTGAATTTGATATTGCCATTGGTCTGCGTGCCGATATTGGCGCCGACGTAAAAACCTTCGGCATGGGCCAGCGAGCTTGCAGCGAGAGCGACGAAAGCGGTGCAGATAATTTTTTTCATGTTCAGGATCCAGGTTGAAGTAGGAGCCTCCAATGTTAGGCACCCACGGCCGCGGAATCCGCCTCGGTCTGTCGTTGAATTGTCCTCAATTTGTAGGCACCATTTGTATAGAAAGTGTACGAATGTGTACCCGATTGTCGAAAATGCCACATGAGCGCCGCGCTCCACTACAATACCCACGAAAATGGAGGTGCGATGCAGCGTGTAATGCTGGTGGAGGACGATGCGCGGCTGGCCGCGCTGGTCAAGGAATACCTGGACGAATATGACTACTCGGTCGACGTGGTGACACGCGGCGACCGCGCGCTCGACCATTTCCGCGATACCCAGCCGGACCTGGTGATACTCGACCTGACGCTGCCCGGCATCGACGGCCTGGTGGTGTGCCGCCAGCTGCGCCAGCTCAGCGCCGTGCCTATCCTGATCCTGACCGCGCGCGAGGACAGCTTCGACGAAGTCTCCGGCCTCGAACAAGGCGCCGACGACTACGTCAACAAGCCGGTGCAGCCGCGCGTGCTGCTGGCCCGCCTGCGCGCATTGCAGCGGCGCGGCAGCGGCATCGCCAGCAACGACATCGTCATCGGCCAATTGCGCATCTCGCGCGAGAACCGCACGGTCCACTGGCGCGGCAGCGAGGTGGCGATGAACAGCACCGAGTTCAAACTGTTCACCATCCTGGCCGGCGCCTCCGGCAAGGTCATGTCGCGCAACGACATCCTGGTCAAGATGCGCGGCATCGAATTCGATGGCCTCGATCGCAGCATCGACAACTGCATCTCCCGCCTGCGCCGCAAGTTCGAAGATGGCGGTTCGGAGCGCATCAAGACCGTCTGGGGCGAAGGCTATCTGTTCAGCCCCTCGGCCTGGGAATGAACCGGCTTTTCTGGCGCTTCGCATTGCTGGTGGTACTGTCCATCACGCTGGCCACCTGCGCGATCTACTTCACCTTCAGCCGCCTGTTCGGCGATCCGCTGGAGGAGATCGCGCGCCGCCAGGCCGCCGGCCAGATCTTCCTGCTGGAACAGTACATCGACAAGGCGCCCGCCGACGAATGGCTGCCGCGCCTGAACAAGGTGCGCGAGGTATCGGAAGCCACGCTGGAACTGCAACCGCTGAAGCAGACGCTGGCTGCGCTGCCCTCATCCAAACGCGGCCAACTGCTGCAAGGCGCGGTTGTCATCGACATCGGCGGCAAGGGATTCTACCGCCGCGTCGACACGACCGGAACGCGCTACATCGGCAGCGACGACGACGTGATCCACGCCCAGCGCCTGCCCATCGACATCGGCCAGGCGCTGGGCATGGAGGCCATCCGCTTCTGCGTGATCGCGCTGTTCCTGCTCGTGCCGATAGGCTGGTGGTCGCGCCGGCACTGGCGCGGTTTGCTGGCGCTGTCGAAGGTGGCCGACGATTTCGGCCAGGGCGACCTGGCGGCGAGGGCCGAGGTCCGGCCGGCGTCCAGCATCGCGCCGCTGGCCGGGCGCATCAACGACATGGCCGAGCGTATCGGCTCGCTGATGGAGGCCCGCAAACACCTGCTGCATTCGGTGTCGCACGAACTGCGCACGCCGATCGCGCGGCTGGAGTTCGGCCTGGAGCTGCTGCGCGAGCGCCACGCGGCCGACGAGCCGGCGCTGCAAAAGCGCATCGCGGCGATGGGGACCGATGTCGAGGAATTGAAAACGCTGGTCAACGAGCTGCTTAGCCTGACGCAGCTCGACCAGGCGCAGTCGACGCCGCGCCAGTCGTTCGCGCTGGCGCCGCTGCTGCGGGAGTGCACGCCGCCTGCCCACTTGCGTCAGCGGTTCAGCGCCAGCATCGCCGACGACCTGGGCGAGCTGCAGGGCGACGCCCGCCTGCTGGCGCGCGCCGTCAACAACCTGCTGGGGAACGCCGCCAAGTATGCGGAGGGTCGCATCGCGCTATCCGCCGCGCGCGACGCCGGCGCCCTGCGCATCACCGTGGAGGACGACGGCCCCGGCATCCCATCCGAAGCGCGCGAGCGCGTGTTCGAACCGTTCTACCGGCTGGAGCGCGAACAGGATTACGCCGCCGGCGGCTACGGCCTGGGCTTGGCCATCACCGCCAAAGCCGTCCAGCTGCACGGCGGCGCCATCGCCATCGACGATTCCCCACTGGGCGGCGCGCGCTTCACCATCACTTTATAGACAATACTGTCTATACAACGCAACAAGCTGCGGCGGCCTTGAAATTTAAAGTATACATTTTTGTCTAGACAGACTAATCTACAAATACTTCAGCAAGCCGACAAGAGACACGTCATGAGCATACCCAAACCAACCGCCGCCGAACTCGATCTGCTGCAGGCCCTGTGGCCACTCGGCTCGGCCACCGCCAAGCAGGTGCACGAGGCCATGCTGGAAGAGAAACCGGACCTGGCCTACGGCACCGTGCTGCGCCTGATGCAGATCATGCACACCAAGGGCATCCTGATCCGCGACGAGAGCCAGCGCTCGCACGTCTACGCGCCGGCGCAGGCGCAGGACGCGCTGCAAACCAATCTGCTGAAGGACTTGATGCAGAAGGCCTTCGCCGGCTCGGCCAAGGCGCTGGTGCTGGCGGCGCTGCGCTCAGGGATCTCGAAGAAGGAGCGCGAAGAGATCGAGAAAATCCTCAAGGATGAAAAGAAATGAGCGCCTTCATTTTCGCCCTCGGCCTCACATTGATGCACTTTCTGTGGCAAGGCCTGCTGCTGGGCTGCGCCACCGCCATCGCCCTCACGCTGCTGCGCAACAGCCGCGCCGAATACCGCTACCTGGTGGCCTGCTCGGCGCTGATGGCCTGCCTGTGCTGGCCGGCGGTCGAGCTGTATCAGCGCCTGTACGGCGCCACGGACGGCGCCACCGTCATCGGCGCCGGCCTGTTGCGCCACGCCGCGCAAAGCATGGTCGGCGGCGGAGAGCCATTCGACCTGCGCGACTCGATGCGCGGCATCGTCAGCCTGTGGGCATTGTGCGCCGTGCTGCTGTCGCTGCGCATGATCCTCGGCCTGCTGTGGATAAACCGCGCCGCCGAGCAGTGCGACTGCGCCCACCGCCGGGACCAGCTGCGCTGGGAGGCGCAGCTGCAACGGCTGGCGGCGCGCTTCGGCGTCGGACGCGCGGTGCGGCTGCGCATCGTCGACACCATCGCCAGCCCGCTCACCGCCGGCTGGTGGCGTCCGGTGGTGCTGCTGCCGGCCGCGCTGGTGGCGGGCATGCCGCCCGATTTGCTGGAGGCGCTGCTGGCGCACGAAATGGCGCACATACAGCGCCACGATTACCTGATCAATCTGCTGCAGAACGTGATCGAAACGCTGCTGTTCTACCACCCTGCCGTCTGGTGGATATCGAACCGCATCCGCGTCGAGCGCGAACTGATCGCGGATGATTTCGCAGCAAGGCAGCTCGGCGAACCGCGGCGTCTGGCGCTTGCACTTTCGGAGCTGGAGCGTCTCCAGTTCTCAACTCACCACCTGGCCCAAGCGGCCAATGGAGGAAATTTGATGGATCGTATTCAACGTTTGTGCCGCCCTGCTCCGCAGGCCCTGAACTGGAAAGCCGCCGTGCCGATGCTGGGACTGGCGCTGGCCTGCATGTCGATCTACGCGGAGGCCGTGGCCGCCGACAAGGTCGCCGCGCAGACGGTGCACGCCCTGGCCGACTTCAGCACGTGCGACAAGCCCAAATGGCCGGAGGGCGCGATGGCCCGCAAGGAAGCCGGCACCGTCACGCTGAAGTTCCTGATCGGCGCAGATGGCAAGTTCAAGAAATCGCAGGTGCAGAAATCCAGCGGCCACCCGGACCTGGACGAAGCGGCGCGCGCAGGCATCGAGAAGTGCGGCTTCAAGCCCGCCCTCAAGGCTGGCAAGCCGGTGGAGTCGTGGATGCGGATGCAGTACGTCTGGGTGCTGGAGTAGGCTTAGTGGGCGGGGCTTAACGCCATCCAGTCCAGGATGTCGGCAAAGACCTGCTCGCGATTGAGTTCATTGAAATTCTCGTGGTAGTTCTGCGGATGCCGCTGGTAGGTCAACAGCGCCGGCGGCACCGATTTCAGCATGCGCTCCGCCGCGTCGGCGTCGGCAAGCTTGTCATCGCCGGCCACCACCGCGAACAGGCGATGCGACCAGGCGGGCATGCGCGCCGCAAGGCCCTGCTGCGCATGCGTCAGCGCGTTGGCGAAACGGACCGTGATCTCGGTGGCGCGAATGCCGTCGCGCTCATCGTCGTGATGGCGGGCGGTGATGGCCGCGTCGTGGGTCAGCAGATCGGTCAGCGGCGCCAGCGGCACCTTCATGCGCGGCACCAGCGCGCCCAGCACGCCGGCCATCGCCTGCAGCACCGGCGACACCTTGATCGCGTTCACATAGTACGGCGACGACAGGATGAAGCCTTGAATGGCGGCGTCGCCGGCGAAGTGGCCCAGACCCAGGTGGGTGGCGATCAGCGCGCCCATCGAATGGCCCATCACGTAGACCGGCACGCCCGGATACTGCTGCTTGACCCACCGCAGGAAGACCACGCTGTCCTCCAGGAAGACATGGAAGCCGGGGATGTCGACGCGGCGCGCGTCCTGGTGGCCGCACAGGTCGTAGGCCACGGTGGCGATGCCGTGCTGGCGGAAGTACAGCGCCGGTGTGACGTAGTCGCCCGCGTGCGCCATGCCGCCGTGGATGGCCAATATCACCGCGCGTGGTGCGGCGCCGGCCGGTTCCCAGATGTGGATGCGGCGCTCGGCCTGCGGACCCGCGCGGAAGCTGGCCAGGCGGTCTTCGGCAAACCGCATCAGGCGGTGATGCTCAGATTGATGCCCATTTCGACCAGCAGCTGCAGGTCGGCCAGCGAGAAGTCCAGGCTGGGAGTGGCCTCACCGCGTTCGGTGGTGAAGGAGATGCGCAGCTCGGCGGCCACGTCGGAACGCTCGAAATGGATGCCGCGCGCCTGGCACTCGGCCAGGTAGTGGCGGATCTGCTTGAGCAGTTCGTCCGGGTTCATATCGGTACCGACCGCGACGTAAAAACCGGAGTCGATGCGCACCCGGCCATCGGGCTTGACGTCGCCCTTTTGCCAGTCGCTGTCAGGCTCGGTCGGCAGGCCGTCGCGGACGTCGATCAAACCTTCGTCGTCGCCATGCACCTTCAGGGTTGCGATGTTCATGAGTTAGCCTTTATCGTCTCCGGGATACCGAATTAGGTTACACCAAAGAAATTTCAAAGTCTAGCAATATGGTTTGTTAGACAATACCGTAGCGGGTGCGGTAGGCGGCCACCGCGTCCTTGTATTGCAACAGCTGCGGATCGGCGCCGGCGCCGTTCAGGTAGCTGAACAGGTCGTCCAGGTTGCCGATCGAAATCACCGGGATATTGTAGGTCTTGGCCACTTCCTGCACCGCCGAGTTGGGCGACAGCTGGCCGTCCTTGCCCGAGCGCTCCATGCGGTCCAGCGCGATCAGCACGGCGCACGGTTCGGCGCCGGCGGCGCGTATCATGTCCACCGACTCGCGCACCGAGGTGCCGGCCGAGATCACGTCGTCGATGATGACGACCTTGCCCTGCAGCTTGGCGCCGACGATGGTGCCGCCCTCGCCGTGGTCCTTGGCTTCCTTGCGGTTGAAGGCGAACGAGGTGTTGCGGCCCTTGCCGGCCAGCGCCACCGCGGTGGCCGAGGCCAGCGTGATGCCCTTGTAGGCGGGGCCGAACAGCATGTCGAACTCGACGCCGGAATCGAGCAGCGTTTGCGCGTAGAACTGGGCCAGCTGGGCCAGCGTGGCGCCGTCATGGAACAGGCCGGCGTTGAAGAAGTACGGCGACTGGCGCCCGGCCTTGGTGGTGAACTCGCCGAAGCGCAACACACCGGTCTTGACCGAAAATTCGATAAATTGCTGACGTAAGCTGTCCATACTGCCTCATTTCTGTAAAGTGCCTGTATTTTACCGCTACACTAGCGCATTCCAAAATTTACGCATTGAATCGACCATGCCAAAAATCATCTCCGCCAATCTGAACGGCATCCGTTCCGCCTCGAGCAAGGGCTTCTTCAAATGGATGGCCACGCAGGACGCCGATTTCGTCTGTGTGCAGGAATTGAAGGCCCAGGCGCCGGACATGACGCCGGAATTCCTCAACCCGGGCGGCTACCACGGCCACTTCCACTATGCCGAGAAAAAAGGCTATTCCGGCACCGGCGTCTACAGCAAGATCGAGCCGGACCGCGTGGTGATCGGCTTCGGCTCGCCGGAGTTCGACGCCGAGGGCCGCTATGTGCGTTGCGATTTCGGCAATCTGACGGTGATCTCGGTGTACTGCCCGTCCGGCTCGTCGGGGCCGGAGCGCCAAGAGGCCAAGTTCCGCTTCATGGCCCTGTTCCTGCCGCACCTGCAGTCGCTGCACGCCGAGGGGCGCGAAGTGGTGATCTGCGGCGACTGGAACATCGCTCACAAAGAGATCGACCTGAAGAACTGGAAAGGCAACAAGAAGAACTCCGGCTTCCTGCCGGAGGAGCGCGAATGGATGACGCGCATCTTCGACGAGGTGGGCTTTGTGGACGTGCACCGCGGGCTCGATCCACGCGAAGAGCAATACACGTGGTGGAGCAACCGCGGCCAGGCCTACGCCAAGAACGTCGGCTGGCGCATCGACTACCACGTCGCCACCCCGGGCATCGCCGCCAAAGCCACCACGGTCGCGATCTACAAGGAAGAAAAGTTCTCCGACCACGCGCCGTTGACCATCGAGTACGCAGGCGTTTAAGCCGCCGTCCTCTACTCGTTAATCATTGCTCAAGACCCGGTGATCTGGTAACTTCGGATGAGGGGAGACGCCACAAAATGGACATCATCGGGACCGGTTGTTATCCATTGAGCCAAGCCGCACGGCTGGTTGGCGCGGAGCCGCGCGCGCTGCGCCGGTGGCTGCTCGGCTATTCGCGGAAATATCAGGGCGAGCAAGTCCGTTCGGAGCCGCTCTGGGCCACACAACTTAAAGACGAAGGGCTACCCGAAGACATCATCGGCTTCCGGGACTTGCTTGAAGCACGCATGGTGACCGCTTTTGTCCGCCATGGTGTCGACCTCAAAGTGATTCGCGCAACGATAGCATCGGCGGCGCAGCATTTCGGCATTGCCTACCCGTTGACGCAACAGCAGTTCCTCACGGACGGGAAACGCATATTTTTGGAAGCCATCGAGCAGGCCACCGGCGAACCCAAAATGATAGATGTTGTGCGCAAACAGTTCGTTTTTTCCGACATCATCAAGCCTTCCTTATATGCTGGCATCGAATATGGCGACCAGGGCGCGGTGCGCTGGTTCCCACTAGGAAAGCGGAAAACGATCGTCTTGGACCCCTCATTGCAATTCGGTACGCCGGTCGTCACCCAAGCGGCAATTCCGACAGACACCATTTATGCATCCTACCTGGCAGAAGGTCGCGACAAGGGAATGGTTGCCCGCGTATTCGACATCACGTCTAGGATGGTAAGCGACGCTGTGGAATTTGAAGAAAGACTTGCGGCTTGAAGTTCTTCTTCGATAATAATTTATCCCGTTATCTGGCTCACGGCATCCGCGAGCTGTCTGGCGTCACGCCAGAGGTGGAAGAGGTTCTTCATTTAAGCGACCGCTTTGCGCGCGACGCGCCCGACCTTACATGGATAGGCGAGCTTTCGAATGATGGCCCGTGGTACATCGTCTCCATAGACCGCTTTAAAAAGCAGCATGGCGCCGAGCGTGAAGCCATCCGCAGAGCTGGGCATACAGTTTTCATCTTGGACGCGCAGTGGTCCCGACAAGGATTTTGGCAGCAGTCTGAACGCTTGGTCAGATGGTGGCCACAGATCGTCGCCTATTCCGCGCTAGTGAATGGCGGCGCATACCGCGTACCTTGGCAGCACTCCCCTGCGACCAAACTCCAGGCGATCGCCTTCTAAGCCGATGGTTACAGGCTGCGGCGGCTGCTGAATTCGCGGCGTTCGCCGCTCAGCGGGTCGGTGAAGGCGATGCGGCGGGCTAGCAGCTTTAGCGGTTGCGAGACGTCGTCCTGCTTGCACGGCAAGGCCACCGGGTAGAACGCGTCGTTGATGATGGGGATGCCCAGCGATGATAGATGCAAGCGCAGCTGGTGCTTGCGCCCGGTGTGCGGATGCAGGCGGTACAGTGTGCAGTCGGCGCGGTGCTCGATGACGTCGATCAACGTTTCCGAATTCGGCTCGCCCGGCTCTTCCTTCATGATGAAGAACTTGTCGCCGTCCACCATGCGGCTGCGATACGTGAAGGGGAACTCGCGGCCGTGCAGGCGCGGCGCCAGTGCTTCGTATTCCTTCTCGATCACCCGCTTCTGGAACATCGACTGGTACGTGCCCCGGCTGTCCTGCCGGCGCGAGAAGATCACCACGCCGGCCGTCTCGCGGTCCAGCCGGTGGATGGGCGTCAACTCCTGCTCGCCCAGCTTTTTCTTCAGGCGCACCAGCAGCGTCTCGTGCAGAAAGCGCCCGGTCGGTATCATCGGCAGGAAATGCGGCTTGTCCACTATCACCAGATGCTCGTCCATGAACAGCACCTCTTCCTCGAACGGAATCGGCGTCTCGGCATCCAGCTCGCGGTAGTAGAAGATGCGCATGCCGCGCCGGTAGGCGCTGTGCGGCGTCAGCGCGTTGCCGTCGCCGTCCACCACCTCGCGCCGCACCATGCGGTCGCGCCACGACGCTTCCGTCACGTCGGGATAGCGCGCCACCAGGAAGGTCAGCAGGTCCGGCCATTGCCCTTCCGGCAGCCACAGGTAGCTGGGCGCGACACCGTCGCGCATCGGCAGCGGTGCGCGCGACATTACGAGCGTGGCAGCGCCAGCGAGTGATACGGCGGCAGCGCGTTCGGGTCCAGGCCCTTGGCGCGCGCGTACACCGGCAGCACCAGGTACATATTCTTCTCCATGTCCTCGATGCGCTTGCTGCCGCTCGGGTGCGTGGACAGGAAGGGCAGCGGCTGGCTCTTGTTCACCGCGCTCATTTTCTGCCACAGCGCGATGCCGGCGCGCGGATCGAAACCGGCCCGCGCCGCCAGGTCCAGGCCGACCAGGTCGGCCTCGCTCTCGTCGCCGCGCGAGAAGCTCAGCGCGGCGCCCTGCGCCACCATGCCGGCCGCCGCGTCGCCCAGGCGCGGGTCGACGCCGAAGTAGGCCGAACCCAGCGCGCCGGCGATGCGCGCGCCCACCGAGGTGATGGTGTTCTTGCCGGCCTGCTCGCGCGCGTGCTCGCGCAACGCGTGGGCGATCTCGTGGCCCATGACCATCGCCACTTCGTCGTCGGTCAGGTTCAGCTTGACCAGGATGCCGTTGTAGAAGGCGATGCGCCCGCCCGGCATGCAGAAGGCGTTCACCGTCGGCGAATTGAGCAGGTTGACTTCCCACTTCCAGTTGGCGGCGTCCGGGTTCCAGCGCGAGGTGAACGGGATCAGCCGCTTGGCGATGGCGCGCAGCCGTATCAGCTGCGGATTGCGCTCGGTGGCGACGGCGTCCTTCTGGTGGGCCTGGGCCAGCATCTGGTCGTACTGCAGCTTGGATTGCTGGTCGAACTGGCGGGCGTCGCCGCCGATGCCGCGCAGGCGCGACATGCTGGTCACGGGGATGCCGTCGTCCTGCGCGTGGACGACTGCGGGCGCAACGGCGCCGGCGCAGCAGACCAGCGCCAGCAAGGCGGCGTTGAATTTAAGCTTTTTCATTCCTGGTATTCCATGGTGCGATTTTCGGTAGCATCATCATGGCAGGAAACGCCAGGATGAAGCACACAATAAAGAACCAGAACCAGCCGGTTTCCGCCACTATATACCCGACCGAGGAGTTGATGAATGTGCGCGGTACGGCGGCCAGACTGGAAAACAATGCGTACTGGGTGGCAGTGTAGCGCGGATCGGTGGCGCGCGACATGAAGGCCACCAGCGCCGCCGCGCCCAGGCCCGGACTGGCGAAGGCTTCGAAGCCGAAGACGGCGCTCAGCAGCAGCGGATCGGGGCCGGTGCGGGCCAGCCAGGCGAAGCCCAGGATGGCCAGCGCCTGCATCACGCCGAACACCCACAAGGCGCGGTTGATGCCCAGCTTGATCATCCAGATGCCGGCGACGGCGCCGCCGGCCAGCGCCGCCCACCAGCCGGTGGCGTTGGCCGCCAGGCCGATCTGCTTGGTGGTGAAGCCGATATCGAGGAAGAACTTGGTCGACAGCGCGGTGGCCATGCTGTCGCCGATTTTATACAGCAGCACGAAGGCGATGATCAGCAAGGCCTGGTTCCAGCCGTCGCGCTGCACGAATTCGCGGAACGGCAGCACCACCGCCTCCTGCAGGTTCTTCGGCGGCGCGCCATACACGGCGGGTTCCCTGGCCAGCAGCGTGCAGACAAAACCCGGCAGCATGAAGGCGGCGACGATCCAGAACACCGCCTGCCACGACATGCTGTCCGCCAGTACCAGCCCCAGCGCGCTCGGGATCAGACTGGCGGCCTTGTAGGCGTTGACGATGATGGCCGCGCCCAAACCCTGCTCGTTCTCGGCCAGGATCTCGCGGCGGTAGGCGTCGATCACCACGTCCTGGCTGGCCGACAGGAAGGCGATCAGGAACACCCAGCCGGCGATCAGCGTCAGCTCCTGTTTCGGGTCCAGCATGCCCAGGCCGCCGATCACTAGGAACAGCGCCAGCTGCGTGAGCGCCATCCAGCCGCGCCGCCGGCCCAGCGAGCCGATGGCGTAGCGGTCCATGAACGGCGCCCACAGGAACTTGAAGGTGTACGGGAAGGTCACCAGCGCGAACAGGCCGAGCGCCTTCACGTTCAGCCCGGACTTGGCCAGCCACGCCTGCATCAGGTAGATCAGCGTGTACAGCGGCAGTCCGGAGCTGAAGCCCAGGAACAGGATGGAGACGGTGCGGCCGTTCAGGTAGGTGCGCAAGCCGGGCGCGCTCGTTGGCTGCGTCATCAGTGGCTGGCCTTTTTACGCAGGCGGAACACGGCAAGGTCGCCGCGCAGATTGGGCAGGAACGAGACGCGGTGCCCTTCGGCCAGCGCCACGCATTCGATCACTTCCAGCCCGCACTCCTCCGCCAGGTCGCGGAAATCGGTGATGGTGGCGCAGCGCACGTTGGGCGTGTCGTACCACTCGTACGGCAGCGATTCCGACACCGGCATGCGGCCCTTGAGCAAGGCCACGCGGTGCGGCCAGTACGCGAAGTTGGGGAAGGAGACGATGGCCTCCTTGCCGACGCGGACGATGTCGCGCAACAGCGGCTCCACATGCTTCATCATCTGCAGCGACGACAGGCACAGCACCGTGTCGAAGCTGTCGTCGCCGAACAGGGCCAGGCCCTTTTCCATGTCCTGCTGGATCACGCGCACCCCGCGCCTGGTGCTGTCCAGGACCTTGTCGTCGGCGATCTCGATGCCGTAGCCGCTGCACTGCTTGTCGCTCTGCAGATAGTCCATCATCACGCCGTCGCCGCAGCCCACGTCGAGCACGTGGGCGTTCTTGGGCACCCAGTGGGCGATGAAGGCCAGGTCCGGCCGGGCGCTGCTTAAATCGTTGAAGTTCATGCTGCCGCTTTCTCGTTAATGTCGTTCCACACCTGGTCGTAGTAGGCCCGCACCAGCTTCATGTAGCGCGGGTCTTCCAGCAGGAAGGCGTCGTGGCCGTGCGGCGCGTCGATCTCCGCGTAGGTGACCTGGCGGCGGTTGCTGATCAGCGCCTGCACGATCTCCTGGCTGCGCTCCGGCGAGAAGCGCCAGTCGGTGGTGAACGAGGCCAGGAAGAACCTGGCCTTGGTGCCTGCGAGGGTCTTGGCCAGGTCGCCGCCGTGTGCGCGCGCCGGGTCGAAGTAGTCGAGCGCCTTGGTGATCAGCAGGTAGGTGTTGGCGTCGAAGTATTCGCTGAACTTGTCGCCCTGGTAGCGCAGGTAGGATTCGATTTCGAAATCCACGCCGAAGCCGAACTTGTAGTCGCCCGCCTCGGCAGGGTTATCTGCAACCGCCCTCAGCTTGCGGCCGAATTTTTCGGCCATGTCGTCGTCGGACAAATAGGTGATGTGGCCAACCATGCGCGCCACGCGCAGGCCGTTCTTCGGCACCACGCCGTGTTCATAGAAATCGCCGCCGTGGTAGTCGGGGTCCGACAGGATGGCCTGGCGGGCGACGTCGTTGAAGGCGATGTTCTGCGCCGACAGCCTGGCGGTGGAGGCGATCACCACGCAATGGCGCAGGCGGTCCGGGTACATGATGGACCAGGCCAGCGCCTGCATGCCGCCCAGCGACCCGCCCATGACGGCGGCGAACTGCGTGATGCCCAGCGCATCGGCCAGGCGCGCCTGGGCGTTGACCCAGTCCTCCACCGTGACCACGGGGAAGGCCGCGCCATAAGGCTTGCCGGTGGCGGGATTGACGTGCATGGGCCCGGTCGAGCCGAAGCACGAACCCAGGTTGTTGATGCCGATGACGAAGAACTTGTCGGTGTCGAGCGATTTGCCCGGGCCGACCATATTGTCCCACCAGCCCTGGCTTTTCGGCTGGCCTTCGTATTCGCCGGCCACATGGTGCGAGGCGTTGAGCGCGTGGCAGACCAGCACCGCGTTCGATTTGTCGGCATTGAGGGTGCCGTAGGTTTCATACATCAGCATGTAGTCGCGCAGCGAGGCGCCGCTCTGCAGCGCCAGCGGCTGCGCAAAATGCATGGTTTGCGGAGTAACGTATCCTAAGGATGGCATGTGGTTAGTTTTTTTAGGGGGCGGCCCCGCGGGCCATCTAACAAGGTGGAGCCGCGAGGATGGGCTCCACCACTTACTACATCAACTGCAATTGTTCGACCGCGTCTGCAATTACGTTGGGTTCCATCGAGCGCATGATCTTGCGCGTTTGCGGCGTGATGAGCGCAAGGTCGCTGTTCAGGATTTCCTGCTTGACCGACAGCAGCTGCGCAGGATGCATCGAGAATTCGCGCAAGCCCATGCCCAGCAGCAGGCGGGTGAGCTTGACATCGCCCGCCATCTCGCCGCATACGGCCACGTCGATCCCGGCTTTATGCCCGGCCGCAATCGTCATCGAGATCAATTGCAGCACAGCCGGATGCAGCGGATTGTAAAGGTGCGCGACCTCATAATCAACCCGGTCGATCGCCAGCGTGTACTGGATCAGGTCATTGGTGCCGATGGACAGGAAGTCCATCCGCTTGACGAACATCGGCAGCGCCAGCGCGGCGGCCGGGATTTCGATCATCGCGCCGACGTCGACGTCGTCGTCGAACTTGACGTTGTGCTCGCGCAGCTCGGCCTTGGCCTGCGCGATCATCGCCAGCGACTGGTCGATCTCGAACGCGTGCGCCAGCATCGGGATCAGGATGCGCACCTTGCCGAAGGCCGACGCGCGCAGGATGGCGCGCAGCTGCGTCAGGAAGATCTGCGGCTCGGCCAGGCAGTAGCGGATCGCCCGCAGGCCCAGCGCCGGATTCAGGGCCGTGTGCTCGCTCTGGTCGAGCGGCTTGTCGGCGCCGATGTCGAGCGTGCGGATGGTCACCGGCCGGCCCTTCATCGCCACCACCGCGCGCTTGTACTGCTCGAACTGCTCGTCCTCGGACGGGATGCGGCTGTTGCGGCCCATGAACAGGAACTCGGAGCGGAACAGGCCGACCCCGTTGGCGCCCGCCTCCATCGCGGACGGGCAATCGTCGGGCAGCTCGATGTTGGCCATCAGCTGGATCTCGACGCCGTCTTTGGTGACGGCCGGGGTCTTCTTGAGTTTATTGAGCTTCTTGCGCGCGCGGGCGGCGGCGCCCTGGCGTTCGCGGTACTGCTCCAGCACCAGCGCGCTCGGATTGGCGATCACCACGCCGGCGTCGCCGTCGATGATCAGCCAGTCGTCCTGCTCGATCAGGGCGGAGGCGCCGGACACGCCGACCGCGGCCGGGATGTCCAGGCTGCGGGCGACGATGGCCGTGTGCGAGTTCTGGCCGCCGACGTCGGTGACGAAGCCGATGAAGGAACGGTCGCGGAATTGCAGCATGTCGGCCGGCGAGATGTCGTGCGCGACGATGATCATCTGCGCCTGGAAGCCGTCCTCGCCGGTGGCGGCGGGCGGGATCTGCGCGGTGCCCATCAACACCTTCAGCACGCGCTCGGCCACCTGCTGGATGTCGGCCTTGCGCTCGCGCAGGTAGGGATCTTCGATCTCGTCGAACTGCGCCGACAGCTCGTCGATCTGGGTCAGCAGCGCCCATTCGGCGTTGTAGTGGCGGGTGCGGATAATGTCGAGCGGCGCCTCCGAGATCATCGGATCGGACAGGATCAGCGCGTGGACGTCGATGAAGGCGCCCAGTTCGGTCGGCGCATCCTTCGGCAACTCGTTCCACAGCGTCTGCAGTTCCTTGTGCACCTGCGCCAGCGCCTGCTGCAGGCGCGACACTTCCGCCTCCAGATGCTCTTCCGCCACCAGGTAGTGCTTGACGTCCAGCGCGGCCGGCGCCATCCGGTGGGCGCGGCCGATGGCGATGCCGCGCGAAACCGGAATGCCATGCAGGGTGAAGGAAGCCATAGGCGGACCTGTAGGGGTACGGGGACGGCTGCGTTCCGCCGGCATTACTCGCCTTCGCCGAACTTGTCGTTGACCAGCGCCGTCAGTGCGGCGATGCAATCGCCCTCGTCGGCGCCGTCGGCTTCCAGCATGACCTTGGCGCCCTTGCCGGCGGCCAGCATCATCACGCCCATGATGGACTTGGCGTTGATGCGGCGCGCGTTGCGGGTCAGCCAGACATCGCTCTGGAATTTAGCTGCCAGTTGGGTGAATTTGGCGGAGGCACGCGCATGCAAACCAAGCTTGTTGATAATCTCAAGTTCTTGTTGAATCATTTTTCTTTTGTCTCAATCAGAAATGCGCACTGCAAAAAACCGCCGCCATGCCTGCAAGCGGCGGCCACATAAATCCGGCCTCAGGGTTGCCCGACCCTGATCCGGTTGTCGACGCGCACGGCCCCGCTCTGCGCGCCGGCCAGGGCCATCTCGACCACCACGTCCAGCGTGTCGCGGCGGTAGGTGATGGCGCGCAGCAGCATCGGCAAACTGATGCCCGCGATCACCTCCACCCGGCCGGCGTCCGCCAGACGGTTACAGCAATTGGCGGGCGTGCCGCCTTTGACGTCGGTGATGACCAGCACCCCGTCGCCCTCGTCGAGACGCTGGATCGCCGCCGAGGCCAGTGCCTGGACTTCGGCGAGATCCTGGTCGGCGACCACGTCGATCGCCTCCAGCCGCTCGGTCGGACCACGGAACACATGGGCGCAGGCGGCAATAAAAGCCTGTCCCAGTGGAGCGTGCGTCATAAGCAGTATGCCAACCATATTCTTAAACCGCCAGTGAGCGCGGACGTTTTTTGACGGCGTCCGGCATTATTGTTAATTTTTAACTTGTTTGCCCTGCGCCACGGCCGCTTCGACGGCGTCGAGGAACATCGCCGCCACCTGGAAGCCCGTTTGCTGGGTAATTTCCTGGAAGCAGGTTGGACTGGTGACATTCACTTCCGTGAGGCAATCACCAATAACATCTAATCCTACCAGCAACAGGCCACGGGCGGCCAGTATCGGGCCCAGGGCGTTGGCGATTTCCGCGTCGCGCTCGGTCAGCGGCTGGGCCTTGCCGACGCCGCCGGCCGCCAGGTTGCCGCGCACTTCGCCGTTCTGCGGGATGCGCGCCAGGCAATACGGCACCGGCTTGCCGCCGATCACCAGGATGCGCTTGTCGCCGTGCACGATGTCGGGAATATAACGCTGCACCATGATGGTGCAGGCGCCGTTGTCGGTCAGCGTTTCGATGATGGAGCCGAGGTTCATGCCGTCGGCCGTCACACGGAACACGCCGGCGCCGCCCATGCCGTCCAGCGGTTTGAGGATGATGTCGCCATGGTGCTTCTGGAAGGCGCGGATGCGGGCTTCGTCGGACGTCACCAGGGTCGGCGAGGTGTACTGGCTGAACTGGGCGATCGACAGCTTTTCGTTGTGGTCGCGGATCGCCGACGGCTTGTTGAACACCTGCGCGCCCTGCTTTTCGGCCAGCTCCAGCAGGTAGGTGCCGTAGATGTACTCCATGTCGAACGGCGGATCCTTGCGCTGGATGATGGCGTCGAAGTCGCCCAGGTTGGTTTCGTGGGACGGCGCCGCGCGGAACCAGTCGTGGCTGTCGCCGGTCATGGTGATCACGGCCGCGTTGGCATAGACCACGCCGCCGTCCAGCGCCATGTCGTTTTGCTCGAAGGCGTAGACGGTGTGGCCGCGCTTGGCAGCTTCCACCATCATGGCGTAGGTCGAGTCCTTGTAGGTCTTGAAGCTGGCCAGGGGATCGGCGAGGAAAGCTATTTTCATGGGCGCATCCATTCGGGGTAATGCCTGATTTTAGCCGAGATTCGCCTGATGTACCGGCCGAGCCTGCCCGCGTCGTTCCCGCGCAGGCGGGAACCCATGCTGAGCGAGCGCAGTCGGCGTTCTATGGGTTCCCGCCTGCGCGGGAACGACGTCAGTACACTTCGGGGTTCGGATCGGTGCGTTCCATTTCCAGCGACGCCGCCAGCAGCGCCAGCCGCGCCACCACGCCGTACACGTAGAAACGGTTGGGCGCGGCCGTGCCGGGCTTGGCCTTCAGGTCCGGCACCGCGTGCTGCTGGGCGAACGCCAGCGGCACGTACTGCGAACCGGGCGCGTTGAGGTTCTGGTCGATGCCCTTCTCGGCGTGCACGCGGTAGAAGCCGCCCACCACGTAGCGGTCGATCATGTAGACCACCGGCTCGGCCACCGCGTCCTTGATGCTCTCGAAGGTCGGCACGCCTTCCTGGATGATGAAGTCGGTCACTTCCTTGCCATCCTTGATGACGATCATTTTGTCGCGCTGGGCCTGGCTCAAGTCCTTGATTTCGCTGGAATCCTTGATCGTCAGGATGCTGGTGCCGTAGGTCCCGGCGTCCGGCTTGACGATCACGAACGGCTTCTGGTCCTTCATGCCGTATTCCTTGTACTTCTTCTTGATCTTGGACAGCAAGGTGTCGACATTGGCGGCCAGGCAATCGTAGCCCTCGCCGGTGCGGAAGTTGACCGCGTCGCACTTGGCATGGAACGGGTTGAGCATCCACGGATCGACGCCGATCAACTTGCCGAACTTCTTGACCACCTCGTCGTAGGCGTTCATGTGGTTGCTCTTGCGGCGCAGGGCCCAGCCGGCGTGCAGCGGCGGCAGCAGGCTTTGCTCGTGGATGTTCTGCAAAATGTCAGGAATGCCGGCCGACAGGTCGTTGTTCAGCAGAATCGTGCACGGATCGAAATCCTTCAGGCCCAGGCGGCGGCCGTTGGCCGAGCGCACCAGCGGCTCGACCACCAGCATGTTTCCATCAGGCAAAGGCAGCGGGGTCGGCTGGGTGATCTCCGGCGACAGCGAACCCAGCCGTACGTGCAGGCCGGTCTGGCGGAAGATCTGCATCAGCCGGGCCACGTTCTGCCAATAGGTCGGATGGCGCTCGTGCACTTCCGGGATCACCAGCAGGTTGCGGGCATCGGGGCAATATTTGTCGATCGCGGCCATGGCGGCCTGCACCGACAACGGCAGCATTTCTGTCGCCAGGTGGTTGAAACCGCCGGGGAACAGGTTGGTATCGACCGGCGCCAGCTTGTAGCCGGCGTTGCGCATGTCGACCGAGCAATAGAACGGCGGCGTGTGTTCCTGCCACTCCAGGCGGAACCAGCGCTCAATGGCAGGCGTCGCGGCCAGGATCTTTTCTTCGAGGTCGAGCAGCGGTCCGGTCAGGGCCGTGGCGAGATGGGGAACCATGATTACTTCCTTAAATGATGCGGGAGGACGACCCTCCAGGCACGCAGAACATCAGATATTACCGTGCAGATACCCCAAATCGGGGCGAAAACCCTATTTTAAAGGTGGAAATTGATGGAGGGGCGGTTAAATTCGGGTATCCGTATTTAACTGGCCGCGCTGGCTTGGGTTTCCTGGTTCAACCATCATCGCCTGCCAGAGCCGCTCGGCTATATACCGCCGGCGGAAGCTGAGGCAAACTATGGCAAGCAGTTGAGCAGTCAGACTATCCCGCATCGACAAACTCTTGGAGTTCACATGGGCTATATCTACTATCAGTTGAACCACGCTGCGTCCCTGCAAACGATGGTGCCCCCCGCGCTCGGCGGTGGAATGTTCGGCAACGCCGGCGTGCCACCGGGCATGACGAATTTTGCCGGGATTTATATCATCATCAATTGCAACGGCATACATAACCGCTATGTCGGCATCTCCACGAACATCGGAAGCCGGTTCGGGCCGCGCATGTCGGTCGTCACCGAACTGGGGTTCGATGTACCGACAATGGCGAACATTTTTGTCGTGTGGGGGCAGGTGAAAGTGCGAAACGAAGGGTTGCCGATGGGAACACCCACTGCGGTGACGCCCGCGTGCTTTCCGCCGCCGCCGAACATCGTCTTTCCGACCTGGGCCGCGCCCGGGTGGGTCGTCGCTGCTCCGCCGGGGGCCGGGGCATTGAACGCCGCCGTCGATGGCAATGTCATCAATCTCGAGCATCTGCTCGTGCGCTTCATTATGATGCGGCTGGGTGCCGGCGGCACAGTCTCGAACAATTTGCTGATGTTGCCATTTGCCCATCCAGGGGGCGGAGCGCCGTCCTTAAAAATCAAGTTTCACTCGGCTGCTTTCGGCCCATACAACGGTTTTACGGTGGCGGATACGCTGGCTCCGGGCTTTGTCTTTTAGACGTTGAGGCGGCCTGCGGTTGCAATGCGGTTTCGCGCCGATTCGCGGCACACTTCCGCGCCGGGGTGCCGGACAATATGCCGGTGCGGTATCGGTCTTACCGGGCGAGCGCCTTCAGGCCCTTGCCCAGTTCTTCCCTGACCGAGTTTTTCGACTGGTTGAGCGCGATCTCGTTTTGCATCTGCGCGATGGCGTTTTGCGCCAATTGGCCCGCCCGGCGCATGCTAACGGCGCGGGTAAAAAAAAAATGCCGTCCAGCCTGGGCTGAACGGCACGGCCTCCTGGGAGGCGCTTTCCGGCGGGCCCGCCACAGCGGACCCGGCACGGTTAATCAGGCATGGTAAGCGGACTCGCCATGGCTGGTGATGTCCAGGCCTTCGCGTTCCTCTTCTTCCGGCACGCGCAGGCCGATGACGATGTCGACCAGCTTGTAGGCGATCAGCGAGACGATGGCCGACCACAGGATGGTGGTGCCGATCGCGGTCGCCTGGATGGTGACCTGGCTGACGATCGAGTACGGATCGGCCGACATCTTGTTGGTGACGTAGTCGAAGACGCCCTGGCCGCCCAGCGATGGCGAAGCGAACACGCCGGTCAGCAGCGCGCCCAGGATGCCGCCGACGCCGTGCACGCCGAACACATCCAGCGAGTCATCCGCGCCCAGCAGGCGTTTCAGGCCGTTCACGCCCCACAGGCAGACCACACCAGCCAGCAGGCCGATGATCAGCGCGCCCATCGGACCGACGTAGCCGCAGGCCGGGGTGATGGCCACCAGGCCGGCAACGGCGCCCGAAGCGGCACCCAGCATCGAAGGCTTGCCCTTGACGATCCACTCGCCCAGCAGCCACGACATGGTGGCGGCGGCGGTGGCCAGCAGCGTGTTGACGAAAGCCAGCGCGGCGACGTCGCCCGCTTCCAGTGCCGAGCCGGCATTGAAACCGAACCAGCCCACCCACAGCAGCGAAGCGCCGATCATGGTCATGGTCAGCGAGTGCGGCGCCATGGATTCGCGGCCGTAGCCGACGCGTTTGCCCATCATGTAGGCGCCCACCAGGCCGGCAACCGCGGCGTTGATGTGCACCACGGTGCCGCCGGCGAAGTCCAGCGCGCCTTTTTGCCACAGGAAGCCGGCCTTGGCGGTTTCGGTCGCCAGCGTTGCCGCATCCTTGATCGCGTCAGGACCGGTCCAGAACCAGACCATGTGGGCGATCGGCAGGTAGGCGAAGGTGAACCACAGCACGACGAAGGCCAGCACGGCGGTGAACTTGGCGCGTTCGGCGAAGGACCCGACGATCAGGCCGCAGGTGATGGCGGCGAAGGTCGCCTGGAACACCACGTACACGAACTCGGGAATGACGACGCCTTTGCTGAAGGTGGCGGCGGTCGAGAAGGTGGCCTTGGCCGGATCCCAGATGCCGTTCAGGAACAGACGGTCGAATTTGCCGATGAAGGAATTGCCTTCGGTGAAGGCCAGCGAGTAGCCGTACACGCACCACAGCACGATGATCAGCGCGAAGATGGTGAACACCTGCAGCAGGATGGACAGCATGTTCTTGGAACGGACCAGGCCGCCGTAGAACAGCGCCAGGCCGGGAATCGACATCATGATGACCAGGATGGTCGACACCATCATCCAGGCGGTGTCGCCCTTGTTTGGAACGGGTGCCGGCGCGGCGGCGGCATCGGCCGCAGGGGCGGACGCGGCGGGGGCGGCAGCCGCAGGTGCCGGAGCGGCGGCCGGCGCGGCTTCAGGCGCGGCCGCTGCGGAAGCGGCCGGCGCGGCAGCCGCAGGGGCCGAGGCGGCCGGCGCCGAAGCGGCCGGCTTGGCGTCCTCGGCGTGCACCGGCGCGGACAGCGCGAACAGGACGGCAACCCCAGCCAGCAACGTTGTTATAGTTTTTTTCATCAATCTTCCCCTTAAAGAGCTTCGTTGCCGGTTTCGCCGGTACGAATACGTATGACTTGTTCCAGGTTGTACACGAAGATCTTGCCGTCGCCGATTTTGCCGGTGCGGGCAGCGCCTTCGATGGCTTCGATCGCCTGTTCAACGACTGCGTCGTCGACCGCCGCTTCGATCTTGGTCTTCGGCAGGAAGTCCACCACGTATTCCGCACCGCGGTACAGCTCGGTGTGGCCTTTCTGGCGACCGAAGCCCTTGACCTCGGTCACGGTGATGCCTTGCACGTTGATCGCCGAGAGGGCCTCGCGGACCTCATCGAGCTTGAACGGCTTGATAATGGCGGTAATCAGTTTCATACAGGCCTCGCTTAGAAGGTTTTGGAAATGGTCAGGACAGCCCCGGTTTTGGCCAGGTTCTTCCCGTCCGGTCCGACGTAGGCTTTCGTGTCGGCATAGACCGCCGCCAATGCCACCGTCACTACGCCGAAATCTTTGGTCACGCCCAGCTTGTAGTCGGTATAGCTGGAGGCGCCGTTGTGTTTTACGTTCTGGTGGCCAGCGTGCACGTTCAGCACATAGCCGTCGGGCAGTTCGAAGTTGCCGGAAGCGTCGAGGTAGCCGCTGTTCTTGCTGTCTGCAAAGCCGAACAGGTTGGTGGTCGACTGCGAGTATTTCAGCGTGACGGGGCCATAGCCGACTTGGCCGTACAATTCGAAGGTGTTGGCGTTTGGATGCAGGCCGTTGGACGGATAGTAGTAGTACAGGCCGCCGACGTCGTAGCTGACGTCCTTAACGATCTCGCCGCGCTTGCCGGCGTACAGATCCCATTCGACATTGCCATCGCCGCCCGCATCCTTGGTCCATTTGATGGTGGACAGCCAGGTACCGGCGTAGAAGCCGGTTGGATTGTGCGTGTAGTCCGCGCCGCCCTGCAGTGCAGGTTTCAGGCGGCTTTGCGATACGCCGCGGTAGCGGTAGTCGCTGACAACGGCAGCGTTGAAGCTGACTTCGTTGTCTGGTTTCGCTTCCGGCGCGGGTGTCGCGTCTTCGGCGCGCGCCAGGCTGGCGCTCATGGAGGCGAATGCTAAAGTCAACGCTGCGATCAGGGTGAAGTTCTTGCTCAAGCTTTTCATAGTTGTTTTCCTTGTGTAGTTGAACTTATTTAGCAGTTGCGGTTTAAAATCCTGTTTGAAGCGAAGCGATAAAGCGTTCATGACTTCTTTAGCAGAATGCGTGCCAGCTAATCTTGTCGAGGTGATAGCTGCCGTAAGGACATCGGCAACGGGACCGCATTTGAAAGAAATGTGAGAATGGGATGGGTGCGGCGGTGATTTTTTCGAATTTCGCACCACAATAAGGCCGCAGCGCACTGCAATGGTGCAGTGTCAGGCCGGTTAGATCAAGGAATATTATGGATATGAATACTTTTTTCAATGACTTGCAAAGCAAGATCAATCAGGCCATCGAAAACTCACCAGCAAAGGACATCGAGAAGAACGTCAAGTCGATGATGACGCAGGGTTTCGCCAAGCTGGATCTGGTGACGCGCGAGGAATTTGACGTGCAGGCGCAAGTGCTGGCCAAGACCCGCGCCAAGCTCGAAGCGCTGGAAGCGCGCCTGGCGGAACTGGAAGCCAAGGCCGGTCAGCAGTGACCCACGCTGGCGCCCGCCCCTGCGGGCAGGCGCCAAAACGCGGCAGCGGCTGCCTCAGAAGTTGTGGTGGATGCCCACGCCGTAGAAATTGACCGACGTGACAGCCTTGCGATTGGAGGCGTCCACGTACAGGAAAGTGCGCTTCGACAGTCCGTATTCGTAGCCCAGTCCTAACTGCTTGGTCGGCACGGCGCCGTCCGGCGTCTTGCGGCCATAGCCCGCCAGCAGGGTCCCCGGACCGATATCCAGGTTGGCGCCAACCACCCACGCCTTGGTGACCGGATTCACGGCCACCGTATGCTCCTGATCCTGGCTTTGATACGAAGCCACCAGTTTCAGGTCCGGCCGCGCCTGCACCGAGCCGGCCACCGACCACAATTTTGTCTCAGCCGCGTTACGCTCGGCCGCCAGCATCGCCGCGAAGATGCCGGCGCGGTAGGTGGCGGAGACCGAGTACGGGTTGCTGTTCAGCGTGGTGTTGGCCGCATACTGCGGCGCCGCCTGCGTGCCACGGCCGATCAGCACCGGATTGCCGTTGGCCTCTCGCGTGGCGAGCGTGACGTTGAGCTGCAGGCCGGCGATCTCCGGCGAGTTGTAGAACACCGCGTTGGAAAACCGGTTGGCCGACGAGCCGGCCGGATCGAGCGGCTGGCTGGTGTAGCCGGCCACCATCAGGTCGGTGATGAAGCCCGCCGTGCTGGGCGTGCCGCGAAACGGCTCGAACGCCACGTTGGAATCCTGCAGCGCCGTCAGGCCGCGCCCGATGCGCACCGTGCCGAAGCCGCCCTGCAGCCCCACTCTGCTCTGCCCCTGGAACAGCGGACGGCTCGTGCCTTCGATGGTGCCGACATCCGGGTCGTAGCGTATCTCCAGCTGAAACAGCGCCTTCAGGCCATCGCCCAGATCCTCGACACCCTTGAAACCCAGCCGGTTGTTATCGCGGCGCCCTTCGCTGAGCGTGGAGCCGGTCTTCTTGAACACGCCAAGGTCGATGTTGCCATACACCGTGACGGCCGACTGCGCCTGCGCCACACCGGCGGCGGCTGCCAGGACGGCCAACGCGGTAAACGATTTATACGATTTATTCATAGATCCCTTTTCTTTTTGGAGGTGGTGGTGCGGCGGATAAATCATCCCGGCTGTCCCGCAGCCGCGTCGAGCTTGAGCTGCTCGGCGTCGTAGCGCTCGATGGCGGCGCGGTTGTCGTTCAAGACCGCGTGGGCGCGCTCGCGGTCGATGTCCTTCTCCCAGGCGGCCACCACCACGGTGGCCACGCAGTTGCCCAGCAGGTTGCCGGCGGCGCGGGCGATGCCCATGAACCAGTCCACCGACAGCACCAGCACCAGGCCGACCACGGGAATCGCCGGGATCGCCGTCAGCGTGGCCGCCAGGATCACGATCGCCGAGCCGGGCACGCCGTGCGCGCCCTTGGACGTGATCAGCGCGATGGCCAGGATCGCCAGCAGGTCGCCGCCCGCCAGCGGCGTGTTGGTGGCCTGGGCGATGAACACCGCCGCCAGCGTCAGGTAGATCGAGAAGGCGTCGAGGTTGAAGGAGTAGCCGGTCGGGATGACCAGGCCGACCGTGGCGTCCTTGATGCCCATGTACTTCAGCTTGCGCATCACCTGCGGCAGCACGCTGTCGGACGAGGCGGTACCCAGCACGATCAGCAGTTCCTCGCGCAGATAGCCGATCAGCTTGAGGATGTTGAAACCGGCCAGCCGCAAGATCGTGCCGAGGATGCCGAACACCAGGATGGCCACCGCGCCGTAGAACAGCAGCACCAGCATGCCCAGCTGCTTGAGCGAGCCGATGCCGTATTTGCCCACGGTGAAGGCGATCGCGCCGAACACGCCCAGCGGCGCCAGCTTGATGATGAAGGACATGCACTTGAAGAAGGCGGCGGCCAGGCCGTCGATCAGCGTGGCCACCGGCGCGGCCCGCTCACCGACCAGCGACAGCGCGCAGCCGAACAGCACCGAGAACAGCAATACCTGCAGCACATCGCCCGAGGTGAACGCGCTCACCGCCGTGGACGGGATGAGCTTCATGAGGAACTCGCTGAAGCCGGTGTTCCTGACGGTGTTGGCGGTGTTGACGTAGTTGCTCATCGCCGAGGCGTCGAGCGTGGCGGCGTCGATGTTCATGCCGGCGCCTGGATGAAACACATACGCCAGCACCAAACCCAGCGCCAACGCCACGGTGGTGACGGCCTCGAAATAGATCAGCGCCTTGAGCCCGACCCGGCCCACTTTCTTCAGCTCGCCGGCGCCGTGAATCCCCTGCACCACCACGCAGAACACGATGCACGGTATCAGCATCTTGATCAGCTTGATGAAACCATCGCCCAGCGGCTTGAGGCTCTGGCCGAACGCCGGATACATCATGCCCACCACCACACCGATGCACATCGCCAGCACAATCTGGCCAAATAGTGATTTGAAAAATCGCATTGCTGTTACCCCTTGTTGACCACGTTGAACTGAGAAAGTTTTGGACCGGGGCGGCCGCTCAGCGCGGCGCGTCGGCTTGCAGGAAATCGAGCAGGGTCATGGCGACCACCTTGGTAGCGCGCCGCAGGTCCTCCAGCACCAGGTGCTCGTCGCCGCGCTTGGCGTTCGACTCCGGCACCGTGCGCGGGCCGGCGCCGTACAGCACGGCAGGGATGCCCTGCGCGCCGTACAGGCGGGCGTCGGCGTACAGCGGCGTGCCCACCGCCGGGATTGCCTCGCCGATGACCTCGAGCGCGTTGCGCTGCAGGCTCTCCAGCAGCGGCTGCACCCTCGGCAGCGGCCGCAGCGCCTCCGACAACAGCAACCGCTTGATCTCGATCCGTATCCCCGGCACGCCTTCGACCGCGGCCGCGATCAGCGCGCGCAGCTGCGTCTCGACCTCGGCCGTGTCCTCCTCGGGGATCATGCGGCGGTCGAGCTTCATCACCACCTTGCCGGGCACGACGTTGGTGTTGGTGCCGCCATCGATGCGCCCCACCAGCATGGTCGGCGAACCGATGCCCGGCACTTGCGAACGGATGTCGCGCAGCACCGGCAGTTGGGCATAAACGGCGTTGAGGATGCGCGTGGCGGCCTGCAGCGCATCGTGGCCGGTCTCGGGCATCGCGCCGTGGCCGGACTTGCCGTGCACGGTGACCTCCAGTTGCAGGCAGGCGTTGTGGGCGGTGACGATCTGGTAGCTGAAGCCGGCCGCGATGACGAAATCGGGATGGCTGAGCCCCTGCTCCAGCAGCCAGCCGGGGCCGAGCAAGCCGCCGAACTCCTCGTCGTAGGTAAAGTGCAGCTCCACGCCGCCACGCAGCGCGATGCCGAGCGCCTCCAGCGCGCGCACCGCGAACACATAGGTGGCGAAGTCGCTTTTCGAGACGGCGGCCGCGCGGCCGTACAGGCGGCCATCCTCGATCACCGCGCCGTAGGGCGGCCGGGTCCAGCCCTCACCGGGCGGCACCACGTCGCCGTGGGCGGTCAGCGCCAGCGTCGGCCCCGGCGCGGCGTAGCGGCGGCGCACGATCAGGTTGGTGATGGTCTCCATGCCGTAGGCGCGCACCGCGTCCTGCGGCACCGCGTGCCGCTCGACCGTCCAGCCCAGTTCATCCAGTATGGCGGCCACCGCGTGCGCGTGCGGCGCGTTGTTGCCGGGCGGCGTGTCGGTCGGGATGCGGACCACGTCTTGCAGGAAGGCCACCTCGGCGTCGAAGTGCTCGTCGATCCAGCTGGCCAGGCGGGCCTGGATGGGAGTGAGTGTCATGCTGTGTGTTCCTTGCGTTCGGAGGATGGCTGGAAGTGTTCGATGAAGTCGCTCACCACGCGGGCGGCCAGGGCTGCGTCGTCGGCGGTCATGGTTTCGAGCGGATTGTGGGAGATGCCGCCGTTGCCGCAGCGGACAAACAGCATCGCCATGTCGGTGCGGGCGGCCATCACCATGGCGTCGTGGCCGGCGCCGGATGGCAGTTGGCGCACGGGCAGGCCGGCGCGTCGCAGCGCAGCTTCCAGTTGCCCGCGCAGCGCGGGCGCGCATGGCACGCTGCGCGCCTCGTGCGTCTGGCGCACCTGCGTGGCCACACCACGGCGCGCGGCGATGCGCTCGACGGCGGCGAGGATGTCCGCCACCGCCGCCTCGCGCTGCGCATCCTGTTCGGCGCGCACGTCGATGGAGAACAGCGCGCGGCCCGGCACCACATTGGCGGCGCCGCCCGGCACGTCGAACTGCCCGACCGTGCCGACCAGTCCCGCGATACCGCCGCAGCGCTGCTCGATCGCCAGCGCGATTTCCGCCGCCGCCATCGCGGCGTCGCGGCGCCCCGCCATCGGCACTGTGCCGGCGTGGCCGGCCACGCCGGTCACCTCCACCTGCATGCGCGTGGCGCCGGCGATGCCGGTGACCACGCCCAGCGCCAGGCCGGCATCCAGCAGCACCGGGCCCTGCTCGATGTGCACTTCCAGGAAGCCCAGCATCCGCGCCGGCGCCATCGCGGCGGCGGCCAGGTCGGCGCAGCTGTAACCCAGGCCGGCGGTGTCGATGGCCTGGCGCATGGTGACGCCGGCGGCGTCGGTGTTGTCGAGCACGCGCAGGTCGAAGGCGCCGGCGATCGCCCGGCTGCCCAGCAGGGTGGCCTTGAAGCGCACGCCCTCCTCCTCGGCGAAACCGATCACCTCGATGGCGTGGGCGAAGCGCCGGCCCTGCGCGTGCCAGCGGGCGACGCAGGCGATCGGCAGCAGGATGCCCAGGTTGCCGTCGTAGATGCCGCCATTGGGGACGGTGTCGAAATGCGAGCCGGTCAGCAACGCCGGCGCGTCCGGCTCGATGCCCTCGTAGCGGCCGATGACGTTGCCGACGGCGTCGCGGCGCACGCTCATGCCCGCTTCGGCCATCCACTCGGCCAGTTGGCCTGCGGCCGCATGGTGGGCCGGCGTGAGGAAGCTGCGCGTCATCATGCCTGGCGCTTCGGTGTGGGCGGCCAGCGCCTGCGCGCGCGTCATGATGTTGGCGCCCAGTTCGGTATATCCAGTACTTGCGGTGCAGTCCGACATGTCCATAGTCATCTCCGGTAAATTATTTTCTTTGATTTATATTCATTGAAAATCTTTTTTCACGTTGAGTCAATCATTTCACACGCCGGTCATGGAAATAGCGGCCGGATAGTCGCGCGACGTCCACACGCCGGGTCTGGATGGCTTTAAAATGCCTGCCATGACAAAAGAAACTTCCTCCGCCGCCGACCTGTCGAGCTGGATACAGCAACATCTGGACCAGCTACCGCAGGCGGAAAGGCGGCTGGCGATTGTCATCCTGGAAGCGCCGGGCCAACTGGCCAGCTATTCCGCCTCCGAGGTGACCAGGATGGCCGGCGTCTCGAACGCGACCATGACGCGGCTGGTGCAGCGCCTGGGCTACGAGAACTACGACCAGATGCGGCGGCTGTCGCGGCAGAACATGGACTGGGGATCGCCGCTGTACTTGTTGGACCGCAAGGGAGCGGATGACGAGGCGGCCGAGGCGCAGGGGCCGTTTGAGCAGCACGTCGCGGCCAGCGTGCAGAACATCCAGGGCACCTTCGCCGGCATGTCGGCCGCCGACATCGACGTGATCGGCGGCGCGATCGCCGAGGCACGGCAGGTGCGCGTATTTGGTCAGCGCAACAATTACTTCTTCGCGGCCTACCTGCGCTGGCAGTTCATCCAGTTCCGCAACAACGTGTATCTGTTGCCGGTCTCGGGCGAGACCATGGGCGAATACCTGGTGGGCTTGCAGCCGGACGACCTGTTCATCGTGTTCGGCCTGCGCCGCCGCACGCCGGGCCTGGCGGCACTGATCACAGCGGTCAGCCGGGCCGGCGTGCGCACCCTGCTGATCACCGATTCGGCCAACCGCAGCGACCTCGGCGCGACCTGGGTGCTGAAGTGCGACACCACCAGCACCACGCCGCTGGACAATCACGCCGCCGTGATGGCGCTGTGCCACGTGCTGGCTTCGCAGGTGATCGACAAGGCAGGCGTCGCCGGGCGGCAGCGCCTGATACGGATCGAGGAACTCCACGCGGAGCTCAAGGAACTGTAGCGCTCAACTGGCCCGTTGGGGCCAGCGTGCACTTTTAGTGCCCCAGCAAGGCGTCCTTGAAGCCCTGCATCGCAGGCTTGGGCTGGAAGCCGCCATCAAACAACAAGGGCCAGTCGGGCAATCCGGGCTGGTTGATCCAGCTGTCGGCATCCCACACGCCCCACACCGTGATCCCGGCCCGCTGCGCCGCCGGCACCGCCCGCAGGTAGGCGGCAACGATGTCGTGATAGCGCTGCTGCTGGCGCGCAGCGGCCTCCGTCGTGAAGCTGGAATAGGCGCTTCTCATGCTCACGTCCATTTCGCTGATTTTCACCTTCAAGCCGCGATCCGCCACCGCCTTCATCGATGCCTCGATGGCGCTGATGCTCGGCCAATCGATAGTCACGTGCATCTGGAAGCCTACGCCGGAGAGGAGAACGCCGCGCGAGCGCATGCCGTCGATCAGGGACAGCAGGTTCGCCGTCTTCGATCCGCCGGCTTCGATGTTGTAATCGTTGTAGAACAGGTCGACTTGCGGATCGGCGGCGCGCGCATTGAGGAAAGCCTGATCGATGAAGGCCAGGCCCATCTTCTGGCTAAACACGCTGCTGCGCAGGATGTTATTGATCGTTGGCTGCCCATCGTCGGCCAGCGCCTCATTGACCACGTCCCAGCTCACCACCTTGCCCCGGAAGTGCGACACGATGGTTTGGACATGGTTCTTCAGCATGGCGGCAAAGTCGCCGCTGTAGTTCGTCATGAAGGCAGGCACCTGATAATCGGCATGCCAGATCAGCGTATGAGCATGCACGTTCATGGCATGGGCGCCCGCGAAGCCAACGAACTCATCGGCTTGGCCGAATGTGAAGGTGTTCTCCTGCGGGTGCAGGTAACTCATCTTCATGATGTTGCCGGCCGTCATCTGATTAAAATTGGGGAACACCACGGCCTGCTGCTGGGCGCTGGTGCCGCTGCTGATGATGCTGTTGTTCTCGAAGCCGGCATTCACGGCCACGCCGATCGGGAAGCTCGCCAGCGCCTTCAAGCCGGCGTCGCTGCTCGCCGTGGCAAAGTACGCGGTCAGCGACTTGTTACCGTCCATGGCGATCGTCAGCGGACTGGCGCTGGCTGAGACGGAGCCGCTCAAGCCTGAAAAGACGGAACCCTGCAGCGGCGTCGCCGCGATCGTGACCGCGCTGCCGGCCTTGTAGCTGTAGTTGCCTGGCGCCAGGCTGGTGGAACCGCCGCCGCTGCCGCCATGGGCGAGCGCCAGCGTGTAGTTGACGGCACCGCTGCTGTTGCTGCCGTTGACCTGCAATTGTGCCCAGCTCCGCTTGGTCGTATAGCGCAGGTAATAGTTGCCGTTGACGCGAGCAGGCATCCGGGTCGACGACACGTTGGCGTACGACACGCCGTTGATGGTCAACGTGCCCGCTCCCTTGGAAGCGACGCTGTCGATGGTGCCGGCCGTGACCAGGCAGACGTTGGCGGCGCCATTCAAGACAGTCGGCAAGCTCATCGGTTGTGGATTGGCGCAAGTCGCCCTGCTCACGTTGGCCGTTGCCGCCTGGGCGCCGCCGATGGCGACGGCCAGACCGGCGATTGCCCCGGCAAGAGACCGCAAGGACATCCTGATTGTTCGTGCTGCTTTCATATGACTCACTTTCTATTTGATTTGCTTTGACTTTGAATGAGCGCAGCACACCGCAACGGGCGCGCGCCGACACCTGCCACGGTACTTTTTTCGCATTTTTGTTCTTTAAATATTACAGACATTCATTCGAATACCCCCCGCGCACTGTTGCATTTTGCAAACACACAGGCGTTTGGCGCTCCGCGCGAACTAAGCACGCTGCGCCCGTTTGGGCTAGCGCAAAGCGCGGTGGCGGGCCTGGGCTACGCTGGCCGCTGGTATCCCACTGGTCGTCCGCTAACCCATGAGCCTAGCCGTACTCAAAAGCCGCGCCCTGGCGGGCATGCAGGCGCAGGAGGTCAGCGTCGAAGTGCATCTGGCCAATGGGCTGCCGGCCTTCACCATCGTCGGGCTCGCCGACACCGAGGTCAAGGAAGCCAAGGACCGCGTCCGCGCCGCCATCCAGAATGGCGGGTTTGAATTCCCCGCGCAACGCATCACCGTGAATCTGGCGCCGGCGGATTTGCCTAAGGAGTCCGGCCGCTTCGACTTGCCGATCGCGCTGGGCATCCTGGCCGCCTCCAAACAGATCCCGTCCAACCGCTTGCATCAGTACGAGTTCGCCGGCGAACTGTCCCTGTCCGGCGAGTTGCGGCCGATACGCGGCGCGCTGGCGATGTCGCTGGCCACACGGCGCGACGGCGGCAGCCTGGCCTTCATCCTGCCACTGTCCAACGCCGACGAGGCGGCGCTGGTCGGCAACGCCGCCATCTACCCGGCGCAATCGCTGCTGCAGGTGTGCAGCCATTTCGCCGCCAAGTCGGTCGAGTCGATGCTGTCGCGCCACGAATCCGCGCCGCTGGTGACGCAGCAGGAGTATCCCGACTTCGCCGACGTCAAGGGACAGCTGTTCGTCAAACGGGCGCTGGAGGTGGCGGCCGCGGGCAATCACTCGGTTCTGCTGGTCGGTCCGCCAGGCGCGGGCAAGACCATGCTGGCGGCGCGCTTCGCCGGCCTGCTGCCGGAGATGACCGACGAGGAAGCGCTGGAGGCCGCCGCCGTGCAATCGCTGACGGGCGGCTTTCGCATCGAGCACTGGAAACGCCGCCCGTTCCGCTCGCCGCATCACACCTCGTCCGGCGCGGCGCTGGTCGGCGGCGGCAGCGTGCCGAGGCCGGGCGAGATTTCGCTGGCGCACCGGGGCGTGCTGTTTCTCGACGAGCTCCCCGAGTTCGCACGCAATGTGCTGGATGTGCTGCGCGAGCCGCTGGAGTCGGGCCGCATCACCATCTCGCGTGCCGCCCGGCAGGCCGACTTCCCCGCGCACTTCCAGCTGATCGCCGCGATGAACCCCTGCCCCTGCGGCTACGACGGCCACATCAGCGGCGTCTGCCGCTGCTCGCCGGACATCATCCAGCGCTACAAGGGCCGCATCTCCGGCCCGCTGCTGGACCGCATCGATATCCAGATCGAAGTCGGTCCGGTCGATCCCGAGATCCTGGCGGCCGACGCCGACGGCGAACCCTCACAGGTGATCGCCGCCCGCGTGCAGGCGGCGGCCGACATCCAGCTGCAACGCCAGGGCAAGCGCAACCAGTACCTGACCACGCGCGAAATCGACCAGTACTGCAAGCTCGACCGCCACGGCAAGGCCAACCTGAAACAAGGCATGGAGCACTTCCACTGGTCAGGCCGCGCCTACCACCGCATCCTGCGCGTGGCGCGCACCATCGCCGACCTGGCCGGCAGCGAGCGCATCCTCGCAAACCACGTCTTCGAAGCGATCCAGTACCGGCGGGCGCTGCGCGAACGTTGAGCGCACACAGCACGCCCACGCTAAATTCTGCCGACGCCGGCGCTAAGCGTCACCTCTTCGCCGGGCTTGCTGCTATATTGCTTGCTACCCCTACAACCCGACGGGAAATCGATGACACGCCTGCCCCTCTATCTTGCCGCCAGCGCGCTGCTGGCCGGTTGCGCCAGCACCCAGCCGCCGCTGACCGACTTCACCGTCAACTCCGGCAACCCGCGCGCGCCGGAACAACTGGCCGTCACGTTCGAGCAGGCCGACCTGGCATTGCGCGTCGATCCCGCCACCCGCAGCATCAGCGGCGACGCCGCGCTGACTTTCCTGGCCAGCGCCCCGCTGACCCGCGTCGCGGTCGAGCTGGACCGCAACCTGCCCATCGATTTCGCCAGCGTGGACGGCGTGCAGCTGGCGCCGTCGGCGATCAGCAATCCGGAAGGCCGTCTCTACCTGACCCTGCCCACGCCGCTGGCGGCCGGCGCCCGCACGACCGTGCGCATCCGCTACCACGGCGTGCCGCACGTGGCCTCGCACGCGCCGTGGGACGCCGCTTTCACATGGAGCAAAACCGAGGACGGCCAGCCGTGGATCGCCACCACCGTCGAGGGCGAAGGCTGCGATCTGTTCTGGCCCTGCATCGACCACCCGCAAGGCAAGCCCAAGCTGATCGACCTGCACATCAGCGTGCCGGCGCCGCTGGTGGTGGCCGGTAATGGCGTCGCGCTCGGCATGGATGAGAAGGACGGCTGGCGCACCTACCACTGGCGCGCCAAGAACCCCAGCACCTACGGCGTCGCGCTGAACATCGGCCCTTACGAGCTGCTGTCCGGCGAGTACGACAGCCGCTACGGCAACAAGATCCCGCTGCGCATGTGGTATTTGAAGGGCCACGACAAACAGGCCCGGGGCCTGTTCGCGGAATTCGCGCCGATGCTCGATTTCTTCGAGGCCCGCATCGGCCCCTACCCGTTCGGCGACGAGAAAATGGGCGTGGTCGAGACGCCGCACCTGGGCATGGAACACCAGACCATCAATGCCTACGGCAACGGCTACGCCAAGTCGCCGATGGGCTACGACTGGCTGCTGCATCACGAACTGTCGCACGAATGGTTCGGCAACCAGATGACCAACGCCGACTGGGACGATATGTGGCTGCATGAAGGCTTCGGCAGCTATATGCAGCCGCTGTACCTGGAGCATCTGCGCGGCGAGCGCGAATTCCAGGCCGAGCTGTTCACGCAGCGCAAGTCGCTGCTCAACAAGGTGCCCGTGGTCAGCGGCAAGAGCAAGCGCGTCGAGGACGTCTACGAGGACGAGCGCGGCGGGCCCGGCAACGACATCTACACCAAGGGCTCGCTGATCCTGCACACGCTGCGCAACCTGATCGGCGACGAAGCCTTCTTCCGCGCCACGCGCCGCCTGGTCTACGGCACCGACACGCCGAAGCCGGGCAACTTCGCGCCGCGCTACGGCAGCACGCGTGAATTCATCGCCTTCGCCAACGAGGCCAGCGGGCGCGACCTGGGCTGGTTCTTCGACGCTTATCTGTACCATGCCGCATTGCCGGAGCTGGTCGAGGAACGCCACGGCCAGCAGCTCAAGCTGAGCTGGAAGCTGAAGGATGGGGGCACCTTTCCGATGCCGCTGGAAGTGCGCGTCAACGGCCGCATCGAGAAGCTGGCCATGGCCGACGGCAGCGGCGAACTGACGCTGCCGCCGCGGGCGCTTTACACTGTCGATCCGAACTCGCGCGTGCTGCGCCAGCAGGTCCAGATCGACGACTGGCGGCGCCAGGAAGAACAACGCAAAAAGAAAGCAAAGTCCTGATGAAAAAAATATCCCTGGCGCTGACGCTGGCGGCCGCCTTGTCGGCCTGCAGCCCGCAATACGACTGGCGCGACTACCGCAGCAACGACGCGCCCTATGCGGTGCTCTTCCCCGGCAAGCCGGCCAGCCAGAGCCGCAGCATCCAGCTCGATACGCTGGCGGTGAACATGACGATGACGGCGGCCGAGGTCAACGGCGTGATCTTCGCGGTCGGCAGTGCCCAGGTGCCGGACGCGGCCCAGGGACCGGCCGCGATCGAGGCGATGAAGACCGCGCTGGTCAACAATATCGGCGCCACCGTCACCAGCCATACATCGTCGGCCGACGGCAAGCAGGCCACGCTCGATGTCGAGGCCAAGGGCAGCCAGAACGGCGAAGCGATGCGCCTGATCGGCCATTTCATCGCCAGGGACAAGCGGATTTACCAGGTCATCGTCATGGGCCGCGACAAGAATATCGTGCAGGACACGGTCGAGACCTATCTCGGTTCCTTCAAACTGAACTGAAACGAGGCGCCGGACTTAGGATAGGCTTAACGATGTGCGCTACCGTCCATACGGACGGGTCTACCTCTTGTATAGTAATGCCCAAGGCCTGATGTTTCGATTACGGCTACCGCCAAGGCAAGAAACGGTGCACCGTGCTATCGTTCCACTACAAGATTAAGAAAGCACACTATGTTAATTTCCTTCAAATCCAAGTCCAGCCCGGAAGTTCTGATGTATCAGGAACATGCTCAGCGCATCCTGGACTTGCTCCATAAAAATCCTACGCGCGGCGTCATCACGGCGCAGGAAGCCGCCCAGGCTTTGTCTGTGCTGGAGAGCGAAGTTGCTGCAAGCAAATTACATCCGGAAACGGACGTCGAGCACGATGCGCATGCCCACGAAAAGGAAGACGGCGAAACCGTGGAGCACGCCGTCATGCAACGGGTCGGCTTCGCCGCCCGCGCCTTCCCGCTGCTGGAAATGCTGCGCTCGGCCAAGCAGGAAAACGAGAGCATCATCTGGGGCGTCTGAGCCCGTCTTTCAGTCTCCCGCCAGCGTCGCCGTCAGCGGGAGATCCAGCGTAAACCGCGTGCCCACGTCGAGCGCGCTGTCGACCCGGATGGTGCCGTCCAGCAGCGAGGTGACGATGTTGTAGGTGATGCTCAAGCCCAGGCCGTTGCCGCCCTGTCCCAGTTTGGTGGTGAAGAAGGGGTCGAAGATGCGCGCCTGGTGTTCCAGCTGGATGCCCTTGCCGTCGTCCTGGAACACGATGCGCACCCGGTCCGGTCCCAGGCGCACCGCCCACATCTTGATGACGCCGCCGCTGCGTCCTTCAAACGCGTGCAACAGCGCGTTGTTGATCAGGTTGATGATGACCTGGCCGTAGGGGCCGGGGAAGCTGTCCATCTGTATATCGTCCGGCATTTCCAGTTCCACGTGATGGCCGGCCTTGCGAATCTGGTTCTTCATCGTCGTCACGATTTCCTGGCTGGCCTGGTGCAGATTGAAATGGCGCCGCTTGGCGCTGGCCTGGTCCACCGCCACTTGTTTGAAACTATTCACCAGTTCCGCCGCATTGTGCAGGCTGCGCATCAACAGCGTCGACGCCTCGCGCGAGGCCTCGATAAAGTTGCTCAGGTCGGAGCGGCGCAGCGTGTTGCCCGCCTGGCGCTGCTCGATCTCCAGAGTCTTGTCCTCCAGCGTGCTGGCGATCACCAGGCTGTTGCCGATCGGCGTGTTCAACTCGTGCGCCACGCCGGCCACCAGCGAGCCCAGCGCCGCCAGCTTCTCGCGCTCCACCAGTTGCTGCTGCGTGTCGCGCAACTGCCGGTAGGAATCCGCATTGGCGAACGCCACCGCGACGTAAGAGGCCAGCGTGGTCAGCATGTCGAGATCGATACGCTGGTAGGCGTGCTTGCGATAACTGTGCACAGTGATCACGCCGCGCACCTGGCCGGCCACCGAGATCGGCACGTAAATCAGCGAGCGCGGCTCGGTCGGCAGCGAGCCGTCCTCCAGCGTGCCCATGTCGTCGGCGCCGGAGACCAGCGCCAGATGGCTGATGTAGCGCGGGTACTCCTGCTCCAGGTCGTTGATGAACACTTCCTGCGCATGGTTGATGCACCAGACCGCCAACTGGTTGGGCTCGCGCATGCTGCGCGTGTACGGCGCGTAGCGCTTGCCCTTTTCCATCGCGAACGGATACTCGATCAGCTCGTCCGTCGGCCGGTAGATGCCGATGCCGAATACGCTGGCGTCCATCAGCGCGTGCACCTGCTGATACAGCATCGACATGATGGCCTCGCTGTCGAGGTTGGCCGTGATGCGGCGGCCGATATCGGACAGCAGGGAAATGTTCCGGTGCGCCAGCTCCACGCTTTCCTTCTGGCGCTCGACTTCGCGCTTCTGCCGCTCGATCGATTCCTTCTGCTGCACCAGCTCGCGCGTGCGGTTGCCCACCTCCGCCTCCAGCGCGTGCTTCTGGCGCACCAGCATGCGGATGCGGATGCGGAACAGCAGGTACACGCTGCCCGACGCCAGCGTCAGCATCAGCAGCCGGAACCACCAGGTCTTCCACAGCGGCGGCGCGATGATCACTTCCACCGCCACCGGCTCGCGGCTCCAGACCCCGTCCTTGTTGGCGGCCTTGACGCGGAACACGTAGCGGCCCGCGTCGAGATTGGTGTAGGTGGCGAAGCGCTTGCCGGCATCGGCCGTCACCCATTGCGGATCGAAGCCTTCCAGCTGGTAGGCGAAGCGGTTGCGCTGCGGATCGGCGTAATGCAGGCCGGCGAACTCGAACGAAAACACGGCGTCGCGATAGCCGAGCCTGAGCGTGCGCGCCTCGTAGATCGGTCCCTTCTCCAGCACGTCAGCGCGCGGCTGGCCGGTCAGGATGGACTGGTTAAAGATGGAAAAATCCGTGATCGATACCGGCGGCGCGTGCGGGTTGTCGCGGATGCGCGATGGATGAAAGGCGGTCAGGCCGGACAGGCCGCCGAAGAACAGCATGCCGTCGGCCGCCTTGTAGCTGGAGCCGATGAAGTAGGAACCGTCGATCAAGCCGTCGCGCGAGGTGTATTTCTTGAACGCGCCGGTGGTGGGGTCGAGCATCGTCAGGCCGGCCGTGCTGCTGATCCACAGGCGGCCGTGCTCGTCGCCGAGGATGGCGCCCACCGGGTCCGGCGCGCGGCCGCCGCTGGTCGGATAAAAGCGGAAATGCAGTTCGCCGTCGGCGCCCTGCTCGGCGCGGCACAAGCCGGCGGCCGTGCCTATCCATAGGCGTCCCTTGTCGTCCTCGTAAGTGTAATGCACGCGCTTGTGGCTGAGGCTGTCCGCCTTGCCGGGCTCGTGGTGATAGTGACGGAATTTTCCGCGGATGCGGTCGAAGCGGTCGAGACCGTTCTCCGTGCCCAGCCACAGCACGCCGTGGCTGTCCTCCATCAGCGAATAGATGCGGCCGTCCAGACTGTCCGGGTCGGCGGGGTCGTGGCGCCACGTGCGGATCGCGCCGGTTTGCGGATCGACGCGGTGCAGGCCCGCGCGCGACGCCACCCAGATCACGCCGGAGTGGTCGAGCAGGATGCGCTGTATCGTTGCGGCGGCGGGATCGGCGTCCAGCACGACGCGCGTGAACGG
Organism: Rugamonas sp. A1-17; assembly: GCA_025548565.1. GTDB lineage: Bacteria > Pseudomonadota > Gammaproteobacteria > Burkholderiales > Burkholderiaceae_D > Rugamonas. The sequence goes on from JAJLPB010000013.1 coordinate 255,125, forward strand.
GCCGCCGGTCGCCTCGCGCCGGGCCAGGCCGGTCGAACTGCCGACCCACAGGCGCCCGCGCTGATCGGTCTGCAGCGCCTGGATCTGCTCGCCCGGCAGGCTGGCCGGGTCGCGCTCGTTGTGATGCCAGACCTCGGTGTCGCCCTTGACGATATCGAGCAGGGTCAGGCCGTTGCCGGTGCCCAGCCAGAACTTGTCGGGTCCCGCGCCGATAACCACGCGCACCTTGTTGTTGCTGATGCTGGGCATCACGCCCGGATACTCGGTGTAGCGCTCAAAGCCGCCGCTGGTCAGGTCCACCCAGTCCAGGCCGGTATACCAGCTGCCGACCCACAGCGTTCCGGTGCGGTCCTGGTACAGCGCGCTGATCTGATTGTCGCCGATGCCGTGCCGGTCCTGGCTGTTGTGCCGATAGGTGTAGAAATGCCGCGTCACCGGATCACGCCGCTTCAGGCCATCGGCGTAGCTGCCGGCCCACATCACGCCATCGCTGTCGTGCAGCAGCGCGGTGATGCGTTGATCGTGCAGGTCGTCGGTCGGCGCCAGCGGAATGCGTTCGGCGTTGTCCCCAAGCAGGCGCCAGGCCTGCAAGCCTTGCAGGGTGCCGGCCCATAGAACACCGTCGGCGCCAATCGACAGGGCCTGGATGTTGTTGGACGCCGCGGTTCCGTCCCGCAGGTGCCGGAACTTGCGGCCACCGGCCACCAGCATTTCCACGCCACTGGCCGTGCCTACCCATAAGTTGCCATGCTGGTCGCGCACCAGCGCACCGACACGGTCGTCGGCGATACTGTCGGCATCGTCCGCCGCATGGCGCAGCGTCCGCAACGTGCCGCTGGGGATATCCAGGTGCTGCAAGCCATCGCTGGTGGACAGCCACAGCCCCTGCTGGCCATCGCCGGCGATGCTCAGTACGGTCAGGTTGCCGTTTTTGCCGGGCTGGTGGATGAACGATTGGGTGGCGGGATCATAACGGTCCAAGCCGCCTTTGCTGCCGATCCAGATGGTGCCGTTGACATCCTCATACAGGGCATGGATATAATTGTCGAGCAGGCTGTGGGAATTGGCTGGATCATTCTTGAACGCGATCGTGCGGTAGCCATCGTAGCGGTTCAGGCCGGCCTGTGTGCCCAGCCACATGTAGCCGTGCCGGTCCTGCAGGACGGCGGTAACCGATTCCTGGGTCAGGCCCTGTTCGATGCCGAGATGTTCAAACCGCAGGCTGAGCGGTGCGGCCTCCGCGACAGGCATCAACGCCGGCAAGAGCAAGCCGCATAAAAAAATAAACCGTATTGCGTAACCTGGCATAGGGCTGCATCTCCGTGATGCAAGCCATTCTAATGCACAAAGATAAATCCGGACGAAAAAAATCCCCCGCCTGCACAGAGCGCAATCTTGAGCGCGTTCCGGCTGGTGGGGGTTTTTCTA
>JAJLPB010000014.1 GCA_025548565.1 Rugamonas sp. A1-17
GATCGACTCCTGCCTGCCTTATCGTCAACGCCTGTATCTGTTCGGCGCCGGCCACGTGGGCGCGGCCATCGTGCGCGCGCTGGCGGAGCTACCATGCCAGGTGGTGTGGATCGACGAGCGCGAAGACATGTTCCCATCTGTCCTGCCGGCCAACGTCCGCGTCGAAGCAACCGACACGCCGGAAGCGGTGGTTGAGGAAGCACCTCCCGGCACCTCCTTCCTGGTGCTGACGCACAGCCACGCGCTGGACCAGCAGCTCTCCGAACACATACTGCGCCGCACCGACTTCACCTGGTTCGGCCTGATCGGCTCCAAGACCAAGCGCGCCTCCTTCGAACGCCGCCTGCAGGAACGCGGCATCCCGGCCGCGCGCATGGCGGACATGACCTGCCCCATCGGCCTGCCCGGCATCCGCGACAAGGCGCCGGCGGTGATCGCCATCTCGGTGGCGGCGCAGCTGATGCAGGTCTGGGAAGCCGCCGCGCTCTCCGCTCCGGCGGAAATCGGTGCTAAAATGAGCGCATCAGCACCTGCCGTCTTATCGGAATCGCAAACCGTATGTGTCAATTGATGTCCTTCCAACTGCCTGCAAGCCGGGCGTTCTCACTCTCCGGCAGCGCCGGGGCGGGAGCGCGCTATCGTCATCTAGAGCGCGCACCTCACTAATCTAGCCACCGCGCTAGCAGTAACCCCAAACGCATAGACCGGTGTGGCGCCAAGCGCCCGCCTTCATCGCCGACGACCATGTCAGTCGCGCCGCATCGCCGCGCGCGTCAACTGGCGTCCGCACCACGGAACAAGGAATCAATATCATGGCAAGCATCATCACTCCGAGCGGCACTTTCCAGGCTTACCGCGCCAGCCTCCTGCACTTCAGCGACGACCCGGCGTTCGCCACCAACGCCTGCTCATGGCACGAGGACGGCCTGTTGATCGTCAACGACGGCAAGATCCACCTGGCCGGCGATTTCAGCCAGCTGATCGCCTTTCTGCCGCAAGGGACGCCACTGCACGACTACCGCGGCAAGATCATCATGCCGGGCTTTATCGACACGCACGTCCACTATCCGCAAACCGACATGATCGCCTCGCCGGCGCCCGGCCTGCTGCCATGGCTGGAAAAGTACACCTTCCCCACCGAGCGGAAATTCGCCGATCCCGAACACGCGGCCAACGTCGCCAGCTTCTTCCTCGACGAACTGACGCGCTGCGGCACCACCACGGCCATGGTCTACTGCACCGTGCATCCGCAATCGGTGGACGCGTTCTTCACCGAAAGCGAAAAGCGCAACCTGCGCATGGTCGCCGGCAAAGTGCTGATGGACCGTAACTGCCCCGACTTCCTGCAAGACACCGCCGAAAGCGGCGCGCGCGAGAGCGAGGCGCTGATCAAGAAGTGGCACAAGCGCGGCCGCCAGCTGTACGCCATCACTCCGCGCTTCGCACCCACCTCCACCGAGGCCCAGCTGGAACTGGCCGGCGCGCTGGCCAAGGCCTACCCGGACACCTTCCTGCAAACCCACGTGGCCGAGAACACCGACGAAGTGGCGTGGGTTAAATCGCTGTTCCCGCGCGCGCGCAGCTACATGGACGTCTACGACCATTTCGGCATGATGCGTCCACGCTCGATGTATGCGCACTGCATCTGGCTGGACGACACCGACCGCGCCCGGATGGGCGAGACACAATCGGCCATCTCCATCTGCCCTACTTCCAACCTGTTCCTGGGCAGCGGCCTGTTCGACTTCGAACGTGCCGACGCCAGGCGAGTGCCGCTCTCGCTGGCCACCGACGTTGGCGGGGGCACCTCGTTCTCGATGCTGCAGACGATGAACGAAGCCTACAAAGTCGCGCGCATGGGCGGCACCTACCTGCAGGCGATGCGCATGTTCTACCTGGCCACGCTGGGCGGCGCCCGCGCCATGCAGCTGGAAGGCACAATCGGCAACTTCGTATCGGGCGCGGAGGCGGACTTCATCGTCCTTGATCCAAAGGCCACGCCGTTGCTGGCCCGCCGCACGGAGCGCACGGATTCGGTCGAAGAACTGTTGTTCGCCATCGCCATGCTGGGCGACGACCGCGCAATCTCCGCCACCTACGCCGCCGGCAAAGCTATCCACCAGCGCACCGACTAAGCAATCCCGCGCCGGCCCCGCTCCGAATTCGGTTACGATACGTGGAGCGCAGTCGGCGCTGATTTGCTTACCGAATGATGAAACGAAGATCTCTACTAGGCATGGCCCTGGCGCTCGGTTGCGGCGCCGGATTGGCACAAACCGGGCCTGCCAGGCGGCTGCGTGTCGTGACCACGCATTTGCCACCGCTCGTTATCGAAAATGACAACAAGCGTCCTGGCGCCCTGCGTGAGCTGCTCAATGAACTGTGCAAGCGCACGCAGATGGAACTCAAGCTGGAGTTCGTGCCCTGGAAGCGTGCGCTGTTCCTGGCGACGTCGATGCCGGCGACCGCGATTTTTCCCGTCACACGCCTGAAGGAACGCGAATCCCGCTTCCGCTGGCTGGCGCCCTTGTATGAAGAACACTACATGTTCCTGGCGCCGCGCGGCGGAACGTTCGACCTCCAGCATCTGGACGATATGAAAACCCGTCGCATCACGCTGCTGCGCGGTGCCGCGCAGACGGCGATACTCCAGGAACTGGGTTACCGGAATATCGTCGAAGGGAATTCGATCGAAGAGATCCACCGCTATCTGCTGGAGGGCATGGCCGATGCGGCCTTCGGCGAACGGAATATCATCCAGAGTTCGCTGAAGAGCCGGTCCGCGCAGCGGGCCTTCCAGATCAGCGCCCCGGTCCGGACCACCACCGCATGGCTGGCCGGCTCGCTGGACTTCGACGAGGCCACGATCCAGGAGTTCCAGCGCGCGAAGGCGTCCATGGATGCCGATGGAACCACACACCGCATCCTGGCCAAGTACAAGCTGGCTTAAATGCTGCCCAAGCCGGACAAGGTGCGCTGCACGGCGACATCGAGCGGCGTGCGCGGTTCGGCGCCGAGCATCCGCACCAGACGCTTGTTCGACATCTGGACCGGCTGCTGCCAGAGGTAGCGCATCTCGCGCAGTTCGCGGAATACCGCGACGAACGGCGACGCCAGTGCCAGCAGCCACCATGGGAAGGCGCTTGCCTTAAGCTCCGGCTTGCGCGCGGCACGGGCGATCGCCGCCACCATTTGCGTGCCGTCGGCATCCCAATGGCCTTCCATCTGGAACCGGGCGAAGGTCGCCAGCTGATCCTCCTTCTCGACCAGCTGCACCATCGTCTCGGCGACATCCGGCAGGTAGGCCCATTGGTGGCCCACGCCTGCGCTGCCCGGATAGCTGATGCCTGTCACCGGCTTGCCCGGCTTGACCAGCCCTTGTGCGAACCAGTTGTTGCCGGCCTTGGGGCCGAAGAAGTCGCCGGCCCGCACAATCAGCGTCCGTACGCCGTCGACCGCAGCAGCTTGCAAACGCGCCTCCATTTCGACGCGGATCGCGCCTTTGCGGGTGACCGGCCGTTGCGGCGATTCCTCATCCAGGATCGGGAAGGCATCAGGGCCATAGTTGTACACGGTACCGGGCAGCAGGATGCGTGCGCCGCTGGCGCGGGCCGCGGCGATGCTGTTGTCTATCATCGGCAGCACCAGCGCGCCCCAGTTGCGGTAGCCGGGCGGGTTGACGGCATGGACGATCAGCTGGACGCCATGCGCGGCGTTGACCACTTCATCGCGGTTCATCGCGTCGCCTGCCAGCCATTGGATGCCGTCGTTCGGCTTGGCGGCACGCTCCGGTGCGCGGTGCAGCGCCTTGACGTTCCATCCGCGAGCCATCAGGAGCCGCGCCACTTCGCCGCCGATTCCACCCGTTGCGCCCAGTACCAGTGCAGTCTTTTTCATGTTGATCTCCGTTTGGTGAGTTGATGGAGTCAGTGTCGCGCAACCCGGGCTAAAAGAAAATTACCTAAACGCGCATAGCCGCTATACAATTTCGTATGACCATGAACGAACCAAACTGGGACCTGTACCGCTCCTTCCTCTCCGTGCTGACGGAAGGCTCGCTATCGGGCGCCGCCCGCGCACTGGGCCTGACCCAGCCTACGGTCGGCCGCCATATCGACGCGTTGGAGCAATCTCTCAAGCTGTCGCTGTTCACGCGCTCGCAATCGGGCTTCATTCCGACCGATGCCGCATACGCGTTGCAGTCGTACGCGGAGACGCTGGCAGCCACCTCCTCGGCGCTGCTGCGCGCGGCCTCTGGCCTCGGGCATGGAGAAATCAAGGGCACGGTCAGGGTCACGGCCAGTGAAACCATCAGCGTGGAGGTGCTGCCGCCGATCCTGGCGCGGCTCACGCGCGCGCACCCCGGCATCACCATCGAGCTGGCGACTTCCAATCGCATCGAGAACCTGCTGCGGCGAGACGCCGACATCGCCGTCCGCATGACGCGGCCGGAGCAGGACGTGCTGGTGGCGCGCCGAATCGGCAATATCAACCTGGGCTTCCATGCCAGGCGCGACTACCTGAAGCGCAGGGGAATGCCGCAGACCTGGGATGACATGGCAGGTCACGCCCTCATAGGCATCGACCGCGAGACAGCCTTCACCCGCAAGCTACAGCATCTTCTGAGCGACTTGCAAAACAACTCCTACGCGCTGCGCAGCGACAGCGACCTGGTTCACCTGGCCTCGATCCGCGCCGGGCTGGGGATAGGCATCTGCCAGACCAGGCTGGCCGAAAGAGATGGCCGGCTGGTGCGCGTACTACCCGACCTGCTCACCATTCCGCTCGATACCTGGCTGGCGATGCATGAGAACCTGCGCAGCAATCCCGCCTGCGCCACCACCTTCGCCGCCCTTGCCGAAGGCCTTACCGAATACGTCGACGGCAGCGAGCGAGCTTGAGCTTACTTTTTAAGCTTGGACATGCTGCCGATGCGCTGTCCCTGCAAGGCAGAAATACAATCGAGCACGCCTGCCTGGAATAGCAGGATATTCAGCGATCCGCCATAAGCAAAATAACCCAGTTCATCGCCCTTACTGACCTTGATTGGTTGGCCGCCCGGAGGGACGTAGGTGTTGCTCACCACCGATGGGTGTATCGCACTGATGGTATTCAGCCCGACCGGGATCACCGCCACGTATCCGTAATCCTTGGTTTCGATGATGAAGTAGGCGCGGTGGAAGTCTTCAAAAATACTGAAGTCGGTATCGCTTTCACCGATATTACCTTCGCCAAACCAGTGCTCCCCATCCATGATCCCATTGTAGATGCCTGGCACTTCCATTCCTTCCACAATATTGCCGCCGACCGGCGCATGATAATGATGGTAACTGGTAGGCATCAATACACAGGAAACGGCGGTGCCTCCAACAAAATTTTTCGAAAATTTCGAGTTATTCAGCAACTGCATCACATTCAACTCCCGTGTCTTGACCGGCAGGGACGTCTTGAGTGTGAGGTTGGACTCGATAAAGTTGATTTCGGTATCCCCCGATGCCACCACGATCGAATCATCGTCAGGAGCGGAAACCGGCCGGGGGTTGTAGGCGGCAGTAATATTCAGACGCCGGGTGAAAAACTCATTGAAGGTTTTGAAGCCGCCAGCTGGAATGATAAAATCCTTGTTCGGAAATGTCGCCATCCACTGTTTCATGTAATCTGGATTGATCGAAGCTGTCGAATCCATGAAACGTCCGCGCTCCTTGATAAATCTCACCGTCCAGTTGAATATTTCTTTCGAATATACCTCCGCATGCCCGCTTTTGCTTTGTAATTTATTCATAAAATAGAAAGCCTGCGGATTATTCACGTAGAAGAAGGTCAATGGAACGATGAAACCCAGTCCACTGCTCGGCAAGGGCAAAAAGGTAAACCATTTATCAAAATAACCGACGAAATCATCGACGGTGGTCCCGGTCCAAGGATTTTCCTGTTGGATGCCCAGTTCCATGATAAATGGGTCCAGATTTGCAATCGCGGTGTTGTAAGCCGCTTCGACTACCGGATTTCTGACGATCACCCGCAACTCATCCATGATCTCCTTCATCTCTGGCGTATGCGGCGGATAAACCTCATCGGGAAACATTGCGGTCAACGGGTTTTTCGATGAAGTGTTTGAATTTTTATGTTCCATAATATCAGTCCTCTTCAAGTGAGTAATTTATATCTGATCAGACTCAATACAAAATGGTACAAGGCCATACCGCACAACATTGCGCAGACAAAACCGTCCGCGCTCAGGTTTTTCTGCGCACCGATAGCTATCCATTCAATAGCCGTCATCGCCAGCCCCATACAGAACAACATCAATAAGCATTGCGCCAGACGCGGCAAGATTTGCGTTCGCACGCAGCGCCGCGTGCCGCCCCAGCCGACGGCCTTTTGTTCCCCATCCCAACGAAAGCTCAGGCAAATCCAAAGCAACATTGCAACATTCGTAATGGGGAACCACTGCCAATGAAATTCAATATGACGAAATACCCCCGCAAGGAATTCAATATCCACGGAGGTACGACACTGAGACAATAAATAGGCGGGCGGGAGGCGCAAAAAATCGCATAAGCTGGCAATACTGATCAAGGCGCCACATGCAAGCAAAGACCAAATTGCGCTACGTTGCCGGCTCAGATGAAATAACAGCCATGACGTCGCCACCAGACACGCACCACTAAGCGCGCCCCACAACCACAGGGTGGGCACCTGATGCGGCATCAGCGGTAGCAACGTTGCTAGCCAAAAATAGAAAAATAGCAGTATCAGGTCGCCGCCAGGCTTGGCGGAAAGCCAGGCCTGGAGCGAGTTCGTAGCACCCTTCTGCATAATTTTCACAATGCTCCCGTTGCCAGGCAAGGCATTATTTCAAACTGGCCCTCAAGGGCTTGTGTGTGCGGGGCACTGTCGATGTCAGCTCAGGACCCGCCTTATGGCTGACAATTTCGGCGCTAAAGATCGTACCGGGATCGTCGACCAGCTCGTCCGATAAGTGGTTCAAGCTGAAGTGCGCCTTGACATTCAGGTGGGTCTGGCAATTGGCGCACCCCTGGATCGCATTTCTGCTCAATACAGATTGAACGCCAACCAGATGTTTCCGCCCCTTCACCGTGGCATATCCCGCAATGAGGAATGAGCCGCTGACCGCCGCCTTATTTGCGCCAGTCACCGTCAATACCTTGCCACTACGCCCCTCCGACACATTCAGCATTTGCTGTTTGCCAGCCGCAGCTGCGGGCCAGCTGGTCTGGTCAAGCGAACCTATCGAATAGGTGTAATTCAACTGCTTCTCAATATTGATTACATCATTGGACACATATACCTTGCCTTTGGCATCGGTAAATGGCATCAATGGAGATTCCATCGACAACCACACGTTGCCTGCGACGCCTGGTGTAGGTCCCTGGTTATCGACGGAATTTGTGCCGGGATATTGTGGAATAACATCCAGCTTGTCGAGGTTCCCCGTTTTCTTTTGCCACACCCAAAACATTCGATCGACATTGCAGTGGTGAAAATAGAAAATCGGGTCCAGGCCCGCGGTATCATTTTCACCCATGTCTCCATTGGCCCCGACAATCGGCGATCCATCAAAATCCTGCGTTTTTACAGTCGTAATATCCACGCCCCCTACCGCGACGTGGATATCGTTATGGGGTTGTTCAAGCGGCACCGCTGGAGTTCCGCCAGAGCCCATCAAATCGTTATAATTTTGACTGGACGTCGTATTCGAGAAAACCGTGTAATTGGGCGCATCCAAACAGTTTTGGTATGCCTTATAGATGCCTGCGGGGATCGATAAGTTGTTATTGACGTTATCAGGCTGAATGACAACGACCGGAAGATTTAGCCAGTTAACGACGTTTTGGTTAAGTACGGAGACCGCTTCCTTCGGCGTCCATTGACTGTTATGCACGACCGTCGCGGCGTGATTTTCAGCAGTCCCCACCAAACCGGAGTAAGGGTAACGAACCGTGGTATAACCCGCGGTCTTCGTGTATAGACCTCCGTTGCTGCCATCCTGATCTGTAGAGACGTTATCTGTAATGTTCACAGGAAAAGTGAACGACAGCAGCGGATTCGGTATTTTATTGCCATTGCTATAGGTGAAAAATTGGTCTGTCAGGCAAGATGGAATACCATACGTCAATGAGTAATCGTCCGTTTCATCCCAATACGGCAACATAACATCTTCGCAACCCGGAATACTTTGCAATGCGGTTTCCAGTCTCTTCAGGTACATCCTGTGCCAGGTTGGAAACAGGACATTCCCATGATTACACCAGCCGCCCCACCACGCGCTGCTCCCGTATCCGGCGCCCCGGAAAGGTTCACCGTGATAACCACCAATCACAAAAAATGAATTGAGGTCGGATGGATCTAGTGCCTTGATACCCGCCCAGGCAGTCATCAAGTCTTCCAGTGTTTTAGTGTCGGTCTTGTTCTCGAAATTGGTTTGTATTTCCAAAATGGAACGACGAATACCGGTTGATGTTTTAGCCATGTGTCACCTCAATTCTTGAAATAGAGGGACCAATAGTACGTTTGTGCTGCCAACGAAAAACTATCCAATAGTAACATTTCGTGAATATTTTATTATCCGCCCATATTGATTTATCGCAATACGGATAAAACCCTGAATGGCACGAAATTAAATATTAACTTTAATATGCGTAGTTAATAATACTAACCATGTTGCCAGGATAAATGGCAGCGTGAAGCAAGGAAGGCCAGCGACGCCAAACATGGCCGCTAGTGCAAAGCTGAGCGCGGTACCGGCGAGGCATCCGGGCCAGCCGCATTGATGGGTGTGTAAGGCAAGCGCGACAAGCAGACTGTTGATGCCCGCCCCGGCGGCGTGAGCTTCGACGCCGGAACCCGGTAAAAGCCAGCTTGCCAGCGTAATCCCCAGCCTGGACAACGCGGCGCCCGATAACGCCCACATGGCCAGATGCCAATCGCGGCGAGCCAACGCGGCCCACAGCAGCATGCCCAACGGAGCCAGGCCTATGAAAGCGGCCCCACCCAATGAGCAGAACAGAGAACTGAAGGCAGTCGCGCCGCAGACACCCGCCGCTGGCGGCGGTCCCTGCAAACCAAAGTTGGAACCCACCGCAGCGGCGAGCCACATCGACAGGACAAACGGCAGCGTCAATGGCGGAATACGCATACGCTCGATCAACCGGGTCAGCACGGCCGTCAGCACGCCGGCCATTGCGACCCATATCAACAACGCGCCGCCCACCTGATAGGTGGCGCACAGGCCGATACCGGTCAGCGCGCCGTTAAAACCGTATAAACCGTTATGCCGGCGCGCTTCTGGAAGCTTCAACACCCACGCCGCGACCGAGGCGCAACCAGCGCCCAGCATGCAGCCCAGCGCCAGGGCCGGCCCGCTCAGATACAGGCAAAGCAGCAGAACGGCGCCGAATACCGCCGAGTCCTGAAAGTAGATCTGGGCCATCGCCGTCAACTGACGTTGCAGCGCCACAGGCACCGCAACGCGAAGGACCGGCGATAAAATCACGCCGCTGCCGGCTCGTTATCGGGCCAGATCTGCGCGATACGCAGCAGGTTGGTGCTGCCCGGCTGCCCGAACGGCACACCCGCCGTGATCGCGATCTGGTCGCCCGGTTGCCCGAAGCCTTCCCGCAGCGCCGCCTGGCACGCCGCGGCCACCATGCGGTCCACGTTGCGCACGTCCGCGCTCACAGTCGAATGGACTCCCCACGCCAACGCAAGGCGGCGCGCCGTCGACAGGTTAGGCGTAATGCTCAGGATAGGCGCCATCGGCCGTTCGCGCGCCGCGCGCAGGCTCGTGTGGCCGGAGCTGGTGTACGTCACCGTGGCCACCGCGCCGACGATCTGCGTCACGTCGCGCAACGCGGAGCAGATCGCGTCGCCGCTGTTCGGCATCGGCGCCTGGTTCTGGGCGTCGATCATCTGGCGGTAAAGCGGGTCCTTCTCCACTTCGCAGATGATGCGGTCCATGATGGACACAGCCTCGGTCGGATAAGCACCGCTGGCCGACTCCGCCGACAGCATTACTGCATCGGCACCGTCGTAGATCGCGCTGGCCACGTCGGACGCTTCCGCCCGCGTCGGCACCGGCGCCGAAATCATGGACTCCAGCATCTGCGTGGCGACAACGATAGGCTTGCCCTGCAGCCGGCAAGCGCGCAGGATACGCTTCTGCACGCCGGGAACCCGCTCCGGCGGCACCTCCACACCCAGATCGCCGCGTGCCACCATGATCGCATCCGATACCGCGACGATGGCGTCCAACGCATCCAGCGCCGCCGGCTTTTCCAGCTTTGCCAGCAGCGCTGCACGCGTGCCGACGATGGCGCGGGCTTGCACAAGATCCTCCGGCCGCTGCACAAACGACAGCGCGATCCAGTCCGCGCCCATCTCCAGCGCAAAGTCCAGGTCACGCAGGTCCTTTTCCGTCAGCGCCGGGATGGGTAGCACCACGTCCGGCACATTGACGCCTTTGCGGTCCGACAGCACGCCGCCGTTGACGACGCGAGTGCGGATCACGCGGCCCTCGTTGGCCACTACCGCCAGCCGCAGCTTGCCGTCGTCCAGCAGCAAGGACTGGCCGGCGTCGATCACTTCGAACAGCTCCGGGTGCGGCAGGCAAACGCGCTGCGCATTACCAGGCGACGTGTCGCGGTCCAACGCGAACTCCTGCCCGGCGACCAGCATCACCTTCCCTTCGGCGAACTGTCCCACGCGCAGCTTGGGGCCCTGCAAATCGGCCAGGATGGCGATCGGCCGGCCGGCGCCCCGTTCGATCTCGCGCACGATGTTGCAGCGCGCCTGGTGGTCCTGATGCGTGCCGTGGCTGAAGTTAAAGCGGAACACATCCGCGCCCGCTTCGAACAATGCCTGAATGGCTTCCTTGCTGCTGCTGGCCGGGCCGAGCGTGGCCACGATTTTGGCCTGACGTTGACGTCGCATTGGGTGTTCCTTTTTTACAGAATTAAAACGGCGCGGAAGTCGTTGACGTTGGTGCGGGTCGGGCCGCTGACCACCAGATCGTTCAACGCGCTGAAATAGCCGTAGCCGTCGTTGTTTTCCAAGAGCGTCTTGGCCCGCAGCTTCTGCGTCAAGCCACGCTCCAGCGAGTCCGGGCCGTACAATGCGCCGGCGTTGTCCTCCGAGCCGTCGATGCCGTCGGTGTCGCAGGCCACGGCGTGGATGCCGGGATGCCCATCCAGCGTCACCGCAAGGCTGAGCAGGAATTCAGCATTCCGTCCGCCGCGCCCCGAGCCGCGCACCGTCACCGTGGTCTCGCCGCCGGAAATGATGACGCAAGGCCGCTGGAACGGCTGACCGCGCGTCGCTACCTGCCGCGCCATCGCCGCGTGGACGATGGCGACATCGCGCGATTCGCCCTCGATGCCGTCGGACAGGATATACGGCGTGATGCCCACCGCATGTGCATGCGCGGCAGCCGCCTCCAGCGCATCCTGCGCGATGGCGATCACGTGATGGCTGTTGCGTGCGAAGCGCGGATCGCCCGGCTTCGGCGTCTCGCCCGCGCCAGATTCGAGATGCTCGCGGATGCTGTCCGGGATGGCGATGTCGTACTTGCGCAGCACCGCCAGCGCATCGGCGCAGGTGGTCGGATCGGGCAAGGTTGGGCCGCTGGCGATGATGCCGGGATCGTCGCCTGGCACGTCAGAGATCAGCAACGTCACCACCCGCGCCGGTGCGCAGGCCAGCGCCAGCCTGCCGCCCTTGATGGCCGACAGGTGCTTGCGCACGCAGTTCATCTCGGAGATGGCGGCGCCACTCTTCAACAAGGCCTTGTTCAGCGCCTGCTTCTGCTCCAGCGTGATGCCGGGCGCCGGCAACGCCAGCAGCGACGAGCCGCCGCCGGAGATCAGGCAGAGCACCAGATCGTTCTCGCTCAGGCCCTGCACCATCTCCATCATGCGGCCCGCGGCGGCGCGGCCCGCCTCGTCCGGCACCGGATGGGCGGCCTCGATCACCTCGATGCGCTCGCAGTCCACGCCATGTTCGTAGCGCGTGACGACCAACCCGGAGATATCACCCTGCCAGTGACGCTCCACCGCGCGCGCCATCGCGGCGGCGCCCTTGCCCGCGCCGATCACCAGCGTGCGTCCATTCTTCGGCGGTTCCGGCAAGTAGGCCGGCAGGCACTTCTCCGCACTGACAGCGTCCACCGCGCTGCCGTAAAGATCGAGCAGGAATTGGCGTGGATTCAAGGTACTCATTACGCCTCGGCGATCTGGTGGTTGGACATCAGCTCGATCGCGCGGCACAGTGCCGAGTGGTCCATGCCGCCCAGGCCATTGGCCGCGCAAGCATTCATCAGCTCCTGCGCCATGGCGGTATTCGGCAGCGACACACCCATCGCCTTGGCGCCCTGCAGCGCCAGGTTCAGGTCCTTCTGGTGCAGTTCGATGCGGAAGCCCGGATTGAAGGTGCGCTTGACCATGCGTTCGCCGTGCACTTCCAGGATGCGCGAGTTGGCGAAACCGCCCATCAACGCTGAGCGCACCTTGGCCGGGTCGGCGCCGGCCTTGGACGCGAACAGCAGCGCCTCGGCCACGGCCTGGATGTTCAGCGCGACGATGATCTGGTTGGCGACCTTGGTGGTCTGGCCGTCGCCGTTGCCGCCGACCAGCGTGATGTTCTTGCCCATCAGTTCAAACAGCGGCTTGACGATGTCGAAGGCCGCTTCCGAGCCGCCGACCATGATCGTCAGCGAGCCGGCCTTGGCGCCGACTTCGCCGCCGGAGACCGGCGCATCCAGGTATTCGCAGCCCAAGGCATTGATCTTCTTGGCGAACTTCTTGGTCTCGATGGGCGAGATCGAGCTCATATCGACCACGATGGTGTTCGGACGCAGGCCCTTGGCCACGCCCTCTTCGCCGAACAGCGCCGCCTCGACGTGCGGCGTGTCCGGCACCATGACGATGATGATGTCGGCGCGTGCAGCCACCTCGGCGGCCGAGGTGCAGACCGTGGCGCCGGCTTCGATCAACGGGTATGGCGGGTTCTTGATGTCGTGCAGGTACAGTTTGTGGCCGCCGTTCAGCAGGTGCTGCGCCATCGGTGCGCCCATGATACCCAGACCAATAAATCCAACTCGAGACATGATATTTTCCTTAAAAAGTATGTGATTTAAACGCCGTGCGCGGCGCGCCAGCCCAGGCCCGCTTCCGTCGTGGTGCGCGGCTTGTATTCGCAACCGATCCAGCCGTCGTAACCGGCGGCGTCCAGCTGCTCGAACAGGTAGCGGTACTTGATTTCGCCGGTGCCCGGCTCGTTGCGGCCGGGGTTATCCGCCAGTTGCACGTGGCCGATCAGCGGCAGGTGCTTCTTGATGGTGTTGGTCAGCTCACCTTCCATGCGCTGCATGTGATAGATGTCGTACTGGATGAACAGGTTGTCCGATCCCGTGGCCGCGATCAGTGATGCCGCCTGCGCCGTATTGGTCAGGAAGAAGCCGGGAATGTCGTAGCTGTTGATCGGTTCAATCAGCAGGCGGATGCCCTCGTCCTTCAACGCCTCGGCGGCGAAGCGCAGGTTCTCCACCAGCGTGACCTGCGCGTCCTGCCGCGTCACGCCTTGGGGCAGGATGCCGACCAGGCAGTTCACTTGCCTCACGCCCAGCTCCTTGGCGTAGGCAATGGCGGTCCAGACGCCATCGCGGAATTCTGCCACGCGGTCCGGGTGGCAGGCGATGCCGCGCTCACCGGTTTCCCAGTGGCCCGCCGGCAGGTTGTGAAGCACCAGTTCCAGCTTGTTGGCCTTCAGGCGCTCGGAAAGGTCGCGGGCGCTGTACGCATACGGGAACAGGAACTCCACCGCCTGGAACCCGGCGCGGGCCGCCGCTTCGAAGCGGTCGATAAAGGGCACCTCGGTGAACAGCATGGTGAGGTTGGCTGCAAGTTTGGTCATGTCGGTATCCTCTCAGTCCAGCAGGGAGATCGCGGTCGGCGCGTCGGATCCGCGCAGCGCCAGCTCTTCGAATTCGTTGATCTTGTCGATGTCGGTACCCATTGCGATGTTGGTCACGCGCTCCAGGATCACTTCCACCACCACCGGCACCTTGAACTCTTCCATCCACTTGTTGGCCTGTTCGAAAGCGGCCGGCAGCTCGTCCGCATTGGTGACGCGGATCGCTTTACAGCCCAGGCCCTCCACCACGGCGATGTGATCGACGCCGTAGCCGTTCAGCTCCGGTGCGTTGATGTTCTCGAACGACAGCTGCACGCAGAAGTCCATGTCGAAGCCACGCTGCGACTGGCGGATCAAGCCGAGGTAGGAGTTGTTGACCACCACATGCAGGTAAGGCAGCTTGAATTGCGCGCCCACTGCCAGCTCTTCGATCATGAACTGGAAGTCGTAGTCGCCGGAGATGGCCACCACCGTGCGCTGCGGGTCGGCCGCGGCCACGCCCAGCGCGGCGGAGATGGTCCAGCCCAGCGGGCCGGCCTGGCCGCAGTTGATCCAGTGGCGAGCGTTATACACGTGCAGGAACTGCGCGGCGGCGATCTGCGACAGGCCGATGGTGCTGACGTAGCAGGTATCGCGGCCAAAGGCCTTGTTCATCTCCTCATACACGCGCTGCGGCTTGACCGGCACCTGTTCGAAGTGGGTCTTGCGCTGCATGGTGCGCTTGCGTTCACTACACTGCGCCACCCATGCCGAACGGTCTTTGAGCTTGCCGGCGGCCTTCCACTCGGCCGCCACTTCGATCATCAGCTTGAGCGCGGCGCCGGCGTCGGAGACGATCCCGAAGTCCGGGCCGAACACGCGGCCGATCTGGGTAGGCTCGATGTCGATGTGGACGAATTTGCGGTCCTTGGTGTACACCTCGATGGTGCCGGTGTGGCGGTTGGCCCAGCGGTTGCCGATGCCGAACACGAAGTCGGAAGCCAGCAACGTCGCATTGCCATAACGGTGGCTGGTTTGCAAACCGACCATGCCGACCATCAGTTTGTGGTCATCGGGGATCGCCCCCCACGCCATCAGGGTCGGGATCACCGGCACGCCGGTCAGTTCCGCGAACTGCACCAGCAGATCGGACGCGTTGGCGTTGATGACACCACCGCCGGCGGTGATCAGCGGGTACTCCGCGTCATTCAACATCGTCAACGCTTTTTCGATCTGTGCACGGGTGGCTTTCGGCTTGTAGGCTTCCAGCGGCTGGTAGGTATCCGGATCGAATTCGATTTCGGCCATCTGCACGTCGAACGGCAGATCCACCAGCACCGGACCGGGACGGCCCGAGCGCATGATGTGGAAGGCCTGCTGGAACACCATCGGTACCAGCGCCGGCTCACGCACGGTGACGGCCCATTTGGTCACCGGCTTGGCGATGGACTCGATATCGACCGCCTGGAAGTCCTCCTTGTACAGGCGGGCGCGCGGAGCTTGGCCCGTAATACAGAGGATAGGTATGGAATCCGCCTGGGCCGAATACAGGCCAGTGATCATGTCGGTGCCGGCCGGGCCGGAGGTGCCGATGCACACGCCGATATTGCCGGCCTTGGCGCGGGTGTAACCCTCGGCCATGTGCGACGCGCCCTCCACGTGGCGCGCCAGGATGTGCTTCGCGCTCCCCTGCTTCTTCAATGCCGCATAAAACGGGTTGATCGCGGCGCCCGGAACCCCGAACACCTGATTCACGCCCTCTTTTTCCAAAACGATTGCTGCCGCCTGCGCTGCTGTCATCCGTGCCATGCTTGTCCCCTGATGGTTAAGTACTGAACTTGATGGGATCATCGTAGCGGGAAAGGCGGGCCGTGATAAGAAGACAAACTCTCGCTTTATTCGATACTCAAAATATGGAATAAGTGTGGAATAATCCAGCCATGGACAAACTGACGCAAATCGAGGCCTTCGTCGACGTGGCCGAAAAGGGCAGCCTGGTACGGGCGGCGATGGGCCAACACATCACGCCCGTGATGCTGGGCCGGCGCATCGACGCGCTGGAGAAGCGCCTGGGCGTGAAGCTGATGCACCGCACCACGCGCCATCTGACGCTCACCGAGCAAGGCACGCTGTACCTGGATCATTGCCGCAAATTGCTCGCTGATCTGGGCCATGCCGACCGCATGGTGTCCGAGGGACGGCATCGTGCCACCGGCCACCTGATCGTCTCGGCGCCGGCAGCCTTCGGCCGTAAGCACGTGGCCCCCCATGCGGCGGGCTTTGTGCGCGCGCATCCCGACGTGCAGATCTCCTTCAACCTGACCGACCGCGTGGTGGACCTGGTGCGGGATGGTTACGATGTCGGCATCCGTATCGGCGGCGTGATCGACCCGAGCTTCGTCGCCGTCAAGCTGGCCAGCAACCGGCGCGTGGTGTGCGGCACGCCGGAATATTTCGACCGCCACGGCATTCCACGCACGCTGGACGACCTGGCGCAGCACAACTGCCTGGCCTTCAACCTGCAGGGCGGGCAGCAGCGCGGCTGGTACTTCCAGGATCACGGCAAGCAGGTGACGGTACGGGCGGACGGTAACCTGAATTGCAACGACGGCGAACTGCTGCACCGCTGGGCCACCGAGGGCCTGGGGCTGGCGTGGCGCTCATCGTGGGAGATCCAGTCGCAGCTGGCGTCCGGTGAATTGATCACGGTGCTGGACGATTACGCGCTGCCGCAGTACGACATCGTGGCGGTCTATCCGCAGCAGCGGCACTTGCCGGCAAAGGTGCGCTTCTTCATCGACATGCTGAAGGAGATCTACGCCCGGCCGGACTACTGGCTCACCAACTGAGTCCCACCTGCGATCCGGTTGGATGCGCTGTTTTTCGGGCTAAGGTACAATAATCGGCATGAAAGCGATCCTACTTATCCCCGCCCTCACCCTCTCCCTGGTCCACGGCTACGCCGCCGCGGAATCCATCCTCGGCCACGACTGGAACAACTCCGCGGAGTTGGGCGCCATCTCCACGTCAGGTAACACGGTCGGTACTTCGGTCACCGGCAAGCTGGATGCCAAGCAGGAGCTGCCCGACTGGAGCAACGAGTATGTCCTGGCCGGGTACTTCAAGGACGAACAGGTCACCAAGGCCGACGGCGAAAAAGTGCGCGAGCGTTCCGCCCAGCGCTATTCGTTCTCCGCCAAAACCGCCTACAAGCTGCTGCAGGACCACGACAAATTATTCGCGCTGGCCACCCACGTCAACGACAAATTCGGCGCGTACACACGCTACTCCACGGTGGGTGTCGGTTACGGCACCGAGACCTACAAGACACCTGATCACAGCATGGACGTGGAAATTGGCCCGGGCTATTTCAACGGCACCCGTTCGACCGGTGAAATGGAGAGCGGCATGACCGTGCGCGGCGCGGCCAACCTGAAATGGAAGCTGAGCGACACCGCCCTGTTCAGCCAGAACCTGAGCGTCGAACGCGGCACCTCGAACATGCACTCGCTGGCCGAGACGGCGCTGCGCACCAAAATCAACAGCACCATGCAGATGAAGGCCGCGTTCAGCGTCCGCAACGACACCAACGTGCCGGAAGATAAAAAGAACACCGACACCCAAACGTCGGTGACGCTGGTCTACTCGTTCTAAAAGCGCTACATGCCTTTGAACCGGTGCTGGAAGCGCTGGCTCACGGGCAGCTTGTCCTGATGGCCGCGCAGGCTTAGCCACAAGGCGCCGTCGGCATCGCGGCTGACGGCCGCGATGCGCTTCACCGCCACCACATATCCCCGGTGTATCTGCCAGAATCCCGCGTCTTCCAGTTCGGCCGCCAGTTCCTTCAGCGGCGTGCGGATATGAGCCTCGGCCTGCTGCGGCGTCACCACCCGCGTGTATTTGAACTCCGAACAGAAGTAAATCACCTCGCTCAAATCGATGAAGTGGATCGAGTTGCCGACTGTCGCCTGCAGCCATGACGGCGCCGCCGGTTTTGGTGACAGCTGTTGCATCAGCCGCGCCAGGTCGGGCGGAGGCGTGCCAAGGCGCGCGCGCACCCGCTCGATGGCGCGCACCAGGCGCACAGGATCGGTGGGCTTGAGCACGTAATCGATCGCTCCTTCATCGAACGCGGCCAGCGCATGCTCCTGGTAGGCCGTGACGAACACCACATGCGTACGTGCGCCGAAGGTGCGCGCCACTTCCAGGCCGCTCAGGCCCGGCATGCGGATATCGAGGAAGGCGACATCCGGCTCCAGCGCGCGCGCCAGGCGCAGAGCCTCGTAGCCATTCGCCGCCTCGGCCACCAGTTCGGCCTCCGGCCACAACGCCGCCAGCGACTGCCGCAGTTCCGCCCGCAGCAAAGGCTCGTCGTCCGCGATCAGTATGCGTGGACGATGTATCATGCGGCCCCCATTGGTAATGTGATCACAGCCTCGGTCCAGCCGTCCGCCGCGACTTGAAGACGGAATCCGGCGGCATTGCCATGCAAGGCCGCCAGGCGTTCACGCAGGTTGCGCAATCCGACTCCGCTGCCCAGTGCCGTTTTGCCGGGGCCTGCGCCGTTGTCACGCACCGCCACCACCAACGCATCGTCCTGGCGGCGCACCAGCATGCGCACCATTACGTTGCCGGGGTGCGGCTCGACGCCGTGCTGCACGGCGTTCTCCACCAGCGGCATCAACATCAGCGGTGGCAGCTCCACCACGCCCAACTCGGGCGGACAGTCGATGTCGTATTGCAGGCGGTCGCCAAACCGTATGCCCATCAGCGCCAGATAGTGCCCCGCCAGTTCGCATTCCCGGCCAAGGCTGGACATCGGGCTGCGCAGGTCCGGCAGCGCCGTGTGCAGGTAGCCGATCAGGTGATCGAGCATCGCCACAGCGCGTTCGGGATCGTGGCGTGCCAGATAACGCGTATTGGCCAGCGTGTTATACAGGAAGTGCGGTTCGATCTGGGCTTGCAGGGCCTTCAGGTCGGCGGACAGCGCGGCCTGCGTCAACCGCGCCATCTGCAGCGCGCGCGATTGCTGCTGCGCGATCCACAGCCGGGGCGCCAGCAACAGCAGCGCCAGCGCCGCCACCGCAAACTGCACCAGCAAATCGTTATGCGTAACGACGCCGGCCCGGCCCATGCCCTCGTGATACAACAGGCCGGCCAACCAACTGAACACGCCGATGAACAGCAATAGGACCGGCCACAGGAAGCGCCATTCGCGCAGCCGTGCCGCGCGGGCCAGCAGCACCAGCATGCACGCGCCGCTTGCGCCCACCGGTAACAGCATGGCGCCGAACAGCGCGAGCAAGGTGTACGCCCGCAGCGCCAGGCAAATGGCGGCAAAGCCGGCCACCAGCGCCGCGCTGAGCGCCTTTTGCGGAACCGTGCTCGCAGCCACCTCGGTCAATGCCGCGTAACCGCCGCCGACTGCGGTGCTCATAAGGTCGGCGACTCCGGCAGCTTGTTGATGCGCGGGGAGTCCACCGGCACGTCTTTGCCCACTACTTCAAACGAAAGCTCGTCTATCCAGACCTGGCCGGTACCGGCGTTAATGACGCCGAAATTAATGGAAATCGCTTCCTCCGGCACATCCAGCGTCACACTGCGGGTCTGCCAGTCCGCGGTGCCGTTGATTGGCTTGTCCTGGCTGTTATAAAAGGCAAGGCTGCCCGGCGTCCGGCCATCGATCCGCATCCACAAGCCCGCCCATGCGCTCACATCACGCGACTTGACGCGCGCCTGGAAGCGCACGCGCTGGCCCAGATAGCGCTGCGCAGATACCGCCTGCGCCAGCGTCGCCCAACTCTTGCCCTCGCCCTGGGCGTAGCGCAGAAATTTGGAACCCTTGCCGCTCGTGGTTTCCACGCTGTCTATCCCAGCCTGGTAGGACGACGGCATGCCGCCGGTTACAAACCAGGGAGCGGGCAGCTTGCCGGTCGATTCGGCGGCGACCACCCACAGCGAAGTGGCGGCAAGTGCGGCGGCGATTACGTGCATTGGTTTCATTTTTTTCCTTAGTCATGTCCATGACGGAATGTCATGGGCACACTTTGCCTGACGATGCGGCGGCGCGGATGGCCATGCGACCGGCGCAGCCCCTGCCGGATAAACGCAGCCAGGCCGCGATAAGCGCCCGCGATTAATCCGATGCCAAGATTGGGTTTATTATAATGCCCCTGCCGCTGTCCAAAATAGCCGCATTTTGCTATAGTCGGCCCGCGCGGCGCTGCGGCGCACCATCAACCGTTATCCCTCACTCCCGGACTTCTACATGAACACTCCACGCATTTTCGGCACTCCACTGTCTCCCACCGCCACCAAAGTCATGCTGCTCGGCTCCGGTGAACTCGGCAAGGAAGTCATCATCGCGTTGCAGCGCCTGGGCGTGGAAGTGATCGCCGTGGACCGTTATCCGAACGCGCCGGGCCACCAGGTCGCGCATCGCGCCCATGTGATCAACATGGCCGATGGCGCCGCGCTGGCCGCGCTGATCGAACAGGAGAAGCCGGACCTGATCGTTCCGGAAATCGAAGCCATCGCCACCGACACGCTGGCCGCGCTGGAAAAAACCGGCAAGATCACCTGCATCCCGACCGCGCGCGCGGCCCAGCTGACCATGAACCGCGAGGGCATCCGCTGCCTGGCCGCCGAAACCCTGGGCCTGGCGACGTCGCCATACCGCTTCGCCAGCAGCCTGGCCGAACTCGAAGCCGCCACCGCCGCCATTGGCTTCCCGTGCGTGATCAAGCCAGTCATGTCGTCGTCGGGCAAGGGCCAGTCCAAGATCGACAGCGCCGCCGAAGTCAAGGCCGCATGGGACTACGCCGCCGCCGGCAGCCGCGTGGACGCGGGCCGCGTGATCGTCGAAGGCTTCATCGACTTCGACTACGAAATCACCCTGCTGACGGTGCGCTCCATCGGCGCCGACGGCCAGGTCGAGACCCAGTTCTGCGATCCGATCGGCCACGTGCAGGTGCAGGGCGACTACGTCGAATCCTGGCAGCCATGCCGCATGAATCCACTGGCGCTGGCGCGTGCCCGCGACATCGCCGGGAAAGTCACCGGCGACCTGGGTGGCCTGGGCCTGTTCGGCGTGGAGCTGTTCGTCAAGGACGACATGGTCTGGTTCTCGGAAGTGAGCCCGCGCCCGCACGACACCGGGATGGTGACCATGGCAACCCAGGTTCAGAGCGAATTCGAGCTGCACGCCAAGGCCATCCTCGGCCTGCCGGTCAACGTCGCGTTGAAAGCGCCGGGTGCATCGGCCGTCATCTACGGCCAGCATGAGGCGGCCGGCATCGCCTTTGAAGGCGTGGCCGAAGCGCTGCGCGTGCCGGGCACCGACATCCGCCTGTTCGGCAAGCCTGAATCGTTCGCACGCCGCCGCATGGGCGTGGCGCTGGCCACCGCCGACGACGTTGAAACCGCCCGCGCCCGCGCCAAGGAAGCGGCGGCCAAGGTGAAGCCTGTTTTGGGTAAGTAAAATCCGGCGCCGCCTGCTCTTTGCGATAACGGCGCTGGCGGCGTCGCTGCCGGCGCTCGCGCACGCGGAGCCGGAAAGCGGAGAGCATACGCTGATCCTGGCGGTCAACAAGATGCTGCCCTGGATCACCGAGGAGGATGGCGTCTATGGCGGCGCCTACACCGAAATCGCCCGCGAGCTGGCACGGCGCGCCGGCCTGACCCTGCAGATCAAACCGTGCCCGCTGAAGCGTTGCCAGTTCATGCTGGAGCAAGGCACGGCAGACATCATGATCGGCCTGCGCGATACGCCGCGACGCGACACCTTCCTGTACTTCCTGCAGACGCCATACCGCGAACGCAGTGCGGACCGCGTGTTCTACGTGCGCAAAGACGGCAACGTCACCATCAACGACTATGCGGACATCGCGCCGCTACGCATCGGAACCAAATGGGGCGCGGAGTATCTGCGGCGCTTCGACCGCGATTGGTCGGTGCAGAGAGATCCGGCCAAGGACATGGAGGCCAACTTTCGCAAGCTGGCGCTGGGCCGCATCGATGCGGTGCTGATCCCCGAGGATCAGGGCGATGCGCTGGTGTCGGCGCTGCACCTGGACGGGCAACTGGAGAAAGCGGCCTTCCGCATGCCCTCGGACGGCCAACCGCGTTCGATAGCGGTATCGCGCACATCCGTCTCGCCGGAGCGCCTGGCGGCACTGGAAACCGCCATGCACGATATGCAGAAGGCTGGCACCCTGACGGCGATCTATAAGCGCTATTACTACGACGCCTATCACATCCCGCAGGGCACTGGCCTGGTCAAATAAGATCAGCTATTGAAGCCCTTACCCTCTTCCGCCAGCTTGACCAGCAGCGGCGCGGGTTTCCAGGCGCCGCCCTGATGGCCCTTGGCGTACTTGTTGATCGCCGCCAGCACGTTCGGCAAGCCCACCGTATCGGCATAGAACATCGGCCCGCCGCGGAACAGCGGGAAGCCGTAGCCGGTCAGGTAGACCATGTCGATGTCCGAGGCGCGCAGCGCGATGCCCTCTTCCAGGATATGGGCCGCTTCGTTGACCATCGAGTACACCAGCCGTTCGACGATTTCCTGGTCGCTGATCTTGCGGCGTGCGACGCCGATGTCGGCCGAGTGCTGCACGATCATCGCGTTAACCTGTTCATTCGGATAGGCCTTGCGGTCGCCGGCCTTGTAGTCGTACCAGCCGGCGCCAGTCTTCTGGCCATAGCGGCCCATCTCGCACAGCAGGTCGGCGGTCCTGGAATAGCTGATTTCAGGCTTCTCCACATAGCGGCGCTTGCGGATCGCCCAGCCGATATCGTTGCCGGCCAGGTCGCCCATGCGGAACGGCCCCATGGCGAAGCCGAACTTCTCCATCGCCTTGTCGACCTGCTCCGGCAGCGCGCCTTCCTCCAGCAGGAAGCCGGCCTGGCGGCTGTACTGCTCGATCATGCGGTTGCCGATGAAGCCATCGCAAACGCCGGACACCACGCCGGTCTTCTTGAGCTTTTTCGACAACGCCAGCGCGGTGGCCAGAACGTCCTTGCCGGTCTGCGCGCCGCGCACGATCTCCAGCAGCTTCATCACGTTGGCGGGGCTGAAGAAGTGGGTGCCGATCACGTCCTGCGGACGCTTGGTGAAGCTGGCGATCTGGTTCAGGTCCAGGGTCGATGTGTTGGAGGCCAGGATGGCGCCCGGCTTCATCACCTCATCCAGCTTGCGGAACACGGTTTCCTTCACGCCCATGTCCTCGAACACGGCTTCGACCACGATGTCGGCCTGGCCGATGTCCTCGTAGGCCAGCGTACCGCTGACCAGAGCCATGCGCTGGTCGAACTTCTCCTGCGTCAGCTTGCCCTTCTTCATGGTGTTTTCGTAGTTCTTGCGGATCGTGGCCAGGCCCTTGTCCAGCGCTTCCTGTTTGGTCTCCAGCATGACGACCGGGATGCCGGCATTCAGGAAGTTCATGGCGATGCCGCCGCCCATGGTGCCGGCGCCGATCACGGCGGCCTGCTTGATGGCGCGCACCGGCGTATCGGCCGGCACGTCCGGCACCTTGCTGGCGATGCGTTCGGCGAAGAAGGCGTGGCGCAGCGCTTTCGATTCGGTGGTCTGGATCAGGTGCAGGAAGTGTTCGCGCTCGAACTTCATGCCGTCCTCGAACTTCATCGTGACCGAGGCGGCCACGGTTTCCACGCACTCCAGCGGCGCCGGGAACGGGCCGGACATGGCCTTGACCGTGTTGCGCGAGAATTGCAGGAAGGCTTCGTGATTCGGGTAGTCGACTTTGCGGTCGCGCACTTTCGGCAGCGGACGGACGTCGGCGATGGTTTCGGCAAAAGCCACGGCCGAGCTGACCAGGTCGGCATCGGCGGTGAACACCGCATCGAACAGCGCGGTATTGGCCAGCTTGTCGGACGCGACCGGCGTGCCGGAGACGATCATGTTCAACGCCATTTCCAGGCCCAGCACGCGCGGCAGGCGCTGCGTACCGCCTGCGCCCGGCAGCAGGCCGAGCTTGACTTCCGGCAGCGCGATCTGCGCGCCCGGCATCGCCACGCGGTAGTGGCAGCCGAGCGAGAGCTCCAGGCCGCCGCCCATGCAGACGGTGTGGATGGCGGCAACCACCGGCTTGGTCGAGCTTTCGGCGGTGGCGATCAGCGTGTGCAGGCTGGGCTCGGTCAGCGCCTTGGGCGAATTGAATTCCTTGATGTCGGCGCCGCCGGAGAAGGCCTTGCCGGCGCCGGTGATGACGATGGCCTTGACGGTATCGTCCGCCAACGCCTGCTGGATGCCCTTGACCGCCGCCGTGCGGGTGGCCAGGCCCAGGCCGTTGACCGGCGGATTGTTCAGCGTGATGACGGCAACCGTGCCGTGGACTTGATATTCAGCAGTCATGTCTCTTCCTTATATTTTGGTGGAGCTTGGGTAAGATCGTCAGCCCAGCCACTATACCGCATAAAAGAACGGTCGTATTATTATTTTTGCGGACCCTGCCGGCATGGTACAGGATGGGGTGGCAGCCGGCGCGCCGCTGCGTTACAGTAGCGGCAAACCGGCAGCCGCCGGACTTGCCAACTTAGAGGTCCACCATGTCCATATCCCGCCGTTCCATCGCCCTGCTGCTTCCCCTGACACTGGCGGCTGCCAGCGCTTGGGCGCTGTCGCTGTCCGACCTGAGCAATCAAGACGCCACCGGCGGGCTCAAGGCGGCGCTGAACCAGGGCTCCACGTTGGCGGTCTCCAAGCTGGGCGCGGAGAACGGCTTCCTCAACAACGAGAAAGTCCGCATCCCGCTGCCGAAGATCCTGGAACAGGCGCGCCCGCTGCTGAAGATGACCGGCAAAAGCCAGCAACTCGACGACCTGGTGGTGCAGATGAACCACGCGGCCGAGGCCGCCGTGCCGATGGCCAAGCCGCTGCTGCTGGACGCCGTCAAATCCATGACCATCACCGACGCCAAAAACATCCTGACCGGCGGCGAGACCTCGGTGACCGACTTCTTCCGCGAAAAGACGTCGCCGAAACTGGCGGTGCAGTTCCTGCCGATCGTGAAAAAGGTCACCGACCGCTCCGACCTGGCCAACAAGTACAACACCGCGATGGCGATGGCGCCCAAGCTGGGCGTGCTGGCCAAGGAACAGTCGACGGTGGAGGGCTATGTCACGCAGCGCGCGCTGGACGGCCTGTACACGATGATCGGCGAAGAGGAAAAAGCCATCCGCGCCGATCCGCTCGGCGCCGGCAGCAAGCTGATCGGCAAAGTGTTCGGCGCCCTCAAGTAACAACCCTCAGCCCGGTTCGCCGGGCTTTTTTTCGCCTTGAAGTCCGGCCAGCCATCGTTTAATATAGATAGGTAGCCTACCTATATTAAACGCCATGATCAAAGAAGCCCCTGTCCCCAAGGACGCCATCGCGCTGGCGGACGATCTGCGCGCGGCACTGTTGCACGTGTTCCGCCGCATTCGCCATGAAGGCGACCATGATCCGTCCGGCCTGTCCCTGCAACACAGGCTGCTGTTGTCGACCATCGACCAGACGCCCGGCATCGGCGTGGCCGAGCTGGCGCGCCTGGAAAAGCTGCGCGGCCCGACCATGAGCGCCCACATCAAGACGTTGGAAAATGCCGGCCTGGTGCGGCGCGATACGCCCAATCCCGAAGACCGCCGGCGCGTCGGGCTGCTGCTGACCACGCAAGGCGAGGCGCTGATGGCGGACCTCCGCGGCCGCCGCCGCGACTGGCTGGCACGCAGGCTGGCGCAACTGCAACCCGAAGGCGCGCAGGCTTTGCGCACAGCCATTCAATACCTGAACGAGATCGGCGAATGACCACACATACCGACACCGCGCCGATCACGGCCAAGGAAATTCACGCCATTTACATGGGCCTGGTCATCATGATCAGCCTGTCCGCGCTCGACCAGAGCATCGTCGCCACCGCGCTGCCGCGCATCGTCACCGACCTGGGCGGGATCGCCCACCTGTCGTGGGTGGTGACGGCGTATGTGCTGGCCTCGACCGCCATGATGCCGCTGTATGGCAAGCTGAGCGACCAGTACGGCCGCAAGCCGCTGCTGTACACGGCCATCATTACCTTCCTCGCCGGCTCCGCCTTGTGCGGGCTGGCGCAGAACATGACCGAGCTGATCGCCTTCCGCGCGATCCAGGGCCTGGGCGCGGGCGGCTTCCTGCCGCTGGCGCAGATCGTCATCGGCGACCTGGTGCCGCCCGCCGAGCGCGGCAAGCGGCAAGGCAGCATCGCCGCCGTGTACGCGGTGGCCAGCGTGCTGGGCCCCGTGCTGGGCGGCCTGCTGACGGACTGGCTGTCATGGCACTGGATCTTTTACGTCAATGTGCCGGTGGGCGCGGCGGCGCTGTATGTGATCTCGAAGTCGCTGCACCACACCAGCCCGCATCACGCGCACAAGATCGATTATCTCGGCTCGGTGCTGCTGACCGGCGCGGTCACCGCGGCGTTGCTGGTGCTGGCCCTGGGCGGCACGCAATGGCCGTGGAATTCCGATGAGGTGAAATATCTGAGCCTGCTGGCGGCGGCGCTGACGGCGGCCCTGCTGTGGCACGTGCGCCGGGTGCCGGAGCCGGTGCTGCCGCCGGACCTGTTCCATAACCGCGTGTTCAACGTGGCCAGCGCGGTGCTGGCGCTGACCTTCGTCGGCATGATGGGCTCGAGCGTGTTCTTTCCGCTGTTATTCCAGATGGTGATGGGCGTCAGCCCGGCCCACTCGGGCCTGCTGACGATGCCGATGATGATCGGCCTGGTGATCGCGTCGACCCAGAACGGCCGCGTGCTGGCCAAATTCCACGGCCGCTACAAGCCCGCGCAGACCATGGGCCTGAGCCTGGCGACGCTGTCATTCGGCGTGCTGGCCTGGGGCATCGCCAACTCAGCCGGCTATCTGGTGCTGGAACCGGCCATCTTCACGCTGGGCGCCGGCCTCGGCCTGGTGATGCCGAACATGACGATGGCCGTGCAGAACGCGCTGCCCGCCAACCGGCGCGGCGTCGGCACGGCGATGATGACGTTCTTCCGCTCGCTGGGCGGCCTGATCGGTGTGACCGGTTCGGGCGCCATCCTGGCGCAGCGCCTGCATGGGCAGACCGCCACGGCAGGCCTCTACCGCCACGCCATCGGCAATATCTTCGCCACCGGCACCGTGCTGGTCGGCCTGGGCCTGCTGATGCTGGTGTTCCTGCCGGAGCTGCCCATGGTCCAGCATGCCCCGGTCAGGAAATAGCGCGTCAGACGGTGGGCAGGCGGTAATCGCGGTACTGTTCGCGCAGCTTGTTCTTTTGGATCTTGCCGGTGCCGCCAACCGGTAGCGCGTCGGCGAACACCACGTCGTCGGGCAGCCACCATTTGGCGACCTTGCCTTCGAAGTGGGCCAGCAGGTCTGCACGTTTGAGTTCCTGACCCGGCCGCAGCACCACGACCAGCAGCGGCCGCTCGTCCCACTTCGGATGCGCCACGCCGATACAGGCGGCCTGCATCACGGCCGGGTGCGACATGGCGACGTTCTCCAGGTCGATGGTGCCTATCCATTCGCCGCCCGACTTGATGACGTCCTTGCTGCGGTCGGTGATCTGCATGAAGCCGTCGGCATCGATGGTGGCCACGTCGCCGGTCGGGAACCAGCCGTCCTGCAGCACGTCGCCGCCCTCGTCCTTGAAATAGCGCGAGATGATCCACGGACCCTTGACCATCAGGTGCCCATAGCTGACGCCATCCCACGGCAGCTCCTTGCCATCGTCGTCGATGATCTTCATGTCGACGCCGTAGATGCCGTGGCCCTGCTTTTGCAGGATCTTGCGCTGCTCTTCCTTGCTCAGGTCCAGATGCTTGGTTAACAGGCCACCGGCCGTGCCCAGCGGGGACATCTCCGTCATGCCCCAGGCATGCACGACCTCGACGCCGAAATCGTCGATAAGCGTGTTCATCATCGCTGGCGGACAGGCCGAGCCGCCGATCACCGTGCGGCGGAAGGTCGAGAACTTGAGCTTGTTCTGCACCGCGTAGTTGATCAGGCCCAGCCACACGGTCGGCACGCCGGCCGAGAACGTCACTTTTTCCTGCTCCATCAACTCGTAGACCGATTTGCCGTCCAGCGCCGCGCCGGGAAACACCATCTTGGCGCCGGACAGCGGCACCGAATACGGCAGGCCCCAGGCATTCACGTGGAACATGGGCACCACCGGCATCACCGTATCGCTTGAGGACACGTTGAGCACGTTGGGCAAGGCCGACGCGTAGGCGTGCAGCACGGTCGACCGGTGCGAGTACAGCGCGCCCTTGGGATTGCCGGTGGTGCCGGAGGTGTAGCACAAGGTGCAGGCGGAATTCTCGTCGAACAGCGGCCACTCGAACTCGGCGGAATGGGAGTTGATCAAGTCCTCGTAGCACAGCAGATTCGGGATCTTGGTCTCGGCCGGCATGCGGTCGGCCGCGCCGAGCAGGATGAAGCCCTTGATGGTCTTGCACAACGGCGCGAACGCTTCCACCAACGGCAGGAAGCAGAAATCGAACAGCAGGTACTGGTCTTCGGCGTGGTTGCAGATGTAGGCCAGCTGTTCGGGGTGCAGGCGCGGGTTCATGGTGTGCAGCACGGCGCCCGAGCCGGACACGGCGTAGTAGGCTTCCAGGTGGCGGTAGCCGTTCCAGGCCAGCGTGGCCACGCGCTCGCCCATGCCGACGCCAAGACCGTGCAAGGCGTTGGCCAGGCGCTTGACGCGCTGTTGGCAGTCGCGGAAGGTGTAGCGGTGCAAGTCCCCTTCAACGCGGCGAGAAACGATCTCGCTGTTGGCGTAGTGCCGGGCGGCGAAGTCCAAAATGCTGGAGACGAGCAAGGGCTGGTTCATCATCTGGCCCATCAGCGGACTCTGGGGATACATGTATGTGGACTCCTGGGAAAGTTTGGTATTGGATGAACGAGTTTGTAGCGCCCACGCGACGACCGTCAACGCATTTCGATGCTGCAGCGCAGCACCTGCGCACTGGGGTAAAATCGTGACTTACTTCGAACCGGGAACTGCCATTACTGCCTCCAAACTGCCCCTGGACAATTCCTTCGCGTCCCTGCCGCCCGCTTTTTACACCCGCCTGATGCCGACACCGTTGCCGGCACCTTACCTGGTCGCCGTCAGCGCGCCGGCTGCGGCGCTGATTGGATTGACGCCCGCGCAAGTGGCCGACAGCCTCGACATCCTGGCCGGCAATGCCGCGCCGGAGCGCGCCGAGCCGCTGGCGGCCGTGTATTCCGGCCACCAGTTCGGCGTCTGGGCCGGCCAGTTGGGCGACGGCCGCGCCATGCTGTTCGGCGACGTCGCCACCGCCGAGGGGCCGATGGAATTGCAATGGAAAGGCGCCGGGCTGACGCCCTACTCGCGGATGGGCGACGGCCGCGCCGTGTTGCGCTCGTCGATACGCGAGTTCCTGTGCTCGGAAGCGATGCACGGGCTCGGCATCCCGACCTCGCGCGCGCTGTCGGTGGCGGGCTCGGACCAGGGGGTGATGCGGGAGACCGTGGAAACCTCAGCCGTGGTGGTGCGCATGGCGCCCAGCTTCGTGCGTTTCGGCTCGTTCGAACACTGGTTCTATCGCAACAAGAACGATGAGTTGAAGGTGCTGGCGGACTACGTCATCGATCGCTTTTACCCGGAGTTGCGCGCGGAAGCCAATCCATACCAGGCGTTTCTGGCAGAAGTCACGCGCCGCACGGCGCACATGATCGCCCACTGGCAGGCGGTCGGCTTCATGCATGGCGTGATGAACACCGACAATATGTCCATCCTCGGCCTGACCTTGGATTATGGCCCGTTCGGCTTCATGGAAGCTTTTAATTCCGACCACATCTGCAACCACACCGACCAGCAGGGCCGCTATTCGTATGCAAATCAGCCACAGGTTGGCCATTGGAATTGCTACGCGCTGGGCCAAGCCCTGTTGCCTTTGATCGGCGAGGTAGATGCGACACAAGCTGCGCTGGATGTCTACCAGCCCGAGTTCGCCGCAAAGATGGATGAACTGCTGCACGCCAAGCTGGGGCTGACCATATTGACCGAACAAGCCGACGCCGATCGTGCGCTGTTCGACGCCATGTTCGCGCTAATGCAGGCCAACAGCGTCGATTTCACCCTCTTCTTCCGTCGCCTGGGCGGCGTGAAAGCGGCCGACGCCAGCGGCGACGAACCGTTGCGCGATCTGTTCATCGACCGCCCGGCTTTCGACGCCTGGGCCGCGCAGTACCGCGCGCGCCTTCAAGCCGAGGCCAGCGACGACGCCGCGCGCCAGCTTGCGATGAACAAGGTCAACCCCAAATATGTGCTGCGTAATTATTTAGCGCAGGTTGCTATTGAAAAGTCACAGAATAAGGACTTTACTGAAGTAGAGCGTTTGCTGACAGTTTTGCAGCGCCCATACGACGAACAGCCTGAGCACGATCAATACGCCGCCTTGCCTCCGGACTGGGCAAGCCACCTTGAAGTAAGCTGTTCTTCTTAAGCGAGCAATAAGCCATGACCAATAAAGTCACCAAATCCGACGCCGAATGGCGCGCCATGCTGGACCCGATGGAATATCAAGTCACGCGCCACGCCGCCACCGAACGCGCTTTTACCGGCAAGTTCTGGGATCACCACGAACACGGCATCTACACCTGCGTGTGCTGCGATACGCCCTTGTTCCGCTCCGACGCCAAATTCGATTCCGGCTGCGGTTGGCCGAGCTATTTTGAAGCGCTCGACCCCGCCAATGTCATTGAAAAAACCGACCGCACCCATGGTATGCTGCGCACCGAAATCATCTGCGCGGTATGCGACGCCCATCTGGGCCATGTGTTTCCGGACGGTCCGCCGCCAACCGGGTTGCGCTATTGCATTAATTCGGCTTCCTTACGCTTCGATCCACAATAACATTTAAACCAACATGAAATTTCTGTTCGACCTGATCCCGCTGCTGCTGTTCTTTGCTGCCTACAAGCTGTCGGGCTGGAACGCCGAAGCGGCCCAGCACTTCATCAATACCTACCTAAGCGGCATGATTTCCGGCGGCTCAGTGAAGCCGGACGAGTCTCCGATCGTGATCGCCACCCTGGTCGGCATTCTGGCGACGATGGCCCAGATCGGGTATATCAAGGCGCGCGGCCGCAAGGTCGATTTCGTACTGTGGTTCTCGCTGGCCATGTTTGTATTCTTCGGCGGACTGACCATTTACCTGCACGACGAGGATTTCATCAAATGGAAATTGAGCATCGTCTATTGGTTCTTTGCGTCCGGCCTGCTGGTTAGCGAGCTGGTCTTTAAAAAGAATCTGATGCGCAAATCGATGGAAGAAATCATCCAATTGCCGGACCTGATCTGGAGCCGTCTGAACCTCGCATGGATCTGTTTCTTTGTCGCGATGGGCTTCCTGAACTGGTATGTCGCCTTCGTTTTGTTTAAAGGCGACACCAGTTCCTGGGTCAGCTTTAAGGCGTTCGGTTCGACCGCGATCATGTTTGTGTTTATCGTCGGTCAAACTATCTACCTGTCCCGCCACATCAAGGATGAAGCATGAGCGATACACGCATAGACCGCATGCGCAGCCGCTTCCAGGCCGCCCTGGCGCCGTTGGATCTGACGCTGGAAGACGATTCCGCATTGCACGCCGGCCATGCCGGGGCCGCTTCGGGTGGGGGTCATTACAACGTTAGAATTGTTTCGTTACAATTCGAAGGGCTCAAACTCGTCACAAGACATCGACTCGTGTATGATTCCGTGCACGATATGATGCATAAAGAAATTCATGCATTGGCCATTACCGCATTGGCTCCGTCCGAAGTATGATGTAGTGCTTGGTCCGGGAACGGTCGCTATCGGTTTCAAAATAACTGAACACAAAGACAGATAGCTGATCTAACTCCTGCCCAGGCAATTTCGCTAAAACTTTCCCCTTACAGGAATTAATAATGACTTTCAAGCCAGCCAGTTTGCTGATTGCACTTCTCGCCGTTGCCGCAGTACCTGCTTTCGCACAAAACGTTGCCGTAGTTAATGGCAAAGCCATCCCTACCTCGCGCGTGGAGGCAGTTGTCAAGCAGGTCGTCGCCCAGGGCCAGCAGCCTGATTCGCCACAACTGCGCGAACTGATCAAGAAAGACCTGATCGGCCGCGAAGTGATGATGCAGGAAGCGGAAAAGCAAGGTTTCGGCAAAGATGCGGCGGTCAAAACGCAAATCGAAAACGCCCGCCAAGCCATCATCATCAATGCGCTGGTCGGCGACTATATCAAGAAGAATCCGGTTTCCGACGCCGACATCAAGGCTGAATACGACCGCTTCGTGGCCCAGAACGGCGACAAGGAATACCACGTACGCCACATCATGCTGGCCACCGAAGCCGAAGCCAACGACGTGATCGCCAAGATCAAGGGCGGCGCCAAGTTCGAAGAACTGGCCAAGGCATCGAAAGACACCGGTTCGGCAGCCAACGGCGGCGATCTGGACTGGGCAGTGCCTTCGTCCTTCCCACCAGCGTTCTCGGCAGCTTTCGTCGGCCTGCAAAAAGGCCAGGTCACCGAGAAGCCAGTTCAAACCCCGAACGGCTTCCACGTGATCAAAGTGGACGACATTCGTCCAGCCAAGCTGCCTACCCTGGAAGAAGTGAAGCCGCAAGTTGCGGAAGCGCTGGCTCAGAAGAAACTGCAAGCCTACCAAGAAGAACTGGTCAAGAAAGCAAAAGTGCAGTAATGTTATAGATGAAGGCGGCGCCCTGCGGGGCGCCGTTTTTAATTTTGCGTTGATACAATGCACCGCCCGAGTGCGATTTCTAGTTTTTTTATAGGATTTAATAATGATGTTGAAGCCAGCCCGCCTGTTGTTAGCACTGATCGCTGTCGTAGCAGCACCGGTATTCGCGCAAAACGTCGCGACCGTCAATGGCAAGGCTATTCCTGCCGCCAAAGTGGATCAAATGGTCAAGCAAGTGGTCGCTCAAGGCCAGCAGCCTGACAGCCCGCAACTGCGTGAAATGGTCAAGAAAGAACTGATTGGCCGCGAAGTCATGATCCAGGAAGCGGACAAACAAGGTTTCGGCACCAAGCCCGAAGTCAAGGCAGCAATCGAAAACGCACGTCAGAGCATCATCATCAACGCGATGCTGGCCGACTACGTTAAAAAGAATCCGGTAAAAGATACCGAAATCAAAGCCGAGTACGACAAGTACAAGGCCGCCATGGGCGAGAAAGAATACCACTCGCGTCACATCCTGGTCGCCACCGAACAGGAAGCAAAAGACATCATCGCCAAGCTGAAAGCCGGCGGCAAGTTCGAGGAACTGGCCAAGGTATCGAAAGACGGCTCCGCCAACAACGGCGGCGATCTGGGCTGGATGACTCCAGGCAAGCTGGTCAAGCCTTTCGCCGATGCAATGGTTGCCCTGAAAAATGGCGAGATCACCCAGACCCCGGTTAAGACCGAGTTCGGCTACCACGTCATCAAGCTGGAAGAATCCCGCCCCACCAAACTGCCTTCGCTGGAAGAAGTCAAAGGCCAAGTCGCTGAAGCCCTGCAACAGCGCAAAATCGCCGCCTATCGCGACGAACTGACCAAGAAAGCCAAGATCCAGTAATACTGTTTCTTGCTCTTAAAGAAAGGCGCCCTTCGAGGCGCCTTTTTCGTTTTTGGCGGCGACGCAACAGGCGCGGATATTTGAATCGCCAGCACAAAGACGCATGCTAGACTTTCCGTGGAGCACCAAAACGTCCCATTGACATTTCATTTCGATAAGAGATATTGCCATGAAACTGAAGTCGCGCATGATGTTGTGCATTTCCCTGGTATGCGTTTTTTTCGCCTGCGCTCTCGGAGTGGCATTGATTGGCATGCAGAATGCCAAGAACCAGTTCTCGCAGTTCCTGGAGCAGGACCAGGCGCTGCTGTCGGCCTCCACCAATATGTACGCCCAAGGCCTGCAAATGGGCCAGGCGCTGCGCAACGTCGTCATCGATCCCGCCAACAAGACCGGCTACAAGAATCTGGAGGACGCGGGCATATCCTTCAAGGAACAAGCCGATATTGCGCTGGAGCTGACCCGCGACCAACCGGAGACCTCGAAGCTGTTCCGGGATGTGCTGGCGCTGCGCGAAAAGCAGGCTGGGCTGCAGGCCAAAATCCTGGGCGTCGCCAAGGATGACCAGGCCGCTGCGATCAGTACCCTGAACAAGGAAGAAACCCCCGTCTGGCGGGAAATGCGCACCAAGCTGCTGGAGTTCAACAAAAACAAGAACGCACTGGTCAAGCAAACCCGCCAGGAGCTGGTGGACTTCACGCGCAAGATGTTGATTTTCAGCCTGGCGTTAGGCGTGGTGGCCTGCCTTGCCGGCGCCGGTATCGCCTTCTGGATGATCAATAGCGTCATGCAATTGATTGGCGGCGAACCGGCCTACGCGGTAAAGGTGGCAAATAATATTTCATCCGGTGACTTTTCCCATTCCGTGGATACGGAACATGGCGATTCAAGCAGCCTGCTTTATCAAATGAAAGCAATGCAGGATCATCTGGGAAATATGGTGGCGCAAATACGCGGCGGCACGGATACCATTGCGACCGCATCCAGCGAAATAGCCGCCGGTAATCTGGATCTCTCCACCCGCACCGAGCAACAAGCCAGCTCGCTGGAAGAAACGGCTTCGTCGATGGAAGAATTAACGTCGACGGTTAAACAAAACGCCGCCAATGCCAACCAAGCGAATGGATTGGCCGCAAAGGCTTCGGAAGTCGCTATGAAAGGTGGGGCGGTAGTTTCTGAAGTCGTCAATACCATGACTTCGATTGACGCCTCCTCCCGCAAGATCGTCGATATTATTTCGGTTATTGATGGCATCGCGTTCCAGACTAATATCCTGGCATTAAATGCCGCGGTTGAAGCGGCGCGCGCAGGTGAACAAGGACGTGGATTTGCCGTGGTGGCTTCGGAAGTCCGCAATCTCGCGCAGCGCTCCGCAGCGGCGGCCAAGGAGATTAAGGAATTAATTACCGATTCGGTCGCCAATGTGGATACCGGCAGCAAACTGGTCGAGGAAGCGGGTATCACCATGACCGAAATCGTCGACAGCGTAAAACATGTCGCCGATATTATGAGCGAAATCAGCATGGCGACGCAGGAACAGACATCGGGTATCGAACAGGTTAATCAGGCGATTACCCAGATGGATCAAGTGACGCAGCAAAATGCCGCCCTCGTGGAAGAAGCGGCCGCCAGCGCGGAGACGATGCAAAACCAGGCTTCCAATCTGGCGCAGATCGTCAGCATATTCCGGCTCGCGCAGCACGCTCGTTAAAGCGCGCAAATATCAACCCTCCAAGGCACTCCGTCGAGTGCCTTTCTTTTTGCCCATGCAGACCAGAAACTGGCAAGTTCATGCCAATTTTCAGCTTACTCTCCGGGCTGGAGCCGAAATCTTTTATACTCATGCCCATGAATCCACAATTCCATGCCGACCTCGACACCGCCCTCGCCTCCGTAGCCACGCCCGGCCGCGCGCCCGCCATGCGGGCTTATATTCGCGATCAATTCGATTTCCTGGGCGTAGGCACGCCGCAACGCCGGACGGCAGCCAAGCCTCTACTGAAGCGATTAAAGGGAAGCGGCGCGGAGAATCTCCTCCTTTACGCCCGCGAATTATGGGAGCGTCCACAAAGAGAATATCAATACGTGGCGATTGACTTGTTCGCCATGCACAGCAAGGAATTGAATCTTGTGCATATTCCCGAGCTGATGAGATTGGCGCAGAATAAATCGTGGTGGGATACGGTCGATGCGCTGGCTTCGGTAATCAGCGATATATTGCACTACCGCCACGATGGAATGGATCAGGCTTTATCTCACAATGATATGTGGGTACGCCGAATCGCCTTATTGCACCAATTGGGCTGGCGCGACAAGGTGGATACGGACCGGTTATTCAATTACTCTCTTGCGCTGGCGCATGAGAAAGAGTTCTTCATCCAGAAAGCGATAGGCTGGGCCTTGCGGGATTTTGCCCACCACGATCCGGAAGCTGTCCGGGCATTTACGCAAAAGGAAAAACACCGGCTTTCGGCGCTCAGTTATCGCGAGGCCAATAAGCATCTCGCCAAGCCATAAAAAAAGGCCGGATCGCTCCGGCCTTTCTGACTCAACTTCTATTATCCAACGAATTTACGCGCGTTGCGGAACATGCGCATCCATGGAGAATCTTCGCCCCACGATTCAGGATGCCACGATTGCTGCACCGAGCGGAATACGCGCTCCGCATGCGGCATCATTACCGTAAAGCGGCCATCCGCCGTGGTTACCGAAGTCAAACCTTGCGGCGAGCCATTCGGGTTATATGGATAGGCTTCGGTGGCCGCGCCGCGGTTATCGACAAAGCGCATCGCTGCCACGGCTTCGTTGATATTGCCGGTCTGCGTGAAGTCCGCATAACCTTCGCCGTGGGCGATGGCGATGGCGGTCTGCGTGCCGGCCATGCCGTTGAAGAAGATCGACGGAGAATCCAGCACTTCCACCATCGCGAAGCGCGCTTCGAATTTCTCCGATTTGTTGGTGGTGAACTTGGGCCATGCATGCGCGCCAGGGATGATGGATTTCAGGTTGCTCATCATCTGGCAACCATTGCAGACGCCCAGGCCGAAGCTGTCGGTGCGCGCGAAGAAGCGGGCAAACTGCTCAGCCAGCGCGGCGTTGAACAGGATGGTCTTGGCCCAGCCTTCGCCGGCGCCCAACACGTCGCCGTACGAGAAGCCGCCGACGGCGATGATGCCCTGGAAGTCGTCCAGCTTGACGCGGCCCGCAATCAGGTCGCTCATGTGGACGTCGACGGCGTTGAAGCCCGCCTGGTGCATCACGTAGGCGGTCTCGATGTGCGAGTTGACGCCCTGCTCGCGCAGGATCGCGACACGTGGACGCACACCGGTCGCCAGGAACGGCGCGGCCACGTTCTCGGTCAGGTCGAAGGTGATCTTCGGCGTGATGCCTGGATCGGTTTCGTCCAGGATGCGGTCGTATTCGGCATCGGCGCAAGCTGGATTGTCGCGCAGGCGGGCGATGCGCCAGCTGGTTTCGCTCCACAGACGATGCAGTTCCGAACGCGGCTTGCTATAGATGTTCTTGGCATCGCGGGTGAATTCGATCACGCCACGGTCGTTCGGCTTGCCGATGATATGGCTGCAGGCGCCCAGGTTGAAGGTGCGCAGCACGTCCATCACCAGCGACTTCTCGTCGGCGCGCACCTGGATCACCGCACCCAGCTCCTCGGAGAACAGAGCGCGCAGGGTCTGCTCGTTGCGGCGTTCGGCGATCTGGCCGGCCCAGTTCTTCGCGTCGCCCTGGTCGGCGCCGTGGCCCTCTTCCAGCGTCAGGATATCGAGGTTGATCGACAGGCCCGCGCGGCCGGCGAAGGCCATCTCGGTCAGCGTGCCATACAGGCCGCCGTCGGAACGGTCGTGGTAGGCCAGCAGCTTGCCGTCGCTGTTCAATTGTTGGATCGCGGTGAAGAAGGCCTTCAGGTCTTCAGGGCTGTCCACGTCAGGCGTCTCGTTGCCCAGCTGGCCCATGACCATCGACAGCGCGGAAGCGCCCAGTCGGTTCTTGCCGCGACCCAGATCGATCAGGATGATGGCGGTGTCGCCGGCATCGGTCTTGATTTGTGGCGTCAGCGATTTGCGCACGTCGTGCACCGGCGCGAAGGCCGAGACGATCAGTGACACAGGCGAAGTGACAGCCTTGGCGTCGCCCTCGTCCTTCCAGGTGGTGCGCATCGACAGCGAGTCCTTGCCGACCGGGATGCTGATGCCCAGCGCCGGGCACAGTTCCATGCCGACCGCCTTGACGGTGTCGAACAGCGCCGCGTCCTGGCCAGGCTGGCCGCAGGCGGCCATCCAGTTGGCGGACAGTTTGATGTCGGAGATATCCTTGATCGGCGCGGCGGCGATGTTGGTGATCGCCTCGGCGACCGCCATGCGGCCCGACGCGGCGGCGTTGATGACCGCCAGCGGCGTACGCTCGCCCATCGCCATCGCTTCGCCCAGGTAGCCTTCGAAGCTCATCGCGGTGACGGCGCAATCGGCCACCGGCACCTGCCATGGACCGACCATCTGGTCGCGCACGGACATGCCGCCCACGGTGCGGTCGCCGATGGTGATCAGGAAGGACTTGTCGCCGACGGTGGGCAGCAGCAGCACGCGCTTGGCGGCTTCCTCCAGGTCCATGCCGGTCAGGTCGATGGCTGGGAATTCGTTCTGCACGTGGTGCACGTCGCGCTGCATCTTCGGCGGTTTGCCCAGCAGGACATCCATCGGCATGTCGACCGGCTCGTTGCCCAGCTCTGGATCGATCAGCTTCAGTTGACGTTCTTCGGTCGCGGTGCCGACCACGGCGAACAGGCAGCGCTCACGCTCGCACAGCGCCTTGAACATCGGCAGGCTGTCCGGCGAGATCGCCAGCACATAGCGCTCCTGCGATTCATTGGACCAGATTTCTTTCGGCGCCATGCCGCTTTCTTCCAGCGGGATCTTGCGCAGGTCGAAGATCGCGCCGCGCTTGGCGTCGTTGGTGATCTCCGGGAAGGCGTTCGACAGGCCGCCGGCGCCGACGTCGTGGATCGAGATGATCGGATTGTTCGCGCCCAGCTGCCAGCAGCCGTTGATCACTTCCTGCGCACGGCGTTCCATCTCCGGATTGCCACGCTGGACCGAGTCGAAGTCCAGGTCCGCGGTGTTGGTGCCGGTGGCCATCGACGAAGCGGCCGAGCCGCCCATGCCGATGCGCATGCCCGGCCCGCCCAACTGCACCAGCAGGCTGCCGACCGGGATGTCGTTCTTATGCGTGTGCTGGCCGGAGATGTTGCCGATGCCGCCCGCGATCATGATCGGCTTGTGGTAGCCGAACACGGTGTCGTGCGCGCCGGCGAACTGCTTGCCGATATTCTGTTCGTAGGTACGGAAGTAACCGCCCAGCACCGGACGGCCGAATTCATTGCTGAACGCGGCGCCGCCCAGCGGGCCTTCGATCATGATCTGCAGCGCCGATGCGATGCGGTCTGGCTTGCCGTAAGCCTTGCCGCTACTGCGGTAGTCGGCCACCGGCGCGGTGACGGGAGCGTCGTTTTCCCAGGCCTGCACGGCGCCTGGCAGCATCAGGTTCGACACCGTGAAGCCGGTCAAGCCGGCCTTCGGCTTGGCGCCACGACCGGTCGCGCCTTCATCGCGGATCTCACCGCCGGCGCCGGTGGAGGCGCCAGGGAATGGAGAGATCGCGGTCGGGTGATTGTGGGTTTCCACCTTCATCAGCGTGTGCGTCAACTCGGTGGTCGGCGCGTACTGGTGGGCGTCGCCCTGCGGGAAGAAGCGCATCACTTCCGCGCCTTCCATGATCGACGAGTTGTCGCTGTAGGCGACGATGGTGCCCTTAGGCTGCAGCTGGTGCGTGTTCTTGATCATGCCGAACAGCGACTTCGGTTGGGCGACGCCGTCGATGGTCCAATCGGCGTTGAAGATCTTGTGGCGGCAGTGCTCCGAGTTCGCCTGCGCGAACATCATCAGCTCGACGTCGGTCGGATTGCGGCCAGCCTTGGTGAAGGCGGCGTCCAGGTACTCGATCTCGTCGTCCGACATCGCCAGGCCCAGGTCCGTGTTGGCCTTTTCCAGCGCGGCCTTGCCCATGCCGATCACGTCGACCGATTCCAGCGGCTTCGCTTCCAGCGTGCGGAACAAGCCGGCCGCTTCGTCAGGATGACGCAGCACCGATTCGGTCATGCGGTCGTGCAGCAGCGCGGCGACGGCCTGCACTTCTTCGTCCGACAGCTTCTTGGCGGCGCCGATGCTGCTGCCCAAAATGCCGCTCTTCAGATTGATGCGGAAGGCGATGCCGCGCTCGACGCGCTTGATGTGCGCCATGCCGCAGTTGTGGACGATGTCCGTGGCCTTGGAGGCCCACGGCGAGATCGTGCCGAAGCGAGGGATGACAAAGAACTCTTCGACCACGCCATCGGTGTTGTCGGCGTGGGCCGGCTCACCGTAGGTCAGCAGCGCGCCGAGGCGGCTGGTGTCGTCGGCCGACAGCGGTTCGGCGGCGTCGATGAAGTGGACATAGCGCGCCTGGACGGCGGCGACGGCAGGCAGCGCGGCTTGCAGTTGAGTTAACAGGCGTTGGCTACGGAATGCGGACAGGGCGTTGGAGCCCGGCAGAATCAACATGTTTGGAGGATGGTTGATGCAGCATGGCTGCGGATTAAAGGTAGATGGAGCACGAGATACTTGTAATGCAGAATTTCCTTTGCGCGCATTATACCCTTTACCAGCCTGCCTATACAGCGCCAATTCGGCCAAAAAAGTGCTGCGGAAGCAACATTTTTGGCAATTTGAGGCCGGATTAATCCACAGTCCCGCTCTTGTTGCCGGTTTTTCATAACATTTCGACTTGCCATGGAGTATGCTAGATTTAACTTTAGCTAGGATGTGTAACATGGCGGAATATAGTGAATTGTCGGTGCTGATCGTCGACCCGAATCCCGGGATGCGCGGCAGCCTGCACAACATGTTGAACCAATCCGGCATCACCAAGATCGATTACGCGGTCAGCTCCGGCACGGCCATCCGCCAGCTGGCCAAGAAACCGTTCGACATCGTCCTGTGCGAGTACGACCTGGGCAACGGCAGCGGCGAAAACAATGGCCAGGACGGCCAGCAGCTGCTGGAAGACCTGCGCCACCATAAGCTCATCGCGCCGTCGACCATCTTTATCATGCTCACATCCGAGGGCGTGTACAGCAAAGTGATCGGCGCGGCCGAGCTGACGCCGACCGACTACGTCCTCAAGCCCTTCACCGTGGACGCGCTGCTGCAGCGGCTGCGCAAGGCGGTCGAGCGGCGCGACGTGTTCCTGCCCATCCACCAGCTGGTGGAACTGGGCAGCGTCCGCAAAGCCATCGGCGAGTGCGGAATCGCCGAGGAAAAGAATCCCCGTTACGCGATCGACTTCGCGCGGCTGCGCGCCGAGCTGCTGATGTCGCTGGACGAACTGGCCGACGCCGAGGTGGTGTACCAGGTCATCCTGATGAACCGCCCTATCGCCTGGGCGCACCTGGGCATGGCGCGCTGCCAGTTCGGCCAGCAGAAGTACATCGAGGCGCAGGAGACCTTACAGGAACTGCTGGTCCACAATCCCAAGTTCATGGCGGCCTACGATTTGCTGGCGCGCACCCACGAGGCGCTTGGGCAGCAGGAAGCGGCCAAGAAGATACTGGAGGACGCGGTGGCGATCTCGCCCAACATGGTGCGGCGCCTGCGCCACCTGGGCGAAGTGGCGTTCGAGACGGGCGATGTCGGCGTCGCCGAGAAGGCATTCAAGCAGGTGGTGGCCAAGGCCAAGTACTCCGAGTTCCGCGACCCCGAGGACCACGTCAAATTGGTCAAGACGCTGGTCAAGAAAGGCGACGCCAATCAGGCCAGTGGCGTGATACGCGACATGGAGCGCTCATTGCGCGGCAGCGCCAATGTCGAAGCCTGCCGCGCCATCGCCGCAGGGCTGCTGCAGGAAATGACCGGCAATATCAGCGGCGCGGCGGCGGAACTGACCACTGCCGTCAACGCCGTCGGCGCCAGCCGGGGCCTGTCGACCAGCCTCAAAATCGGCCTTGTGCACAGCTGCCTGAATGTGAAGCTGGACCAACAGGCCTCCGACCTGATGCTGAACCTGATGAACGATACCGAGAGCGGGGTGTCGATGGACGATGCGGTGCAGGTGTTCGAAAAGGCCGGCCGCCACGACCTCGCCGCCGGCATGGGCGAACAAATCAAGCAACAGGTGGACGAGCTGATTGCGCACGC
Source organism: Rugamonas sp. A1-17 (assembly GCA_025548565.1). GTDB lineage: Bacteria > Pseudomonadota > Gammaproteobacteria > Burkholderiales > Burkholderiaceae_D > Rugamonas. Next base: position 41,746 of record JAJLPB010000014.1, read on the forward strand.
ATCCGAACAACGCGGCCAAGGCGACCTGCGGGCTGCCGTCGATACGCTGAACGCGGCGCTGCGCAAGGCGCCGGCCAACATGTCGCTGCTGCCGGCGGCGACGTCGGCGATACTCAAGCAGCTGGACGATCTGGGTTGGGAAGTGCCGCTGGCCGAGCAATGCGCCTACCTGCTGGAGCGCATGCGCAAGATCGATCCGACCCATCCATCGCTGGAGGCGCTGCAATTGCAGTATTCGCACACCCAGCGCAAGTACGGTATCGCGACGACGGCTTAGTTACAGGATCAGTGAACCGGGAAAGTTCGACAGGTGGGAAATCAGGTACCAGGTCACGAAGTACAGGGCACACAGCAGGAAGGCCGACAGGATCGCACCATTCGCCGATCTGCGCCCGCGCAGGAGCTTGAGTAGCGTACGCACCGGGTCCTCCCTTCCATCTGTTCATCGAACCAAAACTTTACGCCCCACGCCCTGCACTGGACAAGCCGGGAATCGCCGGTACCGTTTTTTGATGCCGATGGTATTGGATGGCGGGCCATCAGGCGGCCATGGTGCGCAGCTCCTCTTCCGCCGCGCGGCCCAGGGCCTGCAGATCGACGTTGATGGCGCCAAAGGCGCGGCCCGCGGCGCTTTGCCGCATGCCCGCCACAACGAGCAGGATATGCGCCCCGCACAACGCGGCAGGCAAGCGGCGTTGCGCGTCGCGCAGCTTTTGTATCAGCGCTTGGCCGGACGGTTGGGCGTCGAACAGTTTCCCCGCCATCGCGGGCGGCGGCGCGATGTCGTCCGCCTCGACCTCCAGGCCCAGCGCGGACAACGCCGCGGCGTGCCGCTTCTCCAGCGCCGTGCGATACGCTTCCGGATCGGCGCCGACGCGCTGGAATACACGCCGCGCCGAGCCGTCGGCCAGGTCCAGCGCGGCCAAAGCGTAATGTTCCGCGCCCGGGTGCTGCTGGCCCGCTTTCAAGGCCCAGCGCTCGGCATTGTTCGATAAATTGGCAATGGTGCGCAGGTCCTGCCAGCGCTGTTTGAACTTCGCGAACATCGTTCCTCCCGTTGGATTCAGCCGCGCGCCAGACTCGCCGCGTGCTTTTTATGGGCGGCCTGCCTGGAGACGCCAAGCGCCTCCGCTATCTGGGCCCAGGTCCAGCCGTCCTCCAACGCCTTGCGCACGGCTTTGCGCTCTATCTGGTCCGCGAGCTCGCGCAGCGCGAGCACCGCCGCCAGGGCTTCGCTTGGCGCGGTGGGAATCTTGAGGTGATGGAGATCGGTCATGCGTCAACTTTAATTGACAAATCCGGGCTTGTCAACTTTGCTTGACAAGCCTAATCGGGGATCAATGAAAACACATGGGCCGCCACGGATTCGCCGCGCAGCTTGAGCCGGTTGCGCGCCAGGCATTCGTGCGTGGCGCCGGCCTTGCGCGCCACGGCGGCGCTGGGCTCATTGCCGGCGGCGACGACGATCTCCACCCGCGCTTGATTCAGGTGCAGGAAGGCGTAGCGGGCCAGCGCGATGGTCGCGGCGATCGCGGCGCCCTGCCGCTGCGCCGACTCCCGCACCCAGTAGCCCAAGTTACAGAAGCTGTTGACCGCATTCATCTGGTTCAAGCCGCCGCCACCAACCAGCGAAACGCCATCCAGCAGGAAGATCCCGAATTCGTGGGCGCTGCCCTCGGCGCGGCTGGCGTCGCAAAAAGCAAACCACGACAACGCCTGCTCCTCAGTGTATTCGGCGTGCGCCCACGACATCCATTGACCGACGCTGGACATCGATTCGCGAATGGCCGCCGCGAACGCCGGCGCGTCCGCCGCGACGAAGGGCCGCAGCACATAAGCACCCGCCTCCAGTTGCGTCATTGCTTATCCTTGCGCGGGCCGTAGCCGCCGCCGCCCGGCGTTTCGATGACGAACAGGTCGCCGGGCTGCATGTCGGTCTTGCCGATGTGGGCGAGCTCCTCGACACGACCATCGGCCCGCACCACGGTGTTGCGTCCCAACGCGCCCGGCTCACCACCGGCCATGCCGAACGGCGCGTGGATGCGGTTGTTCGACAGGATGGCCGCGGTCATCGCTTCAAGGAAGCGCACTTTGCGCACGCCGCCGTTCCCCCCATGCCACTGGCCCGCACCGCCGCTGCCTTCACGGATGGCGTAACTCTCCAGGCGCACAGGGAAGCGGAACTCAAGGATCTCGGGATCGGTCAGGCGCGAATTGGTCATATTGGTCTGCACGACGCTGGTGCCGTCGAAGCCCGGGCCCGCGCCGGAGCCGCCGCTGATGGTCTCGTAGTACTGATAACGGGCATTCCCGAAGGTGAAGTTGTTCATCGTGCCCTGCGCCGCAGCCATCACTCCCAGCGCGCCGTACAGCGCATTGGTGATGCAGGTGGAGGTCTCCACATTCCCCGACACCACCGACGCCGGATAGTGGGGATTGAGCATGGAGCCTTGCGGTATCAGTACCTTCAGCGGCTTCAGACAGCCCGCGTTCAGCGGAATCTCGTCATCCACCAGCGTTCGGAACACGTACAACACGGCCGCCATGCATACCGCCGACGGCGCGTTGAAGTTATTCTCCAGCTGCGGCGAGGTGCCGGTAAAATCGATCTCCGCACTGCGGCTGGCATGATCGACCCGCACCGCCACTTGTATCTGCGCGCCGTTATCCAGTTGCAGCGTGTAGCTACCGTCCTTCAACGCGCTGATCACGCGCCGCACGGATTCCTCGGCGTTGTCCTGCACGTGGCCCATGTAGGCCTGAACCACATCCAGGCCGAAGTGGGCCACCATTTTGCGCAGCTCGTCCACGCCCTTTTGGTTGGCCGCCACCTGCGCACGCAGATCGGCCATGTTCTGGTCGGGATTGCGCGCGGGGTAGCGTGCGCCAGCAAGCATGGCGCGCGTCTCGGCCTCGCGCAGCTGGCCGCCGGCGGCGCCGTCCACCAGCTTGAAGTTATTGATTAACACGCCCTCTTCCTCGATCACGCGCGAATCCGGCGGCATCGAACCTGGCGTGGTGCCGCCGATGTCAGCATGGTGGCCGCGCGAGCCGACGTAGAAAAGGATGTCCCGGCCCGCCTCGTCGAACACCGGCGAGATCACCGTCACATCCGGCAAATGGGTGCCGCCGTTGTATGGGTCGTTGAGCATGAAGACGTCGCCGGCGTGCATACGGCCGGCGTTCTCGCGCATCACGGTCTTAATGCTCTCGCCCATGGAGCCCAGGTGCACCGGCATATGCGGCGCGTTGGCGATCAGGTTGCCGTCGGCGTCGAAGATGGCGCAGCTGAAGTCCAGCCGCTCCTTGATGTTGACCGAGTAGGCCGTGTTCTGCAGGCGCAGCCCCATTTGCTCGGCGATCGACATGAACAGGTTGTTGAAGATCTCCAGCATCACCGGATCGGCGCTGGTGCCGATGGCGCGGCGCTCCGGCAGCGCCACTACGCGCTTGAGCACCAGATGGTCGTGCAGCGTCACCTCCGCCTGCCATCCCGCTTCGACGATAGTGGTCGCATTCGCCTCGGCGATGATGGCCGGGCCTTTCACGATATCGCCGATGCGCGTGGCGCCGCGCTGGTACAGATTGGTCTGGCGCCATTTGCCACCGGTGTACATCGGCACCACCGCATGCGGCATCAGGCCCGACACGCGGCGCGGCGCCGGCTCCACGGTTTCGGATGGTGCGTCGGACTTGCCGACCGCCTCCACCGACACCGCCTCCACAATCAGCGCCTTGGACGGCATCAGGAAGGAATAGCGCTTGCGGTAGGCCGCCTCGAACTGCGCCTTCATGCTGTCGACGGTATCAAACAAGACGATCAGCGCCGAATCCGTCCCTTCGTAACGCAGGTGCACGCGGCGTATCAGCACGATGCGCTGGTCGTCCACGCCCTGGTGATGCAGGTCGGCGCGCGCATGGCGGCCCAGCGCGTGCAGGCGCGCGTCCAGGTCTTCCACCGAGTCGGCGCCGAGGCGTGCTTCCACCGCGGCCTCGCGCATCGCGGTCTGGTCGGCCAGGCCCATGCCGTAGGCCGACATCACGCCCGCCAGCGAATGCACGAACACCGTCTTCATGCCCAGCGCGTCGGCCACCAGGCAGGCATGCTGCCCACCGGCGCCGCCAAAGCTGGTCAGCGCATACTCGGTGACGTCGTGCCCGCGCTGCACGGAGATCTGCTTGATCGCATTGGCCATGTTGCCGACGGCGATTTCGATGAAGCCCTCGGCCACCTGCTCCGGCGTGGTTTCCTTGCCGGTGGCGGCCTGGATGCGCGCCGCCAGTTCGGCGAAGCGGGTGCGCACGGCATGCGCGTCGAGCGCCTGCCGGCCCTCCGCCCCGAACAGCTGCGGGAAGTGATTGGGCTGGATTTTTCCGAGCATGACATTGCAGTCGGTGACCGCCAGCGGACCGCCGCGCCGATAACTGGCCGGCCCCGGATTGGCGCCAGCGCTGTCCGGCCCCACGCGATAGCGGCTGCCGTCGAAATGCAGGATAGAGCCGCCGCCCGCCGCCACCGTGTGGATGCTCATCATCGGCGCGCGCATGCGCACGCCGGCCACCTGGGTTTCGAACACGCGCTCGAACTCGCCGGAAAAATGCGAGACGTCGGTCGAGGTGCCGCCCATGTCGAAGCCGATCACTTTGTCGAAGCCGGCCAGCTTGCTGGCTCGGACCATGCCCACGATGCCGCCCGCAGGGCCGCTCAGGATGCTGTCCTTGCCCTGGAACGCGCGCGCGTCGGTCAGGCCGCCGCTGGACTGCATGAACTGCAGGTTCACACCGGGCATTTCCTTCGCCACCTGGTCGACGTAGCGCCGCAGGATGGGCGACAGATAGGCGTCCACCACGGTCGTGTCGCCGCGCGCGACAAGTTTCATCATCGGGCTGACTTCGTGCGAGACCGAGACCTGCGTAAACCCCATCAGCCGCGCCATCTCCGCCACCTTGACCTCATGCGCGTGATAACGGTAGCCGTGCATGAAGACGATGGCCAGCGAACGCAGGCCCATGTCGTAGGCTGCGGCCAGGCCGGCGCGCGCGGTCTCCATGTCCAGCGCGGCGACGGTCTCTCCATGAGCGCCCATGCGCTCGTCGATTTCAATCACATGGCTGTACAGCAGCTCTGGCAGCAGGATGCGGCGGTCGAACAGGCGCGGACGGTTCTGGTAAGCGATGCGCAGCGCGTCGCGGAAACCGCGCGTGATGGCCAGCGCGGTGGGCTCGCCCTTGCGCTCCAATAGCGCGTTGGTGGCGACGGTGGTGCCCATCTTGACGGCACCGATCTGCGCCACCGGAATCGGCTTGCCCTTGGCGACACCCATCAATTGGCGGATGCCGGCGATGGCCGCATCGGCGTACTGCTCGGGGTTCTCGGACAGCAGCTTGAGCGTACGCAAGCGCCCATCGGGCGGACGCGCCACGATGTCGGTAAACGTACCACCCCGGTCTATCCAGAACTGCCAATCCATGCAAGCCTCGCTACGATAACTGAAGCGTGTATTGTAGTGTCTCGGCCGCGCGTGGGACAGCGGCCTTACAACATAATTTGGATGCTAAAATCACACCATGAATCCACTTTACTCCAGCGCGGAGATACGCGCCATCGAACACGCCGCTGCCGCCGCGCTACCCGACGGTGTGCTGATGCAGCGGGCCGGCCAGGCAGGCGCCAATGCCGCGCTGGATCTGCTGCCCTTCTCGACCTCCAAGGCCAAGGTCCTGATACTGGCGGGCCCCGGCAACAACGGCGGCGATGCGCTGGAGACCGCGGCCCATCTGGCCTACGCCGGCGCGCAAGTCACAATCCTGCACTTCCCGCCGCAATCGGCGCCGTCCACCGAGCGCGCGGCCGCCATGCGTCGCGCCCAAACCAGCGACGCCCGCTTTGCCGATCTGGATCTGGCGATGGTGGCCGGCACCGAATGGACGCTGGTGGTGGACGGCTTGTTCGGCATCGGTCTGCAACGCCCGCTGGCCGGCGCGCTGCGCGAACTGGCGGAGGCGGTCAACGGCCTCAAATGCTCGGTGCTGGCGCTGGACCTGCCGAGCGGCCTCGATGCCGACACCGGTGCCGTCGTCGGCCCGGACGGCGTGGCGATCCACGCCACCCACACCATCACCTTCATCGGCAACAAGCCTGGCCTGCACACCTGCGACGGCCGCGATTACGCGGGTCTGGTGGACGTCTCGCGCCTCGACATCGACGCCGGCCATTTCGCGCCGGCGCGGCTGCACCTGAACGACGTCAAGTTCTTCTCGCGCCATCTGCGCGCACGGCGCCACAACACGCACAAAGGCAGCTATGGCAGCGTGGCGGTGATCGGCGGCGCGCCCGGCATGAGCGGCGCGCCGTTGCTGGCCGCGCGCACTGCGCTCAACAGCGGCGCGGGCCGCGTCTACGCGCTGTTCGTCGATGACCCGCTGCCCTGCGACAGCGGCCAGCCGGAGCTGATGTGCCGCCTCGCCGACGATTTCGATTTGAGCGCGGTCACGCTGGTGATAGGCCCCGGACTGGGCGCATCGCGCCACGCCGTCGAACTGCTGGAGCGCGCCATCGGCAGCGGCGGTGCGCTGCTGGCCGACGCCGACGCGCTCAATCTGCTGGCCGCCAATCCCGCACTGCAAACCGCGCTGGCGCGGCGTCCGGCCTCCAGCGTTTTGACACCGCATCCGCTGGAGGCGGCGCGGTTGCTGGGGTCCACCATCACCGACGTGCAGGCCGACCGCATCGGCGCCGCCCGCAAGCTGGCGGCCAGCTTGAATGCCTATGTGGTGCTCAAGGGTTCCGGCACCGTGATCGCAGCGCCGAACGGGGATGCCGTCGTCAACACCACCGGCAATCCGGCGCTGGCCACGGCCGGCACCGGCGACGTCTTGTCTGGTTTGTGCGGCGGCCTGCTGGCGCAAGGCTGGCCGCTGTGGGAGGCCGCGCTGGCCGGCGTCTGGCTGCACGGCATGGCGGCCGACGTGCTGGTCACCGAAGGCACGGGGCCGATCGGCCTGACCGCCGGCGAACTGATACCGGCGATTCGCGTGGCGCTAAACCGCATGGTCCAGCACCACGGCCGCTAGCCGGTCAAACCAGCCGTCCCGCCGCGATGGTGATGGTGCGGGCGCAGCGCGCCGCCATCGCCTGGTCGTGCGTGACCAGCACCAGCGTGGAGCCGTGCTGGCGATTCAGTGCGAACATCAGTTTGATGACCGCCTCGCCGGTGGCCGCATCCAGGCTGCCGGTCGGCTCGTCGGCGAACAGCAGCGGCGGTTCGGTGACGAAGGCCCGCGCCAGCGCCACGCGCTGCTGCTCGCCGCCGGACAGGTATTTGGGATAGTGCTTCAGGCGGCTGGCCAGCCCCACCCGCTCCAGCATGCTCTCCGCCTTCTCCCGCGCATGCGTGGCGCCGCGCAGCTCCAGCGGCAGCATCACGTTTTCCAGCGCAGTCAGATGCGCCAGCAGCTGGAACGACTGGAACACGAAACCCAGCTTTTCCTTGCGCAGCGCTGCGCGGCCATCCTCGTCCAGCGCGTAGATATCGACGCCGTCGAGCATCACGCGGCCCGCGCTGGGCGTGTCCAGGCCGGCCAGCAGACCTAGCAAAGTCGACTTGCCCGAGCCGGAAGCGCCTACAATGGCGAGCGTCTCGGCTTTTTGCACGGTAAAATCCACCTCGTGCAGGATCGTCAGTTCGCCGCTGGCGTCGGCCACGCGCTTGGCCAGGCCGCTGACGGCGATGGCCGCCTGCGCGCCGGCAAGCGGCACAGCGGCGGCGCTGGACACCAGGCCCGGTCCGTCCGGCATGAAATGGGAAGACGCTTTAGGGAAATCAGGCATGCTGAATGTGTTAAATGTTTTATACGGTTTATCAAGAAAACTGCGTAGCCAGGCCTTGGCCGCGTTGCTGCTGGCATCGGCCATGGCGAGCGCCTATTCTGCACCAAAAACCGTGCTGGTGCTCGGCGACAGCCTTTCGGCCGAATATGGCCTGGCGCGCGGCGCCGGCTGGGTCGCGCTGGCCGAGCAAAAACTCAAGAGCCAGAAGATCGAGGCCAACGTGGTCAACGCCAGCGTCAGCGGCGAAACCACCAGCGGCGGCCGCACGCGCTTGCCGGCGCTGCTGGCGAAGTACAAGCCGGCGCTGGTGGTGATCGAACTGGGCGCCAACGACGGCCTGCGCGGCCTGCCGGTGGCCGCTGCCGAGACCAATCTGCGCGCGATGGCCGATGCCGCGGCCAAGGCCGACGCCAAGGTCATGTTGATCGGCATGCGCATGCCGCCCAACTACGGGCGCGATTACGCAGACAAATTCTTCGCCATGTACGGCACCCTGAGCAAGGAGATCAAGGCGCCGCTGGTGCCGTTCATGCTCGACGGGATCGCCGACAAGCCGCAGCTGTTCCAGCCGGACCGCCTGCACCCGCTGGCCGAAGCCCATCCGACCATCCTGGCCAACATCTGGCCCGTCCTACAGAAAAGCATCAAGGCAAAATGAGGTATCCAGAAATCCTAGTGTTCGACGACGCGCTCCAGCAACTGGACAAGTTCGACACCATCATCGACGTCCGCAGCCCCGCCGAATACGCGCTGGACCACCTGCCCGGCGCCATCAACGCGCCGGTGCTGGACGACGCGCAGCGCATCCAGGTCGGCACGATGTACAAGCAGGTCAATTCGTTCGAGGCCAAAAAGGTCGGCGCCGCGCTGGTGGCGAAGAATATCGCCGCCCACATCGAGGCGCTGTGGCTGGACAAGCCGCGCGAATGGCGTCCCCTGATCTACTGCTGGCGCGGAGGCAACCGCAGCGGCTCGATGGCGCACATCCTGGCCAAGATAGGCTGGCCGGTGGCGCAGCTGGACGGCGGTTACAAGGCTTTCCGCGCCCACGTCAACGCGGCGCTGGAACAGGCGCCGGGGTTGAACTTCAAGGTCATCTGCGGTACCACCGGCAGCGGCAAGAGCCGCTTGCTGGAAGTGCTGCACGCGAACGGCGCGCAAGTGCTGGACCTGGAGCGGCTGGCCGCCCATCGCGGCTCGGTGCTGGGCAACCTGCCGAGCCAACCGCAGCCCAGCCAGAAGGCATTCGAGACCGCGATCTGGAATACCCTACGCCGCTTCGATCCCGCGCTGCCGGTGTTTGTGGAATCGGAGAGCAAGAAGGTCGGCAACCTGCGGGTGCCGACGGCGCTGATGGATGCCATGCGCGCCTCCGACTGCGTCGCGCTGACGCTGTCGCGCGCCAACCGCGTGCGCCTGCTGATGGAGGATTACGCGCATTTCACCGACAGTCCCGCCTCGCTCAACGAGCAGCTGGAATTTCTGACGCCGCTGCACGGGCGCGAGAAGATCGGACGCTGGCAAGGCATGGCGGTGGCCGGCGCGATGCCGGCCCTGGTCGAGGAGCTGCTGGCCGACCACTACGATCCGGCCTATCTGCGCTCGATCGACCGCAATTTCGTCAAATATGGCCAGGCCTTGCCGCTGGAACTGGCGGACATCGACAGCACCGCCTTCCACGCCGCCGCGTTAAGCCTGATGACGGCGCCGGCCTGAGTCTGGCCCACCAACACAAAGCCCCGAGAACCGGCGTCCGGTTGTCGGGGCTTTTTTTCGCTACGGCTTAGTGTGCTGAAGGGCCGTCAGCTTTTTTTGCGGCGCCGCCCGAGGTAGGACAGAATGCCCAGGCCGCCGAGCATCATGATGTAGGTTTCAGGCTCGGGGACCGGATCGACGTTCAGCGTGCCGGAATAACTGGCGGAGACGTTGTTGGATATACCATACACCGTCAGCACCAGCGTGCCGGAGATCCAGGTCGGGTCGAGCATGCCTGACTCGGCGGCGCCGGTCGGCGTGAAACTCAAGGCATGGCCGTTCAAGTCTGCGGAGTAGAAATCGATATTATGATTGCCACCCAGGTTCATGGTCTGCACCCAGGCATTCACCAGGCTGGGGCCCACGGCGGGACTGAAGGTAAAGACGTCGGTGAAGGCACCGATTGCCGAGTGATCCACCCCGAAATGAGCGCTGTAGCCAGTGGTCGGAGTGCCGTTTAGCACAACCGGAACGCTATAACTGTCGCCGGCGGCATAGGTTAGCATCGAGGTGGCCGCCAGCACAGTCCCGATTAAGAGCGATTTTAGTTTCATAATTTTCCCGAGAAAAAAAGTGGAAACCGAACGCGCCTGATGAGCCAGTGCGCCACTTGACGTTACACCTGCCCAATTTAGATGTCAATTAATTATTCAAAATAAACAACCAACTTGCGATATCGAAGTCGGGGTGAGCGGCGGGGAAAATGCTGGGGGATGGAGAGGACGCGCGGCAACGGCGGGAACTGCTGAGCCGGGAAGCGCGGCGCGCTTCCCGGAAAATCAAATTACTTTACTTCTGCAACTGTGGTTTTTGCGATGGGCTTGAGGATCTTGACCTTGGCCTTTTGTTTCAACAGTTCGATGTAGTCGTACATCTCTTGCTGGGCCACGATGCTGTTGATCTGCTCGGCTTCCGATTTGCGGCGGGCCTCATCCTGCACCTCAGGCTGCTGCACCTTGCCGATGCGGTAGATGCCATAGCCCATGCCAGGCACGTCCACGCCAACGTAGGCAGGCAGCTTGGTGGTGTCGGCCTTCATGATTTCCTGCATCGCCAGGCCGTTCACGCCTTCCGGCTTGGAACGCGACACCAGCTTGGCGGTGCCGAAGCCGGCGGCGTCACCGGATTTCTTGAACGCAGCCAGTTTCTCGGCGCCGGCCTTGGCGGCCAACTTGGCGGCCTCTTCCATCGTGACGCGCTGGCGGATGGCGGCATCGACTTCGGCCAGCGGACGCTTGGTCGCAGGCTTGAACTCGACGATACGGCCGGCGACCAGGGTGCTCGGCGCGGTCTCGACGGCTTCGGTATTGCGTTTGCTGCTGATCGACTCGTTGGAGAACAGCGCGGCCAGGAACTTGGCGTTGTTGTACGGCGCCGGGCCAGCCATCGGCGACGGCGTGCGCGAGACGTTGGCGGCGGTTTCGATCTTCAGGCCCAGCTTGTCGGCGACCGGCTTCAGGCTGTCCGACTGCTCGTAGACGGTGTTGGTGAAGGCTTCAGCCATTTCCGAATACTTCTTGGCGGCCTTCTGCTTTTTCAGCGCCTCGGCCACTTCGCCCTTGACCGCGTCCAACGGCTTGACGACGGCCGGCTTCAGCTCGGTCACGGTCAGGATGTGGAAACCAAAGTCCGACTGCACCGGGTCGCTGATCTCGCCCTGCTTGAGTTTCATGACGGCGGCTTCGACCGATGCGGCCGGCAGCGAACCCTTGCTGACGATGCCCAGATCGCCGCCCTGCTCGCCCGACACAGGGTCGTCCGACTTGGCCTTGGCGACCTTGGCGAAATCACCTGGGTTCTTGCGCAGTTCGGCCACGATGGCGTCGGCCTCGGCCTTGGCGGCGGCCACCTCGGCGGCGCTGGCGCCCTTCTTCACTGCGATCTGGATGTGCGCGGCGCGGCGGCTTTCCTGCGTGCTGAAAGCAGGCTGGTTGGCGGCGTAGTACGCTGCCACGTCGGCGTCGGTCACGGTGACCTGGTTCATGACGGCGTCGCTGTTGAAGACCACGTATTCGATCTTGGCCTGCTCCGGCACTTCGAAGAACTTGCTGTTCTTGTCGTAGTAAGCCTTGACCATGTCGTCGGTGATCTTCACTTGCGGCACGAAATCGGCGACCGGCAGCAGCAATTCCTGCACCTCGCGCTCCTGCGCGCCGATGTCGGACAGGGCCTTGGCCACGGCGCGCGGCGCGAAGCCGGTTGCCTGCACCGCGTTGCCCAGCTGCTGCAAGGTCAAGTCGCGACGCATGCGCTGGTCGTACATGGTTGGCGTCATGCCCTGGGCGGCCAGGATGGTCTTGTAGCGCTCGATATCGAATGCACCTTCGCCGCCAAACTGTTCCTTGATGACTTTTTGCAGTTGAGCGTCGCTGACGCCCAGGTGCGCATGGCCCACTTCGGCAGCCACGGCGCGCTCGGCAATCAGCTGATCCAGGATGTTTTGCTTGAATTCCGGGGTATCGAACATCTTCTGGTCGAACTGCGCGCCCAGACGCTGGCGATAGCTGTCCAGCTGATTGCGCACCGCGTTGTCGAACTCTTGCTGGGTCAGCGGTTTGCCGTCGATTTTGGCGATCGTATTGGCGTCATCGCCGAAGCTCTTGTAACTGCCGATACCAACGAAGGCGAACGACGGGACGATAATGATCGCCAGGAGTATCTGCATCAAACGTTGATGGGTACGAATAAATTCAAACATGGTCTGCCAATTCGGATTGAGTGGAACTTGCACATACAAGATTCCGGTTGCGGGATTTTACAGAGAGCACCCCTCTATAGCAAGAGTAAATCCTTGGCAAAACAGTCACGCCGCCAGCCCCGACAACAAAATGCCACCGGCGCGCGCGTGGTGCAGCGCAGCAGACAGCGACGCGCCCGGCCAAATGATACCGTCAGAACATATTAGTTTCCCAACCCGATAATGTCCGCGCATATGCCTATTAAAAACAAAATGGGGTCAAGTCTGACATTCGGACACGAACTCAACCGTAACGCATATATACGGTTGTGCTCGTGTCCGAATGTCAGACTTGACCCCAATTAAATACGGCGGAAAAAGAAAAACCCCGCAGCTAATAATAGCTGCGGGGTATCTTGTTCTTGGCGGAGCGGACGGGACTCGAACCCGCGACCCCCGGCGTGACAGGCCGGTATTCTAACCAACTGAACTACCGCTCCTTGGTCAAACTCAATTAGTATTTTGTTGGCGGAGCGGACGGGACTCGAACCCGCGACCCCCGGCGTGACAGGCCGGTATTCTAACCAACTGAACTACCGCTCCAACAAAACACTGGGTACTGCCTTTACTGCTGCAAAACTGGTGGGCGGTGAGAGGCTCGAACTCCCGACCTAAGCCTTGTAAGGGCTCCGCTCTACCAACTGAGCTAACCGCCCGTTTTGCGTTTCGTGAGCAACTTTACTGCTTGCTGCTCACTGAAGTCCGTTAGTTTACAGCATCTTTCAAAGCTTTACCAGCTTTAAATTTAGGAACTTTAGCTGCGTCGATGATGATCTCTTCTTTGGTGCGCGGATTGCGGCCGGTACGGGCAGCGCGTTCGCTCACGGAGAAGGTGCCAAAACCGACCAGGGTGACGCTGTCGTTCTTTTGCAGGGTGGTGGTTACACCGTCGATCACCGCGTCGAGTGCGCGTGCAGCAGCCGCTTTCGAGATATCAGCGGTAGTAGCAATATGGTCGATCAATTCAGTCTTATTCAAAGCAATTCCCCGTCACAAAGGTTATATCGTTTTAGCCGGTAGATAGCGGTATTTGAATACCGTTCTCCAGGCCGAGAAAAATCTCAGGCCGTATTAAACAAGCCAGCCCGCCCCTGTGTCAAGCGCTGCACCATAGAAAATCGGGGTGAAATAACAAACAGGCGCCATAAAAGCGCCTGTTTGTGCATACACCGTTACTAAACTCTAGTAAAAGTTAATGTTTTACCACTTCCGTTTGGCCGTCGGCTTTGGCGGCCGCGGCTGCCACGGCTTCCACCGGGGCGGTTTCCGTCAGCGCTTCCGGCATGCGCTCCAGCGCGATTTCCAGCACTTTGTCGATCCAACGCACCGGCACGATTTCCAGTTTGTTTTTGACATTGTCCGGGATGTCGGCCAAGTCCTTGACGTTCTGCTCAGGGATCAGCACGGTCTTGATGCCACCGCGCTGTGCCGCCAGCAGCTTTTCTTTCAGGCCGCCGATCGGCAACACTTCGCCGCGCAGCGTGATCTCGCCCGTCATCGCCACGTCGGCGCGGACCGGAATGCCCGTGAATACCGACACCATCGCCACCGTCATCGCCGCGCCGGCCGAAGGTCCGTCTTTCGGCGTCGCGCCTTCCGGCACGTGGATGTGGATGTCGCTCTTCTCAAACACTTCGTTCTTGATGCCCAGGCGATTGGCGCGGCTGCGCACCACGGTGCGGGCTGCCTCGATCGATTCCTTCATCACGTCGCCCAGCGTGCCGGTGCGGATCACCCCGCCCTTGCCCGGCATCTGCACGGCTTCGATGGTCAGCAGATCGCCGCCCACCTCGGTCCATGCCAGACCCACGACCTGGCCGATCTGGTTTTCCTTCTCGGCCACGCCGAAGTCGTAACGACGCACGCCCAGGAACTTGTCCAGGTTCTTGCTGGTGACGGCGACTTTCTTCTCCGTCTTTTTCAGCAACAACATCTTCACGACCTTGCGGCAGATCTTGGACACTTCGCGTTCCAGCGAACGCACACCGGCCTCGCGGGTGTAGTAGCGGATGATGTCGCGCAGCGCCGACTCGGCCACCGAGATTTCCTCTTCCTTCAGTCCGTTGTTCTTGACCTGTTTAGGCAGCAGGTAGCGCTGGGCGATGCTGGTCTTCTCGTCTTCCGTGTAGCCGGACAGGCGAATGACTTCCATGCGGTCCAGCAGCGCCGGCGGGATGTTGTACGAGTTCGACGTCGCCACGAACATCACGTCGGACAGGTCGAAGTCCACCTCGATGTAGTGGTCCGAGAACGTGTGGTTCTGTTCAGGGTCCAGCACCTCCAGCAGGGCCGACGACGGATCGCCGCGGAAGTCCGCGCCCATCTTGTCGATCTCGTCCAGCAGGAACAGCGGGTTGCGCACACCGACCTTGGCCAGCGACTGCAGCACCTTGCCCGGCATCGAACCGATGTAGGTACGGCGGTGGCCGCGAATCTCGGCCTCGTCGCGCACACCGCCCAGCGCCATGCGCACGAACTTGCGGTTCGTGGCGCGGGCGATGGACTGGCCCAGCGAGGTTTTACCGACGCCTGGAGGACCAACGAAGCACAGGATAGGCGCTTTCAGCTTGTCGACGCGTTGTTGCACCGCGAGGTATTCCAGGATGCGTTCTTTAACCTTGTCCAGGCCGTAGTGATCGCCTTCCAGCACTTTCTCGGCGTTCGACAGGTCGTTGTTGACCTTGGATTTTTTCTTCCAAGGCAGGCTGACCAGCGTGTCGATGTAGTTGCGCACGACGGTGGCTTCAGCCGACATCGGCGACATCAGCTTGAGTTTTTTCAGCTCGGCGGTGGCCTTGTCCAACGCCTCTTTCGGCATCTTGGCCAGCGCGACTTTCTTCTCCAGCTCGTCCAGGTCGGCGCCGTCCTCGCCCTCGCCCAGTTCCTTCTGGATGGCTTTGACTTGTTCGTTCAGGTAGTACTCGCGCTGCGACTTTTCCATCTGGCGCTTGACGCGGCCACGGATGCGCTTCTCGACTTGCAGAATGTCGAGTTCGCCTTCCAGCTGGCCCAGCAGGTGCTCCAGGCGCTTGGCCACGCTGAAGATTTCCAGGATCACCTGTTTCTGCTCAAGCTTCAGCGGCAGGTGCGCGGCGACGGTGTCGGCCAGGCGGCCGGCGTCGTCGATGCCCGACAGCGAAGCGAGGATCTCAGGTGGGATTTTTTTGTTCAGCTTTACGTACTGGTCGAACTGCTGAACGATGGCGCGGCGCATCGCTTCGATCTCCGAATCGTCGCCCAGCTCGGAATCGAGCGGCGTCAGATCGGCGATGAAGTGCGTCGGCGCATCGGTGATGCGGTTGATGCGTGCGCGCTGAGCACCCTCGACCAGCACCTTGACGGTGCCGTCGGGCAGTTTCAGCATCTGCAGAATATTGGCCACGCAGCCGATCTCGTAGATATCGGAAGCAGAAGGTTCGTCCTTGGCAGCGGCTTTTTGCGCGGCAAGCATGATGCTCTTGCCCTGCTCCATAGCGGCTTCCAGCGCCTTGATCGATTTTGGGCGCCCTACGAACAGCGGTATCACCATATGCGGGAAAACTACAACATCCCGCAGCGGCAATAACGGCAGTTGAGTTTGCTCAGTTAATTTGGAAGTTGTCATGGCGTACCTTATGTGAAAGCGTGATTATGATGTGGGCGCTGTTTTGCCGAATCACAAGACCGACCTGCAAGAAATAATTCCCTTAATAAAAGGTTATTTTCAAAGTAGCTAGTCATGTTCTAAAAAAACGCGTCAAATAAAAAAGCCACGCGTGACAAACGCTGCTGTCACGTGTGGCTTTCCGAATGAAGCCTGCATTCTTTTATTGATTTAAATTGTACCGCCTTGCCCCACGGATGCGAAATGAATTTTGCTGCTGAGTGGGGTTAGTGTGCACAAGTTATTTAATTCTCACCAGACGCTTTGGCCTGGTCTTGGTAGATCAATAAAGGTTTGGCGCCGCTGGTGATCGTGTTTTCATCAATGACCACTTTGGTGACATTGGTTTCGTTCGGCAATTCGTACATCGTGTCGAGCAGCGCGTGTTCCAGGATGGAACGCAGGCCGCGCGCGCCGGTCTTGCGGGCCAGCGCTTTCTTGGCGATGGCGTGCAAGGCGGCCGGACGAATTTCCAGCTCGGCGCCTTCCATGTCCAGCAGCTTGGCGTACTGTTTGACCAGGGCGTTCTTCGGCTCGACCAGGATCTGGATCAGCGCTTCCTCGGTCAGTTCCGACAGCGTGGCGACCACCGGCAGACGGCCCACCAACTCGGGGATCAGGCCGAACTTGATCAGGTCTTCCGGTTCCGCTTCCAGCAATACGTCGCTGGCGCTGCGTTCCTTCTTGCTCTTCACGCTGGCCGAGAAACCAATGCCGGATTTTTCCGAACGGTTAGAAATCACCTTGGCCAGGCCGTCGAATGCGCCGCCGCAGATGAACATGATGTTGGTGGTGTCGATCTGCACGAAATCCTGGTTAGGATGCTTGCGGCCGCCTTGCGGTGGCACCGACGCCATCGTGCCTTCGATCAGTTTCAGCAGCGCTTGCTGCACGCCCTCGCCCGACACGTCGCGGGTGATCGATGGATTGTCCGACTTGCGCGAGATCTTGTCGATCTCGTCGATGTAGACGATGCCGCGTTGAGCTTTCTCAACATCGTAGTTGCAGCTTTGCAACAGTTTTTGAATGATATTCTCGACGTCCTCGCCCACATAGCCCGCTTCGGTCAGCGTGGTGGCGTCGGCGATGACGAAAGGCACGTTCAGCATGCGGGCCAGGGTCTGGGCCAGCAGGGTCTTGCCCGAGCCGGTGGGACCGACCAGCAAGATGTTGCTCTTGGCCAGTTCGATGTCGTCTTTCTTGCCCAGGTGCTTGAGGCGCTTGTAGTGGTTGTACACCGCCACCGACAGGATGCGCTTGGCCGTTTGCTGGCCAATGACGTACTGGTCCAGCAAGTCCTTGATTTCATGCGGGGTCGGCAAGTCCGACTTGGCGCCCGTGACCGACTCGATGGCCGAGGTTTCATCGCGAATGATGTCATTGCACAAGTCGATGCACTCGTCGCAGATGAAGACCGATGGGCCGGCGATAAGTTTCTTTACCTCGTGCTGGCTCTTGCCGCAAAACGAGCAGTACAGTAATTTTTCGCCGCTGGAGGATTTTTTGTCTGACATGGGGCAGTTTTCTTTGGGTTACAGAATGGCGTTGCTGTTGCCAGGTAGCATAAGTGAAGTCTGGAAAAGTCCGCCGACGACTACATGCTACCCGAAATAAAAACGAAACGCCCGAACGATTAATCGCCCGGGCGTTCTTTTAGCAATGCTGCGAAGGAAGCATCAAGCCCGGTTGGACAACATTTTGTCGATCAAACCGTACTCTACCGCCTCTTCCGCCGACATGAAACGATCACGATCCGTGTCTTTGGCGATCTGCTCCACGGTTTGACCCGTGCGTTCAGCCATGATCGAATTCAGACGGTGGCGCAGGTACAGGATTTCCTTGGCCTGGATTTCGATGTCCGAAGCCATGCCCTGCGAGCCGCCCGACGGCTGGTGAATCATGATGCGCGAGTTCGGCAGCGAGAAGCGCTTGCCCTTGGCGCCGGCCGCCAGCAGGAAGGCGCCCATGGAGGCGGCCATGCCGGTGCACAACGTCGAGACGTCGGGCTTGATGAACTGCATCGTATCGAAGATCGCCAGACCGGCCGAGACCGAACCGCCTGGGGAGTTGATGTACAGCGAGATATCCTTGTCCGGATTTTCGCTTTCGAGGAACAGCAACTGGGCGACGATCAGGTTCGCCATCTGGTCGTTGACGGGGCCGACCATGAAGATCACGCGCTCTTTCAGCAGGCGCGAGTAGATATCATAGGAGCGCTCACCACGGCCGCTCTGTTCGACCACCATCGGCACCAGGCCGAGCATTTCAGTGTCCAGCGCCGGATTACGGTTCATACCAGTCATTCCATTTCCTTGTGAAGCAGCTAGGGTCAGAAATCGTTTGCCGCTTAGCCGTCATCCTCGCGCAAGCGGGGATCCATAGAACGCATGCTCAGTATGGATTCCCGCCTGCGCGGGAATGACGGCGGCTACGGCGCCGTCTCTATTCTATCCTAGCTGGATTACGCTTGTGCGTTGCTTCCCATCAGTTCGTCGAAGGCCACAACCTTGGACGACGTTTTCGACAGGCCCAGGACGTAGTTAACGACGTTTTCTTCCAATACAAGGGCTTCGACTTCAGCCAGACGGCGACGGTCGCTGTAGTAGTACTTCAGCACTTCGCGCGGGTCTTCGTAGCTCTGGGCGAAGTCTTCGACTTGCGCTTTGACCTGCTCAGGCTGGGCTTGCAGCTTGTTCTCGCCGACCAGTTGCGACAGGATCAGGCCCAGGCGTACGCGACGCTCGGCTTTTTCCGCGAACAGTTCTGGTGGGAACGGGATGTCCTTGACGTTCATGCCGCGCTGGGCCATGTCCTGACGGGTCATTTCGGCCAGACGCTCGGTGTCTTGGGCGATCAGGGCTTGTGGCACGTCCAGGGTCGCGGTTTTCACCAGCGCTTCCATCACGGCTTCCTTGTTGCGGGCTTTGACACGGCCGGCAACTTCGCGTTCCAGGTTGACTTTGATGTCTTCGCGCATTTTGGCGACGTCGCCATCGGCCACGCCCAGCGATTTGGCGAATTCAGCGTCGACTTCCGGCAGGTGCGCCCATTCCAGCTTTTTCAGGGTGATGGTGAACGAGGCGGTTTTGCCGGCCACGTCTTTACCATGGTAGTCCTCTGGGAAGGCCAGTGGGAAGGTCTTGGCTTCGCCGACTTTCAGGCCGACGGTGGCGGCTTCGAATTCTGGCAGCATGCGGCCTTCGCCCAGCACGAAAGCGTAGTCTTCAGCTTTGCCGCCTGGGAATTCAACGCCGTCGATCGAACCGACGAAGTCCACGGTCACGCGGTCGCCATTGGCTGCGACAGCTTCGCCGCCGTCGCCGTGTTCGCCAGCTTCGCCCTTGGTGTGGAAATGCACGCGCTGTTTGCGCAGGATTTCAATGGTTTTGTCGATTTCGGTTTCCGACACGTCAGCCTTGACGGTTTCGATTTCCACGGTCGACAGGTCGCCAACAACCACTTCCGGATAGATTTCGAAGGTCGCGTCGAAGGTCAGGACGCCCGCTGGCGACTCTTCCTTAGGCTCGATGCGTGGGTAGCCCGCTACGCGCAGCTCGGCTGCGTTGGCGGCGTCGTTGAAAGCGCGGCCAACTTTATCGTTCAGCACTTCGGTCTCGATCTGATAACCGTACTGTGCTGCGACCATTTTCAGAGGAACTTTACCCGGACGGAAGCCTGGTGCCTTAGCCGTTTTGGCTTGCACTTTCAGGCGCTTCTCAACTTCAGCGCGGACCTCGGTCAGCGGGAAGGAGATCGTGATACGACGTTCGAGTTTGCCTAAGGTTTCGACTGCAGTTGCCATGTAAAAATCGTCCAAAAAAATAGTAATACAGTTGGTGCGAGGAGGGGGACTCGAACCCCCACACCATTGCTGGCGTCAGGACCTAAACCTGGTGCGTCTACCAATTTCGCCATCCTCGCGGCATGTTTGCACAAAAGCAAAGGGCGACCCGTAAGTGAAAACGGTCGCCCTATTCCCGCTGGAGTCCGCAGGAGCTTTCAACTTCAACGCGGTATTCTAACGGGTTTTTCAGCGAAATGTGACGATTTTTAATATGTCGCCAACATTCCGCTGTTTTTTCCTTATTTCACCGGCTTTTTCACTCTAAACCATGCCGCATACAGCGCCGGCAGGAATAATAAAGTCAGCGCCGTGGCCAATATCAGGCCGCCCATAATCGCCACCGCCATCGGCCCCCAGAATACCGAGCGCGACAAGGGAATCATCGCCAGCGCCGCCGCGGCGGCCGTCAGGATGATCGGACGGCAGCGCCGCACCGCCGACTCGACGATGGCGGTCCACGGATCGTGGCCGGCCTTGATGTCCTGCTCGATCTGGTCGACCAGGATCACCGAGTTACGGATGATCATGCCGAACAGCGCGATGATGCCCAGGTTGGCCACGAAGCCCAGCGGACGGCCCAGCACCAGCAAGGCCATCGCCGCCCCCGCCACGCCCAGCGGGCCGGTCAGGAACACCAGCAGCGCACGCGAGAAGCTGTGCAGCTGCAGCATCAGCAGCGTGAAGATGATGAAGATCGCCAGCGGCAGGTTGGCCGCGATCGACGCTTCGGCCGAACCGCTGTCGGCCGCCGCGCCCTTGACGGTGATGGCGTAGCCGGCCGGCAGGTTGTCGCGCAGCTGCTTGAGCTTGGGCTCGATCTGGCCGGACACGGTCGGGCCCTGGATGTTGTCGGCCACGTCGGACTGCACCGTGATCGCCCACTCGCGCCCTTCCCGCCACACCACACCCGGCTCCCACACGAAGTGCGCGCGGGCCAGCTGGCTGATCGGCACCGACTTGCCGCTGGCGGTCGGGATGTTGGTGTCGTTCAGGATCGAGATCGTGTTGCGCTCCTCGATCGGCTGGCGGATCTGGATGTCGATCAGCTTGATGTCCTCGCGGAACTGGCCGATGGTGGTGCCGGACAGAATGGTGTTCGCCGCCCGCATCACGGTTTGCGAGGTCACGCCCAGCGCGCGCATCTTGTCCTGGTCCAGGTCGAGGCGCAGCACCTTGATCGATTCATTCCAGTTGTCGTTCACGCCCAGCGTGTTCGGATTGGCGCGCATGATGTCCTTCACCTGGTCGGCGATGGCCCGCACCTTCTCCACTTCGCCGCCGGTCACGCGGAACTGCACCGGATACGGCACCGGCGGCCCGTTCGGCAGCAGCTTGACGCGACCGCGCACTTCCGGGAAGTCATGCTTGAAGATGTCGACGATCTTGTCGCGCAACGCGGAGCGGGCATGCAGGTCCTTCGGCAGCACGACGATCTGCGACACGTTCGTCTGCGGGAAGATTTGGTCCAGCGGCAGGTAGAAGCGCGGGCTGCCGGTGCCGACGTAGCTGGTCACGCTGACCACGCCCTCCTGCTTGCGGATGAAGGCTTCGAACTTCTTCACCTGCGCCTCGTTGGCGCTGAAGGTCGTGCCTTCCGGCGTCCACAACTCAACCATCAGCTCGGGCCGGCTGGAGTCCGGGAAGAACTGCTTCTCGATGAACTTGAAGCCGTACACACCCAGCGCGAAGATCAGCAGCGTGGCGGCGATGGTGGTCTTGCGATACTCGACGCACCAGTTGACCACCGCGCGGAACTTACGGAAGCCCGGCGTGTCGAACAGGTCATGCTCACCGCCGCCCTCGGCGTGCGGCTTCACCTTCAGCAACACGTAGCCGATGTAGGGCGTGAAGACCACGGCCACCACCCACGAAATCACCAGCGCCAGCGCGTTGACCGAGAACAGCGAGAAGGTGTATTCGCCGGCCGCCGACTTCGCCAGGCCGATCGGCAGGAAGCCCGCCACCGTGATCAGGGTACCGGTCAGCATCGGGATCGCGGTCGAGGTGTAGGCGAAGGTGGCGGCGTCGAAGCGCGACATGCCCTCCTCCATCTTACGCACCATCATTTCCACGGCGATGATGGCATCGTCCACCAGCAGGCCCAGCGCGATGATCAGCGCCCCCAGCGAAATCTTGTGCAGGTCGATGTCGAGCATGCGCATGAACAGGAAGGTCACCGACAGCACCAGCGGGATAGTCAGCGCCACCACCAGGCCGGGACGCACGTCCAGCCGCAGCTTGGGCTTGCTGTGCATGCCCAGCGCCACGAAGCTGACGGCCAATACAATCAGCACCGCTTCGATCAGTGTGTGCACGAACTCGCCCACGGAAGCTTTGACGGCCTCAGGCTGATCCGACACGCGCTCCAGCTCGATACCGACCGGCAGCTTGGCCTTCATCGCGGCGACGGTCTTCTCCATGCTCTTGCCGAGCTGGATGATGTTGCCACCCTTTTCCATCGACACGCCCAGGCCGATCACTTCCTTGCCGTTGAAGCGCATCTTGTTACCCGGCGGGTCTTGGTACTCGCGCTTGACGGTGGCGAAGTCGCCCAGGCGGAAGGTGGTGCCGTTGGCGCGCAGCTCCAGCTCTTCGAGGTCCTTGACGGTCTTGAGCGCACCGGTCACGCGCACTTGCAGGTTGTCGGTCGGCGTGACCAGCACGCCGGTCGCCTCCACCGTGTTCTGGGTGGCGATCTGGTTGGCGATGGCCTCGATCGGAATGCCCAACTGGGCGAACTTCTTGTGCGAGAACTCGATGTTGATCTTCTCGTCCTGCACGCCGAACAACTCGACCTTGGACACCAGCGGCACGCCCAGCAGTTGCTGGCGCACGAAATCGGCATAGTCCTTCATCTCGGCATAGG
This sequence comes from Rugamonas sp. A1-17, assembly GCA_025548565.1. GTDB lineage: Bacteria > Pseudomonadota > Gammaproteobacteria > Burkholderiales > Burkholderiaceae_D > Rugamonas. The sequence goes on from JAJLPB010000014.1 coordinate 64,422, forward strand.
TGAAGCCGTCGCCGGACAGCGCGAAAATGGAACCGTAGGTATCGCCGAATTCATCGTTGAAGAACGGTCCCTGCACGCCCGGCGGCAAGGTGCCGCGGATGTCGCCGATCTTCTTGCGCACCTGGTACCAGGACTGCGCCACTTCCTTGGGCGGCGCCGATTCGCGCAGCTTGAGGATGATGGTGGTCTCGCCCGGCTTGGAGTAGCTGCTGATCTCGTCGATGTCCGGCGTCTCCTGCAGCTTCTTCTCCAGCTTGTCAGTGACCTGCTCGGCCATCTGCAGCGAGGTCGCACCCGGCCAGTTGGCCCGCACCACCATCGCGCGGAAGGTGAACGGCGGATCCTCGTCCTGGCCCAGGTTGGAATAGCTCAGCATGCCGCCTATCAGCAGCACCGCGATCAGGTAGCGCGTCAGCGGGATGTGTTCAAGCGCCCAGCGTGAAAGGTTGAAGCCCCCCTTCATTTGACGGCCCCCGCAACGGCAGGCGCAGCGGCCGGCAGATCGTTACCGAGGATCTTGACCTTCTGGCCCGGCTTGAGCAGGTTGACGCCCGCCGTCACCACCGTCTGGCCCGGCTTGACGCCGCCCGCCAGCACGATCTCGTTGCCGGCCGCGCCGTCGATGGTGACCGGCACCAGCTTGACGACGCCGCCCTCCACCACCCAGACCGACGAGGCGGATTTTTCATAATACAGCGCCGTCAGCGGCACCTTGATCTGCGGCTTGGGCGTCTTCGATGCGAACTGCACCACGGCAGTCATGCCCAGCTTGGCTTCGGACAGCGAGTCCGGAATCACGACCTTGACGGTGTAGGTGCGGGTCGATGGATCGGCCACCGGCGAGATCTCGCGGATCTTGCCCGCCACCACATTGCTCGGATCGGCCCACAGGCGCACCTGCACGTCCGGCACCCGGCGCAGGGTTTCGACCTTGTCTTCCGGCAGGCCGATGACGATTTCCTTCTCGCCCTGCTTGGCCACGCGCACCACAGGCGTGCCCGGCTGCACCACCTGGCCGACTTCGGCGTCCACCGCCGTCACGACGCCGTCAACATCGGACACTAAACTGGCGTAGGCCGCCTGGTTGGACTGCCCGCGGTAGGCCGCCTGCGTGGCGTCCACATTGGCTTGCGCTGCCTTGTAGGTGGAATCCTTGGCGTCCAGCACGGCCTGGCTGACGAAGTTCTTGTTGCGCAGTTCCTGATAGCGCTTGAGCTCTGCCTTGGCCAGGTCGCGGTTGGTTTCGGCGGCGCGCAGGCCGGCCAGCGCCTGGGCCTGCGACAGTTGCAAGTCCTGCGGATCGAGTTGCATCAGCACCTGGCCGTGCTTGACCAGCGTGCCGACATCGACCTTGCGGCTGACGATCTTGCCGCCGACGCGGAAGCCCAGGCGCGATTCCACGCGGGCGCGCACCTCGCCGGAAAACTCGGCATTGACATCGACGTCGCTGCTGGCCAGCACCATGGCGCGCACGGGGCGGATGTCTTCGGTTTTCTCTGCGGGTTTGGAGCAACCGGCCAGCGCGGCGGCGGCCAGCACGGTAATAAGAAGGGGGGAAATCTGACGCTGTTTTTCAAAGGCGACCACGGTGTATTCCTTTAGCTTGCTCTGGAGTGTAGATGGCACTACTATTACGGCTCGGAAATTAATGACTTTCCGTTAATTTATTATATGCCGACCTCATGTGTTTGCAAATGACTTTCGCGTCATTAACTTTATTTTTTGCTTTTGGGCCAGTTTTATGCCGGTAGATCACTACGAGAATTTCCCTGTTGCATCTGTTCTACTGCCCAGCCGCTTGCGGCCGGCGGTGGAAGCGATCTACGCCTTTGCCCGCAGCGCCGACGACCTCGCCGATGAGGGCGACGCCGCGCCCGAGCAGCGGCTTGCCGCGCTGAACGCCTACGAAGGCGCACTGACCCAGATCGAGGCCGGCGGCACCCCCCACGATCCGATGTTCGAACGGCTGGCGCAGGTGGTGCGCCAGTACGACCTGCCGCTCAAGCCGCTGTACGAGCTGCTGTCGGCCTTCAAGCAGGACGTTCTGGTGAGCCGCTACGCCACCTTCGATGCGCTGCTGGACTATTGCGCCCGCTCTGCCAATCCGGTCGGCTTCCTGATGCTGCACCTGTACGGCCAGGCCGACGAAGAAAATATCCGCGATTCCGACGCCATCTGCACCGCGCTGCAACTGATCAACTTCCTGCAAGATGTGGCGATCGACATCCATAAAGAGCGCATCTACATACCATTGGAGGATTTGAGCCGTTACGCGATCTCGCCGGCGGCGCTCGACCACGCCAGCGCCCGCCCCCGCTGGCGCTCCATGATGAAGTTTGAAGTGGACCGCGCCCGCGCGCTGATGCTGAGCGGAGCGCCGCTGGCCTTGCGCCTGAACGGACGGATCGGTTTCGAGCTGCGCATGGTGGTGCAAGGCGGCCTGCGCATCCTGGACGCGATCGAGGCGGCGGAATACGACGTTTTCCTGCACCGCCCCAAGCTCACCAGGCGCGACTGGCTGTGCATTTTCTGGGCGGCAGTGCGCATGAAGAAGCAAATGAAGGCTGTTTTCAAGGCCGCTTGACGCGACTCTGCCGCAAAAAATAGCCGAGCACGATTAGATCGTTTCCGCTGCACAATGTTCCTTCCCTATGCTACCTTCCCAGAAAATGGAGAGGTGGCATTATGATTACGGAAGATCGGTCATCACGACCGGATTTGGAAACATCGAAAGTGGTGGAATTGGGCGTCAACCTACTGCAAAGCCGTGGACGGGCATTTGCGTCCGAGTTTTTGGTGCGCAGGAATATCCCATTCAGCGTCATCGTACGGGTGCTGTCCGATCCGCCTGGCCGCCGCCGCGCCGGCAACCTAAGGCGATAACGCCGCTTTCGCCCCGTGCGACGCCGGCGGTTTGAGCAGCGAATCGCGCAGCGCAGCCGCATCCGTCACCGATATGGCGGTATGGCAATTGGCCCATTCGTTCGAAATGCGCCACTCCTGATAGTCGCGCCCGCTGAGCTTGCGCTGTTGCTGTTCATTAAGCACGTGGCAGTGGCTCGCCACCTGCGCGGCCTCCTGCAGGTGATTTTCGTAATAGGTAGCGGATTTCATTGGAACATCGGCCGCGGCTGGCGCGCGGCCGCAGCCCCACAACAGTGGAATGAACAAGATGGCGGCGGCTGACTGCTGGTACATACGTGGCATCTCCAGGGAAACGTAACATATTGTATCCCCGAAGATAAAAACCCGTCGTCACAGTTGATTTGGTGCACCTTTCAACTCAACAACATTACCCTCCGGGTCAGTCAAATAGATGGACGGCCCCTCACCTTCCGCGCCGTAGCGCGATTCCACTTGCCCAGCCGTCACCCCGTGCGCCAGCAGATGCGCGCGGATGGCCGCCTCGTCGAAGGGTTCCACCCGCAGGCAGAAATGGTCCATATTGCGCCCTTCGGCGCCCGGCGCGGCGCCGCCCACGCGGCCCAGCTTGCCGTCCACCGGTACCAGGTCGATCAGGCTGCTGCCGGCACGCAATTGCACCAGGCCGATTTCATCCTGCCGCCGCTCGACCGTGCAGCCCAGCGCGCCGCAGTAAAAGTCCAGCATGCGCGCCAACTCCACCACGCGCAGCACCAGATGATCGATTTCACGAATACGTATCATGCTCTCCCTCCATGCCGACATAAGCCCACATTGTTACACTAAACCTATAGAATAGCGGCTTCGATGTCATCCTTGCTTTTTTATCCATGTCTCCCGACGACTACTGCCAGCAAAAGACCGCCCAGAGCGGCTCCAGTTTCTACTACAGCTTCCTGTTCCTGCCGCCGGAGCGTCGCCGCGCAATCACCGCCCTGTATGCGTTTTGCCGCGAAGTGGATGACACCGTCGACGAATGCACCGACGAGTCGGTCGCCCGCATCAAGCTGGCCTGGTGGCGCAAGGAGATCGCCAGCATGTACGAAGGCCAGCAGACCCACCCCGTCACGCAGGCGCTGCAGCCGCACCTGAGCGCCTATAACTTGCAACAGCAGCACCTGCAGGCCATCATCGACGGCATGGAGATGGACCTGAACCAGACCCGCTACCTCGACTACGCGGCGCTGACCAAATACTGCTGGCACGTGGCCAGCGTGGTGGGCATCCTGTCGGCCAGCATCTTCGGCGCGACCAAACCGGAAACGCTGCTGTATGCGGAAAAACTGGGCCACGCCTTCCAGCTGACCAACATCATCCGCGACGTCGGCGAGGACGCGCGCAAGGGCCGCATCTACCTGCCGATCAACGAGCTGCAGCAGTTCAACGTCACCGCCGCCGACCTGCTCAACGCCCGCCACAGCGAGAACTTCGAAAAGCTGATGGCCTTCCAGGCCGCGCGCGCTCAAAAGGTCTACGACGAAGCCTTCGCGCTGCTGCCGAAGGAAGACCGGCGCGCCCAGCGTCCCGGCCTGATGATGTCCGCCATCTACCGCACGCTGCTGGACGAAGTGCAGGCCGACGGCTTCCACGTGCTCACGCAACGCATTTCGTTGACGCCCATCCGCAAGCTCTGGCTGGCGTGGAAGACCTACATTCGTGGCTAACGAAGCCGTCGACCAGCGCACCGGCAAAGTCGAACCGGGACTGACTTCGCGCGCGGTCGCGGTGATCGGCGGCGGCTGGGCCGGTTGCGCGGCGGCCGTCGAACTGGCGCGCGCCGGCTACAAGGTCACGCAGTTGGAGGCCGCGCGCACGCTGGGCGGCCGCGCGCGCCGCATCGAAACCGACCACCGCCACCTGGACAACGGCCAGCATATCCTGCTGGGCGCCTACAGCGAAACGCTGCGGCTGATGAAGCTGACCGGCGTGGACCGCGAGCAGGCCTTGCTGTCGCTGCCGCTGCAGATGCGCTACCCGGCCGGCAGCGGCGGCATGGATTTCGTCGCCCCGCGCCTGCCCGCGCCGCTGCACCTGGCGCTGGCGCTGCTGCGCGCCAAAGGCCTGGACCGCGCCGATAAACTCAGCCTGGCGCGCTTCTCCACCACCGCGCGCTGGATGGGCTGGAGCCTGCACACCGATTGCAGCGTGACAGAACTGCTGCAGCGCTTCGACCAGACAGCGCGCCTGATCCAGCTGATGTGGCGCCCGCTCTGCCTGGCCGCCCTGAACACGCCGCCGGAACGCGCCTCGGCCCAGGTCTTCCTCAACGTGCTGCGCGACAGCCTGGGCGCCAAACGCAGCGCCTCGGACATGCTGCTGCCGCGCGCCGACCTGTCCGCCCTGCTGCCCGAGGCGGCGGCGGCCTACGTCGAGGCGCACGGCGGCTCGGTGCGTACCGGCGCCAAGGTGCAGGCGCTGCGTTCCATCGAAGGCCGCCTGTGGCAGCTCGACATCAGCGGCGCGGCCGTGGGCGGCAACTGGAGCACCTATTTCGGCGGCGTGGTGCTGGCCACCGGCGCCAGCCAGGCCGCCACGCTGCTGCACGGGATACCGGACTGCGACACCTCCGCCCTGTGCAGCCAGCTGACCGCGTTCGAGCCGGAGGCCATCACCACCTGTTACCTGCAATACGACGCCGCGACCCGGCTGGAGCTGCCCTTCTTCGCCCTGCTGGACGATCCGGACAACCACCAGTGGGGCCAGTTTGTGTTCGACCGCGGCCAGCTCGACGCCGGCCAGGCCGGCCTGCTGGCGGTGGTCATCAGCGCCTCCGGCAGCGCCGCCGCGCAAAGCCAGGATCTGCTGGCCGAAGCGGTGGCCGTACAGCTGGCGGCGGTGTTCCAGCGCCCGGAGCTGGGCCGGCCGAAGTGGTTCAAGGTCATTACCGAGAAGCGCGCCACCTACGCCTGCGCGCCCGGCGTGGCCCGCCCGGCCAACGACAGCGGCCTGCCAGGCCTGGTCATCGCCGGCGACTACACCGCCGGCGACTACCCGGCCACGCTGGAATCGGCGGTGCGCAGCGGCGTCGCCGCCGCCGCCCTGCTCAAGGGGGCCGCCATCTAGTCCCCGGTTTTTGTCGTCTGCCCCGCTGTTTATGCAGCCTGTCTCATGCCGATGGCGCCTGGCCCGGCGCTTGCGTACAGTAGCATCATCGACAAAAGACCAATATTGGAATCAACATGAACATCGCCCTCAGCCTCAAAACCCTTGCCCTGATCGCCTTCGTCGCGGCCAGCACGGTGGCCATCGTGCAGACCGCACCGGTGGCAAGCAGCGCGATGGCCATGGCACACAACAGCGCAACATTAGGTATTTGATATCATGAACAAGCAGGCATACCTCGACGCGCTCAAACAGGCCATGCAGGGCCTGCCCCCGGAAACGGTGGCCAAGACCCTGGCCTATTACGAGCAACGCTTCATCGACGGCCTGGTCGCCGGCCGCAGCGAAGCAGAGGTCTACAAGGAACTCGACGAACCGCGCAAGGTCGCCATGACGCTGCGCGCCAACGTCCACCTGAACGCCTTCGAGCAAAAGAAAACCCCGGTCAACCTGGCCCGCGTGGTGGTGTCCTTCATCGGCCTGGCCATCTTCAACCTGTTCATGGTGATCCCGGCGATGGTGTATGCCTCGCTGCTGGGCGCCGTCTACGTATCGGCCTTCGCCTTCTACATCGCCGGTATCGCGCTGGTGTCGAGCGGGCTGTCGGGCCAGAACGAGCTGGCGCTGGAAGGCCCGCTGCGTCACCTGATGGAGTTCACCAACTCGCATTTCGACTCGGACCAGGAAGAGCAGGACATCCAGGGCTGGCGCATGGCGATCAACAGCATGGGCGTCCAGATCAACAAGGACCCGGACAATACCGACAACAGCGCCAGCGGCGACGAGAACCTGAGCCGAAGCGGACGCCTGCTGAACCGCGCCGAGGCGGTGGCCACCGGCGACCTGCGCATCACCACGGATTTCGACAGCGGCGCGCGCACCAGCCAGTCGCTGATCGGCTTCGGCCTGATACTGGGCGGGATCGGGCTTTGCCTGGTCAGCATCGTCGTCACCCGCTACACCATGATCGGCCTGAGACGGTATGTAGCAATGAACGTGTCCCTGCTTCGTGGACGCTAAGGAGTCATGACCATGCGCGCATTATTAAAAATCGGGGCCAGCCTGTTGGTGCTGTCCTTCGTCCTGATCGCCATCAGCTACAGCATGCTGAAGGCCTACGGCAGCACCAGCCCGACCAGTTCGGCCGGCCGCGCCCTGGGTAGCGAAACCCGCAAGATCGACGCCATGGCCACCGCCGTGGAACTGAGCGGCCCGATCGACCTGAATTTGATCCAGGGTCCGGTGGCGTCGCTGAAGGTGCGCGGCGAACAGCGCTCGCTGGCCAATATCGAAACCATCCAGGATGGCCGTGACCTGCACATCGGCACCAAGGGCATGCTGCTCAATCCGCGCCATCGCCTGCAGGTGGAACTGGTGCTGCCGCAGCTGGAGGAGCTGGTGGTCCGCAGCAGCGGCGAGACCAAGGTCACGGGCTTCAACGGCGAGAAGCTGGAACTGCAGATGCACGGCTCGGGCAATGTGAACTTCACCGGCCGCTATCGCGAACTGACCGCCGGCGCCCACGGCAGCGGCCATCTGAACCTGAACGCGGGCAGCAGCGAGAATGTGGAACTGGAGATGGTGGGCTCCGGCCAGATCACCTCCTCCGGCAGTTGCAAGACGCTGAACGCGGAATTGACCGGCTCCGGCGACCTCGATGCGCGCCATCTGGCTTCGGAAAAGGTGACGGTCAACCTGAAGGGCTCCGGCACCAGCCAGGTGTTCGCCAAGCAGTCGGCGGACCTGACGCTGCGCGGCAGCGGCGATATCCGCGTATTCGGCAATCCTGACAACCGCAACGTCAGCCGCACCGGTTCCGGCGACGTCACCTGGGAATAATCAGCGGCGTCGCAGCCAGGCCAGGGCCTCGCGCCCCGCCGCCTGGCCGCCGGCCAGGCAGGCCGTCAGCAAATAGCCGCCGGTGGGCGCTTCCCAGTCCACCATCTCGCCGGCCACGAACACGCCGGGCGCGGACTTCAACATCGTTCCCTCCAACGCATCCCAGCGCACGCCGCCGGCGCTGCTGATCGCCTCGTCGATCGGGCGTGGCCGCAGCAGGCGCACCGGAAGCCGCTTGATGGCCCGCGCCAGTTGGTCCTCGTTCGCATACTGCTCCTTGCCGAGGCACTCACGCAGCAAGCCGGCCTTGACGCCCTTGATGCCCAAGCGGCTTTGCAGATGGCTGGCCATCGAACGCGCTCCGCGCGGGCGCGCCACTTCGTCCGCCACCCGTTGCGGCGACAGGTCCGGCAGCAGGTCGAGATAGATCGTGGTCTCCCCATTCGCTGTGATCTGGTCGCGCAGGGCGGCGGACAAGGCGTAGATCAAGCTGCCCTCAACGCCACCTTGGGTGACGACGAACTGCCCCTGCTTACGGAATCCCTTGCCGTCCGCGCCGGTGGAGATAATGGCGACGGTGGTCAGCGGCTCGCCCGCGTGGCGGCTGCTGAAATGCTCGCTCCAGTCGACGTCGAAACCGCAGTTGGCCGGCGCCAGCGGCGCCACGCCGGCACCGCGCGCCGCCAGCAAGGCCACCCACGCGCCATCCGAGCCCAGTCTCGCCCAGCTGCCGCCACCCAACGCCAGCACCACCGCGTCGGCGCGCGCCAGCAGCTCGCCGCCCGGGGTATCCAGCGCCAACGCCTCGTCGCGCCAGCCCAGCCAGCGGTGGCGCATGTGGAACTGCACGCCGCTCTCGCGCAGCCGATGCAGCCAGGCGCGCAGCAAGGGCGCGGCCTTCATATCGGTGGGGAACACGCGGCCCGAGGTGCCGACGAAGGTGTCGACGCCCAGGCCATGCACCCAGTCGCGCACGTCCTGCGGGCCGAAGGCGTCGAGCATGGGACGCAGCGGTGCGGCGCCCTTGCCGTAGCGCGTGACGAAATCCGCATACGGCTCGGCGTGCGTGATGTTCATGCCGCCGCGCCCGGCCAGCAGGAACTTGCGGCCGACCGAAGGCATCGCGTCATAAACGTCGACCTGCGCCCCGCCCTGCGCCAGGGTTTGGGCGGCCATCAGCCCGGCGGGACCGCCGCCGATGACGGCGACACGAAAAGATGTCAAACTAGACTGCATGAATTCGGTCCGATATGAGACAAAGTTACAGGAGATACGATGGGCGCCACTTTTTGGATTAAACGCTACTTGCAGGCCGCGGTACCCTTGTTTGCGATACTGGCGGCGGTGGAGTGGTTCAAAGGTTCGACCGCGCGCGAAGACTATCTGAGCGCCGCCGTGTGGGCGCTGTTCGCGGCGGCCATTTTCACCTACGCGGCATGGCGCCGCTACCGCAACGCCCAGGCCTGTGCCTTGTGCGACAACCTGGACGCCGCCAAGTCCAGGAAGCCGTAAAACCGTCATTCCCGCGCAGGCGGGAATCCATACTTCGCCGGAATCGATGCGCCCTATGGATTCCCGCTTACGCGGGAACGACGGAATTAGCCGCCCGTCACCGGCGGGAAGAACGCCACCTCGGCGCCGTCGGCCAGCGCCGTGTCTGCGCCGCACATCACCTGGTTGCAGGCCATGCGCAATGCGGGGTTGCCCAGCGCCTGCTGCCAGGCCTCGCCGCGCGCGGCCAGGTGGGCGCGCAATGCGCCGACCGTGCTCACGCCGGCCGGCAGCTCCATCGTCTCGGACGATGCGCCCAGCGCTTCGCGAACGCTGGCGAAAAATTTTACGGTAACAGACATCAGTGCATTAACTCGCTAAACGGTATAAATCGAACGGCGTCGCCGGCCGCGATGGCCTGGCCTGGCGGATTGTCGATCACGCCATCGCCCCATACGGTCGACGTCAGTACACCGGAGCTCTGGTTGGTGAACAGTTCAAGACCCCCGGCCGCGTTGATGCGGGCGCGCAGGAATTCGTTGCGCTTGTCCGCCTTCGGCCAGTTGAAATCGGCGCGCATCGTGAATGCGCGCGGCGCCAGCGTCTCGGTCACGCCCTGCAGGCGCAGCACGAACGGGCGAACGAACATCAGGAAGGTGATGAAGCTCGACACCGGATTGCCCGGCAAGCCGACAAAGAACGCCTGCCCCACCTCGCCGAACGCCAGCGGCTTGCCCGGCTTGACGGCGATCTGCCACATATTCAGCTTGCCCTCCGCCTCGACGGCGGGCTTGATGTGATCCTCCTCGCCGACCGACACGCCGCCGGAGGTGATGATCAGGTCATGCCCTTGCGCGCACTCGCGCAGCACCGAACGGGTGGCGTCCAGCGAATCGGGCACGATGCCGAAGTCGCTGATCTCGCAACCCAGGTTCTCCAGCAGCGCGCGCAGCGTGAAGCGGTTGGAGTTGTAGATGGCTCCCGGCGCCAGCGGCTCGCCAGGCATGGTCAGCTCGTCGCCGGTGAAGAACACGGCCACGCGCAGCCTGCGCCTGACCGGCAGCTCGGCCAGGCCGACGGATGCGGCCAGCCCCAGCTCCTGGCTGCGCAAGCGCGTGCCAGCCGGCAGGATGATGCTGCCGTTGGTGATGTCCTCGCCGGCGCGGCGTATCCACTCGCCGGACCTGGGCGTGTGGCGGATGGTGACCACGTTGCCGGCCAGTTCGCACTGCTCCTGCATGACCACCGCATCGGCGCCTTCCGGAATCAGCGCACCGGTGAAGATGCGCGCGGCGGTCCCCGGCAGCAAAGGCTGGCCGACGTGGCCGGCCGGAATGCGCTGCGACACCGTCAGCGCCGCTCGGCCGCTGGCGCAATCGGCGGCGCGCACCGCATAGCCGTCCATCTGCGTGTTGTCCATGCCCGGCACGTTCATGCCCGACACCTGCGCCTTCGCCAGCACGCGGCCGTTGGCCGACAGCGTCGATACCACTTCAACGTCGGCCACGGGACGCGCGGCGGCGGCCATCAGGGCCAGCGCTTCGGCGACCGCCAGCATGGGCTTGGCCTGAAACTTGGGCTTGGATTCGTCGTTCATGGTTACAGGCCGGTGTTGGCGGCGATGTAGGCCTTCATCTTCTCCACGTCCGGCGGCATGACGACGAACTTCTGCGGCAGGTCTTCGATGTTCTCGAAGCCTTCCGGACGTTCGGCGTCCTCGCCCAGCGCATCGAGAATGGTTTCGTTGAACTTGGCGGCCAGCGCGGTCTCCAGCACGATCATCGTCACGCCGGGTTCCAGGTTCTCGCGCGCGACCTTGATGCCGTCGGCGGTGTGGGTGTCGATGACGATGCCGTAGTCGTCGGCCACGTCGCGGATCGTGTTCAGGCGGTCCTCATGGGTGGACTTGCCGGACTTGAAGCCGTACTTGGCCACCAGCTTGAACTCGTCGCCGTCGCTGCCCGGTTTGCCGGACAGGTCGAAGCCGCCGTGGCTTTCCACTTTCTGGAACAGCGCGCGCGTGCGGTCGCCGTCGCGGCCCACCAGGTCGTAGATGAAGCGCTCGAAGTTGGACGCCTTCGAGATGTCCATCGACGGGCTGCTGGTGTGATAGGTCTCGGACGATTTGCGCACGCGGTACACGCCGGTGCGGAAGAACTCATCGAGCACGTCGTTTTCGTTGGTGGCGGCGACCAGCTTGTCGATCGGGAGGCCCATCATGCGGGCGATGTGGCCGGCGCAGATATTGCCGAAGTTCCCCGATGGGACGGTGAAGGACACCTTCTGGTCGTTCGAGGTGGTGGCCGACAGGTAGCCGCGGAAGTAGTACACCACCTGCGCCACCACGCGCGCCCAGTTGATCGAGTTGACGGTGCCGATCTTCTGCTTGGCCTTGAACGGCAGGTCGTTGGAGACCGCCTTGACCATGTCCTGGGCGTCGTCGAACACGCCTTCGATGGCGATGTTGAAGATGTTGGGATCCTGCAGGGAGAACATCTGCGCGGTCTGGAAGGCGCTCATCTTCTTGTGCGGCGACAGCATGAACACGCGGATGCCCTTCTTGCCGCGCATCGCGTATTCGGCGGCGCTGCCGGTGTCGCCGGAGGTGGCGCCGAAGATGTTCAGCTGCGCATTGTGCTTGGCCAGCGTGTATTCGAACAGATTGCCCAGCAACTGCATCGCCATGTCCTTGAAGGCCAAGGTCGGGCCGTTGGACAGCGCCTGCAATACCAGCTTGGCGCCGTTCTCGCCCTCTTCCAGCACACGCAGCGGCGTGATCTGGCTGGCCTTCTCTCCTTTGCGGGCGTTTTTGTAGACTTCCTTGGTGTAGGTCTTGGCGGTCAGCGCGCGCAGGTCGGCTTCTGGAATATCGGTCGCGAACCTCTTCAGGATCTCGTAGGCCAGGTCGGCATAGGACAGCTGGCGCCATGCATCGAGTTCGGCGCCGGTCACTTGCGGGTAGGCGGCAGGCAGGAACAGGCCACCATCGGCCGCCAGGCCACCCAGCAGGATGTCGGAGAATTGTTGGGAAGAAGAGGAAGCGGCCGATGCGGCGGCGCGGGTAGACACGTATTGCATAGATTAGAAAGTCCGGTTGAGCTGACGGATAAAAGGCAGAACGGTACAAAGCGAGCGGATATTATAGTGCGCCGCGCCGGTTCCCGTGAAATTCGCGTTGTTTTATGGTTATCGGCGCCGGGCACGGGGCTGGCCTTGCGCTTGGCCCGCACCCTATACTATGAGGGACATTCTCAAAAAATCAACGAAATGAGCCAGACAGACAACCGCCAGCCTCACCGCTTCGCCAATTATTTGTGGCTATGCCTGGGGTTTCTGCTTATCGCGGCGCTGGCCTTTTCGGTCTACGTGTGGACGGAGGGCCGCATCGACCGCGCCAACGCCCTGCGCTACCAGTCCCACAACATCGTCGACGAGCTGCGGCAGTCATCGGACGATCTGACCCGCATGGCGCGCAGCTATGTGGTCACAGGCGAAGATCGCTATCGGCGGCATTATCAGGAAATCATCGATATCCGTGAAGGCCGCGTCCCGCGTCCGCAGGACTACGACAACGTGTATTGGGACCTCCTGCTGGATCAGGCCCACAGCCCGCGCACCGCGGGCGCCGCCATTCCGCTGCTGGAGATGATGCGCGCAGCGGGCTTCAGCACAACGGAACTGGCGCTGCTCGCCGAGGCCAAACAGAACTCGGACCGCCTGACCGGCATCGAACACGCGGCCATCGCCATCCGCGCCGACGGCGATCCACAGGCGCTGCCCGGCGCCATCGCCATGCTGCACGACGCGGCCTACCATCGCGCCAAAGCGGACATCATGCGGCCGATCGGAGCAGTCAACGCCAGTGTGGATCTGCGCACCAGCGAAGCCGTCGCGGATGCGGCCCACGACGCCAATATCGCCCGTGGCACGTTCGCGCTCATTGCGCTGCTGCTGGTACTGCTCCTGTGGCGCACCAAGCGTGGCCTGGACGCGGCGCTGGGCTGCGGCGTCGACGAATTGCGCGCCGGGATCGAACGGCTGGGCCGGGGCGATTTTGCGGAACCGCTGGCGGTCGCGCCTGCGGCGCGCAACAGCGTCTGGGGATGGCTGGCGCAAACGCAGCAAAGCCTGGCCCGGCTCGATGCCGAGCGTGAGAGCGCACTGGAACGCATGCGGCGGGTCAGCCGCCTGTACTCGGCGCTCAGCCTGTGCAACCAAGCCATCGTGCGCTGCCGCAGCGAGACTGAATTATTCGAACAGATTTGCCAGGCCGTCGTCACTCACGGCGGCATGAAGATGGCCTGGATCGGCATGGTCGATCATGAATCCGGACGTGTGAGGCCTGTGGCCTCGGCCGGCAACGGCACCGAATACATGGCGAACCTGCAGGTATCGCTGGACGCCGCCGAGCCGCAAGGACGTGGCCCGATCGGCCTGGCCTTCCGAAGCGGAGAACCGCATTGGTGCCAGGATTTCGTCAACGCGCCGGAAACGGCAAACTGGCACCAGATGGGCGCGCGCTACGGTTGGAGGGCATCGGCATCGATTCCGCTGCGGCGCAAAGGCCAGGTGGTCGGCCTGTTCTCCCCCTACGCCGACACCGTCAACGCCTTCGACGAGGAAGTGCGCGCGCTGCTGCTGGAGATGCAACTGGATGTCGAATTCGCGCTGCAAAACTTCGACCAACGAACCGCCCGCGAACAGGCCGAGGAATCGCTGCGCAACAGCGAGCAGCACCTGCGCACCATCATCGAAACCGACCCCGAATGCATCCTGCTGATCGACGCACAATGCCGGCTGGTGGAGATCAATGCCGCCGGGCTGGCGATCATGGGCGCGGACTCGCTGGAGCAATTGCAGCGGCACGGCACGGTCGAACTGATCGTGCCGGAATACCGGGAAGCGTTCCTGGCGCTGCACCAGCGCGTGACGGGAGGCGACCCCGGACGGCTGGAGTTCAAGATACAAGGCCTGAAGGGAGGTACGCGCTGGCTCGAAACGCATGCCGCGCCGATGGACGGCGCCGGCGGCCAGCGTCTGCTGCTGGGGATCACCCGCGACGTCACCGACCGCAAGCTGGCCGACGAACGCATACGGTACCTGGCCCACTACGATTCCCTGACCGGACTGCCGAACCGCGCGCAATTGCAGGAACACGCGCGCCTTGCGCTGGCCATGGCGGAGCGCAACCGCGAGCCGATGGCGGTGCTGATGCTGGACCTGGACCAGTTCAAGGACATCAACGACTCGCTGGGTCACAGCATCGGCGACGACCTGCTGCGCGAACTGGCCAAGCGCCTGCGCGGCGGGCTGCGGGCACAGGACATCCTGGCCCGGCTGGGCGGCGACGAATTTATTTTCATACTCCAGCGGTTGGAAGCCGATGAAGCGGCCGACGTGGCCAGCAAACTACTGGACCTGATCGACCAACCGCTGCGCGTCGGGGCTCACGATCTCAAGGTAACCGGGTCGATAGGCGTGGCCATGTACCCGGCCGACGGCGCCGACCTGGAAACCCTGCTGCAGCGGGCCGATGCCGCCATGTACCAAGCCAAAAACAACGGGCGCCACGGACTGCGTTTCTTCACCGCCGCGATGCAGCAACGGGCGGCGCGCCATCTGCAGCTGGTCAACGCGCTGCGCTACGCGCTGGAGCGCGAGCAGATGCACGTGGTCTACCAGCCGCAGATGTCGCTGGGCGAACGGCGCATCGTCGGCGCGGAGGCGCTGCTGCGCTGGACCACGCCGGAACTTGGCACGGTGTCGCCGGCCGAATTCATTCCGGCCGCGGAGGAAAGCGGATTGATACAGTCCATCGGCACCTGGGTGCTGCGCCAGGCCGTGCGCCAGGCGCGGGCCTGGCTTGACCTGGGGCTGCAGCCCATCGTCATGGCGGTCAACCTCTCCGCCATCCAGTTCCGCAACAGGGAACTGCCCGATCTCATTACACGGATACTGGACGAGGAAGGCCTGCCGCCGGAATACCTGGAACTCGAATTGACTGAAGCGGTGGCGGCGCACGATCCGCAGGGTGCGATCGCGATCATGAACGAACTGCACGCGCGTGGTGTGCGGATGTCGATCGACGATTTCGGCACCGGCTTCTCGTCACTGAGTCATTTGAAAAAGTTCAAGGTCTACAAGCTGAAAATCGACCAGTCCTTCGTGCGCGACATCAGCACCAATGCCGAGGACAAGGCCATCGTCAGCGCCATCATCAACATGGCGCGCAGCCTGGGCTTGAAGACCATCGCCGAAGGCGTGGAGACGGCAGAGCAGCTGACGTTCCTGCGCGGGCAGCAATGCGATGAAATGCAGGGCTACTATTTCAGCAAACCGGTGCAGCCGGCGGCGTTCCAGCAACTGGCGCTGGAGATGGCCGCCAAAGACCTTTGATCAGCAGGCCGCGTGGTTGACGGTGATGACGTGGATCGCCAGGCCGCCCAACGAGGTTTCCTTGTACTTGGCCTGCATGTCGGCGCCGGTCTGGCGCATGGTCTCGATCACCTCATCAAGGCTGACGAAGTGGGTGCCGTCGCCCTTCAGGGCCAGCGAGGCGGCGGTGATGGCCTTGACCGCGCCCATGCCGTTACGCTCGATGCAGGGAATCTGCACCAGGCCGCCGATCGGGTCGCAGGTCATGCCGAGGTGGTGTTCGATGCCGATTTCCGCCGCGTTTTCGATCTGGTTGTTGGTGCCGCCCAGCGCAGCCACCAAACCCGCGGCCGCCATCGCGCAAGCTACGCCGACTTCGCCCTGGCAGCCGATTTCCGCGCCCGAGATCGAGGCGTTCCGCTTGCACAGCATGCCGATGGCCGCAGCCGTCAACATGAAATTGCGCACGCCGGTGACCGGGTCGCTCGGCTTGCAGTCTTCCGCGTAGTAGCGCAGCACCGCCGGGATGATGCCGGCCGCGCCGTTGGTCGGCGCCGTGACCACGCGCCCGCCGGCGGCGTTTTCCTCGTTGACCGCCATCGCGTACAGACTGACCTGGTGCAGCGCGTCGTGCGGCAGGTCGTTGGAGCGGTTGTCGGAGGCCTTGGCGTCGCTGGCCTGCTTCCACAGGTTGGCGGCGCGGCGCTTGACGTGCAGGCCGCCCGGCAGTTGGCCCGCCGTCTCCAGACCGTGGGCGATGCAGTCGCGCATGACGTGCCAGATCTTGTCGATGCCGGCGTTCAGCTCATCGTCGCTGCGCTTGACGTTTTCGTTCGCGCGCAGCATCTGCGGGATGGTCAGGCCGGTGCGTTCGCCGTGGGCCAGCAACTGGTCCATGGTGTCGAAGGCGAAGGGAATCGCGGCGGCGGGCGCGCTGCCCACCATCGGCGCCGCCTGGTGGGCTTCTCCTTCCTCCTTAATGAAGCCACCGCCCACCGAGTAGTACACCTTGCTGAAGGTGCTGCCGTCGGCGCGGGTCAGCGTGAAGCGCATGCCGTTCGGGTGCTCGGCCAGCGACTCGGCCATGTGGAAGATCAAGTTTGTACCGCGCCTGAACGGCACTTTGTGGGAGCCTAACAACAAAAGCGCGCCCATTTCTTCGGCTTTCGCCAGTTGAGAGTCGACACTGGTGGGCACCACGTCCTGCGGAGTCTCGCCCATCAGGCCGAGGATCACCGCCTTGTCGGTGGCGTGGCCGACGCCGGTCAGCGCCAGCGAGCCATACAGCTCGGCGGTGATGCCGGTGACGTCGTCCAGCGGAGCGCTATCGAACAGAAAACGGCGGGCGGCCACCATCGGTCCCACGGTGTGGGAACTCGACGGCCCTATGCCGATTTTAAACAGGTCGAATACGCTCATGTCCATCAGTTGTCTCTCTCTTTTTATGTGTGTTTTATATGTGTTCGATTTACGCCGCTTTGCCCAGGTGGACGTCGACGTTGGCCAGCATGTCGGCGACCATCTCGTCGACGCCGATGCGGGCTTTCCAGCCCCAGTCGGCGGTGGCGGTGCTGTCGTCCAGGCTTTGCGGCCAGGTGTCGGCGATGGCCTGGCGGCTGTCCGGTTTATAGCCGATCTTGAAGTCCGGCAGCGCGCGAGAGATCGCGGCGGCCAGCTGCTCCGGGTTGAACGACACGCCGGCCACGTTGTAGGCCGAACGCACCTTCACTTGTTCCTTCGGCGCGTCCATCAGTTCGATGGTGGCGCGGATCGCATCGGGCATGTAGATCATCGGCAGCGTGGTCTGCGGGCCGAGGAAGCATTCATAGCGCTCGCCGCGCAGCGCCGAGTGGAAGATGGCGATGGCATAGTCGGTGGTGCCGCCGCCCGGTGGCGACTTGAAGCTGATGATGCCCGGGTAGCGGATCGAGCGCACATCGACGCCATACTTGATGAAGTAGTACTCGCACAGGCGTTCGCCGGCCAGCTTGCTGATGCCGTAGATCGTGGTCGGGTCCATCACCGTGGTTTGCGGCGTGTTGACGGCTGGAGTATTCGGTCCGAAAGCGGCGATCGACGAAGGCCAGAAGATGCGCAGCGGCTTGCCGATGGCGCCGCGCTCGCGCGCCACTTCAAGAATATTCAGCAGGCCGTCCATGTTCAGCGTCCAGGCTTTCAGCGGCGCCGCTTCGCCGGTGGCCGACAGCATCGCCGCCAGCTGGTAGACCTGGGTAATGCCTTCTTCCGTGACCAGCGCCGACAGCGCGACCTTATCAAGCACATTGAGCGTGGTGTAGTGCGCCGCGTTGTAAAGATTGGTCGGGCTGATGTCGGCGGCGATGACGTTTTGCGCGCCATGCTGGGCGGCCAGCGCCTCCACCAGTTCACTGCCGATCTGGCCATTGGCACCGATAACGAGGATGCGTTCTTGAGTGTTCATATTGTTGTTCCTGACGATTTTCATGTTTAGTTCTTCAGCAGGCCAAGTTCGCGGCCTGCCTGTTCGAATGCTTTGAGCACGGTTTCCAGCTGTTCGCGGCTGTGGGCCGCCGACAGTTGGACACGCACGCGCGCCTGGCCCATCGGGACCACGGGGTAGAAGAAGCCGCTGAGCAGAACGCCCAGCTCATACATTCGTGCCGCGAATTTCTGCGCGACGGGCGCGTCGAACAACATGACAGGAACTACAGGGTGCGTACCCGGCTTGATGGTGAAGCCGATACGCTCGATCTCCTTGCGGAAGAAGGCGGTATTTTCGTGCAGGCGGTCGCGCAGCTCGGTCGATTCCGACAGCTTTTGCAGCACGGCCAGCGAGGCGCCGGCGATCGAGGGCGCCAGCGTATTCGAGAACAGGTAAGGACGCGATTTCTGGCGCAGCATGTCGATCACTTCCTTGCGCGCCGAGGTGAAGCCGCCCATGGCGCCACCCAAGGCCTTGCCCAGGGTGCCGGTGATGATGTCGATGCGGCCCATGACGTTGTGGTGCTCGTGCGTGCCGCGGCCGGTCTTGCCCATGAAGCCGGAGGCGTGACATTCGTCGATCATCACCAGCGCGCCATATTTGTCGGCCAGGTCGCAGATCTTGTCCAACTGGGCGATGGTGCCGTCCATCGAGAACACGCCGTCGGTGACGATGACCTTGTGGCGCTTGCCGGCGGCGGCCAGCAGCTGCGTTTCCAGGTCGGCCATGTCGTTGTGGGCGTAGCGGAAGCGCGCGGCCTTGCACAGGCGGATGCCGTCGATGATGGAAGCGTGGTTCAGCGCGTCCGAGATGATGGCGTCGTTCTCGTCGAACAGCGGCTCGAACACGCCGCCGTTGGCGTCGAAGGCGGCCGCGTACAGGATGGTGTCCTCGGTGCCGAGGAACTTGGAGATCGCCTGCTCCAGCTGTTTGTGCACGGTCTGCGTGCCGCAGATGAAGCGTACCGAGGACAGGCCATAACCATATTTTTCGGTCGCCGCGATGGACGCCTGCGCCACCCACTCCTGGCCGGACAGGCCCAGGTAGTTGTTGGCGCACATATTGATCAGCATTCGACCGTCTTCGCTCATCACTTCCGCGCCCTGGCGCGAGGCCAGAACGCGTTCTGGCTTGTAGAGGCCCTGCTCGCGCAATTGATCGAGGTTTTGCTGCAGGCCGCTGAAGAAGGTGCTTTTTGCTGGAGTGGTCATGATGGTTCCTGTCTGTGGTACGATTTCACTACGTTATGAGAAATCCGTTATGTCGAACTAAAATTCAATATATCGAATCTTACAGAACACCAGTGAACAGCGCAAGCCGTGCACGCGCAATGATTCACTTGAAATTTAGCCTATCTGCCAAATAAAACAATGAAAACACCCGTTTCGACCAATGCACCTCCAGAAGTCGGCGCCGCCCTGCAGCGGCTGCGCCTGGCCCGTGGCCTGACGCTGGAGGATCTGTCGCGCATCGCCGGCGTCTCCAAGTCGATGCTGTCCCAGATCGAGCGCGAAAAGGCGAATCCGACCATCGCCATCACCTGGCGGCTGGCCAATGCGTTGGGCGTGCAGATCGGCGAGCTGCTGGCGACGGCCGAGCGGGAAACGGAGACCATCCGCGTGATCGACGCGCACGAAATCCCCACCCTGCCCGGCCATCACGCCGGTTACGTGCTGCGCATCCTGGGTCCGCTGGAACTGGCCAGCAAATATGAGTGGTATGAACTGACGCTGGCGCCGGGTGGCGAGCTGGCGTCGCAGGGACACGATCCGGGCGCACAGGAGCACCTGACGCTGCTGCACGGCTCAGTGGAGGTGGAGGTCGGAACCGACAAGAAGAAGGTGAAGCTGGGCAGCACGGCGCGCTACCCGGGGGACCAGCAGCACATCATCCGCAACGTCGGCAAGACCGAGGCGAAGGCTGTGCTGGTGGTCATACACCGCTGATTACCAGTTGGCTTCACGCTCCGGCGTGGAGCTGATGCGGTGGATGGCGAGATCGGCGCCCTGGAATTCGTCTTCCGGGTCCAGGCGCAGGCCCAGCGTGGCTTTCAGCACGCCGTAGATGGCGAAGCCGCCGGCCAGCGCGATCGCCACACCCAGCACGGTGCCGCCCAACTGCGCGGCAAACGATACGCCGCCGATGCCGCCCAGCGCCTTCTGGCCGAAGATCCCCGCCGCGATGCCGCCCCAGGCGCCGCACAGGCCGTGCAGCGGCCATACGCCCAGCACGTCGTCGATCTTCCACTTGTTTTGCGCCAGCGTGAACATCCAGACAAACACCGCGCCGGCGATCGCGCCGGTGACCAGTGCGCCCAGCGGGTGCATCAGGTCCGAGCCGGCGCACACCGCCACCAGGCCGGCCAAGGGGCCGTTATAGGCGAAGCCGGGATCGTTCTTCCCCATCAGCAGCGCGACCAGCGTGCCGCCGACCATCGCCATCAGCGAGTTCACCGCAACCAGGCCATTCATCTTGTCCAACGCCTGCGCGCTCATGACGTTGAAGCCAAACCAGCCTACCGTCAGGATCCACGCACCCAACGCCAGGAAGGGAATCGACGATGGCGGGTGGGCGGCGATGGCGCCGTTCTTCATGTAGCGTCCACGGCGCGCGCCAAGCAGCAGCACCGCCGGCAAAGCGATCCATCCGCCGACCGCGTGCACCACCACCGAGCCGGCGAAATCGTGGAACTCGGCGCCGAACGCGGACACCAGCCATTCCTGCACGCCGAAGCGGTGGTTCCACACGATGCCCTCGTAGAAGGGGTAGACCAGGCCGACCAGCAGCGCAGTGGCGATCAGCTGCGGATGGAAGCGCGCACGCTCGGCGATGCCGCCCGAGATGATGGCCGGGATGGCGGCGGCAAACGTCAGCAGGAAGAAGAATTTGACCAGCTCATAGCCGTTCTTGGCCGCAAGCACCTCGGCCGAGGAGAAGAAGTTGACGCCGTAGGCGATGCTGTAGCCGACGAAAAAGTAGGCGATCGTCGATACCGCGAAATCCACCAGGATCTTGACCAGCGCGTTGACCTGGTTTTTCTTGCGCACCGTGCCCAGCTCCAGGAACGCGAAGCCGGCATGCATGGCCAAAATCATGATGGCGCCTAGCAATATGAACAATGCATTGGCGCCGTCTTTGTATCCATCCATCAAAATCTCTCCCCAAAATAATGCAAAAAATTGACAACGAGCACTGATAAAAGCAATTTTCGTTCCAATTTGGTGCAGATTTTAAGTGGTTGATTTTATGATGTTTTTATTTTGTGCAGGAAGCCGCACCAAGTCCGTGCGCACCGAAATAAGGCGTCATTTTGGTGCGCGCGGACTTGGGCTTTAGATTGGGGCGCCCGGCGGGACTTCCGGTAGCGCGCGCAGTTTGACGCTGCGCGGGTCGGCCAGGTAGGCGGTGATCAGCGCGGCGGCCTGCTTTCGGCTGTCGGCGGTGACGCCTTTGCCGGGGTTCTTCTGCAGCCATTGCGCCAGCTCGCGCGTGGATTGACGCACCTCGGCGTCGACCTGCGGATGCAGCTTGCCGCCGTCGAGCAGATTCAGGGTGGCGTCGACCACGACCCAGTTGGCGGCCAGTTGCACCGCTTCTCCGCCCGCCACCGAGACGGGCACCGGCTCGCGCTTCCACGTCTTTTGCAGCAGAAGCGACAGCACTTCCTGCACACCGGGCTGCCGCGCGTCGCGCGCGTGCTGCCAGGCGACGCGGTTGATGCGGGCCGGATCGAGCAGGAAGCCGGCGGTCTGCGCGGCGCCCGCCTCGGCGATCGAGAAGGCATCGAACACCGAGTCCATACGAGTGGCGAAGTATTCGCGGCTGCGTTCATGTCCCATGGCCGGCGGCGTGAGGATGTCGAGCACATTGGCCGGCAACGACAGGTATTCGGCACGCAGGCTGTCCGCCAATCGGTTCAGGGCCTGGCGCTGCACCGATGCATCGACCACCTTGATGCCCGCCTTGGCGATGCCCGCCTTGACGTCGCCGCTGCTGGCGTAATCGAAGTCGCCGCCGCCGATCAGGCGCGCCAGCGCTTCGCCTTGATAGCGCTGCAGCAGGTAGACGGGCACCAGCCGCGCCTCCAGTTCGCCGAGCTGCCGGCTGTCGGGCAGCACGTCGGCCGAAAAGGTTTGCAGCGCGCGCTGGCGTACGGCGCCCAGCTGGTCCCAGGTCTTGATCGAGTCGGCACCGAAGTCCCACAGCAGACCGTCGGGATGACTGGAGCCGGGCGCACGGTCGTCCTGGTCGCTGGAGTACAGCATGCCGGCCGCGCGTGCCTCGGCGCGCAGCTTGGCCAGTGCCGCCTGTTCCTGCGCGCCGCTGCCGAAATCGCCGTAGATGTATTTGACGATGTAGTCGTCCCAAGGCCCGACGCCGATTCCGTAGGCATCGGCGATATCGACGTTGCCCTTGGCGTCCAGCTTGAGGATGGGGTGCGGGTAATCCATCACCGAGCCATTGCCCATACGGCTGGCGGCGAAGTTGTGGGCGAAGCCCAGCGTGTGGCCTACTTCGTGCGCGGCCAGTTGGCGAAGGCGCGCCAGCGCCATGGCTTCGGCCAGTTTCTGCTTGTCGGCCGGGGCGTTCTTGCCGTATGGGGCGAGCAGGCTTTCGGCGATCAGGATGTCCTGCCGCACGCGCTGCGAACCCAGTGTGACGGCGCCCCGGATAATCTCGCCGGTGCGCGGATCGGCCAGCGCGTTCCCGTAGGACCAGCCGCGCGTGGCGCGGTGGACCCAGTGGATCACGTTGTAGCGAATGTCCATGGCGTCCACGCCTTCCGGCAGCACCTCGACGCGGTAAGCGTCCTTGAAGCCGGCCTTCTCGAAAGCGCTGGCCCACCACGACGCGCCGGCGATCAGCGCCGAACGCACCGGCTCCGGCGCGCCGCGGTCGACGTAGTAAACGATGGGTTTCTTGACCGTGCTGACCGCAGCCGATGGTTCGGTTTTCTCGAGACGGTGCCGCACCTGCCAGTGCACGTCGATGCTGCTGGCGAGCGGCGTGGCGAAGTCGTAGTAACTGGCGTCGAAGCCGCCGGAATATGGATGATAGCTACGCGGCCGCCAGCCGCCGGCGGTGGTGTTAATGGCTGGCAGGCGCACCATGCTGATGCGCTGGCGCAGCGACAGGCTGTGGGCGTCGGCGGCAACCTGGCGCACGTACTCGGCTTGCCCGGGCCCGGCAAAGGTCAGCAGCGATTCCAGTTCGACGTTGTCGGGGAAGGCTTTGGCCTGCTCCGCCAGCACCGCGCTGCGCGCCGCATCGACCTGATACGCGCCCTGCTTGGCCCCAGCCAGCCGGGCGCCCACGCCATGACGATCCGCCAGCAGGAAGCTGGAGAAGTCGACCAGATGCCGCTCGCCTTCGCTGGCGAGGATGTCGCCGGACCACAGCACGCCGTTGGCGAACGATTCGGTGACGGCGGCGCGTTCATCCTTGTCCGCCGAGGCGGCGATGAAGTTGGTGTTCTCCTGCACCAGGAACAGCTTCGCGCCATGCTTCTCGAAGTGCACCATGCGCATCTCGCCCGGCTGGCCGCGATCGAGGCCAACGTCGTTAGAACCCAGAGCATAGGGCAAGGAGCTCAATAGCAGAAAGGGCTGCTCCAGCACCGACACGGACAGCAGCACCCTGCCCTTGTCCGTGTCGCGCCAGACGTCGATGAAGCCCGGCTGCGATTGCAGGCCGCGCGTGACATCGACGATCTTCTTGACCGCTGGCTGCGATGCAGCGGCCGTACTCTCGGCGGCGGTGGCCAGCCCCGGCGCCACGCCCGACATCAGAATGGCGAACAGCAGCGGTCCGGCGGCTGGCGCGGCCCTCACTGCTGGCCCGCCGCTTTGACTGCCTCCACGGCACTATCCATCTTCAGCGCGCGGCTAAGGAAGCCCCAGCGGTCCGCCACTTCCTCGATCTGCTTGGTGGTCGGCTTGCCGGCGCCGTGGCCCGCCTTGCTGTCGATGCGGATCAAGATGGGCGCGCCGCCCGCCTGGTCGGCCTGCGCGGTGGCGGCGAACTTGAAGCTGTGCGCCGGTACCACGCGGTCGTCATGGTCGGCGGTGGTGATCATGGTCGCCGGGTAGCAGGTGCCCTTCTTCAGGTTGTGCAGTGGCGAATACTTGACCAGCGCCTTGAACTCGTCGGCGTTATCGGACGAGCCATAGTCCGAAGTCCACGCCCAGCCGATAGTGAATTTATGGAAGCGCAGCATATCCATCACGCCCACCTGCGGGATCGCCGCGGCGAACAATTCAGGACGCTGCGTCATCGCCGCGCCGACCAGCAGGCCGCCGTTGCTTCCGCCGCCGATGGACAGCTTGGCCGGCGACGTGACCTTGTGCGCGATCAGCCATTCGGCCGCGCCGATGAAGTCGTCGAACACGTTCTGCTTCTGCAGCTTGGTGCCGGCCGCGTGCCACGATTCGCCGTACTCGCCGCCGCCGCGCAGGTTGGCCATCACGTAGACGCCGCCCATTTCCAGCCACGCCAGGTTGGCGACCGAGAACGACGGCGTCAGCGAGATATTGAAGCCGCCGTAGCCGTACAGGTAGGTCGGATTGCTGCCGTCGAGCTTCAGGCCCTTCTTCGAGACGATGAACATCGGCACCCGGGTGCCATCGCGGCTGGTGAAGAACTCCTGGCGCGTTTCAAACGCAGTCGGATCGAAGTCCACCTTGGCCTGGCGATAGACGCTGCTCTTGTTGGCCTTCAGGTCGTAGCGGTAGATGGTGGTCGGCGTGGTGAAGCTGGTGTACGAATAGAAGGTCTCCGTGTCACCGCGCTTGCCGCCGAAGCCGCCCGCCGAGCCCAGGCCGGGCAGCTCGAGGTCGTGCAACGGTTTGCCTTTGAGGTCGTACACCTTGACCAGGCTGTGGGCGTCGCTCAGGTAGTCCACCAGCAGCTGGTTGTTGACGATGGACGCGGACACCATGGTGTTCGAGCTCTCGGGGACGATCTGCTTCCAGTTCAGCACACCCGGCTTACGGGTGTCGATGGAGATGATGCGGCCGCGCGGCGCATCGCGCTCGGTGCGGAACCAGAACACCATGCCGTCGTTGCCGATGAAGTTATACGCCGCGTCGAAGTCCTCCAGCAGCGGCACCACCTTGGCGTCCTTGCGCGACAGGTCCTTGTAGTAGACGCGGTTCTTGTTCTCCGTGCCTTGCGAGGCGGAGATGATCAGGAAGCGGCCGTCCTCGGTGACCTCGGCGCCGAAGCCCCAGTCCTTGTGGTCCGGGCGGTCGTACACCAGCGTGTCCGCGCTTTGCGGCGTGCCGATCTTGTGGAAGTACAGCTTCTGGAAGTAGTTCACGTCGGCCAGCTTGGTCGCTTCCTTCGGCTCGTCGTAGCGACTGTAGAAGAAACCGGAACCGTCGTGCAGCCACGCGGTGTTGGAGAACTTGACCCACTGGATGCGGTCCTCGATATCCTTGCCGCTGTCGATGTCGCGCACCTTGATCTCGTTCCAGTCGGAGCCGGATGCCGCGGTGCTGTAGGCCAGGTAGCGGCCATTCGGGCTCACCGCCAGGCCGGCCAGTGCGACGGTGCCGTCGGCGGCCAGCGTGTTCGGATCGAGCAGCATGCGCGGCACGTCGGCCAGGTTCTTCATCGTGTACAGCACCGACTGATTCTGCAGGCCGTCGTTACGGCTGTAGAAATAGCGGCCGCCTTCCTTGAACGGCACGCTGAAACGCTCGAAGTTCCACAGCTTGGTGAGGCGGGACTTGATGGCGTCGCGGCCCGGAATCTGCGACAGGTAGCCCTGCGTCAGCTTGTTCTGCGCTTCGACCCAGGCGTGGGTCTCGTCGCTATTGGCGTCTTCCAGCCAGCGGTAAGGATCGGCTACCTTGACGCCGTGGTAGTCGTCGGTCTGGTCGACGGTGCGGGTGACTGGATAGCTCATACCGGGGCCGGCGACGGCGCAGGTTTGGGCGGAGGCGCTGTGCGCCAGCAGGACGGCGGCCGCCAAGGCAGCGCATTTCAAATGCTTCATGCGAAAGTCCGTAAGATCGAAGAATATTCGGAAGCGGCTGACCGGGCTGCGGCGCCGCCAAGGCTCAATGGCACCCGTCGCTACAACGGGTGCAGTGGTAAATCATAGCTTGCTTTGTGACAAATAAGCAATGATAGGAAAGCGTTATCGGCGTGGTTTATTCGGCGCGCAGGATGGCGTCGGTGCTGATCACGCGCACGTCGTGCATCTGGTTCAGGTACGCCTCCAGGTAGCCTTTGTGCGACGCGCCGACGATGACCAGCGTGCGGCTGCCGGGCAGATAGCTCATCGCCTCGCGGATGTTGGAGGCCATGCGCAGATTGCGCGTCTCCCAGTAGGCGACGTAGCCGCGGCCATAGTGTTTGGGCGATGGCTCCTCCAGCGCGGCGCCGAAGTCGGCGTGGAATACCTGTTCGGCGGCGCTGGCGGCATTGTACGCGCGGTACATCGCCAGCACGCCGGCCGGTGTCGTCAACGCGGCGTGCAAAGTCTCGTCCTCGCGCCTGCGCGCGGCCACGATCGGGTTGTCCCAGGCTTTCATGATCGCCGCGCCGTAGGCTTTTTCGTCGTCCACATTGGAGTCGGAGGTGTGATCATCCATCGCGTACAGCCGCTCAAGCCCGGAACGGGCAGCGAGCGGCGCGGCGATCAGATAGGTCTCATTGCGTTTTTTGCGCAGGCCGTTGAGGAGCTCCACCAGTTTGTCGTTCAAGCCGTCGCCGGCACGCTGCTCGCCGGCCGGTAGACGCAGCCATTGCACCATCGCGGACGCGGGTTCGCCCGCCGCCAGGAACAACGATGCCAGCTTGCGGCGCTGCGCCGCAGTCGGCGCCGACGGCCACGCGGCCAGCGCACGATCCACTTGCTCGGTCGCGGCGGGGACGTCAAGACCGGTAGCGGTGGCGGCCGGCGCAGTATCCCAGCAATAGGACTTGATCGTGTCGTCGTAGCGCTCGCGGTAGTTGCGCAGATAAGCGCACTGCGTTCCGGACAGCGCTTCGATGGCGATGGCCTTGGGCTGCCATCCCGTCAGGCGCTCCATCAGCACACTCAGATTGGCGGGATCGAAGGACTTCGGCAATTGCGACAGATGCGCGGTGCCCAGCACCATCAGCTCGTTCTGCGGACCTCGTTGCAGCTTGAACGCGCCAGGCTTGAACTCCTGGCCCGGCGATTCGGCGGCAATGGCACTACCGCAAAGCGCGGCGACAACAAGAATACCGGCGGACTGACGCTGCATGGGGCCTCCTTGGTGGTTGGAATCGCGCCAGCTTAAGGAAGCCGCGGCTTGCGCGCCCGGATTATGCGACGCACTGCGGATTCCGCCCACCGAAATGCAAATATCCCGGATGGGGCGCGCGGGGTGGATCAGCCACCGATATCGATTTCGTGGCGGGCGGGCGCCGCGATGGCACCGGGCGCCTGCCACTTCTCCAGCCACGCGATCAACTGCTCGCCGGGGATCGGACGGCTCATGAAGTAGCCCTGCCCCTGGTCGCATCCCAGCTCCGCCAGCAGGCGCCATACGGCCTCGCTCTCGATGCCCTCGGCCACCACGCGCAGGCCCATGTTGTGGCCAAGGTCGATGGTCGAGCGGACGATCTTGGTGTCGCCGATGTCGTTTTCCATGTTCAGCACGAAGGACTTGTCGATCTTCAGCTCATTCACCGGCAGGCGCTTGAGGTAGGCCAGCGAGGAATAGCCGGTGCCGAAATCGTCGATCGACAAATCGAAGCCCATGGCACTCAGGCGCTCCAGCGTGTGCTGGGCGCGCACTGGATCGTCCATGATGGCGCTCTCGGTGATCTCCAGGCAGAACGAGGCAGGCGCCAGCTTGTGGCGCAACAGCGTCTCGGCAAACTTGGCCGGCAGGTCCTGGTCCATCAGGTCGCGCGTGGACAGGTTGACCGATATTTTCAGCGGATAGCCTTTGGAGGCCAGTTCCTGGCACAGCTCCGCCGATTTCTCCATCACCCAACGCGTCAGCACGCGGATAAAGCCGGTCTGCTCGGCGAAGGGGATGAACTCGTCGGGGAACACGTTGCCGCGCTCCGGGTGCACCCAGCGCACCAGCGCCTCCATGCCCACCACCTTGCCTGTATCGAGCATGATCTTCGGCTGCACGTGCAGGCGGAACTCGTTGCGCTCGATGGCGTTGCGCAGTTCCGTCAACAGCGACAGGCTCTTCTCGCTGGACTTGTCCATCACCGCGTCGTAGACCACGGCGCCGTCGTTGCGCTGCTTTGCCGCGTACATCGCCACCTCCGCCATGCTGAGCAAGGTCTCGCCGTCGCTGCCGTGTTCCGGATAACCGGCGATGCCCACGCCCGCGCCGATGTCCACCGTCTGGTCTTCCAGCGACAGCGGCGTCTCCAGCGCGTGCAGGATCTCTTCGGCCATGCGCAGCGCGGAGCCGCGGTCGGAGGACGGCAGCAGCACGGCGAATTCGTCGCCGCCCAGCCGCGCCACCTGCGCCGACGACTGGCGCCGGTTGGCCAGCAGCAGCTGCAAACGGCCGGCCACCTGGCGCAGCAAGGCATCGCCGAAGCTGAGGCCCATTACGTCGTTGACGTGCTTGAAGCGGTCCAGGTCCATCATCAGCACGAACACGGTCTCCTCGCGTTTGGCGGCATCGGCCAGCGCGTCGTTCAGCAGCAGCACGAACTGCGCGCGATTCGGCAGGTTGGTCAGCGTGTCCCAGTACGCCAAGCGACGGATTTCCTGTTCGCGCTTGGCGATCCCTTCGCGCATGGCGTCGAAGGCATGTGCCAGTGCGCCGATTTCGTCTTCGCGGCTGGTGTCGATCTGGCCTTTGTAGTCGCCCTGCTCCAGCCGCCTCGCGGTCACGGCCAGTTCGCTGATCGGCTGGGCGATGCGCTTGGCGGTGAAGACGATGGCCAGCGCCGAGATCACGATGCCGCCCAGCGTCAGCGCGATCAGCCAGCGTTCGAGCCGGCTGTATTCGGCGGTGGCCTCGTCGATCGAGCGGGCCAGCAGCACGTTGGCGGTCTGCCCGCCGTCCTGCCCGATCGCCAGCAGGCGCGCGCTGTACTTGCCCGCGTCCAGCGTCAGGTCGAACGGGCCGGCCGGCGTGGCATCCATGGCTTGCATCTGGTCGATCACCGTTTGCGCGACGGCGCCGCTGAAGGTCGAGCCGACCGCCAGCCACTTGCCCTGCGCGTCGCGGGTCAGCACGGTGGTATCGAGCGCGCTGATCTCGCGCATGTCGGTGGCCAGCTGGCGGTCGATCGGGAAGGTCATCACGATCCAGCCAATGGTGGTCGGCGCCAGGATGGGCATGACCACGATCTGGTAGGGACGGTGCTCGACGATGGCGATGCCGTTGGCGCCGCCCGAGGATTCTGCGGTATCGAGCATGCTGGCGACCTGCTTCTCCAGCGCGGCGGCCTGCTCAAGGTTGGTGGCGACGCTGATCTTGCGGTCGGCGTTGATCAGCATCGACAGCGAGGCGTGAATGCGCTTGCCGCTGTTGTCCAGCGCCGAGAGGATGGTGCCGCGGTCGTTCTCGTCGTTGTTGCCGATGGTGGCCACGAAGGCGGTGTCGCGTGCCAGCAGGCGGGCGCCGAAGCGCAGGCTCTGGGCATTCTGGTCGAGCAGGCGGCGGAACACCTTGGCGCCGTTCGCCAACTCGCTGCTGATGGACATCCGCGCGTTGTTGTCGATGCCGCGCTGGATCACCAGCAGGCCGATCACCTGCACGGCCACGATCAGCACCAGGAACAGTGTGACGATCCGGCTCTCCAGGCTGCGGAAGCGCATACGCATGCTCGGGCTGTCCCTTAAAGAGTGGTTGACGAGGCGTCGTCGGCCACCGTCGGTTTCATCGGCAGCTTGAAGGCGGCGCTGGCCGGGGCGTCGCCCGCCTTCACCGTCACCAGCTGTTCCGGCGTGGCGCCGCCGACCGTGTTGTAGTGCCAGGCCTTGACCACGTACTTGCCGCCGGCCGGCAGCTCGACGTGCGCGGCGCCGGCGGCGTCGGTCTTGGCGAAGTATGGCGTGTCAACGACCTTCACGTAGGCCAGCATCTTGTCGTGGATATTGCAGCCCAGGACCACCGTGCCGGGCTTGTCGAAGACCTGCGGCGTGGCCGACTGGCCGGAATACAGCTTCTGGTCGAACTTGTGCGCCGGCGAGAACGAATAGATGTGGTGGCGGACCTTGTCGTTATTCGGGAAGAATATCTTGGCGCCGGTCTGGACCACGGTGACCAGCGGCAGGAATTTCAAGCCCTTCTGCTCGATCTCCGCCGTGCCCGGCGCGCGGCCGTTGGCCTGGCCGCTTTCCGGCTCCACGTAGACCACGGTGTCGGCCAGCGCCTTGCCGCCGGCGTCCTGCACCAGCACGGTGACCCCGGTGGCGCCCGCGCTGGCCGCGCTCAGCAACAACATGGGGAATACGGTCTGGCGGATGACTTCACGGAGCATGGCGGGCCTGGTCTCGGTTTTACGGTTGAGCTACGATTGTAGCGCCTGGAAAAAGATCCACGGAGCGGTTTTTGCCAGTTTGCCTCAAAATATTTCCACTAGTCATCATCTGGTCACAAAAAGACACTAATATCGAGCCGTTAAACCGACTTGGCCAGCGCTCACCGTGAACTCCGTACTCAGCTCCAACATCAGCTATCTTCAGCCCAAGGCTGACGATGACGAGGCGGTGCTGCGTGCCCACCTGTTCGACATCCTGGTGCGCCGCCAGCTCAGCGCGCTGTTCCAGCCCATCATCCACATGCAAAGCGGCGAGATCATCGCCTACGAGGGTTTGATACGGGGGCCGTCCGACAGCCCGCTGCACGCGCCGATGAACCTGTTCAAGGTGGCGCGCGCCAACGGGCTCACGGTCGAGGTCGAGCACCTGTGCCGGCGCGTGGTGCTGGAGCGCTTCGCCGAACTCGGCCTGCCGGGCAAGCTGTTCCTCAACGTCAGCCCGGAATGCCTGCTGCAGCGCGACGCGCGCCACGGCGAGACGCTGGAGTACATCCACCAGATCGGCATCAACCCGGACCGGGTCATCATCGAACTGACCGAAAACCAGCCGACCTACGATTACGAGCTGATGCGCGACGCGGTGCTCCACTACCGCAACATGGGTTTCCAGATCGCCATCGACGACCTGGGCGAAGGCTTCTCCAGCCTGCGGCTGTGGTCGGAGCTGCGGCCCGAGTACGTCAAGATCGACATGCATTTCATCCAGGGCATCAACCACGATCCGGTCAAGCTGCAATTCGTGCGCTCGATCCAGGAGATCGCCGACAAGTCCGACACGCTGGTGATCGCCGAGGGCATCGAGACGCAGGCCGAGCTGCTGGTGCTGCGCGACGTCGGCGTGGCCTTCGGCCAGGGCTACCACCTGGGCCGGCCCCACGCCCAGCCCGCGCGCACGGCGCCGGCCGAGGTGGTCAAGGCGCTGGCGCGCAACGGCGTGGCGGTCTACCCGCAACGCGGCGCCGAAAAGCACGGCGCCACCATCTCCAAGCTGCTGCATCAGGTGGACGCGGTGCCTTCCAGCCTGAGCAACAACGAGGTCTACGAGATCTTCGCGCGCCAGCCCAAGCTGCTGATCATTCCGGTGGTGGACGATGGTATGCCGCTGGGCCTGATCAGCCGCTTCGACATGATCGACCACTTCGCCCGCCCCTATCAGCGCGAGCTGTACGGCAAGAAGTCCTGCAAGCAGTTCATGGACAGCCAGGCGCTGATCGCCGACAAGGACACCAGCCTGCAGGACCTGAGCTTCCGCATGGCGCAGGCCGATGCCCACCAGCTGTTCAACGGCTTCATCATCACAGACCAGGGCCGCTACCTGGGCATGGGCACGGGCCACGACCTGATGCGCGAGATCACGCAGATGCAGATCACGGCCGCCCGCTACGCCAATCCGCTGACGCAGTTGCCGGGCAACGTGCCGATCAACGAGCACATCGACCGGCTGCTGGAAAGCGGCGCGCGCTTCTGGGTCTGCTATTTCGACCTCGACCATTTCAAGCCGTTCAACGATGTGTACGGCTATCGCCGGGGCGACGACGTGATCCAGCTGACCGGCAAGCTGCTGGCCGAGCGCACCGACGCCGACCGCGATTTTGTCGGCCACATCGGCGGCGACGACTTCATGGTGCTGTTCCAGAGCGAGGATTGGGAGGCGCGCTGCAACGTCATCCTGCAGGAGTTCGGCCGGCACGTACAGGACTTCTACAGCATCGAGGACCGCGAGCGCGGCGGCTACCTGAGCGAGGACCGCCAGGGCAAGAAGGTGCTTTACTCGTTGATGAGCTTATCGATAGGCGCGATCAAGGTCGATCCGCACAAGTACCACACCCACCATCAGATCGCCACCGCCGCGGCGGAATCGAAGAAACAGGCCAAGAAGATCCACGGCAATAGCCTGTTCATGGACCGCCGCCAGCAAACGGCCTGAACCGGTCACAGCGGCCGCGTGCGCGTGGCATGCGCGGCGCGCCAGCGCTGGGCCGACGCGGCCGCCACCTCCCTGGCCTGCGGCGTCAGGTCCAGTTCCGCGTTCTTGCGGTTGCTGGCGGCGGCCAGCTCGCCGGCCTCGGCAGCCAAGGTCAGCCACATGCAGGACTTCTGATCGTCGCGCGCCACGCCGCGGCCGCTGCCATACATGCCGCCCAGGTTGAACTGCGCCAGCGCATGGCCCTGTTCGGCCGCCCTGCCGTACCAGCTGACGGCCACTTCCTCGTCGCGCTCCACGCCCAGGCCGTTGGCGTACATCACGCCCAGGTTGTTTTGCGCGCTGGCGTCGCCCTGCTCGGCCGCGCAGCGATACCACGCCACCGCGCGCGCCTCGTCCTTGGACACGCCGTGGCCGTTGGCGTACATGACGCCAACGTTGAACTGGGCGTTGGGCGCGCCCTGCTCGGCCGCCATGCGATACCACTCCAGCGCCCGCTGGTCGTCGCGCGCCACGCCGCGTCCGCGCGCGTACATGCCGCCGAGGTTGTACTGGGCCAGCATGTGGCCGGACTCGGCCGCGCGGCGATACCAGGTGAAGGCCAACTCGTCGTCGCGCTCCACGCCCTTGCCGTTGGCCAGCATGATGCCGAGGTTGAATTGCGCGTCCGCGTCCTCCTGCTCGGCCGCGCGCACCAGCCACGCGTAGGCGCGCAGGGGATCGGCCGGCACACCCTGCCCCTCCGCGTAGGCTACGCCCACCAGCCGCTGGGCCACGGCGCTTTCCTGCGCCGCCGCCTGCTTGAACCAGGCCAGCGCCTGCGCATCGTTGCGCGCCACGCCGTGGCCGTGCTTGTACATCAAACCGAGATTGAGCTGGGCGCTGGCATCGTTCTGCAGCGCCGCCTTGCGAAACCAGGCCAGCGCCAACGGATAGTTGCGCCGTACGCCGGTGCCGTGGACGTAGGCCTCGCCCAGCAGGGTCTGCGCGCTGGCGACACCCTGCTCGGAGGCGCGGTAAAACCATGACACGGCGGTCTCGTCGTTGCGCGCCACGCCGCGCCCTTTCTTGTACATCTGCCCGAGATTTTGCTGGGCCGAGACTTCGCCCTGCAGCGCGGCGGCGCGAAACCAGCGCACGGCTTCCTTGTCGTTGCTGGCGACGCCGCGGCCGTTGTAGTACATCACGCCCAGGTGATTCTGCGCGAACGCCAGGCCCTGCCGGGCCGCCTTGAGCATCCAGTAGAAGGCGCGCACTTCGTCGCGCGCGACATCCTGCCCTTTTTTATAGATCAATGCCAGATTGAACTGCGCGTAGGGATTGCCGCGCTCAGCCGCCTCCCGGTACCATAAAAAGGTGTCGTAACCTGCCCGTGCCGAGCTTTGATTCTTCATGGTACACCTCTGGCCAACACCACAACATTGTTGGTTAAAGTGTAAAACGCGGTCCCGGCCAGAGTTTGACCGCGCTCAAACGGACCATGATAAAATGTTATCGTTTTTAGTGATGCGCGACCCGCCGCGTACCGTCGGGTTTCGGACCGAACGCGTACACCACAATCGCCAATACCGTCAGGCACCAGACGATCAGGGCGCCCGAGGGCAGATCGTAGAGCGTGGACAACACCAGGCCGCTGGCATAGCCCGCCGCGCCAATCAGATAGGCCAGCACCAGCCGTTTCTTGCCGACATAGTGGCGCACGGCCAGGCCCGGCACGATCAGGCTGGTGAACACCAGGTACACACCCACCAGTTGCACCGACGCCGTCACGGCCAGCGCGAAGATCAGGTAGAAGCCCAACCGGCTCAGGCGCTCGCGCAGGAAGTACAGCAGCCCGCAGATCACCACCGTGCCGACCGCAGGCAGCAGCAGCTGGTCGTAGCGCACCCACAAGATTTGCCCGGCAAGCAGATCCTGCAGATGCTCGCCGCCGTGCGGATTGTGCGCCACCAGCAGCAAGCCCGCCGTCGCGGCCAGGATGAACATCACGCCGATCTGCGCCTCCTGGACTTCCGGCCAGCGCTTCTCGGTCCAGGTCAGCAACAGCGCGCCGCACACGGCGGCCGCAGCGGCGGCGGCCTGCACCGCCCAACTCTGCGGATCGAGCTCGGCGGCGCCGGCGACGATCACGCCCAACGCGGCGATCTGCGCAATCGCCAGATCGATAAACACGATGCCGCGCTTGAGCACCTGCGCGCCGAGCGGCACGTGGGTCAGCAACACCAGCAGGCCGGCCAGCAGCGCCGGCGCGATGATCATCAGATCGAGCGATTCAGCGTTCATTTGTTGGCATCCAGCAGGCGTTGTACAGTCGAATCGAACAGGCCGAACAAGTCCTTGCTTTTGTCGTCGCCTCCCACCGAGAACGGCAGCACCACCGCCGGTATCTTCGCGTGCTCGGACAGCCACTGCGATGCGCGGCCATCCTGGTAGGCGGCGCGTATCACCATCCTGGCCGGCGCGCGCTGCAACTGCGACAGCAGCTCGGACAAGTGGGCCGCGCTCGGCTCCACGCCCGGCTTGGGCTCCAGCGTGCCGACCTGATGCATGCCGAGCCAGCCCATCAGGTACTCCATGTTCTTGTGGTGCTCGACCACGGCCACGCCTTTCAGCGGCGCCGCCTGCTTCTCCCACTTGAGCATGGCCGCATCCCAGCGCGCCGCGAAGTCCTTCTGCCGCGCCTGGTAGTAGGCGGCGTTGGCCGGGTCCAGCTCGGCCAGGCGCTTGGCCAGTGCCACGGACACCAGCGCGATGTTATGCGGGTTCTGCTGGATGTGCGGATTGCCGGCGGCATGGACGTCGCCCTCGCTGCGGTCGACCTTGCCCGGCACGTCGAGGCGCGGCACGAAGGCACCCGCCTCGAAATAGCCGGGCTGGCCGGCCGCGATCTTGCTGTTGCCCGATTGCTGGATCAGCACCGGCAGCCAGCCCACTTCCAGCTCCAGCCCGGTGCACACCAGCAGGTTGGCGTTGCGGGTGCGCGCGATCAGGCTGGGCCGCGCCTCGATGCGGTGCGGATCCTGCAGCGCGTTGGTGGCGCTGGAGACCTTGACCTTGTCGCCGCCGAGCTCGGTGGTCAGCGCTTCCCATTCCGGCTCGCAGGCCAGCACGTTGACGGCCGCGTGGGCCGAGGTGGCCGCCACGCAGGCGGCGGCGATCAGCAGATGTTTGAGTGTGCGTTTCATGCCTGCTCCTTAGAACGAGTGGGCCGCGTGCGTGCCCAGGCTCATGATGTATTGAAGGAAAATCTGGTTGTCGGTCACGCCGGGGCGGGACTGGTCGCGCGCCAGTTGCAGGCGCAGGCGCGAGAATTCGGACGGGCTGTAGTCCACCATGAAGCTGGTGCGCTTGGGATTGTAGGCTTGCAGTATCGGCAGGTTGGCCCAGGCCAGCGCGCCGCTGTCGATCAGGCCGATGCGCGGCGAGCCGGACGACAGCCGGTCGTAACGCAGGCCGGCGCGCCAGGTCGGCATGAACTGGTAGACCCCTTGCAGGTACCAGCCCGACTGCACGCTGCGGTAATCGCCGCTGGCGGCCGCGTCGGTATCGACCGCGTAATTCAGCGTGCCGGTTTCCTTGCGGCGGAAGTACTCGCCCTGCAGCTTGAAGTTGGTGTTGGTCGGGTTGCCGTTCGGCGCCCATTTGTAGATGGCGTCGGCGATCCAGGTGTTGGAGTTGCCGCTGAAGTTGTTGGTCAGGCCCTCATCCTCGTAGGCGCGCTTTTCGGCGGCCGTGTGCAGGTAGGACAAGCCCGCGCGATAGCTGGACGATGCGCCGATATCGTCGCCGATGTGGGCGAACACGCTGACGGCGCCGGCGCCGTTCTTGTTGCGGTCGTTGCCGGGGAAGGCCGCGCCGCTGCCGGCCTCCGCGCCGATCTCCAGGAACTGGTCGAGCGGCGCCAGCCACTTGGCTTGCACGCCGTCCGGCTTGTACTGGCCGCCGAGGAAGGCCTGGTAGGCCAGCGGCGCGTCGACGAAGTCCCACGTGTGGGCGTGCTGGGCGTTCAAATAGCCGATGGATGACAGGAAGCGGCCGGCCTTGATGTTCAGGCCGTTCTCCATCGCGCGCGTCTGGATGAAGGCCTCTTCGACGCTGACCTCGTTCTCGCCGCTCAGCGAGAAGGTCAGCTGGCCGGCGAACTGCGGATCGATATTGGCCGCCATGGTCAGCTCGGATTCGCCCAGGTTGAAGCCGCGCTTGCCAGGGCCGACCTCGCCGCCGCTTGGCGCGAAGCCTTGCAGACGGTACTGGGACGGGTCCTGCTTCAGGTTCTGCAACGTGCCGCCCAGGATCATCGAGATGTTTGGATTGAACAGATTGCTGGCCGGGTTGGCGCCGCCGGCGGACGCCGTGGAGGCTGGCGCGGCGGGCGGCTCGACGTAGGCTGTCACGGCAGGCGCGGCGGCGGTTGGCGTGGCAGGCGTGGCGAGTGCGCCCGCCTGGGCGCCGGCGCCGGACGTTGCGGATGCCGCCGCGACGGCGGACGGCGCGCCGCCGCTGATCGTGGCGAGCTGCGCCTTGGCGGCGGCGCTGTCCGATTGCGCCTGCTGCAGGCGTTGTTCCATGGCTTGCAGGCGGGCCTCGTAGGCCGCCTTCATCTCGCGAATCTCCGCGCGAATCGCCGCCAGTTCCTTCTGTTCTTTTTTATCCGCGGCATAGGCCTGCGGGGCCGCCACGGCGGCGCTCAGTGCGGCCGCAAGTACGCTGTGTTTCAACATGTGATTTCCTGTGGATGGCTACGATAGACCGCGCCCCTGCTCAAGCGGCAGCGGCGACGGACCAGGGATGTGCGATCAGGACAGGACGGGCGGCGCTCGCGATCGGAAGCCGCGGACGGCGCGCTGGCAATCGAGCGGCGCCGGCGTGTGGACGATGGCCACCGACGTATTGGCGGCCAGCGGGAAGGAATAGAAATGGGTATCGGCGGCGGAAGCGATCTGCGCGAACGCCAGGCACTGGGCGCAATTGTGATCGAGCCCCAGCTTGGTGATGCTGCTGGCATCTTCATCCGGCTGGGCGGCGGCCTGCACCACGCCGGTCGCGGCCGAAGCGTGCGACAACGCGTGCGAGTACCCCATCTGCTGGGAGAACACCAGCAGAAGCGACAGCAGCACATAAAAGAAGTTGCGGCGTACGTTCACAAAATACCAACTATCGATACATTAGTGCCAGTATTGTAATGCGAGCCACCGACTTTTAGCGCACTTTTTGTTTTTCGAGGAAGGCGTGCACTTTGGCGGCCGCCAGCTTGTTGATCGCCACCAGCAGCGAGGTGTCGACGCCGGCGATGCCGTAGGTCGAGCCGATATGTTTGCCGATATGGATCAGCACCTCGGCCGCCACCTCCGCATCGGACTCGGCCCGGTGGGCCGCGCTCTTGAAGCGGATGCCCAGCTGGTCCGACAGATTGCCCAGCTTGTAGCTCGGCAGCTTGGGGAACACGCGGCGCGACAGTTTCAGCGAACACACCAGCGCCTGGTAGCCGGGCGTCAGGCCCAGCCGGGCCGCCTCGGCGCGCAGGAATTTATCGTCGAAGCTGGCGTTATGGGCCGACAGCGCATCGCCGCCAATGAAATCGAGCAGCTCCGGCACCACCCGCGACACCGGCGGCGCGCCGTCGACCATGGCCTGCGTGATGCCGGTCAGGCCGGTGATGAAGGACGGTATGCGCACATTGCAGTTAATGAGCGACACGTAGCGGTCGACCACCTTGCCGCCGACGATGCGCAACGCCGCCACCTCGGTGATGCGGTCGCCCATGTCGGGCGACAGGCCGGTGGTCTCGAAGTCGAGCATGACGATGGGTTGGTCGAGCATGGTGGTCCTTTGGTTATCCGAACAGTTAGCCGAACTTGCGCACGGCATCCAGCGCCAGGCCGGCGCCGATGCTGCCGAACAGGTCGCCTTCGACCTTGCGGGCCGACGGCACCAGCGCGCCGATGCGCTCGCGCAGCATGCGCACGCCGCTCGACCCGCCGGTAAAGAACACCGTGTCCACATCGGCCGGCGCGACGCCGGCGTCGCGCAGCAGGCTCAGCACCGTGCTCTCGACCGAGCCGACCAGGTGGCCGATGGCGTCGTCGAACTGTTCGCGGCACAGCTCCAGCGTCACCGCGGGCGACAGGCGGTCCA
This sequence comes from Rugamonas sp. A1-17, assembly GCA_025548565.1. Taxonomy (GTDB): domain Bacteria; phylum Pseudomonadota; class Gammaproteobacteria; order Burkholderiales; family Burkholderiaceae_D; genus Rugamonas. The sequence continues at coordinate 103,175 of JAJLPB010000014.1, forward strand.
GCTCCAGCGTGACCTTCGGCGCGTCGGACAGCGCGATCTTGCCCTCTTCCGACTTCATCGCCAGCCAATGGCCGGCGCGCTGGTCGATCAGGTTCTGCAGGCGGCCCAGTTTTTCCTGCTCGGCCGAGTCGCGCAGCAAGTCGGACAGCTGGGTCCACATCTTCTTGGTGTAGGCCTGGTTGATGGTGTGCCAGGTCGCCAGGTTGAAGAAATAGCTGGACGGGACTTCGCTGTTGTTGCGCAGCCGGCTGCCATAGCCCAGCAGCGGCATCACGGAAGACAGGCTCAGGTATTTATCGAAGTCGGTGCCGCCGATGTGCACACCGCCGTTGGCCAGGATATCGTCGCGGCGCTCGGTCTTCCTGGCGCGCTCGGGCGACAGGCGCACCAGCGAAAAGTCCGAGGTACCGCCACCGATGTCGGCGATCAGCACCAGCTCCTCGCGGCCGATCTGCGACTCGTAGTCGAACGCCGCGGCGATCGGCTCGAACTGGAAGGCGATATCCTTGAAGCCGACGGAACGGGCCACCTCGGCCAGCGTATCCTCGGCCAGCTGGTCGTTTTCCTTGCTGTCGTCGATGAAGTGCACCGGACGGCCGAACACGGCCGACGTGAACTGGCGCCCGGCCGACTGCTCGGCGCGGCGCTTCACCTCGCCGATGAACTGCGACAGCAGCGTACGGAACGGCAGCGCGCGGCCGCCCACCTCGGTCTGGCCGTCGATCAGGCTGGTACCGAGCAAACTTTTCATGGAGCGCATCAGGCGCCCCTCGTAGCCGGCCAGATATTCGGCCAGCGCTGCACGTCCGAAGGTGACTTCTTCGTCCTCGGCGTTGAAGAAAACCACCGATGGCAAGGTGGTCTTGCCCTCTTCCAGTTCCAACATCACCGGATGTCCGGGACGCACCCAGCCCACCGTGGAATTTGACGTGCCAAAATCGACGCCGCAAGCATTGGCCATGTCGACCCTTCACGTGAATAAAGGGGCGTTAGTTTAGCAGAAATCCCGCGCCCTCAGGGAAAATTGCAGGGAGGCCACACCTAGCTGAATATTTCTTGAAAGAAAAACGATTATTATTGCTATCGAGTAAGATTTTGATTATGCTGGTTTCACTAATAAATATGCAAGCCAAGGCCTGCAGGCCAGAGACAATGACCAAAACCAAGCCGACCATCCAAGTCTGCGCGACTGAACACAAAGCCAGCATTGCCCGTGAAGCCCGCCGCGTCACCTCGTACGACGTGGCCATTGTGGCCGGCGTGTCGCAATCGGCGGTGTCGCGCTGCTTCAAACCCGGCGCCAGCGTATCCAAGTCCACCCATGCACGGGTGATGAAGGCCGCCGCGCTGCTGGACTACATCCCCAACGCCGCCGCCCGCAGCCTGATCACGCGCCGCTCCAACATGGTCGCGGTGCTGATCACCAACAAGACCAACCTCTACTACCCCGAGCTGCTGGCCGAGCTGAGCCAGCAATTGAGCGCGCTGGGCAAGCGCGTGCTGCTGTTCCCGCTGGCGCGCGAGGCCGACGTCGACCGCGTGCTCAACGACGTCTGGCAATTCCAGGTCGACGGCGTGATCGTGGCCGCCCGCATGTCCGACGAACACGTGGCCGAATTCGAGCGGCGCGGCATGCCGCTGGTGATGTTCAACCGCACGCTGCGCGACCAGTCGGTCAACACCGTCACCTGCGACCATCTGGAGGCCGGCCGCATGCTGGTCTCGCGCCTGGCCGCCGCCGGCCACCGCCGCTTCGGCATCATCGGCGGCACCACCGACACCACCGTCGCCGGCGAGCGCCGCCGTGGCGCCTGCGAACGGCTGGCCGAGCTGGGCCTGCCGCCGCCGGTCATCGTGCCGGGCGAGTACGACTACGACAGCGGCGCCTCCGGCCTCAAGGCGCTGATCGAGGAGATGGGCGGCGTCCCGGACGTCATCCTGTGCGGCAGCGACGTGATGGCCATCGGCTGCCTCGATTGCGCCCGCCATGAGCTGGGCATCGACGTGCCGGGTCAATTGTCGGTGGCCGGCTTCGACGCGGTCGAGCCATCCAACTGGCTGAGCTACAACCTGACCACGCTGCGCCAGCCCATGCCCAAGATGGCCGCGGCCGCCGCCAACCTGCTGTGCGCCGTCATCGACAGCCGCGAAACGCTGGTGGAACGGCGCTTGTTCAGCGCCCAGTTCATCGACGGCGCCACCGCGCGCCTGCAGCCCAAGCCGGCCGCCACCGCGACAACGGCAACGACGACAGCGGCATCCGTCACCGGCAACCGCACGCCGGTCGCTATAATGTAGCGGATGAACGATGCCAACCCTCCCCGCTTCACCCCGCAAGGCCTGATCCCCACCCCCGAGCAGACCGCCATCCAGCTGGCGCAGCACAAGGTGGTGCTGGTGGACGCCAACGCCGGCGCCGCCAAGACCACCACGCTGGCGCTGCGCATCGGCGAGGCGCTGGCGCGCAAGCTGGCGCCGGAACAGATCCTGGCGCTGACCTTCACGCCGGAAGCGCGCGACGTCATGCGCCAGCGCCTGCTCGACGTCGGCGTGCCGCACGCCCTGGCCAGCCGCGTCGCGGTGCTGACCTTCGAAGACTTCGCCGCGTTCCAACTCGACAGCATCGACGGCGACGGCCTGCGGCAGTGCGCCGAGGCGCGCCAGCTGAAGGACTACGCGCTGGCCGCGATCGACCGCGTGGCCGAGCGCTACGCCGGCCGCCTGGACGGCCTCGATCCGCAAACCCACAGCATCGCGCTGGCCCAGTTCCTCGACGTGCAGCTGCAACTGAAGGCGACCATGGCGCTGGCCGCCGACGTCGAATACATGGGCCTGGAGGACATCGCCGAGCAGATGGGCGTGCCGCTGACCGACTACCTGACCACGGTGGAATACGAGACCCTGCGCCTGGACGGCGGCGCCGGCGCCGTGTTCCGCGGCCCGTTCGACGCCACCTACGACCTGGCCTGCAACCTGCGGGCGGGCGCCCGCCTGGCCGGGCACTTCCCCGACTACCGGCTGGTGCTGTGCGACGAGCTGCACGACCTGAACGAGGCGGCCTTCCAGATCCTCGACGCGCTGATCGCCAGGCCGCAGTGCTTCTTCGTCGGCGCCGGCGACAAGGACCAGGTGATCCACGCCAAGCTGGGCGCCAGCGAGGAATACCTGAACCGCCGCTTCGGCCAGAACTACCCCAAGCTGGCGCGCTACCCGCTGACCTACACCTACCGCCACGGTCCGCACCTGGCCTACGCGATGGCGGAGTTCAAACAGAAGCCTGTCGAATCGAGCCTGCCGCTGCACACCGAGATCCGCCACGCCCACTACGACAGCGCCGCCGCCTGCGCGCAGCAGGCCGTGGCCGCGATCCGGCAATGGAAGGCCGACGGCCACGCGCTCGACGGCTGCGCCATCCTGATCCGCGACCGCCACCAGTCGATGGCCATCGAGAACGCGCTGATCGAGGCCGACATCGACTACCGCACGCCCGCCATGGCGGGCTACCTTCAGCGCGACGAAATCCTGTTCCTGCGCGGCCTGCTGGCGATCGCGCTCAAGGATTTCAGCGCCGTCAAATCGGAGCAGGTGCGCACCGCCATCGTCGACGCCATGGTGGCCTTCAGCGAGATGCGCTTCAGCGCGCGGCGCATGGACAACTTCAAGGCGCAGATCGTCAAGGACCCGGCGCTGCTGGGAGAATTGTTCCACATCGACGACGAACAGCGCGACGGCGACGAGCCGAACTACCGCGACGTCGCCAGCCTGGCCACCAAGCAGGCCGTGATCGCGGCCATCGCCTGGCTGTCGGAGGTCGATCCGGCCACGCCGGCGGCGGCCGTGCTGACCGAGGTGTGCGAGCGCGTCAAGCTGGTGGCGACCGCGCGCCGCATCTTCGTGCGGCCATATGAGGCGGGCGTGGTCAACAAATCGGTGGCCGGCCTGCTCGACGCGGCGGCGGCCTCCGGCCACACGCTGGCCGAGTTCTGGGCCGCGCTCAACGCGCGCGAAGCCTTCGTGCGCCGCAAGCGCGACCGCAAGGCGGTGCTGATCGAATGCGTGGCCAACGCCAAGGGCAAGGAATTCGAGCACGTGATCCTGCCCTTCCTGCAGGCCGACGAATTCCCGCACCCGACCCAGCCCAAGGCCGAGGAGGAAAACCTGTTCTACGTCGGCGCCACCCGCGCCCGCGCGCGCCTGACGCTGCTCTCGCCGGCCGACGCCGCGTTGCGCAGCGGCTTCATCGCGCAGATGCGCCTGGCGAAATCGGCTGCGGCGGCCGAGGCCGCCATCGCCCGCAACCAGGCCACGCCGGCCGCCCAGGCTGCCCCGGCGGCCGCACGCCAGTACCTGACCGCCACTTATCAAGAGAAGGACCAGGTCAAGGCGCTGGGCGCCCAGTTCGACATCACGCGCCGGGCCTGGTATGTGGAAGCGGGCAAGGATTTGTCGCCGTTTTCGCCTTGGATAAAAAAATAATGCAGCAAGCCAATACTTCTGAGGGAAACCCTTATATAATGTCGGTCGCGGCTGGTGTCCAAGCCTCACACCCCATGCAAGTCCAAAACAATTGAACTATTTCGGGAGTATTTCCATGAAAGCACAACAAAAAATCCTGCTGGCATCCTGCGCACTGGCTGTTCTGAGCGCTTGCAGCACCCCAGCACCAGTCGTCGCTCCTGCACCGGCTCCAGAGCCAGTCAAAGCCGCGCCTGCACCAGCCCCTGCGCCAGTGGCCGCGCCAGTCGCCGTGTCCCTGCCAGCCTACCTGGATCCAAACAGCTCGATCTACAAGAACCGCAGCGTGTTCTTCGACTTCGACAAGTACAACGTCAAGCCTGAATTCAACGCCCTGGTCGCCGACCACGGCAAGTTCCTGTCGTCGAACCCTAACGTGTCGGTCAAAGTCGAAGGCAACACCGACGAACGCGGCGGCGCAGAGTACAACCTGGCCCTGGGCCAGCGCCGCGCGCAAGCCGTGATCACCGCCCTGAAAGTACAAGGCGCGAAAGACGGCCAGATGGAAGCCATCAGCTACGGTAAAGAAAAAGCCTCCGGCAAGGACGACGCCACCCGCGCCCAGAACCGCCGCGCAGACATCGTCTACCCAAGCAAGTAATACGCTACATCTTTCGGCAACGTCAGACGGTACCGAACGCCCGGCTTAACAGCCGGGCGTTTTTGTTTTGGACTCTCCCGAAAGAGAGCTGTGCAAGAGCAAGGTCTTCGTTATGCTGCAAGCTTCCATTCACCCTCGGAACCGCTGAAGGAAGTCTTATGAAGAACCTCACCACCGCAGCCGGCGCGCCGGTCGTCGACAATCAAAACATCCAGACCGCCGGCCCGCGCGGCCCGGCGCTGCTGCAGGATGTATGGCATCTTGAAAAGCTGGCCCACTTCGCGCGCGAGGTGATCCCGGAGCGCCGCATGCACGCCAAGGGCTCGGGCGCCTTCGGCACCTTCACCGTCACCCACGACATCAGCCGGTACACGCGCGCGGCGCTGTTCTCCGAGATCGGCAAGAAGACCGACATCTTCATGCGCTTCTCCACCGTGGCCGGCGAGCGTGGCGCGGCCGATGCGGAACGCGATATCCGCGGCTTCGCCGTCAAGTTCTACACCGAGCAAGGCAACTGGGACGTGGTCGGCAACAACACGCCGGTGTTCTTCTTCCGCGATCCGCTCAAATTCCCGGACCTGAACCACGCCGTCAAGCGCGATCCCAGGACCAATCTGCGCAGCGCGGAAAACAACTGGGACTTCTGGACCCTGCTGCCGGAAGCCCTGCACCAGATCACCATCGTCATGAGCGACCGTGGCATCCCGAAAGGCTACCGCCACATGCACGGTTTCGGCAGCCACACCTTCAGCTTCATCAGCCCGAAGAACGAGCGCTTCTGGGTCAAGTTCCACTTCGTCTGCCAGCAAGGCATCGAGAACTTCAGCGACGCCGAGGCGGCCGACGTGGTGGGCCGCGACCGCGAAAGCTCGCAGCGCGACCTGTTCGACGCCATCGAGAACAAGGACTTCCCGCGCTGGAAGCTGGCGGTGCAGATCATGCCGGAAGCCGAAGCGTCCCAGGTACCGTACAACCCGTTCGACCTGACCAAGATCTGGCCGCACAAGGACTATCCGCTGATCGACGTCGGCGTGCTGGAACTGAACCGCAATCCGGAGAACTATTTCGCGGAGGTCGAGCAGTCGGCCTTCTCGCCGGCCAACGTGGTCCCCGGCGTCAGCTTCTCGCCGGACCGCATGCTGCAATCGCGCCTGTTCTCGTATGGCGACGCGGCGCGCTACCGCCTGGGCGTGAACCACCACGCGATCCCGGTCAACGCGCCGAAGTGCCCGTTCCACAGCTACCACCGCGACGGCGCCATGCGCACCGACGGCAACCACGGCGCCAGCACCTCGTATGAGCCGAACAGCCATGGCGAATGGCAGCAGCAGCCGCAGTTCGCCGAACCGCCGCTGTCGCTGGAAGGCGCGGCCGGCCACTGGGATCATCACGTCGATACCGACTACTACTCGCAGCCGGGCAATCTGTTCCGCCTCCTGACGGCCGAGAAGAAGCAGCTGCTGTTCGAGAACACGGCGCGCGCCATTCATGGCGTGTCGAAAGCGGTGCAGCAACGGCACATCGATCACTGCACGAAGGCCGATCCGGCCTACGGCGCGGGCGTGATGGCCGCGATCAGCGCCCTTGAAGGCAAATAAACCAATCTTGCGCAAATAATAAACATCGGTAAAATGGGGCACCTTGTCGCCCCGTTTTCCGATGCCTTCCCTTTTTCTTCGCCTCTTCCTCAGCGCCCTGCTGCTTTGCCCCTGCGCCGCGCGCGCGCAAGCAGTGGCCTGGCTGTGGGACGAAGCCCTGCTGCCATCGTGGTCCACCACCGAGGCGGCGGTCCTGCAACGCCACATCCTGCTGACCGGCGGTGCGGTGCGCACGCGTCCGCGCATGCGCCAGCCCGCGATGCCCGCCGCCACGCGGGTCACGCCGGTGCTGCACGTCGAAGTCAGCACCGTCAATCCGCCTCAGGATATTGAAGCCAGCCGCACGATCATCGTGCACGCGCTGCTCGACGCGGCCGCCGCCAGCACCTCCGGCTGGGTGCAGCTGGACATGGAAGCCAAGCCATCGCAGCGCGAGTTCTATCGCTCGCTGGTGCGCCAGCTGCGCGGCGCGCTGCCGCCGCAGATCAAATTGAGCGTGACCGCGCTGGCCTGGTGGTGCCGTTCGCCGGCCTGGCTGGACGGACTGGCCGCCGACGAAGTGGTGCCGATGTTCTTCCGCATGGGCCGGGACAGCGCCACCATGCGCGACATCGTCGAACAATCGCCCGCCACGCTGCATGCCAGCTGCCGCGCGGGCAGCGCGGGCTTCTCGCCGCAAGAACCCTTCGCGCCGCAGGTGGCGGCGCGCTATCGCAAGACCTACTGGTTCGACCGCCACGCGTGGAAGCGCGACGGTGCGGACCTGCCGCCGCTTTCAAGGAGCTCGCCATGATCAAACCTCTACGTCCACTCGTCATCGCCTCGGCGCTGCTGGCCTGCGCCCACGCCGCAGCCAGCAGTGGCGGTCCGTGGGATCCCTACGTCAGCCGCAGCGGGCCGGATATCGCGTTGAACCGCTATCAATCCGGCGAACTGGGCGTGCTGCTGCCCAGTTATGACCGGATGTACCTGTACACCGCCTGGCGCACCGTACAACTGGGCGCCGACGGCTTGAAGTCCGTGCCCAATCCGCAGGGCGGCCTGCTGCGCGCCATCGGCAGCCGCAATGGCGGCTGGGTCGATGCGACCGAGGGCAAGAAGGTCTACGGCGCCTGGCTGGCCGCCGTCGGCGCCGCGTTGAAGCAGGCGCCCGCCGCGCCCAAGGCCGACGACAGCATGGCCAACGGCTACCTGAATTGTCCGCTCGGCGGCTATACCTTCGCCACATCCACGCTGAACGACCTGGCGCGCCGCCCCGATGCGACGCCGGCGCGGCTCAACGCATGGGTGGCGACGCAGCGGCAGGTCTTCAAATTCTGCGGCGACGATCCGGACGCGCCGCGCAACCGCTTCGATGAAACCAAACGCGTGATCCCCGCGCCGGCCGAACTACCTGCCACGGAAGCGCTGTACTGGCGCCAGATGCAGCAATATCAGCTGGCCTCCGCCGCCTTCTATGGCGAGAACTACGCCTTGAGCGCCAGCCTGTACGCCAGGATCGGCGCCACCGACAAGCATCCGCTGCGCCAGTGGGGCGAGTATCTGAGCCTGCGCTCGCAGGCGCGTGCCGCCACGTATGTCCCGGGCCCGAACGCCGACCAGGCGGCGTGGCAGGAGCGGCTCGACGCCAGGCGCGAAAGCCCGGCCGCCGCCGCGGCACGGTTGGCGGCGGCGCAGAAGAAGCTGGCGGCGATACAGGCCAGCGCCGATCACATCCTCGCCAATCCGGAGCTGGCTTCGCTGCATGAGGCCTCCCGCGCCATCGTGCGCAGCATGCAGGCGCGGCTGACGCCCACGCTGCGCTTCGCGGAACTGAGCAAGCTGCTGGACGATCCGCGCGCCAATCCGTACCAGGACGATCACCTGGGCGACTGGCGCGTGCTGGCCAACGACCTGTTGCAGCCGCCCGGCGCCGACCAGACCGACACCCGCCCCGCGCTGCGCGCCAGCGCCGGTTTCATCGACTGGCTGCAGACCGTCCAGCAATGCCAGGAGTACGAGGCCAAACGCAGCTGCGCGGTGGAACGTGCGCACGCGGTCGACCTGTGGAACCGCTACGCCAAGGAAGGCAACAAGGCGCAGGCGCGCGTGTGGCTGCTGGCCGCCGTCATGCTGTCCGAGAAGCTGACGCCGGAGCTGGAGAAGGCCGCGCAGCAGGTGGCGTCCGGCACGCCCGAGTACCTGACCATGCGCCACGCGCTGGCCCGCCACTACCGCTTGAGCAGCCAGGCCGACAAGGCGCGCGCGGTGGGCGATGCGGCGTTGACAGGTCCCGCGCTGGCGGCCAGCAATTCGAGCAGCGCGCGCAACCAGTTCCTGCAGGAGCGCTTCGCGGTGGCGTCGTCGCCGGCGGACGCCGCCAACTATCTGCTGCGCGCGGCCAGCCGCGATCTCGATCCCGACACCGGCGAACAGGCCAATGCCGACAAGGTCCGCGTGGACATCGCGGCGGATGGCACGCGATGGCTGAACAGCGGCCTGTCCCTGGCCGACCTGTCGGCGCTGGCCGCGAACACCAAGCTGTCCAAGCCCTTGCGCACGCAGATCGCCGTGGCCGCCTGGATGCGCTCCGACCTGCTGGGACTAGACGAAGCGGCATTGGCTGCGGCCCAACAGGTCGAAGAGAACGAGCCGGTGCTGGCGCCCGTCATGCAGAAGTACCGCAAGCTGGCGGGCACGCCGGAGCACCGCTACTGGATGCTGCTGAACGCCCTGAAGTACGGCCTGTCGCCGATGTACAGCGGCGCCACCGCGGAGATCAAGATGCGCGCGCCGGACGACACGCTGGCCGACTTGTGGTGCAAGCTGCCCGCCAGGGCCGGCGCAAGCTACGGCGAAAACACCGACGCCGAACACACGCTGCCGATGCCGGAGCTGGGCAACAGCGCCGCGCGCGACAAGGAACTGGCGCAACTCGCCGGCCTGAAGACAGCCACCGGCTACATCGGCGACTACGTCATGCAGCGCGCCACCGCCGTGCCGACCGACCCCGAACTGCCATGGCTGCTGTATGTCACCGTGCAATCGACGCGCGGCGGCTGCCTGGACGCCGACGCCAAGACGTTGTCGAAGAAGGCCTTCACCCTGCTGCACAAGCGTTACAAGAACAATGACTGGGCGCGCAAGACACCGTATTTCTATTGAGTGGCATCAAACGCGGGAACAGGCATAGGATTAGCCTGACGACTCTGGAGGTGCGACATGCATACCTATGACGAGGATCTGGCACTGTGGATAGACGCACAAATCCAACTGCTGCTGGAACACAGGTTCGCCGAGCTGGACGTGGACAACCTGGTCGCGGAGCTCGATGGCATGAAAAAGCAATATGAGCACGAACTGGACAGCCGGCTGACGGTGTTGATCATGCACCTGCTCAAGTGCCAGTATCAAAAAGACTATCCGCAAAACAAATGGAGGTCGACGCTGATCGAACAGCGTTACCGCCTTGCGCGATTGTTGAAAACCAGTCCCAGCACGCGAAAACTGGTGCCCAAATACGCCACCGAGTGTTATCCCATCGCCCGCCGTCGCACGGCGGAGGAAACGGGCCTCGGCGAAGACGTATTTCCACCCGGCCTGCCCTACGCCATCGATCAGATCCTGGATCAAGACTTCATGCCTTAGCGGATATAGTGATGTAAAAACGCAACGAAATCTATCTTTTTGGCATCTAAATCCAGATTCCCATCGTCTTGGGTGAACTGGCGCACATTCAATTGCCGGCGGGCGGGGCAAAATAGGGCCGCATACTAATTAACCCTTGCCAGTCTCGCCGCCACCATGACTACCCTGATATCTGCCACCTACGCCCTGCACAGACAGAAAATCGCCGTGGAAAGAACGCTGTGCGCGCGTTCGGCGGAAGAATCCCAGCTGGCGGCCCGCTGGGCCGGCGCCTGGCACAAGCTGGTCCAGCGCAAACTGGACCAGGCCGAGGCCATGGCTGCCGCGCCTTTCCCGACCTACACCGGCTTCAGCGTGCAGCCCCCGCAGCGGGTGCTGCACTAAGCTCCCCTCAGAACCTGGCGCGCAGCTGAACGTAGGCCATGCGCGGCGCGCCCACCATGCGGCCGGCATTGCCGTCGACGTTGCGGGTGTAATAGCGGTGGTCGGCGATGTTGTTGATGCCGGCCATTACCTCATAGCCGGGCTTGCCCGGCATCTTCCAGGTCAATTGCGCATTCCACAGGCGGAAGCCCGGCACGATGCCGTTGCTGCCGTTGGCCGCCTCAGCCGCCGTATTGGCGGTATCCGAATACTGTTTGCTCTGATGCGTGGTCGACAGATTGGCCGCCCACGCGCCCACGCGGTAGCGCGCGCCCAGCGTGTCCGTGTTGCGCGAGTAGAACGGCACGTCCAGCCCTGACGAAACGCCCGAATCCTGGATCGCCTTGGTGTAGGTGTAGTTCGCGTACACGTTCAGGCCGGCCAGCGCGCCGGCGTCGTCGAAGGTGTAGTCGGCCGCCGTTTCAATGCCGTCGTGGTTGGTGGCGCCGATGTTGCGGAACACAGCGGGCGTGGTGCCGGGCACCTGCAGGATCTGGTTGTCGAACTTCAGCTTGAAGGCGGTGACTTCGGCGCTGGCCGCGCCGGTCTTCCAGCGCGCGCCCAGTTCGGCGGTCTTCGCCAGCTCGGGCTTGAGCGGATTGGCAGGGGTCTGCGAATTGAGCTGGGTGTTCTGCACCGGGCCGAACGAAGTCGTGTAGTTGGCGAACACGGTCAGCGAACGGTTCAGCAGATAGGCCACGTTCAGCGACGGCAGCGCCTTGTTGTTGTCGCTCTCAAAGACCGACTTGGCGCCAAGGTCGTTGCGCTCGGACGAGATGTGCTCATAGCGCAGGCCCGGCGTGATGCGCCAGGCGCCCACGGCGATGCGGTCGTCGACGTAGACCGCGTGCGCGTCGGTGCTGTTGGTGAAGGTCGCGGTCGCGCCCCTGGCGCCGGTGGACACGGTCTGGATGTAGTTGTTGTCGTCGCCGCGCTCGCGCAGGAAGCGGTAGCCGACCGTGACGTCATGCGTCAGCCCGCCGGTGGCGAAGCGCTGCGTGTAGCGCGGCTCCAGGCCCAGCACCTCGTAGTTGCGCGGCTGCCAGGTCAGCTGGGTCTTGGCCGCGTTGATCAGCGAACTTTGACGGAAGCTGTCGCTGTAGTAGGCCTTGACCTCGAACTCCTGCGTGGCCGACAAGGTGTTCAGGTAGCCGACATCCGCGCCGCGGCGGTCACCGCTCCAGAAGTCGGTGGGCCGCGTGTTCTGGAACGGATCGGCGTTGTACTGCGCCACGGTCAGCCCGCCCGGCGTGCGCGAGTTGACCTCGTAGTAGGACAGCTTGGCGTTGAGCTCGCTGTGCGCCGTCAGCTGGTAGCGGAACTTCAGCGCCAGATCGTTGACCTTTTCAGTGCTGCCCACGCGCCATTCGCTGCCGGCCATGCCCGAGTACAGCACCGCCACGCCCAGGCCATTGTCCTCCTGGGTGCCGACGAAGGCGCTGTATTGGCGGTTCTGGCCGCCGTGGCCGAAGTCGTTGTAGCGGAACGAGGCGTCGCCGCTGACGCCCGGCGTATCCGGAATGGAGCGGCTGCGGAAGTTGATGATGCCGCCGACGTTCTGCGGGCCGTAACGCACCGCGCCTCCGCCGCGCACCACGTCGATCGATTCAATGTTGTTGAGGCTGACCGGCGCGAACGACAGCTGCGGCTGGCCGTATGGCGCCACCGCCAGCGGTATCCCGTCCAGCAATATCGTCGAGCGCGGCGAGTAGCGCCCGGCCAGGCCCCGCACGCCGATGTTGAGCGAGATCGCGCTGCCGGCCGAGCCGGAATTGTCCGTGGCCTGCACGCCCGGGATGCGGCGCATCACGTCGCCGATGTCGGCGGCGCCGGTGTTGTCGATGTCTTCCTTCTTCATCACGGTGCGGGCGCCGGCGAAGTTCTTGACGCTGTTCCGCAAGCCCGAACCGAGCCAGCTGCCCGAGACCTGGATCGACTCGATCGGCGCGGCGGCTTCCTGCGCATGGGTGGGAACCGCCAGCAAGGCGACGGCGACGGCAATGAGGGAACGTTGGTATGGAATGGCGGTCAGCGGCATGATGTAAGAAGATTGCGTATCAACAATGTAAATGATAACACTTCTCATTCTCAAATGAAAGTACGCGTTTTTTTGGATGCGCTATAATTTTCCCATGCTCAATTTCGCGCGCCGTCGAACGCTGTACATCTGGATCGCCTTGCTGGCCGTCCTGTTCAGCGCGCTTGCGCCGTCGATCTCCAGGGCGATGAGCCCGGCCTCGCCGTTCGGCTACGCCGAGATCTGCTCCACCGACAGCATCAAGAAGTCCCCCGCGCCGGCCGACCACGCGATGGAGCATTGCCCGTACTGCGCCACGCACGGCGGCACCTACGCGCTGCTGCCGCCAGCCGCGGCCAGCTTCGCCGTCATCGGCGGCCATGACTACTACCCACCGCTGTTCTACAGCGCTCCACGTCCGCTGCACAGCTGGACCGCCGCCAAGCCGCGCGGACCGCCCATCCGTTCCTGATCGTCAGCCGTAACCGCCGCCACCCGCCGCCATCAGCCGCGGAGGCGGCCAACACCCCCACATCAGGAACATCATGAAAACGACCATAACGCCAATGGCGCTGGCGCTGCTTGCCGCCTTCTCCACCCTCGCCTGCGCCCAGGAAGCGCCCATCCATATGCTGGGCACCGTGACCATCGTCGGCAACCGTCCGACCTCGCTGCCGTCCCAGATCCCGACCACCATCGAGGGCATCACACACCACGACATCGAACAGTCCATCAACGCCACCGACGCCGAGGACGCGCTGAAATACCTGCCCAGCCTCCTGGTGCGCAAGCGCTACATCGGCGACTACAACCACGCAGTGCTGTCCACCCGCGCCTCCGGCACCGGCAACAGCGCGCGCTCGATGGTGTACGCCGACGGCATTTTGCTGTCCAACTATCTCGGCAACGGCGCCTCGTTCGCGCCGCGCTGGGGCATGGTCAGCCCTGATCAGGTCGAGCGTGTCGATGTGCTGTACGGCCCTTTCTCCGCGGCCTACGGCGGCAACTCGGTCGGCGCGGTGGTCGACTACATGACCCGCATGCCGACCAAGTTCGAGGCCCACGCCAAGCTGGCGCTGACACACCAGCCGTTCAAGCTGTATAACACCAGCGACAACTACCAGGGCAAGCAAGCCAGCATCTCGCTGGGCGACCGCCAGGGCGGCTGGTCGTGGTACGTGGACGTCGGCCACACGGACAGCGACGGCCAGCCGCTGACCTTCCCGACCAAGGCGCCGGCCGCCGGCAAGCCAGGCAGCGCGGGCATCCCCGTCACCGGCGCGGTCGCGGGCCTGGACCGCGGCAACAACCCGTGGCTCATCCTCGGCACGGCCACGCAGTACCACACCGTGCAGGACCAGTTCAAGGCCAAGCTGGCCTACGATATTTCGCCGACGGTGCGCGCCTCCTACACCTTCGGCCTGTGGCGCAACGATTCGAAAGGCCGTCCGCAAACCTATCTGCGCGACGCCGCCGGCAATCCGGTCTACAGCGGCGCCGTCAACATCGAAGGCCGCAGCTACACGCTGGCGCCGACGGACTTCAACCTGTCGAACGAAGACATCCAGCACGTGATGCACGGCCTGACCGTCAAGTCCCACACCAAGGGCGTGTTCGACTGGGAGATCGCCGCCAGCCTGTACGACTACGACAAGGACGTGCTGCGCGCCGCCACCGTGGCGCTGCCGGCCGCGCTGTCCGGCGGCGCGGGTCGCATCGTCAACCAGGGCGGCACCGGCTGGAACACCTTATCCGGCAAGGGCGTATGGCGTCCGAACGTGGAGCACATCGCGGAATTCGGCTACCAGCGGCAGGCCTACAAACTGGCCAGCATCGAGAACGCCGCCAGCAACTGGATCGACGGCGCGCCCGGTGAGCGCAACGCCGCCTTCGCCGGCAAGACCGAAATCAACAGCCTGTATGCGCAGGACTGCTGGCGCTTCGCGTCCTTGTGGAAGACGGTGCTGGGCGTGCGCTTCGAGCGCTGGACCGCGCACGATGGCGCCACCTCCAACCGCGCCACGACCGCGGCGCATCCCGAGCGCAGCGAAAACTTCGTGTCGCCGAAAGCCGCGCTGGCGTACCAGGCCAGCGACGACTGGGTGCTGAAAGCCTCGCTGGGCCGCGCGGTGCGCATGCCGACGGTGTCCGAGCTTTACCAGGGCGGCATCAACGCGGCCGGCGATTTGATCAACAACGATCCGAACCTGAAGCCAGAAAAATCCTGGACCACCGAGCTGACGGCGGAACGCCGCCTGGCCGCAGGCCTGCTGCGCCTGACCGCCTTCGGTGAACGCACCCAGGACGCGCTGTACTCGCAAACCAATACGCTGGCCGGCTCCGTGGTCAGCACCGTGCAGAACGTCGACCGCATCAACACCAAGGGCCTGGAAGCGGCCTACACCGCGGACGACGTCTGGGTGCGCGGCCTGACGCTGAACTCCAGCGTCACCTGGACCGATTCGAAGATAGACCGTAACGACAAGTTCCAGGCCAGCGTGGGCAAGTGGCAGCCGCGCATCCCGGAATGGCGCGCCACCGGCGTGGCCAGCTACGCCGTGAACGACAAGCTGGCGCTGACGCTGGGCGCGCGCTACAGCGGCAGCCAGTATTCGACCTTGGACAACACGGACCCCAACGGCTTTGCCTACATGGGCGCGAGCAAATACTTCACCACCGACCTGCGCGTGCACTACCGCATCAACCGGCAGTGGAGCGCGGCGGTGGGCATCGATAACCTCAACAACTACAAGTACTGGAACTTCCACCCTTACCCGCAGCGTACCTACGTGGCGGAACTGAAGTTCGATCTCTAAGCCAGTCCCTCGCAGGCGCCGCAGGTTTTCGGTTGCGCCTGCGCTGACATTTTAAAGATTCATGTGATATACTTCTTTACGTCGAAACCACACATGGACAGCAAAATGCTCAGCACCGAACAAAAAGCCATCATCAGCGCCACCGTTCCCATTCTCGAACAAGGCGGCGAGACCCTGACCCGTCATTTCTACATGACGCTGTTCCGCGACTTCCCGCAGGTGAAGCCGATCTTCAACCAGGCCAACCAGGCGGACGGCAACCAGCAACGCGCGCTCGCCAACGCGGTGCTGATGTACGCGAAGAATATCGACCGGCTGGAACAACTGGGCCCGCTGGTATCGACCATCATCAACAAGCACGTGTCGCTGCAGATCCAGCGCGCCCACTATCCGATGGTGGGCGCCTCGCTGCTGAAGGCGATCCGCGAAGTGCTGGGCGCGGAAGTCGCCACCGACGCGGTGATCGACGCATGGGGCGCGGCCTATGGCCAGCTGGCCGACATCCTGGCCGGCGCCGAGCAAAGCATCTACGACAAGAACGAGGCGGCGGAAGGCGGCTGGAGCGGTACGCGCGAATTCAAGGTCGTCTCGAAGACGGCGGAGAGCGACGAAGTCACCTCCTTCGTCCTGCAGCCGGCGGACGGCGGCAAGGTCGTCGCGCATGCGCCGGGCCAGTACGTCGGACTGGTGGTCGACGTGAACGGCGAAGAACAGCGCCGCCAGTATTCGCTGTCCGCCGCCAGCAACGGCAGCACCTACCGCATCAGCGTCAAGCGCGAACCGGGCGGCGCGGTGTCCAACTATCTGCACGACCATGTCGGCGTTGGCGGCAGCCTGAAACTGGTGCCGCCGGCCGGCGAGTTCACGCTGGCCGACAGCGACAAGCCGCTGGTCCTGATCAGCGGCGGCGTCGGTATCACGCCAACGCTGGCGATGCTGACGGAGGCGCTGGCCACGGGCCGCCGCATCCACTTCATCCACGCGGCGCGCCACGCCAACGTGCACGCCTTCCGCGACCAGGTCGACGCGCTGGCGGCGCAGCACCCGCAGCTGCAGCGTTTCTACTGCTACGAAGCGGCCAACGACAGCGGCCCGCAGCCGCACGCCACCGGCTACATCGACCAGCAGCGCTTGAACGCCTGGATGCCGGAGACGCGCGACGTCGAAGCCTACTTCCTCGGCCCGACGCCGTTCATGAAGGCGATCAAGTCGCACCTGCAGGAGCTGGGCGTGCCGCAATCGCAGACCTACTACGAGTTCTTCGGCCCCGCCGAGGCACTGGCCTGATCGTCCAGGCGCGCCGGCCGCGTTATACTGCGGCGATGAACAAGAAAATTTTCTTCCCGATGTGGCGCCAGGCCGCGTCGCTCATCGCCTGCACTTTCATCCTGGCCGCCTGCGCCCCGCTGACCGCGACCAAGGCGCCACCCACGTCGATAGCAAGCCTGCGCTTTATCGGCGAACAGCGGCTGCCCTGGCGCCAGCAGTTCCAGAGCACCATGGTGGGCGGCCTGTCCGGCATCGACTATGACGCCGCCAGCGGCGAATGGGTGATCATCAGCGACGACCGCTCCGCCAACAACCCCGCCCGCTACTACCGCGCGCGCCTGGCCTACGACGAACAGGCATTCAAGTCCGTCGAACTGACCGGCGTAACGGTCCTGCTGCAGCCGGACGGCAGCACCTATCCATCCAAGGAAGACTACAAGGTTCGCGGCGGCGTCGTGCCGGACCTGGAGACCATCCGCGTCGACCCGCGTGACGGCAGCATCTGGTACGCCAGCGAGGGCGACGTGGGCCTGGGCCTCGATCCCTTCGTGCGTCACGCCACCCGGGATGGCCGGTACCTCTCGACACTGCCGCTACCGGCCTTGTTCAGCGTCTCGGCGGACCACAAGACGGGGCCGCGCAACAACCTGAGTTTCGAAGGACTGAGCTTCGCGCCGGATGGACGCACGCTATGGGTGTCGATGGAAGGCCCGATGTACCAGGACAGCGAGGCGCCCACGCCCGAACAAGGCGCGGTCAACCGCATCACCCGCTTCGCCCGCGACGGCAAGGTGCTGGGGCAGTTCGCCTATGCGCTCAGCGCCATTCCGGCCACGCCGGGCAAAGGCAAGTTCGCCGACAACGGCATCTCGGAAATCGTCGCATTGAGCGACACGCGGCTGCTGGCGATGGAGCGCTCCGGCGTGCAAGCCGCGGACGGGAAATACAAGGATTATGTGCGCCTGTTCGAAATCGACACGGAAGGCGCATCCGACGTCCAGCACCTGCCGTCGCTGAAGGGCGCCCGCTATCAACCGGTGCGCAAGCGGCTGGTGCTCGATGTGAACCAGGTGAAGCTGCCCATCGTGGACAATCTCGAAGGCATGTCATTCGGTCCCGTGCTGGCAAACGGCCACGCAAGCCTGGTGCTGATCTCCGACGATAACTTCGGCAAGAACCAGGTCACGCAGTTGCTGCTGTTCGAAGTCCTTCCGTGATCAGGGTCCGCAGCTGCGGCTCCGGCACCGGGCGGCTGTACAGGTAGCCCTGATAGTGGCGGCAGCCCAGCTCCTCCAGCAGCGCGCGCTGCGCCGCCGTCTCGACGCCCTCGGCGATCACGTCCAGCTGCAGGCTGCGCGCCATCGCGATGATGGTCCGCACGATCACCTGATCGCTGCTGTCGCTGGCCAGGTCGCGCACGAAGGACTGGTCTATCTTCAGTTGATTCAGCGGCAGGCGCTTCAGGTATTGCAGCGACGAGTAGCCGGTGCCGAAATCGTCGAGCGCGAATCGCACGCCGATCGCCCGGAGCTCGTGCATGCAGGAGATGGTCTCCTCGATCTTCTCCAGCAGCACGCCCTCGGTCAGTTCCAGCTTCAGCAAGCGCGGATCGATACCGTGGCGCTCCACCGCCGCACGCACCACATCGCCGAAATCCGGCTGGCGGAACTGCTGCGCACTGACGTTGATCGCCAAAATTAGCTGCGCCATCTCGGGCACGGCCTGCCATTCCTTGATCTGCGCGCACGCCGCGTTCAGCACCCAATGGCCTATCGACAGTATCAGGCCGGTTTCCTCGGCCAGCGGAATGAAGCTTGCCGGCGGCACCCATGAACCATCCGCGCGCCGCCAGCGCAACAGCGCCTCCGCTCCGTGCGGCTTGCCGTGCGAGTCCACCTGCACCTGATAGTGCAGCGCGAACTGATGCCGCTCCATCGCGTGCCGCAAATCGTTTTCCAATTTCGCCCGCTCGCTGATGCGGTCCTGCATCTGCCGGTCGAAGAAACGCATGCCGTTGCGGCCCGCCTGCTTGGCCTGGTACATGGCGATATCGGCCTGCATCAGCAAATCATCCGGCTGCGGCGGCTGGCCCTTGTGGAACAAGGTCGCGCCGATGCTCGGCGTGCTGCGGCAGTTGTGATTTCCCAGTTCGTAGGGCCGGTTCAACGCGGACAGGATCTTGGCGCCCAGCGATTCGATCTCGCTGGCCGCCTCCTCCGCGCCGCTGCTCAGGCCCTCCACCAGCACCACGAACTCGTCGCCGCCCAGGCGCGCGACGGTGTCGCCTTTGCGCAGGCTCGATTGCAGGCGCTCGGCCACCTGCAGCAGCAGCTGGTCGCCGACGTTGTGGCCCAACGTGTCGTTCAGGGTCTTGAAGTTATCCAGGTCGATGAACATCAGCGCGCAATAGCGGTCGTGGTGGTGACTGGCCGATAGCACTTGCCGCAGGCGGTCCAGCAGCAGGCGGCGATTGGGCAGCTGCGTCAACGGATCGTAGAAGGCCAGACTGCGGATTTCGTCGTTGGCCGCTTTGCTCAGGGTGATGTCCGTGAGGGCAGCGACATAGTTGGCTATCTTGCCATCGTCGTCGTACACGGCGGTGATGCTCAGGTGTTCGGGATAGACCTCGCCATTCTTCCGGCGGTTCCAGATCTCGCCCTCCCATTTTCCATCGCGGACGATGGCGGCCCACATCGACGCATAGAAGCCCGGCACGTGCCGGCCGGAACTCAGCAGGTTGGGCGTCTGTCCCACCACCTCTTCCGCGCTGTAGCCGGTGATGCGCACGAAAGCCTGGTTGACCCGCACGATGCGGCCGCGCGCGTCGGTCACCATCATGCCCTGGGCGGCTTCGAACACGGTCGCGGCCAGACGCAACGCCGCATCGGTATCGGGAGCGGCGATCTGCGCGGGTGCGCGCGCGCTCGAGGTAAGAGTCATGTAGTGCCTTTGGTGCTATCCATCAAGTAAGGGAAGGTTACTGATCCTAATCAAGAAATTAATTGATCTGGATCAAGGAAACGCCAGTTACACATCTCTACCATGATCTCATCGTACAAAAAGTAGAAGTAGGAAAACATGAGTACCTCAATCGAGCGCAACAACTGCAGCGAGTGCGAACACCGGATGATGTGCGTGGGGGCCGCTGCGGGCAACCGCGACGCCAGCCAGCGCATCCGCATCGAGCGGCACGCCGCCCTGTATCAGGCGGGTGACGCGGTCAGCGATCATATCTTCAACATCCGTTCGGGCAGCTTCAAGGTGCTGCGGGCAGCCACCAAGGGGCCGGAACAAATCATCGGCTTCGCGCTGGCGCCGGACTTTCTCGGCCTGGACGCCCTGGACCGGCGGGCGCACGCCAACACCGTCATCGCACTGGAGGACAGTGAGGTGTGCAGCATCAACTGGAACCGGCACGCCTTCGAAGGACGCCGCCGCCCGGTGATGCGCGCCAGCCTGCACGCGCTGCTGAGCCGCGAGATCCGCCGCGAACAGCGCGCCGCCCTCATGCTGCGCAACACCCACGCCGAGCAGCGCATGGCCGACCTGCTGCTGTCGCTGTCGCAGCGGCGCGCGGACTACGGCCACATGCCGGAGCAATTCCGCCTGCCGATGTCGCGCTGCGATATCGCCAGCTACCTGGGCGTCACCGCCGAATGCGTCAGCCGCCTGCTCCTGCTGTTCAAGAAGCGCGCCTTGTTCGAACTGCGCCGGCGCGATATCAAGCTGCTGGACATGGACGCGCTGCACCATCTGGCACTCGGCCATGCGGCTTCTCCGGCGCTGGTGACGTCATGACATCGTTGGAACTGACCCAGTGGGCGCTCGGCAGCCAGCTGACGCTGGGGCGCGGCGAGCAGCTGTTCCGCCAGGGAGAGGAAGTCGGTGGCGCGCTGCACTTCGTGCGCGGCGGCCACCTGAAGCTGTACCAGACCTGCGACGACGGCATGCAGCGCATCATCGAGTTCGTGCGTCCCGGCGACTGGCTGGGCGTCGACACGATAGGCGAGCAATACCGGCACGCGACGGCGGTGGCGCTGACCGATTGCCAGGTCGACGTGGTGGAGTATCGCCACCTGGCCGAATTGATGGACGAGGAACCGTACAGCTGCGACCTGTTCAGCGCAATGCTCAGCCGCGAGATCGACCGCCAGCAACTAGCCGCCGCCATCCTGCGCAGCGCCGGCGCCTGCCAGCGCATCGTGATGTTCCTGCTGCAGCGCGCCGGGCCGGCGCCGCAAGCGCCGTCGCCGGAGATGCACTCGCCGCTGCCGATGTCGCGCCAGGACATCAGCGACTACCTGGGCCTGACCCCGGCCACCGTCAGCCGCACCCTCAGCGCGCTGAAACGCAATGGCTGGATATCATTGGGCCAGCGCGGCTTTGTGGTGCAGTGCCGGGCGGCGCTGGAACAGCTGGCGGAGGGCGCGCCGCTGGCCATCGCCGCGCAGGGGCAGTGACAGGTCGCCGACCTACACCGCCGACTTGGGGCGTCGCCTGCGCATGGTGATGCTCTCGCGGTTCAGGCCCCAGTTGTCGGTTTCCACTTCGTCGATGATGACAAAAGTGGTGGCCGGATCCTTGCTCAACACGCGGCTGAGCAAGTCGGTAACGCCTTCGATCAGCTCCAGCTTCTGGGCCGCCGTTACGCCTTCATTGGTCACGCGGATATTCACGTAGGGCATGGCGCGGCTCCTTACCAGGTGCCGGCGGTGGCGCCGCCATCGACCGGCAGCACCGCGCCGCTGGTGAAGCCCGATTCGGTCAGGTACAGCACCGCCTCCACCACATCCCGCACGCCGCCCATTTCGCCGCTCGGCGACAGCGCTTTCAGGAAGTTACGGGTGCCCTCGTCCTTGCCGTGCATCGGCGTATCGATAATGCCGGGCGCCACCGCGTTGACCTTGACGTTGGACCGGGCCAGCTCCAGCGCCAGGCCGCGTGTGGCGCTATTCAGGCCGCCCTTGATCAGGATCGGCAGCAGCGCCGGTACCTTCGCGGTCGGCTGCAGCGCAAGGCTGGCCGTGATGGTGACGATATGGCCGGAGCGGTTGGCGCTCATGTGCCGCGCCGCTTCCTGCGATGGGTAGAAGAAGCCCATCAGGTTGGTGTCGACGATGGACTTCACCTCTTCCTGCGTGTAGTCGGCGATCGGCTTGGCGATGAAGATGCCGGCGTTATTGATCAACACATCCACCTTGCCGAAGGCGGCGACGGCGCGGGCGAACAACTCGGCGGCGGTGGCCGGATCGGCGATATCGCCCGCGACGGGCAGGAAGTTCGCCGGATTGCCCCATTGCGCGGCGGCCGTTTGCAGGCGGTCCAGCGAGCGGGCGTTGCCGACCACGTTGTAGCCGCGCTTCAGATAAGCCTCCGCGATGGCGAAGCCGATACCGCTCGATGCGCCGGTGACGATGACTGTTTTCATGGTGGTACTCCTTCAGTTTCTGGTTGGGGCGTTCAACGACGCCATGCGGATCACTATACTTATGACTCCGGCGTTGATAAATGCGCCGCAATGCAAGATAATTGATACATCATGTAATCAATAAGGCCGCCATGAAGCGCTATTTCGACGACGTCCTGCTGGGCAGCATCGAGCTGTTTTGCTTTGCGGCGGAATTGGGCAGTTTTACCGCGGCGGCCACGGCGGCCGGAGTGACGCCGGCTGCAGTCAGCCGCTCCATCGCACGGCTGGAGGAGCGGTTGGGCGTGCGCCTGTTCGTGCGCACCACGCGCCAGATCCGCCTGACGGACGGCGGCCGCATCTACTTCGAGCAATGCCGGCAGGCGCTCGCTCAACTGACGGACGCGGAGCGCCAGGTCACCGGCGCCCAAGCCAAGCCGGCCGGCGTGCTGCGCATCAGCGCGCCGACGCCCTACGCGCACTACCGGCTGCTGCCCTTACTGGGAGAGTTCCGCAGGAAGTACCCCGAGGTGACGCTCGATATCCACGTCAGCAACCGCAACATCGACTTTGCCGACGAGGGCTACGACCTGGCGATACGCGGCCGCGCGCCGGCCGACTCCAACCTCATCGCGCGCAAACTGGAGGATGCGGAACTGGTGCTGGCCGCCTCGCCCGCCTACTTGAAGCGCCACGGCAAACCGCGCAAGCTGGAGGATCTGGATAAGCACGAATGCATCCAGTTCGAGCTGCCCAGCACCGGCAAGCGAGTCCCATGGCAGTTCATGCGGGATGGCGCGGCGATCGACATCGTCACCAACGGCGGCTTGTGCTGTTCGGAGGACATACTGGGCACGGTCACGCTGGCGCGCGCGGGGGCGGGCCTGACGCACACCTACCGCTTTATCATCGAGCAGGACCTGGCGCGCGGCGACCTGGTCGAACTGCTGCCGCAGCATGGCGGCACGTCGCGGCCCTTCTTCCTGCTGTATCCACATGCGCGCCACCTCTCGCTGCGGGTGCGCACCTTTGTCGACTTCCTTGTCGAGAAGGTGAAGCGCCTCTAACCCAGGCTCTCCGCGAAGGCGCTGCGGGCGGGATGGTGCAGCACGTCCTTGCGCCAGACCAGCAGCGTTTCGACATGCGCGATTTCCGGCGGCAGCTGGTGCTGGCGTATGGTCCTGGCCAGCTTGCGCTGGTTGAGCACCTCCCTGGGCATCAGCGCCACGCCCATGCCGGCGGCCACGCAGCCGAGAATCGCCTCGAAGGTGCCGAACTCCGACACGCGCGCCGGCGCGACGTCGCCTTCCGCGAACCACGCCTCCAAACGGCGCCGGTAGGTACAGCCGCTGCGGAACACCAGCAGGGTACGGCGAATCAGATCCTGCGGCGACGCCACCGGCGGATGACCATGACAGGTGATCAGCACCAGTTCCTCTTCAAACACCGGCTGCTGCGCCAGTTCGGCGTGCGGCACCGGGCCGGCCACCAGCGCCACGTCCAGCCGGTGCTTCAAGACGCCGTCCAGCAGTTGATCGGTCGGCGCGGTGTCCAGCATCAGATCCACTTGCGGATGCCTGCGGTTGAAGGCGGCCAGCACCTGCGGCAGGCGCGCGGCGGCCGTGGTCTCCATCGATCCGATACGCAGCTGGCCGGATGGCCGCTGCTCCGGCCGCACGGCGGCCTGCGCTTCGTCGGCCAGTTGCAGCAGACGGTCGGCGTAGGCCAGCAGGCGCGTGCCCTCGGCCGTGATTTGCAGCTTGCGGCCGGAGCGATGGAACAACGGCACGCCCAGCGACTCCTCCAACTGCGTCAACCGCGCGGACACGTTGGACTGCACGCGGTTCAGCCGCGAGGCGGCGAGCGTGACGCTGCCCTCCTCGGCGACCGCTTTAAAAATACGCAGGGCGGAGAGTTCCATGGTCGATTCTTAAAATGAGATAGGTGGCTTCATTATTATTCATTTTTTTAAATAGTCAAACCATCCTATAGTTCAGGCATGAAAACCGACCGCGCCATTCTGCTCGCCTGCAGCTTCGCCTTCATCATCGTCCAGCTGGACGTCACCATCGTCAACGTCGCGCTGCCGCAGATCGGCCGCGACTTGGGCGCGGACGTGGCGGCCCTGCAATGGGTGGTGGACGCGTACACGCTGGGCTTTGCCGTGTTCCTGCTCTCCGCCGGCGCCCTGGGCGACAAGTTCGGCTCGCGCCGCACCTTCCTGACCGGATTCGCGCTGTTCACGGCGGCCTCGCTGGCCTGCGCGATGGCGCCCAACGCGATCGCCCTCAACGCCGCCCGCGCGCTGCAAGGCGTGGGCGCGGCGCTGCTGGTGCCCAGTTCGCTCGCCATCCTCAACGCCACTTATGCCGGCGACAAGGCCATGCTGGCCAAAGCCATCGCCTGGTGGACCGCAGCCGGCGGCGTGTCGATCGCCGCCGGGCCGGTGCTGGGCGGGCTGCTGTTGTCGCTGGCAGGCTGGCGCAGCATCTTCTGGGTCAATGTGCCGATCTGCGTGGCCGGGTTCTGGCTCACGCGGCGCGTGGTGCCGGCGCTGGCCGGGCGCGACCCGCATCGTTCGCTGGACCTGGCCGGGCAACTGCTGGCGGTCGTCGCGCTGACCGGCTTTATCGGCGCGGTGATCGAATTTGAAGCACTGGGCGCATCCCATTGGCTGGTGCGCGCCGGCCTTGCGGCGGCGGTGCTGGCCGGGGCGCTGTTCATCGGCGTCGAGGCGCGCGGCCGGTCGCCCATGCTGCCGTTGGGGCTATTCCGCAGCGCGCCCTTCTCCGGCGCGGTGCTGTTCGGCGTGCTGATGAATTTTTCGTACTATGGCGTGATCTTTGTCCTCAGCCTCTACCTGCAAAAAGTGCGCGGCTTCAGCGTGCTGCATGCGGGGCTGGTGTTCCTGCCGCTGACCGCCACCTTCATCCTGTCCAACATCGCCAGCGGATGGATGGCGCCGCGCACCGGGCTGCGCACGCCAATGGTGGTGGGCGCGGCAATCGGCGCCGGCGGCTATGCGCTGCTGGGTTGGTGGGGTATCTCGGACGACGCGACCTTCCTGCAAATGCTGCCCGGACTGGCGCTGATCCCGGCCGGCATGGGCCTGGCGGTGCCGGCGATGACGACGTCGATATTGTCCGGCGTGGCGCGCGGCCAGGCCGGTACGGCGTCGGCGGTGTTGAACACGGCGCGCCAGGTCGGCGGCGCCCTGGGCGTGGCGATCTTCGGTGCGCTGGTGGCGGCCGGCCACCATGTCCTCATCGGCATGCGGCTGGCGATGGGGATATCGGCGGCGCTGCTGTTGCTGGCGGCGTTGCTGGCGCTTGCGTGTATCCGCCGTCCGGTGCCGGCGCCGCTTCAGCCGCTTGCGGACTGTCCTGGATAGCGGGCGGCGACAGGCAGTTGTCGCAACGGCAGCAGCGTTCGAAGTCCGCCGGACGGTCGCCGAAGTAGTCCAGCAGCAGCTTCCAGCGGCAATAGCCGCTCTGGGCGTAGGACACCATCTGTTCCAGTCCCTCGCGGTCGCGCTCATGCTTGTCGGCGTAGACCTGCGCCATCGCTTCGAACTCCGCGGCTTTCGGCGAACCACCGGTTAGCACATAGGCCAGTTTGCGGTTGCGCTTCAACAGCTTGCCGTCCTTGAGCATCTTCAGGCAGACCTTCAGCTGCCCGGCCGGCATCTGCTCCAGCAGGGACTTCAATTCCGCTTCGGCGAACGACGCCTGGCCCAGCGCCACGGCGGCCTCGTAGACGGCTTTCACTTCACCGGCCGACGGATAGTGCTTGCTCAGGAAGTACTGCTGCAGGCGCTTGTCCGCGTGGTGGTACAACAGCGTGCAGTCGGCGTCGAGTCCATCGCGGCCGGCGCGGCCGGACTCCTGGTAGTAGGCTTCCAGGTTAGCCGGCACCTGCAGATGGATGACGAACCGGGTGTCGGGTTTGTCGATGCCCATGCCGAAGGCGTTGGTCGCCACCATCACACGCCGTTCGCCGCTCATGAACCGGTTCTGGTTGTCGCTGCGTTCGGCGGCGCGCAGCTTGCCGTGGTAAAGCGTGACGCTCTCGCCGGCCTCCCGTAGCAGCGCGTGCATCTCTTCGGCGGCCTTCACCGTGGCCGCATAGACGATGCCGACGCCGGCGCTGTCGCGCACCAGTTGCAGCGCGGTCGCGTACTGCTCCTCCGGGTTGGTCACCTGGCGCACGCGATAGCGCAGGTTGGGCCGATAGATGCCGGTGTTGACGACCTCCATGTGCGGCCGGCCAAGCTGCTGGCGGATATCGGCGATCACTTCATCGGTGGCGGTGGCGGTCAATGCCAGCAGCTGCGGGCTGCCCAGCGCATCGAGCGCCGCGCCGATCTCCAGGTAGGCCGGACGGAAATCATGGCCCCACTGCGAAATGCAGTGCGCCTCGTCGACCACCGTCAGCGCGACGCCGCCGCGCTTGAGCAGCGCCAGGAACTCGGGCGTGGCAAGCCGCTCCGGGGTGCAGAAGATCACGTCCTTGCCCGCGCGCGCGATCGCCTCCAGCGCGGCCTGTTCGTCACCGCGCGACAGACTGCTGTTGATCTGCGCAGCGCTGGCGATGCCGCCCTCCTCCAGCTTCTCGGCCTGGTCCTTCATCAGCGAGATCAGCGGCGACACCACCACCGTCGCGCCGTCGAGCAGGCAGGCCGGCAGCTGGTAGCACAGCGACTTGCCGCTGCCGGTCGGCATGACGGCCAGCGTGTCGCGTCCGGCCAACACCCTGTCGATCACCTGGCGCTGACCATCGCGCAGCGCCTGCATGCCGAACACCTTGCGCAGCACTTCGGCCACCTGACGTTTTTGCTTGGTTTGCGGGCTTGCCATCATCCTCTCCGTTCAGCGGGATGTCCCGGTCTGGACAGATTAGCCAGCGGCGTGTCCGTGGTATGTACGACAGCGCACCCCGGCTTGCAATCGCAGGCGTCCAAATCTGTCATACTGACGTTTTTTCATGGCATGAATTGATGGACCCTAGACGAGAACATGTACGCCGATTGCTGCAGGTTGACGCTCACATCAGCGACATGGATGGCCAAAACACCGCCATCATCCAAATCATCGACATCTCGCGCATGGGCGTGGCGTTCCTCAGCGACCATCCGATGCCGCTCGACACCAGTTATGTGATGACTTTCAGCTTTCCGGGCAGCCCGGTCCAGAACAAGGTCACGCTGACGGTGCTGCACAGCGCCTTGATCGGCACGCACGGCCGCTACCGCAACGGCGCGCGCTTCCTGACCATCCCCGACGAGGCGGCGAACCTGATCGTCGATTACGTCACCAGCGCGCCCGCGAACTGATTTTTTCTACCAGCCGATATCCCTGAGCAGCGGGAACGTCAAGTCACGCGGCGGCGCCACTTCGTGCGTCAGGTCGCCGTTGATGGACGGCTCCATCAACTGGTTCGGGAATGCGCTGACATCGTAGTGCGACACCGACGATCCGGGCTGGTTGGGATCGGGCGCGTACATCAGCACGCGCCCGGCCGCATCGGTGCCGGCGCGTATCGCCAGGTTCACCCCGAGGTTGGCAAACACTCCTGAGTGCGTGCGCGAGCGCGTAGCCAGCGCGGACTTGAGCCGCTTGCCATCGTCCAGCGTGATGCGCACGGCCGGGATCACGATGCTGGTGTCGGTGCCGCCCAGGCCGGGCGGCGGCGCGCCGGCCGCGTTGTCGGCGATGATGACGCCGATGGCGCCGGCATCCTGCGCGTGCTTGACCTTGACCACGAAGGTGCAGGTGCCACGGTCGACCAGCGCGATGCGCCCCCTGACGGCGAGCGCATTGGCGGGCGATAGCGGATCGCAGGCCAGGCCCTGGCCGGGCGGCGCATCGATCACCTGCATCACCTCGCCGGTCACGCCGGGGCTGGCCAGCGGCGGCCCGAAGCTGGCAGTACCCACCTGGATGATGCCGGCGATGGCGGCCGGCGCCAACACCGTCAGCACCGGCGTGCCCTGCTGCAGCACCGTCTGCGCGGCCTGGTTGACGATGGGACCATTCCACACCAGCTTGCCGGACTTGATCGCCGACGCCGCCCGTTCCGCATCGCTCATGTCCTTCCACAGCTTGCCGGTGCCGGTGTCCAGCAGGAAGTAGTCCCAGATGCTGGGGACGCCGCCCAGCTGTTCGCCGGTTTCCGGGTCGGTGTAGGTCTGGAAGCCGAAGCCGTGGGCGAATTCATGCTCCAGCACCGTCACCAGATCGACCAGCGGGCCATGATTGTTGTCCAGCCCGAGATAGAACGGCACGCCGGAGAAGCAGCCCGGCTGTCCCAGGTTGACGTTGAAGCGGGCGCGGATGTCGGGCGAGTCGGGATCGATGTCCGCGCCAAGATACTTGTTGGCTTCCGCCTTGCTGAACCAGGCGTTGGCCACCGGCGCTCCGCTGAAGTCCGAGAACACTTCGAGCGCGCCGGCCGAGCCGAGCACCGCGCCGCCATCGCTGCACGGCAGCGCTTCCCACGTGGCGAGGATGCGGATCGGCACCGTGCTGGTCAGGGTGGTCCCCCATTTGCTGGCGGCGGACTGGAAGGCGTTCAGGCGCTGCGCGCCGAGCGTGGTGCCGGCATTGCCGCCGACCGGGGCCGCAGGCGTGGCGTCGTTGAAGCCGACGCCGTCGGGGTCGCCGTTGACGATGGTGATGGTCGCTGCCGCCCAGGCCAGCGACGAACACAGCAGCGCCACCGCCGCGATGAAGGCTGTCACGGTGCGTTTCATTTTTGTTCTCCCTGGGCATGCGGCACGACCGAGTATGGTATTTGCGAGTTGTCCAGCACCATGCCGACGCCGCCGTGCGGCGAGTGAAACATCCTGGGCGCGGCGGCACGCGCCTTCGGCCCGACTGCGCCGGCGCGGATGGCGGCGTCCAGCTCGGCGGACTGTTCGGGTGTGGGATTCCCCAGCTTGCCGGTGGCGGGGTCTTTGTAGGCCTTGAGTCCGCCGGCGTCCCGCCCCACCGCCGGTTGCGGCGCGGCCTGCTGCGCGACCACGTTCACGTGAGGAAAAGTCATCACAGCCTCCTCCGGCAGCGCCTGCACCGTCGTTCCCATCAAGGCCAGGCCGGACAACGCCAGCCAGCTGGCCGGCTTGCGTTTGCGGGACACGCCGGCCAGCGCGCACAGGCCGAGCACGATCAGCGCGACGGTGCCGGGGGTGGGTATCGCCGCCGCGTTCACGCTGACGTTGTCGATGCCGATGTAGTCGCCGTTGACGCTGGTGTCGTCGACGACGTAGCGGAAGGCAAACCGTCCCGTGGCCGGCGCCGCCAGGCTGCCGAGCGGCAAGGAATGGTCGAGCCAGCCGGTGTCGGTGGTCGAATCGAACGCGGTCAGCAGATTGAATCCGCCCAGGCTGGTGCTGGCGCCGTTGCCGCTAAGGTAGACCTCGACCCGGTCGAGGAAGCCTTCGCCGAGCAGGCGCAGGGAGAAGTTCAGCGACTCGCCGTTGGACAAGGCCAGCTCCGGCGTCAGCAGCCAGTTGCTGATGGCGCCGCCGAACGCGGCGTTGTTGAAGTTGGCCGCGATATAGGAATCCGCAGGGTCGGCCGCCGCCGGGAACACGGTGGGGATGCCCTGGAACCACGCGGTGCTGCCGGGCGGCGAGCTGTTGTTCACGAACACCCAGCCGTTGGCGGCCAGGGTGCTGATGTCGGTGAAGCCCTCGTTCAGCAACGGCGCGGCGGATGCGGAGACGGTACAACCAGCGGCGACTGCAAGCAGCCCCGCCCAGCGTTTAATCAAGTCCATATCTATCCCCATGAAGAGAAGGTCGAATCGGAAAACCTCGGTGGCACGGCTCAACTTGCCTTGATTAGACTGGTGCGCGGCTGGTCAGTTCCCACGCCGGCGAAAAAAAATCCGGCGTGGTCGCCGGATGGTGGGTGGAAGATCGCCGCTCAGATGGTCGCGGCGTAGTGGCGTGTTTGGTAGGGCAGCAGTTCCTCGACGAACGGCATCAGATCGGCGGAGGCGCCCCATTCGATTGCGCGAACGTCTTTGCATTGACTGTCGGTGACTGGAGGTGAGGCCGGCCTGTACGGCGCCAATGACGCGAGCAAATCCAGTTTGCGCTGCTTGGACATGATGTTAAACCTCGACAGCCGGTCCAGCAGATATCCAATATCCGCACGGAACGCTTCCGGCACCTTGCCCAAGTCAGGAATCAACGAGGTATACCAAACCGTAACAGCAACCCTAAGCAATAGCTGGGGATCCATCCGCGCCAAGCCATCGCTGCACAACACTACCAACGCCTTCTCAAACTCCTCGCGATTCAGCATCATGACGTCACCTCGTCGACCATTTCTTCTTAATATAGTCGATATGGCTGCTTAAGTCAGGACCAACATAATAGCGAATCGCTTCTCTCGCCAATTGTTCAAATCGCTCCACGGAAGCGCCAGGTTGCTCCAGCAAAAGAAGGATGTCATCTATATCCAGAGGCGCGAGGCGGCCGAGTTTGGTTATCGCCAGGTCTTCGGGGCAAGGGATCCAAACCGACAATGGCGAGTCCAGCGCGAACCCATCATCCAGTCTTCTGGCTCGCTCCCGATAGTCTTCGTGTAATGGGCAAAGCGTAGTGTTGAATCTACGGTCATACACCAGCTGCGACGAACCGTGCTCCGGATCGTCATACTCCAGAAAAGGCAACTCCCGAAGCGCAAGATCCAGATCGCCTCTGTGCAAAAGCCGATAGTCAAACTCCACATCCACATCACTCGTAACGCGAGCGGAAGCGTACTGGTGAACAGCGCAACCACCGAACAAATATGCCCTGACCGCATCCGCAGGGACATAACGCTCGGACAGGCGCTCGCCCAAATCGCCAAACAGCCGAAGTATTGCCGAGCCAAGAGGAGTCTGCTTCATGTCACGCTCGCTGAAGTTCAAGCACATTCTTGAACGCTCAGCGCCCCGCGTTCTGACATAAGTCAGGTGCGGGGCAAAGCCGACCGTCAGCCGATGGTCGTGTCGATCACCATGCCGGCCTTCAGCGTCAACGTCACCGGCGTCTTCTCGGCGATTTCGGCCATGCGGGATTTTTGTTCGGCATCCAGCTCGCCGGTGAACGACAGCGTGCGCTTGACCATCATCGCGCCGTGGTCGTCGCGGGTCAGCTGCAGGGCGACGTCGACCGCGTCCATGGGCCATTGCTTGCGGTCGGCGTACATGCGCAGCGTGATCGCGGTGCACGCGCCCAGGCCGGCCAGCACGAAATCGTACGGCGCAGGACCTGTGTCGTGGCCGCCGTTGCGCTCCGGCTCGTCGCCGACCAGCTTGTGGCCGCTGACTTCCAGGGTGGTTTGGTAACTGTCCTTGCCGATGTGGGCGGTGCCGCGTGCCATGGGATTCTCCTGTGTGAGGCGCTATTTTAGCCGCTCCTCCCGGTGCCAAGTAAAGTATTGTAAATAGCAATTATTGCCGCTTGAGTTCCCACTAAAATAGCAACCCTTTAAACGACGAACTCGACGGCGCCATCGCACCGGCCCGATTCACCATGCACAAGATATTCCTGACCGCCTGCCTCGCCGCCCCGCTGACCGCCCTCGCCCAGGACCAGGCCGCGCCCGCCACACCGGACGCCAAGCCCACCACCTCGGCCAAGCCGAAGCAAGCGGCGCCGGTGGTGCCGTCGGTCACGGTGGCCGGCGAGCGGCCGACCAACCGCATCGACCGCCAGGTGTACGACGTCAAGTCCGACATCAGCAGCACCAACGGCACCGCCGCCGACGCGCTCAACAACGTGCCGTCGGTGGCGGTGGATCCGGACGGCACGGTCACGCTGCGCGGCAGCACCAATGTGCAGATCCTGGTCGACGGCAAGCCGTCCGCCATGCTGCAGGGCGACAACCGCGGCGCCACGCTGCAGGCGATGAACGCCGACGACATCGAATCGGTCGAGGTGATCAACAACCCCGGCGCCCAGTTCGGCAACGAGGCCGGCGGCGGCCCCATCCTCAACCTGGTGATGCGCCGCAACCGCAAGCCGGGCGGCTTCGCCAACGTCAACGCCAACGCCGGCTACGCCGGCCGCTACAACAGCGCCGCGTCCGGCAGCTACAACGAGGGACCGTGGGGCTTCCAGGGCGGCGTCAACGTGCGCCACGACGGCCGCAACTCCACCGCCATCGTCAGCCGCGACCGGCTCGACCCGGCCACCGGCGCCTTCGTGCACAGCAGCCAGACCTCTTCCGGCGCCGGCCTGAACGACATGGGCGGCGTCAACGGCACCGTCAGCTACAACCTGGACCAGAACGACACGCTGACCGCCAGCGCCAACTACATGGGGCGCGGCAACGACCAGCGCGGCATCGACCACTACGTCAACGGCGCCACCGCCGTCTTCCCCGCCACCGACTACGTGCGCACCACCGCGCGCGACGGCGACGCCAAGAACTTCAGCTGGGGCGGACGCTACGACCACAAGGGCGCGCTGCCCAACGAGACGCTCAAGATCGACCTGCGCGTGTCGGCCTCCGAGAACGACAGCAACAGCGCCTACGCCAACGACTACGCGGCCGGCGGTTTCCCGAGCACGCGCGCCAACCAGCGCAACGACAGCAGCACCCACATCGTCGACTTCACCGGCGACTACGAGCGGCCGCTGGCTGGCGGCAGCCTCAAGGCGGGCTACAAGGTCGCCACCAACAAGAACAACTTCGACACGCTGTACACCGACATCAATCCGCTGACCTCGGTAGCCATGGTCAACCCGGCGCGCAGCAACCGCTTCGACCTGGAAGAGACCGTGGTCGCGCTGTACGGCTCCTACCAGCTCAAGCTGAATGACCGCTGGGGCGCGCTGGCCGGCCTGCGCACCGAGTACACCGACATGGACATCCACCAGATCACCAGCGGGGTCGAGGCCAAGAACAGCTACACCAACCTGATTCCGAGCTTCTTCGCCACCTACAAGGCGACCGAGACCGCCAACATGCGCTTCGCCTACGCGCGCCGCATCCGCCGGCCGAGCGCCAACGACCTCAATCCCTACGTGGTGTACCGCGACGAGTTCAACGTCTCGTCCGGCAATCCGATGCTCAAGCCGACCAAGACCGATTCGTTCGAAGTGGGCTACGAGACCAAGTTCGGCGCGCTGGAGACCAATCTGCGCGGCTACTACCGCAAGGACACCGACGCCATCGTCGACTACCGCACCTTCATCGCCAACAACGTGCTGCTGACCACGCGCCAGAACGGCGAAGGCAGCCATTCGAGCGGATTGGAATTCACGCTCAGCGGCAAGCTGACGCCGTCGCTCACGCTCAACTCCAGCGGCAACCTGGCGCGCAGCCAGCAGACCACGCAGGACGACAGCGGCGCGCTGGTCACGCGCAGCGCCAACTCGCTGAGCGGTCGCGTGCGCCTGAACTACGCCTACAGCGCCGCCACGCAAGTGCAGATGGCCCTGCAAATGCAGGGCAAGACGCTGTCCGGCCAGGGCTACCGCTCGCCGAACCACACGTTCAACCTGAGCGTGCGCCAGGCCGTGACGCCACGCCTGAGCCTGGTCGGCACGGTCACCGACCTGTTCAAGACCAACAAGATGGAGACCGTCATCGACAGCGCCACGCTGCGCGAGACCAGCACGCGCCGCTTCGACGGCCGGGTGTTCTACCTGGGCCTGTCATACCGCCTGGGCGGCCCGGCAAGCGCCGCCGACAACCACAACGAGCAGCGCTTCGGCCCGCCGCAAGGCCCCGGCCCAGGCGGCCCCGGCCGCGGCCCATCCGAAGGCTGAGCCCGCCAAATAAAGTTAGGCTCAAGTCCGACATCCGGACGCAAAATTGGGGTCAAGTCTGACATTCGGACACGAGCTCTGCCGTAGAAGGCCTCTACGGCAGAGCTCGTGTCCGAATGTCAGACTTGACCCCAAATTGCTTTACTTCACTACGGCCAGCTTTTCGCGCTTGGCGTTGCGGAAGGTGTAGATGGTCAGCACGCCATCGTGCACGTCGCCGCGCTCGTCGAAGGTGATGTTGCCGGTCACGCCCTTGTGGGTGATCTTGGCCAGCACCGGCAGATACCTGGCCGGGTCCGGCGAGCCGGCCTTCTGCATCGCTTCGACCATCGTCATCAGCGCGTCATAGGTGTACGGCGAGTACGTCTGCACGTCGATGCCGAACTTCTTCTTGTAAGCCACGCGGAAATCGGCCATGCCCTTTTCCTGCGACGGCTCGACCCCGCCCGCCTCGGCGCAGATCACCTGGCCGTCGCTCATGGCGTCGCCCGCCAGGCGCGGCACCGAATCCGAACACATGCCGTCGCCGCCCATGAACTTGATCGGGATCGCCAGCTGCTTCATCTGCCGCAGCATCGGTCCGGCCACCGCGTCCATGCCGCCGAAGAACACCATGTCCGGCTTGGTCGCCTTGATGGCCGTGAGGATGGCGCTGAAGTCGGTGGCCTTGTCGTTGGTGAACTGGGTCGATACCACGCTGGTGCCCGAGGCGGCCCCGCCGCGCTTGATGTTCTTGACAAATTCATCGACCAGTCCCTTGCCGTAGGCGGTGCGGTCGTCGATGACGGCGATGCGCTTGGCCTTGACGTTCTGCATCGCATAGCGCGCCAGCGCGGCGCCCAGCTGCTCGTCGTTGGCGATGTTGCGGAAGGCGGTGTTGTAGTGCTGGCGCGTGTATTGCGGATTGCTGGCCGACGGCGAGATCTGCGGTATGCCGGCGTCGTGGTAGATGCGCGAGGCCGGAATCGTCGTGCCCGAGGTCTCATGGCCGATCACGCCGTTGACCCTGGCGTCGACCAGCTTCTGCGCCACCACCGTGCCTTGCTTCGGATCGGCGGCGTCGTCCTCGGCCTGCAGCACAATCTTGTACTTCTTCCCGCCAATCACCACGCCCTTGGCGTTGAGCTCGTCCACCGCCATGCGGGCGCCGTTTTCGTTGTCCTTGCCCAGGTGGGCGATCGGGCCGGTCGTGGCCGCCACGTGGCCGATCCGGATCACGTCTTCCGCCTGGGCGGCTCCGGTGGCCGCGCATGCCAGCGCAAGCGCCTGGACCAGTTTATTTGTTATCAGCCGCATAAGATTCTGTATACCCTCGTTGGTAAATTCTATGAGAATACCATCCGGCAAATACCGACGCCATCCGTGCGTACTGACTTCTCTATCTGAAGTAGAATGACAAAATAAAAAATTTGCCATAGAGACACTAGTATGGAACTTTCACAACGTATTGCCCGCTCCCGGCCGCTGGCCACCACCGCCATGCACGGCCGCGTCGACGCGATGAAGGCGCGCGGCGAGGATGTCATCGACTTTTCCATCGCGATTTCCCATTTCCCGGCGCCGGATCCGGTGCTGCGGGCCACGCGCGAGGCGCTGTCGCAGCCGGCGCTGCCCTACACCACGGTCGGCGGCGACGCCGGCATCCGCGCCCGCCTGGCCGCCAAGGTGGTGCGCGAGAATGGCATCGCCGCCGGCGCCGACGAGATCATCGTCACCAACGGCGCCAAGCAGGCCCTGTACCAGGCGCTGTACGTGATGGCCGACCCGGGCGACGCCGTGATCATCTTCAAGCCGCATTGGCCAGCCTACGTCACCACCTGCAAGCTGCTGGGCCTGGTGCCGGTGCTGGTCGACCTGCCCGCCACCGTCACCGCAGGCTTCCTGGCCAGCCTGCCGCCGGCCAGGATCCTGATCATCAACAACCCGCACAACCCCACCGGCGGCGTGCTCAGCGGCGACGAGATCGAGCGCATCGCCGCCTGGCTCAAGCGCACCGGCACCCGCGCCATCGTCGACGAGAGCTACGAAAAGCTGATCTTCGAGGGCGCCCATGTCAGCCTGGCCGCGCGCCCGGACTGGCAGGACATCGGCATCGTCACCCTGTATTCGGCCTCGCAGAGCTACGCGATGATGGGCTGGCGCGCCGGCTTCGCGGTGGCGCCGGCCAACGTGGCCACCGCGATGGAGACGCTGCAGGGGCCGATCACCGCCGCCGCGCCGATGCTGATCCAGCTGGCGCTGGCCGCGGCTTTCGAGTCGGGCGAGCCGGCCACGATGCTGGCCGAATACCGCCGGCGCCGCGACCTGGTGCTGGACATGGTGCACGCCCTGCCATGGCTGACCATGCGGCGCCCGGCCTCCGGCCCCTACCTGTGGGGCGACATCTCGGCCCTGACCATGGACACCAGCCAGTTCGCCGAACAGCTGCTGAGCGAGCATTCGGTGGCGCTGATGCCGGGCGAAGCCTTGGGTGCGCCGGGGTTCATCCGCATCGGCTATATTTCGGATGACATCGCCACGCTGCGGCGCGGCGTGCAGGCGATCATCAGCTTTGGCAACGCACGCTATCGGAGCCGGTAAGCACCGAGCATGGCATTTCTTCTCTTTCAACTCAATAGCCTGCGCAGCCGCCTGATCCTCCTGGTGGCGCTGGCGATCGCGCCGATCGCGGTGATGACCTTGGTCGGCGGCGTGCGCGAACGCGAACACGCGATCGAAGTGGCGGAAGAGAACCTGCAGCGCCTGACCAACCTGGCCGCCGCCAACGAGGCGCAGTCGATCGAGGGCGCGCGCCAGATCCTGCGCGACCTGGCCAGCATTCCCGACCTGAACGGCGACCAGGCCCACTGCAGCCGCCTGCTGGCCAACATCCAGCGCCAGAATCCGGACTACGCCAACCTCGGCCTGATCCAGCTGAACGGCGACGTCACCTGCAGCGCCATCCCGTCGGACACGCCGGTCAACCTGGCCGACCGCGCGCACTTCCGCCGCGCGGTCCACCTGCGCCGCTTCGTCGCCGGCGGCTATGTGTTCGGCCGCGTGATCCGCAAGCACACCGTCAACCTCACCTACCCGCTGCTGGGCGATAACGACCAGGTCAAGGCGGTGGTGTTCGCCGCGCTGGACCTGACCAAGCTCGATCGCTTCGTCGCCGACATCAAGCTGCCGCCCGGATCGCTGCTGCTGACCGCCGATTCCGAAGGCAAGATCATTTCGCGCAAGCCCAATCCCGACCAGTGGTACGGCCAGATGGTGTGGCCCGAGATGCGCACCGCCATGTCCGGCGAACCAGGCAAGCCGGTGCTGCTGACTGGACCCGACGGCATCGAGCGTCTGCACCGCTTCGCCCGCGTCGGCAACAACGGCCTGTCCGACTACACCGTCACCATCGGCATCCCGGCCGCCGACATCACCGCCGTGGCCCGCCACGACCAGCTGCTGGACATGGCGGCGCTGGCCGTCACCGTGCTACTGGCGCTGCTGGCCGCGTGGTTCGTCGGCGACGTGCTGGTGCTGCGCCGGGTCAAGCGCCTGGCCACCACCGCCAACAACATCGCCTCCGGCTCGCTGGGCGCGCGCAGCGGCATCGTCTACGGCAACGAGGAGATCTCCGAACTGGCGCGCGCGCTGGACGCGATGGCCGAGGCGCTGCAGGCCAAGGAACAGCAGCACCTGAACGCGGAACGCCAGCTGCGCCTGGCCGACCAGCGCAAGGACGAATTCCTGGCGATGCTGGCGCACGAGCTGCGCAACCCGCTGGCGCCGATCAGCGCCGGCGCCCAGCTGCTGCAAAGCGGCCACGCCACCGAGGCGGCGGTCGCGCGCACGGCCGGCATCATCGTGCGCCAGGTGCACCACATGACGCGCCTGGTGGACGACCTGCTCGACGTCTCGCGCGTCACGCGCGGGCTGGTGACGCTCACGCGCACGCCGCTGAACGTGGCCGATGTCGTGGCCGACGCCGTCGAACAGGCGGAGCCCCTGTTCCAGGCCAAGCAGCAGCATTTCGAACTGTCGCTGCCCGACACGCCGCAGCGGATCGATGGCGACCACAAACGGCTGGTGCAGGTGCTGGTCAATGTCCTCAACAACGCCGCCAAATACACGCCGGTCGGCGGCAGCGTCAGGCTGGCGGTGCGCGGCGGGCCGGGCGTGGTGCGGCTGATGGTCAGCGATTCGGGCATCGGCATGGCGCCGGAGCTGCGCGCCCGCGTGTTCGAGCTGTTCGCCCAGGCCGACCGCAATCCGGACCGTTCGCAGGGCGGGCTGGGACTGGGACTGGCGCTGGTCAAATCGCTGGTGGAGCTGCATGGCGGCAGCGTGGCCGCCGACAGCGCGGGTGAGATGCAAGGCAGTACCTTCACCATCACCCTGCCCGGCGGGCCGGGACAGCATGCGCCGGCCGCGCCGACGCGGGCGGCGAGAGGCGGCGGCAAAAGGCTGCGGGTGCTGGTGGTGGATGACAACGTCGACGCCGCGCAAACGCTGCAGCTGCTGCTCGACGCCTCGGGCCACGAGGTGCTGGTCGCGCACACCGCGCTGGCCGCGCTGGAGATCGCCCAGCGCCAGGCGCCGGAACTGTGCCTGCTCGATATCGGCCTGCCCGACGTCAGCGGCAACGAACTGGCGCGCGGGCTGCGCGCCTTGCCGCAGACGGCCAAGTCCACGCTGGTGGCGGTGACCGGCTACGGCAGCCGCGAGGACCGCGACCTGGCCAACGAGGCGGGCTTCGACCATTACTTCGTCAAGCCGGTCGATGTCGAGGCCCTGCTGCATTTGATCGCCGGGCTGGCGCAGCCTATTCCCACGACTTAGCGATCCGTTCCAGCTCCCCGCTTTTCTCCAGCGCCTGCAGGGCGGCGCGCAGGCGCTCGGCCAGCGCGGGGTCGAACCGCCTGGACACCATGAAGTATAAGGGACTGGCGGCCATCTCGGTCGGCAGTATCTTGACCTTCGACGCCACGCCGGCGCGCTCCAGCAGGCTCTTCAAGCCTGGCGTACGGTGGAAGAAAAAGCGGCCCCGGTGGGCCAGCAGTTTTTGCAGATTGAGTTTGGGATCGCCGGCGCCGGCATCGATCCGGGCCACGCCGGCCTGCTCCAGTATGCCCACGCCGGCGAAGCCGCGATTGGCCAGCACCACGTTGTCCGGCTCCAGCCGGCGCAGGTCGTCCCAGCCGCCGACCACCGCCGAGTCGTCGATGCGCGCCACCAGGTAGTAGCGGATGGTGAACAGCGCCGGGCCGACGAACAGATATTTCCGCTCCCGCTCCGGGTTGCGCGACAGCCCGCAGGATGCATCCTGCACGCCACCGTCGAGCGAGGAGTAAATACGCGGCAAGGGCTGCCAGGTCTGGTCGCCGGTGAATCTGAGGCCGGGGTCCAGCCTTTCGACGGCGCGCATGATGTCGATGCAGATGCCGACCACGTGCCCGTCGCCCGCGGCGGCGCGCTGGAATTTCGGCTCTGTGCCCTGCTGCGCCGCCGTGCGGATCTCGGTGGCGGCCAAGCCATCCCCCGCCGTCCACAGCATGGACAGCATCGCGCTGAGCACATAAACCCGAATCGGTATGCGTAACACAATAGGCCCGCTGGCTGGCGGCGGTGGGTGCGATCAACCCATTGTAGCGCGACGTTGCAGGATCGTCACTAATTTGGCGGTGGCCCGGTTCAGAAGTCGATGGTTTTCAGCCGCCGCGTTTTACCGTAGTGTTCATCGAAGCCGTGCACCTCGATGCGCACCTTGCCGCTGGCCCGCACCCGCACCAGCGCCCACGCGTACGTCCTGTCCTGCGGATTGCCGCTGTCTCCCGGCTTGGCGCTGAACGGAGAGCCGCCCGAGCCGACCATCACCTGCCACGCCTTGCCGCCGCTGGCGCGCGCCGGCTGCTGCGCATTGAAGATGTGCTGGTGGCCGCAAAAATACGCACCGCCGTATTCCTCCATCACCCGCCAGAACGCCTGGGCGTTGTCGGGATAGATGTCCATGCCGTCCGCCTCCACGCCGTCCTTGAAGTAGTAGGTGTAGGCCGGTTTGTGGCCGAACACGAAAAAGCGTTTGGCGCCGCGCGCCCTGGCCTGGCGGAAGTCCTCCGCCAGCCAGTTGGCCGGGCCGTGGCCGTCGTTGCCGACAGGGTCGGTGTCGATCACGGCGAAGTGGCTGCCGCCGGCGTCGAAGGAAAACGTGAGCTGCGACTGGCTGGTGCGGTTGCCATCCGGTCCGTCCACTGGCGGCGCGTTGGTGGCGTCGAAGGCGGAGGCCTCGATGCCGGTGACGGCTTTCCAGCGGGCCGTATCCAGTATCAGGTCGCCCATGCTTTCGCGCCACAGCTCCTCGTTTTCGAGGCGCGCGATCTTGGTGGTCTTGCCCGCCGCGTCCTTGGCCTTGAACTGCATCTCGTGGTTGCCGGTCACCGGCACCACGTAGGTGCCGCTTTCCATCAGGCCCGCCGTCATGCCGCGCCAGTAGGCGTACTGGCGCGCTATCGCCGCCTTGTCGGCGGTGTAGCCCATGATCATGTCGCCATTGAAGAACAAGGCTTTCGGCCGCGCCGCCTGGATCTCGCGCAGGATGCGCGACAGCGCCCGCGTGTTCTGCAGGTAGACCTTGTCCTGCGCCGTCGCGGCGCTGCCCGGATCGGCGCGCGAATCGCCAACGGTGGCGAACGACATCACCACCGGATCGGGCCTGGCGGCCAGCGCGGCACCCTGGTGCAGCACCAGCGCCGCGCCGCACAGCATCGTGGATATGCGCATGCCAGTCACCTTAGAAGTCGGCGTTGAGCGAGAGCGTCCAGCTGCGCTCCGGCACAAAGGTGTACTGGTCGAACGCCGCGCCCTTGCCGCTGGCCGAAATCGAGGTCGCGTCCTGCTTGTTGAAGACGTTGTTGACGCCCAGCTGCAGCTTGAGCATCTTGACCACGCCGCCGCCGACGCGCCAGCGGTAGCCGGCAGTGAAGTCGGTCACGGTGTAGGCGCCGATCTGGTAGGCGGCCGGCTCGCCGTCCTTGGCATACTGGCTGCCGTTGGTCTTGGCGATCAGCGATCCATACAGGCCGTGGTCCTTGTACAGCAGGCCCAGTGCGGCGGTCGACTTGGGCACCTTGGCGATTTGCAGGCCGGTGCCCTTGGCCTCGGCCTTGTTGACCGAGCCGTTGGCGTGCAGCGAGAAGCCGCTGCCGACGTACACGGTCGCCGCGCCTTCGATGCCTTTGTAAACCACACCGCCCTGGTTGTAGTAGACCAGGTCATTGCCGGTGCCGGTCGAGGCGATCTTGTTATTGAAATCGATGTAGTAAACGTCCGCGTCGAAGGTCAGGCGGCCCGATTGATGCACAGTGCCCAGCTGGTAGTTAGTGGAAGTCTGCGGCTTTGGTGTGCTCAGGTTCGGATTATTCACATAGAACATCGACAGGTCCGGCACCAGGAAGCCACGCGCCACCTGGGCGTAGGCCGACCACTCCTTGTTCACCGCGTAGTTCGCGGTCAGGAACGGCAAGGTGGTGTTGTAGGTCTGGTCCGCCTTGGTCGCGATGCGCGTTCCCTGGTTGACCACCGCGTCCAGCGAGCGCTTGAAGTTGACGTACTTGATCCCCGGCGTCACCGTCCATTGCGGCGCCACCGCCCATTCGAATTCGACGAAGGGCTGGTACTGCTTCCACGACGAGTTCTGGTTGTAGGAGACGTCCTTCGGCGCGGTCGCCTCCTTCGGATTGGGCACGTTCAGCGTCCAATCCAGATCGAAGGTGTGGCGGTCGGTGTCCGAGTTCTCCAGCCAGACGCCGGTGCGCAGCAGGCCGGCCTGCAGGCGCTTGGTCAGCTTGAAGATGTCGCCGTTGACGCGGTAGGAATTGAGCTTGTTGTAGCCGGGGACGTTCTTGTTCCCGGCCGCGCCGGACTTGGTGCCGTTGGCGGTGGCGCCGCTGGCGTCCTGGCCGGAGAAGGTGTTGTTGTCGTAGGCGTAGGTGTAGAGCGTGTTGTCGATCGCCCAGCCGCCGTCCAGGTTCGATTGCAGGCGGATGTACTCGAAGTCGGTGCGCTTGTCGTTGTAGTTGTAGCCGAAGTAGTTCTGGCTGGTCTTGTCGTTGTTGAGCGAGTAGTTTTTGCCGTACAGCGCGACCTGGTTCAGCGTGACGCCCGCCTTGTCCGGCACATAGCTGTGGATCTTGTTATAGGTCGAGAACACCGTCAGCACGGTGTCCTTGCCGATCGGCTTCTGCAGCTTGAACTGGTAGTTGTCTTCCTTGACGCTGCTGTAGGTCTGGTAGCCGTCGCTGGTCAGGCGCGAGGCGTTGAACATCATGCGCGCGTCGCCGAACCGCTCCAGCTGGCCGGAGTCGATCTCCGCGCCGAGGATTTTGGTGTTCCAGGAACCGTAGGTGGCGTAAGGCGAAAAGCGGAATTCGGTCGACAGCTCTTTCGAGAACAGGTTGATGGAACCGCCGAAGGTGGCCTGCCCCAGGTTGCTGGCGTTGCCCGGTCCGCGCTCGATCACCATGCCGCCGATGATCCGCGCCGGGAAGTAGGAAGTCGAATGGTGGGTCGGGTTGTTGGTGTCGCCGAACGGGATGCCATCGTAGGTGATGTTGTACTCGCCGTCCTGGAAGCCGCGCAGCGTGACCTTCGATTCGCCCAGCCCTGGACCGTTCGACGACAGCCCGGATCCCACGCTGGGGGCGATGCGCGCGACGGCGTTGAAGTCCGCCAGCGGCGTGACCGCCTGCTCGATGAAGGTCGCGGTGATGATGGACTGCGGCTGGGTCGCCTGCAGAGACGCCTGCACCGGCGCGCGGTTGGCGGCGTTGGACCCGGTGATCACCACACGGCTCTTGATCGCTTCCGAATCCAGCGCGGTGTTCGATACCGGCACGTCGTCGGAGGGCGCGGCGGTTTGCGCCTGCGCGCCGCCGGACATCAAGGCCAGCGCGGCCAGAACGTGGGCCGACATGGTGGACAAGATCAAGTGCTGCTTCGGATTCTTCATTTGGCTTTCCAGTTTGCGGGGGTGTGAAAACCGGAAAGTCTAAGAAACTATTATGACAACAGTATGAATCGCTTTGATAAGCCTGCACGGCGCCATCGTCTAGCAGAGCATTCATTAACGCAGAATTAAAGCCATCAACATGAATGAAATTAATACACATTCCCTATCCAGGAGGAAAAATAAACCACAACCACCGCTGATCGATTGGCATAAAACCAACGCATCGGCGATAATGCGAATTGTTGTCA
This sequence comes from Rugamonas sp. A1-17, assembly GCA_025548565.1. Taxonomy (GTDB): domain Bacteria; phylum Pseudomonadota; class Gammaproteobacteria; order Burkholderiales; family Burkholderiaceae_D; genus Rugamonas. Next base: position 146,449 of record JAJLPB010000014.1, read on the forward strand.
TTCCCATTTACTTGAAAACGCATGCGTACACATTATTCCCGCGCCCTCCTTCTCCCGGCGGCGCTGCTGCTGGCCAGCCTGGCGGCGTGCAGCGGTGGCGGCGGTTCCTCCTCCACCGCGCCGTCCCCGGCGCCGCCGGTGATCGAGGCGGGCCTCAGCCAGACCGCCAGGCTGGGCGAGCTGATTTTCAAAGACGAATCGCTGTCCGCCTCCGGCAAGCAGTCGTGCGCGACCTGCCACAGCCCGGACCGCGCCCACGGCCCAACCAACAACCTGTCCGCGCAGCTGGGCGGCGCCAACGGCGATGTACAGGGCTTCCGCGCCGCACCGTCGCTGCGCTACCTGAACCAGAACCCGGCCTTCTTCTTCGCCAAGGACGGCACGCCGACCGGCGGCATCGACCGCGACGGCCGCGCGCAAAGCCTGGCGGAACAAGCCGAGCGCCCCTTCCTGGCGCCGCACGAAATGGCCAACGTCAGCAAGCAGGACGTGATCGACAAGCTGAAAAAGGCGCCGTACGTCGAGCAGTTCCGCGCGCAGTTCGGCGCCGCCATCCTCGACAACGCGGAGCAGGCCTTCAGTCGCATGACCTTCGCGCTGCAAACCTACCAGCTCGAAGATACCGGATTCCATCCCTTCGATTCCAAGTACGACCAGTTCCTGGCCGGTAAAGTAAAGCTGTCCGACCAGGAGCTGCGCGGGCTGGCGCTGTTCAACGATCCGACCAAAGGCAACTGCATCGGCTGCCACACCAGCGCGCGCGGCGCGAACGGCGCGCCGCCGCTGTTCACCGACTTCACCTTCGACAACCTCGGCGTGCCGCGCAATAAGAAGCTTGCTGCCACCGCCGATCCAGCTTACTTCGACCTTGGCCTGTGCGGCCCCGACCGCACCGACCTGACCGCGCGCACCGACTTGTGCGGCGCCTTCAAGGTGCCGACGCTGCGCAACGTGGCCACGCGCCAGACCTTCTTCCACAACGGCGCCTTCGACAACCTGAAGGACGTGGTGGCGTTCTACGTGCGGCGCGACACCAATCCTGAAGAGTGGTATCCGACCGGCGCCGACGGCGTGGTGCAGAAGTTTAACGACCTGCCGCCGCAGTACCGCAAGAACGTCAACACCACCGAGGTGCCCTACAACCGCCAGCCCGGCATGGCGCCGGCGCTGTCGCCCAGCGAGATCGACGATGTCGTGGCCTTCCTCGGCACGCTGACCGACGGCTACAAATCCAATCCTTAATCATCGAGACCCGACATGAACAAACACCTGATCGCCACCGCCCTCGCCGCCGCCTTCCTCGCCGCGCCGCTCGCCGCCACCGCGGGCGAGGCCGAACTGCTGGCCCGCATCGAAAAAATGGCCGCCGAGCTGGAACAGCTGAAAGCCGAACTGAAAGCCAGCGTCAAGAAAACCGAAGCGGTCGAACAACGCCAGCAAGCCATCGCCGCGGCGGCGCCGGCTCCCGTAGCGGCTCCCGTGATGGCGGCGCCGGCAACGGAGCCCGCCGTTGCAGCCTCCGCGCCATCGACCGTCTTCGGCGCCTACGGTGAAATCAACTACAACCGTCCGACCAAGAACGCCAGCGGCGCGCAGGCCGACGTTCGCCGCGCCGTGATCGGCATCGAACACCGCTTCGACCAGAAGACCAAGATGGTCGCCGAATTCGAATGGGAGCACGCCGTGGTCTCCGCCGACGACAAGGGCGAGAGCGAAGTCGAACAGCTGTACGTCGAACGCGAATTCGGCAACGGCTTGCGCAGCAAGGTCGGCCTGTACCTGATTCCCATGGGCCTGCTGAACACCAACCACGAACCGACCGCCTACTACGGCGTCGAGCGCAATTTCGTCGAGACGGCGATCATCCCGTCGACCTGGCGCGAAGTGGGCGTGAGCCTGTCCGGCGACACCGCCGGCGGCCTGACCTGGGACACCGGCATCACCACCGGTTTCGACCTGGGCAAATGGGACGCCGCCGGCGGCGACGGCCGCGAATCGCCGCTGGGCTCCATCCACCAGGAAGGCCAGCAGGCCAAGTCGCGCGACCTGAGCGTGCACGCGGCGCTGAACTGGCGCGGCGTGCCCGGCCTGCTGGTGGGCGGCTCCGTCTTCACCGGCAAGGCCGGCCACAAGACCGACGGCTTCACCGCCAACGACGCCCGCATCACCATGGTCGACCTGCACACCCGCTACACGCCGGGCCGCTGGGATCTGTCGGCGCTGTACGCGCGCGGCCAGATCAGCAACACCGAGGCGCTCAACGAAACGCTGGTCGGCAATCCGACGCCGGTGCCGAAGAGCTTCGCCGGCTGGTACACCCAGGCCGCGTACCGCCTGATGGAAGTGGGCGACTACACGCTCAGCCCCTTCGTGCGCTACGAGCAGTTCAACACCGCCAAGAGCTACGCCGCCGTGCCGCAGGGCCTGGGCGTGGCCGCCTCGCCTGACGAGAAGGTCACCACCGTCGGCGCCAACCTGAAGGTCGGCGAAGGCGTGGTGCTGAAGGCCGACTATCAGAAGTTCAAGGAGGACAAGTCGCGCGACCGTCTGAACCTGGGCATGGGCTTCTCGTACTGATATGCGCTACCGCCACTTGATACCCCTGGCGGCATGCGCCGCCGGCGCGCCGGCCTTCGCGGCGCAGTACCTGAACGCGGAGCAGGCGCAGAAGCTGATGTTCCCGGAAGCGACCGCGTTCCGCCTGCAGGACGTCGCGCTGTCGCTGCAGCAGATGCAGCAGGTGGAGAAGCTGGCCGGCCTGGCCGCGCGCTCGGTCAACTGGCGTGTGGTCGGCGCCTACAGCGGCGACCAGCTGCTGGGCTACATGGTGCTCGACGACGTGATCGGCAAGTTCGAGCTGATCTCGTACGCGGTCGGTATCAATCCCGATGCCACGGTGCGCCAGATCGAGATCCTGACCTACCGCGAAAGCCACGGCGGCGAGATCCGCCTGCCGGCCTGGCGCCACCAGTTCGCCGGCAAATCGGCGCGCACGGGCGGGCTGACGGTGGGCGACGGCATCGCCAACATCAGCGGCGCCACCCTCTCCTGCACCCACCTGACCGACGGCGTGCGGCGCATCGCCGCCGTGGCCCAGGTGGCGCTGAAAAAATGATGCGCCGCGCCCAGCCCTGGCTGGGCACCCTGGTCGATATCACGGCGGACGGCGATCCGCAGGCGGAATCGCAGGCGATCGCGTTGGCCTTCGCCGAGGTCGCGCTGGTGCACCGGCTGATGAGTTTTCACGACGCCGCCAGCGACATCTCGCGCCTGAACCGCGCGGCGCCGGGCGAGCTGCTGGAGCTGCACCCGCACACGTGGCGGGTGCTGCGGCTGGCGGCGCGGATGACGGAACTGTCGCATGGCCTGTTCAACATCGCCTGCGCGCCGCGCCTGGTGGACTGGCAATGCCTGCCCCGCCCCGGCGCGGCGAACTCCCCGCCGTACCAGCCGTCGCTGGCGGTGTACCGCTGCGAGCAATCGCCGATGGCCTGCAAGCTGGCGCCGGGATGGGTGGACGTGGGTGGCATCGCCAAGGGTTATGCGGTCGATCTCGCGGTCGAGGCCTTGCAGCGCGCCGGCGTCGCCAGCGGCTGCGTCAACGCCGGCGGCGACCTGCGCGCCTTCGGCGAACGTGACTGGCCGGTGGCCGTGCGCGATCCGCTGGCGCCGCAGCGCATCGGCGCCCAGCTGGTGCTGCGCAATGAAGCGCTGGCGACGTCGGCGTCCTATTTTTCCGCGCGCCGCCACGGCGGCCGGCAGGTGAGCGCGCTGGTCGACGGCCGCAGCGGCGAGCCGCTGGTGACACCGGCCAGCGTGTCGGTGCGGGCGCCGCGCTGCGACATCGCCGACGCGCTGACCAAGGTGGTGCTGGCCAGCGGCGACGCCCGGCATCCGGCGCTGGCCGGATTGCATGCCGCAGCGTTTATAATCTAGCCGATGCATACACACCGTCACCGTCCCCACATCAACCTGCGCGTCGAGCGCTGGCACCGCCGCTGTATCTACGCCAGTTTCGCTGCATTGCTGCTGAGCGGCGCCGCATGGCTGCTGGCGCGCTACTGCTTCCGTCCTGTCGGCCAGTTCGGCGAAACCGTCAACCCATTGGAACCGTGGTCGATGAAGCTGCATGGCGCCGCCGCGATGGCGATGCTGTTCTTCCTCGGCAGCCTGATGAACGCGCACATCCGCCGCGCGCTCAAGGCCGGCCGCAATCTGCAGACCGGCTGGGGCATGATAGGCGCGATGGCGCTGCTGACCGCCAGCGGTTTCGGCCTGTATTATCTCGCGGGCGAAAGCGACCGTCCCGCGTGGTCGGCGATTCATTGGACCATCGGGCTGGCCGCCGCGCTGCTGTTCGTGCTGCACGTGGTGCTTGGCCGCCGCGCCGTGCACCGGCCCTGAACGGTTTCAGACCCGGCCGTCAGTTGGCCTTGGCCGCGTCGTCCAGATTGAGGCCGCTCATCTGCAGCGCGATGGCCAGCGCCGTGTCGGCCGTGGCCAGGTGGGCGTGGAACCACGGCAGCACCAGGCCGACGGCGCTGCGGCAGCTTTTCAGATCGCTCAGATCCAGTTGACTCAGCTTGCTCAGCACGCGCGCGTGCTGTTCGCGGTGGCTGTGCAGGGCCGGATAGTCGATCGCCTCCATCAGCGTTTCCTCGTGGCGGAAGTCGGCCTCCAGGCAGTCCACCAATTGCTCCAGCCCGGCGGCGAAGTCTTCGTCCTTGCTGTGCATGAGCGTCTTGATCTGCTCGGCCAGCGCCTCGTGCGCCTCGTCGAACAGCGGTATGCCCAGCGCCATGTCCGGGGTCCAGCCGGTTTCTTCCATGATATGCCTCTTTGTGGTTCGGGCCGGCGCAGGCTGCGCCGCCAACCATGACTATGGGCGGTTGGCGCGGCCAAATCCATGATACAGATCAAATAATCCGGGGCTGCCCTCACTGGAGCGCGGCGCGCTCCGCCATGCCGGTGCACTGGGCCAGCCACGCGCGGAACTGGTCGGCGGGCAGCGGCCGGCCGTACAGGTAGCCCTGGTAGCGGTGGCAGCCGGACTGCTCCAGCAGCGCAGCCTGCTCGGCGGTTTCCACGCCCTCGGCGATGACGTCCAGGCCCAGGCTGCGGGAAATGGCGATGATGGTCAGCACGATGGCCTGGTCGCTGCTGTCGCTGGCCAGGTCGCGCACGAAGGAGCGGTCGATCTTCAGCTGGCTCAGCGGCAAGCGCTTCAGGTACTGCAGCGACGAGTAGCCGGTGCCGAAGTCGTCCAGCGAGAAGCGCACGCCGAGGCGGCGCAACTGCTGCATGATGTCGATGGTTTCCTCTATATTCTCCAGCAACATGCCCTCGGTCAGCTCCAGCTTGAGCAGCGCCGGGTCGACGCCATGGCGCTCCAACGCGGCCCGCACCTGCTCGCAGAAATCGCGCTGGTGGAACTGGGCGGCGCTGACATTGACCGCCATCACCAGATGCGCCATGCCCGGCTCGTTTCGCCACTGCCGCAGCTGGGCGCAGGCCGTGTCGATCACCCACTGCCCGATCGGCACGATCAGGCCGGTCTCCTCGGCCAACGGGATGAAGCTGTCCGGCGCCATGAAGCCGCGGTCGGCCAGGCGCCAGCGGATCAGCGCCTCGGCGCCGATGGGCCTGCCCGCCCCGTTCACCTGGACCTGGTAGTACAGCTCGAACTGCTGCTCGAGGATGGCGCGGCGCAGCGCTTCCTCCAGCCGCGCCCGGCTGCTGATGCTGTCCTGCATTTTCTGGTCGAAGAAGCGCATGCCGTTGCGGCCGGTCTGCTTGGCCTGGTACATGGCGATGTCGGCCTGCATCAGCAACTCCTCCGGCTGCGCCGGCCAACCGTCATGGAACAAGGTCACGCCCATGCTCGGCGTGCTGTGGCACTGGTGCGCGCCCAGCGTGTACGGCCGGTTCAACTCGCCCAGGATCTTGGCGGCCACCGCCTCGGCGTGCGCCACCGCGCCCGGCTCGTCGCAGCCCAGCCCTTCCAGCAGCACGACAAACTCGTCGCCGCCCAGGCGCGCCACCGTGTCGCCCTGCCGCAGGCAAGCCTGCAGGCGGGCGCCGACCTGTTGCAGCAGCAGGTCGCCGATGTTGTGGCCCAGCGTGTCGTTGAGCGTCTTGAAATTGTCGAGGTCGATGAACATCAGGGCGCCGTAGCGGTCGTGCAGCTTGCTCGCGTCCAGCGCCTGGCGCAGCCGCTCCAGCAGCATGCGGCGGTTGGGCAGGCGGGTCAGCGGATCGTAGAACGCCAGGGTGCGGATGGCGTCGCTGGCGGCCTTGCTCAGGGTGATGTCGCTCAGCCCCGCGACATAGTTGCTGATGTGGCCCTCCTGGTCGCGCACCGCCGCGATGCTCAGGTGCTCGGGATAGACCTCGCCGTTCTTGCGGCGGTTCCATATCTCGCCGGCCCAGCTGCCATGCTCGGCGATCGCGGACCACATGCCCCTGTAAAAGTCGGCATCGTGGCGGCCCGAGCTGAGCATGCGCGGCGTGCGGCCCACCGCCTCCGCCATCGTGTAGCCGGTGATGCGGGTGAACGCCTGGTTGACCTTGAGGATCACGCCGTGGCTGTCGGTCACCATCAAGCCCTCGGACGATTCGAAGGCGATGGCGGCGATGCGCAGGTCGGCGTCGGCCACATGGCGCTCGGTGATGTCCTCGTGCACCACCAGCGCGCCCTGCCAGTTGTGCGCCATCGGCGACACCGTCATGCGGAACCAGCGCTGCCGGGCCGCCGTATGGCTGGGGTACTCCATCTGGAATTGCCGGCTGCGCCCCGCCAGCACCGCGCTGATGCCGGCCTCGGCCTTGACGCCGCCGTCCTCGTCCAGGCCCTCGGCCGCGCGGCAGGCGGCCAGGTAGTCGCCGCCGATGTCCGGCGTCAGCATCGCCTGGCCCGGCAGCGGCCGCAGCTGGCCGCTCTGGCGCCAGGCGACGTTGACGGCCAGCACCGCACCATCCCTGGCCAGCACGCCGATCTGTTCGGGCAGCGCGTCGAACACGGCGCAGGCGGCGTCCAGGCAGGCGCCGTCCAGCCCCGGCGCCGCCGGCCGCAACGCCACCGACAACGCCCCCTCCGGCGTGGTGCAGGAAAAATCGCAACGCGCGCCATCCGCGCGCGACGTGGCTCGTGGTCTCTGGTGGTGGGTCATGAGTAGCCTCGATACAAGACAGTTTCCGCAAGGATACTGATCCAAATCAACAAAAGATTTGATTCATATCAATTTTCAGCGACGCCGTCCGGCACGCCGGCGCCGCCCCAGCGCAGCACCATGGCATGGAACTGGGCCGCGCTGAACGGCTTGCTCAGGTAATCGTCCATGCCAGCGGCGACGCAGCGTTCGCGGTCGCCCTCGATGACGCTGGCCGTCAGCGCCACCACCGGCGTGCGGGCCAGGCCCTCGGCCGCCTCGTGCGCGCGCCAGCGGCGGCAGGCGTCGTAGCCGTCCAACACCGGCATCATGCAATCCATCAGCACCAGGTCGTAGCGCCGCGCGGCCAACGCGTCGAGCGCCTGCTGGCCATCCGGCGCCTCGTCCACTTGCCAGCCCTGGCGGACGAGCAGCACGCGCGCGAGTTGGCGGTTCATCTCGTTGTCCTCCGCCACCAGGATGCGGCGCTGCGACATGCTGACCTCGGCCGGCGGCGCGGCCGGCGCGGCCGCTGCGCCGCCGGGGGCCAGCCGCACCGGCAGGTCGATGGCGAAGCGGGCGCCGGCGCCGGACTGGCTGGTGCAGGTGATGTGTCCGCCCATCAGTTCCAGCAGGCGCTTGCAGATCGCCAGGCCCAGGCCGGTGCCGCCGTACTGGGCGCTGATGGTGCTGTCGGCCTGCGTGTAGGGCTCGAACAACCGCGCCTGCGCCGCCTCCGAGATGCCGATGCCCTGGTCGCTGACGGCGTAGCGCAGGCGCCACAGGCCGGTCTGCTGGCCATCGACCTCGGCGCTGTACGCCAGCGCGATCGCACCGGACGGGCTGAACTTGATGGCGTTGCTGAGCAGGTTGCCCAGCACCTGCCGCAGGCGCGCGGCGTCGCCCCGCACCCACAACGGCCCGGTGCCGGCGCTGACCTCCAGCCGCAGCCCCTTGCGCTCGGCGGCCGCGCGGTGCAGCGCGATCACCTGCTCGAGCTGCGCGGCCGGGTCGAACGGTTGCTGCTCCAGCTGCATATGGCCGGATTCGATCTTGGAAAAATCCAGCACCTCGTTGATGATGTGGGTCAGTTCGCCGATGCCGAGGCAGACGTTCTGCGCATAGCCACGCTGCACCGGGTCCAGTCCGGTCTCCAGCAGCAGCTCGGCCATGCCGGCCACGCCGCCCATCGGCGTGCGGATCTCGTGGCTCATCATGGCCAGGAAGCGCGACTTGGCCAGATTGGCGGCGTCGGCCTGGCGCTGCAGCGCCTGCGCCTGTTCGGCGTCGCGCGCGCGCCGGGCCAGCAGGCGCCCCACCAGCCAGAACGCCGCCAGCAGGCCCAGCGTGCCGACCAGGGCGACCGCCGCCAGCAGCTTCAGGTTGCGCCACCAGCCCGCCAGCAACAAGTCCTCGGTGATGGTGGCGTTGATGATCAGCGGATAGTTGTGCACCCTGCGCACCGCGCCCATGCGCAGCACCGGGCGCAGGTTGTCGACCACGCGCGGCGCGCGGGTGATGCGCACGTCGGCGTCCAGCCCGGCGCTGATGACCGCCTGGGTGACCCCGGTGGCGACCCTGGTTCCCATCAGGTTTTCCGCCTGCGGCCAGCGCGCCATCAGCGTGTAGTCGTCGCGGTACAGCGAGACCGACGCGTGCTGGCCCAGGCTGACGCGCCGGAAATAGTCGACGAAGAAGTCCACCGAGATGCCCACCAACGCCACGCCGGCGAAGCTGCCGTCGGCGTGGTTGAGGCGGCGGCTCAGGTAGTACACCCAGCGGTCCGTGACCTTGTTGCGCACCGGTACGCTGATGAACGGCGCCGCGCTGGCATGGTCGCGATGCCAGATGAAATAGTCGCGCTCCGTTACGTTGACCGCCGGCGCCGGATACGCGCGGCTGAAGTTGAGCAGCTCGCCATGGGCGTCGATCAGGCTGACGACATCCACATGGCGCAGGCCGGCGCCGAGGTCGCGCATGGTCTGGTACTGCGGCCGCGCGCGCAGCGCCGCGCCGCCGTCGTCGCCGCGCAGCAGCGCCTGCGCGGCGTCGGCGGTCCTGTCCAGCACCTCGAAGCCGGACGCCATGTTCTGCGCCGTGGTCTCCGCCAGCATCAGCGAGAGATTGCCCAGCCCCTCGCGCCAGTCGTCGATCTCGTGTCCGCGCAGGACGTAGCCGACGCCAAACGTGGTGACGGCCAGCAGCAGCAACAGCGAGGCGCCGATCAACGCCAGCGCCCGCCTGGCCTCAGGCAAGCCGCGCAACCATGCACGGGGCGAATAGCGCGCCAGCGACCAGCGTGTCATCGGTCATCCTCCACGCCATCGTAGCGGGCCATGCTGAGGGCCACCTCGTCCATGACCTGGCCGCACAGCGGCGCCAGCCCGGCATCCGGCGCCGGCGCCACGCCGGCGCGCGCCTGCCGTTCCAGCGCCTGCAACAGCGCGCTCAGCCGCTCGGCCCCCACCAGCACCGTCATGCCCTTGAGCGCATGGCTGGCGGCGGCGATCGCGGCCGGACTTCCCAGCCGCAGGGCCTGCTCCAGCCTGGCCTGCAACGGCGGCGCGTGGTCGAGGAAGGTTTGCGCCAGCGCGCGGAAGGTCTGCAGGTCGGCGCCCGCGGCCTGCCACAGCACGCCCGGGGCGGTGACGCGGTAGGCGCTGCTCATGCGGCCTCCCGATGGTTGCCGCCGTCCGGCTCCTGGCGCTGCGCCGGCAGTTCGACCATGAACACCGCGCCGCTGCCGTCGCTTTTCCGCAGGCGCAGGAGGCCGCGCATCAGCGCCGCCAGACGCAAGGCGATCGCCAGGCCGAGGCCGGCGCCGTCCTTGGGACGGCTGGCCGTGTCGTCGGCCTGCGAGAAGTTTTCAAAGATGGCGCGGCGCATGGCCTCCGGCACGCCGGGCCCGGTGTCGCGCACCTCGCAGCGCAGGCCGCCGCCCGGACCGGGCGCCACGCGCAACAGCACCGAGCCGGCCGTGGTGGCGGCGATCGCGTTGAGCAGCAGGATGTCGAGAATGCGCAGCAGCTTGGCGCGGTCGCACGGCCACACGGCGGGCAGGCCGGCCTCCATCTGCGCGTTCAGCGCCAGGCCCTTGAGCGCGGCCGCCTCGCGGTGGCGCGACAGCGCCAGCTGCGGCAGATCGGCCATCACCATCGGCTCGACCACCAGCGGCTCGCGCCCGGACTCCAGCGCGCTCAGCTCCAGTACCGCTTCGACCAGGGCCAGCAGCCGCAAGCCGCTGCGGTGGATGGCGTCGGCAAAACCGCCGGCGCGGCTGGCGCCCATTTCAATCTGCAGCAGTTCGGAGTAGCCGAGGATGCCGTTCAGCGGCGTGCGCAATTCGTGCGACATATTGGCCAGGAAGCGCGACTTGGCCAGGTTGGCCGCCACCGCGCGCGCCCTGCTCCTGATGAGCTGGCCGAACAGGACGTGCAGGCCCAGCGTGCACAACAGGATCACCGTGGTGGCGCCCGCCGCCAGCACCAGCGTACGCTGGCGCCCGGCGTCGTAGTGCACCATGCTCTCCCGCAGGTCGATGCCGACCAGCACATACAGCGGGAAGCGCTCCAGCCGCTGAAAGGCGTAAACCCGGTCGCGGCCGTCGACCGGGCCGGGGGCGATGGTCGTGCCCTGGCGCTGGGCGCGCATGGCGGCAAACAGCGCGCTGGCGGAGATATCCTGGCCGAGGCTGTCGTCCTTGCCGACCCGGCGCACCCGCATGACGCCGTCCGCGCCGACCAGCGCGATCGAGCCCTGGCGGCCGACGTCGATGTCCCGGTACAGGCCGGTGAAATACTGCGGATCCATGGACGCCACCACCACGCCGCGGAAGCGGCCGTCGGGATAGTTGATGCGCCGCGTCAGCTGCAGCGACCACTTGTTCGACACCCGCCCGAGGATGGGCTTGCTGATGAACAGCAGGCCTTCATCATTGTCCATATGAACCCGGATATGCTCGCGGTCGGCCACGTTGGTGGACTTGAACGGCAAGCTCGACAAAACGACATCCCCGTGCTCGTCGACGATGCTGAATTGATTGAAGATGTCGGCCGGCCCCAGGCCGTCCTGCAGCTCGCGCTTGATATCGAGCCGCGTGCCCTCCGCCTCGTAGCGGTGGCGCAGGAAAATCACCGCCTGGTCGGCCGCTTCCAGCGTGCGCGCCGCGTGCTCGTTGAACAGGCGGCCCAGCGCCTGGGCGTCGCGGCGCGCATCGGCGACCTGCAAGCGCTTCGATTCATCGAGCTGATGCAGAGTCAAGGCCCAGCCGCCGGCAGCCAGCAGCAGAGCGATGCTCCACAACAGCCAGCGCACGTCGAACCGCCCCGCGACTTTCTGCCACATCCTGCCTCCACGCCTGAGAATTACTCAACGGAAAATTCTGGTATGGAACGATGCTGCCCGAAACTCAAATATTTGTCAAATTCAATTAATTCGTTGGATCAGACGTCATACTGGGCGGCCCGCTGCAGTTGCGCGCAGCAGGCCCGCATATAACCGCGCAACTCGTCGTAGTTGACCGGCTTGCCGAAGAACACCACGCCGGGCGGCACGCCACCGCGCTCGGCCAGGTCCTCGGCCGTCAGGCTGGAGACGATGGCGATATGCATGCCCGCCAGTTGCGGATCGGCCAGGATGGTCTTGACCACTTCGTAGCCGTCGATGCCGTCCATGATGATATCGGCCAGCATCACCTGCGGCCGCCGGCGCGCGATCTCCATCAGCGCCTGGTAGCCGTTCTCGCAGAACGTCAGGCTGACGGGCAGGTCCCACATGGCGAACTGGCGCTGGTACACCGCGCGTTGCAGCGGGCTGTCCTCGACCACCAGCACGGTGGCCTCGCCGTTCTGGCGCGCCGGCCTGGTGGCGCCGTCCGCCCCCGGCGTGGCCTTGTAGCGCAGCACCGCCGACAAGGGGATGCGGCGGTGGCCGCCCTGGGTTTTCCAGGCCTCGATCACGCCCGCCTCCACCAGCTGTTGTACAGAGGATACGGAAATCCCCAGCAGTTCCGCTGCGCGCTGGGTCGTGCACACCTCGTCCGCCGGGCTATCGCTGCGTTTCATCGCCACATATTCCTCACAACAAAAAATAAAAAAATCAAATTCACCATATTTTTACCAGATTCAATATAATCGGTGAGAATTCAGCGGGACACTTGCCGCCGAGGGCTACCACGTATTATGCCGCCGAATCGGCAACTTGGCGAACACCGCGGCAAACAATCAAATTCGCTGGATTTGCGTTTCAGGCCAGCCCGATTCCCAAGAGGAGAGCAACCATGCAGATTCTGATCGTCGATGACAACCCCGCCAATCTGGAATTGTTCGGGCACATGCTGGAAATGCTGAGCGACCATCCGCCTGTATCGATGAGCGATCCGGGCGCGGCGCTGGCCTGGTGCGCCGGCCACGACCCCGACCTGGTGCTGGTCGACTACATGATGCCGGAGATCGACGGCCTGGAATTCCTGCGCCGCTTCCGCGCCCTGCCCGGCAAGGAGCAGACGCCGCTGGTGATGGTCACCGCCGACACCCAGAACAAGATCCGCCACGAGGCGCTGCGCCTGAGCGCCAACGACTTCCTGACCAAGCCGGTCAATTTCATCGAACTGAACGCCCGGGTCGGCAACCTGCTGGCGCTGCGCCGGGCCCAGCTGCAACTGGCCCATCACGCGGCCAGGTTGGCCGACGAGGTGCGCAAGGCCACGGCCGACATCGCGGCGCGCGAGCGCGAGGCGATCTACCGGCTGTCGCGCGCGGCCGAGTTCCGCGACCCGGAAACCGGCAGCCATCTGCTGCGCATGGCGGCCTTTTCCGAACTGATCGCGCGCAACCTTGGCCTGCCCGAGGACGAGTGCGAGCGCATCCTCGCGGCCGCGCCGATGCACGACATCGGCAAGCTGGGCATCCCGGACGCCATCCTGCTCAAGCCGGGCCCGCTCGACAGCGCCGAGCTGGAGATCATGCGCCGCCACGCGCAAATCGGCGCCGACATCCTGGCCGACAGCGCCTCGCCGCTGCTGCAGGCCGGCGCGCTGATCGCCGCCAGCCACCACGAACGCTTTGACGGCAGCGGCTATCCGCGCGGCCTGGCCGGCGCGGCCATCCCGCTGTACGGCCGCATCGTCGCCGCAGCCGACGTGTTCGACGCGCTGACCTCGGTCCGCCCCTACAAGCCAGCCTGGTCCTTCGCGCAGGCGCGCGCCGCGATGGACGCCGGCAGCGGCAGCCACTTCGATCCCGCCTGCCTGGCCGCGCTGTTCCGCGACGAGGCGGCGCTACACGCCATCCGCCAGCGCTACGACGATCATCACCCATCCACACAACAACCACTTAAGGAGGCCGCATGAACGCCTACGCAACCCCACTGACCTCGGCCGCCGCGCGCTGCCCGCATCCGCTGCTCGACAACATCCTCGACCATCTCAGCCTGAAGAACGACGCGGCGCTGGCCAAGGCCCTGAACATCGCGCCGCCGCGCATCAGCAAGATACGGCGCGGCCGCATGGAGGTGAGCCCCGCCCTGCTGCTGCGCCTGCATGAAGTGGCCAACATTCCCGTCGCCGACCTGCGCCGCATGCTGCAGGACGCCCCGCAGATGGAGACAAAGCCGTCAAATTGATTGGAACGGCGCCATTTTTGCCCTGTCCGGCAGCCTCAGCCTCGACAATGGCGAGTCCCCCCTGCGGCTGGAGGGACCATCGGCGCTGCTGGCCGTGGCCAGGAACACCTGCGCCGACCTGCATAAACTGCCGGGCGGCCCGGGGCAGCGATTCAGCTCGCAACTGCTCGCCATCGGACCGGGCTTCAGGGAGCGCTACGGTTGTCCGCCCTCGCATGTGCGCTGAGGCGGCGCGTGGTCACTGGCCTTCGGGCGGCTCCCACAACTCGACCTTGTTGCCATCGAGGTCGAGCACCCAGCCGAACTTGCCGTACTCCGAATCGTCGACCTTGTCCTCGACGCGGCAGCCCTCTTCGCGCAGCGCGGCCAGCAGGCCGTGCAGGTCGGCCACCCGGTAGTTGATCATGAAACTCGACGTGCTCGGCGCGAAGTAATCCGTGTCGGCCTTGAAGACGTTCCACGCGGTGGTGCCCTTGCCGCCGGGATTGTCCGGGCCGGACCAGTCGAACGCGGCGCCGCCCCACGGCCCGATATCCACGCCAAGGTGGACCCGGTACCATTCGGACAAGGCCTTCGGGTCCGGTGACTTGAAAAACACACCGCCTATGCCGGTGACACGTTTCATGTAGGGCTCCTAAAGATGGGCAAACAGCGCGTCATGCGCCGTTATTGCCTCATCGATAATACCTTCATGCCGGCGCCCGATCAAGATCCTTCCAGGCGGCTGCGCATCGCCGGCGTCAGCAGCACGCGCCGCGTGGTGTCGACCATCATCACCTCGTTCAGGCCGAGGCGGCGCGACATCGCCTCCCAGCCGGCCGGCCCGGTGATGAACAGCGGCTTGGAATTGCCGTCCGAGCGCAGGCCGACATCGCTGCCGCCCGAGGTGATGATGGTGACCGACGCCACCAGGTCGATCGGATAGCCGGTGCGCGGATCGATGATGTGCGGACGGCGCTTGCCATCCTTCATGAAGTAGCGCTCGTAGTCGCCGCTGGTGCCGATGGCCTCGTTGTCGTGCAGCGTCACCATGGCCAGCGTGCCGGTGCCGCGCGGATCGCGGATGCCGACCTGCCACGGACGCGCGCCCGGCTGGCCGAGCGCCAGCACATTGCCGCCGATGTTGACCAGCGCCGCCTCGACATGCTCGGCGCGCAGGATGGCGGCGGCGCGGTCCAGCGCATAGCCCTTGGCATAGCCGCCCAGGTCGATCATCACCGCCGGATTGACGCTGGAAATCGTGGTGCCGTCGTAACGCAAATCGGACAGGCTCGGACGCGCGTCGACCCAGCGCCGCACCTCCTCGGCGCTCGGCGCGTGGGCGCAGATATCGCTGCTCTGGAATCCCCACAGCCGTATCAGATGGCCGATGGCCGGGTTGAACAACTGGTCCGAACTGGCCGACAGTTTGGTCGCCGATTGCAGCAGGCTGACCATTTCCTCGTCACCCTTGAACGGCTCGCCGCGCTCGATGCTCGCGTTCAGGCCGGTGAGCATGCTCGGTTCCCATGCGTGCAGCTTGCGGTGCAGCCGGTCGAACTCCGACAGCACTTTGGCCGCCGCCGCATCGGCGTGCTGGCGCGTGCCGCCGTAGATCGTCACCTCGACCGTGGTGCCGAACACATGGCCCTGCGTGACATGGCGCTGCTCCTGCCGCGCGCAGCCCGCCGCAAGCCACAACGCTGCCGCCAGCACGGCGGCGCGCCTGACAAAATTCCACAACATGCTAGCCTCCGATGACGGGGCGCCGTGGAAGGCGCCCCACCGGTTAGTTACTCTTTGCGATCATATAGTCGACCACGGCCTTGACCTCGTCATCCTTCAAGGCCGGATTGCCACCACGCGGCGGCATCATCTTGAAGCCGTTGAGCGCGTTGGTGTAGAGCGCAGGCTTGCCCTTGGCGATGCGCGGTCCCCAGGCCGCCTTGTCGCCGAACTTGGGCGCGCCGAGCACGCCGGCGCCGTGGCAAGCCATGCAGGTCGCCTTGTAGATCTTCTCGCCCTTGGCGCTGTCGGCCGGCGCGGCGGTGGCGGCGGTGGCGGCGCCGATCAGCAGCGTGGCGAAGATATGGATTGCTTTCATTTTTAAACCTCTTTGTTGCGGGTGGTGGAAACAGCGCGGCTGGCCGCGCTGACGTAAATCCCGGCCGACGCCGGCCGGATCGGGAGCGCCGTCAATGCGCCATGTCTGCGTGCGCGGCGGCCGTGCGGGCCGCACTCAGCATCGACGCGCGGATATCGGCGAAGCGCAGCACCTGGCCGCCGTCGCGCTTGGCGAACGAGGCGGCGTCGGTCTGCCGCGCGAACGGCACGATGGTCGGGCCCATCGAGCCACGGGCCCGGCTGCCGACCACATACACCGCGTCGCGCGCGGCGATCCAGTTGCCTTGCGGGTGCTGCCAGTCGGCCGCGCCCATGTCCTGCACGTACTGCGCGTTGGCGCTGCGATGCTGCTCCGGCGCCAGCATCGCGCCCAGTAGTTCCATCACATCGCAAAAGTAGTCGGTCTTGCCATCGGCATAGCGGATCTGGCCCTTGGCGCCGGCATAGTCCTGCAACAACATGCCATCCAGCGCGCAAGCGGTGTCCGCGCTCGGCTCCTGGGCCTGGGGCAAGGGGGCGATCTGGCCGCAACCGGCCAGCGTGGCGGCGACCAGCCAGTAGCGCCAGCGCGGGCGATAGGTAAGCTTCATCGAAATCTCCTGTGAGCAAAATAAAACGGCACGACGATCCAGCCCAGCATCACCGCCAGCAGCACCGCCGGCTGGGTCCAGGCCGGCGGCATGACGGTGGCCAGGCCATACATGCCCTGCGCCTGGTCCGAGCTGAAGACGTTCAGCAGCCGGAACACATCGGCCGGGTTGAGCATCAGTAGCGCGGCGAAAGCGCCGCTGCTCAGGCCACCCTGGCTCAAGACCAGGGCGCCCATCAACAACAAGTCGAACACCAGAACAAAGAAGAACCACAAGGCCAGCGCGGCGCCGCTGGCGCGCACGCGGTCGCGGGCGATCACGGACACCAGCACGGCGACGCTCAGGAAGGCCATCCCCATCAGCACCGCGCTGGCGACGAACAGCGCGTAGCGTTCGCCCTCGCCCACCGTCAACTCGGACGACAGCGGCAGCAAGCCGACGCCGAAACCCAGCGCGGTGGCGGTGGTCAATGCCGCCGCCAGGCCGAGGTATTTGCCGCACAGGACTTCGAGCCGGCTGATCGGCATCGACAGCAGCAGCTCCAGCGCCCCGCGCTCGCGCTCGCCGACGATGGCGTCATAGCCCAGCAGCAGCGCGATCAGCGGCACCAGGTAGATGACCAGGCTGGCCAGGCTGGCGATGGTGGCGTCGACGCCGTGGAAGCCGACCTGCCCTTGCTGCACCGCGCCGAAATACGCGATCGCCAGCGCGAACACGGCGAATACCACCGCCACCGCCAGCACCCAGCGGTTGCGCAGGCGGTCGCGCCATTCCTTGGCGGCGATGATCCACACCTGGCGCCATTCAATGGGAGCTGGCATACGCACCTCCATAACCGAGGAAGACCTGTTCCAGCGTAGGTTCGTGCAGCGCGATGTCGCGTGCGTGCGGCAGCAGCGCGGCCAGCACCGCCAGCTTGTCGGCGGCGGCGCAGCGCACGTCGAAGCGCGTGCCTTCGCGTTCCAGCGTCGGCGCGCCGGAGGCGTCGCCCGGCAGCGCGGCCAGGGCGGCCAGTGCTTCGGCCTGGGCCGGCTCCGGCACTGTGGCCACCACACCCAGCCGCAGCGCCATGCCGCTGCGCAGCTGCGCCAGCGTGCCCTGGGCCGCGATGCGCCCGCCGTGCATGATCACCAGCCGGTCCACCCGGTCCTGGATCTCGGCCAGGATGTGCGAGGTGATGACGATGGTCGCGCCCCGCGCCCGCACCGCGCGCAGAATGGCGTAGAAATCGGCGATGCCTTGCGGGTCGAGGCCGTTGGTCGGCTCGTCGAGGAAGATCAGGTCCGGCTCGCCCAGCAGCGCTTGCGCCAGGCCCAGCCGTTGCCGCATGCCTTTCGAATAGCCGTGCACCGGCCGGTCGGCCGCGCCGGCCAGGCCGACCTGTTCCAACAGCGCAGGGCAGGCGCCACGCGCCACACGTTTCAGGTCGGCGAACAGGTGCAGCACTTCCCTGCCGCTGAGGTTGTCGTAGGTGACGAAGTTTTCAGGCAGGTAGCCGATACGGCGCCGCGCCTGGCGGAACGCCGGCGCGCTGGTGCGCTGGCCCAGCACGTGCAGCGTGCCGCTGCTGGGCGTGATCAGCCCCAGCATCAGCTTGAACAAGGTGCTCTTGCCGGCGCCATTGTGGCCGATCAGGCCGAACATTTCGCCGCGCGCGATGTCGAGCGTTACTTCATGCAGCGCCGTCACCGCGCCGAAGCGCTGTCCGACACCGGCCAGCGACACGGCGGCGCCGCCGGGTTCAACGTGGGTAGATGTCATGCCATTTTTTCCAATCAAGGGAGGCGGGCCGCATGCGCGGATGCTTGTCGACCACGCTCGGCGCCCGCAGCAGCGGGAACTGGCGCGCGACGAAACGCAGCGTCTGCAGCGCGGGGCTGGCGCTGAGCAGTTTCATCAGCGGGTACTGCCAGCCGAGGCGGTCGACCACGTCGTTGGCCTCGTACGGCAAGTCGCCGATGCCGTCGGCGTTCTGGTCCCAGCCGCCGTAGTTGCTCCAGTAGTTGCCGGCCGTGCGGCCCCATTGCACGTCCTGCGCGGCCACGAAGCGCACCTGCTCCTCGTTGCCGATGAAGTCGTTGTCGTCGACCTGGTTGTTGGACGAGCCGGCCGACAGGTGCACGCCGGTGCGGTTATTGATCACCAGGTTGCGGCGCACGATGTTGTATTCGGCGTCGTAGATGAAGAAGCCGCGGTCGTTGCCGGCCACCACGTTGTCCTCGATGACCGAGTCCTGGATGGTGCGCAGCATGATGCCGTGGTCGGCGTTGCCCCAGGCGATGTTGTGGCGCACGATCAGGTCGCGCACCTCCATCAGCGCCAGGCCGGCGCGGTTCTGGTAAACCTGGTTGCCTTCCCACGTGCTGTGGTTGGTGTTCATATAGTGCGTGCCGTAGCGCACGTGGTGGATGCGGTTGCCGCGAAACAGCGCATCGCGCGAGACGTCCACGTAGATGCCGTCGCGCGTGCCGCTGATCTCGTTGCCGATGACCTGGGCGCCGCGCGTGTCGTACACCTGGATGCCGTTGCCGCGCGCGGCCGATTGCAGGTCGGTCCTGCCGGTCACCACGTTGCGCAGCAGTTGCGCGTCGTCCGAGCGTTCCAGCCAGATGCCGAACAGATTGGCGGTCAGTTGACAGTCGGCGATGGTCACGCGGTGGCTGCCTGGCAGCACATAAATGCCGGCGTTCTGCGCGGTCAGGTCGATGCCGCTGTCGCGCACCACCAGCCCGGCCAGCGTGACGCCGGGCGCGCTGACGCGGATCACGTCCGCGCTGCCGGCGCCGCTGATGACGGGACGGCCCTCGCCCTGCAGCGTCAACGGCTTGTCGATGCGCAGGTGTTCGACGTAGCGGCCAGCTTCCACGCGCACCGTGTCGCCCGGCTTGGCCTGGGCGATGGCCGCGGCGATCGACTCGCCGGTGCGCACCCGCAGCACCGCCGCGTCCGCGCCGGCGCACAGCGCCAGGCCGGCGGCCAGCAACAGCGCCGCCGCCAGCGCAAACGCGGGCTTGGGCCTGGGCCTGCCTCCGCCGTTCACGGCTGCTCCTTGCCGGAAGCCGAGACATCGCGCAGGCTGCCACGCAGGCTTTCCAGCGAGACGAAATATCCGTCCGCGCCGATCCGGGTCAGCGCCTGGCCCTTGGCCGTGCGCTGCTTGCGTTCCTTGACCAGCGGCGGGCACGCATGGTCGTCGTAGTACATCACCATGCAGTCGAGGCACAACATGCATTCGGTCTGGTCGATACGGCCCTTGTCGTCGATGGCATGCGAGCCGCAGCCGGCGGCGCAGGCGTGGCAGGTCTCGCATTCGGACTTGCGCTTGAGGCCGAACATCCGCAGACGGCTAGGCAATGCAAGCCCTGCGCCCAGCGGGCACAGGTACTTGCAATACGGGCGCTCGCTGAACATCGACACGCCAATGATACCGCCGATGAAGATCCAGAACGGCCACGTGCGGTTCCACACGCCGACCAGGAAGGTGGTCTTGAACGGTTCGATCTCGGCCAGCCGCTCGGCCGTTTCCATCGACCACAGCGATACACCCAGCAAGACAAAGAAGATCACGTACTTGACCCACTTGAGGCGGTCATGCAGGCGCTTGGGCAGCAACCCTTGCCAGCGCTTGAGCCCGATCACGCCGCCCAGCTTGAGCGCCAGGTGTTGCAGCGAACCGAACGGGCACAGCCAGCCGCAGAACAGGCCGCGTCCCCACACCAGCACGGTGATGATCATGAACCACCAGAACAGGAAGATGAACGGGTCGGAGAGGAATAGCTCCCACTTCCACTGGTGCAGCAGCGAATGCACCCAGGTCATCACCTGCGTCACGCTGGGCTGCGCCTTCAGGTAGAAGCCGACGAAGCCGACGCTGAACATCCACAGCACCAGGCGGGGCCGGCTGATCCACGGCTTGTGGCGGCGGGTGGAGGCGCGCACCAGGCGGTCGCGCATCGCGTACAGCACGGCGGTGACAGCCAGCAGCGCGATGAACAGCACGATCTGCGGCACGCGGCCGAGCCAGATCGCCTGCCAGGCGGGACGCGCGACCACCACCTCGGGATGGCCGCCTTCGAGATAGCGCGCGGGCAGCCAGTACTGCTGGTCGAAGCGGGCGAAGGTCTTGACACCGGCCGCGTCGCGCTTGTTGGCCAGCACGCCGAGCGTCCACGGCCAGGCCGGGTTGAAGCCGGACGAGCGCACGATGAAGATCGCCGATTCCGTGAACGCCGGCACGTCGGCCGGTTG
The DNA here is from genome assembly GCA_025548565.1 of Rugamonas sp. A1-17. GTDB lineage: Bacteria > Pseudomonadota > Gammaproteobacteria > Burkholderiales > Burkholderiaceae_D > Rugamonas. The sequence goes on from JAJLPB010000014.1 coordinate 167,159, forward strand.
CAGGTGGTACAGGTTCAGGTAGTCGGTGTCGCGGAAGGTGAAGGTCTGCGCCTCCTGGCGCACCTGGATGCGGTCGTAGATGCCGCCGCGCACAAAGCCCGAGCCCTTGAACGAGGTCTGGCCCTCGCCGATGATGAAGATGGCGTGCTCGTCCGGTCCAAGGCTCTGCATCAGGCGCTTGTAGGCGCCCTCGCCCAGCAGGCTGTTGCCGATGCTGGGGGTATTCAGGTAGCCGAAATACAGGTCCAGGTACGGGCCGGCGGCGGGATCGACACCCACCTCGGAAGCCGGAATCAGCAGGTGCGTGACGGCGCCCTCGTCGGCCAGCTTGCGCCAGTTCAGGCGCTCGTCGATGGGCGTGAAGCGCGCCGGCGGCCGCGCGGCGGTGGTGAAGATGCCGACCTGGCGGCCGATCTCGTAGGCGCTGCGCGAGATCACCTGGTTCTCGGCGATCGCGGTGACGGTGGCGCCGCTGATGGCGTCCAGCCCCGCGCTGCCGTCGCCGCCACGGCCGATTTCCAGCTTGGCGTCGCCACGGCGGCCGACATATTGATGAATGAAATCGAGCAGCGCGGACTCGGGGATGCCGGCCAGCAGGATCGGTTCGGAATGCTTGAGCACACGCACGCCGGTGATGATGCCGTGCACGTCCATGCCGATCAGCGTGACCACGGGTTTGCCGGAGTAGGCTGGAATATCGACCACGTCGGTCGACAGGAAGACATAGCCGATCAGCTGCTCAGCGCTGCCGGGCTTGGTACGAAACGCTTGTACATACTGCGGCGAACCCATGCGTTGCGAGAAGCGCGTAGCCTCGGGCATCACGTCGGCGCAGGCCACGTTGGCGCACAGGTCGGGGCCGTGCATCAGGCCTTGCGACAGTTCGGCGTCGTAGACCGCCGCGCCGGCGGGCGCGCCGCACAGCAAAGTGGACAGCAGCGCCAGCAACGCCAGCAAAATACGAATTAAGGATGTATTGGGTATCATAGTCTCAGGAGGCCACGCCGCGCGCAACAGCGCGCGGCGTGGCAACACTCACCGCCGTCAGGCTTCTACCAGGAAGCGGCTGCGCATTTCCAGGTGCAGCGCGTGGCAGAAGTGCGTGCAGTACAGCCAGAAGGCGCCGGCATGGTCGGCCTTGAACGTCACCGACTTCGTCTCTTGCGGATTGACGATGAAGTTGATGTTATAGGTCGGCAGCGCGCAACCGTGCGTCAAGTCTTCCACCTTGTCGTGGTTGGTCAGCGTCAGCGTGACTTCGTCGCCCTTCTTCACCTTGATGATGGGCATGCTGTACGCCGGCGCTTGCGACATCAGGCGCACGTGGACCTTGTTGCCGTGGCGTTCGATGCCGGCGTTCTCCGGCTTGACCGCGTTGGGGAAGTCGTCCATGTTGTAGATCTGGCGCGTCTTGACGATGTCGCGGCGCACGATGATGCCGTCATGCGGTTCCGAGTAAGCCGTGTGATCGGCCACCAGGCGCATCTTGGCGCCGCTGATGTCCACCAGCTGTTCCGTTTCAGGATGCAGCGGGCCGACCGGCAGGAAGCGGTCCTTGGAGAACTTGTTGCCCGAGTTGAGGTATTTGCCGTCGGCTTCCTTGGTCTCGCCCATCGACGAGTAGTTGTGGCCGGGCTGGTAGTGCACGTCCATCTTCTCGATGATGACCTTGGCGGTCTTGTCGCCCTTGAACTGCGCGATGGCGGCGTCGACGTTCCACTTGACGCACTGGCTGTCCAGGAACAGCGAGGTGTAGGCGTTACCCTTGCCGTCGAAGGCGGTATGCAAAGGGCCCAGGCCGATTTCCGGTTCGGCCACGACGGCGTCGCGTGGTTCCTTGAGCTCACCGTTGAACCAGGCCTGAACGCGCTTGAGTTCGATCACGGTGGCGGTCGGCGACAGCTTGCCCGAGCAGACGAAGTACTTGCCGTCCGGGCTGGCGTTGACGCCGTGCGGATTCTTGCCGACCGGGACGTAGCAGGTCACGGCGGTCTTCGGATCGCTGTTGGCGGCCTTGCGGCCATCGACCACCGGCACTTTCGAGCCGCCGATGGTGGTGAACTTGCCGGCCTTGACCAGCGCTTCGATACGTTCGATGTTAAAGAACACGCAGGCGTCGCGCTCGGCCGACATCATGCCGTTCAGGTCGGCGGCGTTCTCGGTGTTGTACTGGTTGGAGGCGGCCAGCTTGCCGTCGTAGCTGGTGGCGACCAGGTCGTTGTTGCCATCGATGCGGCACTGCCACTTCAGTTCCATGGTCTCGGCGTTGACGCAGCTGAACAGCGTGCCCCATTTGGAGGGATCGTCGAGGTCGCGGCCGTCGTTGGGCAGCGGGATGTGGAATTCGCCGCCGCAGAAGACGCGCGTGGTGTAGTTGATCTTGGTGTCGACCGGGTCGCACTTGTCGGTGAACAGGCCGTGGAAGCCCATCACATTCGGCAGTTCGACGATCTTGTCGCACTCCATCGTGTCCATGCGGATGCGCGCCAGGCGCGAGTGGATCTTGTCGTTGACGAACAGCCAGCGTCCGTCGTAGGTACCGTCCTTGTAGCTGCCGTGCACGTGATGGGTGTCGCCGGTGGTGTACTTGAGCGAACCGTCGGCCTTGGTGCCCATGATCGCCTTCGATTCATTGGTCACGCCCCAGCCCACCATGCAGTCGGTGTTGAAGACCGGGATGCGCTTGAGCGTGCGGCCGGATGGCAGGCCCACCACGCGCGCCTCGCCGCCGTGGCCGGCGCTGGTGAAGGCGTAGTAGTCGTCCAGCTGGCCGGGGGCGATTTCCTTGCTGGCGCCGGCCTTTTGCGGCGCGGCTTCACCACCCTTGGCAGCCTCTTCTTTGCATGCGACCAGGCCGAGCGTCACGCCCGCCAGGCCCAGCGCCGCGCTCTTGCTCAGGAAGCCCCTGCGGCCACTTTGCTCGGCACCGTTGTCGACGCCGTTATCCTTGCTGCTATCCATCTGTTCTCCAATCTATGCAGTTGTCATTGATCAACAGCGCATATTGTCGGGGTAACACGACGGATTAAAGAATGATGTGGATCATGGGAATTCGTACTCGGCCGCCCTGCCGGCTTGTCTATTTCCCCTCGGCGAACATGGTCGCTGCGCGCTGAACCGCCGTGGCGATCTGTGCGGCCACCGCCGGATCCGGCACCGCGCGCGCCAGGGTGACGCCTCCGGCCAGCAGCGACAGCAGCACCCATGCCTGCGCGGTGCGCTCGCTGTCGCTTCCCGCCGGCAGCCCGCCCGCGATGGACTCCATTACGCGTTGCAGTTCGGCCTGGTACGCTTCGCGAATGGCCGGATCCGACCGTTCGATCTCGGCCGACAAGCTGGGCAAGGTGCAGGCGTCTGCCAGGGTGCAGGTGCGCTTGGGTCCCATGTAGAACGCCACGAAAGCGCGTATCCAATCTTTGCCCTGCTCCGCGCGCACCGCCTCGACCCCGGCCCGCAGCGACTGCAGGCCGGACACGACCGCCGCCTTGAAGGCCTCCGCCTTGGAGCTGAAGTGCCCGTAAAACCCGCCGTGCGTGACACCTGCCTCGCGCGCCAGGCCGTCGACGCCGATGCCGCCGTAGCCGTGGCTTCTGAAGCCCCGGCCGGCCGCGTCGACGATCCGCGCGCGGCTCTCTTCCTTGTGTCCCTGCGTATATCGAACCATCTGAAATCCTTTATATGACGACCGCAACATAATAATTGACAGTGTTACGATCGCAATGTAATCTGAAGTTGCTTTTCAACTAACTTCAGGAGAATACTGATCATGCCACTACTCAGAATCACCCACCAGCGCGGCGCCTTGACCGAAGCACAAAAAGCCCAACTGGCCGAGGAGCTGACCTCCGCCATCCTGATCGCCGAGGTGGGAGCCGATACGCCCGCCGGCCGCTCGCTGGCTTACGTGGTGTTTGACGAGGTCGATCCCAAGACCTCCTGGTACGTCGGCGGCAAGCCCGACACGAGTCCACCCAAGGGTGGCCGCTTCCTGTTCGATGTCGTCTTCCCGGTGGGCGCCTGTACCCAGGCGGATAAGACTGCGCTGCACGAAACCATCAATCGGATTATAGCGAACACCCTGGATGTGGATGGCAGCTTCCCGAACCGCGCCAGCGACTGGGTGTTTGTGCACGAGGTGCCGAACGGCAGTTGGGGCGCGAGCGGCCAGACCATCGGCATACGCGAAATCAATCACGTGGTGGGTGGCGCCCCGGAACGATCGGAATACTTCGAAAGCCTGCTGGCGGCGCAGGCGCGCGTGCGCGCAGCACATGGATTCCCGCCCGAAGAGCGCCGCGGGCAAGCCCAGTCTGAGGCCGCATGATGAGACTTGCCAATTACCTCTTCTTCACCACGACCTGCGAGCAGGCGCTGGACTTTTACACCCGCTGCGGCCTTGGCCAGGTCACCGAGGTGCTGCGCTTTGGCGTCAACGGCATGCCTGTGCCCAATGAAGCCATGCGCAACAAGATCATGCACGCGCAGTTCGAAGGGCCGGGCGTCTTGTTCTATGCGTCCGACAACGATGACGCGGAGCCGATGCGAGGCTCCGCGCACATCTTGCAGATGGATGACCGCGAACAGACCGGGCAGCTCTTCGCGCGCCTGGCGGAAGGCGGCACGGTCACCACGCCGCTGGCGATGCAGGTCTGGGGCGATTACTACGGCAAGCTGACCGACCGGTTCGGGGTTCAGTGGATGTTGAACTGTCCGGTTTAAGCGCGCTCAATCAATCGCAAAGGCCAGCTTGCCTTCGGCGTCGCACCGCCGGGCGCTTTGCGCGCCCTCCTCAAACGCCGAGCACAGGCGATTCCCCTGCGGGTCTTCCAGCTGTGGATGGATGCGCAGCAGATAAGCGCCGGGACGCCAGTTCCGCGCCGGCGTGAACCGCCATTCCCGCTCGCCCGCCGTGAGCCGCGAGGTGCCGGGCACCCTCAGCCCGTCCGGCCCCTGCACGGCAATCTGTTCCCTGGCGGCGCCATCCAGCGCGGCCGGCACGATGACACGCAACGGCTGCCGGCCCCCACGTCTGGCCGTTCGCACTGTCCATTGTTGCGGATCGATGCGCTGGCGCAGCGGCGCCGTCACCTGCCAGCGCTGTTCCAGCGGCCGCCCGAGTTGCGGGTCGTCGATGCGCAACGTCACCGACTCGCCGCTGCGCAGGGCCGGCCCCAGCGCCATATTGGGCCCGACTCCACGCTTGATGCGGCCTGGATGCAGGAGCAGCGTGGCCTCCGTGCCGCTGCGGTCGGCCAGTGGCAGGTCGAGAAAGGCGTCGCGGATGGGTGCGCCGGCGCTGTCGAGCAGCGCGACATGGGCCATGTCCAGCGGCGCGGTCAACGGCCGGTCGAAGTGCAGCTCGATGCGCAGCAGGTTTTCGGCCACCTCCGGTCCCGACGGCGTCACGCGGGCGCCGGCCAGTGCCAGCGCCGGCACAAGCGCCAGCCAAGCCGCGCTAGCGGGCCAGTTCAGGATAGCCCTCGATGGTGCGCGCATATTTATGGAAGTCGCGGAATTTATCGCCGTCCGGGTAGCGGTAGTCGGGGAAATCGTACTCGTTGACGAAGTCGCTCAGCCGCAGGTAGCCGCCCTTGGGTATCGACACCAGTTGCATCTCGCCGCCCGCCTCCGAGCGGCGCAACGCCAGCAGCAATTGCGGATTCAGGTTATCGATCCGCATCACCGCCGACAAGGGGGCCATGACCGCCTTGACGCCGAGATACGGCTTGGCCGGCCAGTCGATCGGCGTATTCAAGCCCGGCGAGGCGGCGGCGCCCGCAAGATCGGCGGCGCTCAGGAGGTCGGCCGACCGGCTGGAGTTGACGAGCAAGGCATATTCCGTATCGCCCACCTTGAAGCTCACCAGGCCGTTGGGCGCGCTGCCCCAGCCCAGTTCCCCCACCGTCCGGGCGGCGATATGCGCGCCGTCCTTCAAATCCTTGAGCGGGATGGTCACCAGCGGCGTGCAGGTGTAGGCCGCCACCAGCGTCGGCTCGCCGCCCAGGGTCATCACCGTCATGCTGCGGATGGGCGCCCGGGTTTCGATCTGGTTATGCACCGGGTGGTACATCTCGACCGTGGTGGCGCTGGCCTTGCCGCTGAACGGATAGTCGTACACTCGCAAGGTCGAGGCGAAGCTGCGGTTCGACAGCCCGGCCACGTACAGCTTGTTCTGGTAGTAGCGCATGTCGGTCACGGTCAGCGTCTGTTGCGGCAGGTCGCGCCAGAACGTGACGTCGGCCGTCGGCGCATCGGCGATCGCGGCCGAGCCGGAAGCCTTGGCCAGGTCGAGCCGCCGGACCTTGCCCGCCGCGTCGATGCTGACGATGGCCGGCTTGCCCTGGCCGTGGGCGCCGCGCACGGTCAGGGCCACATAGGCCAGTTCGCTGTCCGGCTGCACGGCCAGGTCCTCGAAGCGCAGCGCCGCCGGCGCCACGCCAAGCGCCTTGGCGATCGGCGCCTGCACGTCCATCAGATTGAACGGTTTGCCGGCCGGCGCCGTGGGCACAGGCACCTGCAGCGCGAAGATGCGGGCGCCCTTCCAGTCGGCGACAAACAGCGTCTGCCCGTCGCCGAAACTGAGCTTGGTGGCCGACTGCATGGCCGGCGCCGCGTGGACCGCGCCGGCCGCGAAGATAAGACTCAACAACAAGCGGCATTGGGTGTTCATGGCGATACCTTCCTTTCACTTGATGGCAAAAATTCAGTATAGGCACGGGATACCGCGCCGGTCGCTCCGCCATAAGTCGGTGTTCGGTTCGCCCTATCGTGTATTGAACCTTCCTCAGTTTTCCCAATAGCCGCGCCGCAGGGCGATCATCACCGCGTGGGTGCGGTCGCGCGCATCGAGCTTTTGCAGGATGGCTTTCATGTGGGCCTTGATGGTGTCCTCGCTCAGGCCCAGCTGGTCGGCCACGCGCTGGTTGGAATTGCCCTCCCCCACCAGGCGCAGCACTTCGATCTCGCGCTTGCTCAGCGCGTCGAGCTGGAAACTGTTCGCCAGGCTGGCCGCGACCGGGGGCGGCAACAACCGCCGGCCGGCATGCACGGAAAGGATGTAGTCGCTCAGCACGGAGCGGGCCAGGTTCTTCAGCACGTAGCCGGTGGCGCCGGCCTTGAGCCCGCGCGCCACCTGCACGTCGCCGCCGTACGTGGTCAGGATGATGATGCGCGCCTCGGGGTCGATGCGGCGTATCGCGCTGGTGGCCTCGATGCCGTTCAAGCCGGGCATCTGCAGATCCATCAGCGTGACGTCCGGGCGCCAACGTTGATACTGTTCGACGGCGGTGTCGCCGTCCTCCGCCTCGGCCACCACCGCGAAGCGCGGATTGGACGACAGCACCGCTGCGACCCCGCTGCGCATCAAGGGATGATCGTCGGCGATCATGACGCTGATCTGGCCATTCTCCATGACTGTGCTCCTCTGATTGTCGCGCGAACGTACCACCTGCGGCGGCGCCGCGCATCACACTATCGGGTATATGCCAGCGCCGCCGGAACGTCCAGTTGCCACGCGGTGCCGCTGCCTTCGCGGCTGCGCACCGCCAGGCTGGCGTTGATCCTGGCCGCGCGCTCGTACATCCCGCGCAGGCCCCAATGGTTCCGGCGGCCGCCGTTGCTCAGCACATCGGCGGGGATGCCGGCGCCGTTGTCGCTCAGGATACAGCGGAATGCCCGGCTGCCGTAGTGCAGTTGAACTTCTATCCTGGAAGCCCCGGCGTGGGTACAGGCGTTCGCCAGCGCCTCGGTGAGGATGGCCAGCGCCTCGTCGTAGATGGTCGCGTCGAGCTGGCGGACGTTGCCGGAAACCACCAGGCGAACCGGGTCGGCATCGCCATGCCGCAGGCGCGCCGCCGCTGCCAGCACCGCATCCCCGAAACTCAGCTTGCCGGCGTCCTCGCCGCGCAGGTCGCGGATCCGCTCGCGTCCCTCGTCGAGCACCTCGTCGGCCTGGCGCAGCGCGGTTTCGATCTGCAGCCGCGCCGCATCCCGCGCCGGCAATTTCATCAGCGCGGCATGCACATGCAACACCAGCGCCTGCACCGATTGCAGCAGCGTGTCGTGCAACTCCCGGGCAATCCGCTCGCGCTCGTTGATGCGCTCCTGCAGGCGGACGGCCATCTGACGGCCCAGGCGCGCGATGCGCCATCGATACACGAGGTAGGCGGCCGAGAGCAGCCCCATCGCACACAGCGCCTTGAACCACCAGGTCTGCGTGGCAAGCGGGGCGATTGAAAATTCCACCGTGGTGACGGTGTCGGACCAATGGCCGTTGTAGTCCGTCGCGGCGACGCTGAAGTGGTAATCGCCGGGCGCCAGGTTGCTGTAATAGGCGCTGCGGCGCGCGCCCGCCTCCTGCCACGCCGCGTCCACCTCCTGCAGGCGATAGCGGAAGCGCAGGCGTTCCGGGATCGCCAGCGCGGGAACGGTGTAGTCGATCTGCAGCGCGGAGCGGCCCGGCGCAAAGCGGACCGGCTGGCGCAGGACCTGGCCTGCACCGGGCGGGCCAAGCGTCTTGATGACGACGGGCAGCCTGGGCGTGGGTGGCAGCGGCTCGGCGGGATCCAGCAGGAACACGCCGGTGGAACGCGCGACCCACAGGCGCGAGTCGGATGCCAGCACCAGCGACGGCGTGGGCTCGAGGTAGGGAGCGCTGCCTTCCAGGCCGTCCAGCTGGTCCAGCCGTTCGTATTGCACACGGTGGTCGCGCTGCCGTTCGAATTTGGCCACCTCGGCGCCCGGAACGCGGAACAGGCCGGAAAAGGCGTTCAGCCAGAGATCGCCGTTGGGCAGTTCGACGATGCCCGAGATGCCGTCGAAAGTCTCGCCGTCGACGCCGGTGAGCCGGTTGAACCGGTCTTCCCCCAGCAACGCCAGGCCCTTCTCGCCGCCCGCCCAGACGTGCCGGCCGCGCAGATGCAGCGCCATCACCGTTCCCAGCGCCAGCCCGTCGGCCGGACCGTAGCGGCGCCACGCGGCGCCTTGCGCGTGGGCCAGCAGGCCGGGATGGTAGCCGATCCAGAGTCCGGCGGCATCGGAGCGGGCCATCACATTGACTTCGCCCTCGTCGCCGATTTTTTCCCACTGTCCCTGCGGCCTGCGGCGATACAAGCCGTGCTGGAACAGTGCCACCAGCACGCTGCCGTCCTGGTCCGCCAGCAGTGCCTGCACCCTCGCGCCACCGGTTGCGGCGGGCAGATCCACCAGCCGGCTGTCCTGGCCCTGGATACGCCGCAAGTTCTCGTACCCGGCTCCCCAGATGGCGCCATCGCTGGTGCGGGCCAGGCTGGTCAAGATGTTGTCCCAGACGCCGCCGGTCTGCGTCCAGAGCGGCTTGGCGGTCACCTGGCCGGTGGCGCTGGCGGCGACATGATAGCTGCCGATCCAGACTCCGCCGTCATCAGCGGCAAGGAGCCCGCCGCCGATGGCTGCCTCCGGAATACCCAGCCTGGTCGCGCGCCGATGGCGAAACCGGTCGATACCGCTTGAAGTCGATGTCCAGATATCGCCCTCCTGGTCCTCGAAGATGGCAGCCACGGCGCGCCCGCTCAAGCCCTGCCGCGGCGCCGCCAGGGCGGTTCCCCGCGCGGTCCGATATTCAAGCCGTTCCAATTGTCCAACCCACAGGTCGCCGTGGCGATCGATCAGCAGGCTGCCAGGATCGCCCAGCTCGCCCCACCGCCGGACCACCGTATTCCGACGGGGGCCGGTCAGCAGATTGAGCCGGCCATGCAGCGCATCCCAGCTCACCACGTTGCCATCGGGGAGCTCGAACAGCACGCCGGTCCCGCTGTCGACGGCAGCCTTGGCAAAGCGCGTCTCGCCCGGCTTGAGGGAATACACGCCGGCATCGCCCTGCGCCCACAACACACCATGCCGGTCGCGCATCAGCGTTTTGTAGCGGCCATCAGCCAAGCCCCATGAGCTGGCCGGCTTCCGCCAGCGGTCGCGCTCCAGGTAGAACATACCCTGCGCGGTGGCCGCCCACATGCGGCCGCCGCCATCCTGCTCCAGTCCCCAGACGGCGCGGTCCGGCAAGCCGTCCTGCACGCCGTAATTGCGTGTCCGCCCTTGCTGTATAACACTAGCGCCGCCGGTGCGATAGCCTACCCACAGTCCGCCGCCCGCCACCGCGTTCACCAGGCTGACATTCTTGGTCGGCAAAGCCGCGTTGGCCGGCGCGAACTGCTCGAATTGCACGCCATCGTAGCGATACAACCCGCCTGGCCCGCCCAGCCACAGCCAGCCGTCGCTGGTCTGCGTCATCGACAGTATCAGTTCCGGCGCACCGTCACGCGCGCTCCAGCTGGTGTGATGCAGGTTGATGGCGGGCGGCGAAACGCCGCCCGCGCGACAGACCGCCGGCCAGGCACCGCCGCAAAGCAGCGCGCAGCAAGCCAGGACTGTGCGGCAATAGTCGGGAAATTGCGTCATCATCATGCCGATAGATCACTAATTATAGTTAAGCAACTTTCACGTTGACGATTGTATAGAAGATATCTACCCGATAGGGTGTATGTTTGCCCACCGCGCCCGGATATTCTCTTTGCGTCACCCCATCCCTCATTCACAAGGAGAATCGACATGGACTTACAACTCAACGGCAAGCTGGCGCTGGTCAGTGGGAGCACGGCCGGCATCGGCTACGCGATCGCCTCCACGCTGGCCCGGGAAGGCGCCAGCGTGATCGTCAACGGCAGGACCCAGGCCAGCGTCGACGAGGCGGTGGAGCGCATGCGCGCGGAGACACACGGCACGGTCCTCGGCTATGCGGCGGACCTCAGCCAGGCCGACGCGGCCAAGGAAGTGGTCCGGCGGCATCCGGGCATCGGCATCCTGGTCAACAACCTCGGCATCTTCGAGCCCAAGGCGTTCGAGGACATTCCCGACGAGGACTGGCTGCGCTTTTTCGACGTCAATGTCCTGAGCGGGGTTCGCCTCGCGCGGCTGGTGCTGCCCGAGATGAAGCGGCTGAACTGGGGCCGCATCATCTTCATCTCCAGCGAGAGCGCGGTGCAGATCCCCACCGAGATGATCCACTACGGCATGACCAAGACCGCGCAGCTCGCCGTATCGCGCGGCCTGGCGGAAGCGGTCGCCGGCACGGGGATCACGGTCAACAGCGTGCTGCCGGGTCCGACCAAATCGCGCGGCGTCGGCGACTTCGTCGCGGACATGGCGCGCGCCAGCGACAAGAGCTTCGAACAGATCGAGACGGAGTTCTTCGATCACGTGCGCCCGACTTCGCTGATCAAACGCTTCGGCACGCCGCAGGAGGTGGCCTCGCTGGTGGCCTACGTGGCCAGCCCGCTCGCGTCGGCCACCACCGGCGCGGCGCTGCGCGTCGACGGCGGCGTCATCAAGAGCGCTTTCTGATGAAGGCCATGCGGATTCCATCGATTCAACCACAGGAGAACACCATGTCAGGGAATATCACCAGGTTGCTGCAGATTGGCTTGCTGCTGTTGTGCGCGGCCGCCGGGCCGGCGCGCGCCGAAGCACCCAAGAGCAATTTTGTCGAAGCTAACGGCGTGCGCCTGCACTACCTGAGCGCCGGCAAAGGCGATCCGGTCATCCTCATGCACGGCTATACGGAATCGAGCCACATGTGGCTGCCCCTGATGGCCCAGCTGTCGAAAGACCACCTGGTGATCGCGCCGGACCTGCGCGGCTTCGGCCAGTCCGGGCTGCCCGCCGGCCCCTACACCAAGTCCGTGATGGCCCAGGATGTGCACGCGCTGGCCGCCAGCCTCGGCATCAAGTCGGCCAAGATCGTCGGGCACGACATCGGCCTGATGGTGGCTTACGCCTATGCGGCCCAATATCCGAAGGAAGTCAGCAAGGTCGTGCTGATGGACGCCTTCCTGCCGGGCGTCGGCAACTGGAAGGACGTGTGGCTGCTGCGCGATTTGTGGCACTTCCATTTCTATGGCGAGACGCCGCTGGCGCTGGTCAAAGGCCGGGAGCGCACCTACTTCGAGCATTTCTGGAACGACTTCGCCGCCGATAAAACCAAATCCCTGAGCGAAGCCGACCGCAAGTTCTACACGGCCGAATACGCGCAACCCGGCCACATGCGCGCGGGCTTCGAAGTGTTCCGTGCCTTTCCCCAGGATGCCGTCGATTTCGAGGGCTACATGAAAACACCGCTGACGATGCCGATGCTGGTGCTCACCGGCGAAAAAGCCTCGGGCGAATTCCTGATCCAGCAGGCCCGCCTGGTCGACACCCATGTTGAAGGCGTCGTTATCAAGAACAGCGGCCATTGGCTGATGGAGGAAGCGACCGCGGAAGTGGTGCCGAAGCTGGTGCAGTTCCTGAAGTGACCCTGCGGGAGGCATAAAACAAAAAGGCCTGTGAGCGTGTCTCACAGGCCTTTTTTTCATATGGATGACTCACCCGGCCGTTGGATTTCATCAGCGGATCGATGGATTTCGCTATTGCCGCGCCACGCCGGCGATCACAAAATGGGGCGATCTTCCGACGTACCCGGCACCATGCCCGCGCCCTGTAGAGAAAATGCAGCGCAGGCCATCCCGGTAATCCACTGCCACTCCCCCTATGAAAACAATCCGATGTATCGCCCTCCCCATCCTCATGGCCGGCGCCGCGGCGCTGGCCGCAATGGCGGACGCCCGCGCCGCCGCGCCTGAACGGCTGTCGCTGGACGCCGGCTGGCGCTTCCTGCAGGGCGACGTCGCCCTGCCCACGATCAAGGGCCTGGGCGCCAGCTACTTGAGCAGCAAGGCCGGCGAGGCGCAGGGCCCGGCCAACGCCGACTTCGACGACTCGGCCTGGCGCCGCGTGGACCTGCCGCACGACTGGGCCGTGGAAGGCCCGTTCGATGCCGAACAAAACAAGTCGCAGGGCTACCGCGCACGCGGCATCGGCTGGTACCGGCGCTATCTGTCCCTGCCCGCGTCCGACCGCGGCCGCCACATCGAGTTGCAGCTGGACGGCGTCGCCACCCACAGCACCGTGTGGGTCAACGGCATCGTGGTCAACCGCAACTGGTCCGGCTACAACGGCCGCCAGCTCGACATCACGCCCTACCTGCGCTATGGCGCCGAGGTCAACACAATCGCGGTGCGGGTCGACGCCGAAGTGATGGAGGGCTGGTGGTACGAGGGCGCCGGCATGTACCGCCACACCTGGCTGGTCAAGCGCGACGCGCTGCACATCGCCACCGACGGCATCCACGCCAACCCGGTGCAAAAAAACGGCCGCTGGACGCTGCCGGTGACGGTGCAGGTGGACAGCAGCGCCGAGGCCGCGCGCGACGCCCGGCTCGAGGTCAGCGTGCTGGCCCCGGACGGCAGCGAAGTGGCCCACGGCGCCGCGCCGCTGCGGGTGGGCGCGCTGCGCAACGCCAGCGCGCAGCTGACGCTGGCCGTGCGCCAGCCGCAGTTGTGGACGCTGGAGCGGCCGGCGCTGTACCGCGTGCGCGCCGTGCTGCGCGACGCCAAGGGTGAACTCGACCGCGCCGAGACGCACACCGGCTTCCGCACGCTGCGCTTCGACGCCGAACGCGGCCTGTTCCTCAACGGCCAGCCGATCAAGCTGCAGGGCGTGGCGATCCACCAGGACCACGCCGGCGTGGGCGTGGCCGTGCCCGACGCGATCTGGGAATTCCGCCTGCGCCAGCTGAAGGCCATGGGCGTGAACGCGATCCGCTTCGCGCACAACGCGCCGGCCGCCGAGGTGCTGGACCTGACCGACCGCATGGGCATGCTGGTGATGGACGAGAACCGCAACTTCAACACCTCGCCCGACTATCTGCAGCAGCTGACCTGGCTGGTGCGGCGCGACCGCAACCGCCCGAGCGTGGCGCTGTGGTCGATCTTCAACGAGGAACCGCTGCAGGGCACCGAGATCGGCTACCAGATGGCGCGCCGCATGGCAGCGGCCGTCAAGGAGCTGGACCCGACGCGGCCCGTCACCGCCGCCATGCACGGCGGCCTGTTCGCGGAAAAGAGCGCGGTGCGAGCGCTGGACGTGGCCGGCATCAACTACCAGGTCTGGGAATACGAGCACTTCCACCAAGTCTATCCGCACCAGCCGGTGTTCAGCTCCGAGGACACCTCGGCCTTCATGTCGCGCGGCGATTACACCACCGACTGGAACAAGCACCTGGTGGCCACGTATGACGACGACGCGGCCGGCTGGGGGCAAACCCAGCGCCAGAGCTGGAAGCTGATCAGCGCCCATCCCTTCCTGGCCGGCGGCTTCGCCTGGACCGGGCTGGACTACCGTGGCGAGCCGACCCCGCACGGGTGGCCGAGCGCCAGCTCGTTCTTCGGCATCATGGACCTGTGCGCCTTCCCGAAAAACGCGTTCTACTTCCGCCAGGCCATGTGGGTCAAGGACCGTACCATCGTCAAGGTGATGCCGCACTGGAACTGGCGCGGCCGCGAGGGCCAGCCCATCAAGGTGCGCGTGGCCACCAACGCCCCGCGCGTGCGGCTGCTGCTCAACGGCGCCACCATCGGCGAACAGGATGTGGCGCCGTTCGACATGGCCACCTTCCAGGTGCCGTACGCGCCGGGCAAGCTGGAGGCGGTGGCGCTGCGCGGCGGCGTCGAGGCCGGGCGCGACAGCGTGGAGACCAGCGGGCCGGCGGCGCGCCTGGTGCTGACGCCGGACCGCGCCGCCATCGCCGGCGATGGCGCCGACGCGGTGCCGGTCACGGTCAGCGCGGTCGATGCGCAGGGCCACCCGGTCCCGGACGCCAACCTGCTGGTGCGCTTCGAGGCCGAGGGCGCGGGCGCCATCATCGGCGTCGGCAACGGCGACCCGAATTCGCACGAGGCCGACAAGGCGTCCGAACGCAGCCTCTACAACGGCCTGGCGCAGGTCATCGTGCAAAGCCGGCGCGCCGGCCACGGCAGCTTCACTTTGCGCGCGCGCGCCGACGGGCTGGAACCGGCGCAAACCGCGCTGGCGGTGCGCGAGGTGGCGCCGATCCCGGCGGTGGCCGAGGCCGAGCCGGTGGTGCGGCCGGCGCCGTGGCGCATCTCGCCGCCCCAGGCCGAACGGCCCGATCCGAACCAGGCGCTGGCCGACAACGACATGAAGAGCTGGGGCTGGGGCGAGCCGCCGCTGCGGCAGGCACCCGAGGCGCTGCGCTGGCGCAGCTACCGCGTCAGCTTCAGCCTGCGCGCCGACCGCAACGACGGCCGCGCCCGCTTGGTGATGCGCGAGATCGCCGGCAAGGCCGAGGGCTGGTTGGACGGCGCGAAGCTGGGCGAGAAGAGCGCGCCGGCACCGGGCCCGCTGACGCTGACGCTGCCGCAAGGCGCGGCCTGGCGCACGCTGACGGTGCTGGTCGAGGCCCAGCCGGGCCAGCCTTCCGGCCTGACCGGCGACGTGCTGGTCGAACCGGGCACGCCGTGACGGCGCGCCACTCGCTTTCCTTTAACCCTCAAAGAAAACTCACCATGAAACACCGACACCACTCCAGGACCGCCATCGCGGCGGCCGTAGCGATGACCTTGTCCCTGCACGCGGTCGCGGCGCGGGCCGGCGCCGAAGAACGGGCCCAGGCCCTGCTTGCCCGCATGAGCCTGGAAGAAAAGGCCAGCCAGCTGCAGCACGACTCGCCCGCCATCGCGCGCCTCGGCATTCCGGGCTACAACTGGTGGAACGAGGGATTGCACGGCGTCGCGCGGGCCGGCAAGGCCACCGTGTTCCCGCAGGCGATCGGACTGGCCGCGACCTGGGACAGCGCGCTGATGGCCCGTGTCGGCGACACGGTCGCCACCGAATTCCGCGCCAAGTACCTCGAATCCGTCGGGCCGGACGGCGGCACCGGCATGTACCGTGGCCTGACGGTCTGGTCGCCCAATGTCAACATCTTCCGCGATCCGCGCTGGGGCCGCGGGCAGGAGACCTATGGCGAAGACCCCTTCCTGACATCGCGCATCGGCGTCGCCTATGTGCGCGGCCTGCAGGGCGACGATCCCGGCGCGCCCAAGGTCTCGGCCACGGTCAAGCACTTCGCGGTGCACAGCGGCCCCGAGTCGGACCGCCACCGGGAGGACGTCCATCCTTCACCGCACGACCTGACCGAGACCTATCTGCCGGCCTTCCACGCCACCATCACCGAAGGCCAGGCGCTGTCCATCATGTGCGCCTACAACGCGGTGGACGGCGTGCCGGCCTGCGCCAACGAACACCTGCTCAAGGACTATCTGCGCGGCGCCTGGAAATTCCAGGGCCACGTGGTGTCCGATTGCGGCGCGGTGGCCGACATCCACACGGACGGCGCGCACCGCTACACCGGCACGCCCGAGCAGGCGGTGGCGGCGGCCATCAAGGCCGGCACCGACGTGTTCTGCGAATTCCACGACGCCCCGACGGCGGCGCCGGCCACCACGGTGCGCGCGGTCCGGCAGGGCCTGCTGGCCGAAGCCGACGTCGACCGCGCGGTGCTGCGCCTGCTCGAGGCGCGCATCCGCCTCGGCTTGCTCGACGCGCCGGACCGGCGGCCCTTCCCTGCTATCCACGCCGGCGACTACGACACCCCGGCCCATCGCGCGCTGAACCTGCAGGCCGCGCGCCAGTCGCTGGTGCTGCTGAAGAACGATGGCCTGCTGCCGTTGAAACAGGCGCCCCGGCGCATCGCCGTGATCGGCCCGAACGCGGCCAGCGTCGATGCGCTGGTCGGCAACTACAACGGCACGCCGTCGCACCCGGTCACGGTGCTGGACGGCCTGCGCGCCCGCTTCCCGCAGGCGCAGGTGACGCACATCGAGGGCACGGGCTGGGTCGCCCCGCCGCTGCAGGACGTGCCGCCGGCCAGCCTGTGCCTCGACGAGGCCTGCACCCAGGCCGGCGTCCGGCAGGAGCGCTACGACAACCCCGGCCTGGAGGGCGCGCCGGCGGCGGTCGACACCGTTCCCAAAGCCGGCGACAAATGGGGCTGGCCCAACGCCCACGACCACCACGCCTCGGTGCGCTGGAGCGGCTACCTGCGCGCCAGCGAGAGCGGTCCGCATCATTTCCGGCTGAGCGGCAACCAGGGCTATCGCATCCGCGTCGACGGACAACTGGTGGCCGATATGTGGGACCTGGCATGGCCGACCTCGAAAACCGAGCTCAACCTGACCGCCGGCAAGGTGTACCGGATCGAGATCGAGGCCCGGCAGACCGGATGGGACGGCGAGCAGCAGCTGCAATGGACCAAGCCGAGCTTTGACGACACGGCGGCGCTGGAGGCGGCCCGCGCGGCCGACCTCGTGGTGTTCGTCAGCGGCCTGACCTGGCAGCTGGAGGGCGAGGAGATGAGCGTGCACGCGCCCGGCTTCGCCGGTGGCGACCGCACCAGCCTGGACCTGCCGGCGCCGCAGGAAAATCTGCTCGAACGGCTGGGCGCGCTCAACAAGCCCACGGTGCTGGTCAACATGAGCGGCAGCGCCATGGCCCTGAACTGGGCCGACCGGCATGTGCCGGCCATCATCCAGGCCTGGTATCCGGGCGGCGAAGGCGGACAGGCCGTGGCCGAACTCATCGCGGGCGACTTCAACCCCGCCGGCCGGCTGCCGGTGACCTTCTACCGCAGCGCCGCGGACTTGCCGCCGTTTAAGGACTACGGCATGCGGGGACGCACCTACAAATACTTCAAGGGCCAGGCGCTGTATCCGTTCGGCCATGGCCTGAGCTACACCCGCTTCCGCTACACGCTGGGCGCCGGCGCGCCCAAGGCCGTGTGCGCCGGCTGCGCCGTCGACCTCACCGTGGAGGTGAAGAACGACGGCCAGCGCGCCGGCGACGAGGTGGTGCAGGTGTATGTCACGCGGCCCGGCGCCGGCGCGCCCAACCGCACCCTGGCCGGCTTCACCCGCGTCGCGCTGCAGGCCGGCGAGCGGCGCAAGGTGACGTTCAAGCTCGATGCCAAGGCCTTGAGCACGGTCGACACGGCCGGCCAGCGCGTGGTCGAAGCCGGCCCCGCCGACCTGTGGATCGGTGGCGGACAGCCGGCCGGGGCGACGGTCACGCGGCCGGCGTCCGGCGTGGCGCTGCGGGTGCGCGTGCAAGGCACGCGCATGCTGCCGCAGTTCTGAAAAAACGCCTAGAACGAGTAGTTCAACTGGGCGCCAAAGCTGCGCCCGGTGTAGAAGGCCGAGCGCAGCTTCATGCCTATGCCCTGCTGCATGTACTGCTTGTAGACCTGGTTGGTCAGGTTGCCGACCTGGGCCCCCATGCGCAGGTTGTCGGTGAGCTTGTACTGGAAGCCGAAATCCACCTGGCCGTAGGCGCCGCCCCAGGTCGGCAAGCCGTAGTTGACCGAATACGCGCCGCCCTGGTTCGGGCTGTCCGGGTTGCGGTCGATGCCGTCGCCGCCGGCGGTGCCGTAGGCATTGGTCGACTGCAGGTACTTGCCGCGCCAGCTGTAGGCCAGGCGCATCGACAGCGGCCCCTTGTCATACAGCAGCGCCGCGTTGAGCGAGTTGCGCGACAAGCCCGACAGCGGCATGTTGCCGAACACCCGGCCGTCGGTGTCGCAGCCCTGCAGATTGCGCACCTGGTTGGCGTTCAGGGTGTCCTTCGGCGTACACCAGGCGCCGGTCACCGGGTTGTGATAGGTCGTGCTGCTGTCGATGTAGGTGTAGTTGCCCGACACGCCAAATCCGGACCACAGCCCCGGCAGTTTGTCGAAATAGGTCTGGAAACCCGCCTCCAGGCCGCTGACGCGCGCGTCCATCCCGTTGACGGGGCCGCTGACCATGAAGTCGTGCGACTGTCCGGTCACGTCCTTGAGCGGATAGACCGTGGTCTGCGAGATGATCAGGTCGGTGAGGTATTTGCTGAACACCCCCACCGTCGCCGAGCTGGCGCGGCCGAAGTAGTACTCGGCCGTCAGATCGATGTTGTTCGCCATGACCGGCTTGAGCGCCGTATTGCCGCGCAGGCTGCCGCTGTAGGAGATCGAATCCACCACGGGCTGCTGGTTCTCGCCCGGCGGCGTATGGGTCTTCACGTCCAGGCCCAGCGTGGTATAGGCCTGCAGCTGATAGAAGTCCGGCCGCGCCATGCCCCGCGACAGCGCCATGCGGAACTGCAGTTCGTCGCTGACCTTCATGCGCAAGTTCAGGCTCGGCAGCACCTTGGTGTAGTCGTTCTCGAAGCTCTGTTTCTGCGACGATTCCGGGATGTCCGGCACACCCGGCAGCAGCGGTTTCTTGGGCGGCGTGAACAGCGTGTAACCGACCGAGCGCGGATTGGTGCGCACCACGCGCACGCCGATGTTGCCGTCGATCGGATAAGGCGCCTTGTCGAAGCCAAAGCGCAGCTGGGCATAGGCCGCCTGGGTGCGTTCGTGCTGCTCGTTCAGGCCGGTGGCATCGCCGAACGGCGGCAGCTTGAAGCTGCAGTCGTTGCTGCGGCCGGTGGCGTTGGCTTCCTGGCACAGCGTCGTATAGTAGGTGTGCAGCTTGGCGATGGCGTCGACCGAACCGGTCAGCGCCATGTCCGGCACGAGCACCGCCGCCGGCGCCGGCGCGGTGCCGCCGAAGAAGTTGTCGAACTGGTGCAGGCTGGTGTTGCCGGCGAAGCGAGGGTCGGCCAAGGCGGCGAACTGGCTCAGCGGCTGCCACGAATTGGGGCCCACCGCCCAGCCCTGCGAGATCTGGGTCCATTCCGAATCGTGGGTCGATTGCGTCAACGACGAACGCTCGGTGGCGCGCACGCCGAAGCGCAGGTCGACCAGCACCGGGTGGTCGAAGGTGTACTTGGCATCGATGCGCGCCGTGTTCATCTTGGCCGTGGCCACGTCCCGGTGCACCTGGGTGAAGCCCCAGTAGTAGTGCGACGGATCGGCCAGGAAGTCCTGGGACGTCTTGTCGAAGGTGAAGGCCGGCAGGCTGCCGCCCAGGCTCACCGTCTGGCTGGGCACCCAGCCGCCCAAGCCGATGGTGTTGTCGTAGCCGGCGGTCTTGGCCTCCACGTGTTGCAGGTCGGCCTTGAAAGTCCATGCGTTGCTGGCGTGCCAGGTGCCGGACCAGGACACGTCGCGCGTGTCGGAATCGCGGCCGCTGGCGCGCGCGTCGGTGCCGAAGCCCAGGCCGCTGCCGAAGCCCAGGCCGCTGTTGCTGGCGTCGCGCAGCGTGCCGGTCACCAGCGCGCCGCGGTCGTCGAACACCGCGCCCGGATCCACCGTCAGCGTGGCCGGGTTGGTGCCGACGAAGAACGAGTTCTCGCCGGTGTGCATCTTGTACTTCGAGCGCAGGAAGGTGACGTAGGACATCAGGTCGCCCTTCTTCCACTGCAGCGCGCCGTACAGGCCGTCGCGCGTGCGCTCATAGGTGTTCGAGCCCCACGACGCGCCCGGAGTCACCCAGCGCCGGGTGCTGTCGCCGGCGACCAGATCGTCGCGCGAAATGTAGGGACTGATCGACATGCTGTCGCTGCGGGTCGCGATCTTGGAATGCGCCAGGTCGATCAGCAAGCCGACCTGGCCGATGCCGGTTTCCCAACGGTCCGAGTACAGGCCGGACAGCGACGGCGGCGAAGTCTTCTTGCGCAGCGAGGAGCCGGAGACGTCGGTCGACAACGCGAACTTGCGTCCCTTGGAGTCGAACGGCAGCGCGGTGCGCAGGTTGACTAGGCCGCCGATGCCGCCCTCGATCTGCTCGGCGGACGGGTTCTTGTAAACGTCCACGCCGGCCATCAGCTCCGGCGGCACGTCCTCGAAGCTCAGCGAGCGCCCGCCGTTGGCGGAGAACGAGTCGCGGCCGTTGAACTCGGAGCGCACCTGGCCCGAGCCCAGGCCGCGGATCGACACGCCCGTGCCTTCGGCGGCGAAGTGCGCGATGCCGTCGCCCACGCCCTGCTGCGGGTCGACCCGGTTCATGGTGCGGTCGATGGTGACGCCGGGCATGCGTTGCAGCACCTCGGTCACCGACTTGTCCGGCAGCTTGCCGATGTCGTCGGCCACCACCGAATCGACGATCTCGTCGGCGTTCTTCTTGATGTTCTGCGCCGATTCGAGCGCGCCGCGCTGGCCGACCACCACCACGGTGGGGCCCGGCGCGCTCTGGGCCAGCACGGCGCCGCTGGCGATCAGGGCCAGCTGCGTGACGGCGATGGCGATCGCGGTTTTCCTGGTATTGTTCACCTTACATATCTCCCAATTTATTTTGATGTTTTCGGATCCTCCTGCGGCGCCATGGCCCCGCAGCTTGATCGGTTTCATTCTGATTGTGGGCATGGCCCGCCGCAACGATGAAATCCCACAAGCGGGCCACGAAAAGCACAAGCCCGCCGGTGGCGCGCGGCCGCCGGATTTCGTTTGCCGTTTGAGGTATTTCGTCCTTGCCGCGCGGGGGCCGTGCGGACACACTTGCGCGACCCGTCAAGACAACAAGGACCTGAAATGAGATATACGCATCAACGCCGCCTGGCCGCACTCGCGGCACTCGCGGCGCTCAGCCTGCCGCTGGCCAGCACGCAGGCCATGGCCGCCACCATCGCGCCGCGCGACATCGCGCTCGACACGGCGCAGGCCACCGCCCCGCTCGACCGCTTCTTCGACCTGTCCGTCGGCTCGGACTACCCGGGCACGCTGATCCGCGACGACAGCATGGCGCAACTCAAGACGGCGTCCGACGAACTGGGCTTCCGCTACCTGCGCTTCCACGCCATCTTCCACGACGTGCTCAATACGGTGCGGATCGAGAACGGCAAGACGGTCTACGACTGGACCGGCATCGACACGCTGTACGACAAGCTGCTGGCCCGCGGCATCAGGCCGTTCGTCGAACTGGGTTTCACGCCGAAGGCGATGGCTACGTCGCAGAGCAAGATATTTTATTGGGCCGGCAACACCTCGCACCCGGATCCTGCGGCCTGGAAGGATCTGATCGCGGCGTTTATCCGCCACGTCGAGGCGCGCTATGGCGAAGCGGAAGTGCGCAGCTGGTTCTTCGAGGTGTGGAATGAACCCAACCTGAGCGGCTTCTGGGAAGGCGCCGACCAGCAAGCATATTTCGAGCTGTACGACCTCACGGCAAAGACGATCAAGGCCATCGATCCGGCCTTGCGCGTGGGCGGGCCGTCGACGGCGGGCGCCGCCTGGGTGCCGGAGTTCCTGGCCCATGCGAGCCGCAGCGGCGCCGCCGTCGATTTCGTCAGCACGCACACCTACGGCGTCGAGGGCGGCTTCCTCGACGAGAAAGGCGTGGGCGACACCAAGCTGTCGCCGTCGAAGGACGCCATCGTCGGCGACGTGCGCCGCGTGCGCGAGCAGATCGATGCCATCAGCTACCACGGCCTGCCGATGTATTTCACCGAGTGGAGCACCAGCTATACGCCGCGCGACCTGGTGCACGATTCCTACATCAGCGCGCCCTACATCCTCAGCAAACTGATGGCGTCGCGCGGCCTGGTGCAGGGCATGAGCTACTGGACCTACACCGACCTGTTCGAAGAGCCGGGCCCGCCGAGCAAGCCGTTCGAAGGCGGCTTCGGCCTGATGAACCCGCAGGGCATCCGCAAGAGCGCGTGGTTCGCCTACAAATACCTGCACGCGTTGCAAGGCAAGGAAATCGCGCTGAAGGATGGCCAGGCGCTGGCGGCCGCCGATGGGGACAGCGTGGCCGCCCTGGTGTGGGATTTCCAGCAGCCGGAGCAGAAAGTCAGCAACCGCCCGTTCTACGGCCACATCGTGCCGACCACCGACGCGGCGCCGGCCGCCCTGCGCCTCAGCCACCTCAAGGCCGGCAAATACCACCTGCAAGTGCGGCGCACGGGCTACCGCGCCAACGACGCGTATTCCGCCTATCTCGACATGGGCGCGCCGGCCACGCTCACACCGGACCAGGTCGGCAAGCTCCACACCCTGACCAGCGACACGCCGGAGACGGACCACGTGGTCACGGTCGGCAAGAACGGCGCGTTCAGCGTGACCGTGCCGATGCGCGCCAACGACCTGGTGCTGGTGACGCTGAAACCGGCGGGCAAGACCGGGCGATAAGCACCGCCGGTGCGGTCCGCCGGCCCGGGCCGCATCGGCCGGCTCCGCGTGAGGCTCAGCGCAGCGCGCCGTGGTCCAGGCTGGCTCGCCCGCGCGCGTCGAGCCGCACGTCGGCCGTCCGGCCGGCATGACGCAGGCGCACGGTGGCGCCCGGATGGCCGCGCAGGACCACCTTGCGCACCTGTCCATCGGCCCAGTCGAGGTCCAGCTCGACGCCGCCGCGAGCCCGAAGGCCGCGCACGCTGCCTTCGGGCCACGCGCCCGGCAGCGCCGGCAGCAGATGCACCTCGCCGCCCCACGACTGCACCAGCATCTCGAGGATGCCGGCGGCGCCGCCGAAATTGCCGTCGATCTGGAACGGCGGGTGCGCATCGAACAGGTTCGCATAGGTGCGCTCCGGCCCGAGCAGTCCACGCAGGATGGCCAGCGCGTGCTGGCCATCGGCCAGCCGCGCCCACAGCGCGAGACGCCACGCCGTGGCCCACCCCGTCGAGCGGTCGCCCCGGGTGCGCAGCGTGGTCCTGGCCGCGGCGGCCAGTTGCGGCGTGTCACGCACGTTGATCTGTTCGCTCGGGTAGACGGCGTACAGGTGCGACACGTGGCGGTGCTGCTGTTCCGGCGCGCCCGCGTCCCAGTCCTCCAGCCATTCCTGCAACTGGCCCTGGGCGCCGATGCGGTCCGGCGCGATGCGGGCGCGCAGGCGCGCCAGCGTCGCCGCCAGGTCCGGATCGGGCTCGCCCAGCGCGCGGTGCGCGGCCAGCGTCCAGTCGAACAGGTCGCGCACGATCTGGCGGTCCATCGCCGGCCCTGCGCACAGCGCGAAGCCGGGATGATGGATATTCTCCGGCGAGATCGACGGCGAGGTGACCAGACCTCGGTGGCCCGGGTCCTCGACCAGCGTGTCGGCGAAGAACAGCGACGCGCCCTTCAGCAGCGGATAGAGGCGACGCAGGAAGGCGTCGTCGCGGCCATAGTCCCAATGGTCCCACAAGGTCTTGCACAACCACGCGCCACCGCACGGCCACATGCCCCAGTTCGGCCCGTCGATGGGCGCCGTGGCGCGCCACAGGTCGGTGTTGTGGTGCGCCACCCAGCCGCGCGCGCCGTACATCTTCCGCGCGGTGACGGCGCCCGTTTGCGCCAGCTCTTCCACCATGCGCAGCACCGGCTCGACGCACTCGCCAAGGTTGGCCGCTTGCGCCGGCCAGTAATTCATCTCCGTGTTGATGTTGATGGTGTATTTGGAACCCCACGGCGGATTGTTCCCCTCGTTCCAGATGCCCTGCAGGTTGGCCGGCTGGCCACCCGGCCGCGACGACGACAGCAGCAGGTAGCGCGCGTACTGCACATACAGCGCGGCCAGCGCCGCCACTTCGGCGTCGTCCGCGCCCTCGGCGGCGGCGACGCGGCGGTCGGTCGGCACATCCGGCTCGCCGGGGCCGATCCGGATCGTCATCCGCCCGAACAGCTTGCGGTGTGCGGCAACGTGATCGTCCTTCAGGCGCGCGTAGGGCTTCTTCGCCGCCGCGTTCGTGCGCGCGCGCACCTGCGCGACCGGGTCGCCGTCCACATCCGCGAAGTTCACATAGCTGGTGGCCGCCGCGACGACCAGCGTGACGGCACGCGCGCCGCGCACGCGCAGGCGATCGCCGTCGGTGTCGATACGGCCGTCGCCGACGGCGCACACACGCACGGCGTAGCGCAACGCGCCCGCGATGCCCGACGCCCCGATGTTGCGGCCTTCGACCAGCAGCGCGCCCGGACCATCGGCGCCGACCGCCAGCGAGGCCGGACGCCGGTCCGCCTCCAGCGCCTCGGTGTGGTCCCAGGCAGCGCCGGGAGCACCCGCCGGCGCGCTGCCGTATTGGACGTCGCGCGGATGGCGGTAGCCGACGTCGAAGTCCAGCGTGCCGCCCTGCGCGACCAGGCGCAGCACCACCACGCCGTCCGGCGCACTGGCGTAAGCTTCACGCAGATGGCGCACTCCGCCGCTGGAGAATTGCATGGCGGCGATGGCGGTGTCGAGGTCGAGCGAGCGCCGGTAGCCGTCCGCGCCATCGAGGCCGTGAAAATCGATCAGCAGGTCGCCCGCCGCGCCATACGGCATCTGGCTGGCGGGACGCGCCATGACGTCGCTCGACACCAGTTCCGTCGCCTCCTTGTAGCGGCCCTCCTCCAGCAGCGCGCGCACCCGCGGCAGAGCGGCGCGCGCGGCCGGATTGTTCGGGTCGTAGGGACCGCCGGCGAACAGCGTGCCTTCGTTCAGTTGCAGGCGCTCCTGCGCCACGCGCCCGAACACCATCGCGCCCAGGCGGCCGTTCCCGAGCGGCAGCGCCTCGACCCATTGGCCGGCGGGACGCTCGTACCACAGCGCGAGCCGGCCCCGGGCTTGGCTGCCGCCCTGCCGCAAGGTGGCGCCGGCCAAGGCGGGAAAGACTGCCGCCAGGCCCGCCGACACGAGCAGCCTGCGGCGGGTGGAACTGTGGCGTTGTTGTTTCATGTGCTCTCTTCTGTGTACATTTCAAGGATTGAAAACAATATCAGACAGCGGCCGCGCGATCGCGCGCGCGGCCTTGCTGTCATCGTACTCGGGCGGCTGGATTTACAGCCAGTCGATCGAATCGACGTAGATGGTGCCGGTCCACGCCGCGCTGGTGGTGAACCGCAAGCCCAGCCGGTTGAGCGGCGCGATGGCGGTCGCCGGCACGGTCAGCGTGACCGTGTTCCAGGCGCCGGCCGTCAAGCCGCCGTACGGGGTCGAGGCCCAAGCCCAATGGTAGTCCTGCAGATAGGGCTCGACTGTCGTGACCGGACTGCCAGTTGGAATCCAGACGTGGAAGGTGACCGTCGCACCAGCGGGCACGACCACGCCGCTGGCCTCGACCGACGAGGTGCCGGCCGCCGTGCCGCCGAAGTTCACCGCCAGCGACCGGTTGCCCGCGAAGTGCTGCGTGGCGGAGGTGTCGACGGTCACTTGCGCGCTACCCGACGAAAACAGTTGCGTATCGGCCTCGAACGAGAATTTCGCCGGGTCGGGGTTGACGCCGGGCGTGCGGGCGCGGGCCTCGGTGGAGAAACCGGACACGCCGGAACCATTCACCGCCGTCACGCGGTAAAAGTAGGTGGTGCCGTCGTTGAGCCCGGTATCCGTGTAGGACGTGCCGGCGATGCCGCTGACCGATGGCGCGACCGGTTCGTTGCCCGACGCCGCCGCGCGGTAGATGTTGTAGCTGGTGGCGCCGGCGACGGGCTGCCACGTCAACGCGACCTGGCCCGCGCTGGCCGTCGCAGCGACGCCGGTCACCGCGTACGGTGCGCCGTTGGGCGGCGGAGGCGCCACGCCGCCGGTCAGGGCGGTGACCAGGTCCGGGTCGGTGATGGCGCCGGTGTCGTATTTGAACGGCGCGTTCGGCGTGCTCCAGTAGAACGGGCTCAGGCCGTGGGCTCGTGCGGACTCGGCCACGAACTTGTTCCAGTACAGCCGCGACGCGTTGTTGTAGACCTGCTCGGTGCCGGTCAGGCCCGGGGTCCCGGCGGCCTGGAACTCGCCCACCATCACCGGCACGCCCTTGTCGGCGAACTGTACCTTCAACTGCTCCATGCCGGCGTCGATGGCGCCTTCCTCGCCCCACGCGGCGGCGTTGCGGGCGGGATTGCCGGCATAGTGGTAGGCCGGGCCCCAGAAGTACATCGCGTTGCCCCACGACTGATCGTTGTGGATGATCGTAAACAGCGACGGCGTGTAGTTGTGGAATTCGACCGCGAGGCGGCCCGCGGTGGAGTCGGTCGGCAGGGTCGTGAACCAGGAGGTGTCCCCGCCGCCCTGCAGCACCAGCCAGCGGTTGGCGTTGTTGCCGCCGGCAGCGCGCACCGTGTTGACGAAGGTCTGGTAGTACGACACCAGCGTCTTCATCTGGGTGGGCGACTTGATGTCCGGCTCGTTCGCGGCGGCGAACACCAGGTGGTTGTCATAGCCGGCGAAGGTGGCCGCGATCTGCGTCCAGAAGGCGCGCACCTTGGCGTCGAGCGCGGGATCGACGGTGTCGCCGATATGGCTGTCGAACCAGCCGCCGTCCCAGTGCACATTGATGACCGCGTACATGCCGGCGGCGATGCTGGAGTCCACCGCCTGCTTGACCTTGGCCATGTAGTCGGCGTTGATCTGGTGGGTGACCGGGTCGGCGTTCGAATCCCAGGCGCACGGAATGCGCACGGCGTTGAAGCCGGCGTTGGCGGCGGAGATGAAGACCGACTGGCCCGGGATCGAATAACCCCAGATGGCCTCGAGCGAATTGCCCAGGTTGAAGCCGCGGGTCGGCAGCGGGAACGGCGTCGCCAGCGCCGGCGCGTTCGGATCCTGCACCGCGACAGAGCCGGTGTACAAGGTCGCGCCGCCGGTCTTGTCCCTGATCGTGACGGCCTTGATGCCGGCGCTGCCGGCGGGCGTGCACTTGAAGCGCGCCTCGGTGGGCGTGATCGAGATCGTGGTCATGCGGGTGCAGTCCGTCACGGACAACGCCAGCGTGCCAGACAACTTCGCGCCCGAGACCTGGAAATAGGCTTGCTGGCCAAGCTTGGGCGTCGCCAGTCCGCTGAAACCGGCGTCGGCCGAGTTCACGCCGCTGACGCTGGCGGCAGTGGGTCTGCTGGTCGACACCGAGGCCAAGGTGACGCTCGCGCCAGGTCCGCCGCCACCGCCGCCACCGTCACCACAGGCTGCCAGGCAAACGGCGGCAGCAAGCGCAGCACAAATGAGATTTTTATTCATGTGTCCCCCCTTCAGAAAAAATTTACATTGGATGAGCACACATTATTGGCAACGAAGCGACGAAAACTCCACCACGTTTTCCCTCGAACGCGAGTGAAAAAACAGCGGCCCCAGCCGAGCCGCCGATGCCCGCCGCTACTGGTTGTTCAAGCTTCCAGCGACCTGGATCTCGGCCACGCCGGCCGCGTCGCCGGTGGCGGTGCGCACGCTCAGGCGCAGCTTCCTGCCGGTGCGCGGCGCCGTCCGCAGCTCGATTGCGGTGGCGGCGTCGTCGCTCAGCGGCAGGTCGGCCAGCGGCTCCCATTGGCCGTTCGCGGCCTGCAGTTCGGCATGCACGGCATAGCGGCCGGCGGCAGGCAAGGTGACGCTGAGCCGGTGCACACTCACCACGCGCTCCAGGTCGATCGCCACCCAGCCTTCCGCGTCGCCCGGGGCCGGCGCCCAGAAGCTGGCCGGGTCGCCGTCATTGACCAGCCGCGACGAATGGCCGGCCGCGGACGAGCTGGCGGCGGTCGGGTTGTTGCTGCCGAAGAGCTGGTCCTGCCCCGCCGCCGCCACGGCGGGCGCCATCGGACGGTAGAAGCGCTCCGCCGCCAGCGCGGTGACGCCCGGCTGGAACGGCGGGCCATCGGTGACCGCGAGCTCCAGTGTGGCGTCGCGCAGCCCGGGAGAGCTGGCGCGCAGGTGGCTGACGCCGGACTGCCAGCTGCGCATGGCGATCGCGGCCTGGCCGTCGCGGATCGGGATGTCGCCGTCGGGCGTGAAGTCGATCCGGCGGCCGGTCGGCAGCTCGCCCGGGCCGGCCTCGATCTCCAGGTGAACAGGCGGGCTGTTGCTCAACGCCCGGCCGTCGGCATCGACCACGGTGACCACCAGTTGCACGTCGTCGGTGCCGTCGGCGTGGCGCAGCTCGGGCGCACTGGCGCTCAGCCGCAGTGCCGCCGCGCGCCCGGCCGCCGGCCATGCGGGCGGCGCGATGCCGCGGTAGGCGTTGCGGTACCAGTACCAGGCGCGCTTGGGCAAACGCGCGTAGTCGATCAGGCCCATCGAGCCGAACTGGCGCCCGGCGATCGAGCCATGATCGAAGCCGGCCCATATCGCCTCGCCCGCGCGCCAGGACGGGCGCCAGCTGTCGGGCCGGCCCGCCACCGCGCCGGGCGTCCGTTCGAGGTCGCCCCAGCCGGGCTCGTAGTTGCCGGGGCGGTCGGCGATGGTCGAGCCGTACTCGGACACCAGGTTCGGCATCCCCGGATCGGGGAAGAGGAAGGCGCCATCGCCGTTGTACGCGGCGATGTCGCCCAGACGATCGAGCTCGCCGCGCTGCACGCCGCTGACCGCGGCCGGGCGCGACGGGTCCAGCCGGTGCGACAACGCGACCATCTCCTTGAGCACCCGCCGCGTGTCCGGCAGGGTGCCGGCGGCCGTGAAGAACTGCTCGTTGCCCATGCTCCAGGCGACAATCGAGGGGCGGTTGCGGTTGATGCGGATCATCTCGCCCAACTGCTGCCGCAGGCTGGCGTCGAAGTCCGCGCGGTGCGCCGGCTCGGCGGGATAGGCCGACGCGCCCCACGGACTGGCGAAGCCGGCCGTCCCCCAGAACGGCGCCTCGGACAGGAACAGCAGGCCGAGACGGTCGGTGGCCTCGGCGAAATGGGGATCGTGCGAATAGTGCGAACCGCGGATGAAATCGAATCCGGCCTCCTTGATCAGCGCGACATCGCGCTCGATGGCGCCGTTCGTCACCGCGTCGCCCCAACCGGCCTGGTCCTGGTGGACGTTGGCGCCGCGCAGGTAGCGGTGCCGGCCGTTGAGGAAGAAGCCCCGGTCCGCCGTCCACGAGAACCAGCGGAAGCCGAACCCGGTCTCGAACACGTCTTTCACCCGGGCGCCGGTGACCAGCCGCGTCACCGCGCGGTACAGCGCGGGCGTCTCAGGCGACCACAGCGCGGGCCGGTGGATGGGCGCCGACGTTTGGCGCACCGTCGCGACGGCGCCGCGCGGCACGCGGACACTGGCGCGCGGCAGGCTGGCGATCTTGCGATTGCGGTCGTCGAAGATGTCGGTCAACACGGTGACCGTCTGATCGCCGAGGCCGTCGTTGCGGACCTCCGTCTCCAGCACGACCCGGCCGCGCCCGGCCGGCAAGCCGGGCGTCGTGACGCTGGTGCCGGTCCATGGCACGTGGACGTCCTCCGTTTCCACCAACCAGACGTCGCGATACAGGCCGCCACTGAAAACGTGCTCGCCGGCGCGCGGCGCCAAGGTTGGGTCCCAGCGGTTGCTGACCCGCACCGCGATCGTGTTGCGGCCCGCGCGCAGCGCGCTGGTGAGGTTGACGGGAAAGCCGGTGTAGCCGCCGCGATGGCGCGCCAGCCGCACGCCATTGACGTACACCGTGGCGTCCTGGAAGGCCGCCTCGAATTCCAGGAAGGTTTGCCGGGACGCCGACAGCTTGTCGACCGTCAGTGTCTTGCGGTACCAGCCCTCGCCGACGTAGAAGGACGCCGACTGGAAATACGGCATGCTGAAGCTGTGCGGCAGTCCGACCGCCTCCCATTGACGGTCGTCGAAATCGGGCGCTTCCGCGCCCGCCAGCTCGCCCAGATGAAACCGCCAGCCGGCGTTGAAGCTGGCACGCTGGCGTACCGGCGCCGTCGCGGGCGCCACGCCGGGCTGCCGGGGACTGGTGGTCGGCGCTGGCGCCGCTTGCACCGCGAGCGGCAGCACCAGGGCGAGCCGGACTGCAAAGCCAAGGAGGATACGTTTCAACGGCCACCCTTTCATCGATGAGCGCACATCAAAAAAAAGGCGGCCGAGGCCGCCCCAAAACTCCCGTGCTGGCGAGGAGACAAGAGTCTGCCGGCCAGGCGCGGGCGCCCGGCGACGACGGCAGTGAGACGAGGTCCATTCTACGAATCGCCTGCCGGCGCCGCCACCGTGAAATTCATCAACCGGGCGCTGAAATCCCGCAGTTGGGCGGACGCGCGCCGCTACCCGCCCGCCTCGGCCGGCGTGTCCTCGCGCAGCTTCCTGAAGGTCTTGGGCGTGCAGCCATACTCCTCCTTGAACAGCTTGTTGAAGTAAGAGACGTTGCGATAGCCCACCGCGTAGGCGATCTCCGCCACGCTGGTTTCCTCCTTCGCACCCAGCAGACGCGCAGCCTCGGTGAGGCGCAGCTTGTTCAGATAGGTGGAGAAGGTATAGCCCAGCTCCGCCTTGAGGATCTCGTTGATCTTGTTGCGGTTGATGCCCAGCGCATTCACCATGGTCTCGGCGTCCAGGTCCGGGTTGGCGTACTCGGTCGCCAGGTAGCCCAGGATGGCGCGCTGCTCCTTGTCCCGGTGCAGGTCCTGCGACAGCTGCTGGTAGGCGACCAGCGGAATGTCGCGCCGCATCCTGTCTTTCACTTCCACCAGCAGGGCCTCGGTGTGGCGCCGGAAGAACCAGACGCCATAGGCGGGCCAGGCCACCAGCATGAAACCGCCGAACCAATACAGATAGCCCATGTCGCGTCCGAGCAGGGTCACCTCCGTGATCCGGACCTTGGACAGCACCTCGTACGGACTCTGGAACGTGCTGCTGAACGAGAGCTTGGCGATCTTCTCCAGCTTGTAGTCCTGTCTCGACAGGTTCAGTTTGTGAACGGCGTACCACCACTGGTCGGTCCGCAGGCGCGCCAGGTCCATCACCACCCGCTCGCCGCTCTCGTTGCAAAAGAAGTAGGCGTATGGCAGGCGGTAGGAAGTGAAGTCGCCGGGAACGGAAACCTGGTCTTCGAACATCATGAAGCCCAGCGCCAGGGTGTTGGCCGGCGCGCATTTGACCTCGAACGAGATAGCGCTGTAGCGCGACAGGTCGACCAGCATGGGCTTGCCCGCGCGATCCTGGAACGCCAGTTCCACCCTGGCGTATGGGTAATCGACCGCCTTCACGGAGGTGAACTCGAAACTCAATGCCGCGGTGTCATCGAGCAGTTTGATGGTGGAACGCCCTCCGTTCATGATGTCGGCAGACGGCTCGCTCTTCCACTTCAAGTCGCTTTGCGCGGCTGGCAACAGCGTCAGACGGGTGTAGGTGCAGCGCAGGCAGAGCCACCCGATGAGTACGCTTGCGAGCATCAGCCCCAACAGCCCCGCCAGCGCCTTGTTATAAAAATTCTGCATTGCAGGTGGCCACCTCGATAGATCAACCCGCGCGGACGACTGTCAGCACGGCCACCGGGGCCAAACGGCCCCGGCGCTACCAATATGATGGCAGGTGACAGGCAGGTTTGTCGAGCGGCGCCGGTCAGGCGTGCAGCGCCGGCAGGCCCATGGTGCCGGCGTTGGTGGCATTGGCGGCCCCGGCGCACGGCCGCACGCCGCGCCGCACGCGTTCCTGGTACTCGCGCGGCGTGCAGCCCAGCTCGCGCCGGAACACCGCCAGCAAATACTGCATCGAAGTGAAGCCGCAACGCAGGGCGACCTCCGCCAGGCCGCAATCGGCCTGCGCCAGCATGCCGGTCGCGGCGTCCAGCTTGAAGCGCAGGATTTCATCGTGGACGCTGCGCGCCAGTTCCTGCTGGAAGTAGGATTCCAGCGTGGTGCGGGACACGCCGACGTACTCCGCCACCTGGTCGCCCTTGATGCCCTGGCAGGCGTGCTGGCGGATGAAATGGCGGGCCCGCATGACGCGCGGGTTGCTGACCGGCAGATGGCTGGTGGATGATTGCACGTTGATGCCGGCCGGCGGCACCAGCACGCGCTTGCGGTCCAGATAGCCGCCCTCAAGCATCCGGTGCAGCATGTGGGCCGCGGTGCGGCCGATTTCCTCGGTTCCCTGGATCACGGAGGTCAACGGGGTGCTCGACAGGATGCGCGCCAGCGGATCGTTGTCGATACCGATCACCGCGACCTGTTCGGGCACCGCGATGTTGGCCATTTGGCAGGCCTGCAGCAGTTGCCGGGCGCGTGCGTCGGTGACGGCGATGATGCCGATCGGCTTCGGCAGGCTGTGCAGCCAGTCGATCTGCAGCGCGGCCGCCTGGTCTCGGCACGTGGCGGCGGGGCCGTGGCCGCGGAAGATTTCCACCTCCATATTGTCGCGCAACATCAGACTGCGGAACGCGTGTTCGCGCTCTTGCGCCCAGCGGTTGCCCTGCGAATCGGGCAGGGAAAACAGGGCGAAACGGCGCAGGCCCACGTCGATCAAATGGGTATATGCCAGATTAATGAGCTTGTAGTTGTCCGTCGCGGCATACGGCACGTCCGCCGGGTAGTCGGCCTCGTTGGCATACGAGCCCCCCACCCCGACCACGGGAATACGGCTGTGGGACAGCGCCTCCACCACCGCCGGATCGTCAAAATCCGCGATGATGCCGTCCCCCTGCCAATGCTCCAGGGCGGCCAGGCGCAAACGGAAGTCGTCCTCGACGAACAATTCCCACGAGGCACGTCTGCTCGACAGGTAGGCGGCGATGCCGCCGATGACTTCCCGATCAAAAACCTTGTTCGCATTAAATAACAACGCAATTCTATGTGCTTTGGGGAGCTTCATTCACGGGTCTCCAATTGTACAAATCGGCTTGCCGGTAATGCCAGGCCTGCGGGGTGGCTGTGGTCATTCCGGTAATTTTTTAGTGACGCGTCCGTTGTCACGGGCGTGCCAGAGTATATTGAACCGGCCGAAAATCCATCGTAAAACTATTTTTCAAATTCCTATGAGGATTCAAAAAATTGAAGTTTTGTGGACAAAAAATGTTAGTCCGCCCCCGGGCCAGCCGCGCCAGCGGGGTCGCGCGTGACCAAAACGCAACGTTATACGCTTTACAAGCCTCGCTCCCGGTCTCCGGCGCACGCGATTTCATGGCCGCCTTGAGGATTTTCGGGCTGGAACCGCGACCGCGCCGCCAGCACAATAGAAGAAATAATCGCCTTGAAAATTCCCATCCGGAAATTATTGACTGCAGAACCAGGAGTGAAGATTGATCCGTATTATTTGTAATCTGTTGCGCTCCGTTCCACGCGTGCGGCCAGGTTGGATGTTCTTGCTCGCCGCGCTGCTGGCAGGCGGCGCGGCGCCGTCCGCCCATGCCGGCGATGCGCTGTGGATCACCCATCCCGAAGCGCCAACCAACACCTCCGTGGTGCTGCACCTGCACCATGCACTGGCGTTGAACACTGTGCCGGCATCGCTGTTCGCCCAAGTGAGCGCCGACAATCGGTTTATCTTGTACGTCAACGGCCAGCGGGTGGCGAGCGGTCCCGCCACCAGCGACCTGGCGCACTGGCGCTATGAACGCATCGATCTGGCGCCGTTCCTGCGCGCCGGCGGCAATGACATCGCAGCCGTGGTGTGGAATTTCACCGCGCCGTCGGGGCCGCTGTCCCAGATCAGCGCCCGGACGGGTTTCTACTTTAAGGTCGAGGACGATGCCTATGCCGGGCTGAACAGCGGCCCTGGCTGGAAGACCAGGCTCGATCGCGGCCATAAGTCGGCCTCAGGCATGGAGCAGATGAACGCGCAGATCGGGGGAAAGTACTATGTCGCGGCCTCGCCTGAAACGATCGACGCGGCCAGCGCCGACTGGGAATGGGCCGGCGGCCCCCTGCGCGCGGATGGCCGGTGGCTGCCTGCGGTCGATGCCGCCGAGGCCGGCAAGGCCCTGCCATGGACGCTGACGGCCGATCCCTTGCCGCCCATGCACTATCGGAAGGTCGATAGCGGCAAGGTGGTGCGAACCGACCTGCCAGGCGCGGAGGTGTTTCCAGCACAAGCGGTCAAGATTCCCGCTCACAGTCACGTGAGGATCCTGATTGACCGCGGCAGCATGGTGGCTGCCTATCCGGCACTGGCGGTTGCGGGTGGTCGGGGAGCCAGCATTAAAATGATCTATGCCGAAGCGCTTTACGACAGCAAGGGCAAAAAAGGCCTGCGTGACGAGGTCGGCGAACGCCTCGCCAAGGGGATCTACGACACCATGCTGGCCGATGGCGAATCTCGCGTATTTGAACCCCTGCGTTGGCGGGTCTGGCGCTTCCTTGAGCTGGAGGTCCAGACCCAGGATGCGCCGCTGACCCTGCAGGGGCTGGCGACCTACGAAACCGGCTACCCGTTCCAGCAGCAGGCCAGCTTCCGCTCCAGCGACGCCGCGTTGAGCCGGATCTGGGACATCGGCTGGCGCACCGCCCGCATTGACGCGCATGAGACCTACATGGATTCGGCCTACTGGGAACAGTTGCAGTATGTCGGCGACACGCGGCTACAGATGCTGATCTCGTATGCGGTGTCGGGTGACGACCGGCTGGCGGTCAACGCGATCGATATGATCGGCTGGTCGGATCGCGAAGGCGGCCTGACCGACGGCGCCTATCCAAGCCGCGGCCACAATGTGATCGCGCCGTTTTCGCTGTTGTGGATCGCCATGCTCGATGATTACTATCAGCGGCAGCCGGACGCCGCGGTCGTGACGCGCAACCTGCCGCGGGCGCGCCGGGTGCTCGACTGGTATGCGAAGTATCTGCACCCGTCCAACTTGCTGGGCAAAAATCCGACCTGGAATTTTGTCGATTGGGTCGGCCAGGGCGCGAATCAGCATGATGTATTCCCCAGCTATGACGGCAACGGAGAGTCATGCCTGACGACGCTGTTCTATCTCGGCGCCTTGCAACAGATGGCGCGCATGGAAATGGCGCTGGGCGATCCGCGCCTCGGCGCCGAGAATGCCGGCCGCGCCACGAACATCAAGGCCGCGTTGCGATCCAGGTGCTGGAGCGGCACGCGCGGCCTCTTCGCGGATGATCCCTCGCTCACCAGGTTTTCGCAGCACAGCAACTCGCTGGCGATCTTGTACGACGTCGCCACGCGGGAGGAAGCCAACGCGATCATCCCGCGCATCCTGGCCGGCAACGGCATCGACGCACCTGAAGGCGTCATCACCACCACCTACTATTTTGCGTGGTATCTGGCGCGGGCCGTGGTTCACGCGGGCCAGGGCGACGCTTACCTCGATTTGCTCAAGACCTGGCGCGACCTGCTGGACCTGCATTACACGACCTGGCCGGAAGAGCGAGGCAATACGCGCTCGGACACGCATGCGTGGAGCGCACACCCTACCGCCGATCTGCTTGAGATCGTGGCCGGCGTGGCGCCGGCGGCGCCGGGGTATGCGCGCGTGCGCGTCGCACCCCACCTGGGCTCGCTGACGTCGCTCGATGCCGTGGTGCAGACGCCGTCGGGGCCGGTCTCGGTCTCCTATCGGCTTACCGGCGGCAAGCTGCTCGCCACCATCGACAAGCCGGCCAGCCTTCCTGGCGTCTTCTCCTGGCGCGGGCGCGACTACCCGCTCAAGCAGACCCGCACCAGGTTGAATTTGGCCCAATAGGCGAACAGGCGCCGCGTGCCCGGCGCACGCCGCCTCAATCGCGGCGCGCCGGGCGATGGATACCGAGGGGACCTGGCTGGTACGCCTCCGTTCCGCCGAAACCGGGCAAGCGTGGCATCGCCTCGACGCCTTGAGCGGGTTTCCGGCCTTCGAACGCCCAAGATTGGGCCCAACATGTGGCCAGCGGCGGTGCCGCAAAATCCCCAACCGTGCTGAAAGTCTGCCTTGCGTACGCCGACAAGGTACCGGACTTGCAAAGAGTCATTCGGACACTGTCACTCGTTCCCATCCGCCCCGGCACGCTGGAAAGGCTGACTGTCTCGCGCTTTGACCAGCGCCTCGGTGTCCTCGAAACCGGCAAGGATAAGCCACCGCTTAGCCCCTTCACCGGACGCATACTGTCGGCGCCACCCAAACCGTACTGAAACTTGGCGCAGTACCGCACGATAAAAATAGCGAATTCCATACGCACATATTATCCGACGCGACTGTTAATCTGGCCGCGTTACCTCCTTACACTTCATCAGGAAAAACCATATGCCTTCTTCTGTCCTCAACACCAGCGACGCCCACTTCGAAGACGATGTACTCAAAACTCCCGGCGTGGTGCTAGTCGACTTCTGGGCCGAATGGTGCGGCCCTTGCAAGGCCCTGTCCCCCATCCTGGCGGACCTCGCCGGCGAATATCCCGAAGTACGCGTAGTCAAAATCAATGCCGACGATAACCGGCAGACGATGGAACGCCACGCGGTACGCGGCCTGCCAACTCTCATTCTGTTCGTCGACGGCGAAGAGCGCGCGCGGCTGCTCGGCACCCAGTCCAAGACCCGCTTGGCCGCTCTGCTCGATCACCAGTTGGAGGCCTGAGATGCTCGCTTACAATTCGAACCCGGCCGTGCGGGACGCCGCGCTGGAACGCCTGCGCCACCACGCCTCCGAAGCGCGTATTGCCCCGGGCCCACTGGCCTGGAACGGCGCGAAGGGCAGCCTGGTTGGCTGCATCCTGCAAAGCGACAACCTTGCACAATGGGAGCAAACGCTCGGCCTGCCGCAATGGCTGGCCGTCACGGCGGACGGCATCGCCGCCACGCTGCCGTCCGCTGACGCCACGCTGGCTTTTGGCGTAGACCTGCTGACCGCCATCCAGCCGGGCGCCGACGTCACGTCGGCCGGCAGCGCCGTGGTCGTGGACGTGCTCACCGACGTCGGCGACTTCATGGGCAAGCTGGCGGACGTGCCCGCTGAAGTGTTGCGGATATCGGCCGAGGTGCAAGCGCTGCACCGCCGCCTGCTCAATGGTGAGCGGCCCGCTTCGGCCGAATGGCGCGCCGCGCGCCGCGCCGCCACCGCCCAGACCGACACGCTGACGTCCGAAATGCTGCAAAGCCTTGGCACGTGCATCGAGACGGCCGCCTGGGATACGACCACCTCCGCCTCGGTGGTGTTTGACACCTTGCGCGTCTACAGTCGCGCGGTCACCCACAAGGCAGACGCCGAGTCCGGCTACACCAAGGAGCTCGACACTGAGATCCGCGCCAACCTCAAGCTCATGTGGGACAACCACCTGGCCGGCCACCCGGAGCGCGAGCAACAAGGCATTACCGTCTTCAGCCTACTGGAAGAACACAATCCGGAGCTGGCCAAGAAAATCCGCTGGAAAACCCAGCTTGACCGCGAGGCCATCGCCTATGCCAACCGCCGCGCAGCCACCGCCCTGATTGCGCAACTCCAGCGCGCCTGATGCCACCGCACATATCCCCATGACCATCTTTGAAAAACTGCGCAGCCACGACATCCCCGCGTTACGTACCACGGTCGAGGAATACCGCGAACCGATCTCCGGCACACGCCACCTCCACCTGACCACCGAGCGCGCCGACCTGGCCTTCCTGGTCGCCTTTCCGACCATTCCGCACACCAGCGACGGCCGTGCGCACATTCTCGAGCACTTGTCCTTGTGCGGGTCGTGCCGCTTTCCGGTGCGCGACCCGTTCTTCGCGATGGTGCGCCGTTCCACCGCCAGCTTCATGAACGCGATGACCTATGCGGACCGCACCGTGTATCCTTTCGCCAGCACCGATCGCAACGATTTCTTCAACCTGCTCGACGTCTACCTGGACGCGACCTTCTTCCCCAGGCTCGATTACCTGAACTTCCTGCAGGAAGGCTGGCGCTACACGCTGGAACATGGCAAGCTGCACTATCAGGGCGTGGTGTTCAACGAGATGAAGGGCGCATTCACCGACCCGCTGCGCGCACTCCATCGCGGCCTGACCGGGAAATTATTGGACGGCACCACCTACGCGGTTGACTCGGGGGGCGATCCGCTGGTGATCCCGACACTCAGTCACACCATGCTGAAGGAGTTTCACGCCAGCCACTATCATCCGTCGCAGGCGGTGTTCATGTCGTCCGGCCCGATCGCCGCCGCCGAGGTGCAGGACCGCATCGCCGAACGCGTGCTCAGCCAGTGCAGCGGCACCGCCCCGCGCCGCCTGCCGCAACTGGCGACCGTGACCGCGCCTCGCGCCGCCAGCATCGTCGTCCCGACCCAGGGCGGCGGCACCCAAGACCACGGCGTGCAACTGGCCTGGGTGCTCGGCGAATCAGCCGACCCCGCGGTCTTCTACCGCGCCAACCTGTTGCACGCCGCCCTGCTCGGCGACGCCGCCGCGCCGCTGCGCCAGGCGATGGAATCGGCTGGCTATGGACGGCCGGCGCGTATCAATGGCATGGACCCGGGAGCGCGCCAGATGCTGTTCCACATCGGCATGGAAGGCCTGCGCAAAGAGCAGCTGGGCGATGCGCGCACGCTGCTGTGGAGCGCACTGGAACGCGTGGCCGACACCGGCGTGCCGGCGGCGGCGCTGCAGGCGGCCCTGCGCGATCTCACCTATGACCAGCGCGACACCACCGGCAGCCGCATGCCAAACGTGCTGATGCGCATGCTGAACGCGGTGCCCGTCGTGCTGCGGGGCGGCGACGCCATCGGCGCCTTCGACAGCGCCGCTGCGCTTGGACGCTTGCGCCAGGACGTCGCCGATCCGTCCTTCTTTCCTGGCCTGGTGCGCGCCCTGCTTGCCAGCCCGGCACGGCTCGACGCGCAAGTCTACCCCGACCCGGACTATTTCGTCCGGCGCTCGGCGACCGAGCGGGAACATCTGGACAAGCTGCAGGCAACGCTCACGCCGACCGATCTGGCGCTGATAGCGGCCGATAACCGGGCGCTGGACATACTGCAAAGCATGCCAGGCGACTCCTCCGTGCTGCCGCGCATCCGGCCGCTGGATGTCAGCCCGGCGCCGCTGGCGCTGCCCACCGTGGCCGCCACCGAGGACGGCACATATGCGTTCAACATCCCCTCCAACGGCATCTCCTACGCCCGCGTCCAGTTCGACGTCAGCGCGCTGCCGCAGGCCGACTGGCCGTGGCTGGCATTGTACGCCGGCCTGCGCGGCGATCTCGGCGTGGCCGGTCAGGACTACGCCGAGGCGGGCGCCTGGCGCCGCGCCCGGGTCGCGCGCCATGCCATCGGCATGAACGCGGTGCGCGTCGATGGCGGCGGGCTGCGCCTCAGCATGAACTTCTTCGCCAGCGCGCTGCGCGAGGATCATGGGCCGCTGGCCGAGGTACTGGAGACCTACGTCCAGCGGCCGCGTTTCGACGAAGAGGCGCGCATCCGTTTCCTGATCGACCAGATGGCAAGCCAGCGCCGCTACACGCTGGCGCAGGACGCCGACCGCTACGCGCGCCTCACGGCAAGCGCCGCCTTGTCGCCGCTGCGTGCCTTTGAGCATATGACGGAAGGCTCGGCCTTCGTTCCCTTCCTGACCGATCTGCAGAAGCTGCTGACCTCGCCGGACGGCTTCACGTGGATCCGTAACCGCCTCACCAGCCTGCACGCGCAGATGGTCACCAGCGCCCGCACCATTCTGGTCGCTGGCGCCGACGACGATGCGCGCGCGCTGGCCACACTGTTTGGTTCGCCGCGCGCCCACACCGCCCCAGCCGCGACGCGCAGTCCAGTGGCCACTCCGGGGATCGGCGATCTGGCGCTATTCGCCCCCAGCCAGGTCAATCACTGCCACATCGCATGGGCGGTGCCCGATCTGTGCCATGGCGACGCGCCGGCGCTGGCGGTGGCGGCCCAGTTGCTGTCGCACCAGCTGCTGCATCCGGCGCTGCGCCAGCGTGGGGGGGCCTACGGCGGCTTCGCCAGCTATGAGGAAGGCGCCGGCACCTTCACCATGAGCTCCTACCGCGATCCGCGCGTGGCCGGCACGTACGCCGACTTCGCCAGCGCGCTCGACCAGGTGACCGGCATGGCGTTCACGGACGAGCAACTGGAGGAAGCGGTCATCGGCGTCATCCAGAAACTGGACCACGCCGCCGCGCCGTTCGACACCGTGCTCGCAGCTTGGACGCTGCATCAGCGCGGCATCGGCCCGGCGGCGCGCCAGCAGTTCCGCTCTGGCGTGCTCGGCTGCACCCTGGACGCCGTCCGCGCCGCCGTCGGGCGCTGGCTGAAACACCAGGTGCCAAGCCGCGCGGCGGCGGTCGGGAACGTCGAGCAGGATCTCGCGGGGCTGCGGGTATTGGATCTGCGGGCCTTCAGCGAGGGTGCGCAAGCCTGAGCGCTTGCCGCCTTCGATCCGCTGAACCGGCGCCACGGCGCGGGCGCGGCCATGCTGGCCGGACTGCCGCCGGGACGGCACTGCGGATCAGCTCAAGCCTTCAGCAAGCGCGCCAGCGCCGGCAAAGCGGGGCTGTCCAGGGTGCGGCTGATGTTGAAGCGCATGTGCGAACTGTAGGCCTGGTTCGGGGTGAACAACTCGCCCGGCGCCATCAGGTGGCCATCCTCCGCCAGGCGCGAGGCCAGCTTGGTGGCGTTCGCGCCGCCCGGCAGGGTGGCCCAGACATACATGCCGGCGTCGGGTGCATGGGCGACGCAGCAGCCGAGCGCGGCCAACTGCTCGATGACCGGCTGGCGGCACCCGTCGAGGCGGGCGCGCAGCTGCGCCGCATGATGCCGGTAGCTTCCCTGGGACAGCAGCTGGTAGACCACGCGTTCGTTGAGCGAGGTGCCGGCGATCTGGCTGACGGTGCGGTACACCATCAGCCAATCGATCACCTTCTGGCTGGCGCACACGTAGCCGACCCGCAGGCCCGGCGCCAGCGTCTTGGAAAAGCTGCCGATGTAGATGACGCGCTGGAGCTGGTCCAGGCTGGCCAGCCGCGTGGCCGCCGCGCCGGGGCCGGACGCCATGAGGTCGCTGTAGGTGTCGTCCTCGACGATGGTCAGGTTGAACTCTTCGGCCAGCCGCAGGATCTGGAACGCCTTGTGTGGCGAAATGCTGCCCGAGGTCGGATTGTGCAGCACCGAATTGCAGAAAAAGAAGCGCGGACGATAGCGCTCGCAATGGGCGCGCAGCACCTCCAGGTCCGGTCCGTCGGCCGCGCGCGGCACCGCGGCCAGTTCCAGTCCCACCGACAGCAGGCGATCACGCAGCAGGAGCGGCCCCGGTTCCTCGACCAGCACCGGGGTGCCGGCCACGGACAAGTACCTGAGCGCCACCAGATGCAGGGCGTCGGTGGCGCCGGCGGTGGTCATGATGCGCGCCGCCGGCACGTCGATCTGCAGGTCGCGCAGCTTGGCCTGCAGTTGCTGGCGCAATGGCAGGTAGCCGAGCGGGTCGGGATACGCCATCAGGCTGCGCACGCTGGCGCGCGCCACCGAACGCAAGGCCTTGCCGACTGCCGTCTCGTCGAGCCAGTCCGGCGGTAACACACCCAGTCCCGTCGTGCTGGCCACGTCGCCAGGTGCGCGCACCAGCCGGAAGCGGCTCCACTCCGACTGCAGAAGCAAGCCGCCAGGTTCGTCCGCGCGCCAGCTGGCGCGCCGGTCGGCCCTGACGAAGAATCCCGATCCGGGGCGCGACTCCAGGCGTCCCTGGACAATCAGCTTGTCGTACGCACGCACCACGGTGTCGCGGCTGACGCCGCACTCGTCGGCCAGCTGGCGCACGGAATGCACACGCTGGCCGGCACTGAGTTTGCCGGACTGGATGTCCTTGGCCACGCGCTCGACGATGCGGTCCACCAGCGACTTGTGCTCCGTCGCGTCGGTCTCCTGCGCCAGCGCCTCGCGATCGATGGTAACGGTGGGGCGATGGCGGATGCGTCCACGCGGCATGCAGTGTCTCCTGAAGGTGGTGATTTCTGTACTGATTCCCAGCTCGGTACGCCATGACGAATATGCTTCACTGCCGTACTGTTATGACACTAGTATGACAGAAAACATCGAATTATATTAGAGGCACATTCTCCCAAAAAAGGTGTCCTTCATGTCCTGCCAGGTTACGAAAGCTCTACCCCGCCACATGATTCTCCCTGCCGCGATTGCGGCCGCCATCGCCACGCTGGCCTCCCCCGCGTGGAGCCAGGCGCAGGCGGTAGCCGCTCCAGTGCGCCACGATCCGGCCACCGACTATCACTTGCAGGCCGGACTCCTGCCGGCCACCCTGGACGCGATCGCCGCCCGCAGCAAGCGCGAGATCGTGTTCGACCGCGAAGCCCTGAGCGGCCTGGTTTCCGAGTCCGTACACGGCCACCTGGCCCCCGCCGCCGCGGTGACGCAGGCGCTGACCAACAGCGGCTACGTGGTCGAGGAGAATGCCGCCGGCGTGCTGACCGTCAGGCGCGCGACGACAGTGCTGGTGACGGCACGGCGCGACCAGGCCGAGACCAGCTTCAAGGCCGACCGCTCGGACACCGCGACCCGCAGCGGCACCAGCCTGCACGTGGCACCCGGCTCGGTCACGCTGATCACCAGCAAGGTACTGGAGTCGCAGCAGGCCACCAATCTGACCGATGCGCTGCGCAATGTCAGCGGCATGAAGTTCGACCAGACGCCGCAGAACACCACCACTTTCCAGATCCGCGGCTTCCAGGCCAGCAGCGACACCAACGGCGTCACCGACCGCAACGCCACCACGCGCGGCATCCTGTCGGTCGAGCGCATCGAGGTGCTGAAAGGCCCGCAAGCCATCCTGTCGGGCGGCGATTCGCTCGGCGGCGCGGTCAACATTGTGGTCAAAAAGCCACAGGCGGCCCCCATCCGCGACGTCACCGTGCAGTACGGCACGCACGAGGAAAAGATGATCGGCGCCGACCTGTCCGGCATGCTGGGCAGCGACCCGCGCCTGACCTTCCGCACCGTCGCCAGCAGCGACAACGCGCGCGGCAGCGAGAGCGGCCTGAACGGCGGCACCAACCGCTCATTCATGCAGGCGCTGCGCTGGAAAGACCGCAGCACCGACCTGGTCGTCAGCGCCGACACCACGCGCATGCACCAGCCGCTGACGCGCTACACCTTCGCCCGCAACGATGGCGTGATCCTGCCGGTGCCGGACCGCCTGCTGGCCAATCCCGCCGACGGCTTCGACCAGAGCGTCTACCGCTTCGGCTACCAGCTGGAACAGCAGTTGGCCGACCGGCTGGTGCTGATCAGCCGCCTCCAGGTGGCGCGCCAGAGCTTCGACCTGCATGCGCCGTCGGCCGCCGGGCTGTCCTACGCCAAGGGCGCCGCGCCCGACTCGCCGCTGCCCAACGTCACCTTCTACGGCTCGCGCACACGGTCCAACGACCGCACCACCAGCGGCGACCACTACCTGCGCTACCTGTTCCCGACCGGCGAAGTGCGCCACAAATTATCAGTGGGCTACAACCACACGCTATACAGCCTCAAGCAATACCAGACCACCAGCGACAGCATTTCGGTACCGGTCTTTACTTCCACGCCGTACGACTTCCAGGATAACCGCGACCGCGCCACCCAGCCGATCGCATACAGCGAAACCGGCCAGCGTCAGCGCGGAGTCTATGCGCAGGACCTGATGTCGTATGAGAAGTGGAACCTGGTGCTGAACGCCCGCCGCACCCAGTATCAGACTCCCGATAATCAATCGACGTTTTACTTGCCAAAGGGGCCGCAGACCTACTATTACAGCAGCACCAGCGTGCTCCACAACACCGGCGGCGCCGGCCTGGTTTACCAGTTGAACGACCATACCTCGCTGTACGCCAGCTATGCCGAAGGCTTCGTGCCGAATACCTTGCTGAGCTGCGCCGGCGGCTTCGCACCGCCGAACGAGACCAAGAACCGCGAGGCTGGCGCCAAGTTCGACCTGCTGGACAGCCAGTTCACCCTGACCACCGCCCTGTTCTCGCT
This sequence comes from Rugamonas sp. A1-17, assembly GCA_025548565.1. Classification (GTDB taxonomy): domain Bacteria; phylum Pseudomonadota; class Gammaproteobacteria; order Burkholderiales; family Burkholderiaceae_D; genus Rugamonas. Next base: position 211,491 of record JAJLPB010000014.1, read on the forward strand.
GCAGAGGTCCAATCAGCTGGTGTTCGACCGCGTCAACAACTGCTACAACGTGCGCGACGCCCAGCGCACCCGCGGCGCCGAAGTCGATGCCCAGGGCCGCCTGCTGCCCGGCCTGGACGCCATCTTCAATTACACCTATAGTCAGGTGAGCGATGTGGGCAACAGCGCGACCGCCTTTGCCGGCATTCCGAAACACAAGGCGAGCGTGTGGGCGGTGTACCAGTTCCAGTCGGCCGAGCTGAAGGGTTGGGGCGTCGGCTTGGGCGTCGCCGGCGTCAGCGCCAGCCTCGGCACGACCTTCGGCAGCCGCTTCTACGTTCCCGGCGGCAGCCAGGTCGACGCCAGCGTGTTCTACGCCAGCGGCCCATGGAACCTGACGCTGGGCGTGAAGAACATGTTCGACCGCCTGCTGTATTCGACCACGGTCAGCAATTCCTTCATCCCGGTGCTGCCGGGCCGCACGGTCGCCTTGACCGTCAAGCGCAGTTTCAAGTAAGCGTGGGATAACAGATCCGGCTATGATACACAAGCTCCGCCAACATCCAGCCAGGCCAAGCCTGGCAACGCTCACCCTCGGCTTCTGGCGCGAAGCCAGAAGCTGGCGGACCTACATGATGCTGGCGTTGGTGCTGGCCATCATGTTCGGCCAAGTCTACGTGGCCGTCTGGGCCAATAAGCTGAGCGGCGAGGTAACCGACGCGCTGATCACTCTGCAATGGAGCCAGATCCGCTCGGCACTGCTGAGCAGCGTCTTTGCCGGCCTGTGCCTCGGCGCGCTGAGCGTGACCACCACCGCGGTGCAGGGTTTCATCGATCTGCGGTGGCGGACGTGGCTCACCGCCGAACTACAACACGCGTGGCTGAGCGCGCATGCTTTCTACGACATCGAGCGCGACAGCAAACTCACCAACGCCGACCAGCGCATCGCGGAAGACGTCAAGCTGTTCGTCGACCTCACGATGCACCTCTCACTCAGTGCGCTGTCGGTCATCGTCAGCGTGGTGACCTACACCGTGCTGCTGTGGGACCTGTCAGGCGTGGTGTCCTTCAACGTCGGCAACACCCGGGTAAGTCTTCACGGCTATATGGTGTATATCGCCTTCGCCTACAACATCGGCCTGCTGCTGTTGATGCACTGGGTGGGCAAGCGCCTCGTCGGTCTCAACAACGAGCGTCAGAGCGTGGAGGCCGATTACCGCTTTGGCGCCATGCAGGTGCGCGAAAACGCCGAACAGATCGCCTTCTATGGTGGAGCGCGGCGCGAACTGGGGCGCCTCACCGGACTGTTCGAACGAGTCCGCGGCAATACGCGCGCGCTGATCCTCCGCCAGGCCAAGGTGATGCTCACCTCGTCTGCCTATGCCCACCTGTTTACCGGCCTGCCAACGCTGGCGGCGCTACCGCGCTACCTGGCCGGCGAGATAACCATGGGCGGAGTGACCCGGGTCGCCGGCGCCTACGGCATGCTCAGCAGTTCGCTGAATTTCTTCAGCCAGGCCTACCAGAGCTTCACCAGTTGGCTCGCGTATGCCAACCGCCTGCGCGACCTGCAATGGGCGATACATAAGGCCCAGTCGCGGCAGAGCGGCTTCACGGTCACGCACACGCCGGACTGCGCCCTAAGCACCGGTCCGCTGACGGTCCGCGATCCCCTGCAGCGCCCGCTCACCAGCGTCGCGCCGCTGCGCTTTGGCCCGGGCGAGCGCTGGATGGTGCGCGGGCCGTCCGGCGCCGGCAAGAGTACGTTGCTGCGCGTGCTCGCCGGGCTATGGCCCTACGGCAGCGGTGCCATCGCCATTCCGAGTAACGCCAGGCTGATGTTCGTGCCACAGCGCAGCTACCTGCCGACCGGAACGTTCAAGGAGGCTATGTGCTATCCCGAGGCGCCTGAGCGCTTCAGCGACGCCGATTGCCTGCACATCCTCGCCGAATGCGGGCTGGAGCAACGGATTCCCAATCTGCACGCATTTGACAAATGGCAACAGCAGCTCTCGGGCGGCGAACAGCAGCGCGTCGCCTTTGCGCGGGTCCTGCTACACGCGCCACACTTCGTGTTCTTGGACGAAGCCACTAGCGCTCTCGACCCGGAACTGGAAACACGCCTGTACACCGCGCTAACGCAGGCACTACCCGGTAGCACCATCGTCAGCGTCGCACACCGGCCCGCGCTGGAGCGCTTCCACGACCACGTGCTCGATGTCGTCGCCGAAAGGACCGTTCAGAAACCAGGCTAGTTCGGCTAGATGAATCGCCCCGGAAATTTAGGAGGCCGTTTGGTGTGAGTCAGGCGTCGTAGCCTGCTCGGAAAGTTGTCGATAGTAGTTTGCCTCAGCTTCGGCCGGTGGTATATAGCCAAGCGGTTCGAGTAAGCGATGATGATTGAACCAAGTAACCCATTCCAGCGTCGCCAGCTCGACGGCCTCGCGTGTCTTCCAGGGAGCGCGGCGATGTATCAGCTCTGCTTTGTACAGACCGTTGATGGTCTCGGCCAGCGCGTTGTCATAGCTGTCCCCCTTACTACCCACAGAGGGCTCAACTCCGGCTTCGGCCAGACGCTCGCTGTATCGGATGGAAACATATTGCGAGCCCCTGTCGCTATGATGAATCAAGGCGTCATCACGCTCTGGTTGGCGAGCGTACAGCGCCTGTTCCAAGGCATCAAGAACGAAGTCGGTGCGCATCGAGCTGCTGACGCGCCAGCCCACGATACGCCGGGCAAAGACATCAATCACAAAGGCCACATAGACAAAGCCTGCCAAGTCGAAACGTAGGTGAAATCGGACACCCACAGTTGATTGGGTCGTTGTGCCTTGAACTGGCGGTTGACCCGGTCCAGCGGGCAAGGTGCGGCCGCGTTGCCGATGGTGGTCTTCACGACCTTACCCCGCATCACGCCGCGCAGGCCGGCGCGGCGCATCAAGCGCTCGACGGTGCAGCGGGCAACTTCTGTGCCTTCGCGTCGCAGTTGGCGCCAGACCTTTTCGGCACCATAGACCTGCATGTTGGCTTGCCAGACGCGCTCAATTTGAGCAGCCAGCACTTCGTCACTCTTTGCACGAGTGCTGCGCAAAGCCGGATTGCGCCGCTGCGCAGCATAACGCCAGTAGCCGGACGGGGCGACTTGCAGGACTTTGCAAATCGACTCGACCCCATACGCTTGGCGGTGCTGGTCGATGAACTGTCTCACGATTTGAAGCGACGGTCGAGCTCCGCCTGGGCGAAAAACGCACTGGCAAGGCGCAGGATTTCATTCGCCTTGCGTAGCTCCTTGTTTTCGCGCTCCAACGCCTTAAGGCGCTCGCTCTCGGCCGTCGTGGTTCCTTCTCGCTGGCCTGTGTCTCGCTCCCGCTGGCGCACCCAGCGGCGCAGAGTTTCGGCTGTACAGCCTATCTTGGCTGCGATGGATGTAATGGCCGCCCATTGGGACTCGTACTCGCTGCCGGCCTCTTGGACCATGCGCACGGCGCGCTCCATCACTTCGGGGGAATATCGGACAGATTTCTTCATGGTGGCTCCATTTTCTCAAATGTTGGAGCCTCCTTCAAACCCGGGGCGATTCAGGTTGTCCAGGGCTAGCGGTAATGTTGTTGGCCTCGACCGGCGCATAAGTCCGGGAGCGCGGTCTGGCATTTATTCTGACATTGCAAATCTATTACCTCATTTTGTTTGGGATCTATAAATTGCGGCGCACGCCACGCCAAACGCACAACGCGGAAATGACGTACATGAAGATGAGTGGTTTGCCGCGCTGGCTGAGCTTCCGTGCGCTTATGTAGGTGGACATGCGATACCATTTCGTCATGGAAAATGACACTAGAGAGTTATTGGGATTCGTTTATCGAGTAGAGAGCTGTCTACAGGCTGATGGTTTCTATCGGGGGCGAATTGTGGTGATGAAACGCGGAAGCGGCGAGGTAGAGTATGAACCTCCACTGCTCATCGACACACCCGCTGCATTCCGCAGGTCGCATGCGGCCGAAATCGAGGCAGCGGTGTACATGCGCGAGCTAATTATGAGCGGGAACATATATAAGATTCTTTCGCCGGGAGAACGTCGATCCACCACTCGCGTCCGGAACGTCCCGGGTGACGCCGACTCCCGAATCGTGCGTTTCAATTTACCCGCCAAATGCTAAGCTCTGACCACCGCACCTCCGACCTTTAACGGACATGAAAATCCAGCACAAGCACAGCAGCGCGATGACGCGGATCGGTCAAAATCTTGAGCGCCGCTTCGCACACTGAAGCCACGGACGATGCCTGGTGGCTGGGCGCCGCAGCCTTGTGCGCGGTTGCTTACGCCACGGTACGCCAGCTCCAGCGTGGCCCCACACGCGGCAAGCAGTTGCCCGATGCGCGTTACAAGGAAGCTGAGTGTACGATGCCGGCAACGCCACCGGATTGCCAGCCGGATTGGCGCCACCAAGCTTCGCGCATGTTTCACGGTGCCTCGGCCGTGCTGGCGACCTCGGTGCTGGCCGATAGCGGGCTGGAACACTATCGCGGCCAATTCTCCAACCCCGGGATGTTCGCCTCGCTGCTGGGCGCGGGAATGACGCTCGCCGTCGCCAGCCGCAGGGTTTTTGAAAGCCGCGACGCTTTGCCGGGGCGGCGCCATCGCGCCTATCAATGGGCGCTGCTCGCTGGGCTGGCCGGTACTGGCTTTCACTTCTATAACGTCGGCAGGCGGCTTGGTGGCTTCAACTGGGGCAACGTCTTTTACGGGGCACCGCTCGGTGCCCCCTCGGCACTGGCGCTGGCTGGACTGATTGGCCTGGCGGCAGACAAGCTGGCCGATCCGGACGAACGCGAAACCGCGGGCCGGCTGTTGTGCGCGCTGGCGGGCGCTGGTCTGGCCGGCACCAGCGCCGAGGCCGGCTTGCTGCATTTTCGCGGCGCTTTCCACAATCCGTTCATGTGGGTCCCCGTCAGCGTGCCCCCGATTGGCGCGGCGCTGCTGGGCGCGGCAGCCATTGCGCCGCCGGCGGCGCGGCGCTCTCGCCTGAGCCGCGCGTGGATGGCGCTGACTGGAACGCTGGGGCTGGCCGGGGTCGGCTTTCATGCGTTCGGCGTCGCCCGCCGCATGGGTGGCTGGCGCAACTGGACTCAGAACCTGCAGGCGGGGCCTCCCCTGCCCGCGCCGCCCGCGTTCTCCGCCCTGGCTCTGGCCGGTTACGCCGCCTTGCAAGTGCTCGAGCGGGAATCGGCGCCATGACCGATGGTGCGCGCTACCCCGGCTATCGCGTGCTGGACAAACGCGATAGCCCATCATGGGACGAGATAACCCGCCAAGTGGTCGAGCGGCGCATCGGCCCGGTGCCGCCGCGCCGTTACCTGAACGCTGAACAATGGCAGCTCCTCGATGCCCTGGCCGGTGTACTCTTGCCGCAGCCAGAGCGCGCCGCGCCGATTCCCATCAGCCCGTTCATCGATGCCATGCTGTACGAAGGCCGCAGTGAAGGCTACCGGCACGCCGACATGCCCGATGATCGCGCGGCGTGGCAATTGGGCCTGGCGGGCGTGCAAGCCGAGGCGCACGCCCGCCACGGCCGGTCTTTTGCCGCGCTCGATAAGCTCACGCAAACTGCGTTGTTGCACGCGCTAGCCGAGGGCCGGGCAGCCCCGTCGCTGTGGCAAGTGCCGGCCCAGCGCTTTTTCTTCGACACCCTGTTAAAGACCATGGTCGGCATCTACTACGCCCACCCAGCGGCTTGGGATGAGATCGGCTTTGGCGGCCCCGCCAGTCCGCGCGGCTATGTGCGTCTGGGCTTTGACGAAGCGGATGCTTGGGAAGCAAAGGAAGCGCGATGATGCTGGAATCCGCGCGCGCCTGTGATGGCCGCGCGCCCGATATTTTCAAGCGCGGTGGCTGGATGCCGATGCGCGAGTACAGCACCGACGACGGGGTAGACTTCACTATCGTCGGCGCGGGCGCAGGCGGCGCGACCCTGGCATGCAAGTTGGCCGAGGCAGGCTTTTCGGTCGTGGTGCTGGAAGCGGGCCCCTTCTGGCGCCCGCTGGACGACTTTGCATCCGACGAGCTCGCGCAGCAAAACCTGTACTGGAGCGATGCGCGCATCACCGCCGGCGACGACCCGATCGCCTTGGGGGCCAACAACTCGGGGCGCGGCGTCGGCGGCTCCACGGTCCACTTCAGCATGGTGTCGCTGCGCTTCCGGCCCGCGTGGTTCCGTTCGCGCAGCGAGCTGGGCTACGGCATGGACTGGCCCGTCAGCTATACGGAAATCGCGCCCTACTACGCCGAGGTGGAGCAGGCGCTGTGCATTTCCGGCCCCGTTTCCTATCCCTGGGGGCCGCCACGGCCGCGCTATCCCTATCGCGAGCATGAACTGAACGCGGCCGGCCTGGTGCTGGCGCGCGGTGCTGAAAAGCTCGGCATTCCGTGGTCGGCGGTGCCGCTGGCCACCGTGTCCGCGCCGCGCGGCAAGTCGCCGCCCTGCGTCTACCGTGGCTTCTGCAATTATGGCTGCTCCACCAACGCCAAGCAGAGCGCGCTGGTGGTGTGGATACCGCGTGCCCTGCGCGCCGGCGCCGAGGTGCGCGACCTGACGATGGCCACCCGCATCGAGGTCGGCGCCAATGGCCGAGCGTGCGGTGTGCATTATCTGCGCGATGGCCGGCCGGCGATGCAGAAATCGCGTCAAGTGGTGGTGTCGGGTTATGCGATCGAAACGCCGCGCCTGTTGCTGAATTCTGCTTGTCCGCAGTTCCCGGACGGCTTGGCCAATAGCAGCGGACTGGTCGGCACCCACCTGACCACGCATGCCGGTCCCGGCGTGTGGGGCACGTTCGAGGAATCGATCCGCTGCTACAAGGGGCCGCCCAACATGGCATTGACGGAGCACTGGAACTACCACGACGAAGGCAAGGATTTCGACGGCGGCTATTGCTTCATGAGCCAGGGGCCGCTGCCACGCGCGTGGGCCCAGTTGCTGGTCAGCAGCCGCCAACTGTGGGGCGAGGCGCTGCGGCGGGAAATGCGCGACTACAATCACATCGCCGGCCTGGTGGCGGTGGCGGAGGTCGAGGCGCGCGCGCAGAACCGGGTCGAGCTGGCCGACGAGAAGGACCAGCACGGCTTGCGGATTCCGCGCGTGGTGTTTTCCTATTCCGACAACGACCGGCGCCTGCAGCGCCACGCCGGCGCCAGCATGCGCGCCGTGCTGGCGGCGGCGGGCGGGCAATCCTTGTGGGACAGCACCGACACCAGTCACCTGCTTGGCACTTGCCGCATGGGCGACAACCCAGCCAACAGCGTGGTCAACGCCCACGGCCGCAGCTGGGACGTGCCCAATCTGTGGATTTGCGACGGCTCGCTGTTCCCCACCTCGGGCGCGGTCAACCCTTCGCTGACCATTCAAGCGCTTGCCTGCCTGATCGCCGACCGGATCGGTGAGCTGGCCAGACGCGGCGAGCTGTAGCTATTCCGGCGGTTTCCTTACGGCCTTGAGCCAGCCTCCCTCGAAACCGGCCTTTTTCAGCCCCGCCTTCAGATAGGTGTTTTGCCGCATCAGGGACCACGTGAACTGGTAGCGGTGGTTTTCGATCATCACCACCGTCGGCCCGACGTTGATGCCGTAATGGCAGGGCGAGACCCATCCCGCCTGGCTACCGGTGCCGGTCTGGCAGCTGGGATTGAACGAGGCCTTGAAGCCGTAGCGGCTGGCCTCGTTCATGCACACGTGCGCAAAGTTGACCAGGGTGGGCAGGACGATGCCGGGCGCGAACGGCAGCGATGCCGTCACCGCCCATGGCGCCAGGGTGCCGTCATCCGGTCCGTGCGGCGCGCCACGGGCGGCGTAGGCCAGGAACTCGCGCTCGACACCGTTGACGGTCTTCTTGAGCGGCCCCGGCCCATCGCTGGCACTGAGGCCCCAGCAAAACTGGTTGTAGCCGATAAAGCCCCTGGGATTAGCGATCGCGTACTTCTGCTGTACCAACGTGGCGCGGCGGCTGTTTTCAAAATAGTCGCTGTCGTGCTGGTCCATGAAGCTGTCGCGGATGTCGCGGAAGTCTATCCACAGATGCGACATCTGATGGATGAACAGCGGTCCGGCGTACAGGTAATCCAGGCCGTAGGCCCGCTGCCAGTTAAAGCCTTTGGTCCATTCGTCATAGTGCTTGCGCTCAATAGCATGCGTCGGTGAGCCGAGCGCGAGGATGTACAAGATCATCGCTTCGCTGTAACTGCTCCAGAACGAGTCGAGGAAGCCCTGCTCCGGTTTCCAACCGTGGCACAGCAGCTCTGAGCCGGCCAGCATCCACTGCCAGTCGACCCGCTCGTAGAGCATGGTGGCCAGTTCGCGGATTTCGCGCTCACCTGCCGCGTCGCCGTCGAAATACTGGCCGGCGGTGAGCACGCCTGCCATCAGCACGGCCGTGTCTATGCTCGACAGCTCGCAGCCCTGCGCGCGCTGGCCGCTGTGCAGATCGAGGAAATGGTAGTAAAAGCCCCTGAAGCCGGTGGCGACCGGGCCTTCGCTTTGCTCGCTGTCGGCAAAAAAGCGCAGCGTGCGCAAGGTGATGGCGGCCGCGTCGGCGCGCTCCATGAAGCCGCGTTCGACGCCGATCGGATACGCCGTCAGCGCCATGCCTACCGCTGCCGTGCTGGCTGCACTGTCGGGCGAGGTCTTGTCCTTGATCAGGCCGTTTTCCGGATTGACCTCGTGGGTGAAGTAATCAAAGCTGTTCTTCTGCATTCGATCGAGCAAGGTGTCGACCGACACGTCCAGGTTCGGCACCGGCTGCCGGTTGTCCTGTTCGCGCTCCCACCCCAGCGTGAGCAGGTTGACCGATTGCGGCGCAACGGTCACCTTGAGCGTGAGCTCGCCCATGTGCCAGTCAAAGTCGACCGGCTCCGGCTGCGGCTCGCCCGCCTTGGACAGCTGTTCAACCTGCTCGGCAGCCAGATAGGTCGGCTCATCCCAGCCTTGCCACATGCGCAGCGGATTGGCGTGGTCTTCGTCGATGCGGGCAATGTTCGCCGATGTAACGTCGTAGCGCGCGCGTCCGCGCAGGCGCAGCGTGATGTCCTGCCGCGCGATCGGATGCTCCGGCATGGCCTGGTTGATCGCCAGCACATGGCTCTCGCAGCGCTCGCGGCTCGCGTCGCCGAGTTCGCCCACCCACAGCTTCAAGGTCGGATGCGACTGCTTGACCGGATAATGATGCTGTCCCAACTTGGCCACCATCGCCAGGCCGTGGTAGACCGGCTTGCGGATGCCGTACAGGTTCATCAAGCCGAAGCCGCCCTGGAACGGCTTGCTTGGGAAATAATTTTCCTCGAAGATGTCGGTGAAGGTCCAGTAGCTGTAGCCCTGCACCACATCGTCCACATCCATCACCACGCGCACCGCCAGCGCGGCGGCGAAGTGTTCGTCGTGCAGCAGGTCGCGCGGGTTGGAGGTGATGTTCCATTCCGTGTAATGCAGCGGCGTCTCGCCCACCATGCCGCGTGCCTCCAGGGCCGCGGTGCGCATGACGTCGAGCGGCGCCTTGGCCAGCTGGGCGCTGGAATCGGTGCCGATGCTGCCGAAGCCATCGGTGGGATAGTAGTGCGTGCTGTAGAAATCGACGGGCAAGCTGTGCTGCTCGCAATACCGGCGGAAATCGGTCAGCCAGGCATTTTTCGACGAGGCGGGCCCGCCCACGCGCAGGCGCGCGTCGACGCCCTTGATGGCCTTCACGGTCGCCTTGTACATCGAAAAGTACTGTTCCTGCGTCCCCTTCCAGAATGACTGCAGGTTGGGCTCGTTCCATACCTCGAAATACCACTGCGCCACCTCCTCGATGCCATAGCGGTCCACCCAGTGCTGGGCCAGCTTTTGCATCAACGTGGCCCATTGCTCTTCGTCGGCCGGCGGCGTGACGTTGGCGCCGTAGTGGAACACCGTCTCGCCGCCCGACGACAGCGCGCTGGGCATGAACGACAGCTCCATGAACGGACGCATGCCGATCGATAACAGAAAGTCGATGATCTGATCGGCGTTGAAGAAGGAATACAGCAGCTTCTCGTCCTGGCAGATCAAGGTGCCCATGTCGTCGTCGAGCAGGCCGTGGAAACGGACGTACTTGAAACCCAATTCCGCCTGGGCGCGCTTGAGCTGGGCTTGCCAATCGGCACGCAGCGCGGTGGTCGCGTGGCCGCTTCCCACGCACAGGCGCCAGGGATGATGGAGCGGCACGGACCCGCCGTTGAAGTCGGCTTCGAATGAGTTTTTCATAAGAAGCGACTCTACCAAGCCCCCCTTGCGCGCGACGTTCGCTAACGCACATAAACGGTCCTCCATGGCCAGCGTGCAGCGCGCGATGCGGGTCACTGTTAGATCAGTGACAGACCGCAGGGGACACGCGGCGTACAACTGGCAGGAGGTGCTCAAGCCATACCAACTCATCGAGAAGGAGCCTTACAATGAGCAGTCCGACAGTGAGCAGTCCCACAGCGAGCAGGCCGGATGGCCCTGAAGTGGTGGTCATCACCGGCGCCTCCGCCGGCATTGGGCGCGCGACGGTGCGCGCGTTTGCCGAAACCGGCGCCCACATCGCCCTGCTGGCACGCGACCGCGCGCGCCTGCAAGAAGCCCAAGAGGAAGTCGAGCAGCTTGGCGGCAAGGCCCTCTGCATCTGCGTCGACATGGCCGATGCCGATCAAGTCGAGGCTGCCGCAAGCCGGGTGGAGGACGAGCTGGGCCCGATCGATATCTGGGTCAACAACGCCATGGCCACCATCTTCGCGCCATTCGACAAGATTTCCAGCGAAGACTACCGCAGGGTGACCGATGTCACTTACCACGGCTTTGTCTGGGGTACGATGGCCGCGCTCAAGCGGATGCGTCCGCGCAACCGCGGCACCATCGTGCAAGTCGGTTCGGCGCTGGCCTACCGCGCGATTCCCTTGCAGTCGCCGTACTGCGGCGCCAAGCACGCGATCAAGGGCTTTACCGAATCGGTGCGCACCGAGCTGTTGCACGATAAAAGCAAGGTGCACATCACCATGGTCGACATGCCGGGCGTGAACACCACGCAATTTGGCTGGTGCAAGACCACCCTGCCGAACGAGCCCAAGCCCATGGGCACCTACTTCCAACCTGAAGTCGCCGCCAGGGCGATCCTGTGGGCCGCGCATGCCAGGCGGCGCGAGGTCTGGGTCAGCCTGCCTGCATCGATGGCCATCGTCGGCGAAAAGTTCGTGCCCCAGCTGCTCGACCAATACCTGGGCAAGGTCGGCGTCGAGGGCCAGCAGACGGGGGAACCCATCGATCCGGCGCGGGTCGACAACTTGTGGCAGCCGGTGCCTGGGCCATATGGCGCGCACGGCACCTTCGACAAGGGCGCCCACACCCGGAGTCCGGGTCTGTGGCTGAGCATGAACCGCAACTGGCTGCTTGCCGGCGTCGCCGCCATTGCCGGCCTGGCCGGGGCGAGCGCGCTGCACAAAACACTGGCGAAGTCCTGAGCCGTTGGCGAGAACTATTCAACTGAAAAAGCGAGGCGATCATGAGCAAGACCGTGGGTGACTTCTTTGTCGAACGACTGTATGACTGGGGTGTGCGCAAGATTTTCGGCTATCCGGGCGATGGCATCAATGGCGTGCTGGGCGCACTGAACCGCGCCGACAAGAAAATCGAATTCATCCAGGCCAGGCACGAGGAAATGGCGGCGTTCATGGCGTGCGCGCATGCCAAGTTCAGCGGTGAACTGGGGGTCTGCCTGTCCACCGGCGGCCCTGGCGCAACGCACCTGATCACCGGCTTGTACGACGCCAAGATGGATCACACGCCGGTGCTGGCCATCACCGGGCAGGCGCCGCGCACGGCGCGTGGCGCGCACTACCAGCAGGAGCTCAACCTGGCGCGCATGTTTGCCGACGTCGCCGACTATGTCCACGAGCTTGAGACGCCATCGCAAATTCGCCACCTGACCGACCGCGCCATCCGCACCGCCATGGCGCGCAATGGCGTGTCGGTGCTGGTGCTGCCGGCCGACGTGCAGGAATTGCCGTACGAAACGCCGGCCCGCAAGCACGGCACCGTCCTGTCCGGTATTGGGTACCAGCGGCCCACGGTCGTGCCCCATGCTTTGGACTTGCAGCGCGCCGCCGATGTGCTCAATGCAGGCAAGAAGGTGGCCATCCTGGTGGGCGCCGGTGCGCTGGGGGCCACCGACGACGTCATCCTCGTGGCCGATCGGCTCGGTGCCGGCGCGGCCAAAGCCTTGCTGGGCAAGGGTGTGCTACCGGATGACCTGCCCTGGGTGACCGGGGCCATCGGCTACCTGGGCACCAAGCCCAGCTACGAGCTGATGATGGAGTGCGACACGCTGCTGATGATAGGCACGGGTTTTCCGTACACCGAATTCCTGCCTGAAGAAGGCAAGGCACGCGCGGTGCAGATCGATATCGACGCCAGCATGCTGAGCATTCGCTATCCGGCCGAGGTCAACCTGCATGGCGACACCGCAGCCACCTTGCAAGCGCTGCTGCCGCTGCTGGAGCAGCGCGCCTCCACCGACTGGCGCGACACCATCGCCAGCAACCTGAAGGACTGGTGGGCCACGCTGGAGGACCGCGCCATGCAGCCGGCCAAGCCCATCAACCCGCAGCGGGTGGCCTGGGAACTGTCGCCGCGCCTGCCCGAGCACGCCATCATCACCAGCGATTCGGGCTCCTGCGCCAACTGGTATGCACGCGATTTGCGCATCCGGCGCGGGCAGTTGTGTTCGCTATCGGGCGGGCTGGCCTCGATGGGCGCGGCGGTGCCGTATGCCATTGCCGCCAAGTTTGCCCATCCGGACCGGCCAGTCATTGCGCTGGTGGGCGATGGCGCCATGCAGATGAATAATATGGCCGAGCTGATCACCATCGCCAAATACTGGAAGCGCTGGTCCAATCCGCATTTGATTGTCTGTGTCTTTAACAACGAGGACTTGAATCAGGTGACCTGGGAACAGCGGGTCATGCAAGGGGATCCGAAGTTCAACGCGACCCAGCAGATACCGGATGTGCCCTACCACACCTTTGCCGAAATGATCGGTTTGAAGGGGATATTCTGCAATGAACCGAACCGGGTCGGCGCGGCGTGGGAAGCCGCGCTGGCGGTGGAACGACCGGTGCTGCTGGAGTTCAAGACCGATCCGGAAGTGCCGCCGCTGCCTTCGCATATTTCGCTGACCCAGGCCAAGCAGTTCGCCACCGCCGCATTGAAGGGCGATCCGCACGAGAAGAGCATGCTGATAGGCGCGGCGCGTCAACTGTTCAGCGGCATTTTCCCGACCGATAAATCCTGAGTCATTTCGTCACGAACGCGTCGGGAAAGGAAGCCGTGATGATAAAGATCGCCAGCATTTTCGATCTCGAACGCGCTGCGCAGGCGCGTCTGCCGGAGGTCCTGTTCGACTATGTCCACGGCGGCTCCGAGCAACAGATCACACTGCAGCGCAACCTGGACGACCTGCGTGCGCTGGCGCTGCGCCAGCGCACGCTGCGCAACGTGGGCCGGCGCGACATGTCGGTCACGATGGTGGGCGAGCAGGCCCGCATACCGCTGGCCGTCGGCCCCACCGGTCTGGCCGGCATGACGTGGCCCAATGGCGAGGCCGAGTCGGCGCGCGCGGCCGCCAGCTTCGGCGTGCCCTACTGCCTGTCGACCATGTCGATCTGCTCGATCGAGGATGTCGCCAAGGCAAGCGAAAAGCCCTTCTGGTTCCAGCTGTACCTGATGAAAGAGCGCAAGATCAACGAGAGCCTGATCGACCGGGCCCAGCGCGCCGGCTGCACGGCGCTGGTGCTCACGCTCGACCTGCACGTGCAGGGCAAGCGCTGGGCCGATGAAAAGCACGGGCTGGGCGTGCCGCCCGAGATGTCCGTGCGCAATGTATGGGACATGGCCAGCCATCCACGCTGGCTGCTGAGCATGATCAAAAGCCAGCGCCACACCTTTGGCAACCTGCAAGGCGAAGTCAAGCAAGCGAAGAATGTGCAGGCGCTGACCGAATGGGTGGAGAACCAGTTCGACCCGTCGTTCGACGCCGACAGCGTGCGCTGGGTGCGCGCGCGCTGGAAAGGCAAGCTGATCCTCAAGGGCATCATGCATCCGGACGATGCGCGCCAGGCCATCGATCTGGGCGCCGATGCCATCATCGTCTCCAATCATGGCGGCCGCCAGCTCGACGGCGCGCCCTCCTCCATCTCCGTGTTGCCGGGCATTGCGGAAGCGGTGGGCGGGCAGATCGAAGTGTTGTTCGATGGCGGCATCCGCACCGGATCGGACATCATCAAGGCGCTGGGCCGCGGCGCCAGCGGCTGCCTGTCGGGACGCGCCTGTTTGTATGGACTGGCGGCAAACGGTTGCGAAGGTGTCCATACCGCGCTGTCGCTGTTTGAGCAGGAACTGGCGGACTGCATGGCCTTGACCGGACTGAGCAGTGTGCACGATATCGCGCCCGGTGTGGTCACTGCCCAGCCCTCGCTGGTGATGCAAGGCTAAGCCGTCGATTCAGCGCACTGGTGCGATCTGCTGCGGGCGCTGGTAGGGAGCGACATAGCGTTCGCGCGTAAAGTAGTCCGTGCTCGACAGCGCGAACAGGATCGCCAGCGTGGCCATTGCCGTGATGACGGTCAGCCGTATCAACACGTGGCTGCTGCGCAGGCGCATGAAAAACAGCATCACCAGTCCCGCCTTGAGCGCGGCGATGCTCAGGTTCAGCACGCTGTTCCACACACCCAGTTGCAACAAGGCGCTGGCCGCCGTGGCCGCCAACAGCAGCAACAAGGCGATCCACACCACGATGAGCAGCCTGTACTGTTTCATTTTAGCCTCCCGCCCGCCCGAGCAGATACAGCAGTGGATAGAGGAAGATCCACACCACGTCGACAAAGTGCCAGTACAAGCCGGTCAGTTCGACCGCCAGCGCATGCTGGCCACGGCTCCGCACGGCAAGGCCTAGGCAGAGCACGCAGCCAACGGCCAGATGCAGGGCGTGCAGCGCGGTCATCGCAAAGTAGAGTAAAAAAAACAGCTGCATGCCGTGCAAGCGTTCCATGGAAGTCGCATCCGCCGGCGCAAAACCGCGGCCGGGGAAAAGGTGCTCGGCGAACTCGTGCTGGTATTCCACGCCCTTGATGGCCAGGAAAGCCAAGCCCAGCAAGGCGGCCGCACTCAACCACCATTGGGGGCTGCGCTGTGCCCGCGCGCGCTCCGCGGCCACGGCCATGCACAGGCTGCTGGTGAGCAGGATGGCGGTGTTGACAGTACCCAGCAACATGTCCATGTGGCGGCTTGCCGCGGCGGCCGCGTCCGGGAAATGCGTGCGCACGTAAACATAGCCCAAAAAGAGCGGCCCGAACAACAGCAATTCCGTGGCCAGCAATATCCAGAGCGCAAACGTGGCTGCGTGCTCGGGCTCGCCACGCTCGGCAATCTCGGACGCGTTCGCGGTGCTCACGCCGGCTCTCCCTGCTCGGGGTAATCGTAGGGCGGGCGCGTCACCACTGGCGGCCGCTCGAAATTGTGGGTGGGCGGGGGCGAACTGGTTTCCCATTCCAGGCCAGTGGCCTGCCACGGATTATTACCGCTGGGCTTGCCCTTGAACAGCGACCAGCCCAGATAGATCAGCGGCAGAAGATATCCCACCGCCAGCAGCGCAGCGCCGCACGAGGAAACCAGATGCAGCACCTGGAACTCGGGAGGATAGCTGTGGTAGCGGCGCGGCATGCCCTCGTAGCCGAGCAGGAATTGCGGGAAAAAAGTCAGGTTGAAGCCGACAAAGATGATCAGGGCAGCCGCCCTGCCCCAGGCTTCGGAATAAAGCCGGCCCGTCATTTTCGGCCACCAGAAGTGCAGCGCGCCGAAGTAGGCCATGACCGATCCGCCGACCATGATGTAGTGGAAGTGCGCCACCACGAAGTAGGTGTCGGACAAATGCACGTCCAATGCCAGCGCGGCCAGGAACAGGCCGGTCAGCCCGCCTATGGTGAACAGGCCGACAAAGCCGAGCGCATACAGCATAGGCGCGCTGAAAGTGATCGAGCCCTTGTACAAGGTGGCGGTCCAGTTGAATACCTTGACCGCCGAGGGAATCGCCACCATGAACGACAGCAGCGAGAACACCATGCCGGCATACACCGACTGGCCGCTGACAAACATGTGGTGTCCCCACACCAGAAAGCCGATGATGCCGATGCCGAGGATGGCGTAGGCCATGAAGCGGTAGCCAAACACGCGCCGGCGCGCGAAGCACGGAATGATTTCACTGGCCACGCCCATGGCCGGCAGGATCATGATGTAGACCGCCGGATGCGAATAGAACCAGAACAAGTGCTGGAACAGCAGCGGATCGCCGCCCAGCGCGGGATCGAACAACCCGACCTGGAAGATGCGCTCGATGCCGACCAACACCAGCGTCATCGCCAGCACCGGCGTGGCCAGCACCAGGATGATGGAGGTGGCGTAGTTGGCCCACACGAACAGCGGCAGGCGGAACCAGCCCAGGCCCGGAGCGCGCATCGTATGGGTGGTGACGATGAAATTAATGCCGGTCATGATGGACGAAAAGCCGACGATCAGCACGCCCAGCAGGGCCAGCACCACGTTGGAGTTGGAGAACATCGTTGAGAATGGCGTGTAGAACGTCCAGCCGGTATCGACCCCGCCCGCGATCAGGGCCCATATCGTGAACGCACCGCCGATCACATACACATACCAGCTGGCCAGGTTCAGGCGCGGGAAGGCCAGGTCGCGCGCGCCTATCATCAACGGCAGCAGGAAGTTGCCCAGCACGGAGGGAATCGAAGGGATCAGGAACAGCCACACCATGATCACGCCGTGTGCGGTGAACAGCTTGTTGTACGTCTCCGCCGAGACCAGATCGCCCTGTGGCGTGGCCAGTTCGATGCGTATCAGCGCCGCCGCCACGCCGCCGAGGAAGAAAAAGGTCGTGATGGCGATCGCGTACAGGATGGCGATGCGCTTGTGGTCGTGCGTGCCCAGCCAGGACCACAGCGAGAACTTCCCGCCAAGGTAGCCCAGATCGATTGCTTCGGTCGCGCTAGCGGGTATGCTGCGGTGTACTGCGCTCGTCATGCGCGCTCTCCTTGATGTATTCAATGATGGCCAACAGGTCTTCCTCGCCGATCTGGCCGGCAAACGACGGCATGATGGGCGCATAGCCCGCCACCACGTCCTTGTGCGGCAGCAGAATGGAATCGCGCACATAGGTGGCGTCGGCGGTCAGTTCGCGGCCGTCCTGCAAGTGGACGCGGCGGCCGATCAGCCCGCGCAGGTCCGGCGCATGGACGGTCGAGCCGGCCGAGTGGCAGCCGCTGCAGCCAAAGCGGCGGAACAGCGCGAAGCCGCGCGCGGCCATGCCCGGCACCGACGGCCCCTGCTGCAGCCAGCGGCCAAACTCGGCCGGCGGCATGACCACGATGCGCCCGCTCATGGTGGCATGCTCGGTGCCGCAGAACTCGGCGCAAAACAAATGGTAGACACCCACCTTGCTGGGCGTGAAATAGATCGATGTGTAGCGCCCAGGCAGCACATCCTGCTTGACGCGGAACGCGGGCACGAAAAAGCTGTGGATCACATCCTGAGAAGTCATCACCATGCGCACCGGCTGGCCGGCAGCCACGTGCAGCTCGCCCACTTCGCGCCGCCCGTTCGGATGTTCCGCCTTCCACATCCATTGCTTGGCCACCAGGTAGATCGGTGTGGCGTCCGGGTTGGGCCGGTACAGGCTGGCGTAGTCGTAGGCGGCCCAGCCGAAGACAGCAAAAAACAGCAGCAGCGGCGCCACAATCCAGATCACCTCGACGGTGCGGTTGCCGCTGGGGGGATGCTGGCGGCCAGCGCTGGACCCGGCGCGGTAGCGGATGCAGAACCAGGTGACGAGCACGAACAAAATGAGCGCAACCAGGCCGGTCATGATCAGGGTGGTCAGGGCCAGCGCGTCGAAGCGTGCCGCGCTGGACGAGGCGCTGGCGGGCAGCCAATGGAAGTCGCTGTTCATGCCTGCCTCCGCCGCCGGCGAGCCAGCGCCGCCAGCCCCAGCGACAGCAGCGTGGCCAGGGCGCCGACGCGCACCAGCCATAGCGCCGCAACGCTGTGGCGTCGGCTGGTGGGGTCGAAATGCGTGCACAGCAACAGGAACTGCTCGCCCAGACTGGTGTCGAACCTGCCAGCGCCGGCGTCGCCCACGGCAAAGCGCAAGGCCGCCGGATCGAAACGCAGGCCGGGGAAAAAGCGCGCCACCCGGCCATCGGGGCTGGCCACGATGAATCCTGCCGCGTGGGCCAGTTCGCCCGTGGTGGGATCGCGGCTGCTGCGGTAGCCGATCGCGTTGGCAAACGCGGCGCTGGCCGCTGTAGTGCCCGACAGCAGATGCAGGTCCTGCGCGCCGCCGGGCAATATGGCGACGTAGGCTTGCTTGCGCGCGGCCGCCAGCGCCGGGGTGTCGGCAGGGTCGATCGATACTCCGGCGAGCCGATAGGCGCCAGCGGGCAAGCCGCTCAGGGCCAACGCTTGCAGCACGCCTTCAAACAACGTCGAACACAGATTACGGCAACTGTAATAGCCGGGCACCAGCACTACCGGAACGCGGCCGAACAGCGCCCCCAGGCGCAGCTGTTGGCCGTTCTCGTCGACAAACACTGCGTCCAGCGGCAGCGGCGCGCCCGCTTTCGGCGCAAACGCGGTGACTGGCTGCGGCGGCAGGGCCAGCGGCGCGCCCCGTACAGCGAACGCGGCAAGCAGCAGGCACAGGCACATGATGACGGACAGTTTTGGGCTCATCGGTGCTGCTCCGTGGCGGGGCGCTCGGCCATCAGCCGCATCGCTTGCTCGACCGGAATGCGGGCGACGCCGGCATCCTGGTCGACCCAGCCATAGCTGTTGACCAGGCGCTGCTTGTCCGCTTCATAGGCCGCGCGTGCCGGTTGCGGGGCCGCCTCCAGCGCGGGCGCAGCCGGACGCGTGCCGGGCGCATTGGGTCCGCCAAACCCTCCCTGCGGGCGCAGCATTTCACGCGCGCCCCACGCCGCACCGAGCGCAAAAAGGACGCCGCCGACAATGGCCGCCCCGCCCCAGGCCAGCGCACGCGCGTGCAGGCCGCTGTCTTCATCGGACTCATTGACCTTTCCCGCTTCGGCAGGCTGCTGCGGTGTCTCAGACATACCGGCCCTCCATGCGACGGCCGGCCCAAACCAGCCATAACGAAGCAAATGCCACGACCAGCGTGGGCGCCAGCCATAGCGCGGATGATCCCAGCGGTCCGACCGACGGCAACACCAGCCACCAGCAATCGAGCAAATGGGCGGCGAGCAAGCCCCAGGCCAGCACTCCCATCAGCGACGGCGCGCGTTTGGCGCGGCGCGACAGCAGCAGCATCAGCGGCGCCGCCAGATGGAACGCCACCAGCACCCACGCCACGCCCACCCACACGGCCGTGGAGCGGCGCGCATACCAGATGATCTCGTGCGGCAGATTCTCGGCCCAGATGATGAGGAACTGCACGTAGGCCAGGTACGCCCAGCCAAGTACGTACATCAGCAGCAGATTGCCCAGGTCAGGCAACTGCTTGCGCGCCGCTTCGCGCTTGAGCAAGGCCACCGCCACCGCCATGCCGGTCAACATCTGGCCGCTCAGCGCGAGCCAGCCGAACACGCTGGACGACCACTCAGGCTGCAGCGACATGATCCAGTCGACCGAGGCCAGTCCGAGCGAGAACACGTACGCCAGCAGCCCAAACGCTGCCATGCCGGGCGAGCGGCGCAGCGCCGGCTTGCGCGCCAGCCAGGACAGCAGACTCCACAGCGCCAGCAAGACCAGCGCGCGCGCAATAAAAAAGGGCCTCGACAGCCACCACGCCTTGAACTCCGGCGCGCTGAATTCGGCATGCCAGTCGATGCTGTGCGCGGCCCAGGGATAGAGCGTGTCCATGCCGGCCAGCAGCGGCAGGAACAGCAGACACCACAGCGGAATCAGGCGCGCGCGCTCCAGCATGTCTTCGCGGATCACTTCGCCCCAGGCGCCGCCGGTCAGGTTGTGCAGCCAGACATTGGCCAGCCCGCCCATCAGCACGCCGATGCCAAACCACCACGCCGCCAGATAACACGCAAAAAAGGCGCGCGGCGCCAGCCACCAGCCCAGCAGGGCCAGTGCGACGGCGCCGGCAAGCAGCAGCAAGCGCTTCATCGCTTGCCTCCCACCGGCAATTGCTCCCTCAGGGCGGGCGGCAGGCTGGCTGCCTTGGCATTTTGGCTCAGTTGCAAGGCGCGAATATAGGCGACGATGGCCCAGCGGTCGGCCGGCTCGACCCGGTCCGCATACGGGAACATCACGCCGTAGCCGTTGCTGATAACGTCGTAGAAGTGGCGGTCCGGCGCATTGCGCAAACGGTCGCTGTGGTACGACGGCGGCGCCGGAAAGCCGCGCCGCACGATCAGCCCGTCGCCGTCGCCCGCGATGCTGTGACACGCCGCGCAATAGATGTTGTAGCGCTGCTGGCCGCGCCGCAGCAAGACCATGTCGACCGGATACGGGATGCGCCCGGCCGCCTGGGCCGCGACGTCCGCACGCACGGCCTGCTGCCCTGCCCGGCCGCCGCTGCTGTCGGCGAAATCTCCGCGTGCGTTGGGCTGGGTACCGGCGGGCGGCGTCCGCGCCGAGGTGCCGTCGGCGAACAGCTTGCTGGCCGCGAAGGGACGATAGCGCGGCTGGTCGTACATGTCCTGCTTGGCCTTTTCGCAACCGGCCAGCAGCGTCACGGAAAACAGCAGCAAGGCCAGGCGCTTCATGCCGGCACCTCGCGCACAAACAGGGGCTGCAAGCTGCGCAGCAACCGCTCGCTCCGGTCGCGGGAAAAGGCCGGATCGCTGACGGGCAGGCACAGATAAAACCGGTTGCGGGTGGCAAGCTCGAATTCTTCCACCGCGAACAGCGGATGGTACAGCTTGGGCAAGCCGTTGAGCAGCAACATGCCGAATACCGCGGCCAGCGCAGCGCCCAGGATGGTGAACTCGAAGGTGGCCGGGATGAACGACGGCCAGCTGTGCAAAGGCCGTCCGCCGACATTGATGGGATAGTCGATGACCGCCGAATACCACTGCATGAAATACGTGCCGGCGCCGCCAAGCAGGCCGCCGATCAGGGTGATCAGCGGCACGTGGTTGCGCTTGAGGCCCACCAGTTCGTCCAGGCCTTCCAGCGAAAACGGCGAGTAGGCCTCGAAGCGACGGAAGCCGTGTTCGCGCACCGCACGGGCGGCGGCCATCAGCGCGTCTGCGGTGGAAAATTCGGCCAGCAAGCCGTACAGGGGCGCGCTCATGCCGGCTCCCGCGCACTGTCGCGCACCAGGCCGCGCATCTCCGCCATTGAAATCGCAGGCAGGAAGCGCACGAATAGCAGGAACAGCCACACGAACAACGCCATCGAGCCCAGCAACTGCACCCAGTCCCATACGGTCGGGTAGAACATGCCCCAGGCGGAAGGCAGGAAATCCTGGTGCAGGGATGAGACGACAATCAGGAAACGCTCCATCCACATGCCAAGGTTGATGACCAGACTGAGCACAAACAAGGTGGGCACGTGGTGGCGCAGCCGCCGCCACCACAGCAGCTGCGGCAGCACCACGTTACAGACGAGCATGCTCCAGTAGATGGGCGCGTAGGCGCCGACCCAGCGGTCGACGGTGACATGGCGCTCGTATACATCGCCGCTGTAGAAGGCGGTGAAGATCTCCGCCGCGTAGCCATAGGCCACCATCGCGCTCGTGGCCAGCAGCACCTTGCCGGCATTGGCCAGGTGGCGCTCGGTGATGAAATCCTTGAGCCCGAAGAAATGCCGCAGCGGTATGGCCAGGCTCAGCACCATGGCAAAGCCGGAGAACAGCGCGCCGGCGACAAAATACGGCGGGAAGATGGTCGAATGGTAGCCAGGGGTATTGCCGATGGCGAAGTCCAGCGCCACGATCGTATGCACCGACACCACCAGCGGCGTGGCCAGGCCGGCAAGCAGCAGATAGGCGGTTTCGTAACGCGCCCAGTGTCGCGCTTCGCCACGCCAGCCCAGCGCGAGCAAGCCATACACCACCTGCTTGCCGCGCTGGCCATGGCGCCCTGCCCGGTCGCGCAAGCTGGCCAGATCGGGCAGCAGCCCGACGTACCAGAACATCAGCGACACCAGCAGATAGGTGCTAATGGCGAAGAAATCCCATACCAGCGGACTGCGCCACTGCGGCCACAGGTTCATGATGTTCGGATACGGCACCAGCCAGTAGAAGAACCAGGGCCGCCCCAGGTGCAAAATGGGAAAAATGCCGGCGATGCCGGCCGCGAACAAGGTCATGGCCTCGGCAAAGCGGTTGATCGAGGTACGCCATTTCTGCCGCAGCAGCAACAGCACGGCGGAGATGAAGGTGCCGGCATGGCCGATGCCGATCCACCACACGAAGTTACCGATCGCGAAGCCCCATGCCACCGGAATGTTGACGCCCCAGATGCCCACGCCTTCGACGAACAGCCAAACCATGGCGCCGAAAAACGCCAGCACGCCGATAAAGGTCAGCCCGAACGCGGTCCACCAGACCTTGCCGAAGGAGCGGTCAAGCACCACGCCGGCGATTTTATCGGTGACGCTGGCATAGTCGTAACCGGCCCGCAACATGCCGATGTCCCGCGACACGGGCTGGCCTGCGCGGTTATGTTCGGTACTCATTCGAGCTCCGGATCCGGGTTGATCACGCGCGCGGCGTAGGTGGTGCGCGGCTGGGTGTTCAGTTCGGCAAGCAGCGCGTAGTCGAGCGTGGCCTGCTTGGCTTTGACCACTTCGCTGGCGGGATCGTTCAAGTTGCCAAAAACGATGGCGCGGGTCGGACAGGCCGCCTGGCAGGCGGTGACCATTTCACCGTCGGCAATCGGGCGCCCCAGTTTTTCAGCGTCGATCCGCGCGTGCGTGATGCGTTGCAGGCAGTAAGTACATTTTTCCATCACGCCGCGCTGGCGCACCGTGACATCGGGATTGCGCAGCGCCTTGAACTGTTCGACATCCGTCGGCGAATACTGCAGGAAGTTGAACCGCCGGACCTTGTACGGACAATTGTTGGAGCAAAAGCGGGTGCCGACGCAGCGGTTGTAGACCTGCACATTCAAGCCTTCGCTATCGTGCATGGTGGCGCCAACCGGGCACACTTCCTCGCACGGCGCTTTTTCGCAATGCATGCACGGCACAGGCTGGAACAGGGTGCGTCCTTGCGCGCGGTAGCGGTCCACGCGTATCCAGTGCATGATCCGCCCGCGCAGGACCTCTTCTTTGCCGACAACGGGAATATTGTTTTCGGCCTGGCAGGCAATGGTGCAGGTGCCACAGCCGATGCAGGCGTTCAGGTCGATCGCCATGCCCCACTTGTAATCCTTGTAGGGCACGGCCGGATACAGCGAGGCATCCGGCACCTGCTGGCGTTTGAGCGCGCGGGCAAAGCCGGACTGCTGCCCGAACGTGGCCAGGTCGGCAAATCGTACGATGTCGCGCCCGTGCATGTCCACCTCATGCTGGCGCAGGGCGAGCTGATGCCGCGCGCCGGTCCGCACCAGGCTGACACGCAGGCCGCCGCCCAGTGCGGCCACTGTGCGTAGCCGGTAGGTATCGAAGCCGACGTTCTCGCCCACTGCACCACCTGCCCGGCGGCCGTAGCCCAGTGGCAGGGTCAAACTGTCCTCGGCCTGTTCCAGCGACACCAGCACCGGCAGCGTGATGAAGAGGCCTTCCACAGTGACGCGCACCATGTCGCCCGTTTCCAGCCGGTGGCGCTGGGCGGTCGCCGGACCAAGCAAGGCGGCGTTGTCCCAGGTGAGGCTGGTCAGCGGGCGCGGCAGCTCCTGCAGCCAGCCATTGTTGGAAAATTCCCCGCCATCGACGGCGGCATCTGCGGCAAAGATGACTTCGATCCCCTCGGCCGCGGGCGGCGGCGCGCTGACCGCGGCAGCGGCCGTGACCTGCACCGGCGCCGCAGCAGTGTTGGCGACCACGCCGGTGCGCAGGCTGTCCTGCCAGAACTGGTCGAAATGTTCGCCAGCGAGCTGCTGCCACTGGCGCCGGACCAGCGCGTAACCGCCCTGCTCCCCCTCGCCTGCCAGCATCGCCAGCAAGGCGTGGCTGGAACGGCCGTCGTACAGCGGCGCGAGCAGTGGCTGCACGATGCTGGCGGTGCCGTCATGGGCGCGGGCGTCGCTCCAGTGTTCGTAGCAATGCGTGAGCGGCAGGTGCCAGTGCGAGAGCCGGGCCGTCTCGTCGTGGTACAGGCCGAGATGGGCGCTGAACGGCACTTGGCGCAGCGCACGGGCGAAGTCCAGCTCAGCCGGCGCGTTGTAGGCCGGGTTGGTGTCGAGCATCAGCAAACTGTCGACTGTGCCCGCGTGCATGTCCTTGGCCAGCTCGGCAATGGATTCAAGATGGGCCGGCGCGCTGGCGGTGACCGGCTCGATGTGCAGGACGGTCTGCCCGGTATTGCCGAGCAAGACGTTGAGCTGATGCACAATGGCCCGCGCCGCGTTCGACAAGCTGGCGCCGGCAACGATGACGCCTTTTCCGCGCTGTGCGGCCAGTGCTTTGGCAACCGCCGCCTCCCATTGTTCGACGGCCTTGCTGGGCGCGGCTCCCACCGGCGCGGCGGCGCCCAGCCGCGCGGCGATGCGCCACAGGGCGCGCTCGATGTGGCGTGGCGCCAGCGCGATGCGGTTGTCGGCAAAGGCGCCGGTGATGCCGGCGCTGGCTTCCATGGCATACAACCGGCTGGCGCCGGGAGCCGCGCCCAGGCGCCGGCTGGCGGTAAAGTCGCGCGCGTGGGCGATGGCGCCGGGCCAATTGCCGAAAAGGTCGGCGTCAAGCGTGAGCACCACGGCGGCGCGGTCGAGCCGGTACAAGGTGTCGAGCGGACGGCCAAAGGCCAGCCGTGTGGCCAGCGCGGCGCCATCGTCATGCAAGGGATCGGCCGCGTGCCAGCGCGCATGGGGATACTTGCGCAGCAGCGCCTGCAGTTGGCCTGCCAGCGTGGGCGAGCTCACCTCTCCGGTGAGGATGCGCAGCCCGGCCCCGCCATTGCTGTCGAACCGCGCGCGGCGCGCGTTGAGCGCGCCGGCAAACGCGCCCCAGCTGGACGGTTGCGCGTTTTCGCGCACCGCTTGCGAACGGTCGGGGTCCCACAGTTGCAGCACCGACGCCTGGGCGAACACATCGGTGGCACCCTGGCTGACCGGGTGCGCGGGGTTGCCCTCGACCTTGGTTGGGCGGCCCATGTGGCTCTCGACCAGCACCCCGTGCGCCAACCCGCGCCGGACATAGGCGGTGGCATAGAACACCGGCCGGCCGGGCACCATATTTTCCGGCATGTCCACGTAGGGCACGATGGTCTCGGCGGGCGGCCCGCTGCAGCCGGCGCCGGCCAGCGCGGCGCTGGCGGCCATCAGCTGCAGCATCCGGCGCCTGCCGGGGCTCTCGACCGGCGCGATGGGGATGGTGGGCCGGCGCGTCATCGGTGGCAGCTGGAGCAGTTGGTCAGCGCATTGGCGTCGCGAAGATGATAAATGCGGCTTAGCTGGCGCATCTCGTCTTCGGTCATGGGCCGCTGCGGTTCCATGGACAACACCTGCGACAGCGGGCGCACGTGCTTGGGTGCGCTGCGGTGACAGGACAGGCACCACTGCATGTTGAGCGACGAGGCACGCCAGGTCAGCGGCATCTGGTCGATCTGGCCGTGGCACTCGATACACGCCACGCCTTTGTTGACGTGGATGTCGTGCTCGAAATAGGCGAAGCCGGGCAGATCGTGCACGCGGGTCCAGGCGATCGGGCGCCCGGTCCGCATGCTCTCATGCAGCGGCGCCAGCGCTGGCGAATCCACGTACAGCTG
This sequence comes from Rugamonas sp. A1-17, assembly GCA_025548565.1. Classification (GTDB taxonomy): domain Bacteria; phylum Pseudomonadota; class Gammaproteobacteria; order Burkholderiales; family Burkholderiaceae_D; genus Rugamonas. The sequence goes on from JAJLPB010000014.1 coordinate 237,408, forward strand.
GGAGTGGCAGGTAAGGCAGATGGTGGTGGAAGGCATGCCGGCAAAGCTGGATTTCTCCACCGAGGTATGGCAGTAGCGGCAATCGATGCCGTCGTCGCCCACGTGATGCTTATGGCTGAAGCGGATCGGCTGGTCGATCGGCTCCAACGCTACGTGGGCTGGGTCCATCCGCCACTTGGCTAGCGCAATCGTGGCGATACCCAAGAGCAGCAAGGCCAAAAGCGCCAGTTTGATTCCGAGAACCGCAGGTTGGGAAAACGTGGGGGTCATCTGGCACCGGCTGAATGTGTAGTTCTGTGCAGTCAGTATAGCCACGGTGGCAAGTACGGCTCACACGTTTGCGCCAGGGCAAAGTATTCGTGGAGCGGGATGGCCTACAAGTCCGCCAGCGGGATGTCGGCACCTGCGGTGCCCGCCTCCAGCGCCGTAATGAGGATGTTCAAATCGTGCCCGAGGCGCGCCAGCGTCGCCGCGTCCAGGGTCGCCAACGCGTCGGGAAGCACGCCGGAAAACGGTGCCGGGGCACTGGCAAGACGTAGTTCGCCCGCCGGCAGCAAAGTAACAGTCACCGCACGCCGGTCCGCGCCGTTTCGGTCCAATATGATCAATCCCTGTGCGGCCAGGCTCTTGAGCAGATTGCTGGCCGTGGTCTGGTGAACGTCCAGCGCGCAGGCCAGTTCGCCGACGCCAATGCCCGGCCGTTGCTGCACCACGCTCAGTGCCCACAGCTGCGACTTAAAGGAACTGGGGTTCGAGGGGTCTTATGATAGGGTCGCGGCGTTCGCGAAGGTATGGAGGGCGGGTCAATCTGACCGGGTCAATCCTGCCTGCAAACGAACACGTCACATGCTGCATCTCGGCCGCGTAGCCACGTTTAGGTAATCAATTGCAGACGTTCACCGCGTATGCAGGATTAGGTAATTTGATGCTTACCGGGATCATGATGACGATCAACGTTTTACCTAAATGTAGCGCCAACCAAACAAGTAGTGGGTGTCTTTACTGTGAGCCTAAAGCTTTGCTCTGTCAGGACTTTTAGGTTAGAGCGCTAAAAAAAAAGGAGTCCCATCACTGGGACTCCTTTTTTTGATTTGGCGGAGGCGGTGTCTGCCAGACGTATTGCAGCAGCCCGGCGGCTACCCGGAAACAAAAAGCGTGAACAATGGCCACTTTGAAGCAGGGCCGAACAAGCTACTGCATTGCCCACAATTTCCCGAAGAATACAATCAAGCAAAATATTCGGGACTCGTATTTTTTCCTTACCTTCGAAGCCCGAAAGAAAAAAAAGGCCTGCACTAGATCGGCGCAAGCCCTTGATTTCCTTCATAAATTCTGGTGGGAAGTGCAAGTTTCGAACTTGCGACCCCTGCAGTGTGAAAACAATAAAATTAGTTATGTAGTCGTGTAAAAACAACGACTTATAAAACTGCAAAAAATTTTTGTCAAAGTTTTTGGTTAATTTTTAGGCTGCAAGATAAGATGATGTATTTTTATCAACGTTCTCAAAAGGTCCATCTTTGAGAATGCACGCCGTAGGCAAAAGAAAAGCTCCATAAGGAGCTTGTTTTTTATATCTTATTTTTATTTTTATTTTTTAATTCTTCTTTTTTCTTTCTTAGCTCTCTTTCTAACTTTTTAGATAAAAAAATAGGATTGTAATATCTTTTAATATCTTTAAAAGCTATATGATTTTTAACATTATACATTTTTAGATTGTTATTAGTATCAATCTCAATTCTTACATCTCGTATATGATTAAGTTTATTAATTATCATTACTCGTTTATAGCTTTTCTTTCTATCTAAATAATCGCTATGAAGAGTTATAACGTATAATCTATCATTTACAACATAAGTAACATGTTTAGTTTCTGTTACTTCGCAACCCTCAAAAGCCCCCTCCCCCATACTGCTTTCAAAATCCTCGTCATCTATTTCATGCTCATTTAAAAAATTTACTATTTCATAAAATGAATATTTTAATCTTGATTTTCTTTTTTTCATATAATCTCCTTAATTATTTAATAATTATTACATAAAACTAAATTTTTTTGTATAAAATCTTTACTTATATCAACAAATTTATAAAATCTCTTGTAAATATCTTTAAAGTTGTTGTTTTTCCATTTTTTAACGGGGTGGTTTTTCTGTTTTTCTGCTTTTCGCTTTTCACTTGAATAATTATGAATAACTAAAATACCACTATTCAAAGCATCGTTTTCAGCTTTCAAAGCAAGTTCTTTATAATTAACTCTTTTAACATATTCATTTAAATAAATATGTTCATCATCTTTGCTTTCTTTCCAACCTACCAATTCAGTTAAAATGCTTTTCTTAGTCATAAAAAAGAAGTTCTTAAGATATTGAATGTTATTAATGATGATGCCAACAAAAACCTTTTTACCCTGTGAATTAGTATTATATTTATTGCTAATCACATCAATGAAACGCTCTTTAATGAAACTATATAAATCGTTAGCTCTAATGATTTGCTCAAGTCTTGGGCTAACTCCGTCCATAGTTTGACCAGTTTTTAAACATGCTATTTTTCTAGCTAAAAATCTAAACTTAGATAAACAGTTCTCAAAACCAAAGAATGAAAAACCTCTAATGCCCAAAGCATTTCTAAAAGCATTGTTTTTAAGAACTGCATTAGTTTCATCGTCATGCTCTTTCCAAACATCAAAATCAGCATCAAAAACGGCGCATGATTTCATAATGTATTTAAAGCAGTAATTTACAGCGCCAAGTTTTGATTTATCTTCTATCTTGTTTTTGTCGCATATCCTCCAAGGGTTGCGCACTTTTTTAGATAATTCTTTATATCTTTCTCTTGTGATTTTTCCAGTATTAAGTAATGCATCTAAATTTTTTTGCTTTTCTTCACATATTAAAACTCTTTCTTTTAGTTTTGGTTTAGCAGTAAAAAAAGCATCTTTAATTTTATCTAAATCATTAATATGATGAAAAATAATGCAATGTATATGCCTTAAGCTATCAGTATGCGCCTCGCTCGTAGTTGCACCAAAATACGATTTAGCAGGTTCTAATCCCCTCATTTTCATCAACGCTCTTATGTTGTTCCAGTCCTTTGCCAGTAGTTTTGCACTGTCAGCAGCAGACACGCCGCTATATTGAAAGTCATCTTGTTTGAACTTAGGAAATGGGTGATGTTCTCCCTCGCTTGTGATTGTTACGAATGACCATGTGTAACCTCTATCTATGGCAAATAATTCCATCGTTCGGATCATGTTAATTTTTTCAGCTATATATTGCTCTTTTGATTTCGTAGCTTTAGATAAGTCCATTAAGTAACCATCTTTATTAATTAATTGCATAGATTGCATAAATCTTTGTTGTTTAACTATACTTTGTTTATAAAGATTTAATTGAGAATTACTTATGTATGTAGCCCTATCATGCCCCGCCAATTTTAATAAGCTCGCCATATGATGCAAGATTTTACGTTTTTTAGAGCTCAATTTTTTGTTAGACTTGTTCATTATTTGAGTTGTTTCTTTAACTGTTTCTGTAGTTTTTCTGTCTTCAAATAATTTAAACTCTTTCAATGATATAGTATTGAAATACTGCTCAACGTCTTTAAAGTATAAAGACCAATCATTTTGGTATTTATTTTTAACAATGAAAGATACCTCATTAAATATCTCAAAAGGTATAAATGATTTTTTGATTTCTATTTTTTGATGCTCAACTAAAAAGTTTCTCCAGTTTTCAAAGTTCTTTTTAACATATTCATGATTGATTTCTGTTCTATTTTCAAATTTTTGTCTTATCTCAATTATTTCATTTGTAGAGTAATTTAAGATTTCATTTGTCTTTTCTAAAGTAGTTGTATGAATATGCGCAGCTAAACAACCTAGTTCAAAGTAATCTAAACCCTTTTTTAAGTGTAGTTTTTCAATCTGCTTGTCTGCATTCTTTGAAACTCTAATGTGTTGCTCATATTTCAAAACATAGTCATCTAAAGAATTAAGTTTGATTTTTTTCTTAATTAATCTTTTTTTAGTTAGTTTATAGTATTTATCATTAAATGACTTGACTTTCTTATCATTATCATTAGAATAAGTATTGAAATTGATTGGTTTAGACATAGAAAAATCCTTTAAAATTATTTGCTTGGTAACTCATAATATAAAAGAAATTTCTTGAATGTAAACCCCCTAGTGTCCTC
>JAJLPB010000015.1 GCA_025548565.1 Rugamonas sp. A1-17
AAGATCGCCATCACGTTGCGGTTGAACGGCGCGCCGGTCTGGTAGTCGCCGGATTCGAGGTCGTTGATGCCGAAGTAGAAGGCGGCGGAGGCCAGCCGCGCCGGGCCGCCCAGCGCGCCGGCGTCGGTCAGGCTGCCGGCATCGATGGAGCTGACCTGGGTGGTGAACAGCGTCTTCTCGAAATCGACGATGGCGCGCTGCTCGGCGGCGGTCAGGTCCTGCGCGGCTTCGGCATGGCCGCGCACGGCGTCATTCGCCTGATGCAGCAGGCTGGTGTCGGCGGTGGCGAAGCACTGCGCGGGCCGCACGTCCTTCAGGCACAGTGCGGAGGCGGAATCGCTGGCGGTTTCGCGGCTGTCCCACATCACGCTGCTGGTGAATTTGAGGTTGGTGGTTGGCAGCGGGCGGCGGAACAGCGACAGCTCCTTGGCGCTGGCGTAGTTGTACGGGTCATCGGTTTTGACCAGCGTGAACTCGGCGCCGGTGGGCATCGGCAGGCCGACGCGGATCAGGCCCTTGGTCAGCAGCATGCTGTAGGCGACGCGCTTCTGGTCCAGCGTGGCGGTGGCGGCCAATGGCGAGACGGCGCCGTCCACCAGCCGGAACACCGGATCGGTGCCGCCGCTGTTGGTGAAGCGCTCGGCCAGCTTGTCCGGGCCGATGCTCCAGCCGTTGTCCGGTTGGTGGCAGGTGGCGCAGGAGCGGCCGTTGCCAAAGGGTTTGAAGAAGGGATTGGCCGTGTCCACCGCGCCCGCGGTGCTGAAGGTGAGCGATGCGCCTTCGTCGTTGGGCACCTGGGCCAGCACCACGGGCGGGGCCACCGGCGCGGCTGCCGCCAGTACGGAGGCGCCGGACAACGTGGCGGGGGCGGTCGGCGCGGCGCTCAGCTGCACGCCCTCCGTGGCGGTGACCGTGTTGTTGGTCGCTGCAGGATCGCTGCCGCCGCAGGCGGCCAGCAGGGCTGCGGCGATGGCCGGTGTCAGGTAAAGCGCGCGTTGATACATGGTGTTCTCCGTCTGGTGTGATGACGGTGCGAGATTGCCGTGCAAATGTGTAGAAAAAATGAAGGCGGGTGGTGATGTCGCGTTTTTGCCAGTGCCTCATAATTTCTCCACATTTGGCGGTTATGATGGTGGCATGAAGCCAAGGAGCCAGCCATGCGGTTGACCATCGCCCGCAAGATCGCGCTGGCGGTGACCGCTATCGTCATCCTGTGCGTGGGTACGATGGCGTGGGTGGCCAGCAGTAACCTCAAGCGCGGCTTCGTCGCTTATCTCAACGAACTCCAGGTCCAGGACTTCGACCAGCTGCGCGAGCTGCTGGAGGATCGCTATCGCACCGAGGGTAATTTCGAATGGTTGCGTGGGCAGCCGCGCGCCCTCGGCGACGTGCTGGCGCGGATGACGCCGCGCAGCCAGGTGTTCGAGCCGGACGGCGATGCGCGCCGTCCGCGCCACGGCCGCCGTCCTCCACCGCCGCCGGACGGCGCGCCGCCACCGCGAGGCTATGGGCCGGCGCGGGGCGAGCCGCCGCCACGCGCAGATCCGCCGCCAGGCGAAGCGCCGCCGCCGCGCCGCAACGATCCGCTGGACTTTGCCTCACGGGTCTCGATCACCGACGCCGAGGGCCGCAGGTTGATCGGCCCTCCCGACCTGCCGCCAGGCGTGGAGCGGGCGATCAAGGTCGATGGCGCCGTGGTCGGCCACATGCGGCTGATGCCCTTGCGGCAGACCGGCGGCGAGGACTCCAGCGCCACCGTCTTCCTGCGAGAGCAACTGCAATCGATCCTGCTGCTGTCCGTCGTGTTGATCGGCCTTGCGGTGCTGGCGGCGATCTGGCTTGCCCGTCATTTGCTGCGGCCCGTGGCCGCGCTGCGCGACGTGACGGCGCGGTTGGCGCTGGGCGAATTAAGCGCCCGCGCACCCCTGCTGTCGCGCGACGAGGTGGCTGAGCTGGCGCTGCATGTCAACGCCATGGCCGAAGCCCTGGAGGACAGCGAACGCCAGCGCCGCAAGATGCTGGCCGACGTCTCGCACGAACTGCGGACGCCGCTGACGGTGATACGCGGCGAGATCGAAGCGCTGCTGGACGGCATCCGCCAGGCCGACGCCAACGCGCTGCAATCGCTGCATGCCGAGGTGCTGCGCCTGAATAAGCTGGTCGACGACCTGCACCAGCTGACGATGGCCGACGCGGGCGACCTGCATTATCACTGGCATGAACTGAATCTGGCCGAGCTGCTACGGCCCACGCTGGAGCGCTACCAGCCGCGCGCGCAGAAGTGCGGCCTGGACCTGAGCTGGAGCCTGCCGTCCGCGCCGTTGCTGCTGCAGGGCGACGCCGGCCGCCTGCAGCAGGTGTTCACCAACCTGCTGGAAAACAGCCTGCGCTACACCGACAGCGGCGGCCAGGTGGTGGTCGCGTTGGGCAGCACCGGTGGGCATGCCGAGATTGTGGTGGAGGACAGCGCGCCTGGCGTGCCGGCCGCCGTCCTTGGCAGCATCTTCGAGCGGCTGTACCGCGTGGACGGCGCCCGCACGCGCGAACGCGGCGGCAGCGGGCTGGGACTGGCGATCTGCAAAGCGCTGGTCGAGGCGCATGGCGGCAGCATCGTCGCCGCGCCGTCGGTGCTGGGCGGTGTCAAAATAACGGTGCGCCTGCCATTGAAAACATAGGAAGCGAAGACGTGCCCAATATCCTGATCGTCGAAGACGACACCAAGATCGCCGCGCTGCTGGCGGACTACATGAACGCCGCCGGCTGGACCACGCGGCTGGCCGCCGATGGCCGCAGCGCGGTCGACATCATCCGCAATGGCGGCGTGGACCTGGTGCTGCTGGACCTGATGCTGCCGGAGCTGGACGGCATCGGCGTCTGCCGCGAGGTGCGCGCCTTCTCGCAGCTGCCCATCATCATGCTGACCGCCCGCGTGGACGAGATCGACCGCTTGCTGGGATTGGACAGCGGCGCCGATGATTACGTCTGCAAGCCATTCAGCCCGCGCGAGGTGGTGGCCCGCGTGCGCGTGCATTTGCGCCGCAGCGGGGCGGCGGCACAGCAAGCGCCGACGGCTCCCGGCTCGCCGTTCCAGATCGATCGCGCCGGCATGCGCGTGCTGCACAAGGGCGCGGCGCTGGCGTTGACGCCGTTGGAGTTCCGCCTGCTGGCCGAGTTGATCGACAACCCGAGCCGGGTCTACACACGCCAGCAACTGCTCGACTTTGCGCACCAGGACCAGCGCGACATCGGCGACCGCACCGTCGATTCACACATCAAGAACATCCGCCGCAAGCTGCCGGATGCCGAGTGCCTGCAATCGGTTTATGGCGTAGGTTATCGCTTCGAGTTGCCGCTATAATTGGCGACTCACTAACAGCCCGGAAGCAGCATGCTTATACGCCGATTGGTTTCATCCGACGCCGCCGCGTTCCAGCCCCTGCGGCTTGCCGGGCTGCGCAGCTCTTCGTCCGCGTTCGGTTCCAGCTACCAGGAGGAGTGCGACACGCCGCTGTTGACAATAGAGGCCAGGCTGGCACCGGATTCGGGCCGCAACATGTTCGGCGCCTTTGACGGTGACAAGTTGGTCGGCATCGTCGGTGTCGGGCGCGAGACTGCGCTCAAGGCTCGCCACAAGGCCTATGTGCGTGCCATGTATGTCGCTGAAAGCCATCGCGGGTGCGGCGTCGGGCGGCAGCTGATGGAGCATGCGCTGGCGTTCGCGGCCACGCTGGAAGGCGTGCAGCGCGTGACGATCTCGGTCACCGCTGGCAATGCGGAGGCGATCGGCCTGTATGAATCGCTGGGCTTCGTCGAATTCGGCCGCGAGCCGGAGTCGATGATCGTCGACGGCCGGTTTCACGACGAGATCATGATGTCGCGCGCGCTGGCGGTTGCGCCGTCGATGGCGTGAGCATGTCGGGACGTATTGGTGCATGGCTGAAGGCCGCCTTTCTCGGTGCTTCCAACGGTTCCGCGCCGCGTGCGCAAACCACTCCGGGCACGCTGTCGCGGCCGGAGGGAATGCGCAGCTATCTGCTTGCGCAGCCCGGCCGGCGGCCGGAGGGCAAGCGTCCGCTGGTCATCGTGCTGCATGGCGCCGGGGCTTCGGCGGAACAGGTGATGGGGCAGGCGTTTCCACCATCGCCGCTGTCGGTCTGGCTGGAGATCGCCGAACGCGAAAACGTGGTGGTGCTGGCGGCCGATGCCGGCGCCGGCGGCTGGAGCGATTGCTTCGCCAGCGCGGAGAAGGTGGCGAAGAAAGATGACGTGGCATTCATCTCGGCGCTGATCGACAAGGCGATCGCCGAATACGATGTCGATGCCGCGCGTGTCTACCTGATCGGCGTGTCTCGTGGCGGCCTGCTGGCTTACCGCGCGGCGGTGGAGATTCCGCATAAGCTGGCCGCGTTTTCGGTGGTCCTCTCCTGCATGCCGCCGCCTCACGCCGCCCGCCCGCCCACGGTTGCGCTGCCGGCGCTGATCATCGGCTGCACGGCGGACCCGCTGATGCCCTACCGGGGAGGCAAGTACTTCTATACGCTGGGCTTCCTCGATCCGGTCAGCAGCATCGAGGACAGCGCACGGACCTGGCGCGAACTGGCCGGCCTTCTCGATCAAGCCAGTGTGCTTGAACTGCCAAAGCTGAACTCTTGGGACAAAACACGGGCCACGCGCTGGATATGGGGCGACGCGGCGGACGGCCTTCAGGTGGGCCTGTATAAAATCGAGAACGGCGGCCACGCCGAACCGAGCATCACCAAGCGCTATCCCTATTTCATCAACAAGCTGGTGGGCCGGCAGAACGCCGACTTCGAGGTGGCTGAAGCGGCTTGGGAATTTTTCAGGGAAAAGCGCGCCGCCCGCTAGCTTACTTCTGCTTGTCCAGCACTTCCATCACTGCCGCGACAATGGCTGCCGGGTCGCCGTGCGGCACTTCAGCCAGCGGCACGTCGCCGAACGGCTTGCGCGCGGCGCGCATCTGGTTGGCGCTGGTCTCCAGGCTGTCCAGCTCCGAGACGCGGGCGCGCCAGTAGGATGGCCTGGCCACTTGCGCCGCCTGCGCCGCCGCCAGCCTTGGCCCGATTTCGCCGTTGATGGCGGTGGCCGGGTAGGCACAGGCGGCGACGGCCTTGCCTTCTTCCGCTGCGGCCAGGCAGGCCAGCGCCGCGTCGAGGCGGGCGGCGCGATCCCCGGGCAGCGCGTCCTCGTGCATCGCTTCCACCAGCACCAAGCCGGTGACGGCACCGCGCGAGCGCAGCGTGTAGTGCTGCGCCACCATGGCGCCATAGCCCGCGCCCACCAGCACGAACGGCGCGTCCATGCGGGCGTTCTTGACCAGGAAGTTCAAGTCCTTGCTGGCATTGGCGAGCGTCGATGCACGGATGGCGGGATCGCTGGCGCCCATGCCGGCGCGGTCGTAGACGCAGGCGCGGGTGCGCCTGGCCACTTCCGGCAGCACGGCCGACCAATCCCAGCCCGCGCGGCCGCCATCGGCTTCGAACAGCACGGTCGGCGAGCCCTTACCTGTGCAGTACATATTCAGTTTGCGGCCGCCGACATCGACCTTGACTTGCGCGCCTGCCAGCGCGTCCTGGCCGGCGGGCGGTGCGGCGTGGGCGCCGGCGGCGGCCAGCAGGAAGGCTGCTGCGGAGAGTGCGGATTTGTTCATGGTGTTGGATGAGTTGGATGGTGAAAGGGCGCCCTCGTGGGGCGCCCTTCAAGATCCGGCTCTGGCGGTGGCTGGCCGGGAATGCGTTTATGCGGTGGCGCCGGCGCCCGCTGGCGCGGCAACGGTTTCCTGCTGTCGCAGCTGGCGGTTGACGGCGCTCAGCACCGCCTTGAACGAGGCCGTGACGATGTTGCTGTCGATGGCGGCGCCGAACAGCGTCGGGCCGTTGGCCAGGCGCAGTTCGACATAGCAGGCCGCCTTGGCGTTGGCGCCCGAGCCGATCGAATGCTCATGGTAGTCCATCAGCTTGATGTCGAGGCCCAGCGCGTTGACGAAGGCGTCGATAGGGCCGTTGCCGCCGCCCTGCAGCGCCAGTGGCGCCTTGCGGTGGGTGAGGGCGATGTCGATCTGCACCGGCTCGTCGCTGCTGGTGTCTTCCACCATCTTGTGCGCGTTGTAGGCGTACGGCGTAAGCTGCTCGAAGTACTCCTTGCTGAAGATGTTGTAGATGCCTTCGGCGGTGATTTCCAGACCCGTGGAATCGGCCACCGCCTGCACGGCGCGGCTGAATTCGATCTGCAGGCGGCGCGGCAGCACCAGGCCGTAATCCTGCTCCAACAGGTAAGCCATGCCTCCCTTGCCGGACTGGCTGTTGACGCGGATGACGGCGTCGTAGCTGCGGCCCAGGTCCTGCGGGTCGATCGGCAAGTAAGGGATCTCCCACAGCGCGCCTTCCTTCTGCTGGGCGAAGCCCTTCTTGATCGCGTCCTGGTGCGAGCCGGAGAAGGCGGTGAATACCAGATCGCCCACGTATGGATGGCGCGGATGCACCGGCAACTGGTTGCACTCTTCGACGCACTTGCGCACTTCGTCGATGTCGGAGAAGTCCAGGCCCGGATGCACGCCTTGCGTGTACAGGTTCAAGGCCAGCGTGACCAGGTCGACGTTGCCGGTGCGTTCGCCGTTACCGAACAGGCAGCCCTCGACGCGGTCGGCGCCGGCCATCACGGCCATCTCGGCCGAGGCCACGGCGGTGCCGCGGTCGTTGTGCGGGTGGACGCTGATGATCAGCGAATCGCGGCGGGCCAGCTTGCGCGACATCCATTCGATCTGGTCGGCGTAGACGTTGGGCGTGCTGCACTCCACCGTCGACGGCAGGTTGATGATCATCTTGTTGTTCGGCGTCGGTTCCCAGATCGCGGTGACGGCGTCGCAGATATGCTTGGAGAAATCGAGTTCGGTGGTGGAGAACGATTCAGGCGTGTACTCGAAGCCCCATTCGGTCTGCGGATGCTGCTTGATCAATTCCTTCACCAGCTTGGTGCCGGTGGTGGCGATGTTGGTGATCTCTTCACGCGACATGCCGAACACCACTTTGCGGAACACCGGCGCCACCGAGTTATACAAGTGGACGATGGCGCGCTTGGCGCCGGCCGCCGATTCCACGGTGCGGCGGATCAGTTCATCGCGCGACTGGGTCAGCACGATGATGGTGACGTCGTCGGGGATGCGGTCTTCCTCGACCAGCTTGCGCACGAAATCGAAGTCGGTCTGCGAGGCGGAAGGGAAGCCCACTTCGATTTCCTTGAGGCCGATCTTCACCAGCAGTTCGAAGAAGCGCAGCTTTTTCTCGGCGCTCATCGGCTCGATCAGGGCCTGGTTGCCGTCGCGCAGATCGGTGCTCATCCAGATCGGCGGTTTGGAGATGACGTTGTTCGGCCACTGGCGGTCGGACAATTGGACAGGTGGGAAGGCGCGGTACTTCGCCGCTGGGTTCTGCAACATCATGGGGTACTCCTGGTCTCAAATGGGGAAATGCGGATGCCACGGTCCGACGAATCGGTGTTGGCGCACTGTTGTGGCGAAGGGCTGCCGCGCGGCCACGGGATACTAGGCTCGGCAACCGATCGGTAGTTTTAGCAGTAGCGACAAGGCTGGGAACATCGGTGCAAACTTTCCTGGGATTTGTAGACAGGTGCGGCTTGTGGCCGGCACAGGGTACAGCTGGAACGCGGATTAGGCGCGTGCTAGTAGGCGCGCTGCCAGCGATAGGGCGCTGGTAGGCGATAGCAGGAAAGCGGATAGGTGCAGATGCGAGGTCATGGCCTTTAATGTACGAGATCGGCGGCGTGGCTGTCAAGGAAATTTGATCTTGTTACAATGATTATGTGGCGTCATGGTGTTTTTGTTATCTGCGCGCCGATGCGCTAAACGGAGGATGGAATGGAAAAACTCATCGAGGCGGTCATGCCTGTGCTGATGTCGCGCGATGTCGCCGCATCGCTGGCGTTCTATGAAAAGCTGGGTTTCGTCGAGGTGTTCAGGGACCAGGCGGACAGCCCCAGGTATGCGGCGGTGGCGCGCGATGGCCTGGAGCTTCACCTGCAGTGGCAGGATCCATCGCATTGGGATCACGGGCTTGATCGCCCGGTCTATCGTTTTTATGTGAGCGATGTGGAGCGGGCGTATGCCGAATTCCTGCGAAGCGGCGCCATGCCGGCGTCGGGCTCCGGCCCCTGGTGCCAGCCGGGCGATACGCCATGGGGAACCAGGGAGTTCCACGTGCGTGACCTGGACGGCAACGGCCTTCAATTCTATCGGGCGGTTTGACGGGCAGTTATACTATCGCCCTGCAAAAATTTTAAGTTCGGGATATGTCGAAAGAGAAGAAGCCGGCGGAAGCACCGCGTGCCTTGCGCCTGCCGCCAACCAGGCAGGAATCGGAGTCCGCCTGGGCCGCCGACCCTGCGGCGCAGAGGCTGGCGCGTGAGCGCAAGGACGCGCAGGTTCGCGGCGTGACGTCGATACAGGCGATGCGAGATGCGATCAAGCGCGTCTCGCGCGGCCTGCCGGCGATTTCCGAGGTGCCGCGGCTGCGGGCGCTCGACGCCGCCGCGTTCCGCAAGCGCGCCGCCGAAGGGCTGCCCTTCCTGATGACGGGCATGGTGGACCGCTGGCCGCTGTGTTCCCTGACGCCGGAAGCACTGCGCGCGCAGTACAGCCACCTGCCGGTGCGCGCGCGCGTTGGCGACTACATCAACACCGCGTTCGCCCCCGACCGCGCGATGCGGGACATGTCGATGCTGGAGTACCTGGAACTGGTGGCCGCCGGCACGCACGACCTGCCGCCATACCTGGGCAACCTGGAATTGCGTGAGCTGAACCGGCTCTGTCACTGGCCCACGTACTTCGACAAAATGGGGCCGCCGCGCTTCTGGCTCGGCCCCGCAGGCACGGTGACGCCGCTGCATTGCGACTACGACGACAATATCTTCGCGCAGATCTGGGGCACCAAGCGCATCTTCCTGGCGCCGCCGCATCACGACGAGTTCCTGTATCCGAACGAGGCCAACGCCATCCTGTTCGGCTCTCCGTTCGATCCCGAGGCGCCGGATTTTGAGAAGTTTCCCCTTGCGCGGCAGGCGGCCACGGTCGAAGTCATCGTCAATCCGGGCGACATGCTGTACGTGCCGGCCGGCTGGTACCATCAGGTGCGCGCGCTGACGTTCTCGCTGTCGTCGAACCGATGGGCCAGGGCCGTGCCGTTTGCGCTGAGCGGTGACCAATCCATCGTGCGCTCTGCGGGTTAGTCAGTCCTGGCCCTGGCTGCTTACTGCGGCCAGCGCTTGCCGTACTTGTCCTTGATGAACTGCGTCACGCGCGTGAGATCCTGGTAGCCATTGATCCCCTTGAAGGTGGTGTACATAAAGCCGTTGACACCTTTTACTCCTTGCGCTTCAGCCGTGTCGAGGGCGTCCATCCAGGCCTTGACTTCCTTGAGCTCTACGCTGGAGTCGTCATAGTAGCCAGCGATGATCTGTTTCAGATTTTTATCGCTGAAGAACTTGAGCGACGTAACCGGGTGCTGATTAATCGAATCAGTCCAGTTGACGATCGTGGTAGTGGGCTTGATCCCAAGCCAGGATTCGTACAGCGTGCCATTGACTCCCCAATATTGCGGGACCGCGTTTGAATTGGGATCGAACATGTCGTGCCAGACAAACAGCTCCACGCCAGGGTTGTTCGCGGAGATGATCTCCTGATGCTTACGGAACGTCTCGGACAGGTATTCGCCGGCGGTTGGCACTTTGCCGAAGGTCGCCTGACAATTGAGTTCGTCCCAGTTAAATACCCGGTTCTCGTCGTAGTACATGAAGTACTTCGATGGTTTCCAGGGACCGCTCGTGCTCATCAGGCCGCTGATATTGTCGAAATTCGCCTTCTGAATGTTGAAGTAGTCGCCGGAGCAAGCGTTGGCCGGTGTCGTAAACATCGAAAACATATTTTTCGCGGACTGGTAGGACGATACGCGCAGTTCCTGGCCTTCGCTGATCGACGTGGTCTGCGGCAGGATCAGCTTCTCGACGTCTACCGTATAGTCCTTGCCTTCGACATAGGTAATGCTGCCATCGGCGGAGCTCACCGTGACTGGGAGAGACTGCTTTCGGCGAATCGTATGGGCGAGGCCTATTTCTTTGATGTCGATGTCGTCCATCCACACCGTGCCTGTTCCGGCGGCGCTGCGGGACCACGAACCGATGTATAAGTCCAGGTCCGAGAAGTTGCCGGTATTGAAGTCGATGCTGTACTGCACCCAGGTATCCGGTGTCGCGGTCGGCAGGACGTTGGCGGCGGTCGCCCATCCGCCGCCGACGCTGGTCCAGCCAAGCCCGGCAGACGCGTTCTGATACATGGGCATTACCGAACCGGCCTGTAAGACTTTGATCTGGAATGGGGCATCATAATTCTCGGCCCTTATCCAGTAGGTCATGCGGTAGGCCGAGCGCGGACGAAGGTTGTGGAGTGCGCGAAAAAGGCGGCTGGCTTTCCCGGCAAGCGGTTGCGTGAATTTCACCGAACGCGATCCCGAGTGAGATACTATGTTGTCGTAGGAGATGGTGCCGGCATCACTATCAATAAGCTTCCACGCCGGATCATTCTTCTCGAAGCTCTGATCGTTCAGCTCAGCGAGCAGCGATGCGCCGACCGGTACTGCGACTCCTCCCGATATCGCGATGAACGGGGTAGCGTTGACCGGGAATGCTTCAATCAGCTCCGGGTCGCTCACGGCGGGGACTTCCATGCCGCCGCCGACGGGGATCAATTCGATATCATTGCGTTTCGCTTCGTCGAGAACGGCCTTGAAACTGGCGTTGTATTTCGAGGACATCTTGGACGGAGTCAGCATCACAGAATAATTGGCCTCACCGCCGGCGTTGTAGGCAATGCCGTTGTAGCCCAGCGTTTTGGCCATGCCGATGACCTCGATGAGCTTCTGGCGCGTGGTGTCGTCGACGATATTCCCGCCGAAGTAGATCCAGCGCTTTTGAAAGCAGTTGTCGCAGGACGTGTCGGCCGCGAAAGTGGAGGTTGCCGCGGTCAGAGACAGTGCGGCCAGGGCCAGGGTTTTTAAGGCAAAGCGTGGAAGAATCATATCGGCTCCAATGGTAGATTGCCGGAATGATAGTAATTTCTAAATATTAAATCAATAATTATTGTTCTTTTTTTATGGATTTTAAGGCTGCCGATGCGCCGGGCTTTGCACCGACGGCCCCGGTGCTGGAGGCGCTGCGATAGACGCTACGGCTTGCCGGCCTTGGCGACATAACGTCGCTCGCCGGTGCCGGGATCGTACAGAACCTCCATCGCCGCACCGGACTCGGGGTCGATGAATTGTTCGCCGGTTGGTTGCCAGTTGCCGCCCGTGGCTGGCGGCTTTCGATAGCGCCAGCGTTCGAACAGCACCGCCACCGCGACCACGCTGCCCCAGACGGCGACCGGCGTCGCCTCGGCGTGGCCGGTGAGCAGGCCGATCGCGCCGGCGGCGGCGACCAGCAGCGCGATGACGAGTATCGCGTTGCGCAGCATGTCAGGCTTTCTCGACCACGACGACCGTGCCGTAGGCGACGATCTCGCTCATGGTCTGGCCGATCTCGGAAGAGTCGAAGCGCATCATGACGACTGCGTTGCCGCCCATCTGCTGCGCGTTCTTGACCATGCGGTCGAGCGCATGGCGGCGCGTTTCCTCCAGCAGCGCGGTGTATTCCAGGATCTCGCCGCCGAAGATGGAGCGCAGCCCGGCCATCAGGTTGCCCGCCAGGCCCCGGCTGCGCACGACCACGCCGAATACCTGCCCCTTCACTTCCACTACCCGGTAGCCTGCGACGTTTTCTGTGGTGGTGACCAGCATGATTTTCTTTCGGTGGTTGATAATGGATCTACTTTAGCGCATGCCAGGGCCGATGCCACGGCAATCGTCTGCGGCTTTCACCGGAAACTCTACCTGCAGTTTTGTTCGATGAAGCTGAACACGTCGGCGAACCATATGTCAGCACCGCGATAAGCGAAGCTGTGGCCTTCCGCGGCGCTTTTGCCGAAGGCGCCGTAGGTTTTTACCACGCTGGTTTTTCCGGCTTGCGAGCGCTCCGCGGACAATACCTGGCCGGGCTCCAGATTGAAATCGTTCGCGGCCTGGAAGAACATCATCGGACTGGCGGCGTTGCGGACGGCCGACTTCATCACCTCCTGGAGCTCGGGCGATTGCGACCAGCTCTCGGCGCCGCCGGATGCGACCACCGCGGCGCAGTAAGGCGCCCTGGCGGCACCCAGTATCGCCTCCACCCCGCCGAAGGAATTGCCGGCGACAGCCACCGGTTTTCCCCGCGAGTAGGGCTGCGATTGTATCCATGCCAGCGCTGCCAGTTGGTCGTCGAGATGGTCGGTGCTGAGCAAGCGTGTCATCGTGCGCGAAGCTTCCCGCATGCCGCCGCGCGCGGCGGCAGCCTTGATCTCGTCGCCGATGTAAGGGCCGGCATCGGCGCTGTAGCCCTGGCCGCGCCGGTAGGGCATGAAGAACAACCAGCCCCGCGCGGCGAACAGCGGCCCGATGATTTTAGCGGCCTGGCTGTTCAACATGCCCGCCGCGCTGCCGTGGTTATACAGCAGCACCGGGAAGGGGCCTTCGCCCGATGGCCTGTATAGCTCACCGCCCAGCGTTCCTGTCTTGCCGGGAAAGTGGACAACCTCCGGTTCGGCCGCCTGCGCGCCGGCGGCCAGGATGCAGAACAAGGCCGTTGGAAGCGCGTGACGGCGCATCGGGCGGACCTTAGCCGACCGTCACGCGCGCCGCGCCGTTGGCCATGCGGCCGATGACGGCCGCTTCGCCGAAGCCTTCGCGGCGGAACAGTGCCAGCACTTCGTCGACGCTGCCGGCATCGCATGACACCAGCAGGCCGCCGGAGGTTTGCGGATCGGTCAGCAGCATGTGCTGCGCCTGCGACACCGTCGGCGACAGCTCCACATCCTTGCCGTATGCGTCCCAGTTGCGGCCGGAGGCGCCGGTGAAGTAGCCGTCGTGCGCCAGCTGCTCGACGCCCGGCAGCAGCGGGATCCTGGCCATGTCGAGATGCGCCGTGAGCTTGGCACCGCGCGCCAGTTCCAGCAGGTGGCCCAGCAGGCCGAAGCCGGTGACGTCGGTCAGCGCGTGCACGCCCGCCATCTCCGACAGCGCCTTGCCTGGCTTATTGAGTTTGGTGGTGTTGGCGATCATGGCCTGGTAGCCGGCGGCGTCCAGCTTGTCCTTCTTCAGCGCGGCCGACAGCACGCCCACGCCCAGCGGTTTGCCCAGCACCAGCACGTCGCCGGCCCTGGCGTCGGCGTTGCGCTTGACCTTCGATGGATGGACGAGGCCCAGCACCACCAGGCCGTAGATCGGTTCGACCGAGTCGATGGTGTGGCCGCCTGCGATGGGGATGCCGGCTTCGGCGCAGATCGATTCGCCGCCCTTGATGATCTGGCCGATGGTCTCCAGCGGCAGTTTGTTGATCGGCATGCCGACCAGGGCCAGCGCCATGATCGGCGTGCCGCCCATGGCGTAGACGTCGGAGATGGCGTTGGTGGCGGCGATGCGGCCGAAGTCGAACGGGTCGTCGACGATGGGCATGAAGAAGTCGGTGGTGGCGATCAGCGCCTGCTCGTCATTGAGTTTGTAGACGGCGGCGTCGTCGGCGGTCTCGATGCCGACCATCAGCTCCTTCGGCACCGGGAAGCCGGATGAATTTTTCAGGATCTCGGACAGCACGCCCGGCGCGATCTTGCAGCCGCAGCCGCCGCCATGGGAGAAGGAGGTCAGTTTGATTGGGTCATTGCTCATGATGTCGTTCCTTGTTTAGACTTGTGCAGCAGATTATCCACCAACTCCAGCAAAGCTGCCTGCTCGGCCGCCGGAGCGAATAGGGGCGCGCGCGCATCGCACTGGGCGCGCAGCAGTGTGTGGAAGTCCGGTTCGGCCAGCGCGCGGTCGATCAGGCGGGCCAGCGCGGCGGCGTCGCCGGGCGGGAAGTAGCCGGCGTAGTCGTCGCCCAGCATGCCCCGGTTTCCGCTGATGTCGCTCGCCAGCACCGGCACGCCGCTGCAAACGGCTTCGATGATGACGTTGGCGCCGCCCTCCATATGCGAGGTGATCGCCATCAGGAAGCTGCGCTTGAGGCGCTGCCGCGTGGCCGCATGCGGCAGGGCGCCCAGCCACCGGTAGCGCGGATGGGCGGCGGCCGTGGCCAGCGCGGCCTGCTCCAGCGCCGGTTCCAGCGCGCCGCCGATGTGGACCAGGCGCGCCTTGGGCGACGTGACCAGCGCGGCGGCGCGCATGAAGGTCAGCGGATCTTTTTCGGAGCGCAGGTGGCCGACCATGCTGATGTCCATGTGCCGCTTGTTGACAGGCCGCGCGGGCCGCAGCGTGGGCGCCGACTGGAAGATCACGCTGGCCTTGGCGCGCAGCGGCGCGGGCAGGGTGTCCATGCCGGCCGGTTGCAGCACCACCAGCGCGCTGGCCTGGCGCAGCGCCTGCCGGGCGCTGGCGTCGGTCTGGATGTCGCGATACAGGTCGGTCCCGGTCAGCAGCAGGATCGATGGCCGTTGCGGATACGCGCGGGCGTAGGCATCGAGCGAGGGCGCGGAGCGGCGCGCATGCAGCGCGATCAGCAGGTCGGGCGTCGCGTTGGCGCCGCCTTCCGGCCACTGTTGTGAAATCGATACCCGGTACCGTGTGCGCAGAAAACGCGCCCAGCGGCTGGCGCTCTGCCAGTTGCCGTTGTTGGCCCGCGCCGAGGCCGGGCTGACGATCCAGATATGGGGTGCGCTCACTGGTGTTTTGGCTAAAAATCGTTACAATCGGCCCATGACTTCCAACCCAACTTCGTTCAGGAGCGCCTCGCCGCAGCAGATGGCGCAGGCGCTGCAGCATGCGCGGGATTATACGCTGTCGTTGTTCGAGTGCTTCGCCGCCGCCGGCATGGACGTGGCGGAGCGCGTGCCGCAGCTGCGCATCGTCAATCCGCCGTTGTGGGAGCTGGGCCACACCGCCTGGTTCGCGGAATGGTTCATCCTGCGCGCGGCCGATTCCAGCCACCCGGCCGACGCCCACGGGAACTGCTTGCTGACCAAGGGCGACGACTGGTTCGATTCGGCGCGCGTGCCGCACCGCAGCCGCTGGACGCTGGACCTGCCCAGCACCGGCGCGCTGAAGACCTACTGCCGCGAAGTGCTGGACCGTGTGCTCGACAGACTGTCGCGCGAACCGAACGACGACGCGGCGCTGTATCCCTACCGGCTGGCGCTGGCGCACGAGGACATGCACGGCGAAGCGCTGCTCTACACCTTGCAGACATTGGGCTTGCCCGCGCCGGAGCGGGCCGCGCACAACGGCCAGCAGTTGTTCGCGCCGTCGGAGATCGGCTTCCCTGGCGGGACCATCCAGCTGGGCAGCGCCGAGGGGAATGGCTTCGTGTTCGACAACGAGCGTCAGGCGCACGCCTTCCGCGTGGCGCCGTTCACCATCGACAGCACGCTGGTGACGAACGCGCAGTATGCCGATTTCGTCGGCGACGGCGGCTACGACAACCGCCAGTTCTGGAGCAGCGCCGGCGCCGACTGGCTGATGCGCCAGGAGCGTTCGGCGCCGCGCTACTGGCAGCGCGACGGCGGTCAATGGCGCACGGTGCGCTTCGGCCAGCCCGCGACGCTGGCCGGCGCCGAGCCGGTGCGGCATCTGAACCTGTACGAGGCGCAGGCTTACTGCTCCTGGGCCGGGCGCCGCCTGCCGACCGAGGCGGAGTGGGAGTATGCGGCGCTGTCCGGCCATCCGGCGTTCCGCTGGGGGCAGTTGTGGGAATGGACCGCGTCGCCGTTCGATCCTTATCCCGGCTTCCAGGCGGACCGCTACCGCGAATATTCGGAGCCATGGTTCTCCACTCATCAAACCTTGCGCGGCGCCTCGTTCGCCACGCCGCCACGTTTCGTCAACGCTCGCTTCCGCAATTTCTTCCTGCCCGAGCGCGACGACATCTTCGCCGGATTCCGCACCTGTGCGTGGCCCGGATAACATCAACAATAAGCAGACTCTCTTCGGGAACTCCATGAAATTCAAGCATCTCCTGATTTCCGCCGCCGTGCTGGGCGGCTTGGGCGCGGCCGCGCCGTCGTTCGCCGACGCCGGTAAAGTGGTGGCGATACGCGCCGGCCGGTTGGTCGACGTGGTCGCCGGCACGGTGCTCAAGGACCAGACCATCGTCATCACCGGCGAGCGCATTACCTCGGTCGGCCCCAGCGTTTCGGCCAAGGTGCCGGCGGGCGCGCAGTTGATCGACCTGTCGTCGCAGACCGTGCTGCCAGGCCTGATCGACATGCACACGCATTTGACGGCCGACCCTTACCTGGGCGGCTACAACTCGCTGGGCGTATCCGATACGCGGGCCGCGTTGTACGGCGTGCGCGCCGCACGCAAGACGCTGGAGGCGGGCTTCACCACCGTGCGCAACGTCGGCGCCGGCGGCTTTGGCGACGTCGCGCTGCGCGACGCTATCAACGACGGCGATTTTATCGGCCCGCGCATGCGCACCGCCGGTTACGCCATCGGCATCCAGGGCGGCCACTGCGACGAGAACCTGCTGCCGCCGGATATGAAGTTCACCAGCCGTGGCGTGGCCGACGGCCCGTGGGAGGCGCGCGCCAAGGTGCGCGAGATGGCCAAGTACGGCGCCGACGTGATCAAGATCTGTGCCTCGGGCGGCGTGCTGTCCAAGGGCGACGAGCCGGGCGCGCAGCAGTACACGCTGGAGGAGATGCAGGCCATCGTCGGCGAGGCGCATAAGCTGGGCCGCAGGGTGGCGGCGCACGCGCACGGCGCCAGCAGCATCCGCGATGCGATATTGGCCGGCGTCGATTCGGTCGAACACGCAAGCCTGATCGACGACGAGGGCATCAAGCTGGCGCGCGAGAAGGGCACCTATCTGGTGATGGATATCTACAACGACGACTTCATCCTGCAGGAAGGCGAGAAGGCCGGCATGCTGCCCGAGTCGATCGCCAAGGAGAAGGTGGTCGGCCAGATCCAGCGCGACAACTTCCGCAAGGCCCTCAACGGCGGCGCGAAAATGGCCTTCGGCACGGACTCCGGCGTTTATCCGCACGGCGACAACGCCAGGCAGTTCGCCTACATGATCAAGTACGGCATGACGTCGATGCAGGCGATCCAGGCGGCCACCATCAACGCGGCCGACCTGCTGGGCTGGAAGGATCGCGTGGGCTCGCTCACCGCCGGCAAGTTCGCCGACATCATCGCGGTCAAGGGCGATCCGGCGGAAAACGCGACAGAGCTGACCAAGGTGACCTTTGTGATGAAGGGCGGAGAAGTCATCCGCAAATAAAGGCTTGCCGGGTCATCCCGCTGGCTCGCGGGGCCATGCTGTTGTGGCGCGGATGGTATGGGGAGAGGATTGTTTTTCTATATACTTTTCGCTTTCAGACAGTGCACTGTGAGCCAGTATGCGTTTTCAAGCCTTACCCCGCCATCTGGCCCTGCTGGTGCTGGCCGCCGCGTTGAACGCCTGCGGTGGCGGCGGTTCCCCGGGCGCCACGGCGAAGCCCGATGTCACGGCCGCCACCTTTGTCGGCACCACGCCCGACACCTCCACCGTCATCTCCATCGACGGCACCCGGAAGACGATTACGCTGCCGGGCGGCGCCCAGCTCAAAGGCATGGGCGATGCGCTGATCATCGGCGACCATATCGTGGTGCGCTCGTTCTCCGATACGACCGTTATCCAGAACGGCAACCAGGTGCATCCGCGCACCCGATTGAGTGTGCTGGATAAGGACGGTGCGCTGGTCTCCACCATCGATTACGGCTTCACCCTGGCCGCCGGCTACCTGGGCGAGTGGCAGATGCTGCCGTCGCCGGACGGCTTTGTGATGGTGCAGTCGGGCCCCGGCGCCAAGCTGCTGCACTTCGACGCGCAGGCGAAGCAGATCGGTGGCGCCATCGACCTCTATCCGGCGGTGGCACCCACGTCGACCACCGAGCTGGCGGCGGCCGAAAGCAGCGGCGCGGTGGACGGCAACGGCTTCTGGCTGGTCACCACCTTCTCGCTGCTGCCGGTCACGGACAAGACGCAGTACCTGC
This sequence comes from Rugamonas sp. A1-17, assembly GCA_025548565.1. Lineage (GTDB taxonomy): Bacteria > Pseudomonadota > Gammaproteobacteria > Burkholderiales > Burkholderiaceae_D > Rugamonas. Next base: position 18,126 of record JAJLPB010000015.1, read on the forward strand.
TCAAGCTGTGCAAATTCGATTTCGACGGCCGGCAGTTGACGCCTCCGTTCGAGATCTCGACGTCGGCGCTGCATCCGCGCGTGGCGGCATCGGCCGGCGTGGTGTTGTCCACCTGGCTGGAGGGCGGCGGCGCCATGGTCGGCATGTGGGCGAAGGGAGCGGGCGCGCCCGTCCTGCATTCGCTGGGCACCAGCGGCGCCTTGCCTTATCCGGTCGCGCTGGACACTAGCGGCAAAATGGGCGTCCTGTGGAACGGCAAGGCCACGCTCAGCAGCCCAGGCGGCGTGATGGGCGTGGCGCTCGACAAATCCGGCATCGCGGTGCTGCCGGCCGACCGCACCGACCTGGGACAGGAGACCTTGTCCGGCAAGTGGGCCGGCAACGGCCGTTCTCCCGACCTCGATGCGCATCTCTTCAAGGGCAGCCTGCTGCTGGCCGATGTGGTGGTCGGTTCCTATAAGGTCGGCGATCCGGTGGGCGATGTGCTGGTGCTGGCCGATTACGGCGTCGGTACGGCGGCGCTGTCGGCGCAGAAGTCGACCATCCTGCGCATCAAACTGACCGGGTCGGATACCGAGTTTGGCGGCACCGCGGTGATGCGGCAAATGGTGTTTGCCGACCACGCCGTGCTGCTGATCGGCGATGAGCATCGGCTGGTGATGATGCGGATTAACCGCAGTTGAGCCGTGTTATGCCCGCGCTGGGTAGTGGCTCAATTTGAATTAATGGTTATGGAATCAAATTGCTAGGTCGATGATTGCAGGTGGCGCGCTTTGAGACTCGCAATAGCTGCCTCTAGATCAGAGCGCTTTACCATTAGATTGGTGTAAGTGACGCGATGCGAATCATCATCTTCAATTACGGTCGCGTCTTTGGTAAGAGATGCGCCGAAAAATGCGTTGTCACCGACGAGTGCAAGAATGGAAGATGGAACCTGCTTTCCGTAGATGGGCATACCGTCCATAACAAGCCGTTCGCCAATAAAGCAAAGCGCTCCGTTCGGTGCGTTGAAAGGCCGTCTTGCCGCTACTGAGAAAACGCTTCCTTCAATTGCCTCAAGCGCTTCGCGTGCAGCCTCGGAAAGGGATACGTCGTTGTCCTCCGTCGTTTCAATGAGGCCGCTTTCTATGGCAACGGAAGGCATCGCTGAGGCGCCACCGAACAGAAGACTGCGAACTAACGGCCACATTCCCCACATAAAAATGGCAATGCCTAAGAGGACACCATATTTTGCGAGTTCAGGGCTCATCTTGGGAAACCAAATTGGAAGGAATAGCGCAACAATGGATACGCCAAGGCCCGTCCCTGTTGCAACTTGGTGCCGCTGCTTATCGTCCATGACATTCCCTTCATAGGAAGAAGGGGTATATTAGTATGGCCAAGAAATTTTGTAACGATAATCCCTTCAAACTGAATCACTATCCAGCGCTGCCTTGTGTTGACATGGTCGGAAAGCTATGCGATGCTCGAAACATGATGCTGACTAAACGCCAATATTCGACGCTTGCGATTATTGCCGCCATTATTCCGATGGCGGGTTAGCTTTTTGCAGCAAGGAAGAAGCCCGCCCTGGAGGCGGGTTTCTTTTTTGGGAAGCTGGTCTCCGGGGTTTTTAAGCCAAGGAGAGTCCGATGAAAACAGAAGTCCCTGATGTCGCCAATGTCCCGACCTTGCATCTCGTCTGCGGAAAGATCGCGGCCGGAAAATCCACGCTGACCCGCGAACTGGCGGGCCAATCGAACACGGTGCTGATCAGCGAGGACAGGATGCTGGCGACCCTTTATCCCGGCGAGATAAAATCGCTGGCCGATTACGTGCGCTGCACGGCGAAGCTGCGCGGCGCGTTGCACGGCTTGATCCAGGACATACTGGCCGCCGGCAGTTCGGTGGTGCTGGACTTCCCTGCGAATACGATCGCGACGCGCAACTGGATGAAGTCACTGCTGGATAATACGTCTGCCGCGCATTGCCTGCATTATCTGGATGTTAGCGACGAGGAGTGCAAGCGGCGGCTGAAGCTCCGCAATGAGGAAGGCGCTCACCAGTTCAGCACGAGCGAGGCGGAATTTGATTTGATCACCCAGTACTTCGTGCCGCCGACGGACGCGGAAGGCTTCAATCTGAAAATCGCTTGAAAGGATGGGATATGAAAGTTGGCGTGATGGTGTTTGCCGCTTGTTGCGCCACGGGGCAGGCGCTGGCGATCGATATTCCGATGGACGCCGGGCTGGCGGCCGAACGGCTCGAATCCAAAACCTGCTATGCGGTGTTGAAGTACAAGGGCAAGCTGGTGGGGTATGAGCTGGGCGGCGACCTGCTTGTTTCGTCGGGAGGCCGGCTGACCGTCGTGCCCTCCGCCAGCAGCCACGATGTGGGCGACGGCCAGCCGCGCCGCTATGAGGGCGGCGGGCTGAGTTTGGATATCAAGCCGCTCAGCGACGAGAAGACCGAAACCATCAAGGACATCACCTTCACCATCAAGGAGCGCGCCGCCGCCGTCCTTGTTGAAAAGGGCAAGCGCCAGCGCTTCAAGCTCGATGTGCTCCTGAGCTGTGCCTGAAGATCAGATCAGCGACTCCGCCAGGTCGCGCAGATCCTCGGCGTATTCCAGCTCGACCAGCTCCTTGCGGGCGACGCCGCTGCGCCAGGCCGCGGTGGCGATCTTCGGCGTGACGCCAATCAGCAGGCGCGGATCCAGCAGGCCAGGCACCACGTAGTCCTTGCCGAAGCGGGCGTCGCTGCGCGCGATGTCGGCCAGCGCCACCACGCAGGCGCGCTTCATTTCCTGGTTGATGGTCGAGGCGCCGCAGTCCAGCGCCGCGCGGAACAGGTAAGGGAAGCACAGGGCGTTATTGATCTGGTTCGGATAGTCCGAACGGCCGGTGGCGATGATGGCGTCCGGCGCCACTTCGCGCACCAGTTCCGGACGCAGCTCAGGCTCCGGATTGGCCAGCGTGAAGACGATGGGGTGGGGCTTCATGCGCTGGATGTCCATCGGCGACAGCACGCCGGGACCGGACACGCCGAGGAACACGTCGGCGCCGTCCATCACGTCGGCCAGCTTGCCGGCGCTGGTGTCCTGCGCCCATGCGGCTTTTTCGCCGTCCAGCGCGCGCGCCGTGGTCAGCACGCCCTTGCTGTCGCAGACGAAGATGTTCTTGCGGCTCGCGCCCAGGTCCACCAGCAGTTCCAGGCAGGCGATGGCCGCCGCGCCGGCGCCGGAGCAGACGATCTTCACGCTGGAGATATCGCGGCCGGTCATCTCGATCGCATTCAGCATGCCGGCGCCGACCACGATGGCGGTGCCGTGCTGGTCGTCATGGAACACCGGGATCGACAGGCGCTCGCGCAGCTTGCGCTCGATGTAGAAGCATTCCGGCGCCTTGATGTCTTCCAGGTTGATGCCGCCGAAGGTCGGATGCAGCGCGGCGACGATGTCGATCAGCTTATCGGGATCGGTTTCGTCGATCTCGATGTCGAAGGCGTCGATGCCGGCGAATTTTTTGAACAGCACCACTTTGCCTTCCATTACCGGCTTGCCGGCCAGCGCGCCGATGTTGCCCAGGCCGAGCACCGCCGTGCCGTTGGTGATCACGCCGACCAGGTTGCCCTTGGCCGTGTATTCGTAGGCCTTGGCCGGCTCGCGCTGGATTTCCACGCACGGCGCGGCCACGCCTGGCGAGTACGCCAGCGCCAGGTCTTCCTGGGTGGCGACGCTCTTGGTCACTTCGATGGCGATCTTGCCGGCGCTGCCAGCGCGGTGGTAAGCCAGCGCTTTTTGTTCGATGGTGCTCATGGTGTCCTCGTTATTTTGTTGGGCTCTGAATGCGAAAAACGCCCGCACGGGCAAAAGCCGGTGCAGGCGCAAACTGCTGGGGATCAGTCGATCATGGATACAGGCCGCGTACTTCGCGGGCCTGCAGCACGCGGGTGCATGCCAGGATGAAGGTGGCGGTACGCAGCGTTACTTTCTTCTCCTGCGACACCGTCCACACGGCGTTGAAGGCTTCCTGCATGATGCGGGTCAGGCGGGCGTTGATCTCGTCCTCGCTCCAGAAGAAGCTGGAGAAGTCCTGCACCCACTCGAAGTACGACACGGTCACGCCGCCGGCGTTGGCCAGCACGTCCGGCACGATCAGCACATCCTTGTCGGTCAGGATGTCGTCCGCTTCCGGGGTGGTCGGGCCGTTGGCGCCTTCCAGGATGATCTTGGTGCGGATCGTCGGCGCGTTGGCGGCGGTGATCTGCTGTTCCAGCGCGGCCGGAATCAGGATGTCGGATTCGATGCCCCAGAACGCGTCGCGGTCCAGGAAGGCTTCGGCGCCGGCGAAGCCGGTGACGCTGCCGCATTCGGCCACGTGCTGGTGCAGACGTGCCACATCCAGGCCGCCTTGATTGACGACGGTGCCGGTGTGATCCTGTACGGCGATGACTTTGGAGCCGGCTTCCGCGAACATGGTCGCTGCCACGCCGCCGACGTTGCCGAAGCCCTGGATCGCCACACGAGCGCCTTCGATCGCCACACCGCGCTTGGCGGCGGCTTCGCGGCCCACCACGAACACGCCGCGGCCGGTCGCTTCGCGGCGGCCCAGCGAGCCGCCCAGCGAGATTGGCTTGCCGGTGACGACGCCGGTCGACAGGTTACCTTCGATCATGGCGTAGGAGTCCATCATCCATGCCATCACCTGTTCGTTGGTGTTGACGTCCGGTGCCGGGATGTCCTTGTTTGGTCCGATGATCAGCGAGATTTCGCTGGTGTAGCGGCGGGTCAGGCGCTGCAGTTCGCCGCGCGACAGGGTCTTGGGATCGACACGGATGCCGCCCTTGGCGCCGCCGTATGGCACGTTGACGGCCGCGTTTTTCACGGTCATCCAGGCCGACAGCGCCATCACTTCGGACAGGGTCACGTCCTGGTGGAAGCGCACGCCGCCCTTGCCTGGGCCGCGCGACATGTTGTGCTGGACGCGGTAGCCTTCGTAGTGGGCGATGGAGCCGTCATCGCGCTCGATCGGCACGTCGACGGTCAGGATGCGCTTCGGGCGCTTCAGGGTTTCGACCCAGCGCGACAGGTTGCCCAGGTGCGGGGTGACGCGGTCGATCTGCTGCAGGTAGACGCCCCAAGGGCCGAGGTCTTCTGGATTGAGGTAGGAAGGCAGTGCGTGTGCTTGTACAGTGGTCATGCTCAAGTCTCCGTTTGGAATTCGTGGCTGAAGTCCGCTCGTGGCGCTCTTCAAGTGGGTCGAATCATAGGACGGGAGATTGAAAACGGGCCAATGCTGTATGCGCATTCGGTTATGCAAAAAATGCATAGTTATGCGTTGCCGTCGTTCCCGCCTGCGCGGGAAGTCATTTCCCCCAGTGGGGGGAATGACACCTGTCAGCGTTCGGAGACTGCGACGCGGCGTTTGCGGCCGCTGTCCTTTTGCTGCTGTTCGAGGAATTCCCACAGCCGTTCGACGATGGCCTTGCCGCGCCGCTGCGCCGACGGCCGCTCGCGGTACAGGCGGATCTCCATCTCGATTTCCCATTCCGAGGCGCCGCCGTCGGCACGCGCCAGCTGCTTTTGCTTGAGCTCCCGCGTGACCGCCGATTCGGGCAGGAAGGCCACGCCGCGACCCTCCAGCGCCATCATCTTCAGGCCCTCGGCCATGTCGGTTTCGTAGTGCGGGTCCAGGTGCAGCGGGTTCTTGGCGTCGGCCAGGATCAGCTCCACCATGCGGCCCAGGTAGGCGTTGTTGGTGTACGATAAAAACGGCAGCGGCTCCTTCTTGGTGCCGGGCAGCGTGAATTCCGGCGTCTTGTTCTTGTCGCAGCGGGCGTAGGGGCGCAACGATTCGCGGCCCATCACCAGCATGTCGTAGCGGCCCGGGTCGAGCTGCACCGGCTGGCGCGGATGGTGGTAGCACAGCAGCAGGTCGCAACCGCCTTCGACCAGCTGCATCACGGCGTCGTGCACGTTGAGCGCCATCAGGCGGCTGCTGATCGGCGCGAAGTCCTGCTCCAATGCGGTCAGCCATTTCGGCACGAAGGTCAGCGACAGCGTGTGCGGTACCGCCAGGTCGATGCTGGTCTGCGCGGCGGCGCGCTTGGAGCGCAGCATGTCGCGCGCGCCGTTGATCTGCGCCAGCATCTCCAGCGCCTGCTCGTAGAACACGATGCCGGCCGGCGTCAGGCGCGTGGGGTAGGAGGTGCGGTCGATCAGGTCCGTGCCCAGCCAGTTTTCCAGCGACTGGATGCGGCGCGAGAAGGCGGGCTGCGTCACATGCCGCAGCGCCGCCGAGCGGCTGAAATTATTGGTCTCGACCAGCGAGATGAAGTCTTCCAGCCATTTGGTTTCCATGCGCTTTTCCTTTTACTGCGGTTGCGGATTGTTCGCGGCGTTGTCGTTGCTGATGGCGCGGATCGGCGTGAGGAGATACGCCAGCGTCGCGAACACCACCAGTATGATGCCACCGCCGAGGAACAATTGCGACAGCGAGATCTTCGTCAGCACCCAGCCGGCGCCGGCGGCCGACAACGGCGCCAGTCCCATGAAGATGAACATGAAGATGCTCATGGCGCGGCCCATCATGTGCGGCGGCACGCGGCGCTGGATCCAGGTGAAGACATTGATCTGCATGTAGCCGGACAGCAGGCCGAGGGCCAGCATCAGCGCGCAGGCCTGCCACGGCGCCTGCACGGCGCCGAGCGGCATCACCAGCACGCCGGCGATGGCGTCGCCCACCAGCAGCACGGTGCCGAAGCTGGCGAAGCGCAGCCGCGCGCCGGCCACCGCCGCCACGGCCATCCCCAGCAGCATGCCGGCGCCGTTGGCGCCCATCAGCAGGCCGAAGGCGGAGGCGCCGTGCAGCTTCTCGCTGGCCAGCACCGGTAGCGCCACCTGCATCGCGCCGCCGATGAACAGCGACACCGTGCCCCAGTAGATGAAGCACAGGCGCAGCGGCACGTCGTTCCACACCATCATCAGGCCGGCGCCGACGGAGCGCAGCACCGATTGCGGCGCTTCGTTGTGCTCCGGCGCTTTCAGCATGCCGACCTTGGACAGGGTCCATGCCGAGACCAGGAAGCTGAGGCAGTCGAAGCCGAACGCGAAGGCCAGGCCGCGCGCGTCGGCCACCACGCCGTCGCCGCCGCTGCCGGAGATGGCCAGCAGGCCGGCCGCCAGCAGGGGGCCGATCAGCATCGACACCTGGCGCAATCCCATCAACACGCCGTTGGCGCCCTGCAGGTGTTCGGCGGCGATCGCCTGCGGCATGATCGAGGTGCCCGACGGGATGCCGAACGCCTGCGCCAGGCCGATGCCGAAGGCCAGCACGTAGATCAGCATCAGCGTCAGGTGCGCGTTCATGTCGATGGTCAGCGTCAGCGATGCGCTCAGCGACAGCGTCAGCGTGGGCTGGTTGTTCAGCACCAGCAGCGTCAACACGCCGAGCAGCAGGGCGTTGGTGTACTTGCTCAGCATGAGCACGCGCTTGGGCGAGTAGCGGTCCACCACGGCGCCGCCGATCAGGATGAACACCGCGCGCGGTATGCTCATCAGCGCGATGACGAAGCCCAGCGCCAGCGTGTCGCCGGTGAGCTTGAGCACCAGCCAGGGCAGGGCCACCATGGTCAGTTGATCGCCCAGCATGGAGATCACGCCGCCGCGCAGCAGCCATTTGAAGTTATGGTCGCGCATCAGGGCCGCGCGTTGCCGTTTTTTGGGATCGTCCATGGTGGCGGTCTCTCAGGAGTTGGTGGCGTTCATGCCGGCGATCAGGCCGAGCGCCGTGCTCAGTTCATCGAAATGCGCGGTGGGGCAGTTGCGCAGCAGTTCCTTGCTGATCTGCTCCGCCACCGTGACGGCGTTGTTGAGCAGTTCGCGGCCGGTGGCGGTGATGGCGGCGTAGGCCACGCGGGCGTCGCGCGGATCCTGCTGGCGCTCGACCAGGCCGATTTTCTCCAGCGGCAGCAAGGTGCGCGTGACGCCGGACGCGGTCAGGCCCTGGCGCTCGGCCAGGTCGACCCGGCGCAGGCGGCCGCCGGGCGCGCGGTTCAGGTAGTGCAGCAGCATGAAGTCGCCGAAGCTGATGCCGTGGTAGCCGCCCAGCACCTGGTCGAGCCGGCGCACCAGCGTGGCCTGCGCGCGCGCCAGCCGCAGCGCGAATTCCAGGCTGGGACTGATGTCGGCGGGGGTGTCTTGAGTAATGTCGTTCATATGCGCTCCGATAGCAACTAATCATTGATAAATACTTGATTGCGCAAGTATATCGCAATTGCTTGACTACGCAAGTAGTTTTTATTAATTTTCTATGATATCGTTTTCAGATTCCAAAAATATAGCAAGGGGACACGATGCACATGGGGACCACCGAGATCTTCCTGATCGCGATGCTGATCATTTTCAGCGTGCCGTACCTGATCTGGCGCCTTGGCGGCACGGACTACTACGCGCCGCTGGTGGTGGTGCAGATCATCGCCGGCATTCTGCTGGGGCCGGGCATCATGGGCCGCGCCTATCCCGAGTACTACAGTTTCGTGTTCAACCCGCAGGTGGTGCAGTCGCTCAACGGCATCGCCTGGTGGGCGGTGATGATCTTCGTGATGATCGCCGGCATCGAGCTGGACCTGAAAAAGGCCTGGGAGCACCGCCGCGAAAGCACCATCACCGCTGGCCTGGCGCTGGGCACGCCGCTGGTGTTCGGCTGCGTGGCCGCGCTGGGTCTGCTTGGCTACGCCGGCTGGATGGGGCCGAAGGCGCATAGCTGGCAGTTCGTGCTGGGCGTGGGCATGGCCTGCGCCGTGACCGCGCTGCCCATCCTGATCCTGCTGATGGAGAAGCTGGAGATCCTGCGCCAGCCGATCGGCCAGCGCATCCTGCGCTACGCCAGCCTGGACGACATCGCCATCTGGGGCGTGCTGGCGGTGATCCTGCTGGACTGGGACCGCGTCGGCCGCCAGGCCGGCTTCCTGCTGGCGTTCGCCGTGGCGACCAAGTTGTTCCGCATGATGATGGTGCGGCTGGAGGAGCGCGACCGCTGGTACGTGTCCTTCATCTGGCTGGCGGCGTGCGCCCTCGCGGCCGACTGGGCCGGCCTGCACTTCATGGTCGGCGCCTTCCTGGCCGGCGCGGTGATGGATGCCGAGTGGTTCAACCAGGAGAAGATGGACTTCCTGCGCGCCAATGTGCTGATGGCGGTGATGCCGGTGTTCTTCCTCAGCACCGGCCTGCGCACCAACTGGGCGGTGGGCGGTTCGGCCGTGTTCCTCGTGGCGGCGGTGCTGCTGGTGGCCTCGGTCAGCGGCAAGCTGGCCGGCGTCCACATCGCCGGCAAGATCCTCAAATGGGGGCCGGGCGAGGCGTCCATCATCGGCTGGCTGCTGCAGACCAAGGCGCTGATCATGATCATTTTTGTCAACATCCTGCTCGACAAGCAGATCATCACCAGCGAGACCTTCACCGCGCTGCTGCTGATGGCCGTCGGCAGCACGATGCTGACGGTGCCGATGGTGTACCCGAAATTGCAACGCGTCGCGCAGCTGATCTTCAAAACCAGCTGATATAATTGCGGGATGAACGATACTACTCAACTCCCTCCGCTGCCGGATCGTCTGTCGATCGACCCGCGCAGCAAATTCCACGTTGCCGCCGTGTTCGAACACGATGTGGGCATCCGTTTTAACGATAAAGAACGCCTGGACGTCGATGAGTACTGCATCAGCGAAGGCTGGATCAAGGTCCCGGCCGGCAAAAGCCTGGACCGCAAGGGCAACCCGATGCTGATCAAGCTGAAGGGCAAGGTCGAAGCGTTCTATCGTTAATTCAACCGTCGTAATACAAAAACCACCCGCCTGAACTTGTTCAATGCGGGTGGTTTTTTTTCGCCTGTCCGGTCAGAACTTGTAGTTGTACTCCGCCGTGAAGCGCACCTGCCGCTCAGGCGAACGGCCCAGCACCTGGTTGTAGTAAGGGCTGATGGTGTCCGCGCCCGAGTTGTAGACCGGCTGCGTGGCCAGGTCGGTCTGCTTGTTGAACAGGTTGAACACGTCGGCCTTCAGGCTCAGGCCCTTGAGCCAGCGCGGCATGTAGGTCGCGTTCAGCGCCAGCCGCACATCGGTCGGCAGCGTGCCCACCGATCCGCGCGGCGTCAGCTTCTCGTCGCAATAGAAGGTCGCCGCGCCATACCAGCCGGCCGGGTTGTTGTTGACGTTGAGCGCCTTGGGCAGGTTGCCGATGCAGGACTTCGGCGCGCCGGTGGCGATGTTGAGGTTAGCGCCCAGGCGCCATTCCGGCGTCAGCCCGTAGTAGCCATAGGCCTTGAGCACATGCGTGTGGTTGTTGGGCAGCAGGCCGTTCGCGCCGGTCATCAGTTCCGGATAATCGAAGGCGGTAGTGGCGGCCAGGTCGGCCTGGCCGATGTCCGACGCCACCTGGCCTTCCATGTTGCCCCGGCTGCGCGACCAGGTGTAATTGACCTTGCCGTACCAGCCGTTGCGCAGCGGGTGCTCGAGGAAGAAGTCCAGCGCGGTGTAGATGCGCTCCACCTTGGGCAGGCCCATGTCTTCGGCCGTCAGCGGCACCGTCACCAGCTTGCCGTCGCCGCGCAGGTCCAGCTCCAGCGTGTTGCCGCGGCCCGGATTGACCAGCAGGCAGGGCATGCTGTATTTGCTGGCGTTGACGTTGTTGCGGCGCGCCCAGGCATCCACCGGACGCTGATCGCACCAGTCCTCGATGGTGTTGCGCAGCGTGCGGTAGGTGAACTTGGCGCCGCCGTTGAAGGACGGCGTCAGCGCCGCTTCGAAGCCCAGCGCCAGTTCGTCCTGGTAGGTCGCGCCCAGGGAGCTGGCCGCCACCTGGTGCGGATCCTTGGCCTGGCCGTACTCGTTCCCGGCGGAGAAGGGCTGGCTGATCTCGGTCAGGCCGGTCGGCACGCCGGTCTTGGGATCGACACCGGTGTAGGTGAAGTAGTGGTCGATGTGGACCGGGTTGCCCGCCAGGCGCAGCGCCACGCTGGTCGGGATCTGCAGGTGATAGCGGCCGGCGTTGGCGAACAGTTTCAGGCTGCTGTCGCCGCGCATGTCCCACGACGCGCCCAGGCGCGGCGCCAGCATGTGGCGCTGCTCGGCATACGGCACGCCGAAGCTGTTCTTGTTGGTGAACTGCTCGTTGCGCAGGCCCAGGTCCAGCAGCAGGCGGTCGGTGATCTGCCAGCGGTCCTGCAGGTACTGCGCGCTCTGGTCGGTCTTCGGCGAGGCCGAATCGCTCTGGTGGTATTCGTCCACGTAGTAGCCTTGCGCGCCGTAGCCGCCGCCGGATGCCGGCGAGCGTCCGCCCGGCACCGCCGCATTCGGATTGGACGAACGGAAGTAGATCCAGCTGCCGCCGCCCGCCAGCGAGGAGCCGTTGATGGACGAGACGTTGTTGCGGTCAAGGCCGGCGCGCAGCGCGTGGTCGCCCAGCTTGTACTCGACGTCCAGGCGCAGCGTGGATTGCTTGTCCTCCGCGTTCTCGACCTGCATGGTGCCGCCGATCGGTTGCGGGTTGGTGTAGCTCAGCCCCGGCACCTGCGCGCGCGCCGGCGCGCTGACCTGGTACACGCCCGGCACATAGCCCTCCACGCTTTGCGGATAGGTCGACTTGAAGCGGCCCGCCAGCGCCGTCACGGTCAGGCGGTCGGTCAGGAAGCCGGTGTATTTCAGGATCGAGTCGTTGGTGATGGCGCCATCGCCCGTCACGCCGTCGGCGCGCGTGTTGTTGCGCTGTAGCGTGCCGTAGTCGAAGCCGTAGTTCTGCTGCGTCTTCTTGTACTCGTCGTGTATCTGGGTGAATTCCAGGCGGTGGTCGTCGTTGATGTTGTAATCGAGTTTGACCAGGTAGCGCGGCGTGTGGGTGTCGCGCTCGGTCCAGCCGTTGGTCTTGTTGGTCGAGTCGGAGTCCTTGCTGATGTAGCCGGAGGTGAAGCGGTCCTGCTCCACGTTGGCGAACACGAACAGCTTGTCCTTGATCAGCGGGCCGCCGACATAGGCGCTGCCGAAGACGTCGGTGGCGGTGTTCGAGCCGCGGTAGGTCAGCAGCTTGCCGTCGGTGGCCGGGTTGGCGCCGGTTTGCGGATAGTAGGTGTCTTCCGGTTTCGCGCGCAGCTGGTTGGGCGTGTACTGCAGCACCGCGCCGGCTTCCCAGCGGTTGGTGCCGCTCTTGGTGGTGATGTTGACCACACCGCCGGTGGAGCGGCCGAATTCCGCGCTGTAGCCGCCCTGCAGGATCTGCGCCTGCGCGATGGCGAAGAACGGCAGCGTGGTCGAGCCGATCTGCTTGTACACATTAGTGACCGGGAAGCCGTTGATGTAGTACGAGTTCTCCGACACGCCGGCGCCACCGAAGCTGTCGCCGCCGATGCGCGGATTGCCGCGCGTGGTGCCGGGCGCCAGCTGGATGATGCCCGACAGGCTTTGCGCAACGGGCAGCGCCTGCAGCTCGCGCGCGGTGAACACGGCGCCGTTGTTGGTGTTGCTGACGTCGATGGTGCGGCGCTTGGTGGTGACGGTGACCGCTTGGACGGCGTCGAACGAGGCTTCGACGCCTTGGCCGATCAGGGCTTCCACGTCCAGCGTGCGTTCGATGTCGCCGCCGCGCATCAGCATGACCTTGTAGCTGCCGGGCTGCATGGAGGTGGCCTGATAGCGTCCGCCGGCGTCCGGGTGGACGGTGCGGCGCGCGCCGGTGGCGGTGTTCTCCAGCACCACGCTGGCGCCGTTGGCGTTGGCGATCTGGCCGAAGATGGTGCCGGTGGCGTTCGATTGCGCGTAGGCCGGTGCGGACAGGCTGCCCGAGAGCAGGACGCCGCCGAATGCCAGCGCGAGGGCGTGGGCTACAACGGTCATCCGGATGGGGTTCTTCATGATGTCTCCTTATCGTTTTTATGATGATGGCCGGCTGCCGTGGGCAGCCGACTGAGACATACTAGGCAAGGAGGGGATTGCGATCTAATGAATCTTTGGCGACTACCGTTGCTGGAAACGATATATATCAATCGGGCAGCGTGACCTGCAACGGCGCCTTGCCGTCCCAGGCGCGGTCGAGCAGGGTCTTGCCGTCGAGGCGCACCAGCACGCGTTGCGTTGGCTGCCCTGGCTTCAGGCGCGTGGTGGCCAGCTCGAGTCCCTCGCCCTGTTCGCCCGCGCCGAACGCGCGTATGCGCCGCAAGGCCATGCGCGGCCAGCCCTTGGGCAGGCGCGGTGCGAAACTGAAGCTGCGCAAACCGGTCGGCTCGATGCCGAACAGCCCCTCGGTCATCACCCGCGCATACAGGCCGCTTTCCGCCGACAGGTGGCGCTGCTGGCCTTCCGGCCATGCCTCCACCGCATACGGCACGTGTTCGCCCAGCAGGCGGCGGCCGGAGTAGTAGCGCAGGTAGGGCATGGTGCGTTCCAGTTCGCCCGCTTTCAGCAGGCCGCGCAAGGCGTACAACGTGGCGCGGTCCCAGAAGGTCTTGTCGCCGGCCTCGGTCAGCACGCCGTTCTCCGACCACAGTTGCGGCGACAGCAGCGCATCGATGGTGCCGCGCTGGCGTTCCGTGATGCCGAGCGCCAGCGGCAGTGCGATCCACGCGCGCAGCTTGTCGTTGCCGGCGTAGTAGCGATAGGTGTCGTAGCCGCCGATGTGGGTGCCGAAGTAGCGCTCGATGGCGGCGCGTTGTTCCTGCGCCTCGTGCTGCAACGCTGCGGCGCGTTGCGGGTCGCCCAGCGCGGCGTTCAGGCGCGCGGCGCCGGACAGGCCGCCGTAGGCCAGCACGTTGGTCGACAGGTTGGCTTTGCCGGCCGGGAAGCGGCCTTCCAGTTCGTCGCTGTCGGAATGGACGATGCCGTCGGTGTCGCGCTGGCGGCGGGTGTACTCCAGGCACCAGTCGATCAGCGGCAGCAGCTGGCGCGCGGTGCCGGCGTCGCCTTGCGCCAGCGCGAACTGGCTGGCGCCGTAGGAGATCATGGCGCAGTCGCCGCGGTCGCCGGCGCCGTTCCAGTAGCTGCGGCCCTCGGCGACGATGGAGGAGGGCAGAGGCTTGTATTCGGGATTCATGTAGCGGGCGAACAGGCCGAAGCTGGTGACTGCGCTCTGCACGGCGGCGCGGTCGCCCAGGTAGGGGAAGAAGGGATTGACGTATTCCGCCTGGTCGTTGGCCCACACCGCGGCGTAGTAGCGCGTGCCGCCCGGGCCGTGCAGCAGGCCGCCGCGCGTGGCGAATACGCTTTCGGCGGCGCGCACCTTGGCGAAGGCGAACATGGCGTCCAGCACCGGGTCCGGCGTTTCCAGCACCAGCTCATCGCGCCATTGCGCGACCTTGCGGGCGCGCGCCTGCAGGGCTTCTTCGCCGTCGACGTAGACCATTTCGTTTTGCAGGCGGCCGCTGATGATCACGTCCACATGCGCGCGTGCGCCGGGCAACAGCGTGCCTTCGCGCGCGGGGGAGCGCACTTCGATCACGTAAGCGCCGTGGGTGCCGCGTTCGGAGGGCGTGGTCTCGCTGGTGGCCAGCGCGGCGAAGCTGTAGCGGCGGGCGGTCTTGCCGTTGTTGACCAGTTCCAGGCGCTCCACCAGCGCCGGTTCGTCCGGCGATGGCGTCAGGGTGCGGGTCAGCAGCAGGCCGGGCGCCAGCCGGGATTGCAGGGCGAGGCGGCCGTCGAAGCGCACCTGCCGCAGCTGCTCGGCGGCGGCGGGGGCGCCGTCGATGGCGATGGCCGGTGTGGCTTCGGGGCCGAACTTGCGTATCAGGCTGGCGTGCGTGTCGTCGGGGATGGTGCGCAGCATCGGCCACACCACGGTGCGCGATAGCAGCAGCGTGCCGTCGGCCTGGCTGCCGTAGTCGATCACCGCCGAGACCTGGCGGCCGCTCATTTCAAGTTGGTCGCGATGGGTGTCGGCGACCTGCCAGCGGATCGCGTTGCCGTCGATCTGCCAGCGCGGCGTGAAGGCCGGTGGAGCGGCTTGCGCCAGGCTAGTCGTCAGTAGCGCCGCAGCCAGCGCGCGTAATGTTATGTGCATGTTGTTCTCCTTATGGACAGAGATTCCGTCATTCCCGCGCAGGCGGGAATCCATGCACCGCCTCCAATCATGCGACCTATGGATTCCCGCTTTCGCGGGAATGACGGAGGGGGCTTATTGTGCGGGCTTGGCGGGGCGGATGATGGCGGCCCAGCCGCCGCCTGGCGCCAGCTGCATGGTCAGGCGGCTGGCGCGGGTGACGCTGGCGCTGCAGGCCTGCACGTCGGTGGCGAAGATGGCCGCGTTCGGGCCGTCCTCCATGCTGTTCATCTGGTAGCTGCCTTCGCCGAGGAAGGACAGGTCGAGCGCCAGCTCGCGGCCGTCGGCGCCGGTCATCGCGCCCACGTACCAGGTGTCGCCGTGGCGGCGCGCCATGGCCACGTAATGGCCCAGGTCCGCGTGCAGTACGCGGCTTTCGTCCCACTCCACCGGCACCTGGCGGATGAAGGCCAGCGACGACGGATTGGCGCGGTATTGCGACGGACTGTCGGCCAGCATCTGCAGCGGGCTTTCGTACACCACGTACATCGCCAGCTGGTGCGCGCGCGTGCCCTGGCTCATCGGCCGGTCGAAGCTGGCCACGAAGTCCTTGCGGTGGGCGTTGCTCATGGCGCCCGGGGTGTAGTCCATCGGCCCGGCGAACATGCGGATGAAGGGAATGGTCACGTCATGTTCCGGCGTCTGGCGGTCGGTCCACTTGTCGTTCTCCAGCCCCTTCACGCCTTCGAAGGTGAGCACGTTAGGCCAAGTGCGCTGCAGCCCGCTGGGCTTGAAGCTGCCGTGGAAGTCCACCAGCAGATGGCGCGCCGCCGCCTCGCGGGCCACGCGTTCGTAGTAGTTCACCATCCACTGGTCGGCGCGCTGCATGAAGTCGACCTTGATGCCGGCCGCGCCCCAGCGCGCGAACTGGTCCAGCGCCGGCTTCATTTGCGTGTCCAGCGTCTTCCACGACACCCACAGGATGATGCCCACGCCGCGCTCCTTCGCGTGTGCCATCAGCGCCGGCATGTCGATCGCCGGCTTGACCGCCAGCAGGTCGCCCAGCACATACCAGCCTTCGTCCATGATGATGTATTCGAGGCCGTTCTCCGCCGCGAAGTCGATGTAGTGGCGATAGGTGCGCGTGTCGATGCCGGACTTGAACGGCACGTTGTACAGGTGGTTGCCGTTGTACCAGTCCCACGCCACCTTGCCCGGCTTGATCCACTCCGTCTGCTTGAGTTCCTGGGCGCCGGCCAGCAGGTAGGGCATCTGGTTGGTCAGCAGGCCGCCGGCTTCGGCGGCGATGCCCAGGATGCGCCACGGGTAGGCGCGCGTGCCTTCGGTGCGCGCGATGTAGGGCGCCTCCTGCGTCACCGGCACGTTGCGGTCGTCGCGCGCGGTGTCGGCCAGCGCCACTTTCGGGAACACGGCGCGCAGGCCGTCCGCCTCGCCGTGCAGGTACATGCCGGGATAGTCGCGCAGACCGGATTCGGTGAGCACCAGATGGGCGCCGCCGCCGCCGCCGCGCACCAGCGCCGGCACGCCGACCAGCTTTCCGACCGCCTCGCTCACGGCCAGCGCCTGGTAATAGTGCTCGTTATGCGACTGCATGGACTTCTCCTGCGGCCAGTACAGCGTGTCCTGCGGCCGCACGTGCACGCCCGCCAGCTCGTCCTCCACCGTCACCTGGCCGGGCAGCTCGGTGCGGAAGCGGTAGGCGATGCCCTCGTCGTAGGCGCGCACCTCCAGCGTGTAGCCGCCGGCGAAGTCCAGCTTCAGCGCGTTGTAGTGGTCGCGCACCTCGCGCGACTTCTGCGCCACCACCGGCCGCACCGAGGTGTCGATGCTGTGGCGCTGCTGGTTGGTCAGGCGCGGATGCTCGCCCAGCGTGCCGATGCCGCTCAGTTTGAGTCCGATGGGCGTGGGCAGCACCAGCTGGGTGTCGCGCAGGCTGACCGCGAGCGTGAGCTGCTCGCCGGTGGCGATGGTCACGCGCAGCTGGCGGTCGGGCGAGCTCAGTTCCAGCGGGGCGGCCGCGTGGCTGGCCAGCGGCGCGACGAGAAGCAGCGCGCCGGCCAGGCGGCGCGCGAGGGATGGATGGTTCAAGGCGGGTCTCCGTAGGTGTTTGGGCCATGCTAATCGCGGCGGGCGGTAGCCGTCCATTCACCTTTTATGCTGCTGCCATGTCGAACGCGGTATGGCTGGCGATGGCCTGGTGGCGTATCGCCTGCAGCAGCAGCTCGGCGCCCGGCGACAGCAGGCGGTCGCGCCGGCGGATGATGCCGAAGGGGTCCATCTGGCACGCCAGTTCGATCGGCAGCACCGCCAGCAGGCCCAGCTCCCGGTAGTGCCGCGCGACGTCGGCCGACATCACGTTGAGCGCGTCGCTCATCTGCAGCATGCTGGTGATCAGCACGATCTCGCTGGTGTCGACCACGTCGCTCGGCGGCTCCAGGCCGGCGTTGTGGAACAGCTGTTCGAAGCGCAGCCGCAGGATGCTGCCGGTCGGCGGCATGATCCACGGCGCCAGCGCCAGCTCGCGCAGGTTCAGGCGCGCGCGCCCGGCCAGCGGATGGCCGGCGCGCGCCACCACCACCACCGGCTCGGCGCCCAGCTCCTCGTACTGCAGGTCGGCGCTGTCCGGCTGGCTGGTCATGCGCGCCAGCAGGAAGTCGAAGGCGCCGCGCTGCAGGCGGTCCAGCAGCACGGTGCTCGATTCGATCTGCACGCCGATGCGCAGCTGCGGCGCGTGCTGCTTGACGCGCGTGATCGCCTGCGGCAGCAGCCGCATGGCCGGCGTCATGATGCTGCCGACGTCGACCTGGCCGGCCAGCCCGGACCTGAGCGCGACGATGTCCTCGTGCGCGCGCGCCAGGCTGGTGAGCGCCATGCGCGCGTGGCGTATCATGCTTTCGCCGTAGATGGTGGGCTCCATGCCGCGCGGCAGGCGCTCGAACAGCGCGATGCCCAGCATGTCCTCCAGCTCCTTGAGCTGCTTGGAGGCGGCCGGCTGGGTCATGCACAGCACCTCGGAGGCGCGGCTGAGCGTGCGCTCGTCGTCGAGCGCGATCAGCAGCAGCAACTGCCGGGTTTTGAGCCGCGCGCGCAGGAACCAGTTGGGGTTGGGCGCGTTCATGCCGGCGCGCGCTTTGTCGATTTTGTCATGGCATCTCCCTTATAGTTGTGAAAAAAAGTATAGGGGTGGGGCCATACCCGATCAATGACGCAATCGAGGGGATTGATAACGAAATCGGCATAGTCGCCGGCGTGGCGTCCAAATGCGAAAACGGCCCGGCCGAAAAATCGACCGGGCCGTTCCGCATCCGGGCTCGCCATGCCAGGCGCCGCTTGTTGTTAGCGCGCCGGCTGTTCTCCGCGCAGCTTGTCCAGCATTTGCAAGGTCGTCGGCAGCAGGTTCATGATGCCGTGGTAGGCGCAGTATTCACAAAATGCTTCTTCCGGACTCATGGCGGTGATGCTGGCGTCCGAGTGGCCGCGGCGGCGCAGTGCGCGTAAGCAGGCTGCGTCCATATTCCTGGCGTTCATGCGCTGATTCCCTTTCGAATTGTATGGTTGGAGGGTGGTACCAGCGCAATTATATGCTCAAAATAGTGCCTTGTGGCAACTAAATTGGATTTTCTTAATTATTAAAAGCAATATGCTATGAGGCCGCCGGCTGCGGCACGGCGGCCGCCCGGGTGTCGCGGTGCAGCCGCCACAACAAGGCCAGGCCGACCAGCGAGGTGCCGACCATCACGTAGCCGACGTGATTGAAGTGCTGCAGCTGGCCGCCCGCGCTTTGCGTGACGATGTGGCCGGCCACCACCGAGGCCAGGCCGCCCGACAGCTGCTGCACCGAGGCGCTGATGGCGTTGAACGAGCCGCGCTGGGTCTGCGCCGGCACCGTCGAGACGATGGCCTGGAACGGGATCATGCGCGAGAAGATGCCGATGAACATCACCGTGTTGATGACGATGAGTACCGGCAGCGAGGTCGGGCCCAGGTTGGTGTAGATCAGCACCATGGTGATGGTCAGCGCGGTGCCGAACATGAACACGCGGAACTTGCCGACCGCGTCGGCCACCTTGCCGATCAGCGGGCCGACGAAGATGGTGCACAGGCCGGTGATCAGGTAGACCGTCGGCAGGTGCTGCAGGTCGATGCCCAGGTTGTTGACCACGTAGGCGCTGCTGAACGGCATCAGCATGAAGCCGCCGGTGGTCAGCAGCGCGGTGGTGGCGAAGGCCAGCAGGTAGCGCCGCTCGCTCACGGTGTGGAACAGGTGCATCCAGGCGCTGTGCTCCTGCGGCTTGCCCAGGTGGGCGTCGACCGGTTGCAGGCGCCACGCCACCAGCAGGCCGCCGGCCAGCCCGAGGGCGGCCATGGCGGTGAACGGCACGTGCCAGTTCCACTGGTTGGACAGGTAGATGCCGACCGGGATGCCCAGCACCTGGCTGGCGGCGAAGGCGGTCTGGATCAGGCCCATGACGCGGCCGCGCTGTTGCGGCGCGAACAGGTCGGTGGCGATGGCCAGCACGACCGAGCCGATCACGCCGCCGAACAGGCCGGTGACGATGCGCGCGGCCAGCAGCGATTCGTAGCTTTGCGCCAGGCCGCACCACAGCGTGCCCAGCACGAAGCCGGCGTAGAAGAACAGCAGCAGCTTCTTGCGGTCGAAGCGGTCGGCGAAACCTGCCGTCAGCAGGCCGGAGGCGGCCGCGCTGAAGGCGTAGGCCGAGACCACCAGCCCGAATTGTTGGGGGCCGATGCGCAGGGCCGGCATGATGACCGCGCCCAGCGGCGACATCAGCATGAAATCGAGGATGACGGCGAACTGCAGGAAGGCCAGCATCGCCACCACGGTTTTTTGATAGCCGGTGAACGGCGTCGGTACGGGTTTGGGTACGTGTTTAGTCATGTGTCGGTTCTTTGTGGGGGCGGCAGTAGGCGCTGCGGTCCTTGTGGAATTGTGCGCGCTCTTCGGGCGTCATGGCCTGCCAGCGCTGCCAGCGTTCGCGCCCGCCGTGGAAGCCGCCGCCGTGCCGCCCGCGGAAGCCGCCGAACAGGATACGGCACAATACCAGCAGGCCAAGCGCGCGCCAATAGTCGATTTGCATGCTGCCGGCGAACACCCCGGGCATGACCCAGTTCCACAGCATCATCACGACCCAGGCCAGCAAGGCCACCCCCAGCAGGATCATGGGCAGGAACAGCAGCTTTCTTTTCATTTCAGATTCTCCTTTCGTTTCATTCGTTGTCGTACAGGGTTTGCAAGCGCGTGCGCAGGTACAGGACCGCGTAGCGTTTGCGCGCCAACAGGGTGTTGATCGATACGCCGCTTTGCGCGGCCATTTCCTTGAAGCTCACGCCGTCCAGCTCGTGCGCGACGAACACCTCGCGCTGGTTGACCGGCAATTCCTCCAGCGCCGTTTGCAGTTCCTCCAGCAGCGTGGCGCGGGCGTAGGCGTCCTCCGGGCTGCCGTCCACCGACGGCAGCAGCAGATCCAGGCGGCAGTCGTCGCCCTCGTCGTCGCAGCCGAGGTCGTCGAGGCGCACTTCCTTTTTTTTGCGGAAGCGGTCGATGATGCGGTTGCGCGCCACCCGGAACAGCCAGGCGCTGGCCTGCTCGATCGGCTCCGGCAGGCGGTAGGCCTGGACGAATTCGTAGAACACGTCTTGCAGGATATCGTCGGCGTCGGTCGGGTCGCTGACGCGGCGCCGGATAAAATTCCCGAGGCGCGAGCGCTCGCGCAGCACGGTCGCGGCGATGTCCTGTTCGGTGGTTGAATTCGGTGGTGTCATGTCGTTGTAGACGGTCCACGGCTGCGCTTATTGTGGCAAATTGCAAATAATTTCCATGCGGACGTTATACAGCAATGCCGCGCCTCAGCGCGCGCCGGCGCGGATGTCCCACAGGGCGGCGGTGTAGCGCACCTGGTCGCCGTGCACGTAGGGCTCGAAGGCGGCGCGGGCCACGGCGGCCACTTGCTGGCGGGTGGACTCGCCGGCTGTTTGCAGCAGCCTGCCGACGGGGCCCATGTGGGTCATGTAGTGCAGCAGGTCCGGCTCGGGGAAGCTGCAGGCGACGTCGAGCGGCGCGATGTCGATGTCGCGCCAGCCGCTTTGCTCCAGCATGGTCCGCACGCGCTCGCGGTTGGCGAAGCCGAACTGGCCCGGCTCGTCCGGCACGCGCGCGGGCAGTTGGGGCAGCAGGGCGCTCGCGCTGCGCTCGGCGGCGGTCATGAAGGGATTGTCTTCCGGGGCGCGCCAGACGATGCAGCGCAGCGTGCCGCCGTCGCGCGTGGCCCGGCGCAGCGCGCTGAACGCGGCGGCCGGATCATCGAAGAACATCACGCCGAAGCGCGAGATGATGGCGTCGAAGCTGGCCGGTTCGAAGGCGTGGCGCTGGGCGTCGGCCTGGATAAAGGTGGCGCTGGATTGGGCTTGCGCGGCGCGGTCGCGGGCGGCGGTGATCATCGGGCCGGAGATGTCGATGCCGGTGCAGCGGCGGTCCGCGCCCAGGCGGCGCGCGGCGGCCAGCGTGGTGGACCCGGTGCCGCAGCCCACGTCCAGCAGGCTTTGCGTGGCCGGCGGAATGGCTTGCATCAGCAGGTCTTCGATGGGCTGGAACATGTGGTCGAGCAGGGCTTGCGCGGCTACCCAGGTGTTGCCGCCGGTGCTATTCCATATTGTGCTTTGCTGCTGGTTCATGGTTTCATCCTTTCGCTTGTCGTGGAAATACGGAAGTGCTACTGTGCCACTTCAAGTCAACTTGAAGTCAAGCGATGGCGAGCATGGACATAGCTGAAGTGGTTCGGATATCGGGCACGCCCGCGTCCACGTTGCGATTCTACGAGGAAAAGGGGCTGATCGCATCGATCGGCAGGCACGGCTTGCGCCGCATCTTCGACGCGGGCGTGGTGGAGCGGCTGGCCCTGATCGCGTTGGGTCGCGCGTCCGGCTTCTCGCTCGACGAAATCGCGGGCATGTTCGGCGCCGACGGCGATCTGCACATCGACCGCCACCTGCTGACCGCCAAGGCGGACGATTTGGACCGCACCATCAGGAAACTCACCACCATGCGCGACGGCCTGCGGCACGCCGCCGTCTGCAAAGCCGCCAGCCACATGGAATGCCCGACGTTCCGCCGGATCTTGCGGATCACGGCCAGGAAGTAGGGAAGCTTTTGCTATACTGATTTTGACTTCATATGTCGGAGCGGTGAGCTATGCCTACGATCAGCATCTTTTATGGCCTTGTGATCCAAATGTTTTTTCGTGATCACCTTCCGCCGCATTTCCATGTGAAGTATGGTGAATTCAAAGCCACTATCGATATTCGGAAGCAGGAACTGATGGGTGGCCGATTGCCTCCCAGGGCGCTCGGTCTGGTGTTGGACTGGACCGATTTGCATCAAGATGAATTATTGGAGAATTGGCGTCTTTGTGAATCGATGCAGACTCCTCATCCAATTTTGCCATTGGAGTAATACGTATGGAATGGGATGTCGTCGATATGAAGGTGCAGGATGGACATACTCTTTGGGTGCGGTTTAAGGACGGAGTTGAAGGAGTCGTCAGATTTAAACCGTCTGCTTTTCGAGGCGTCTTCGCACACCTGAGAGACCATGCACTGTTTGGTCAAGTGGCCGTGGTAGACGGTGTCGTTACTTGGCCTGGAGAACTTGATCTGGCACCGGATGCCATGCACGACGAGATCCAGCGTAAGGGGTGCTGGATTTTGTCCTGAGTTATCAGTCGTAAGCAGCGGTATTTGCGCATCCAACAAAGGCTCAGGGATGGCGGGGTGACTGAATCGCAGCGAAGGCGATTCGTTTTATTTCCTGGACCCGGACGGCCATCAATTGGAAGCGCACGTGGGCTCGTTGAGTTCCCGTCTGGCGGAGTGCCGAGCCAAGCCCAATAAGGGTATGCGATTCCTCGACTGAGCATGGCTTTCAATGCAAAAAGCCCCCGCCGGCACTAGTGCAGGCGGGGGCTTCTTTAATTCAGCGGACTACCGATTAACGGTCGCCGTAGCTGCGGCGTGCGCCGTCGGTGCTGCGTGGGTTGCTGCCCTTGTAGCCGCCGCCGGTGCTGCCTTCCTTGCGCGGTGCGCCCGGCTTGCTGAACGTGCGCTGGCCTGGCTTGGCGCCGCCGCGGTTATCGCCCGGCTTCCAGCCGCCTGGACGCGGAGCCGAACGCGATGCCGACGCGGTCTTCTTCGGCTCGTAGCCTTCGATGACGTTGACCGGAATCAGCTGCTTGGTGAAGCGCTCGATGCGCTTGACGTTCATGCCTTCGGCATGGTTCACCAGCGAGATCGCCAGACCGTTGCGGCCCGCGCGGCCGGTGCGGCCGATGCGGTGCACGTAGTCCTCTGGGAACTTCGGCAGGTCGTAGTTGAACACGTGGGTGATGGTCGGCACGTCGATGCCGCGGGCGGCAACGTCGGTGGCGATCAGGATCTTCACCTGGCCGCGGCGCAGGCTGTCGAGCGTGCGGTTGCGGGCGCCCTGGTGCATGTCGCCATGCAGCGCGGCGGCCGAGAAACCGGCGATGTTCAGGCGGTCGGCGATGGTGTCGGCGTCGCGCTTGGTGGCGGTGAAGACCACGGCCTGGTCCAGCGAGTCGTCGCGCAGCAGGTGGTCCAGCAGGCGGTTCTTGTGCGACAGGTCGTCGACGAAGTGCACGCGCTGGGTGATGTTCTCATGCTTGTTGGCGGCGCTGAGGATCTGGATGATCTGCGGATCCTTGGTGATGCGGCGCGCCATGTTGCCGACCACGCCGTCCAGCGTGGCCGAGAACAGCATGGTCTGGCGGGTCGACGGGGTCGCTTCGACGATCTTTTCGATGTCGTCGATGAAGCCCATGTCCAGCATGCGGTCGGCTTCGTCCAGCACCAGGATTTCCAGTTGCGAGAAGTCGATCTTGCCCGATTCCATGTGGTCGATCAGGCGGCCTGGGGTCGCCACCAGAATCTCGGGATTCTTGGCCAGCAGTTGCATCTGTTTTGGATAAGGCATACCGCCCAGGATCGACACGGCCTTGATGCGGCGCAGGTTGACGCTGTACTTGTCGGTATTGGTGGTGACTTGCAGGGCCAGTTCGCGGGTCGGGGTCAACACCAGCATCTTTGGCTGTGCGGCTTTGAAACGTGGGCGCTCGCCACGGGCGCGGGCCGCTTGCATTTCCTGGTTCGGAGTCTTGCCGGCGGCTGCCGGGTCGATCTCGGACAAACGGTGCAGCGACGGCAGCATGAACGCTGCAGTCTTGCCGGAACCGGTTTGCGAGGATACCAACAAGTCCTTGCCTGCGATCGCCGCAGGGATAGCCTGCTGCTGTACCGGGGTCGGCGCGGTGTAGCCGGCGTCGGTCAGGGCTTTGATGAGGGACGTGTTGAGACCAAGTGCTTCAAATGTCATGCTGTTCTTTCGTAAAAAACCGGCGTTCGTGCAAAAGCCGAACGCGAAATAGCTACGCCTACCAAAACGAAATGACTCAATCAAAATCGAAAGAAATTTCGGCACAAAAGCTTTGCGCCGGGACGGTGTCAGGTGCGACACCAAAGGCGGGAGGGCTTTATAAGCGACATCAGGGTGATGCGCTAAGGCTTGCGAAGCTGCTAGTAATACCTGGCTGGTCAATCGGCGCTGCTTTTGTTGCAGCGCGCTCATTGCAGCGCACAGGCGACACTATACAGCACTACGGGTGGTCTGTATAGGTCAGTCTCTTTCTATTGTGCAGCGCCGCAGTTATTTATATGATAATTTTAAGGTTTTGACTGGAGTAAACCATGTTCATGCCGTGGGCGGTGACGTTGATGTTGTCGGGTACGCCGGGCGCGGTGCAGGAGTTGAAGCCGCGGGAGCTGGCCGCCTACGTTGCCAGCCACGAGCTGGTGGTGGTGCAGCTGACGTCGCCCGACCCAGGCTGCGGCTACTGCAAGGGCGCCGACCGGGTGTTCGACATGTCGGCCTCGCTGCCGCACCAGCCCGGGCTCAGCTACGTGCGGGTGCAGTGGACGCCATGGCGCCAGATTCCCGACTTCGGCAAGCTGATGCCGGTGTACGGCGTGCCGATGCAATATGTGTTCAGCAAGGGCAAGCTGCTGGGCGATATCAGCGGCCGCCCCGCCGGCGCGCAAGCGTTCCTGGGCAAGGTCAACGCGATCATTGCCGATCCGCCGGCCGAGCGGGTGGCCGTCGAGCCGGCGCCCGCGCAAGAGGCGCCGTCCGCGCCGCTCAGCGCGGACGAGCAGGGCGCGCTGCGGCAGATGATACGGCGCGATATGCTGCGGCAGGTCACCGGCAAGTGCGCCAACCGCTATCCGGATCACGCCAGGGCCTACCAGGAAGCGCTGCGGGCATGGAGCGGCGTGCACCAGGCGGGCCTGAGCCAGGCCGCCACCCTGATGCTGGCGCGCACCTCGCGCGCCGACGCGGCTGCCATGGGCAAACTGGCGGCCGAGGAGCAGGACACGATGCGCGCCTGGCATACGGACAAGCTGGGGCTGTCGCCATTGAAAGCGCCGACCCGGGACGACTGCGACAAGGTCGCCGCCGGCCTGAAGGAGCTGCCATGAGCGTGCACACGTACTGGATCGTCGATATCGGCGCCAGCGCCGGGGAGGCGCCCGCGCTGGCCGGCAAGGTGCGGCAGCGGCTGGTGGAGCGGGAAATCATCCTGCCCGGCCCGCCGCGGGCAAACCCCGGGTGGGGTCAAGTCTGACATTCGGACACGAGCTCTACCTTAGCGTCCGTGCCTGGCTCCGGCCCGCAGCCGCCGGGGCGCCGGCGTTCAGCTTGAAGATGCGCACCACCTCGGCCAGGTCGCCGGCCTGTTCGTGCAGCGACTGGGCCGCCGCTCCCGCTTCCTCCACCAGCGCGGCGTTTTGCTGCGTCGATTGGTCCATCTGGCCGATGGCCGCGCCGATCTGCGCGATGCCCGAGCTCTGCTCCTGCGTGGCCGAGGCGATTTCCTCCATGACCTCGGTCACGCGCCGGACGCTGGCGACGATCTCGGACATCGTCGTCCCCGCCTGGTCGACCAGTGTCGCGCCGGCGTCCACCTGCAGCACCGAATCGTCGATCAGGGCCTTGATCTCCCTGGCCGCGGCCGCGCTGCGCTGGGCCAAGTTGCGCACCTCGGTCGCCACCACCGCGAACCCGCGTCCCTGCTCGCCGGCGCGCGCCGCCTCCACCGCCGCGTTCAACGCCAGGATATTGGTCTGGAACGCGATGCCGTCGATCACGCCGATGATGTCGGCGATCCTCCGTGACGACGCGTTGATCGACCCCATCGTGTCGACCACGTGCGCCACCACGGCGCCGCCCTGGGCCGCCACCTCGGACGCGTGGCGCGCCATCGCGTTGGCGCGCTGCGCATTGTCCGCGGTGCGCCGCACGGTGTCGTTCAGCGCTTCGATCGAGGTGGCGGTCTCCTCCAGCGCGCCGGCCTGCAGCTCGGTGCGGGACGACAGGTCCTGATTGCCCGAGGCGATCTGGCCGGAGGCCGAGGCGATGGCGTCGGTGCCGGTGCGGGCCTGGCTGACGATGCCGGCCAGCTTGTCGCGCATGCCGCGCATCGCGTACATCAGGCTGGACTGGTCGCCGTCGGCCGTTGGCACCGGGACGGTCAGGTCGCCGGCCGCGATGCGGTTGGCGATTTCCGCGGCCAGCGCCGGCTCGCCGCCCAGCTGCCTGCGCAGCCCGCGCGTGATGATCTCCGTCGCCCCCACGCTGGCGGCCAGCGTGGCCGCCAGGATCAGTGCGCTCAGCACGCCGGCGGTGGCGATCCGCTCGCGCGCCGCCGCTTCGTCGGTCTCCGCGTCCTTGGTGGCCATCTGGACCACGCGGTCGATGACTTTCCGGTGCGTCTCGTAGAGCTCGTCAAGCCGGGCCATCGCCGCCGCGGCGGCTTCCTTGTCCTGCCGCGCCAGCGCGGGAATGTACTGGTCGAAGGCGGTCTGGTAGAAGGCTGCGGCCGGCGCGTGCGCCTGCTCCAGCATGGTTTGCCTGAGTTCCGGATCGAGCGACTGCTGGCCCCAGTACACGTGGCGCGTATCGTAGTCGCCCTTGAGCGCCATCAGCCGCTGCGCCAGCTTCTGCCGCGCCGCCGGGTCCGCCGTGGCCGACATTTGCAGGCAGACCATGTAGGATTCGATGATGTATTCCGGCGGCGGCAGGATGTCGGCCACCAGATCCTTGTTTTGCACGATGCGTTGGTAGACCGGTCCGTTGACCTTGAGTTCGTTGAGGATCTTGAACGACCAGCCCCCGTAGATCGCGAAGCCGGCCACGCAGCAGCCGATCAATATGAAAAACCGTGTCTTGACGTTCAGTCGCTCCAGCATGCTTCGCCCCTGATTAAACTATCGATACTGTGTTGAAGGGTAGCAAAATAGCTGGTGCGAATGGCATCGTCCTTGGCTGGGTTTGGGGTAGGGATTGCCTGATATTGAGGGCGAAAAAAAAGCGCCGTGCTTCGCAGCAGGCGCTGTTTTCGGGGAGGACGACGATCAGAGGTAGTCTTCGGCGTTCAGGCCCATGACATGCGAGAAGCCGCCGTCGACGTAGGTGATCTCGCCGGTGATGCCGGAGGCCAGGTCCGACAGCATGAAGGCGGCGGTGTTGCCCACTTCCTCGATGGTGACGTTGCGGCGCAGCGGCGCGTGCGACGAGGCAAAGCCGAGCAGCTTGCCGAAGTCCTTGATGCCGGACGCGGCCAGGGTCTTGATCGGGCCGGCCGAGATGCCGTTGGCGCGGATGCCCAGCTTGCCCAGGTTTTCCGCCAGGTAGCGCACCGACGCCTCCAGCGAGGCCTTGGCCAGGCCCATGGTGTTGTAGTACGGGATGGCGCGCACCGCGCCCAGGTACGACAGCGTCAGCAGCGACGAGCCTTCCTTCAGCAGCGGCAGGGCGGCCTTGGCCATGGCCGGGAAGCTGTAGGCCGAGATGTCGTGGGCGATGCGGAAGTTCTCGCGGGTCAGGCCGTCCAGGAAGTCGCCGGCGATCGCCTCGCGCGGCGCGAAGCCGATCGCGTGCACCAGGCCGTCCAGCTGCGACCAGCTCTTGCCCAGGTCGGCGAACAGCGCGGCGATCTGCTCGTCGCTCGAGACGTCGCAGTCGTACACCAGGCTGCTGCCGAATTCGGCGGCGAATTCCGTGATGCGGTCCTTGAAGCGCTCGCCGACGTAGGTGAACGCCAGCTCGGCGCCCTCGCGGTGGCAGGCCTTGGCGATACCGTAGGCGATGGAACGGTTCGACAGCAAACCGGTGATGAGGATTTTTTTGCCTTGCAAGAACGCCATAGTGACTCCAATTGCAACTGCGCGCCTAGTCTGGCCATGTTCAGCTGGCTGGCGACGTCAGTGAGGTTGTTATTTATGTGAGAGGCCCGTTGCCGGCCGCCGCAAGACCAAGATTGTAGGGCGACTGGGCCGCGACTGCAACCTTTGATCGCTGCGGCGGCCCGGCGGCATGCGCCCGGGCCGGGGCCGGGCGGGCTGCGTTGGCTGTTTAATTGCCGCGGTGGCGGGGCTTGCGGGCGTCGCGCGGCACGTGCGCCTTGACCAGCGCCACCGGCCCGGACTTGGCGGTCTTGCCGCCCTTGGCCAGCCGGTAGCCGGACTTGCCGGTGGTGCGCTCGCGCTCGGCCTCGAAGGCCACGGTGGCGTTGCGCTCCACCTCGGGCGAGATGTCCACGCTGGCCGAGGTCGAGATCTTCGGCACCAGGATGGTGGAGCCGGCCTTGAGCAGCGTCTTCTGCGGGATGTTGTTGGCCTGGCGGATGACTTCCGGCGTGGTGTGGAAACGCGAGGCCAGCGTGCCGATGCTTTCGCGGGCGCTGGTGATCTTGTGCGTGGTCCAGGTCGACAGTTCCTTGCCCCATTGCGCCAGGTTCAGGTGGAACTTGGCGGCGTTTTCCTTGGGCAGCAGGATCTTGGTCTCCTCGTCGCCGGTGATGACCGGGCGCTTGAACTGCGGGTTGAGCGCCTTGAACTCGTCGACCGACAGCTCGGCCAGGTGGGCGGCGATGGTCAGGTCGATGTCGCTGGTCTTGTCGACCGCGGTGAAGTACGGCGTGTTGTCGATGGCCGGCAGGTTCAGGCCGTACTGGGCCGGATTGGCGATGATGTTCTTCACCGCCTGCAGCTTGGGCACGTAGTTGCGGGTCTCGGCCGGCATCAGCTCGGCCAGGCTCTCGAAGTCGGTCGGCTTGCCGGCCGCCTGGTTGCGCTTGATGGCCTTCTGCACCGAGCCTTCGCCCCAGTTATACGCGGCCAGCGCCAGTTGCCAGTCGCCGAACATGTCGTACAGGCGCTGCAGGTAGGTCAGGGCGGCGTCGGTCGAGGCCAGGATGCCGCGGCGCTCGTCCTTGAAGGCGTCCTGCTTGAGGTTGAAGTCGCGGCCGGTGCCCGGCACGAACTGCCACATGCCGGCCGCGTTCGCGCTCGACAGCGCCTGCGGATTGAACGCGGACTCGATGAACGGCAGCAGCGCCAGTTCGGTCGGCATGCCGCGCTTCTCCAGCTCGGTGACCACGTGGAACAGGTAGCGCGAGGCGCGCGCCGTGGTGCGGCTGATGTAGTCGGGGCGGGTGGCGTACCAGTTGACGTGCTTGGCCACCAGCTCGTTGTTGATGTCCGGAATGGCGTAGCCGCTGCGGATGCGGCCCCACACGTCTTTTTCGCGGAAAGCGTCCTCGTCGACCGCTTTGGCCGGCTTGTTGATTTTCAGGGAGGAGACATCGAGGGCGGGGGACTTGGGCAGGGCGGACAGCGGCATCGACGACGTCGGCAGGCCCGGCGCTTCATCGTGCGCCTGGACCATCGCCGGCGCCATCAGGGCCAGCAGCGTCGCCAGGGCGGCGGATTTAGAAATACGTGCTTGCATAGTTTTCCATTGTTATCGACCAGCAACATCGATCGGACTATGAATAAACGTGGAGTGTACGAAGGTCGCCGGGTCGAGTCAAGAAATATGTCAGCGGGATGACGAATTCTTTTATGCAATCGTTCCACGTAAATAAGCCGCAAATGCCTGCAAAATCGCGGAAGTATGAGTTCCCGCAAAGAGTGCGTACAATTCCGCTTTTGAGCAGTCACCAAGGAATTGAATTATGAGTAGCCCCGCCATCGATCACGACGCCGTCATCGCCGAGACCGTCAATTGGGTGGAGCAGGCCGTCATCGGCCTGAACCTGTGTCCGTTTGCCAAGGCCGTCCATGTGAAAAAGCAGATCCGCTACGTGGTCAGCGACGCCGACACCCCGGAGGCGCTGCTGGCCCAGCTGCTGGAAGAGCTGGAATACCTGGCCGAGACCTCGCCGGACAAGGTCGACACGACCATGCTGATCCATCCGAACGTGCTGGCCGATTTCGAGGACTTCAACGAATTCCTGGACGTGGCCGACGCCGCGCTGGAGGACGTGGAGCTGGACGGCATCCTGCAGGTGGCCAGCTTCCACCCGGACTACCAGTTCGCCGACACCCATCAGAACGACATCGAGAACTACACCAACCGCTCGCCGTACCCGACGCTGCACCTGCTGCGCGAGGACAGCGTGGAGCGCGCGGTGGAAGCCTTCCCCGAGGCGGGCGACATCTTTGAAAAGAACATCGAGACGCTGCGCGCCCTGGGCCACGACGGCTGGGACAAGCTGATGAAGGTGAAATGATGGCCGACCTGCCGGTCCGGCCGGACACGCCGTGCGTGGCGGTGTGCTCGACCACCTTCGACGAGATCTGCCGCGGCTGCGGCAGGTCGGTGGTCGAGGTGGCGCACTGGGTGTCGATGAGCGCCGAGCAGAAGGAGCTGGTGTGGCAGCGCATCCTGGCGCAGGGCTACCCGCGCCGCAACACCTGAACCCGCCAGCGTCGTCCCCGCGCAGGCGGGGACCCATGCTGAGTATGGATTCCCGCCTGCGCGGGAATGACGTCGGGTATTCGCGGGAATGACGTCGGGTATTCGTCGGGTATTAATAGGTACCGATGAAATCCTTCTTGCCGATTTCCAGGCCGTTGTGGCGCAGGATGTCGTAGGCCGTGGTGGCGTGGAAGAAGAAGTGCGGCAGCGCGTAGTGGAACAGATAGGTCTGGCCGGTGAAGTGCTTGGTCTTCTCGCCGCTGCCGGTGGTGATGGCGCGCGTCTCGCTGCCCTCGATGGCGCTGGCCGGCACGCTGTCGATGTAGGCCAGGGTTTTGGCGATGCGGGCCTTCAGTTCGGCGAAGCTGGTTTCGGTGTCCTCGTACGACGGCACGTCCAGGCCGCCCAGGCGGGCCGCCGCGCCCTTGGAGAAGTCGCAGGCGATCTGGATCTGGCGGGTGAACGGCAGCATGTCCGGGAACAGGCGGAACTGCAGCAGCGCGTTCGGGTCGATCTTTTTCTCGGCCGCGTGGGTCTCGGCCTTGTCGAGGATGGCCAGCAGACTGTTCAGGATCTGTTTGAACACGGGGATGGAGGCGGAGTACATGGAGAATGTGGTCATGGCGGAGCCCTCTGTTGAATGGAGCCGCGATGATAGCGTGCCTGTGGGTTTTTTGCTGGGAGCATGACTTTTTCGCCAGTTTCCGTGCATAATTCCATCAAGTAACCCTAAAGTTTGCGTGACGAACCCCCTATACACAGATGATGCAAACTTATCAAGACGGCGTACCGGTGCATGATTAGCGCCCTCTATCAACGGCTGCGTACCCGGCTCGGCGCCCTGTACGGTCTCTCGATCTATGGAGCGCTGTTGCTGGTGGTGTTCGGCGGCCTGGTCATCCCGGCCATCATCGGCAGCTATTTGCTGATCGGCGTGCACGAGCAGCAGTCGGCGCGCGTGGCGCTCAACGAATCGCTGCAGCGCAACGCCGACATCCTGGCGCTGGGCATGCAGGAATCGCTGTGGAACATGAACGCCGAGTCGGCCCACTCGCTGGTCGAGTCGGTGATGCGCGACCAGTCGGTGCTGCAGGTCGAGGTGGTCGGCCAGGCCGACACCCAGTTCATGAGCGTGCATTCGCCGCGCCGCGCGGCCGGCAACGTGTTCCGCGCCGAGCGCGAGATCCTGGTGCGTGGCGAGCGCATCGGCCGCATCACGGTCGAGATGGACGACGCCCGCAGCCAGCAGGAGCTGCGCGAGAAGCAGCTGTCCTACGTGTTCGTGCTGGCCGGGCAGCTGATGGTGTCGCTGCTGCTGATCGTGTTGTTCCTCAATTCCCGCCTGATCAAGCCGCTGCGCAAGCTGATGCGCTTTTCCGACCGCCTGTCGCACGGCGACTTCGAAACCCGCCTGGACCTGGTCGGCAGCGACGAGCTGGGCCGCCTGGCCAGCCAGCTGGAGCAGATGCGGGTGGCGATCAAGCGCCTGTTCGAGGACATCGGCCAGCGCGAGGAGCGCTTCCGCACCATCGTCACCCAGGTGCCGGGCGCGGTGTTCCGCTTCCGCCCCGACGGCCCGATCGACTTCGTGTCCGACGCCATCGAGGAGATCTCCGGCTACTCCGCCGCCCAGTTCATGCGCAGCACCACCCACTCGTGGACCAACCTGATCGCGCCGGAAGACCGCAAGAAGCAGCGCCGCGCGGTGTCCGAGGCGATCCGCGGCGCCCAGCCGTACGAGGTCGAATACCGCATCCTGGACGCCTCCGGCACCGAGCGCTGGGTGGCCGAGAACGGCCAGCCGCAGCCGCACGACGGCGAGGGCAACGCGCCGTGGGTGGACGGCATCATCTCCGACATCAGCATGCGCAAGCACAACGAGATGCGCATCGAGGCGCTGCTGGCCGAGCAGAGCGCCATCCTCGACAACGTCATGTTCGGCGTGATGTTTGTCCGTAACCGCAAGATCGTCTCGGTCAACCGCCGCTGCGAGGAACTGTTCGGCTACGAGCCGGGCGCGATGACCGGGGCCTCGACCTCGATCGTGTTCCCCAACTCCTTCGATTTCGAATCGGCCGGCGCGCGCCAGTACCCGTCGCTGTCGGAGGGCGACTACTTCAACGAGGAGCGCCACTACCGCCGCAAGGACGGCAGCCTGTTCTGGTGCATGGTCAGCGGCTACGCGCTCGACAACAAGCGCGCCAACGAGGGCAGCATCTGGGTGTACGCCGACATCACCGCGCGCAAGGAGGCCGAGGAGAAGCTGCGCCTGTCCGCCACCGTGATCGAGCACATCGCCGACGGCGTGGTGGTGCTGGACGCCCAGGGCATCATCGTCGCCGTCAACCCGGCCTTCACGCAGATCACCGGCTACACCGAGGCCGAGGCGATGGGCCGCGACCGCACGCTGACGCGCTCGGGCCGCCACGACACCGAGTTCTATGCCGACATGTGGCAGGCGCAGGTGGAAAAAGGCTTCTGGCGCGGCGAGATCTGGAACCAGCGCAAGAACGGCGAGCTGTATCTGGAATGGCTGACGGTGAGCGCGGTGCGCGACACGCGCGGCGAGACCACGCACTACGTCGGCGTGTTCAGCGACATCACCAAGGCCAAGGAATCGCAGGAAAAGCTGGACCACCTGGCCCACCACGATCCGCTGACCGCGCTGCCGAACCGGCTGCTGTTCCACGACCGCCTGCAGCACGCGCTGCAGCGCGCCTCGCGCGACGGCGAGCAGCTGGCGCTGCTGTTCATCGACCTGGACCGCTTCAAGAACGTCAACGACACGCTGGGCCACCACATCGGCGACGAGCTGCTCAAGCAGGTCGCCAAGGCGCTGCAGGAGCGCCTGCGCGAGGGCGACACGCTGGCCCGCCTGGGCGGCGACGAGTTCA
Source organism: Rugamonas sp. A1-17 (assembly GCA_025548565.1). GTDB lineage: Bacteria > Pseudomonadota > Gammaproteobacteria > Burkholderiales > Burkholderiaceae_D > Rugamonas. Next base: position 51,886 of record JAJLPB010000015.1, read on the forward strand.
TCGTCCTGCTGGAGAATATCGAGAACCAGTTCGGCGCCAGCCAGGTCGCCGAGAAGCTGGTGCAGATGTTCGAGCAGCCGTTCATGGTGGCCGGCCACGAGCTGTTCGTCACCTGCAGCGTCGGCATCAGCGTGTTCCCGGAGGACGCGGCCGACCTGAACATGCTGATCCGGAACGCCGACGTCGCCATGTACCAGGCCAAGGCGCGCGGCCGCAACGGCTACAGCTTCTACACGCCGTCGATGACCGGCGAGGGCGTCGAGCGCCTGCGGCTGGAGACCTTCCTGCGCCGCTCGATCGAGAAGGACGAGATCTTCCTCAACTACCAGCCGCAGGTGGAGATCGACACCGGCCGCCTGATTGGCGTCGAGGCGCTGGTGCGCTGGAACCATCCGGAACTGGGCCTGGTGCCGCCGATCCGCTTCATCCCGCTGGCCGAGGACACGGGCTTCATCAACCAGCTGGGCAAGTGGGTGCTGCAGGAAGCGTGCCGCCAGATGATGCGCTGGCAGGAAGCCGGCCTGCACGTGCCGAAGATGGCGGTCAACTTGTCGGCCAAGCAGTTCGAGCGCGGCAGCATCGTCAACATGGTGGCCGACATCCTGCGCGAGACCGGGCTGGCGCCGGAGCGCCTGCAGCTGGAGGTGACCGAGTCGGTGATCATGAACACCGGCGACGCCATGGTCTTCATCAACGATTTGCACTCGATCGGCGTCGGCCTGGCGATCGACGATTTCGGCACCGGCTACTCGTCGCTGGCCTACCTGAAGCAGCTGCCGGTGCAGACGCTGAAGATCGACCGCTCCTTCATCAAGGACATCTCGACCGACGTCAACGACGAGGCCATCGCCATCGCCATCATCCAGCTGGGCAAGAGCATGAACCTGTCCGTGATCGCCGAGGGCGTCGAGACCGAGGAGCAGGCCGCGTTCCTGCTGCGGCACGGCTGCCACCTGGCGCAGGGCTACTTCTACAGCAAGCCGGTGGCCGCCAGCGACATGCTGGCGCGCTGGCACCAATAACCAAACAAGGGAGACCGCATGCAGCCACAGTCCAAACGACGCCGCCGCTTTATCTTTGGCGGCGTGGCCGCCGCCGGCGCGCTGGTGGTCGGCTGGGGCGCGATGCCGCCGAGGCAGCGCCTGCACGCGACGCATCCGATGCCGGTGGTCGGCAACGCGGTGGAGCTCAACGGCTGGGTGGCGGTGGCGCCGGACGGCATGGTCAACGTGGTCATGGCGCGCAGCGAGATGGGGCAGGGCGTGCACACCGCCTTGCCGATGCTGGTGGCCGAGGAGATGGACGTGCCGCTGTCGGCGGTGCGGCTGGTGCAGGCGCCGGCCGATAAAATCTACGGCAATATCGCGATGCTCAAGGACGGCCTGCCGTTCCACCCGGACGACAACGGCGACCTGAAGGCGGTGGTCAGCTGGACCGTCGGCAAGGTCGCGCGCGAGCTGGGCCTGATCATCACCGGCGGCTCGTCCAGCGTGAAGGACGCGTGGCAGCCGATGCGCGAAGCCGGCGCCGCCGCGCGCGCCATGCTGGTGGCCGCCGCCGCCGCGCAGTGGCAGGCGCGCGCCGAGGACTGCCGCACCGAGGACGGCTTCGTCATCCACGCCGACGGCAGGCGCCTGGCGTATGGCGCGCTGGCGGTGGCCGCCGCCACCTCCAAGCCGGGCGAGATCCGCCTGAAGGCGCCCAGGGATTTCAGGCTGATCGGCCGTCCGCAGCCGCGCCGCGACACGCCGTCCAAGGTGAACGGCACGGCGGTGTATGGCCTCGACGTGCGTCCCCAGGGCATGGTGTACGCGGCCGTGCGCATGTCGCCGGTGATCGGCGGCCGGGTCGCCAGCGTCGACGCGGCCGCGGTGCTGAAGATGCCTGGCGTGCTGCGCGTGGTCGATTTCTCCAGCGCGCTGCCGGCCAGGACCGGCGCCGGCGCCGGCGTGGCGGTGGTGGCCAGGAGCTGGTGGCAGGCCAGGCAAGCCGCGCTGGCCTTGCCGGTGCAGTGGACCGACGGCGATAACGCCAGGCTGTCGAGCGCCGCGATCTACGCCGAGTTCGCGGCCAGGCTGGACGCGGACTCGGGCCATGCCTACCACAAGTCGGGCGACATGGACGCGGTGGAGGGCAAGGCCGCCGGCGTCGCCAAGACCGTGACGGCGGAATACCGCGCACCCTACCTGGCGCATGCGGCGATGGAGCCGGTCAACTGCACGGCGCAGGTCAAGGACGGCTTCGTGTTTCTGTGGGCGCCGACGCAGTCGCCCGGTTTCGCGGTGGAGGCGGCGGCACAAGCGGCAGGCGTCCCGGCCGACAAGGTGGTGCTGGAGGTGACGATGCTGGGCGGCGGCTTCGGGCGCCGGCTGGATGTCGACATGGTGTCGCAGGTGGTGGCGGTGGCGCGGCAGACCGGCGGCCTGCCGGTGCAGATGATCTGGGCGCGCGAGGACGACACCACGCACGACGTGTACCGCCCGGCGGCGCTGGCGCGCTTCAACGCCACCCTGGACGCGGCGGGCAATGTGCTCGGCTACGACAACAAGTCGGCCAGTGGATCGGTGTCGCACCAGTTCTTCAAGCGCAACCTCGGCCTGCCGCCCGGCGGGCCGGACAAGACCACGGTCGAAGGCGAGTTCGACATGCAGTACGAATTCCCCAACCAGCGCATACGGCACGTGATCGTCGACAGCGCGGTGCCGCTGGGGTACTGGCGCTCGGTCGGGCATTCGCACAACGCGTTCTTCAAAGAGAGCTTCATCGACGAGCTGGCGCATGCGGCGGGCAAGGACAGCGTGGCATTCCGGCGCGGCCTGCTGAAGCGGCACCCGCGCCACCTGGCGGTGCTCGATGCTGCCGTGGCCAGGGCCGGCGCCGCGCCGGCGGGACGCGCGCACGGCGTGGCGCTGCACCAGTCGTTCGGCACCATCGTCGCGCAGGTGGCGGAAGTATCGGTGGAAGGCACGGAGATCCGCGTGCACCGCGTGGTGTGCGCGGTCGACTGCGGCATCGCCGTCAATCCCAACATCATCGCGCAGCAGGTCGAATCGGCGGTGGTGTTCGGGCTGTCGGCGGCGCTGTATGGCGCGGTGACGATCAAGGACGGCAAGGTCGAGCAGACCAGCTTCCACGACTACCCGGTGGTGCGCATCAACCAGGCGCCCGAGGTGGAGACCATCATCATGCCGAGCGCGGAGCATCCTGAGGGCATGGGCGAACCGGCGACGCCGCCGATCGCGCCGGCCGTCGCCAACGCCGTCTTCAAGCTGACCGGCAAGCGCCTGCGCACCCTGCCGTTGACACTATGAAATTTGGGGTCAAGTCTGACATTCGGACACGGCCTCTGCCGTAGCGGCTTGCTACGGCAGAGGCCGTGTCCGAATGTCAGACTTGACCCCAAAGTTGTTGACCCCCAAGTTGCTTTTTTTTAGGGACTAGTCATTATGATTTTTCGCCAACTGTTTGACCCGACGTCTTCCACCTACACCTATCTGCTGGGCGACGGCGGCGAGGCGCTGCTGATCGATCCGGTCTATGAGCAGGTGCCGCGCGACATGGCGTTGCTCAAGGAGCTGGGCTTGCGCCTGCTGGCCACGCTCGACACCCACGTCCACGCCGATCACGTGACCGGCGCCTGGCGCTTGCACCAGAGCTGCGGCAGCGCCATCGCGCTGGCGGCGGCGGCCGGCGCGGAGCTGGCCGACCGGCCGCTGCGCCACGGCGACCGCATCGACTTCGGCAGCCGCCACCTGACCGTGCGCGCGACGCCCGGCCACACCAACGGCTGCCTGACCTTCGTGCTGGACGACGAGACCATGGCCTTCACCGGCGACAGCCTGCTGATACGCGGCTGCGGCCGCACCGATTTCCAGCAGGGCAGTCCGCAGCAGTTGTTCGCCTCGGTGCGCGGGCAGATCCTGTCGCTGCCGGAAACCTGCCTGCTTTATCCGGCCCACGATTACCGCGGCATCACCGTGACCAGCGTGGCCGAGGAGCGCCGCTTTAATCCGCGCCTGGGCGGCGACGTGGACGAGGGCGATTTTGCGGGACACATGAACAACCTCCATTTGCCGCATCCGAAGCTGATCGCGGTCGCGGTGCCGGCCAATATGCGCTGCGGCCAGCCGGAGGGCAACGCGCCGCCGCCCGATACGCCGGACTGGGCGCCGTTGACGCTGCGCTTCAGCGGCGTGTGGGAGATCGAGCCGATGGTCCTGCTGGAACACGCGGCCGGGGTGCAGATCGTCGACGTGCGCGAAGCGCCCGAGTTTATCGACCAGCTGGGACATCTGGAAGGCGCGCGGCTGGTGCCGCTGTCGCAGCTGATGGACCGCGCGGGCGAGCTGGATAAGGATCGCCCGGTGGTGGCGGTGTGCCGCTCGGGCGTGCGCTCGGCGCAGGCCAGCGTGCTGCTGGCCAAGGCCGGCTTCAGCAAGGTCGCCAACCTGGCCGGCGGCATGCTGCGCTGGAAGCTGGAGGCATTGCCGGTGGCGTCCGACAGCGTCTGACGATGCACCATGCGTGGATCGCGGCATGGCGGCGCTCGTGGATGCGCCGGCTGTGACAATCTGCGTAGATGTCGGACAGTTGAAGCGCGTATAGTTGCCCTTTTTACTACCCGCTTAAGTCCATGCCCAACCTGCGCCGGTTTCTCCTCCTGATGGTTGCCTTGGTTTCGACGCTTGCCTCCGCCGCCACGACAGACGAGGAGGAGAATGCGGAAATTATCAAGGGACTGCATTCCGCTTTGCAGCGTTCATTTGCGCTGGACAAGGACTTGAAGCTCGACCCGGCGTTGCGCTCGGCGGCCGACGAGATCGGCGCCGCCCACATAGCCCGTCTCGACCAATTATTCCCGCTCTGGCTGGCGGAGGAGCGCCAGGCCCAAACCACGGCAGCGGCGGACAAGGCCGCCGGATACGCCCGGCTGCCCTTCGCCGTCTGGGCCCGGATGCTCAATGAACTGGCATTGTGGCAGATCGATCCGGGCGATGCCGACTACGAGCGCGCGACCTTGGCGGTGCTGCAATCCTCGCCGCGTGTGTGTTTTGTCGCCGGCGACTACCGCTACACCGATTTCGCCGCGCGCATCGTGCGTATCCAGGAGATGCCGGCTGGCCAGCGCGCGGCGGCGCTGGCGACGGAGCGGCGCTTGCTCGGCCGTTGGGGACAGGCGAGGGCGGATGTCCCGGCCTGGCCCGATCCGCTGCCGCAGGACGCCGGTGCGCAGTGGCGCAAGCGGCTTGCATTGGCCGGCGAGCGTCCTGTGCGGGCGCTGCCACCGGTGCTGGCGCACGCCATGCTGGTCGAAAAGAAGAGCTTTGATGAGCTGCATCCGCAGCTGAAGTGCGCGCTGCAGCAGTGGTGGTTGCAGGTGAGCCTGCGGCAGGGCGCGACGCCGGCCGCGGCGCTGAACGCTTTTCGCTACGGCACATTGATCAACGCCGCCGACCGTTTAGGCAATGACGCTGATCGCGCGCCGCCGGCGCCTGGGGGACAGGCCGCCTATCCGGCCGTTGCCGCCCGCTTCTCCGTCACTGGCACGACCACCATGCGCGCGCGGCTGGACGCCGCCGGCAAGCCCGTGCAGGCCAGTGTCGCCGGCCGCAAGATCGACGTGCCCGGGGTCCGTGGCGCGCGCCCAGTGGCTTTCGAAAACGTCTTCGACGCGGCGGCCGTGAAATATGCGCTGGGCGGCTACCGTTATGACCAGCCGCGCGGCGCCGAGCCGTTCGTGTTCCAGCTGGTGTGGACCTTGCCGAACGATCCGGCGGCCGATAAGACGACTGGGGGTGGGCAATGAAATTTTCGTCAAGATATGTGATGCCGGGGGTGATCTGGGCCCTGGCCTGGTGCGCTGTCGCGCCGGCCTTGGCCGATACCGCCGTGTCGCCGATCACCGCCGAGGCCGAGCACACGTTCTGGTGGGGCGATTTTGCCGCGCTGGAAAGACAGAACGCCTTGCTCAGGCAGCCCGGCCACATTACCTCCGATGGCACGTCGGAGATTGAACTGTTCCGCAACGGGCTGAACCGGGTGATCGGCTCCGGCGAGGCCGACCGCGAGGCGTATCTGCGGGAGCTGGAGGCGTTGACCCTGCAATGGGCCGGCGAATACCCGCGATCGGCGCTGGCGCATGTGCTGCACGCGGAGGTGCTGAAGTCCCACGCATGGTCGTATCGCGGCAACGGCTTTATCCATGAGGTGCCGCCACAGGCGTTGGAGGATTTTCAGTCGTATCTGCGGCGCGCGACCAAATATCTGGCGGACCATGCCGATGTCGCCCTGACCGACAGTTATGCGTACGAAGCGCTGGTGGGGATCGGCATGGGCCTGGACTGGAGCCCCGCGCAACAGCGGGCCATCGCCGAGGAAGGCTTGAAGCGCAATCCCGAGGATGTCGGTTTGTACTTCAGGGTAGTGGAAACCTTGCTGCCCAAGTGGGGCGGCAACGCCAAGCTGCTGGACCAATATATCCGCCAGGTGGCGGAAAACACCAAGGCCACGTACGGCACCGGCATGTACGCGCGCCTGTATTCCTACGCGGCCGAACAGCAGTATGGCCACGCGCTGTTTGAGGCCAGCGCGGCCGATTGGCCGACCATGAAGCGCAGTTATGAGGACATGATGGCGCGTTACCCCGACAGCCCCACGCGCCGCAACTATTACGCTTATATGGCTTGCCTGGCCAAGGACCAGGAGACGTTGCGCCGGCTGCTGGAGGAATTGGGCCCGCAGGTTGATGCGTCGAGGTGGGGGCCTAACCCGAAGCGCAGCCTGGAGGGATGCCAGCGCTTCGCGGCCAAGGTGTAGCCCCGGCTCAGGCCAGCGCGTTGCGCATCAGGGTGCGCAGGTTGCAATCGGCCTGCCAGCCGATGCGCTCCTCGCTGCTGACGGCCAGCGCCGCCAGTTCGGCGTCGCTCTGCGCGGACTGGGCCAGCACCAGCCGGTGCGCCAGCCCGGCGTCCGGCAGCATGGTGCCGAAGAAGGCCACCAGTTCGTGGTGCTGGATCAGCAGGGTGGGAAAGTTGTCGACGTCAAGGTCGCCCACGACATCGGCATGGTCTTCGATGTCGATCCAGACGAACAGCTTGTCCGGGTGGCGCCCGGCCACCTCCTCGAACGTGGCGCGGTAGGACGCGCAGGTGCCGCACCAGGCCGCGCACAGGCAGGCCACGATCCAGCGGTCGCCGGCCAGGGCGGCGGCGATCTCTTCGCGGTTGTCGGAATTGAGGGTCAAACTGTGCATGATATTGGTCGGCTAACGGCGGCCTCTGCGCCTAAGGGTCGTATTCTACATCCCCGCGCGGGGTCGCGCCTGCCAGCCCGGCAGGTTAAAATACGCCATGCCTATTATTCTTGCCATTGAAACCTCCTCCGAACTGGCCTCCGTCGCGCTGCTGCGCGGCGAGAGCGTCATCAGCCGCGTGTCCTCGGGCGTGCGCACCCACTCGCAATCGGTGCTGCCGATGGTCCAGGAGCTGCTGGCCGAAGCCGGCATCGCCTTGAAAGACTGCGACGCCATCGCCTTCGGCTCCGGCCCCGGCTCGTTCACCGGCGTGCGCACCGCTTGCGGGATCGCCCAGGGCCTGGCCTTCGGCGGCAATCTGCCGGTGGTGCCGGTGGTCACGCTCGACGCGATGGCGCTGGCCTGCCATCAGCGGCACGGCGCCGCCGAGGTGCTGGCGGTGCTCGATGCGCGCATGGGCGAGGTGTACTGGGCGCAGTATCGCTTTGCGGACGGCGCGGCGCCAGTGCCAGTGCTGCCGCCCGCGTTGTCGGCGCCCGAGGCCGTGCAGCCGCAGGGCGCGCCGGTCGCTTGCGGCAACGGCTTGTCGGCCTATGCCGAGGCGTTTGCCGGCGGCGGCCTGGCCGGGATGATGAGCGAGGTGATGCCGCATGCGGAGCAGATCGCGCAGCTGGCGGCCATCGCGTTGGCGGCCGGCCGGACGGTGACGGCGGCCGAGGCGCAACCGCTGTATTTGCGGAACAAGATCGCCTACACCCAGGCCGAGCGGCGCGACATGGCGGCCGCCAAGGCTGCCGAGGGTGGCGCATGAAGCAGGTGTGGGATCTGGCGCGGCTCAATTACGAGCCGATGCAGCAGGCCGATTTGCCCGATGTGGTGGCGCTGGAGGAGAGCGTTTATCCGCATCCCTGGAGCATGGCCAACTTCATCGATTCGCTCAACAGCAATTACGAGGCGTGGGTGCTGCGCGACCAGCAGGGCGATTTGCTGGGCTATTTCCTGCTGATGGCGATCGTCGACGAGGCGCATCTGCTCAATGTGGCGGTGTCGGCGGAGAAGCAGGGGCAGGGCCTGGGGCGCTTCCTGCTGAACCAGGCCGTGGCCTGCGCGCGCGGGCTGGGCATGGAGTCGGTGTTGCTGGAGGTGCGGCCATCGAACACGCGGGCGCTGGAGATTTATGAGCGCTACGGATTTAAACAGATCGGTCGGCGCAAGGGCTACTACCCGGCCGCCAATCAGCAACGCGAGGACGCAATCGTTATGCGGTTCAGTTTATGAGTCAGACGATGGCCAGGAGCGCCGTGTTCCTCGATGAGATGGGCGTGGGCGTGCAATGGAAATTGCGCAATCCGTCCGTGGCCGGCGAGCCTGTGGCGCAGGATGTGCAGGCCGGGGAACCGATGCCGGTGATGGCTGAAGCGCCAGCCGCGCGCAGCGTCGAGCCGGCGCCGGTTGCCGACGCGCCGCCGCCAGCCACGGCGCGGGAGCGGGAGCACGAGCCCGAGCCCATGCCCGCGATGCCCGCCGCGTCATCGTCCGCGCCAGCCGCCATGCCTTCGCATACACCGGCTGCCGCGCCATCGCCCGCACCGGCCGCCGCTTCGGATGACGACTCCACCGCCTGGTTCGACGAGGCGCCCGCGCCAGCGCGCGCGGAGCCGGTCAGCGACGAGGCCATCGCCGCCATGGACTGGGCCGGATTGAAAGCCGCCGTCGCCACCTGCACCCGCTGCAAGCTGTGCGAGACGCGCCGCAATGCGGTCAACGGCCGAGGCGCCGCCAACGCCACGTGGATCGCCATCGCCGCCGCGCCGACCCGCCTGGACGAGAAGGAAAACCAGTCCATCGCCGGCGAAGCGGGGCAACTGCTGGACAACATGCTGAAGGCCATCGCCCTCAAGCCTGAGCAGGACGTCTACGTCACCCACCTGGTCAAATGCCGTCCATCGGATGCCGACGGCGCCGACCGCGCGCCAAGTGGCGAAGAGCTGCTGGCCTGCCGTCCGTTCCTGGAGCGCGAGCTGGCGCTGACCGGCGCCGCGATGGCCATGACCTTCGGCCAGTACGCCGCCAGGGGCCTGATGATGGGACCGGCCGCGCGCGGCAAGGTGATGCGCTACGGCGCGGCCGAACTGCCGGTGGTGGCCACCTATCATCCGGACGACCTGCTGCGCCGGCCGGAAGACAAGGCCAAGGCCTGGGGCGACCTGTGCCTGGCCAGGACCGCCCGTGACTAGCCAGCCGCCCGCCGCGCCGGCGAGCCCGTCCCCGTCCGGGGCGCTCGCCGGCCACGCGCCGGCGGACAGCTATCAACTCCGCTTCGAACAACGCTGGGGGCACCTGACCCGTCCGCACGTGCGCGCGCTGGCCTGGCTGCTCGACGCGCCCGACCTGCTGGACCCCGCCTCGCCGCACTGGCAAGGCCGCATCGCCACGCTGGGCGCCATATCGCCCGGGACGGCCGCCTGGCTGGCCGCGCTGGAGCAGGATCCGATCCCGCTGGACGCCGCGCTGGGCACCCGCCACTACTCGCGCCTCGGCCTGTATGCGGAAAAGCTGATGGCCTTCTACTTCGCCGAGCACGGCCAGCTGGTCGCGCACGGCCTGCAAGTGCGCGCCAGCCGCAACGACACGGTCGGCGAATTCGACTTCCTGCTGCGCGACGGCGACGACCTGGTGCATCTGGAATTCGCCACCAAGTTCTACCTGCTCGACGCCAGCGACGCCGGCGCCGACTTCAACGGCCTGATCGGCCCCAACCTGGCCGACACGCTGGGCGCCAAGATGCGCAAGATCTTCGACAAGCAGTTGTCGCTGGCCAGCCATCCGGCCGCGCAGCCGCTGCTGCCGCAGCCGGTGGCTCGGGCACAGGCGCTGGTCAAAGGCTGGCTGTTCTACCCGGGTGGCGAGGGCGCGGCGCCGATGCCGGGCATCTCGCAGCCGCACTGCAACGGCTTCTGGATCACGCTGCAACAGGCCGCCGGCCTGCAGGGCGAACGCTACGCGATCATGCCGCGCCTGCACTGGCTGGCGCCGTTGAAGACGCCCCTGGACTCCACCGCGATGAACAAGGCCGAACTGCTGGCCGCGCTGCATGACCACATGGCGCAAGTAGCCGCGCCGGTGATGGTGGCGGAGTTGGAACAGCAAGGGGAATGGCTGGTGGAGCGCAGCCGGGGCTTCGTGGTGCCCGACGATTGGCGCGCGCAAGCCGCGCAGCGCCGCCAGGACGGGGCGCTGCCGGCTTAGTGCGAGATCAGTGTTTCAGCTCGCCGATCAGCGCGACCGAATCGAACTCGCGCTGGTTGGCCGCATGCTTGCGCATGATGAAGAACATGGTCCCGGCCAGGAACAGGCCGAACAGCACGATGATCACATCCAGGTTCAGGTGGCCGCGCAGCATCAGCGAATACATGGCCAGCATGGTCAGGATGGACAAATTCTCGTTAAAGTTCTGCACCGCGATCGAATGGCCCGCGCTCATCAGCACGTGGCCGCGGTGTTGCAGCAGCGCGTTCATCGGCACCAGGAAGAAGCCGCCCAGCAGGCCGACCAGGATCAGCAGCGGGTAGGCCAGCGCCACCGACTTCACCATCGTCATGCTCATGACGATGACGCCCATGGCGATGCCCATCGGGATCACGGTCAGCGACTTGCGCAGCGAGATGAAGCGCGCCGACAGCACGGCCCCCAGCGCCACGCCGATCGCAACCACGCCGACCAGGCTGGTCGATTGCTCGTAGCTCAGCTTGAGGGTGCGGTTGGCCCATTCCAGCACGATGAATTGCAGCGTCTGCGCGGCGCCCCAGAACAGCGTGGTGACGGCCAGCGAAATCTGTCCCAGCTTGTCTTTCCACAGCAGGCCGTAGCAGTTGGCGAAATCGGTGATCAGCTTGATCGGATTGCGTTCCTGGTGGCCGTAGACGCAGCCGGTGTCGGGGATGCGGGTGTTGAACAGCGCCGCCAGCATGTAAATGCCGACCACCACGCACAGCGCCGCCTCGGGCGGCGTGTCGATGCCGGTGTCGATCAGCGGGAAGTCCAGGCCCAGCAGGAAGGAAGACACTTGCCCGCCGACCAGCTTGCCGCCCATGACGGTGCCGAAAATGATCGACATCACGGTCAGGCCTTCAACCCAGCCGTTTGCGGCAACTAGTTTCTCTGCGGGAAGTAATTCGGTCAGGATGCCATATTTGGCGGGCGAATACACGGCGGCGCCGAAGCCGACCAACGCATAAGCGAGCAGCGGATGGACGTGGGCGAAGATCAGCAGACAGCCGGCAACCTTGATCAGGTTGGAGATGAACATGACCTTGCCTTTGGGCATGGAATCAGCGAACGCGCCGACAAATGCAGCCAACAGCACGTAAAACAGCGTAAAGGAGAGTTTCAGTAGTGGCGTGATCCACGCCGGGGACTTCATGGTGACTAGCAGGTCGATCGCGACAAAGAGCAGCGCATTGTCCGCCAATGACGAAAAGAACTGCGCTGCCATGATGGTATAGAAACCACGATTCATACTGGGATGCCTGAAAACATATCTGGCTTGCTTTATACCATGCTTTGATCGTATCCCCAAGAATTGAGCCATGCGGATCAGCCGCCGCACGGTAAAATACGGCCTTCGCCATTTTGCTCACATTGCTTATGTCCAGGCCTATCGCTGCAACCATCCACGTCGAATCCATGAAGCACAACCTGGCCTGCGCCAAGGCCCAGGCGCCGGGCGCCAAGGCCTGGGGCGTGGTCAAGGCCAACGGCTACGGCCACGGACTGGAGCGGGCGATGCGCGGCTTCGCCGACGCCGACGGGCTGGCGCTGGTCGAGGTCGACTACGCCGTGCGGCTGCGCGAACTGGGCTGGAAAAAGCCCATCCTGCTGTTAGAAGGTTTCTTCGCTCCGGCCGACCTGAACACCATGGCCGGCTACGACCTGCAGGCCGCCGTCCATTGCAACGAGCAACTGGCGTGGCTGGAGGCGGCGCAAGCCGGGCTGGCGGCGCGCGGCATCAAATTTGACCTGCATCTGAAAATGAACAGCGGCATGAACCGGCTCGGCTTCATGCCGGACGCCTACGCCGCCGCGCACGCGCGCCTGAGCGCCATGGCCTGCGTGCGCAGCATCACCATGATCACCCACTTCGCCAACGCCGACGACGCCGAGCATCCGCTGCTGCCGATCGCCGAGCAGGTGCGCCGCTTCGAGCTGGGCACGGCCGGGCTGGCCGGGGCGCGCAGCCTGTCCAATTCGGCGGGCGTGCTGATGCACCAGCAAACCCTGCGCAACGACTGGATCCGTCCCGGCATCATGCTGTACGGCGGCTCGCCGGGCGGCGCCACGGCGGAATCGTTCGGCCTGCAGCCGACCATGACGCTGACCAGCGAGATCATCGGCATCCAGCACATCGTGACCGGCGACGTGGTCGGCTACGGCAGCCGCTTCCAGGCCGAGGGGCCGATGACCATCGGCGTGGTGGCCTGCGGCTACGCGGACGGCTATCCGCGCAGCGCGCCGATGGGCACGCCCGCGCTGGTGGACGGCGTCCGCACCCGGCTGGTGGGGCGGGTGTCGATGGACATGCTGACCGTGGACCTGACCGGCCTGCCGTCGGCGCGGGTGGGCAGCAAGGTCACGCTGTGGGGCCGCGGCATGCCGATCGACGAGGTGGCCGAGGCGGCCGGCACCATCGGCTACGAGCTGATGTGCGCGCTGGCGCAGCGCGTGCCGGTGCGGGAAGGCTGAGCGCATGGCCAAGGCGAAAACCAACTACACCTGCAGCGAGTGCGGCGGCACGGCCACCAAGTGGACCGGCCAGTGCGCCTCCTGCCAGCAGTGGAACACGATGGTGGAGACCGTCATCGAGGCGGGCGGCAACAACCGTTACTCGCAGCCGCAGCACCTGTCGCTGGCGCAGACCGCGCCGGTGCTGTCGCTGGCCGACATCGACGCCATCGACGTGCCGCGCTTCGGCACCGGCATCGAGGAGTTCGACCGCGTGCTGGGCGGCGGCCTGGTGGCGGGCGGCGTGGTGCTGATCGGCGGCGATCCGGGCATCGGCAAGTCGACCCTGCTGTTGCAGGCGCTGGCCAATGTGTCGCACCTGAAAAGAGTCCTGTACGTCAGCGGGGAGGAATCCGGCGCGCAGATCGCGCTGCGCGCCAAGCGGCTCAACATCGACGCCCGCGACCTCAAGCTGCAGGCCGAGATTCAGCTGGAGAAAATCCTCGGCACGCTGGCCGACCTGAAGCCGGAAGTGGCGGTGATCGACTCGATCCAGACCGTGTATTCGGACGCGCTCAGCTCCGCGCCGGGTTCGGTGGCGCAGGTGCGCGAATGCGCGGCGCAGCTGACGCGCATGGCCAAGCAGACCGGCGTGACCATCATCCTGGTCGGCCACGTGACCAAGGAAGGCGCGCTGGCCGGCCCGCGCGTGCTGGAGCACATCGTCGACACGGTGCTGTACTTCGAGGGCGACAACCATTCGAGCTTCCGCCTGGTGCGGGCCATCAAGAACCGTTTCGGCGCGGTCAACGAGCTGGGCGTGTTCGCCATGACCGAGAAGGGCTTGAAGGGCGTGTCGAATCCGTCGGCGCTGTTCCTGTCCCAGCATGACAACCAGGTGCCCGGTTCCTGTGTGATGGTGACGCAGGAGGGCACGCGTCCCTTGCTGGTCGAAATCCAGGCGCTGGTGGACGCCAGCCACCTGCCTAACGCGCGCCGGCTGTCGGTCGGTCTGGAGCAGAATAGGCTGGCGATGCTGCTGGCCGTGCTGCACCGGCACGCCGGTATCGCGGCCTTCGACCAGGACGTGTTCATCAACGCGGTGGGCGGCGTGAAGATCACCGAACCGGCGGCCGACCTGGCGGTGCTGATGGCGATTAATTCGTCGATGCGCAGCAAGCCGCTGCCGCGCGGCTTCGTGGTGTTCGGCGAGGTGGGGCTGGCGGGCGAGATCCGTCCGGCGCCGCGCGGGCAGGAGCGCCTGCGCGAGGCGGCCAAGCTGGGCTTCTCGACGGCGATGATCCCGACCGCCAACGCGCCCAAGCAGCCGATCGAGGGCATGACCATCATCGCGGTCGATCGCATCGACGATGCCTTCAATAAGCTGCGCGAAATCCAATAACGTTGTATTGTTACGTGTTGTAATTCGTAATACTGAATAATTAGTAACTGAATACGCACAAAGGAACAGGATAGTGTCAGTTGATCAAAGGTCGGTCGCGCGCAAGATCGTGCGGGCCAAGGCGGTGGTGGTGATGGACGGCATGCCGCCGATGCAGGGGCGCACCCTCGACATCAGCGCCCATGGGTTGTCGCTTAATTTCGAGCATAAGCTGGAGGCCGGGCATATGGGACAGCTGTCGTTCGAGCTGTTCATCGACGGCAAGGCGCAGGTGCTCACTTGCCGCTCCAAGGTTACGTATTGCATCTTCAGCGGCGATCATTTCAAGATCGGCTTCCAGTTCCTTAACATGGATTCCATCACCACCAGCGCGGTCAACAAGTTCCTGCGCTAGGCCCGATGTAGCGGGCCCTGGGGCGGATCGGGCGCTGGGCTTGCACTTGTTCGAGTGCATGCGCCAGCCAGCCGACGCAGCGGCCCAGCGCGAACAGGATGAAGGGCGCGTCGTCCGGTAGTTCGTGGGCGGCGGCCAGCGCGGTCAGCGCGAAATCAATATTCGGCAATTCCCCCGCCTGCGCTTCGGCCGCGGCGGCGAGGGCTGCGTGCGGCTGCAATTCCGGCAGTAACTTCAGCAAGGCGCGGGCGCGCGGGTCGCCTTCCGCGTAGAGCTTGTGGCCGAAGGCGGGCAGCGGGCGGCCGCTGGCCAGCCAGTTGGCGACCGCCTCGCCGGCGCCGTGCAGGCGGGCGGCGGCGATCAGCTGCGCGAATTCGGCCGAGGCGCCGCCATGCAGCGGGCCGGTCAGCGTGGTGAAGCCGGCCAGCACGCCGGCCGCCAGCGAGGCGCCGGTCGAGACGGCGACGCGGGTGGCGAAGGTGGAGGCGTTCAGTTCATGGTCGGCCATCAGCACCAGGGCGCGGCGCAGCAGGTCTTCGGCCTCGGGGCGCTGCCAGGCGCGGGCAAGGCGGGCGCTGATGGTGTCCGGCGCGGCTTGGTTGGTGGCCGGCTCCGGGCCGATCATCGCCTGCGTGAGCGTGGCAAGGATGTTGGCGGCCTCGGCGCGCAGTTCTGCGGCGGGGCGGCACAGCGAGGGTGCATCGCTGGCGCTGCGCAGCGCCAGGGCCAGCAAGCCCGCGCCCAGCGCGCCGGTGGATGCGAAGGCTGTCGCCGCACAGACCGCCGTCGCGCCTGTCAATAAGTCAGCCGCTCCATCGGCCGCTGGGCCCGACCCGGTGCCGGCGGACCTTGCGGCGGCGGGCGGTGCGGCAGCTGCGGTGGTCGCAGCCGATGGCGTGGCGGCCAGCGCCTGGCCGGGTTCGGCTTCCCACAGCAGATCGGCGATATCTTCCAACGTGGCGGTGTCGGCCAGCACCGTGGCGTCGAGGCCGCGGTACAGCAGGCGGCCGTCGGCGGTGGTGGAGATGGCGGACGGCAGCACCGGGTCGCCCCATTGCATGGCCTGCGTGGAGACCGCCTCGATCTTGCGGCGCCCGTTGCTGCGTGCGGCCATGCGCAGGATGTCGTCGCGGTGATAGAGGCTGCGGCGCGGATCGGCCTCGTCGGACTTGGCGCGTATCTTCCCCCGGCTGACGTTGGCGTACAGCGTTTGTGGAAGGACATTCAATACGTGCAGCGCTTCCGCCGCTGTCATCCAGACCATCCTGGTTTCCTATGTTGACACTTCAAGTCAAGATTGACGCGCTTGGTGGGCGCTCCTAAGCTGGAAACAGCATATCAATTACCGGAGCGTTCATGTCTAAAATGTTGGAAGCGATTGTATCCGCGCTGTCCCTGCGGTCGCGGGAGTGCGTGACGTTTAGCGGCGCGGGCGAGCTGCCGTCATGCTACGCGGTGACGGAGCTGGCGGCGGCGTCGGTGGGCGCGGCGGCGCTGGCGGTGCGGCAGCTGATCGCGGCGCAGGGCGGACGGCCGGCGCGGGTGGCGGTCGATCGCCGGCTGGCGTCGTTGTGGTTCGGCTGGTCCCTGCACCCGGTGGGCTGGGAGCGGCCGCCGTTGTGGGACCCGGTGGCCGGCGACTACCGCACGGCCGACGGCTGGATACGCTTGCATACCAACGCCCCGCATCACCGCGACGCGGCGCTGGCGGTGCTGGGCGCGCCGGTGGAACGCGCGGCGGTGGCGCGGGCGGTGGCCGGCTGGCGCGGCGCCGAGCTGGAGGCGGCGGTGGTGGCGCAGGGCGGCTGCGCGGCGATGATGCGTTCGGGCGCGGAATGGGCGGCGCACGCGCAGGGCCGGGCCGTGGCGGCCGAACCGCTGGTCGCGTTGGCCACGCGTGAAGGCCGCTTCCACGCGGGCTGGGCGCCGACACCGTCGCGGCCGTTGGCGGGGCTGAAGGTGCTGGACCTGACGCGGGTGCTGGCCGGGCCGGTGGCCACGCGCTTCCTGGCCGGCTACGGCGCCGACGTGCTGCGCATCGATCCGCCGTCGTGGGACGAGCCGGGCGTGATCCCGGAGGTGACGTTGGGTAAGCGCTGCGCGCGACTGGACCTGCGCCTGGCGCGGGACCGGGATGTGTTCGAACGTTTGCTGGCGCAGGCGGATGTGCTGGTGCACGGCTATCGGCCGGCGGCGCTGGAGGGCTTGGGATTCGGCGAGGAAGTGCGGCGGCGTTTGAATCCGGGCCTGATCGATGTGGCGTTGGACGCGTACGGCTGGACAGGGCCGTTGAGCGGACGGCGCGGCTTCGACAGCCTGGTGCAAATGAGCGCGGGCATCGCCGAACGCGGCATGCGCTGGCAGGGCGCGGACCGGCCGGTGCCGTTGCCGGTGCAGGCGCTCGATCACGCGACGGGCTATCTGATCGCGGCGGCGGTCGTGCGCGGGCTGGCGCATCGGCTGGAAGAGGGGCGGGTCACGCAGGCGCGCCTGTCGCTGGCGCGCACCGCGCTGTTGTTGATCGGCTTGTCGCCGTCGGAGAAAGCGGCCGCGCAAGCGCTGGCGCCTGCTAACGAAGCGGATCTGGCGCCAACGCTTGAGCAGACCGCGTGGGGCCCAGTGCAGCGGTATTTGCCACCGGTGACCATCGACGGCGCGCCGATGAGCTGGGACCGGCCCGCCGCCAAACTGGGATCCTCGCCACCAAAATGGGGTCAAGTCTGACATTCGGACACGGCCTCTGCCGTAGCGGCCGCTACGGCAGAGGCCGTGTCCGAATGTCAGACTTGACCCCAAATTGGAGGAGTGCAAGAAAAGCCGCTCTGTTCGGCGCTTTGGAAATTCGCCCATGTTGCATACTATGTAACCAAATCAGGCGGAACGTATCATGGCGACCTCCAGCATCAACTCCAGCACCAATACCGGCAGCCCGTCGGTGTCGAACGATATCTACAATCGCGTCCAGCAGACCATGGCGTCGCAGAACAAGGCGGCGACCAAGCTCAATACCACGCTGAAGAACGACCAGACCAAGCTGTCCGCACTGGGGCAGTTGCAAAGCGCGCTGGCCAATTTCCAGTCGATCGCCGCCGGACTGACCGGCAGCGGCTTGAGCACCAGCGCCGCCACCTCGGTCAAGAACGTGCTGACGGCCGCTTCCACCGGCGCGGCCAAGGCCGGCACTTACGCGATCAACGTCAAGCAACTGGCCCAGGGACAGTTCCTGACCAGCGACGCCTTCGCGGCCGCCGACGCCGGGATCGGTTCGGGCGCCACCACCACAGTCAAGATCGATTTCGGCACGGCGGGCGGCGACAAGGGCTTCGCGCTCAACACCGCGGCGGCCGGCAAGTCCATCACCATCGACAGCAGCAACAACACACTGGACGGCATCGCCGCCGCGTTCAAGGCGGCCGGCGTGGACGTCAAGGTGGTCAAGGGCGACGACGGCAAGTTCTCGCTGGCGATCGCCGGCCAGAGCGGCGCGGCCAATAGCATGCGCATCAGCGTCAGCGGCGACGCCGCGCTGAAAAACCTGCTGGCCTTCGATCCGAACGGCGCCCAGAAACTCAAGCAGACCAGCGCCGGCATGGACGCCATCGTCAACGTCGACGGCAAGGACATCACCAGCGCCACCAACACGCTTGACAAGGCCATCCCCGGCGCGACCTTGACGCTGACCGGCGCCGGCAAGACCGACGTCACCATCACCCAGGACGCCAGCCAGATCGGCGCCAACCTGAAGTCCTTCGTCAGCGCCTACAACGATTTGAACAAGAAGCTGCAGGCGCTGCAAAAGGGCGACCTGAAGTCCGACACCGCGCTGGGCCAGGTCACCAGCCAGCTGGGCATGCTGCTGAAGACGGGCGGCGGCAGCGTCTCGCTGTCGGCGCTGAACGCGGCCGGCGTCACCCAGGACAGCACCGGCCAGTTGCTGGTCGACGACAAGAAGCTGCAGGCCGCGCTGGCCTCGGATTCGGCCGGCGTCGGCAAGCTGTTCACCAACGGCGGCAAGGGCATCGCCGACCTGCTGTCGGCCAAGGCGGCGGCGTTCACGTCGGACAGCAGCGTGATCAGCAAGGAGGCCGGCCTGCTGGGCCGCGAAATCACCAGCGTCAACGGCCGCCGCGCGGTGCTGACCAAGGCGCTGACGGCCCAGGCGACCGCGCTGGCGGCGCTGTACACGGCCCAGGCCCAGACCGGCGCCGGCAGCGCCCTCAACGGCGCGGCCGGCAGTTCCGGCTCGCTGTTCGATATCCTGGGATGATTTTTCTAACGAATTCCTTGCGTCGAAACTGGCTATGCCCGATCATCACGGCTTGTGATTGATTCCAAACGGAGGGGCTATGGCAGGGAAGTTCGTTGGTGCGGTGCTGGTGGCGGCTGGCTTGATGGCCGGTGCGGGGCAGGTTGTGGCTCAGGCGCAAGAGGAAAAAGTCCTCAACATCTACAACTGGTCGGACTATATCGCCGACGACACCGTTAAAAACTTTGAAAAAGAAACCGGCATCAAAGTCCGCTACGATGTGTTCGACAACAACGAAATCCTCAACTCCAAGCTGGCCGCCGGCAAGTCGGGTTACGACATCGTGGTGCCGACCGCGCAATGGGCGCGCCTGCAGATCGACGGCAAGCTGCTGCGCAAGCTCGATAAGTCCAAGCTCAGCAACCTGAAGAACCTGGACCCTGCGATCCAGGCCAAGCTGGCCGGCATCGATCCGAACAACGATTACCTGGTCGACTGGCTGTGGGGCTATACCACGGTGGGCATCAACGTCAACAAGGTGAAGGCCGCGCTGGGCGCCATGCCGATGCCGGACAACGCCTGGGACCTGATCTTTAATCCGAAATACGCGTCCAAGCTGAAGTCGTGCGGTATGTCCTTCCTCGATTCGCCGTCCGAGGTGCTGCCGGCCGCGCTGCTCTACCTGGGCAAGCCTGCCTATTCGAAGAACGCCGCCGACTACGCCGAGGCGGGCAAGCTGCTGCAATCGATCCGTCCGAACGTGACGCTGTTCAGCTCGTCCGGCTACATCAACGACATGGCCAACGGCGCGGTGTGCGTGGCGCTGGGCTGGTCGGGCGACATCAACATCGCCCGCCAGCGCGCGATCGACGCCAAGAACGGCAACGTGATCGAGGTGCTGGTGCCGAAGACCCCGGCCGCGCTGGTGTTCGACACGATGGCCATCCCGGCCGACGCCCCGCACCCCAACAACGCCCACCTGTGGATCAACTACATCCTGCGGCCCGAGGTGCACGCCAGCCTGACCAACAAGGTGTTCTACGCCAATCCGAACACGGCCAGCCTGAAGTTCGTGCGCAAGGATATCGCCGGTAACAAGACGGTGTTCCTGTCGGACGCCGACAAGCAGCGCATGGCCGCGCCGGAAGCGGTGCCGGCCGACATCCGCCGCAACATCACGCGCATCTACACCAAGTTCAAGACCGGCCTGTAAGCCAGCCTCAAAAACGACGATCGGCGCGAGAGGCGGGTCCTGGCAGGACACGCCGCTGGCGCCGATGCTGCTTCAATGAAGCCCAGGCTATTCGTGATAGCGGTCGATCAGTTTATGTTTGCTGCCGCGCGTTTCCTCGATGATCTCGTACACTACCAAGGCAATCATCCCGCCGAAAATGCCCATCGCGAGCAAGGTGAACATGGTAGCCCTCCCTCAAGTTGTTACGATTAAACTTTAGCAGAAGGGGGGCGCTTTACAAGCCCAGCGGAAACTTTTATTTCACCACCAAGTCCGCCGCCATCACCGCCCTGAGGTAGACGCTCATGGCGTCGCCGGGCACGCGCTGGGCGAACCACCAGGCGCTGGCCTTGCGGATGTCCCACTCCAGGTCGTCTCCGGTTAGCAACAGCGAGGCCGCCTGGCCCAGCGTCGGCTGGTGGCCGACCACCAGCACCGTATCCTTGTTGGCCGGCCAGTTGGCGGCCTTGAGGATGTCGGACGGATCGGCGCCGGGCGCCAGGTCGCTGTGGATTTTGAACTTGCGGCCCAGCGCCTCGGCCGTCTGCAGCGTGCGCAGCGCCGGGCTGCACAGGACGCGGCAGCTGTCTGGCAGCTGCGAGTCGAGCCACTGGCCCATGCGGCGCGCCTGCTTCTGACCCTTGGCCGTCAGTGCCCGTTCCAGATCGGCCATGCCCGCTTGCGCTTCTTCGGCTTCGGCATGCCGCCACAAAATGAGATCCATATTTTTCTCCCCAACGACATGTGAAAAAAGATCCCCGGTCCGTCCTTATTCCCCCAGATGGGCGCCGCTCATGCCCAGCGTATCCATCAGATGCTGCTGGGCGCTGAAGGGCAGCTGCTTGCCGCGCGCCTTGCGGCGCTGGTAGTGGCCGTCCGCTTCCAGTTCCCAGGCGTTCATATTGTCCTTTAAATACGGATTCAAACCCTCGTTCAGCACGCGCCGCTTGAGCGTCTTGTCCAGCACGGGGAAGGCCACCTCGATGCGGCGGAACAGGTTGCGGCTCATCCAGTCGGCGCTGGCCAGCATGACGTCGTGCGCCAGATCGTTGCGGAAATAATAGATGCGGCTGTGTTCGAGGAAGCGGCCGATGATGGAGCGCACCTTGATATTCTCCGACAGCCCCGGCACGCCGGGCTTGAGCATGCAGGCGCCGCGCACGATCAGGTCGATCTTGACGCCATCCTTGGAGGCGGCGTACAGCGCGCGTATCACCGATTCGTCGACCAGCGCATTGATTTTAACAATAATCCGCCCCGGCCGCCCGGCGCGCGCGATACGCGCCTCGTTGCGGATCGCCTTGATGATCTCGTTGTGCAGCGCGAACGGCGCCAGCCACAGGTGCGTGAGCCGGTGCGGCTTGGTCAGGCTGGTCAGGTGGATGAACACTTCGTTGACTTCCTGGCTGATGCCCGGATGGCAGGTCAGCAGGCCGAAGTCGGTGTAGAACTTGGTGGTGGTCGGATGATAGTTGCCGGTGCCGAGGTGGGCGTAGAAGCGCAGCTTGCTATCCTCGCGGCGTATCACCAGCGCCACCTTGGCGTGGGTCTTGAGGCCGACCACGCCGTACACCACCTGGGCGCCGGCCTGCTCCAGCTTGTCGGCCCAGTTGATGTTGGCTTCCTCGTCGAAGCGCGCCTTCAGCTCCACGATCACCGTCACCTCCTTGCCCGAGCGCGCGGCCAGGATCAGCGACTCCATCAGGTCGGAGTTCATGCCGGTGCGGTAGATGGTCTGCTTGATCGCCACCACCGCCGGGTCGAGCGCGGCGCTGCGGATGAAGTCGATCACGGTCTGGAACGACTGGTAGGGGTGGTGCAGCAGGATGTCGCCCTCGCGCAGCGCGGCGAAGATGTCCGGGCTGCCGGCCTTTTGCGCGATGCCGGGATAGAACGGCGGGAAGCTCAGCGCCGGGTTGTCGACATGGTCCATGATCTCGGTCAGGCGCACCAGGTTGACCGGGCCGTTGACCGCGTACAGCCGGCTCTGGTGCAGGCCGAACTGGTCGAGCAGGAATTGCGACAGCTCGGGCGGGCAGTTCTTGGCCACCTCCAGCCGCACCGAGGTGCCGAACTGGCGGCCCTGCAGCTCGCCCTTGAGCGCCTGGCGCAGGTTCTTGACCTCGTCCTCGTCGACCCACAGGTCGGAGTCGCGGGTGACGCGGAATTGCGAATAGGCGATCACCTCGCGGCCCGCGAACAGGTCCGAGATGTGGGCATGGATGATGGACGACAGCAGGCAAAACGACACGCCGCCGCTCTTCGACAGATGGTCGGGCAGGCGGATCACGCGCGGCAGCACGCGCGGCGCCTTGACGATGGCGATCGCCGTGCCGCGGCCGAAGGCGTCCTTGCCGGACAGCGAGACGATGAAGTTCAGGCTTTTATTCACCACCTGAGGGAAGGGGTGGGCCGGATCGAGGCCGATCGGCGTCAGCAGCGGGCGCACCTCGGTGTCGAAGTATTCCTTGACCCAGGCACGCTGCGCCTCGTTGCGCTCGTTGTGGCGCACCAGGTGCACGCCGTTGGCGGCCAGCTGGGGCAGCACTTCCTGGTTGAGGATTTCATACTGGTGGGCCACCAGCGCGTGGCACTCGGCGCTGATGCGCGACAGCGTGGCCACCAGCGCCGGGTGGTTGGACAGCGAACCCTCGACGCTGCCGGCCGCCAGCAGGCTGGCCACGCGCACTTCGAAGAACTCGTCCAGGTTGCTGCTGGCGATGCACAGGTAGCGCAGCCGCTCTAATAAAGGGATGCTTTTATCTTCGGCTTGCGCCAGCACGCGCCGGTTGAACATCAGTTGCGACAGTTCCCGGTCCAGAAACGCGGAGTTCTTGTTTACTTCAGCATGCAAGTCAGGCTTCATGTCTTTTTGTTCACTTTGCAGGTAGTCTCATTTTAGCCTGTATCGCGGCAGAATGATGCAACAGTGTAAATAAGAAATATGACAAGTCCATGACATCGTTTGTCATAAATGACGTGGACGGCGCGCCGATTATGACAACGCCAGCGTAATATATAGCGGCACATGGCCTGTTTCCATAGGGGAGAGGGCTGCTGCATAACTATTTTTGACATATTTCGGTCATGTCATAAACCTGTCATATAGTCCCGGTAGACTGCGCAGCATCCTAACCTGTCATAAACCAAAGGACCTGTAATGCGACTCAAACAACTGATCTCTTCCCTGGTAGTAGGTGTGTCTGCTGTTATGGCATTCTCCTCCGCCGCATCCGCCGCCGATATGACCGGCGCCGGCTCGTCGTTCATGTACCCGATCGCCGCCAAATGGGCCGATATGTACAAGGGCGCCACGGGCAACGTGTTGAACTACCAGTCCGTGGGCTCCGGCGCCGGCATCAAGCAGATCAAGGCCAAGACCGTGGACTTCGGCGCATCGGACAAACCGCTGAGCGCCGCTGAACTGGACGCCGAAGGCCTGATGCAGTTCCCTGCCATCATGGGCGGCGTGGTCACCGTGGTCAACCTGGACGGCATCACCCCAGGCCAGATGAAACTGACCGGCCCGCTGGTCGCCGACATCTACCTGGGCAAGATCACCAAGTGGAACGACGCCGCGATCGCCGCGCTGAACCCGGGCGTGAAGCTGCCAGCCGAAGAAATCACCGTGGTGCACCGCGCCGACGGTTCGGGCACGACCTTCCTGTTCACCGACTTCCTGTCGAAAACCAGCCCTGAGTTCAAGACCAAGATCGGCGCCGACGCTGCCGTGAAATGGGCCGTGGGCGTAGGCGGCAAGGGCAACGAAGGCGTCGCCGCCAACGTGCAGCGCATCAAGGGTTCGATCGGCTACGTCGAGTGGGCCTTCGCCAAGAAAAACAAAATGTCGCACACCCAGCTGAAAAACAAGGACGGCAACTTCCTGCAGCCTGACGACGAGTTCTTCAAAGCCGCCGCCGCCAACGCCGACTGGGCCAAGACCCCAGGCTTCGCCGTGGTGCTGACCGACCAGCCAGGCAAGAACGCATGGCCGATCACTGGCGCGACCTTCGTGCTGATGCACAAAGCCCAGGCTGACGCAGCCAAAGGCAAGGAAGTCGTCAAGTTCTTCGACTGGGCCTTCAAGAACGGCGCCGCCGCTGCGACCGATCTGGACTACGTGCCAATGCCAGCATCGGTCGTCAAGCTGATCCAGGATTCCTGGAAAGCCAACCTGAAAGATGCATCGGGCAAGGGCATCTACTAATCGGGACCATCCCTTCGCCGCCGGCAGTTGGCGGCGAGGGGGTTAGCCTGCGCCGCCCGACCGGGCGCCGCAGGCTAGCTTACATCAACGAGACAACCATAATGAGCGCTGATATCACTTCCACGCCCCTGACCCCATCGGAGCCGCTTATGCAGGCCAGCACCGCCCAGGCAAGCGCAGCGGAGCACGCCGCGTTGCGCGCCCTGCAACGCACCATGCGCAACCAGCGCATCCAGGATTTCATCTTCCACAAGACCACCATGCTGTTCGCGCTGTCCGTGCTGGCGGTGCTGCTCGGTATCATCATCTCGCTGGTGGTGGGCGCCTGGCCGGCGTTCAAGGAATTCGGCCCGGGCTTCATCACCACCGTCGAGTGGGATCCGGTCAATGAAAAATACGGCGCCGCGATCGCCATCGTCGGCACCCTGGCCACCTCCGGCATCGCGCTGCTGATCGCGTTCCCTGTCAGCTTCGGCATCGCGCTGTTCCTCACCGAGATCTGCCCGGCCGGCCTGCGCCGTCCGCTGGGCACGGCGGTCGAGCTGCTGGCCGGCGTGCCGTCCATCATCTACGGCATGTGGGGCCTGTTCGTGTTCGCGCCGCTGTTCGGCGACTACGTGCAGCCGCTGCTGAAAAACACGCTGGGCCACCTGCCCATCGTCGGCCAGTTCTTCAGCGGCCCGACCATGGGCATCGGCATCCTGACCGCCGCGCTGATCCTGGCGGTGATGATCATCCCCTTCATCTCCTCGGTGATGCGCGACGTGTTCGAGATCGTGCCGGCCGTGCTGAAGGAATCGGCTTACGGCCTGGGCTGCACGCGCTGGGAAGTGGTGCGCAAGATCGTGCTGCCTTACACCAAGACCGGCGTGGTTGGCGGCGTCATGCTGGGCCTGGGCCGCGCGCTTGGCGAGACCATGGCCGTGACCTTCGTCATCGGCAACGCCAACAAGCTGTCGTGGTCGCTGTTCGCGGCCGGTAACTCGATCGCCTCGACCCTGGCCAACGAATTCGCCGAGGCCGACACGCCGCTGCACACCTCGTCGCTGTTCGCGCTGGCGCTGATCCTGTTCGTCATCACGTTTATTGTTCTGTCCTCCGCCAAGCTGATGTTGGCGAGCATGTCCCGCAAGGAAGGCGTCAAATGAAGCAAGCTACCACTTCGCCGGTCAATCCGGTCTACCGCAAGCGCCTGATGGCGCACCGTGTCGGCATCGCCCTGTCCGTGCTGGCGATGTCGGTCGGCCTGCTGGTGCTGGCCTGGATCCTGGTCACGCTGGCCATCAAGGGCTTCGGCGCGCTCAACCTGCACCTGTTCACGCAGCCGACCCCGTCGCCGGGCAGCGAGGGCGGCGGCGTCTCCAACGCCATCGTCGGCAGCCTGATGATCGTCGGCCTGTCCACGCTGGTGAGCACGCCGATCGGCATCCTGGCCGGCATCTACCTGGCCGAGTACGGCGAAGAAAACAAGATCGCCAGCCTGGCCCGCTTCGTCACCGACATCATGCTGTCGGCGCCGTCGATCGTGATCGGCATGTTCGTGTGGGCGCTGTACGTGGCCACCGTCAACCACTACTCGGGCTACGCCGGTTCGCTGGCGCTGGCGCTGATCGCCATCCCGGTCGTGGTGCGCACCACCGACAACATGCTGCGCCTGGTGCCCAACAGCCTGCTGGAAGCGGCCTTCGCGCTGGGCGCGCCGCGCTGGAAAGTGGCCATGCTGGTGCGCCTGCGCGCCGTCAAGGCCGGCGTGATCACCGGCGTGCTGCTGGCCGTGGCCCGCATCTCCGGCGAGACCGCGCCGCTGCTGTTCACCGCGCTCAACAACCAGTTCTTCAGCGCCGACATGAACCGGCCGATCGCCAACCTGCCGGTGGTGATCTACGGCTTCGCCATGAGCCCGTACGACAACTGGCGCGAGCTGGCCTGGGGCGGCGCGCTGCTGGTGACCTTCAGCGTGCTGGCGCTGAACATCATCTCGCGCACCCTGTTCAGCCAAAAAGTCCCGAATTAAACCTGCGAATTAAACTGATAAAAGCGATCAATAATGAATACGCAACTGAGCCAAGAGAATGTGGTGCCCATGAACGGCAAACGTAAAACCATCGAGATTTCGGGACTGAATTTTTTCTACGGTAAAACCCAGAGCCTGACCAACGTCAACCTGGACATCCACGAGAAGCAGGTCACGGCCTTCATCGGCCCGTCGGGCTGCGGCAAGTCGACCTTGCTGCGCACGCTCAACCGCATGTACGACCTGTACCCGGGCCAGCGCGCCGAAGGCTCGATCATGTACCGCGGCCGCAATATCCTGGAAGAGGGCCAGGACGTCAACATGCTGCGCGCCAAGGTCGGCATGGTGTTCCAGAAGCCGACCCCGTTCCCGATGTCGATCTACGACAACATCGCCTTCGGCGTGCGCCTGTACGAAGACCTGTCCAAGGGCGAGATGGACGAGCGCGTGGAATGGGCGCTGAAGAAGGCCGCGCTGTGGACCGAGGTCAAGGACAAGCTGAGCAAGTCCGGCCTGTCGCTGTCGGGCGGCCAGCAGCAGCGCCTGTGCATCGCGCGCGGCGTGGCGGTGAAGCCGGACGTGCTGCTGCTGGATGAGCCGACCTCGGCGCTGGATCCGATCTCGACCTCGAAGGTGGAAGAGCTGATCAGCGAGCTCAAGCAGGACTACACCATCGCCATCGTCACCCACAACATGCAGCAGGCGGCGCGCTGCTCGGACTACACCGCCTATATGTACCTGGGCGAGCTGGTGGAGTTCGGCGAGACCGACCAGATCTTCATGAATCCCGCGCGCAAAGAGACGCAGGACTACATCACCGGTCGCTTCGGCTGATCGCATTTATAATAGCAAATCGACTACGGAGAGCAGCATGATCGGTGAACATTCATCCAAACAGTACGACAACGAACTGGAAGCCATACGCAGCAAGGTGCTGCTGATGGGCGGCATCGTCGAGACCCAGTTCCTCGACGCCATGACCTGCTTCCGCATCGGCAATCCCGAGCGCGCCGACCGCGTGATGCGCGAGGACGACGCGGTCAACCAGCTGGAAGTGTCGCTGGACGACGCCTGCAGCCACCTGATCGTGCGCCGCCAGCCGGCCGCCAACGACCTGCGCACCATCATGGCGACCATCAAGGTCATCACCGACCTGGAGCGCATCGGCGACGAGGCCACCAAGATCGCCCGCACCGCCAAGGCCCTCCACGCGCGCGGCGCCGTGACCGTCAACCACTACGAGATGGTGCGCGGCATCGCCAACAACACCAGCGACATGCTGCACGACGCGCTGGACGCCTTCGCCCGCAACGACGGCAAGCAGGCGCTGCAGCTGATCGCGCAGGACGCCGTGATCGACCACGAGTTCCGCTCGATCATGCGCAACCTGATCACCTTCATGATGGAAGATCCGCGCACCATCTCGGCCGCGCTCGATACGCTGTGGGTGGCCAAGGCCATCGAGCGCATCGGCGACCACGCCAAGAACATCGCCGAATACGTCATCTACGTTGTCGAAGGCAAGGACATCCGCCACACCAAGACCGCACCGATACCGGACGACGCGCCGGCGCAAGCAGAGTAAATAAGAGAACATGGCATCTGATAAAACCACCGTACTGATCGTCGAGGACGAGCCAGCCATTGTCGAGCTGGTGACGTTCTCGCTGCGCGAAGCGGGCTGGAACTGCTGCGCCGTGCAAAGCTGTGCCGAAGCCTGGGACTTCATCCAGACCAAGACCCCGCAACTGATATTGTTGGACTGGATGTTGCCCGACCAGACCGGCCTGCGCCTGCTGGCGCGCATCCGCTCCGACCGTCAGTTCAATGAAATCCCGGTCATCATGCTGACCGCCAAGAGCATGGAAGAGGACAAGCTGGCTGGCCTCAACAGCGGCGCCGACGACTACGTCACCAAGCCGTTCTCGCCGCGCGAACTGCTGGCGCGCGCCAAGGCGCTGCTCCGCCGCAAGAGCCCGGAGCACGCGCAAGCCACCATGCGCGCGGCCAACGTCATGCTGGACCCGGTCAGCTGCACGGTGTCGATGGACGAGCAGAAGATCGACATCGGCCACGCCGAGTACAAACTGCTCAAGTTCCTGCTGGCCCATCCGGAGCGCGTGTTCTCGCGCAGCCAGCTGCTCGACAAGGTGTGGGGCGACCATGTGGTGATCGAGGAGCGCACTGTCGACGTCCACGTGCTGCGCCTGCGCAAGGCCCTGAAAGAGGCCGAGCATCTGATCAAGACGGTGCGTAGCGTGGGCTACATGCTGTCGGAGAAATAATGAATCC
This sequence comes from Rugamonas sp. A1-17, assembly GCA_025548565.1. Taxonomy (GTDB): domain Bacteria; phylum Pseudomonadota; class Gammaproteobacteria; order Burkholderiales; family Burkholderiaceae_D; genus Rugamonas. The sequence goes on from JAJLPB010000015.1 coordinate 80,648, forward strand.
TAAACTGGTGTTCTGGGTGCCGGCGGCACTGCGCACGGCCATCATCCTGGCCGGCTGCGCGGCGCTGGGCTGGATGTTCGGCTGGATGAACGGCCTGGTGCTGGCGCTGCTGGCCATGATGGTGATGGTGTTCGTGCAGCTGTCCTATCTGTATCAGCTCAGCAACTGGATGGACGATCCGCAAAGCGCCAAGCTGCCAGACGGCTGGGGCGCGTGGACCAACATCTTCTCGCGCCTGTACCGCATGCGCCGCGACGACGAGAAGAACCAGGCCGAGCTGACCGAATGGCTGGCGCGCTTCCGCCAGGCCATGCACCTGCTGCCGGACGGCGTGGTCATCATGGACGACGTGCTGTTCCTGGAGTGGTGCAACCCTGCCGCCGAGAAGCACCTGGGCCTCACGCACGAGCGCGACAAGGGCATGCGCGTGACCAACCTGGTGCGCAGTCCGGATTTCATGGACTACATCATCCTCGGCCGCTACGAGCAGCCGCTGACGATCAGCTTCCGCGAGCGCAAGCTCATCGTGCATATCATCCCGTTTGAGAACCGCCGCCAGATCCTGGTCACGCACGACGCCACCGAGACCGAGCGCATCGAGGAGATGCGGCGCGACTTCATCGCCAACGCCTCGCACGAGCTGCGCACGCCGCTGACGGTGATCGTCGGCTTCCTGGAGATCGCCGCTTCCGAGGGGCTGGACGCGGCCACGCGCTCGGCGCACCTGAAGCTGATGACCGAGCAGGGCCACCGCATGCAGCACCTGATCGAGGACATGCTGACCCTGTCGCGGCTGGAGTCGGTGGATTATCCGATGCGGCCGGAGCCGGTCGACGTGGCCAAGCTGATGGAGCAGGTGCTGCGCGACGCGCGGGCGCTGTCGGCGGGCAAGCACGAGATCACGATGTCGGTCAACGGCCCGGACGTGATGGGCAGTTACGAGGAGCTGCACAGCGCGTTCGGCAACCTGGCGTCGAACGCGGTGCGCTACACCCCGGCCGGCGGCAAGATCCACCTGGTGTGGCGCGAGTTCGAAGGCGGCGTGAAGTTCCTGGTGGAGGACACCGGCATCGGCATCAGTCCCGAGCATATCTCGCGCCTGACCGAGCGCTTCTACCGCGTCGACAAGAGCCGCTCGCGCGAGACCCAGGGCACCGGCCTGGGCCTGGCGATCGTCAAGCACGTGCTGCTGCGGCACGGCTCGACCCTGCAGATCCGCTCGGAGGCGGGCAAGGGCAGCACCTTCATCGTCTGCCTGCCCAAGACCGCCATCGTCCACGCGCAGCCCGAGCTGCTGCTGAACTAATCCGCGCAGCCGGCCGCCGCCGGCTGCCACAACCGCCTGCCCAGTGCGGCCTCGAACACCTCCAGCTGGCCGCGGTCGTCGATCAGGTAATCGGCCAGCATGATGTCGTGCGAGACGATGCGGTCCTCCAGCAGCGGCGGCACGGTGGTGCGCAGATGCTCCAGCGCCAGCCGCGTGCCTTGCCCCAGCTGCACGCCGGGATAGAAATGCAGCCCCTGGCCCGCCGTGATGTATTCGATCGCCAGCACCTTTTGCGCGTTGCCCAGTATCCGCAGCAGGTTCAGCGTGGCCGGCGTGCCCAGCGACAGGTGGTCTTCCTGCAGCGCCGAGGTGATGTAGTTGTCCAGCACCATGGGCTGGGCCAGCATCTTGTTTTCCGCCACCAGCGAGGCCGCCGCGTACTGCACGATCATCAGGCCGGAATTGACGCCGCTCTCGGCGATCAGGAACGGCGGCAGTCCGCTGACATGCGGATTGACCAGACGGTCGACGCGCCGTTCCGCCACCCCGCCCAGCTCGGCCACCGCCATCGACAGCGTGGTGGCGGTCATCGCCATCGCCTCGCCGTGCGGATTGGCTTGCGAAATCACCCGGTAGTTGTGCTCGTCGCCGAACACCAGCGGATTGTCGTTAGCCGATTGCAGCTCGATGTTGATCTGCCGCTCGGCGTGGGCGATCTGCTCGCGCGCGGCGCCGTGGATCTGCGGCATCGAGCGCAGGCTGAGCGCGTCCTGCGTGCGGATGCCCTGGCCGCTGCGCAGCACGTCGCTGTCGGCCAGCAGCGCGCGCAGATTGGCCGCCACCTGGATTTGGCCGGGATAGGGCTTCTGCCGCATCGCCTCGGCGTCGAAGGCGCTCAGCTGGCCGCGCAGCGCCTCGAAGCTCATGGCGCCGATCACGTCGGCCCAGCAGGCCAGCCGCTTGGCGCGGTCCAGCGCCAGGCACAGCAGCCCGGTCATGCAGGGCAGGCCGTTGACCAGGCTCAGGCCGTCCTTGGCGCCCAGCGCCACCGGCGCCAGCCCGACCTTGGCCAGCGCCGCGCCGGCCCGCATCGGCTGGCCGCGGAAACGCACCTCGCCCAGCCCGATCAGCGTCAGGCCGACGTGCGCCATGTGGGTCAGGTAGCCCACCGAGCCCTGCATCGGCACCACCGGGGTCAGGCCCAGGTTCAGAAAGTCCAGCAATTGCCGCACCACGTGGGGGCTGATGCCGGAGTGGCCGCGGCTGTAGTTGATGATTTGCGCGCACATGATGGCGCGCGTCTCGACCTCGCCCAGCGCCGCGCCCAGGCCGCAGGCGTGGCTCTTGAGCGTGCGGCGCGACAGCTCGCCCAGCTGCTCTCCGCCGAGCACGACGTCGGACAGCGCGCCCAGGCCGGTGTTGATGCCGTAGGCCTTGACGCCGTCGACGACGATGCGCTCGACGATGGCGCGCGCGGCCTCGATGCGCCGCCACACGGCGGGGCTCAGTTCGAGCCGGGCGCCGTGGGCTACCCGGACCACGTCCTCATACCTGGCCGGGACGTATTCATCCAGGCAAACGGTTGGCGTTTCCATGGCTATCCTTCCTCTCAGGCCGGCAGCGCCGCCGGGTGGGCGCGCTTGTCGACGAATTTGCGGACATAATCGTCCGCCGGTGCGCCCAGGATGTCGTCCGGCGTGCCCACCTGCACCAGCTTGCCGTCGCGCAGGATGGCGATGCGGTCGCCCAGCTTGAGCGCCTCGTCCAGGTCGTGGGTGATGAAGATGATGGTCTTGTGCAGCGTCTCCTGCAGCGAGAGCAGTTGGTCCTGCATGTCGTCGCGGATCAGCGGATCGAGCGCGCTGAAGGCCTCGTCCATCAGCAGCACGTCGGTGTCGGCCGCCAGCGCGCGCGCCAGACCGACGCGCTGGCGCATGCCGCCGGACAGCTCGTCGGGATATTTGTCCTCGTAGCCCTTCAGGCCGACGCGCGCCAGCCAAGCGGCGGCGCTGGCGCGGGCCTGCGCCTTGGGCTCGCCGCGCGTCAGCAGCGCGAAGGCGGCGTTCTCCAGCACGGTCTGGTGCGGCATCAGGCCGAAGCCCTGGAACACCATGCTGACGCGGTGCCGCCGCAGCTCGCGCAGTTCGCGCTCCGGCATGGCCAGCACGTCGCGGCCGTCGATCAGGATCTCGCCGGCGCTGGGCTCGATCAGGCGGTTGAAGTGCCGCACCAGCGTCGACTTGCCGGAGCCGGACAGCCCCATGATGACGAAGATCTCGCCGGCCTGGATGTCGAGCGACACGTCGATCAGGCCGGCGTTGCAGCCGGTCTGCGCCAGCACGTCGGCCTTGCTGGCGCCGGCCTGCAGCAATTGCAGCCCCTGCCGCCAGCGCGCGCCGAAGACCTTGCAGACGTTCTTGACCTGGATTTTGTAGGGAATCATTGGCTGGCCTTGGTAGCTTGGGTGATGCGTTGACGGCGGTCCCTGCCGTAGCCCTGGGTGATGCGGTCCATCACGATCGCCAGGATGACGATGGCGATGCCGGCCTGCAGGCCCTTGCCGATGTTGACGGTTTGTATGCCTTCCAGCACGTCCTCGCCGAGGCCGCGCGCACCGATCATGGAGGCGATCACGACCATGCCCAGCGCCATCATGATGGTCTGGTTCAGGCCGGCCATGATGCTGGGCCGCGCCAGCGGCAGCTGCACCGTGACCAGCAACTGCCAGCGCGTGGTGCCGAACGACCGCGCCGCCTCGGTCAACTCGCCGCTGACCTGGCGGATGCCCAGGTCGGTCAGCCGTATCAGCGGCGGCGCCGCGTAGATGATGGTGGCCAGGATGGCCGGCACCTTGCCCAGTCCGAACAGCATCAGCACCGGCACCAGGTAGACGAAGCTGGGCATGGTCTGCATCACGTCCAGCAGCGGCATCAGCAGCCGGCGCAGGCCGTCGCTGCGGGCGCTGAGGATGCCCAGCGGCAGCGCCAGCAGCACCGAGATCAGCGTGGCCACCAGCACCAGCGCCAGCGTCTGGATCAACTGGTCCCACAGGCCGAAGCAGCCGACCAGCAGCACGCAGGCGGTGAAGCCGGCGGCGTGGCTCCAGCGCCGCGTGGCGTGCAGGCTGAGCAGGAACACGCCGGCCAGCACCAGCCACCAGGGCAGGGCCCGCAGCGCGCCTTCGAACGGCACCAGCACGTGGCGCAGCAGCCAGATCGAGCCGTCGTGGAAGGCGTCGCCGAAGCGGCTGTTGATGGCGTCGACCGCGTCGTTGATCGGTTCGACCAGGGAAATATTGAGCGCTTCAGGGAACGATGGCATGCAAACCTCATTTAAGCGTGGAACTGATCTTGGCCGCGACCGCAGCCGGCATCCAGGCCTGCCAGACGGCGGGCTGGCGCTTGAGGAAGAGCACGGCCAGCGCCGGCGCCTCCAGCTTCCTGGCCTCGCGCTCGGCCAGCAGCGCGTTGAGCAGGTCGACCGGCACGTTCATCTTCTCGAACAGCGCGGCCAGCGCCGGGTCGGCGTCGTGGAAGGCGCGCGACAGGCCGACCCGCAGCCGGTTGGGCGGGTTGACCGTGCCGCAGGGATGTGGGTTGCTGGCCGAGGTCAGCGTCTCCCAGCAGGCCTGGGAAAAGGCGGGCTCGTCGAGGCGGATGAATTTGTAGCGGCCCATCATCGCGGTCGGGCTCCAGTAGTAGAACAGCACCGGACGGCCGCGCTGCACCGCCGAGGCGATCGCCGCGTCCAGCGCCGGCCCGGTGCCCGGACGGAAGTTGACGTAGCTGTCGCCCATGCCGTAGGCCTTGAGCTTTTGCGTGTTCACGCCCTGGCAGGTCCAGCCGCTGGGACAGTTCAGGAAGCGGCCCTTGTCCGGCTCCTCGTCGTCCATGAACAGCTCCTTGTATTTCGGCAGGTCGGCCACCGAGCGCAGGCCGGGCGCGGACGCCTTGATGCCGCGCCTGGCGTCGCCCTTGACCAGGTACTCGGGCACGTACCAGCCCTCGGAGGAATCCTTGATGATGTCGCCCACCGCCACCACCTTGCCGGCCTTGGCCGCGTCGTTCCAGGCGGTGCTGCGGCCTATCCACTCCTCGGCGAAGACCTGGATGTCGTTGCGCGCCAGCGCCAGTTCCATGGCGATGCTGGTGCCGGGCAGGGCGTCGGTCTTGCAGCCGTAGCCCTGTTCCAGCACGTAGCGCATCACCTCGGTGAGGAAGCGCGCGCTCTCCCAGTTCAGGCCGGCGAAATTGACGGTCTTGCCGCTGGCGCACCAGGGCGAGGCCGGCGCCGTTGCTGCTGCTGCTGCTGCCGCGGCGCCGGCCGGCGCGGACAGCGCCAGCGCGGCGCCGGCCGCCAGCGTGGCGGCGAGGTGGCGATAGGTCTTCATATCAGAAGCGCGCCTTCACGCGGACCCCGATGGTGCGCGGCCGGGCCATGTACAAGGTGTCGCCGGGCTGCAGGCCGTTCGGGTCGCGGGTCACGTCGACCACCTTGGTGCGGTTGCCCAGGTTGGTGCCGAACAGGCCGAACTCATATTTGCCGGACTTGTAGGACAGCGCTGCGTTGAGCATGCTCGACGACGGGATTTCCGCGTAGTTGCTGCCGGTCGGCGCGAAGTCGGTGTAGGAGTTGCCGCGGTAGGAATAGGTCGCGGCGATGCCCACCTCGTCGTTGTCGGCCAGCGGCACCGTGTAGTTGAACGACAGGCTCGCGGTGATGCGCGGCGCGTACGGCGTGCGGGTGCCGGCCGGCGCCGACTGCGCCGCCAGCGGCGTGACGATGTCGGTGCGGGCCTTGGCGTCGGTGTAGGCCGCGTTGAACCCCAGGCTCATGCGGCGCGCCAGCTTGACCATCGACTCGATTTCCAGGCCCTGGCTGCGGATCTTGCCGGCGTTCTGCGTGTAGTAGTAGGAGCAGGGCAGGTAGTTGGCGACCTGTACCTTTTCCCAGTCGATCAGGAAAGCCGCCATGTTCAGGCTCACGCGCTGGTTGAGGAAGGTGTTTTTCGAACCCAGCTCATAGCTCCACAACTGGTCCGGGCCGAAGCTGGCCGGCGCCTGGATGCCGCACAGGGTTTCCGGCACCGGCTGGTTGTTGCCGCCGTAGCGGAAGCCCTTGCCGGCCTGGGCGTAAAGCAGGTGATCCGGGTCCAGGTGGTAGGCGGCGGCGAAGCGCGGGTTGCCGCCGCGCGCGTGGGCCTTGCTGTTGACGATGTTCGGCGTGCCGACCGGCGCGTCGACCGTGGCGGCCGGCGTGTTGCCGTAGTAGCCGGTGAAGCGCAGCTTGAAATCCTCGGACTCGGTGAACAGGCGCACGCCGGCCGTCAGGTCCAGCTTGTCCCACAGCGTGTAGGTGGCTTCGGCGAACAGCGCGGCCTGGCGCGAGCGCGACTGCTGGGTGCCGGAGAACTGGTCGTCCTTGTTGAAGGCCAGGTCGTTGGTGAGCGAGCTGTAGCCGGGGAAGCCGTAGGCCTCGGCGTAGCGCGCGTCCATGCCCGGCGTCGGCTCGTCTTCCCAGAAGTCGCGCTTGCCGGTTTCGAGGAACAGGCCGGCGGTCCATTTCAGCGGGCCGGCGTCGGTCGAGTTGAGGCGGAATTCCTGCGCGAAGTCCTGCAGCTTGTTGGCGATGGTGTAGTCGGCCTGGATCAGGCTCTGGCCGGGGAAGATGAAGGCGGTGGTGTTGTACTCGTCCGATTTGCGGTACAGCGTCTTGCGGTGCACGAAGGTGGTCGACGACACCAGTTCCGCCCTGGCCAGCTTGTAGTTGACGGCCAGGTTGTAGAGCTGCATGTCGTCCTTGGTTTTCTGCTCCGTCATGGCGCTGGTGGTGAACGGCGCCAGGCCGCTGAAGGCGCCGTTCAGGCCGCCGTCCATGGAGGAGGCGGTGATGCTGGCGTCCACCGTCAGGTCGGGCGAGGCCTGCAGGCGCATGGCCACGCGGCCCTGGTCGGTGTGGGTGTCGTTGGTGCGCTTGCCGTTCAGGATGTTCTTGACGTAGCCGCTATCCTCGCCGGTGTAGCCGGTCACGCGCAGGCCCAGCACGCCGGGCTTGACGGGGACATTGACCATGCCGCGCAGGTTGCCGTTGGCGCCGCCGTTGCCGGAGGTGCTGGAGCCGACCGCTTCGAACGAGCCGAACAACGAATCGGCATCGGGCTTCTGCGTGATCTGGCGGATGGTGCCGGCCATGGCGCCGGCGCCGTACAGCGTGCCCTGCGGGCCGCGCAGCACTTCGATGCGTTCCAGGTCCAGCACCTTGAGGTCGGGATTGCCGGACTTGAGCGTGACCGGCATGTCGTCGACATACACCGCCACCAGCGAGGCGTCGGCGATTTCCGACGGCGTGATGCCGCGCACGACCAGGCCGCGCATGGTGATGTTGTTGACGCCGGGGCCCTGTTCCTGCATGTCCACCGAGGGCGCGATGCGGGCGATGTCCGCCAGGCCCGAGAGGCCGAACTTGGCCAGGCTTTCCGGCTTGATGGCGGTCAGCGCCATCGGCACCTGCTGGATTTCCTCGGCGCGGGCCGAGCGCGACGCGGTCACCTCGACGCGCTCGATCTGGTCGGCGCGGTCCGCCGCCGGCGCGGCGGGGGCGCTTGGCGTTGCCTGCGTTTGTGCCGAGACGATGGCGCTGGCAGAAACCATCGCCAGTGCACTCAACCCCATCAGTTTGTTCCCCATTGTGTCTTCCCTTCTTGAACAGTTACATGAAATTGCACCATCACGCAGCGGCGCGGCACCAAAATGGAGCGGCCGCTAGACCTCGTGGAGGCGGACTGAATTGCATGGGACGCTAATTTGTCTATACAGGTGAAAATTATTGTCTATACAAATGGCTCGACGACAAGCTTATAGAGCAGGATGCGTGCCAGCTGCAGGATCAACAAAGGTGCGATAACACAAGCTGATGCGCCGTTTCGCCCGGTAGGGCAGGCCGGCGTGGGGTGTTCCGGGGTGAAACTAGGCTAACACGGTTGTTTTGAGTTGTATATACAATTTGAGGCTTGCAAGATGGGTGTTGTGTTTACGTCAGACGTGACGAGGCCGCAGGCGCCGCGCGGCTTGCTCGTCCCCGTGTTACGGGTAGCTGAAGAAAATGAAATGGATGGCGTTGAGTGCGAAGTGCACGAGGATGGGTGCTTCGATGCGCTGCGTGGCGTGATACGCGTAGGCGTAGCCCAGGCCCGCGAGCGCGGCCAGCGCGGCGTACACCGGGCCGCCCGCCAGATGGGCGGCGCCGAACAGCAGCGCCGAGCAGGCCAGCGCCACCCACGAACCGTAGCGCAAGCCGGACAGCGCCGACGCCAGTCGCGCTTGCACGAAGCCGCGGAAGAAGGCCTCTTCGGCCACGACCGTAAAGCACAGGTTCACCGCGAGGAAGGTCAGCGTGATCGGGGACAGCTTGAACGCCGGGTGCACAAAGCCGGCGCCGGTGGCGGCGGCCATGACGGCCGCCACGGTGAGCAGCAGCACCGGCCAGGTCTTCTTCAGCGCGGCGGCCAGCTCAGGCCACGACGTCGCGCGCTGGCAGATGAAGGCCAGCAGGATCAGGCCGACCGCGCCCTTGTCGAAATTCGCATACTGCGTGAACGGCTTGCCGCCCTCCGAGAACACCGCCCCCGCGATCACCACCGGATTGTTAAAGCCCGGCAGCTTGTGGATCGCCAGCGCGAACGCCAGCACCAGCGTGAGCACGCCGAACAATATCCGCAGATATTTTTGGGGGACGCCGTCCGTCAGCCAGGCCACGCCGGCGAACACGGCCAGCGCCACCAGCGAGGGCGTCAGCAGTACGCCGGCCTGCCAGCCGCACAGCAGCGCGGCGGCGAACACGGCTTGCCATGGAGCGAAAGGACGGCGCGATGAGGATTGAAGCCAGACGGCCCCCACGGACAGCGCGAGGGCAACAAAGGTAAGCAGTGTGAGCAGAGGCATTATTGAAGGAATCGGTGAGTTGAGTTTCCTTCAATAATAGCATCGGGCTAAGCCGCTTAGAATTTATAGGCAATGCCCGTCATCAGCATCGGCGTGGTCTTGCGCTTGGTCAGCGGGCTGTCGGCGGCGTCGCCGGTCAGGTGGGAGAAGCCGGCGGCGGTGTGCACCGACCAGTTCTTGTCCAGCACGTGGTTCCAGTTGACGCCCATCGAGACGTTGGTGAAGCCGGACTTGGGCGTGTAAGCCTGGTAGCCCGAGGCGGCGCTTTGCGCGGCCGTCACGCCGAAATAGGTCTGCATGTGCTTCTTGTCGGCGTACTCGGTCGAGGCGCTCAGGCCGACCTGGTCGCTGGCGGTGGTGTACAGCGGCATCGACGCGCCCAGGCTGTAGGTGGCGCCGTGGTCGCGGTGCGCCAGGTTCTGCGTGGTGCTCAGGCTCAGGCCCACGGTGCCGACCTGGTAGCTGGCGGCCAGCACGGCCCGCGCCGCGCCCTGGATGTCGCCCATGCCCTTGAGGGCGTCGGAACCGTCGAAGGCGTTGCGCTTGTGGTCGGCGCGCGCGCCGCCGTAGGTCAGCGCCGCGCTCAGGCCGACGCCGGACACGCTGGTCTGGAAGCCTGCGCCGCGCATGGTGCTGAGGAAGGCGCCGTTGTCGAAGGTGCGTTCGAGGTAGGGCAGCGGCACTACGCGGCTCTTCTTGGCGCCGGTGTATTCCGGCACGTAGGCCAGGCCGGCGCCCAGGGTCAGGCTGTCGCCGGCGCCCGGCGTGGTCTGCTGGCCCGACGAGGACGGCAGTTCGAGGGCGTCGGCGTAGCAGTTGCTGCTGACGGCACAAAGAGAGGCGAGAGCGAGGGTGACGGCAAGGCGCATGGAAGATCCTGTGGTGTGGTGGTTCGGAGGTCCGCCGGCGCTTGTTTGAGGTGGCCCGGCGATGACGGAGCGCAGTGTCGCAACATTTCCTGTCCGCCGCTATCAGCTTGTCTGAAGTATCATCTGCTGAATTCTTTGGTACCGCGCGGCGGTGCCTGACACTGGATACCCGGAGCCGATCATGTCCCTGACCTTGTATTACCACCCGCTGGCCTCGTTCTGCCACAAAGTGCTGATCGCGCTGTACGAAAACGCCACGCCTTTCGACAAGCGCTTGATCAACCTGGGCGAGGAGGGCGACCGTGCCGAGCTGGAGGCGATCTGGCCGCTGTGCAAATTCCCGGTGCTGCGCGACCACGAGCGCGGCCGCGACGTGCCGGAGACGTCGGTCATCATCGAATATCTGGATCGTTATTTCCCCGGCCCGCAGGACTTGATCCCGGCCGACTGGGAGGCGGCGCTGGACGTGCGCCTGTGGGACCGCTTCTTCGACCACTACGTGCAGGAGCCGGTGCAGACCATCGTCGGCGGCCATCTGAGCGGCATGCAGTGCGACCAGACCAAGGAGCGCACCAAGCTCAAGACAGCCTACAAGATGATCGAGAAGCGCATGGCAACGCGCCGCTGGATGTGCGGCGAGGCGTTCAGCATGGCCGACTGCGCGGCGGCGCCCGCGCTGTTCTACGCCGCCACGCTGCTGCCGTTCCCTGAGGAATACCAGCAGCTCAACGACTACTTCGAGCGGCTGGTGACGCGGCCCTCGGTCCAGCGGGTGCTGGACGAGGCCAAGCCCTACTTCTCCATGTACCCGTTCGTCGAAGACATCCCGGAACGGTTTATGTAGGCCGCGCTCAGTTCTTGTTGCCCTTGTCCTCCGCGCTCTGCATGGAGGCCGGCTGCGCCATCGAACCGTTCTGCGCCGCCATGTTGGCGAACTGGCGCGATTGATCGTGGATCTCCTTGGCCACCGCCGTCTGGCTGCGCAGGTGCTGGTCGGCCTGGGCGGCGGCCTTCTGCGTGACCGCGGCCGCCAGCTCGGAGGCGGTGCGGGCCGTCTGCGGCGCATGCTGCTGCACCACTTGGTTGATGCTGGCCTGGAAGTCGGTGGCGATCTGGTTCACTTGCTGCTGCCAGTCTTGCACCTTCTGCATCAGTTGGTCGGCGCCGGGGGCATCGGCGGCGGTGCGCTCGCCGGGTGGGGTCAGCAGCGCGGTGCGGCAGGCTTCGGTGGAAGCCTGGAGCCAGTCCCTGCCGAACTGCAGGTTCACATCGGACAGTTGGCGCACCGATTGCAAGGCTGCGAGGGTCAGGTCGCTGAAGTAGTCGATACGGGCTTCCACGTGATTCTTTGCCGCTGGCGAAATGGTTTCCACAAACGAATTCATGTACTTCTCCTGGTGGGTGTGGGGCCAAACTTTGCGTGCTCGCGCAAGCGCTCTGGCCGGACGCCTGCGCTATTATCTTCGCAGGTCGCGCGGCTTTTTGCCACCCTGGAGCTTGCAGGCATGATTCGTTAAGCGAGGTCAACAGAATATCCGCTTCGCCACGCGCTTGTCCGTCTCGCCACATAGCGATGGACCGTTGCGCGGCCGTTGCGCTAAGGTGGCGCTGTCTCCATCAAACATGAAAGCCACCCCATGAAAAGAAGAAGCCTGCTCAAGTCGATGGCGGCCTTGCCGCTGATGTCGCTCACCACGTTGCCTGCGTTGAGCGCTACGCCGCGCCGCCGCGTGCGCCCGGGCGACGCCGGCTGGCCATCGGCCTCCGCGTGGAAGCAGTTGGGACAGCGGGTCGATGGCCGTCTGCTCAAGCTGGACGCGCCGTTCGCTGCCTGCGCCGCGAGTGCCGCCGCGCCGGCCTGCGTGGCCGCGCTGGAGCAGCTCAACAATACCTACGCGATCGGCGACCAGCCGGCGCTGACCCAGACCAGCGGCTGGCTGGATGCCTGGTCCTCGCAGCCGAGCGCCTACGCGGTGGCCGCGCGCAGCACGGCCGACGTGGTGGCGGCGGTCAACTTCGCGCGCGAGCACAATCTGCGGCTGGTGGTCAAGGGCGGCGGCCACAGCTACCAGGGCACGTCGGACGCGCCCGATTCGCTGCTGGTATGGACCCGTCAGATGAACGACGCCACCCTGCAGCCGGCCTTCGTCGCGCAGGGCTGCGACGACGCGCCGCAGCCGGCCGTCACGCTCGGCGCGGGCGCGATGTGGATCGACGCCTACGACGCCGTTACCACACGCGGCGGGCGTTACGTGCAGGGCGGCGGCTGCACCACGGTGGGCGTGGCCGGGCTGGTGCAGAGCGGTGGCTTCGGCAGCTTCTCGAAGAACTACGGCACCGCCGCCGCCGGCCTGCTGGAGGCCGAGGTGGTGACCGCGGACGGCCAGGTGCGCATCGCCAACGCCCGCACCAATCCCGAGCTGTTCTGGGCCTTGAAGGGCGGCGGTGGCGGCAGCGTCGGCGTGGTCACGCGGCTGACGCTGCGCACGCGCGAACTGCCGGAGAACTTCGGCGCGGTGTTCTTCACCATCAAGGCGGCGTCGGACGAGGCTTACCATGCGCTGATCGCGCAGATGGTGGCGTTCTACGCCAGCGCCTTGTTCAATTCGACGTGGGGCGAGCAGATCGGCTTCAACACCGGCAACACGGTGGATGTGTCGATGGTGTTCCAGGGCCTGGACCAGAAGCAGGCGGAGGCTGTGTGGGCGCCGTTCCTGGCCTGGCTGGGCGAGCGGCCAGAGTATGCGCTGGAACAGCCGTTCCGCGCGGTGGCCGTGCCGGCGCGGCAGTTCTGGAACCTGGCCTTCTTCAAGAAATACGCGCCCGGCTTCATGCTGGCCGACGAGCGTCCCGGCGCGCCCGCGCACCACGGCGTGTGGAAGGGCGACGCGGCCGACGCGGGCTGGTTCATCCACGGCTACCAGTCGGCGTGGCTGCCGGCCACCTTGCTGGCGGCCGAACAGCAGGCGCGGTTGACCGACGCGCTGTTCCGCGCCACGCGGCACTGGCGAGTGGGCCTGCACTTCAACAAGGGTCTGGCCGGCGCCTCGGCCGCCGACCTGGCCGCCGCGCGCGACACGGCCATGAATCCCGACGTGCTGGGCGCGTTCGCGCTGGCCATCATCGCCGGCGGCGACGGCCCGCGCTATCCGGGCATGCCGGCTGCCGCCGACGCAAAGGACGCGAAATCGGCAGCACTATCGGCCGCGCAGCGAGGCCGCGAACGGGCCGCCGCCATTGGCCGGGCGATGACCGCGTTGCGCCAGGCCGCACCGAAGGCCGGCTCCTATGTATCGGAGAGCGACTACTTCATCGCCGACTGGCAGCGCGCGTTCTGGGGCGCCAATTACGAACGGCTGGCGCGCGCCAAGCGGCAGTACGATCCTGATGGCTTGTTCTTCGTGCGCCACGGCGTCGGCAGCGAGGCGTGGAGCGACGACGGCTTCACCCGCAAGGCCTGACGCTTCTCACTGCGCAACTGGCGATGGGCGGCGCGGCACCAGCAGCAGTTCCTGCTGGCGCCCGCCGATGTAGCGCACGCCGGACTGGTCGAAGTACGCGTCCTCCTCCAGCATCATGCGCACCGGCTGCGCGTAGCCCTCGATGGCGGTCGCCGCACTGAGCTCGATCGAATACGCGGTGCGGTGGCGCAGCGGTTCGTCGCCGCTGCCAGGCACGCCGCCCTGCATGTCCCACATGCCGATGGTCGGACCGGCCGCGTGGCCGTGGTAGCCGATCGGATGGGTGTAGATGACCGGGTTCAGATTCTCGGCGCGCCCCTGTGCCAGCGCCGCCGCCAGCACCTGGTTGCCCGTGCGGCCCTGGCGGAACTGTGCCGTCAAAATGTCCTGCAGACGATTGGCGCGCCCGAAGGCCTGCGCCAGCGCGGCCGGCGCGGCGGTCTCGCCGGGCTTGAGCACATACGCATGCTGCTGCACGTCGGTGTTCAGGCGCAGGTAGGTGATGCCGATATCCACATGCAGCAGGTCGCCGGGCAGGATGACGCCGGCCTCCGGCTGGTCCTTGCCCTGGCGCTGGATCTCCACCGACGGATGGAACCACGTGTCGTAGCCCAGGTCGCGGATCTTCTGGCGGAACCACCACACCACGTCCTCGCTGGTGGTGACGCCGGGCGTGATCACGCGCTCCGAAAAACCTTCGGCGATGATCCGGTGCGTGGCCTCGATCATCTGCGGATAGATCCGCATCTCGCTGTCGGTGCGGGTCTCCAGCCAGCGCACCGCCAGCGGCTCGGCCGACACCACCCGGGCGCGATATTCGACCGGCAGCGCCTGCAGCAGTTCGTTGTAGTCGGTGTGGTCGATGCCATCGGCGTGGCCGAAATGACGCGAGGTGTCCAGCGCGATCTTGTGCGGCTTGCGCTGCCGGACCAAGTCCGCCAGCGCAGCCCACTGATCGGGGAACTTCTTCATATCCCACGCCGCTGCGATGCTGTCGCCGACGTTGTAGCGCGCCACCGCCAGCCGCTCCACGCGGCCGCTGGACGGATCGCGGTAAAACAGCAGCACCGTGCGGCGGCGCGCGTTGAGCCACTCGGCCGGCAGCATGGTCTTCAACACCGGATCCTCGTTGTACTCGCGCGAGACCACGATCCACATGTCGATGCCGGTTTGCGCCATCATGTCCGGCAGCAGCTTGTCGAAGCGCTCGGCCAGCAGCTGGTTGATCACGGCCGCCTGTTCGCGCAGCGGCAGCACCTGCGCCGGCGCATGCGCGGTAGCCAGCAGCAGGGAGAGGGCAAGGAGATATTTTTTCATCAGATTTGTTCCGAGAAACCTCGTCCTTTTGGGCGAGGAGTGAAAGGAACCGACTCCGCAGGAGTCGATGCGAGGGACGAAAATACGGAACTCAAGCGTTCCGCTATGGTCAAACATGTATGAAACTGGTTTACCGATATCGCGTCAAATCCTTGAGCGGCCTGCTGAACCAGCAAGCACGGACGGTCAATTTCGTCTGGAACTACTGCAACGATCGACAAAAGGACGCGTTGCGTTTCGGTCGGCGCTGGCACACAGGATTTGACCTGATCAAGCTGACCACTGGCTGTTCGAAGGAGCTTGGCCTGCATTCGGGCACGATCAACGACATCTGCCAACGTTACGCCACCTCGCGTGCCACGTCGCATCGGCCTTACTTGCGCTATCGTGGCCGCAAAGCGATGGGCTGGGTGCCGTTGAAGGGGCGTGAACTCAAGCGCGAAGGCAACGCGTTCCGGTTCGCCAGCCGCACGGTTCGTGTGTTTTACTCGCGCCCTCTGCCGGAAGGGAAAATCCTCGATGGCACCAACTTTTCGCGCGACCGTCGCGGCAACTGGTTCCTCAATATTGTCGTCGAGGTAGAACCTGCACCGGTCCGTGCCCCCGTGCGTGGGGTCGGCATCGATCTGGGCCTGAAGACATTGGCGACATTGAGCGACGGCAGCGCCATCGAGGCGCCTCACTTTTACCGGGAAGCCGAGGCGGCGCTGGCGTGTGCCCAGCGCGCGCGCAAGAAACGGCGGATCAAAGCCATCCACGCCAAGATCGCCAACCGCAGACTCAATTTTCTGCACACCCGTACCAGCGCGATCATCGCCGCCTTCGACTATATCGTGGTCGGCAACGTCAACGCGCAGGGCCTCGCCAAAACCAGCATGGCGAAGTCGGTCTACGATGTTGGCTGGTCGTCCTTCCGTACACAACTGGCGTTCAAGGCTGTTAAGCATGGCGCCTGGTTCGAAGAAGTTGACGAACGTTTCACCACCCAGGTCTGCTCGCATTGCGGCGCTTTGCCCGATTCGAGGCCGAAGGGTATCGCAGACCTTGGAGTAAGAGAATGGTGCTGTAGCGATTGCGGTGCTGTACATGATCGTGATCGAAATGCTGCGGTCAATATTCTCCGTCGCGGACGTGCGACGCTAGCAGTAGGAATCTCCGCTCTTTAGGGCGGGGAGGACGTCAAGCGCTTATTTGAACACAGCGCGCGGCGAAGTCAATCACCCAGTTGCACGCTTGCCAAAAATATATGCCTGCGCTAGGCTGGGCGCTATGTCCACTCAAGGAGGAAGCATGACGTCGATTTTCTACCTGCACGGCGGTCCTGGCATGAGCGTCGCCGTCGAACGCACGCGCTACCCGCAGGCGCAAGAGGTGCAATGGTGGCAGCAGCCGCCGGCCGGGCCGTGTGCGTCGCATCCCTACCTGGATTTACTGGAAGCCGCGCTGGTCGAATTTCGCCATCGCGTGCAGGCGCATGGCGCGCCGATGACGGTGATGGCCAGCTCCTTCGGCGCGCACCTGGCCACCCATCTGGCGCAACACGCGCCCGAGTCGGTGGAGCGCGTCGTGCTGCTGGCGCCGACCTACAATCCCGAACAGGCCGCGCTGCGCCTGGCGCGGCGCGCGTTGGCGCTGAACGCCGGCCATGCCGATGCGGATAAGGTGACGGCGGCGCTGGCCGCTTTCGAAGCGGCACCGGGCCGCGCGCGCTTCTGGGATGTATTCGGCGCGCTGCAACTGCTGCCGGACGTGCCGGCCCTGTATTTCGGCCCGCAGGCAGGTGACGCCCCGCGCCATTTCGTCGACGTGCTGCAGCAGCCGGGGGGATTCGACGGCGTGAGCGCGGTCGCCATCTCGGACGATTTCGCCGCCACCTTCCGCGCGCCTGGCCGTAGCGCCTTCAACGGTCCGGTGTCTGTGCTGTTCGGCCGCCACGATCCGATGATCGACGCCGAACACGATGGCCCGCTCTGGCGCGCCATCTTCCCGCAGGCCAGCCTGCGCATGGTCGACAGCGGCCACTTCCCGCTGCTGGAAACCTCGCTCGAAGCCTGCCTGGCCTAAGCGGCCAGGCGCTTGGGCTGGCGAGCGGCCAGCGGCCGGCGACCGGCGTCCCGCGCTCAGCGGCTGGTCGCCTAGGCAGCCTTGCGCTGGCGCGAGAAGTGCGCCTCGATCTCCTCCAGCGTCTTGCCCTTGGTCTCGGGCAGCAGGAAGGCGGCGGTGAGGAAGTACAGCAGCGCGCAGCCGGCGCCATAGAAGAACAGCGTGGCGTAGCCGTACTGGCCGACGGTCGGCAGGAACACCGCCGCGATCACGGTCGACACGAACTGGTTGATCAGCAGCGCCACGCTCATGCCGTTGGAGCGGATGCGGTTGGGCATAAGCTCCGACAGCGCCAGCCACACGCACACGCCGGGACCGACCGCGAAGCTGGCGACGAACAGGCAAATCGCCAGCGCCACCAGCCAGCCGTGCGAAGCCGGCGGCACCGCCGAGAGGTGGGCCTGCTCGATGCGCAGCGGCGCGCCAGCCGCTTCGGCCGGATCGGCGAAGGGATTCAGATGCAAGCGGCGGAAGAAAGCGCCGATCACGCTGTCCGCCTGCACCGTGTCCTCACGCGCGACGCGCAGCAGCGGCAGGGCAGGATCGTCGCTGCGGCGGCTCTGCACATTGGTGAACGGGCCGTAGGAATAAGCGATCGACAGCTGCATGGCGGTGCTGTCGGCCGGCGTGGCGCCCAGTGCGCGCAAGGTCTCCTGGTCGAGACGCAGTTCCAGCCCGTCGCCATGGGCACGCGCCTGCAGCATGGCGGAAACGTCGCGCTGCTCGCCCTCGACGCTGCGGAACAGCAGGCCCGACACCACCAGCGCCACCACAATGCCGCCGGTGCCGAGCATCATCAGGAACTTGCGGCCCTTGCGATCGACCAGCGCCACCGCCACCACCGTCAGCACCGCGTTGAGCACCTTGAGCGCGACGTCGGCCATGTTGGCGGTGGCGCCGGGCAGGCCGGCTTGGTTCAGGATTGTGACCACATAGGCCAGGATGGAATTGATGCCGGTCGCCTGCGTCAACGCCAGCACCAGGCAGGCCAGCAGGAAGGGCAGCACATAGCGGCGGCTCAGCAGGCGATCGCCGTCCGCCGCGCCGCCGTCCGCCGCAGCGGGCGACAGCGCCTGTTCGATCTCGCGCAGCTCCGCGTCCGCCTCGGCGGCGGGACGGGTGCGCAGCAGCGCGGCGCGGGCCTGCGCGATGCGGCCCTTGCGCGCCAGCCAGCGCGGCGATTCCGACAGCAGCAGGCCGCCCAGCGTGAACACCAGGCCCGGCGCAAGGCACATCCAGAAGATACTGCGCCACGCATGGTCCTTGGCCGCGAACACGGCGCCGGCACGTGCCGCCGCCTCCAGGCCCTGCGCGGCGGCGGTCGCGCTTTCCACCTCACGCGCCTGGAACAATCCGATCAGCGCCGCCGCCACCAGGCCGATGGTCAGCAGCAACTGGAACAGCGCCGCGCCGCGCCCGCGATGGCGCGCGTGCAGGCACTCGGCCAGGTACAGCGGCACCACCACGCCGATCAAGCCGCCGCTGATGCCCTGCAGCAGACGGCCCAGCATCAGCGCCAGGTAGCCGTCGGCCAGTGCGATCAACGGTATGCTCGCGGTGAACAGCGCACCGGCCAGCACCATCGCCGCGCGCCGTCCCACCAGGTCGGCCAGCGCGCCGGCGAACAGCGACGACAGCACAGAGCCCAGCAGCACCGCCGCCACAATAAAGCCCAGCTGCTGCGCGCTCAGCTTCCACGCCACCGACGCCGTCGACTCCAGGTAGGGCAGGGCGCCGGCGATGATGCCAACGTCGATCCCGTACAACAGCCCTCCCATCCCGGCTATGAACAGCAGAAAGCCCATGGCGCGGGCGGGGGCGTTGGACAGGGTGGCTTGCATCAGGACTCCGTTCAGTGGGAAGTAAGATCGATGGCCTGGCCTTCAACGAAGACGGCCACCGGCTGCAGATCGGCGTTGAGGACAACGATGTCGGCCCAGGCGCCCGGCATCAGGCGGCCCCGTTCCGGTTCGCCGATGTAGTCGGCGGGGTAGAGCGACAGGCGGTTGGAGGCGTCGGCCAGGTCCAGCCCGAGGCCGACGAAATTGCGCAGCGCCTGGTCCATGGTCAGCACCGAGCCGGCCAGCGAACCGGTGGCCAGACGCACGCAGCCCAGGCACTTGTAGACGCGCTGGCTGCCCAGCCCATACTCGCCGTCCGGCATGCCGGTGGCCGAGGTGGCGTCGGTCACGCCGTACAGGCGCGGGATGGCGCGCAGCGCGGCGCGGATCGCGCCCTCGTGCACGTGCTGCAAATCGGGGATGATCTCGGCGTATTCGGCATGCGCCAGCGCGGCGCCGGCGATGCCGGGATGGCGGTGGTTGAGCGCCGTCATGCCGTTGAACAGGTGGGTGAAGCCGGCCGCGCCGGCGTTGAGTGCTGCCACGCCGTCCTCGTAGCTGCCATTGCTGTGGCCCAGCTGCACGCGGATGCCCATCTGCTTGAGCATGGGGATCAGATCCAGGTGGCCGTCCACTTCAGTGGCAATGGTCAGCGCGCGGATCGGCGCCAGCTCGTGGTAGCTGCGCACCAGCTCCAGGCTGGCCACCGCCACCGCGTCGGCCGGCTGCGCGCCCAGCTTGTGGATGCTCAGGAACGGGCCTTCCAGGTGCACGCCCAGCACGCGCGCGCCGCCGGCAGGCCGCTCGGCGATCACGCCGGCCAGGCCGGTGAGCGCGCGGCGGATCGAATTGTCGGTGGCTGTCATGGTGGTGCCCAGCAGCGCCGTGGTGCCGTGGCGCGCGTGGCTGCGCGCCACCGTGGCGCCGGCGTCGCCGCCCTGCATGATGTCGACACCGGCGGCGCCGTGCACGTGCAGGTCGATGAAGCCGGGCAGGATGGTCAGGCCGGTATCGGCTTGCGCGTCGGCCTGGATGGACTGGATGCGCTGGTCGAAGGCGATGCTGCCTGTGATCCAGCCTTGTGGGGTAAGGATTTTGCCGCTGATTGACACTGTTATTCCGCTATCAGGAGTTCGATGCCGGCCGCCAGCAGGCCGTCGCGGTATTCCGCGCTGATGCTGGCGTCGGTAATGACGGTGTGGACGCGGTCCAGCTGCACGATGCGGTGCAGGCTGACACGCCCGAATTTGGAGGCGTCGGCCAGCACGATGATCTTCTTGGCGCGCTCCACCATCTTGTGGTTCAGGCTAGCCTCGGCCTCGTGGTGGGTGGTGACGCCGAACTGCAGGTCGAGGCCATCGACACCGAGGAACAGCTTGTCGAAGCTGTAGGCCTGCAGGCAGGCCTCGGCCTGCGTGCCCTGGATCGACAGCGATTGCTTGCGCAGCAGGCCGCCCGTCAAAATCAGGTCGACCCCGGGGGCGTCGGCCAGCTCCCAGGCGATGTTCAGGCCATTGGTCATCACCGTCACATTCTGCGCCTCGCGCAGGTGGCGCGCCAGCGAGATGGTGGTGGTGCCTGAATCGATGATGATGTTATCGCCCGGCTGCACCATGCGCGCGGCCCAGGCGCCGATGCGCTCTTTCTGTTCGTGGTTCAGCGCGTCCTTCTGCGGGATGGTCTGCTCGGGCGGCGGCGTACGCGCCAGCGTGGCGCCGCCGTGGCTGCGCGTGGCCAGTCCCTGCGATTCGAGCGCACTGAGGTCGCTGCGGATGGTGACGGCGGACACGCCCAGCTGGTCCACCAGCGCGGCCACCTGGACCGAACCGTGGCGGGTGAGCGCC
This sequence comes from Rugamonas sp. A1-17, assembly GCA_025548565.1. Classification (GTDB taxonomy): domain Bacteria; phylum Pseudomonadota; class Gammaproteobacteria; order Burkholderiales; family Burkholderiaceae_D; genus Rugamonas. Next base: position 101,290 of record JAJLPB010000015.1, read on the forward strand.
TGCAGGATGGAGGCGCGGCGTTGACTGGTATTTCGCATTGTTCTGCTGTCAGATGATCAAAGATGTCGAGCTTAACAGATCGCGGCCGCGCTGCCAGCAGGCGCGCCGGCATTTGACGCGGAATCGTGGGCGCTGTTGCGGTCGCAGGCACGCGCATATTGCGCCAGCACGCGGCCGATTTTATGCTCCAGCAGCGCCCCAGCCCTGGTGGCCAACTGGCCTTGCAGCACCTGCAGATACTGCTCCGGCAGGTGTTGGCTCAGCAGCGACAACGGGATCGTCAGCGCATCGAGGTTGGCGCACAGGCGCTCGACGGCGGCCGTCACCGCCGGCTCGCCCCAGTAGTAGCGGCAGCGGTCACTCAGGCCGTAGCGGCGCAGCAGGCGCTGTTCGGCGCCGCTGCCGGGATAGTGCTTGGCCCAGTGTTTGGGCTGCGCCAGCATGGTCTCGTCCAGCACCTGCATCAGGCGCGATGCCCGGCCGGCCGGCACCAGCTCCTCCTCGATGCGGCACAGCGCCTGCAGGCCCTCACGCAGCGCGAAGGTGGCGGCCGGGCCGACCTTGAGGATGGCGAAGTGGTCGCGCACCATTTCGTGCAGCGCCGATTCGCGCTGGTAGTCGGTGGAGTGGGCCTCGAACACCAGGCCGGGTTGGCCGGCCACGAAGGCCGACAGCGCGCTTGCCTGCGCCGCGTCGTAGTGCTGGATCTGGCTGTGGTCGAAGTCCACGCCAGGCTGCACCACCATGGCGATCACGCGGCGCCAGGCGTCATGCAGCTCCATCGCGAAGAAGGCCAGGCGGTGCACATCCAGCGTGCGCGCGGCGGCCTTGGGTGACGTAACCGCGCCGGCCTGCGCCAGGTTCGCCTCGCCGCCGGGGATCGGGACTTCGGTGCCGATCACGTACACCGGCGGCGGCAGGCCGGCCTGCGCGGCCGCCTGTTCCGCCACGGCGCACAGGCGCGCCGAGCGGGCGGCGATGGTCTCGTCGCTCAGGTGTTGCGGATCGTCGACGCAGCGCATGCTGCAATCGAGGTGGATCTTGTGGAAGCCCGCCGCGGCGTAGGCGGCGATCAGCGTCTCCGCGTGCTGCATGGCGGTGGCCGCGTCCAGATGCTGCCAGGCGTTGGGACCGAGATGGTCGCCGCCCAGCACCAGCCGCTCCGGCGGGAAGCCCTGGTCCCGCGCCAGATTGTGCACGTAGTCGTGGAAGGCGGACGGCGTCATGCCGGTGTAGCCGCCGAACTGGTCGACCTGGTTCGAGGTGGCCTCCACCAGCAGCACGGTGCCGTAGTCGGCGGCCACCCGCATCGCCGCGCGCAGCACGCTCGGATGGCTGCAGCACACGCTGTACAAGCCGACGGCCTCGCCGCGCCGGTGGGCGGCGACGATCTGCTGGACGGGGGACAGGGATTCGGTAGTTTTCATGGTCGCTGGATTGGTCGGTTGGTGGTGGATCAGGTATTGGCGAACTGCTGGCGGGCGAGCAGGGCGGAGCCGCGCGCGCCGCCGGCGTCGCCGAACTTGGGCGGCAGGATGGGCGGAACACGCACGCCGGGGAACAGGTGGCGGCGCATCGCGGCCGGCAGCTGGTCGTACAGGTGGGCCAGTTGCGACAGGCCGCCGCCCAGCACGATCGCGTGCGGATCCAGCGTCAGCACCAGCGTGGCCAGTGCATGGCCCAGCAGGTCGGCGTGCAGCGCCATGGTCTTGGCGGCGACGGCCGAACCGGCGCGCGCCTGCGCCACGATGGCCGCCGGCGTCTCGTCGCCGCCGCCGAGGTGCAGATGCAGCCGGCTCATGCCGGGGCCGGACACATAACGTTCCAGGCAGCCGCGCCGCCCGCATGGGCAGTCCAGCACCGGCAACGCGGCGGCCGACTGTGGCGCCAATTGCGGCGATATCTGCGGCGCCTGTGACGGTGCAGGTTGCGGCGGCATCTGCGACGTTAATTGCGAGGCCGGCAGCGGCCAGTGGCCCCATTCGCCGGCCACGCCGTTGGCGCCGCGCAGCAGGCGGCCGTCGACGCAGTAGCCGCCGCCGGCACCAGTGCCGATAATGGCGCCGAACATTGTCGGCTGGCCGTGCGCCGCGCCGCCTTGCGCCTCCGACAGCGCGAAACACTGGCAATCGTTGCCGACAGCGACCGGCCGCTCCAGCGCATCCTTGAGCGCGTGCGCCACGGCGCGGCCGTTCAATGCCGGCACGTTGGAGCTGAGCTGGCGCCCGGTGGCGCTGTCGATCACGCCGGGTAGGCCGATGCCCACCGGCGCGCGCAGGCCGAGCGCCTTATCGGCGCGGCCCACCAGGCCCTGGATCGCTAGCAGGAACTCGGCGAAATCGGTACCCGGCGTGGCGATGCGCTCGCGGTGGACTTCCTTCAGTTCACGGCCTTCTTCGGCAAACGCCACCAGCTCGATCTTGGTGCCGCCGATGTCGATGCCGTGATAGCCGCGCGGTTCAGAATTCGTCATGACGGTAGATGGTGACGCCCTGCACGACACGGTTGACGGTGCCGCCAGCGAAAGGATTATCGGGACGCAGCTGCAGCAACGCCGACTGGTGCAGCGCATACTGCTGCGCCATCAGCAGCCACAAAGGCGCCAGCCATGCGTCTGGCCAGGCCGGTGCATCGATGCCGATGTCGGCGCCCGCGCCCACGGTGAGGCAGCGGCCCGCCACCTGGTCGCGCTGGAGCTCCAGCAGCAGATCGTGCTCATAACGGCGCGACAGCGGATCGGAACTGCGGAACAGCACCACCAGGGTCTCGGCGTTGAGCGCCGCCTTCGGCCCGTGGCGGAAACCGAGCGCGCTGTTGGCCATCGCCAGCACACGGCCGGCGGTCAGTTCGAGGATCTTTAGCGCAGCCTCCTTGGCCAGCGCTTCCAGCGGACCGCTGCCCAGGTAGACCACGCGCGACACGCGCTGCGCGGCCAGTTCCGCCACCGGCGCCGACCACGCGGCCAGCGCCTTCTCGCCCAAGGCGGCCAGCGTGTTGAGGCGCTCCGGCTGGAAATCGGGATCGAGCACGCATAGTGCCGCCAGCAGCATGCAGGTGAAGCTGGAGGTCATGGCGAAGCCGCGGTCGCAGCTCGCGGCAGGCATCATCAGGTTGAAGGCGTCGCCATCGGCCTGCGTGGCCAGCGCGCCGTCGGCGTTGCAGGTGATGTTGAGGAAGCGCGCGGTCGGCACCATGTCGCGCACCAGCTGCACCGCTGCCGTGCTTTCCGGGCTGTTGCCGCTGCGGGCGAAGGACACCACCAGCGTCGGCGCGCTGCGCTCCAGGTACAGCGCCGGATGCGTCAACAGACTGGTGGTCGAGATGGCGCGCACCTGGCAGGGCCAGGCCGCGTTGATTTCGTCGGCGATGATCTCGCCCACATAAGCCGAGCTGCCGGCGCCGGTCAGGATCACGCGCTGCTGCGGATTGCCCAGGGTATCGCCGAGGAAGGCTGCGATGCTGTCTTTTTCGGCGGCGAGGTGCGCCGCCAGCTCGCGCCAGAGGGCTGGCTGATGGACGATTTCTTCGGCGGTATCGAGGCCGCCGATATCGCGCCAAGCTTGAGGGGCACGCTGGAGTAGGTTGGTCATCGAAAGAATTAGTCTGGTTAAGTCATCGAAAGAATAAGGTCTTATTTTCGAAATGTCAAATTCGAAAGCAAAAAGAAAGTTATGGAACCGGCCCAACATCGGCTGTTGTACCAGTTTTGCCACGTAAACGAAAGTTTGTTATTCGATCAACTATCAATACGAAAGATTTGCCGCATATTTTTAAAATTTTCTCTTTCTTTTTGTTGACCTGCTTTGTTTTTATTCCTAGAGTAATTGCATCGCAACGGTTTTTCTTTCGAGAAGCAAACTATGAAACATATTTTCGCCACCGCCGCTTTGCTGGCCAGCGCACCCCTGTTGGCCGCCCCGATCGGCAATTTGCGCACCGTCACCGCCGGCGCCGGCCAGCAGTGGGACTTGGTTACCGACACCGGCGCCCACATACAGGTTAGCCTGCCGCGCGCAGACGTGCTGCATATTTGGGCCGGCCCCAAATCCGGCCTGACCGGCGCCGGCGACAAGGCCGCGCCCATCGTCGTCGCCACGCCGGCCGCCACGGTGGAGCACAGCGTCAGCGAGCAGTCCGACCATATCCTGATCCGCACGCCGGCCTTGAGCCTGCGCATCGACCGCAAGCCGCTGCGTTTCAGCCTGTTCCGCGCCGGCGACGCCCAGCCGCTGTGGCGCGAAATCCAGCCGCTGGAATTGGGCGACAAACAAAGCGTGCAGACCCTGAGCAGCGACAAGGCGGAGCGCTTCTTCGGCGGCGGCCAGCAGAACGGCCGCTATGAATTCAAGGGCAAGCAGCTGCAGGTGTCGTACTCCGGCGGCTGGGAAGAGGGCGACCGTCCGAGCCCCGCGCCGTTTTTAATGAGCTCACGCGGCTGGGGCATGCTGCGCAACACCTGGTCCGACGGCAGCTACGACCTGCGCCAGAACGACCAGATCTCGCTGGAGCACAACGAGGCGCGTTTCGACGCTTACTACTTCGTCGGCAAGGACTTGCGCGATGTGCTGGCCCGCTACACCGAATGGACCGGCCGTGCGCGCATGCTGCCGCGCTGGGCGCTGGAATTCGGCGACGCCGATTGCTACAACGACGGCGACAACGTCAAGAAGCCCGGCACCGTGCCCAAAGGCTGGACCGACGGCCCGACCGGCAAGACGCCGGATGTGGTCGAGACCGTCGCGCGCCAGTACCGCGAGCATGACATGCCGGGCGGCTGGATACTGCCGAACGACGGCTACGGCTGCGGCTATTCGGCGCTGCCGGAGACGGTGCAGGGCCTGGCCAAGTACGGCTTTCGCACCGGCCTGTGGACCGAGAACGGCGTCGAGAAAATGGCGTGGGACGTCGGCACCGCCGGCACCCGCGTGCAGAAGCTGGACGTGGCCTGGACCGGCAAGGGCTACCAGTTCTCGCTGGACGCGAACAAGTCGGCCTACGACGGCATCTTGAATAATTCCGATGGGCGTCCGTTCATCTGGACCGTGATGGGCTGGGCCGGCACGCAGCGCTACGCGGTCACCTGGACCGGCGACCAGAGTGCCAGCTGGGACTACATCCGCTGGCATGTGCCGACGCTGATCGGCTCCGGCCTGTCCGGCCAGGCCTACGCCACCGGCGATGTCGACGCCATCTTCGGCGGCAGCCCGGAGACCTATACCCGCGACCTGCAATGGAAAAGCTTCACGCCGGTGCTGATGGGGATGTCCGGCTGGGCGGCGGCGGAGCGCAAGCATCCATGGTGGTTCGCCGAGCCTTACGTCAGCATCAACCGCCGCTACCTGAAGCTGAAGATGCGCCTGACGCCATATATGTACACGCTGATGCGCGAGACGGAGCAGAGCGGCGCGCCGCTGGTGCGCGGCCTGATGTGGGATAACCCGGACGATCCGGCGGCCTACACCGAAGCCTACAAATACCAGTACCTGCTGGGCCGCGACCTGCTGGTGGCGCCGGTGTACCGCAGCCAGGCGGTCAGCCAGGGCTGGCGCCGCGGCATCCACCTGCCGCAGGGCCGCTGGTTCGACTACTGGGACGGCCGCCAGGCCACGGCCGGCAAAGGCGGACGCGATATCGACCTCGCCGTCACGCTGGACAAGCTGCCGGTGTTCGTGCGCGCCGGCGCCATCCTGCCGATGTACCCGGAGATGCTGTACGACGGCGAAAAACCGAAGGACGTTTTGACGCTGGACCTGTACCCGCAAGGCGCTTCCGAGTTCACGCTGTATGAGGACGACGGCAACACCCGCAAATACCAGGACGGCGCCTTCAGCCAGCAGCTGATCCGCATGAACGCCGCCGACGATGGCGTGACGGTCGATGTGGAACCGGTGGTGGGCAGCTACGCCGGCCAGCCTGCGCGCCGCGCCTATGCCTTGCGCATGCTGATGCGCCAGCGTCCGGCCGCCGTCAGCACCGGCAGCGCCGTGCTGCCGCCGTTGGCCGACCGCGCAGCCTTCGACGCCGCCGCCGAAGGCTGGTACTTCGACGGCGCCGAGCGTCTGGGCACGCTGCACGTCAAGACGGCCAGCCAGGACATCCGCCAGCCGCTGCACTTCGTCGTGCAGGCTGCGGCCGCACCGACGGTGGCCGACGACGCCTTCCCATCCGCGCCGGTGCTGGACCGCGCCATCCCCGCCGACGCCATGATGGTGATGAACCGCCCATCCGAAGAAACAGGCTACCCGCTGGAAAACGCCTTCGACAACAACCCCGCCACCTGGTTCCGCACCACGCGCAGCCCGGCGGTGCAGGGCGGTCCGCACGAATGGGTGATCGGCTTCACCGAACGCCGCTTGATCGACGGCATCGAGATCGCACCGCGCAACGACCAGCACTGGCAGCACGGCCAGATCCGCGACTACGAAATCTACATGGGCGATAACAACGGCGACTGGGGCCAGCCGATCAAACGCGGCCAGCTGAAACTCCAGAAGGAAGCGCAGACGATCAGCTTCCCGCCAGCCGCCGGCCGCCTGCTGCGCTTCCGCGTCATGAGCACGCAGAACCCCGAAGGCGACGGCGCTTCCGCCACCGATCCAATGGTGACGGCCGTCGGCACGCCAGCCGCCCGCGCCTACAACGCCGCTGTTCCGAGTGAAGTGCAGCCGATCACGCTGTCCGAATTCCGCGTGATGGCCTACCAGCCGAAGGAAGGTCCGGAAGTACAGCAGTTCCTGTCCGACCTGGCCTTGCCGAAGAACGTCAGCCGCGACAAGCCCGCCCATGGAAACGAGATGCGCATGAACGGCCTGTGGTTCCGCAAGGGCCTCGGCGTGGGCCCGTCCAGCCGTGTGGACCTTCAACTGTCCGGCAACTGGAACCTGCTGCGCGCCGACCTGGGTGTGGACGACAGCTGCCGCAGCGCGGGTGGCATGCAGTTCCAGGTCTGGAGCGGCGAGCGGCTGTTGTACGACAGTGGCCTGATCGCCGCGCCGGCCGTCGTCAAGCCGGAAATCGACGTGCGCGGATTGAGTCAACTCAGCCTGCGCACCCTGGGCGCGCACGGCGGCAAGCCGGCCCAGGTCTGCGGCAACTGGGCCAACGCGGTCCTGATAGGCACCGAGGGCAGCACCGTCCGGCCGCGCTGACCGCACCTCCATTTTCACAAGTAAGAGCCCCTCTACGGACCGGGGAGGGGCGGTTGCAGCCGTAAATAAACCACTACCACTAATAACAGGGAGACTATGATGCACATGAAAAAACTGGTGGCCGCGATGATGGCGGTGGGCCTGGCCTCGACCGCGCTGGCAGCCGATGACCTGGATGAGCAGGCACAAAAAAGCGCCAGGGACGACAAGACGATCCCGCGAGTCGAGGTAACCGGCTCCAGCCTGAAACGCATCAACGCCGAAACCGCGTCGCCGGTGCAGGTGGTCGACGCTAAGCAGATCGAAAACATGGGCGCCCGCACGCTGCTGCAGGTGCTGGACAACCTGCCGGCCGCGCGTCCGGGTCAGCAGGACTTCCGCTCGATGTTCACCGGCTCCGACGGCGCCTCGCAGGCCAACCTGCGCGGCCTGGGTGCACAGGGCACGCTGGTGCTGCTGAACGGCCGCCGCCTGTCGTTCTATGGCGCACCGGCCGGCTTCCAGACCATGTTCGTCAACATCGACGCCATTCCCGCCGCCGCCATCGAGCGCATGGAAATCCTGACCGACGGCGCGTCGGCCGTCTACGGTTCGGACGCGGTGGCGGGTGTCATCAACGTCATCACGAAGAAGAGCTACCAGGGCCTGGAAGCGCGCGCCACCGCCGACACCTCGACCAACGTCAAGGCCTACGGCGAGCGCCAGGCCAACGTCATTTACGGCCTTGGTGACTTGAACACCGACGGCTACAACGTCTACGGCTCGGTCAACGTCTACCAGCGCGACCGCATCGCGCTGGCCGACACCTACCTGAAACGCCCCGACTACTTCTACGTCAACAACCCGACCTTCGTCTCCGGCATGCGCATCGGCACCGGCAGCGAACCGGGCGTGGTGAATCCGGGCACGCTGTTCGTCTTCGACAAATCCAAGAACAACGCCCGCACCCAGCGCGCCGTCAACGGCTGCAACACCTCCATCACCGAGGCCGCCGGCACCCGTTGCGTATGGAACTCGCTGCCGTACCAACTGGACACCGGCCCGACGTCGGACCGCGTCACCGGCTACCTAAGTGGCCGCATGAAGCTGGGCGGCGATCTGGAAGGCTTCGCCGAAGCAGCCTACACGCACATCAAGCTGCGCGGCGAAAACGGCCCGCGCAGCTTCAACAGCGGCAGCACCAGCAACTGGTTCGCGCGTAACACCGGCACCACGCTCAACACCTTCGTCACGCCGTATCTCGGCCCGAACAACGTCTACCTGAAGGGCAAGCTCGATGCCGACATGGCGGCCAAGATGGGTGGTGCGGCGGGGCTGAATTACCTGATGCTCGACGCGCCCGGCCACTTCGGCCAGACCAACGAGGACGACAACTACCGCGGGCTGGTCGGCCTGCGCGGCAGCATCGGCGGTGGCTGGGACTTCGAGACGGCGCTCAGCGTGGCGGGCAGCCACTCGACGCTGTACCAGACGATTAACATCAACACCGAGGGCTTCGCCAAGGCCTTCGGTCCGTTCACCACCGACGCGGCGACCGGCCGTACCTACATCGCCGACAACCCGGCCTACAAGTTCGGCGAAATCAGCGACGCCAATGGCGCACTGCTGCGCGCCGCCTATCCGACCTTCGACATCCAGTCCTGGACCAAGTTGATCACCTGGGACGGCAAGATCGAAGGCACCATCGCCAAACTGGGCGAGCGTGAAGTGCGCGCCGCCTTCGGCGTGAACCTGATGCGCGAGAGCTTCTACACGCCGGGTAACCAGGACGCCGCCAACGGCCATATCACGCAGCAGGGCGGCTCGTGGTTCGACGGCCAGCGCAACGTGGCCGCCGTGTTTGGCGAAGTGGTGATACCGGTCACCGACAAGCTGGAAGTGAATGCCGCCGCGCGCCTGGACAAGTACCCCAACTTCGCCGCCAACCTGGCGCCCAAGATCGGCGTACTGTGGCGCGCGCGTCCCGAGGTGATGGTGCGCGGCACCTACTCGGAAGGCTTCCGCGCACCCAACCTGGCCGAATCGGGCAGCGGCGGCGTGTTCGCGCAGGTGGGCGGCATCCGCGACACGGTGCGCTGCGACGAGACCAATGCGATCGCCAAGGTGCTGATGAAATCCGTCTCGCCGGCCGAAGCGGACCTGGGCAAGAACCTGCTCAATTCGAACTGCTCGACCACGGTCGGCGGCCTGACGCCGCCCAACCCGTCGCTGCGCCCGGAGAAGGCCAAGATCTCCACCGCAGGTCTGGTGCTGCAACCGGCCAAGGACGTCAGCATCTCGGTGGATTACTGGTTCGTCTATCGCCGCAACGAGATCGTGCGCCAGGACTTCAATGAACTGTTCACGCAACTGGTCGACAAGTACGGCCCGACGCTGGCCGGCACCGCCGCCGCGATCCGCAACCCGATCTCGGACGCCGACCGTGGCAATATGGCCGCCGTCGCCGCGATGTGCAACAACCCCGCCAACACCGCGGCCTGCGCTGGCGGCGTGCCGAAGTATTCGGTCGGTAACCTGGGTGGCTTGATCAATTCCTACTCGAACCGTGGCCGCACGCTGCTCGACGGGATCGACGTCGACGCCCGCACCCGTTTCTCGCTGGGCGAGTATGGCAAGTTGAACACCGGCGTCTCGGCCACGATCCGCCGGCGCGAGACCTACAACTCCGAAGACGGCACCGGCTTCACCGGCAACGTGGTCGGCTTCTACGACTCGCCGCGCGTGCGCGCCACCTTCAATGCCGACTGGGCGTACCGTAACTTCGTCACCAGCATGTTCGTCAACTACACCGGCAAGACCAAGTGGGCTTACGGTCCATGGGACCAGGACAACACGCCGGAAAAATGCACGGCCGCCTCGGTCGCGCTGCCGGAGAACCTGTGCGGTGGCGCGCCGTCGTACTACACGGTCAACCTGGGCCTGAACTGGAAGCCGATGAAAAACCTGGATCTGGGCCTGAACGTCAAGAACCTGCTGAACAAGCAGCCGACGTACGATCCGAACGGCTGGGAAGGTTATAACCACAGCCAGAACCTGTTCGGCCGCATGTATTCGTTCTCGGCCAATTACAAGTTCTTCTGACCCTGCCTGAGGAGAGCATGATGAAACAACGACCTTTGAACCCAAGACGGTTGTTCCTGTATTCCGCAGCATTGATGTTGAGCGCCTGCGGCGGCGAAAGCACCGGTGGCCAGGCGGGACAAACCGCCGCGCAAGTGATGACGAGCGAGTCGCAGCCCAGTTTGGCCGCCGTCAATGCGAAGACGGTGGCGCTGGCCGGCAATGCCTTCATCACCAGCGCTCCGGCTGGCGCGGAGGAGGAAATCAACAGCAACGGCCTGGCCAATTGGAGCAACCCGGCCACGGTCACCAGCGCCTACTTCCGCATGGTGTCCGCGGGCTCTGTCACGCTGGGTCTGGACGCCCGCCTGGCCGGCAGCACTCGCAGCACGATACGCGTCACCGTCAATGGCAAGCCGTTCCTGGTGAGGTTGTCCGCCAACGGCGGCGGGACCTACCAGGTCGGCGCCGTCCACATTGCGGCGCCGGGCTACGTCAAGGTCGACCTGCAAGGTGTCAGCAAGGACGGCGGCTACTTCGGCGACGTCTCCGCGCTGCGCGTGACCACCAACGCCGTCATCAACTACGCCGACGATCCGGCCAACTACTACTGGTCGCGGCGCGGGCCGTCGGTCCACCTAGGCTACACCACGCCGGCCAACACCGAGTACTTCTACAACGAGGTAACGGTGCCGGCGGGGCAGGACCCGGAAGGCTCCTACTACATGGCCAATGGCTTCGGCCAGGGCTACTTCGGTATCCAGGTGAAGTCGCCAAGCGAACGCTGGGTGTTGTTCTCGGTGTGGGATCCGGACGGCGGCGGCAAGACCACGCTGGTTAAAAAGGGCGCCGGCGTGGTGGACAACAGCTTCGGTGGCGAGGGCACCGGCGGCCAGTCCCACCTGGGCTACAACTGGATCAGCGGGAACACCTACCGCTTCATCACCCGCGCGCGGCCGGACGGCGCCGGCGCCACCGACTACTCGGCGTGGTTCTACGCGCCGGAGCTGGGCGTATGGCGTTTTATCGCCACCTGGAAGCGTCCCGCCACCACCACTTATCTGACGGGATCCTACTCCTTCCTGGAGAATTTCATCGATACCAAGGGCTATACCGGCCGGCGTGTATCGTTCGGAAACCAGTGGGCCCGCGACGTGTCGGGCGCGTGGTCCGAGGTGACGAAGGCGCGCTTCACCGGCGATGCCACCGTCACCAACGTCCAACGGATGGATTACGCCGGCGGCCTTGATAACGGCCAGTTCTATCTGCGGAACGGCGGCTTCTTTGCCGGCTATGTTCCCGTGAACCAGAACTTCACCCGTCCCGCCACTGGCCAGCAGCCGGCCGTGGATGTGAGCACGCTGCCGCAGCAATAATTAAAGAGGAGTGACATGAAATCAGCTTTTAATCGAAGAGACTTCCTGACCACTGGCGCGGCCTTGGCGGGCAGCCTGATGATGCCCAGGGCCTTTGGCGCCACACGCGAGCGGGTACGCATCGGCATGATCGGCACGGGCATGCGCGGCCAGGTGCTGCTGCAGGAGCTGCTGCGCCGCGACGATGTCGAAGTCGTCGCGCTGTGCGACATTGAGCCGCTGATGCTGGGCCGCGCGCTCCAGCAGGTGGAAAAATCCGGCAAGGCCAAGCCCAGGACCTTCGGCGAGGACCGCGATCCGCAAGCCTACAAGCGTATGCTGGACGCCGGTGCGCTGGACGGCGTGATCATCGCCACGCCATGGGAATGGCATGCGCCGATGGCCATCGCCGCCATGCAGGCCAAGGTGGCCGTGGGCTGCGAGGTGGTGGCTGGCATCACGCTGCAGGACCACAGGGATGTGCTGAACACGCAGCTCAAGACCAACACGCCGTATATGCTGCTGGAGAACGTGTGCTTCCGCCGCGATGTGATGGCGGTGCTGCAGATGGTGCGTTCCGGCTTGTTCGGCGAGCTAGTACACCTGCAGGGCGGTTACCAGCACGACCTGCGCGCCGTGAAGTTCAACAGCGGCGATCCGGCCAAGCCGTATGGCGGCGGCGTGGAATTCGGCGCCGGCGGCTGGTCGGAGGCCAAGTGGCGCACGGCGCATTCGGTGCAGCGCAACGGCGAGCTGTATCCCAGCCACGGCATCGGCCCGTGCGCGATGTATACCAACATCAACCGCGGCAACCGCTTCACGCGCATCAACAGCTTCGCCACCAAGGCGCGCGGCCTGCACGACTACATCGTCAAGCAGCCCGGCGGCGCGGCCAGTCCGAGCGCGAAGACGCAGTTCAAGCTGGGCGACGTGGTCACCACCACGCTGGCCTGCGAGAACGGCGAGACCATCATGCTGCAGCACGACACCTCGCTACCGCGCCCGTATTCACTGGGCTTCCGCGTGCAGGGCACGGACGGGCTGTGGATGGACGTGAACAATTCCATCCACATCGAGGGCAAGAGCAAGCCGCACCAGTGGGAGGGCTTCCAGGCCTACCAGGACAAGTACGACCATCCGCTGTGGCGCAAGCACGCCAAGGACGCGGAGGGCGCCGGCCATGGCGGCATGGACTTCTTCGTCATCCAGTCCTTCATCGAGGCGCTGAAGGCGAGGGCGCCGATGCCGATCGATATCTATGACGCGGTGACGTGGAGCGCCATCTCGCCGCTGTCGGAGCAGTCGATCGCGCAGAACTTCCAGACGTTGGACTTCCCCGACTTCACGGCCGGGGCATGGAAGACGCGCAAGCCGATCTTCGCGCTGTAAGGTAGGTTACAATCTGCTGCGCCTAAACCTAGCAAAGCAGATTGAACTCCTACATGCCATCACGCCGCCTTTCCCTTGCCGCTTTAACCATCTTCGCCGCAGCCGCCATCGTCGGCTGCAAGACCAATCCTTCGATTGAAACCCCTTCGGCGCCGCTGGCGGTGCCGGAGCCCCTGCCGCCCAAGAAAATCAAGATCGGCCTGGCGCTGGGCGGCGGCGCCGCGCGCGGCTTCGCCCACATCGGCGTGATCAAGGCGCTGGAGGCGCAGGGGATCTATGCCGACATCGTGGTTGGCACCAGCGCCGGCAGCGTGGTCGGCGCGCTGTACGCGGCCGGTAACAGCGGCTTCCAGCTGCAGAAGGTGGCGATGGATATGGACGAAGCGGCGATCTCCGACTGGGCCGTGCCGCTGTTCGGCAAGAGCTCCGGCGTGCTGAAAGGCGAGGCGCTGCAGACCTACGTCAACAAGGCGGTCAACAACCAGCCGATCGAAAAGCTCAAGATCCCGTTCGGCGCGGTGGCGTCGGACTTGAAGACCGGCCAGCCCATCCTCTTCCAGCGCGGGAATACCGGCATGGCGGTGCGGGCGTCGTCGTCGGTGCCGGGCGTATTCCAGCCGGTGGTCATCAACGGCCGGTCCTACGTGGACGGCGGTCTGGTGGCGCCGGTGCCGGTGCGCTTCGCGCGCGACATGGGCGCGGACTTCGTCATCGCCGTGAACATCTCGACCCAGGCCGACGTGCAGGCCACCGTCAGCTCGCTGGACGTGATCATGCAGACCTTCAGCATCATGGGGCAGCGCATCAACCAGTACGAATTGAAGGACGCCGACGTGGTGATCTCACCGAGCTTGGGCAAAATGGCGGGCAACGACTTCGCCGGCCGCAACCAGGCGATCCTGGCGGGCGAGCAGGCCGCCGCGCAGGTGATGGGGCAGATCAAACAGAAACTGGAAGCGAAGCGCAAGCCATAGCAGTACAATATCCGGTCCAATAATAAGGAAGAACATATGCAAACCAAACCATACCTGTCGCTCGCCGACATCAAGAAGATCGCCGCCGGCGCCGAAGCCGAGGCAGTGGCCAACAACTGGCCGGTCGTGATCGCCATCGTGGACGACGGCGGCCATCTGCTGTGGTTGCAGCGCCAGGACGGCGCCGCGCCGCTGTCGTCGCACATCGCTCCGGCCAAGGCGCGCGTATCGGCGCTGGGCCGCCGCGAATCGAAGATCTACGAAGACATGATCAACAACGGCCGCACCGCCTTCCTGAGCGCCCCGGCGCCGATGGCCGATGGCCTGCTGGAAGGTGGCGTGCCCATCATCGTTGACGGCCATGTCGTCGGCGCCGTCGGCGTCTCGGGCGTCAAGTCGGCCGAGGATGTACAAGTCGCCAAGGCCGGCATCGCCGCGCTGAACTAAGCTACACCGTCGCACAAGAATGCCGCCTGGCTCAAAACCAGGCGGCATTTTCTATTGGAGAATCGAGGCAGCATGCAGACCGCATGCCTATAATGTGATATCGCGCTGCCATGACGCCGAACCACTTAGCCAAGATAAAGCAAATTTTGCTGGATATGCAGCGTTCGCCGCACGGGATCGCTCCGACTCATTTGAAGAGACTGGCCCTTGAGTTGGGGCGGCAAGCTATTAAGCGTGGGAAGGAGCCGACTTACATACGTGAGGCGCCCCCTCGGCTGCCAGTGCCGCTTAGCATTCCGAGGCATGCCAAGGATTTGCGGGTGGGAACCGCAAAGAATGTCATTAAATCATTGTTAAGAGACGTGGAAGTGTGGGAAGCCTATTTGCAAGGAGCCGATGATGGAAATCAGTGATGAGGAAATTCTGGCAATTCTGGCTCGGCCTTATATTCGCTGTTTGCTCCCCGATCCGGACGGCGGTTACACGGTCACGGTGCATGAATTTCCTGGCTGTGTCGCGGAAGGGGATACCGCGGAAGAGGCGCTGCGCAATTTCGACGCTGCCGCCGCATCGTGGATCGCCGCAGCCGACGAAACCGGCTACCCGATCATCGAACCGATTGAGCCGCCTTTCTATAATGGCCAGATAGCGCTACGTATTCCCGGCGGGCTGCATCAGGATATTGCGCATTTGGCGCAGCTTGATGGGTGCTGCATCAATCAACTTCTCAGCGTGGCGATCTCGGAATATGTCGGGCGCAGGCATGGAACGCCCCTTGCCCCGCCACCAAAGAAAAAGGAATCGAACGCCAGGCCGTACGTGGATATCGATGTTGCTGCCAAATGAAATCGGACCGCATTTTTGCAGGTATTTCGCCGGCGGTCCATTGCCAAGTAGGGGAGATTTGGTTATAATTCAAAGGTTTAGCCAATCTCACCTCTACCGTAGCGACTACCACTCACTCCATCATCAATTGACCTTCCACCCCGGCCTGCGACGGCGGGGGACACACGACGGTCGTCTGACGTGGCGCAGCTACGGTAACTTTATCAGGAGTTGCCCTTGCCGCCATTTTTTTCTGGCCCTGCCGTTCCAGCCATACTGGCCCTCGCTGACGGAACTATTTTCAAAGGTTTTTCGATCGGCGCCGCCGGTCATACAACCGGCGAGGTAGTCTTTAATACGTCCATGACCGGTTATCAGGAAATCCTGACCGATCCTTCCTACAGCCGCCAGATCGTCACCCTGACGTATCCGCATATCGGCAATACCGGCGTCAATCCGGAAGACGTCGAATCCACCAAAGTCCACGCAGCCGGTTTAATCATCCGTGACCTGCCGCTGATGGCCTCCAATTTCCGCTCCACCCAGTCGCTGTCCGATTACCTGAAGGCCGAGAACATCGTCGCCATCGCCGGTATCGACACCCGCAAGCTGACCCGCATCCTGCGCGAAAAGGGCGCCCAATCCGGCGCCATCCTGGTGGGCACCCAAGGCAACGAGCCGTCCGCGTCGCAAGCGCTGGACCTGGCCCGCTCCTTCCCCGGCATCACCGGCATGGACCTGGCCAAGGTTGTCACCGTCAAGTCGCAGTACGAGTACACCGAAACCGAATGGGCGCTGGGCGAAGGCTACGGCAAACTGGAAAACCCTAAATTCCACGTGGTCGCCTACGACTTCGGCGTCAAGCGCAACATCCTGCGCATGCTGACCGCGCGCGGCTGCAAAGTCACCGTGGTGCCGGCGCAGACTTCCGCCGCCGACGTGCTGGCGCTGAACCCGGACGGCGTGTTCCTGTCGAACGGCCCAGGCGACCCTGAGCCATGCGACTACGCGATCGCCGCCGCCAAGGTCTTCATGGAGAAGAAGCTGCCGCTGTTCGGCATCTGCCTCGGCCACCAGATCATGGGCCTGGCCTCCGGCGCGAAAACGCTGAAGATGAAGTTCGGCCACCACGGCGCCAACCACCCGGTGCAGGACCTGGACAGCAAACAAGTGCTGATCACGTCCCAGAACCACGGCTTCGCTGTCGACCCGGACACCTTGCCGGCCAACTGCCGCGTGACCCACAAATCGCTGTTCGACGGTTCGCTGCAGGGCTTCGCCCGCACCGACACGCCGGCCTTCTGCTTCCAGGGCCACCCTGAAGCATCGCCCGGCCCGACTGACGTCGCTTACCTGTTTGACCGCTTCATCGGCATGATGGAAGCAACGGAGAAAAAATAAGATGCCTAAACGTACAGACATTAAAAGTATTCTGATTATTGGCGCTGGCCCGATCATCATCGGCCAGGCTTGCGAGTTCGATTATTCCGGCGCACAGGCCTGCAAGGCCCTGCGTGAAGAGGGCTATAAAGTCATCCTGGTCAACAGCAATCCTGCGACCATCATGACCGACCCTGAAATGGCCGACGTCACCTACGTTGAGCCGATCACCTGGCAAGTGGTGGAACGCATCATCGCCAAGGAAAAGCCGGACGCGATCCTGCCGACCATGGGCGGCCAGACCGCGCTGAACTGCGCGCTGGACCTGCACCGCCACGGTGTGCTCGACAAGTACAAGGTTGAACTGATCGGCGCCACGCCTGAAGCCATCGACAAGGCCGAGGACCGCTCCAAGTTCAAGGATGCGATGACCAAGATCGGCCTGGGTTCGGCCAAGTCGGGCGTCTCGCACACCATGGAAGAATCGTGGGCCGTGCAGCGCACGCTGGGCTTCCCGGTCATCATCCGTCCATCGTTCACGATGGGCGGCACCGGCGGCGGCATCGCCTACAACGAAGAAGAATTCGAGACCATCTGCAAACGCGGCCTGGAAGCTTCGCCGACCTCCGAACTGCTGATCGAGGAATCGCTGATCGGCTGGAAAGAGTACGAGATGGAAGTGGTGCGCGACAAGGCGGACAACTGCATCATCATCTGCTCGATTGAAAACCTGGACCCGATGGGCGTGCACACCGGCGACTCGATCACCGTCGCTCCTGCGCAAACGCTGACCGACAAGGAATACCAGATCATGCGCAACGCCTCGCTGGCGGTGCTGCGTGAAATCGGCGTCGACACCGGCGGCTCCAACGTGCAGTTCTCGATCAACCCGGCCGACGGCCGCATGATCGTCATCGAAATGAATCCGCGCGTATCGCGTTCGTCGGCACTGGCGTCGAAGGCCACCGGCTTCCCGATCGCCAAGGTTGCGGCCAAGCTGGCCGTGGGCTTCACGCTTGACGAACTGCGTAACGAGATCACCGGCGGCGCGACCCCGGCCTCGTTCGAACCGTCGATCGACTACGTCGTCACCAAGATCCCGCGCTTCACGTTCGAGAAGTTCCCGACCGCCGACCACCACCTGACCACGCAAATGAAATCGGTCGGCGAAGTGATGGCGATCGGCCGCACCTTCCAGGAATCGTTCCAGAAAGCGCTGCGCGGCCTGGAAGTCGGCGTCGATGGCCTGAACGAAAAAACCAAGGACCGCGAGAAGATCGAAGAGGAGCTGGGCGAGCCAGGTCCTGAGCGCATCTGGTACGTGGGCGACGCGTTCGCGCAAGGCTTCACGCTGGAAGAAGTGCACCAGCTGACCAAGATCGACCCATGGTTCCTGATCCAGATTAAAGAGATCGTGGACCTGGAACTGTGGATGGACACGCAGAAGCTGGAACAGATCGACCGCAACACGCTGTACAAGTTGAAGCAAAAAGGCTTCTCGGACCGCCGCCTGGCCTTCCTGCTGCAGACCGATGCCAAGACCGTGCGCGCCAAGCGCCATGAGCTCAACATCCGTCCCGTGTACAAGCGCGTGGACACCTGCGCCGCGGAGTTCTCGACCAACACCGCCTACATGTACTCGACCTACGATGAAGAGTGCGAGTCCAACCCGACCGACAAGAAGAAGATCATGGTGCTGGGCGGTGGCCCTAACCGTATCGGCCAGGGTATCGAATTCGACTACTGCTGCGTGCACGCGGCGCTGGCGATGCGCGAAGACGGCTACGAGACCATCATGGTCAACTGCAATCCCGAAACCGTGTCGACCGACTACGATACGTCGGACCGCCTGTACTTCGAATCGCTGACGCTGGAAGACGTGCTGGAAATCGTTGAACTGGAAAAACCGGTCGGCGTGATCGTGCAGTACGGCGGCCAGACCCCGTTGAAGCTGGCGCTGGACCTGGAAGCGAACGGCGTGCCTATCGTCGGCACCTCTCCGGACATGATCGACGCCGCCGAAGACCGCGAGCGTTTCCAGCAGCTGCTGCACAAGCTGAACCTGCGCCAGCCGCCTAACCGCACCGCGCGCACCGAAGCCGACGCCCTGGCGCTGGCACAGGAAATCGGCTACCCGCTGGTGGTGCGTCCTTCCTACGTACTGGGCGGCCGCGCGATGGAAATCGTCCACGAGCAGCGCGACTTGGAACGCTACATGCGCGAAGCGGTCAAGGTATCGCATGATTCGCCGGTACTGCTGGACCGCTTCCTGAACGACGCCATCGAATGCGACGTCGATTGCATCTCCGACGGCGAAACCACCTTCATCGGCGGCGTGATGGAACACATCGAACAAGCCGGTGTGCACTCGGGCGACTCGGCCTGTTCGCTGCCGCCTTACTCGCTGGCGCAGGAAACCATCGATGAACTGAAGCGCCAGACCGCGCTGATGGCCAAGGGCCTGAACGTGGTCGGCCTGATGAACGTGCAGTTCGCGATCCAGAAGCAGGAGCGCGACGGCGTCATGCACGACGTGGTCTACGTGCTGGAAGTGAACCCGCGCGCATCGCGCACCGTGCCGTTCGTGTCCAAGGCCACCGGCCTGCAGCTGGCGAAGATCGCCGCGCGCTGCATGGTCGGCCAGACCCTGGCACAGCAAGGCATCACGCACGAAGTCGTGCCGCCTTACTTCAGCGTCAAGGAAGCCGTGTTCCCGTTCGTGAAATTCCCGGGCGTCGACACCATCCTCGGACCTGAGATGAAATCGACCGGTGAAGTCATGGGCGTCGGTAAGACCTTCGGCGAAGCCTTCGTCAAGTCGCAGCTGGGCGCCGGCATCAAGCTGCCGAAGTCGGGCAAGGTGTTCCTGTCGGTGAAATCGTCGGACAAGCCACGCGCCGTGAAAGTCGCGCGCGACCTGGTGGACATCGGCTTCACGCTGGTGGCGACCAAGGGCACCGCTGCCGTCATCGCGGCGGCCGGCATCCCGGTCACGCCGGTGAACAAGGTGGTCGAAGGCCGTCCGCACGTGGTCGACATGATCAAGAACCACGAGATCGTCCTGGTGATCAACACGGTGGAAGAGAAGCGCAGCGCCATCACCGACTCGCGTGCCATCCGCACCTCGTCGCTGGCCTCGCGCGTGACCACGTACACCACCATCGCGGGCGCGGAAGCGGCGGTCGAAGGCATCCGTCATTTGGACGAGTTGCAAGTGTACGATTTACAAGGGCTGCATAAAACCTTACACTAAGGTTCTTTCGTCGCCTCGGTGACGGGAAACAGTACCTTTTAACCACAGAGCTCGCGCTGCAGGTTGGCGTGGCCTCTGTGGTTTTCCATTGTAACAACAGAGTAAATATAAACATGACTTCAGTTCCACTTACCAAGTTCGGCGCAGAGCTCCTGAAAGAAGAGCTGCACCAGTTGAAGACCAAAGAACGCCGTATCGTGATCGACGCGATTGCTGAAGCGCGTTCGCATGGCGACCTGTCGGAAAACGCCGAGTACGATGCCGCCAAGGAGCGCCAGGCGTTCGTCGAAGGCCGCATCGCCGAACTGGAAGGTAAGCTGAGCGCGGCACAGATCATCGATCCGACTCAGCTGGACGCCGATGGCCGCGTGGTGTTCGCCTCGACCGTGGACCTGGAAGACCTGGAATCGGGCGCGAAAGTGACCTACCAGATCGTCGGCCTGGACGAAGCGGACCTGAAACTGAGCAAGGTGTCGGTGACCTCGCCGATCGCCCGCGCGCTGATCGGCAAGTCGGCCGGCGACGTGGTGGAAGTGCAGGCGCCGTCCGGCCCGCGCGAATACGAAATCCTGGAAGTGCGATACATCTGATGCTGCTTGCGCGTACACGTTTGCTGGTCGCGACGCTGTGGGCGGGCAGTTTGTGGGCGGTCGGCTATCTGGCCGCGCCGACGCTGTTCGCCACGCTGAGCGACCGGGTGCTGGCCGGCACCATTGCCGCCAGCCTGTTCAAGAACCAGGCCTGGCTGTCGATCGCCTGCGCGCTGGTGATGCTGGTGCTGCTGTGGGTGAGCAAGGGCGCGGAGACGGGCGGCATCTTTGCCGGTTCGGCCGCCAACTCGGCCGCCAAGACGCGCCGCATGCTGTTGCTGATCGTTTCGACGATGCTGGCGTGCACGCTGGTGTCGCACTTCGGCCTGCAGCCGATGATGGCCGCCTTGCGTGCCGCGGCGGGGCCGGGCGGTGTGATGGATGGCGCCGCTCAGAACGAGTTCGGCGTATTGCACGGCATTTCCAGCAGCATCTACCTGGTGCAGAGCCTGCTGGCCGCGTGGCTGGTGGTCAAACAGTAATACAGTAATAACAGTTTCGTCCTTTCCCAGGTGGGAAAGGACGATGCAGCTGGCTTATTTCGAGCCCAGTGCGCTCTTCTTGGTCGACTTCTGCAGTGGCTTGGCGCGTTTGATATTGCCGCCTTGGGTCACGCGTTCATTCCCCTTGAGCAGTACCTTGGTCACCGACGGACGCTTGGTGCCGCTTGGGCTAGGCTTGACGATGGTTACTTCGCGCAGGCCCTTGCCGGAAGTCGAACGGGCTTTTTCCGTTTCAACCTTAGGACGGTACAGCACCAGCAGCTTGCCGATGTGTTGCACCGGGGCCGCATCCAGCTTCTCGCAGATGGTGTCGTACATTTCGGCGCGGGCTTCGCGGTCGTCGCCGAACACGCGGACCTTGATCAGGCCGTGCGAGTCCAGTCCCAGCGAAATTTCCTTGAGGACGTTGGCTGTCAGGCCAGCCTCGCCGATCAGGACGATGGGCTTGAGACCATGCGCTTCGGCGCGCAGAGCGCTGCGCTCAACAGGTGTAAGTTTTTGCATAATATATTTTTAGTGGTTCCCTTAAAGGCAGTATTCTACGCGAATGAAGAAGAAGAAATTAAACAAAAACTGGTTGCACGACCACATTAACGACCCTTACGTGAAATTGGCGCAAAAAGAGGGCTACCGCGCCCGCGCCGCTTTCAAGCTCAAGGAGATCGATGAGGACGAGCACCTGATCAAGCCCGGGCAGGTCATCGTCGACCTCGGCTGCACCCCCGGCAGCTGGGGGCAGTACACGCGCCGCAAGCTGGCCGGCAAGGAGGGCGGGGGCATCAACGGCACGCTGATCGGCCTGGACCTGCTGCCGATGGAACCGATCGCCGACTTCCACTTCATCCAGGGCGATTTCCGCGAGCCCGAGGTGCTGCAGTTGTTGGAAGATCATGTCAAAGGTCAAAAAGTCGATCTGGTGCTGTCGGACATGGCGCCCAACCTGTCCGGCATCCCGGATTCGGACGCCGCGCGCATGGAGCATCTGATCGATTTGGCAATTGAATTTTCCCAGGCCCACTTGAAACCGACCGGCGCGCTGCTGGTGAAATGTTTTAAAGACATGGGTTTTAACGATATCGTGCTTAAATTCCGCCGCGAATTCAAAACCGTGATCCAGAAAAAACCCAAAGCCAGCCGCGACAAATCCTCCGAGATTTTCCTGCTGGGGCGCGGCCTGAAAAATCCGACCGAGGGCATGAGCTCTTCGCAACCGCTGGAATTGGACGATTTCCCCCCTGTTCGCCCTTGATATTTGACGCATGGGCCGCACATAGGCACGGTGACGATCAGTTTTGACTTGATCGCACCGGTATTTTGGTCAAATAATGTGTTTTACGGCTGGAATTTTGGCCGCACGCGCAAGCGGGCTTCTGGCACCGCCTGCTTATTGCGAGTAAAATCGGGTTTCTAGCTATCGGTTAAAAGATGCGCCCTGCATCCAAGGAGTTTTCGTGAATAACATGTTTTCCAAATCAGCCATCTGGGTGGTAGTGGTCTTGCTGCTGCTGATGCTGTACAAGCAGTTTGACAGCCACGGCGTCACCGCCGGCGCCAAACCCATCGCTTATTCCGATTTGCTGGATGAGGTCAAGGCCAAGCGCATCAAGGATGTGGTGATTGAAGGCGCCAACATCACGGCCACCCGTAGCGACGACACCAAGGTGCGCGCCACCGCCACCGGCCTCGACCGCGGCCTGGTCGGCGACCTGCGCGACAACGGCGTGCATTTCGACGTGCGTCCGCCTGAAGAGCCATCGTTCCTGCAGCAAGTGTTCGTGTCCTGGTTCCCGATGCTGTTGCTGATCGGCGTGTGGATCTTCTTCATGCGCCAGATGCAGGGCGGCGGCAAGGGCGGGGCGTTCTCCTTCGGTAAGTCGAAGGCGCGCATGATGGACGAAACCAATAACACCGTCACCTTCGCCGACGTCGCCGGTTGCGACGAAGCGAAGGAAGAAGTCAACGAGATCGTCGACTTCCTCAAGGATCCAAGCAAGTTCCAGAAACTGGGCGGCCGCATTCCGCGCGGCGTGCTGATGGTCGGTCCTCCGGGCACGGGTAAAACCCTGCTGGCGCGCGCGATCGCCGGCGAAGCCAAGGTGCCGTTCTTCTCGATCTCCGGTTCGGACTTCGTCGAGATGTTCGTCGGCGTCGGCGCCAGCCGCGTGCGCGACATGTTCGAGAACGCCAAGAAGCATTCGCCTTGCATCATCTTCATCGACGAGATCGACGCGGTTGGCCGCCATCGCGGCGCCGGCATGGGCGGCGGTAACGACGAGCGCGAGCAGACGCTGAACCAGCTGCTGGTGGAAATGGACGGCTTTGAAGCATCGTCCGGCGTGATCGTGGTGGCCGCCACCAACCGCGCCGACGTGCTGGACAAGGCGCTGCTGCGTCCGGGCCGTTTCGACCGTCAAGTATCGGTCGGCCTGCCGGACATCCGCGGCCGCGAACAGATCCTGAACGTGCACATGCGCAAAGTGCCTATCGGTACCGACGTCAAGGCCGACATCCTGGCCCGCGGCACGCCGGGCTTCTCGGGCGCCGACCTGGCCAACCTGGTCAACGAGGCGGCCCTGTTCGCCGCGCGCCGCAGCAAGCGCCTGGTCGACATGATCGACTTCGAGGATGCCAAGGACAAGATCTTCATGGGTCCGGAACGCAAGTCGATGATCATCCGCGAGGAAGAGCGCCGCAACACCGCGTATCACGAGTCCGGCCACGCCGTGGTCGCCAAGCTGTTGCCGAAGGCCGATCCGGTCCACAAAGTGACCATCATGCCGCGCGGCTGGGCCCTGGGCCTGACCTGGCAGCTGCCTGAGCACGACAACATCTCGGGCTACAAGGACAAGATGCTGGAAGAGATTTCCATCCTGTTCGGCGGCCGCATCGCCGAGGAGATCTTCGTCGGCCAGATGTCGACCGGCGCCTCGAACGACTTCTCGCGCGCCACCAAGCTGGCCCGCTCGATGGTGACCCGTTTCGGCATGTCCGACAGCATGGGCGTGATGGTCTACGAAGACAGCCAGAACGACGGTTTCTTCGGCGGCGCCTCGAAGACGATTTCCGAAGCGACCCAGCAAATGGTCGACGCCGAGATCCGCAGCATCCTCGACACGCAATACAAGCTGGCGCGCAAGCTGCTGGAAGAGAACCGCGACAAGGTCGAAGTAATGACCAAGGCGCTGCTGGAATGGGAAACCATCGATGCCGACCAGATCAACGACATCATGTCCGGCCTGGAGCCGCGCGCACCGAAAGCCGGTGTGACGATCCGCAAGCATCCGCCCAGCGACGGTGGCTCGGGCGTATCGCCCAGCGTGACCGCGCCAGCCTGATACGTGGCTGAACGCTGAGATGGAGGGTGGGGAGCGATCCTCGCCCTTTTTTTATTTTTCTTCCGGTTTCACATGCGATCCACTTTACAGTTCGGCCGTTTCAACTTCCCGTGGCGGGGGGGGCGCGTCCGCGCCCGCGTGATGGGCATCCTCAACGTCACCCCCGATTCGTTCTCCGACGGCGGCCAGCACCAGTCGCTGGAGTTCGCCATCTCCCATGCCGAGCAGATGATACTGGACGGGGTCGACATTATCGACGTCGGT
The DNA here is from genome assembly GCA_025548565.1 of Rugamonas sp. A1-17. Lineage (GTDB taxonomy): Bacteria > Pseudomonadota > Gammaproteobacteria > Burkholderiales > Burkholderiaceae_D > Rugamonas. Next base: position 125,813 of record JAJLPB010000015.1, read on the forward strand.
GGCGAGTCCAGCCGTCCGGGCGCGCCGCCGCTGCCGCTGGAGCAGGAGCTGCAGCGCGTGATGCCGGTGCTGTACGCGCTGCGCGACATCGGCCCGGCCATCTCGGTCGATACCTACAAGCCAGAAGTGATGCGCGAAGCCATCATCGCCGGCGTCGACATGATCAACGATATCAACGGCTTCCGTGCTCCCGGCGCGATTGCTGCGGTGCGCGATAGCGATTGCGGCTTGTGTATCATGCACATGCAAAATGACCCGCGGCACATGCAATTGGCGCCCAGCTACACCGACGTGGTGGCTGAAGTCGCCGCCTTCCTGCGCGAGCGCATCGAAACGCTGACGGAGGCAGGGATTGATCCGCGTCGACTCTGCATCGATCCGGGTTTTGGCTTTGGTAAGACTGTGGAGCATAATTACGCCTTATTGAAAGCCACCGCGCAGCTGATCGCGGAACTGGACGTGCCGCTGCTGGCCGGCCTGTCGCGCAAATCGATGGTCGGCGCGGTGACCGGCAAGCCGGTCGAGCAACGCATGGCCGGCAGCGTCGGCGGCGCGCTGGCGGCGGTGGCGCAGGGCGCGCTGATCGTGCGCGTGCACGATGTGGCGGAAACGGTGGATGCGCTAAAAGTATGGCAGGCAGGTACTAACCTACAACGATAAAGAGAACACACAATGTCACGTAAATATTTTGGAACCGATGGCATCCGCGGCCTGGTGGGCGTATCGCCGATTACGCCGGACTTCGTCATGCGCCTGGGCTACGCCGCGGGCAAGGTGCTGGCCGGCGCCCGCAGCGGCGCGGTGCGTCCGACCGTCCTGATCGGCAAGGACACCCGCATCTCCGGCTATATGCTGGAGGCGGCGCTGGAGGCGGGCTTCTCGGCCGCCGGCGTCGACGTCATGCTGGCCGGGCCGATGCCGACCCCGGCCATCGCCTACCTGACGCGCGCGCTGCGCCTGTCTGCCGGCGTGGTGATTTCGGCGTCGCACAACCCGTTCCAGGACAATGGCATCAAATTCTTCTCCGACCAGGGCACCAAGCTGCCGGACGCGGTCGAGCTGGAAATCGAAGCGGCGCTGGACATGCCGATGGACTGTGTATCGTCGGAAAAGCTGGGCCGCGCCAAGCGCCTGGACGACGCCCACGGCCGCTACATCGAATTCTGCAAGAGCACCTTCCCTAACGAGCTGGACCTGCGCGGCCTGAAGCTGGTGGTCGATTGCGCCCATGGCGCCGCCTACAACATCGCCCCGCACGTGTTCCACGAGCTGGGCGCCGAGGTGGTCGCCATCGGCAACAAGCCGGACGGCTTCAATATCAACCTGGGCCACGGCGCCACCGCGCCGGAAGCCATGGCCGCCGCCGTGCGTGCCCACGGCGCCGACCTCGGCATCGCGCTGGACGGCGACGCCGACCGCCTGATCATGTGCGACGCCAATGGCCGCCTGTACAACGGCGACGAGCTGTTGTACCTGATGGTCATGGATCGCCTGGCGACCGGCCCTGTGGCGGGCGCGGTCGGCACCTTGATGACGAATATGGCGGTCGAGGTGGCGCTGAAAGAGAAGGGCATCGGCTTCGCCCGCGCCAAGGTGGGCGACCGCTACGTGCTGGAAGTGATGAAGGACAAAGGCTGGCTGCTGGGCGGCGAGGGCTCGGGCCACCTGCTGTGCCTGGACAAGCACACCACCGGCGACGGCATCATCTCGGCGCTGCAAGTGCTGTCGGCGCTCAAGCGCGCTGGCAAATCGCTGGAGCAGTGCGCCGGCGAGCTGGTGATCTTCCCGCAGACGCTGGTCAACGTGCGCGTCTCGCCGGGCTTCGACTGGACCAAGAACGCGGCCATGGTCGCGGAGAAGGAACTGGTCGAGCGCGAGCTGGGCGACAGCGGCCGCGTGCTGATCCGCGCCTCCGGCACGGAACCTTTGATCCGCGTGATGGTCGAAGCACGTAACGCCAGCGATGCGCAGTCGATGGCGCGCCGCATCGCGGACAAAGTGGAAGTTCAGCTGGCTGCGTAAGATTTCAGCAGTGAAATAATTAGCTGGCCTTGCATTGACGTAGAGGGAGGCAAGCGTTAGAATACTGTCTTCGGAGTGTGGCGCAGCCCGGTAGCGCACCTGGTTTGGGACCAGGGGGTCCAAGGTTCGAATCCTTGTACTCCGACCAAAAACTTTAAAACGGGTTGTCGAGAGACGACCCGTTTTTCATTTGTGCGACGGATCAAAGTCGTCACAAAGCTGCCGCTAGTGGTTAGAATACTGACTACATGAAAACCGCCTGTCGTTCAACGGATAGGACCTCGCTCTTCTAAAGCGATCATGGGGGTTCGATTCCCTCCGGGCGGACCATACATTTCTCCAGGCCATCAAGGCCGCGCCGGTTCAGGCTCGCATTTTCCTTATCCTCCTCCATCTCGCTGCTTAATTGCCGTCGAGCGTTTTTGTCATTGAAGTCCGGCTTTCTTTCGAGAGATCGACGAAAAATGCTAGAGTGCGGCATTCGAAAATTTTGAGAGAAGAAAATGACGTCCGGCACCCCACCAAACAATGCGACTACCGAAGAGACTTGTTCGTGGTTAAGTGAGCAAACCGGAATGCCATGGGACCTTGCCCGTTTGCTTGGCGCAGGCTTGCCGCCTTATGTATGGCTGGAGTATTCCGATGAATATGCCGAATTATTTGCCGAAGGAATTACCCGGTATCCGGCGCCGATATTCTATATTGAAGACACCAAACGCTTAATCGCCGGCAGCGGCGATGTCTTAATCCGTATGACGCGTGATTCGGACCGGATATCTTTTAAACTCAAGCCGCCGGGTATCACCATGCCTTTGGATGCGCTGCGTTTCTTTCAGCGGGATATAGCCGATTTATTGGAGAATATATTACATCCGAAAGAGGAGGCCGCCGCCCCGCCGCCTAAGGAGATTCTGAAAGGGCTGACCAAGGACGAAGTCATCCATATATTCGGCGGCATGGCCAGGCTCGATCTGGAAAAATCCCTTGCCTCCGGCATTGGCATATTTGGCGACGATGGCGCAAGAGTCAGGAAGAATTCCCGAACCGGAAAGAATACCCATCTGTGGAATCCGGTCACATTGGCGCTGGGATTGAACGACGTTTATCGGGTGCCGATGTCGCACCTTAAAAAGGCATTCGCCACCCAGCCGGACTTGAGGCCGTGGAAAGCCGCATGGCTGGAGTCCCTCGCTCTGCTGGGTGAGTAGAATTATGCTAACAATTGGCTTGTTCGCGCCGCTTTCTGGCGCGCATTCCCAGAAGCCTCGAATGGTCAATCGATAGCCTGAATTTCACACCCGTGGTCCGCGCTGCTGGTGCCCCGTACGGAACGATATTCCATGGCGTGCCGTCGTTATTTTTGGCCTGATATTGGCGTCCCTGGTCTGCAGGGTATTTAACGTGTGAGTGGCGACACAAATCAACGCGGGTTATGACTCGTGAATCGCGGTCGGGTTATTGGCCGGCATCGGCGCGCGTGACGGATCCGGCTACGCCAGGTGCCTGGCGCATACGAAATACCCCGACTTTCTCCGCGCTTGATAACGGCCACGGCGAACTTTATGGCGGCGGGTTTTATCAGCGTCATAAGGCATGTATTACGATTATCTCTTCTCTGTTCGGCTTGCGGCTGATTGTTTGCGAAGGCGGTAATCTTCGTTTAAGCTCTGCTGGTCGGGATGCCGATTTTCGAGCTGATCGAACGTCGGAGCGGTGGATAAGTTCCAGCTGCGACAAAATTGCGCAGTGGATTATTCTGCTTTTGAAACAGCAGCTTAGCCTTGCCCGGTCCGGCTTGTTAACAAGCTTATCCACAGAATTTGTTAACAACCCGGACGCTCAAGCCGTTTAAAACCGGTAACGCGCCGTCAATCGCACCGAGCGTGGGGCGCCTGGCAGGTTCAGGTTCTTGTTGCTGCCGTGTCCGGCCACGATGTAGGTCTTGTCCAGAAGATTCATTACGTTCAGCGTCATGTCGATGCCACGGTCGCGATAATAGGCCATGGCGTCAGCCGTCACATAGCCGGGCAGCATCACCGTATTGCCCGGATTGGCGAAGCGGTCGCCGACATAGTTCAGTCCACCGCCGACGCCAAAGTGGCCAGCCAGCGCCTTGCTCACCCACAGGTTGGCGCTGTGCCTGGCCGTCAGCGTCGGCCGTTTGCCCTGGACCGGCTGGCCATCGTCCTTGGCGATCGACGCCAGCATCGACGCGTCCAGGTAGGAATAGCCCGACCAGGCCTGCCAGCCATCGCCAAGGTCGCCGCTGAAGGTCAGTTCCAGGCCGTTGGTGCGCTGGGTGCCCAGTGGTATCAGCTTGCTTGTCACCGGGTCGGACGATTTCATATTGGTACGGGTCAACTGGAACAGCGAAACGCCAGCCGAGGCGCGGCCGTCAAACAGATCGTACTTGGCGCCGATTTCCTTGTTCTTGGTCACTTCCGGCGCGATGTCGGCATTGTTGACCGCCAGCGCAAAGCCTTCGCCAGACGGCTGGAACGAACGACTGAACGAGGCGTAGTAGGACTGGGCGGTGTCCGGTTGGTACACCAGTCCTGCGCGCGGACTCCAGTTGCGGTCGGTACGGGTGACGCTGGCTACGCCCGCGCGACGCTCGACCGTTTCCTGTTCAAATTTGTCGTAGCGGATGCCCGCCAGCGCTTTCCATTGCGGCGACATCGTCACCAGATCCTGCACGTAGGCGCTGCCGACCTTGAAAATCCCCAGATTGTTCGCCGTGGGTACTCCGCCAGCGGTAAATGGCACAATCGTAGCGACCGGGCTGAACAATGACACGGTCGCCACATTGGCTTGCGAGCGTACCAGCTGGTCCTTGTTCTGTTTGCCGAATTCCACGCCGTACAGCACCTGATGCTGCATGCCGGCCAGTTTGGTCCGTTGAGTCAGCTCGGTCTGGTTGGTGTAGCCGTCTTCATCGCGCGCGACATTGCCTCGCGTCAGACTTGCCGTCCTGGCTGCTTCGTTAACCGAACCGATCAGCGTGTTGTTGCGGTCCAGCGTGTAGTTGTAGCGGCGGAAGGCGTTGCGGATTGAGAATTGCTGGTTGAAGCGGTGATCCAGCGTGAAGCCGAAAGCATGTACCCGCGATTCGCTGTAATCGAAGTCCTTGGCGTTGGCGGCGCCGTAGTAGGTGCCCGGCGCCACGTCGACTGCGCGTCCCTGGTAGGACGGGATACCGAAGTCGGTCAGGCGCTTGTCGTGCAGGTACTCGGCCTGCAACAACAACAGCGTATCCGGGCTGAGCTTGAATTGCAGCGACGGCGCCAGCGCCTCGCGCTTCAGGAATTGCTGGTTGCGGTAGCTGTCCGAGTCCTCGACCGCGCCGGTGACGCGGAAGGCGACACCCCGCTCGGTCAAGTTGCGCGCCAGGTCGAACTCGCTCAGTGCAAGCCGGGCAGCACTTGCACCTCGATCCCGGAGTACATCGACGGCGCGTGATACACGCGTTGCGTGGCCTTCTGGAAGTCCTCCGGCCTGGCTTTCGGAATGTCCACGAACGTCTGCGGATTCAAGTCCACCAGCGGGAACCATGAGCTCTGGATCTGCACCATGATGCGGTGGCCGCGCCGGAAGGTATGGTTGATGTCGCTCATGGCGTAGTTGACGGACTCGACCTTGCCGGGCGTGAACGGTTCCGGCTTTTCGAAGCTGTTGCGGAACTTGCCGCGCAGCGGATCGCCGCGCACCAGCTGCTGGTAGCCGGCCATGGTCAGGGTCGGCTTCGGCACGTCGGGGCCGCGCTCCTCGTCCTCGCCCGCGCCGGGATAGGCTGGCGGATAGACATCGATCAGCTTGACCACCCAGTCGGCGTCGGTGCCGGTGGTGGACACGAACAGCCTGGGTTTGACCGGGCCGGCCAGCGTGACATCCTCCTCCAGCACCTCGCTGCGGTAGGTCAATACGTCCGGCCGCGACGAGGCGAAGCGCTGGTCGCCGACCATATATTCCTTGGGCGCGCCCAGCGTCGGATAGGCCGTGAACGGTACCGGCTTGCGCGGATCGGCCACATATTCGTCGTAGGCCTCGCCGGCTGCCGGCTGCTTCCAGCCTAGCGTGCCGTTCGGGCCGAGGAACAGCGTGCGCGGCTGCGCCTGCTTCGGCGGCCAGGCGGCATAGTTGCGCCACACATTGCTGCCGGTCTCGAAGGCATAGACTTCCGACACGTTTTTGTTCGCCACGCCTTTCAGGTGCTGTTCGAAGAATGGGTAAAGAATAGTGTTGCGGAACTGCTCGCCGGTCTTGGCGTCGAACTTGACGTAGCCGAGGTTTTTGCCGTCGGCGCGGCCCCAGGCGCCATGCGACCACGGGCCCATCACCAGGCCGTTGTAGATGCCGGGATTGTTGCGCTTGATCGTGCTGTAGGTGGTCAGCGGGCCTTGCAGGTCTTCGGCGTCGTACCAGCCGCCAACGGTCAGTACGGCGGCCTTGATGTTCTTCAGGTGCGGCGCGATGTTGCGTGTTTTCCAGAAGTCGTCGTAGGTCGAGTGTTCGATGGTTGGCAACAGCAGCGCGCGCTGCTTGGGCGTCATCGTGCCGGTGATGTTGGACAGCGTCAGGTGCGACAGGAAAAACTCGTAGCCGTCGGCCGTGCCGTAGTCGAAATGGTCCCAGGTCTTCGGCAGCGGCGTCGGGTTTTCCGCTTCCACGAAGGCCGAGTAGAAATCGAAGTTGGCCGCCAGCATGAAGGCGCCGCCGTGGTAGGAGTCGTCGTTCATGAACAGGTCGGTCACCGGCGCCTGCGGCGACGCCGCCTTGATCGCCGGATGCGAATCGATGATGCTGGCCGAGGTGTAGAAGCCGGGATACGAGGTGCCCAGGATGCCGACCTTGCCGTTGTTATTGGCGACGTTCTTCAGCAGCCACTCGACGGTGTCGTGCATGTCCTCGCTCTCGTTGCCCTGGCCCTTGGCGCGGTTGGGGTTGACGTGCGGCGTCATCTCGACCCACTTGCCTTCGGACATGTAGCGGCCGCGCACATCCTGCTTGACGAAGATGTAGCCGCTGTCCTCGAACTCCTGGGACGGGCCGATGTGCTCCGGATAGAAGTCCACGCCGTAGTGCAGTTCGCCGCCGGATTGCACGCCGGCGCTGTACGGTGTGCGCTGGATCAAGAACGGATAGCTCTTGCCGGCCTCCTTGGGTACGTAGACGGTGGTGAACAGGCGCACGCCATCGCGCATCGGGATGCGGAATTCGTACTTGGTGTAGTGTTCGCGCAGGCTGTATTTCGGCTCGGTGCTGGCGGCCGCCGCGCTGGCGTCGAGGGAGAGGCAGCCCAGCATCAGGGCGAGGAGCAGGGCGCTAAGGCGTGGTTTCATGAATTCCTTGTCAATGAGAAGTCAAACCCGCCTAGTGTAATGCCAGTGGATAACTTTGGCTGCGACAAATTTGCGCAGTAGATATTTTCCTTTTAAAAACAGAGGCTTGGCATCGCCGCGTGATCCTTGTTAACAGCCTTATCCACAGAATTTGTTAACAACCCGGCGTTCACAGCATGGGCAGTCTCAGCGAGTCGACCACCATGCGTATCAGCCGCAGGCGGCCTTGCGTGTAGGGCGGGAAGAACAGCTTGATCAGCATCAGTGGCGAAGCGCGCAATACCGCCCGTTCATGCGAGAACGCCTTGAATCCATACTCGCCGTGCGCGCTGCCCACGCCGGAATTGTTGACGCCGCCAAAAGGCAGATTGCCATGCGCGAAATGCGCGACGCAGTGGTTGACGCAGGCGCCGCCCGAGCTGGTTTGCCGGAGCACCCGGTCGATATTGGCCTGGCGCGTGCTCCACAGGTACAAGGCCAGCGGCTTGGGCGCGGCGTTGATGGCGGCGATCACCTGGTCCAGCTCGTGGTATTCGATGATGGGCAGCAGCGGCCCGAAGATTTCTTCCGACAGGATGGCGGCACCGGCGGGGATCTGCTCGATCAGCGTTGGCGCGATGTAGCACTGTGCCTCGTCGACCTCGCCGCCGGTATGCACCACGGCGCCGCGTTGCACCGCGTCCGACAGCAGGGCGGCCAGCCGGCGGGTGTGGCGCTGGTTGACCACGCGGGTCAGGTCGGGGCTCTGCTTTTGCGCCGCCGCGTCGGCGCCGTAGCGTTGTTGCAGTACATGACGGCAGGCGGCGACAAACCCGGCCTTGACGCTGGCGTGCACGTACACATGGTCCGGCGCCACGCAGGTCTGGCCGTTGTTCAGGAATTTGCCCCACATCAGCGTTTCCGCTGCAGTTCGCAGGTTGGCGGTTTCGTCGACGATGGTGGGCGACTTGCCGCCCAGTTCCAGCGTCACGCTGGCCAGGTGCTGGGCGGCGGCGGCCATCACCAGCTTGCCGACCGCCGGCGATCCGGTGAAGAAAATATGATCGAAGGGCAGTTGCAGCAACGCGTGCGAGGTCGGCTGGCCACCCTCGAACAACGCCACCTCGTCAGTGCTGAACAGGCCGGCAATGATGCGTGCCATCAGCGCGGACACGGCAGGCGTCATTTCCGACGGCTTGATGATTACCGTGTTGCCGGCGGCCAGTGCCGACACCAGCGGGCCAAAGCACAAGCTCAGCGGATAGTTCCACGGCGCGATGATCAGCACCCGTCCGCGCGGCTGATACCGCACGGTAGCGTAGGTGCCCAGCATGGTGGTGGTGGGCCAGCGTCGGCGCGGCTTCATCCACCGCTTGAGCGCGCCCAGCACCTGGCGGATTTCCTCCATCACCGGCAGGAATTCGGACGCCTCCACTTCGGCCGGGGATTTGCGGTAGTCGCTTTCGAAGGCGGCGTAAAACGCTTCGCGTTGCGCCATCAGCGCGTCGCGCAGGCGCTTGACGCGGGCGATGCGCTCGGCCGCGCCGGATGCCCGCCAGCGCAGCGCGGTCGCCTGCTGGGCGTCGAATGCCGCCGTGATTTGCTGCACGTCTGCTTCGCCCATGGCGCGCGCCCCTCTTGCTGATTTGTCGGAGGGTCATTATTGCTGCAATTTTTACAGCAAGCAAGCACTTGATTAGTGTGGCCTGTCGGACGTGGCGCGCCGCCCAAACGGCCTACAATGCGGGTATGAAAAAGCTGCGCACATTGCTGTTGGGGGCGGCGTTGGGGTTGCCGCTGGCATTTTCCACCCCGGCCGCGCTGGCCGTGAAGCAGGGCCACATGGAAAAGGTCGGGCAAGTTCCGCCATCGGACCGTCATCTCGACCGTTCCGGCAAGACCCGCAAGGGCAAGGCCTCGTACTATGGCCGCCGATTTCATGGCAGGAAAATGGCGAATGGCGAAATCATGAAGCCGGATAGCAACGCCGCCGCCAGCAAGACGCTGCCGGTGGGCACGGTTGCCAAAGTTACCAACCTTGACAACAACAAAAGCGACGTCGTGGTGGTCAAGGATCGCGGGCCGTATGCGAAGGGACGCATCATCGACGTGACGCCCAGGACCGCCGATAAGCTGGACATGAAGGAAGAGGGCGTGGCACCCGTGGCCGTCACCCCGCTCAAGCTGCCGCCCAGGAGCGAGGCCGCGTCGGCCCCGCTCGACAAGTCGCGTTAGCCCGCTGCGCCGGTCAGGTGCTTCCCAGTGGCATGAACATCTTCGGCAGCATCGGATTGATGTCTTTTTTCAGCATCTCCGGCACAAAGGGATCTTTTTGGAAGGACAGGGAAGCGTAGAATTTTTCACTCCCGTTGGCTGGCCGCAACACCAGGCGTCGTATGCCCAAGCTGTTGCAATACTGTTCTATGCGTTGCATGAACCAGCGGCCCACGCCCTGTGACCGGTATTTGCTGTTGACGACCAGTTCGGAGATCACGCAAAACTCGGGCGGCGCCAATTCCAGGCGTGCGATGGCGATCTGCTTGCGATTTGTTTCCACGCTGACCCAAACAATCTTACCTACGGGATTGGAAGGCAATTTTGTGTCCGTCGGCCAGTTTGCATCTTGGCGATACGCGCGCAGTACTTTGATGGGAAGTGCCGTCTTCAGGGGAATAAATTGTAAAACCAAGGGCATAAGTGGATCTTGCTAAGGGAATCACTTAGCCTAAGGGACGCACGATAGGAATACAAGCAATGATTTGTATAAATTGTTGCTTGGGGGTGATGGATGGCCGCAGGGACGGGTGCTGCCCGTGCCCCGCCCGCGCCGCTACGCGGGGCTTGTGCGAAAATGCCACATCGGCGCGACAGCGTCATTCGGAGCCAGCATGGAAGACCGCTATTTCTACCAGCCCGCGCTGGGCCACGGCCTGCCGCACGATCCCTTCAACGCCATCGTCGGCCCGCGCCCGATCGGCTGGATTTCGTCGCGCAGCGCGGAGGGCGCGCTGAACCTGGCGCCCTACAGCTTTTTCAACGCCTTCAATTACACGCCGCCGCTGATCGGTTTTTCCAGCCAGGGCCGCAAGGATACGCTGCGCAATATCGAGCAGACCGGTGAATTCGTGTGGAACCTGGCCACGCGGCCGCTGGCCGAGGCGATGAACGCGACCTGCGCGCCGGCGCCGCCGGACGTGGACGAGTTCGCGCTGGCCGGCCTGACGCCAGCGCCGTCGACCATCGTCGGTGTGCCGCGCGTGGCCGAGAGTCCCGTCGCGTTCGAATGCAAATGCAGCCAGATCATCCGCCTGCAGGATGCGTCGGGCGCGCCGACCGACGGCTGGCTCATCATGGGGGAAGTGGTGGGGGTGCACATCGCGCGCGACCTGCTGCGCGACGGCGTCTATGACACGGCAGGGTCGCGGACGATCTTGCGCGCCGGCGGCCCTGCCGATTATTTCGAGATCAACCGGGACAGCCTGTTCCGCATGCGGCGGCCAGACTACCCGTAATCGATCAGTAGGTGTAGAACATGCGCTGGATTTCCTTGCTGTCGCTGGTCTTGGTCAGCGCCAGCATCAGCAGGATGCGCGCCTTCTGTGCATTGAGCGTATCGGCCACCACGAAGTCCAGCTCATCGTCGTTGGCTTCGCCGTTGCGGGCCACGATGCCCTGGCCGACGCGCGCGGCGCGCACGATCACCACGCCTTGCTTGCGGGCCGCGGTCAGCGAAGGCACGACCTTGGTGGCCAGGCTGCCGTCGCCAACGCCGGCGTGGATGATGCCCTTGGCGCCGGCAGCCACCAGGGCGTTCAGCGCGACCGGGCCGACGTTGGCGTAGCCGTAGACGATGTCGACCTGCGGCAGCGCGTCGAGCTTGCTGACGTCGAACTCGGTGTCAACCGTGTGCTTGCGGGTCGACGCATGGTAGAAGTAAGGCTTGTTGCCCTGGATGTAGCCCAGCATGCCCAGTTCGGTGGTCTTGAAGCTGTCCGGGGTCGAGGTGTTGGTCTTGGTGACGTCGCGGGCGCCGTGGATCTGGTCGTTCATCGCGACCAGCACGCCCTTGCCGATGGCTTCCTTGCTGGCGGCCAGCAGCACAGCGTTGTACAGGTTGATCGGCCCGTCGGCCGACAGCGCGGTACCCGGACGCATGGCGCCGACCAGCACCACCGGCTTCTTGCTCTTGACGACCAGATCCAGGAAGTAGGCGGTCTCTTCCAGCGTATCGGTGCCGTGGGTGATGACGATGCCGTCGACGTCAGGCTGCGCCAGCAGCGTGTTGACGCGCTTGGCCAGGGTCAGCCAATGCTCGTTGCTCATGTTTTCGCTGGCGATCTGGAACACTTGCTCGCCTTTGACCTGGGCCACCTTGGCCAGTTCCGGCACGGCCTGGATCAGGCGATCCACGCCCACCGTGGCGGCGGTGTAGCCGACCGTGGTGGTGCTGGTGGCGCCGCTGCCGGCGATGGTGCCGCCGGTGGCCAGGATGGTCACGTGGGCGAGCGGCGCGGCGGCTTTTTCTGCTGCCCCGGCATAGGCGCTGAGCACCATTGCACAAGCGAACATTGCTTTAAGAAACCGTGCGGGGATTGGGTGCGTCATGCGATCTCCTGACCTAGCTAGTTATAAAGCTTGAGATAGTAACAAATAGGCCGCATGTCAACAATGAGGCCGCATGTCAACAATGCGTACCGTTGCCGCGTTATGGGTGGCATGAGATCATGTTTACATAGATAATTGCTGTAAGAAAATTATAAAAGAGAAAATATTATGACTTTTGCTAACACCACGCGCAGGGTCGCGGTGCTGGCGCTGATGGCCGTGTTGGCCGCCTGCGGCAAGAGCGCGGCGGAAAAGCGGCAGGAAGAAGCCGCGACGCTGACTAGTTTGGGCGAGAAATATGTGAAGGAAAAGGTTCGCGAGCCGGCCTCGGCAATGTTCCGCAACCAGGTCGTCGGCAAGGGCGGCGCCACGTGCGGCGAGTTCAACGCCAAGGACGCGTTCGGCGCCTACATCGGCTACCAGCGCTACATCTCGGTGGCGCGCGACCTGACCCTGCTGGCGCAGGATGTCTCGCCCGCCGAATTCGAACAAAACTGGAACCAGCTCTGCCGATAGTCCGCCTGCCGCCGAGCGCGTTTGGCGCTATCATGGGCGGACACTGACTGAGGAAAAGCATGGGCATGGAACCAAAAACCGCAGGGGGCCAGAGCGCGCTCCCGGAAGCCGCATCGACCGACATCGGCAACCGCCGCCACCAGATCCTGCCGGCGCTGAACGAGGCGCAATTCGAACTGCTGGGCCGCTACGGCGAACGCCGCCACTTCAAGGCCGGCGACATCCTGTTCAGGCAGGGCGACCGCCACATCTCCATGTACGTCATCATCTCCGGCGCGATCGAGATCGAGCGCGCCTCGGCGCTGGGCGGCGCGGTGGTTCACGGCACCCACGGCGCCGGCATGTTCACCGGCGAAATCGGCACGCTGGCCGGCCGCGCGGCTGTCGCCACCGGGCGCGTGGTGGCCGACGGCGAATTCATCGTCATCAGCGAGGAATCCCTGCGCACGCTGGTGATCTCGGAAGCCGCGCTGAGCGAAACCATCATGCGCGCGTACATCCTGCGGCGCGTGGCCTACATGCAGGACCAGACCGGCGGCGTGGTGATGTTCGGCGCGCGCCACTCGCAGGCGACGCTGGTGCTGCGCCATTTCCTGACCCGCAACGGCCAGCCCACCGCCTACTTCGACACCGAACTGCACGCCGAAACGGCGCAGATGATGGAGCGCTTCGGCGTCACCGAGGCCGACATCCCGGTCATCGTCACGCCGTCGGGCGAGGTGCTGCGCCATCCCACGCTGCGCCAGGTGGCCGACAGCATCGGCCTCAGTTCCGACAACATCGACGGCCGCACCTTCGACCTGGTGGTGGTCGGCGCCGGTCCGGCCGGACTGGCGGCCGCCGTGTACGCGGCCTCGGAGGGCTTGAGCGTGGCGGTGCTGGACTCGAAGGCGCCCGGCGGCCAGGCCGGCTCCAGCTCCAAGATCGAAAACTATTTCGGCTTTCCGACCGGCGTTTCCGGCCAGGCGCTGGCGGGCCGCGGTTTGTCGCAGGCGCGCAAGTTCGGCGCCGAGGTGGCGGTGCCGGTGCGCGTGAGCGCCGTCGATTGCGAAGGACCGGACTTCGAGATCGCCATCGACAGCGGCGAGCGTCTGCGCGCGCGCTCGATCGTCATCGCCACCGGTGCGCGCTACCGCAAGCCGGACTTACCGGACCTGGAGCGCTTCGAAGGCTGCGGCGTCTACTACAGCGCCTCGTTCATGGAAGCGACCTTCTGCGCCAACGAGGAGGTGGTGATCGTCGGCGGCGGCAATTCGGCGGGGCAGGCGGCGGTGTTCCTGGCCGGGCACGCGAAGCACGTTCACATCGTGGTGCGCGCCGACGGGCTGGCCGCCAGCATGTCGCGCTATCTGATCCAGCGTATCGAGGCCGCGCCCAACATCACGCTGCACACGCGCAAACAGATCGTCGAACTGCAGGGTGATGACAAGCTTGAACGCATCAGCTGGCAGACCGCCGGCGGCGAGGTGAAGACCGCGCCGGCGCGCCACCTGTTCCTGTTCCTGGGCGCTGAGCCGAACACCGCGTGGCTGGGCGATTGCGTGGAGTTGGATGACAAGCACTTCGTGCTGACCGGCCCGCAGGTTCCAATGGAGGATTGGCCGCTGGAGCGCGGCCCGCACTTCCTGGAAACCAGCCGTCCGCGCATCTTCGCCGTGGGCGATGTGCGCAGCGGATCGGTCAAGCGCGTGGCCGCGGCGGTGGGTGAAGGTTCGGCGGCGGTGCAGTCGCTGCATCAGGTGTTGGCGAGCGGCTGATCACACGCTGCGCAGCGGCTTGCTGTAGCGGGTGGAGCGCCGGATCGCCGGATGCTTGCCCGGCGGGTGCGCCAGCGCCTCCATGGCGCGGTCATAGCCGTACTGCCACTGGTCGTTCATGTGCTGGACGAAGGTGTCGTAAGTGGGCGGCATCGCCAGCTCGATGCGGTTGCGGCGCCAGTCCAGCTTTTGCTGCAGCTGCTGCTTGGCCAGCACCACCGACACGTCCGATGAATCGATGCGCATATCGGCCAGGTGGGTATTGGCATAGCGCAGGCGCGCATTGCCGTTGATGCCCAACACCGAGCGCCAGGCGGGAATCGCAAACACCTGGTCGAAGGCTTCCTTGAACTCCATGATGACTTCCGCGCCGAGGCGGCGCGCGATCTCCACCGGGAACAGATCGAGCACGCCGCCAATATATTCCTGGCCGCGATACTGCTGGCAGCGGAAGTAGATCATGTCGGCGATGGAGATGCGGGCGGCGTCGGCCAGCGGCACGCTGCCGTCGATCAGCAGGTCGTGCGCGACCGCGTGCTGGCCCCAGCGGGTGTCGCTCAGCGGCGACTGCATCCCTTGCAGCAGCGCGGCGGCCTGCTCGCCGCAGAACACCGTCTCCGCAAACAGCTTGCGGCCCCCGCGCGGCTGGCCCACTTCCGATTCGTCGAACAGCAGCTTGCCGCCGATGATGGCGACATCCACCTCCGGCGTGCCGGTGGCGGGCGGGAAGGGCAGTTGCGACGGAATCTCGAAAAGGTAGTCGCCGAACAGGTCGGGGATCACGGGCGCTTTAGCGGTCGACAGCTTGCGCTTGGCGGCGCGCATCAAGCTGCCCATCAGGTCCGCGCGCTGGGTCGATTTCAGGCTGCACCAGAACTGGTACATCTCCCGTGACGACAGCCAGGCATGCTGCGCGCCCGGATCGGGCAGGTTGTGGATGATGGTGGCCGCGATCGCGCCGCCGCAGCTGGCCAGCAGCACGTCGGGCGCCCGCCCGGCCTGCCGCAGCGCGGCGTACATGCCGATGTACATGCCAAAGCGGAATCCTCCCCCGCCCAGTACCATGCAGCGTTTATACGGTTTATACGATTGTTGCCAAGGTTGAATTTGTGCTTGCGTCATAAACCGAACCTTACCACAGCAGGCTCCGCGCGGATGGAAATTGATATAAACCTAATCGCGCGCAGGCACCAGTTGACGGTGACGCGCGACAGGCGAAGAATTGATGGATGGACGATCAACTCGCAATGATTGAGAAAGCTGTGCAGGCCTTGTTAGCCAGCAATGAGGCGATGCGTGTTGATATCGCGAAATTGCAGGTGCAGGTGGCGTCGATTGTCGAACACTACGCGACAAAGGTGGATATTGAAATGGTTAAAACCTCGGTTTCTGACGCGAAGGCGGAATTTCATAAATCCATGCAGGCGCAGACCTGGAAGCTAATTTCCTGGATGACCGTGGTCTGCTCCGCACTGACCGCGGCAGTCTATTTTATTGCGCGTAATGTTCACTAACCGTCCGGCGGCGCAGGGCGGCGTTGGCTGGCTCGGAGACGTAGCGGGCGACGAGGGCGGCGGCCAGCGCCGTCAGGCACAGGAACAGCAGCAGCCAGGGCAGCCGGGCGCCGTAGCTCAGGTGCGCCTTGTCCACCACATTGCGCATGGCCGCCAGCACGATGATGTGGAACAGGTAAATCTCGTAGCTGTGCCGGCCGAACCAGCGCAGCACAGACACGCGCGGCGTGCGCTCCGTCGCGGAAGGCGCCGAACTGCCCAGCAGGAAAACGCCGCTCGCCAACGATACCAGCGTGAAGCCAAATACCTCATGGCCTTCGATGCCGCGCAGGTACAGCGCCGCCAGCGCGATGCCGGCCGCGATGCGCAGCGTGCGGCCTTGCCGCGCATTCGGCACTTCGCGCCGCGCCAGCATCGCCGTCAGGCAGCCGATGGCGATGGCGTCGAAGCAGGCCAGGTAGCCGTACATGAAATAGATCTCGTTGTCGGTATGTTGGCTGCGGTAGAGCGGCCCGGCCACGATGGCTATGCAGCACAGCAGCACGATCATCCAGCTGCGGCGCAGCAGCAGGCATGACAGGGGCTGCAGCAGGTAGAACATCTCCTCGACCGACAGCGACCAGTACACATTGAGGCAGTAGTTGAAGTAGCCGGCGGTTTGCATCAGCTGGTTGTGCCAGAACGTCAGTACCGATCCGGCGGCGATGAAGAAGTAGCTGGCCGGCCGGTCCACGTCGCCGTCCGAATTGGAAAAGAAGGGCACGTCGAAGGTCCCCAACACCACGATGATCGCCAATGCGAGCAGCAGGGCGGGCATGATGCGCGAGAAACGGTATAAATAGAATGTACGAATATCGATCCGCGACAACTCGCCCCAGCGCCGCAGCGACATCGATGTGATCAGATAGCCGGATATGGTGAAGAACATCGTCACGCCGAAGTTACCCCGAAGCGCCGCGCGCAGCAGCCAGGCCGCCAGGATGTCGCCCAGCGGGCTGTTTTTCAACCCGTAAGCCAGCGTA
Source organism: Rugamonas sp. A1-17 (assembly GCA_025548565.1). GTDB lineage: Bacteria > Pseudomonadota > Gammaproteobacteria > Burkholderiales > Burkholderiaceae_D > Rugamonas. Next base: position 142,567 of record JAJLPB010000015.1, read on the forward strand.
AAGTGCAGCACCAGAACGCACATGATGGCTGCACCGCGCAAGGTGTCGATATGGTGGTTTCTTAACGGGTGTTCGTTCACAGTTGATGCTCCAGCAGGATGCGCAACGTGGCGCTGGTCGGCGACTGCGAGATGCGGTAGCGGCGCCCCTGGTCGCTGATGTATTCGTGCGCCTCGAAGGACTGCTGGTGCAGCAGGTTGCTGGCCGAGAAGCGCAACTGCGTCTTCGCGTCCATCTTCCACGACGCGTACAGATCCAGCTCGCGTTTCGGGCTGGTGCTCATCTGCACCAGCGCCGATTGCCGCACCGGGCCGCCGGCCTGGTAGTTCAGGTTCCCGCCCAGGGTCCACGCCGAGCCGGGCAGGCGATAGTCCCCACCCAGGTTGGCCGTGAACGGCACCTGGTTTTCGAGCCGGTTGTCCGGTCCTGGCACGCTGTCCACCCGCGACCAGTTGCGCGACATGTTGGCGCGCAGGTCCAGCTTGGGCGACAACGGCAGCTTGGCTTCCAGCTCGATTCCGTACACGTTGGCGTTGCCGTTGTTGACCGGCGCTTCCACCCATTCACCGTCTTGCTGAAACAGCTGGAACATGGTCACGTCGCGGATGCGGCGCACATAGGTGCTGGCGCTGACCAGCGCTCCCGCGCCGAGATAGTGCTCATAGGCGGCGTCCATGCCCCAGGCCAGTTCCGGCCGCAGGTTCGGGTTGCCCTGTTCATCGGGATTGGTTTCGTTATTATTGTTGTCGTTGGTGTAGCGGCGCGGGACCAGCTGCGACAAGGGCGGCGCCTTGTAGGTGCGGCTGATGGCAAGCCGCAGCACGTCCTTGTTCGGCAACTGGTAGCGCGATTGCAGCGAAGGGCTCCACACCTGCGAGCGCAGGTCCAGCGCATCCGGCGCATTGGCGGCGTTCGCGCGGCTGGAGGTGGACAGGCTTTCGTGGCGCAGGCCCAGATACAGCGAATAGTGCTCGGTGATCTGCCATTCGTCCTGCGCGAACAGGGCCAGGCGGTTGACGTTGGCGCGATAGTCGGCGTTGTTACTGCCGGTCTGCGCGCCGCTGCCGTCGAACAGGGTCTCGTTGCGATCCTCGTTGCGCACCGCGTGGCTGGCGTCCCAGCCCAGTGCGATCGCATGGTGCTCACCCACCGGATGGCGGTAGGTGCCGCTGGCCGTCACGCTGGTTTCCGACGGTCCGGAGTCGACGTGATGGCGGCCGGAGGGCTTGCCTTCAACATCCATGCCGTCAAAGTCGAAGGTGCCGGTGCGCCGGTTGTGGCTTAGTCCCAGTTTGGTTTCCAGTTTGGCGCCGCTTTCCAGCAGATGCGTCCAATTCAGGTCGCTGCGCAGCGTGACGAAGTTGGCGGCGAAATGGTTCTGGTTGCGCGGATACTCGCTGTGCGGGCCGAGTTGCGCGGTCTCGTCTTCGCTGTGTATCTTGTCGAAGTGACGCAGATTGGCGAAGCCTTGCCAGGTCAGCGTATCGCCGCCGGCGAAGGTCCAGTTCAGGCGTGGCGTGAGGGTGAGGGCGTCGATGCTGCCGGTTTCCTTCTTCGCCGTGCGGCGCTGCTCCACAAGGGCGCCGCTTGCGTTGCTCAACTCTTCCAGGTCGTTGAACGATGCCGCTGTGCGGTTGCGCGTCAGCGTCGCGGCGAGGCTGTAGGAGTAGCCGCCATCCTGGTCCGACAGCGTCGCCGACAATGCCGGGGTGTCGACGCCCGCCTGCCGCGCAAGGCTGGCGCTCACCGAGCGCTGGCCGCGCCGTATGGTTTTCTTGAGGATGATGTTGATCGCGCCGGCCACCGCCTGGTTGCTGAACTCCGCCGTCGCGCTGCGCATGATCTCGATCCGCTCGATGGCTTCCGGCTCGATGGCGTCGAGCGAGAAGCCCGCCGGTACTGGTTCGCCATTCAGCATGATCTGCGTGTAGCCGTTGCCCAGCCCGCGCATGCTGATCGTGCCACCGCGTCCCGGCACGCCGGTGATGCTGATGCCGGGCAGGCGTTTGAGCACATCGGCCAGGGTCTGGTCGCCCTGGCGCATGATTTCTTCGTGGTTGACGACGATGCTGGTGGTGGTCTCGCGCTGGCGCTGGTCGGCGCGCAGCCCGTTCACCTTGACCTGCGGCGGTTGCGGCGTGTCGTTGTCGGCGGCGTGGGCGCTTGCGGCCAGCAGCAACAGGCTGCCGGCGATGTGATGTAGCTGCATATTCATCCTTGTTCTCAAAAACGCGGGCGATAGTTCCCCCTGCCGCAGTGTGGTGGCTGCGGTTTGGGGAATGTGGAGGGAGCTTAGTAGCCTAGCTGCTGGCGGCGCACGAGCAGGGCGTGCCTGGTGCTGACGGCGTCCAGGTTGGCCAGCTTGGTGGCGGGATCGATTAGCGCGTCATCCTGCCGCACCTCGAAATGCAGATGCGGGCCGGTGGCGAAGCCGGTCTCGCCGACAGTGCCGATCTGCTGGCCGGCCTTCACGATGGCCCCAGGCTTGACGTTCATGCTGGTCAGGTGCGCGTACAGCGTGCGCTGTCCGCCGTGTTGGAGTATGACCGTGTTGCCGTAACGGCTGGCGTTCTCGGTCAGCTGTCCGGCGCTGACCACGACGCCGTCCGCCACCGAATGCACCGGCGTGCCGCTCGGCGCCGCGATGTCGATGCCTTTATGCGGCGTGACCAGCACGTCGCGGCGCACGCCGAACAGGCCTGTGACACGCATCTTGTCCAGCGGGTTGCGCCAGGCTTTGTCGGCGGACGACACCGTCGACGGGGCTGCAGACGTCGAAGCCACGCCGTTGTCCGCCAACCGAGCCGCATCGGCGGGAGGCGCGGCCAGCGTCGGTGCGGGTGCCAGTTGGCGGTCCACATTGAAGGCCAGCGCAGGCTGCAGCAGGGCGCCGCCGGCCAGCACGGCGGCCATCAATGCGGCCACGCTCCACGCGGCGGCCCCGCTGAGCACCGGCAGCGCCGCCTGTTGCATCTGGCGGATGCGTGCCGCTGCGGTGGCGCCGTCGATGCCGCCGAAGGCCACGCCGCCGGTCGGCATGGCCGCGGTTTGCGCTTTCCATTGCAGCAGCAGGGCGGCGGCGTATTGCTTGCGCTGTAGTTGCGGGCGGCCTGCCAGCACGCGCTGGTCGCAGATCAGCTCCAGCGCCCATTCCATTTTGCCGTTCATCCAGCGCAGCGCCGGGTTGAACCAGAATACTGTCTGCAGCAAGGCCGATACGCCCAGGCACAGCGGATCGCGTGCGCGCCAGTGGTGTAATTCGTGGGCGATCACCATGCACTGCTGCTCGGGACTGAAGCCGCGCAGGTGGCGCGGCAGCAGCAGCACCGGGCGCCGTACGCCGACCAGCATGGGCGAAATGGCGGCGTCGGTTTCCATCACGGCCAGGCGGTGGCTGGCGATTTCGCTCAGCTGCGCGGCGTCGAAGGCGCCATGCGCTCGCAGCTCTTGCGGTGACAGGCGCTGTGACGCGGCCAGCAAGCCGCGCCAGACGCGCCGCGCGCGCAGCCAGCGCGCCAGCATCCACGCCAGGCCGGCCGCATACACCAGCGTCCAGGCGACAGGCAGGACCAGGGTAAGGGGAGGCAGGCCGGAGTCGCCGGCATCGTCGGCCTGCGCCTGCGATGCCGCCGGTGCGACGGTGGCTGAGCCAGCTGCTGAGGCGGCGGCAGGGACGATCGCTGGGACGGCGGGAGCGATGGCGGTGGACGTATGCTTCGCCGCCGCACCGGCCAGCGCCGGCAACGCATCGCGGATGGCCGACGACTCGGCCGCGTTCAGCGTCACGGTCGGCGCCAAACTGTGCTGTGGGTTGTGCGGCAGCAGTGCCAGCAGCGCGGCGCCAGCCGTCACACCTTGCGCCGCCAGCCACAGCGCGCGGCGCGGCAGCAGGGCCGGCCAGCGGCGCAGCGCGGCCACCAGTACCGCCCACACCAGCGTCCCGGCCAGCACGCAGCTGACGCTGGCCAGCAGCCATTTGAACAGCACCACATAGGCCAGCATCATGGCTTGCCGGCCTCGTCGGATGGCCACTCCTGTAGCAGCTGTTCCAGCTGCGCCAGCTCGGCCTGGTCGACCAGTTTGCTGCCGGTGAACATGGTGACCGGCAGCGGCGCCGCCATCTCCATCACGCGGCTGCCGAAATCGTGGGCGAAAGCGGCCAGCGTGCCGACCTTTTCCAGCCGCGCGCTGTAGACGTTGACGCCATGCGCCGTGTGCTGGGCCAGCATCTGCTTGTCCAGCATGCGCTCGAGCGTCTTGCGGGTGGACGAGAACGACCAGTCCAGTTCGTCGGCGACGGCGTCATGCAGCTCGCGGGCGCTCAGCGGTTGCTGTTTCCACAGCGCTTTCAGCAAGGTCAGCTCGGTGACCGAGGGGATGGGAATCGGGATGCTCATGGGTTAGCCTTTATGCGACGATTGGGGTGATTATGCGACATGTGTCACACGCCGTCAATTGTTGTCTAAAAATTTGTAACATTGCTTTGCATTAATTCCTTATATGTTACGATTAAGTTTTTGCTAATTGCCAAATTATGTACAGCCGGGCGCAACACGCGGCAAGGTGAAACCGGAAGCACCGTTATGAAATGCGCTATACAATGCTCGAGGCCGCAGCTTTCCGCTGCTGCCTCACTGTATTGGAAACACTATGTATTACGGAGAGCGCTTCAACAGCATCACTCACACCGTGGGCGCCGCGCTCGCGGCAATCGGCGGCACCCTGCTGATTGTGCTGGCGGCGCGCAGCGGCGACGCGTGGAAAGTGGTCAGCTTCAGCATCTATGCCGCCACGCTCCTGGGTTTGTACCTGACGTCGACGCTGTACCACAGCCTGCGCGGCCGTGCCAAGGACGTGCTGCGGCAGATGGACTATTGCGCCATCTATCTGCTCATCGCCGGCAGCTACACGCCGTTCACGCTGGTCAGCCTGCGCGGGCCGTGGGGCTGGTCCTTGTTCGGCGTGGTCTGGGGACTGGCCGTGATCGGCATTTTGCAGGAAATCTGGTTTGCCAAGGGCGCGCGCGTCCTGTCGCTGCTGATCTACGTGGCGATGGGGTGGGTCGGCGTGATCGGCGCCAGCCCGCTGATCGACGCGCTGGGCTGGAGCGGATTCGCCTGGCTCGCGGCCGGTGGCCTGGTGTACACGGTGGGCATCGCCTTCTTTGTCACCGACCACAAATGGAGCTACGGCCACGGCGTCTGGCACTTGTTCGTGCTGGGCGGCAGTGTCTGCCATTTTGGCGCGGTATTGCTGTATGTAGCGTGAAGCACCTGTACAACTGTTGGATTTCGAGAGTAGAGCACCAGTGGATATTAATTCCGACGACCTGAAAACCTTTATCACCGTGATCGACAGCGGCACCCTCAGTGCCGCCTCGGTCCACCTCGGCCAGACCACGTCCGGCGTCAGCCGCGCGCTGTCGCGGCTGGAGGATAAGCTGGCCACTTCGCTGCTGACCCGCACCACGCGCCGCATGGAACTGACCGAAGAGGGACACCTGTTCCTCGAACGCGCGCGCGCCATCCTCGGCGCGATGGAAGAAGCCGAGGAAACCATCCGCATCCGCCGCCAGAAGCCGGCGGGCCGCCTGTGCGTGGACGCGGCTTCGCCGTTCATGCTTCACTGCGTGGTGCCGCACATGGCCGAGTTCCGCGCGCTATACCCGGAGATCAAGCTGGAGTTGAGCAGCAACGACCAGATCACCGACCTGATCGAGCACCGCACCGACATCGCCATCCGCATCGGCACGCTGACCGATTCCACGCTGCACGCGCGCGCGCTCACATCGAGCCCGCTGCACGTGCTGGCCAGCCCGGAGTACCTGCGCCGCCACGGCACGCCGGACACGCCGCAGGAACTGGCGCGCCATTCGCTGATCGGTTTCGCGCAGTACGAGCAGGGTAACAACTGGCCGCTGCGCCACGCGTCCGGCAACAGCCTGCCGATCACGCCGTCGATCGCGGCCTCCAGCGGCGAGACGCTGCGCCAGCTGGCGCTGACCGGCCAGGGCATCGTCTGCCTGGCGGACTTCATGACGCGCGCCGACATCGAGGCGGGGCGCCTGGTGCCCATCCTCGAAGACGCCAACACCGGTTACTGCCAGCAGATCCACGCGGTCTACTACCGCAACACCCAGCTGGCCCAGCGCATCAGCTGCTTCCTCGAGTTCCTGCAGCAGAAGCTCTGAAGCTGCGCAGTGTGCGGCGCCGTACAGATACCTATCCGGTGCGGCGCTACACTGGCCTTGCGTGCCTGGAGCAGCTCCCGGACCAACCCGGTGAGCGCTGCGGCAGCAGGTGAGCCGATAGCCTCGAATATCGGCACCAACAACGCGTCGGCACCGCAGGGAGGCCATCATGTCGCAGACTACTCATCCATCGAAGTTCCTGGTGCGCGCCTACCTTGAGCGCCGATCCCACGCTGTCCAGCCGCCGCCGACCCCGGACGAGATCCGGCGTCAGCTCGGCTGGGGCATGATGGGGTTCGAACAAAAGGTCGGTAACGGCCGCAGCTGATTTTTTTTCGCCGTTCACCGGCCCTTTTCCGCCGTTCGCCGAATAGCGGTTTCCCCGCCTGCGGTTCCCCGGTATCGTTACATCCATACCGACTTTGGGGACAGACATGAGTATTCACACCGCTTACCGCTGGCGCCAGCAAATGGTCTGGGGCATGGCGCTGGTGATCGCCGGCACCGTGCTGCTGCTGGACCGCGCCGACATCATCGAACTGGACTTCAACCCCTTGAACTTCTGGCGCTGGTGGCCATGGCTGCTGGTGATCTCCGGCGTGACCAAGATCATTCCGCCGACCACACCGCGCTACTTCCTCAACGGCCTGTGGGAGATCTTCCTGGCCGGCTGGTGGTACGTCTCCTTCAACCACATCTGGGGCCTGGGCTTCGGCGAAACCTGGCCCGCGCTGGTGGTCGCCTGCGGCATCGGCCTGGTGCTGCGTCCTTTGCTGGATAATATCTTCATCTCGACCAAGGAGCAGCAATGAGCTCGAAACGCCAACGCGATCCCGCCTCGCAACTGATTGTCGGTGTGGCCGTCGTCATCATCGGCATGGTGTTCCTGCTCGATAACCTGGGCTGGCTGGACCTGGACTTCACGCTGCACTTGTGGCCGACCGCGCTGATCTTCTTCGGCATCCTGAAGGTGGTGCAGACCCGCACCACGTCCGGCGCCGTCGTCGGCGGCGCGCTGATACTGGTCGGCAGTTTGATCCTGCTGAAGGAGACCGGCTTCATCGACATCGCCTGGCGTTCGCTGTGGCCCTTGATACTGATCGCCGCCGGCCTGTCGGTGATGTTCAAGTCCACTACCGGCCGCTCCTTCTTCGAACCGCGCGCCGACATGCTGGACAAGACCAGCGACGATTCCGTCGTCAACATCACGGCCATCATGGGCGGCTTCAAACGCCGCATCACGTCGCCGGACTTCCGCGGCGGCGAGATCACCACGGTGATGGGCGGCTGCGACCTGGACCTGCGTCAAAGCTCGATCAACGGCGAGGCGGTGCTGAACGTGTTCTCGATGTTCGGCGGGATCACCATCAAGGTGCCGGTCGACTGGACCGTGGTCCTGGACGGCACGCCCATCATGGGCGGCTTCGAGGAGAAGACCGTGCCGCCTCCTTCGCCATCCAAGCGCCTGATCGTGCGCGGCTACGCCATCATGGGCGGCCTGGAAGTGCGTAACTAAAGCATGCAGGAGATTTCCTCCAGCCGGCGCGGCATCGTCATCTACCTGCTGGTATGGCTGTTCCTCGGGATCGCGCTGGGTGGCGTGATCTCGCTGGCGGGCGACGCGCCGCTGGCCAACGCCATGGCATTTGCGATTCCACTGAACCTGCTGTACGCGTTCGCCGCCGGTTATTCGGCCTACTACGTGTGCCGCGCCTATCCGCTCGGCGGCCACCGGCCCGCCGCCACCGCGCTGGTGCTGACGGTGGCGGCTGCGGTGTCGGGCTTCCTGTGGCTGGCGGTGGGGCGTGCCTGGAACGGCGCCTGCCAGATGCTCGGCGTGTCGTGGGCCGGCATCGATTTCAGCCCGCAGCTGTCGGCGCTGATCGTCGGCCTGGGCATCCTGCTGTACGGCTTCGCGGCGGCGGTGCACTACCTGGTGATCGAATTTGTGCGCGCCAAGAGCGCCGAGCAGCGCGAACTGGAATCGCTGTTGATGGCGCAGGAGGCCGAGCTGCGCATGCTGCGCACGCAGATCGATCCGCACTTCCTGTTCAACAGCCTTAATTCGATCAGCGCGCTGACCTCGCAGGACCCGAAGGGCGCGCGCCGCATGACGCTGGAACTGGCCAGCTTCTTCCGCCAGAGCCTGGGCATGGAGGCGCACAAGAAGGTCACGCTGGACGAGGAGATGCGCTTGATACGCCACTTCCTGGCGATCGAGCAGGTGCGCTTCGGCGCGCGGCTGCAGGTGGAGGAGCAGGTCGAGGCGGAAGCCGCCGCCTGCCTGGTGCCGCCGATGATCATCCAGCCGCTGGTGGAGAACGCCGTCAAGCACGGCATCTGCAATATGCCGGACGGCGGCACGATACGGGTGACGGCGCGCCGCGCAGGCTCGATGCTGCACATCCGCGTCGACAATCCGGTGGACCCGGACATGTCGGCCATCCGCAGCGAGGGCCACGGCATCGGCCTGACCAATGTGCGCCAGCGTTTGGCCGGCGCCTACAAGCACGAAGCCAGCATCCACTGGGGACGTCATGACAACAGCTTTGGCGTGGACATCGCGATGCCCGCGCAAACAGGCGAAGAGGGAGAGTAGAGCATGCGTATCATCATCGTCGACGATGAAATGCTGGCGCGCGGCGTCGTGCGCGAGTACCTGGCCGAGCATCCGGACGTGGAAGTGGTGGCCGAATGCGCCAACGGCTTCGAGGCCGTCAAGGCGATCACCGAACTGGCGCCGGACCTGGTGTTCCTGGACATCCAGATGCCCAAGCTGGACGGCTTCGAGGTGGCCGAACTGGCGGGCCGCAAGACGCGCTACATCTTCGCCACCGCCTACGACCAGTACGCGATCAAGGCCTTCGAGTTCCACGCGCTCGACTACCTGCTGAAACCCTTCAGCCAGCAGCGCTTCGACCAGGCGCTGGTCCACGCGCGCGCCAACCTGGGCAAGGGCGACGGCGACGCCGCCGTCGAGAACATGGTGCGCGAGGCGGCCGCCCGCAACAAGCCGCTGGGCCGCGTGCTGATACGCGACGGCGCCAAGGTCCACGTCATCAACAGCGACAAGATCGAGGTCATCGAGGCGCAGGATGACTATGTGCAGATCCGCTCGGAGGGCAAATCCTACCTGAAGAACCAGCGCATGGCGGAGCTGGAGGCGCAGCTGGACGCCGAACAGTTCCTGCGCATCCACCGCTCGTGGATCGTCAACATCGCCTGCGTGGACCGCATCGAGCAGGCCACCAAGGACAGCTACGTCGCCATCCTCAAGGACGGCGCCAGGGTTCCGGTCAGCCGCAGCGGCTATCAGAAGATCCGCACGGTCATCCAGTAGTCAGCTGGCGCGCCGCTTGTGGATCGGAGGCGCGCCGCTGGCCGGTGCTGGACAGTACCCGCAGGATGGTCGATTGCGGCACGTCGTACGCGCTGAGGTAAGCCCACGCATGGGCGGCACCGACAGTGGCGTCGATGAGGATGGCGTGTTGGATCGCGATGGCCAGGCGCGTATTTTCCCGTAGTCTCATGTCATCATTTCTGAAAACCTAAGGCTCACGGAGTCTGGGTGAGTCGACAATCACCTGCCATACGCGCAGAGGCGGGGCGCGCGGAACACCAGTCAACCCAATATAGCAGACATGTTTGCGACTGTTGATTGCATATCGCTATGGACGGACAAGCGCTGATTCGATGCGCCACCAGGCCGGCATCAGCTGTTGTATCTCGGGGCGGCCGAAGCGGTCGTCGATCAGGTAGACGGTGCCGCGATCGGACTGCGTGCGGATCACGCGGCCGGCCGCCTGCACCACCTTCTGCATGCCGGGGTAGGTGTAGGTGTAGTCGTAGCCGGCGCCGAAGATGGCGTCCATGCGCTGGCGGATCTGCTCGTTGACCGGATTGATCTGCGGCAGGCCCAGCGTGGCGACGAAGGCGCCGATCAGGCGCGCGCCGGGCAGGTCCACGCCCTCGCCGAAGGAGCCGCCCAGCACCGCGAAGCCGATGCCGGCGCTGTCGAGCGTGAAGCGGGCCAGGAACTGCGCGCGTTCCGTCTCGTCCATGCGGCGCGACTGGCGCCATACCGGCACCTCGGGGTAGTGTTCGGCGAACTGGTTGGCGGCCTTTTCCATGTAGTCGAAGCTGCTGAAGAAGGCCAGGTAGTTGCCGGGCTGGCGGCGGTACTGCTCGCCCATCAGCTCGGCGATCGGGCGCAACGATTGCTGGCGGTGCTGGTAGCGCGTGGAGATGTGCGCGGCCACCTGCACCGACAACTGCTCGGCCACGAACGGCGATTCGACGTCGACCCAGGCCGTGGTGTCGGGCATGCCGAGCATGTCGCCGAAGTAGTTCCACGGGCTGAGCGTGGCCGAGAACAGCGCGGTGGTGTGCGTGCTTTCAAAGCGCGGCTTGAGGAAGGGCGCCGGCACGATGTTGCGGATGCAGAGCACGGAGTTGGAATGGCTGGCGCGCGCGCCTTCGGATTTTTCGATGTCGAACAGCGCGTGGTCGCCAAAGCTTTCGGCCAGCCGCGTGAACAGCAGCGCGTTGAAGTAGAACTCCTGCAGGTCGGCATCGACGTACGACGGGTGCTCGGCCATGTAGTCGCCGATGGCGGTGGCCGCCGTCTGCAGCGCGCCCATGAATTTTTCCGGCAGTGTCGCGTGCGACTGGTACTCGGCCGTCTGGTCTTTTTCCAGCTGGTTCCATTGGCGGTGCACGCGGTCGAGCGGCTTCTTCAATTCCTCCGGTACCACTTTGCGCAGCAGGCGCAGCGCGGTGTGCTCCATGTCGGCCGAGTACATCTTGCGGGCGCGCGAGACCATGTTGTGCGCCTCGTCCACCAGCACGGTGACCTTCCAGTCGTTCAGCAGCGTCAGGCTGTGCAGCATGGCGCTGAGGTCGAAGTAGTAGTTGTAGTCGCCGATGACGATGTCGCACCAGCGCGCCATCTCGCTGCTCAGGTAGTAGGGGCAGACGTCGTGCGCCAGCGCGACGGCGCGCAGCGTGTCGCGGTCGAGCGCGAGCAGGGTGGCGCCGGCGCCGGACGCGGGCGGCAGCATGATGTCCAGCGCGGCCTGGCGCGCGGCCGGCAGGCGGTCGTAGAAACCCTTGGCCAGCGGGCAGGAATCGCCGTGGCAGGCCTTGTCCGGATTGACGCAGGCGGTGCTCTTGGACGCCATCTCCAGCGTGCGCAGCGGCAGCAGCGGCGCGCCGGCGCGGATCACCTCGACCGCGTCCAACGCCATCTGCCGGCCCGAGGTTTTCGCGGCCAGGAAGAACAGCTTGTCGACGCCATGCTCGGCGCTGGCCTTGAGCATCGGGAACAGGCTGCCGACGGTCTTGCCGATGCCGGTGGGCGCTTGCGCCAGCAGACATACGCCGCGATTGCTGGCCTTGTACATGGCCTCGGCCAGCTGGCGCTGGCCGGGGCGGAAGTCGCCGTGCGGGAAGCGCATCGCCTTCAGCTGCGCGTCGCGTTCGGCGCGGTGCGCCAGCTCCTGCTGCGCCCACTGCAGGAACAGCGTGCATTGCTGCTCGAACCAGGCTTGCAGGCTGGCGGCGCTATGCGTTTCCTGCAGCACGGTTTCCTTCTGGCTGCCGATGTCGAAGTAGACCAATGCCAGGTTGACCTTGTCCAGTCCCTGGTCCTGGCACAGCAGGTGGCCGTAGACCTTGACCTGCGCCCAGTGCAGCTGGCGCTGGTTGTCGGGCATCTTCTTCAGGTCGCCGCGATAGGTCTTGATTTCCTCGATACGGTTGGCGCGCGCGTCGTAGCCGTCGGCGCGGCCGCGCACGCGCAGCGGGCCGAAATCGCCGGACAGCGCGAGCTCGGTCTGGTAATCGTCGCCGCGCCGCGAGGTCACGACGGCGTGGCCGGCGATGCCTTCCTGCGCGGTGGGCGAGGGCGTGAAGCGCAGGTCGAGGTCGCCGGTCTTGGCGGTGAACTCGCACAGCGCGCGCACGGCGATGGTGTATCGGGGCTGGCCCTGCTGCGCGCTCATGCCGCCCATTGCAGGTAGCAGACCGAGATCGGCATGTCGTGCGTGGCGCAGTAGTCGATCCAGCGTAGCTGGTTGTCCTGCAGGCGGTCGCCGGGGCCTTTCACCTCGATCATGTTATAGCGGCGCTCGGCCGGCCAGAACTGGATCAGGTCGGGGAAGCCGCTGCGGTTGGCCTTGATGTCGACCAGGATGCGCTCGAAGGCCCGCTTCAGGTGCAGGGCCGGGATGCAGTCCAGCGCCAGGTCGAGCAGCGCCGGGTCCAGCGCCTCCCAGTACAGGAAGGGCGACTGGATGCCGGCCTTGGCGGCGAAGTTGGCGCGTATCGTGGCGCGGTACTGGTCGCCGTCCAGCTGGGCCAGCGCGGCGGCGAACTGCTGTGCGCGGCGGCGCTGAAAATCCGCGCTGTGCAGGTCGGCCGGGCCGCGATGGTAGGGATGGAAGAAGGCGCCGGGGATGGGGCTGAACACGGCGTCCCAGCACAGCAGGCCGAACAGCGAATTGATCAGCGCGTTCTCGACGTAGAAGACGGGGGCGTCGTCGCGCGTGAGGTGGTCGCGCACGACGAACTCGACGTAGTTCGGCTCCGGCGGGGGTGGCAGGCTCAGGTCGATGCGCTGCGGCTGCGCGGGCGTTTGCGGCGGCGGCTTCGCGTGGCCCAGCTTGCGTGCCAGGCGCGGCGCCATGCGCAGCAGTTGCTGGCGCTCCGCCTCGCTTTCGGGCGCCAGCAGCGCCGCTTGCAGCAGTTCGAAGGCGGCGCGCGGTTGTTCGTCTTTTTCCAGCACGCGCACGGCGCGCGCGCGGGCGCCGGGGTAGTCGCAGCCGGCGTACAGCTGGTGCGCGGCCGGCCAGTCGCCGAGCTTTTCGAGATGCTGGGCGATCTGGAAGGTGAGCTTGTCGCGGCGGCTGCGCAGCCATTCGTTGTCGTCGGGGCAGGGCGGCAGGTCGCGGATCACGTCGGCCGGCGCCTCGCCATCGACGAAGCGCTCGTGGCAGCGGTGCAGCGCGAGGAAGTCGTCGATGTCGCGCCGGCTGCGGAAGCCGCGCGCGGCTGGCGAGAAGTCCACTTTTTCATACTGGTAGATGCCGAGGTCGGACAGCACGAACTCGGTCCAGTCCTGGTGGTAGTTGCCGAAGAAGATGAGGCGCAGGCGGTCGCACAGCTCTTGCGTGAGGTTGCGGTAGCAGTGGTCGCCCGAGTCCTGATACCAGTTGGAGTAGCGGTGTTCGCCCTCGTATTGCGCGCGCAGCGCTTCCAGTTGGTCGGCCTTGCGCAGCTGGCGCAGGTGGGGCGGTAATTGGAAGATCTTGCCGATCTCGGGCTTTTGCAGCAGCTCGAATAACTGTTCCAGGTCAAGCGCCGGGTCTTCCTCGATCAGGCCCAGGGCCGCCAGCGGACGGGCCGCCTCGTGCGTGCTGCCGATTTCCGCGTACACCAGTTTGCTGGCGCGGAACACCGTCCCCTTGCGCATCACCATGCGCACAAACAGCGCGCGCGAGGCTTGCGGCAGCGCGGGGAAGGCGGTGATGAAGGCGCGCTCCTCGGCGTTGAGCAAATCGTCGTAACGCGCGCCTATCCACGTCAGCACCTGATGGAAGTTGTCCAGGTAGTAAAAGGGATTTTCCAGAACTTTGATCATTGCCGGGGATAGCTGCGCGATTAACTGTGTTTATGTACAGTGTATCGCATTTGGCGGCGCACGCCCAGCAAAATAAAAAGCCAGGCGCGCGGGCCTGGCTGGTGGGAGGAGACTGGACAGCTTATTTTTTCGCGGCCTTGGCCGGTTTGGCGGTGTTTTTCTCGACCAGTTCGCTGGCCTTGGCGATCTGCGCTTCGACCGCCTGCACGGCCTGCTTGGTGGCCGAGGTCACTTGTTCGTAGCCGTTGAAGGCGTTGTCGATCGCGGTCTTGACGATCTGCACGGCGTTCTCCGAGCCGGGACGCACGTTCTTGGTGACGTCGTAGATCAGCGCGCTGAGCGTGCTTTTGGCTTCGGTCATGTGGGCGTCGGCGGCGCGGGTGAATTCTTCACGGATCTCGGCGATGATCGTACCCAGCTGCTGGTTGTAGGCGGCGGCGCCGGCCATGCCGGGCTGGACCTTGGCGGCCGCCAGCGACATCGCGGCTTTCGGATCGGTGCTCTGGCTGATTTCCTTGCCGGCGGCGAGGCCGTCTTCCAGCTGGCTTTTGGCGGTGGCCATGTTCAGGGCCACGACTTGTTCGACGCCTTGGACGGCTTTGCTGGTCAGGGTGTTGAAGGTTTCGAGCTGAAATTCAAACAGTGCTTTGGTGGCGTTGGCAAATTGTTCGGGATTCGTAAACATACAGTCTCCTCAAGATGATGAAATGTAGCCAGTACTGCCCTGGGTTGCCCCTGTTAGTGCTGGTCCATTATTTAGCAAGAACCAACTTTTCGCAACGGCTATCTTTATAGGGGCCCGAGTCCTTGACCCAGCCGGGCCCCAGCGGCGTCTGCGAACAGGCGAGGTAGTTGTCGATCTTGCTGCGCCATTTGTACCAGGGCGCTGGGCCGGCGTTGAGGCTGGTGCAGCAGAGGGCCAGTATCAGGCCTGGCATCAATATGCGCTTGTTCATGAAGTATTCCATGCATTAGAAGAACAGCTGTTTGACTTGTATGTGCGGCGCCAATATTTCCCAGCATGTTGATTTTTTGAATTCATAATGGATCTCGACTACACCAGCGAGCATATCGACAAACTGCAGGTTCAGACAGGACCTGCTGTCGCGGCTGATGGATTCGAGCTTGGTATCGGCGCCAGCTTCGTACAGCATCATATCGAGGTAATGGTGCAAACAGCTACCATTTTCGACTTTGATCGATCGCGGATCCGGGATCAAGGTTACGTGCCGATGTTTAACCATGTCTTCCAGTAGCAGGAGGCGTAGTAAGGACGATCGAATTTCCATCCCAAGTCGCCGCTCTCGTCGACATAGATCAGCATGGAGCGGGCTCCGGAATGAAAATGACCCCGGACGGGCGGGGCCATTGAATGGGGTGGCAGCCCCTGAGATCGGCGCGTTCAGAACGCGCTTACGACGCCTTCCCAGCATCGCGATTTCCTCAGGATTTACCTGCACAAATGAGAGTATCGATGTTTACCGGCATTGGGTCAATCGTGTAAATTTGATCGAAATCAAACTAGCTGTCGGGAGCAGACGCGGTTGCGGCCGCCATTCTTGGCGGCGTACAGCAATTCGTCGGCGGCTGCGATCATGTTGAGGTGGGCGTCGTGCGCCGACGTGGCGAAGTCCACGCTGGCCACGCCGAAGCTGGCCGTGATGGCGATCTGCCGGCCCTCGTGCTCGACCGGCGTGGAGGCCAGCGCGTGGCGCAGCCGCTCGGCCAGCAGCGCGCCGCCGGCCAGGTCGGTTTCCGGCAGGATCAGCAGGAATTCCTCGCCGCCGTAGCGCACCACGCTGTCGACGCCGTCGCGCGTCATCGATTGCAACAGCGCGCCGAAGCGCTGCAGCACGGCGTCGCCGCCGTTGTGGCCGTAGGTGTCGTTGACCACTTTGAAACGGTCCAGGTCGCTCATGATGACCGTCAGGCAAAGCCGGTAGCGCTGGGCGCGGGCAATCTCCGTTTCCAGCAACTGCTCGTGCAGGTGGCGCCGGTTGTAGCAGCCGGTCAGCGGGTCGCGCACAGACAGGTTTTTCAGCACCATCTGGGCCTTGTACTCGTCGCGCAGCAGATGCTGGTAGCGGCGCGCCGCGACGTAGCCGAACAGGTTGGTCAGCGTCAGCAGCGCGGCCATGGTGCCCAGCTCGACCCGGCGCAGGTCGCCCAGCTGGACGGCCAGCATGATGAAGCCCAGCGTGGCGGGCGCGGCGATCGCGGCCGCGTACAACAGGCGGTTCGGAATGTAGATGTAGATCACGGTGACCACGATGGACATCGAAATCGCGTGCAGCGCAAACTCGGCGGGGCGCAGCGCGGCGATCAGCAGGAAACCGGCCGCGCCGGCTATTTCCACCACGCTGGCCACGCCGCGCGTGACGGGAATGGAACCGGGCCGGCGCCGCAGCACGATCAGGCCGCCCAGGGCCACGCCGGCCACCGCCAGGCGCGCGCCGATCAGCATCGCCGTGCGCACGCTGTAGCCCAGCCATGCTATGTCGGAGGCGGCGAAGCACAGGTAAAACAGGGAGCAGAAGACAAAGGTTACGCGCAACTGCCCCTGCGTCATGGCCAGGTGGTGGCGCAAAAACGCACGCTCGGCCGCGGCGTCGCGAAATTCGCAGCGCAGGCTCGCCATGTCCATCTTCTCAGTCTGGGCAGGATGTGGGTGCACTGATGGTCTCCCCGCTGGCTGCCGGCTGGTTGCCGGTCTTGCCGCAACCTATTATACGGCGGCGATAATTGCGCGAAAGAAAATTATTGGGGCCACCTCAGCATGGCGCGACGCGCGGCAGCCGCAGGGTGACCGTGGTGCCGGCCTCCGGTGTGCTGATGGTCTCGATGCGTCCGCCCAGCACGCCCGTGACGATGTTGTGCGTGATGTACAGGCCCAGGCCGGAACCGCCGGCGCCGAGCCGGGTGGTGAAGAAGGGATCGTAGATGCGCGACAGGTTGGCGGCCGGGATGCCGACGCCGTTGTCGCCGACCGAGACGGCGATCTCGCCGTTGCCGATGTCCTGGGCGCGGATCGTGATGGTGCCTTGCGTGCGGCCCTCGAAGGCATGGACGATGCAGTTGTCGATCAGGTTTTCCAGCGCCTGGCTCAACGGGCCGGGATAGCTGTCGAGCTCCAGCCAGTGTTCGACTTCCTCCACCAGTTCCAGTCCGCGCTGCCGGACGTCGGCCTGCCTGGCCTGCAGCAGCTGCGCCACCAGGTCGCCCAGCACGAAGCGGCAGCGCTGCGAGCTGGTGTTGTCGACCGCGATGCGGCGGAAGCTGTCCACCAGCGCGGCCGCGCGTTTCAGGTTGCGCAGCACGACGTCGTCGGCGTCGGCGGCCTGTTGCAGATACTCGGCCAGCACCGAGCGCCGCAGGCCGCTGTCCAGGTCGCGCCGCAGCGCCTCCGTGCGTTCGCTCATGCTGCCGGCCATGGTCAGGCAGTTGCCGATCGGCGTGTTCAGCTCGTGGGCCACGCCGGCCACCAGCGCGCCCAGCGCCGCCAGCTTATCGCGCCGCACCAGCTCCTCCTGCGTCATGCTGAGGTTCTCCAGCGCGGTCGACAGCTCCTCGTTGGCGTGCTCGGCGTCCTCCTTGGCGCGCTGCAGCTCGGCGGTGCGGGCCTGCACCAGCTCCTCCAGATGCTCGCGGTGGCGCACCAGCTCGGCCTCGCGCCGGGTGCTGGCGATGGCGATGCCGGCCAGGTGGGTGGCGGCCTTGATCAGCTGGCGGTCCTCCTTGGTCGGGCTGCGCGATTCGAGGTAGTACATGGCGAAGCTGCCCAGCACGGTGCCGGGATCGAGCAGGATCGGCATGGCCCAGCAGGCGCGCAGGCCGTATTGCAGGGCGGTCTCCTTGTAGGGCGCCCACAGCGGATCGTTGAGGATGTCGCTGACCACCACGGTCTCCTTGCGGTGCACGGCGGTCCCGCAGGAGCCTGCGACCGGACCCGACGGCAGGCCGTCGACGGTTGCCAGGTAGGCGGCCGGCAGGCTGGGGCCGGCGGCCACCTGCAGCGTGACGCCGTCCGGCGCCACCAGCATCACCGAGCACAGCACCGGCGGCGCCTGGGCTTCGATCAGGCGCGCCAGCTGTTCCAGCGTGTCCTTCAGCGGCGCGCCGCGCGCGATCATTTCCAGCACCAGGTTCTTGCCGTCGCGTAGCTCCTCGGCCCGCTTGCGGCTGCTGACGTCGACGATGCGCACGTGCATCACCCGGTGTTCGGGCGTGT
Source organism: Rugamonas sp. A1-17 (assembly GCA_025548565.1). Lineage (GTDB taxonomy): Bacteria > Pseudomonadota > Gammaproteobacteria > Burkholderiales > Burkholderiaceae_D > Rugamonas. Next base: position 160,624 of record JAJLPB010000015.1, read on the forward strand.
TCAGCGGCACCATGCGCAGTTCGCACGCCACCTGGCGGCCGGAACTGTGCCGCACCGTCAGCTCGAACACCTGCACGCCGCCCGCCATCACCCGGTCGACATAGCCCGCGAACGCCTCGGATGAGGCGCGGCCGTCCGGCTGGCGCGGCGGGCACAGGTCCGGCAGCCTGGCCTGCAGCAGCTCGGTTTCCGTCATGCCGAACAGCAGGCGGGTGGCGCGGTTGACGTCCAACACGCGATTGCTGCCGCGTTGCATCAGCAGGATCGCGTCCGGCGACCCAGCCAGCATCTGGTGGTAGTTTACTTCCAGCGTCGCCATGGTCGGCAGGCCGTCCGGCGCCGGGGCCGGCGTGATCGCCTTCAGTTGCAGCAGGATTTTTTCAGCCAGGTCCTCGGTGGGGAAGGACAGCGGCAGGTAGGCGCTGACGCCGGCTTCGCGGGCGCGCTCGCGCTCCTCGGGCGAGGGCGTGGACGACAACAGGAACAGCGGCAGCTTGCCGCCGCAGGCGTCGCGCAGGCGCCCGCACAACTCCAGCCGCGCGCTGCCGGCCAGCGCCACGTCCAGCAGGGCCAGGGCGACCTTACCGCCGGTGGCCAGCGCCAGCGCCTCGTCGCCGCGCCGCACCTGCTCGACCGCCAGGCCGTGCGGGGCCAGCATGGTCCTGAGCGTGGCGAGATCGTAGCTCGTGTTGGTGGCTATCAACACGACGTTCGGCTGGTCGGGAGGTGACGGCTGCATCATGGGTGGGGGTATCCGCTCCGCAGTACTTGATGCAGCCAGTGTCACAGGATGGACGTTCCCGGTCAAGCCTTTCAGCAGGACTAGGCCGCGTCCAGGGCGGCGGCCTCCTGCGCCTGCTGGATCAGCGGGAAATTGTCCTCGATCCAGTCGACCAGCACCTCCAGCCGTTCGGCCGCCTGGCGTCCCAGCGGCGTCAGGCTGTACTCCACGTGCGGCGGTACCACCTGCTGCGCCACCCGCAGCACCAGGCCGTCCGTGGCCAGCGCGTCCAGCGTCTGCGCCAGCATCTTCTCGCTGACGCCGCCGATCTCCCGGCGCAGCTGGCTGAAGCGGTGGGTGCCGTCCAGCAGCACCACCAGCACCAGCACGCCCCAGCGGCTGGTGATGTGGCCCAGCACGGCGCGCGACGGGCATTCCGCCGCCAGCACGTGGGCGCGCGGGTCGCCTTGGTTGCTGGCCAGCACCTTGCGCAGCGAGCGGCTTGATTTGACTTGGTTCATCTGGGCTCTCTCCGGTTGAATGGGGTACTTACTAATTTGTGCGTACTTACAATTAGTAAGTGTAGACTCTATCATAGCACCAACCGCGCGGAAACCTCCCCGTGGCAGCCTGTTCAAAGGAGAAAAACATGATTGTCGTTACTGGTGCAAGTGGCCAACTGGGCCGTCTGGTGATTGCCCGCCTGCTGAAAACCGTTCCTGCCGCGCAGATCGTCGCCGCCGTGCGCGACGTCGCCAAGGTGGCCGACCTGGCCGCGCAAGGCGTGCAGGTGCGGCGCGCCGACTATGCCGATCCGGCCTCGCTGGACGCCGCCTTCCAGGGCGCCACCAAGGTGCTGCTGATCTCGTCTAGCGAACTGGGGCAGCGCGGCCCGCAGCACCGCAACGTCGTCGACGCCGCCGTGCGCGCCAAGGCGGGCCTGCTGGCCTACACCAGCGTGCTGCATGCGGACACGTCGCCGTTGGCACTGGCCGCCGAGCACCGTGAGACCGAGGCGGCCGTGCGCGCCTCAGGCCTGCCGTACACCTTGCTGCGCAATGGCTGGTATGTGGAGAACTACACGGGTGGTCTGGGCGGGGCGCTGGCGCATGGCGCGCTGGCCGGCGGCGCCGGGGAAGGGCGCATCTCCGCGGCGGCCCGCGCCGATTACGCCGACGCGGCGGCGGCCGTGCTGACCAGCGCCGGTCCGGTGGAGCAGGTGTATGAGCTGGCGGGCGACCAGGCGTTCACGCTGGGCGAGCTGGCGGCGGAAGTGTCGCGCCAGTCGGGCAAGCAGATCCCTTTCCACAACCTGCCGCAGCAGGATTACCGTGAGATGCTGGTGAGTGTGGGCCTGCCGGCGCCGCTGGCCGACCTGATCGCCGATTCGGATGCGCAGGCCGCCAAGGGCGCGCTGTATGACGGCAGCGGCACGCTGGGCAAGCTGATCGGCCGCCCGACCATCTCGCTGGCGGACGCCGTCAAAGCGGCGCTGTAATGAAAAAAGCCTCCATCTGCTTTTCAGCTCGATGGAGGCTTTTCGCGGAATTCTATGGTGCCCACGGAGGGACTCGAACCCCCACACCTTGCGGCACATGGACCTGAACCATGCGCGTCTACCAATTCCGCCACGTGGGCACTGTTACTGCTTTTCTGCTGCGTGTTCTGCAACAGAGGCCCGAATCTTAAAGGAGGGCGGCTACCCCGTCAATAGAGATCTCGTGCTTTTATGAAATAATTTCCGGCACTGACAATGAAAAAAGCCTCCATCTGCTTTTCAGCTCGATGGAGGCTTTTTTGCGGAATTCTGTGGTGCCCACGGAGGGACTCGAACCCCCACACCTTGCGGCACATGGACCTGAACCATGCGCGTCTACCAATTCCGCCACGTGGGCACTGTACTGCTTGCTACTCTCTGCCGCGTGTTCTGCAACAGAGGCAGCATCATGCCGCATGGCGGCGGCGCCGTCAAGGGCGGGGCGTAAAATAGGGGCCCCGTAATGAAAAAAGCCCCCATCTGCTTTTCAGCTCGATGGAGGCTTTTCGCGGAATTCTGTGGTGCCCACGGAGGGACTCGAACCCCCACACCTTGCGGCACATGGACCTGAACCATGCGCGTCTACCAATTCCGCCACGTGGGCACTGTTACTGCTTTTCTGCTGCGTGTTCTGCAACAGAGGCCAGAATCATAGGGGAGTGGCGCGCCCGCGTCAAGGACGAAATGCTGATTTTTGATAAAGATTGCAGAAAGCCGCAGCGCAGATTTGCTGCTTGCTTGTTTGCTCACACTTTCGTAAGCTCCTGAGTGCTGGTGCCGTCATCTGAGACCAAGGAGGTAGGCCATGGATACATTGAGCAACTGGTTCGGAAGCCAGGGCTTCATGCCGCACGGTCACTGTTTTTTATGGACGCCGTCCATTCTCTGGATGAGCGTGATTTCCGATGCGCTGATCGCGCTGGCCTACCTGACCATCCCCGTCACGCTGCTGTACTTCATCCGCAAACGTCGCGACATGCCGTTCGACTGGATGTTCATCGCCTTCGGCGTCTTTATCCTGGCCTGCGGCAGCACGCACCTGGCCGACATCTGGGTGATCTGGCATCCCGACTACTGGCTGTCGGTGATCCTGAAGGCAATCACCGCCGCCGCCTCGGTGGTCACGGCGCTGGTGCTGGTGCGGCTGGTGCCGGTGGCGCTGAGCATTCCCAGTCCGGCGCAGCTGGCGGCTGTCAACGCCGAGCTGCAGAAGGTCAACAGCGAGCTGCGCGCCGCCATGGAGCGCGCCGAAGTGGCCAACCGCGCCAAGAGCGCCTTCCTGGCGTCGATGAGCCACGAGCTGCGCACGCCGCTCAACGCCATCCTCGGCTACACGCAAATCCTCAAGCGCGACAAGGGCTTGACGCCGACGCAGCGCTCCGGCGTCGGCACGATACAGCAGGGCGGCCAGCACTTGCTGGCCTTGATCAACGACGTGCTCGATCTGTCGCGCGTGGAGGCTGGCCGGATGGAATTCCATCCCAGGCCGGTGCTGCTGGGTGACTTGCTATCGGTGGTGGCCGACATCATGCGCGTGCGCGCCGAGCAGAAGCAGCTGCACTTCGAGCTGGAACTGGTGGCCGGCCTGCCGGTGGCGATCAGCATCGACGAGACCCGTCTGCGCCAGGTGCTGCTGAATTTGCTGGGCAACGCCGTCAAGTTCACCGACCGCGGCACGGTGCGTCTGCGTGTGATGCCCCTGCCGGATGCCTCGCCGGGCACGGCGGCGCTGCGTTTCGAAGTGCGCGACGACGGCATCGGCATCGCGCCCGATCATGTGGAGACCATCTTCCGGCCGTTCGAGCAGGTGGGCGACACGGCGCGGCGCGCCGGCGGCACCGGCCTGGGCCTGGCGATCAGCGGCCAGCTGGTGCGGCTGATGGGTGGCGAACTCAAGGTGGAGAGCAAGCTCGGGCAGGGTAGCCGCTTCTGGTTCGACGTCTCCGCGCCGCTGGCGGAGGCGCCGGCGCCGGCCAGCAGCGACGGCCACAACGCCACCGGCTACCTGGGCCCGCGCAAGACCATCATGGTGGTGGATGATGTCGCCACCAACCGCGCCCTGTTGCGCGACTTGCTGGGCGCGCTGGACTTCCGCATGCTGGAGGCCGACAGTGGTGTGGCGGCGTTGCGCCAGATGCAGGCCAGCCTGCCGGACATGGTGCTGCTGGATATGGTGATGCCGGACATGGACGGCATCGAAACCACGCGCCGCCTGCGCGCCGACGCCCGCACCAGTCACATGCCGGTGGTGATCATTTCCGCCAGTTCGACGCCGGAAGAGGAGGAGCGGTCACTGCAGGTGGGCGCCAACGCCTTCCTCGGCAAGCCGGTCGACGAGCACGAGCTGCTGCGCGAGATCGGCGCCCAACTCAAGCTGGAGTGGAGCACGGCGCCGGCCTGACAATGAAAAAAGCCCCCATCTGCTTTTCAGCTCGATGGAGGCTTTTTTGCGGAATTTGTGGTGCCCACGGAGGGACTCGAACCCCCACACCTTGCGGCACATGGACCTGAACCATGCGCGTCTACCAATTCCGCCACGTGGGCACTGATGCTTCTCAACAACTCTGCTATTATAGCGACGGGGAGAGTTTCGCGCCAGATGAACTTTCGTTCCATACTGCACATCAACCCTGTCTAGCAGCCTGTATTTCTACAAACCCTCGCTTTGCCGCCGTTTTTCAACGTTGTCGCTGCGAGAGACCAAGATTATAGAGGAATTTTGCGGGATGTCAAATGGCCCGACTTAAAAAATCCGCCGGAATTCGCAACGTCGGCCGCAAATTAGTCAATCAGGGCGTTTCCAAGTACACTACGCCTGTCGTCGTGTCATATATATGCACCTGACGATTTTGCCAGGCCGGATTTCCTCTGAACACTGTCAATAATAACTACAGAAATACTTTTGAACCAATCTACCCATACCATTCCCAGCCGGGAGGAAATTCTCGGCATCTTCCGCAGCGCCAAGGCGCCGCTCGATCTGCGCGCACTGTCGAAGTCGCTGAAGGTCGCGACCGAGGCCCAGGCCGTGTTGTCGCGCCGCCTGAACGCCATGCAACGCGACGGCCAGATCATCTCCGACGACAGCGGCCACTTTTCGCTGGCCACCGAAACCGGCTTCATCTCCGGCCGCGTCAGCAGCCATAAGGACGGCTTCGGTTTCGTGATCCCGGACGAGCCGGGCGAGGACCTGTTCCTGCCTGAGAAGGAAATGCAGAAAGTGCTGCATGGCGACCGCGTGCTGGCCAAGGTCATCGGCGTCGATCGCCGCGGCCGCCCGGAAGGCACCATCGTCGAAGTGGTGCAGCGCGCCAACACCCACATCATCGGCCGCCTGTTGAACGAAAACGGCGCCTGGATCGTCGCGCCGGAAGACCAGCGCATCGCCCAGGACATCCTGGTCGAAGGCTCGATCGGCAAGGCCAAGTCGGGCCAGGTCGTCAGCGTCGAATTGACCGAGCAGCCGATGCGCTTCAAGCAGCCGGTCGGCAAAATCGTTGAAATCCTGGGCTCGCTGGACGACCCCGGCATGGAAATTGAAATCGCCGTGCGCAAGTTCGGCGTGCCGCATGTGTTCTCGGACGCCGCGCTCAAGCAGGCCAACAAGTTGCCGGACCACGTGCGCGACGCCGACCTGGGCGACCGCGTCGACCTGCGCGACGTGCCGATGGTCACCATCGACGGCGAAGACGCGCGCGACTTCGATGACGCGGTCTACTGCGAGCCGGTCAAGATCGGCCGCACCAACGCCTACCGCCTGATCGTCGCGATTGCCGACGTCAGCCACTACGTCAAGCCGAACGACGCGCTCGACGCCGACGCGCTCGAGCGCAGCACCTCGGTCTACTTCCCGCGCCGCGTGATTCCGATGCTGCCCGAGAAGCTGTCCAACGGCCTGTGCTCGCTGAACCCGGCGGTCGACCGTTTGACCCTGGTGTGCGACGCCGTCGTCACCGCCAAGGGCGAGATCAAGGCCTACCAGTTCTATCCGGCCGTGATCCATTCGGCCGCGCGCCTGACCTACACCGAAGTGGCCGACATCCTCGGCAACACCAAGGGCCCCGAGGCCGCGCGCCGTCCAGGCATCGTGCCGCACCTGCTGAACCTGTACGAGGTGTACCACGCGCTGCTGAAGGCGCGCACCGAACGCGGCGCGATCGACTTCGAGACCACCGAGACCTACATCGTCTGCAACCCGTCCGGCAAGATCGAGAAGATCATCCCGCGCACCCGCAACGACGCCCACAAGCTGATCGAAGAATGCATGTTGACCGCCAACGTCTGCGCGGCCGACCTGCTGATCCGCCACAAGCATCCCGGCACCTACCGCATCCACGCCAGCCCGACCGCTGAAAAGCTCAAGCAGGTGCGCACCTTCCTCAAGCAGGTCGGTCTGAACCTGAACGGCGGCGACAAGCCGACCGCCGGCGACTACGCCGCGCTGATGAAGCAGGTCAAGGAGCGTCCGGACGCGTCGCTGCTGCAGACCATGCTGCTGCGCTCGATGCAGCAGGCGGTCTACTCGCCCGACAACATCGGCCACTTCGGCCTGGCGTACGAGGCCTATGCCCACTTCACCAGCCCGATCCGCCGCTATCCGGACTTGCTGACGCACCGCGCCATCAAGGCCATCCTGCTGGGTAAGAAGTACGAGCCGAAAGTGGCCAGCACCAGCGTGCTGAACACCAACGTCTCGAACGCCACCCGCAAGCAGCAGGCCAAGGACAAGGCTGAGGGCAAAGAGAAAAAAGCCGTCGACCTGACCGTGTGGGACGCGCTGGGCGTGCACTGCTCGGCCAACGAGCGCCGCGCCGATGAAGCGTCGCGCGACGTCGAAGCCTGGCTCAAGTGCTACTTCATGCAGGACAAGCTGGGCGAGGAATTCACCGGCATCATCACCGGCGTGACCACCTTCGGCATCTTCGTGCAGCTGGACCAATTGTTTGTCGAAGGCCTGGTGCACGTGACCGACCTCGGCGCCGATTACTTCCAGTACGACGACGCCCGCCACGAACTGCGCGGCGAACGCACCGGCAAGAAGTTCCAGCTGACCGACCGCGTCAGCGTGCAAGTGGTGCGCGTGGACCTGGAAGCGCGCAAGATCGACCTGCGCCTGGCCGGAGCCGATGCACCGCCGCCGCGCGCCGAGAAGGGCGACGCGCCGTCCAAAGACCGCAAGACCAACATCAAGCCTGGTCCGGCCGTGCCGAAAGCGCAGCCTGCCAAGGCCGTCGCCAAGCCGGCCGCGGCCAAGCCCGCCGCCAAGTCGCGCGGCGGACGCAAGACTAATGCCGGGGCGGCTGCTCCGGTAGCACCCCGAGCAGCGAAGACTGTCTCAAAAAGTAAAAAGAAGCGATAAATGAGTAAGAATAAAATGATTTTTGGTTTCCACGCCGTGACCTCGCGTTTGCGTCATGAGGCTTCGTCCGTGGAAGAGATTTTTGTCGACATGGGGCGCGATGACCGCCGCATGAAGGACCTGATCGCCAACGCCAAGGCGGCCGGCGTGCGCGTGATGCCGGTTGACTCGGCCCGCCTCGACAAGATCGTCGGCACCCGCCGCCACCAGGGCGTGATCGCGTTCGCGTCGCAGCTGGCGCTGGCGCGCAACCTGGACGAACTGTTGGACGCCATCGAAGGCCCGCCGCTGCTGCTGGTCCTGGACGGCATCACCGATCCGCACAACCTGGGCGCCTGCCTGCGCGTGGCCGACGGCGTCGGCGCGCACGCGGTGATCGTGCCGAAGGACCGCGCGGTGGGCCTGAACGCCACCGCCGCCAAGGTCGCCAGCGGCGCGGCCGAGACCGTGCCATACATCACCGTCACCAACCTGGCGCGCACCTTGCGCGACCTGAAGGACCGCGACATCTGGCTGATCGGCACCTCCGACGACGGCGAGAAGGGCCTGTACGAAGCCGACTTCACCGGCCCGACCGCGCTGGTCATGGGCTCGGAAGGCGAGGGCATGCGCCGCCTGACGCGCGAGACCTGCGACATGCTGGTCAGCATTCCAATGTTCGGCTCGGTCGAGAGCTTGAACGTTTCCGTCGCATCCGGCGTCTGTCTGTACGAGGCACGCCGCCAGCGTATCGCCAAAGAGATCTAAGCGATACGACCAGCCGGCGGCCTGCTACGAGGGCCGCTGGTTTTCCCCCCCCTGCAAGCCGCTTCCCAGCAACCACCGACCGAATACGCTACCATGAGCGTTTCAGTTGCAATACCGTACACCCCATGTTCCATCACCTGCGCCAAGACATCAACAGCATCATCGAACGCGACCCCGCGGCCCGCAACGCCTGGGAAGTGCTGACCTGCTACCCCGGCCTGCAAGCCATCGTCATGCACCGCTGGGCGCACTGGTGCTGGACGCACAAGATGAAATGGCTGGGGCGCTTCATCTCCTACCTGGCGCGCATCGTCACCGGCATCGAGATCCACCCCGGCGCCACCATCGGCCGCCGCGTGTTCATCGACCACGGCTTCGGCGTGGTGATCGGCGAGACCGCCGAAGTGGGCGACGACTGCACCATCTACCAGGGCGTGACCCTGGGCGGCACCTCGTTGCACACCGGCGCCAAGCGCCATCCGACGCTGGCGCGCGGCGTCATCGTCGGCGCCGGCGCCAAGGTGCTGGGCGGTTTCACGGTGGGCGAGTACGCCAAGGTCGGCTCCAACGCCGTGCTGTTGAAGCCGGTGCCGCCGGGCGCCACGGCGGTCGGCAATCCGGCGCACATCGTACAGAAAGAGCCGGCCTCGGCGGTCAGCGCCACGGCCAACCTGTTCAGCGCCTACGGCGTCACGCCGAACGGCGACGACCCGCTGTCGAAGGCGCTGCACGGGTTGATCAACCACGCGGTCAAGCAGGAAGAGCAGATCGAACGCATCCTCGCCACCATGAAGGCGGCGGGCTTGCACTGTCAGGGCGTGCCCGACTGTGATAAATTGAATTCAGACCAACTCAACAAACTCGTTGAATAAGGATGCCGCATATGGAATCGTCGCCCGATGGCGTGGAAGTGCTGGACCCGTTTGAAATCCGCGTGCTGGCCGTGCTGGCCGAGAAGGAAGCGCTGACGCCGGATAACTATCCGCTGTCGCTGAACGCGCTGGTCAACGGCTGTAATCAGTTGTCGAGCCGGGACCCGGTGATGGCGCTGTCGGAAGAGACGGTGGCCGACGTGCTGCAGCGGCTGATGCAGCGCAAGTACGTCAACGGCATCACGCAGGCGGGCGCGCGCGTGACCAAGTACGAGCACCGCATGCGCATCAAATGGTCGCTGGAGCAGGACAAGCTGGCCGTGCTGACCATCCTGATGCTGCGCGGGCTGCAGACCGCCGGCGAGATCCGCACCCGCACCGGCCGTCTGCACGAATTCAAATCGGTGGGCGACGTCGAGCTGGCGTTGCAATTCCTGATCGACAAATATCCGCCGCTGGTCTCGCGGCTGGCGCTGGCGCCCGGCACCAAGGAGCCGCGCTACGGCCAGCTGCTGGGTGGCGAAGACGCGCTGGCGCGGGAAGAAACCGCCGCCAGCCTGGGCGGCTCGGTCAGCGCTGCAGGGCAGGGCGGCCGCGTCGCGGCGCTGGAGCACGAAGTCCAGCAACTGCGCCAGCAAGTCGAAGACCTGACCGCGCAGTTCGCTGAATTCCGCAAACAATTCGAATAAACAATTTGGGGTCAAGTCTGACATTCGGACACGGGCTCTGCTGTAGCACGCCGCTACAGCAGAGCCCGTGTCCGAATGTCAGACTTGACCCCACCGGGTTTACTCGTAGGTGAACTCGATCAGGGCATCGTTCGAATAGGCTTTGTCGTTTAGTGGCACCGAGTAGTTTTTCCCATCCTCGCCGACCTTGAGCTCCAGCCTGTGCGTGCCATCGACCAGCGTGGCGCTGGCGATCGGGCGCTCGCTGCGCATGCTCATATCGAAGTCCTTGAACGAGCACCAGTCGGTGGTCAGCATGAGGGTGTTGATCGTCGCGCGCAGCAGGAAGGGGATGTAGTTCTTCGCGATCGCGACCAGCACCCGGCACTCCAACCGGATGTCGCCCAGGCGCCGCATGTCCGCCGGCACGCCGGCGCTGCGCACGTCCGGCATCCAGCCGTAGTAGCTCTTCTTCTGGTTCAGCACCACGTCGGCGTTGTCGCGTTCCGCCTCCGCGCTGCGCGGCAGCGTGAAGCTGTGGTCCTCCGCCAGCGGCACCGGGATGTCGGTCTCTTTGCCGGACAGGCGCACCACCAGGTTGTCGAAGCTGCCAGCGGGCGCCTTCTTCTTGGCATGCAGGCGGAAGCGCAGTTGCTGCGCATCCGGCGCCAGCGCGTGCTCGCTGTCGAAGGCGTCCAGGCCGGACAGCATGTAGCGGTAAGGCTGCATTTCCGGGCTGCGGCTGCCGTTGATGATGACAACCTGCTCCGATCCGGTTTCCGTTTCCGCCGCCGCGGCCGGCAGCGCCGCCACGGCGGCCGCCAGCAGCGCGGCGCTCATGAAGTGTTTGCCTGCCACGCTCAACCTTCCTCGCGGCGGCGGCGCATCCAGACGGCGGTGGCGATCATCGCGACGCCGGCCGCGACGCCGAGCCAGACGCTGATGCCGCCCAGCGTGGCCCACGAGCCGCGGAAGATGGTTTCCGGCACCGCCATCCGCTGCGCTTCAAGCTGCAGCGGCACATGGTCGGCCTCGAACATGATCCACGATCCGGGAATCGCGCCCAGCAGGATGCGGTCGACGATGCGGGTGATGAACCAGCTGGCGTTGAAGCCCAAGTGCAGCATCTTTTCCGCCCACACCAGCAGCAGCGACGTCACCAGCGGCGTGCCGACCGCCCACAGGAACACCTTGGAGCGCACCATGCTCGACACCATCAGCAGCCAGCCCACCGTCGGCAAGGCCCACAGGATGTAGACCGGCAGCAGGCCGACCACGCGCAGCGGCGTCAGGTACAGGTCGGGCGACATCAGCATGGCGCCGAACAGGTTGGTGCCGTGCGCCAGCACCGCGCCGCAGGCTGCGAACAGGATCAGCAGCGACAGCACGGTGCCGATCGCGAGCGTGATCAGCGGCGCCACCACCAACGCCAGCACCACCTTGGACAGCACGGTCGAGAAGTCGGACACCGGCAGCGATTTCCAGAACAGGATGCTGCGATCGCGCCGCTCGTCGTTGAGCGCGCCCAGGCAGTAGAAGAACACCACAAAGCTCAGCACCATCAGCACCGGCATCGCCGACATCATGTAAGCCTGCGACATGGTCTCCACGATGCGCATGCGCGCCGCGCCTTCGATGGTCACGGAGCCGATCGAGACAGTGTCGTCGCCATCATTGAAGTTGAGGTGGTGGCCCATGATGATGGAACCGAGCGCCAGCGCCGCGATCAGGGCGGCGATGACAACGGGCGCCCAGACCAGCATGCCCTTGTGTTCCCACAGCTCGCGCTTGATCAGCCATTTCATCGTTTTCATGCGTAGGTTCCTTTCATCGTTGCGACAAACAGGTCGGCGACGCTGGGCGTGCGCAGTTCCCCGAAGGTCGACAGTTGCATGCGCGGCACGCCATCGAACAGCATGATGGGCTTGCCGAACACGGTGCGCTGGCTCATCGGCTGCAGCGCGTTGGCGGCCGCCACGAACTGCGGCTCGACCATCACTTCGGTGAAGCGCTCGCCCACCTCGTCCATCGACGCCGCCAGCGAGATCCTGCCGTCCTGGATGAACATCAGGTCGGTGAGGATGTGCTCGACTTCTTCGATCTGGTGCGTTGTGATCAGGATGGTCTTGTTCTCGTCGAAGTAGTCTTCCAGCAGGTTCTGGTAGAACTGCTTGCGGTACAGGATGTCGAGGCCCAGCGTCGGCTCATCGAGCACCAGCAGCTTGGCGTCGATCGCCATCACCAACGCCAGGTGCAGCTGCACCACCATGCCCTTGGACATGGCCTTGACCTTCATGTTCGGGCTGAGCTTGGTGTTGGCCAGGTATTTCTCGGCCTTGCTGCGGTCGAAGCGCGGATGCACGCCTTCCACAAAGTCGATCGCGTCCTTGACCTTGAGCCACTTCGGCAGGATGGCCACGTCGGCGATGAAGCAGACTTCGTTCATCAGCGCCTCGCGCTGGCTGCGCGGATCCATGCCCAGCACCGTCAGCTCGCCTTCGAACTGGGTCAGGCCCAGGATGGCCTTGAGGGTGGTGGTCTTGCCGGAACCGTTGGGGCCGATCAGGCCGACAATGCGGCCTGCCTCGACCGTGAAGGTTGCGCCGTTCAGCGCGGCCTGCTTACCGTAGGTTTTGCTGAGGTTGCCAGCCGTGATGACCGCGCTCATGACGCACCTCCGGGAGCGATGGGCTTGAGCAGGGTTTCCAGTTCCAGGCCCAGGCGCCGGATGCGTTCGAGCATCAGCGGCCATTCTTCGTTCAGGAAGCGTTCGCGTTCAGTGGCCAGCAGTTTGTCGCGGGCGCCGTCAGTGACGTACATACCTAGTCCCCTTCTTTTTTCTACGAGCGTTTCGTCCACCAGTTCCTGGTAGGCGCGAGATACGGTGATCGGGTTGAGTTGGTAATCGGCTGCCACCTGCCTTACGGAGGGCAGGGCGTCGCCGGGCTTGAGCAGGCCGTCGAGCACCATGCCGATGACCTTGTCCTTGAGCTGCCGATAAATCGGCGCATTGTCATTCCAGCCTATCGTGGACATACATGTGGTCCCCTTGATGTGTGTTGATGGATTGGTGTTGTAGTGAACTATAACACTAAGATATGAAAAAGCAAGCGGTTCGTTTCTTATGTTGTTTTTTTCATCAGCGTCAGCGCGTTGGGCAGGGCGGCGCCGCTGGCGGTGTTGTCGAAGATGACCCAGCCGTCCTTGCCGGCCAGGTAGGCCGCGACGCTGTCGAGGTATTCGTCGGTGTAGGCCGAGTAGTACATGCGCGGACTGCCGTGCAGCCGGGCGTAGACCGTGTCGCCGGTCGGCACGTGGGGGCCGGGCTGGCCGGCGGGCGGATCGGCGATCACCCTGGCGACGCCATGCGCCCGCAGCAGCGCGGTGCCGGCCGCGGCGAACCAGCTGGGATGGCGGGCCTCGCAGGCGATGGTGCAGCTGAACAGGGCGGCCAGGCGGGCGAACAGCGCGTCTGCCAGCGCCGCATCCAGCGCCAGGCTGGGCGGCAACTGCACCAGCACGCAGCCCAGCTTGGCGCCGAGCGCGCCCGCCTCGCCGGCAAAGCGCGCCAGCAGCTCATTGATGTCTTTGAGCCGGTGGTCGTGCGTGATGCTGCGCGGTAGCTTGACCGAGAAGCGGAAATCGTCCGGCACGTCGTCGGCCCAGCGCGCATAGGTCGCGGCCTGGTGCGGCCGGTAGAACGAGGAGTTGATCTCCACCGCGTTCATGACGCGGGCGTAGCGCTGCAGATGGCTGCCCTCCGTGGCGAAATCCATCGACGACGCACGGTCGATACTCCAGCTTGCGCAGCCAATTCGTGTGTGGGTCATAATGTGGGCGATCCGCTAATTTCAGAAAGTCGACATGACCGATCTTAAACGTTACGCCCGAATTGCCGCGCCGCTTATGCTGGCGGGCCTGCTGGCCGCCTGCTCGACGCTGATCGGCCCGCGCCAGGTGGAGCTGCCGCAGGCGCGCCTGCAGCAGAACCTGGACCACAAGTTCCCCGTGCGCCATCGCGTGCTGGGTGTGTTCGAGGTGGAGCTGAGCCATCCGCAACTGGACATCCTGGCCGAGAACGACCGCGTGGCGCTGACCCTGGACGTGAACGTGGCGCCGCTGCTGGCGCGCCAGTCGTGGCATGGCAGCATGGCGGTGTCTGGCCGCCTGAAGGTGGACAATGTGCGCAACGTCATCTACATCAGCGATGCGCATGTGGACCGTTTCGTGGTCGACGGCATGGACGAGGGCAAGCAGAACCAGATCGCCAGCGTGGCCAACCTGCTGGGCGAGAACACGCTCAAGGACGTGCCGGTCCACACCTTCCGGCCGGAAGACCTGCGCTACGCCGGCGTGCAGTTCGTGCTGACCGGAATCAGCACCAAGCCCGGCGCGCTGGTCGCCAACCTGCAGCCGGCGCAGTAACGGTCAGCGTCAGACGAAGCCGAGGTTGCGCGCGCTGGCGTTGTAGTTGGCCAGGTTGGGCAGCATGGCCAGCAGGTCGGTGTTCGACACGCCCAGCCAGCTGCCCAGCGTGGCCGCGTACTGCTCGATCGACGTGGTCGGCAGCAGGCGGCCCTGGCCGACATCGTCCGGGCCGTTGCTGGCCACCACCGGCGCCGTGCCGTAGTAGCGGCCACCCTTGACGGCGCCGCCCAGCATGAAGTGCATGCTGCCCCAGCCGTGATCCGAACCGTCGTTGTTGCCGCTCAGCGTGCGGCCGAAGTCGGACGCGGTGAAGGCAGTCACCTGGTTGGCCACGCCCAGCTCCACCGTGCTCTGGTAGAAGGCCGCCACCGCATCGGCCACGCTCTTCAGCAGGCCCGGATGCACCTTGACCAGGCCGTCGTGCGTATCGAAGCCGCCCATCGACACAAAGAACACCTGCCGCTTGGCGCCCAGCGTCGAGGCGCAGGAGATCATGCGCGCCACCATCTTCAACTGATCGCCCAGATTGTTATTGGCGGGGAAGGCCGTGTTGATGACCGGCGCGCCGGCCAGCGCCGAGGTCAGCACGTCGTTGGCCGAGATCGCCCGCTGCGTCACGCGCGCATAGTCGGACTGCATCAGGTTGCTGTGCTGCTGTGTGATCAGCGTGCGCAGCGCGTTGCTGCAGCTGGCCGAGCCGAACATCGGACTCTGGAACGCGCTGAACGGCACCGAACCCTTGGTCGACACCTGGTACTGCACCGCCTCCTTCCCGGACAAGTACACCGCGTTGCCGGAGACGTTGACGCAGGTGAAGGTGGCGTTGCCGTTGCCCGACTCGAACAGGTCGCCCATGCGTCCGCCCCAGCCCGAGGTCGCGCCTTCCGGCATCGACGACTGCCATTCGGACTGCTGGTCGTTGTGCGAGAACAGCTTGGACGGCAGCGGCACGGACTTGGCCAGGTACTGCTGCTTGCTGGTCGGCTGCACCAGCGTGCCGACGTTGAGCAGCACGCCCATCTTGCCGGCGTTGAAGATCGGCAGCAGCGGCGCCAGTTCCGGCGCCAGCGCGTACTGGTGGGCCACGCCGTTGACGTCGACCGGCGGCGCGGAAGTGTTGAGCACGGTGCCCGACAGCGCGCTCTGCTGGTAGGCCAGCGTCGAGCGCAGCGCGTAGTAGGCGTTGTAGCTGGCGGCGTCGTACGGCACCAGCGTATTGGCGTAGTCGTTGCCGCCGTACAGGAACACGCAGACGATGGCCTTGTAGTCGCTGGCGGTGGCGGCCGAGGCCTCGGCCATCGCCGCCAGGTTGACGGCCAGCGGCGCGGCCACGCCGCTCATGGCCAGCATCGAGGCGCGCTGCAGGAAGGCGCGGCGGGAAGTGTTGGTGGTCATGGCTGCTCCCTATAATTGAACGAGGTATTCCGGCGCGGCCATGACCAGCGTCAGCGCGGCGAAGATGCGGTTGTGCAGCGCGGCGTCGGTCTTGGCGGACATGGTGTCGATGGCGCCGCGTATCAGGCCGACGCTGGCGCTGCTCAGCTGGCCGGCCGCCAGCACGAGGTTGATTTCGTCGACCAGCGCCTGGCCGTTGGCGGCCAGCGGCAGCAGGCTGCTGTAGTCCGGCAGCACGTCGCCGATGCCCTTGCTGATCGCGCGCTGCATGGTGTTGACGTAGCCGACCACCGAGGTCTCATTGGTCAGCTGGAACTCCGGCGCCACCAGCCCGGCCTTGGACACGGCGCTGTTGGGCGGCACGTAGCCGGGCCGGTAGAAATTGAACACCGACGGCGAGCGCAGCGGACTCTGGCCCAGCCGGCTGGCGGCATCGCTGGTGTTGCCGATGGCCCAGGCGTCCGAGGCCGAGCTGGCGTTGTAGGCGCGCGCCCAGCCGATGAAGCGCAGCATTGGTTCGCGCAGCTTGCCGGCGCCGGGCACGTTCAGGCTGTCCGCGCGCGCCTCGGGATCGAGCAGCAGCGCGCGCACCACCGCCGCCAGGTTGCCCTTGACGCCGCGGCTGTCGCTGTTGAACACGGCGGCCACGCGCGCCACGTAGGCCGGCGAGGGATTGCTGGTCACCAGTTTCTGGATCAGTTGGCGGCTGATGAAGGGCGCCACGTTGGGATGGGCGTAGATGATGTCGAGCGCCGCCTTCAGCGCGTCGGCGCCGGACAGGCCGGCCGGCACGGTGCTGCCGAGGAAGGTGGAGGCGCCGGTCTCGTGCCGCTTGGCCACCTGCGCCATCGGCCGGCGCAGGAAGTCGGGCGTGTTGGCGTCCAGGCCGGCCATATCGAAGTCCCAGCCGGTGAACACGCGGGCCAGGCCGGTGATGTCGCTCAGGCCGTAGGTTTCCCTGGGCACGCCGTTGTTCAGCTTGGGCGTGCCGTCGAGGTTCAACTGGATCAGGCCGATGCTGAACAGCTGCATCAGCTCGCGCGCGTAGTTTTCGTCGGGCAGGGCGCCGGTGGTGGGGTTCTGCTTGGCGTTGCCGCGGAAGGTCAGGTACTGGCCCATCGGCGCGCTGGTCGAGATCGCGCCCAGCAGCGCGCGGTAGTTGCCGAAGGCGTAGTCTTCCAGCAGGTCCAGGTAGGCCGCCGCCGAGAACGCGCGCCAGCCGGCGCCGACCAGCCCGTCGATCGCGACCACGCAGATTTCCGACAGCGCCAGCGTGACGCGCTGGCGCAGCGTGTCCGGCGCGCTGATCAGCTTGCGCCACGCGCAGGCGTCGAAGCCGTTCTCGGAGTTGCGGTTGGTGAGGGCATTGTAGCCCTTGGCGACCAGCCAGTCCCAGCGGGTGCCGGAACGCGGCGCGGCCAGCTGGGCATCGATCCAGCCCGCGTAGCCCAGCGATTGCACCTTGGCGATCTCGGCGCGGTTGGCTCCCATCGAGGCTTGCGCCAGGAAGCGGGCGGCGGCGGCCGCGGTCGGTGTCGGGGTCATGAGTGCGATCTCCAGAAAGGGGCTCAGACATTGCTGTGTGGTAATTTATGCCGAGTCCGCTTGTTGTGCCATCGAAATTTTGTAACGAACCATTTCCCTGCAACGCTTGCTGGATGGGATGCACGCACTTTGCGCCGCACGCTTGCCGCCGTTTGCCTGCACTTCGCGCCGTTTGGGCGCATTTCGTCGCATCGCGCTCCGCGCCGGCGCCGCGCCCGGCATAGTGGCCTCACCTTAACCAGCCATGCGGAGCGAATCATGATTGCGCAAATCGTCACCCACACACCAATCTACGTCTGGGCCTTGCTGGCCTTCCTGTTGTATCGCGGCGCGCTGGCCAGCCGCGACCGCGAGCTGGCGATGCGGGCGCTGTTCATCATCCCGGCGGTGATGATCGGCCTGTCGTTGTCGAGCATGAGCGGACACGGCGCGCTGGGCGGCGGCGTCTGGGCCGTGTGGCTGCTGGGCGTGCTGGCCGGCGCGGCGGTGACGTGGCGGCTCGGCAGCGGCACGCCCATCGTGGTCGACCGCGCCGCCGGCACCGTGCGCCATCGCGGCAGCTGGATGCCGCTGATGCTGATGATCGCCATCTTCTGCACCAAGTACGCGGTGGCGGTCACCACGGCCCTGCATCCCGAACTGGCGCAGGACCTGTTGTTCGCCACGGCGGTCACCTTGCTGTTCGGCTTGTTCAACGGTGTGTTCGTCGGCCGCCTGGCGCGCTACGTGGCAGCCTGGCTGGCCCAGCCGGAACCCGCTGCAGCTTAATGAATTTGCAAGTTTCCTTGTGGTGCGGGGCAAGAGCTTCTACAATTCGCGGCATCGATGAAATGTTGGAGTGAGCCTCATGACCATATTTGGAATTGGATTGCACGTGCTGGTGGCGCTATTCTTCGCCGTCCACGTGATTCGGAGCGGACAGCAGATGTACTGGCTGATGATCTTGTTCGCGTTTCCCGGACTGGGCAGCATTGTCTACTTCCTCGCCATCTACCTGCCGGACTCCCGCCTGAAGCACGGCGCCCGCAAGGTGGTGACGGCGGCGGCCCGCACGCTCGATCCGGGCCGCGAACTGCGCGAGGCGCGCGACGCCTACGCCTACACGCCGACCGCGCAAAACCAGATGCGCCTGGCCACCGCGCAGCTGGAGGCGGGCAACGCCGACGAGGCGGCAGCCACCTACGAAGCCTGCCTGCAGGGGCCGTTCTCTGGCGACCTGGAAATCCGCTTTGGCGCCGCGCGCGCCACGATGGCTTGCGGCCGCGCCGCCGCCGCGGTGACGCATCTGCAAACCATCCGCGCCGCCGACGCCAATTTCCGTGGCGAGCAAGTGTCGCTGTTGCTGGCCCAGGCGCTGGCCGCGGCCGGCCGGCAGGACGAGGCGAGGGCGGAGTTCGAGTTCGCGCTGGGCCGCTACAACAGCTTTGCCGCGCAGGCCGAGTTCGCGATCTGGGCGGCCGGCGTTGGCGACGCGGCACGCGCCAGCCAGCTGCATGCCGAGCTGCAGCGCACGATGGAACGCTGGACCCGCCACACCCGCGACCTGAACCAGGAATTGATACGCCGCCTGAACGCGGCGATGGCCAACGTCAAGCGCTGATTATTTTTGCCGGGCGCTATGGCCGGGGTTGTAGGCGCCGCCGGTCGCGGCGATGGCCTGGTTGAGCTTGGCCATGGTCTCGGCCGGCACGTCCTTGCTGCACAGGATGTAGCGCTTCATCCCCGGCGGCATGTCGGGGAAATCGCGGCGCACCGCCGTCTGTGGCGTGGTTTCGCGCGCGCGGAAATAGTCCCAATCCTCGCGGTCCACAAACATGAACGAGGCGCGGCCCACCGTCAGCATGCGCATCATCAGCGTGGCCTCCACCGTGCGGCTCATGATGCGGTTCTTGCTGCCCTTGATCATCTGGTCCAGCGTCGGGCCGTAGGACACGCCGTCCACCAAGCCCAGCGTCAGCTCGGGATCGCTCAGCAGCGAGCTCAGCGTGGGATGCGCGGCCACCTTGTCCACGTAGGCCGGCGCGATCAGCACGCTTTGCGGCAGGTCTTCATGAATGGCGGCGGTGAACTGCGCGACCGCCTCGCGCTCGGGCAGGCGGTACCAGCTGATCGAGCAGTAGTTCCTGGCGCCGCGCTTGAAGTTGGCCCAGATGCGTTTCTGCGGCTCGGTGATGAACTGCGCGGGGACGCCGGCGACGTTGAAGATATTTTTCACGCGCTCCAGCAGGAAGCCCTTGGGTGCGCCATTTTCCTGGTAGTGGTAGGGCGGCTTGTCGCGCCACACCACGGTCAGCGGCTCCGGCGCGCACCAAGCACTGCCGCTCGACAGCGCGGCGGCGAGTAGGCTACTTCGGAAAAACAAGATGCGGATCGTCATGCGTCGATTATAGGGCCATCCGCTGTGCCAAAACCATAAGTGTGGCAGACTCTTGCACGTTTGATAAACAGGAGAGCCATGAACGCCTTATTGCCCGCATTCGTCGCCGCGAGCGACGTCATCGATTTTCACCATCCCGACGTGGAGCGCCTGGCGCGCTCGCTGCGCGCCGATACGCCGCGCGCGACGGCGCGGCGCTGCTTCGAATGGGTGCGCGACCGCATCGAGCACAGCATCGATTACCAGCGCGACGAGGTCAGCTGCGACGCCTCGCAGGCGCTGGCGCTGGGCACCGGCCTGTGCACGGCCAAGAGCCATCTGCTGGTGGCGCTGCTGCGCGCCAACGGCATTCCGTCCGGCTTCTGCTACCAGCGCCTGACGCTGCGCGACGCCGGCTCGCCGTTCTGCACGCACGGCCTGGTCGCGGTCTGGCTGGAGGAGGGCGGCTGGTATCGCTGCGATGCGCGCGGCAACAAGGCCACCGTGCATTGCGAGTTCACGCCGGGCGCGGAGAACCTGGCTTTCCCGGTGGTGACGCCGGGCGAGCAGCTGTATCCGCAGGTATGGGCGCAGCCCTGGCCCGAGCTGGTGCGCCGCATGCGCGAGCTGCCGTCGATCTCGGCTTACTGCGAGTCGCCGATCGACGCCGCGCCGCCGGCAGACGGCGTGGCGATTACGCTGGGATGATCGTGCCGTCGAGGCCGTGGCGCGTGATGACGCCGTGGCTGTCGATGGCGATCCAGCCGCCGCGCGGCGGCGTGGCGTCCGGCTCCCAGTCCGGCAGCACGTAGCGGCGCTTGCCGTCCACCACATGCAGGGCGGGGCGGTGGGTATGGCCGTGGATCATGACGTCGGTGCCGGTGGCTGCGAACACGTCGCGGATCGCCTGCGGCGTCACGTCCATGATCTCGTAGGATTTGGTGCCCTGGTCCTTGCGGCTGTTCTCGCGCATGCCGGCGATGATGGCCTTGCGCTGCGCCAGCGGCATCGCCACGAACTGCTGCTGCCACGCGGGCTGCCGCACCATGGCGCGGAATTCCATGTACTTGACGTCCTCGGTGCACTGGGCGTCGCCGTGCAGCACCACCAGGCGCTGGCCGCCGATCTCGGTCACGTAAGTTTCCGGCAGCAGGGTCAGGCCCGCCGCCGCGGCGAACTGCGCGCCGACCAGGAAATCGCGGTTGCCGGCGATCCAGTAGACGGCCACACCCGCATCGCTCACGCTGCGCAGCGCGGCAATGATCCGTTGGTGGAAGGGATCGCTGATGTCGTCGTCGCCGGCCCAGTATTCAAACAGGTCGCCGAGCAGGTACAACTGCTGCGCGCGCCGCGCGTGCCGCTCCAGGAAGTCGAAGAACGCCGTGCTGGTGGCGGGATGCGCGGGCTGCAGGTGCAGGTCGGAGATGAACAGCGCGCAGGCCAGGCCCGCGCGCGTGTTGGCGTCGCTCATTAATTAAGCGGCCAGTTCGATCTTCTCGATGATGATGTCTTCGGCAGGCACATCGGCGAACATGCCGCTGCGGGTGGTCTTGGCCTTCTTGATGGCGTCGACCACTTCGGTGCCTTCGATGACCTTGCCGAACACGGCGTAGCCCCAGCCGTCCTGGCCTGGGTAGTCCAGGAAGGAGTTGTTCTTCACGTTGATGAAGAACTGGGCCGATGCCGAGTGCGGCGCCGAGGTGCGGGCCATGGCCAGCGTGTAGGTGTCGTTCTTGAGGCCGTTCTTGGCTTCGTTCTCGACGGTCTCGTCGGCTGGCTTTTGCTTCATGCCTGGCTCGAAACCGCCGCCCTGGATCATGAAGCCGTCGATCACGCGGTGGAAGATGGTGTTGGTGTAGTGGCCGGCTTCCATGTACTTCAGGAAGTTGGCTACCGATTTAGGCGCTTTCTCGTCGTTCAGTTCGACGGTCATGTTGCCCTTGTTGGTGGTGATGATTACGTTGGTCATGTTGTTATCCTGAGTAGTTAAAAAAAACGGCTGGCCGCTATTTTACAGTTTTGGCTGGATTGGGGTCTTCAAAATCGTCGCCGACTTGATCACGACCGGAATCACCGGGATGTTCTGGAAGATGCCCTTGTCATCGACCAGCACGCCCTTGATCTTGTCGACCACCTCCTGGCCCTTGATCACCTTGCCGAACACCGTGTAGCCGAAGCCGTCGCGGCCGGGGTAGTTCAGGGCGTCGTTGTCGGCCACGTTGATGAAGAACTGCGAGGTCGCCGAGTTGGGATCGCCGCTGCGGGCCATGGCCAGCGTGTAGGTGTTGTTGGTCAGGCCGTTCTGCGATTCGATCGGCACCGGCGGGTTGGTTTTCTTTTGCTTGAGCTTCTCGTCGAAGCCGCCGCCCTGGATCATGAAGCCGTCGATCACGCGGTGGAAGATGGTGCCCTTGTAGAAGCCGGACTTCACGTAGGTCAGGAAGTTGTCGACCGACTTGGGCGCCTTGTCGTGGTTCAGCTCGACCACGATGTCGCCCATCGAGGTCTTGATTTCCACTTGCGGCGTGGGATTGGCGGCGGCCGGCGTGGCCGCCAGCGCGGCGCCGGACAGGGCGACGCCGGCAAACAAGGTCATCAGTTTGGCGAACAGCGATGGCTGGGTTTGGTGCATTGTTGCTTCCTCGTGGTGGTTTAAACTGGCTGACTTGCCAAAAATCCTCAGTCAGATTGGGTCTATGCTGTTTTTATCAATGCTATACTTGTTCATTCTACCCCTTAGAAGGTGGAAAGAATAACACCCGAGTGTCAGCTGGTCTCCAATGCGATACGACGAATGCCAGGTGCGCGCCCACCGCGCCGCGCCCGGTTCTCGTATTGCCCGTGGCCGCGGCACGCGCTTAAAAGAGAATACGCAAGAGCCCGATGAGCAATTTAAAGATTTACAACACGCTGGCGCGTGACAAGCAGACATTCGTACCCATCGAGGCAGGCAAAGTCCGCATGTACGTCTGCGGCATGACCATCTACGACTACTGCCACATCGGCCACGCCCGCATGATGATGGCGTTCGACGTGATGTACCGCTGGCTGATGGCCTCCGGCTACGAGGTCACGTACGCGCGCAACATCACGGACATCGACGACAAGATCATCAAGCGCGCGGTCGAGAACGGCGAGACCATTTCGCAGCTGACCACCCGCTTCACCCGCTACATGGACGAGGACACCGGCGCGCTGGGCATCCTGCCGGCCACGCTGGTGCCGCGCGCCACCGAATACGTGCCGCAGATGCTGGCGCTGATCGAGACGCTGGAGTCCAAGGACTTGGCCTACCAGGGCGCGGACGGCGACGTCAACTATGCGGTGCGCAACTTCCCCAACTACGGCAAGCTGTCCGGCAAGTCGCTCGACGACCTGCGCGCCGGCGAGCGCGTCGACGTCAACACCGGCAAGCGCGATCCGCTGGACTTCGTGCTGTGGAAGGCGTCCAAGGAGTCCGAGCCGGACGAGGTCAAGTGGGATTCCAAGTGGGGCAAGGGCCGTCCGGGCTGGCACATCGAGTGCTCGGCCATGTGCTCGGCGCTGCTGGGCGAGCACTTCGACATCCACGGCGGCGGCGCGGACCTGCAGTTCCCGCACCACGAAAACGAGATCGCGCAGTCCGAAGGCGCGTTCGGCCACACCATGGTCAACTACTGGGTGCACAACGGCTTCGTGCGCGTGGATAACGAGAAGATGTCCAAATCGCTGGGCAACTTCTTCACCATCCGCGACGTGCTCAAGAAGTACGACGCCGAAGTGGTGCGCTTCTTCATCCTGCGCGCCCACTACCGCAGCCCGCTGAACTACTCGGACGCGCACCTGGACGACGCCCGCGTCGCGCTGACCCGCCTATACACCGCGCTGGACGGCGTGGAAGGCGACGGCCTGCCATTGGACTGGAGCGAGCCGTACGCGGTGCGCTTCGCCGAGGCCATGGACGACGACTTCAACACGCCGGTGGCGCTGGCCGTGCTGTTCGACCTGGTGAGCGAGCTGAACAAATCGAAATCGCCGGCCGTGGCGCGCCAGCTGAAGGCGCTGGCCGGCGTGATCGGCCTGCTGGCCCGCACGCCGCAGCAGTTCCGCCAGGCCGCCGTCGGCGATACCGACGCCTCCGGTGACGCCGCCATCGACGAGCAGATCGCCAGGCGCATCGAAGCCAAGAAGGCGCGCAACTTCGCCGAATCGGACAAGATCCGCGCCGAGCTGCTGGCGGCCGGCATCATCCTCGAAGACAAGCCTGACGGCACGACCAACTGGCGCCGCGCATAATGGTCACCGCCAAGGATAACGAGGGCGCAGGCGGGCCGGTATCGGCCGTGCCGCCGTACTGGGAAGAGGCCAAGATCGAGCTCATGAAGCGGGACCGCATCATGAAAAAGCTGATCCCGCAATTTGGCGACCTGCACCTGGTCGGCCATGACGACCCGTTCACCACCTTGGCGCGCTCCATCGTCGGCCAGCAAGTGACCACCAAGGCGGCCGACACCGCCTGGAAAAAACTGCTCCAGGTCAGCCCGAAGTGCACGCCGGCGCAGATCATCAAGGCTGGCGCCGAGCAATTGGCGGGCTGCGGCCTGTCCAAGCGCAAGACCGAATACATCCTCGACCTGGCCGACCACTTCAAGAACAAGCGCGTCCACACCAGCCAGTGGGACCAGATGGATGACGAAGCCGTCATCGCCGAGCTGGTGCAGATCCGCGGCATCGGCCGCTGGACAGCCGAGATGTTTTTGATATTTAATCTGCTGCGGCCCAACGTTTTGCCGCTCGATGACCCCGGTCTGATCCAGGGCATCAGCCAGAATTATTTTTCCGGCGAACCTGTGTCCCGCAGCGATGCGCGCGAGGTCTCGGCCAATTGGGAGCCCTGGCGCACGGTCGCCACCTGGTACTTATGGCGTAGCCTGGACCCTGTTGCTGTAGAATAGATGCTCTAATCGCTGTGCGAGGCATTTTTGTGCGCGCATGGCTGAGAATAAACACGGAGGTACAATGACCAAAACGACTTTCCTCAACTTTGAGCAACCGATCGCCGAACTCGATGGCAAAATCGAAGAGCTGCGTTTCGTGCAGGACGATTCGGCTGTCGACATCTCTGAGGAGATCGACCGTCTGGCCAAAAAAAGCCAGCAACTGACCAAAGACATCTACGCCAAGCTGACCCCCTGGCAGGTCGCGCAGATCGCGCGCCACCCGCAGCGTCCTTACACCATGGACTATGTGAACGAAATCTTCACCGACTTCCACGAACTGCACGGCGACCGCAGCTATGCGGACGACCTGTCGGTGGTGGGCGGCCTGGCGCGCTTCAACGGCCAGGCTTGCATGGTCATCGGCCACCAGAAGGGCCGCGACACCAAAGAACGCGCGATGCGCAACTTCGGCATGCCGAAGCCGGAAGGCTACCGCAAGGCCATGCGCCTGATGAAGCTGGCCGAGAAGTTCGGCATCCCGATCTTCACCTTTGTCGACACGCCGGGCGCGTTCCCGGGCATCGACGCGGAAGAGCGCGGCCAGTCGGAAGCGATCGGCCACAACCTGTACGTGATGGCGGAACTGAAAGTGCCGCTGATCGCCACCATCATCGGCGAAGGCGGCTCCGGCGGCGCGCTGGCGATCGCGGTCGGCGACGCGGTGCTGATGCTGCAATACGCGACCTACTCGGTGATCTCGCCGGAAGGCTGCGCCTCGATTTTGTGGAAGACGTCCGAGCGCGCCGCCGATGCGGCCGAAGCGCTGGGCCTGACCGCGCACCGTCTGAAGGCCATGGGCCTGATCGATAAGATCGTCAGCGAGCCGCTGGGCGGCGCGCACCGCGATCCGAAGCAGATGGCCACGCTGCTCAAGCGCGCGCTGGCTGATTCGCTGCGTCAGTTCCACGGCATGAAGACCAAGGACCTGCTGGAAGCGCGTCACGAGAAGCTGATGAGCTACGGTAAGTTCAAAGAAACCACGCCGCAAGAGTAATCACGCGCGGCACGACACCACGACCGGGGGCCCTTGCCCCCGGTTTGCATTTTGGAGCAGCAATTGAAGAAGCAACAGATCCCGACCTTGACCTCAACCTTCGAACAGGCCGTCACGGCGGCGCTGGCGCAGCAGGGGGAGGGTGCTGCACGCATGGCCGTGGCCCTCAGCGGCGGCCTCGACTCGTCGGCGCTGCTCCACCTGGCGCACGCCTACGCGCAGGCGCATGGCGTGGCCTTGTACGCCTTCCACGTCCACCACGGCCTCAGCGCCAACGCCGACGCCTGGCTGGCGCACTGCGAGCAAGCCTGCGCCGCGCTGGGCGTCACCTTCGAAGCGCGCCGCGTGCAACTGGCCAACCAGCAGAAGAGCGGCACCGAGGCGGCCGCCCGCAAGGTGCGTTACGCCGCGCTGGGCGCGCTGTGCGCCGCGCACGAGGTCAAGCTGCTGCTGACCGCGCACCACCTCGACGACCAGGCCGAGACGGTGCTGCTGCAACTGCTGCGCGGCTCCGGCCCGGCCGGGCTGTCCGGCATGGACGCGGCCAACGCCGCGCCCGAGCTGCTGGCCAATCCGGACCTGGTGATGGCGCGTCCGCTGCTGCCGGCCTCGCGCAAGCAGCTGGCCGCGTATGTTGCCGAACACAACATCGTCTACATCAATGATGAATCCAACGACGACCCGCGCTTCGCCCGCAACGCGTTGCGCCACAAGGTGATGCCGGCGCTGGACGAGGCCTTTCCCGGCTACCAGGAACGCTTCGCGCGCAGCGCCCAGCACGCGCAATCGGCCCAGCGGCTGCTGACCGAGCTGGCGCAGCAGGACCTGGCGCTGTGCCTGGTCGACGACTGCATCGACATCGCCAAGCTGCGCATGCTCAGCCTGGACCGCGGCTACAACATGCTGCGCCACTGGTTCGGCACCCGCCAGCTGCGCATGCCGAGCGCGGCGTGGCTGGCCGAGATGGTGGCCCAGCTGCTCGAAGCGCGCGACGGCGCCCAGCCGCTGGTCACGCATCCCGACTGTCACGTCCGCCGCCATCGCGACCGCCTGCACATCACGCCCAAGCTGGCCGACCTGGAAGGCACGCGCGAAGACGAGTTCGATAAAACGCCGGGCACCACCTTCCACTGGAACGGCGAAACCGAGCTGGCCTTCCCGGCCTACGGCGGCGTGTTGCATTTCGACCCGGCCGGCGAAGGCGAGGGCGGGCTGGCAGCGGACTGGCTGCGCGGCCAGCCCCTGCTGATCGAATTCCGCAAGGGCGGCGAGCGCCTCAAACCGGCCCACAACCGGCCGACGCGCGGACTCAAGTATCATTACCAGGCGCTGGATATTCCGGCCTGGGAGCGCTCGCGCCTGCCCGTGGTGAGCGCCGGCAAGCAAGTGTTGTTCGCGGCCGGGGTGGGCATGGATTGCAACCATCTGGTGGATGAAGGCGTTTCACGCTGGCGCCTGCGTTGGCAGGCTGTATAGACAATCGGGCTCATGTGCCGAATTTTGTATGTAGATATGTCTATTCGGTATGACATTATGAGTTTTTTGACTTGTTATTTTGCAGTGCGGCATGTAGAGTTAAGGGTTCCATTTACCTTTATTTGAGCGGAAAACTCACTGTTATGGCTTTAATCGTGCACAAATACGGCGGTACGTCGATGGGTTCGACGGACCGTATCAAGAACGTGGCGCAGCGTGTCGCCAAGTGGCATGACGCCGGGCACCGCATCGTCGTCGTACCGTCCGCCATGTCCGGCGAGACCAATCGCCTGATCGCGCTGGCCAAGGAAATCCAGGCCCAGCCCGACCCGCGCGAGCTGGACATGATCGCCTCCACCGGCGAGCAGGTCTCGGTCGGCCTGCTGTCGATGGCGCTGCTGGCGATTGGCAAGAAGGCCGTGTCCTACGCCGGCTGGCAAGTCGCGATTAAAACCGATTCCGCTTTCACCAAGGCCCGCATCCAGTCGATCGACAACGAGAAGGTCAACCGCGACCTGGACGACGGCAAGATCGTCATCATCACCGGCTTCCAGGGCGTGGACGAGGGCGGCAATATCTCGACCCTCGGCCGCGGCGGCTCGGACACCTCCGCCGTGGCGATCGCCGCCGCGATGAAGGCCGATGAATGCCTGATCTTCACCGACGTCGACGGCGTCTACACGACCGACCCGCGCGTGGTATCGGAAGCGCGCCGCCTGAAGGCGATCACGTTCGAGGAAATGCTGGAACTGGCGTCGCTGGGCTCGAAAGTGCTGCAGACGCGCTCGGTGGAATTCGCCGGCAACTATCGCGTGCCGACCCGCGTACTGTCGTCGCTGACCGACCCAATGCTGGACCTGGAAGTAGAAGCCAACTCGGGCACCCTGATTTCGTTTGAGGAAGACACACACATGGAACAAGCAGTCATCTCCGGTATCGCGTTCAACCGCGATGAGGCCAAAATCACCGTGCTGGGCGTGCCAGACCGTCCAGGCGTGGCGTACCACATCCTGGGCCCGGTGGCCGATGCCAACATCGAAGTCGACATGATCATACAGAATCAGTCGGTCGACGGTAAAACGGATTTCACCTTCACCGTCTCGCGCAACGACTACCAGCGCGCCATCGACGTGCTCAACAGTACCAAGGCGGAACTGGGCGCGGCCAGCATCACCGGCGACGCCAAGGTCTCGAAGATCTCGGTGGTGGGCGTGGGCATGCGCTCGCACGTGGGCGTGGCCTCGCAGATGTTCCGCACGCTGTCGGAAGAGGGCATCAACATCATGATGATCTCCACGTCCGAGATCAAGATTTCGGTGCTGATCGACGAAAAATACATGGAACTGGCGGTCCGCGCGCTGCACAAAGCGTTCGAACTGGAAAAGGCATAAATTTTTCGAAAATTATCGTCAGGTAGCCTTGACCAAAGTGGTCTCGCTCTATACTATGACGGTCGTCTGCTCTAGCGCAGTTTGGCAGAAAAGACATAGTTGAGTAATCGACTAGGAGACGTGGCCGAGTGGCCGAAGGCACATCCCTGCTAAGGATGCATACGGCTTATACCTGTATCGTGGGTTCGAATCCCACCGTCTCCGCCAGAATTAGTTCCTGGTAGTTCCACGAACGTCAAACAACCCGCAGTTCTCGCTCTGAGACTGCGGGTTTTTTGTTTTACACTGTCCAGCAAAGTCCGCGGCATTCCGATCTTTTTGGGGGCCTTTTTGGGGGCCTTTTCAAAGTTCTGTTTGAGAAAGGCCCCCAAAAATGCCGAAAGTCGTCGCACCCCTTACCGATCTCACTATCAAACGCGCGAGACCCAAGGACAAGCCTTATAAACTGGCCGATGGCGGCGGCCTTTATCTGGAGGTCATGCCGTCGGGCGGCAGGTACTGGCGGATGAAATATCGGCGCCTGGACGGGAAAGAGGACAAGTTGCATTTCGGGTCCTATCCAGACTTGTCTTTGGCGATGGTCCGCGACATGCGCACCCAGGCGCGCAAACTTTTAGCGTCGGGCGAGGATCCGGGAGAGGCGCGGCGCAAGGCTGCGAGGGCTGCTTTAGAGGCCAATAGCGCAACGTTCGACCAGATCACCCGAGAATGGCATGGGGGGAAGCTGGGTAGCTGGAGCGAGAGTACGGCAAAGAACATCCTTCATCGCTTCGAGATGGACATCTTTCCCGCTGTGGGGCACGTTCCTATCGCGAAGGTGACAGCACAGATGATGCTATCCGCAGTCCGCAAGATCGAAGAGCGGGGCGCGCTGGAGGTCGCCAAGCGCTTGACGGCGGACTGTTCGCGGGTTTTCACCTATGCTGAACATATCGAAAAGATTGATCGCAATCCTGCAGCCATGCTGCATAAAGTGCTGCGGCCACGCGAGCAGGGACATTTCGCCGCGATAGACGCGGACCGGTTGCCTGAGTTTTTAGTTTCCTTGTACACCAATGTCGCGTGTATGGGCCCGGTAACGCGCATCGCCACTTGGCTGATGATGTATCTGTTTGTGCGGACCAGTGAGCTGATCGAGACGCCCTCTGACGAGCCCGATTTCAAGAACGAGGCCTCGCAGGCCATGGTGGACGCCCAAGCGGTCGACGAGGGGTGACCGTGGAGCGCGTCGACCATCTCGATTTCGACCTCACTCCAGCCCAGGCGCTGGCGCAATTCCTCAAGCGGGCGGCAAGGGATCAGCATCATGCGTCTGAAGGAAGTCACGGCGGTCTGCGGCAAGTCGCGGGCCGCGGTCTACACGGCGATCCTCAAGGGAGAGTTCCCGCAGTCAAGTCAAGCTCTCGGCACGAACGTCGGGATGGACATGGAAAAGGATATGTTGCGGCGGCAATAGGTGGTAATACTGCAACGATTATAAGTTTTTCACAAGAAGACTTTCCATAGTAAAAACTTTGTCTGATAGTATAATTGTTATTTTCGTAATTCATCGGTTATTCTTCGTTGTGCGCATGGTTGTGACGTTACAAGTTCACATTGCTCAGAACTGGAGGTTTCGGCCGCCTTGGCGAGCTCCCTTATTGGCGGCATTGGTTAGCGATTATGAGTTCAGGTATTGTCGGGTTTTTCAAGTTTCATCTCTTGCGCATAATGCGCGCGCAGCCTGTGAGCGCCAGTCTCACGCTTATGACTGTCCTAATGCTGGCCGTTGGCGTGGCGGTTTGGCTGGAGGCCTGCCATCAGCTGGAATCAACTAACGCGCAGCTCGCCCAGTTGCAGAAGCAAGCCTACAAACTGACTTCGGCCAGCCGCATGCCCGTTGCGGCGACCATGATTCGGCCCGTTTTACCTTGGTTTCAGAGCGCCGAATTGTCCGACCAACTCAGACGGGTTGCCGATGCCTCTGGCGTTCCATATGACGAGGTCAACTACAACCTCGAAGACGGCGCCCAGCAGCCATTTCTGCGTTATCGCATCAACATGACGGTCGCCGCCGGCTATCCGGCCGTCCGACGCTTCGTCGCCGGATTACAGTCCACCTTGGCGAATATCGAGTTGGACGCCATCACGTGCAAACGCGCGGATATTGCTACGATGTCGCCGACCTGCGAGTTGGCTTTTTCTGCATTCTTCAGGAAGGATGTACGTGGATAAACGCGCCCGCGTGCGATGGACCGTACTGCTCGCGGCGCTGGCCGCCACAGTCTGCACCATCTGGATGCTAGCTGGCGAAGGGGGCGTTGCCGTGGTGTCTGCTCCTGCGTTGAGGCGTCCCGCCATTCCTCCCCAAATGCTGGCCGAGTCCGATACCGAAACGCCGACTGATGATGGCTTGCTGGGGGGCGGCGACCCGTTTGCGCCGCGCGGATGGGGCCAACCAGCGCCACCGCCTCCGGCACCGGTGGTTCAGGCTGAAGCCGTCGCGGTGGCCCCGTTGGATCTGACCCCGCAAGCGCCAGTCTTGCCTTTTCGCTTTGTCGGCAGCATGAACGACAACGCCGAGCAACTGGTGTATTTGGCGCGCGGCGAACAGGCGTTGGTCGCCCGCACGGGAGACGTGCTTGAAGGGACGTACAGAGTACTGGCTATCACCCAAGGCCAGATCGAATTCGAATATATTCCAACCGGCGTCAAGCAAACATTGACGCTTCCTGCCCGTGACAACTAATCCATGACCTCATTTTCACTGTCCCCTAAGCTCGGGCTTGCCATTACACTGTCGCTGGTGCTGCTGTTGGCCGGCTGCGCCGCGGAGCAGCACCATCGCGACGGTATGGAGGCGATGGGGACGCAGAATTATCCGCTGGCGATAGCCGAGTTGGCCAAGGCGGCCGAGCTCAAGCCGACAGAGCTGGGCTATCGCAATGACTGGCTGCGGTCGCGGGAGCTGGCGACGGACAAACTGCTGGCTCAGGCTACCGCGGCGGCAGCGGGCGGCAAGAGTGGCGAGGCTGAGCAGGCCTATCGCGACATTTTGAAATTTGATCGTGACAACGCACGTGCGCTGGCCGGCCTGGAGACGCTGCAGATCAACGCCCGCGCCGCAGCCGATGCCGCCCAAGGCAGACTGGCATTCAGGCAGGGTGATGTCGCGCTGGCTGCCCAGATGGTGGCACGCGCGTTGCGACAGGTTCCGACGTTGCCCGAGGCGCTGCAGCTCAAGCGCGACATTGAGACGGCGCGAGCGCAGGAAATGCCGGTCGCGCCCACCTTGGGTGGCGTCTACAAGAAGCCGATCAACCTTGAGTTCCGCGATGCCAGTATTCGCATGGTGTTCGATGCACTGTCGCGTACCACGGGCATTAATTTCATCTTCGACCGTGACGTGAAGAACGATCAGCGGACCACCGTGTTCTTGAAGCAGACCACGCTGGATGACGCGATCGATGTGATCCTGTCGACCGGCCAACTGGAAAAGAAAATCCTCAACGCTAGCAGTGTGCTGATCTACCCGAATACGCCGGCCAAGACCAAGGAGTATCAGGACCTGATGGTGCGGGCCTTTTATCTGGCCAATGTCGAGGCCAAGCAGGCCGCCAGCTTGCTTAAGACGGTGCTCAAGATCAAGGATATCTATGTCGACGACAAGTACAACATGCTGGTGCTGCGCGAGAACCCGGAAGCGATCGCGTTGGCAGAAAAGCTCATCGCCTTGCAGGATCTGGAAGAACCGGAGGTCATGCTCGATGTCGAAGTGTTGGAGATTAACCGTTCGCGGTTGTTGAATCTGGGGGTGCAATGGACCAATCAATTCACCATTTCGCCTACCAACGTGACGGCCAGCGCTAGTGGCGGGACAGGTTCGGTTACCACCGGCACCTCGACGATCAAACTGAGCGAACTCAAATCGCTCAACGCTTCCACGCTGGGCATTACGGCGCCGAGCGCTACTGTCAGCGTGCAAAAGATCGACGGCGACGCCAATTTGCTGGCGAACCCGCGCATACGTGTGCGCGATCGTGAAAAGGCCAAGATCCTGATCGGAGATAAGGTGCCGGTCGTCACAACCACCAGCAGCGGCACCTACGTCAGCGAGAATATCCAGTACCTTGACGTCGGTCTTAAGCTTGAAGTTGAGCCAGACATTCATTTGCGCGATGAAATCGGTCTGAAGCTAGCCCTGGAGGTCAGCTCATTGGTGTCCTCGATGAAGACCAACAATGGTTCGCAGGCTTACCAGATCGGTACCCGCAATGTCAGCAGCGCTTTGCGCTTGCGCGACGGCGAGACCCAGATTCTCGCCGGTCTGATCAGTGACGAGGACCGTACGTCAGCCAACCGTATTCCTCTGCTCGGCGACTTGCCGGTGCTTGGCCGCTTATTTGGCAGCCAGAACGACAATCACCAAAAAACTGAAATCGTGCTGTCGATCACGCCTCATTTGATCCGCAACATCCAGCGCAAGAGCCCGCAAGCTGAGGCGTTCTGGTCGGGCACGGAAGCCAACCTGCAAAACAAGGCATTGGTATTGCGCCAGTTCGATGGCGGTGCGACGCAGCCCGCAGCGGTCCAGAACCGTCAAGGGGACGCGGCTTCGGCTATCACCGGCGGCGCTGCATTGACGGTGGCGACTGTGCCGGGCGCGCCCAATGCGCCCAAGTTGCAGTGGCAGGGGCCGGCGCGCGTCAAGTCGGGTGAGGTATTTACCATGCATCTGCAGATTGACAGCCCCGAAGCCTTGCGCGCGGCCTCGCTACAGCTGGCATTTAATCCTGCCGAGCTTGAGATTCAAACTGTGCAGGAAGGCGATTATTTCAGCAAGGCTGGTAAGAGCAACTTCAGCAAGTCGATCGATGCCGCCGGCGGGCACATCTCCATCGGTGCCGGCAACAATGAAGGCGATGGCGTAAAAGGCGCCGGCCGGGTGGCGAGCATCACCTGCAAGGCGCTGTCCGCGCCGAACGGCGCCAGCCTGAGCCTGATCGCGATGACGCCTGTTGGCGCGCAGCTCGCAGTGGGACGCCCGGGCCTACCGCTGGCTCACGCCCTGGAGATCGAGCCATGATGTGGCGCCGCCAGGCGGGTTTCAGCTTGATCGAATTGCTGGCGTCGGCTGCGATATTGGGCTTGCTGGCTTCGGTTGCCGTACCGGTCGTGGAAACCTCGATCCGACGTGAGAAGGAGCGTGCGCTGAGGATAGCGCTGCGTGAGATGCGTGAAGGAATCGATGCTTACAAGCGGGCTGCCATGGCGGGTATGATCGATACGTCCAACGCTCCCAATGGCTATCCGCCGTCGTTGATCGAGCTGGTCGGCGGCGTGGTGGACAAGCGCGACAACAATCCGAACGTGAATGAACGCAAGCGTTTTTACTTCATGCGTCGCATTCCGCGCAATCCTTTTTGTACCACCCCAAGCCTGTCGGCCATGGACTGCTGGGCGCAGCGCAGCTTTGCCTCGCCGCCGACCGCGCCACTGGCTGGCAACGATGTGTTCGACGTTTATGCCGACACCGACCAGGTCGGCCTGAACGGCGTGCCGTATCGGGAGTGGTGACGATGCGCACTGTCCGCGGCTTCACTATGATCGAACTGCTGGTCGCGCTGGCCATTATTGGCATGCTGCTGACCTTGGCCGCTCCACGGTATTTCACTAGCATCGACCGGACCAGGGAGGATGTGCTGCGTGAAGATCTATACATCCTCCGCAACGCGCTCGACCATTTCTACGCGGATCGTGGCGTCAACCCTGAGAAACTCGACGACCTGGTGAGCCAGCATTACCTGCGGGCGATTCCGATCGATCCTCTTTTGAACAGCTCTAAGGGCTGGGTACTGGTTTTGCCTGCGGGCCCCAGCGAGGGAGCGGTGGCCAACGTCAGGAGCGGCGCACCGAACAGCGACCGTAATGGCATACCGTACAGGGATTGGTAGGCCATGCGGCGAGAGCAAGGTTTTAGTTATGTGATAGTGATGTTCCTGGTGGCGATCCTGGCGCTGCTGACGGTGCGTGCGCTGGAAAATAGTCTGACCGAGGAGCGGCGCGCCAAGGAGGCCGAGCTGCTATGGGTCGGCAGCGCTTATGTCGACGCTATTCGCAACTATTACGAAGGGGCGCCGGGCATGGAAAAGACCTATCCGCTCGCCCTGACGCAGTTGCTGTCTGACAGCCGCAGTACGCTGATCCGCAGCCCGCTGCGCAAACTCTACCGCGATCCGCTGACGGGATCGAGCGAATGGGGCATCGTCCGCAACGATGCCAACGCCATCATTGGCATCTATTCGATGGCGCCGCTCACGCCGATCAAGCGCGACAATTTTCCTGCGGAGTTTGCCGATTTCGCCAATGCCAGCGGCTATGACCAGTGGCGCTTCGTCTACCAGCCGGACAAGCCGAAGCCCGTGCCTCCGACGCCGCAACCGAGTCCGGGAGCGCTACCGTGAGACGTCCACTCAAGCGCAGCCCTGCTGGATTCACATTGCTGGAGCTGTTGGTCGTACTGATCATCATCGGGCTGCTGTCCGCGTTTGCGGCGCCACGCTATTTTAGCCAGGTCGGCCGTTCGAAAGCCCAGATCACGCGCGCCCAGATCGAGCTGATGGACAAGGCCGTGATCCAGTATCGCATTGATACCGGCCATTACCCGAGCACCGAGATGGGACTGCCAGCCTTGCTTGCGGCTCCGTTCAGCGAAGCGGTCTGGCTAGGCCCGTATTTGAAGACGACGACCCTACCGCTTGACCAATGGGAGCACGCTTACGTGTACCGCGTGCCCGGCGCGGACGGGCGCGAATTCGACATCATTTCGTATGGCGCCGACGGCCAGCCCGGCGGCACGGGCGACGACGCCGATATCGGCAACTGGCCATAGCACAAGACAACAGACTATGCAATTTCGGGCGAAAGTATTGAACAAACAGATGGCAGTCGAGTTCTTGGACATCGACGCCAGCAGCGAGCAGGAGGCGCGCCGCCTGGTCGCGGCGGCCGGGGTGCGCATGCTTGACTTGCGCGCGGCGCGCGCCGGCATCCAGCGCCGCCGGCCGACGGCATTCAAACTGGGCGTATTCAACCAGCAGTTGCATTCGCTGCTGGCCGCCGGGCAGACGGTGGTGGATGCCATCGAAGTGCTCGGAAAGAACGACCGGCGCGGCCGTCACAGGGCAATCTACGACACATTGCTGCAGGGCCTGCAGCACGGCAATCAGCTGTCCGACGCGATGGCCGCCTTGCCTTCGGTGTTCCCGCCGCTGTATGTGGCGATGGTGCGTGCCAGCGAGACCACCGGCACGGTGGGGGCGGCGATTCGGCGATTCATGCAGTATCAGCGCCAGGTAGACGACATTCGCAGCAAACTGACTGCGGCGGCCACCTATCCGGCCATTTTGCTGGGCGTGGGCTTCCTGGTCATCAGCTTCCTGATGCTATATGTGCTGCCGCGTTTTAGCGCCGTTTATGACGAGGTCGGCCAGACACGCAGCGGCGCGGCGGGTTTCGTGCAATTGTGGGGGGGCTTCGTGCGGCATCATCCGCTGTTGGCTTGGTCCGGTCTATTGATCGTCGGCGCGCTGGTGGCCATGCTGATCGTGCATCCGGGAGCGCGTGGCGCAGCCTACCGCAAACTATTGAGCTTGCCATGGATAGGCGAGCGGGTCTGGGTGCTGCAATTGGCGCGCCTATACCGTACGCTCGGCATGCTGCTGCGCAGCGGCGTTAGCGTGTTGTCGGCCATGCGGATGACGCAGGCGTCGATGCCAATGGCAATGCAGGCCGACCTGAGTGCCGCCGTGCTGGCGGTCAGCGAGGGGCGCCCCATGTCGCAAGTGATGGCCGAATGCAGGCTTAGCACCGAGGTTGCGCAGCGTTTGCTGATCGCCGGCGAATCGTCGGGAAATCTGGACGAGATGATGGAGCGTATCGCCGACTTCTACGACGAGGAAACGGCGATGTGGATCGATACCGCCGGCCGCCTGATCGAGCCGGCTTTGATGCTG
This sequence comes from Rugamonas sp. A1-17, assembly GCA_025548565.1. GTDB lineage: Bacteria > Pseudomonadota > Gammaproteobacteria > Burkholderiales > Burkholderiaceae_D > Rugamonas. The sequence continues at coordinate 197,086 of JAJLPB010000015.1, forward strand.
GGTATCGGCGCCATTGTCGGCGCGATAGTACTGTTGCTTTACAGCCCGATCTTCGATCTGGCCAACATGACTTGATAAGGGATGTCGATCGCACCTATGACACTAGACTTGAACGTGCTTGATGATGTGTGCCGCGTGGCGATGCCATCCTCCAACTGGCTGACTATGCTGGCAGGCCAGCTTGACCGCCCACGATTGACGGTGCTTGCCGATGTCGCTGGCTTATTGGCCATGCGCCATGTCGACCAGACCGAAGTACTGACGTTGGCGCCGGCCTTTGACCGAGCCGGTTACGGCGACATGGTGGCGCGGCTGCTGCTGCTTGGCCTGGACGGCGAGGGGCGCCTGATAGCCGTGCTTGGACTGCCGCTCGATGCCGGCAGCGGCGCTTGGCTGGCCCAGTTCTCCTTGCATGCGATATTCCTGGGCGATCCGCTGGATATCCACGCCAAGCTCGAAGCGCATGAATCGATGTTCAGCGCGGTGGCCGACGCGGTCGGAGTAGAGGAGGTCAGCGAACTGGCCCGCGACGGCAGCGATGACATGACGCTGAGTTCCATCCAGGGCGAGCTGAGCCCTGCCGTAAAACTGATCAACTCGACGGTATTCGATGCGCTACGCGCTGAGGCCAGCGACATCCACCTTGAATCGCTGCCGCAGGGCCTGGTTATCAAATTCCGTATCGATGGTGTGCTCAACAAGATTGCCAGTGTCAACAGCCCGGCGTTGGCGGAGCAGGCCATCGCCCGCATCAAGGTGCTGGCTGAATTGGACATCGGCGAGAAACGCATTCCGCAGGATGGCCGCTTCCGTGTCGCCGCCAAGGGCCGGGACATTGATATCCGGGTCTCGATCATGCCCAGTATCCACGGCGAAGACGCAGTGCTGCGTGTGCTCGACAAGAAAGCCCTGACCGACAGCGTGCAACGGCTGACGCTTGATTCGCTGGGCTTTGACAGCCAGACCATCCACCTGCTGCGTCGCCTCGCCGCCGAACCCTACGGCATGATGCTGGTGACCGGGCCGACCGGCAGCGGCAAGACCACCACGCTGTATGCCGCCCTCACCGAGATCAACCATGGCGAGGATAAGTTCATCACGATCGAAGACCCGGTCGAGTATCAATTGCCCGGTGTGTTGCAAATCCCTGTGAACGAAAAGAAGGGGCTGACCTTCGCGGTGGGCTTGCGCTCCATCCTGCGCCACGACCCGGACAAGATCCTGGTGGGGGAGATCCGCGATCCCGAGACAGCCCAGATCGCCGTGCAATCGGCCTTGACGGGCCACATGGTGTTTACCTCGGTGCACGCCAATAACACCTTCGACGTGATCGGCCGCTTCATGCACATGGGTGTCGATCCCTACAATTTCGTGTCGTCGCTGACCGGCGTGGTGGCACAGCGCCTGCTCAGGCAAAACTGTGTGCATTGCAGCGTGCCGGTTGAGGTCAGTGCGGAAGTGCTGGCCGAATCCGGTATCCGCGACCCGGATAGTTTCCATTTTCATGCCGGGCGGGGCTGCCCGCAATGCCGCAACACCGGATACAAGGGCCGGCGCGCGGTGGCGGAAGTGCTACGTCTGACCGACGAGATCCGCGAAATGATAATCGCGCGCGCGTCCATTCGTGCGCTGAAGGAGCAGGCCAGGCGCGAGGGCACGCGGTTTTTGCGCGACGCCGCCCTCGACCTGGTGCGGGCCGGCCATACGACGCTACAGGAGGTGAATCGTGTCACGTTTGTTGCCTGAAACCGTCACCATCGGCCTGCTCCCCGGCCAGTGCTGGCTGCGGCGCGGCGCTCGCGATACCGAATATGCGGGCAGCGCCGGGCCGCAGGCCTTGCTGCACTCGCTCGAATTCATGCTGGACAAACAGACCCGGCCGCTCGACAAGCGCGCTCGTGTGCAGGTTCAGGTCAGCGACAGCCTGGCGGCGATCACGGTCTTGCCGTGGCAGGAGCAGTTGAGTGCCGCAGACGAATTGCGCGCTTACGCGCACGCGTGCTTCGAGCAGCAGGGCGTGAGGCTGGACGAGGGCTGGGCCATGCAAACCGGCTACCGCCGTTTCCGCGCCGGAGGGCTGGCATATGCCTTGCCGCAGGCCTGGCTGGCGCAGTTGATGAGCGTACTGGAAGCGCGCGGCTTGCGCTTGCAATCGGTATTGCCAGTTTCGGCCGCGGCCTACTGGCGTGGGCAGGGCGGGCGCCTGCCCGGGCAGGAATTGTGGCTGCTGCAGGAGGCGCAGCGTTTGACCGCCTTGGTTTACGAAGGCGGGAGCTTGCTGGCGATTGACGTCCAACCGGTCACCGAGGACGGCATTGCAGCGGCGGGTGGGCGCCTGTTGCGGCGTGTCGTTGCGCGTCATCGGGCCATTGCCCGGCTTCGCCATTGGCCGGTGGCGCAACTTCATGCTGATGCACCGGAATTTGTCGCTGATTGTCTGCCCGAGGCGGTCGTATCGCCGTTGCTGCGGCATGCCTGGAGCTGATGTATGAACGATTTTTCGCACTTCCTCAAACCCGCCCCGCGATTTGGCCGGCTGTTTGCCATTGCCACGCTGGCCGCAACCGGCTTGGGGGCCTGGGTGTGGCGGGACGTCATGATCTTACGTGCGGCACAGGTGAAAGTGCAGCAGCAGAGCGAGGCGTTACGGCTGGCGAGCGTGCCGGCTCCCGTGGCCGCGCGAAACCGCGCCGAATTGGACGAACAAAAGCGCTGGGCAGCATTGCAGGACGAACGTGCATTCGCCTGGCCGCCGCTGTTTGCCGCTTTGGAGCAGGCTGGCAATGCTGACATCGAACTGCTGGAGTTCCAGCCGGATAAAACCAGCCAACGTCTGGTGCTGCGCGGCGAGGCCAAGGACGAGGCCGCGCTGTCCGACTTTCTGGAGGCGCTTTCCAGTCAGCCCATTTTGCGCAATGTGTACCTGAGCCGTCGCAAGTTGAAACAGCGAGATCGGCTGGTGACAGTTTTTTTTGAAATCAAGGCATCCATGGCCAACAGCGCCAAACCCGGCGCCCGGTAGGGCATTCGCATCGTCGCAATCAGGTGCGCTGGCGTGGGCGCACTGCTGGCGGGCCACCGCGCACAACGGATAGGAGTAGCCAATCGCCCATTGTTGTCAAAACGCCACTTGCGGAAAAATTAATTATAAATTCGAAATATTTAATTTCGATCAATGCTAGGATTGCACGATAAATTTCAAATTTGCAATCGTGTGGGATGTTGACGTCCTTGATTTTTCCTCACTGACTAGCGGTTTGATGCTCGCTCGGGCTGCGGACGGCTTGCGGTAGCCGTGTTTATTACCCTTTATTGACCACTAGAAAATGACGCCTTTCTACAGCAAAACGCAGTGTTTGTTCCAATCTTGTATGAATTCCTTTGGACGGTTGCTGGCGCGCTTGCTGCTGTTTGTTTTGGTCATAGGGTACTGGCCGGCCGCACACGCGGCCATCACCATTTCTGGCGTGGCGGCAAATCCAAGTTCCGGGGTGGCTGGGCCGGATGGTTTTCTGACCGTTGCTATCGTGGGCAACGTGGCGTCATCGAAAGGCGACGCTATCGATGCCGTCTATGTGATGGAAGGCAATACTGTCCGCTACAGCCAAACCTTCGATGTCGACTTTGACGGTAACGATGTCCCCTACAACGTCACCAGAAGCCTGGGTTTGCTTTCTCCTCCCGCTTCCGTAACTTTACCAGTCGGTACCCATACCCTCCGTGTAAGGGGCGAATCGTGGAAAAATCTTACGGCCGATAGTGCTGAGTTTGTCGTCACCGTCGCTCCCGCGCCGCTGGTACCCAATGCCCAACCCCTACCCGTTACGGTGCCGGCGATACTAGAGGGCGGGCAGACCTTCCATCTGAGCGTGACGATGCGGAACACCGGCACCATGCCTTGGACGCCGGGAGGGTTTGCTTTGGCCTCGGTTAATGGCAATGCCATCTGGGGACGAACTTCGGTGTCTCTGCCCGTCGGAGTAAATCCGGGCGGCCAATATACCTTTGAATTTGATCTTAATGCCCCGCTCTCTGCCGGAAAGTATCCCTTGCAATGGCAGATGCAGAGCGGTTCGGGAGCGTTTGGTTCCCCGACCTCGTCCAGTACGGTCGAGGTCAGGATGACCCCGCCGACTGTGGCTTTTGATCGGCCGTCCCCAAATCAGCAATTCATGTCCACCGGCGGGACAGTGGACGTCCAGGTGTCCGGCACGGCCCAACCCGCTGCTGGCGCGACCATCAGATCGCTGACTGTGCTGGATAATGATGTCCTCATCATGACCGCGCCTGCGGGAGCGGCCTCGATCAGCGGCAGCAAGCCGTTCAATATCAACCATCATACATTGAAGCTGGTCGCCGTCGACAACAGGGGATTAACCCAGTCTGCCACCGTGCAGTTCGATGTGCAGCCGCCACCGGCGACACCACCGCAAGTGAAATTTGATCTGCCCAACGCGAGCAAGTATTTTTCAACCGGTGGTCCGGTGGATATTCAGGTATCCGGTACGGCGCAGCCGGTCGGAGGCGCCACTATCAGCTCTCTGGTTGTGAAGGATAATGGTAGGCCCATTCTCACTGCAGGACAGGGGGCGACGACGATCGGTGGCAGCAGTTCATTTGCGATCGGCGCACACAACCTGACCCTGGAAGCTGTTGATAGCCGTGGACAAAGCAGTGTTGCGAGCCTGCAGTTTCAGGTGGTGCCGCCAGTACCAGTGGTTTCCATCGGCGGTCCGAAGCAGGGTGACTATTTTGTCACCAGCAATGGTTCGGCGTCTGTGACGGTTAGCGGCTCAGCGATACCGGGAACCGGCGCGTCCATCACCAAGATGCAGTTGCTTAATTATGGCAGTCCCATTGCTGGCGCCAGCAGCGCTGGTGCCAGCTTCAGCCAAGCTGTACCACTGTCAGCGAACAAGTATTCGCTATCCCTGGAGGCGACCGACAGCTTTAATCAGACCGCCAGAAGCGCTGCGGTCAATTTTGAAGTCGTGACCGGAACGGCGGGCGATCATGCGGTAGTGTTATCGCAAACGGTGCCCACGCTCATGCGAGCCGGGGCACCGTACAACGCCGAAATAAGGTTGCTCAATACCGGAACGACGACCTGGACGCCGGGCGGACAATTCCCGTATCGACTAGGTTCGCAAGGGCCGCAGGATAATCGGATATGGCGCAACAGCGGCCGGGTCAACCTGGCCGGGCCGGTTGCTCCAGGGGCGATCGGGGTATTTAGCTTTACAGTGACGGCGCCGTCCAAGCCGGGTGCCTACCAATTCCAGTGGAAGCCTCTTCAGGAGGGGCAGCGATGGTTCGACGCCGCCACCACTCCGGCCACGATCACCGTGGTCGGTGATGCCGGGCCAGTGGCCCAACTGGCGGTCACGCCGACCGGCGCCCAGGTGACTGCCGCCGGCACTGCAACGCTGACCTTTAGCGGCAGCGGCTCGGACGCCAGAAGCAATATCGTCAAACTGGAAGTATTCCAGGACAAAGGCTTGGGTGATGACTATGATCCCCAGCCGGTCCGGACCGTGACGGGCAACGCGCCCAGTCTGTCATTGAACTTTGCGTTGGAGGCTCCAGCCGGCGTCTATTGGTACAAGCTGCGGGTCACTAATGCGCAGGGCGACGCCACCGACTCCGAGCCGGTGGTCGTCTACGTCAACAGCGGTAGCTTGCTTGGTTCGTTGGACGGTGTCCGCAGCGACGCCAGCGGTAAGCAGGTACTGGTTGGCTGGGTATGTCAAAAGTCGAATGCCCAGGCACTCGATTATCAGGTCACCCTGGATTCTCCTGGTAGTTCCGCCTTTGCGCTTGCCACCGGCAAGGCCGCGCTGAGTTCGGAATATGACAACGCCACCGTGCAGGGCCTGTGCGCCACGCCAGGCGCCGCCCATCATTTCAATGTCGACCTGACGGACCTGGTGGCCCAGTACAGTGGCCGGCGTCTGTTCGTGCGGGCCCAGGCAGGCGCCGACAATATTGTGCTGCCTTGCCGCGACGGCAGTTGCGTCGTGCCGGGCAGTTTGCGTGTTGGCCTGACCACGCCGCTACCGGGCAGCACTTATGCTGGCACCGGGCCATTGCCTGTGTTTATGCGCGCGCAACTGAGCGGCGGCAAAGCGCCGTATGACGAGGTGGCCTTCGGCATTGACGGCGACTGGATCGCTGGCGGTCCCGATGGCGCGCTGGATGCCTTCTCCGCCACCAAGAACGGCATGATGGCGCGTGCCGCGCCGTATGCCGTGCAGGCGCGTGTTCGGCAGGGAAATTCGATCATCTACTCAATGCCGAGCCTGATCACCATTGGTGGCAGCACGGTGACGCTTCAACAGACCAAGCCGGCCGACGGCGCGAAGCTGGACATCTCAACGCCTATCGCCCTGAGTGTGACAATCACCGGCGCGGTTGAGACTGTCGCCAGCGTAAAATTTTATGCCAATGACACGCCCGTCGCGACCGGTGTCAACAGCGGCGGCACCTGGAATGCCAGTTGGAACGCTACGGTGAGCGGCGCGTTCCAATTGCAGGCGCGCGCCTTCAATGGCAGCGGCGTGCAATTGGGGCTGTCGCCCGCAATCAATGTGACCCTGACCGCAGCGTCGGGCGCCGCCGAACTACTGCCTGTTAACATCACGCCTCCTCACCTTGACAATCGCGATGCCGGCACGCTGCCGGGCAAGTTAAGTGTTGGATCGAACGGGCAAGGTAGCTACCAGATGGATTTGGCGGTGCCGCCAGGCAGCGCCGGGGTGCAACCCGCGCTGTCGCTGAATTACTCCGGCGGCTCGCCGAACGACATTGTGGGACTGGGCTGGAGCGTCGGTGGCCTGTCCCGTATTCATCGCTGCGGCAAGACCGTGGCGCAGGATGGCGTCAATGGTCGCATCAGTTTTGACAAGGGCGACCGCCTGTGCCTGGACGGCCAGCGCTTGGTGCTGGTCGGTGTTCCTGTCAGCGATGACAACTACTGGTCCGGCACCGCCGAGTACCGCACTGAGATCGATAGCATCAGCCGCATCACCGCGATTGCCGGCCCGGCGGGCACAGCGTTCAAGGTCGAGAGCAAGGATGGTCGCGTCGCCACCTATGGCACCACGGCGAGCAGCGTGGTCAAAGCTGTGCTGGGCACGCCGAACAGCGGTGTGCTGGGCAATGCTGTGGCGCAAAAGAGCGGCCCGCAATCGTGGGCGCTGGCGCGGGTGGAAGATCGCATGAAGAACTACATCGACTTTCTCTACGAGCAGGACACCACCACCGGAGAACACCACCCTGTCACGATTCGCTATGGCGGCGCTGGTTTGCAGCCGCATGCCGCCGTGACCTTTGAGTACGAGGCTCGGGACGATGCATGGAAGCGATACATCGACGAAACCCGCAACGATCTCCGCAAGCGCGTCACCAACATCAAGACCTATGTGGGCGATGACGTTACGGTGTCTGGCACCTTGGTGCGCAACTACACGTTGCAGTATGAGAAAAGCCCGACCAGCGGACGTAGCTTGCTCAAGTCCGTCACCGTCTGCCCCGGCACTGCTGTGCTGACGTCGCCGGACTGCCTGCCTCCGACTACCTTCGCCTGGGGCAAGCCGGATACGACCAAAACCGCCGGCTTTGTACGATGGGGCCTGTGGCCAGGCGCGCCGAATCTCGCCACCACTGGCTCGGGGGTTTTCCAACGTGCCTTCCACGCCGACTATTTCGCGTTCAGCGATTTCGAGAATCATGGTTTGACCGATGTGCTGGAAAAGCGCGTCGCTTCGCCCGTTCCGCCCGATATAAACACGCGGAGTGGTCAGGAGCGGGAGGCGACCAACCCAATTCCGCCCGGTACCATGAAGTCGCAATACGCCTACTATCACAATACGGGCAGTGGCTTTACCAAGTTTACCTACCAGATCAGCACGGGCGAAGATTTTGTCGTGCTTAGTACAGGCGACTTCAATGGCGACGGCGCGCCGGACCTTCTGGTGCGGACCGCTAAAGCCACCCGGATATGCCTCTCGCCTCTGGGCGCGGGTGTTGAACCTGCCGCGCTGCTGCCGCAACCCATCACATTTACCTGCGATCCAAACCGACCGGCGGTAGGTGATAATTTCACGAGCCAGCTGCCGTATGTGGTCGATATCGCCGGTGATGGACGTGCGGCGCATTACGGCCCGTATCTGACTGGAATATTGCCGACCCTCTGCATCCAAGGTGATTGCCAAATCGATCAGCAACCTCCGACGGCGGTTTTGTCCGGCTATCCACGAAAATCAACTCAGCCTTATTGGGAACTGCGTGATGTCATGTCGTTCAATCAGATGGTTGACTTCGCTGGTGTGGGCAAGCCATACGAGGTGCGCTGGAGCAAGCCTTACTTTGATTACGAGACCGTGCCCGATCCCGGCGGCAGCGCGCCAGACAGCGTGAAGATATGGCAGGGACTGACGCCTAGTGTCACCATGATTGGTTTCGGCGTGCCCGCCAGTTTCAACATACCCGCCTCGGTACCGCGCATCTCGGGTATGGGTTCGTATGACTATCCTGATGCCCCGGTCGCTTGCAAGACCGGCGATTGTTGGCCCTATATTTTCACCGAACCGCTGCCGGGTGCCAGCCTGTCGGCTGACTTCAACGGTTCGGGCTACAGCAGCCTGTTCTTCGGCTACGTGCAGCCATATGGCGCTACAGCCAAGGCTGAGGCCACGCTGTGTCATTCCACCGGTCGCGCGCTTGACTGCGGGGTGCGCCTTAAGTATAGCGGCGCACAGTATTCCAATACGATAGCGGTGGGCCAGTTTGTCGGCGACGGCCAGCCGACCGTTCTGATGGAAAACACTTCACCCAACGGCTCCGGGCGGCCTGTGCCGAACGGCACCCTGCGCATGTGCCGGCTGACTGGCGACGACAGCACCGGCGGCACAGGCGTGAATGACACCAATATGGTGTGCGACGACTGGGGGGGAGGGGTAAAGCCCACCGGGGATTCGTATGATCAATTGTTGCTGGTGGATCTGTTAGGCACAGGCCGCATGCAGGCGCTCAGATACCATTTCAACCAACACGCGGTCAACCCGGACGACGGCCAATGGGAACTGTTCGTGCCGGTCGATCGGGCGGTGCCTGGACAGGCGCTCGACCGCATACATCAGGTCACCAACGGTGTGGGCGTGACCGACACTCTTGAGTATGACGACGGCCTGACCACTGGCCTGGTAGGCGCATCCACTCCGTCAACGCTGACGTATCCCCAGCACCGGCTACGCGAGCCGGGCAAACTCGTCCGTCGGCTGCGCACCGGCAATGGCGCGAGCCCTGACCGTACCGTCAGTTATGCCTACCAGGACGCCGCGATTGATGTGGCTGGACGCGGCGCGCTGGGTTTTGCCACGGTGAGCTCCACGGACGAGCAGACCGGCATCGTCACGACCACCAACTATCGCCAGGACTGGCCATTCAATGGTATGGCCGCATCGGTGACGATGACTCTGAACGGTTGCACGCTGTCGAATACTGTCAATACCTGGGATGTGCAAACGACCAACTCCGGCGGCCCGTTCCCCTATCTGAAGGGTAGTAGCATAGAGCGGCGTGACCTCGATTGCAGCGATCTGGGCAGGACGGTGACGAGTAACGACTACACCGATGGCTGGGGTAACCAGAATGGCCAATCGCTTACCGTGACCGGCGCTGGCATGAGCTATTCGAGCGAGGCCAGCACGACGTATAGCAATGACCGTACACGCTGGCTGGTCGGCCTGCCGACGCTGACGACAGTTTCCAAGACAGCCCCGAGCGCGATGACCGGTGGGCGGACTCCGCTTGGCAGCAGCGTTCCTGTAACGCGTACCGTGAGCTGGACCTACGGTCCCGAGACCGGCCTGCTGGCAACCGAGACGGTGGAGCCGGACGCCGTACAGTTCCGACTGCAGACCACCTACGACCGTAGCGGCAACGCCTTCGGCCTGGTGAACAAAAAAATCCAGTCCTGGATCGACCCCGCCTGCGCGAGCGCCGGATGGCCGGAACCCGGCTGCGTCGCCAGCAAACAGCGCACGGTGCAGGATGTGAACTATGAGCCGAAGGGCCGCTTCCCTCAGCAGATCAAGAATGCGCTGGGGCAGGCGGAGACGCACAGCTACGATGCCGGTAGCGGCGCGCGGCTGTCGCTGACCGGCCCGAACCTGCTGACCACCAGCTGGACCATCGACGGACTGGGCCGGGTGCGCACCGAAAAGCGCGCCGATGGCAACGAAACGCGGCGCTACCTGAAGCAATGCGCCGGCGACTGCCCGGCCGGCGCAGCCGTGGCCGAAGTGACCGAGCACTTCCATGACAGTGCGCGCATCGCCACCCCGACGGTGGACTACAGCGACGGTGTCCACCACGTGCTGCGGCGCCAGAGCTGGGGATTTGACGGCAAGGCGATCGTGACCGATCAGCGCTACAACTCACTGGGGCAGTTGTACGAGACTGATCAGCCACACTTCGACGGCATGACGGCCTACCTGGCCAGCCGCCAGGTTTACGACGCGCTGGGCCGGGTGACCCAGGTGGAGACGCGCGGTGAAGACAACGCGGTGCTGCTCACCACTACCGAGTACAAGGGCTACACCACGGTGCTGACCAACCCGCGCAATCAGGTGCGTACCGAAACCCGCAATGCGTTGGGCCAGTTGGTGAAGGTACAGGACGCCCGCAACGGCGTGACCAGCTTCGGCTACGAGCCGTTCGGCAGCCTGAGCCGCACTGTCGACCCGAACGGCAACGTCACCGGAGTGGAGTACGACCGCCTGGGCCGCAAGATTGGTCTGCGCGACCCAGACCTGGGCTCGATCCGCTACGACGTCGATCCGGCCGGGCGCACCTGGGCGCAGACCAGTCCGAAGCAGCGGGCGGCCAACGACAGCACGCGCTTCGTCTTCGATCTGCTGGACCGGATGACGGCACGCTACGAGAAGGATCTGATCGCGCACTGGGTGTATGACGCGGCGGCCAAGGGCATTGGCCAGTTGGAGCGGGCCTACACGGGCAGTGGCGACAATTATTTGCGGGTGCACAGTTACGACAGCCTGGGCCGCCCGAGCGCGACCACGCAGCGCCTGACCGACGGCACGTACAGCAGCAAGACCGACTACGACGCATGGGGCCGGCCGTACCGGCAGACCTACCAGCGAGGCACCGACGCGGCCAAGGTGTTCGTGCAGCGCTACAACGACAAGGGCTACCTGTGGCGGCTCGAACGCGGCGCGCTGGCGCTGTGGCAGGTGACGGCGCAGGACGCCGCGCAGCGGCCGACCGGCATCACACTGGGTAACGGCCTGGTCCAGAGCCGCGATTACTCGCCACTGACGACGCGGCTGCGGGGGGCATCGCTGCAGACGGCGGGCAAGCTGCGGCGCCTGGACGAGGGCTACGAATACGACGCGCTGGGCAACGTCAGCAAGCGCAGCCAGTACTGGAGCACAGGCGGCTTTGACGAGTCCTTCGGGTACGACGAGCTGAACCGCGTGACCAGCAGCCAGGTGGCGGGCGGTGCGCTGCAGAGCTTCACCTATGACAAGGCCGGCAATATGCAGAGCAAGACCGGGGTGGGGACGGGGTTGTACATTTATCCGCCGCAGGGCGCGGAAACGGTTGCCGATGGCGCGGCGCCGCAGCCGCACGCGGTGCAGCGCATCGAAGGCATCAGTGGGACGTTCACGTATGACGTCAACGGTAATCAACTGACGGCGCCTGGGCGTACCGCCACCTGGAGCAGCTTCGACATGCCACTCACGCTGAGCAAGAACGGCAGCACGGCGAGCTTCACCTACGGCCCCGAACTACAGCGCACGCGGCAGGACCGCGGCGATAGCACCCAGGTGGTGTATGCGGGCGCGCAGGAAGTCGAGAGCAAAGGTGGGCAGGTGACGGTGAAGACCTACTGGCCGCTGGGCGTGGGCGTGGAGATCGACCGGCCGGGAGCGTCGTCGGCGGAATTGAACTGGACGCATGCGGACCGTCTGGGCAGCCCGATCGCGCAGAGCGACGAGCAGGGCAACTTGCGCGAGCGGCTGGAGTACGACGCCTGGGGCAAGCGGCGCAGCGCCGATGACAACGCCGGCACGTCGGATACGCTCGACGGCAAGACTGACAACCGCGGCTACACGGGCCACGAGATGCTCGACCAGCTCGATCTGGTGCACATGAATGGGCGCGTGTATGATCCATTGACGGCCAAGTTCTTGTCGGCGGATCCATTGGTGAGCGATCCTACCAACGGGCAGAACTACAACCGCTACAGCTATGTGCTGAACAACCCGACCAATTTGACGGATCCGACGGGCTTTTCATGCGATACCGTCACCGGCACGGCGATTTGTCCTAGCAAGATTTCGAGGCAAGTTGCGCAAGCAGAGATGCTGGGGACAACCGGAACCGGCTTAGTGAAAGGGACATTGACCAGCGCGGATGGCAACATCGCTATACATTGGGTTGGCAGGATGAGTGCTACTGCTTCAAGCGGCACCGGCGGCACTGGCGGCACTGGCGGAGCGAAGCAGAATGCGTCGGTGGCATCGGCAAACAGTGCACCAAACGGCGGACTCCTTACGCAGCTGAAGGACGGCTATACCGGCGACAACCGAAGCGTGATGTGGTCGGAGACCGGTGCAGAACGAGTTGGCCGCTATGCGCGTAACGTCGTTGACTTCGGGGTTAATTTATTACCTGGGTCATCGCTTCCTGAAGTGGGAGCGCAAGCTGGTCAGGGTAATTACGGCGGAGCCCTGTTGCTGTTGGGGACAGAACTTCTAGGACCTATCGGCAAGGAAATGCGTGGTGTTGGTGCGGCGGAGAGAGCTGTTACGGCGGAAGGAAACTATGTTTATCGAGGACTAGCTGCCGGAGAGGATGCAGGTGCAGGGCTAACGGCACGTATGCCTGGCGCTGGAAACAGTGAGCTGAGTCACGTCGCAGGCAAGCGAGACACCCAATGGATATCCACAACAAAAAGTTTGGATATTGCGCTTTCAAAATACGGAGAGAACGGTGTCGTGCGTATTGATTTGAGCAAAGTTGGATCATCAATATCGGATGTTTCCGGCGGATTTAAAAACGGCGGAAGGATGTCTAACTGGGCTAGACGTGATCAAGAAGTCCTGATTAAAGATGCAATTCCCGCGAGTGCGATTGAAAGAATAAAGTGATTTATATGGAAAAATTAATTCAACAACTGGAAGCGGCTTGGGACGAAAATGGATTTTTCGATCACCTGAGAGCTGGCCTGTTTAACCCGACCGAAGCTTCAGATTTTATGATCGTACTGCGGAGCATTGACCTTAATGATCAAGAAATGATCCCAGCCCGGTTGCTTTCTCTTATCTGGTACATTCCTAGTTTCCTTGACTGGCAACGTGACCGGGTGGCAGAAAAAGGTGGAGATGCCGACGGTTATGCTCGGTTCATCACTGAAGTCATGAACATTTTAGAGGAAGTGATTGGTGTGCCCTGATAGGCTCCAGGCGCAGACCTGACATTCAGACAAAGGCTCAGCTTTAACGAGCGGACGATCTCTTTGTCGAAAAACCACCCCGCTGGGAATTCCCGGTGCGGGTGGTTTTTTTAATGGAAGGTGCGTTAATCAGAGGCCGACGATTTCTGTCAAAAGCTGCTTGTTCTGGTCCAGGATGCCGAGGCGGTTTTTCTGCAATTTCGCTTCAAAGGCGACATCATAGAGCGCGATGGCTTTGCGCAAAACTTCGCTTTTGGTGCAGCTGCCGGCGACGGCCAATTGTTCCAGAAGTGCATTCAGTTCGGGCGACACCGACAGGCTGAGTCGGACGGGTTGCTGTTCGTTTGCCATAAAATGCCTAACTTTCAATGCGTGGAAAATGCGTAGATTATGCGTCAATTCTACGCTTCAGTTATCGGGCAAAGGAAGCGATTCCGACCCGTCACCGAAGGTCGCGAGTTCGCAGCTGCTCAAGCATTTCTGTTATGGGTGTTTGGCAGATACTGGTCAGTTCGCCCTCGCATTTCTCCAGGATCGACGGCAAGGCGCGCTTGAAAGCGGTAGGTGTTTGGGCCATCACCACGCCCGCTCGGCCAGCAATCCTCTGACTTGATTGATCAACGCTGTTCGCTGATGCACCAGTAATTCACGCACGCGGTGAACCGCCCTCATATCCTGCTGCTCAACCGACTTCACTGTAACGAAGTGCATCGTGGGCCGGCTCGCCGCTTCGACGATCGCAGCCGCGTCGTTCGCATCGTTCTTGTTGGTCTTTACGAATGGCGCGACATACTGCGGACTAATAAGTCGCACTTCAATGCCCATTGCCTGGAATTGCCGTCCCCAATGATGGGCTGAGCTGCAAGCTTCCATTGCGATGACACGAGGCTGCAACTTGCGCACCGCACCGAGCAACTCTGCGCGAAGCACCTTAGAGCCGTGCAATGCGTGGCCACGACGATCAGCACCATGCAGCTGGAACACTCGCTTGGCTAGATCAATCCCGAGAATATCGATATCCATGGTAGACCTCCACACGTAAATTGGATGAAACGTTAGTTTGATCCGATTCGGTGGTGTCGGATCCATGTCAGTAAATCAACATAAATCTTCTAAGAATCTTTTTAAGGGGATGCTTTCGCGATCGAGCTGCTCGGGTCTTATGCAACGGTAGGCCGGAAATCGACTTTTAGCCAAATTACGATAAATATCAAAATTGCAATGATTGGTTGCGCGCAGAATTACCTGACAGTCCATGACACGGGATCATGGACAGTTAGCGGAAGTTTGATTCCAAGAAATGTATTGATTGGGGAGAATTATGGATGCTCAGTCCGACTTATCCACCACTGATCGGCTAATTAAGATTGGTGAGGTCCTCAAAATTTGCGCACTGTCGCGCAGTTGGGTCTATGCGGCGATCAGGAACCACGAGTTTCCAGCCCAAGTGAAGCAGTCCAAGCGTTCAGTGGCCTGGTCCCAGAAGGAGGTGCTAGAATGGGTCTCTAAGCGAAAAGCGCTGCGTTGAAGAGCTGTGCGGAGTGTGACTCTTGATGTCTG
>JAJLPB010000016.1 GCA_025548565.1 Rugamonas sp. A1-17
TTCCACGCTGTCCAGCGGTACCAAGCGCCAGCTGTCCTGGCCTTCGCGCCAGCGGCGGGCCAGCGAACCGAAATGCTCGCCGGCTTCCGGCATGATGCGCTCGAACGCCAGATGGACTACGCCGCCGCAGCACTGGCCCAGGCTGGGGCCGAGCGGGAAGCGCTCCAGCCGGCGCTCGGCACGCAGCTCACCGGCCGGCATGGACAGCATTTCGCGGGCGATGTCGGTGGCGACCATTTCGAGGTGGCCGCCGCCGATCGTATCGAAGGCGTGATACTGGGTGATCAGCATCTTGGCGCCAGGCTCGCGCGGCGCGGAGCCGGCAACCTGCGCGACAGTGACCAGAACGCGCGGGACCGCCTTGCTGGCCGCCGCCGTCAGCGCGTTAAGATTGAGTGGCATGGACATGATTAATTCGCCGCTTCCGCAGCCGCCTGCACGGCGCTGATCGCATCGAGGATAGCCTCGCTGGTTGCCGGTGCGCGCAGCGGAGGATTGTAGCGATGGTCGCCGACGCTGGAGCAGGCGTCGCGGATCGCCAGGAACACCGAGAACGGCAGCAGCAACGGCGGCTCGCCAACCGCCTTGGAGCGGTGGATGCTGTCCATGATGTTGCGGTTCTTGAACAGGCGGACATTGAAGTTCTCCGGACAGTCCGATACGCCGGGGATCTTGTAGGTGGACGGCGCATGCGTCATCAGCTTGCCGGCGGCGTTCCACCACAGTTCCTCGGTGGTCAGCCAGCCCATGCCCTGTATGAACGCACCTTCAACCTGGCCGACGTCGATGGCGGGGTTGAGCGAATTGCCGGCGTCGTACAGCGCGTCGGCCTTCAGCAGTTTCCATTCTCCGGTCAGCGTATCGACCACCACTTCCGACACCGAGGCGCCGTAGGCGTAGTACGAGAACGGATTGCCGCTCATGGTCTTTGGATCCCAGTGCAGGCCGGGCGTGGCATAGAACCCGTCGGACCACAGCTGGATGCGCCCCATGTAAGCCTTCTGCACCAGCTCCGCGAACGGAATCGCGATCTCGCCGACGTGGACGAAGTTGGCCTCGAAGCGCACCGTGGCGGGATCGCCGTCGTGGCGCTTGGCGGCGAATTCGGCCAGGCGCGCGCGGATGGTGTTGGCCGCGTCCTGCGCCGCCTTGCCGTTCAGGTCCGCGCCGGTGGAAGCGGCTGTGGCCGAGGTATTGGCGACCTTGCTGGTGTCGGTGGCGCTGGCACGCACCATGGCGAGGTCGATGCCCAGTTCATGCGCCACCACCTGGCAGACCTTGGTGTTGATTCCCTGGCCCATCTCGGTACCGCCGTGGTTGACCAGCACCGAGCCGTCCGTGTACACATGTACCAGCGCGCCGGCCTGATTGAAGTGCGTGACGTTGAACGCGATGCCGAATTTGACCGGCGTAAGCGCCAGGCCGCGTTTGAGCACTTTGCTCTTCGCGTTGAACGTATTGATCTCCTCGCGGCGCCGACGGTAGTCGCTCTCGTCCTCCAGCTGCGCAACCAGTTCGTGAATGACGTTGTCGACCACCTTCTGATTGTATTGCGTGACGTTGCGGCCTTCTTCGTCGTTGCGGCCGTAGAAGTTGATCTTGCGGACGTCCAGCGAGTCCATGCCGAGATTGCGGGCGATTTCATCGACAATGTACTCGATGGCGATGGCGCCTTGCGGGCCGCCGAAGCCGCGGAACGCGGTGTTGGACTGGGTGTTGGTCTTGCCGGCCATGGCGCGGATATCGACGTCGCCGAGATAGTAGGCGTTGTCGAAGTGGCAGACAGCGCGCGTGGCGACCGGTGCCGACAGGTCGGCCGAGAAGCCGGCGCGCGTCACCATCTCCACCTTGGCTGCGACGATGCGGCCGTCGTCGCCGTAGCCCATTTCATACTCGTAGTAGAAGCAATGGCGCTTACCGGTGACCATCATGTCGTCGTCACGGTCGGCGCGCAGCTTGACCGGGCGGCGCAAATGCGCGGCCGAGATGGCGGCGCAGGCGGCCCATAGTGCGGACTGCGATTCCTTGCCGCCGAATCCACCACCCATGCGGCGGCATTCGACCACGATGTCGTGCGAATGGCGATGCAGGGCATGCGCGACCACGTGCTGCATTTCGGTAGGGTGCTGGGTGGAGCAGTGGATCAGCATTCCCTTGCCTTCTTTTGGAATGGCGTAGGAAATCTGGCCTTCCAGGTAGAACTGCTCCTGGCCGCCAACGTGCAGCGACCCTTTCAGCTTATGCGTTGAGCGCTCGAACGCGGCCTGTGCATCGCCGCGCGCCAGGTGCATGGGCGGCACAACGAAGGACTTGGCGTCGCGTGCGGCTTGCGGCGTCAGGATGGCTGGCAGCTCTTCGTATTCGATGACGGCTTTCTTGACGGCCCGGCGGGCATTGTCGTGCGAGTCCGCCACGACGATGAAGATCGGCTGGCCGACGTATTCGACCAGGCCTTCCGAGAGTATCGGATCGTCATGGATGATAGGGCCGCAGTCGTTGGTGCCGGGGATGTCCTTGTGGGTGAACACGGCCACCACGCCGGGCGTGGCTTTGACGGCGTCGAAGTTCATCGACAGGATGTTGGCGTGCGCCTTGGACGAGATGCCCAGCGCCGCGTGCAGCGTGCCGGCGGCTTCGGGAATGTCGTCGGTGTAGGTGGCTTCGCCCAGCACGTGCAGCACCGCCGATTCGTGCGGATGCGGCTTGCCGACTTCCGCCCACGCCATGGGGACGGCCTGCGTCAGGAATGGTTCCGATTTGCTGTTCATGCTGTGACGGCTCCCTCTGCGTAGTGGAATGCGTTGATCGATTGCAGCGGCTGGGCGGAGTCTGGATTGGTCTCCAGCCAGTAGCGGCGCAGCAGGTTCTGCGCGGTCTTCATGCGGTAGCTGGCGGTGGCGCGCATGTCGCTCAGCGGCGTGTAGTCCTTCGCCAGTTCGGCCATCGCCAGCTTCAGCGTGGCCTCGTCCCAGCGCTTGCCGTTGACGGCTGCTTCGGCCAGCGGCGCGCGGCGGGAGGTCGCGGCCATGCCACCGTAGGCGATGTGGGCGTCGCTGACCACGCCGTCCGTCAGCGTGAAGGCGAAGGCCGCGCAGACGGCGGAGATGTCCTGGTCGTAGCGCTTGGCCAGTTTGTAAGTCCTGAAGTGGACGTCCTTTCGTGGCAGCGGTATGCGCACGGCTTCGACGAATTCGCCAGGCTGCCAGTCCTTCTTCATGTAATCGAGGTAGAACTTCTCCAGCAGCATGGAGCGCTGGCCCTTATCGCTGCGGATGACGATTTCCGCACCCAGCGCGATCATCCACGGCGCGGAGTCGCCAATCGGCGAGCCGTTGGCGACGCTGCCGCCCAGCGTGCCGGTATTGCGGATCGGCTGCGATGCGAAGCGTTGCCACATTTCGTGCAGCTCTTCCTTGTAATGCTTGCAGACCGCCTCATAGGCATCGTTGAGGGAGACGGCGGCGCCGATGTACAGCATGCCGTCTTCCTCTTCCATGCGGTACAGCTCCTGCACCTGGCGCACGTAGATCATGTCGCCCAGGTTGCGCATTTGCTTGGTCACCCACAGGCCGACGTCGGTGGAGCCGGCGACGATGGTGGCGGTGGGTTTGGCTGCCCGCAGCGCGGCCAGTTCGGCCAGCGTGCGTGGGGCGTAGAAGGTCTGGCCATCGTGGGTGTAGCTGTACATTTCGGTTCGCTGGATGGATTGCAGCGTGGCTTTCAGCGCCTCGCGGTCGAAGCTCACGTGCGGCAGCTCGCCCATGCGGCGCGCCGCGTCGATGATGGGGCGATAGCCGGTGCAGCGGCACAGGTTACCGGACAGGGTTTCGTCGACGGTCTTGCGGCACGGTGGAGTGGTTTGCCCCTCCTGTTTCAGGTAGAGGCTCCACAGTGACATGGCGAAGCCCGGCGTGCAGAAGCCGCACTGCGAGCCATGGCATTCGACCAGCGCTTCCTGCACCGGATGCATTTTGCCGTCGGCCTGCTTCAGGTCTTCGATGGTGAAGACCGCCTTCCCGTCCAGCGTGGGCACGAACTGGATGCAGGAATTGACCGACTTCATGGCCACTTCGCCTTCCGGCTGCAGCTCCGCCACCACCACGGTGCAGGCGCCGCAATCGCCCTCGGCGCAGCCTTCCTTGGTGCCGGTGCAGTGCAGGTCTTCGCGCAGGTGCTGGAGCAGGGTGCGGGTCGGCGCGCCGGCGGTAACGGAGCGGACTTCGCCGCGATAGAAGAATCGAATAGGTTCAGACATGATCGCTCCGCAATTACTTGGTTTGGAACTGGCGCAGGAAGTCCAGGAAAATCTGTGCCGATACTTCGGCGTCGTCCGCCGTCATCGTTTCCAGCGGGTTGTGGCTGATGCCACCGTTGCCGCAGCGGGTGAACAGCATGGCGACGTCGGTCATGCGGGCCAGCGCCATCGCGTCATGGCCCGCGCCGGACGGTAGCTCGAATACTTCGATGCCGGCGCGTTCGGTGGCGGCTGCGAACTGCTTCACCAGCCATGGCGCGCATGGTGCGGCAGGGGCTTGCATGATCTTGGTGACTTTGAGTCCGATCTGGCGGCGCGCGCAAACTGCTTCGGCCTGATTCAGGATATCGGCGACGGCGGCGTCGCGCGTGGCATCGTCGGCGGCGCGGATGTCCAGCGACAGCTTGCAAGCGCCGGGGATCACGTTGACCGAACCATCCGGCACTTGCAGCTGGCCGACGGTACCGACCAGCGAGCGTTCGCGCCCGCAGCGGTCCTCCACGTACAGCAAGATTTCGGCGGCTGCCGCTGCGGCGTCTTTACGCATGATCATCGGTGTGGTGCCGGCGTGGCTGGCCAGGCCGGTCAGCTCGACCTGGTAGCGGCAGCTGCCCGCGATGGAGGTGACGACGCCGGTCGGCAGTCCTTTACCCAGTAACACCGGGCCTTGTTCGATGTGGACTTCGACGAAGGCCAGCACGTCCTCCGGCTTGCGTGCTACGGAGGCGATCTTGCCGACATCATGGCCGGCGGCGGTCAGCGCTTCGCGCATGGTGATGCCTTGGGCGTCGGCCTTGTCCAGCAGTGCCATGTCGAATTGGCCGATGACGGCGTTCGAGCCGAGGAAGGTGCTTTGATAGCGCACGCCTTCCTCTTCCGAGAAACCGATGATCTCCAGGTCGAAGGGCAGGCGTTCGCCGCGTTCGTTCAGATGTTTGACCACGGCGATAGGCAGCAGGATGCCTTCGCGGCCATCGTACTTGCCGCCGTTGCGGACGGTGTCGTAGTGGGAACCTGTCAGCAGCGCCTTGGCGCCCGGCTTGTCCGACTTGTAGCGGCCGACGACGTTGCCGACCGGGTCGATGGACACTTCCATGCCGGCTTCCTTCATCCACGCCGCCAGTTGGGCTGCGGTCTTGCGGTGGGCGTCGGTCATGTAGGCGCAGGTGAGGTTGTCGGCGTCGTCGCTCCAGGCGCCGATCACTTCCGACCACTCCATGATGGTGGCGCCGAATTGCAGTTCCACTTGCAGCAGCTGGTTGAGGCGCATCTCGGCGATGCGGCCGATCTGGCGCAGGCATTCGGCCAGTTCGTCGTCGCGCTGCGAGCGCAGGCGGCGGCTGAAGGCGGCGATGATCTCCTGGCGCGACAGGCCGTTGCCGGTCGGGCCTTTGACGGCCAGGATGAAGGGGAAGCCGAATTTGGCGTTGTAGTCGGCGTTCAGCTTGTGCAGCGTCGCCAGTTCGTCGGCGGAGCAGTGGGTCAGGCCGGCCTGCGCCTGTTCGCCGGTGGATTCGACGGTCAGTTCTCCGGCGAGAGCCGCCTTGCCGGCCAGCTCAGGGTGGGCGCGCACCAGACCCAGTTGTTCTTCTTCGGTGGCTCGGCGCACTACGCCTTGCAGCGATTGTTTGAGCGCGGCGATGGTCGCGAACGGGCGCTGCGCGGCGGCGCGCTCCGGTATCCATGGCGAGTGTTCGTACAGGCCATGCAGCAACTGCGTGAACTCTTCGGCGGCGCAGCGGTTCAGGTGATCTAGTGTGATTGTCATTGTTGTGCAGGCAGTCGCCCGTCTCCTCTTGGTATAAGAGGAATGATATATGGCGAGGGAGGCTGTTATATACGCCCGGGGCCATAACCGCATTCAGCCCGGGCTTATGGGAGTGTTGCGGGCGTGCCACGCCCACGGTGGGTTACTTTGCGGTGAGGGCTTGCGCGGCCTGCGTGACCTGGTCGCGCAGCCACTTGTGTTCCGGCGCCTGGTGGACTCGCTCGTGCCATAGCTGGTAGAAGCGCATCGTCGGGAAGCGCACCGGCACGGCGAAGGTCTTGATCGGCAGGTTGCGCTCATAGAAGCGCAGGTACTGCCGCCCAGTGGTGAGCACCATGTCGGTCTGCGTCAGCATGTGGGGGATCAGGCTGAAATATGCCGACTCCACGACCACGTTGCGCTGGTAGCCTTGCTGCGCCAGGAAGCTGTCGATCACGCCGTGGAAGCCGGGCAGCGTGGGCGAGGGCGCCACGTGGGGCAGGCTCAGATAATCGTCCAGCGTCATGTCGTTGGCGCCGGTGCGCTTGGCGTAGGGTGCGTCGGCGCGCATGGCGCAGATGATCGGGTCTTCGAAGAGCCGCGACAGGTACAGGTGCTCCGGCGGCTGCTCCCAGTTACCGATCAGCAGATCGAGATCGCCGTCGGACAGCATGCGGATCGCATCCACTTCCGCGCCCAGGCTGTGGATGATGACGCGGCTCTTGGGCGACTCGCGTCGCAATCGCGCCACAACGTTCGGCAGGAATTGAATATCGAGGTAGTCCGGCGCGCCGATGCGGAAGGTGCGGCTTTCCTCCTTCGAGGCGAAGGGTGTCTTGTGCAGGAATAGCTGCCCCACTTCGTCCAGGATGCGCTTTGCCGGCTCCTTCAGGCTCTCGCCGTGCTGCGTCGGCACCATGCCGCGGCCGCCGCGCACCAGCAGCGGATCGCCCGTCAGCTCGCGCAGTTTCTGCAGCGAGGCCGAGATGGAGGGCTGCGTTTGATCCAGTTTCATCGCTACGCGCGAGACGTTTTTCTCGCAAAGGAGCATGTACAGGATGCGTATCAGGTGCAGGTCTAAGTGGTCGGGAAGTTGTGCCATGGTGGTCGATCTATAACGGTGAGCCTATTTTTAATATACGGCTACTGCCATACGAAAAGCCAGAATTAGTTTTATCGTTCGTTCCACACCATGCGTGTTCTGCGCGTGGTTTTCAATCGGTCGCAGCGGAGCTTTCAACAGTTCGCGGCCAAAAGGGAAATCATCCCAATCGTCTGGAGCGCCCGCGGTGGCAGACGAGCTAAATCCAAACATGGAGACAACATGGAATTGCTCGCTTACGGCGTGGACTGGCTCAATCTATTGGTGCGCTGGCTGCATCTCATCACCGGGATAGCGTGGATCGGAGCGTCCTTTTACTTCGTCTGGCTGGACAACAGCATACGCCCGCCGAAGCCCGGCTCCGACCTGGCGAAGAAGGGCGTCTCCGGCGAATTGTGGGCCGTGCACGGCGGCGGTTTCTACAACCCGCAGAAGTACCTGGTGTCGCCGGCCGAGCTGCCGTCGGACCTGCACTGGTTCAAGTGGGAAGCCTACGCGACCTGGATCTCGGGCTTCTCGCTGCTGTTCATCGTCTACTACTTCAACGCCTCGGCGATGATGATCGATAAGTCGGTCGCGGACCTGACGCAGTTGCAGGCCATCGGCGTGGGCCTCGGTTCGCTGCTGGTGGGCTGGCTGTTCTACGATGCCTTGTGCCGTTCGCCGCTGGGCAAGAAGGATGGCCTGCTGGGCGTGGTCATGTTCGTGTTCATCGTCGCCATGGCGTATGTGCTGACCAAGTTCCTGAGCGGCCGCGCCGCCTACATCCACGTCGGCGCCATGATCGGCACCATGATGGTCGGGAATGTGCTGATGCTGATCATCCCTGGCCAGCGCAAGCTGGTGGAGGCGATGGAGCAGGGGAAGTCGCCCGATCCTGTCCACGGCAAGAAGGCCAAGCAGCGCTCCGTTCATAACAACTACTTCACGCTGCCGGTGCTGCTCATTATGATCAGCAATCACTATGCGATGACCTACAGCCATGCCTATAGCTGGGCGCTGCTGGGCGCGATCATCGCGGCTGGTGTGCTGATTCGTCACTTCTTCAACCTGCGCCATCATGGCAAGACTGCATGGCAGTTCCCTGCGGCCGGCGTGGCGATCCTCGCTGCTGTCGCGGTGATGATTGCTCCGCGTCCCGCCGCGGCGCCGTTGCCTGCTGCCGCCGGCGAAGTGGCCGATGCGGCGCATGCCGGCGTTGCGGCACCTGACTTCAACCGAGTACAGGCCATCGTCAACCAGCGCTGCGTCAGCTGCCATGCGGCCCAGCCCACGCAGCCCGGCTTCGCCACCGCGCCCGCCGGCATCATGCTGCACACGCCGGAACTGATTCACCAGAACGCGGCCAAGATCAACCAGCAGGCCGTCGTGCTGAAGGCTATGCCGATCGGGAATATGACCAACATCACGCCTGAAGAACGCTCCGAAATCGGCGCGTGGTTCGCCGCCGGCGCCAACTGAGAGATAACGATTATGACTACCACTACCATCAACGGCTTCAACCTGACCGCCGCGCAAGTCGTCGCCGTCGCCCGCGACCACACCATTGAAGTGAACCTGGCCGCATCGTCGCGCGCCGCATTGAAGGAAAGCCGCGACTATATCGAGTCGACCTGGATGCACGACGAGGCGCCGATGATGTACAGCTTTAACACCGGCGTCGGCATGCTGAAGGACACCCGCGTCAAGGTGCAGGACATCGTGCTGTTCCAGACGCAGCTGATCAAGGCCCACGCCTGCGGCATGGGCGAGCCGTTTTCCGAGGAGGTTAGCCGCGCCACCATGCTGTTGCGCGCCAATGCCTTCGCCAGTAACTACTCCGCGCCGCGCGTGGAGGTGGTCGACCGCCTGCTGGCCTTCGTCAATGCCGGCATCCATCCGATCATGCCGCAGAAGGGTTCCGTCGGCGCTTCCGGCGACCTGGCGCCGCTGGCTTACCTGGCCGCCGCCATCGCAGGCTTCGAAGAGGCGGAGGTAATGTACAAGGGCCAGCGCATGTCGGCGCCGGACGCGATCCGCGCATCCAACGTCGGCCCGGTGGTCTTCGAGTTGAAGGCCAAGGATGCTTCGGCGCTGATCAACGGCTGCACCGTCTCGCTGGCGGTGGCGCTGCTGGCCGCCGCCGATGCGCGCAACATGCTGTCGGATGCCTGTCTGTCGCTGGGACTCACGCTGGAGGCGATGCGCGCCGAGATGTCGGCCTTCGACCCACGCATCCACGAAGCGCGCCCGCACGCGGGGCAGATCAAGACCGCCGCCATCATCCGCGATCTGCTGGACGGCTCCACCCGCACCACGCACGAGGCGCGCGCAGTGCAGTTCCCGGAGGAGCTGCGCCGCACCGATATCCCGTACACGGCCCGCATCCAGGACGTGTACTCGCTGCGCTGCGCGCCGCAGGTCTACGGCCCGGTGTTTGATGCGCTGGACTACATCGACACCATCCTCGATAAGGAAGTGAACTCCGCCACCGACAATCCGCTCATCTTCGGCAAGGACGGCGGCGGCTTCGAGATTATCTCGGGCGGCAACTTCCACGGCCAATACCTGGCGCAGGCGATGGACCTGCTGGCGATGGCCGTCGCGGACCTGGGCAGCATCGTCGAGCGCCGCGTGGCGCGCCTGATTGATCCGACGCTGTCGTGGGGCCTGCCGCGCAACCTGATGTCCGGCGTGCGTGGCGTGAACACCGGCTATCCGGTGATGCAATGCTCGCTCAGTTCACTGGTGATGGAGAACCGCACGCTGTGCATGCCGGGCAGCGTGGACTCGATTCCGGCCAAGGGCAACAGCGAAGACCACGTCTCCAACTCCACCTGGTGCGCGCGCAAGGCCGCCACTGTGGTATCGAACACACAATACATTGTGGGCGTAGAAATGTTATTGGCCTCGCAGGCGCTGACGATGACAGAAAACCTGCTGCCCGGTTTTGTGCTCGGCAAAGGCACGCAGGCGGCCTATGAATCTGTGCGCAGCCAGATCCCGGCGTGCCTGGACGGCGACCGCTGGCTGCACAACGACCTTGAAGTGGCGCGCTCCTTCATTCTGAGCGGCTCGGTACGCGAGGCGGTGATCGCGAAGATTGGTGAATTCGTTTAAACCCGGCGGCACGCAAAGCATAGGAGGGTAAGCAAGGGGCTACGCCGTAAAAAATACGGCGCGTCCCGACTGTTATAGGCCATAGCAGATAGCAGGTATGCCACCAGACCAATTACACACAGTGGCCCCTGAGATAAGGTCTAAGCCGATTGTTCCCATGTTTAATCGGCGGATGACACAAGAAGCAGTTAAAAATAGAACACGGAGACGTTATGTTAATTCTAGAGAAGTACTTCAAGCTGAAAGAAAATGGGACCGATGTGCGCACCGAATTGGTCGCGGGTCTGACCACCTTCCTGACGATGGCTTACATCATCTTCGTCAATCCCTCGATCCTTGGCGACGCCGGCATGCCGAAGGGCGCGGTCTTCGTTGCCACCTGTATCGCGGCCGCATTGGGCTGCCTGATCATGGGCCTTTACGCGAACTATCCGATCGCCATGGCGCCGGGCATGGGGTTGAACGCGTACTTCGCGTACGTGGTGGTCAAGGGCATGGGCATGCCCTGGCAAATGGCGCTGGGCGCGGTGTTCATCTCAGGCTGCCTGTTCCTGTTCGTCAGCATATTCAAGCTGCGGGAGATGATCGTCAACGGCATCCCGCACTCGATACGCACCGCGATCACCGTCGGCATCGGCCTGTTCCTCGGCTTGATCTCGCTGAAGAGCGCCGGCATCGTCGTCAGCAGCCCTGAGACGCTGGTGCGTGTCGGCGACCTGCATTCGGCGCCCACGCTGCTGGCCATCGTCGGCTTCTTCGTCATCGTCGCGCTGGACCGCCTGAAGGTAAAGGGCGCGATCCTGATCGGCATCCTGGCCGTGACGGTGATGAGCTTCTTCATCGCCGGGAACAAGTTCAATGGCGTGGTCGACATGCCGCCGTCGCTGGCGCCTACGCTGTTCAAGCTTGATCTGATGGGCGCGATCTCGGTCGGCCTGTTGAACGTGGTGCTGGTGTTCTTCCTGGTCGAACTGTTCGACGCCACCGGCACGCTGATGGGCGTGGCCAACCGCGCCGGCCTGCTCGTCAACGGCAAGATGGAGCGCTTGAACAAGGCGCTGATGGCCGACAGTACCGCCATCCTTACCGGCTCGCTGCTGGGCACTTCCAGCACCACGGCTTATATCGAGAGCGCGGCTGGCGTGCAAGCCGGTGGCCGCACCGGATTGACCGCCGTCGCAGTCGGCGTGTTGTTTTTGGCTTGCTTGTTCATCTCGCCGCTGGCCGGCGTGGTGCCAAGCTACGCCACGGCGCCAGCGCTGCTGTACGTCTCCTGCCTGATGCTGCGCGAACTGGTCGACATCGACTGGTCCGACACCACCGAAAGCGTGCCAGCCGCCATCGCGGCGCTGACCATGCCGTTCACGTACTCGATCGCGCTTGGCGTGGCGTTCGGCTTCATCTCCTACGCGGTGCTGAAGCTGTTGACCGGCCGTGTACGCGAAGTGCGTCCAGTGATCTGGGCGATCGCTTGCGTGTTCACTTTCAAGTTCGTCTACCTCGGCGCAGGCTGAGGAAATAACCCACACGACTGTTTCCTCACCGGCGTGCCGCATGGCGCCGGCGGGGACGGTCGCGTCCAAAATAATATGGAAAACTAAAATGAAAACGAGACAAATTCCTCAAGTGTTGTGCGTCGTCTTGATGGGCATGGGCGCGGCCCACGCCGCCGACTGGAGCGACACCTCCGTCAGCTGGCGTTACGGGAACGACTATCGGGAGCCGTTCAACCCCAACGACATCTCGAAGAATATTCTTGCGCTGACCCACGTCAGCGGCTACAAGTACGGCACCAACTTCTTCAACGCGGACTTCTTGATGTCGGACAAAAACGATCCGGCCTCGCTGACGCAAAAGTCGGGCGCCAACGAAGCGTATATCCTGTACCGCAATACGGTGGACCTGAGCAAGGTGACTGGGCGCGAATACAAGTTTGGCCCGGTGCGAGGGCTGGGTATCACCGGTGGATTCGACGTCAACACCAAGAACGACGTGGGCTACAACTCGCGCAAGCGCATGTTCGTGCTGGGGCCGACTTTTATGTGGGACGTGCCGGCGGGGCACTTCAACACCAGCCTGTTCCTGCTCAACGAAAGCAACGCACCGAGCGGCGCCTTCCCGCCGATCTCCACCGTGACTGGACGCTATACCTACAAGACGCATGCGATGCTGTCGTCGGAGTGGGGGATTCCAGTGGGCTCGTTGTGGGCCTTCGAAGGCTTTGCCAACTTCATCGCGGCCAAGGGCAAGGACGAAGTAGGCAACGATACCGGCGCCGAGACCAATATCGACATGCAGCTGATGTTTGACGCCGGCGCCGCGATGGGCCGTGCGAAGAACACATTCCGCATCGGCGTCGAATACCAATACTGGCGCAACAAGTTCGGCAATACCTCGGCCACCACCGGAGGCCAGGGCAACATCGCCAAGACGCCGATGATACGCGCTGAATATCACTTCTAAGCAATTTGGGGGCAAGTCTGACATTCGGACACGGCCCCAGCAGTTGGGGCGTCGGGCACGAGGCTAACAGATGAGCTCGTGTCCGAATGCCAGACTTGACCCCAATTTTCGACGGACGGGCTCGTGTCCGAATGTCAGACTTGACCCCAATTTTATGCGGCGGCTTGGATGGTGTCGGCCAGGACGTAGCGGTTCTTGCCGTGGCGTTTGGCGAGATATAGCGCTTCGTCTGCGCGCTTGTAGGTGATGGATAGCTCGCTGTCCTTGTCGAATTCGGCGATGCCGATACTGACCGTGCGTGGCGGATGTGTCGCCGCGCGTACACTCTCCAGCAGCGCGACGGCAAACTCTTGCGCGTCCTCGGCCTCGCCGTGGAACAGTACGCCGAATTCTTCCCCTCCCAGGCGGCCGCACAGATGGCCGGTTCCAAGCCTGGCGATCACCGCCGCCGTGTGGATCAGCACTTCGTCGCCAACGTCGTGGCCCAGCGTGTCGTTGATCTTCTTGAAGTCGTCGATGTCTATCATCAGGAAGTGCAGCGACGAGGGCGATGGCTGTGCCTGCGCGCGGCGGACTTCCAGCGTGAATTTGCGGCGGTTGTTGAGGCCGGTGACGAGGTCTTTGAAGGCCATCTCCGCCAGCTCGCGCCGCGCGCGGTGGCTGCGCACCCTCAGGTTCAGGAAGTAGGCGTGCAGGTAGATCGCCATGGCGAAGCTGCTGCCCATGACCAGCAATGACAGATTGAATGTCAGCTGCCCCGGTTGCGCGGGAAAATTACCTACCGTGAGTATCAGCCACACGGCAATGGCCGCGCCGATGTAGTTCAGCATGCCGCCGAAGATGGGCGCCGCCGACAGCGTCAGGACAGTGCCGACAGGCAGCACCCAGAACGTCGGATCGGGGCAGTACGCCACCAGCAGGCGAAAGGCGAACGCGGTGGCGGTGGTGCCGACGATGCCGGAGACAACCAGCGCCCTGACCGAACGTGCGCACAGCGAGATGCACAGGCTGAGCAGCATGCCGGGCACGCCGAACAGCAGGCTGGCTTGCAGCGTTTGTCCGCTGGAAGCCAGGATGACGGCGGCCGTGATCCAGCTCAGCAGGCCCACGCTCTGGGAGATGATGGCGACCGGACGCAACTCGGAATAGAACTGCTGCTGCTCGTCGGTATCGGCGCCGTAGTAGGAATAGGGAAGTAGTGTACGCATGCGGTCTCAAGGCCTGCCCATCGGGAGGGGCCTCAAGTATACGTGTTCGCTTGCCCACCTCCCAGTTAATTTCTGGGATGTGGGCAATTATTTAAGACTTACATGCGTGGTTCGCCGGTCCTGGCGTTGACGGCGATGGTCGTGCCCGGAGGCGCGCTTAACTGCGCACGGTGCTCCAGCCCGCGATAGTTGTACGTCACGTCCCAGTATTCAGGCTTCGGGTTGCTGACGTTTTCGCAGCGGCGCACGTCGCGCGCGTAGGTCTGCTGATTGCGGTTGTTGGCCATGTTGTTGCCGATGGCCGCGCCAGCGACCGCGCCGCCGGCCGTGGCCACGTCGCGTCCTGTCCCGCCACCCACCTGATGGCCCAGGATACCGCCGATCAGCGCGCCGGCAATGACACCGCCGACATTGTTGCCGTTGCTGGCCGGTTCGCTTACCTGTTGGCGTTCGACCCAGCAGCGCTGCTCCGGCGTGCCGACCACGGCGCGCACCGAGGTGATCGGCACATCGACCACGCGCTCGCTGGGCCGGCGGCGGTATTCATAGGTCGGTTGCGGTAGCGGCGCCGGCGCTTCGTTGTCGTAGCGGGCGCGATGGCCCACCGGACGCACCGACGAGATGCGATCGTTCATGCCCATGCCGCGCAGCGATTCATAACTGCCCCGGCGCAGCACCATGCAATGACCGCTGAAGTTGGCGTCGTCGCAGACTTCCCACTGGCCGCGCTCGACCACCACCGACGAGGCACGGTCGTTGAAGCCGGTGCGCGAGAAGTCGTTGACTGGCCGGGTGGCGGTGAAGGCTCGGCCGCGCCAGCCGTCATGTTCGTAAAACGTGATTTGCGCCATGGCTTGCGATGCCAGCGCCAGGGTGGCGGCCGCCACGGCGATGTGTATAGGCTTGTTCATGGTCATCCTCTTGTCGTTGTTTTAGTGCCTGCACAATGCGCCGATTCATGCGGTCTATCTGTGCGGTTGACAACACAAGGCGGATCAGGGCTCGACCGAGTGTGCGCGTTTCAGACAGCGCAAGACGAAGGTGGATCGGCTGTGGCGCAGGCCGGGCAGCTTGTACAATTTGCGGCGCAGGAATTCTTCATAGCCGGCCGTTCCGGCCACCGCGACCTTGATCAGGTAGTCGTATTCGCCGGTCAGCAGGTAGGCTTCCATCACTTCCGGCAGGTCGGCCAGCGCCTGGCCGAATTTCTCGAAGATGTCGTCGTCGTGCCGGTCCAGCGTCACTTCGATGATCACCGTGTCCGGATAGCCCAGCGCTTTCTGGCTGAGCAGGGCGGTGTAGCCTTCGATCATGCCGCCTTCCTCCAGCGCCCGTACGCGGTTCCAGCACGGCGTGGTGGACAGCCCGACCTTTTCCGCCAGCTTGGTGTTGCTCAGGCGGCCGTCGCGGCGCAGTTCGCGCAAAATGCTGCGGTCGAGTTCGTCGATTTCCATGTTGTTTTTCCGTGAAAGATGATTATTCCTTGAATTCTATATCAAGAGGGATAATCTTCCTCGTTGGGTCGGAAATGAAGCAAAACAAGGAAGCCTATTTTGTGGCTTCACGGATATTCTGGTTGCATGAATACCACACAAAAAAGCTACCGATTTTGCATCGAGCCGGACGACGCCATCGCCACGCTGGAAGCCGTGCTGGCGATTGTGCGCCGCTTGGGATTGGAATTGCGCAGCCTGCGCACGACCACGCACCCGCAGGGTGTGGACGTGCAAATACGGCTGGCGGCGGAGGATGAGGACCCGCTGACGCTATGCCGGATGCGGCTCAATAACGTGGTCGGCATCCTGGCGGTGCGGGAGATGCCGACGCTGGTGGCATCCCCGCAGCGGACGGCGCTTAGCCGCTGACGTAGGCGTACTTGAACAGGAACAGCGCGGCGATCACCCAGACCACCGGCTTGACCTGGCGCGCCTGGCCGGTCAGCAGCTTCAAGCCGGCGTAGGTGATGAAGCCGAAGGCGATGCCGTGGGCGATCGAGTAGGTGAACGGGATCACCAGCGCGGTGATCGCGGCCGGCACGCTTTCGGTGGTGTCGCTCCAGTCCACGTCGACCAGGTCGCGCAGCATCAGGCAGGCGACGAACAGCAGCGCCGGCGCGGTGGCGTAGGCCGGCACCACGCCGGCGATCGGCGCGAAAAACAGCGCGGCCAGGAACAGCGCGGCCACCACCAGCGCCGTCAGGCCGGTGCGGCCGCCGGCCTGCACGCCGGCCGCGCTTTCCAGATAGGCCGTGGTGCTGGAGGTGCCCAGCATGGAACCGGCCACGATGGCGCAGCTGTCGGCCAGCAGCGCCTTGTTCAGGCGCTTCATTTTTCCATCGACCAGCAGGCCGCCGCGGCTGGCCACGCCCATCAGCGTGCCGGTGGCGTCGAACAGTTCAACCAGGAAGAACACCAGCACCACGTTGAACAATCCCAGGGAGGAGGCGCCTTTCAGGTCGAACTTGAACAACGTCGGCTCCAGCGACGGTGGCAGCGACATGAAGCCGTGGAAGGTGTTCCCGCCGAAGAAAAAGCTCATCACCGTCACCACCACGATGCCGATCAACAGCGCTCCCGGCACGCGCAGGCGGTCCAGCGTGACGATCAGCAGGAAGCCGAAAACGGCCATGATGGTTTGCGGCTTGTGCATGTCGCCCACGCGCACCAGCGTCTCGGGA
The DNA here is from genome assembly GCA_025548565.1 of Rugamonas sp. A1-17. GTDB lineage: Bacteria > Pseudomonadota > Gammaproteobacteria > Burkholderiales > Burkholderiaceae_D > Rugamonas. The sequence continues at coordinate 16,552 of JAJLPB010000016.1, forward strand.
CTGGCGACCACCAGGCCGGCGCCCTTCATGGCGATCAGCGCCAGGAACAGGCCCAGGCCCACCGTGATGGCCACCCGCAGCGAATGCGGGATGCCGTTGACGATCAGCTCCCGGACCTTGAACACGCTCACCAGGATGAACAGGCAGCCGGAGATGAACACCGCGCCCAGCGCCGATTGCCACGGCACGCCCATGCCCAGCACCACGGCGTAGGCGAAGTAGGCGTTCAGCCCCATGCCCGGCGCCATGCCGATCGGGTAGTTGGCGTACAGGCCCATGATGATGGTGCCCAGCGCCGCCGCCAGGCAGGTGGCGACGAACACCGCGTCCTTTGGCACGCCGGCGTCACCCAGGATGGCGGGATTGACGAAGATGATGTAGGCCATCGTCAGGAAGGTGGTGATGCCCGCGACCACTTCGGTCCTGACGTTGCTGCCATGCTCGGTGAGCTTGAAAAATTTGTCGACCGGCGACATGTACGTTCTCCCTGATTGCGTCGAGGCCGAAGAATATCACGTACAGGCGATTCTCCTCGGAATTGCTTATTGCACTGAAAGATGTAAAAATGAAAAAAATCAGGACAAAATGTCATCTTCATCCGCACAGGGCGTCATCATTATGGAACTTCAGCCGCAGCAAGCCGGCAGCACGCTTGTGCTCAGCCCCGCCGGCCGCATCGATCATATGCATGCCGATGCCTTTAAACTCGCACTGGATCCGCACCTGAGCGACTGTACCAAGGATGGCGCCGCGCTGGTGCTCGATTTCAGCGGTGTCAGTTACATCAGCAGCATCGGCCTGCGCGCGTTGATGGTGGCGATCAAGCAGGTGAAGGCGCAGGGCGGACGCATGGTGCTGGCGTCGCTGCAGCCGCTGGTGCTGGAGGTGTTCACCATCAGCCGCTTCGATATGCTGTTCGAGATCTTCCCCGACCGCGTCGCCGCGCTGGCGGTGGTCGGCGGCGCTTCATGAAAGCGCGCATCTGGGGCGCGCGCGGCTCGCTGCCGGTGGCGCTGAACCACAAGCAGATCCGCTCCAAGCTGGTGGCGGCGCTGGAAGGCGCCATCGGCCGCAACCTCGATACGCCGGCGAAGGTGGCGTCGTATATCGACAACGACCTGGGTTTCGATGTGCGTGGTACTTACGGCGGCAATTCCAGTTGTGTCGAGGTGGAGGCGTGGGATCCGGACGCCACGCACGAACACATCATCCTCGACCTGGGCTCGGGCGTGCGTGCGCTGGCCGGCGCCAAGCTGGCGCGTTATGGTCCGGGCAAACCGCAGACCTATCATGTGTTCATGTCCCACCTCCATTGGGATCACATCATGGGCTTCCCGTTCTTTACGCCGGCCTACATACCGGGCAACCGGATCATCATCTACGGCTGCCACGAGGAGCTGGAGACGGCGTTCCGCCGCCAGCAGGAGCCGATCAGCTTCCCGGTCGGCTTCCACCAGTTGGGGGCGACCATCGAGTTCGTGCGGATGGAGCCCGGGGTGCCACTGCGTCTGCATGACGTGACGGTGACGGCCAAGCTGCAGCTGCATGCGGGCGACTCGTACGGCTATCGGCTGGAGCAGGGCGGCAAGTCCATGGTCTACAGCACCGACTCCGAGCACAAGTTGGACAACGCCGCCGAGCGGCTGGCTTTCGTCGAATTTTTCCGCGACGCCGATCTGGTGATCTTCGACGCCATGTACTCGCTCGCCGATTCCATTTCGGTGAAAGCCGATTGGGGCCACTCCAGCAATGTGGTCGGCGTGGAGTTGTGCCAGCTGGCCGGGGTCCACCAGCTTTGCTTGTTCCATCACGAGCCGATTTACGACGACGCGCAAATCGCCCGCGTGCTGGCCGAGACGCGGCGCTACGCCGAGATCACCGGCGAGGCGCCGCTGGAAATCGTCTCGGCCTACGACGGCATGGAAATCGAACTGTAAGCGCGGCCATGCTGCTCCGCTTGAGAACCAGGGTCCTGGGCGGCATTCGCGCCGGCCAAGGCAGGCCGCTGGCGCTGGTGCTGGCGTGCCTGTTGGCGGTGATGCTGGCGGCCGGCGGCGACGGTGTGCTGCCCCAACTGCGGCTTGCCTTGTTCAACGCCTATCAGGTTCACCTGCCGCGCCAGCGCGTATCCGGGCCGGTGCAAATCATCGCCATCGACGAAGCGTCGCTCAAGGAGTTCGGCCAGTGGCCATGGCCGCGCACGCGCCTGACCGAGCTGATAGAACACATCAACGCGCAGCAGCCGCTGGCCATCGGGCTCGATATCCTGATGCCGGAGCCGGACACCACGTCGCCCGAGGCGCTGGCTGGACGGCTGCCTCCCGGTCCCTTGCGCGACAGCCTGGCGGCGCTGCCCGCGTATGACGATGTGCTGGCTGCGGCCATGCGGCGCGCGCCCATCGTGCTGGGCGCTGCGGGATTCGCACATCCCGAAGCCGGCACCAGCGATGCCTTGCGTGTGTGGCCGCTGCATGTGAACCGGCCGGCGTCTTCGCTAAAGGTGATGCGCTTCCCGCAAGCGATGTCCAGTTTGCCCTTGCTGCAGGCGGCCTCCAAGGGGCAGGGCCTGTTGTCGGTGGATCTGGAGCGGGGCCTGGTGCGCCGCGCGCCGTTGGTCGGCGCCATCGGCGAAACGCTGGTGCCGGCGTTTTCGATGGAGCTGCTGCGCGTTGCGACGGGCAGTTCGGCGTTGGAGATCGAGGCCGGGGACGATGGCGTCCACAGCGTGTCGGTCGGCGACCTGCGCGTGCCGACCACGCCCGACGGCGCGGTGTGGGTTAATTTTTCGGCACCGGCGATGGACCGTTACGCATCGGCGCTGGACGTGATGCGCGACCGGCTGGCTCCGGGCGCGCTGCAGAACAAGATCGTCATCGTCGCCATGACGGGGTTGGGCCTGACCGACTACAAGACCAATGCGCGCGGCGACTTCATGCCCGGTGTGGATACGCACGCGCAGATGATCGAGAGCTTCTTCGACGGCGCCTTCCTGCGCCGGCCGGCGTGGATGCGTTGGGCCGAGGCGTCGCTGTTCGGCGCTTGCGGTGTGCTGCTGGTCTGGTTCCTGCCAAGACTGCGTTTGCTGGTGTCGGTGCCTTTATGCGGCGCGCTGGCGCTGGGCTTGTTCGGCGGCGGTGCGCTGTTGTTTGCACGCGCGGGTCTGCTGTTCGATGCGGCGGGCGTGGTGTGCGCGATCGGCGTGGTTGGACTGAGCCTGTTGGCCAGCATGCTGACGGCGGCGGTGCGCGAGCGCAAGCACAGCGAGCGCGCCTTGCAGATGGCCCGGGTGTCCGCCGCCAAGGTCGCCGGTGAATTGGGAGCGGCGCGCCGCATCCAGATGGCGACGCTGCCGCAACCCGCGCAGGCCTTCCCCGGCGAGCGGCGCTTCTCGCTGGATGCCTTGCTTGAACCGGCGCGTGAAGTGGGTGGCGATCTGTATGACTTCTTCATGCTGGACCAGGACCGCGTGTTCTTTATGGTCGGCGACGTGTCGGGCAAGGGTTTGCCCGCGAGCCTGTTCATGGTGGTGGCGAAGGCGCTGTCCAAGAGCGTCGCGCTGCGCGGTCCCTCGGAAATGGCGGCCATCATGAACGGCGCCAATCGCGAGCTGACCCGCGAGAATCACGAGATGCTGTTCGTGACCAGCGTGGCCGGCATACTGGATGCCTCCAACGGCCAGGTCTTCCTGTGCAACGCGGGCCATGACGCGCCCCGCCGCCTGACCGTGGACGGCCGCATCGAGCACCTGCACGCGGCGGACGGCCCGCCGTTGTGCGTGTTGGAGGACTTCGAATATCCGGTGCGGCACTATCAGCTGCAAGCCGGCGAGTGCCTGTGCCTGACCACCGACGGCATCAACGAGGCGATGAACAAAACAGGGGACCTGTACGGCAATGCGCGGCTGGACCGCTTGCTGGCCGGGCTGTCCGCAACGGCTGCAACCACGCCGGCCGCGGTGGTGCGGGCCGTGCGCGACGACGTGCGGCTGCACGTGGGCCAGGCCGAACCCTCGGACGACCTGACCTTGCTGGTGTTGCGCTGGGACGGCGCGCCTTGATCAGCGCCTGATCAGCGCACGCGGATTTCGACACGGCGGTTGCGCGGTTCGTCGACGCCATCGGCGGTGGGCACCAGCAGCTCGCGCTCGCCGCGTCCCTGCACGGCGATGCGGTCGGCTTCGATGCCCACCTCCACCAGCATTTGCTTGACGGTGGCGGCGCGCCGCAACGACAGCTCGTCGTTGTATGCCTGCTTGGCGACGGTGTCGGTGTGGCCGATGACGATGATCTCGGGAGCTGGCCGCGACGCCAGCTGCGCCTTGATGTCCGCCAGCCGGGCCGCCGATTCCGGCACCAGCGCATCGGTATCGGTGACGAAGTACAGCGTGAACACGGCGGCCCGCTGCGGCATGGCGGTCAGCGTGGCGGCATAGCGGCTGCCGATATCGGCGCCGTTGCCGGCGCTGACGGTGGCACCCTTGCTATCGATGGCGGCGGTCTGGTAAGGTTGGTCGAGCACCGTGTCGACACCGGCGGTGGTGATGATGACCGCGCTGGCCTTGCCGTCCTGGCTGGGCAGCAGGGTGATTTGCTCGGTCGGTGTGCGTTGCTGCGAGACGGCGGCCAACAGGCAGGCGATCCAGATCAGCATGGCCATGCTTTACTCTCCGTCCTTGACGTCGATGACGAATTCGGTGCCGCGCACGCCCAGGATGGAGGTGGGCGTCCGGAACTGCACCGCGCCCGGCGATTGCTTGGACAGCTTGCCGGAGATGACGCCTAGCGTGCCGCGCTTGACGGTCGCATTCAGCACGCCGTCGTGCGAGGTCGGATCGAAAGCGTATTTTTCAAGCCACACATTGCTGTTCGGGCCAACCGCCAACAGGGTCTCGTCGCGCAGCGTGATGCCCACGCTGCCGTCCGCACCGGTGACCACGCGGTCGCTGGCCATCAGCGCGGCGCCGGGGGCGGCCGGGGTCTGTTTGCCGGCGCGCTCTATGGCGGCGATGCCCTTGGCGGTCTTGATCATGCCGGCCGGCTGTTCGGCGGCGCAGGAGCCGCCCACGGCGAATACGGCGGCCGCCGTGACAATGGCGGCTTTTAAGTTACGCATCTTTCTTCTCCTGGGATAAGCATTCCGATAATATGCTCGAATGGACAGAAAAGAAACCGGTATTGCGCAGTTGTTGCGGTTTCCGGCGCGGCTGGATGCGGTCTCCGGCGCGATGTCGTTTGCCGCGTTGGCGTTGAAGCAGGCTGGCCTCGGGCCGGGCGTGGTCGCGCGCGCGGAGCTGATACTGGAGGAGCTGCTTCGCAACAGCATCCTGCACGGCCATGGCGGCGACAGCGCCCATTCGGTGTGGGTGGGCGTGGACGGCGCGCGGCTGGTGTACGAGGACGAGGCGCCGGCCTTCAATCCGGTCACCCAGGGTCCGCCGCCGCCCGATCCCGGGCTGCCCATCGAGGCGCAGGCCGTGGGCGGTGTCGGCCTGCTGCTGATACGCCAGTTGGGAAGCGCGGTGGCCTATCAATATTCCGGGGGACGCAATCGTATCGAGATCGCCTTACAATAGAGGCTATCTTCAACCAACAGGATCATGCATGAGCGAGTTTTCCAGCGATATCTACACCGAGCCATCCACTATCGACGTCAACACCCTGAACAACCTCGGCCCGCTGGCGCCGATGGCAGGCATCTGGAAGGGTGAGCGTGGCCTCGATATCAAGCCGAAGGCGGACGGTCCGCGCAAGCAGGCATACGTGGAGCGCATCGAGCTGTATCCGATCGATCCCGTCACCAATGGCCCGCAGCTGTTCTACGGCCTGCGCTACCTCATCATCATCAACAAGCCTGGCCAGGCCAAGACCTACCACGAGCAGGTCGGCTACTGGTTGTGGGAGCCGGCCACCAGCACCGTGATCCAGACGCTGGGCATCCCGCGCGGGCAGATCGCGATGGCGTCCGCCGTGGTGGCGCCGGACGCGAAGGAGTTCGAACTGGTGGCGCGGCTGGAATCCGATACCTACGGCATCCGTTCCAATCCCTTCCTGGAGTACGGCTTCAAGACCGTCGAGTACCGCATCAAGGTCACCATCAACGATGACGGCAGCTGGGGCTATGAAGAAGACACGGTGATGATGATCCGCGGCCAGGAGGAGCCCTTCCACCACGTCGACCGCAACCTGCTGTTCAAGGTCGCCGAGCCGGTGGCCAATCCCATGGCGAGCGGCGTTCCCGCCTAATCGGCCAGCGCGTACCCGTCGCGGCCATTGCGTTTGGCCGCGTACAGCGCGCTGTCGGCGCGGGCCACCAGTTCGGCCGGCGTCTCGGCGTCGTGCTCCTGCAGCGCGATGCCGATGCTGGTGGTGATGCGCATCGTCTTGCCGGCGATGTGGAACGGCCGCCGCATCGCATCGATGATCTTGACCGCAAGCCGCTCGGCTTCGCCGTGGCCGTTCACCTGTTCCAGGACGATCACGAACTCGTCTCCCGCCAGCCGCGCCACGGTGTCCGAGGCGCGCACATTGCCCACCAGCCGCGAGGCGAATTCCTTCAGCACGACGTCGCCGGCGCCGTGGCCCATGGTGTCGTTGATGGTCTTGAAGTTGTCGACGTCCAGATAGGCCAGCGCCAGCGGCCTGCGATTGCGCTTGGACCGCACCAGTGCCAGTTGCAGTATCTCTTCGAACATCAGGCGGTTGGCGATGCCGGTGAGCGTGTCGATGCGGGCCAGCTGCGTCAGGCGTTCCTCGATTTCCTTCATGCGCGTGGTGTCGTGGGTGAGCGTGTAGATGCCCACCACGGCGCCGTCGGCGCCGATCTCCGGCACCAGGGTGGTTTCAAGCGCATGCAGGCTGCCGTCGATTTGCGCCTTCAGTTCGTAGGTGGCGTTCTCGCCGCGATAGGCCTTGTCCAGATGGACCTCGGCCTGCTCATAGTGGTCGCGGCCTATGCCTTCGACCAGGTGGCGGCCTATCAGCTTGTCCGGCGCCACGCCGAACCACTGGAAGAAGGTGGCGTTGACGAACTGGAAGCGGCGCTTGTCGTCCAGGTAGGTGATCAGCACCGGCAGGTTGTCGGTCAATAGTTTCAGTCGCTTCTCGCTGGCGGCCTGGCGCAGCTCCGCGCTTTTGCGCTCGGTGATGTCGACCACCATCAGGTACACGCCGGCGACGCTGCCGTCGGCGGCGATGTCCGGTATCAGGTCGCCCATCACCTGCTGCGGCTGGCCGTCCTTGCGGCGTTCGCGCTCGTAGTGTATGCGCTCGCCGCGCAGCGCCGCTTCGTGATACGGCGCCAGCGAGTCGGCGAATTCCTTGCCCAGCACTTCCTCCATGGTCCGGCCTATCATCGCCTGCGGATCGAGGCCCAGCATGGTGCGGAAGTATTCGTTGGTGAAGTGGTAGCGGTTGTCGTGGTCGATATACGCGACCAGGGCGGGGATGCTGTCGGCGATCATGCGCAGGCGCTTCTCGCTGTCGGCGATCTTCTGTTCGTACAGCACGCGTTCGGTGATGTCGTGCAGGAAGGCGGTCGCGTAGTATGCGCCGCCGTGCCGCAAAGCGTTGATCGATAGTTCAACCGGGACCTCGTGGCCGTCGCGGTGCAGCGCCGTGATGCGCACGCGCGAGTTGGCCATCGGCCCGGTGCGGCCGTTGGCGACGTGCGCCATGCCGGCGATGTGCGCCGCGCGCTGGTCCGGCGGGATAATCAGGTCGGCGATGTCGCGGCCGATGGCTTCCTCGCGGCGCCAGCCGAAGCTGCGCTCGGCGGCGGCGTTCCACTTGGTGATGGTGCCGTTGCTCTGGCAACTGACGAAGGCGTCCGGCGCCTGTTCGAGGATGTTACTGATCAGGGATTCGCTTTGGCGGATGGCTTCCTGCGTCTGTTCGCGTTCCGCCATCAGCTCGTGGAAGGCGCCGCTCAATTCGCCGATTTCGTCGGCGCGCCGGCGCTGCAGCACGCCGATGCTGACCTCACCGTTGCGGATGTCGTTGATGTTGTGGCGCAGCTGTCCCAGGGGTTTGAGCAGGGTTTGGATCGCCAGCCATGCCATCAGGCCAGCCAGCGCGGCGAAGGCGCCCGCCGCCAGCATGGCGTGGCGGCGCATTTCGATCATGGGCGCGAACGCTTCGTCGACCGGGAAGCGGGCGCCGATGATCCAGTTGGTCGTGGCCAGGTGCTTGTAGGAGTAGATGCCTTCGCTACCGTCCTTGTTGACGGCTTCGGTCCAGCCTTCGAATCCCTTGAGCGCCATTTCGGTGGCGCGGTTGTAGCCGGGCCGCGTGTTGATGTGCTCCAGCAGCCGCCTGGGATTCGGGTGGTGCAGCAGGATGCCCTGCGTGGTCATGATGAACATGTAGCCGGTCTTGCCCGGCTTCTGGGCCGCGATCTGAGCCAGGAAGTCGGAGTCGATCAGGTCGATGGTACCGCCCAGCAGCATCACCGCCTTGCCTTGTGCGTCCAGCACCGGCTGGATGATCATGATGGCGGGGCGGCCGGACAGGATGCTCTTGAACGGCGGCGACACCACCGCGCGGCCCTCGGCCAGCACCTTGCGCAGGAAGGCGCGCGGCCGCTCGTCCAGCGCCAGCACGGCCGCGCCTTCGCCTTCGGTGTGTATCAGCACGCCGTTCTGGTTGAAGATGTGCAGGTTGAGGAATTGCTTGCGCACGACAGGATGGAGGGCCACGAAGGCGCTCATGCGCTGCGGGCCTTGGCCGGCGTCGGGCGGCACGGCGTTGGCCAGGCTGGCCAGCAGGGCTTTTTTTGTGGTGATCTGGGCGTCCACCAGGGCGGCGGCCGAGGAGAGCAGGGCGAACTGCTGGTTGCCGATCACGCCCTTCATGTCGCGCTCCGCCAGCACCAGCGCGACCCAGGTGACGATCACGGTCGCGATCAGCACCAGCATCACCACGACGGCGGTCATGCGGAACTTGAGGCTGCGCGGCAGCAGTGCTAAAACGGCCATGTTGCTCTGTTTTAAGTATGTTGAATGGAGTATTGCATACCCAGCCCCGCAAGGCCAGCGGGTACAATGCCCGCTGCAACGAAGCCACACCGCGCCGGCTGGCGCTTTACACGGAACAGGGACTATGCTGCGGGCGATTTTGTGGGATAACGATGGCGTGCTGGTGGACACCGAGCGCCTGTTTTACGAGGCGAACCGGGACCTGTTCCGGCCGCTGGGGCTGGAGTTGAGCGAACAGCACTTCTTCGACTGGTACCTGGCCGACAACTGCGGCGCGTGGCATCTGCTCGAACCCCGGCTCAGCGTCGCAGAGATCGACGCCTGGCGCGACGAGCGCAATCGCCAGTACGCGGCCACGCTGGCCGCCGAGACCATCCCGGCCATCGACGGCGTCGGCGAGGTGCTGGCCAGCCTGTCGCCGCGCCTGCGCATGGGCGTGGTGACCAGCTCCAATCGCGACCACTTCGAGATCATCCATGACCGCCTGGATTTGCTGCCGCATTTCGAGTTCGTGCTGACCTTCGAAACCTATGCGCGCAGCAAGCCGGCGCCCGATCCCTACCTGTTGGGCCTTGAGCGGCTGGGCGTGCGCGCCGACGAGTGCCTGGTGGTGGAAGACTCGCCGCGCGGCCTGCAAGCCGCGACGGCGGCCGGCATCCGCTGCATCGTGCTGCGCAACGAGCTCACGCGCGGCCACGACTTCCCCGGCGCCTGGCGCGTGGTGGACACCATGCCGCAGCTGCTGGCCGAGATCGAGCAACTGATCGGGGCTTAAGGCCATCTGGAATTTCGTCGTGATTCGATCGTGTTGCGCAAACCGATACTGCGATATGAGGCAGCGTCGTAGCTCGACGTGCTGGCTGCATTCAGCCGCTGTTCAGCGACTCATGGCTCATTAGGTGTTTAGAGATGTCGCGCCGCTATCTGTGCGTGACCATCGACCGCTCCACGCGCTGGGTTTTCCTGCACATCTACCACGACATGACCGACTTCAGCAGCATCGATTTTCTGCGGCGGCTGAAGGACGCATCGCCGATCAAAATCGTCAAGGTCCTGACCGACAACGGCTCACAGTTTACAGACCGCTTCACGAGCAAGGACGAGAAACCCAGCGGCCGGTGTGTTCGATAAGGTATGCGCCGGCATGGGCATCGAGCATCGCCTAGCACCACTTAGCCATCGGTTCAAAAACACCAATTCAGTCCCTCAAGGAATGGCAGCGACCGAAGCCCGACCTATTTGTAAAAAGGGTTTATGGACAGACGGGACTTGACAACTAGCTTGCCTCGCCTATCGCAAATAATGAGCGGTCATCGTCATAGTCGTGTGACCGCAGATCGACGTGACGAAATGGCAGCCCTCCGGACCGGGCTCGACAGGGCCAGTCTGTTACTCGTTACGACAACAACTCGGTGGGTTCGAACTCGCAAACTAAACATTTATCCAATTATCGAGTTTCCATTGTTCGAACCAACTTTGGAAAATTGCAACTCTATGCTATAAGCTATATAAGAAATTGCATTTTGAAACTTCATACGCAACGATCATGCGAAACTGTCTATTCTGCAACCGACCTGTTGATGGAAAGTCTCGCGCGAAAGAACATGTGCTGCGTCGGTCATGGCTTCGGCAATTGGGCCATTCCAAGTTGCGGATGTCGGGGGAGCAGCTGGAGGGTGAAGTTCTAGTTGGTCGACGTGATGCCCATGCTGACCAGATATTGGCCGGAGATGTATGCCAGCATTGCAACAACGGATGGATGGACCATCTGGATCGCCAGGTTGAGCAAATCGTTATAGGCTCAGCGCGCGAGCCGGGTGCGGCCAGCGACATTCGCCTATCCAAAATTGATGCTAGGTTAATCGGTCGGTGGCTACTCAAGGTGGCGTGCGCTCATCAGTTCACCGATTCGAAAATGCGGCGTCACATACCGTGGTCGATCCGATCAAGAATCTGCCAAGCAAATTATTTACCTCGTGGGTTTCTTGCCTTCGCCGCGAAGAGCAGCGTGAAAGACAGAAATGTCGAGTGCGTTATTCTCGATGTTTGGCCAGAAGAATGCCTAAATGCCCAGCCTCAGAGCACTCGACTAAAGTTCGCTATTCGCTACGACAACGTTATATTTGGATGTTGCTACTGGACGCAGTGGAGACCGCAATTTGTTATCCCCGAGGGATTTCTCCAGCCCCTCGTAACCTCCGGCGCAGGTGTTCGTACGTCTTCAGAATATGACCTACGTGCTGAACTTTCTGATTTTACTGCGCGATTTGGTCGGCCCCCTTCTATTTCGGAACTGGCGCTATTGGTTATTGATCTAGATATTTAGTTTCGTGCGATCATATTCCTCGTTGTGGCTGGCCATTATTTCGCGCCAAGGCTATGCGATGCTTTCAAAAGGAAAACCGATGGATTAAATTCTTGCGTTAATTGCTTGAGATATTATCAAGTAACATTTAATGACTGATCTTCTGTGTCGCGCCATTCAAAGTACATACGATTTAAGTAACCTTCTTTTCGCGTTGCCTCTTCGGTGGCTTCTTCTTTAATAGTCCAAATTGTTTTAAATATGTCGTAATCAATGAAGTCGAGCGCTTCTCCAACTATTATCCGATAGACCGGCATGCCTGCTAATGGAAACAATTGGAATTGAATTTCCAAATACTCGACGCCGTTGATGCTTATCCAGTCTGCCGCGTAAACCATTGAATGATCTGAGCGAGGACCGAACCCTGGCAACCCACCAACAAAAAATTCCCCTTTAGCGCGATCTCCATACAAAATAAAATCTCTAAGTAAAGGGCGAAACGGAATTCCACTATGAACTGCGTATCCATGCGCCATCTTCGCCAGAAGCCTCATAAATGAAACAATTCCAAGTTCCCTCGTGGCAACATAATCAGATGGATAAAGCTTCTTAAATTTATCATGCTTTTCTTGATCAAAAATGGAAGTTATGAACTGCCAAGTAATTTCGCCAGTTCTCAACATAGGAGTGGTATGCAAAAAAATAGACGGTTCAGGTAAAGCCGGCATTGTTAAAAACCCCGGATTGCAATCCAGAGGAACAAGTACCTCCTCCTCTTTCCCAGAATTTATCAATATCAAAGGTAATGGTTCTTTACTGTCAGAAGTAGACTTTAAACCTAAGAACTTTCTTGCGGACCAAAATAGACCTCTGGATAAAGGATTCTCTATATCGTCGTTGATGATTTTTTGGCAAATGACACAAGATGCTTTTTTAATGTAAGCAACGCCACCAAGCCATCGAGAAATAAAATGCTCATCGCTGCTTGCTTTACCCCCGCAATAAATACAAAATCCAGCGTAGCTTGTCTCTACTTTCATGTATCCTCCGCTAAAAAAGACTATATTTGTATCGAGCGCCGAAGTCGCCTCGAACGTCCCAGAATGCTTGACGGCCATTTCACGCAGCAGCTTGTAACATTTGTCCACGCAGGCGTGTAGCTTATAGCCAAAGTAGCTCTTGTCATACTTCTTCGTCCAGTTCACGTCGAGTGTATCCGCGAGGCGTCGACGGTCTGGGCGCCATGTGGCCGTGTGGATGCAGTTGCTGCCGGACTTGCTCGAACACCAGCGTGCCGACGCCAGCCTGGGCCAGTTGGTCGCGGAACCGCCAGATCGTCTCAGTGTCGGGGGATGCTACTGCTTTTGGTCAGATCCAAAAAATGCAAGAAGCTGCGGCGGTCCAGGAACTGATATTCCAGCGCGTCGTCGGCCAAGTTGTAGAGCTGTTGGAGCACCTGGATTTTGACCATCAACAAAATCGGATACGGTGGCCAGCCACCCTTGGCGCGCGACGGCCTCGGTACTGCGGCGCCAATGCTGGCGGCCAACGCCTCGAAGTCCATACGCTTTGTTAAACCGACCAGCGGATCGCCGATCTTGGTACGTCTGTGTTCGTGTTTATGCTCCGCAAACAGGACGATCCGTGACTTCATTGTCGCTTGTACTGGTTGGTCGTAGCCGATGCCAGAATTTTACCGTGTCCAGCCGCTAGGCGACAGGTTTTTAGAGGTCGCCTTAACGGCCGGCCGACGAGTGCCGTGCTGCCGATGGCGCTTCCAGCGCAGCGAACTGTTCGTGTGCCTGGCCTACGCTGCGTCGGGTCGCCTTGATCGGCTTGACGCTGGCGCTCCGGTGCGTACCCGCATCGCCCACCAGCTTGAACACGCCGACCGCGCCTTGCAGATGCGTCGCCTGGTCGCGCAGGGTGGCGGCAGCCGCCGTTGCCTGCTCCACCAGCGCCGCGTTCTGCTGCGTGGTCTGGTCCATTTCGGCGATGGCGCCGTTGATGTGCTCAATGCCGGACAGCTGCTCCTGGCTGGCGGCGGCGATGTCGCTCATGATGTCGGTGACGCGGCGCACGCTGGCGACGATCTCCGTCATCGTCGCGCCGGCCTGGTCGACCAGCCTGGCGCCGGCGTCGACCTGGCCGACCGAGTCGCCGATCAAGCCCTTGATTTCGCGGGCCGCCGCGGCCGAGCGTTGCGCCAGGTTACGCACCTCGTTGGCCACCACGGCGAAGCCGCGCCCCTGTTCGCCGGCGCGGGCCGCTTCCACGGCGGCGTTGAGCGCCAGGATGTTGGTCTGGAAGGCGATGCCGTCGATGACGGCGATGATGTCAACGATCTTGCGTGCCGAGGCGTTGATCGAGGCCATGGTGTCGACCACCTGCGCCACCACCGCGCCGCCCTGGCCGGCGACGGCGGAGGCCGATACCGCCAACTGGTTGGCCTGCAGCGCGTTGGCGGCGTTCTGCTTGACGGTGGAGGTGAGTTCCTCCATCGACGACGCGGTCTCTTCCAGCGAGCCGGCCTGGCGCTCGGTGCGTTCCGACAGGTCCATATTGCCGGCGGCGATTTCCGACGACGCGGTGCCGATGGCCTCGGTGCCGCCGCGCACTTCCGACACGATGCTGATCAGGCTGGCGTTCATCTCCTTCAGCGCGGCCGACAGCTGGCCGATCTCGTCCCGGGAGCGGATCTCGATGTTGGAGCTGAGGTCGCCGCCGGCCACGGTGCGCGCCACCCGCACCGCGTGGCGGATCGGGCTGACGATGCCGCGCGTGATGTACCACGCGGTGAACAGGCTGAGCGCGCCGCCGGCCACGCCCAGCGCGATCATCAGCGTGCTGTAGAAGGACGCGATCTGCTGCGCGTTGCCGGAGGCGTGCTCGATGCTGGTGGCGCGCAGGCCGGCCGAGCCCACCGCGACCACCACGGCAAGCATCAACGTTGTTAATGAGAAGGCAATGGTCAGGCGCTGGCCTATCTTGATGTCGGCAATCTTCATGTCTCGTCTTTTATTGTGTTTGTGAGTACCGGTATTTGCTCCGGGGAACAGAAAGTGTATCAGCGAACGGTCGTGCGAATCTATAATTTTTAGCAATATTTCGCTGGCGTGCGACGACAGTGTTGCGCTTTGGGTAGGATGGTCCGTGCAAACAGAGTAAGGAGATGATCGTGCCTAAAGGAGCGAGTCCCAAGCGCGAGCGCGAATACAAGGAACTGGAGCACAAATTCGAGAAGGAAGGCCGCTATCCGGGCCGGGAGGAAGAGGTCGCGGCCCGCATCGTCAACAAGCAAAGGGCCGAGGCAGGAGAGACCAAGGACGCCAAGTCCCAGGCGCCCCGGGGCGGCACCGGACACCGGCGCGCCAACACCACGCGCACCGCCCGCCGCAACAAGGCGTCGTGACGGTGGCCTTTATCATATTTTTCACCGGCTGGCTACAAAACGATGTAAAATAGTAAGCAGTGTTGTTGCATTTGAAATATAAACTCAGCCTCTGGTAGGGCGGATGTTTGGAAGGGCTGGAGCCGTCGCGGTTCCAGCCCTTTTTGTTTTTTACGGCGCGATCCAGGCCTGGCTGGCGCTCAGTACTGCCGTCAATATCAGCAGCGCGCCCATGACGCGGGCGGCGACTGTGGCGGCGGCCGGGTGCGAGGCAAACCATCCGCTGGCGCCGCTGGCGGCATAGGCCAGCGCGCCATAGACGCCCAGCTGGGTCAGCGCGGTGATGCCGCCCAACACGCCGGACTGGACCCACAGCGGCCCCTGGCCCGGCTTGAGGAACTGCGGAAAGATCGCCAGCATGAAAATGTAAGCCTTGGGGTTGAGCAGGCTGGTGGTCAGGGCCCGGCGGAAGATGACGGCGTCCGCCATCGCCTCGGCGTCCGGTGTCGGATGGAAGATGCTGTCGCTGCGCAGCAGGCTGTAGCCCATCCAGGCGATGTAGACCGCGCCCGCCAGCAGCATGATCCTGAACAGCGGCGGCCAGCATTGCAGCACCACGGCCACGCCCAGCGCGCCCATGCACAGGTGGCAGAAGCCGCCCGCGATGATGCCGCCGACCGCCGCCATCCCCGAGCGGCGTCCGCCCAGCATCGAACTGCCCATGACGAAGGCCATGTCCAGGCCGGGCAGGGCGATCACTCCGAATACGACGACAAAATACAGCCACAGATTGGCGGTTTGACTCATGTGTTGCTCCCTGGTTGGTGTGTTTTGCCTAGCATAGCGATTAATCAGGACGGATTTGGCCCTATAAATCTGCTATCTTTGCGGCATGTACCATCCCACCACCCGCGTGTTGGCAGTCCTGGAGCTGCTGCAAACCCATGGCCGCATGAGCGGCGCCGAGATGGCCCGCCGGCTCGACGTCGACGGCCGCACCTTGCGCCGCTACATCGTCATGCTGGAACAGATCGGCATCCCGATCATGGCCGAACGCGGACGCTACGGCGGTTACGCACTGAAGCCGGGCTTTAAATTGCCGCCGATGATGTTCACCGACGACGAGGCGCTGGCATTGTCGCTGGGCTTGCTGGCGGCGCGCGGGCTGGGGCTGGCGGAGGCGGCGCCGGCGGTCTCCAGCGCGCAGGCCAAGCTGGGCCGCATCATGCCGGACGGCTTGCGCCAGCGGGTGGACGCCATCGATGCGACGGTGCGGCTGGATCTGCGGTCCCTTGCCCAGCCGGCTGCCGGGCCACAGGACAACGCGGCGCTGACTGCGTTCAGCCTGGCCGCCAAGTCGCGCCGGCGCGTGCATTTGCGCTACCGCTCCGGCGGCGTCGACAGCGAGCGCGACGTTGACACATACGGGCTGGCGTACTACGGCGGGTACTGGTATGCCGTCGGCCATTGCTATCTGCGCGCCGATATCCGCACCTTCCGACTCGACCGCGTGGTGCAGGTGGCGCCGGCGCCGGGCGGCTTCCAGCTGCCGGCCGGCTTCGATGCGCTGGAACATTTGCGCCTGTCGGTGGCCGCGCTGCCGCGCAGGTTCGCCGCCACCATCCTGCTGGAGACCGATCTGGCTACCGCACGCCGCGCCTTTATCGACACCATCGGCCTGTTCGAGCAGACAGCCGACGGGGTGTTGCTGCGCAACCAATCCGACGACCTGGGCTGGCTGGCGCGCCAGTTGGCGGCCGTGCCGTTCGCCTTCAGGGTTATGGAGCCCGAGGCGTTGCGCGAGGAGTTGCGCACAGTTGCCGCGCGCTTGTTCCAGGCGGCTGAGCTCCGCTAGAATGCCGCCACGCCAAATTTACCTGAAGGAACTATGTTTTTGATTCAACGAACTGTCGCTGCGGCAGCGCTCGCTTGCGGCTTGCTGGGGGCGAGCCTGGCCTGGGCAGGCAATTGCCCGGAGCATTATGTCGATGGCCGCCTGCCTGAAATCCGCAACGTCAAGATGAACGCCGCCACCACCGAGCTGTGCTTTGGCGTGTTCGGCGTCATGCATTCTGGCGTCACCCGCACACCGCTGTGGTCGGCCGAGCACCTGACCGCGGGCAATATCGAGGCGGCCAAGAACCTGTCGCGCGAGAACTCCTTCCACACCGAATCGCGGTTGCCGGCCAGCGTGCGCGCCGAGCTGTCCGACTACGCCCGCAGCGGCTACGACCGCGGCCACATGGCGCCTAACGGCGACATGCCGGACCGCGAAACCCAGCACGAGAGTTTCACGCTGGCGAACATGGTGCCCCAGGATGCGGACAACAACCGCCACGTCTGGGCCGGCATCGAGGGCGCGGTGCGCAAGCTGGCGCAGAAGGAGGGCGACCTGTACGTGATCACCGGGCCGGCTTTCATCGGCGGCAATCTGCAAAAGGCGGGCAATGTGCTGGTGCCCACTCATTTGTACAAGCTGGTGTACAGCCCGCGCCAGCGCGCCGGCGCCGCATTCTTTATCGAAAACCGCGCCGACGCGGAATATGAAACACTGAGCGTGGCACAGCTGGAGGCGCGGGTGGGCATCAATCTGCTGCCCTCGCTGTCGGCCGAGCAAAAGGAGACCATGCTGCGTCTGCCCAAAGTCAAGCCACGTAAATCCCGGAGCTAATCATGAGTAAATTTGTACCCTACGCCAACGAGTCGGACGTGTTGAACATTGGCCAGCTATCGATAGAAAACCGCCTGGACCGCATCACCCTCAGCGGCGATGTCGACCTGACCGCCGACCAGGCCGGCCTGGAAGATGCCCGCGCCCTGCATCAACTGCTGGGCGAGGTGGTGGCGCGGCTCGAGTCGCAGAAGCTGCCGGCCCGGCTGCCGCCGCCGGCCCATCAAATCGTAACGAATCCGTTTGACTAAACCGATGCTGATGTTACTATGATGCAATTATATTTGTTGACGTTGGCCATATCATGACTTTCTTTGCGACCGGAAATAATTCTATCGATTCGCTGGTATACAGCAGCTGGGCCAGCAGCCCGGGCAAAGGCGTGTCGCTGACTTACAGTTTCATGTCCGTCGCGCCGGCCGATGGCAGCGCTGACGATGTGAATGGCTTTTTGCCGATGACCTTCTTCCAGAAGCAAGCCGTACGCACGGCGTTGGCGACCTGGTCGGCGGTGGCCAATATCAAATTCACCGAGGTCTGGTCCGGCGGAAATATCCAGCTGGGCACCAACGATCAAGGGGATCAGAGTAGCGGCTATGCGTATCTCCCGAATGGAGGCGATGCGACTTATCTCTTCACAAATAATACGGACGATTTTAATTCGGTCTACACACCGGGCACGTTCGGACCGTCCGTTCTGATTCATGAGCTGGGCCATACGCTGGGGCTCAAGCATCCGGGCAATTACAACTCCACCGGTGGCAGTATCGATGGCCCATTCTTGCCTGCCTCCACCGACAGTATCGATTACACCCAGATGTCTTACCATACCGGCGCTGGCTTTAGCCTGAACCACGAATATGGCAGCACCCCCATGCTGTACGACATCCAGGCGATGCAATATCTGTACGGGGCCAATATGAGCTATCACACCGGCAACGATACTTATAGTTTCGTAAAAGGCTCTCCCATGCAATGTATCTGGGATGCGGGCGGTAACGATACCTTGGATTTTTCCGGTTGCACTGATGCCACAATGATCAATCTCAACGCCGGAACGTTCAGTGAGACCGCGCCAGGGTATAACAATATTTCGATTGCCTATAACGTGACGATCGAGCGTGCGATTGCCGGTAGCGGCGGTTCCGTAATTTTTGGCAACGATGCCGGAGACACGATTTTGGGTGGGAGCGGCAACGACAAAATCCATTTGGGGGCTGGCAGTGATACCGTGCTTGGCGGTGGGGGGAGCGATACGGTGTTTTTTAACAAGTCGCTGGCGTCCTATACCTTAACTGGTTCCTCGACCTCGCTTTCGGTGGCCGGCGAAGGAGTTGATAAGCTGACTTCGGTTTCGACGCTGGTGTTTGCCGATCAAACTGTTTCTATCGGCGATTTTTCCAGTGTGCGCGCCGGCACGGACGGTAACGATGTCATCGTCGCCACCCCGTCCAATGAGCTCATTACTGGCGGCAATGGGATTGATGAGGTGTTGTACACCGGGAGCATCGCGGATTATGCGGTCAGTGTTAGCGGCAGCGGATATACAGTTTCCTCGTCAGCCGCGGGACGCAGCGATCTGCTGGCCGGGGTGGAGCGTCTGGAATTTCTCGGCGGCGGAGGGCTGGCGCTGGACACCGCAGGCGAGGCTGGCCAGCTATATCGATTGTATGGCGCAATGTTCAGCCGTGCGCCGGATGACGCGGGAATGGGTTTCTGGCTGTATCGCATGGATCATGGACAAAGCCTGCTATCGATTGCGAAAGGCTTTATCAATAGCCCCGAGTTCGTGCGCACATATGGCGATGCGCCCCCCAATTCGGCGTTTGTGACCGCCTTATACGCGAACGTGTTGCACCGAGAGCCGGACACAGCCGGCTTTGCCGTCCAACTGAACGCGCTGAACAACGGTATGTCACGGGAGCAGTTGTTGGTGAACTTCTCCGAATCGGCGGAAAACATTGACGTAATCAGTCATATTATTCCTGTGGGCGTGCATTACACGCCTTGGGTGGCTTGATCCCGCACGGATCACGCTTCCGGCAGGCTGATGCGGTTGCGGCCCATGTGCTTGGCGCGATACAACGCCGAGTCGGCCGTCGCCACCAACTGGCTCGGGTCGCTGCCCGGCGCCGCCAGCGCTGTGGCCGCGCCTATGCTCACCGTCACCACATGCTGGGTGCTGCCGAGGTTGGGCAGGTGTAGCTGTTCCACCCGGCAGCGGATGCGCTCGGCCACGATGGCCGCGCCTTTCAGCGACTGGTTGGGCAGGATCACGGCAAACTCCTCGCCGCCGTAGCGCGCCACCAGGTCGTTGGCGCGCATCTCGCTCGACACCGCGCACGCTATCCTTTGCAGGCATTCGTCGCCGCCCAGGTGGCCGTAGGCGTCGTTGTACTGCTTGAAATTGTCGACGTCGACCATCAGCAGCGACAGCGGCTGTTCCTGGCGCAGCGCACGCTGCCATTCGGCCAGCAAGGTGTCGTCGAAGCAGCGGCGGTTGGCCAGGCCGGTCAGGCCGTCGCGGGTGGCCAATTGCTCCAGCGCCACCTGGGCGCGCTTCTCGTCGGTGACGTCGCGCAGGGTTTCGGCCACGGCGACCAGCTTGCCCTCGGCATCGAAGATGGGGCTGGCGTCGGCCGCCAGGTAGCGGCGCCGGCCCACGCGCGGCATGTCGCACCAGTTTTCGGCGCGCAGGCCGCTGTCGCTGTCGTTGCGGCGGACATGCTGGTTATACAAGGCCTGGGCATCGGCGTCGCGGCCGTGCATGACCAGGTCGGCCAGGGTCGGGCGCTGCTCGTGGTAAAAACTCTTCCAGTGGTCGGTGGTGCCCAGCACTTCCCAGGCGTCGACCCCGGTCAACCGCTCGCAGGCGCGGTTCCAGATGATGACCTTGCCGTGGACGTCGATGACGAAGGTCGGTACGACCAGCAACTCCATCAGTTTCAGCGCGAAGCCGTGTTGCATGTCGGCGTGCGAGAATTCCATCAGGTGCTGGATTTTTTGAGTGGACATTGGTGGCCCCGTTATACGAACGTTGATTGAATCGGGAAAGACATGGTCAGCGCGGTGCCGTGGCCGGGCTGACTGGAGATGTCGAAGCGGCCGCCGGCTTCGGCCACGCGCTGGGCGATGCCGCGCAGCCCGCAGCCGCGCCGCGCCGGCGGATCGGGCAGGCCGATGCCGTTGTCGCGCACGGTCAGGCTCAGGCTGCCCGACACGCGGCACAGGCCGATGCAGACTTCGGAAGCTTGCGCGTGCCGGGCGATGTTGCTCAGCGATTCTTGCAGGATGCGGTAGACCGCCGCGTCCATGCGCTCGTCGGTCGGGATGTTGAACGCCTCGACTTCCGCTTCCAGCCGGCAGGGTATGCCGCTCAGGCGCGAAAACTGTTCGACCTGTTGCTGGACGGCGCCTTGCAAGCCACTTTCCAGCTGTTCCGGACGTAAATCGCGCACAATGGTGCGCAGGGAGCGCGTGGCCGCTTGCAGGCGCGCCTCCACCTGGGCGAGAGGCTGGGCCAGCGCCTCGTGCTGCTGCGCCAGCTTGGCGATGTCGAAGGTCATGGCCAGCAGGTGCTGTCCCATGTCGTCGTGCAGGTCGCGGGCGATGCGGCGGCGTTCGGCATCGCGCAGCGATTGCTGGCTGGTGTTCAGGCGGCACACTTGCGCGCGGGTGTCGGCCAGCGCCTGGTCGGCCAGTTCGCGGCGGCCGCGCTCGCGGGCCAGCGCGGCGTCCGTCGCGGCCAGCGCCGCCCGTAGCCGGCGCTGGCGCCACAACATGAAGAGTGCTATGCCGGCGAGCAGTACCGCGCCGGCGACGATGACATCAATTTCCAATAGCGGTTGACCGTAGCGCATGATTTATCTTCCCCCTGGTAGCGTCCACCGGATCAACATTACGTCGTTGCCGTGCAGTAGTATTGTGCAATGTCAATTTCCCCCGGCATAGACCGGAAAGTGTGGCGTGGGATATAATTGAGGGTTGTCCTATCAGGAACCGCCGTGACTTACAGCATCAAAGAGATTTTTTACACGCTGCAAGGCGAGGGCGCCCATGCCGGGCGTCCCGCCGTGTTCTGCCGCTTTTCCGGTTGCAATTTGTGGACCGGACGTGAGAGCGACCGCGCCAGCGCCGTCTGCCAGTTCTGCGATACCGACTTTGTCGGCACCGACGGCGAAGGCGGCGGCAAGTTCAGCACGCCGGAAGCGCTGGCCGCGACCATCAACGCGTTGTGGCCGGAAAGTTATACCGCCAGCAAATACGTGGTGTTCACCGGCGGCGAACCGCTGCTGCAACTGGACACGGCGCTGATCGATGCGATGCATGCGGTCGGCTTTACGATCGCGATCGAGACCAACGGCACGCTGCCGGTTCCGGAAGGGGTGGACTGGATTTGCGTCAGCCCGAAGATGGGTTCCAAGCTGGTGGTGACCAAGGGCAGCGAAATCAAGGTGGTGATCCCGCAGACCGGCCAGGACCTGTCGGCCTACGAGCAACTGGACTTCGAGAATTTCTTCGTTCAGGCGATGGATGGCCCGCTGGCCGCGTTCAATATCAAGCTGGCGATCGACACCTGCAAGCGCAATCCGAAATGGAAATTGAGCTTGCAAACCCATAAACTTTTACAGATACCCTAATCATGCTGACCATTACCCGCAAGCTGGAATTCGACGCCGGCCACCGCATCCCCGATCACAAGAGCCAGTGCCGCAACCTGCATGGTCACCGCTACACGCTGGAAATCACGCTGACCGGCAACATCATCACGGCCGAGGGTAATTCCGACAACGGCATGATCATGGACTTTTCCGATATCAAGGCGCTGGCCAAGGAACACCTGGTCGACGTCTGGGACCATTCCTTCATCGTCTACGAGAAGGATGCCGCGGTGCGCGATTTCCTCGCCACGCTGCCGGGCCACAAGACGGTGGTGATCGACCGCATCCCAACCGTGGAAAACCTGGCCCACGTGGCCTTTGAGATTCTGAAGGCGGCCTATAAGGACCGCTACGGCACCGGCCTGCACCTGCACAAGCTGGTCCTGCACGAAACCCCTAACTGCTGGGCAGAAATCACCGATGCCTGATGACGATTTTATGCGGCAGGCGCTCGAACAGGCCCAGCACGCGTGGGATCTGGGCGAGGTGCCGGTCGGCGCGGTCGTGGTCAAGGACGGCGTGGTGATCGCGCGCGGGTACAACCAGCCCATCGGCCGGCATGACCCGACCGCGCACGCGGAAATCGTCGCGCTGCGGGCGGCGGCCGAGGCGCTGGGCAACTACCGGCTGCCGGGCTGCGAACTGTATGTGACGTTGGAGCCATGTGTGATGTGCTCGGGCGCGATGATGCATGCGCGCCTGGCCAAGGTGGTGTATGGCGCCACCGACCCCAAGACCGGCGCCTGCGGCTCGGTGGTGAACCTGTTCGAGCAGGAACAGCTCAATCACCACACGGCCATCGCCGGCGGCGTCATGGCCGACGAGTGCGGCGCGATGCTGAAATCCTTCTTTGCCGCCCGCCGCGCGGCGGCCGCCGCAGCCAGGCGCGGCACCCCGGAATAGCGGCGGTTTTCTCCGGTGCGGTAAAAATGGTATGCTCAAACTACTGTTATCCGTACCGTCCTGGGGAGAGACCGCCTTGGCTACCGCACAAGCAAACGGCATCACGATCGCTTACGAGACCAGCGGCAACCCGCTGGACCCGGCGGTATTGCTGATCATGGGCCTGGGCATGCAGTTGATCTCCTGGCCGCAGGACCTGGTCGACGGCCTCGTGGAGCAGGGCTATTATGTGATCCGCTTCGATAACCGCGACAGCGGCCTGTCCAGCAAGTTCGACCACCTCAAGCAACCCAATCTGATGCTGGCCTACCTGAAATCGCTGGTGGGCTGGAAGCAGTCGCCCGCCTACACGCTCAACGACATGGCCGACGACGCGCTCGGCCTGCTCGATGCGCTGGGCATCGCCGGCGCGCATCTGGTCGGCGCCTCGATGGGCGGGATGATCGCGCAGATTTTCGCCGCCCGCCACCCCAGGCGCACGCTGAGCCTGACGTCCATCATGTCCAGCAGCGGCCGGCGCGGCCTGCCCGGCCCGACGCCGGCCGCGCGCAACGCGCTGATGCGCACGCCTGTTTCGCCGCACAACCGGCGCGATGTGGTTGACCGCATGGTGCAGGTGTACCGCATCATCGGCAGTCCCTCGTTCCCGACGCCGGAGCGTCAGCTGCGCGACAGCATCGAGCGGGCGCTGGACCGCAGCACCTGTCCGGCCGGCATGGCGCGGCAGATGGTGGCCGTGGTGGCGTCGGGCGACCGCACGCCGTTGCTGCGCAAGATCAGCTGTCCCGCGATGGTGATCCATGGCGCGGCCGATCCGCTGGTGCCGCTGGCTTGCGGCGCCGACACCGCGGCCTCGATCGCCAACGCCAGGCTGCACGTGATCGAGGGCATGGGGCACGACCTGCCGCCGCAGCTGATCGAGCGCTTGCTTGCCTTGCTTGAGCATCACCTGCGCGGTAATATATTGCCGGACCATCCTCCGCTGATGCCGCACCGGGCGGGCAGCGGCACCCATCATTGACAGGGGCATTTTGAGCACATCGACTTTCGGCATCGCGATTGCCGCCACGGGCGGTTACACGCCCGACCATGCAGCACTTCAAAACGGCATCGAACGCCTGCGTCAGCAAGGCCATCTGGTCCACAACTATTACGACGACGATAAAAAATTCCAGCGCTTCGCCGGCACCGACGCCGGCCGCCTGGCGCAGCTGAACGCGGCCGCCGCCGATCCCGACGTGCAGGTGGTGATTGCCTTGCGCGGTTCCTACGGCATGAGCCGGCTGTTGCCGTCGATTGATTTTCAGGCGATGGCGGACAGCGGCAAGCTATTCGTCGGCTACAGCGATTTCACGGCGTTCCAGATGGCGTTGATGAAGCAGACCGGCCGCATCAGCTTTGGCGGGCCGATGATGTGCGACGATTTTATCCGCGAGACGCCGGTCGACTACACGATGCGGCAGTTCTGGGATTGCCTGCGCGGGCCGGTGCACACGGTGCGCGGCGCGGTGGCGCAGGGCGGCTCGGACAATCCGCTGGTCGATGTCGGCGGCAAACTGTGGGGCGGCAACCTGGCGATGATGGTCAGCCTGCTGGGCACGCCGTATTTCTCGGCGGAGCCGAACGGCATCCTGTTCCTGGAGGATATCAGCGAGCATCCGTACCGGGTCGAGCGCATGGTGTTGCAGCTGCTGTACGCCGGCGCGCTGGACGGCCAGCGGGCGCTGGTGCTGGGCGATTTCTCGGGCTACAAGCTCAGCGCCTTCGACAACGGCTACGATTTCGAGACCATGCTGGCCTACCTGCGCGAACGCTTGCCGATGCCGGTGCTGACCGGCCTGCCGTTCGGCCACATCAAGGAACGCGCCACACTGCCTTACGGCGGTATGGCGCATCTGGTGTCGAGCGAACGCGGCTTTGATCTGACGATCAGCGATTACCCGACGTTACAGCCCCGCTAGCGGCGGCGAGGCCGTTGCCCGGCAACGGCCCATCGATGGTAAAATGCCCGGTTATCCAGCTTCATTGCTAAATTCAACGCTTTAAGGGCTTTATTCGTGCTATCCACCGCTAACATCACCATGCAATTCGGCGCCAAGCCGCTGTTCGAAAATATTTCCGTCAAATTCGGCGATGGCAACCGCTATGGCCTGATCGGCGCCAATGGTTGCGGCAAGTCCACCTTCATGAAAATCCTGGGCGGCGATCTGGAACCGTCGGGCGGCAATGTGATGCTGGATACGAACGAGCGCCTGGGCAAGCTGCGCCAGGACCAGTTCGCCTACGAGGAAATGCGCGTGCTGGACGTGGTGATGATGGGCCACACCGAGATGTGGGCGGCGATGCAGGAACGCGACGCGATCTACGCCAATCCCGAAGCCACCGACGACGACTACATGAAGGCCGCCGAGCTGGAAGGCAAAGTCTCCGAATACGACGGCTACACCGCCGAGTCGCGCGCCGGCGAGCTGCTGCTGGGCGCCGGCGTCAGCATCGACCTGCACCAGGGGCCGATGAGCAATGTGTCGCCAGGCTGGAAGCTGCGCGTGCTGCTGGCGCAGGCGTTGTTCTCGAATCCGGACATCCTGCTGCTCGACGAGCCGACCAACAATCTGGACATCAACACGATCCGCTGGCTGGAAGACGTGCTCAACGAGCGCAACTCCACCATGATCATCATTTCCCACGATCGCCATTTCCTGAACCAGGTCTGCACCCACGTGGCCGACATGGACTACGGCACGCTGAAGATCTACCCGGGCAACTACGACGAGTACATGTTCGCGTCGACCCAGGCCCGCAACCAGCAGCTGGCCAACAACGCCAAGGCCAAGGAAAAGGTCGCCGAGCTGCAGGACTTCGTGCGCCGCTTCGCCGCCAACAAGTCCAAGGCCCGCCAGGCGACGTCGCGCGCCAAGCAGATCGAGAAGATCAAGGTCGACGACATCAAGCCATCGTCGCGCGCCTATCCGTTCGTGCGTTTCGACGGCGAGAAGAAGCTGCACCGCCTGGCCGTCGAGGTGGATTCGATTTCGAAGAAGTACGACCGCCAGTTGTTCAATAACTTCAGCATCATGGTCGAGGCGGGCGAGCGCATCGCCATCATCGGCGCCAACGGCGCGGGTAAGACCACGCTGCTGCGCTGCATCGGCGGCGACGACATCGCCGGCCTGCACGCCGATCACGGCATGGTCAAGTGGGCCGAGAACGCCAACGTCGGCTACATGCCGCAGGATCCGACCGAGGAGTTCGCGGCCGGCGAGACGCTGACCGACTGGATGGGCCACTGGACCAAGGAAGGCGACGACGACCAGGCCGTGCGCTCCATCCTGGGCCGCCTGCTGTTCGGCGGCGACGAGGTGAAGAAGTCGGTCAAGGTGCTGTCCGGCGGCGAGAAGGGCCGCATGATGTACGGCAAGCTGATGCTGGGCCGCCACAACGTGCTGCTGCTCGATGAACCGACCAACCACATGGACATGGAGTCGATCGAGTCGCTCAACATCGCGCTGGAAAAATACGCCGGCACGCTGATCTTCGTTTCCCACGACCGCGAATTCGTGTCGTCGCTGGCGAACCGCATCATCGAGATCAAGGAAAACGAAGTGGTCGATTTCCGCGGCAACTATGAAGACTACCTGAGCAGCCAAGGCATCGACTAAGCGTCGGTCCGAGTCCGATAAAGAATCCCGCCCCAAGCGGGATTCTTTGCAATGTGCGATAGTTATTGCCTCACGTTTTACGTTCACTGAACACCATGCAAACCATAGAGATCAAATCCGTCGAGTACGAGCATCCTCAAGACGGAGCCAGCTGCACCGCCCACGCCTGGGCGCGCACGCCAGCGACGCCATCCCCCGAGCAACGCACCGCCCTGAAGGAACGCATCAAGCGCCTGCTGAAGGAAAAGGAGGCCGTGCTCGTTTCCCACTACTACGTCGACGCCGACCTGCAAGACCTGGCCGAGGAAACCGGCGGCTGCGTTTCCGATTCGCTGGAGATGGCGCGCTTCGGCCGCGACCATCCGGCCAAGACGCTGGTGGTGGCCGGCGTGCGCTTCATGGGCGAGACCGCCAAGATCCTCAGCCCCGAAAAGCGCATCCTGATGCCGGACCTGGACGCGACCTGTTCGCTGGACCTGGGCTGCCCGGCCGATGAATTCACCGCCTTCTGCGATGCCCATCCGGACCGCACGGTGGTGGTGTACGCCAACACCAGCGCCGCCGTCAAGGCGCGCGCCGACTGGATGGTGACCTCGTCGATCGGCCTGGACATCGTCAAGCACCTGCACGAGCAGGGCAAGAAAATCCTGTGGGCACCGGACAAGCACCTGGGCTCCTACATCCAGCAGCAGACCGGCGCCGACATGTTGCTGTGGCAGGGCTCCTGTCTGGTGCACGACGAGTTCAAGGGCATCGAGCTCGATCTGCTGAAGGCCGAGTATCCGAACGCCAAGGTGCTGGTGCATCCTGAATCGCCGGCCAATGTGGTGGCGCTGGCGGACGTGGTCGGCTCGACCACGCAGATCATCAATGCCGCCGTGGAGTCGGACGCCGATACCTTCATCGTCGCCACCGACAACGGCATTTTGCACAAGATGCGGGCCGCCGCGCCGGGCAAGCGTTTCATCGAAGCGCCGACCGCCGGCAACAGCGCCAGCTGCAAGAGCTGCGCGCATTGCCCGTGGATGGCGATGAACGGCCTGCAGAACCTGGCCGACGTGCTGGAAAAAATGGATGGCGCCAACGAGATCCATGTCGATCCGGAAATCGGCAAGCAGGCGGTGACCTCCATCAACCGCATGCTGGATTTTGCGGCCGCCAAGAAGGCCAGAGTGCAGCCCGGCGCTGACCTGGCGAAAGAAGCTAAACTGTTTTCGGGAATCGGTCCGGCATGAGTACCTTAGTCAACACCTTTGCGCCTTTCGACGACGCGCTGAAGTCGGCCTTTGAAGGCAACCTGCTGGCGGCCCTGCTGGAAGACGTGGGCAGCGGCGACCTGACCGGCCTGCTGGTGCCCGATGGCGGCCGCGCCACCGCGCGCGTGATCGTGCGCGAGGACGCCGTGCTGTGCGGCGCGCCGTGGTTCGAAGGCATCATGAACTGCATGCAGGCCGGCATCGAGATCGACTGGCAATATGCCGAGGGCGATCTGATGAAGGCCGACAGCCTGGTCTGCACCATCCAGGGCCCGGCGCGCGCGCTGCTGACGGCGGAACGCGCGGCGCTGAATTTTCTGCAATTGCTGTCGGGCGTGGCGACCGCGACCCGCAAGTATGTCGATGTGATCGCGGGCACCCGCGCCGCCATCCTCGACACGCGCAAGACCATGCCTGGCCTGCGCCTGGCGCAGAAGTACGCGGTGCGCGTGGGTGGCGGACAGAACCAGCGTCTGGCGCTATACGACGGCATCCTGATCAAGGAAAACCATATCGCGGCGGCCGGCGGCATCACTGCCGCGGTGCTGGCGGCCACGCGTCTGGAAAAGGGCGTGACGATCCAGGTCGAAGTGGAAAGCATCGCGGAGCTGGAGGAGGCGCTGGCGGCCGATGCCGGGTCCATCCTGCTGGATAATTTCAGCCTCGACATGATGCGCGACGCGGTGCGGCTCAACGCCGGCCGCGCCTTGCTGGAGGCTTCCGGCGGCATCAACTTCGATACCGTACGTGCCATCGCGGAAACCGGCGTGGACCGCATCTCCATCGGCAGCCTGACCAAGGACGTGCGCGCAACGGATTACTCCATGCGCATCGTCGGCTAAGGCTGCGCTAAAAATTCATGTAATTTCATAAGTATTATTAAATAATAATGATTTAAATATAATATAATCGCTCTTGTAATTTTTGTACCACTAACTACAGGAGCGAATTAGATGAAATTGCAATTTTTGGCGGGTGTTGTGGCGATGTTGGGGCTGGCTGGCTCCGCGCAGGCGGATGGTTTCGTCAACGGTAGTTTCGAGACCGGCACCACCGCCGGCTGGACGAGCGGCGGCGGCGATCGTTCCAACACCAATAACGCCAGCATACTGCCGTCGCAATTCCTGCCAGGCGGCAGCCTGAATCAGGATGGCGGCGTTCGTGGCGGCGTGGTCGACAGCGGTTATGTCGACCCCAACCTGGGTGCGTTGCTGGGGACGACCGTGTACAGCGGCAAATATGCGTATCGCGCGGAAGACACGATCTCTGGCGGCTTGGCGACCGTCATCAGCCAGAAGGTCAGCAACTATACCGACGCGAACATCTATTTTGCCTGGAAGGCAGTGTTGGAAAATGGCGGCCATGTGGAAGACGAATCGGCACTGATGATGCTAACTTTGACTGATGACACCACCGGCAAATTGCTGATCAATCGCAGCTACAACGCGGGCTACACCGGTGGCGGTGTGGATAGCCGTTTCGCCGTCCAGGGCGATCTGTTCTACACGCCAGCCTGGCAGGTAGAGAAATTGACCATTGACCAATCCTTGTCCGGCCACAGTTTCACGCTGTCGCTGCTGGCGGCCGACTGCGAGCCGACCGCCCATACCGGCTACGCCTACCTGGACGGCTTCGGTTCGGTCACCCCGTCGGTACCGGAACCCACCACCTGCGGCATGATGCTGGCCGGCCTGGGCTTGCTGAGCTTCATGGCTCGCCGCAAGAAATCGGCCTAAGCTGCTCGGCCTGAGCTGCTGACTGGCGCCGGCGGCCGGTGCTAAGGGGCTACGCTTTTGCGCATTTTCGCCAGCGGCACCTTGATGTCGCCGGGCAGTGTGATTTCAAATCGTTCCACAACCGTAAAGCCGCACGCCAGGTACAAGGGCACGCCTGGCATGGTGGCTGCCAGTTCCAGCGTATGGAAGCCGCCGGCCGCCGCCGCATCGCTGCAATGGGTCAGCAGCAAGCGGCCCAGGCCCTGGCGCGCCGCCGACGGGTCGACGAAGAAGGCGCGGATGCGCGCCGCTTCGGTGGCCGGATCGAGCAGCGGATCGGCGCCTTGCTTGGCGCGGTCGGCGCCGAACAGCGTGCTGCGCTTGCTCCAGCCGCCGCAGGCCACCAGTTCGCCACGCTTTTCAATCAGAAAATAGGTCTGGTCCGCGACCAGCTGGCTATCCACGCCGAAGACATGGCGGGTAACGGCCTCGGCTTGCTCCTTGGTGTAGAAGCCATCGCTCAATTCGATGCCCGAGCGGGCGATCAGTGCCTCCATCGCGGGGATGTCGGCGGGCTGGGCGGCGCGGACGGTGATCATTGTTTGCGGCGCGACGGCGTCAGGATGCTCGGCAGGGCTTTCGGCAGCGTCTCCGGATAGTCGCGGCTGAAGTGCAGGCCGCGGCTTTCGTGCCGCTGCAAGGCGCTGTTGACGATCAGGTTGGCCACGTCGACCAGGTTGCGCAGCTCCAGCAAGTCGTGCG
The DNA here is from genome assembly GCA_025548565.1 of Rugamonas sp. A1-17. Classification (GTDB taxonomy): domain Bacteria; phylum Pseudomonadota; class Gammaproteobacteria; order Burkholderiales; family Burkholderiaceae_D; genus Rugamonas. Next base: position 46,846 of record JAJLPB010000016.1, read on the forward strand.
TGATGCGGAAGTTCTGGTAGTACTCGTCGATCTCTTCCTTCAACAGCGCGATGCGGTGCTGGGCGCGCTCCAGCCGCTTGGTGGTGCGCACGATGCCGACGTAATTCCACATGAAGCGGCGCAGCTCGTCCCAGTTGTGGGCGATGACCACTTCCTCGTCGGCGTCGGTGACGCGGCTTTCGTCCCAGTCCGGCAGGTAGGGCACCTCGCCGGGGGCCTTGGCGGCGATGTCGGTGGCGCAGGCGCGGCCGATCACCACGCATTCAAGCAGCGAGTTGCTGGCCAGGCGGTTGGCGCCGTGCAGGCCGGTGCAGGCGGTCTCGCCGACCGCGTACAGGCCCGGCAGGTCGGTGCGCCCGTGCAGGTCGGTGACCACGCCGCCGCAGGTGTAGTGCGCGGCCGGCACGATGGGGATGGGCTGTTTGGTGATGTCGATGCCCAGTTCCAGGCAGCGCGCGTAGATGGTCGGGAAGTGCTCGATCAGGAACTCGGCGGGCTTGTGGCTGATGTCCAGGTGCACGTAGTCGAGGCCGCGTTTCTTGATCTCGAAGTCGATGGCGCGCGCCACCACGTCGCGCGGCGCCAGCTCGGCGCGCTCGTCGTGGGCCAGCATGAAGCGGGTGCCGGCGGCCGCGCCGGCCTCGGGCGGCAGCTTGAGCAGGCCGCCTTCGCCGCGGATCGCCTCGGTGATCAGGAAGGACTTGGCGTACGGGTGGTACAGGCAGGTCGGGTGGAACTGGATGAATTCCATGTTCGACACCCGGCAGCCGGCGCGCCAGGCCATGGCGATGCCGTCACCGCTGGCGGTGTCGGGATTGGTGGTGTACAGGTAGACCTTGCCGGCGCCGCCGGTGGCCATCACCGTGTGCTCGGCGGCGAAGGTCAGCACCTGGCCGGTCTTCTCGTCCTGCACATAGAGGCCGTAGCACTTGGGCTGGGCGTTGCCTTTTTTGACAGGATGCAGCTTGTCGGAGGTGATCAGGTCGATCGCGCAATGGTGTTCGAACAGGCTGATGTTCGGGTGCGCGCGGACTTTTTCCTCCAGCGTCACCTGCACGGCGTGGCCGGTGGCGTCGGCCGCGTGGATGATGCGGCGCTGGCTGTGGCCGCCTTCGCGGGTCAGGTGGAAGCCCAGTTCGGCCGTGTCGTCGCGGGTGAAGGGCACGCCTTGTTCGATCAGCCATTCGATCGCCTCGCGGCCGTGCTCGACGATGTAGCGGGTGGCGCCCTCGTCGCACAGGCCGCCGCCGGCGACCAGGGTGTCGTCGATGTGCTGGGTGTGGCTGTCGCCCGAATCGAGCACGGCGGCGATGCCGCCCTGCGCCCAGTTGCTGGCACCATCCTGCAGGGCACGCTTGGAAATGATCGCGACTGTGCGCGTTTCGGCCAGGTGAAGGGCGACCGACAGGCCGGCCAGTCCGCTGCCGACAATTGCAACATCAAATTTCATGATTACGTTTGAATGCGGTAAGGAACCATGACTATAGACCATTTGTCATGAACGCGTCATATCCGTCTGATTTTCCGCGATTTCGGGCCTGAACCGATCAGCCGATTGTGGCCGCTCAAGACGCAACTGCCGGGTGTTGGCGATGATCGGAACTACACCGCCGTTTGGTGACGGGGAGCGGATCGTGATCAGGATATTTCATCATTATGTGTCGAAGATGGGCTTCATGCTGTTGCTGCTGGAGCTGCTTGTGCTGTTGACGGCGGCCGTGGCCAGCGCGCCTTTGTGGCTGACGGGCCGGCATGGCGGCGCCGAACAGCTGTACCTGCCGGCGCTGGCGTTCGCGCTGGTGATGGTGCTGAGCATGGGCACGCTGGGCATGTACCAGCACAATCAGTCGCGGGAGGACATCAAGAACACCTTGCTGCGCATCCTGCCGTCGTTCGTGCTGGGTTTTTGCCTCATGAATTTGTTGTCGAACATGATACCTGGCCTGCCGTTCGGGCGGGTGGGCAGCGTGGTGTTCGTGCTGGGCGGGGCGGCGGTGCTGCTGGCGCGGCTCGTGGTGTTTACGTCGGCCCAGTCGAGCATGATGGAGCAGCGGCTGATCGTCATCGGCGATGGCGCCACGGCGCGCGAGTGCCTGGAGCTGGGCGCCAGCAGTGTCGGTTTTCATGCGTTCAAGGTGGTGGGCTTTGTGCCGGTGTCCGGCGAGGTGTCCTGCGTGCCGGCCACGATGCTGCTGCCGGCGGACCTGTCGCTGCTGTCGCTGGCGCGGCGCTATGCGGTCGATGAGATCGTCGTGTCGGTCGGCGACCGCCGCAATGGCGCGTTTCCCGTGCGGCAGCTGCTCGAATGCGCGCTGGGCGGCGTGCAGGTGACCGACGCCGCCACGTTCTTCGAACGGGAGGCCTGCCAGATCCGCGTCGATTCGCTGCAGCCCAGCTATCTGATCTTCGGCGGCGGCTTCGACCAGAGCCTGCTGCGGGCGGCGGTCAAGCGGGCCTTCGACCTGGTGGCCAGCGGTGCGATCTGCGTGGCGGCGCTGCCGGTGATGCTGTTGACGGCGTTGGCGATTCGCATCGAGGATGGCGGCCCGGTGTTCTACCAGCAGGAGCGGGTCGGGCGCGACAACCGCCGCTTCAAGGTGCTGAAGTTCCGTAGCATGCGGCGGGACGCCGAGCAGGACGGCAAGCCGAAATGGGCGGCGCTGGACGACCCGCGCGTGACCGTCGTCGGCCACTGGATACGCAAGCTGCGCATCGACGAGTTGCCGCAGATGCTCAATGTGTTCAAGGGCGAGATGAGCTTTGTCGGGCCGCGACCGGAGCGCGCGTATTTTGTCGACCAGCTGTGCGGCCAGATCGCCTATTACAACGTGCGGCACAGTATCAAACCGGGCATCACCGGGCTGGCGCAGGTGCGTTACCGTTACGGCGCCTCGGTCGATGATGCGCAGCGCAAGCTGCAATACGACCTGTATTACGTGAAGAACAACAGCCTGTTCCTCGATCTGCTGATCCTGATCGACACGGTGCAAGTGGTGCTGTTTGGAAAAGGCGGGCGTTGATGTCCTGGGCGCTGGTGGCCGGTTACAGCTACGGGCTGGCGGCGCTGGCGTTCGCGGCGCTGGCGGCGCTGCTGCTGCGCGGCGGCTGGCGCGCGCGCCGGCATGCGGGGGCGTTTGGTGCGGCGTGTTTGGCGACGTCGGCTTGGGCGGCGCTGGCCGCCGCCGGATCGACCGGGCGCGCCGGCTTGCCGGTGGCCCTGGATGCGCTGGAAGCGACACGCACAGGCGCCTGGCTGGCGCTGCTCGTGGTGCTGGCCGGTGGCACGCGACGGCGAGGGTGGCTGACGGCGGCCGGCGGCTTGGCGCTGCTGAGCTGGTTGGTGGCCGCCGAACAGCAGCAGTTGGCAGCCATCATCGTGCGGCTGGGCTTGTCGGTGTTGGGGATGCTGCTGGTCGAGCATCTGTATCGCGGCACGCCGCCGGTCTCCCGCTGGGGCATCAAGTTCGCCTGTCTGGGCATAGGCGCCTTGTTCGCCTATGACTTCTATTTGTACAGCGAAGCCCTGCTGTTCCGCCGCGTCAACCAGGATATCTGGGCCGCGCGCGGCATCGTCAACGCGCTGAGCGTGCCTTTGCTGGCGTTGGCGGTGGCGCGCAATCCGGTGTGGACCGCCGGCTTGTCGCTGTCGCGGCAGATCATGTTCCGTTCGGCGGCATTGCTGGGATCGGCTTCGTACCTGCTGGCGATGGCCGCCAGCGCCTGGTATCTGCGCTACATCGGCGGCGTGTGGGGGACGCTGATGCAGCTGGCCTGCCTGTCCGGCGCGGCGTTATTGCTGTCGGGCCTGCTGTTTTCCGGCACCGTGCGCTCGCGGCTGAAGGTTTTCATCAGCAAGCACTTCTATCAGGGGCGCTACGATTATCGGCAGGAATGGCAGCGCCTCACGCACGCGCTGGCCGAGGATGGCGCGACCCTTTCGCAGCGGGCGATACAGGCGGTGGCGGAGTTGGTGGAAAGCCCGGCCGGGTTGCTATGGCTGCGTCGCGACGGCGCCGACTTCCAGGCCGTGGCGCGCTGGAATATGCCGTTGCAGACGGCGATCGAGCCGGCCGACGGCGCCCTGTGCGTGTTCCTGGCGCAGCGCGGCTGGGTAGTCGATCTGCCCGAGTGGCGCGCCGATCCGCAGCGCTACGGGCGGCTGGGATTGCCGGCCTGGCTGGCCGGCGATGACGGCGTGCGGCTGGTGGTGCCGCTGATGCTGGAGCGCAGCCTGTTTGGCTTCATCTGCCTGGCGCCGCCGCGCGCGAGGCTGGCGCTGAACTGGGAGGTGTGCGATGTGCTCAAGATCGCGGGGCGTCAGGCCGCCAGCTATCTGGCGCATCAGGAGTCCGCCCGCAGCCTGGCGGTGGCGCGGCAGTTCGAATCGTTCAACCGGATGTCGACATTTGTCGTGCATGACTTGAAGAACCTGGTATCGCAGCTGTCGCTGTTGCTGGCCAACGCGGAACGGCACAAGGCCAACCCGGCGTTTCAGGAAGACATGCTGGAGACGCTGGCGCATACGCTGGGCAAGATGCGGTCGTTGCTGCTCAAGCTGCGCCGCGACGAGGTGGCCGAGCTGTCCGCGCCGCTGCCGCTGGCGCCGCTGCTGGCGCAACTGGTGCGCGCCTGCGCGCAGCTGGAGCCACGGCCGGTGCTCGAGTCGTGCGAGCCGGGCCTGGTGGTGCTGGCGAACCGGCAGCGGCTGGAGCGGGTGATCGGCCACCTGATCCAGAACGCGGTGGAGGCGACGCCGCGCGGCGGCCGGGTCGCCATGCGCCTGCTGCGCCGCGACGCCGCCGCGGTGATCGAGCTGAGCGACACCGGGCACGGCATGAGCGAGCAGTTCATCCGCGAGCGGCTGTTTCAGCCGTTCGAATCGACCAAGAGCGCCGGCATGGGTATCGGCGTGTTCGAAAGCCGCGAATACGCGCGGGAGATCGGCGGGCGGCTGGAGGTGAGCAGCGCGCCGTCGCACGGGACGACGTTCCGGCTGGTGTTGCCGCTGCACGTGGATGCGGCCTGATCCAGGGAGACAGACATGGCCAAGAATAAATTGCTGGTGGTGGAGGACGACCAGGGCTTGCAGAAGCAGCTGCGCTGGAGCCTGGATGCCTACGAGGTGGTGGTGGCGGACGACCGCGAATCGGCGATGGCGCAGCTGCGCCGTCACCAGCCGGCGGTGGCCACCATGGACCTGGGCTTGCCGCCCGATCCGGACGGCGCCAGCGAAGGACTGGCTTTGCTGCAGCAGATCCTGGCGGCGGCGCCGGACACCAAGGTCATTGTCCTGTCCGGCAATCAGGCGCGCGAGCACGCGCTCAAGGCCATCGCCATGGGCGCCTACGATTTCCACCAGAAGCCGCTGGACGCCGACACGCTGGCGCTGGTGGTGGCGCGCGCCTTTTATCTGCACGCGATGCAGCAGGAAAACCGGCGCATGCTGCAGATCCAGTCGGATTCGCCGCTGGCCGGCATCATCAGCCGCGATCCCGGCATGCTGAAGGTGTGCCGCAGCGTGGAGCGGGTGGCGCCGTCGTCGGCGTCGGTGATGCTGCTGGGCGATTCGGGCAGCGGCAAGGAGTTGATCGCGCGCGGCCTGCATCGCCTGAGCACGCGCCAGGACAAGCGCTTTGTCGCCATCAATTGCGCGGCCATCCCCGAGCATCTGCTGGAGAGCGAGTTGTTCGGCTACGAGAAGGGCGCTTTCACCGGCGCCCAGCGGCAGACGCTCGGCAAGCTGGAGCTGGCGCACGGCGGCACTTTCTTTTTGGACGAGGTCGGCGACCTGGCCTTGCCTTTGCAGGCCAAGCTGCTGCGCTTTCTGCAGGAGCGGGTGATCGAGCGGGTAGGGGGGCGCAACGAGATCAGCATCGATGTGCGCATCGTCTGCGCCACGCACCAGAATTTGAGGGCCCTGTCCGAGAGCGGGCGCTTCCGGGAGGACTTGTTCTATCGGCTCAGCGAAATCGTGCTGTCCATCCCGCCGTTGCGCGAGCGTGTGGGCGACTGTGCTTTGCTTGCCCATCATTTCAAGAACAAGTTTTGCGCCAGCGAGTCACGCTCGGCGATGCACTTCAGTCCCGAGGCGCTGGCGGCGATTGATGCCTATCCCTGGCCGGGCAATGTGCGCGAGATGGAGAACTGCATACGCCGGGCCGTCATCATGGCCGATGGTCCGCAGATCACGCCGCCGGACCTGGGCTTGCCGGACAGTTCCGCCGTGGAGCCCTGCGTCAATCTGCGCCAGGCGCGCGAAGCGGCCGAGTACCGGGTGGTGGTGCAGGCGCTGGCGCGGGTCGACGGCAATATCGTCAAGGCGGCCGAGTTGCTGGGCGTGAGCCGGCCGACGCTGTACGACCTGATGAACCACCATGGCTTGAAGTAGGGTCTAGTCGCCGTCGCGCCATTGGCCGGCGGCGCTCAGCTGGTTTTTCAGTCCCGGCAATGGGAAGCCCAGTCCGTAGGCCTTGTGGGCGCTGGCGCGGGCCAGCTCGTAATCCTTGCGCTTGAAGTAGAGCAGGCCGAGGTTGTAATGGGTGGTGGCGTTGCCAGGCTCCAGCCGGACCGCTTCCTTCAATTGTTCCAGCGCGGCGTCGGACTGGCCCAGTCCCAGCAGATAGCCGCCAAACAACGCGTGGACGCGCGCGTCGTCCGGCCGGAAGCGCAGCGCGCGGTCGAAGTAGCAGTCGATCGAGTAGTGGGCGCCGTAAGGTTTGTGGTTCTTGTCGCGCAACGCCAGCTTGCTCATTGCCGCCAGGGCGCGGTGGTGGTTGGGGAAGTGGTCCAGCGTGTAGCCGATATCGGCGCCCAGCGAGCCGGAGGCGCCGCGCACCAGGCGCTCGACCTCGGGCGTGAAGTGGTATTGCTCGACCACGGTCAAGCCCTCGCGGTCGGTGGGATTGGTGTAGTCGCCGCCGGGGTCGTGCTTGACGTAGCTGCCGCAGTCCTCGCCGGTGGCCGGCGCCGGTGCCTTGGCGATTGCGGCGCCGGAAGCGGCCATTAGGATCACTGGGGCGATCATGCGTGCGAGGAATGTCATATTGTTTCCTTGTTGACGGTGCGGTCCAGCAGCGCGGCGAGCTCCCGGGTGCGGGCGGCGCGCGAGTGGCTGCTGATCGTCTTCTGCGAGGCCAGCGGCGCTTGCCATGTGCGGCACAGGTGCAGGAAGCGCAGCAGGGCGGCGGCGATGTCGGCCGGACTGTCGAGCTGGCCGATGGTGTCGATGCCGGCGGCGCGCAGGGTGGCCGCAGTGTCGCCAGCGGCGTCGGTCAGGGCCAGCAGCGGGCGGCGGGCGCGCAGGTATTCGTACAGCTTGGCCGGGATCTGGCTGTTGCAGTTGGCGGCCTGGAGCAGCAACAGGCCGTCGGCGCCGAGCATTTCCGCCACGGCCTGATGGTAGGGCAGCGCCGGCGCCAGCGCGATGATTTGGTCCAGGCCGGGATGGCGTTGCATCAGCGTCCGCAGGTGGTCGTCGTGGGCGCTGGCGCGCAGCAGCAGCCGGAAATTGTCCGGGCCGATGCGGTGTTCGGACAACAGCTTGTCCAGCGCGGCAAACAAGGGACCGGGGTCGCGTTCGGATGGATAGATGACGCCGCTGTGCAGCAGCGTGAAGGGCCTGGACGTGGCAAGCCGGTCGATGGACTCGGCGGATGCGAACACGGACTCGTCGTAGCCGTTGGGGATCAAGGCCAGCCGGCGGTCGTCGGCCAGTGGATGGCGCTGGCCAAGACTGAGCAGGGCGCCCGGCGTGGTGCAGACCACGGCGGCTGCGCGGCGGATGGATTGTCGCTCGATCCAGCCGTGGATGCGCCGGCGGCGCGGATCCGGCGGGTAGCCGGCATCGATCATCGGGTCGCGTTGGTCGGCGATCCACGGGATACCGGTCAGGCGGTGCAGGCTGAGCGCGATCAGGTGGGCGGTGGCGATCGGGTAGCTGGACCAGATGGCGTCCGGCCGGTGTTTGCGGATCAGCCGCAAGCCGGCCGGGACGGCGCCAAGCCACCAGGATATCCAGCGGTCCGGCTGGGCCAGCAGCTCGGGATAGCGCCCGCGCAGCGCCAGGTGGCGGGAACTGTCCAGCGCGAAGCTGCGGTGTACCGGGATGGTGGCGTCGCTGTGGTTGGCGCCGACGTCTTCGTAGGCGCGCGGGTGGACCGTCAACACAAGCGGCTGCCAGCCGTGCTCGGGCAAATGGCGGGCGAAGGCATGCGTGCGGTGGATGCCGCTGCCGCCACTGTGCGGCGGGTAGTGATAGGCGATCATCAGGACGCGCTTCACCATGACGCGATCCAGCTGGTGCAGGCGGCGGCGACATCCGCGCGCCAGGCGCGGCTGGAGAAGGTGTGGTTGGCTTCGGGGACGTGGACCAGCCGCATGCGCGGCTCGTCCAGCAGCCGGCGCCAATGTGGCTGGTGGCTGGGCAGCGCCGAGAATTCCCGTGCGCCCAGGTCCGCGCCGCTGAGCACGATAAGCGTGTGTCCGCGGAATTGGTGCAGGGCGCGGTAGAGCCGCTGCGGCAGGGGCAGGCCCTCGGCCTCGACGGTGTGCCGCCGCGCGGCCGTAGCCAAGGCAATGAAGGAGCGCACGGCGACGGCGATCCCCAGGGCACCGCCGCCGAGCTTGCGCCAGAAGTCGCGGTCGAGCAAGCGCGTCACGTAGTAGTGGCGTAGCGTGGCATGGGCATGGCCTCGCTCCGTGCGCACCCAGGGATTGAGCATGACGAGGCCGGCGATACGCGGGTCGCGCACCGCGTGCCAGGCGGCGGCGGTGGCGCCGTCGCACAGGCCCCACAGCACCAGTTCCTTCATCCCCGGCAGCGTGTTGAAGAATTCGGCGATGGCGGCGTCCAGGTCGTCGTCCAGCTGTTCGAAGTTGCGTTGCTCGCCTTCGCTGTCGCCCATGCCGCGGTAGTCGAAGCGCATGACCGGGATGCCGGCGGCGGCCAGCTGCCGCGCCAGCAGAACGAAATGGCGGTGGCTGCCGACGCGATACTGCGGGCCGCCGGTGACGATCAGCACGCCGCGCTGGCGCGGGCGCTCCGGCAGGTCGAGGATGCCGATCAGCCGGCAGTCGCGGCAAGCGAAACACAGGGCGCGGCATTGCGCGATCATGACGACCCTCTCGGCATGGCGGCCAGTGTCGCCGCGATCAGCGCCGGGACTTCGGCGATCTCCGGCGTGGACCAGAAGGACTGGCCTTCAAGCGGGAAGGCGTCGACATGGGCGCCCGCGCGCTCCCAGCGTTCCAGCAGCAGGGCGGAGGCCGGCTGCAGCGCTGCAGGCCGCTGCGATGCGGTCAGCTCCAGCCATTGCACCGGGCAGTGCGGCCTGGCGCCGGCCTCCGCCGCGTTGATCGCCTCCACCAACTCGGGCGCCAGCGTGTAGCCGCCCGCTTCGTTGGCTTCGCTGTTTTGCGTGGCGCCAAACAGACGGGCCGTTGTCTGCAGACGCATGAATTGGCGCAGGTGCGGACGGCCGCTGATCACCGGCTGCCACAACACCAGGCCGGTTGGGGCGGGCCGTGCTTGTTCGGAGAACTGCAAGGCCAGCAAGGCGCCCAGGCGCAGGCCCCACAGGTAGGCGGGAGCAGGCGAGTGCTTGGCCAGCCAGCGCCAGCCCAGCGCCAGGTCGGACAGCCAAAGGGCCCAGCGGGCTTCGGAGAAATCGCCGCTGCTGTCGCCGCAGCCGTACAGATCAAGCTGCAGCACGCCGTAGCCGGCGCCGGCGTAGGCGCGTGCCTGCAGCGCCGCCATGCGCCGGCTTTTGTTGAGCTCTTCGGCGAACGGGTGCACGTACAAGACCGATCCCCGCACGGGTATGCCGGGATGCGGCGGGTAGTACAGGCAGAAGCGGTCGCCCAGGTCTGCCGGCAGAAAGAACGGCAGGGCGTGGCTGCGCTGCGCATACCCGCTCACGTCAGTTTCCCTTGCACGAAGGATGTCAGCGTGCCGACGGTGGCGAAATGGCCGGCGCTGATCTCGTCGTCGTGGACGTGGATGGAGAAGCGTTGCTCCAGCTCGGCGATCAGGTGGACCACCGCCATCGAATCGAGTTCGGGCACGCTGCCCAGCAAGGCCGTCTCCGGCCTGAGCTGGATATTTCCCAACCCCAGTGTGTGGCGCAAGGCCAGGCAGACTTGATCTAGGATAGACATGGCGGCTCCTTGGGTGCGATCTCGGGTAGGGTGCTGGTGTCGAACGTCAGCTGCGGGAAGCTGGATGGCCGGCGCGACAGATGGAAGTAGGGCGCCAGCGTGGCGCACATCCATTGCCAGTTGCCGCAGCGCAGGAAGATGGCGCTGCCCAGACCCACCACGCCGATGCGCGCGTGGGCCCGCAGCGAGGCGGGGTTGAACGCCGAGATGCGGCTGCAGGTCCAGCGCACGCCGCGCAGGCGCAAATGGCGCCGCGCGGCTTCCCAGAGCTTGGGAAAGACCCAGCCCAGCCGCTCATCCGGGCGCACCCAGACGTCGAAATCCCACGAGGCGCGCGAGCTGGCCAGGCGATAGCGGACCCGGACCTCGTCTTCGAGATAGGTGTCCGGTATCAGCCACAGAAACCCCGCCAGCTGGCCGTTACGCCAGGCCGTCAGGCTGCTAGCGCCCTGCGCGAAGCGTTGCCTGACCACCTGCTCGGGCCGGGGATAGTCATTGGGAACGCTGTCGGCGGGAACGTGTTCGTGGATGTGGATGTCCTGCCCGCGTGCCGCGCACAGTGCCGTGTCGCCGACATACTGGGCCACGAACTGATAACGGTGCAGCGCCCACGTGCCCGCGCTGGCGGCCGTCAGCACATGGCCGAGCCAGTACAGGATGGCATTGAACCAGCCCAGTTGCAGGCAGGTGTGGCGCAGGCCAGTGTTCATCGCGGCGGGCCTCAAGGTGAGCGGAATTCAAATTAGACGCCGTCCGCACGGCAGCAGGTTTGCGCCAGCACAAGCGGACACCATGCTTGAGCCATATCAAGAACGACGGAGCGATTTATCTCAATCATAGAGGCTGCCTATCGATGGGATCCCGCCATGACGCAGTTAGTTCACCAGTTAATTTTTCAATCGGCGCAGCGCGAGCCGCAGCGGCAGGCGTTGTCGTATCAAGGCGTCGGGCTGAACTATGTCGCGCTGGCGCAGATGGTGCGGCTGTCCGCGGCCGCGTGGGTGCATCACGGCCTGGGACGCAGCGAGCGGCTGGCGGTGTTCATGGAGAAGCGCGAAGAAGCGGTGGTGGCCATGTTCGGCGCGGCCGCCGCAGGCGCGGTGTTCGTGCCGGTGAATCCGGTGCTGAAGCCCGAGCAAGTGGCGCACATCCTGGGCGACTGCGACGTGCGGATACTGGTCACCACGCGCGAACGCTACAATCTGCTGGCGCCGGCGCTGGCGACTTGTCCGGGGCTGCGGAAAGTCATCATCGTCGGCTCCATGGAAGGCTTGGCGGCGGTGGATACTCTGCAATTGCTGTCCTGGCGCGAGTGCATGCGTGATGCACCCCAAACATCCCTCCATGCCTGCATCGACACCGACATCGCCGCCATTCTGTACACCTCGGGCAGCACCGGCAGGCCGAAAGGGGTGGTGCTATCGCATCGCAACCTGGTGGCGGGAGCGCTGAGTGTTTCCTCTTACCTGGGCAATACGGCGGAGGACCGCATCCTGTGCGTCTTGCCGCTGAGTTTTGACTACGGCCTGAGCCAACTGACCACGGCGTTTGCCGCCGGCGCCTGCGCCGTGCTGCTGAATCATCTGTTGCAGCGCGATATCCTCGAAGCCGTCCAGCACGAGCGTATCACCGGCCTGGCTGCCGTTCCACCGCTGTGGATGCAGTTGGCGGAGCTGGACTGGCGCCATGCGCAGCGGCTGCGCTACATCACCAACTCAGGCGGCGCGATGCAACCCCATACGCTGGCGAAGCTGCGCAAGGTGCTGCCATACACCCAGATTTACCTGATGTACGGCCTGACGGAGGCGTTCCGTTCGACTTTCCTTGCGCCGGAGCAGCTGGACCGGCGGCCCGATTCGATCGGCAAGGCGATACCGAACGCCGAAGTCCTGGTGTTGCGCGGCGACGGTTCCGCCTGCGGTCCGAACGAGCCGGGGGAACTGGTGCATCGCGGCGCGCTGGTGGCGATGGGTTACTGGAACGATGCGCAGCGCACCGCCGAGCGCTTCCGTCCGCTTCCCGACCGGCTGGGCGGACTGCCTGTGCCGGAACTGGCCGTGTGGTCCGGCGACACCGTGCGTTGCGACGACGAGGGATATCTGTACTTCATTGGCCGCAGCGACGATATGATCAAGACCTCGGGTTACCGTGTCAGCCCGACGGAGGTTGAAGAGGTGGTGTACGCCACCGGCATGGTGGCGGAGGCCGCCGCCATCGGGGTGCCTCACGAGACGCTGGGGCAGTCGATCACGCTGGTCGCCGCCGCCATGCCGCAAAGTACCATCGACTGCGAAGCGCTGCTGGCGGCTTGCCGCCAAGCCTTGCCCGCGTACATGGTGCCATCTGTCATCGATATCCGCAGCGCATCCTTGCCGCGCAACCCCAACGGCAAGATCGACCGCAAATTGCTGGCCGACCAGCTGGCTGGACCACGGTGCGCGTCGTGACGGCCGTTGCCGAACTGCCGCGCCACGCGCGGCCCAGCCAATTCCCGACGCTGGATGATGTGCTGCTGCTGGGCGGCGTCGAGCTGACCCGTCTGGCGGAGCGGGTGGGGCGTACGCCGTTTTATGCCTACGAGCGCAGCCACATCGTCTCCCGCGTCGCGCAGCTTCGGCGGACGCTGCCGGATGGCGTGCGGCTGCACTACGCGTTGAAGGCCAATCCGATGCCGGCCCTGGTGCAATTGATGGCGGGGCTGGTCGACGGCTTTGATGTCGCTTCGGGCGGAGAAATGAAGGTGGCGCTGGATGCCGGCATGGCACCCGGCCGCGTCAGCTTCGCCGGACCAGGCAAGCGCGACGAGGAACTGCGCTGCGCGGTGGCCGCCGGCGTGCTGCTGCACCTGGAGTCCGAGCGCGAAATGGAGCGCGCCGCCTGCATCGGCGCCGAACTGGGCATGACGCCGCGCGTGGCGGTGCGGGTCAATCCCGATTTCGAATTGAAGCTGGCGGGCATGAAGATGGGGGGCGGCCCCCGTCCCTTCGGTGTCGACGCGGAGCGGGTGCCGGCGATGCTGCAGCGGCTGCAACGGTTGGGATTGGACTTCCATGGTTTCCATGTGTTTTGCGGTTCGCAGAATCTGTCCGCCGCGGCGATCTGCGAGGCGCAACGGCTCAGCGTCGAACTGGGCTTGCGGTTGGCCGGCCATGCGCGTGCGCCGCTGCGCATGCTGAACATCGGTGGCGGCTTTGGCGTGCCGTATTTTCCCGGCGAGCGGGCGCTGGATCTGGCGGCGGTCGCCGGGGGGCTGGATCAATCGTTGCGCTTGCTGCGGCAGGCTTCGCCCGAAACCGAGCTGGTCCTGGAGTTGGGGCGCTACCTGGTGGCCGAGGGCGGAATTTACGTTTGCCGCGTGCTGGAACGCAAGCGTTCGCACGGACAGACTTTTCTGGTGACCGACGGGGGCCTGCATCAGCACCTGGCGGCGTCCGGGAATTTCGGCCAGGTGATCCGCAAGAATTTTCCAGTCGCCATCGGTAACCGGATGGCTGTGGCGGCGAGCGAGACGGTGTCCGTGGTCGGTCCGCTGTGCACGCCGTTGGACCTGTTGGCCGAGCGCATGGAGTTGCCGCGCGCCGAGGCCGGCGATCTGGTCGTCGTGTTCCAATCCGGCGCCTACGGCTTGACGGCCAGTCCGACCGCTTTTCTGAGCCATCCGCTGCCGCTGGAGGTGCTGGTATGAGCGGCCTGTGCGGTTATGTCGCCACCGACGCGGCTGCGGACAGCGGTAGCGTTAAACAATGGTTGGCTGGCATGGGGCAGACTCTGGCCCGTTTTGACGACAGCCCGGTGCGCATCGCGGCGGAGCGCGGCGGAGGTGTCGCCGTGGCTGCTTCGGCCGACAGTGTCGCGGTCCATGGCGCGGGCGGGGTGCTGGTCGCGGTCTGGGGACGGCCCTTGCTCAATGGCTGCGCCGAGAATCTCGCCGAGCGTTTCGCCGCCTTGTGGCTGATCAAGGGAGCACAAGCCTGTTCGGCGCTGTCCGGGCCGTTTGCGGTCTGCGCGATGGCGGAGGCGGGGGAACGGCTCTTGCTGGCTATCGACCGCAGCGGCGTCCATACGATGCATTATCAGCAGGTGCGGCAGGGGGTGTTGTTCGGCTCGTCGGCGGCCGCGTTGCAGGCGCATCCGCATGCGCTCACGGCGCTCGATCCGCAAGCCATCTACAACTATCTGTATTTTCACACGGTGCCGGCGCCGCGCACCGTGTATCGCGGCCAGCGTCGCCTGCAGCCGGGCGAATACCTGCAGTACCGGCACGGCCATCTGGAGACGGGCCGCTATTGGCAGATCGAGTACCAGGAACAGGCCGCCACACCCTTTGGCGAGCTCAAGCAGGAATTCCTGGCCACGCTGGAAAGTTCCGTCCGGCGTTCGGCCGGAAGCGCCAGCACCGGCGCCTTCTTGAGCGGGGGCACGGACAGTTCGACGCTGGCAGGCATGCTGGCCAGCGTCAGCGGCAGCGCGCCGCGCACATATTCTATCGGTTTCGACGTGGCCGGCTACGATGAAATGCGCTATGCCCGCATCGCCGCCCGTCATTTCGGCGCCGACCACCACGAGTTGTATGTGACGGCGGGCGATGTGGCCGCCGCCATTCCGCGCATCGCGGCCGCGTCGGACCAGCCGTTCGGCAATTCATCGGCCGTGCCCGCCTACTATTGCGCCAACATGGCGCGCACCGACGGCGTGACCCGCCTGCTCGGCGGCGACGGCGGCGACGAGCTGTTCGGAGGAAACGAACGCTACGCGCATCAGGCGGTGCTGTCCCGCTATGAACAATTGCCGTCGGCGCTGCGTCAGGTGGCGCTGGAGCCCTTGCTGTTTGGCCTGGCTGGCGGACTGGACCTGGCGCCGCTGCGCAAGGCGCGCAGCTATATCGAGCAGGCGGTGATGCCGATGCCGGCCCGGCTGGAGACGTACAACCTGTTGCAGCGCTATGGTCCCGGCGAGGTGTTGCATCCGGACTTCCTGTCTCGTGTGGACGAGAGCGCTCCTATCGGTCAACTGAACGATTGCTACTGGCAGAGCGATGGGCTGAGCCTGATCAATCGCATGCAGACGCTCGACCTGCGCTACACGCTGGCGGACAATGACTTGCGCAAGGTGCGTCTGGCGTGCGAGTTGGGCGGCGTGGATGTGGCGTTTCCATTCCTGAGCGATGAAATGCTGGCGTTTTCGGCGCGCTTGTCGCCCAAGGACAAGCTCAATGGAACGCGGCTGCGGTACTTCTTTAAACGGGCTTTGCAAGGTTATCTGCCGGGCGCCATCCTGCGCAAGAAAAAGCACGGCTTCGGCTTGCCGTTCGGCCACTGGCTGCAGCGGGATGCGGGCTTGCAGGGGCTGGTGCTGGACAGTTTGAGCGATCTCAAGAAACGGCAAATCATACGCGCGGACTTCATCGAACGCCTGATGCGCACCCTGGTCGCCGAACATCCTGCCTACCACGGCACCATGGTGTGGGTGCTGATGATGCTGGAGCAATGGCTGGCCCGGTCAGTTGCACCGGCTGGCAAGTAACCTCAGGAGAAAGCGCGGCCGGTCCTGCTCCCACGGTGTGTAGCGTGGCAGCTGCAGCGGGTCGCTGGCGGCGTGGGCGGCGCCGGGCGCGGTGGTGACGGCGGCCCGGAAACCCAGCAGGCGGGCCATGTCGGCGTGGCGTTGGTCGAAATCGACACCCGGTTTGCCGTTCGGATAGGCGAACAGCTGGACCGGGGCTTGCGTGAGGTCTTCGAGGGCGGTTTTACCGCGACGCATGTCGGCGTAGGCGTCCACATCGGACTGCATGGCCAGGATGGGATGGGAAGCGGTGTGCGCGCCGATTTCCATGCCCGCTGCCAGCAACGCCCTGACGTCTTCGCTACGCATCATCAATTCTTCTTGCCGGTTCGGAACCAGGCTGCCGGCGAGCGCCTGGCGCTGTTGAACTGGAAGGTACTTGAGCGCTTGCAGCAGCGTTTCTATCGCTTGCTGTTTCTGATGCAGGGTGTGTACCTGAAGAGCGTCGCAGCCCGGTACCTCCAGGCGCAACACGGGCTGCCGGGCGTGGCGTACGGCGGCGATCACATCGTCGTTCCACATCCGGCCGCCATCGAGGTAGTCGCTGGCGATGAAGAAGGTGGCATTCAGTCCGAGGCGCTGCAATATCGGCAGCGCGCAGCTGGCGTTGTCGGCGTAGCCGTCGTCAAAGGTGATGCAGGCGGCGCGCGCCGGCAGCGTGCCCCGGCGCAGCCGCCCGATGGCGCAGCTCAAGGGCAAGACGTGGAAGCAACGCTTGAGCAAAGACATGTGGCGTTCGAATTGGCGGGCATCCGGCAATGCCGGCTGCAAGGGGTCGGGCCGCGCCAGTACGCGGTGGTAGACCAGTATCGACAGGCACCGGTTCACGGCTGCCCGACCGCCCGATGGCGGCTCTCGAGCGGGCCTTGCACTGCGCGGTTGACGGCATGCTGCCGTTCGGCGACCAGCACACGGGTGGCGATGATGATGGCCATCAAATAGTAGGGGACGTCGAAATACAGCAGGCTCAGAAACGCCCCGCCGACCGCAAAGCCGACGAAGCTCGCTTGTACCATAATGGCCAGTTGTTGCGCCCACTCCAGTTCAGACCGGTCCACGCTGTGGCGCGCGATCCACGCGGCCGAGCGCCAGGTCAGTCCGAGCAGCAGCAGGTAGAGCGCCAGGCCGACAAAGCCATGTTCGCCCAAGGCCTGGAAATAGATGCTGTGCGCGGCGTGGATATCGTGCGGATCGGGCGCGTAGAGGAAGAAGGCGCGTGGTTCGGCGATATCGAAACCGCCGCCGAAGAAGCGGTCTTTCGCCAGATTCCATGCCATATGCCAGGCGTTGATGCGGCCCATCGCCGACTCGTCCTCCTGATAGGCGCCGATGCTGTCCATGCGCTCGCTCCAGCGCTCCGGCATGAACAGCAGGGCCAGCGGCACCAGCACCGCGAGCATGAGGCCGCCGGCCAGCTTGTGGCGGCTCCTGGACCACATCACCACGATCATGGCGGCAATCGCGAGCAGCGCGCCGCGCGAGTATGAGCCCAGCGCCGCCAGCGCGCTGAGCAGCATTGCCGCGCCCAGGCCAAGCCGCAGCCAGCGGCTGGCGCTGCGCAATTGCAGGTAGCGCAGCAGCGGAATGGTCATGATCAGGGCCAGCGCGATCTCGTTGTTGTCGCCGATGAACGTGCCTTCCGGCCCCCACACGCGGTCGACACCGCCGCTGCGGATGGTGAACAGGCCGCCCTTGATGCCGTAGTAGCCCACGGACATGGCGAGCACCCACATCAGGCGGTGCACGTCTTCGCGCGTGCGTATCACCATCATGGTTACCAGCGTCATCAGCATGATCTTCATCACCTTGCTCCACTGCGCGTAGGCGGTCTCGGGGAACATGGCGAACAAGGTGGTGACGTTCATCCACAGGATCAGCACGATCAGCACGTAGGTGATGGGCGATGCCGGCAAGGTTTTGGACAGGCGCGAGCTTGCCAGACTGAATAGTGTCGCGATGGCGACAATATAGGCGAACGGAAAGGTGGCGGCGAAGCCCCAGCTCTGCGTGTGGGGATTCATCACGCTGATCCACACCCACATCAGCACGCCGTTGACCGGATTGCGCAAGATCAGCGGCAGGCTGCCAAAGATGATAAGGGTGATCAGGATGTCGCGCATGGCCGGGAGCACTCGTTGATGCGGCTCAACGTTGTAACTGAGCCTGTCACTACACTGGATTGTCACGTTCCGCAATCATAGGATATGGGGGAGGCGCTCTTGTTGACCGTTCTCATGGCGACCTGCGATGGCGCGCAGACATTGCCCAAGGTGCTAGACGGCTATTGCCGGTTGCACGCACCGCGCCGCGCCTGGCAGCTGATCATCGTCGAGAATGGCAGCCGCGACGGCACCGGCGCGGTCGTGGCGCGATATCGGGACCGTCTGCCGTTGCATTTGCTGAGCAGTCCACGCAAGGGCAAGAACGCGGCCCTGAACCTGGCGGTGGAATGGGCGCTGCGCAGCGACGAGAACGATGGCCTGTTCATTTTCACCGATGACGATGCGACCCCGGCGCCGGACTGGCTGCTGCAATGGGAGCGCTGCGCCGCCGCCCATGCGCAATACAAGGTGTTCGGCGGCGCGATAGAGGCTGACTGGGCCGAACCGCCGCCCGCGTGGCTGCTCCGCCTGGTGCCGATGGGCCTGACGTTCGGCCTGACTTCGTCCGAGTTGGCCGAAGGGCCGGTATTTCCGGGACTGGTGTGGGGCGCGAACATGGCGGTGCGGCGTTCGGTCTTCGCGGCCGGCTATCGTTACGATACTTCGATCGGTCCCAACGGCCATGCCTACGCCATGGGCAGCGAGACGGAGCTGACGCGCCGTCTGGCGTTGGCTGGTCACACGGCGTGTTTCTATCCGCACGCGCGGGTCTTTCATTTCGTCCGGGCCCGGCAGTTGACGCTGGAGTATGTGCTTGAGAAGGCATGGCGTTTCGGGCGTGGAAAGTTTCGCCAGGACTCGCCGGGCACCTATCCCGAATGGCGCGGCATGCCGCGCTGGATGCTGGCGCGCTTCTTGCGCGAGTGCGGCGGCTATCTGCGCGCCAGCCTGCAGGGCGACGCCGATGCGCGCTTCCGGCGGCGTTGGGAGCTGGCCTATCTGCGCGGCTATTTTTTCGAGGCCAGGCTGGGGCGCCGCAAGCTTGGCAAACGGGTGCTGATCACCAGCTATTCAGGCGAGCTCGGCGGCATGGAGATGCGCATGGCGCAGGAAGTGCGCTATCTGCGCCTGGGCGGCGCCGACGGCAGCCTGGCGCTGCGCCGCTTTGCCGGCATCGACGCCTGGGCGGGGCGGCTGGCGCGCGAGCAGATCGTGGTGGCGGAATTCGATCCGCCGCGCTTCTTCGAGCAATGGGGCTGGCGACGCTGGAACTTGCTGCGGGCGCGGCTCTGGGCTGCCGGGCGGCTGCGCGCGTTTCGCGCCGACCTGGTGCATGTGGCGTGGTGCTGGACCAACTACGGTGCCTCCGTGTTGTGGCTGGCTGGCTACTGCCGGCTGCCGGTCGTGATCAGCGTGCACAACGCCTTTCCTGAGGCGGAAATCAGCGACTGGCACCAACCCTTGCTGCGCCAGGCGTTTTCCGCGGTGCGCGGAGTGTATGCCGTGTCGCGCTCGGCGATGGCGCACTTCATGGCGATCTACCAACCGTATCTGCCCGCCAGCACGCGGATGGCGGTCATTCCGAACTGCGTCGACACCGACAGGTTTGTGCCGGGCCCCCATTTGCGCCATGCGGCGCGCAGCGCGTTGCGGTTGCCGGAGGATGCATTGGTCATCGGGGCGGCGGCACGCCTGTCGGAGCAAAAGCGGCCGGAATTGTTGCTCGATTTGTTTGTGTTGGTGCGGCGCCAGTTTCCACAGCTGCATCTGGTCATGATGGGCAGCGGGCCGCTGGAGACGGCGCTGCGCGACAGGGTGCGGGCGGCGGGGCTAAGCTCGTGCGTGGTGTTCACAGGCTTTGTGAGCGAGGTGGAAGCGCTGTTGCCGGCGCTGGACCTGCACATATTAATGAGCCGCAGCGAAGGTTTCGGTATTGCGACCATCGAAGCGATGGCCTGCGGCGTTCCGGTCGTGGCAACCGAAGTGCCCGGCAGCACGGACATCCTGCGCGACAGCGGCGGCGGCGTGCTGGTTCCTGCCGACGATGTGCACGCCGCGTCGGCCATCGTTGCCGATCTGCTCGCCGATCCTGGCCGGCGGGAAGTCATGGGCAACCAAGCTCGCAAGGAGGCGGTGGAACTCTATAGTTCCGCAGTGGTGGGCAGGCAGGTACTTGCCTTTTACGACCAGCTGATCTGAGGCGGACACCATGCAAGCGCGCCTGTCCTTCGCGGTTTCCTTTGGCGAGAAATACACGCTGCTGCTGCTGAACACGGTCGGCATGATGGTGCTGGCGCGGCTATTGACGCCAGCCGAGATCGGCGTCTACGCGGTGGGTGCGGTGCTGGCCGGCCTGGCGCAGGCCGTGCGGGATTTTGGTGTCGGACCTTACGTGATCCAGGAAAAGCATCTGACCGGGGACAAGCTGCGCGCCGCGCTGGGGACCAGCATCCTGGTCGCCTGGTCGCTGGCGGCGGTGGTGCTGTTCGGTAGCGGTGTGGCGGCGCGGTTTTATCGGGATCCGCGTTTGAGCACGGTGCTGCAGCTGTTGTCGATCAACTTTCTGCTGATCCCCTTCAGCTCGCTGGCGCTGCCGTATCTGCGGCGCCAGATGCGTTTCTCTTCCATCTTCGCGATCAACACGGTCAGCACCGCCGCGCAATTACTGGTGTCGGTAACGCTGGCCTGGCTGGGGTATAGCTATCTGAGCCTGGTCTGGGGCGCGGTTGCCGGCACCACTGCAGCGTTGCTGGCAAGCCTGTGCTGCTGGCCGCCAGGCCTGCCGCGCTGGCCCGCGCGGCGCGGCATGGCGGCGATCCTGTCGTTCGGTTCGATCTCCACCGTCAGCAGCGTGATCGATGAACTGGGCGTGGCAGCCCCCGATCTGATCGTCGGCAAGATGATCGGCGTCGCGGAGGTGGGCATCTTCGGCAAGGCGCAGGGCGTGCTGAACGTGTTCAATCAGCTGGTGACCGGCGCCATTTCGCCGGTGGTGTTTCCATTGTTCTCCGCGCAGGCGCGCGCAGGCGACGATCTGCGGCAGGCCTACCTGACCACGGCCAGCTATATGACCGTGCTGGCCTGGCCGTTCTTTGGCTTCGTGGCCATCATGGCGCCGGCCGTGGTGCGGGTGTTGTACGGCGAGCAGTGGGATGCGTGCGTCCCGTTGATACGCATCATATGCCTGTCGAGCGCCTTGTATAGCATGTTTAGCATGGCACGCTATCTGTTCGTGGCGATGGGGGCGGTCGGCACGCAAGCCAAGCTGGATGCGCTGTCGGTGCCGGTGCGCGTGTGCGCGGTGCTGTTGGCGGCACCGCTGGGCTTGAAATGGGTGGCGTGGGGCGTCGTGCTCGGCGGGGTGTTCCGGAGTATCTGGACGTTTCGCTATTTGCGCCAGTTGGCCGGGCTGGAATTGATGGCCTTGCTGAGCGCGCTGAGGCGCAGCGGGGTGGTGGCACTGGTGAGCTTGAGCGGACCGCTGTTGTTGGCGTGGCGTCCCCAGCCGGCGGCGCATGCGCTGGTTCAGTTGTCGGTGGCGGCGCTGATCGCGTTGCCGCTGTGGTTGGCGGCAATTTTGCTGGTCCAGCATGAGCTGGCCGCAGAGTGCGCGCTGGCAGGCCGCAAGGTCAGGGCGAGATTAGGAAGGTAGAGGCCACTTATGCGCGTAGGAATCCTGTCATATCCCATGTTGTTCCAGCGCGAAGGCGGCCTGCAAGTGCAGGTGCGGTCTACCGTACGCGCCCTGCAGGAACAATCGGCGCCCGGCCTGGAAGTGGCGCTGGTCGACGCCAACCGCCAGCGCCTGGACCAGTTCGACCTGATTCATGTTTTCTCGGCGATCAACGGCAATCACCGGCTGGTGGAGCTGGCGGTCGACCTCGGCGTGCCGGTGGTGCTGTCGCCAGTGCTGTCGCCTGGCTGGGGCCGCCTGGATGGCATGCGAGCCCGGATCGCCGACAGCCTGACCGGGCACCTGACGGGGTGGAATGTGCAGACCAGCTATGCGCAGACCAAGCGCGCGCTGCAACTGGCGCAGATGGTGATCGCGCTGGGCGCGGCCGAGCGTGACGCTATCGTCAGCGCATTCCAGATACCCGTTGGGAACATTCGCATGCTGCCGAACGGCATCAGTCCGCACTTCTTCGGCGCGCGGCAGGAAGAGTTTCGCCGCTGCACGGGCTTGACCGGTCCGTTTGTGTTGATGGTGGGGGCGATCTCGCCCTACAAAAATCAGTTGGGCCTGGTGCGCGCCCTGGCGCAGACGGGATTGCCGGTGGTGCTGATCGGCCGGGCGCAGCGCCAGCACCAGGGCTATTTGCAGCAGCTGTTGGCGTTGCCCCGCGTGCGCTGGCTGGGCCAGCTCGAGCATGACGATCCGCTGCTGGCCAGCGCGTACGCCAGCGCGTCGGTGTTGGCGCTGCCCAGCCATGGCGAAGTGTTTCCCTTGTCGGTGCTGGAAGCGCTCGCGGCCGGCACGCCGGTGGTGATGACCGATGAAAGCGCACTCAACCTTCCCAACAGCAAGTTCGCCCTGAGGCAGTTGCACTGGGATGACGCGGCCGGCTTGCGCCAGGCAATTGTCGAACTGATCGCCCACCCGCCGGAACGGGCGCTGGTGTGTGGGCTGGTCGAGCGTTTCAGCTGGCAGCGCGTCGCCGAGCAGATGGTGGCTTGCTATACCGAGCTGTTTCACCGGTCGCGCCGGGTGCAAGAGGCGTGCCGTGCTGTTTAATTCGTTCGGTTTTCTGTTTCTGTATCTACCGGCCGTACTGGCCGGGTATTTTGTGCTGGCCAAGCTGCGCCCCCGGTGGGCGATTCCCTGGCTGGCGCTGGCGTCGCTGTGTTTCTATGGCTACTGGGATTGGCGCTACCTGCCGCTATTGATGGCATCGATCAGCCTCAACTACTGGTGCGCGGCGCGTATGCTGGCGTCCCACAGCCGGCGCAAGCAATGGTTGGTGTCCGGCTTGACGGCGAACCTGGCCTTGCTTGGCTATTACAAGTATGCGAACTTCTTCATGGCCGGCGTCGGCACGCTGCTTGGCGCGCCGTTGCACGGCTGGGATATCGTGCTGCCGATCGGAATCTCCTTCTTCACTTTCACGCAGATTGCTTTCCTGGCCGATTGCTATCGCGGCTTGGCAGGAGAGTACCGCTTCATTCACTACGTCTTGTTTGTCAGCTATTTCCCGCACCTGATCGCCGGGCCGGTGCTGCACCACAAGGAAATGATGCCGCAGTTCGAACGGCCGCCGGGATTGAATGCCGCGGACGTCGCCGTGGGGCTGTCCATTTTTGTCGTCGGGCTGGCAAAAAAGGTGCTGCTGGCCGATCCGCTGTCGCCGCTGGTTGGACCCGTGTTCGCGGTCCAGGCTCATCCGCAGCTGATCGAGGCCTGGATAGGTGCGCTGGCTTACACCTTCCAGCTGTACTTCGATTTCTCGGGCTATTCCGACATGGCGATCGGCCTGTCGCGCTTGTTTGGCGTGCAGTTGCCGTTGAATTTTAATTCTCCGTATCAGGCGGGCGATATCGGTGAGTTCTGGCGGCGCTGGCACATGTCGTTGTCGCGTTTCTTGCGCGACTATCTGTATGTGCCGCTAGGCGGCAACCGCCACCACAGGGTTCGCAACCTGATGTTGACCATGCTGCTGGGCGGCTTGTGGCACGGCGCCGGTTGGACGTTTGTGGCGTGGGGAGGCCTGCACGGCATCTATCTGGTGCTGCATCGCGGATGGATCGCGTGGGCGGGGAAGGGCCTGCCGCAGTGGTGGAGCCGGTGCCTGACTTTTCTTGCGGTCGTGGTCGCGTGGGTGGTGTTCCGGGCGCCGGACCTGGCCACGGCCGGCGATATCCTGCGGGGGATGGCAGGTGCAAATGGCCTGGCCTTGCCGCACGGATTGGCAGCCTATGCGCCATATTTTCACGCCGGCGCGCGGTTCTCCGGCATACGCTGGATCGATTTCAGCGGTGTCGGCGTGCTGGTGCTGGGTCTTGCGGCGCTACTGGCCTTCATGGCGCCAAACACGCAGGAGATCTTCTGCCATTACGCTCCCTGCGGCGCGGTGCAACGGCGCCTGCACTGGTCGTGGCGGCCGCGCAAGACATGGAGCCTGGCGTTTTCCCTGTTGTTTCTTGGTTGCCTGTTCAGCATGAACCGCGTCAGCGAATTCCTCTACTTTCAATTTTGAACATGGACCCGCATCCAGGCGCCGAATGGCGCAACTATGTCGGCATCTTTTGCGCCAGTTGTGCGCTGGTGACCGGCGCTGTGACCGTGCTGAACTACCAGGTCGATCCCTATCTGACGCATCAATGGCAGACGCCATCCGTCCAGCGCTTGCGGCCTGGACGGGAGAAGCTCAGCGCCTGGGGCAAGACCTACGCGCTGGCCAAATTCAGGCCAACGGTCCTGTACGTCGGGAACTCGCGCACGGAATTGGGATTGCCGACGCGCGCGCCGGCGTTCGCTGGCCAGGATGTGTTCAATGGGGCGTTGTCGGGCGCGTCCCTGGCGGACGCGATCGACATGGCCCGCCATGCGTCACACGTCGGGCACGTGAGAACCCTGGTCTGGGGCATGGACGCGCCGTCGTTCTCCATGGAGATCGGCAATACCGACTTCAACCGCGAATTGGTGGCGCAAGGTCCGCTGTACTTGTGGCGGCGTGGTTTGCTGGATGTCCGGCGCGCGCTGGCGTTCGACATGACCGCCGATTCGATCCGCCTGCTGCGCGGCAGCCTGGGCCGCGATTGCCGGTCCAGCCTGGCGTTGTATGGCCAGCGGGACGATGCCTGCGTGCGGGACCGCATCGAGAGCCTGGGCGGGACCCGGGCGGTGATCATTCCGCGTGTGCGCGAGTACCTGCGTGGCGAGGGACCGACCGCCGAGGCGATGACGGCGCTGCAGCGCAGCCTGGCCGGCTTGTGCGCCGCCGGCACCGGCATCCGCCTGTACCTCAATCCGACCCATGCGATGACCGCCGATGTCTTGTATTGGGCGGGCAAGTGGCCGGCGCTGGAAGCTTGGCAGCGCGCGCTGGCGCAATTGGGCCAGCGCCACCGGACGGCCGGTTGCGATGTGCGCATCTTCGATTTCTCGGGCTTTAACAGCGTGACGACGGAGGCCATCCCGCAGGTCAGTCACAGATCTTCCATGCGGTATTATTGGGAGACGTCGCACTACCGCAGCAACGTGGGCGCGATGATCCTGGCCAGGATGTATGGCGTTGGCGATGCGCCGCAAGACTTCGGCGTCGAGCTGCTGCCGGATACAGTGGACGGCCATCTGGCCGCGATGCGTCGCGCGCGCGAGCGCTACCACCGCGAGCATCCCGAGGAAGCCCGCATGGTCCGGGCGGTGGTGGCCGAGCGCTAATCCTTGCGCATCAGCGCGCAGCCTTTTTCGCAACCCTGCGAGGAATACGCCAGCGCCGGAAAGTCCTGCCGCCAGCGCCGCAGGATGGCTTGCTCGTCGGGGCGCGCGGCGTCGTCGAGGTAGACCGCGGCGCCCGGATTCAGGCGCGGGAAGAGCAATGGCCCGGCCGGGTAACGCGCCTGCAGGCGTGTCGCCTGCGGCGGACCGTCGATGACCAGCAAATCCACGGTCAGCAGCGCCGGCAGCTGCGCCAGATCGTACCAGGGCCAGGATTGGCCGTCGAGGTCGTATGGCATCAACGGGGCATCGATGACCGTGGCCCAGTCCTGCAGGCCATGGCGGCGCAGTTGCGCGCGCGTCTGCTCGGCGAAGCGGGCATCGTGTTCCAGGCTGTAGACGCGTCCCGCGCCGTTCAGCTGCATGCAGCGTGCCAGCACCACGGTGGAGATGCCGCTGCTGCATTCCAGCACCGTCGCGTGCTTCAGGCTGCGCGCGTGGCGCGCGACTTCCAGCAGGAAATCCGGCGAGGCCGCCCAGCCGCGCGTCGGCGGCAGGCTGTGTTTGAGGTCGAGCTCGATGTAGAGCCCTTGCAGGGCTTCCAGTTGGCGGAACAGGCCGGTCTGGTCGTTGCGGGTCTGGTCGCGCAGGTCGTACAGCAGCACGTGCACGCGGCGCAATTTGTGCAGCGTGTGTAACGAAACCGCCAGAAGCAAAGCGATCGCGGCATAAGCGAGGATGGGCATGTCAGCTCCTGGTTCAGTTGGGCGCTACCTTGCTGATGACGTAACGGTGCTTGCCGGAGGCCTCAGCCGGTATCTCCGCGACTTCTTCGATCACGATTTCCACCGACGCGCCCAAGCGCGCACGAAACTGGCTGATGATGTCGATCCGCAGGGAAGGCGGCACGCCGCTGACGCTCACCAGCAGCACGCGCGTGACGTCCAGGCTTTCCTGGATAATCTTGAAAGCACGTATCTGCGGCAGATCGCGCAACACGTAGATCAGCGCCAGGCCGTGCATGACGGTGCCGTCGCGGGCGACCACGAAATCGGTGACGCGGCCTTCCACCCGTTTCAGCAGCGGTAGTCCGCGGCCGCAGACGCAGGGGCGGGTGTCGAGCGCGCCGACGTCGCCGGTGGCGTAGCGGATGAACGGGAAGTCGCCGCTGGCGAGGTGGGTGACGACGATGGCGCCGTTCTCGCCCGGCGCGACGGGCGCGCCTTGCGGATCGACGATTTCCAGGATGACGTCCTCGGCGGTGATGTGCAGGCCGCCTTCCGGACATTCGTGGGCGAGGAAGCCGGCATCACGTCCGCCGTAGCCGTTGGCGACCGGGGCGCCGAATGCCTGCTCCAGCAACGTGCGTTGTTCTTCATAGAGCCGTTCGGCGGTGACGAACACCACTTTGATGCCCAGTTGGTCCAAGCGGATGTGTTTGCCTTGCGCGTGCCGTGCCAGCAGGCACATGGCAGACGGGTAGCCGAACAGCATGGCAGGCCGCTGCAGCTGCAGCTTGCGCAAGTAGTCGTCCAGGCGGGCGGCCGACAAGTCGAACGCCGGCAGCAGCAGGCTGCGCAGCATGCGGTCGCGCCGCGTGCGCCAGCGGTCCTGGGCTTTGAGTTCGATCGGCGATCCCCACATCAGGGCTTCGGGATCGCCGATGTCGACGCCCCACCAGCGGGTGGCGCGCCATTTGGCGGCCACGTCGTGGCTGACCCGTGCCTTGCCCTGGAAGAAAATCAGCGGCTCGCCGCTGGAACCTCCTGTGTTGAAACGCTGGAGCGGTCCCGCATTGTCGGCGATGAAGTCGTTCCGGTGACGGTTGATGTCGGCCTTGGTCAGGATGGGCAGGCGGCTCAACTGGCGCAGGTCGCGGACGCGGGTGGCGTCGAAGTCGAGTCTGGCGTAGAGCTGGCAGTAGTACGGCACATGTTCGGACGCGTGCAGCAGCAGCGCGCGCAGCCGCGTCAGCTGCAGCGATTCCAACCGTGGTTGCGGCCACCACTGGGTTTGTTCCATGCGTTGTCGCAAGGCCACGCTGCTATGCCTTTTGAGCAGTTCGTGCAGCGGAAACAGCAGCCGCGAAACCAAGGCCGTGTAGCCAGATGCGGGCGGGCGCCTGAGCACGCGCCGGTATTGCGCCGTCAGCAAGGGGGCGACTTGCCGCCAGGCGTAACGTTGCGTCTCGGCTAGCCCGGCCCGGGCCAGCGCGCGCGCGCGCTCCGGGGTCTGCAGGATGGCCAGCATGGCCTGGGCCATGGCTTCGGGGTCGCGCGGCGGCACCAGCAGGGCGTTGACCTGATCGCGCACCAGATACGGTATCCCACCCACGTCGGTACTGACGACCGGCACGCCGCTGGCCCAGGCTTCCAGGATGGAATTCGGCATGTTGTCGGCCAGGCTGGCGTTGAGCGCCAGATCGCTCTGGCGATAGAGCGCGGCCATCGTGGCGTTGTCCAGCCTGCCGGTGAAGTGCAGCGCGTCGCCCAGCTCCAGCTCCAGCGCCAGTTGTTGCAATCTTCCCAGCTCCGGGCCTTCGCCGCAGAGCGTCATGTGCGCGCCCGGCAGGCCGCGGCGGACTATGGCGAAGGCCTTCAAGGCCGTTGCCTGGTCGTACAGCGGTTCGAGGTGGCGGGCGAGCAGGATGGAGGCGTGCGGCGGGACGTCGGCCGGGGGATGGAAACGTGTCAGGTCGATGACGTTGGGGACGATCTGCGCGTTCATGCCGTGCAGCGTGAAGACTTCGGCGAGGAAGGCCGATGGCACGATCAGCGCGTGGACGCGGCGCATGCTCCAACGGACCAGCGCCGCGCTGCGGTTGAGAAAGTCCATCGCTTCGCCGCCGCGATAGTTGACCAGCACGCCTTTGCCGCGCAGACGGCCGATCCAGATCGCCGGCGCGGTCTGCAGGTGCCACGACCAGCCGGAGTGGGCCATGATGTGCAGCAGTTGCGCCCGGCCCGCGGCCCGCCACAAGCGCCACAGATAGGGCGGCAGGCGGGCAGCGGCCCGGACCCCGTGCAGCGAGGCAAGCCAGGCCGGCTGGAACGGCGGGTTGACTTGCACCAGCTCGACCTCGGCGCCGGCCTCGCGCAGCAGCCGGGCCAACTGCACGGTTTGATTGGCGATACCGCCATCGGGCGGCGGCAGGGGCCCGACCACGGCGATGCGCAGGCCCGCGATGTCCACCGGCCGCGCCGTTTGGGGGGGCGGGCCGTTCATGGCGCCGGCGCGACGAGGCGCTGGTAGACGGGAATGTAGCGGGCGACGCAGGCCTGCCAGTTGCGCTCGGCTTCCACGAAGGCGCGGGCCTGGCTGCGCAGCGCGGGCCAGGTGTCGGCATGGCGGGTCAGGTGCAGGACCTGGGCCGCCAGCGCCTCGGCGTCGCCGGCCTTGAAGAGGAGGCCGGTCTTGCCGTGCTCGATCAGTTCGCGGTGGCCGCCGACGTCCGACGCCACCACCAGGCGCCCCTGCGCCATGGCCTCCAGCGGTTTGAGCGGCGTGACCAGCTCGGTCAGGCGCATCGGCAGGCGCGGATAGACCAGGATGTCGGTGAGCTGGTAGTAGTCGCCGATCAGTTCCTGCGGCACGCGGCCGGCGAATTTGACGCTGGCGCGCAGATCCAGCGCATCCACCAGCGCGCGCAGTTCGGCTTCCTGCGGGCCGCCGCCGACCAGCAGCAGTTGCATCGATGGTGCGCCGGCCAGCAGGCGCGGCATGGCGGCGATCAGCAGCGCCAGGCCTTCGTAGGTGTAGAACGATCCGATGAAGCCCAGCACCGGGTTGCCGCTCAGGCCAAGGCTGTGGGCGAGCTTGCCCGGCGGCGCGAGCGCCGTGAAGCGCTTGCCGTCGACCGCGTTGGGAATGACGGTGACTTTGGTGGCCGGGATGCCCCGGGCCACGATGTCGTCGCGCAGGCCCTGGGAAATGGTGGTGACGGCGTCGGCGCGGCGCAGCACGTGGCTTTCCAGCGCGCGCGTGAGCCGGTAGCGGATGCCCCAGGGGCGGCTGGTGCCGTGGTCGGCCGCGGCGTCCTCCCAGAACGCGCGGATTTCGTAGACCACGGGGATGCCCAGCGCCCGCCCGACGCGCAGCGCGGCGAGGGCGTTGAGCGCGGGCGAGTGCGCGTGCAGGATGTGCGGCTTCAACCGCGCCGCTATCGGCAACAGACGCTGTTGCAAGCCCACGACCACGGCCCACTGGCGCAGCACCGGCAGGCCGGACCACCAGCGCCGCAACGCCGGCGTGCGGAAGAAATGCCAGCCGTCGATTTCCTGCTGGTCGCCGGCGGCTCCCTGCTTGGCGCTGGTCAGGTGGATCGTATGCCACCCGAGCTTGCGTTGCTGGCGCAAGATCTCCAGCGTGCGGAAGGTGTATCCGCTGTGCAGCGGCAGCGAATGGTCGAGGACGTGGAGCACGCGCATGATCAGGCCGCCTGCCGCACCGGCTTGCGCGGCGCCGCCGCCGGCAGTTGGCGCAGGAAGGATTCAAACATCATCAGCGACCAGAGCGGCGCGCTGTGGTCGCTGCGGCCGGACAGATGCTGCGCCAGCAGCGTTTGCATATGGTCGAGGTTGAACATGCCGCAGTCGGCCAGCACTGGACTGCACAGGCTGCTTTCAAGCTGGCGCCGCAACGGGCCGCGCAACCAGCCGGCCAGCGGCACCGAGAACCCCATCTTGTCGCGGTACAGCAGCGCATCCGGAAGGTGGCGTTCGAGCGCGCGCTTGAGCAGGTATTTGCCGGTGCCGCCGCGCAGCTTCAGCCCTGGAGGCAGACTGGACATCCATTCGACCAGCTGGTGATCGAGCAGCGGCACCCGGACTTCCAGGCCATGGGCCATGCTGGCGCGGTCGACCTTGGTGAGGATGTCGCCGGGCAGGTAGGTCTTCAGGTCCAGGTACTGGATGCGGGAGAGGGCGTCGTCGGCCGGACACCGCCGGGCGTGCCGCTGCAGCACTTCGCGCGCGTGGTAGCCGGCCAGGTCGCGCTTGAGCTTGTTGCTGAACAGGGCGTCGCGCAGCTGGTCGCTCATGATGCTGACGCTGTGAAAATACGCCGACACCGAATCGCGGGCCAGCGCCTGGAAGGTGGTCTTGGCGCGCAAGGGACGCGGCGCCCAGTCGGCCTTGGGATAGAGCCGGCCCAGTGTGCCGAACAGCGGACGGCGCAGGCCGGACGGCAGCAGGGTGCGCCAGCGTTCTTCGTGCAAGTGCCAGCGGTAGCGCCGGTAGCCGGCCAGGTTCTCGTCGCCGCCGTCGCCGGACAGGGCCACGGTCACGCGCCGGCGCGCCAGCTGGCAGACGCGGTAGGTCGGCAGGGCGGAGCTGTCGGCGTAGGGTTCGTCGTACAGGCCGGCCAGGCGGTCGACCAGGCCGATGTCGTGCTGCTCGACGCTTTGCGCGTGGTGGCGGGTGCCGTAGCGCTCGGCCACCATGCGCGCGTAGGGCGTTTCATCGAATTGCGGATCGCCGAAGGCAATCGAACAGGTGTTGACGGGGAGTTTTGATTCCTGCGCCATCATGGCCACCACGGCGCTGGAATCGACGCCGCCGGACAGGAAGGCGCCCAGCGGCACCTCGGCCACCAGGCGGATGCGTACCGCTTCGCGCAGGCGCGCCAGCAGCTCGTCGGCGGCCTGGGCCTCGCTGACGGGCGCACGGACGGCGAACGGGATGTCCCAGTACTGGCGCGGCGCCGGCAGCGCCTGGCCTTTGCGCAGCAGCAGCGTGTGTCCTGGCGGCAGCTTGCGGATCTGACGGAAGATGGTGCGCGGTTCGGGGATGTAGCCGTAGGCGAAGTAGTCTTCGACGGCCAGCGGGTCCAGCTCGCGCCGCAGCCCTTCGTGGACCAGCAGCGCCTTCATTTCCGAGGCGAACAGCAGTTGGCCGTCGTCGAGCAGGGCGTAGTGCAGCGGCTTGACGCCGAGGCGGTCGCGGGCCAGCAGCAGCGCTTGCTGGCGCCGGTCCCACAACGCGAAGGCGAACATGCCGCGAAAGCGTTCGACGCAGCGCTCGCCCCATTGCTCCCATGCGTGGACGATGACCTCGGTGTCGCAGTGGGTGCGGAAGGTGTGGCCGAACTGTTGTAGTTCCCGCATCAGCGCCGGGTAGTTGTAGATCTCGCCGTTGTAGACCACGGCCACGCTGCGGTCTTCATTGAACAGCGGTTGCTGGCCGCCACCGAGGTCGATGATGGACAGGCGGCGGTGGCCCAGCCCCAGGCCCGGTTCCAGGTGGGTGCCGCCCTGGTCCGGGCCGCGGTGGCGTTGGCGGTCGGTCATGGCTTGCAGCAGGCCGGCATCGATGTCGGCGTGGTGGTGCAGGTCGAAAATCCCGGCGATGGCGCACATGGCTATCCTTTCATCGGTCGCGTTGGAGCGGCGAGGGCGTCGTACACGGCCAGGTAGGCGTCGGCCATCGCGTGCAGGCTGTACTCGGCCAGCACCCGGCGCCGGCCGCGCTGCCCGTGGCTGACGGCCAGCGCGGGCAGGCGGTAGTAGTCGTTGAGGGCGTCGGCCAGCATGGCGGGCGAGCCCGGTGGCACCAGCGTGCCGGTCCAGCCGCTGTGGACCAGGTCGGGATTGCCGCCGACCGCCGTGGCCACCACCGGCAGGCCGGTGGCCATCGCCTCCAGGATGGTGTTGGACATGCCCTCGGCCAGCGATGGCTGGACGAACACGTCCATGGCGCGCATCAGTTGCGGAATGTCGTCGCGGTTGCCGGGCAGCCAGGCCAGCTCGTCCATGCCTGCCTGACGCAGCAGGTCCAGGCAGGCCTGGCGGCAGGGACCGTCGCCGGCGATCAGCAGGCGCACGCGGTCGCGCGGCAGCGCGTGCTCGGCGATCAGCAGGATGAAGGCTTGTACCAGCGTCAGATGATTCTTGACTTCGGCCATGCGGCCCACGCTGCCGATCACGAAGGCATCCTCGCACAGGAAGCCGGCGGGGCCGATGGCGGCGGGCGGACCGAGGCGCGGATGGAACTGCAGGCTGTCGACGCCGTTGCAGATGTGGGTGACGCGCTGCGGGCGCGCGCCGATGGTGCCGATCAGCCACGTCTCCAGGTCCTTGCTGACGGCGATGAAGTGGCCGATCAGCGGGCGCAGCAGCTTGCGCAGCAGGCGGTACTTGCGGCTCAGGCCGTGGAGGTCGTTCATGTCGCGCCCGTGCTCGCCGTGCACGCGCAGGCGCACGCCGGCCGCCGCCGCCAGCAACTGCCCTTCGATGCCGGACAGGTTGCGGGTGTGGATCATGAGCGGACGCAGGCGCTTGAGGGTCTGGAACAGCCGCAGGTAGTGGCCCCAGTCCTTGCCCTCGCGCTTGTTGATGCTGATGATCTCGACGCCGGGCCGCTGGATGCGCAGGTGGTAGTCGCTGTAGTCGCGCAGGCAGACGATGGCGTGCCGGTAGCGGTCCGGCGGCAGGTGGTTGATCAGGTTGATCAAGCCGTTTTCCAGGCCGCCCACGTCGAGGCGATGGATCAGGTGCACGATCAACGGCGCGGCGAGCAGTTCATTGTCCGGCGACATGGGCGAGTCCTTGTTCAATGGCGGGCAACATGGCTGACAGCAGGCTTTGCATGGCTTCGGCGGCTTGCTCGGGGCGCTCGTCGTAACGGGAGGCCAGGACGATTTCGGCGCCGTCGTCGGCCGTGCCCAGCAGCTTGCCGCGGGCCAGCAACAATTTGAGCAGCAGCGGACTGCTGGTGTCGTGTCCCGCCTGACGGTACCAGCGCCACACCAGCAGCCTGGTCTCGCCGGCCTGGATGGTGAACTGTCTTATCTCTATGCCATACTGTCCATAGTGTATGCGCCGGCCCGTGGCCGCGACTTCCTTCCATGGCTGGCCGGTCCGCGGAGGATTCCAGACCTGGGCCGACAATTCGCTGCCCTTGGATTGGTGGCGATACCACGTCAGTTGCAGCGAGACCAGATGCGTACCGTCGGTGTAGTTGGCGGCCCAGCGCTGCGGCGCGCCGGCGTGCCGGACGTGCCAGTCGCTGTCGCGCAGTTCGCTGGCACGCCATGGTCCGGGCGGTGGTGCCAGGGCCAGCGGCGTTTCCGGGCGCCCGGCGTCAGCCGGCGCGCGCAGTGCCAGATAGGCCAGCGCTGGCCAGATGGCGAGGGTGATCAGACCGGCCAGTGCCGCGCGCGCGAAGGCGGCGGGGGGCGTGGCCGTTGCACCGGAAGCTGATGTTATTTGTCTCGAAGGGCCGACGTCGCGCCAGCGCGCGCCGACCCAGAACATCAAGGTCGCGACCAGGCCGAAGAACAGCCAGCCGTAGATCAGATGGTCGATGCCGACCGCCAAGGTCATGTTGCTGTAATGCCCGATGAGGACAATCATGAAGGCGCGCATACCGTTGGCGACGACGGGTAGGATCAGCGACACGCCAACGAACGCAGCCTGGCGGACGCGGCTGTGGTAGCTCAGGTGAGCGTACAGCGTGCCGAGCGCGAACGAGGCGATCAGATAGCGCAGGCCGCTGCACGCTTCCTCCACCGACCAATTGCCGCTGGGCAGGGACAAGAAATTGTTATCGCGGAAGACGGGGATGCCGGCCAGCTGCAAGGCGCCGACCGTGAAGCTGGAGGTGAATTCGATCAAGGGTGAAATGAACACTTCGCCGAACGGGACGGCAAGCAGCAGATAGGCCAGCGCGAAGCCGATCGCCCGCGCGTAGGACAAGCCCAGCACCAGCGCGACCAGCGCCGCCGCCATCAGCACCACGCTGTATTGCTGCAGCACGGGGACGTTGGCCACGGCGGCAAGCAGCCACAGCAAGCCCAGCGCCGCCAGCGGCAGCAACATGAACGACGTGGGGCGGAGCGGGCACCCCGCCAACCGTGCGCGCTGGCGCCACACCAGCCAGGCGCAGACGGGCGCAACGACCAAGCCGTGGGCGAAGGTTTGCGAGTGCCACCACAGATCAGCCATCGCCGCCACAGTGGGCCAGTGCAAGGCCAGCAGGCCGGCCAGCGCCAGCAACAGACAGGCATGGGCCCGGCGCCCGGTGGCGACGGCCTGCGGCTCGGCCGCCGGTAGCGGCAGGGGGGACAGCGCGGCGGTCATGGCGCGGTCTCCGGCTGCGGACTGGCCGCTGCGGTGACGTACAGCGCATCGCCGAGTCGCTCCAGATTGCGCTTCCATTGATAATCTTGCAGCACGCGTTCGCGGGCGGCCGTTCCGAACGTCTGTGGTGCGTGCAATTGCTCGCTGATGCGCTGGATAAATTCGGTGGCGGTGGCGGCGCAGATCAGCTCCCGCCCGGGCACGACGGACAGTCCTTCCAGCGCCTGCGGCGTTGCCACCACGGTTTTTGCCACGGCCATGGCTTCCAGGATCTTGTTCTGGATGCCGCGCGCGATCCGCAGCGGCGCCAGCGCCAGCGCGGCGTGTTGCAGGTAAGGGCGGATATCGGGCACCGTGCCGCTGACGTGGATGCCCGGCAACCGCGCCAACATCCGCACCTGCGGACCGGGCCGCGCGCCAACGATATGGAATTGCAGGTCGGGGTAGCGCAGCCGCAGGGCGGGCATGACACGCTCCGCCATCCATGCGACGGCCTCGATATTGGGCGGGTAGTCCATGGCCCCGGTGAACACCAGCGCGCGGGCGCCGTGATAGGGGTCCGGCGCACCGGGCTGCGGCGCGAAGTAGGCGGTGTCGACGCCGTTGCTGAAATAACCGGTCTTGTGCCCGGATTCGGGCGCCCGTAGCCTGAACAGATCGGCTTCGGCGGGAGAGACCAGCAGCACTTGGTCGTAGCCGCGAGCGGCGGCGCGCTCGAATTCCAGCAGGGTACGGCCTTCGCGCCGGTACAGCGACGACATCGGCCAACGCCGGTGGTCGGCGTAGTTCTGCCATTTTTCGGAATCGACATCGACCAGGTCCAGCACACGGTGCAAGGGGCCGCGCGCGGTGCTGGCCGGCAGGTATTGCGCCATGGGGCCGGAAAAGGCCAGGGCGATGTCGATGCGGTGTTGCGCCAGCGTGTCGCGCACCCAGTCGCGCATGGCCGGGTGGCGATAGTAGGCGACGCTGAGCGACTTGCCGCGCCACAGCGCCGGGACGCTGGCCAGCCGCGCCAGGCGCGGATGCAGGCGGATAAAAAAGGCGCTGGCGCAGCCGTTGGCCAGTTGTTCCGCGTATTGCAGGTCGGCCGGATCGTCGATGAAGCTGCCGAGATGAACCCGGAAGTGGCGCTGCAGGTAACGCAGCACGTTGTAGGCGCGTATCTTGTCGCCCTTGTTGGGCGGGAAGGGGATGCGATGCGTCAAGTACAGCAGGTCGCGCATGGCGCTACCCCAATTGCCGCACAATGTGCGGCCCGATTGCGTTCGCCAGCGACAGCGGCAGCAGCCGCCAGGCGCGTACCAGCAATTGCAGGCGCGGATTCAAGGGCTGCATGTCCTTGAGCCGCTTGCCGCGATGCAGCTGGTAGTCGTAGCGCAGCGGCTGCGGCTCGAAGCCCCAGTTCTTTTTGAAGTGGAAGGCACCGGTGCCGTATTTGCTGCGGCCGAAGTCGAACAGCTTGCGGCCGCGCTCGGCAGCGCGGCGCATCACTTCCCAGTACATGAAGTCGTTGCCGGCGCAGGCGCGGGCAACATCGCCTCCGCCGCCGTAGTAAGGCAGGATCTGGTCGCGGAAATGAAAGCTCATCACTGAACATATCGCACTGGTTCCCCGCTGAACGCTGAGGATTTCGCAATCGTCGCCGAAGGTGTGCTGCAGCGCGCGGAAGTAGCGCTGGCTGAAGACCGGCGTGCCCAGCCGGTGAACGCTGGTGGCGTAGTTGGCGTAGAGCCGGTCGCTGTCGGTGTCGATCGTGGCGCTCAGGCCCGCGGCCATGCCCTTGCGCACCATGGCGCGCTGTTTGCGCGGGATGGCCAGCAGATTCTGCTCGTTGTCGGCGGCCAGCGGCTTGCGGAAGGTGGCGTACAAATCCTTGTGCAGCCAGTCCGCGTGCCGCGTTTGCAGGTGGCGGTATTCCAGGTGGTCGACCCGCAGGCGGCTGGCGAGTTGTTGCGCGGCCTGATCGAGCGCGGTGGCCGCGCCTTCCTCCTCGGCGGCGATGCCGCCATAGACGCAGAACGGCAGCGAACACAGTGTGTTGCCGAACAGCCGGCTGTTGATCTGAGCCAAGGGCAGCACGGCCCGGATCTGGCCGGCCGACTCGGCATACAGATACCAGGTGGGATGGGCGAAGACGTCTTCCATGATCCGCTGCCAGCCGGCGCGGTGGAAAAATGTGGCGTCAGGACAGCGTTGGACGAAGGCGTCCCAGCGCGCCTGGTCATGCGTCCCCATTTGTCCGACGTTCCATTGCATCATACATTCCCGAGAAAGATGTGATCGATCCGGCCCCACTCGAAGTCGCGCAGCAGGCGGACGATGCGCCCCTCCGTGCGGTGCAGGTTGAGGTAGTGGCGGAACCTGGTCTTGAAGCCAATGCCACGTTGCCTGGGCTGGCCGGGATCGAGTTCCCACGGATGAAAATAGAATATGCCAGCTTGGCCGTCGACTGAATTGATGCGCCGCAAGGCCCAGCGCGACACGGCGTAGGGCAGCAGACGGAAGTAGCCGCCGCCCCCCGCCGGCCAGTTGCGGCCGGCGATGCGGAGCGTGCTGACGGGTAGCTCGAGCACGCCCCCTTCGCCGCGCGGACGCCATGCGAAGCGGGCGCCATCGGGCATGCCGTAGTGGTCGTGCTGGATGGGATAGATGCTGGAACTGTACCGGTAGCCGGCGGCCAGCAGGCAGTCCAGCGCCTGCAGGTTGCGGGCGCCGATGGAGAAGCTGGGTGCCCGATAGCCGAGTACGGCTCTGCCGCTCAGTTGCTCCAGCAGGTGTTTGCTACGCCGCACATCGTCGCTGAATTGTTCGGGCGTCTGCTCGTTGGCGCGCAGGTGGGCGTAGCCGTGGCTGGCAAGCTCATGGCCGCCGTCGGCGATCCGGCGCACCAGCGCCGGGTAGCGCTCGGCGATCCAGCCCAGCGTGAAGAAGGTCGCCTGGGTGTGTTGCTGGTCGAGCAGGCCGAGAATCAGGTCGACGTTGCGCTCGACCCGGCACGGCAGCGTTGCCCAGTCCGCGCGCTGGATGTGGGCGGCGAATGCCGAGACCTGGAAATAGTCCTCGACGTCGATCGTCAGCGCATTGCGCATCAGCCCGGCTCTCCGTTGATGCTGAGCCAGCGCCCGACGTGCGTGGCGACACGGTCGGCGGCGTGGCCGTCCCAGAAGGCGGGGATGCGTCCGGCCTTGCCGCCGTAGCGCAGGATGTCGCGGCTCAGGGCCAGGATGACGGAAGCGTCGCGGCCGGCGATGGCGTTGCTGCCTTCGGTGACGGTGACCGGACGCTCGGTGCTGTCGCGCAGGGTCAGGCAGGGGATGCCGAGCGCGGTGGTTTCTTCCTGCACGCCGCCGGAATCGGTCAGCACCAGGCTGGCCTGCCTCATCAGGCCCAGCATGGCGCGGTAGGCTTGCGGCGGCAGGCAGGCGACGCGCGGCGTGTCGAGCAGCTTGCCGAGCTCGTGGCGCTGCAGCATCGCGCGGGTGCGGGGATGCAGGGGAAACAGCACCGGGACGTCTTCGCTGAGCTTGACCACGGTCTCCATCAGCATGCGCAGCCGGCGCGGATCGTCGACGTTGGAGGGACGGTGCAGGGTCAGCAGCGCATAGCGGGTGTCGTGCTGAAGGAAGCCGGCGAGATTGACGTGGCGCAGCACGTCCAGTACCGGCGTGGCCCGCGCCAGCTCGCGCTGCAGCGTGTCGATCATGACGTTGCCGACGAAGTGGATGCGCGCCGCCGGGATGCCTTCGCGCAGCAGGTTGTTCATGCCGCTCGCTTCGCTGGTGAACAGCAGTGTCGACAGCTGGTCGGTGAGGACGCGGTTGATCTCTTCCGGCATCGCGCGGTCGTAGCTGCGCAGGCCGGCCTCCACGTGCAGCACCGGGACTTGCTTCTTGGCCGCGGTCAGCGCGCACGCCAGCGTGGAGTTGACGTCGCCGACCACCAGCACGGCTGCCGGCGCGATCGACTCCAGCACCGGCTCGAAACGCTGCATGACCAGTGCGGTTTGCGCGGCGTGGCTGCCGGAGCCCACCTGCAGCTGGATGTCCGGCGCGCGCATTCCCAGCGTCGTGAAAAACTCGCCGTCCATGTCGGCGTCATAGTGCTGGCCGGTGTGGACCAGGATGGATTCAATCGGCGTGTCGCAGGCGGCCAGGGCGCGCAGGATGGGCGCCATTTTCATCAGGTTCGGGCGGGCGGCGACGACGCAGGCGATGCGGTAGGGCGAAGACATCTTGGACTCCGTTCAGAAGGCGACAGTGAGCGCGGCGCCGATACCGTTTTCACGATAATTTCCGCCCGCGTTGCTGGTATGGCGGACATGCCGCAGGTCGACGCTGGCGCTGACCCTGGGCTGCAGCTGATGGGTCAGGGCGAGGGTCAGCACGCTGTTGCGGTCGCTGCGTCCGGTGCTCAGCGATTCGGCCCTGCTGTGGCTGGCGCCCACGGTGACGTTGCTGCGCGGCGACATGCGCCAGTTCCAGCCGGCCTGGGCGGCGGTCTGGCGGGTGCGGTCTTCCAGCGCCAGTTCGTCCGGCTTCAGCAGGGGGCTATCGATGGCGCTGCTGCTTTGCGCGGTGCGCCGTGTGCTTGTCAGACTGAGCGCCAGGGCGCTACGCGGGCTGGTGTGGACGGTGGCCAGTTTCCAGTCTTTCTGCAGGTAGTAGCGATGGCTGAAGAAGTTGACGTTGCCGTCCGGGCCCAGCATCTGGGAAATCAGCAGGAACACCTTGATGGTCTGCAGGCGGGTCTGCGGATCGGGGATGCGGGTGGCCCACAGCTGGTACAGGAAATCGCTGAGGCCGGTCGGCGGTATGCGGAGGAACTCGCCATGCGTGGTGGTGATGTCCTCGTTGTAATTGAGCGACCAGAACATGCTGTGCATCCGGTATTCGGCATCCAGGTTGTAGGTGTTGCCGAAGTAGCGGCGGCCGACGCTGGCCGCGACCTTGGTGCGCGGCGACGGTGTCCAGCTGCCGCCGGCAGACCAGTAGCGGCCCTGCGGCTGGGCGCCGCTGGTATGGTAGTCGCTCTTTTCGTAACCGCCGGTGGCCGACAGCGACAGCCGGCTGTTGAGTGGGTAGCTCAGCGTCAGCGCGGTGTCGTTCATGGTGACGGGTGGCAATGCGTTGTCGGCGATGTGCTTGCGGTCCGCGCGGAGGTCCCAGTTCCATCCCTGGCCGTCGTTGTCGCCGGACAGGCGCAGATTGGCGTCGTCGCTGCGGACGCCGAGCAGTCCGCCGCCGCTGACGCGCTGGTAATCGTAGCGTAGCTGGGCGTTGGCCAGGCCATGGAAATGGTGCTGCAGATAAGGGCTGATACTGGTCGCCCGTACCGTGCTGCTGTTGCCGGTGACCTGCGCGGGCTCCAACAATTGGGGACCGAAAGCCGAAATGTTTTGCTGGCTGATACTGGAGCGGGCGTCCAGGTACAGCCAGTCGCGCATCAGGTCGGCATGCCCCTGGGCGTCGAGCTGCTGGGTGCTGCGGTCCGCCCGGTGTGTGTAGTGGATCTTCTGCAGCGAATAGTCCAGCGCCAGCTTGAGTTGGGGGCCGTCGGTGCTGACGGCGATGCCGGGACCAAGCTCGGTGGTGAACTCGCCCTGGGCCTGGCCCGGCGGCGCCAGATTCATATTGTCGGTGTAGGATTCGCGCATGCGCAGCGAGGGCACGACCGTCCATTCGGCCGGAATGGCGCAGGCCGGCAGCGACAGCAGGACCAGCATGCTCAACTGATAAGGGGCGCCGCGCGGAGCCAGGTTAATCATAATAACCATAGTATTCGCCGCCGGGGAAGGCCTTGCTTTTGTTGTAGATCAGGCTGACGTGCGGGCATTGCTCGATATGGCGCAGCGCCTCCTTGACGGCATGCTGGCTGGTGGTCTCGGACTCGACCACCATGACGATCTGGCCCATCTGAGCGGCCAGCACGCTCGCTTCCGTGGTCATCAACAGCGGCGGCGAATCGAAGATGACGAT
The DNA here is from genome assembly GCA_025548565.1 of Rugamonas sp. A1-17. GTDB lineage: Bacteria > Pseudomonadota > Gammaproteobacteria > Burkholderiales > Burkholderiaceae_D > Rugamonas. The sequence goes on from JAJLPB010000016.1 coordinate 87,097, forward strand.
GCGGTCGGCGTAGCGTTCGGCGATCTCGGTCAGCAGGCGGCTCATGCTGCGGCTGGCCAGCAGCTCGGTGGCGTGCTTGTTGGCGCGGCCGGCCGGCAGGATGCTGAGCGTGGCGACATTGGTCTTCAGGATCACGTCGGACAGCTCGGTGCGCTCGCGCAGCAGGATATCCATTAAGCCGGGCTCGGCAGGCAGGCCCAGCACCTTGAGCACCGACGGCCGCGCGACGTCGGCGTCGACCAGCAGCACCGTGATATCCATTTCCATCGCGATGCTCATCGCCAGATTGACCGCGCAGAAAGTTTTGCCTTCGCCGGGCAGGGCGCTGGTGATGACGATCAGGTTGCCGTGCCGTAGCGGGGCGACATCACGGTCACCGCGCGCGTTGCGCAGCAGCGGGCGCTTGATGATGCGGAAATCCTCGGCCACGGCGGTGCGGCCGCCATCATGGGTCACCATGCCCAGCTGGCTCAGCCGTTCAAGATTGATCTCGATATGCCGCGGGGCACCGCCCGGCGGCGGCGCTTGCTCGGTGTGTTGCTCCATATGCTGCTCCTAGTATCGAAGGGCCGTCATCGCCAGGACTGCGCCATAGGCCACAAACAGGCAGGACAGTGCGGTGCCGAAGGCGTAGCGGCCCCGTTTGCGTTTGATTTGCTGGCTTTCGGTCCAGGTCATCGAGACCGTGCCCAGCACCGGCAGGCCGGTGCGTTCGCGCAGTTCGCTGGGGCTGAGGAAGGTGGGACGCACCTGGCTGATCAGCAAGGCCGCCGCCAGCCCGGTGAGCAGGGCGCCGCCCAGTACCAGGCTGGCCAGCAGTATGCGGTTGGGGCCAACCGGCAATAACGGTATGATGGGCGCGTCGATGATCTTGAACGTCATCATATCGGTGTTGGAGCTCAGTTCGCCGGACAGCTTGGCCGCTTCGCGCCGGCCGATCAGCTTCTCGTAATTGTCCTTGTTGATCAGGTAATCGCGGTTCAGCTGGGCCAGCTCGGATTCGATTTCAGGCACCGCGTTGGCCTGCGCCAGCAGGCGCTGGTGGCGCGCGGCGTACTCCTGCACGCGGGCGCTGATGGCCGCCACCTTGGCGTCGGCCTCGGTTTGCGCGACCTTGAGCTGCTGCAGCATCGGGCTGTAGTTCTTGCCCGGATCGCCCGCAGGCTTGAGCTTGCTTTCCTCCACCTTGCGCGCTTCCAGCTGGGCCACCAGGCGCTTGGCGGCGATGATGTCGGGATGGAGTTCGGTGTATTGCATGCGCAGGGCGTCGAGGTTTTTGTTCAGGGCGGCGATCCGGCCGTCGAGCTCGGGGCTGTCGATGCTGGCCGGGTTCAGGTCCGCGCCCAGCACGGGTTCGTCGCCGCTGATCTGGCTGCGGATGGCGTTGCGCGCCTGTTCGGCTTCCACCAGCTCCAGGCGGGCGGTATTGAGCGTGTCGGCTGACTGCATCAGCTGGTTGCTGTAGTCGACGCCCTGGCGCGGCAGCAGGCCGTTGTTTTTCAGCTTGAATTCCTTGACGGCGTTTTCCGCATTGATCAGCTTGTCTTCATAGGCCTTGATCTGGTCGTCGATGAACTGCACCGCTTTCTTGGTTTCGCCATTCTTGCCCTTGAAACTGCCTTCGACAAAGATGGTCAGCAGCGCCTGCACGACGTCGCGCACCAGCCTGGGGCTGCGGCCGTTGTACGTGATGGTGTAGATGTCGTTGGTGCCGGTGCTGCCGATCTTGATCTTGCCCATCAGCTCTTCCAGCTGCTGTTCGTGGTCGCGCGCGGTCTTGGCGTTCAGGTCCAGGTCTACCGTGCGCATCACGCGTTCGATGTTCGGGCGGCTGAGCAAGGTGCGGCTCATGATGGAGACCTGCTGCTCAACATTGGGCACGCTGGTCATGCCGGCCAGCAGCGGCTTCAGGATGCTCTGGGTGTCCACAAAGACACGGGCCGAGGTCTGATAATCGTCGGGCAGCAGCGCCACTTTGGTCCAGCCCGCTAGTGCCACCAGCCACATGACGGCGATCGCATACCAGCGGTATTTCCATATCCCCTGCAAACTGATTAACAGCTGGCTAATCATCTGCTCCATGGTGCGCTTGCTCCGTTGGCCTGGGGAAGGTGAAACTAAATTATATGGCTCGTTATCCGGGATGTTTTCCTAATTGCTCAGTGATTGAGACAGATCAAGCAGCGGCGGGCTGCTTTTCTGAATCATGAAAGCTGGACCATTGAAGCGAGGCTCGTCATGCATCCACTATTGCGTATTGCCGCAGCGGCCTGCCTGCCGCTGCTGTTGCTGGCGGGCTGCGCGCACCGAGCGGCGCTGCCGCCGGAAGAACCGCTCGCCCCCTTGGGCGACTATCTGATCGGCGCCGGCGATGTGGTCAACATCAACGTCTGGCGCAATCCCGAGGTGTCCGTGAGCGTGCCGGTCCGGCCAGACGGAAAGATCACCACGCCGCTGGTCGAGGATTTGCAGGCGGCCGGCAAAACGTCGACCCAGCTGGCGCGCGATATCGAGAAGGCGCTGGAGAAGTACATCCAACAACCGATGGCGACCGTGATCGTGACCAGCTTTGTCGGCCCGTACAACCAGCAGATCCGGGTGATCGGCCAAGCCGCCAAGCCGCAGGCGCTGGCCTACCGGCAGGGCATGTCGCTGATGGACGTGCTGATCGCGGTGGGCGGCATCACGGACTTCGCGGCCGGCAACAAGGCGCAGATCATCCGTACCGTGCGGGGCAACCGGCAGAGCTTGCCTGTGCGCCTGCAGGACCTCTTGCGTGACGGCGATATTTCTGCCAATGTCGCGGTGCAGCCCGGCGACGTGTTGGTGATCCCGGAAAGCTGGTTCTGAAACGTAAAAATATATTTTGATAGTTGGGGAACTTTCCATCAAAAAGGCAGGTCTGAAGAGCATGAGCCCCAGTTTGTCTTTATTTGGCAACTGGCCGACAGACCTGACAGGATCCCCACCGTGCAATATGACGACGCGATAGTTTCATTTGAAGCCGGTCCAGGCCTGCGCGACCTCGTGGTCGGCGAAGGCACCGCCAACAAGGAATTGGACCATACGATAGACCAGCAGATTTTCCATATCCGTATGGCAAACTCGCAGGGCCGCCGGGAAGCGGCCAGCTTGTTGCTCAAAAAAATGTACGGGTGGCGCGGTTATTCGGTCGATCCCAATGCGCCGCATGCGCTCAACAAGATCACGCTGTTTGCCGAGACGGGCGGCCAGACCGTGGGCACCATGTCCCTGTGCCTCGATAGCGATGAAGTCGGCTTGCCGGCCGATGAAAATTTCCGGGACAAGCTCGACGACCTGCGCGCTCAGCACCGGCGCCTGTGCGAACCGTCGCGGCTGGCGATCGACAAAGGGGTGTCCAAGCGCGTGTTCGCGGCCCTGATTCATATTTCCTATATTTATGCACGCAACATCCACGGCTATACCGATTACGTGATCGAGGTGAATCCGCGCCACGTCATGTTTTACAAGCGCATGTTGGGCTTCCGTGATTTCGGCGGAGAGCGGCAGTGCACACGGGTTGGCGCACCGGCTGTGTTGTTGCGCCTGGAACTGGACTACATGGGAGAACAGATCCGAAAGTTCGGCGGCCTGATGGAGCAACAGACCACGGAGCGCTCGTTTTACCCCTACTTCTTCCCGACGTGGGACGAGCCGGGTATCACCGGGCGCCTGATAAGCGGCAGAGGTTAACTATTCCGGCGGCGCTTCAAGGAAACTGGCCGGTATGGCGTAGGCGATGCCGCTGGGCGCGCTGATGGCCGTTTCCTTGACCCCTTTCACGAACACCATGTTGACGATGCCGATCACCTCGCCGGTGTCCGGGTCAAACAGGGGACTTCCGCTGTTCCCCGGATAGGCTGTGCCGTCGAGCTGGAACACGAGATAGGGGGATTTTTGCAGCTGCTTCAGCAGTTTGCCGTCGAGTTTGCTTGAACTGAGCGAAGGCATCGCCACGGGGGTGATGGCGGAGACGGTGCAGCGGTGGGTCACCTGGCGCAGCCCCAGGACCATGCCAAGCGGGAAGCCCATGAAGGCCAGCGACTTTCCCTCCTGGACTTTGGCGGAATCGCCCAGCTTGAGCGCGGGGATGGGCACGCCACGCACACGCAGGCGGGCGAGGTCGTGCTCCTTGTCGAGCATGATGACTGTGGCTGCGCGGAATTGCGAATTGTCGCCCTGGCGCACGAGGACGCCCAACATGTCGCCCTGGTCAGTCCGGAGCAGCTCGCTGACCACATGGGCCGCGGTGACGACGGTCAGGCCGTCGTCGATCGCGAAGCCGGAGCCGATAAACGACAAGGCCGGGCTGCGGGTTTTCTGAAAGCTCCCGATGCCAACCACCGATGGTTTCACACGTTCGATAGTGCGGCTGAGCTCGTCGGCGATGGCCGGCGTCGCCAGGTACAAGGCCAACAGCGCGGCACGGCAAGAAATTTTTAGCATGGGGAACTCCTTGCAAGTATGGCGGATGGCGCCGCTCGAAGCGCCGAGGCGCACAGCAGCAGCATGAATAGCAGCGTGATGCGAGGTACGTCAAGCAGGCTGTCGAACAGCCCCACCATTTGAAACGCGACCAGCGCTGCAAGCAGGGCCAGCGGCAGGGCCTTCTCATTGCCGGCGGACGAGCGGCGCAGCAGTTCGGCTCCCGCGCTGCCGAGCAGTCCCACGTAGGCCAACAGGCCGGGCCAGCCCATTTCGAAATACAGGTTAAGGCCAAGGTTTTTGATATGCCAGGGCAAATGATAACGGTCGCTGCTGAAGAACCAATAGTCGTTCAGCGCTGAAAATGCGCCGTTGCGCACAAGCTCGTGTTGATCGGCCTGCCTGCGCAGGCTGATATTGTCCAGGTCCAGCATGGCCTGATCGCCCTCTGTGGCGAGCTCCAGTTGCACCCGGCGGCCCGATTGGCCAAGCACACCTGAGGACAGCCTGAATTGGTAGCGTTGCCAGGTCGGCGCCAATGGGATTTGACGCAGGGGCAGGGCGATACAGCCTTGTGGGTAGAGCAGCTGGCGTTCGCACAGCTTCACGTGCAGGAAAGCCGGAACGTTGGTGTTGCGCACGTCCAGCGCCAGCACGTAAGTGGTGTCCGGCTGAGCCGCAACGACTTGCAGCATGCGCAGCATTTCTCCATAGCCTGCCGGATATTCGCCCGCGGTCAGCCGAAGGTAGCGGTTCCCGTCCTGGTCCAGATAGCGATAGGTTGGGGGGACCTCGCGCTGCTGGTTACGCCAAAAATATAGCGACGGAAATTTACCCCAGCCCGCGCCCAACAGCGTGCTGTTCCAATCGTCATCCATCAGCTGGAGTGTCTGCTTCCAGTGCCGCACCCGCGTGAACAGGTCATCTCCGGTATGAGCAAAACGCTCGCCGACGAAGTAGCCGTTGTAGACGGGAATGACGGTCGCCAGCACCGCCACGCCCGCCATCAGCGCGGTCAGGCCATGCGGACTGGAACCCCACACGGGGCGGCGCAGCAGGAGGTTGACGGCCAGCGGAGACATGGCAATCAACACCACGGCAGCGCTCAAGGCTAAGGTTGTCGAGCCGGCGTGATGATAGGCGATCCAGACCATGTTCACCGACAGCCCTGCCAAGGCCAGCGTGGATAGCGGAAGCAGGCGGGCGGGGTGGCGGATGCTCAGTCCGAAAGTCAGCGACGAGCACAGGAACAGCAGGTAAGGCGTCTTTAACACCGCCCACGGGGGCTCGCCCACAGGCAACATCCAGGCCAGCACGCCCGCGACAAGCATTCCGCAGATCAAACCGCTTGCGGCGACCAGTGGCTTCATGGTGTGTGCCGCCAATATCCACGCCGCCGCCAGCAGGACCAGAGCCGCGTAAAATCCGCGATAGCCGCTGCTTTCGAATACTGCGTCGAGCACGTAGGCGATCATTGCGATGCCCATCGCGACGGCCAGAGCCATACGCCAGCGGCGCCGCATCAGCTCGCTATTCCACATTGCCAACAGCATCAGTGCGGCGGCGGCATAGGCCAGATACAGGCCGCGGGAGAATGTGCTCAGCCCGGCATACAGCGCCAGCGGCAACAGCAGCAGCGCGCCTGCCCGGTGCGCCAGCGAGTGCTTGCCGAACAACCACGCCGCAAGCAGCGGAGCGCTCATCGCCAGGTAGCCGTCCAGCGCCGCACCGCCAGTATGCATGGCGGAAAAGGGGGCCGTGATCCGATAATCGCTGGCGAAATTGAGCAGGCCTGGAAACTGCCAACGCTCGATCGTGGCCGCAGCCGCCACCAATCCCAGGCCGATCAACATTCCGGGCAGCAGGAAACGGTGCAATCCCGCCAAGCGTGGGCCGACGGCTTGCTTCAGGGGCGGCAGCAGGACGAACGTCCACAACCAGGCCTTGCCGACACGTAGCGCGTTATACGGGCTGAGATAGCTGTTGAAGGAGTTGGCGTCGATGATGGACAGTGGTTGTAATCCCCGCCAGAGGGCTATGCCACTGGCGCCCGCCAGGAATGCCAAGCTGATCCGGAACAGCGGCGGAAAGCCGGGCCGGAGGCCGTGGGTGTCGAGATGCCAATAGCAGAAGCCTGCAGTCAATAGCAACAGCAGATCGATTTCCTCGACAAAGAACCATCCGGTATGCGGTGCGAGATCCAGAACCGGAAGCAAGGCGGGCAGGACCAGCAGCCACAGCACGGGGCGCCACCAGAGCAGCGCGCCATATGTGAGCAGGACAGCGGCCAGCCAGCTGTCGTCGAGCGGATAGGCAGCGAGCGCCAATAACAGACCGCCAAAGAATGCCCACGAGAGCAGGCGTGCGCACAACATGAGGATCTCCCCGCCGAACGGTAAGGATAGGGTAGGAACTCTCTTCGCATGCCCTCTTGATCGGCCGCAAATGAACGCGCCTTGTCACGCATTCGGCGCCGGTTTGCGCCATCTCAACGGCGGGCCGGGAGCGCTCCGTAGAATCGGCCCAGACGTGTGTCTAACGCTTTGACGCGAGGTGCGCTATGGAAGTGGTCGCGGTGGTGGGACTGGGATATGTGGGCTTGTCGCTGGCGGTGGCGTTCGGGTCGCGCCGCCGCACCATCGGGGTCGACCTGTCGGCGCGCAAGGTCGCCAGCTACCGGCGAGGAATCGATCCGGGCTGCGAGGTGACAGCCGAGCAGTTTGCGGCGGCCCGTTGGCTGGAGATGGGTTGCGATCCCGCCGTCCTTAGCGAGGCGGACTATATCGTGGTGGCCGTGCCCACGCCGGTCGACAGCGCCCATAATCCGGATTTTTCAGCGCTGATCGGTGCCAGCCAATCCGTCGGCCGCTATATGAAACTCGGCGCGGTTGTGATCTTCGAGTCCACCGTCTATCCCGGCGCCACCGAGGAAGTCTGCATTCCAGTGCTGGAACAGTGCTCCGGCCTGAAATGGCAGCGTGACTTCCATATCGGTTTTTCGCCGGAACGCATCAATCCCGGCGACAGCGAACACACGCTGGCCACCGTTCGCAAGATTGTCGCCGGCGACGACGAACCGACCCTGCGGCGCGTCGCGGCGCTGTACGAGGAAGTGGTGGGCGCCGGGGTTCACCGCGCCTCCAGCATCATGGTCGCGGAGGCCGCCAAAGTGATAGAAAACACCCAGCGCGACCTCAATATCGCGCTGATGAATGAGCTGGCGATCATCTTTGACCGGCTCGATATCGACACGCTGGAAGTCTTGCAGGCGGCCGGCACCAAATGGAATTTCCTGCCGTTCCGGCCAGGGTTGGTTGGTGGCCATTGCATCGGCGTCGATCCCTACTACCTGACGCACAAGGCGGAAATGCTGGGCTATCACCCGCATGTGATCCTGGCAGGGCGCCGCATCAACGATGGCATGGCCAAGTTCGTCGCCGAGAAGACCGTGAAGGAAATGGTGCGCGCCGGGTTCCGGCTCAAGGGATGCCGGGTCAATGTGCTGGGCCTGACATTCAAGGAAAACTGTCCCGACCTGCGCAATTCCAAGGTCGCCGACCTGATCGTCGAGCTGCGGTCCTATGGCTTGCAGGTGCACGTGCATGACCCGGTGGCGGATCCGGACGAGGCGCAGCACGAATATGGTGTGCAGCTGGAGCAATGGGACGATCTGCCTTGCGCGGAAGCGTTAATCAGCGCGGTGGCGCATCGCGAGTTGGCCGAGCGCCCTTTGCAGCAGATCCGGGCCAAGATCGTGCAGGACGGCTGCTTCATCGATCTGAAGTCCCAGTTCGACGAACGGGCGCTGCGTCAAAGCGGACTCAGCGTGTGGAGGCTGTGATGGCCGACTACGAGGACGGCACGCCCGCCACCACCAGCTACCAGGACGTGCGCGAACATTTGCTGCAGCAGCAATATGGCTGGGTCATTACCGGCGTAGCCGGCTTCATCGGTTCCAACCTGCTGCAAGCGCTGCTGGAGCTCGGGCAACGTGTGGTTGGAGTGGATAATTTCCTGACGGGTTATCGCCATAATCTGGAGCAGGTGCGGGACGCGGTGGGGCAGGACGCTTGGCGCCGCTTCGAGCTGGTCGAGGGCGACATACGCGATGCCGCCACCTGCAACCGTGCCTGCGATGCCGCCGACTTCGTATTGCACCAGGCGGCGCTGGGTTCCGTGAGCCGCTCGCTGCGCGAACCGCTGCTGTGCAACGACATCAATATCGGCGGCTACCTCAACGTGCTGGAGGCGGCCCGGCTGGCCGGCGTGCGGCGCATCGTCTATGCCGCGTCCAGCGCCAGCTACGGCGATCATCCCGCGCTGCCCAAGCAGGAGGCGCACATCGGCAAGGCATTGTCGCCTTACGCGCTGACCAAGTGCGTGAACGAACTATATGCCGACTTATACGCGCGCTGCTATGGTGCGGAAACCATAGGCTTACGGTACTTCAACGTCTTTGGGCCGCGCCAGGACCCGTCCGGCGCCTACGCCGCGGTCATTCCGCAATGGATAGCGGCAATGATAGGCCGGCGCCGGCTGGTGATCAACGGCGACGGCGAGAGCAGCCGCGACTTCTGCTATGTCGCCAATGCCGTGCAGGCTAACCTCCTGGCCGCCACGACCGGGCGCAAGGACGCGGTCAACCAGGTCTACAACGTCGCGCTCAACATGCGTACCAGCCTGAACGAATTGTATCTGATGCTGCATGGCTTGCTGGTGGAGCGATATCCCCATTTGCGCGACTATCAGCCGGACTACGGCGAGTTCCGCGCCGGCGATGTGCGCCATTCGCAGGCCGATATCTCCAAGGCCAGGGACTTGCTGGGCTACGTGCCGACCCACGATCTGCAGCGCGGACTCAGGCAGGCTTTGCGGTGGTATGTGCAATACCTGGAGCGTTGACCGTCAACACCCGTGGCAGACCGCGGAAATCAACCGTATGCAAGGTGACGGGCTTGCGCCAGACGCGCGCCACATAGTTGAGCACTTGTTCAGCCGCAGCCAGATCCAGCCCTCGGCCGTCGCTGGCATGGTCGTGCCGCAAGATGAGCGAACGGTCTTCCTGCACGCGTTCGACGGCGATGCGCGGCGCGCCATAATTGTATCTCGGGCCCAGGATCGCTTCTCTTACGTCGTGCAGATCGCGGCTGAGTATGCGGGTCTCGCCGTCTTTGCGCGCCTGATAGCTGAATAAGCCCAGTTCGGCGGCCAGGTCCGCATCCAGATAGTTGCGGATGAAGCCGAAGTCGTCTTCCTCGCCGCATATGCGGTGTGCCGCATCGATCCCCCGCTGTTCGATGATGCGCTCCCACATGCTGTAGCCCAGATGGTAGGGGTTGACCGCCAGCGCCAGCTGGTGTTCGCCGGCGTAGGGCCGTACGACGTCCGAATGGGCCTTGACGGCCTGCAGGTAGAGGGCGTGCGGTAGAAAGTCCGCTTCGCGCAGCAGGCGGGCGTGCCAGTACGAGGCCCATCCTTCGTTCATGATCTGGCAGGCATGCACGGGATAGAAGTAGAACGATTCTTCACGTACCGCAAGAAAGATATCGCGTTCCCATGCCTGCAGCGCAGGCGCATGCCGGGCGATAAACCATAGCAGATCGTACTCCGGATAGGGCGGCAGGCGCGGCTGATCAGTGACCGGCGGCGCCGCCGGCGTTTCGCCGGGGAGGAATTGGTAGCGCTGTTGAAATGGCCCCGGCACTGCCGGTGGCCGCGGCATGGCGTCCGGGTAGGGCGCGCGGTAAAGATCTTTTTGAATGTCGATATGCGGTTCCAGCGCCAGCGCCGCGTCCAGCACCGCCTCCACCTCCTGCTGGCCGTGACGGGCCAGCGCCTGTTCCAGTCGATGGGCGCGGGCCGCACTCTGTTCGAGGATGCGTCCGCCGGCCATGTTCACGAAGCGTTCGAACAGCGCGTTGCGCCGGACGAAATCCGCATGGCCGATCACATGGGCCGCCACCAGCGTGTTTTCGGCCAAGCTGTTTTGATTCATCATGTAGGCCCGGCATGGATCGCCAGGAAACATCACCTCGAAGATGCGCGAGTGGCCCATGTTCTGGTGCAGCAGTTGATGGATGTAGCGCAGTCCGAACGACCAGTGGTGCATGCGTACCGGCACGCCATAGACGGCAATCTCCAGCATGAAGTTCTGCGGCACAAGTTCAAAGTCGACAGGGTAGTATTCCAGCCCCAGTCCGTCGGCCAGTTGCTCAAGGCGGGTGATATAGTCTTCAAGTGTGCTCATGCAATATCCTCCGCCGCCGCCTGGCGCGTCAGGAACTGCTTGAGCGCGCCGATGATTTCCTCGCTGTGAGTCAACACCACGCTGGACACCGGCAAGCCCTGCCTTTCCCGCTCTTTCCACAATCGGCCCATTTCGGTCTCCAGCATGCGCGGCATGCCGGGCAGGGTTTCAACGTAGCCCAGATAATTCATACGGTCCGCCAATTGCCCCAACAGCTTGCTTGCCACCGCCCGGTCTTCGGAGAAATTGTCTCCGTCCGACGCGTAGAACAGATAGCTGTTGTAGTTGGCCGCATCATAGCGCTCGTCCAGCATCGACAGCACCAGCTGGAAGGCGGTGGAAGCCATGGTGCCGCCCATGCCGCTGACCTCGAAGAAGTCGCGTTCGTTGAACTCCCAGGCGCGGGCCGCGTGCGCAAGAAAGCGCAGTTCCACTTGCCGGTAGCTGCGGCGCAGGCCTTGCAGCGCCAGGAAAAAGAAGGTCTTGGCCAGTCGGCGTTCCGCCTGCGTCATGCTGGTCGATACGTCGAGCACCATGAAGACTACCGCGTTGCTGCTTGGCCGCGGCCGTTCGATCAGCTGGCGAAAGCGCAGGTCGTCATTGGTGAATGGCGCCGCTGCGTTCTGCACGGCGCGCCGCTTGATCGCCTCCTTGATGGTGCGGCGCCGATCCAGGCGCGAGCGGGCGCCATGTTTGTCCCATCCGCGATGTAGCATTTCGGGCTGCTCCAGCGTGGCATCGCCGCGAGGCTTCAGCAATGGCAACTGGAACTCTTCCCACAGCCAGTCCAGGATATCGTCCACGGCGAATTCCATCATCAGCGTCACCTCGCCCGGCGCCGTGCCGGCACCTCCCGCTTCGGTGCTGTCGTCTGGCGGTATCAGGAGATCGCCAGGCTGCCCCGGTCCCTGGCCAGCGCCGGTTGTGCTGTTGTTATCGGCAAGGCGGAAGCGCGCATGTTCCAGCAAACGCAGCGGCACTTGCACGCTGCCCTGGCCGGACTGGCTGATCAGTTCGGACGAGGAGATGATATCCGGCAGATGGTCGCGCACCGCGTTGCGGACCTTGTCGTTATGGCGCAACCAGTCGCGCGCGCCGCGCGAGAACAGTTCGTACCAATCGCGTTCGCCTGTTTGCATGGCTCGGCCTCATTCCTGCGCCAGCAGCGTGGTGACATAGTTCAGGGCTTCGCGCGCGCAATGGCTGTCGTAGCCATACTCGTCGACCAGACGGCGTTCGACCGCCGAGATCTTGGCGCGCACGTCGTCATCCGGACGCTTGCTGGAACTGACCAGGCGCAGCACATCCCTGCGTTGCTCAAACAGGTATTGCTGCAGGGCGTCGCGTAATTGCGCATGACTGCCCAGGCCGAATTGCTGGCCACGCTTGTAGGCGCTCATCGCCTTGCGTACCACTTCCTGCCGGAACGACTGTTTGCCGGAATCGGAGATGGAGATCTTTTCCTCGACCGCGCGCAGGAAGCGCTCGTCGGGCCTGCGCTCTTCGCTGGTGATGGGATCCTTGACCTGGCGGTTGTCCAGCATGGCCTCGACCTCGTCCAGATACTTGCCCAGCAATTCCTCGACCTCCTGCTCGAAGGACACGAACAGCGCCTTGTGCACATCCTCCTTGACCCAGCGGTTATAAAAATCCTTGCGCGTCAAGACCAGGTAGTCCACCCACTTGCGCTTGCGGGCCGGCTCGATGCGGGCGTCGCTTTCGATGCCATCCTTTAAAGCCAGCAGCAAGTCCATCGTGGTCAGGCTGCTACGGGACGACTGGATGATCGCGTTCGACAGCGCATTGATCACAAAGCGCGGTGAAACGCCGGACAATCCCTCGTCGGGCGCCTTGTCGCGATGGCGCAGCCGCTGCGCCTCCGCCGGATGGACGCCGTCCACGTCCTCGCCCGCGTGGATGCGCACCCGCCTGGCGAGATCGCCGTCGCGTTCCTCGTTTTCGTGCAGCCGGGTCAGCACCGCGAACACGGCCGCCGCATGCAGCACATGCGGGTCCAGGTGCACGCTGCGGAAGGCCGGCGCGGCCGCCAGGATCAGCTTGTGATAGATGCGCGCCTCTTCGCGGAAGTTCAGCGTGTACGGCACTTGCACGATCACCATCCGGTCCAGCAAGCCTTCGTTCTCGCTCTCCTGCAGGAACTTGCGGAATTCAGCCAGGTTGGTGTGGGCAAGGATGGTTTCGTCGAGGTAGATCAGCGGAAAGCGCGCCACCTTGACATTCTTTTCCTGCGTTAGCGTCAGCAGCAGGTACAGGAACTCCCGCTTGACCTTGAGGATTTCTATCATCTCCAGCATGCCGCGGCTGGCGGCGTACACCGCGCCGGACCACGACCACGCCCGCGGATCGCCCTCGTCGCCGAACTCGGCCACCTTGGAGAGGTCGACCGACCCCACCAGGTCGGCGATGTCGGCCGTGTTGGGATCATGCGGCGCATAGGTGCCGACGCCGATGCGGCCGGCCTCCGAGATGAAGATGCGCTCGACCGGCATGCGCAGGAAGTCGCCGCTCAGTTCATGTTCTTGCCGCGCCCGGCAATGTGGGCACAGTTCCCCCGTCACTTCGACGCCATAGGTGTCGCGAAAGCCCGGGCGCATGGTATGCGGCACCAGATGCAGCGGCGATTCGTGCACCGGGCAGCCGGCAATGCCGAACAGCGCGCCAGCGTCGGTGTAACTGTATTCCTCCAGCCCGCGCTTGAGGCGTATCACCAGCGTGGACTTGCCGCCAGATGGCGGCCCCAACAACAGCAGCAGGCGCCGGCCGACCTCCGATCCGGCGGCGGCCGCCTTGAAATAGTCGGCCACGCGCGCCAGCGCATCGTCGATGCCGAACAGCTCGTCGGCGAACAGCTTGCAGCGCAGCCTGCCGTTGTCATCCTGCTGGCCGCTCCAGCCGAGCATGTCCCAGATGTATTGATGCGAACTGCGCACGAACTGGCAGGGCGCCGCCGGCAAGACCTGCTCCATGAATTGCGCAAAGCTGCCGCTCCAATGCCCCGCCCGGTGCTGGCGGGTGAACGCTTGCAGTTGTTCCCGATATTGTTCGCGTGAATCCATCGTCGCATCCCCTCCTGTGCGGTCAGCCCATTGAGTATCCGCGCTAGGGCAGGCAGGCTGTATGACCTGCGTCAAAAGGGTTCAGGGATCGTTATGGCTGAAAACTAGTCAGCACGGTCCCACGGCGGGGTGCCGGCAAATTGCTCGACCAGGAAGTCGATCATCACCCGCACCTTGGCGCTCAGGTGGCGGCGGCTGGGATAGACGGCCAGCACGTCAATGTCCGGCATGTGGTAGTCGGGCAGCACCTGTACCAGCCTGCCCGCGCGCAGGTCGGCGCCCACCAGGAAGCTTGGCTGCCAGATCACGCCCAGTCCACCCAGCGCCGCGGCGCGGGCGGTGTCGCCATTGTTGGTATGCATGACGCACCGCACCGTGACCGTGTGCGGCTGCTCCCCGGCATCGAGGACCTGCCATTCGTCGGCGGTGGCCGCGTAGCTGTAGCCGATGCAGTTGTGCCGAAGCAGGTCGGCGGGATGCAAGGGCATGCCATGTTGCCGGACGTAGGCCGGCGACGCGCACAGGATGTTGTGCGAAGTGGCCAGCTTGCGCGCCACGTTGGACGCCGAACCGGCCCGCGAAATACGGATCGCCATGTCATAGCCTTCCTCGACGATGTCGACCACGCGGTCGATCAGCGCCACATCCAGCTGCACGTCGGGATACTTCTGCATGAACCGGGCCCACAGCGGCGCCAGATGCAGCACGCCGAAACTGAGCGGGGCGTTGATGCGCAGCAGGCCACGTGGCTGCATGGTGGCGGAGGAGGCGATCGCTTCCGCCTCCGCCACGTCGTCGAGGATGGACTTGGCGCGTTCGAACAGCGCCTCGCCGCTGGAGGTGAGCGACATCTTACGCGAGCTGCGGTTCAGCAACCGGGTTTGCAGATGGGCTTCGAGATCGCTGATGTAGCGGGTCACGTTGGCCGGCGAAGTGTCGAGCGCCTCGGCGGCGCGGCCAAAGCCTTCCCTGCGCACCACTTCCACAAACACTTCCAGTGCACGCAACCTGTCCATACGGGCGTCCTTTGATGTCCTGTCTAATAAAAAAGCCGCAGCACCTGAAGGGTGTCGCGGCTCGGTGGCGAAGCGGGCAGGGCGCTCAGCGCGGAATGTAATTCGCGTTGGCGGCTTCCTTGATCACACGGCTGGCGCTGATGGCCGCGTTTCCGCTGCCGCTTTGCATGGCTGCGCTGTTGCCGTGATACATGCTGACCAGTCCTTCCGCTGCCTGGGCGTCGCCGGCATTGGCGGCGCGCTCGAACAGTTGCATGGCTTCGTGGCGCTTGGCCGGGTTGGCCAGATAACGCAACGCCAGTTCGCGCTGGGCCACCGGAGAACCTTGGTCGGCCCACTCTTGCAGCCGGCGTTCGGCTGCGGTCTGCCCCATTGGGCCCATTTGCATGGCGGCGGCTTCAATCACGGTCGGCGACGGAATCGCGTCTTCTTGCGCTTGGCAGGCGATTAACGCACCCACCAACACCAATACCGACGATACCAGTACACCCGACTTGTTGAATAATTCCATATTTTAGTTACCCTTGGTTAAAGCCATACCGTTGTCGGTGAGGAAAGCCTTCCTGCTGATCTATCCAAGGCTAAAAAAACCGAAGCCGTCTGCCACGGCACTTCAAGTTCGATGCGCGAGTTGCCGCCGTCTCGACGCAATGCACCATTATACTTGCACTGAGACAAATTATCAATTGCGCAAGATGCTGAACTGCAATAGTTTTGGCTTCCCATTCTACAAAACTGCGGAAAAACGTGGCGCACGCCAGCTTTCGTCTTGCTAGCTGTCATTGCTTATCAATTCGGAAGGGATCTTATCACGAAGCTTTTCCGGCTCCTGTTTGCAAGGCGGTAATCAGGGTAACAATTGTAACCATTCGTTAAGCAGGGCGAGAAAGCATGCCGCGGCCCGCTTGGTTGCGATGCAGCATAGATCGAAATTCACAATTACTGAACGATACACCGGCACTTTGTTGAGTGCAATGTCACTGTTGTGGTTATTTGTTGATTTCGGTGAGAGGGACGTGGGCCGGACCGGCCATTTGTCTGGCTCAGGCCTGGCCGTTTTGCGGCGCGCTCCGCCGCAGCCAACTGTCGGCGGAGTGCAATACCAGTTTGTATTCGGACTCCAGCGCGGTGAACAAGGAGGGAATTTGATCCAGATGACGTTCCGCGATCGCCTGCTCCAGCTTGAGCGACGCCGTCACCAGGCGTTTCGCGCCGAGCGTGCCGATCGAACCGCGCAGGCTGTGCAGGGTTTTGCCGGCATCGGTGTAGCGCTCTTCACGCAGCGCCTCGGCGGCCTGCTGCATCGGCGCCAGGCCAGGCGCGCAGGCGTCCCGGACGATCTTCGAGACCACGGCCAGCGCCTTGTCGTCGTTGCCCATGTATTTGAGCAAAGTGTCGACCGAAAAGATGTGTTCCTCGGATACCGGCGGTTTGGCATCAGACATGCAGCGCTCCGTGAGAGTTGAATTTATCTTCCATCATACTCTGTCCAGATGGCCGGAGCCGGCGGTTACTGTTGACCGTGGTGGAACTGTTGCGTCAGCGTCTGCAAAGGCGCGGGCGACGCCGCGGGCGACGCCACACCGGCAGGCGGCGTCACCCGTACCGGTTTGCTGCCGGTCTGGGTCGAATGCAGCACATTGGCGGTCGTCTCAGGCGCGGCGTTCCAGACCGGATTGTCCAGGCCCTCGAACACGCGCTTGAGCTGGTGGCCCCAGGTGTTGCGTATCATCTGGAAATACTGGTTGCGTTCGTCGATGGTGACGAAGTGGGTCACCGCCAGCCTGTCGCTCTCGTACACCAGCAGATCCAGCGGCAGGCCGACCGACACATTGGAGCGCAGCGTCGAGTCCATGGAAATCAGCGCGCACTTGGCGGCATCGTCCAGGCTGGTGGCCGGGGTCACCACGCGGTCGATGATGGGCTTGCCGTACTTGGCTTCGCCGATCTGGAAATAGGTGTTTTCATCGTGGGATTCGATGAAATTGCCAGCCGAATAGATCTGGAACAAACGGCAGCGCTCGCCCTTGATCTGGCCGCCGAAGATGATGCTGACATTGAACTCGATGCCGAACTCGGCCAGCGCCTTGGCTTCGCGCTCGTGCACCTGCCGCACGGCGTCGCCCAGCAGGCGGGCGGCCTCGTGCATGCTGGTGGCGTTCCAGATGCTGTGGCCGTCGGCGTTCTGTTGCTCGGCGATCAATTGGCGTATCGATTGCGAGATCGACAGATTGCCGGCGGTCATCAGCACCATCATGCGGTCGCCGGGGATTTCAAACACGCTCATCTTGCGGAACGTGCCGACCTGGTCCACACCAGCGTTGGTACGCGAATCGGATAGAAACACCAGCCCGGCATCCAGGCGCATGCCCACACAGTAAGTCATCGTTGCAAGTTATTGATTAGAATAATTATTATTGTACACCCGTCGCCGGGGTGCTCATTGACCACTCACTGCGGCACGATCTGCACATCCACGCTCATCGACTCGGTGCCGCCGCCGCGCCGCACGCCGCGCACCGGCGCCGCCGCGTCGTAGTCGCGCCCGATCGCCAGGCGGCAGTAGGCGTCCGTCATCAGCCGCGCATGGGTCACGTCGATACTGACCCAGCCGGTGTAGTCCTTGTCCTCGGCCCAGGCGTCCACCCATGCATGGCTGGCCGCATGGTCGCTGGTTTCCGGGTCGATATAGCCGGACACGTAGCGCGCCGGGATGCCATGCGCATGGCAGCAGGCCAGGAACAGGTGCGCGTGGTCCTGGCACACGCCCTGGCCCAGGGCGAGCGCGTCGCTGGCGGTGGTGGTGACGGCGGTCGCACCGCTTTGATACCGGACCGCACCAAAGATGTGCTCGGCCAAGCGCAGCAAGTCCTTGGTCTGCGCCTTGCCGTCCGGCAGGCAGGACGCCGCCAGCTCCAGGATGCCGGGCGTGGGCTCGGTCAGGCGCGTGGACACCGTGTAGATCAGCGGCGACAGGCTGTCGCCGTTGGGGATGCGCCCCTGTTTCGGGCTGGTGGTCTCCACCACGCCGGCCGCCACGATGGCCAGCCCCTGGTGCGGCGCGTCCATCGTCATCATGTGCGACAGGTTGCCGTAGGCGTCCGTGTAGGCGTGCACATGGCCCGGCATCGCGATCTTCCACGACAGCACATGCTGCTGCGCCTCCGCGCGCGGCGTCAGGTGCAACTGCTGGATGGTGTAGGCCAGCGGCGTGGTGTAGGTGTAGCGCGTTTCGTGACGTATCGTCAGTTGCATGGATTGCCTCGTTTTAAGCCGCCAGCGGCACCAGGAAATCGCGGCTGATGCGGTTGCCCAGTTGGTAGATGTCGGCCAGGAAGCCGGTCAGGGTGTCGTGCAGGCCGGCCGCCAGGATGTCGTCGATCTTGCCGAATTGTAGCTCCGCGTGCAGCTTGCCGGCGAAGCGCTCCGTATCGGCGGACACGTCGTTGCGCACCTCGCGCAGGTTCTGGACCACTTCGTCCATGCAGGCCAGCAGCGAACGCGGCATGTCCCCGCGCAACATCAGCAGCTCGGCGACGCGCGCCGGGGTGATGACGTCGCGGTACACCTTGCGATAGATCTCGAAGCCCGATACCGAGCGCAGCAGCGCGCCCCAGTAGTAGAAATCGCGCTGGGTCATGGTCTCGCCGGTGCTTTCCGCGCCGCCGCCATGGAACTTGACGTCGAGGATGCGCGCCGTGTTGTCGGCCCGCTCCAGGAAGGTGCCGAGCCGGATGAAATGCACTGCCTCGTCGCGCAACATGGTGCCCACGGTCACCCCGCGCGACAGGTGCGAGCGGAACTTGACCCATTCGAAGAACTTGCTGGGATCGTTTTCCAGCAGGTCGCTGTCCAGACGCTTCTGCATGTCCAGCCAGGTTTGGTTCTGGATTTCCCACACCTCCGTGGTCAGCGTGCCGCGCACGGCGCGGGCGTTTTCGCGCGCCTCGGTCAGGCAGGCCACGATGGAGGAGGGGTTGTCGGGGTCGCGCACCATGAAGTCGATGACGGCGCGCGCCTCCAGCGAGTCATACTTGCGGTCGAAGGCGGACTGCAGCTCCGAGATGCCGAGCATGGCGCGCCAGCCCTGGGCGTTTTCCTCGTCGGACTGGGGCAGCATCGACGTCTGCACATTGACGTCGAGCATGCGGGCGGTGTTTTCGGCGCGCTCGGTGTAGCGCGCCATCCAGAACAGGTGATCGGCGGTGCGGCTTAACATGGTGTCTCCTTAACGTTCCAGTATCCAGGTGTCCTTGGTGCCGCCGCCCTGCGACGAGTTCACCACCAGCGAGCCTTCCTGCAGGGCCACGCGGGTCAGTCCGCCCGGCACCATGGAAATGGTCTTGCCCGACAGCACGAAAGGACGCAAATCGATGTGGCGCGGCGCGATGCCGTTTTCCACGTAGGTGGGGCAGGCCGACAGCGCCAGCGTCGGTTGCGCGATGTAGCCGTCCGGCCTGGCCAGCAGGCGCTGGCGGAAGTCCTCGATCTGCTGCTTGGTCGAGGCCGGCCCGACCAGCATGCCGTAGCCGCCGGCGCCATGGACTTCCTTGACCACCAGATCGGGCAGGTTGGCCAGCGTGTATGCCAGGTCTTCCTTCTTGCGGCACTGGTAGGTCGGCACGTTGTTGAGCACCGGCTCCTCGGACAGGTAGAACTTGACCATGTCGGGAACAAAAGGATAGATCGACTTGTCGTCCGCCACGCCGGTGCCGATGGCGTTGGCCAGCGTGACCCGTCCCGCGCGGTACACCGACAGCAGGCCCGGCACGCCGAGCGAGGAATCCGGGCGGAACGCCAGCGGATCGAGGAAGTCGTCGTCCAGGCGGCGATAGATCACGTCCACCCGCTTGGGGCCGCGCGTGGTGCGCATGAAGACGGTGTTGTCGCTGACAAATAAATCCTTGCCCTCGACCAGTTCCACGCCCATCTGCTGGGCCAGGAAGGCGTGTTCGAAGTAGGCCGAGTTGTACATGCCCGGCGTCATCACGACCACGGTGGGATCGTTGATGCCCATCGGCGCGACGGAGCGCAGGTTGTCGAGCAGCAAGTCGGGGTAGTGGTCGACCGGCGCGATCTTGTTGCGGGCGAACAGTTCGGGGAACAGCCGCATCATCATCTTGCGGTCTTCCAGCATGTAGGACACGCCGGACGGCACCCGCAGGTTATCCTCCAGCACGTAGAACTCGCCCTGGCCGGCGCGCACGATGTCGACGCCGGCGATGTGGGCGTAGATATCCGACGCCACCTTGATGCCCTGCATTTCGGGCCGGTACTGCGCGTTCTTGTAGATCTGCTCGGCCGGGATGATGCCGGCCTTGATGATGTTCTGGTCATGATAAATATCATGGATGAACATATTGAGCGCCTGCACCCGCTGGACCAGCCCCGTTTGCAGCTGTTTCCATTCGCCCGCCGGGATGATGCGCGGGATGGTGTCGAAGGGAATCAGCCGCTCGGTGCCGGCGTCGTCGCCATAGACGGCGAAGGTGATGCCGACCCGGCGGAAGGTCAGGTCGGCCTCGGCGCGCTTGCGCTCGATGGTTTCCGACGACTGGCGTTGCAGCCAGCCGCAGAACTCGCGGTAGTGTTCACGGACCTCGGCGCTGGCGTGATGGGCCAGCCCGTCGGCGGTCATTTCGTTGAAGAATTTAGCCATATCGAACATTCCCTGATGAGTACGTTTATGATCTATCAAGAAACGTGCCAGATAAAATGCCCGGTTTTGGTGCGGCTACTCCTTCAGCGCCTGCTGGCGCAGCTGCTCGATCTGGCCGCTGTCGCGCATCTTCCTGATGACGGCGGACAGCCGCAGGGCCAGCTTGTCATGTTTTTTGTTCAGGTAGGCATAGATTGGCATGCGTTCCAGCACGCCCGCCTGACGGATGCCCGCATGCGCGAATTCCGGACTGGCCAGCATGGGATCGACGACCTCGGCGGTGTCGACGTAGAGATCGGTCCGCCCGACGGCCAGTTTGCGCAAGCCGAGTTCCGCGTTCAGCACACCGCTGAAGCCGCCTGGCGGCAGCACGCCCGCCAACCGCTGCTGGATCACCGGGTAGCCAAACCGGAAATCCACCCGGTAGCTGGTCCCGCGCAGGGAGTCCCAGCCGTTGGCCAGATGGATGTCGGGATTCCGTGTGTAGGCCGCGCTGCTCGCGGAAAAGGGGGCTTCCGGCACCCGCATCAGCGCCGTCTGCATTGTGCCGTAGTCATAGCCGCGCGCCAGCTCGCCATCGACGTTGCCGGCGATCGCTTCGGCGCTGGCCCGGGCGGCGGGCAAGCTGCGTATTTCCACCGCCACACCCAGTTGCTGGAAGGCCTCGGTGTAGATTAGTCTGAGCCAGCGGCCGGCAAAGCTGTTCTGCTGCTCCAGCATGGTGGCCATGACAAGGTGCCTGGCGTCTTCGCCGGCGTGCGCGGGGCCGGCGGCCAGGCCCAGCAGAAACATCAGGGCGAGGACTGGCCTGTGCCGCATAAGCGTTCCAAATAGTTGTCAAATGATGCTGCGAGTATAGCAACAACTTATTTGGCCAGGTCGATTTGCCAGAAGCCGCTCGAGGTGACGGTCTTGCGCGCAGCCATCGCCGGTGGCAGCGTCACCTCCAGCGCCGCCATGCGCGCCGGATCGACCATCACCGTCGGCGTCTCCTGGCGCAGGATGGGCAGCACGTCCGGCTTGGTGTGGCGCTGCAGGATCTTGGCCGCCTGGTTGCCGGCCAGCCGCCCGACCTGGGTGAAATCGGCGCCCACGTACAGCGCCGCGCCGGGCACCCGCACCATCGCCAGCGTCACCACCGGCACCTTGTTCTCGATGCCGAAATCGCCCAGGTCGATGGCCGCCTCGTAGCGGTGCAGGCCGTAGTAGGTGTCCAGCGGCACGGCGAACATCTGGACGCCGCGGCCGGCGCTGTACAGCTCCTTGAGCGACGGCGCGATATGGTCGGTCTTGTTGACCAGCTTGGAGCTGACATCCAGGCCCAGCGGCTTGCCGCCGCGGGTCGCCGCCGCGACGTTGGCGACGCCGTTCTCATCGTCGGTGTAGACCATGCCGATCCGGCGCACATTCGGGAACACGTCCTGGACCAGCTTGAGCGAGTCGGCCATGTCGGTATACAGCGTGGAGCCGGTCGCGCCTTCGCCGCCGTCGACCAGCGACACGCAGCCGGCGTCCTCTGGATTGGCGACCGCCGTGAACACCAGCGGGATATGGGCGTCGGCCAGCATGCCGCGTGCGTACTTGGTGGCCGGCGTGCCGATGGTCAGCACCAGGTCGGGCTTGGCCTCGACGATGCGGCTGGCCTCCTGGCGGATGCGCAACAGCACGCCCAGCCGGCTCCAGAAGCCGCCTTTTTCGATGTCGAAATCAATCGCCACCTTGTTGATGCTCAGGTTCTTGCCGGCCACCAGGCCGTTCGATTGCAGCGATTTGAGGAAGCCGTTGTAGGCTTCCTGGTAGGGTTCGATATCCGTCACCTGCAGCACCTCCACCTTGAAGACGCGGGCGTCGTCCATGGTTTCGGGGGGCAGGGGTTCGAAGGCGAGGGCGGGGCCGGCGCACAGCGCCAGGGCGAGCAGGGAAACGGCGAGGGATTTTTGCATGGTCGGTCTAATTGCTGTCGATGCAACAATTAGACCAGAGATGCCCGCAAGACATGCTTGCTATCGCATGCCTTGACGAGCCAATGTGCGCGTTCTGTGGGCCAGCCGCTACAGCGTGCCGCTGCTGCTGCCGGACGTGCTCCTGCTGGCGCTGCCGGGCTGGTCGCTCTGCAGGCTGCCGGTGCTGCTGCCCATCACACTGCCGCTGGCGGTGCGGGCGCCCGGCACGTTCTGCTGGGTGCCGTAGAAGTTGTGGATCTGCGTGCTGAACTCGGTGCTGGCCATGTCCGGCCAGTTATCCTTGTTGAAGCCGGGGGCGTTCTTCAGATGTTCCTTCGATACATCGAGCAGGAAACGCTTGTTGGCGGTATCCAGCTGCAGCGCTTGCCAAGGGACGGCGAACAGCTTGTCGCCCATGCCCAGCCAGCCGCCGAACGACAGCACGGCATAGGCCACTTGGCCCTGGCGCATGTCCAGCATGATTTCCTTGATGTCGCCCAGGTCTTCGTCCTGGCGGTTGTAGACGTCTTCGCCGATCAGCGTGTCGGCTCCCATCAGGCGTGGGCCGGGGCCGTCCGAGGTTTCGTTGTATATGCCATAGGTATCACGGTCTAGGTAGCTCATGGTGGTCTCCAGATAGTTGGTGCGGTCCCGCGTTGAACAACGAGGTGACAACACTCATCATCCTTGGACCGTGACGGTACAGGTATAGGTGCGCGCGCAGTGTGGGCGTAGGACGGGGATGACACCCGCGATTTGCGCTTAGACCACCGAGACGTGGCATCCTACATGGTGGAGTCCGGGATGCCCCAGTCCGTTGTCGGCATCGATAAGCCATTCGCTGGGGGACATCACCTTGCCCCAGTTATACACCTTGCCTCCGACATCGCGGTAAACCCAATGCACCAGTTCATTTTTGCTGTTCATGATCCCCAGGACGCCTGGTCCGCCAGGATCGGCATCGGCGGTCAGGGTTGCCGTTTGTATGGCGCAGATCACCTGCAGGTAAAGTGTCAGCGCTTCCGGCGTCAACGCGCATTGGAAACGATTGCTGTCTCCGATTGTGCGTTGTTGGCGTACGAACCGATCAGCAAAAACCATGAAACTCGCAATACCATGACGCATGACAGGCGACTCGAGTCGCCTGTTCAACGCGTCGAGGTCCGGAAGCAGGTCTGTCCGAAACGCGCACACGTATTTCAGAAATGTCAGCACTTCAATCAACAGGCCTAGCCGAATGGCGTTCGGGGTTTTCGTGTCGATTCGGTTCCGCAAGCGTACGTCCGAAGTGTAGAGGTGGGTCAGAGCAGACGTGAAGCCGCATATTCCCCACGTCGAGTTATACTTGCTGATGCTTTCCGCCGGCATAATGTCTCCTTTCCGTGAAACTGCATTGTTCGGCCGATGTCGGTCGACGGGGTTCAGGATAGCAGCTTGCCAATCTGCAAAACTCACAAATTCTCACGTCAGGCCGAGGCGAAGTCCGTCTCCCTGCGGACAAATTGCCAACCGATGGCAGCCTTTACCTAAAGGCGCTACGCTGATGTCCATGGCACACAATTCGCGGTTCGGAAGAGTTCCCGGGGAACCAGGTCAAACGGCCACGGGCGCCCCGGCCACCACCTGGTTGCGGCCGTTACGCTTGGCCCGGTACAGCGCGCTGTCGCAGCGCTCGATCCATCCGTCATGGCTGACGTCCGCGGGGTCGAACAGCGCGATGCCGGCGCTGACCGTGAAATGGAAGGCGCCATGTTCGCTCGCCACCGGCATCGCCGCGACGCGGGTGCGCAGGCGCTCGGCGAACGCATAAGCTCCTTCGGCGTCGGCCTGCGGCAGCAGGATGACGAACTCTTCGCCGCCGTAGCGGCAAGCGCAGTCGATCTCGCGCGACAACGCGCGGATCTCCGCCGCCAGGATGCGGATCGCCTCGTCGCCGACCGGGTGGCCGTGGCGATCGTTGATCTGCTTGAAATGGTCAATGTCGATCATCACCAGCGCGGCCTGCAAACCCAGCCGTTGTGAGCGCTGCCACTCGGCCGCGATGCGCTCGTCGGCCACGCGGCGGTTGTGCAGGCCGGTCAGGCTGTCGGTGCCGGCCAGCATGTACAGCCGCTGGTTGGCGTGGCGCAGGTCGGTGACCAACTGGTCGGTCAGCGTCTGCCAGTGGATGAACATGTGGTAGCCGAACACCGCGATGAACACCACGATCAGCGCGAACACCCAGTAGAACGCCCAGGTTGTATCCCGGGCGACCTCCAGCGCCCGCGCCAGCGCGGCCGGAATGCCGGTGGCCTGCGCGTGCAGCAGATTGTCGGCAAGCTGCAGTGTCACGAAACCATAGACCAGCACGCCTATCGTCACGCACCCGAGCAGGCGCAGCACGGAGCCGCGCGGATCGCTGCCGGCTTCCACCAGCAACTGCGGCCTGGCTTGCTGCCAGCGTTCCAGGTGCGGCCACAGCAGGGCCAGCAGCGGCGCGCAGAGGACCACGCTTTGCAGGAAGGCCCCCAGCCACCAGCCCTGCCAGATCGGCAGCAGCGCGGTCGAGTCGATGCGGTTGGTGTAGCACCAGACCAGCGCGCCGCTGGAACTGAAGATGGAACTCACGAACGACAGTTGCACATAAAACAGCATCGCACCCAGGCTGGTTAAATTCCGGCTGATGGCGATGGCCCGGTAGCCCAGTCCCATGACCGCGAAGCCGAGCGGATTGGCGGCGCTGAACAGCAGCGCCCAGGGCAGGGGCATGCCGCCATACAGCGCCAGCGTCAGGGTGGCCAGGTAGGCGGGAATGGCGCCCCACCACCAGCCGCAGATCAACGTCCACAGCAGGCAGATCACCAGCGGCGGATAGACGGTGATGTACAGCTCGACCCCGCCCAGTTGCACCGGCAGGCCCGACCACTTGCAGATCACCGAGGCCAGCCCCAGCCCGATACTGGCGGCCAGCGACAACAGCCATAACGCTGAAATCGACAGCAGCTCGCGTCGGCTGCCTTCACGCAGCAGCCGGCGTATCGACACGGCGCGCGCCATTTGTGGGAGTTCCGCGAAGAGCGCGCTATTTCTCATGGAGTAATCCTAGTTGCATACAAGGATTGTACGCGAGCGCCTGTTGTTTTGGCATGCCACCTTGCGGCGAGTGGCTGGTGTCGCAAATTTTCCGGTTTGTCAGCGGCGTGGCGCCAGTCCGGCCAGCGCGGGCGGGAGGGGCGCGCCGCGCATCAAGCCCGCCAGCAGGCTGGCGCTGCCGCAGGCGAAGGTGAATCCCAGCGGCCCGTGGCCGACGTTCAGCCACAGGTTGCGGTGGCGGGTGGCGCCGATGATGGGCGCGCCGCCGGGCGTGGCCGGGCGCAGGCCGGCCCATGTCTCGGCCTGTCCGTAGTCGGCCGCGCCGGGCATGGCTTCACGGGCCAGCCGCAGCAGGCTCCGTATGCGGCGCGGATCGATGCGCCGGTCCGCGCCCACCATGTCCACCATCGCCGCCACACGCAACTGCGGGCCGATGCGCGCATACAGCACCTTGCGCTCGAAGTCCGTCACGCTGATTTGGGGCGCGTTGTCGGCGGCGCGGATCGGTGCGGACAAGCTGTAGCCCTTGAGCGGATACAGCGGCAGGTAGATGCCGGCCCCGGCTGCCAGATCGCGGCTGGCAATGCCGGCCGCCAACACGTAATGGTCGGCGCGCAACGGGCCGGAGCTGGTATCGAGCTGGGCCACGTCGCCGCGCTTGATGTGGATGCGTGTCACGTCGCGATGCAGCACGCCGTTGAAGTTGGGATGCGCACGCAAGCGCCGCAACAGCGCCAGGCAGAAGGCATGACAGTCCGCCACCGCCTCGCCCGGATTGAAGATGCCGCCCGCCAGATCACCCTGCAAGGCCGCCAGCGCGGGTTCGCGCGAGGCGATCGCCGCTGGCGCCCACATCTCGGCATCGGCGGCGGCGAGTCCGGCGGCGTGCTCGAACAGGCGCGCGCTGCGGTACACCACCAGCTTGCCCGCGTCGCGCCAGTCGAACTCGGACAGGGGCACGTGCGGCGACAAGTCGCTCATCGCCTTGCGGCTCAACTCGCCCAATTGCAGCAGCATGGCGGTTGTGCGGCGGCTGGCGGCCGCGTTGCAGTTGGCGAGGAAGCGCGCCAGCCAGCGCCATTGCCGCAGATCCGCCTCGGGCCGGAAGCGCAGCGGACCATCGGACTGGAGCAGCCATCGCAGCGCCTTCAACGGCACGCCGGCATCGGCCAGCGGCGACACGTAGCGGTAGCTGAGCTGGCCGCCGTTGCGGTAGCTGGCCATGCCGCCGACTTCGGCCTCGCGCTCGACCAGCGTCACGCGATAGCCGGCCTCGGCCAGCCACCAGGCCGACGTCAGGCCCACCACGCCGCCGCCGATGACGATGACTTCGCTCATCGCTTCACCTGCCGAGTATGGCGTGACGGTACAGCGCGGTCAGGATGCGCTCTTCGCTGCGCGTCATCGCCGAGTAGCGGCCGGGATTGCTGTCCGGGTCGGTGCCGGTGCCGCCGATCAGCGACACCATGCCGTTGCCGCGCTGCAGATCCACCACGAAGGTCGAGATCAAGCCGTAGGCGTCGCCCAGGTGGCCGGCGGCGTTGAAACCTTCGCCCTCGACCAGCCGGCCGCGCCCGAAGCGCTGGTTGCCCAGTCCCCAGCTTTGATACAGGCCGCGATAGGTGTCGCCGTTGCTGCCGTTGTGCTTCCACTGCTGGCTGAACATCAGCGCCACCGATTCGGGCTGGAGGATCTGGCGGTCCTGGTAGCGGCCGTGCTGGATCAGCATCAGCATCACCTTGCCGAGGTCGGCGGCCGAGATGCGCAGGCCGCCGGTCGGGCTGAACAGCGTGCCGTTGCTGCCGATGACGTAGGCGGCGATGTTGGCGGGCGCGGCCGGCGGGCGGACGCTGTAGTCGTCCACCTGCGCGATCCACGGGCCGTCGGGATTCCACACCTCGGTGTCGACGGTGCGCTTGCGATACAAGGTCGCCACGTTGTCGATTTCCCCGGCCGTGAATTCGGCTGGATTGTAGCCGCCGCGCAGCCCCATCGGATCGAGCAGCAGGCGCTTCATCAGGCGGTCGAAGCGCTCGCCGCTGACTTTTTCCATGATGGTGCCGATCACGCCCCAGTTCAGGTTGGTGTACATGAAGTAGTCGCCCGGACCGGCCTCGCTGGCCCACATGCCGGGCGCGCCGCTGGTCAGCTGGTCGCGGATGGCGACGTCCGCACCCCAGAAGTAGCCTGCCTCGTCGCGCAGGGACGAGGTGTGCGTCAGCAGCATGCGCAGGGTGATGGGACGGTCGGGAAAGTGGGGATTGCGCAGCGCATAGCCGAGGTACTGGCCGACATCCGTGTCCAGCTCGAGCAGATGCTGCTCGATCAACCGCATCACGCCGAACGTCGTCATCATCTTGGAAATGGAGGCGATGCGGTACATGGTGTCCGCGTTGGCCGGCGCGGCCGCGGCGCCGATGCGGCGCTGGCCGGTCTGGAATTGATATTGCACCTTGCCGCCGCGCACGGCCAGCACCGACAGGCTGGCCAGCGGCATCGCCGGGTCGGCCGCCACGGCGGCCAGTTCCTGGTCCAAGGTCGCGGCCATGCCGCTGGCGCCCGCCATCAACAGCATGCCCATCAATGCCTGCATTTCTCGTTTCATGTGGGGCCTGTAGTGTACTCGATGGCAGCGAGAATACTGTGCGCGGGTGGTGGTCGCCAATGAAAACCGGCTGTAACCGTATAACTTTTCGGAATGCCTTCCTGGCAAGCTTTCATGGGCGCAGGCGCTTGTTCAAGACTACACTTTCTGCATGCTCAACACTGAACGCCCCAGTCAGGAACATGCCGGCCTGGACGAGTACCCGGTCCCCAAGCTGGTCGGCACGCTGATCGCCGACCAGTTCGAGGCCGTCGCCGCCGTCCAGGCCGCCGCCGGCGCGATCGCCGCAGCGGTCGAGGCCGCCGTGCCGCGCATCGCCGCCGGGGGACGGCTGATCTACGTCGGCGCCGGCACCTCGGGGCGCCTGGGCGTGCTCGACGGTGTGGAGCTGCATCCGACCTTCTCGTGGCCGCATGAGCGCGCTTTGTCGCTGCTGGCCGGCGGCAAGCGCGCCATGTTCGCGGCGGTGGAGGGCGCGGAGGACGATGCCAGGCAAGGCGGCCTCGACCTGGCCGCCTTGCTGCCGCAACGCGACGATGTGGTGCTGCTGCTGGCCGCGTCCGGCAGCACGCCGTATGTGCTGGGCGCGCTGGACGCGGCCCTGGCCTCCGGCGCGCTGACCATCGGCATCGCCAACAATGCCGAGGCGCCGGTCGCCATGCGGGCCGAGCTGGGCATCACGCTCGACACCGGCCCCGAGGTCATCTCCGGCAGCACGCGCCTGAAAGCCGGCACCTCGCAAAAGATCGTGCTCAACACCATCTCCAGCGCCATCATGGTCAGGCTGAACAAAGTCTACGGCAACCTGATGGTCGACATGAAGGCCACCAACGCCAAGCTGCTGCGCCGCGCGGTGGCGCTGACCATGCACGCCACCGGCGCCGACGAGGCCAGCGCCCGCTTCGTGCTGGAGCAGTGCGACCACCACGTCAAGGTCGCCATCGTGGTGCTGCTGCGGCAGATCCCGGTGGCGCGGGCGCGCCAGCTGCTGGCCCAGGCTCATGGCAGCGTTCGCTCGGCACTCCTGCTACAGTAGCGCATCGTCATAGCGAAAGAGGAAGATGCGGCTGCGTCACATAGAAGTTTTTCACGCCATCATGCAGGTCGGTACCATCAGCGGCGCGGCGCAAGTGCTGCACATCTCGCAGCCGGCCGTGACCAAGGTCCTGCAACACTGCGAGCTGCAACTGGGCATGCCCTTGTTCGAACGCGTGCGCGGCAAGCTGTACCCCAAGCCGGAGGCGCACCGCCTGTTCGCCGAGACCGAAAAACTGAACCGCGACCTGCAAGGCATCCGCCGCCTGGCCGCCAGCCTCAAGGGCCGCGCGGTGGAGACCATCCGCCTGGTGGCGACGCCGACCCTGGCCGCCAGCGTGCTGCCGCAGGCGATGAGCAACTGGCGCCGCGCCTTCGCCGACACCCGCTGCGAGCTGGCGACCCACCACACCAGCGAGATCGTCAACACCCTGCGCCTGGGCGAGGCCGACCTCGGCCTGTCGCTGCAGGACCCGCGCCATCCCGGCATCGTCGCCGAGCCGATCGCGCAGGGCGTGATGACGGTGATCGCGCCGCGCGGCCGCTGGTCCGCCGCGCAGCAGGCGCAGCCGTTTTCCGCGCCCGAGCTGGAAGGCGAGCTGATAGGCTACGCCGACAACGATCCGCTCGGCGACCTGGTGCTGGCGGCCTGCGAGGCGCAGGGCATGCAGCCGCACTTCCACACCGTGGTGCAAACCTACCAGATCGCCCGTTCATTGGTGGAGACGGGCGGCGGCATGGCGGTGGTAGATCCGTTCACCGCCGCGTCCGGGCGCGGACATCTTCAAAGCCGGCCGTGGACGCCGGAAATCCCTATCCAGCTGTATCTGCTGACTCCGGCCCACGCGCCGCTCTCCCACGGCGCCAGCCAGCTGGCCCGCAGCATCGCCGAGGCCGCCCGAGTGCTGTTGACTCCGGGAAATGTGGTTTAAAAGATACAAATGTCTTTCCTGAAAGTTACTCCGACTGGCATGCTGCGGGGGAGAGCGCCACTACATGACTAAAAGTTATACGGACAAAAGCTATTTTCATTGGCTGGTCAATGTTGCAAGGCGCTAATCTGGAAAAATAAGCATTCAGATTCACCACAGGGAGAGACCGTGAAGGTTAAAAAACTGGCGCATGCGATTGCGCTGATGGGTGTATTCGTCCCGGCCGCTGGTCCGGTGTTGGCGCAGGAAGTCATGCAGCGCGTGGAAATCACAGGCAGCAGCATCAAGCGCCTGGCGAAAGAGGGCGCCTTGCCGGTGCAGGTGATCAACTACGACACCATCGAGAAATCCGGCATCACCAGCACCGAGCAGTTGATCCGCAGCCTGTCGGCCAACGGCACCGGCGCCGACAACATGACTTCGGGGAACAACGTGTTCGGCGCGGATGCCGACCGCGTCAGCGGCGGCGCCTCGTACGCGTCGCTGCGCGGGCTCGGGCCCAACAGCACGCTGGTGCTGCTCAATGGACGCCGCATCGCCACCTTCGGCGCCAGCGCCAAGGCGGTCGACCTGAACGCCATCCCGCTGGGCGCGATCCAGCGCGTGGAGATCCTCAAGGACGGCGCCTCGGCGATCTACGGCACCGACGCCATCGGCGGCGTCATCAACTTCATCCTGCGCACCGACTACCACGGCGCCGAAGTCTCGCTCAACGACAACTTCACCCAGCATGGCGGCGGCGCCACGCGCAGGCTGTCGCTGCTGGGCGGCGTCGGCTCGGTGCAGAAGGACGGCTTCAACGTCATGGGCAGCGTCACCTATGACAACAATGAAAAGCTCAGCTCGCGCGACCGCTCGTTCGCCAACGGCTACCAGCCCGAGCGCGGCCTGTCGCCGGACACCACCGGCACGCCGTTCGCCAACCAGCTGAGCGGCGCAGGCACCGCGCTCGGCACCGGCTTCAAGCGGCCGGGCGACAACACCACCTACCTGCAGGCCAATCCGTTGAGCTTCCAGGGCAAGTGCGACAGCATCCCCGGCATGTCGCAGTACCAGACCGCGCTGTGGAAGGACGTCACCGCCGCCACGCGCAGCACCTATTCCTGCGCCTACGACTACGGCGCCGACTACATCATCAGCGTTCCGGTCGAGCGCCTGAACGCGGTCGGGCGCGGCACGCTGCAGATCAGTCCGGACCACAAGCTGTTCGTCGAGGCGCTGTACGGCCACAACAAGGCCCTGGCGGAGTTCACGCCGGTGCAGATCCAGACCTCGCTGGCCAACGGCAATGCCTATCCGGTCGGCGGCGCCTACTACCAGGACTTGTCGGCCTACATCCCGACCTTCGACAAGACCAAGCCCATCATCTACAAATGGCGTGCCGATGCGTGGGGCAACCGCAAGCAGGAAAACGTCACCGACAACCTGCGCCTGCTGGTCGGCGCCGAAGGCGTCCTGTTCGGCAAGTGGGATTACCGCGCGGGCTTCTCGCATGGCGAAAGCACCACCAAGACCGCGCTGCTGGACGGCTACGGCTACACCAGCCAGATCTTCGCGGCGCTGGGTAGCGGCAAGATCAATCCGTGGCTGACCGCCGGCCAGACGCAGACGCCGGAAGCGATGCAACTGGTCGAGTCGACCAAGTTCCGTGGCGCTTTCCAGCACGGCAAAACCACACTGACGCAGCTGGACGGCAACCTGTCCGGCGAGATATGGCAATTGCCGGCCGGCGCGGTGTCGATGGCGGTCGGCTTCGACCTGCGCCGCGAGGGCTACGACTTCGGGCAGGATGTCGACGCCACGCAGATCCTGCTATCGCCGGGCAATGCCGCGCTGAGCGATGCGAGCCGCAATATCAAGGCGGTCTACACCGAGCTGATCGTGCCGATCACCAAGGAACTGGAAACGCAGCTGGCCGTGCGCCGCGACCACTACAGCTTGTTCGGCTCGACCACCAATCCGAAGGTCTCGTTCCGCTACCAGCCCAGCAGCATGCTGGTGTTCCGTGGCTCGGCCAACAAGGGCTTCCTGGCGCCGAGCTTCACGCAGCTGTACTCCGGCCGCTTGTTGCAGGAACTGCCGAACGGCACCATCGACCCGATCTTCTGCCCAACCCATCCCGGCGATCCGGCCTTCTGCGCCATTGCGCGCCTGCCGTACTTCAGCGGCGGCGACCCCGCGCTGAAGCCGGAAACGTCGAAGCAGGGCAGCTTGGGCATGGTGATCGAACCGGTGCACGGCTACTCGGCGTCGCTCGACTACTGGGCGGTCAACTCGCAGAACCGCATCCTGAACCGCACGCCGCAAGTGGTGCTGGCCAATGCCGCGCTGCTGTCCCAGAACATCGTCCGCAACCCGGACAACACCATCGCCTATGTGAACGCGGGCTGGATCAACGCGGCCGGCATCAAGACGCGTGGCGCCGACCTGAGCTTGCACGGCGAAGGCAAGGTCAACGCCTACAAGTGGATCTTCAACCTGGACGGCACTTACACGCAGAGCTTCAAGTTCGCCGAGATCGAAGGCCAGCCGTACAAGGAATACGTCGGCAACTTCTACACCCGTGACCTGTACCTGCGCTGGAAGCACAACGCCAGCATCACACTGGCACGGGGGAATTGGAGCGGCATGCTGGTCCAGAACTACAGCTCCGGCTACAAGGATCAGTTGCCTGACGGCGGCAAGGCGCCGCCGCCACCGGGCTTCAATCCGGACGTGAAGGCCTACACCAAGTACGACTTGTCGGCCTCATACACCGGCTTCAAGAACGTGACGATCACGCTCGGCATCCAGAACCTGCTGGACACCAATCCGCCATTCACCGCGCACAACGTGGACGAGGTGGTGGGCGCCGGTTGGGACCCACGGGTGGCCGATCCGCGCGGGCGCTCGCTCAACGTCCTGCTCAAGTACCAGTTCCTGTAATGTCCACGGCGAACGGCCGGCGGCGGTTCGGCCATCTGCTGGCCGCCGCCGCGCTGGGAGCGGGCGCTTTGCCGGCGTCCGCCGCTCCCGTGAGGAAAAGAGCGATGCGACTGATCAAACCACAGCGCCTGCAGCCGGGCGACCTGGTCGGCCTGATCGCGCCGGCCGGCCACACCAACGACGCCTCGCTGGCCGAGGCCGTCGCCAACATCGAGTCGCTCGGCCTGCGGGTGCGCTTGGGCGACAACGTCACCTACATCTACGGCAATTACGCCGGCACGGTCGAACAGCGGCTGGCCGACCTGCACGCGATGTTCCGCGATCCCGAAATCAAGGCGGTATGGGCGGTGCGCGGCGGTTCCGGCTGCATCTCGCTGCTGGAGCATATCGACTACCGGCTGATCCGCGCGCATCCGAAGGTGCTCATCGGCTACTCGGACATCACCTGCCTGCACCTTGCGCTTCTCAAAAAATGCGGACTGGTCACGTTTCACGGCCCGGTGGGCTCGTCCACTTTTTCGGACTACTCGGTGGCGCAGATGCGCAGCGTGCTGATGTCGCCGCAGGACAGCTACACCATCGCCATGTCGGCCGACAATCCGCCGCCGCGCACCGTGCATGGCGGCGTCGCCACCGGACGGCTCATCGGCGGCAACCTGTCGCTGGTCAGTGCACTGGCGGGCACCCCATACGCGGCCGACTTCAAGGACGCCATCCTCTACCTGGAGGAAGTCAACGAGGAACCCTACCGCATCGACCGCATGATGACGCAACTCCAGCTCAGCCAGGGCTACCGCAACGCCGCCGCCGTCATGCTGGGCATCTTTGAAAATTGCGAAGGCGTCGACGGCGAGAGCGCGCTGTCGCTGGATGACACGGTTGACCAGCACCTGCTGCCGCTGACACGGCCCGCCGTGGCCGGCTATTCCTTCGGCCACATCCGCCACCAGTTCACGCTACCGGTCGGCCTGCGCGCCAGGCTCGACACGGCACAGCAAACGCTGACCTTGCTGGAACCTGCGGTGACATAGGTCCAGTGCTCAGAAGGCTTGCCAGAACGCGGTTGCAAGCGCCGCGGCAATTGCGGTAGGGACCGCCGGATTGCCACCAATACCCACGAAAGGCTGGTATTGGGTGCCCACATGCGGGTAGGTGTTCGGCGGTCCCCCGCCCAGTACCACCTGATAATCCGCAGCATTCGCATGCCATTGGTGCGGCGAATCATTCAGGCTCAAATCGTGGATGGTGACGTGTGGGTAATGTCCGTTTTCATAGACCAGCCCCGGTCCCGCACTGGCCAACGCCTTGAGTCCAAAGTTGACGCCGTTTAAATTGACGGTGGGTGGCCACCCCCGTGCCAGGTACGCCATGTGCCGGAGGGTGCGTAACACGCGCGGCGGGCCGCCATACGTGGTTGCCGTGGCCGCCCATGCCGCTGCGGTGGCACCGCGCTGATTGGTGTTAAATTCCTGCGCCAGAGCTGCCTCGAAGCCTGCATTCCAGCCGGCGATGTCCAGCAGCGCCGTTGCGGTCGCCGTCGTGGCGCGGCCTGCGGTCAGGTTGACCGCAAGCGCAGCCCACTCGGCTGCCGTACGGTGCCGCTGATTGACAATGAAAGAAGCTGCCAGCACCACACGCTCTGCCGCAGTCCATTGGGGCAAATTAATAAAGTTCAGCGCAATCGGCGCGGTGCGATGTACGCCGTTTAGCGCCGCCGCGACCGCCGCCCACTGTTGCGCGGTCATGCCCTGTTGATGCTGGTTGAACGCCTGCGCCAACGCGATTTTCTGGGCATTGGGCCAAGCGGCGAGGGAGGCAAATGCCACGGCGTTGTCGCGGGTGGCCTGCCCGTCAGTCAGGGCGCGGGCCAATGCGTCCCATTCCGCAGGACTCATTCCTTGCTGATTGGCCTCGTACGCCGCGCTCAGCAGCACACGCTGTGGCGCCTGCCACCCAGCGAGTGAGGCGAAAACTGCCGCCGTCGCGGCTGTTGCGCGGGCGCCGGTAAGCGTTGCCGCCGTCGCCGCCCAATTGAGAACATCCATTCCCCATCCGTTTGCCTGGAATGTTGCCGCCAACAGTGTTTTTTCAGCTGCGGCCCATAAGGGAATGCCGGCAAAGGCAGTGCACTTCGACGTCAGCGCATGGGCAGGACCAAGCGCGGTTGCCAAAGCACCCCATTCAGCAGCGGACATGCCATGCGGGTTGGCTTGAAAAGCGATGGCCAGCAGGCGCC
Organism: Rugamonas sp. A1-17; assembly: GCA_025548565.1. Lineage (GTDB taxonomy): Bacteria > Pseudomonadota > Gammaproteobacteria > Burkholderiales > Burkholderiaceae_D > Rugamonas. The sequence continues at coordinate 122,290 of JAJLPB010000016.1, forward strand.
GTTCTTGCCGCGTCCACGCCACCAGGCGGACAAATACCTCGGCGTTGGCCGCGGTTGCATTTATCGCCGTTAAAGGATCAGCGATCAGCAGCCAGTTGTCGGAAGGCAACCCCGCCTGATCCGCCTCAAACGAAGCTGCCAAGGCTGCCCGCTCGGCTGCCGCGTAATTCGTCATGGCAGCAAAGCGTTTGACATTGGTATCGGTGGCGCGGAGGCCCGTCAATGCAGCCGCGATCGCCACGTATTCTGTTGCGGTGAGGTCGTGCGCAGCGGTTTGATATGCCAGTGCAAGCAATGCCTTGAGCCCCGGAGTCCAAGGCGGCGAGGGTAGCGAAATAAAGCAAAGCGCTGTCGCAGTCGTGCGGTTCCCGCCCTGCAAACGGCAGGCAATGGCGGCCCATTGGACGGCCGTCATGTTGCGCTGGTTGCCATTGAAGCTGTGGGCAAGCGCAACAAGTTCGATGGTGTCCCAGCCTGGACATCGGACAAACTGCGCAGCGTTGTGTGCTGTGGCCTGTCCCGCGGTGAGTTGCCCGGCAATTCGTCCCCAGTCGTTCGGCTGGGGCCCCTGGCCATTGACGCCTTCGCGGGAGAAGGGAAGCAGCTGTTGTATGTTGACCAAGGTCCAGTTGGCTAGAACATGCACCGCCACATCGAAAGCCTGTGTCAGCTCGGTGCGCATGCCACTGGATTGAACGAATTCCGGCACCAGGGCACGGATTTTTTGCAGCGTCTGGGGGGTGTTGACCAGCCGCTGCACCTCCTGCCAAACATGGTTCGCGTTGTACTGTCTATTGCCGAGTGCGACAACCACGGTGTTATAGGCCACGGCACCCAACACTACCGACAGCGGATGCGGAGGAGGCGGGACGTTGTGCTGTCCAACAACCACGGCTGGCTGATTATTCATCGCCGCACATCCGCACGTATTGCACTTGGACCCAAAAAGCTATGCTCATAAGCCTCTCCGTAGCAATTGATTATCTTGCGAATTATATATCGAATTTGCGCTCACAACCTTCGCGGCCAAGTATTGAAAGGGAGGCGTCTGAGCTATACTGCCCCTTTTTTTAAGGTTCAAGGAAAACCATGTCCAGCCCCACCGAGTTGCGTGCATACGCGTTGTATTGCCTGCTGGAGAGCGACCCCGGTGCCAAGGTGGAGGCGGTGGCCGCCATGGCGGAGGCATCGCGCGCGGGCGGCTGCGGGCTGGACCCGGCCAGCGTCATCGTGCCGGCCGGCGCCATTCCGGGCCGCCCGGACAAGCCGGACCTGGTGCCGCCGCTGTCGGTAGGACGGCGCTCGATGGCCACGGTGGAGGGCAGGGCCATGCTGATCCACGCGCTGGCCCATATCGAATTCAACGCGGTCAATCTGGCGCTGGACGCGCTGTGGCGCTTCCCCGATCTGCCGCTGGAGTACTACATCGACTGGCTGCGCGTGGCCGCAGAGGAAGCCACGCACTTCGCGATGCTGGCCGCCCACCTGGAAACGCTGGGGTATCGCTACGGCGACTTCCCGGCCCACGACAGCCTGTGGGAAATGGTCGGCAAGACCACGGAGGACGTGCTGGCCCGCATGGCGCTGGTGCCGCGCACGCTCGAAGCGCGCGGGCTGGACGCGATCCCGCCGCTGCGCGCCAAGCTTGCGCAGGCGGGCGACCGCGACGCGGCGGCCATCCTCGACATCATCCTGCGCGACGAAATCGGCCACGTGGAGATCGGCAACCGCTGGTACAACTACCTGTGCCAGCAACGCGGCCTGGAGCCGCGTGCCACCTACGCCGAGCTGGCCGTGCGCTACAAGGCGCCCACGCCGCGCGGCCCGTTCAACATCGACGCCCGCCTCAAGGCCGGCTTCACCGAGGAAGAGGTGAGGGCTTTGTAGCCGCTGTGTGAACGAACGTACAGTTCGTCGGCACGGGGGCGGTCTACCATCGAGGTCGCCGATACGCCCCCGGAGACGCAAGCCCATGAACGACCTCAGCGACATCAACCACGCGCGGCGCGATCTGTTGATCGCGGGCGCTCTGTCCGCCACAGCCGCCGCTGTGCCCTCGATGGCCGACGCCCAGCCGGCGCCGGCCGCCACTCCGGCCAGTCCGGCGCCGATCCATGCCGGCGTATCGCTGACGGTGAACGGCAAGGCCGAGCATCTCGACCTCGACACACGCACCACACTGCTGGACGCGCTGCGCGAACATCTGCACCTGACCGGCACCAAGAAGGGCTGCGACCACGGCCAATGCGGCGCCTGCACCGTCATCGTCGACGGCCGCCGGCTCAATTCCTGCCTGACGCTGGCGGTGATGCACGACGGCGCCCAGGTGACCACCATCGAAGGCCTGGGCAGCAAGGACAAGCCGCACCCGATGCAGGCGGCCTTCATCAAGCACGATGGCTACCAGTGCGGCTACTGCACGCCGGGGCAGATCTGTTCGGCGGTGGCGGTGCTCGATGAAATCAAACAGGGCATCCCCAGCCACGTCAGCGCGGACCTGAACGCCAGGCCGCTGCTGAACGCCGACGAGCTGCGCGAACGCATGAGCGGCAATCTGTGCCGCTGCGGCGCCTATTCCAACATCATCGACGCCATCACCGAGGTCGCGGGGAGGACGGCATGAAGGTGTTCAGCTATCAACGCGCGCAGTCGCCCACGGCGGCGGCCGCCGCCGCGGCCAGCATGCCCGGAGCGAAATTCATCGCCGGCGGCACCAACCTGCTCGACCTGATGAAGCTGGAGATCGAAACCCCGGCCCACCTGATCGACGTGAACGGCCTCGGCCTGGACAAGATCGAGGCCACCGGGCAAGGCGGCTTGCGCATCGGCGCGCTGGTGCGCAACACCGACCTGGCCGCCGACCCGCGCGTGCGGCGCGCTTACGCGGTGCTGTCGCGCGCGCTGCTGGCCGGCGCCTCGGCCCAGCTGCGCAACCGGGCCACGACCGCAGGCAACCTGCTGCAGCGCACCCGCTGCCCGTACTTCTACGATACCAACCAGCCATGCAACAAGCGCGCGCCGGGTAGCGGCTGCTCGGCCATCGGCGGCCACAGCCGCAACCACGCCGTGCTGGGCGCCAGCACGGCCTGCATCGCCACCCATCCCAGCGATATGGCGGTGGCCATGCAGCTGCTCGATGCCAGTGTCGAGACGGTGCGCCCGGACGGTTCCGCGCGTAGCATTCCGATCGCCGATTTCCACCGGCCCCCCGGCAACACGCCGCATATCGAACACGCGTTGATGCCCGGCGAGCTCGTAACCGCCGTGACGTTGCCCGCGCCCTTGGGCGGCACGCACATCTACCGCAAGGTCCGCGACCGCGCCTCGTACGCGTTCGCGCTGGTCTCCGTGGCGGCGGTGGTGCAGCCGGACGGCACGGGCCGGGTGGCGCTGGGCGGCGTGGCGTATAAACCGTGGCGCATGCCGGCGGCGGACGCCAGCATGCAGCAAGGCGCCAAGGCGGTGGCCGAGCAACTGCTGGCCGGCGCCCAGACCACGGCCGACAATGCGTTCAAGCTCACGCTGGTGCAGCGCACGCTGCATGCGGTGCTGACGCAAGCGAAGAAGGTTTAATGCGATGAAATTCACCAAGCCCGCCGCCACCAACCCCATCGATCAGCTCAAGGTCGTCGGCAAGCCGACCGACCGCATCGACGGCCCACTCAAGACCACCGGCAGCGCTCCCTATGCGTACGAGCAGCACGCGGCCGCGCCCAACGCAGCGTATGGCTACGTGGTCGGCGCCGCCATCGCCAAGGGACGCATTGCCGCGATGTCGCTGGACGAGGCCAGGCGCGCGCCGGGCGTGATCGCCATTGTCACGGCCGAGAACGCGGGCAAGCTGGGCAAGGGAAGAATGAACACCGCCAAGCTGCTGGGCGGGCCGGACATCCAGCACTACCACCAGGCCGTGGCGCTGGTGGTGGCGGAGACGTTCGAGCAGGCGCGCGCCGCCGCGCAACTGGTGCAAGTGAACTATGCGGCGGAGAAGGGCGCCTACGACCTGGCCGCCGCCAAGGACCAGGCGACAGCGCCCTCCGGCAAGGACAACGCCGATACCCGCGTAGGCGACTTTGATCGCGCCTACGCGGCAGCCCCGGTGCGGCTGGACGCCAACTACACCACGCCCGACCAGGCCCACGCGATGATGGAGCCGCACGCGTCGATAGCGGCCTGGGACGAGGCCAGCGGCCAGCTCACCGTCTGGACCGCCAACCAGATGATCGATTGGGGCAAGGGCGACCTGGCCAAAACGCTGGGCATCCCGAAGGACAGGGTGCGCCTGATCTCGCCCTACACCGGCGGCGGCTTCGGCGGCAAGCTGTTCGTGCGCGCGGAGGCGCTGCTGGCGGCGCTGGGCGCCAAAGCGGCGCGGCGGCCGGTCAAGGTGGCGCTGCAACGGCCGCTGATGTTCAACAACACCACGCACCGCCCGGCCACGATACAGCGCATCCGCATCGGCGCCGGCCGCGAAGGGCGGATCACCGCCATCGGCCATGAGAGCTGGTCTGGCGACCTGCCTGACGGCAAACCGGAAACAGCGGTGCAGCAGACCAAGCTGCTGTACGCGGGCGCCCACCGCATGACCCGGATGCGGCTGGCCGTGCTCGATCTGCCCGAGGGCAACGCGATGCGCGCGCCGGGCGAGGCGCCGGGACTGATGGCGCTGGAGATCGCCATGGACGAGATGGCCGAGAAGCTCAAGATGGACCCGCTCACCTTCCGCATCATCAACGACACCACCTCCGATCCCGCCAAAAAGGAGCGCAAGTTCTCGCAGCGGCGGCTGGTGGAATGCCTGCGCACCGGCGCCGACCAGTTCGGCTGGAACAAGCGCAGTGCGCGGCCGGGCCAGATGCGCGACGGCCCGTGGCTGATCGGCATGGGCGTGGCCGCCGCCTTCCGCAACAACCTGGTGACCACGTCGGCGGCCCGCGTGCGGCTGGACCGCGCCGGCACCGTCACGGTGGAAACCGACATGACCGATATCGGCACCGGCAGCTATACCATCATCGCCCAGACCGCCGCTGAAATGATGGGCGTGCCGCTGGCGCGGGTGGTGGTCAAGCTGGGCGATTCGGACTTCCCGGTCTCGTCCGGATCGGGCGGGCAGTGGGGCGCCAACAGCTCGACGGCGGGCGTGTACGCGGCCTGTGTCGCGTTGCGGGCGGCGGTGGCGCAAAAGCTGGGCTTGTCCGCCGACGAGGCGGTGTTCGCCGATGGCGCGGTCAGCGCGGGCGGGCGTTCGGCGCCGCTGGCGCAGGCCGCCGCCGACGGCGAACTGGTGGCCGAGGATTTCATGGAGTACGGCGACCTGGACAAGAAGTTCCAGCAATCGACCTTCGGCGCCCACTTCGTCGAGGTCGGGGTCGATGCCGCCACCGGCGAGACGCGCATCCGGCGCATGCTGGCGGTGTGCGCGGCCGGGCGCATCCTCAATCCGAAATCGGCGCGCAGCCAGGTGATCGGCGCCATGACCATGGGCGCGGGCGCCGCGTTGATGGAGCAACTGGTGGTGGACAAGCGCGGTGGCTTCTTCGTCAATCACGACCTGGCCGGCTACGAGGTGCCGTCGCATGCCGACATTCCGCACCAGCAGGTGATCTTCCTCGACGAGACCGACCCGGTGTCGTCGCCGATGAAGGCCAAGGGTGTTGGCGAGCTGGGCATCTGCGGCGTGGCCGCGGCGATCGCCAACGCGGTCTACAACGCCACCGGCGTGCGCGTGCGCGATTACCCGCTCACGCTCGACAAGCTGATCGCGAAAATGCCGGAGAGTGCCTGACGCCACACTTTCAATAAATCTGTCAGGAAAGATATCAAATGCTAGTCGATTGGAGGTAGTATCAGCTTCGGAACTATTGATGCGCTGGAAATAAAAATAGTTGATCACCATCGATCGGGAGGCAGAAATGTTATCCAATTTGAAAGTTGGTATTCGCTTGGGGCTGGCGTTCTTTCTTCTGACCCTGCTTTCCATCGCACTGGGCTGGATCGCCATCCACGAGACCTCGGCCATGAACGAGCAGTGGAAGACCATCAAGGAGGACGCGCTGGCCAAGCGCAGCGCGATCAACAATGGCTCCAACGCACTGGGCGCCGGCATCCACCACTTCAAGAACTACATCCTGCGCGGCGGCGACTACGACAAGAAATTCGAAGCCGACATGGTCGACGTCGACCACACGCTGCATGACTACAAGGCCACCGGCTTCGTCACGCCGGACGAGGAAAAACTGCTGAGCCAGCTGAGCGAAGGCGCGGCCGCCTACCGCAAGGACATGGCCACGCTGGTCTCCCTGCGCGCCAAGACCGACAATCCGAACGAGCTCGACAAGGCTGTGGCCGGCGCCGACAAGCCGATCAGCGCCGCCCTCGCCAGCCTGCGCGAGAAGACCGAGGCCACCCTCAAACATTCCGACCAGGTGATGAGCGAGGTCAGCGCCGCCGCCCAGGTCAAGGTGATCGAGACACTGGCGGTGATCGTGGTGCTGACTGTCGCGGCCGGCATCTACATCACGCTGAGCATCACGCGGCCCATCGGCCAGGCCGTGGCGGCGGCCGAAACGCTGGCGCGCGGCGACCTGAACCTGAACATCGAGGTCAAGTCGACCGACGAAACCGGCCAGCTGCTGTCGGCGATGAAGCACATGATCATGAAGTTGCGCGAAATGATCGACAGCCAGCGCGGCATGGTCGAGTCCGCAAATCGCGGCAACTTCTCCATGCGCATCAGCACCGTCGAGCTGCAAGGCTTCCAGAAGGACATGGCCGATGGCCTGAACATGCTGATGCAAACCACCGGCGCCAGCATCGACGACGTGGTGCGGGTGATGGGCGCGATGTCCGAGGGCGACCTGTCGAAGAGCATCGACAAGCCCTACGAGGGCGCGTTCGGCGAACTGAAGGACTACGTCAACCACATGACCGCCAAGTTGAAGCAAGTGATCGAAGGCCAGCGCCGCGTGGTCGAGGCTGCCAACCAGGGCGATTTCAGCAACCGCATCGACCTGGCCGGGCTGCAGGGCTATCAGAAGGAGATGGGCGAGGGCTTGAACAACCTCGTCACCACCACCGGCGCCAGCATCGATGACGTGGTGCGGGTGATGGGCGCGATGTCCGAGGGGGACCTGCGCGTCAGCATCGAGAAGAATTACGAGGGCTCGTTTGGCGAGCTCAAGGAGTTCTGCAACAACACCGTCTACAAGCTGGCGCAGGTGGTTACCGAGGTCAATGGCAGCGCCGAAGCGCTGGCCAGCGCCTCGGAGGAAATCAGCGCGACGGCGCAGACCTTGTCGCAGGCCGCCAGCGAACAGGCCGCCGGCACCGAGGAGACCAGCGCGTCGATCGAGCAGATGACGGCGTCGATCTCGGCCAACACCGAGAACGCCAAGATCACCGACGGCATGGCCAGCCAGGCGGCCAAGGAGGCGGTCGAAGGCGGCGACGCCGTGCGCGCCACCGTGGCGGCGATGCAGCAGATCGCCAAGAAGATCCAGATCATCGACGACATCGCCTACCAGACCAATCTGCTGGCGCTGAACGCGGCCATCGAGGCGGCGCGCGCGGGCGATCATGGCAAGGGCTTCGCGGTGGTCGCGGCCGAGGTGCGCAAGCTGGCCGAGCGCAGCCAGCTGGCCGCGCAGGAGATCGAACATGTGGCCACCAGCAGCGTCGACCTGGCGGAGAAGGCCGGTCGCCTGCTCGACCAGATGGTGCCGAATATCCGCCGGACGTCGGATCTGGTGCAGGAGATCACCGCCGCGTCGGAAGAGCAGTCGGCTGGCGTGGGACAGATCAACAGCGCGGTGGGCCAACTGAGCCAGACCACGCAGCAGAACGCTTCCAGTTCGGAAGAGCTTGCCGCCACCGCCGAGGAAATGAGCGGCCAGGCCGAGCAGCTGCAATCGGCGATGTCGTTCTTCAAGCTTGAAAACAGCGGGCGGTCGGCTCCGGCGGCGAGGAGCAAACCGGCCGCGCCGCGCGAGAGTCGCCGGCAGGCTGGCACCCAAGCGTTCAACCCGATGAGCGGCGCCGTACGCGAGATCGACGAAAGCCGCTTCACCAAGTTCTGACCGCGCCTCCTCTTGTGCCGCATTGACGCCGCTTGCCCGGCGCCATGCGGCACAGCTGTTTTCGGGCCGTATTCCCCTCCTGTAAGCAGTGCCATCCCCGAATATCATTGCAAATCGAAATGATAGTCATTATCATTTGCGAGGTATTCGCTCTCCGTTGATTGATCCTTTACAGGCTGTGAACCAATGCGTCGAATCGCTACATTGCTCCATCGCTGGGCTGGTCTGACGATCGCCGGCTTCCTCTTCATCAGCGGCATCACCGGCGCCGTCATCTCGTGGGACTACGAGCTGGATGAACTGCTTAACCCGCACCTCACCGATGCCGCGGGTGTCGGCCCCGCGCAACCCGCGTTGCAGCTGGCGCGGGCGGTGGAGTCGCGCCATCCGCGGATGCAGGTACTGTCGGTGCCGATGGCGGCGGAACCGGGCCATTCGCTGGCCTTCTACGTGGAGCCGCGCGTGAACCCGGCCACCGGCGCGTTTTATCCGGCGCTGTACAACCAGGTGTTTGTCGATCCCGTCACCGGCGCGGAGCTGGGCGTTCGCAAGTGGGGCGCGGCATGGCCGATCACGCGCGAGACCTTCGTGTCCTTCCTGTACCAGCTGCATTACACGCTGCACGTTCCGCAAATGTGGGGCATCGACCGATGGGGCCTGTGGCTGATGGGCGGCATCGCGATGATCTGGACGGTGGACAGCTTTGTCGGCTTCTATCTCACGCTGCCTGCGCGGCGGCGTGCGGTGGTGGCGGTCGGTCCGCAGTCCAGGAGCTGGTGGCAGCGCTGGCGGCCCGCGTGGCTGATCCGGTTTGGCGCGGGAGGCACCAAGCTTAATTTCGACCTGCATCGCGCGCTCAGTTTGTGGACCTGGCTGCTGCTCATCACCATAGCGTTCACGGCGTTCTCGCTGAACTTGTACCGGGAGGTGTTTTTCCCGGCGATGTCGCTGGTCTCCGACGTGACGCCTTCGCCATTCGACACGCGCACGCCCACCGCGCCGGACAAGCCGCTGGCGCCCGCGCTGGGCTATGCCGATGTGCTGGCGACGGCGGAACCGGAAGCGGCGCGGCGTGGGTGGCGCGACCCGGTCGGCAATCTGTCGTATGCGCGGGAGTACGGGATTTACTCGGTGGCCTTCTTCCATCCGCAGGACGAGCATGGCGCCGGCGGCGTGGGGCACCGTCAGCTGTACTACGACAGCCGCAACGGCGCGCTGCTCGGCGACCGTCAACCGTGGAAGGGCACGGCGGCCGACATCTTCGTGCAGGCCCAGTTCCCGCTGCATTCCGGCCGCATACTCGGCATACCTGGCCGCGTGCTGATATCGCTGATGGGGCTGGTCGTGGCCACGCTGTCCGTGACCGGTGTGCTGGTGTGGTGGCGCAAGCGCAGTGCACGCGTCATCGCGGCGGCCAGGGTCACGGTGCAGCGCGCGGAAGCCGTTCGCCGTTGAGGCGCCGCCACTTCCCGGACGGAGCTGCTGCTCAATTCCGGAAGTACCGCGCGGGCGATGCGCCGAAGTGGCGCTTGAACATGGCGATGAAATTGCTGGTCGTGGCATGGCCGAGCGCATCGGACACGGCGTTCACCGCCTCGCCCTGCGCCAGGCGTTCCAGCGCGATCGACAGCAGGAATTGCTGGCGCCACTGTCCGAAGCTGCATCCGGTTTCGCTGCGGAACAGCCGGCTCATGCTGCGCGAGGACAGGCCCGCCCACGCCGCCCACTCGGCCAGGCCGCGAGCGTCCGCCGGCGTTGCGGCCAGTGCGGCCGTGATGCGCAGCAGCCGGCGATCCTGCGGCATCGGCAGATGCAGGGCCGGAAATCATGCAAGGGAAAGCGTTTCAAGTCGCCATCATCGGCGCGGGCCTTGGCGGCTTGTGCCTGGCGCAGGGATTGAAGAAGCATGGCATCGCCTTCGCCGTGTTTGAGCGTGATGCCGCGCTCGACAGCCGCTCGCAAGGCTATCGCATCCGCATCAACGGCGACGGCCAGGCGGCTCTGCGGCGTTGCCTGGCGCCGGAGCTGTTCGCCCTATTCGAGGCGAGCTGCGGAGCGGAACTCAATGCGCCCCGGGCCTTGGACGGGCAGCTGAACGGCGCGGCGAAGTGCAACGATGCCTGGCGCTCCGAAGAATCGGGACCGGTGGACTACAAGGCCAATCGCCACACGCTGCGCGAGGTGCTGATGTGCGGCATTGCCGAACACGTCCACTTCGACAAGGAACTGCGTGGTGTGGTCCGGCACGGCAGCGATGGCGTGTCGTTCGATTTCGCCGACGGCTCGGCTTATCGTGCCGATCTGCTGGTCGGCGCGGACGGCAGCAATTCCCGCGTCGCGGCGCAGTGCTTTCCGGCCATGCGTGGCCTGGATGCGGACGCGGTCTGCATCTACGGGAAGGCCGATGTCGCCGACCTTGCGATCGCCGATGCGCTGCGCGGTGGAACTTCGGTGGTCTTCGACAGCCAGCTGGCCATGGTCATCGACCCCATGCGTTTTTCTCCGGCCGGCGGCCGTGCGCTCAGTCCGGTGGAAGACTACCTTTACTGGGCCTTGATCGGCAGCCGGCGGCGGCTGGGCATCGCCGCCGGGATGATGACGGGCGAGGCCGATGCGCGGCGCTGCATTGCCTAACTCAGCGCGGACTGGGCGCCGGGCCTGCGCGCTGTCTTTGCCGCCACGCCGCCGGGCATGCTCACCATGCTGCCCGTGCGGCAATCGCCGCCGCCGCGAGCCTGGGCGCAGGGCAGGGTGACGGCGCTGGGCGACGCGGTGCATACGATGAGCCCTGCCAGCGGCCTGGGCTGCAATACGGCGTTCCTGGATGCCGCCTTGCTGGCAGCGCAGTTGGCCGCCGCATCGGGCGGCGCGATAACGCTGGACCAGGCCGTCGCCACCTACGAGGCGGGGATGCGCGAACAGGCCGCCGCCGCGCTGCAGGCCTCCGAGCACGGCGCCGCGCAGCTGTACGGGGGAGACATCTGAGGATTTTGATTTGAATCAAGGATTTTGCTGCTTCAGATCAATAGACTGAATCTCGTCGCTGAACGACTTTTCGTTCAGCATCCCATTCACTCTACCGGAGTATCAAATGTCATTCAATCATGTCGTAGCGTGGATAGACCACGTGCAAGCGCACGTCATTCATTTCAACGCCGAGGCCGCCGACCACGAGGTCATCAAGACGGTATCGACGCATCCGCATCTGCACAATAAATCGGGCGCGGTCGGCGCCGGCCGTGCTGCTGAGAGCAAACATTATTTCGACCATGTCGCGCACGCGTTGAGCGATGCCACCGAGGTGCTGATTGTCGGCCCGGCGCAGGAAAAGCTGGAGCTGATGAAGCACCTGATCACGCATCATCCCGCCATCGCCAAGTGCGTGATGGGCGTGGAGAGCTCCGACCATCCGAGCGACGGCCAGTTACTGAAGTACGCACGCAAGTATTTTCTGAAGGCCGACATGCTGCGTTGAGGAAGAACGGGCGCTGCGGCGCCCTGTGCATCCACACGAGGTGAAAACGATGAAAATACAATTCCTCGGAGCGACCGGCACCGTCACCGGCTCCAAATATCTGCTCACATCGGGCGGTTCGCGCATGCTGCTCGACTGTGGCCTGTTCCAGGGCTACAAGCAACTGCGCCTGCGCAACTGGGCCGACCTGCCGGTCGATCCCTCTACAATCCAGGCCGTGGTGCTGACCCACGCCCACCTGGATCACAGCGGCTATCTGCCGTTGCTGGTCAAGAACGGCTTCCGCGGCAAGATCCTGTGCAGCGAAGCCACCTACGACCTCTGCAAGATCCTGCTGCCCGACAGCGGCCGCCTGCTGGAGGAGGAGGCGAGCCACGCGAATCGCCACAGCTATTCCAAGCATACGCCGGCGCTGCCTTTGTACACCGAGGACGACGCCGAGCGCGCGCTGAAGTTGTTCTCGCCGGTCCCGTTCGGCAAGCCGTTCGATATCTGCGGCAAGCTGCGCGGCCAGCTTGCGCTGGGCGGCCATATCCTGGGCGCGGCCATCGTCACCATCAGCGATGGCGACCGCAACGTGACCTTCTCCGGCGACCTGGGCCGGCTGCACGACGCCATCATGGTCGAACCGAGCCATGTCGCCCGCACCGATTACCTGGTGCTCGAATCGACCTACGGCGACCGCGTGCACAATCCCGCCGATCCCGCCATCCTGCTGGGCCAGACCATCCGCGAGACCGCCGCGCGCGGCGGCGTGACGGTGATCCCGGCGTTTGCGGTCGGCCGCGCGCAGTCCATCCTGTACGCCATCCACCAGCTCAAGGAGCGGGGCGAGTTGCCATCGGCGCTGCCGGTGTATCTCAACAGCCCGATGGCCACGGACGCCACCGCGCTGTACCAGAAGCACCGCCATCTGCATCGCCTGGACCACAAGCAGTGCGAGGCGATGTGCCATGCCGCGCATATCGTCAACAGCGTGGAGGAATCGATCGCGCTCAATATGCGCCGGCTGCCGATGGTGATCATCGCCGCCAGCGGCATGGCGACCGGCGGCCGCGTGCTGCATCACTTGAAGGCCTTCGCCAGCGATCCGCGCAACACGATCCTGTTCGCGGGCTTCCAGGCAGGCGGCACGCGCGGCGCGGCCATGCTCGACGGCGCGCCGGAGATCAAGATCTATGGCGAGTATGTGCCGCTGAGGGCCAGCGTGAAACAGATCGACAATCTGTCCGCCCATGCCGACGCGGGCGAAATCCTCAGCTGGCTGGGCCACTTCGAGCAGGCGCCCAAGCGCACCTTCATCACGCACGGCGAGCCTGCGGCTGCGGACGCGCTGCGTCACCGTATCGAGGAGCAGCTGCACTGGAACTGCCACGTGCCCGAATACCTGGAACAGCAGGAGCTGACATGAACCGCATGTCGGTGCCTGACGCGGGGCCGCAATGCGCGGGCCCGGTGGCCGGCTTGAGTTTGCGCCGCCTGCACGTCGATACCTATCAGGAGCCGATCGCTTTTCTGCGCAGCGATTGCCCGGTCTGCAAATCGGAGGGCTTCGAATCGCGTTCGCGCATCGAGATCTGGCGTGGCGACCAGCATATCGTGGCCACGCTCAACGTGGTGCATGGCGATTGGATCGAGACGTGCGAGCTGGGCTTGTCGGAGGCGGCCTGGCGCGCGCTGGGCGGCAACGATGGCGAGCCTTTGCGCGTGGCCCACGCGCAGCCGGTGGCTTCGATGTCGGCGGTGCGGGCCAAGATCTACGGCCGTCCCATCGGCGGCGACGCGGCCAAGGCCATCGTGCGCGATGTGGTGGACGGGCGTTATTCCGAGATCGAACTGGCGTCCCTGATCACGGCCTGTTCCGGCGACCGCATGGACGTGGCCGAGACTATTGCGTTGACCCGCGCCATGGTGGGGGTGGGCCAGCGGCTGCATTGGAACAGCGATATGGTGGTGGACAAGCATTGCGTCGGCGGCCTGCCGGGCAACCGCACCACCTTGCTGGTTGTGCCCATCGTGGCCGCTTGCGGATTGATCATTCCGAAGACGTCGTCGCGGGCGATCACTTCGCCCGCCGGCACCGCCGATACGATGGAGACGCTGGCGCCGGTGGCGCTGGACCTGCCGACCATGCGCCGCGTGGTGGAACGCGAGGGCGGCTGCATCGCCTGGGGTGGCGCGGTGTCGCTCAGCCCTGCGGATGATGTGCTGATCCGCGTGGAGCGTCCGCTGGGGCTCGACAGCGACGGGCTAATGGTGGCGTCGGTGCTGTCGAAGAAAGTGGCGGCAGGTTCCACCCATGTGGTGATCGACGTGCCGGTCGGGCGTACCGCCAAGGTGCGTTCGCAGCAGGCGGCGCACTCGCTGGCGCACCGCCTCGACGCGGTCGGCAAGGCGCTGGGCATCAGCGTCAGCGTGATGCTGAGCGACGGCACGCAGCCGGTCGGCCGCGGCGTTGGTCCGGCCCTGGAAGCGTGGGATGTGCTGGCGGTGTTGCAGAACCAGGCCGATGCGCCCGCCGATCTGCGTCAGCGCGCCTTGCTGCTGGCCGGGCGGGTGCTGGAGATGGGCGGCAAGGCCGCGCCCGGCGAAGGACTGGCGCTGGCCTGCGGTGTGCTCGACAGCGGCGCGGCCTGGGCCAAGCTGCAGGCGATCTGCGAGGCGCAGGGCGGCATGCGCACGCCGCCCCGCGCCGCGTACACGCATGTGATCACCGCATTGCATCAGGGCCGGCTGGTCGCCATCGACAACCGGCGGCTGGCGCGGCTGGCCAAGCTGGCCGGTGCGCCGAAGTCCGCCGCCGCGGGCCTGGAGCTGCATGCGCCGCTGGGAACGCTGCTGAGCGCGGGCCAGCCTTTGTTGACGCTGCACGCGGAGTCGCCCGGCGAGCTGGCCTATGCGCTGGCCTATGCCGAGGCGGAGGACGATATTTTCTCGATTCAGGAGGCGTGATGAACGCGATGTTGATGGCGCTGCCCGGCGCCGGGCATTTCGCCAGCCATCTGCGCGGACATCTGGGTTGCGACGCCGGCGAGCTGTTGCTGCATCAGTTCCCGGACGGCGAAACCTGCCCGCAGATGACGCCGGCGGTGGAGGGGCGCGATCTGATCCTGGTCGGCGCGATGGACCGGCCGGACCACAAGATCATGGCCTTGTACCTGAGCGCCTGCGTGGCGCGGGAACTGGGCGCGCGCAGCGTGGGCCTGGTCGCGCCGTATTTGCCGTACATGCGGCAGGATGCTGTGTTCGCGCCGGGGCAAGGCGTGACGGCGCGGCACTTCGCGCGGCTGCTGTCGGCCTGCTGCGATTGGATGGCGACGGTCGATCCTCATCTGCACCGGTTCCACAGCCTGTCCGAAATCTATACGATGCGCACCGAGGTGGTGCCGGCCGCGCCGGAGATTTCGCGCTGGATCGCGGCCAACGTGGAGCGGCCCGTGCTGGTGGGGCCGGACGAGGAGAGCGAACAGTGGGTGGCGCAAGTGGCCGCCGGCGTGGGCTGTCCCTACACGGTGCTGCGCAAGGTGCGCAGCGGCGACAGGGACGTTGCCGTGTCGTTGCCGCCGGCCGATGTCCTGGCCGGCAGGACGCCGGTGCTGGTGGACGATATCGTCTCGACCGCGCACACCATGATCGCGGCCGTCGGACAGTTGAAGGCGGCGGGTTGTCCGCCGCCGGTGTGCATCGGCGTGCACGCGTTGTTCGCCGATACGGCGTACGCCGAGCTTGAAGCAGCCGGCGCCGGGCGCATCGTCACCTGCGATACCGTGTGCCACGTCAGTAACGATATCGGCATGAGCGCGACGCTGGCGGAAGCCGTCGCGCGCATGCTGGCTTAGAACGCGATCGTCAGGCCGAGATCGAGCGAGCGGCCGTATCCGGGCAATGGCTGCAGCGCGCCGCCATTCGCCCGTAGTCCCGACAGGTACACGCCGCCAAGCGGATCGGCGTAGGCCTTGTTGAGCAGATTGCTCACACCCGCCGTCAGTTGCGTGTTCTTGCGGAACTGGTAGGCGGTGCGGGCGTTCAGCAGCGCGTAGCCTGCCGTGACGGGCTCCAGGCGCTGCTCATCCACCTTCTTCTTGCGGGCCACCAGCCTGGTTTCCACCTGGTTGGTCCAGGCGCCGCTGCTGTGTTCCAGCGTCAGCAGGGCATTGGCCGGCATCATGTGATACAGGTCGCCGCCATCGGTGCGCTTGCCGCGCGTGTAGGCGGCGGTGCCGGTGAACTTGAGCGTGGTCGCGACCGGCACGCTCCACGACAGGTTGGCGCCATACAGGCGGGCGTCATGGTTGGCGAAGCGCAGCAAGGCGCCGCGTGCGGTCTTGTTGTATGGCTTGAACTGGCCCAACACGTCGACATCGATGTAATCCCGCACCCGGTTGTAGTACGGATTGAGCTTGACGTACCAGGCCGACGCGCCGCTGCCGCCGTGCCAGTGCGCGGTGAAGGCCAGGGTGTAGGCGGTCTCTGGTTTCAGGTCGATGTTGCCGACATAGCCGTTGCCGTCGCCGAACCAGTTGGTCATGGTCATTGCCATCGTGCCGCGTCCCCAGGTGTAGCGCTCGTACAGATTGGGCGAGCGGGTCTTGCGGGCAGCGGCCAGCTCGTAGGTGGTGGCGGCGTCGGCGTCGTAGCGGGCCAGTGCCGTCAGGTCCAGGTTGCCGTCGCGTTGGTGGTGTTCGCGAGCGTTGAAGTCTGTCGCAGCGGCGGCGTCCGCCGCGTTCATCATGTTGTCGGAATACGGTTGGACGTCGCCGGCGTCCATGCGTACCTGTTCCCAGCGGGCGCCAAGCAGCGTGGTCCATTGCGCGTTGTGCTCGGTCTCGGCTTCGGCGTAGAGGGCCACGCGGTCGCGCTGGCCGTCGTTGACGTTGACGTAGGTCTGCGGGCCCATCATCATCGAGCGCGGCACGGCCGGCCAGAAGTCGTCCAGTCGGAAGGTGTGGTACTCGTGTCCGGCGCGCAAGCGGGTGGCTTCGCCGACCGGCATGGTCAGCTTGAGCGCGTAGCCGGCGTTGCGGCCTTGCGTGACCATCGGCATGTTGCCCGCGCGTTCGGGCGAGAAGAAGCCCATGTCGTGCTGAGTCCTTTGCCAATAGGCGCTGGCGTCCAGCTCGCCCCAGCCGAGCTTGCGCACGTAGCCGAGATTGGCGAACTTGGCGTCGTTGTCGGTCATGTCCATGTACTGGTTGGGGAAGCCCTGATACGGAATGTGCTGGATGCCGGCGCGCAGCGTCAGTTGCTGTTGCTGGTCGCGGAAGGCCAGCACCACCGACTGGTTGACGCGTTCATACAAGCTGTCGAGCACGCGCTGGCCGTTGCCATCCTCGTAGCTGTGGCTGCGCGCGTAGCTGGCGTTGTAGCCCAGGCTCATCTTGTCGTTGGCGATGTTGGCGGAGACGCCGCTGGTCACGGCGTCGCCATTGCTGCGGCCGCCGAGCGAGAGTTTGCCGCTGGTGTGCAGGCCATCGGCCTTGTCGGCGAATACCGGTGGCGCGGACCTGACAGCGATGGTGCCGCCGATGCTGTCACCGCCGGCGCTGACGGGCGTGACGCCGGCCAGCACGTCGATGCGGCCGATCTGTGTCGGCGCGATGTAGGACAGCGGCGCGTTCATGTGGTTGGCGCAGGCCGAGGTGATTTCCATGCCGTCGATGCGGATCTTGAGGCGGTCGTCGCCCAGCCCGTTCAGGAAGGGCAGCGCGGAGACGCCGCCGGCCTGCGCCGAGCTGTAGCCGGGAACGGAGCTCAACAACAGGGTGGTGTCGCTGGCGCCGTTCGGGCGTGGATGCAATCCTTCGCCGATGGCGGAAATGATCACCGTATGTTGCGGGTCGATGGCGGGGGCGGCGTCCTCCGCGGCCCAGGCGGCTTGCAGCGCCAGTGACATGGTGGATAACATCAAGATACGTGGGAAGTTTATGGTTTGCATAATGTACTCAGTTGGTTTTGTTTAGACTGCGGGACGGCGCACCGCCCCGATCAAGGTGTCAAGCAGCAGGACGGCCAGCATCGATGCGCCCAGCAAGGGGAAGCAGCAGCCCAGCACAACGGCGATCAGCACCACGCCCCTGGCCAGCCGGTCGCCGTGCTTGAGGGCGGGCGCGGCCAGCTTGCCGGCGGGGCGGCGCTGCCACCACATGACGATGCCGCTGACGCAAAGCGCCATCAGCGCCAGGCAACCGGCCAGCATCACGAGCAGGTTGGGCGTGCCGTATTCCTGGCCCTGGTGCACGGCCACGCCCCATTCGGTGATGCGGCCGATGGCGCCGACGTGGTTGGCGCCGATGTCCATCAATACCTTGCCGCTGTATTGATCGATGTGAACCACGCGATGGGCCGCCACCTGGCCTGGCATGTAGATCGCGCTGTAGACGCCGCGCGGGCCGCTGGGCAGCGCAAGGCGATAGCCGCGATCGATGCCCATGGCCGCCAGTTGGGTGACGATGGCGTCGGGACTGGCGATCGCGGAATTGTTCAGCAGGCCGTAGCCGGGGCCGGAGCGGATTTGATGTGGCGCAGTTTTGTGCGCCGCATGCGGATCGTCGGATGCCGGCACGGCTTGCTGTTGCTGCGCCCACGGCAGATCGCCAAGAGCGTTGGCGGGCAGCGTGGATTTCGGCACGCCGCGCCACATGCCGTCGGGTACGCCCAGGTCATGGGCGCTCAGCCAGGCATTCACGTTCTTGCCCCAAAACACAGACCACGGCATGCCGGTCAATGCCAGGAACAGGATGACGCCGCCGCCGAAGGCGCCCGTCACGGCGTGCAGGTCTCGCCACCAAGCGCGGCCTTGCGCCATCGGGCGAATCGAGACCACGCCCACGCGCCGGCCGCGCGGCCACCACAGGTAGGCGCCGCTGGCCATCAGCATGATGATCCAGCCGGCCACGATTTCAATCACCGCCTTGCCGCCATCGCCGGCGATCGCCAGCGAGTGGATGTGCTTGACGATGGTCATCAGGCGCCGGCTCTCGTCGATGGCGCCCGTCACCGCGCCGGTGCCTGGGTCGACAAATACTTGCATGGTCGCGCCGTCTGGCCGGATCACGTCCACCTGCGCGTTGTGCCGGTCGTCGGCCGGCAGGTTCAATGCCTTGGCCTGGCCAGGCCAGGCGTGCAGCGCGTTGGCAATGAGGATGGACGCTGGTATTGGCGTTGCTTTGCCCGCCGGTTCCTGGCGCAGCATCTGCTGCGCGTAGACCAGGTCGTCAATCTGCCGGTTGAACAGATACATGGCGCCGGTGAGGGCCAATGAAAAGATGAAGGGTACGCATACCAGGCCGGCAAAGAAGTGCCAGCGCCAGATGCGGCGATACAGGCCGGAAGGTCCGGCCGTGGGAGTGCCTGCGATCATGGAGTCGCCTCGAAAGTTCGTGATGGATCACCGCCGAAAAACGGCGGCACTGCTGAAGGAACTCAGGCGAGGAAGGGCGGTGCGCGCGGATTGGCCGCGGACCAGGTGTGCAGCGATCGCGGCGCGGTGTAGAACAGTGGTGGATACGTGTCGCGGCCGGCATCGAGCGCGAGCGGCACGGACGGCGCGCCAGGCAGCGGGTGGGCGTCCGCATGCAGGGTGCAGAACGCGCAGTGTTCCATGGCGTGCTTTGCGGAGACCGGTGTCTTGCCTTTATCGGCTCCGGCCAGCTTGACGATTTTGTAGCCGTCCACGGTACAGACCTGGACCGTGTCGGTGGCGGCCAAGGCGCTGGAGACGGCGGGCGCGAGAGCACTGAACAGGATGGCCAGCACGGCTATCCAGATGTGCAATGTTTGTCGCTTCGCCATTTTTAACATGGCGAAATTATAGCCGAATCCAGAACACCTCCACATGGGCATCTTGATTCGGGAAATTGAACTGGTATCGGACGACGGGAAGGTAAGGCGGCGCCGGCGGTACCGGCGCCAGCCAATCCGGTTCGACAAATCCAACTAGCTAGTCTGCCGCTGGATTCAATGCCAGCAGCGCTGTTCTGGTGTCTTCGTACGCCAGCGTCAGGTCTTGCAGCTGTTCGGCCGCGTTCTTGAAATTATCGCTTTTGCCGATCAGCTCAAGATTGCAGCACGGCAGACGCATACGGTTGGCGCCGACGAATTCTATGCTCGACTGCAGATAATGCGCCGTCGACGCCAGCAGTTGCGCATCCTGCGCCGTGGTCGCGAGCGCCAGCTTTTCCAGCAATTGCGGCACCTCGGCGATGAACGAGGCGACGACTTCGTCGAGCAGGGAAAGGTCTTCGCCGATCGCGCGCAATTGCTCGATGCGGGCATGGCTGAGCACCGCGTCGTCGCGCCTGCGTGCGGACACCTGGCCGATCGCCGCGACCAGCGCCGTGTTCAACACCTGCAGCTCGATGGGCTTGGCGATGTATTCATCCATGCCGGCGTCCAGGCAGCGCTCGCGGTCTCCCGGCAAGGCATTGGCGGTCATCGCGATAATATAGGGGCGATTGCTGTCCCGGAACCGCTGGCGCAGGCGCCGCGTGAGCTCGAACCCGTCCATTTCCGGCATCTGCATATCCATCAAGATGATTTGATAGTCCCGGTCTTCCAGCGCCGCCATGGCCTCGACGCCGTTGGCCACCACATTGGCCTGGTAGCCGAGATGACGCAGCAGTTGCTTGATCACCTTTTGATTGATCGTATTGTCCTCGGCGACCAATATGTCGACCGCCTCCGACAGCCCCGGCGTGGCGGAGGCGGGAAGGGACGGCGTGGCGACGGTGTCCCGCTTGCTCAATACCTGCCGCAGCGCGTCCAGCAAGGCCCGCGGCTTGATCGGTTTGTTCAACCACGCGGCGAACATGCCGCCGTCCAGGCTGCTTCCGGCCTGACGGTGGCCGACCGAGGTGAGCAGAACCAGCGGCAGCGTCGCCCGGTCGCGTATCTTGCGCAGTTCGGCCGCCAGGCGAACGCCATCCATGTCGGGCATCTGCATGTCGAGCACGGCCACGTCGAAGGGCGCGCCATGCCGCACCAGGTCGATCGCTTCGGCAGCCGAGGCGGCGGACAGCCCCTCCATGCCCCACAACAGCGCCTGCCGCATCAGTATGCGGCGGTTGGTGGCGTTGTCGTCGACGATGAGGATGCGCTTGCCTTCCACGGTCGCCGAACGATCCCGCAGCACATCCTCGGCAAGCTGGTCGTCGTTGGCCTCGGCCACCATGGTCAGCGTGAAGGTCGAACCCTTGCCCACCTCGCTCTGGACCGTCAGGCTGCCGCCCATGATCTCGGCCAGGCGCCGGCTGATGGTCAGGCCCAGGCCCGTCCCACCGTACCTGCGGGTGGTGGAGGGGTCGACCTGGGTGAATGAGCGGAAGATGCTTTCCTGGCTGTGCTCGGGAATGCCGATGCCGGTGTCCTTCACGGCGAAATTCAGGCAGTAGGTGTTGGCCTCCTGACCGACCGCGGTGACCGTCACGAGCACCTCGCCATGATGGGTGAACTTGATCGCGTTGGACAGTAAATTGACCAGGATCTGGCGCAGCCGGGTGGCGTCGGAAAGCATGGTGGCCGGTACGCCGGGCTCGATGATGTAAGCCAGGTCGAGGCGCTTCTCGCCCGCGCTCGACGCCACCAGGTCCAGCGCGTCCTCGACACAGCGCCGTATTTCGACCGCATGGCGTTCGAGGTCGAGGCGGCCCACCTCCATCTTGGAATAGTCGAGCAGGTCGTTGATGACCGCCAGCAGCGCCTCGCTGCTGGAACGGATGGTCTCGGTATAGTCCCGTTGTTCCTCGTCGATGCGGGTGTGCAGCAGCAGGCTGGTCATGCCGATCACCGCGTTCAGCGGTGTGCGGATCTCATGACTCATATTCGCCAGGAACATGCTCTTGGCGCGCACGGCCGCTTCCGCCGTTTCCTTGGCCTGTTCGAGCTCCTGTTCATAGGCCTTGCGTTCGGAGATATCCTGCAGGATCGCGGTCAGGATTACATCCCCGTTTTCGCCGGATTTGGAGATCGTGGCCTCGGCCGGAAATTCACTGCCGTCCTTGCGCACGGCATAGATGGCGCTGCGTTCGCCCATGCGGCGCGCGGGCCGGTCGCCATGCCGGAAGGTGGACACGCGCCCGGCGTGCCCGGAACGAAAGCGCTGCGGGATCAGCAGCTCCAGGCTTTTCCCTATGACCTCGGACGCCGCCCAACCGAACATGCGCTCGGCGCCCCGGTTGAAGAGGATGATCCGCTGGCTCTCGTCAGTGCAGAGAATGGCGTTCTCCGCGATGTCGATGATGTTGCTGAGTTGGTCCGGGTTCAGTGGATGCGGCATTGTTTGTTCAGGGGCGTTCGGACGATAATATCCGCCATCCTAACATCCTTACGTAACGGTTAACCGCCTGGCGGCCGATCGTTGGCCAAAATGGCACTTGCCGCCCGAATGGCGCGGCGCCGCATCAGCAGATACGCGGCCGGCACCACGAACATCGACAGCAGCGGCGCGGTGATCATGCCGCCGACCATGGGCGCGGCGATGCGCTGCATGACCTCGGAGCCGGTGCCCGATCCGATCATGACCGGCACCAGCCCGGCGATGATCACGGCGACCGTCATCGCCTTCGGCCGGACGCGCAGCACGGCGCCCTCGCGGATTGCCTCCAGCAGCTCGGCTTCGCTGGCGGCGCCGTTCGCCAGCCGGGCTTCCCAGGCGTGCTTCAGGTATAGCAGCATGATCACGCCGAATTCGGCCGACACGCCGGCCAGCGCGATGAAGCCGACCCCGCTCGCCACCGACAGATTGTGCCCCAGCGCCCACAGCAGCCAGATGCCGCCGGCCAGCGCGAACGGCAAGGTCGCCATGATCAGCGCCGCTTCGTCGAGGCGCTTGAAGGTCAGGTACAGCAGCAGGAAGATGATCAGCAGCGTCATGGGCACCACGACCTTGAGCTTGGCGGTCGCGCGCTCCAGGTATTCGAACTGCCCGGACCAGGACACCGAATAGCCGGCCGGCAGCGCCACTTCGGTGGCGACGCGCTGCTGCATGTCCCGCACGGCGGCGCTCAGGTCGCGGCCGCGGATGTCGACGTACACCCAGCCCGACAAGCGCGCGTTCTCGCTCTTGAGCATGGGCGGACCATCGTTGATACGGATCGCGGCCACATCGCCAAGCCGTATCTGGGCGCCGCGCGCGGTCAGCACCGGCAGGTCGCGCAGCTTCTCGACGGAGTCGCGCACCTCGCGCGGATAGCGCACATTGATCGGAAAGCGCTGCAAGCCCTCGACCGTCTCGCCGATGTTGTCGCCGCCGATGGCGCTCGACACCACGCTCTGCACGTCGGCGATGTTCAGGCCATAGCGCGCCGCCGCGTCGCGGTCGATATGGATGTCGACATAGCGCCCGCCGTTGAGCCGCTCGGCGAGCGCGGACGACACCCCTGGCACGCCCTTGACGACCCGCTCGATCTCGCCGGTGATGCGGTCGATCTCCCGCAGGTTGGCGCCGGCCACCTTGACGCCGACCGGGCTCTTGATCCCGGTGGCGAGCATGTCGATGCGGTTGCGGATAGGCGGCACCCAGATGTTGGACAGCCCCGGCACCTTGACGATCCGGTCGAGCTCCTCGACCAGCTTGTCCGCGGTCATGCCGGGCCGCCACTGGTCGCGCGGCTTGAACTGGATGGTCGTCTCAAACATTTCCAGCGGCGCCGGATCGGTGGCGGACTCGGCGCGGCCGGCCTTGCCAAACACCGTCTGCACCTCCGGCACGGTCTTGATCAAGCGGTCGGTCTGCTGCAGCAGCTGCGCGACCTTGCCGGCGCCGATGCCGGGCAGGGCCGATGGCATGTACAGCAGGTCGCCCTCGTCCAGCGGCGGCATGAACTCGCCGCCCAGGCGCGCCATCGGCCAGACCGTCACCAGCGCGATCAGGCCGGCCGCCACCAGCGTGGCCTTGGGATGCCGCAGTACCCGCTCCAGCAATGGCCGGTAAAGCGCGATCAGCCACCGGTTGAGCGGATTCTTCTGCTCGTCCGGGATGCGCCCGCGTATCAGGTAGCCCATCAGCACCGGGATCAGGGTCACGGCCAGGCCGGCCGCCGCCGCCATCGCGTAGGTCTTGGTGAAGGCCAGCGGCGCGAACAGGCGCCCCTCCTGCGCCTCCAGCGTGAACACCGGAATGAAGGACAGCACGATGATCAGCAGCGAGAAAAACAGCGCCGGGCCGACCTCGGCCGCAGCGTCGCCGATCACGGTCCATTGCTCGTCGCCGGCCAGCTTGCGGCCGGGATGGGCGTGGTTCCAGGCCTCGATGTGCTTGTGGGCGTTCTCGATCATCACCACCGCCGCATCGACCATGGCGCCGATGGCGATCGCGATGCCGCCCAGGGACATGATGTTGGCGTTTACGCCCTGGTAGGACATGACGATGTAGGCCATCAGTATGCCCAGCGGCAGCGACACGATGGCCACCAGCGCGGAACGGAGATGAAACAGGAATATCCCGCAAACGAGGGCGACGACGATGAATTCCTCGACCAGCTTGTGTCCGAGATTATCGACCGCGCGCTTGATCAGGCTGGAGCGGTCGTACACCGGGACGATCTCCACGCCGGCCGGCAGGCTCGCCTTGAGCCTGGCGAATTTGGCCTTGACCGCCTCGATGGTTTCCAGCGCGTTCTTCCCGGAGCGCATGACGATCACGCCGCCGGCCACTTCGCCTTCGCCGTTCAGGTCGGCGATACCGCGCCGCATTTCCGGCCCCAGTTCCACGCGCGCCACGTCGCCCAGGCGCACCGGCACGCCGCCCTCCGTGGTCATCAGCGGAATCTTGCGGAAGTCGTCGAGCGACTGCAGGTAGCCCGATGCGCGCACGATGTACTCGGCCTCGCCCAGTTCCATCACGGAGCCGCCGGCTTCCTGGTTGGCCCGCTGGACCGCCTCGATCACCGTGCCATGCGGGATGGCGTAGGCGCGCAGCTTGTCCGGATCGAGCACGATCTGGTATTGACGCACCATGCCACCCACGCTGGCCACCTCGGAGACGTTCGGCACCGTCTTCAGCTCGAACTTGAGGAACCAGTCCTGGTAGGCGCGCAGCTGCGACAGGTCGAGCTTGCCGCTGCGGTCGACCAGCGCGTACTCGTAGATCCAGCCGACGCCGGTCGCATCCGGGCCGAGCGCGGTCTTCGCTTGCGCGGGCAGGCGCGATTGCACCTGGTTCAGGTATTCGAGCACGCGCGACCTGGCCCAGTAGGGATCGGTGCCGTCCTCGAACAGGATGTAGACGAAGGAATCGCCGAAGAAGGAATAGCCGCGCACGGTCTTCGCGCCGGGCACCGACAGCATGGTGGTGGTCAGCGGATAGGTCACCTGGTTCTCCACGATCCGCGGCGCCTGGCCCGGGTAACTGGTGCGGATGATCACCTGGACGTCGGACAGGTCCGGGATGGCGTCGAGCGGCGTGCGCGCCAGCGACCACACGCCCCATGCGGCGATGAAGACAGTCGCCAGCAGGACCAGGAAGCGGTTGACGATGGACCAGCGTATCAGTTTCGCGATCATTTCTTCGCTCCCGTCGTCATGCCATCGTCACGGGCATCGCCCATGCGGGTCGCCGTCCCTTTCAGGCTGGCCTCGGAGTCGAGCAGGAACTGGCCCGACAGCACGATCTTCTGCCCGGCGGCGAGGCCCTTGCGGATCTCGGTCATGCCATTGCTTTCGGTGCCCAGCTCGACATCGGCCGGCTGGAACTTGCCGCCATCCCGGGCCAGCAGCACGATGCTGCGGGTGCCGGTCTGGATCACCGCCTCTGTCGGGACCAGCAGCACGTCGGCCCCTCGGCCGGAGGCGAAGGTGACGGAAGCGTACATGCCGGGGACCAGTTGCCCGCCCGGATTCGCCAGCTCGATCCGCGCCTTGAGCGTGCGGGTGGCCGGGTTCACCTCGGGCAGCACCGCGCCGACCTTGCCCTTGAAGACGCTGCCCGGCAGCGCCTGCGCGCGGGCCTCGGCGGCGTCGCCCGGACGCACCCTGGCCGCAACGCTTTCGGGCACGTCCGCGTTCACCCAGACGGTGGACAGACCGTTGATGCGGAACAGCAGGGCGCCCGGCGCCACGGTCATGCCTTCGCGTGCGCCGAGCTCGGCGACGACGCCGCTGGCCGGCGCGGTGATCGTGATGCGCGGATGTACCTTGCCGCTCGCCTCGACCAGCTGGATCTGCGCCTCGCTCATGCCGGCCAGGCGCATGCGCTGGCGGGCGCCATCGACCAGCGACGCGGTGTCGCCACCCTGCATGCGGCGCGCGGCCAGATACTCCTCCTGTGCCGCGATCCAATCGGGGACGTACAGCTCGGCAAGCGGCTGTCCCTTCCTCACGGGATCAAGCGGAGCGCGCACATACAGGCGCTCGATGAATCCGTTGCTGCGGGCCTGGACCAGCGCCACGTCGCGCTCGTTGTACGCGACACTGCCGACCGCGACCACGCCGGGGGCCAGCCTGCCGCTCGTGACCAGCGCGGTCCGCACGCCCAGGTTCTGCTGGACGCGCGGGCTGATGGTGACGTTGCCGTCGTCGCCATCGGCGCCGCCATAGACCGGGACCAGTTGCATATCCATGTAGGGCGATTTGCCGGGCTTGTCGAATTTCTGGCCGGGAACCATCGGATCCTGCCAGTAGAGCGGCTTCCTGGCTGGCGCAGGCGCGGCGTGCTCGGCGGGCATGGTCTTCATACCCTGCGATACGCCAAACTGATAAGCGCCATATCCGCCGGCGGCAACGGCGAGCGCGATCGGCAGCGCCAGTATTTTCTTGTTCTTCATTTGGATTCCTGTTGACGGTTGACTGCTGCGTGCCCGGCGGCCGAGCCCTCTGGAGCGAGGAAGTTCAGCTGCGCCCAAAGCCGCGCGGTGTCGAATTCAAGCTCAAGCGCTTGCACACGGGTTTCTGTCTCGTTGCGTCGCGCTGCCAGGACCTCGGCCAGCGTCGCCCTTCCTCCCCGGTAGGCGGCCAGCGCAACCTGGCTGCGTTCGCTGGCCAGCGGCAGCGTTTCGTGCGCGTAGCGGGATAGCCGTTCTTTGCCGCTCCGCCATTCGACGATCTGGGTGCGGACCTCGGCCTCGTGGCCGCGCAGGGTCTCCTCGCGCTCGGCCTTGGCTTGCTCCACCTGTGCGAGCTTGGCGGCCAGTTCGCGGTCCTGGCGGTTCTTGCGGTCCCATTGCAGCGGCACCGAGATGCCGATCGATACCATGTTCGAATAGGCCGAGCCACGCTGCTGGAACGCGACCTCCACGCTCCAGTCGGCGCGCTGGTTCGCCTGGGCCAGATTGGCGTCCGCCTGGGCGATGTCCTGCTGCCGGTTCAGCACCGCGATCTGCGGGTGATGGGCGAGGAGGGGCCCCGGTTCGGCCAGGTCCAAACGGATGTTGTCGATATCGGGCTTGCCGACCACGGCAGCTTCCGCCCCGGTCCACCTGGCCAGCATGGTCCGGGCAACACGCCGGCGGCGTTCGATCTCGCTGCCCCGGTCATCAAGGGCGAGCAGGGCGGAGCGGGCCGCGAGTATGTCGGCTTGGCTGCCGCGTCCGCCACGGTAGGCTGCCTCGGCGGCTTCGATCTCCTGGCGTGCCAGCGCTGTCTGTGTGGCGATGGCGTCCGCCATTTGATCGGTATAGAAAACCTCCAGCCAGGAAATCGCGGTGTCGCGCTGGATCGCGGCGGTGGCGGCTTGCTTTTCGGCCAGGGCCTTGTCCGCTTCACGCTCCAGGCGCGCGGAGCGCCAGCGCAGCTTGTCGGCGCGCGTCAATTCCTGCGACACGCCGATGCGGCGCATCGTCATGAAGTCGCTGCCAACGGTGAGCCGGTCGGAACCGTTGACAGGCAGGTTGTCGATGCCAACCTTGAGGACGGGGTCGGGCAGTTGGCCGGCGGCGACGGCCATTTCGTGCGCGGCGGTGGCGGCCTGGTCCTGTGCGATCAGCTGGCGCGAACGGTCGACCGCCAGTTGTTGAGCCTGGCCCAGCGTGAGCGGCCGCGATTGCGCCTGTGCGGCGTGGGCGGCAAGCAGCAGTGCGAGCGCGAAATTGATCTGCGACAGTTTGCGAAGACTGCCGGCCAGCGCATGGCGATGCGCGAAAAACGGGGATGACATGGTACCTCCAGAAAGCGATAGACAACATCGCGCTCACCGGCCCCGGTGATGCGATGGCGGACTAGGCGATCTGGTGGATTAAATGCGGAAGCAGCAGTTGCGGATGGCGACGGGCGGAGCGGTCGTGCGCGTCAGGGCGATTGGGCGGTAAGACGCATCCGGAAGCAGGACGGCGTCGACAGGTTGCAACTCCAGTATCAGCGCGCTCGGCACAAACGGCGGCACGTCGGGCACGGAGTTGTCGAGCGACTGCTTGGCGGGCTCGCCATGTGCGTGCAGATCGCAGAGCTGGGGCTGCTCCGCATCCATGCCCTGGCAGTTCGGCATGGCGGTGGCCCGAGCCGATACCGCGTTATCGAGACTTCCCGCCGGCACGCCAGGACACACGTACGACGCCACCGCAAGCTGCATGTACAGCATGCTGAGCAGCGTGACGATGGCCGTGAGCAGGCGCGTGGAACGGGACGTTTTCATGGATGATGCAATGTTGAGAATCCGGTTAGCGTATGTTGTATCAAATGCGCTGTCAAGCGAGGCGCTGTCCGTCGCGATCGTCAATGCGATCTTCCCGCGATGCGCGGCCCGCGCTTAATCGAGCGATTTGCGGAAGCGCAGCACCGCGATCAGCAGCAAGCCGCCGCCCAACGCCAGCAGGCTGGCCATCTGCGGCCACAGCACGTCCAGTCCCACGCCCTTGATATACGTGCCGCGCACGATCACGAGGAAGTAGCGCAAGGGATCGAGCCAGGTCAGGTACTGCAGCGCCTCGGGCATGCTGCTGATCGGGAAGCTGAAGCCGGACAGGATGAACATCGGATTCAGGACGAAAAAGTTGGAGGCGAAGGCTTGCTGCTGGGTCTTGCACAGCGTGGAAATCAGCAGCCCGATGGCCAGGGCGCTCAACAGGAACAGGCTGGTCCCGAGCAGCAGCACCAGCGGATTGCCGTTGAACGGGACGCCGAACCACAAGGTGCCCAGCACCGCGATCAGCGTCACCTGCACCAGGCCGATCAGGAAGAACGGCAGGCATTTGCCGATGATGAATTCGAACGGGCGGATCGGCGTCACCAGCAGCTGCTCCAGCGTGCCCACCTCGCGCTCGCGCACGATGGCGAAGGCGGTCAGGTTGACGATGGTGATCAGGGTCAGGGTGCCGATCACGCCGGGCACGAAGAACCAGCGGCTGTTCAGGTTGGGGTTGTACCAGTAGCGCTCCACCATCTCGGCGCTGGCCAGCGGCCGTCCTTGCAGCTTGCCGCTGCGCTGGCCCAGGTCGAGCGCCACCGACCGGCCGAAAGCGCCTGCGATCTGGCCCACGTAACCCAGCGCGATCAGCGCGGTGTTGGAATTGGTGCCGTCGACCAGTACCTGCAGCGGCGCGGTCTGGCCCTTGTTCAGCAGTTCCGAGAAGCCGGGCGGCACCACCACGGCGATCTGTGCCCGGTTGCTTTCGATGATGTCGCGCGCGTCGGCCTGGCGGCTGGCGACGGCGGTGACCTTGAAGCGTCCGGTGCTGGTGAAGGCGCTGACCAGCGCGCGGCTGGCCTGGCTGTGGTCCAGGTCCAGCACGGCCGTCGAGATGTTGAAGATCTCGAAGGTGGCGGCGTAACCGAACAGCAGCATCTGGATCAGCGGCGGGATCAGCAGGCGGAAGCGGGCCGACTTGTCGCGCCGCAGCTCGCGGAATTCCTTGATCAACAGTTCGAGTATGCGGCGCAGCATGATCGCGTCAATCCAGCGTCTTGCGGAAGGCGCGCGCGGCCAGCCAGACGATGGCGGCCGCGTACAGCAGCAGGCAGGCGATCGGCGCCGCCAGCTCGGCGGCGCTGGAGCCCTTGAGGAAGGTGGCCTTGAGGATCTGCACGTAATAACGCGCGCTGACCAGGTAGGTCACGCCGCGCACCGCCAGCGGCATCTGTTCGATGGGGAAGGCGAAGCCGGACAACAGGGTGGTGGGCAGCATGGTCAGGATCAGGGCCACCTGGCTGGCGCCGACCTGGCCGCGGATCGCCACCGAGACGTAATAGCCCATGCACAGCACCACCACCAGGAACAGGCTGGTGGTCACGAACAGGGTGGACAGCGCGCCGCGGAACGGCACCTCGAACCAGAACACGGCCAGGATCAGGCAGATCGCGGCGTCGGCCATGCCGACCACGAAGTAGGGCAGCAGCTTGCCGATCATCAGTTCCATCGGCCGCACCGGGGTCGAGATCAGCAACTCCATGGTGCCGCGTTCCCATTCGCGCGCGATGGTGAGCGCCGTCAGTTGGGCGCCGACGATGGCCATCACCAGCGCCACGATGCCGGGCACGATGTAGTTGCGGCTGACCAGATCCTCGTTGTACCAGACCCGCGCCTCGCTGCCTACCGGCGTGGTGGTCTGCAGATGGCCGCCGCGCTGCTGCACGGAACGCAGCTGGATGTCGACCGAGTAGCCGGAGATCACGGCGCGCGCATAGTTGGCGGCGATGTTGGCGGTGTTGGAGTCGGTGCCGTCCACCAGCACCTGGAGCGGCGCGTTGCCGCTGTTGTTGACGGTCCTGGAGAAGTCGGGCGGGATGACCAGCGCGATGCGGCAACCGCCGTCGTCCAGGCTGCGCGCGATCTGCGGGTAGTTCGCCGTTACCCGCGCCACCTCGAAGTAGGGCGAGGCGGTAAAGCGCTTCACGATGGCCTGCGATTGCTGGCTCGCTTCCCGGTCCAGCACGCACAGCGGAATGTGCTTGATGTCGAGGCTGATGCCATAGCCCAGCATGAACATCTGCATCACCGGGATCAGCAGGGCGATCATCAGGCTGCGCGGGTCGCGCACGATCTGCAGCGCCTCCTTGACGGCGATGGCGCGGATGCGGCGCAGCCTCATGGCGCGCCCCCGGCGGCGCTGGCTTGCACCAGGCGCACGAAGCTGTCTTCCAGCGTGGGTTCCTCGCCGCGCGCGGCGCCGTCTTGCCCGGCCATCGCCAGCTGTTTCAGTTCGCGCGGCGTGCCCAGCGCGATCAGGCGGCCACGGTTGATCAGCGCGATGCGGTTGCAGTACTCCGCCTCGTCCATGTAGTGGGTCGACACCAGGATGCTGACACCGTCGCCGCCCAGGGTCTGGATCAGGTCCCAGAAGCGGCGGCGCGAGACCGGATCGACGCCGGACGTCGGCTCGTCCAGGAACAGGATGCGCGGCCGGTGCAGGATGGCGGCGCCCAGCGCCAGCCGCTGCTTCCAGCCGCCGGCCAGGGTGCGCACCAGCGCGTCTTCGCGCCCGGCCAGGCCCGCCATCTCGACCGCGAAGTCCACCCGTTCCGCCATCTGCCGGCGGGGCACGCCGTACACGCCGCCGAAGAAGCGCAGGTTCTCCACCACGCTCATGTCGTTGTACAGCGAGAAGCGCTGCGACATGTAGCCGATGCGCGCACGCACCGCCTCCGGATCGCGGGCGACGTCGATGCCGGCCACCAGCGCGCGTCCGGCGCCCGGACGCAGCAAACCGCACAGGATGCGGATCAGCGTGGACTTGCCGGCGCCATTGGGGCCCAGGAAGCCCATCACCTCGCCCGGCGCGACGCTGAAGCCGACGCCGTCGAGCGCGGTGAAGGCGCCGAAGCGCTTGCTCAGGCCTTCCACCACGATCTGGGGCGCGGCGCCGTTCATGCGGCGGTCCGCTCGCCGGGGGCTGCCAGCGCGGCGACAAAGAGATCTTCCACCGTGGGCGGCACTTCCCGGATGCGCTCGACCGTCACGCCCGCGCCGCGCAGCCTTTCCTCCAGCTGCGGAATCCGTCCGCGCCGATCCAGATGGATGTGGGCGCCGATGCCGACCACCAGCACGCCCTGTACGCCGGGCAGGCCCGCCAGCGCGTCGCGCACGGCGCGGGGCTGGGGCGACAGCACTTCCACGATCAGGCCCGGCATGCGCGCCTTGAGGGCTGCCGGGGTGTCGCTCATCAGGACCGTGCCTTCGTTCATCAGCGCCAGCCGGTCGCAGCGCTCGGCCTCGTCCAGGTAGGCGGTGGCGATCAGGATGGCCACGCCCTCGGCGCGCAGGCCGTACAGCAGCTGCCAGAATTCGCGCCGCGAGACCGGATCGACGCCGGTGGTGGGTTCGTCCAGCAGCAGGATGCGCGGCGTGTGCACCAGGGAGCAGGTCAGGCCGACCTTCTGCTTCATGCCGCCGGACAGCTTGCCCACCAGCCGGCCGCGGAACTCGGTCAGGCCGCAGGCTGCCAGCATCTGGTCGGCGCGGGCGCGCCAGGTGCGGCGATCGATCTCGAACAGGTCGGCGTAAAAGCGGATGTTCTCGTCGACGGTGAGGTCCTCGTACAGGCCGAAGCGCTGCGGCATGTAGCTCAGGTGGCGCTTGGCGCGCTCCGGATCGGCGCCGACGTCGATGCCGTCGATGACGATGCTGCCGCCATCGGGGCGCAGCACGCCGGCCAGCATGCGCACCACCGTGGTCTTGCCGGCGCCGTCGGGGCCCACCAGGCCGAAGATCTCGCCGGCCCGCACGTCGAGCGCCAGCCGGTCGACCACCGTGCTGGCGCCGAAGCGCTTGCACAGGCCGGCAACCCGGATCAGGCCGGCGGGGGCGGCGGCGGGATTCATGGTTGGCCGGCTGAAGTCAGCTCGATGCGGGCGTCGGCCGGCATGCCGGGCAGCAGTTCGTGGGCCGGGTTGTCCAGGTCGATCTTCAGGCGGTACACCAGGGTGACGCGCTCGGCGTGGGTTTCCACGCTCTTCGGTGTGAACTCGGCCTTGGAGGCGATGAAGGAGACGCGGCCGCGGTAATGCTTGCCGGGCCGGCTGTCGGTGGTGACCGAGACTGCCTGGCCGAGCTTGACCTTGCCCAGGTCGGTCTCGTTGGCGTAGGCGCGCAGCCACACGTGTTGCAAGTCGGCGATGGTGAGCACCGGCGTGCCGGGCACCGCCACTTCGCCCAGTTCGGCCTGGCGCACCGTGATCACGCCGTCGAACGGCGCCTGCAGCACGGTGTAGCCGCGCACGATGCGCGCCAGCCGCGCCACTTCCTCGCCGCTCTGGACGCCGGCCTGGGCGGTCTTGACGTTGTGCGCGGCCACCGCCCGCAGAGCCTGGTCGCGCGCCAGCGCGGCCTGCGCCACATGCAGCGCGGTGTTGCTCTGGTCCAGCGCGGACGGCGAGACGAAGCCTTGCCGCGCCAGTTCCTGGGCGCGGCGCTGGTCGAGCCGGCGCTGTGCCAGTTCGGTTTCGTCGAGGGCGATGGTCTTGTCGGCCGCCGTCAGGTTCTGGCGCGCGGTGTCGGCCTGTTGCTGTTGCAGCGCGCGGTTGGCGTCGGCGATGGCGATTTGCTGCTGGTAGTCGGCATCATCCAGCACCGCCAGCGTGGCGCCCTTGGCCACCCACTGGCCCTCGTTGAACGGCAGCGCCACGATGCGCGACTGCACGGTCTTGAAGCCGAGGACGCTTTCGTGGGCCTCGATATTGCCGGACAGGGTCAGTGCGCCCGCCGCGCCAGCCGCACGGCCCTCGATGCCGGCGTAGCGCCAGGCCAGGCCGGAGGCGGCAGCCATCAGCAGAACCGCCAGCACGATCACGCGCCACTTCCTGCCCGGCGGAGCGGTGCTCATGGCGTTACCCGGTAGATGTCGGTGTGGCCGAAGCCACGCGTGTAGTCCAGCACCGAGATCACTTCCGGCTCGATGCGCAGCAGCGCCATGTTGCCGGCCCAGGGCTGAGGACCGGGTTCGCTCATCATCTGGCGCAACTGCGGGAAGCGGCCAGTCATCAGGGCGGCGGCATGCCGAAGCTCGGCGTCGTCCACCACCACGGCGGCGCGTCCGGCCAACGA
This sequence comes from Rugamonas sp. A1-17, assembly GCA_025548565.1. GTDB lineage: Bacteria > Pseudomonadota > Gammaproteobacteria > Burkholderiales > Burkholderiaceae_D > Rugamonas. The sequence goes on from JAJLPB010000016.1 coordinate 155,744, forward strand.
CAGGCCGCGGATATGCTGCCAGTCGGTGTAGGGAGGGGTGATCGCCAGCGATACCTTGTCGCTATGGCGAATGTTGCGCATCTTCTGGCTGTCCAGGCCGACCCCGATGTAGATGGTCAGGCCGTCGTGCGCAAAGCTGACCGTGGTGGCCTGGGGATAGCCGTCCGGGCGAATGGTGGCCAGGGTCAGGTCCGGTTGTCCGGCCAGGATGGCCAGCACGTCGGCGCGCGCGGTCGCGGTCAGGGTTTCCATGGCGCCTCCGTCAGTGCGCCATCAGGACGGGCAGCGTCATGCCGCGCATGATGTCGCGTGTGGCGCCGCCCAGGATGATTTCGCGCAGCCGCGAATGACCGTAGCAGCCCATCACCAGCAAATCGGCCTGGATGTCGCTGGCCAGCGAGAGCAGGGCCTCGCCGACCGGTCCCTTGGTCTGGCGCTGAACCACTTCGACCTGGATACCGTGGCGGGCCAGGAAGGTCGCCATGTCCGCGCCGGGCAGTTCGCCGTGGGCGCCCCAGGTTTCTTCGCCATTGAACACGGCCAGCGTGACTTGCCGGGCGCGCTTTAGCAGGGGCAGGGCGGCATGGATGGCGCGGGCCGCTTCCGGGCTGCCGTTCCATGCCAGCAGCGGATGCCGGCCCGTCCCGGCGGCGCCGCCGGCGTAGGGCACCACCAGCACAGGTTGGCCACAGTGGAGAACGATGTACTGCAGGGCGCTGTCCGGCATATAGGGGGTCTGCTCCGGGGCGCCGGGCTGGCGCAGCACCAGCAGGTCGGCATAACGGGCGTGCATCAGCAGGTCGATATCGGGCAGGCCGTCGATGCGGCGGGTTTCAAACGAGCCGACGCCCAGATGTTCGACGCGCTTGGCAAAGGCGGCCAGGCTGGCGTCGGCGCGGGTGGTCAGCATCCTCAGGTCGGCAGGCAGTACCACCACGCCGGGCGCGGCGGTGTTGCACTGGTAGATCATCTGGTCCATGCCGCTCATGGAGACGCCGACCAGGTGGGCTTGGTCCGCAATGGCGATCTGGGCGGCGATGGTGGCGCAGGACGGTGTTGAGTCGGCCGCATCGGCCTGTACCAGGATGGTCTTGTAGCACATGGCGGTCTCCTTCGAGGGTAGGTGATACGCACCATCGTAGGGATCTGGCGCAAGGAATTGTATGATCCAAATCAAAATCCCCGGAGTTGCTGGGCTCATCCGTCGGTTGGATGCAATTTGATTTGGGACAAATACTTTTCAAATCGCGCTATGCATACTGGACTTGCATTGAGCCATGTCAACCCTTCAAGGAGAACATCATGAGTTTGGGAAGCAATGTCGGCACGGTGGACCGTGCACTGCGTCTGGCGCTGGGGATCGGGTTGATCGCCGCCACGCTGCTGGGCTATATCGGCGCCTGGGGCTGGATCGGCGTCGTCCCTTTGCTGACGGCGCTGTTTAGCTTCTGTCCGCTGTACCGCATCATCTCGTTCTCGTCGGTCGACAGCCACATGAAATAGCCGGGAATCGGCGTCTCCTCATGGCGCGCATGCCGGGCCCTGCGCCAGGCGGGTCAACAAACCCTTGACGCCGACCGCGTCGACGATCAGCTGGCGCGGCAGCGCAAAGGGCGAATCGGCGCTGCCGGCGTTGCGGTTGCCCAATGCGAAGGCGGCGCTGTAGCCAGCCTGGCGCGCCTGCGCTTCCAGCTCCGCGTCGACAATGCCGAATGGCCAAGCCAGGTAGCGTGCTTCGACATGCAGGCGTTGGCGCAGCGCGTCGCGGGGATGGATGAGTTGCATCGTCACGAAACGCTGATAGTCGGCGGCGCTCAGACGCGCGCGTTCATGGCGGAAGTTCGGATGCCATTGGGTATGCGAGCCGATTTCGATATCGCCGCCAGCTTGCATGGCGCGCAGCTGCTCCCAGTCCAGGGCATAACTGGCGCGGCCGATGGCGCTCGGGTAGATGAACAAGGTAAGCGGAAGATGTTCCCGCTGCGCCAGCGGATACAATTCGCTGTACACGGAGCGATGGCCGTCATCGACGGTGATGGCCACCAAGTTGTCGGCGCGCTGCTGCCGCGCGGCCAGCGCCGCCACCAGGTCGGACAGCGGCACGATGCGGTAGCCATGGGCGCGCAGTTGCGCGATCTGGGCCGCGAAGACAGCGGTGGTGGTGGTCATGCTGTCCGCGGCGGTGGGACCGAAGCGGTGATACACCAGAATACTGCAAGTGCCAGCGTTGCTGAACAACGGCCACAATAGCAGCAACCACTGGATCGCGCGCCACGCCCGTCGCCTCATCATCGTTTTCCTCCGTCCAGTTAGCTGTCCCGGCGCCGCTGTCGGCGCGGCGCCGGGCTCGCAGGAATGCAGCGGCAGGCAGCGCTACGACGGTAGTGCCGCCGGCCCAGCGGGCGGGGTGAAGGTCAAGACCAGAACTTCAGGTCCGCCTGCACATCCGCATTCTTGCGCTTGGCCTGCCACGCGTCGCCGGTGTTGAGGTAGCCGCTGGCCGCGCCTGCGATCGCCGGTTGCTGCGCGGCCTCGTGCTGGCTGCTCGGCCACCGGTAATGCTGATACACGCTCATGCAGTTGACGGCATAGGCCTGCGCCAGCTCTGGGCAGTTGCGGATGATGAGCAGGTTCTCATCGTTGCCGCCGCTGGCGGTGCTGGACAGATTGTGCGATCCCGTCACGACGACCGGGTTGTCGCCAAACGGATCGATCACGATCACCTTGGAATGGGTGATGGCGAAACCCATGCCGCTCAGGAACTGCTGCCGGGTGAAGGTGGACACAAAATCCCCGGCAGCGGCGGCGCCCTGCGGCTGGACCACGTCAAGCTTGTATTCCTTGAAGGAGTCGCCGGTCATGATCTTGAAGGTGGCGGAAGGGTTGTCCTTGGTTCCATCCGGCAGCGTGCTGACCACGCCGCGCACATACAAGCCGTTCTGTTGCTGCTGCAGGATGGAGTCCAGCGGCTCTTGCCCCGGCATGAACATGACGAACAAGATGCCTTCCTTGGCCGCGTTCACCAGCGCCTTCAGTTCAGCGATGTCGCCATCGACCGCCCCTTTGACTTGCGGCACCGGCGTGAACCATACCAGCGTGTCATTGGGCCGGTTCACCGAAAGGCCTTCGCGCACGCGCGAGTTGCCGGCCTTGAGCGCCGGCGGGAAGGCGTCGCCGGCCTCGACCAGCGCATGCCACTGGTCGAGGTAGACCTGGGCCAGCTTCGCGTTTTCTATGGAGATGGCGTTGTTGATCTGCGTGTGCAGGCCGGTCAGTGTCCAGTTGGTGCTGCCGGTCAGCACGCCAAACGGTTTGCCGTCCTGGCAGACCACCACGAACTTATTGTGTGCCAGGCCGTGCGGCGCGGTCATCCGCCTGTGCAGGTCGACCTTGCCGGTCAGCTTCTGTGCGGCGGCGCTGTTCTCGTCGCCGCCGGCCACCTTGACCGAACCGTTGGCAAGCAGCACGTGGGCGCGTGTGCCGACCTGGGCCAGGTCTTCGATCAGATCGTCGAGGTCCAGTTCGAACATCGCGCAGTACAGCTCGATGCTGGGGTCTTGTTGCGCTCGCTGCACCAGGCCGCGGATGGCTTTGCCCAGCTCGCCGGTGAGGAATTGCATCAGGGGGCTGTCGACGTCGCTGCTCAGTTTGCTCTTCAGCTCCTGCACGGTGGTCAGCTTGTTCTCCCTGGCGTAGCGCGATACGAACTGCGACATGATCATGCCGCGATTGAAGAAGGCGCAGGTGTTCTCGCCGGCGCGCGTGCTCAACCCGATCACCGGCGACCAGCCGCTGCTGGGCCCACGCTTGAGTTGGCCGGGCGCGCCGACCATGGCCGTAACCTGGAACTGCACTTTCGAGTCGATCAGGATGGTGTGGTCGGTCCAGGTATAGGTCTGCAACGGCCATGTGGTGGTGGGCTGCGTTTGCCCGGTTTTCGGATGATCGGCCTGGAAGCCCTTGAGGTTGTGCAGCGCTTCCACTTTGCCATTGGAGTCTTTGACTTCGATGGCAAAGCCGAGACAACCGGCGATCTGTCCATCGTTGTCGCTGACCTGCCAGGCCATGAAAACATCGTCGCAGTTGGAATAGCACTTCAGTTCGATTGTCATGAGATTCGTACTCCAGCAAGGTTCGGGGACAGGGCTCAGTCAAGGATGCGCTTGGCCGACGGGGTCGGAAAGCCGCGGTTGTCGGTGGGGACCAACTGGGTCTGGAAGGCGATGAACAGCGCCTGGAATTTGTCGCCGATCTGGACGATCAGCGCGCCGTCCTGGTAGGTGCCGTTTTCGCTGGAATGATCCTTGAGGCCGCTACCTGGCTTGGGTTTGGGATTGCCCTGGTTCATATGGGTTTCGTGCAAGCCGTCGTGCTGCGGCTCGAACAGGAAGCCGAAGCCGTACACCGTCACCTCGGCGGTGGATTGCCAGGCCATGCGCTTGTCGGGACCTTTTTGCCCTTTGTAGATGTATTCGACAGGCTCGACGTTGCGGTTCAGCGCCAGCATGTCGTCGAGCAGGCCGTTGATGTCGTTTTGCTGCGTGGCCGTGTCCAGCGCGATGGGCCGCATTTTCGACAGGTCCAGCAGCTTGGCGTCATGGCTGTAGTCCAGCTTGGGGAAGCCTTCCTGATAGAGGCCGGGTTTCAGATCGCGCAGATCCTGGGTCAGCGGATGGGAGAAGTATTGGTCCCACGAATAGAGCACGTGATAGCCGGCCTCGCCAGCGCCCGGAATGGTTGAGTCGGATTTTACGTTGGCCAGCACGACGAACTCATCGCCGTTGGCATCCTGCGCGACGACCGCGTAGTGCGGGTTTCCATGATAGCCGTTCAGATAAGGCACACCGTATTTCAAAGCTCCTTTGAACATGCAGTAAGTCGACATAGCTGTCTCCATAGAGAAGGGCGTATTGCGAAGATGATTGGACGAATGAATGAGACCCGGGGACCAGACGAACTGAAGAAGGCGCGAGGCCGCGCTCTTTTTTTGGAATTGCGACTATAACTATAGACAATAAATCCACGAGGAAATGCGTGAATTGTCACGTTGATAAAAACAGACGGCGACGTCAGTTGAGTACTTCGCGCAGGCTGGTCGTCCAATGAAGCAAATCTGTGACTTCATCTATCTCTGATTTTCGCTCTACGGCAGCCATCTTTTGGTCACGATAGTCATACATTTGCTTCAAAACGAAATGAAGCAAATGTGTGACTATTCGTTGGAGATGCTGCGATGCATTCCACGCTCAATGCACACTATGTGCCAAGCCCGAGAGCGAGCAATGAATGAGCCGGGGATTTCATTCGCCCTTATTTCAAATGCGGCTAACACGGACGTGTCCAATTCACCATCAGCCGCTTAACGAGCACTGCCAACGCGGAGAACGGCCGATCCCCTACCTACTCACTACCGCCCCCCGGGCAGCCTCGCAAGCTCTGCTCCAATGCCCGGCTTTGTGCCGGATTACGTATTTTCGTTACCGTGGTCTTAATTTTTCATAGAGATATGTTGCTCTCTCGAGAACCTGGCTGCTTGCAAAAGTGCAGTGTGGCGTGGATCGTAAAAATTTTTATCAAAAGAGTATTCTTGTTTTTTTGTGGCGTAAGATGAGTTTTGTCAAAAATATCACAGTTGATCGACGATGCGCGAGGGCAGCTTATGGTATTCCGAGTGGCGATTGTTGCAATGGCATGCGAATTTCCCGACAGCCGTACACCAGGCGAACTGTGGGACACCGTGCTTCAAGCGCGCCGCTGTTTTCGCGCCATCCCCCGTGAACGGCTGGATCTTTCCGATTACGCGGCCGAGGGCGACCCCGATGGCATCTACCCGATAGAAGCTGGCTTACTGGAAGGCTACCAGTTCGACCGCGAACGCTTCCGTATTCCATTATCCACATTCGAACGCACTGACATGGCGCACTGGCTTGCGCTGGACGTGGCCACGCGCGCGCTGTGTTCGCTGGACAGCACCCAACTGGACGAAGAACGCGACAGCATGGCGGTGATCGTCGCCAACACACTAACCGGAGAATTCAGCCGGGCACATGCGTTGCGCTACCGCTGGCCCTATCTGCAGAAAACGATCCGAGCGGCCGCTGATGGCCGGCTGGCGGATGCCGACGTCACCAGCCTGCTTGCCGCCGCCGAAAGCCGCTACAAGGCACCTCTGCCAGAGCCCGACGAGGACAGCCTGGCCGGCGGTCTGTCCAACACCATTGCCGGTCGCATTGCCAATTACCACCACCTGCGAGGCGGCGCCCATACCGTTGATGGCGCTTGCGCCTCGTCGCTGGTAGCGATTGCTTCCGCCTATGAGCGGCTGGCCATGGGCGATACGGCGTGCGTCTTGGTGGGGGCGGTTGATCTTAGCCTGGATCCGTTTGAGCTGGTCGGCTTCGCGCGCAATGGCGCCATGGCGCGACAGCTGATGCGTGTGTTCGACAGCCAGGCCGAAGGGTTCTGGCCTGGCGAAGGCTGCGGCTTTGTGGTGCTCGCGCGTGAAGAGGCGGCGGTGCGGCATGGCTGGCCGGTGCTGGCCTGGCTGAGAGGTGCGGCAATGTCCACAGACGGGCAGGGCGCGATCACCCGGCCGACCGTCGAAGGGCAAACCTTGGCTGCCCGGCGGGCTTGGGCGCGTGCTGGCCTGAATCCGGCACAAGCCGACTATTTTGAGGCACATGGCACAGGAACGCCGACCGGCGATGAAATAGAATTGGCTGGCCTGGCGGCGCTGTTCGGCGATACGGGGCCGGCGAAGCCGATCCCGATCGGATCGGTCAAGGCAAATATAGGTCATACCAAGGCGGCGGCCGGCATGGCCGGCTTGCTGAAAGCGATCGCCATTTGCCGAGAACGGCTGATTCCACCCACCACAGGCTGTATCGACCCGCACCCACTGTTGGCGGGCGAAATTGGAGGACGTATTGCGGTGCGCGCAGAGATCGAGCCGGTGCCGCACGCGCTTGCGGTGACGGTGGGGATCAACTCCTTCGGATTCGGCGGTGTCAATTGCCATGCAGTGCTACAGGGCGAGCCTGGTCGCGAGGCGGCGGCGCCGCCGGGACCGCCCGCGGATGCCATCGGTGGCGAGTTATTCCAGTTGTCGGCCGCCGACCCGGTGCAACTGGCCGGCGTGCTGGACCGACTGGCGCACCGCGCTTGCAGCCTGTCGCGCGCGCAACTGCCGGATTTGGCCCATGCGTTGGCGCCCGATCCGGCGCCGGCATGGCGCGTCAGCGTAACGGCCAGCACGCCGCAGGAACTGGCGGTCGTCGCCAAGGCCGCAGCGGCGGCGCTGCGCCAACCGGGGCGGCCCGACAGGCAGATCGGGCGCCAGTTCAGCTGGTCCGCTCCGGCTGAGGCACGCCCCCGTATTGCTTTTCTGTTCGCCGGACAGGGTATTTCCATTCACTTGCAAACGCTGCCGTGGGCTGCACGCTTTCCCAGTCTGGCGGAATCGGCGCAGGCCGTTGACATGCTTGCACGGCAGGACCGTAGCGATACAGCCGTATTTCAGCCGTTATTGGCCGAGCTGGCCATAGCCGGCATCGAGTTGTTGCGAGACCTGCGGATAGGGCCAGATATCGTACTGGGCCACAGCTTTGGCGAGCTTCCAGCGTTGTATGCGTCGGGTCAGATGACGGTTGAGGAATTGCGCCGTCTAGCCCGCCAGCGAGGCCGCTGCATGTGCGATCTTGCGCCTGTCGGCGCCATGCTCGCGGTTAGCGCGCGGCGCGAGGTGGCCGACGCCATTGCCGTCTGCCACGGCCTGGAGCTTGCCTGCGAAAACGGCGCTGAACGGTTTGTGCTTGCAGGTGATCCACAGGATGTGCTGGCTGCGGCTGCGGCCTGCAGCGTGGACAAGCTCACAGTGAGTGTGTTGCCGACGTCGCGGGCCTTTCATACCAGCGGCATGGCCGCGGTGCGGCATGCGTTTGCTCCCCATGCCGCCGCCATCGCCTGGCGGCGGCCTCTGTGCCGCGTGGTGTCCAGCATTACCGGCGCGCCGCTGGACGGCGCCGAACCGGTGGCGCAACTGCTGGCACGGCAAGTCACGGACACCGTCCGGTTTGCATCCGCGCTGGCGCATTTGGAGGAGGTCGACCTGATCGTGGAGGTAGGCGCCGGCAATGTGCTGGCGGGATTGGCTGAAGAGCAGTACCCGGGGCGCGTCGTGACGATGGAACTGTTCAGCGACAACCTGCAGGCGATGCTGGCGGTGGCGGGCGCGGCGTGGGTGTGCGGCGCGGCGCTGAATCACGCCAGCCTTTACACCGGCCGCCGGCTACGCTACTGCGCACTGGACGCCCAACCACTATTCCTGCGCAACCCCTGCGGCGCGGCAGCCGACGCCCTGGATCACGCGCCCGCGCCGGCGTCTCCGTCTCAGACGGCGCGACCCGAGGCACCTCCCCATGACACCGGCGCGTCATCCCTGGAGACGCTTAAGGCCGTGGTGGCCGAGCAAACCGGACTGTCCTCAAGTGGCTTGAATGCCGGCTGGCGACTACTCGACGATCTGCATCTCAACTCAATCCGCGCACGGCATGTGGTGGCGCTGACGGCACAGCGGCTGGGCATGACCAGGATGCCGTTCGAACTGGCGAGGATGGCCAATGCCAGCCTCGCCGAAGCGGCTTCTTATCTGGATGAATTGCGGAGCAAAAAAAGTGGTGCCCGCGAAGGTGTTCCGGCAGGTATCGCTCCCTGGCTGCGCTTTTACACCCATCACTGGAAAACCATCACCGCAGCGCCTCCCTCAGCCACCCAAGCGCCGACGGAGGCCTTGTTGCATCGGGTAGTGGACGCGGGAGCGGCCCCGACCCCGAGCCTGTTGCTGGACGATGCCGAAGCTGGTCGGCAACTGGCGATACTGGTGTTGCCCGCGGGGCCAGGACCGGCTGCCGCCAACGCATTGCTCAATGTTGCCCAGCGCTTGCTGCCTGCAGGCGATGTGCAGGGGCTGCTGGTTTTGCAAGCCAGGCAATTGGCGAATGGCTTCCTGCAGTCGGTTGCCGACGAATTGCCGCGCTGCCGTGTGTGTGCGGTCGAATATGCCGATCTGGACCGCGTAGCCGTGCTGCAGGCTTTGGCTGAGCATGGGCGTGCGGAGTTGGGGTACGCGGAATTACGCTTGCGGAGCCGTCACCAGCAGCGGCGTGTCCTGCGCGAGGTCAGGCTGGCAGCAGCACCGTGGACACCGTTGCCGGGCGCTGTACTGTTGGTGACGGGCGGAGCCCGTGGCATCGGCGCAGTCAGCGCCCGCGCGCTGGCGCGGCAATACCGCTACCGCCTGGCCTTACTGGGACGCAGTCCCCCGAACCACGACGAGGTGGAGCGGCAACTGGCCCTGTGCCATGAAGAGGGCATCGACGCGCACTATTTTCAGGTCGATATAGGCGATGAACAGCATGTGAGCCAAGCTGTGCGTGCCATCCAGAGCGGTATCGGTAAGATACGCGCGGTGTTGCACGCGGCTGGCACCAATCATCCGGCCGGCATCAACAACCTGAGCCCGCAGGACATCGCGTCGACGCTGGCGGCCAAGGTCACCGGTTTGCGTCACGTGCTCGATTGCCTGCCTCCCACACAGCTTGATTTATTGATCGGCTACGGATCCATCATCAGCGCGTTCGGTCTGGCCGGCGAGGCCCACTATGCGCTGGCCAATGAATGGCTGGGAGAACTGCTCGATCGCGTCAAACGCGCTGCGCCGACCTGCCGCGTACTGCGACTGGACTGGACTGCGTGGCGCGAACTCGGCATGGCGCAACGGATCGAGGGTGTCATGGACGGCCTGCGGCAGTCAGGCACGCGGCCGCTCGACAATGAAGAGGCGCTGGCTGCACTGATCGCGGCCGTGGAAAGTGCGCAGGAGGACGCCTTGATCATCAGCGGCCGCTACGGACGCCGCCTCGATGCCGATGATCTGCGCCGCCTGCAGCCATCCCGTTACCTGGAACAGCCGCGAGTCTTTTATCCGGGTGTGGAACTGGTGGCGGAAGCAGAGATCTGCAGCGACGCTGACCGCTATCTACAGGATCATGCGCCGTATGGCATACCGGTATTTCCGCTGGTGTGCGCGGTGGAGGCCATGTTGAGCGCGGCACAGATTTTGCTGCCGGATACCGGCAGGCTGGACATGCTCGACATGCAGGTGGCCGAAGGCATCTCATGCTCGCTGGGGCAGCGATTTGTGCTGCGCACCTGCGCACTGGTGAATGATGATGGCCAGGTCAAGGTCGAGCTCCGCACCAGTCTCAGCGGGTTTGAAACAGCGCACTTCACAGCGCTGTTTGCCTGCGGCCGGTCTTTGCCGCCGCTGCTGGCCACGGCCGCCACGCCGGAATGGGTACTGCCCGCCAAGCCGTTGCTATATCAAGGACTGTGTTTTCATGGCGAGCGCTTCCAGCAGGTGGCGGCGGTGCTGCGCCTGAGCAGTACCGCATGCACGGTGAGACTGGCAGCGGCCGCCGACATCGACTGGTATGGGCCAATGCTGCCGGGACAACTGGCCGGCGGTATCCCGGCGCTGCGCGACGCCGTGCTCCACGCGCTGCAATTGTGCATACCGCATCAAGTCGTGCTGCCGGTATCGGTGGCCGAGGTATCGCTGGGGAAGTTATCCGCCGGCGGGGAGTATCTGGTCCACGCGCAGCAGCGTTTCAGCGACGGCATGCGGTTCGTGTTCGATATCGTGGTTCAGACGGCGGACGGCGCCATCATCGAGCAGTGGCGCGGGTTGGAGCTGCGGCGCGGCGGCGGTGTGGTACAGCCGCTGGCATCGCTGGCGCCGGAGTTGCTGGCCGTGCTGACGGAGCGCCTGCTGGCCGACGGCCTGGGCGTGACGGATCTGCATGCCGGCATGGCCATTTCCGATGACCGCGCCGAAGGCCGGCGACTGGCCGCCGCACGCGGACAGCAAGGACCGGTCGTCGTCAGCGCCACCCACGCCGACGGACTTACGCTGGTACTGACGGGGGAGGGGCGGCCGGCGGCGCTGGACCTGCAGTTCAGTCCCGGCTACCGCCTCGACGAATGGCGCCTGATGCTGGGAGACGAACGCATGCGGTTTGTCGATGGACTGGTCGCGCAGCGCCAAGTGCCTGCCGACATGGCACTGCTGTTTGCATGGACCATCTCCGAATGCCTGATCAAGTTGGGACTGGATGGCTGGCCGTGGGAGCACAGCAGTCTGATGCCGGCGCACTTTGCGCACATCGGTCCGGCCTACACCTTCCAATGCGGTCCGCTGCGCGGCATGGTCACGGGATTGCGTATCGCCGGACGCGGCCAACCGGCGGCGCTGGCACTGGCATTGAGGCAGGGGTAACCATGGCAGGCAACACCTTCGATCTACGGCATGTGGTGACCTTCGAGGAAACCAACCTGGTCGGCAACGTCTACTACACCAATTATTTTTCCTGGCAGGGGCGCTGTCGCGAAATGTTCCTGCGTCAGCATGCGCCCCAGACGCTGGCCGAACTGCGGGCCGGGGAACTGCGATTGGTCACGGCCCACGCCAGCTGCGACTATGTGGATGAATTCAACGTGTTCGACGAGATCGTCATCAGGCTGAGCCTGAATCGTTTCATCGCCTACGGCCTCAGTCTGAACTTCGACTATGTCTGCGGCCAGGCGACGCTGGCGCGGGGGCGGCAGGATATCAAATTTCTGCGCCAGCAAGCGGGACGCTGGGCGCTTACCGAGGTACCGGACACTCTGATAAAGGCGGCGCGACTATATGAATGAGCTACTCGACCTGACTGCCGCGGCCGCCGGCCGGAGCGCTTCCACCGCCATGCGCGCCTGGGCCTGGGTCCTTGGCCGCGCAGGGGCGATTTCGACCGGGGAAACGGAGGTGGCGCGGCGTGGCTTTACGGTATCGCGTGCGACGGTGGTGCAGCGCCTGGAGGCCATAGGCCGGCAGTTTGTCTACGGCTACAATCTGGCGGTAGGGAGCTGCCAATTGCAGCAACTGGCCGCGCAACTGGCGCAGTTGCCGGCCGATGACGCCGGCTTCGCGTACGAGGGCGCGGGAATGGGGGTGGCGCTTGCCGACTGGCTGACACCGGGACGCCGCATGTTCGATGCGTATACCGGCGGGCCGGCCTGCCATCACGAGTACATGGCTTGGGTCGGCTTGGGCTGGGCGTTGGCGCGGCTACCGGTGCGTCCCGAGCGCGTACTGGCGCGCTATCGCAGTCTGCACTGTTGGCTAGCGTTGGACGGTTATGGTTTTCATGAAGGGTATTTCCACTGGCGGCAGCGGATCGCCGGCCAGAGCCGCCCGCGCGGTCTGAGCGCGGACGGGCAGCACGTGTTCGATCAGGGGCTCGGACGCAGCCTCTGGTTTGTCCGCGGCGCCGATGCCGATGCGGTGGCGGTCGCGCTGGCGGCGTTCGATGCGTCGCGCCACGCCGACCTGTGGGCCGGGGTAGGGTTGGCGGCGGCATATGCCGGTGGCTGCGAAGAGGCCGGGCTCGATGCCCTGCTGGCGCATAGCGGCAGACACCGGCCGGCGTTGGCACAGGGTGTGGTGTTCGCCGCCCAGGCGCGCATCCGTGCCGGCAACTGCGTACCGCACGTGGAGCTGGCCTGCCGCCGCTTGCTCGCGCTGGATGCGACCCGTGCCGGCGCGATTGCCGTCGCTGCCCAGCCGTCCGGATTGACGCTGGCAGATTATCAGCAATGGCGATTCCAGATTCAGCGTGCGTGCGGGAAGGAGGGCAGCCATGTCGGTACGTAAAGCAAGGGTGGTGGGGCTACTGCTGCTGGTGGCGCTGGGCGCCGCCGCCAGGTTGCCCGACAATATGCTGGTGAGAGCAGATGTGCTGGCACGGTTCCAATTCGACAGCACCACGATGGAATACCAAAGCACGCTGCCGCGGCGCCAGACGCGCGATGTGCACCGCTCGCTGCGAACCATCCAGCCGTGGATTGCGTCGGTCGGCGGGGCGGCGGCGGTGGGCGACGTCGACGGCAATCTGAAGCCGGACGACCTGTGTCTGGTCGATACCCGCACCAATCAGGTCAGCGTATCGCCCTTGTTGGACCGGCAACGCTATCAGCCCTTTGTGCTGGAGCCGCCCACCGGGGTGGAAGCGTCGCGCACCATCGCCCCCATGGGCTGCCTGATTGCCGACCTCAATGAGGATGGCTTGCCGGACTTGCTGGTCTATTACTGGGGCCGTCCTCCGGTCGGTTTTCTGCGTATCGACCATGGCCCCTCAACCAGGACTGAGCCGCCAAGAAGCGACAGCTATCGCCAGGTCAGCATCGGCGGCGAGCAACGGTGGTTCACCAACGCCGCGCTGCTGGCCGATATCGATGGCGACGGCCATGCGGATTTAGTAATTGGCAACTATTTTTGCGACGACGCGCGCATCCTGGATGCCCAGACGGAGGAGGCCGTGTGTCCCCATCCGGTCATGCAGGACTCGATGTCGCGCGCCTTCAATGGCGGCACGAACCGCATCCTGCGCTGGTCTTCCGGCACGGGCGGCGCGGCGCCCGATGTCGTGTATCAGGATGTCGGCGCGGTGTTCAATGAGGAGGTGGCACATGGCTGGACGCTGGCCATCGGCGCGCAGGATCTGAACGGCGACAGTTTGCCCGACCTGTATTTTGCTAATGACTTCGGCTCGGACCGCCTGCTAGTGAACTGCTCGCGCGCGGACGAAAGCTTCGGCAAAAGCCGCAAGGAGCTGGGCTGCTTTCCGCTGGACGGCCCGCTGGCGTTCCGCCTGCTTGAAGGACAACGCTCTTTGACCAAGCCCCGTTCCAAAGTGGTGGGCCAGGATTCATTCAAGGGCATGGGCGTGGAGTTTGGCGACATCAATGGCGACGGCTTGCCGGACATCTTTGTCAGCAACATCACGGAAAAATGGGCGCTGCAGGAAAGCCAGTTCGTGTTCGTCAACGACGGGCGCCGCCTGGACGCCGCCCTGGTGGGGCAGGGCGTGGCGCCGTTTGTCGACAGGAGCGAGGCGCTGGGACTGTCGCGCAGTGGCTGGGCCTGGGACGCCAAGCTGGCCGATTTCGACAACGATGGCTATCCCGAGGCTTTGCAGGCGGTGGGGTTCGTGCGCGGTCATGCGGCCGACGCTGGCCTGGTGCTACACAAGAGTTGCTGGGCCAACCTGCAGGAGCTGGCCACCGCCAACGATGGTTGGCTCAAGCGGGTCGGCGCATGGTTCAACATGGACGCTGACGCCGACGGCATCGGCTGCGACCTGAGCGGCAACGCGCGCAGCAATCCGTTCTTTGTACGCGAGCCGTCGGGGCGCTACGCCGATGCGTCGCCCTGGCTGGGGCACCTGCGCCATGGCGTGGCCGCGCCCACCCGCGGACTGGCGATCGGCGACGCCGATCTCGACGGCCGGCTCGACTACGTGGAAGCGCGCCAGTTTGCGGCGGCCGAATTTCATCACAACGTCTCGGCTGTCGCGAGCGGCAATTCCTTTATCGGCCTGAGCCCGCGCTTTCTGATTAACGTAGTGGGCAACGCGCCGGCCGCGCCGATGGCGCTCGATCTGGCACAAAAAATGACGGCACGCTCCCGGCCCGCGCTGGGCACGACCGTCGACATCACCCTCAGCGATGGCCGCCATTTCCGCGCCGAGGTCGATGGCGGCAACGGCCACTCCGGCAAACGCAGCCCCGACATTCATATCGGCCTCGGTAAGGTTCAGCCCGGCACCACGGCGGATCTGGTGTTCCACTGGCGCTCCTACGATGCCAAGACCGAGACGGCGCGCTATGCCCGGGTTCCGCTCGGCCAGCACCTGTTCGTTTTCCTGCAACCTTGACGGAGTCGAAGCATGACACTAGTTCGCCCCCAACCCAAGCCTGGCGTACTGCCATTCGCCGTTGCCATCACCGTCCTGAATCTGCTGGGCCACTTGTGGCTTGGCTTCGAACAGGCGTGGCTGACGCCGTTTGTCGCGGTCGGCAGCGCCTACGCCTCGGAACTGCTGATCGAGGTGCTGATCAACGGCTGGCAAAAGGCGCGCTTTCGTGGCGGCCTGCGGCATCTGGTGCGGTTCCTGTTGCCGGCCCATATCTCGGGCCTGGCGGTCGGCATGCTGCTCTTCACGGGCGAGCGCTTTGTGGTGGTGGCGTTTGCCGCCGCGACGGCCATCTTTTCCAAGATATTACTGCGCGTCCCCGTGCCCGGCGCACCTGCGGGCGTGTCCACCCATTTCATGAATCCATCGAATTTCGGAATTGCGGTAACGCTGCTGCTGTTCAGCGACTGGGTCGGCGTCGCCCAGCCATACCAATTCACTGAGAACGTCAGCGGGGCGCTGGACTGGATCATCCCCTTGATCATCGTCTGCAGCGGCAGCGTCCTGAACTGGCGTGCGACCAAGCGGCTGCCGCTGGTACTGGCCTGGCTGGCCGGCTTTGCCGGCCAGGCGCTCGTGCGGGCGCTGATTACCGGGCACAGCGTCTGGCCCTTGCTGGCCCCCATGACCGGCATGGCGTTCGTGTTGTTCACTTTTTACATGGTCAGCGATCCCATGACCACACCACGGGCGCGGTCACGGCAGCTGGTGTTTGGCGCCGGGACGGCTGCGTTGTACGGACTGCTGTCTTATCTTGGCATCGTGTTCGGCCTGTTTTTCTCGCTGTGCATCGCCTGCTTTGCGCGCGGTGCATTGCTGGCACTCGCCAGCTACCGGGAGCGCGGCAGCACTGCGGTCGCGCGCATGGCATCCGATATATCGCAGCCTAGCGGGCAAGCGTAGACGGAGGATTCTATGATCGAGTTTGAGGATTTATGCAATACGTTTGCAACGGATCCGCGCGTGGTACGTGGAAAGATGTTTGGTAAAGAGTGCCTGAAGATAGGCGGAAAGGCCTTTCTTGCTCAACAAGGCAGTTACGTGGTTTTCAAATTAAACAGCCCTCTGCTTGAGCAAGCCCTGGCTCTCGACCGCGCCGTGTCATGGGATCCGTCCGGAAAAGGACGCCCGATGCGCGAGTGGGTTGCGCTGCCTGCTGAGAATGTGAAGAAATTCAAGAAACTGGCCCAAGCCGCCTTGTCCTACGTTGAATCCTTGACATGAATGAAGAGTGCGATGGCGACGCTGACTCCAACATGGAATGAACGCTTTATCGACAGCTGGAACCGGTCCCCTCAGGCCCGCGACTCGATGCGTGGCGCCGGACCGGTACGGTTTGTCGAGCTCGACCACAATATTCGGGAAGCCATATTTTTCTGGGATGAAGCAGGGCAAGTCACCCTGGAAAATGACCGCCAAGGCGAGAGTATGCCGTGCTTTACAGCCCGCTCTGTCATCTGGGACGAGTTCTGCGGGGGAGGCCTCGAAGCCAGATGGGCGGTCATGACCCGGAAGATCAAATATACCGGATCGATGTCTTTTGCAGTCCGCTATGGCGAATCGTTTAATTGGGTAGCGCGGGTTTTGAGGGACAATCAACAGGGGGGCTGACATGGGAATCATCAGGATTGCCGAGGGCATCGCACTTTCTATTCTTTTAAGCAGCGTTGTTCCCGTGTATGCGGGGCAAGAAACAGCTCAAGAAACCGAGTCAAGGCTAATTAAACACGGAAAATATCTGGCAAGGATAGGCGTGTGCGCCGCCTGTCATACGCCTCCGGTGACCGCGCCTCTGTACAGCAATTTATCAACGGAGCAGTCGGCACTGCAATTGCGTGCTAATCCTGACTGGTTTGCCTATCTCGATAACGACAGGGCCATGTCGGGCGGCGTTCCTTTCGTTTTACGATTTTCCGCTAATTCATCAGGATTGGTTGTTACCAGAAACCTGACGCCGGACCGGGAGACCGGCTTGGGAGATTGGAGCACGGAAGAAATCAAAACGGCGATTAAGCGAGGTGTGCGCAAGGATGGCAGCTTGTTGTTTCTGTTCGCGCCTCATACATTTTACGCAAACCTTGCGGATGAAGATGTCACGGCGCTTGCGCTGTATTTGCAATCGCTGAAACCCGTCAAGCATGAGATCCCTGCTCGCCAATTACCATTCCCTGCCGCACCCGCGCAGCCCGCCAGCACGCTCAGCAAAGCCCCTACGGGATCCTCCGTGCAGCGCGGCCAGTACCTCTTGCGCGGCCTGGTTGGTTGTATCGAATGCCATTCACACCAGCGGCCCGATGGCAGTCTGGCGGAACTGGCGGGAGGTTTGCCTGGGTCCGGGCCGATTTCCGGCGTATTCCGCCTCGGGCCGGATCTGGCGTTGCAGGCAACTGAGCGCGGATTCGCCGCTTTTCCTTTCCCGGGCTACGCCGCGCTGTACTCCGACAACCTCACGCGTTTTGGTAAAGGAGGGGACCTGGAGCGGATTGGCACTACGAGACTGATGAAAGCCATACGTAGCGGCGTCAGCATTTTCCCGGACCAGTACGGTAGGCCCAATTTGATCGCCCACACCATGATGTGGCAATTCTACAAGGAGATGACTGACAGCGATACTCGCGCAATTATCCGGACCGTCAAAAATTCCAAGTTCGAACCAGGCTATTCAGGGCCGCGTCTCATTTATTTTGGAGAAGATTGGGAGTCTTTATTTAAGCATCTGTATGGTGAATCACCCTCTGACAACGACAAGCTGATTTTCGGAAAAACGAAAAAATAACGGAGCAATCATGATTAATATTACTTTCAATATCACCGAAGATAACAAATCCGTTCCCGGCGCAGAAAAACAAAGCGCCGACGTCCATCTGGACACCATGGCTCCTCGCATTGCGCAGCTGGAAACGAAACACAATGAGCTACTGGAGCAAATGGGCGATCATATTCAGCCGTTTCGCCCGGCGCGCATGGGGGGCTACATGAGCCATTTCATGATCACGCTGGAATTCTTGATTGAACCGGTGGCTGGAAAGATCATATCGATCTACTCGCCGCCAGCCGCCCAGACTGTGTCCTGGGGAGATCCGTTCATTTACAAAGGCCCCGAAGAGAGCCATTCGATTTCCATACCCATGCCATCCGGGTCGAATCTTTCAAACAAAATCAATGAGACGGATTTTTTTGAACGGCCGGCTGAATTTTTCCAGCCCGGAAAGGAGACGGTCTGGCTGCAGATACTGAATCTGGATGCCACGATGGAACATCCAGAGATCGGGAAAATAAGGATCATTCTCGGTGAGACGTTGAAGCGGGAATATCCAGATCTCTTCCTGCCATCGCTGGGAGCGGCTCAGGCGCTCGGCAACAAGGGTTTCCCGGCGCGGTTGTTTTTCAACCCATGCGCCATTATAGAGACTCCATTTGGGAATTTGCGCGCTATTCATGGCATCTTGTCGTATGGTCGGGTTACGGCATTTCCCCCAATTGGCACACCGGTATCGATCAGTAAGATGATCGACGTGGAGGATGTGGAGGAGTTGCGCCAGCGGGTGGCGGCAGGAACATACTCCCACAAGACAGAACGCGACAAGGCCGTGGCCCGCATCGTCGCGCTCAGCCACCCGATTGACAATGAGATCCATCTCGAGGGCCAGGAGACGTTCGAGTTCGTTGAGCGGTTAATAGCGCAAAATTATCCGGGAAAAGATAGCGCTTCCTGAATTGATGCTGGCTAGCTAAAGCTGGCTATCCCGCCCATCCGCAAAGTGGTCGAAGATCAGGGCGCGCAGCCATTTGTTGGCCGGGTCCTTGTTGAATTTGGCGTGCCAGAACACGTTGATATTAATTTCGGGCAGGGCCAGCGGATGGGCCACATAGCGCAGGCCGAACGGCTCCACGCAGGCCATGGCATAGCGCTCCGGCACGGTCGCGATCATCGTGCTGTTGGACAGGATGTGGCCCACCGCGACGAAGTGCGGCACGGTCAGGCCGATGTTGCGCTTGATGCCGTGCCGCTCGATGGCCTGGTCGGCGATGGCGTGGCCGGTGCCGGCGGAGACCACCACGACGTGGTCGGCGTTACGAAAGTCCTCCACCGTCAGCTTCATCTTGTCGAGCGGGTGCCCCTTGCGGAACATGCACACGTAGCGCTGGTGGAACAAGCGCCGCTGGAAGTAACCGGACTTCAGCTGCGGCAGCAGTCCCATCGCCAAGTCCACATGGCCCGCTTCCATTTCATCCTGCAGGTTCACCGCCGTGTTACGCACGGTGCTGATGGTCACGCCCGGAGCGTGCTCGCGCAAGACCGCCATCAGCCGCGGCAAAAAATACATCTCGCCGATATCGGTCATGCCGAGCGTGAACCTGCGCGCGCTGCTGGCCGGGTCGAAGTGCGAGACTTCGTTCAGCGAATCGTGGATGGTCGACAGCGCATAGCCGATAGGCTCGGCCAGCCGCAGTGCGTACGGCGTGGGTTCCATGCCGCGCGCGGTACGCACGAACACCTCGTCCCCCAATAACAGGCGCAGGCGCTTGAGCGCATTGCTGACGCCGGGCTGGGTCATGCCCAGCGCCTCCGCCACCTTCGAGACCCGCCGTTCGGCGAGCAGTTGGTTAAACACGAGCAGCAGATTAAGGTCGACGTCTTTCAGTTCCATGGCTTTGTAATATTGCTGATAGTGATTTGTGGCATTCACGAGATGCTATTTATTTATATTACTCCGCTTTCTATACTTTGCCCATCAATCAATAAAACAGATGGGGACAGGAGTCATGGAACTAGTCGTGCAACCGCTGGGGCGCACCTTGAACGTGGAGGCCGGCACCAATTTGCTGACGGCGCTGCGCGAGCACCAGATTCCCATCTCCTATAGCTGCACCGCCGGCCGTTGCGGCACCTGCCGCTGCAAGGTGCTGCAGGGTGAAGTGCTGGAAGCGGGCCGCGAAGCCAAGATCACCCACCCGAACGATGAAGGCTACGTGCTGGCCTGTATGAGCAGCGTGAGCAGCAATTGCGTGCTCGAAGTGCCGGAGCCCGACGAAGTGGTGATCCACCCGGCGCGCATCATCAAGGCCACCGTGCTGGCCATCGAACCGGTGACGCACGACATCCGCCGCCTGCGCCTGAAGCCAGCCAAGCCGCTGGCGTTTTCGCCCGGCCAGTACGCCACGCTGCAGTTCGGCCCCGGCCTGGCGCGCCCGTATTCGATGGCCAATGTCCCCGGCGACGACGAGCTGGAATTCCACCTGCGCCTGGTGCCGCACGGCCGCGTGACCGGCCACGTCGAGACCACGCTCGCGGTAGGCGACGCGGTGCGCGTCAGCGGCCCGCTGGGCACCGCCTACCTGCGCCGCAAGCATCAGGGCCCGATGCTGTGCGTGGCCGGCGGCACCGGCCTGGCGCCGGTGTTGTCCATCGTGCGCGCTGCGCTGGCCGAAGGCATGAGCCAAGCCATACACCTGTACTTCGGCGTGCGCACCGAGCGCGATATCTACGGTCTGGAATGGCTCGAACAACTGCGCGAACGCCACGCCAACCTGCACCTGCACATCATCGTCAGCACCGGCGAGCACGATCCGCGGTGGCGCGGCGGCCTGGTGACCGACGCCTTCAACCACGACTGGGACAGTCTGGCCGGCTGGCGCGCGTACCTGTGTGGTGCGCCGCCGATGGTGGAGGCGGCGGCCATGCTGGCCAGGAAAAAAGGCGTGCTGCCCGAGCACGTATATGCGGACGCTTTCTACGCCAGCGGCATCTGAACACCACCAACCGGAGACGAGACATGACCAACACCGCCCGCCAGGATTTCTACCGGCGCATCGACCAGCACTGCATGACCCCATTGTGGGAGGTGCTGGGCGCGCTGGTGCCCAAGCAACCCGCATCGCCGCTGCAGGCCGCGCTGTGGCGCTACGCCGACGTGCGCCAGCATGTGATGGAGGCCGGCCGCCTGATCACCGCCGCAGAAGCGGAGCGCCGCGTGCTGATCCTGGAAAATCCGGCCCTGCGCGGTAACTCGTCGATCACGCAGTCGCTGTACGCCGGCCTGCAACTGATCATGCCGGGCGAGGTGGCGCCGGCCCATCGCCACAGCCAGTCCGCGCTGCGGCTGGTGCTGGACGGCGAGGGCGCCTACACCGCCGTCGACGGCGAACGCACCACCATGCGGCGCGGCGATTTCATCATCACCCCGTCCTGGACCTGGCACGACCACGGCAACCTGGGCGACGAACCGGTGGTATGGCTGGACGGGCTGGACATCCCGACCGTGCGCTTCTTCGACGCCGGCTTTGCCGAGCATGGCGCGCAGGCGGTGCAGCAAGCGACACGGCCGGAAGGCGATGCGCTGGCCCGCTACGGCAACAACATGCTGCCGGTCGATTTCGTCCAGACCGCGGCGCAGCCGACCAAGGTGTTCGTCTATCCGTTCGCGAAAACGCGCGAGTCCCTGCTGGGCATAGCGCGCGGTGCCATCGACGCCCACTTCGGCC
The DNA here is from genome assembly GCA_025548565.1 of Rugamonas sp. A1-17. Classification (GTDB taxonomy): domain Bacteria; phylum Pseudomonadota; class Gammaproteobacteria; order Burkholderiales; family Burkholderiaceae_D; genus Rugamonas. The sequence continues at coordinate 177,082 of JAJLPB010000016.1, forward strand.
ACAAGCTGCGCTACGTGAACCCGGCCACCGGCGCCTCGCCGATGCCGACCATCGGCGCCTTCGCCCAGCGCCTGCCGGCCGGTTTCGAAACGCTGCCGTACCGCTGCACCGACAGCACCATCTACGTCTGCCTGGAAGGCGAAGGCAGCGCCGACATCAACGGCCAGCAATTCGACTTCGCGCCCAACGACGTCTTCGTGGTGCCGTCTTGGCAAACGCTGCGCCTGCGCGCCGGCGCCGACACCATCTTGTTCAGCTTCTCCGACCGCCCGATCCAGCAAGCGCTGGGCCTGTGGCGCGAAGAAAAGCTGGCGCACTGATACCACCTCCCTCACAACATCTGGAGACCATGATGAAATACGCAGTCCCGCCCGCACCTGTCTACAGCCTGGCCATCGCCGGCAGCGAAGAACGCTTCCCGGTCAACCGCATCTTCTGCGTGGGCCGCAACTACGCGGCGCATGCACGCGAAATGGGCCGCGACCCGGACCGCGAAAAGCCGTTCTTCTTCATGAAGCCGGCCAACGCCTCCGTGCCGGCCGGCGCCGCCGAAGTGACGATTCCATATCCACCCAAGACCAGCAACTTCCACCACGAGATCGAGCTGGTGGCCGTGATCGGCAAGGGCGGCGCGAATATCCCGCTCGACCAGGCGCTGGAACACGTGTATGGCTACGCCGTCGGCCTGGACATGACCCGCCGCGACATCCAGCTCGATGCGCGCGACAAGGGCCGTCCCTGGGAGTTCGGCAAATCGTTCGCCAAGTCGGCGCCGATCGGCGCGATTTCGCCGGTGGCGCAGGTCGGTCACCTGGAGCAGGGCCGCATCGCGGTCACCGTCAACGGCCAGCCGCGCCAGGGTTCCGACATCTCCATGCTGATCTGGTCGGTGGCCGAGTCGATCGCCTACCTGTCCGAGTACGAGACGCTGGAGCCGGGCGACGTCATCATGACCGGCACGCCGGAAGGCGTGAACAGCGTGGTGGCCGGCGACGTGATGGTGGGCGAAGTGGCCGGCCTGGCGTCCATCACGGTGCGCGTCGGGGGAGCCTGATCATGGCCGCCGTGTTCCCCATCAAGCCCGTATGGGACCAGCCGGGATCGAGCCGCATCCCGTTCTGGGCCTACACCGACGAGTCGCTCTACAAGCGCGAACTGGAACGCCTGTTCTACCAGGGCCACTGGTGCTACGTCGGCCTGGAGGCCGAGATCCCCAACCCGGGCGATTACAAACGCTCGGTGATCGGCGAACGTTCCGTGATCCTGACCCGCGCCGCCGACGGCAGCGTGAACGTGGTGGAGAACGTGTGCGCGCACCGCGGCATGCAGTTCTGTCGCGAACGTCACGGCAACAAGAAGGAATTCGTCTGCCCCTACCATCAGTGGACCTATACCCTCAAGGGCGACCTGCAGGGCGTGCCGTTCCGGCGCGGCGTCAAGCACGATGGCAAGGTCAATGGCGGCATGCCGAAGGAGTTCGACACCGCCGACCATGGCCTCACCCAGCTCAAGGTGGCGGTGCGCGGCGGCGTGGTGTTCGCCTCGTTCGACCATGATGTGGAATCGCTGGAGGACTTCCTCGGCCCCGACATGTGCGGCTACTTCGACCGCCTGTTCAACGGCCGCAAGCTGACCATCCTCGGCTACAACCGCCAACGCATTCCCGGCAACTGGAAGCTGATGCAGGAGAACATCAAGGACCCGTACCATCCGGGCCTGCTGCACACCTGGTTCGTGACCTACGGCCTGTGGCGCGCCGATAACAAGTCCGAGCTGAAGATGGACGCCCACTACCGCCACGCCGCCATGATCTCGACCCGCAGCCAGCAGGCCGCGAGCAGCGAGGTGACGGCCGGCGTCACCAGCTTCAAGGCCGGCATGGAAGTGAACGACAAGCGCCTGCTCGACATCGTGCCGGAGGCGTGGTGGAAGGGACCGACCGCCGTGATGATGACCGTGTTCCCCAGCGTGATCTTCCAGCAGCAGGTGAACAGCGTCTCGACCCGCCACATCCAGCCCAACGGCAAGGGATCGTTCGATTTCGTCTGGACCCATTTCGGCTTCGAGGACGACACGCCGGAGATGACCGAGCGCCGCCTGATCCAGGCCAATTTGTTTGGCCCCGCCGGCTTCGTGTCGGCCGACGACGGCGAAGTGATCGAGCTGTCGCAGAACGGCTTCGAGCAAAAGCCCAGCCACCGCACGGTGGCGGAACTGGGCGGCTACGACGCCGAAAACACCGACCACATGGTCACCGAGACCCTGATACGGGGCATGTACAACTACTGGCGAAAGGTGATGGACGTATGAGCGCGATAGACATCGACACCTTCCTGGCGCTGAACCGCCTGTACGCGGAGTACGCGGCGGCGGTCGACAGCGGCGAGTGGGACAAATGGATCGACCTGTTCGTCGACGACTGCGACTACCGCGTGACGCCGCGCGAGAACCACGAGCGCGGCTTCCCGCTGGCGACGTTGGCGCTGCTGAGCAAGGGCATGCTGCGCGACCGTGCCTACGGCATCAAGGAGACGCTGTTCCACGATCCGTACTACCAGCGCCACGTCACCGGCGCGCCGCTGGTGGAGAAGGTGGAGGACGGCGTGATCGTGGCGCAGGCCAATTACGCGGTGTTCCGCACCAAGCTGTCGCAGGAGAGCACGGTGTTCAACGTGGGCCGCTACCTGGACCGTGTCCGCATCACGCCGCAGGGCCTGCGCTTCGAGCAGCGCCACTGCATCTACGACACCGAGATGATCGCCAACTCGCTGATCTATCCAATTTGAGGAGAGCACCATGGCAAACAACTGGATCGACGCGGCCGCCGAGGCGGACGTGCCGGAGGACGACGTCACGTCGGTGGCGGCGGGCGGTACCGAGCTGGCCCTGTACAGCGTGGAAGGACAGGTCTACGCGACCGCCAACCTCTGCACCCACGGCAATGCGCGCCTGTGCGACGGCTTCCTCGACGGGCATGAGATCGAATGTCCTCTACACCAGGGCAAGTTCGATATCCGCGACGGGCGCGCCAGCTGCGAGCCCGCCACCGAGGCGGTGCGCTGCTATCCCGTCAAGATTGAAAACGGCCGGGTCTACGTGGATCTGGGCTGACCGAATAAAAACCAGGAGACAGAAATGAACAAGAAATATATCGCCGCCGGTATCGCCATGATGCTGGCCGGCGCCGCACAGGCCCAGATCAAGATCGGCTTCTCGGCGCCGCTGTCAGGCCCGGTGGCCGTGGTCGGCCAGGACCAGTACGACGGCTTCATGCTGGCGCTGGAGCAGGGCGGCGGCAAGCTTGGCGGCCAGACCATCACGGTGCTGAAGGAAGACGACCAGCTCAAGCCGGAAGTGGGCAACCAGATTGTGCGCAAGTTCATCGACAAGGAACACGTGAACGCCATCGTCGGCCTGGGCTTCTCCAATGTCCTGATGGGCAGCCACAAACTGATGGTCGATGCCGGCACCGTGGCCATCGCCACCAACGCGGGACCGTCGCCGGTGGCCGGCGCCTCGTGCGCGGCCAACGTGTTCTCAATCGCCTGGCAGAACGACGGCTCGGCCGAGAGCATGGGCAAGTTCATGCAGGAGAAGGGCTACAAGCGGGTGTACCTGATGGCGCCCAACTACCAGGCCGGCAAGGACATGCTGCAAGGCTTCAAGCGCTACTTCAAGGGCGAGATCGTGGACGAGGTCTACACCCAGGTTGGCCAGTCCGACTACTCGGCCGAGATCGCGCAGCTGCAGTCGGCCAAGCCGGACGCGGTCTTTGCCTTCTACCCTGGCGGCATGGGCGTCAACTACATTCGCCAACTGAGCCAGGCCGGCATGATGGCCAAGCTGCCCAACTACTCGGTCTTCACGGTAGATGGCACCACCATGCCGGCGCTGCGCGAGGCGGCCGTCGGCACCACCTTCGGCGCCATGTGGGACGCGGCGCTGGATACGCCGGAAAACCGCGCCTTCGTCAGCGCCTTCAACGCCCGCTACAAGCGCCTGCCGAGCGAGTACGCGGCCACCGGCTACGACGCGGCACGCCTGCTCGATGCGGCGCTGCGCAAGGCTGGCGCGCAGGCCGGCGACAAGCGTGCGCTGGCCGCCGCCGTGAAGACGGCCGGCGCCGAGTTCAAGTCGGTGCGCGGCCCATTCCGCTTCAACAAGAACAATATGCCGGTGCAGAACTACTACGCCTTCCAGGTCGTCAGCGAAGCCGGTAAGCCGGCCGTCAAGCTGCTGGGCACTGCGCTGACGGCCCATGCCGACAGCTACCAGTCCAAATGCAGCCTGCCTTGAGGTAGAACGGCATGACCATCCAACTGCTATTGACGCAGCTGCTCAACGGGCTGCAGTACGGCGTGCTGCTGTTCCTGCTGGCGGCCGGCCTGACGCTGGTGTTCGGCATCATGAGCTTCGTGAACCTGGCGCATGGCTCGCTGTACATGCTGGGCGCCTATTTCGCGGCGACCGCCTGGCAGCACACCGGCTCCTTCGGACTGGCGCTGCTGGCCGCCATCGCCGGCTGCGTGGCGCTGGGCTTTGCGCTGGAACGCGCCGCCATCTCGCGGCTGTACGGGCGCGATCACCTAGACCATGTGCTGGCCACCTTTGGCCTGGTGCTGTTCTTTAATGAGACCACCCGCATGATCTGGGGACCACAGCCGTACTTCCTGCCGCTGCCGGGCTTTTTGGAGAGCACCGTCGACCTGCTCGGCATCAGCTACCCCAGCTACCGCTTCGCGATTATCGTGGTCGGGCTGGCGGTGGCGGTCGGCGCCCATCTGCTGATGCACAAGACCCGGCTTGGCATGCTGATCCGCGCCGGCTCGGTCAATCCCGCCATGGTGTCGGCGCTGGGCGTCGACATCAAGCTGCTCAACGCGGTGCTGTTCTCGTTGGGCGCCGCGCTGGCCGGGTTGGCCGGCGTGATGGCCGGTCCCATCATGTCGATCCAGACCGGCATGGGCGAGCCAGTGCTGATCACCGCGCTGGTGGTGATCGTCATCGGCGGCATCGGCTCGGTCAGCGGCGCGTTCTATGCGGCGCTGATCGTCGGCACCGCCGACACACTGGGCCGCGCCTTTTTACCCACGCTGCTGCGCGAACTGGCCAGCCGCGACGTCGCCAACGCCGCCGGACCGGCGCTGGCGTCGATGCTGGTGTATCTGCTCATGGCCCTGGTGTTGGCGTTACGCCCGCAAGGCCTGTTCCCGACCGAGAGGACACGATGAATCCATTTAATTCCCTGCGCCGGCCGGCGACGCTGGTACCGGTGCTGCTGCTCGGCGCCCTGGCGCTGGTGCCCTGGGCCGCCGGCATCGCCGACCAGCCGTTCTACGTGGTCTTCTTTGCCCGCATCCTGATCTACGCGATCGCCGCCAGCGCGCTGAACCTGGCGCTCGGCTTCGGTGGCCTGGTCAGTTTGGGCCACGCGCTGTTCCTCGGCATCGGTGCCTACAGTGTGGCGATTCCCGCCTATCACGGCATCGACAACGGCTGGCTGCACCTGGCGGTGTGCGTGGTGGCCTGCGGGCTGGTCGGCCTGCTGACCGGCGCCATCAGCCTGCGCACCACCGGCATCGGCTTCATCATGATCACGCTGGCGTTTGCGCAGATGGGGTATTTCGTCTTCGTCAGCCTGAAACAGTACGGCGGCGACGACGGCACGCCGATCGCCGCCACCAGCCGCTTCTTCGGCCTGGACCTGGGCCAGCCGACGGTCGCCTACACGGTCGCCTTCGTTGTACTGTGCCTGGTGATCTGGTGGTCGGCGCGGCTGCGGGTGGCGCCGTTCGGCATGGTGCTGCGCGGCGCGCGCCAGAATCCCCGCCGCATCAACGCCATTGGCCTGCGCGGCCAGCGCTATCAGCTGGCGGCCTACGTCATGTCGGCGGTGCTGTGCGGGGTGGCCGGCATGCTGCTGGCCAACCTGACCGCGTTCGCCTCGCCGGCCACGCTGAGCTGGATGGTGTCCGGCGACTTGATCGTGATGATCGTGCTCGGTGGTTTGGGCACGGTGTTCGGTCCCTTGCTGGGCGCCGTGGTGTTCATGGGCGCCGAGGAGTTGCTGAAGATGGCCACCGAATCCTGGGCCGCGATCTTCGGCCTGGCGATCTTCCTGGTGGCGCTGCTGCGCACCGCCGGCCTGGCCGGCCTGCTGGAGCAACTGGCTCCGCGCAAGGCCGCGCCGGTCCCCGCGATAGCAACCGTGGCCGTCCACGCGGTGGAGGAACACGCATGAGCATCCTGAGAACCGAAGCGCTGGTCAAACGCTATGGCGGCATCCTGGTGACGGACGCGGTGTCGCTCGACATCCGGCCCGGCGAACTGCACGCCATCATCGGCCCCAATGGCGCCGGCAAGACCACGCTGATCAACCAGCTGTCCGGCGAACTGGCCTCCAACGAGGGCAAGGTCTGGTACGACGGCGAGGACGTGACCGGCCTGCCGATTCATGCACGGGCGCGACGCGGGCTGCTTCGCTCCTACCAGATCACCTCCATTTTCGAGGACTTCACGGTGCGTGAAAACGCCGTGCTGGCCGCAGTGGGCGCGCGCGAACATGGCTGGCGCTTCTGGCAGCCGATGATGTCCCGCACCGCCCAGGTGCAGGCGGTCGACGCGGCGCTGGGCGACTGCGGCCTGGCGCCGCTGGCGCACCTGCCGGCCGCCGACCTTGGATACGGCGAGCGCCGCCAGCTGGAACTGGCGATGGCGCTGGCCGCCCAGCCCAAGTTCCTGCTGCTCGACGAGCCGATGGCCGGCATGAGCGTGCAGGAGTCGGCGGAGGTGGTGACCATGCTGGCCCGCCTCAAAGGCCGCTATTCGATCCTGCTGATCGAGCACGACATGGACGCGGTGTTCGCGCTGGCCGACCGCATCACGGTTCTGGTCTACGGCAAGGTGCTGTTCAGCGGCACGCCGGACCAGATCCGCAACCACCCCGAGGTACGCGCCGTGTACCTGGGCGAAGAGGAGGGCGAGGCATGACGAATCTACTGCAAGTACGCGACGTGCACGCATCGTACGGCCACGCGCAGGCGCTGTTCGGCGTCAGCTTCGACGTGCGGGCCGGCGAGGTGGTGACGCTGCTGGGCCGTAACGGCATGGGGCGTTCCACCACCGTCAAATGCCTGTTCGGGATGCTGCCGTTGAAGGCCGGCGCGATCTCCTTCGGCGGCAAGCCGCTGGCTAGCCTGGCGTCGCACCACATCGCGCGGCTGGGACTGGGGCTGGTGCCGGAAGGTCGGCAAGTGTTCGCCAATCTGTCGGTGGAAGAGAACCTGGTGGCCACCGCGCGTGCGCCCCGCCATACGCAGCGCAGCCTGCAACCGTGGGACTTGGAGCGGGTCTACCGTTTCTTCCCGCGCCTGAAGGAGCGGCGCGGCAACCACGGCTGGCAGCTGTCCGGCGGCGAGCAGCAGATGCTGGCCATCGGCAGGGCGCTGATGACCAACCCGCTGCTGCTGGTGCTGGACGAGGCCACCGAAGGCCTGGCGCCCATCATCCGCGCCGAGATCTGGGCCGCGCTGGCGGCATTGAAGGCCGAGGGCCTGTCGCAGATCGTCATCGACAAGAACGTCGGCGCCTTGCTCAAGTTCGCCGACCGCCACGTCGTGCTGGAGAAGGGCAAGGTGGTCTGGCAGGGCAGTTCGGAAGCGCTGCGCGCCGAACCGCACATCGTTCAACAATACATGGGAGTGTCGTAATGCAGGAAAGCGCAACGCAGCTGGTGCTGCACAATTATTTTCGCAGTTCCTCCGCCTACCGCGTACGCATCGCGCTGGGCTTGAAAGGGCTGCCGTACGAGTACTTGTCGGTGCACCTGAACCGCAACGGCGGCGAGCAGTACCAGCCCGCCTTCCGCGCCCGCAATCCGCACCAGCTGGTGCCGGTGCTGAGCGACGGCGTGCTCGATATCAGCCAGTCGCTGGCCATCATCGAATACCTGGACGAAGCCTATCCGGCCTCGCCGCTGCTGCCGTCCACGCCGGGCGAGCGTGCCCGTGTGCGTCAGCTGGCGCTGTCGATGGCCTGCGACATCCATCCGCTCAACAACCTGCGCGTGCTGAAGTACCTCACCGGGCCGATGGGCCTGGACGATGCGGCGAAGGAGGCCTGGATCGGCCACTGGCACGGCATCGGCCTGGCCGCGCTGGAAGCGGACCTGGTCCGCGACGAGCTGCGCGGCCGCTACTGCGTCGGCGACACGCCGACCATGGCCGACTGCTGCCTGGTGCCGCAACTGTTCGCGGCGCGCCGCTTCAGCCTGGATTTGGCGCCGTTCCCGACCTTGCTGGCGATCGACGCGGCCTGCCAGCAGCTGCTGGCGTTCCAGCTGGCGCATCCGGGACGTCAGCCCGACAGCGAATAAACCGTTTCACCCCGTAGCACCTCATCCAAACTGGAGACAATTAATGAAGAAAACAGCACTCGGTGGCGCCATCGCCATGATCGGCTTCCTGGCAGCTCACACCGCCACGGCGCAGAGCAACGTGACGATCTACGGCATCGTGGACAGCGGCGTGGCCTACACCAACAACACCAACGCGGCTGGCAATTCCGTCGTCAAGGTGCCCAGCCTGACCGGCAGCTTCCCCTCGCGTCTCGGCTTCCGCGGCACGGAAGACCTAGGCGATGGCTTGCAGGCCGTGTTCGTGCTGGAAAGCGGCATCGGCATGGACACCGGCACGATGGGGCAGGGCAACCGCCTGTTCGGCCGTCAGGCCAACGTCGGCCTGAAGGGCAGCTACGGCACGCTGACCGTGGGCCGCCAGAACAACATGACCTTCCTGGCCACGCTCAAGTCGGACGTGATGGGACCTAACTTGTTCAGCATCTCCAGCATCGACCCGTACATCCCGAATGCCCGCAGCGACAACGCCGTCGGCTACCTCGGCAACTTCGCCGATTTCACCGTGGGCACGACCTACAGCTTCGGCCGAGACGCCTCCAGCGCCGGCGGCCCGGCCGCCACCAACTGCGCGGGCGAGGTGGCGGGCAACGCCAAGGCCTGCCGCCAGGTGACGGCGCTGCTGGAATATGACAACAAGCGTTTCGGCGTCACCGCCAGCTACGACATCATGTATGGCGGTGCCGGCGCCGCAGCCGGCCTGACCACCAGCGACAGCAACGACCGCCGCACCACGCTGAACGGCTACGCCATGGCAGGCGACGTACGCATCGGCGCCGGCGTCATGGCGCGCAGGAAGACAGCGGCCACGCAGGCCAATAACCTGGAGTCCAATCTGATCTACGTTGGGGCCAGCTACCCGCTGCTGCCTTTGATGACGCTGGATGGACAGGTGGCGCGCCACGACGTCAAGGACAGCGGCAATGATTCCACGCTGGCGGTACTGCGGTTGACGTACTATCTGTCCAAGCGTACCGCGGTCTACGGCTCGATCGGCTACATGAAGAACGCCGGCCAGGCCGCCATTGCGCTCGATGCGGGCGGCACGGTGGGCACGGGTATGAACCAATCCGGCGTTTCGACCGGCATCCGCCACTCATTCTAATCAGGAGACCAGATCATGCGTGCACACGTGTTTAAAGTTATCTTCGCCTGGTTGTTCATGTCTTCGTTCTTCGGCGCGATGGCGGCCGACCAGCAGGCTGCGTCGAAGGACGAGGCGGTGGCTATGGTCAAGAAGGCCGTCGGCTACATCCGCCAGAACGGCAAGGACAAGGCGCTGGCCGAATTCAGCCGGCCGAAAGGCCAGTTCGTCGACCGCGACCTGTACATCGCCGCGCTGGACCTGAACGGGCTGATGCTTGCCCACGGTGCCAATCCCAGGCTGATCGGCAAGAACCTGCTCGATATCAAGGACGTCAACGGCAAGGCCTTTGTGCGCGAGCAGATCGCGATGGCCAAGACCAAGGGCAGCGGCTGGGTCGAGTTCGAATGGGTCAATCCGGTCAGCCAGAAGATTGAACCCCGCGCCACCTACCTTGAGCGGATCGACGACTATTTCGTCCTGAGTGGCGTGTACAAGAATTAGGTTGAACCAGGGCATGCCAAGGCCGCCAGAACGGCCTGGCTTCAGCTTCGGCCGGCGGTATATAGCCTCGCATCACGCCGCGCAAGCCAGCGCGGCGCATCATTATGTTGGAGTGCGACGGCCGATATGAACATCACTAACTTGGGTCTTGATTGACTTACGTCCCAAGTCTATTGTTCACCGAGCCTGCAAATAATTGGTTCTTAACGGTTTTTCCCCAATTCCTCTTCTATCCCGTTCATGAACCGGGTCTCGATTGAATTGCGATGTCGAGCGTGTCGCATCATCTCTGCACCAAGGAGACCAGTGATTAAATGGGGTTATTAAGTAGACAATAATCAAGACAGGCAGGTTGGATTGAATAGGACGCTAATGGCTGATGATGCGTCTAAGTGCGGCGTGCCAAAGCATCGCCTCAGTGAGATAGGATGCGACCTATCAAGACCAGCCCGCCTTCATCACTGACATGGATCTTGTACAACTCTCCAATTGGCGTAGCCGACACTCCGATTGTCCAGAGAATCCTCTCAACGTGCTCGGCAAGCTGGTCCAGGTCGGCCACAGAGCTCCAGCGCGTACGATACTCATAATGTCGCGCCAAATCCTTGGCGAACAGCATAGCCCAGTCGAGCAAATTCGCAGCCTCCAAGACCTTCACAACCAACGCGTAGTCATTGAGCGCGCCCCCTTCGGCTGCGGCAAAGCCGGCTAATGTGGCAACGCTGCCGAGCAGCGTGTCCAGCGGGCCAGCAGCATCAACTGTCAGATTGTCGACGTTATGGTGACTTGTAAATCCACTACGAACTAGCAGCAGCTGACTGAGCGCAGCGGTGATATTGGACGCTAGCTCGTTTTGCGCTTCGCCATCCAGCGGCACAGCCTCCATTTCCTCATGGGTAGCCACGGCCCCCGCATATTGAGACGCAGCGTTAAAGGCGATGGCGTACAACGTGTGCCGCCAAAGTGTGGGCTGCTGTTGTTCAAAAATGGCGGGATACTGGCGAGCCCAACATCCCAAGTAGACTGCGCGCCCCAGGTTCACCTTCATCACGCGCCGACCAAGGCGTTGTTTTGCGGGCATCTCGTTCGGCAACAGGGACTCCGCAATACGACGGGGGAAAATGATCCGGGACTGCCATCGTGTTCCGTTTTTGACCGGCAAGACAACACCTGCCGCAGCAATGCGAAGTTCCTGGTCATTAGGCACGCGCTTCAACTCGGACTCCATCGCGACACGTATATTCGTGGTCACGGTCACCGATTCGATCGTACTGAGTACCGGAGCGTCAACCGTTTCGCGCACTACCGCCGCAATCGCGCGCTTCATCGCGTCGCCACCTTTCCCTGACGGAGCTCGAATTTTTAATCGCGCCTCAAATTGCCCCCGTGTCATCGGCTCTGGATTCGGCTCAAACGCATCTTCGAACAAGTCCAAGTTCATGCTAGCGGCAAAAGCGCCAATGTGCGGCGCCGCCTTCTCCATGTCGCCATCCTGCCGCGAGCTGATGAAAAACTTCAAACTGCAGCCAGCGAAGGCACAATTGAGTGTCTCTTGTGGCACAGGGCGCGAGCCGCCTACAAGGAGTCGCTGCGGAGATAGAGGCATCACAACCGTCGCGATATCTTCGGAGCCGAGCATGGCGAGCGGTAAAAAATCATCAGCTACTGCAGTTTTGCCAATTGCCACGCAGTCAGGAAGCATGAAGCGTCGGTCACTCGTGTCGGCCGCGACCACCTGCCACTGGAGTTTGAGCAGTGCCTGGTAGCGCACGCTCGACACCAGTGATTCGGACAATACGCGCTTGTGCGTGTTCGCCACAGTGTCGGGCGCTTGACTCATCATCTGCGCCATTCCTCCTTTCACGGCATCCTTGGTATTCTCGAAGAGCGCATCGAAGCGCTCTCTGAGGCGAAAGGAGATCATGCGTTCAATCGTGTTGCGATCGTCCTGCGGCAAGGCATCGAGGCCAACCGCACTCAGCTCAGAACGAATTGCCTCGTTGAGACGGTTATCTGACGGGGAATCGATGCCGATAAGTTTGCGCACTGACTCCGTTTTATCGACTGCCGAGGCCATCTGATCGAAGATAGATTGGAACACGGAATCAAAAGTACCCCGCAGATGCGCAGTGCGTAGAGTCAGATGCGCGATGACGAGGGAGGCCATTGCTGGATCGACTGGACCATGCTCTACGGAACGAAGTTCATTGAGGCTTTGATTGAGCTCATCCGATTCGAAGTCGGTGATGAGATCATCCAGTGTGTTTTTCGAATTAGG
>JAJLPB010000017.1 GCA_025548565.1 Rugamonas sp. A1-17
CTTATGGTTGAAGCATCTTCTTTTCGGGGCCTTTTTGGGGGCGTGCGAAAGAACAGTTCAACCCATGTCCTTTAAATAAAGGGCGTCTGCGGCCAGTATGAATCCCACCGTCTCCGCCAGAATCAGACAAAAAGCCCTTGATTTTTTCAAGGGCTTTTTGTTTTTCCAAGAGGTCCTTCGCGCTGGCGTGTCGACCAGCACCGCCAAGCGTACGGGTCGAATCGATTCGCAAAGTCTTGCAGGTCGTCCCGTCCGGCTACTGGCGCTACGCTGTGCAGCGGCGTAATCCGGCTTCGCCCTCGCACCAAACGGCCTCCTAAGTTTCCCGGGGATTCCGTCATTCCCGCGCCATAAATTGGACATATACTGTCGGGCTGAGCGTTGATGGGAATTGTCCGGTGAGCCAGGTCCAGGAAAAAAACAGAATGCCCGAAAGCGGCTTGACGCCGCCCCAGCCGCGCGAGGCTTGCCTGGATGCGCTGGCCCGCGTGCTGGCCAGCCAGACCTTCGCCAAGAGCGCGCGGCTGTCGTCGTTCCTGCGCCATGTCTGTACCTTCACGGTCGAGGGGCAGGCGGCGGCGCTGTGCGAGCAGCACATCGGGGTGGCGGTGTTCGGCCGCCCGGAACACTTCAATCCGGCCGACGACACCATCGTGCGCACCACGGCGCGGCTGCTGCGCCAGCGCTTGGCGCAATACTATGAGGAGGAGGGCGCCACCGACGCCCTGCGCATCGTCATCCCGCGCGGCGCCTATGTGCCGGTGTTCGTGCCGGCGCCGGCCGGGGAGCCGTCGCCGCAACCGCTGCCGGACCCGGCGGCCAGCCCCGCTCCCGCTCCCGCTGCCACGTCCGCCGCCAGTGCCGCGCCGGCCGCGCGCGGCGCCTGGCGCTGGCTGGGCGCGGCCGCGCTGCTGGCCGGCGCGGCGCTGTTGTGGCTGGGCCAGCGCGGCCCGTCCGCCGTCGACACCTTCTGGCGCACCCTGTTGCCGGCCGACCGTGACGCTTTGCTGGTGGTGCCGGACGTCGGTCTGGTGCTGTACCAGCTGGAGACGCGCAGCCAGGTCAGCCTGGAGGCCTACGCCGCCAAGCGGGTGGGCGAGCCGCTGGCGCCGCCCGACCAGGGCCACGCCGAGCATTTCCGCGCGCGCCGCCACACCGGCATGGCCTCGGTCCAGCTGGCGGCCGAGCTGGGCAAGCGGGCCAGCGCCGCGCCCCAGCGCCTGCATCTGCGCTTCGCGCGCGACCTGCAGCTGGACGACCTGAAGCGTGCCAACGTGGTGCTGGTCGGGGTGGCGCAGGCCAATCCCTGGTGGGAGCTATACCGTGGCCAGCTCGATTTCCATATCGACTGGGATCCGCGCCAGCCGGACCGGTTCGCGATCCTGAACGACCATCCGCACGCCGGCGAGGCGGCCGCCTACGACTTCCAGATCGACGACCTGCGACGGCGCGGCTACGCCGTCATCGCCTACACTCCCGGCTTGGGCGGCGACGGCCGGGCCGTGCTGATCGGTGGCACCACCTCGGCCGGCACCGAGGCGGCCATCGAGTTCCTGGTCGATCCGGTCCGGCTGGGGCCGCTGCTGAAGCAGGCCACGCGGGCCGACGGCAGCATCGGCAGTTTCGAAATCCTGTTGCAGTGCGTGCTGCAGACCAACGGCAGCACCGACGCGCGCCTGCTTGGTTTTCACCTGCATCCGGGCTGATTTCTCCCCGGTTTCACCGGGAAACTTCACCGTGAAACGCCACACGGCGCCAGACGCTCCTTCTAGACTGCACAGCAATCCGGCCTCAGTCCGGTCGTTACAACAACCAGTCCAGTCGAGGAATACCATGGTGAAGAATCAGAGGGAACGTAAAGCGCTGTCGATGCTCCTGTTGGGGGCGATCGGCGCCCATGCCAGCGCCGAGGAGGCGCCGGCGCCGCAGGACCAGCCGCAGGCCGAGCAACAGCAGGTGGTGGTGACCGGCACCTCCGGGCGCAGGAAGAAGTTCGAGACGCCGTACGCCATCTCCACCATCGGCGACGCGGAAATCCAGCGTCGCGATCCCAAGAGCACGGTCGACCTGCTGAAGTCGGTCCCCGGCATCAAGGTGGAGAACTCGGGCGGCCAGGGCGGCGGCGAGAACGTGGTGATACGCGGCCTGCCGTTCTCCGGCTTCCGCCTGATGGATATGCTGGAGGACGGCCTGCCGCTGTTCGAGTCGAACTTCGAGCGCCAGTTGCAGATCGACGAGCTGTACCGGGTCGACCTGGGCACCGCGGGAGCCGAGATCGTGCGCGGCGGCACGGCGCCGCTGTACAGCAACAACGCCGCCGGCGGCGTGGTCAACTTCCTGTCCAATTTCGGCACGCCCGAGCCGGAGCACACGGCCCGGCTGACGCTGGGCCAGCACCGGCAGGTGCGCGCCGACCTGGCGCTGTCCGGCCCGCTCAACGAGCGCCTGCTCTACAGCCTGAGCGGCTTCGTCCGCCAGGGCGACGGCCTGCGCGACCCGGGCTTCCCGCGCGCCGACCGCGGCGGCCAGTTCAAGCTGGGCGCGACCTATCTGCTGGGCGGCGGCGACCAGCTGTACGCCAGCCTGAAGTACCTGAACGACCGTGCCATCTTCTACACCAGCATCCCGCTGACCGACGCCCGCAACGGCAATTCGCTGGCCGGCCTGATCGACCCGCACAGCGGCACCCTGGATTCGGCCAGCTTCAGCCAGGTGCGCTACCGGGTGCTGGACGGCCAGGGCGGCAGCGGCTATGCCGACCGCGACCTGAGCGACGGCATCCATCCGCAGGTGACCACCCTGACCGCCGGCGGCGACTTCAGCCTGGGGGGCGGATGGAAACTGAGCGACAAGGCCCGCTACACCAGCGGCGAGGTCGGCTTCAACGCCATACTCAACGGCGCGCCCTCGGACGCGGCGGCGCTGCTGCAGTCCAACCTGGGTGCGGCGCAGAAGGCCTACCCCGGCACCACCGCGCTGCGCTACCTGTACGCCGGCAGCGGCCGGGCCTACGATCCCGCCGCCACCGCCGGGCTGACCATGACCAACACCTGGTCCAGCACCGCCTCCACCCTGCGCAACGCCATGAACGACCTGCGCGCCAGCAATTCCTTTTCGCCGGCAGGCTGGGGCACGCACGATGTGGTGCTGGGCCTGAGCCTGAGCCGGTTCAGCCTGGACCAGCAGCAGATCGGCAACACCATCCTCACCAACGTCAAGACCCAGCCCGACCTGCTGGACATCCAGGCGCTCAACGCGGCCGGCCAGCCGACCGGCATGGTGACCGAAAACGGCTTCACCACCTACGGCAGTGGCGACCTGATCGGCCGTGCGCACGGCCTGGCCTCGGCGGTGTACGTGGCAGAGAACTGGCACCTCGCCCCGGACTGGCAGGTCGACGTGGGCGTGCGCCACGAGCTGCGCCAGGAACGCGGCGAGCGCGGCGTGATCGGCAAGCAGGTGCTGGCGGCCAGCGGACCGCTGGCCGCGCAAAGCGTGACGGGCCTGGTCGGCTACCTGCCGTATCGCGTGACCCAGCGCGGCACGGCCTGGAGCGCCGGATCGCTGTACCAGATCAGCCAGCCGCTGAACGCCTTCGTGCGCTATTCCAGCGCCTACAGCCTGCCGCGCCTGAGCGACTACTGGGCCAACATCAACAACGGCGTGGCCGGCACGCTGCCCAACGGCCAGCCAGTGCCGGTGACGCCGGTGCGCCAGGCCGAGGCCGGCCTGAAACTGTCGCAGCGGCGCCTGCAGCTGGTGCTGATCGGCTTCTACAGCAACTTCAAGAACCTCAACTCCTCGACTTACTTCGCCAACGCGGCCGGGGTGCTGAGCAACCAGGCGCTGCTGATCAACACCACCACCAAGGGGCTGGAGCTGGAGGCGGCGTGGCGGCCGGCGCCGGCGTTCGAACTGAACGGCTCGGCCACCTGGCAGCAGCCGCGGGTGGACCGGGGCGAGTCCTTCAGCGCCCTGTCGGCCGACAGCATCGCCGGCAAGCAGATCCCGCGCGTGCCGCGCGCCATGGCCACGCTCAGCCCGGCCTGGCTGTTCGACATCGACGGCCACGGCGGACGCCTGTACGCCAGCTTCAGCGCGGTGGGCAAGAGCTACCAGGACTTCGTCAACACCAGCCTGCTGCCGGCCTATCGCACGCTGGACTTGGGCCTGCAATACCGTCTCACGCCCAGCCTCAGCCTGCAACTGACGGCCAGCAACGTCGGCAACTCCGCCGGCCTGACCGAGGGCAATGCGCGCGCGCCATCCGGCAACGCCTTCAGCGTGGCCGAGGCGAGCACCGGCAGGCCGATCTTCGGGCGCAGCGTGGCCGTGTCGGCGACCCTGCAATGGTGAGCGTGCCGAAGTCGCGCGCGCACTGCGCGCAGTCGTGGTCGCGGCGGCGCGCCCTGGCCGCGCTGCTGCGGGGCGGGGCGGCGCTGGGCGCCGGCGGCATGGCGCTGGCCGCGCCGCCGCGCACGGCGGTGGCGCCCAAGTTCCATCCGGACGGCAGCGAGGCGCACTGGCCCGGCAACTCCATCATCTGCCACGTGGACAAGCGCAGCGACAGCTTCATGGCTTTGCTGGACATCCACTGCGCGCTGATGCGCAGCGGCATGCTGCACCGGATCGCCGTGCTGCCGCCGGCCAGCTACCACATGACGATCTTCAACGGCGTCTCGTATCCGGCGCGCCGGCTGGCCTTCCCAACCGACGTTCCGCCCGACGCCAGCGAGGCTTTTTGCAACGCCTGGTTGCTGGCCAAGCTGAAGGACTTCGACCTGGGCTGCGAGCTGCCGTTGCGCCTGCGCCCCTTGCCGGTGGAGCAGCAGACCAATTTGTACAACATCCTGTTCGAGCCGGTGGACGCGGCGGAAAACCGCAAGCTGCGCCAGCTGCGCGACCGGCTGGCGCAGGCGCTGAGCTACCGCCTGCCCGACCACGACAGCTTCCGCTTCCACGTCACACTGAATTATTTTTATTCGGCCATGCGCGGCGGCGAGGAGCAGCGCTTCCGCCAGCTGCACCAGCGGCTGGCGGGGGACTTGATACGGCGCGCGCCGGTGCTGGAGCTGCACAATCCCGAGTATGTGTATTTCGACGGGATGTACGAGTTCCGGCCGCAGCTGTTGCTGAGGAATCGGGGCGTGCCGGGGTAGGGGCCGCCCCACGGCGGGGGCGGATGTTGCGGGAGGTTTTTCGACGGCGCGCCAGCGCCGCGCGCCGGGGGGGCGCGCGACGTGTGCGTCATTTAATATCAGAACGTGTACTGCGCCAGCAGCGTGTAGCGCGGGCCGCTCATGAAGACCTGACGGGTGAAGTCGCCCGAATGCTGCTCCATGATCTGGCGGGTATACGAGTTCGTCAGATTGGTCGCTTCCAGGCCGACACGGAACTTGTCCGTGAAGTCATAGAAGACCGACGCGTCCAGCTGGCCGTACGCCGCCTGGTACAACGGCAGGCCGTATGCCTGGTCGTTGTTGGTGGTCGGGATCAGGAAGCGGTCCGCGCCGGAGGCAGGATTCGTGTTCAGGCCGTTGTTGCCGCGGCTGCCCCACTGGTTCACACCCAGCAGGTAACGCGAGCGCCAGTTGTAGGCCAGTCGCATCGACAGTCCATGCTGCTCGTACATGAGCGCCAGATTGATCGTGTGGCGCGACAGGCCCTGCAACGGCGTCTTGCCGAACGCGCGCGCATCGGTATCGCAGCCGTTGATGTTCAGGTTGAAGTTGGACGAGGCGTCGTTACCCGAGCACCATGCCTGGAACACCGGGTCCTTCAGCGTGCGCTCGCTCTGCACGTAGGTCCAGCTTGCCTGGGTGCCCACGCCGCGCAGCCAGTCCGGCACGAAATCGTAGTATTGCTGGTGGGCGATCTCGAAACCGCGGGCATAACCCTTGGCGCCGTTGACCGGACCGGTGACCACGAAGGTCTGCGGCTTGCCGTTGACGTCGTTCGCCGTGTAGCCGTAGTTCTTCGTGATGACGATGTCCTTGAGGTCCTTGTTGAACAACGAGAACGTCAGCGAGCCGGCCTTGGCGAAGTACCACTCCGCGGTCAGGTCGACGTTGGTGGACGTGGTCGGCTTGAGCAGCGGGTTGCCGTCGCTGGTGCCGGTCAGGCTGGTGCCGTTGAACTGCACGCCGGTCGTGTTGCCGGATGCATCCTTGGTGACGGTCTGCAGGGTCTGTGCGCTCAGCGTCGTCTGTACCTGGAGCTGGTTGAAGTCCGGACGCGCCATGGCCTTGGCCACCGCGAAACGGAACTGCAGTTCATTGCTGGCCTTCAGGCGCAGATTCAGGCTCGGCAGCCAGTTGTCGTAGGAATTGCTGAACGACTGCGCTTGCGCGAACTGCGCGATGTTGATCAGCTTGTCCTGGCCGGTCACGTTGACGCCGCTGCCGGTGGCGATGGGGGCCGGAGGCGTGAACGAGACGTAGCCGCTGCCGGCGCCGCGCGTCCTCACGTAGCGGATGCCGACATTGCCATCGATCGGGTACTTGAGGTCATCCCAGCCGAAGCGCAACTGCGTGTAGGCGGCGCGGGTGCGCTCGGTCTGCGTGTTGGTGGCGGCCGGATCGTCAAAGCTCGACGGCTTCCACGGCGTGCAGCTCGAACCTTTCTCGGCGCACAGGACGTCGTGGTAGGCGTGGATCTTGGCCCATTGGTCCGGGAAGCCGCGCACCGTGGCCGCGTCCGCGAACAGCATCGGCGGCAACTGGTATTTGCCGCCAAAGAAGTTGTCGATCGTCTGCAGCGAAGAGCCGCCGGCGAAGCGCGGATCGCTCAGGCGGGCTACGCCGTTGATCTGCCAGCCCTCCATCCAGGGGAAGGTGATCGCCTGCCAATTGTAGAACTGCTGGGCCTTGTTGTTGACGCCTTCGCGGTCGGCCATGCGCACGCCGAAGCGGATGTCGCGCAGCACCGGGTCGTCGAAGGAGAACTTGACGTCGGATTTCCACGCTTTCTGGGTGGCCGTGGCGTGGTCCAGCGCTTCCTGGGTATAGGCCCAGTAGTAGTTCTTCGGATCGGCCATGTAGGCCGCCGAACCGAGGCCGATCTGCGGAACCTTGCCGGTCATATCCACGGTCTGGTTCGGCAGGATGAAGCCGGTCGATACGTCGGCGTCGAAACCCTCGGTGGTCGAGCGTACATGCTGGAAGTCGTTGGTCCAGGTCAGGGCCGGCGAAAGGCGCCACTGCACGTTCAGCGCGGTGTCCCGGGTGCTGGATTCACGGGTGTTGATACGCTGCGAGCTGTTGAACGGCGAACCGCCGTAGGTCGGGTTCGAGATCGTGCCATGCTGGAACGCGCCCTTGCTGTCGAAGACCGAGTCGGCGCTGGCCACCTGCTGGTACCACTTGTCCTCGGACGAGGCCACCACGTGCTCGTCCAGGTCTTCCTTGTAGCGGGTCTTGAAGTAGGTCAGCGAGGCCGTCAGGTCTCTGTTCGGCCGCCACTGGAGGGCCGCGTAGTCGCCGCGGCGGGTGCGTTCGAATTCTTGCGAGCGATAGCCGACGCCAAGCGGTATCCATTTCGTTTTGGCGGGATCGTAAAGGGCCGGGTCGGTGGAGTTCACGTGCGGGAAGTAGGGATCGACGCCCACGCCATCCGATCGGCTGGGGCTCTTCGCATGGGCGAAATCGACCAGGGCGCCGAATTCGCCGAGCCCGGTGTCCCAGCGGTTCGACAGCAACAGGGTGCCGGTCGGGGAGGGCGCTCCCTTGCGCAGTGTGGAATAGGATTCCGACACGCCCATGGTCCCCTTGAAGCCCTTGTAGTTGAACGGCATGGCTGTGCGCAGATTGACCAGGCCGGCGACAGCGCCTTCGATCTGTTCCGCGGACGGATTCTTATAGACATCGACGCCGGCCATCAGCTCCGGCGCCACGTCGGAGAAGCCGAGCGAGCGGCCGCCGCCGGCCGAGAAGGCGTCGCGGCCGTTGACTTCCGAACGCACGTAGGTCAGGCCGCGCACCGACACGCCGGAACCCTCGACCGACTGGCGGTTCGGGTCGCCCGCCATGTTGCGGTCGATGGTGACGCCGGCGATGCGCTGCAGCACCTCGGTGACCGAACGGTCCGGCAGCTTGCCGATGTCCTCGGCGACGATCGAATCGACGACTTCATCGGCATCCTGCTTGAGTTTTTGCGCGGATTGCAAAGCGGCGCGCTGGCCGCTCACCACCACCACGGCCGGACTCTTTGCCTGGTCGGCGTTGCCGGTGTCGGCCGTCTGGGCCCATGCCGCGCTGCTGTACAGCACAACAAGCTGTGTAACCGCTGCGGCGATCGCAGTTTTTTGCAATGTCTTCAATTTGTCTCCCTGATATCGGTGGTTTTTTTATAGGTCATGATTTGTAGCGCTTGCATGCTCGTGCTACGTTTTGCTGCTGACTCTGGCTTTTTTTACACTGCCATAAGTGTTTGTTGCAAAAATTGGGGCGCGGCCAGGATTGCGCACGTCAGGCCGCGCGGGATGACGCCATCGCCGCCTGGCGCGCCACGTGGGCGCCGTGCGTGGGCATCCGTGCCACCGCCTGCGCGATCATGTCGCGCAGCTGGGCAAAGTGGCCGTGCACCACGCGCAGGTCGGCCCGGTCGGCCAGCGGATCGTAGCGCTTCGGCACCACGCCGAGGCCCATCATCATTGCCACGAACGAGGGCTCGGCGAAGCCGCCGCGGTCGATGATCGCCACGCGCCCGGTCTGGCGGAACAGCTCGATCTGGTGGCGCAGCGAGTCCGGAATCGGCATGTTGGCGCAGTAGTGCCAGAAGGCCGAGTCGTCGCGCTTGGTCAGCTTGTAGTGGAGGATGATGAAGTCGCGCACCGATTCGTAGCGGATGCGCATGACACGGTTGAATTCGTCGGCCAGCTCCGGACGGCAATCGCGGTCCGGGAACAGTTCGAGCAGCTTGCCTACCGCTGTCTCGATCAGGTTGATGCTGGTCGATTCCAGCGGTTCGACAAAGCCTGCCGACAGGCCGATCGCCACCACGTTCTTGATCCAGGACTGGCGCCGGCGCCCGGTGACGAAGCGCAGCTGGCGCGGTTCGTCCAGGGCGGCGCCATCGAGGCCGGCCAGCAGTGTGCCGCGCGCCTGCTCGTCGCTGGTGAAGGCGTTGCTATACACGTGGCCGTTGCCGGTGCGATGCTGCAGGGGGATGCGCCAGGTCCAGCCGGCTTCCTGCGCGGTGGAACGCGTGTAGGGCGTCAGCTGCGGCACCGGGGCGCAGGGCACGGCCAGCGCGCTGTTGCAGGGCAGGTACCCGCTCCAGTCCTCGTAGCCGGCGTCCAGCGCGCCTTCGATCAGCAGGGCGCGGAAGCCCGAGCAATCGATGAAAAGGTCGCCCTCGACGCGGCGGCCGTCGCGCAGCTTCAGCGCGGTGACGAAGCCGCTCTCCGGATGCCGCTCGACATCGACGATCATGCCTTCGATGCGCCGGACCCCGCGCGCCACGGCGTAGTCGCGCAGATAGTTGGCGTACAGGCCGGCGTCGAAATGGAAGCCGTAGGAATAGGCGTCGGTCATGCCGGGCGTTTCCTCATTCGGAGGAATGAACTTGTTGTGGCGCGCCATGACCGAGGGCATCGACCAGTTCTCCAGCTCCGGCATGTTGTGGAACGCCTGCGCCATGCGCAGCCAGTGCTGGTGCGCGCCGAGGCCGGCCAGCGGCGGGCCGAAATCGCCGAAGCCGTGGAAGAAGCGATTGCCGATGTGGCCCCAGTCCCTGAACTCGATGCCCAGCTTGAAACTGGCCTGGGTCTTGCTGATAAAGTCGGCGCCATCCAGGCCCAGCGCCTCGTTATAGACGCGAATCGTGGGCAGGGTCGCCTCGCCAACCCCGATGGTGCCGATGTCGGGCGACTCCACCAGGGTCACCTCGCAGGGCTCGGAGGGATGGCGCGCCAGGCGCTGGGCCAATGGGGCCGCCGTCATCCAGCCGGCGGTGCCGCCGCCCACGACGACGATCCTGCGGATCGCGTTGGCGTGCGTGTCATTGCCGCTCATTTCGTCTCCTGTCGTTATTTTTTTTGCGCCTATCGAACGCATAGTTATGACTGGAGTGTAGAGGAGGCGGTAGCGATCGGACAATAGAAATGTTTGCGCTTAACAATCTGTGGTGGTGGCTACGCCAAGATTGTGGTGAGGCCACCACATTGATGATGATTCTGCGCATCATGTCGCGCATAATGGTTGCGCATATTATTATTTGACAACCATGTAACCACGGTGAGCCAGATGCATCCAGCTGTTTTACTTAACAACGCCAAGCCGATACGCGAACTCCACGGCGTCGCGCCGGACGGCTTGACGGACGCCATCCTGACGTCGACGCAGCCGCTGGTGCTGCGTGGTTTGGCGGCGGCGTGGCCGATGGTGCGCGCCGCGCAAAGCTCGCCGCGGGCGGCGGACGCTTATCTGCGGCGCTTTTACCGCGACGCCAGCGTCAACGCGATGCACGGCGCGCCCGATATCGGCGGGCGTTTCTTTTACAACGCCGAGATGAGCGGCTTCAATTTCACGTCGGTGCGCGTGCGCTTCGACGCCGTGCTCGACGCGCTGCGCGACCACCTGGATCACGGCCAGCCGCCGGCCTTCTATGTCGGCTCGACCACGATCGACGCCTGCTTGCCGGGCTTTCGCGCGGAGAACGATATCGACCTGGGCACGCGCGATGCCCTGGCCAGCATCTGGGTGGGCAACCGCACGCGCATCCCGGCGCACTACGACTTGCCGGACAACCTGGCCTGCGTGGCGGCCGGGCGGCGCCGCTTCACCTTGTTCCCGCCGGACCAGCTGGCCAATCTGTATGTCGGCCCGCTGGACCTGACGCCGGCCGGCCAGGCGATCAGCCTGGTCGACTTCGCCGCGCCCGATCTCGCCGCCTTCCCCAGATTCGCCGACGCGCTCGAACACGCGCAGGTGGCCGAACTCGAAGCCGGCGACGCGCTCTTCATTCCCAGCATGTGGTGGCATCACGTCGAGGCGCTGGACCGCTTCAACGTGCTGGTCAACTACTGGTGGCGGCAATCGCCCGACTATATGGACACGCCGGTCAACACGCTGCTGCTGGCCCTGATGACCTTGCGTGAGCTGCCGCCGGCGCAGCGGCAGGCGTGGCAGGAGATCTTCCGTCATTACGTGTTCGACAGCGATGGCGGCGAAGCCGCGCATATTCCGCCGCAGGCGCGCGGGGTGCTGGCGCCGTTCGATGGCGACGCGGCCCGCAGGCTGCGTGCGCAGTTGTTGAATATGATGAGGCGCTAAACCTTGAGCTTGCCCGCGATCTTGGTGGACGGACGGGTGCGCGGGGCGGCGTCGGACTGGCGCCGTATCAGTTGATAGTCCATCACCACGTGCTCCGGCGCCTCGTCCCCGCCATCGCGCTGGGCGTTGATCTGCCTGACCAGGAACTGCACCGCCGCCGCCGCCATGTCGGAAATCGGCTGGCGCACGGTGGTCAGTTCCGGCCAGATGGTGGTCGCCAGCGCGGTATCGTCGAAGCCGGCCACGGTCAGGTCGCCCGGCACATCCAGTCCCAGGCGATGGGCGATGGCCACGGTCGCGGCCGCCATGTCGTCGTTGCTGGCGAAGATGGCGGTGGGGCGCTGTTCCAGGCCCAACAAGGTTTCGGCCGCGTCCAGGCCCGAGCGGTAGGTGAACAGGCCCTGGACGATCAGCTCGGCCGCGCCTTGCACGCGTCGTTCGGCGATGGCGGCCTGGAAGCCCGCCAGCCGGCGCGCGCTGGCGGTCTGGTTGGGATGGCCGATGATGAAGCCGATGCGCTGGTGGCCCAGCGAGATCAGATGGCTGGTCATCGCGTGCGCCGCGTGGAAGTCGTCGATGCTGACGGCGCAGACGCGGTCGTCCGGGCTGCCGCAGGCCACCGTGACGGCCGGCGTGCCGGAGGCGGCGATGACGTCGATCAGGTTCGGCGTGTCGCACAGCGGCGGCGGCAGGATGATGCCGTCGATGCCGTTGGCGATCATGCGGCGCGCCTGGTCGGCGCTTTGCTCGTCGGCCTCGCACTTTTCCACGACCAGTTGTACGTTGTTCGGGCTGGCCTGGTTCAACAGTCCGACCAGTAATTCGCTCAGGTAGCCGGCGCTTGGGTTGCTGTACAAGAAGCCGACACGGATGGGAGGCGCTCCCGCCAGGCGGCGCGCCGCCTGGTTGGGCACATAGTTCAGTGCTGCCACTGCCTTGCCGACGCGGTTGCGGGTGACTTCGCGGACACGGGTGTCGCCGTTCATCACACGCGACACGGTCATCGGCGAAACGCCGGCCAGTTTGGCCACGTCGATCATCGTCGGCACGCCCGACCGGGAACCCGCTGCGGGTTTGGATTTCACCTTGATGCTTGTCATCGGTCTTTGCTTAACCTTTTGTTGTAACATTTTGATTATGCCACGAGTGCTGGCAAACTTTTTCCCCATGGAGCGTGTCGATGACGATTTCTCGTAGAAATACCTTGGCCTTGCTGGCCGGCGCCGGCCTGATGCCGATGACCGGCGTATCGGGCGCCGATCAAGCGGAATCCTTGAAGGCGCTGGGCAAGCGCAAAGGCCTCAATGTCGGCAACGCGATCGGCGCGGGGGGCTTTCGTGATCCCGCCTACCTGGCGTTGATGGCGCGCGAGTGCAATGTCATCGTCACCGAGAACGAATGCAAATGGCCGGCGCTGGAACCGCGCCAGGGGCAAGCCAACTACGAGCCGGCGGACCGGATGTTCGCCTGGGCCAGAGAGCAGGGCATGCTGGTGCGCGGGCATAACCTGCTCTGGCAGACGGCCAGGTGGCAACCCGCCTGGGTCAATCAATACGACTTCGGCGCGCGGCCCGCGCTGGCGGCGGAGCGGCTGATACGCGAGCACATCGGCGCCGTCTGCAAGCACTTCGGTTCGCAGGTTTATAGCTGGGATGTGGTCAACGAGGCCATCGATCCGGCCGACGGCGCGCTGCGGCAGAACGTGCTGACCGAGCGCCTCGGAGCCGTCGAGGAGATCGACCTGGCGTTCCGGCTGGCGCGCGAGCACGCGCCGCAGGCACAGCTCGTTTATAACGACTACATGCGGCCCGACGACGGCAGCGCCAGGCATCGCGCCGGCGTGCTCAAACTGCTGCAGGCGCTGAAGGCGCGCGGCACGCCGGTGCAGGCGCTGGGGTTGCAAAGCCATATCGGTTCCTGGGATGAGATGGGGCCGGGCAGCAAGGGCCTGCTGGAGTGGCGCAAATTCCTCGACGAGGTGAGCGGCATGGGACTGGATTTGCTGGTCACCGAATTCGATGTCAACGACCGCAAGCTGCCGGCCGATATCGCGGCGCGCGATGCGGGCGTGGCGGCGCTGGCCAGGGACTATCTGGACGTAACCTTCAGCCACCCGAACTGCCGCGACTTCGTGATGTGGGGCATGGCCGATCACATGAATTGGCTGCAAGGGTGGAAGGAGGCGCCGCGGCTGGATGGCTTGCCGATGCGGCCCGCTCCATTCGACAGCCGGCTGGGCGGCAAGCCGCTGCGCGCCGCCATCGCGGACGCCATCAGGGCCATGCCGCCCAGGTCCGGCACACCTGGCTAAGACGTGTTGACTTGGCAATCTCAATCGATCACACTGGGAAATGGTAGCGCTATTCATTTCAAGTTAATGGCGACATACCTCTAACAAAAACCAGGAGACAAGATGAGTAACGACAAGCGCAGGCAGTTCCTCAAATCGATGACCGGCCTGGCCGGCGCGGCATCGCTCGCGCCGGCGATGGCGCTGGGCGCCAGCGCGCGCCCGCCTTACAAGGATGCGTCGCTGCCGCTCGGCAGGCGCGTCGACGACCTGCTGGGCCGCATGACGCTGGACGAGAAGATCGCGCAGATGCAATGCATCTGGCAGGACAAGAAGCTGATCCAGGACGCGCGGAACGAATTCTCCGCCGAGCAGGCGACGCGGATGTACCCGCACGGCCTGGGCATGGTGGCGCGTCCGTCCGACCGCCAGGTGGGGCAGGCGGCCGGCGCCGGCGACACCGGCGTGGTGGCCAACCGCAATGCGTTTGAAACCGCGACCTATGTGAACGCCATGCAGAAGTGGGCGCTCGAGCAAACCCGCCTCGGCATCCCCCTGCTGATGCACGAGGAGTCGCTGCATGGCTACGTGGCCCGCGACGCCACCAGCTTCCCGCAGGCGATCGGGCTGGCATCGTCGTTCGATACGGACATGGTGCGCGACGTGTTCAGCGCCGCCGCCCGCGAGATGCGCGCGCGCGGCGCCAACCTGGCGCTGGCGCCGGTGGTGGACGTGGCGCGCGAGCCGCGCTGGGGCCGCATCGAGGAGACCTATGGCGAAGACCCGCACCTGTGCGGCGAGATGGGCAAGGCGGCCGTGCTGGGCTTCATGGGCGAGTCGCGGCAACTGGGCAAGGACAAGGTGTTCGCCACGCTGAAGCACATGACCGGACACGGCCAGCCGGAGAGCGGCACCAATATCGGCCCGGCCGAAGTCAGCGAGCGCACGCTGCGCGAGGAGTTCTTCCCGCCGTTCGAGAAGCTGGTCAGGGAAACCCATATCAGCGCCGTCATGCCGTCGTATAACGAGATCGGCGGCGTCCCCTCGCACGCCAACCGCTGGCTGCTGACCAGGGTGCTGCGCGAGGAGTGGGGCTTCAAGGGCGTGACGGTGTCGGACTATTTCGGCATCAATGAACTGATCACCCGCCACAAGCTGGCCGCCACGCCGAAGGAGGCCGCGCTGGCCGCCTTCAAGGCCGGCGTGGATATCGAAACGCCGGACGGCCTGGCCTACAAGACGCTGGGCGAACTGGTACGCGAAAAGAAGATCGCTGAAAAAGACATCGACGTTGTCGTTCGCCGCATCCTCGAACTGAAATTCCTGGCGGGCCTGTTCGAACAGCCCTACGTGGATGCCAGGATCGCCGACAGCCTGACCGCGACGCCGGAGGCGGTCGCGCTGGCGCGCCGCGCCGCGACCCGCACGCCGGTGCTGCTGAAGAACGACAAGGGCTTGCTGCCGCTGGACGCGAAGAAGGTCGGCAAGGTGCTGCTGCTCGGCACCCACGCCAAGGATTGCCCGATCGGCGGCTATTCCGACGTGCCGCGCCATGTGGTGTCGATCCACGACGGCCTGCTGGCCGAGAGCCGGGCGCAGGGTTTCGAGCTGCGCTACGCGGAGGGCGTGCGCATCACCGAAGGCCATGTGTGGGGCGCGGACGAGATCAAGTTCACGGCGCCGGAAGTCAACGCCAGGTTGATCGCCGAGGCGGTGGAAGCGGCCAAATCAGCCGACACCATCATCATGGTCCTCGGCGATAACGAGCAGACCAGCCGCGAGGCCTGGGCCGACAATCACCTGGGCGACCGCGACAGCCTGGACCTGATGGGCCAGCAGAACGATCTGGCGCGCGCCATCTTCGCGCTGGGCAAACCGACCGTGGTGTTCCTGCTGAACGGCCGTCCGTTGTCGGTCAACCTGCTGGCGGAGAAAGCCGACGCGCTGATCGAAGGCTGGTACATGGGCCAGGAAACCGGCCACGCCGCGGCCGACCTGCTGTTCGGCCGCGCCAACCCGGGCGGCAAGCTGCCGGTGTCGATCGCGCGCAGCGTCGGCCAGCTGCCGGTGTTCTACAACCACAAGCCGTCCGCGCGCCGCGGCTACATCGACGGCCTGACCACGCCGCTGTATCCCTTCGGCTTCGGCCTGAGCTACACCAGCTTCGACATCTCGGCGCCGCGCCTTGCCAAGGCCGGCATCCGTGCCGGCGAATCGACCAAGGTGGAGGTGGACGTGCGCAACACCGGCAAGCTGGCCGGCGACGAAGTGGTGCAGATCTATATCCGCGACGACGTCAGCTCGGTCACCCGTCCGGTGCTGGAACTGAAGGCTTTCAGGCGCGTCACGCTGCAACCGGGCGAGCAACGCACGCTGTCCTTCGACATCACGCCGGCCGATCTGTGGTTCTATAACATGGACATGAAGCGGGTGGTCGAGCCGGGCAGTTTTACCATCCATGCCGGCCCGGACAGCGTCCGGCTGAAGTCCGTCAAGTTGATGGTGTCGTGAGCAAATAAAAAAGCCGCTCCCGTCAAGGCGAGCGGCTAAGACCACGAGCGTGGCCGCGAGACGATGGTTAGAACTTGTAGCGCGCGCCGATCATGTAACGCGGTCCGGCCTGCGTCACATTCAACGTCGATGCGAACGTGCGGCCATGCTGGCGCTGGGTGGCATCGTTCAGGTTGATCGCCTCAAGTTGGAAGCTCAGGTTCTTGTTGTAGTTGTAGCCCACGCTGACGTCGACCTGACCGTAGGCGTCGGTGTACACCGGCGCCGCGCGGTTGTTGCCGTCGACCGTCGCGGCCAGGAACTCGTCGCGCCAGTTGTACGCCACCCGCACCGACCATTCCTTGTTCTCGAAGATGCCCACCACGTTGGCTGAATTGCTCAAGCCGAGAATGGCGAACTGGTCGTTGACGTCGGCGTTGTTGTACTTCAGCGGCGAGTGCACATACGTATAGTTCGCCTGCAGACCGAAACCGCTTTCGCCGAACATGTGCTGCACGTTGACCTCGGCGCCACTGACGTTGGCCGATTTCTGGTTGGCATAGGTGGTGGTCTGGAAGTTGAGCAGCGGGTCGGTCTGCAGGCCGGTGATGGTACCGTCCAGCATGCCGTCGCCCTTGACCCCGGTTTTCTTCACGCCTGGCTGGCCGTCGAAGTGGCCCAGGATGTAGTTGCGGATGCAGTTGGTATCGGCGGCGCCGCAGCCGT
Source organism: Rugamonas sp. A1-17 (assembly GCA_025548565.1). Lineage (GTDB taxonomy): Bacteria > Pseudomonadota > Gammaproteobacteria > Burkholderiales > Burkholderiaceae_D > Rugamonas. The sequence goes on from JAJLPB010000017.1 coordinate 16,780, forward strand.
TCGACAACGCCGCCTTGTAGTAGGCGCCGCCGATTGGCGTGTGCAGGTCGTACAGCGTCTGCGAAACCAGGGTCTGGCCGGCGTAGTTGTCCAGCTGTTTGCGGAAGAACGCCAGCGACAGCAGGCTCTGTTTGTTGTAATACCATTCCCACGAGAGATCCAGGTTCTTCGACTTGACCGGCTTCAGCGCCGGGTTGCCGACCGAGGCGCTGCCGCCGGTGAAGACGTTGGCGATGGTGCCCAGCGTCAGACCGCCTTGCAATTGATCGTAGCGCGCGCGGCCAATGGTGGCGCCGAGGCTGGCCCGCAGCTTCATGTCGCTGCGCAGATCGGCATCCAGGTTGAGGGCCGGCAGCACGTTGGTGTAGGACGCGTCGGTGTTGCTGAATGCCTGGCCGCCGAAGGTCAGCGGCAATTCGTTCTGCGCCACCCACACCACCGCGCTGGCCGGCAGCACCTGGGCCACCGAGCTGACCTGCGTGCGTTCCACCCGCACACCGACCGACGAGTGGACCGGAATCTTGAGATCCCAATCGGTGCTGAGGGACAGGTAGGCCGACGTGGTTTTTTCCTGCAGCGTGCGATCGGTGTCGGGGACGCCGAAGTTAGGCAGGTAGGCGGCCTGGTTGCCCACCGCGTTGGCGGTCACCTGGCGCACCTTGGCGAAGTCGAAGGTGTACAGCGTGGCGAACAGGTCGGGCGAGTTGGCGCCGCCCAGCTTGTTGAAGAACGAGGGCAGGGAATTGGCCTGGAACAGATTGGCCGGATAGTCCGACGCCTTGGTCGCGCCGCCCCAGGTGTTGTTCTGCACATTGGAGAACGTCGAGCGGTTGGTGGTGTCGGTATAGCCGACGCCGAAGTTCAGCTCGGAGGCCTCCATCAGCTGCAGGCTGCCTTTTGCCTGCGCCTGCTTGATGACCGATTTTTCGTAGCCGTTGTGGAACCACGAGCCGGCGGCCTGGATCGGCGCGGCGGCCAGGTTGGCGGCCGGCATGCTCAGGATCGGCAGCTCGTGGGTGAAGTCGACCTTGGTCGTGCCACGGCTGAAGCTGGCGTTGGACAGCGCGTTCTCGCTGCCGAACGGGCTGTCCGCGCCGGACTCGGCGGTGGAATGGTGGGCGTCGAACTCCAGCTTCAGGCCCGGCCGGACTTTCCAGGCGGCGTTGAAGCCGATCGACTGGTTCTTGGTCTTGGTGGCGAAGTCGCTGCCCACCACCGAGATGTCCTGCGGTGTCGGATAGACCTCGGAATAGGTCAGCGGGCTGACCACGTGGCCGCTCGGCCAGCTGCTGGTCGAGGTCGGCGTCTGCGCGAACCATACGCTGAGCTCGTTACGCTTGGTCTGTATCTTGTTTTCCGAATAGGTGTAGTCGACCGTGGTGGTCAGGTCCTTGACCGGGCGGAACTGGAAGGTCAGCTGGCCGTTGGTGCGCTGCCGCTGGACCGCGGCAACGTTGTAGTTCATATTCTGTGGAATCGAATACAGCGCGTCCTGTGCCGGGCGATTGGTGATGTTCTGCGAACCGGGCTGGCCGGGTTGCGGCAGGGTCTGTCCATCGATGACCGCCGATCCCAGATACGGACCCTGGTAGCCGTTGAACAGGCCGGCGCGGTTGAAGCCGGAATCGCGCGACTGGAAGCTGGCGCTCAGCGACACGCCAAAGCGGCCGTCGGCGCTGGTGTTCGAGTAAATGCCCGACACCTCCGGCGTCACGCTGTCGCCCTTCACGCCGCTCGGCAAGTGGTCGTTGGAAGTGTCCTTGACCGCCTTGACGCCGATACTGGAATGCATGCCGGGATTGTCGAACGGACGCCCGGTGACCACGTTGATGGTGGCGCCGATGCCGCCGGTCGGGCTGTCGGCGCGGCCGGTTTTATACACCTGCAGTTGCGAAATCGATTCCGAGGCCAGGTTCGAAAAGTCAAACGAACGGCCGGACAAATCGCTCAGGTCGGTGGTCGGCATCTGGCGGCCATTCAGCAACACCAGGTTGAAGTCCGGCCCCAGGCCACGCACGGTGACTTTCTGCCCCTCGCCATTGCTGCGGTCGATCGAGACGCCGGAAATCCGCTGCAGCGATTCGGCCAGGTTGGTATCGGGGAACTTGCCCATGTCTTCGGCAACGATGCCGTCGACAATGCCGTCCGAGTTGCGCTTCAGGTTCAGGGTCGACTGCATACTGGCGCGGATGCCCGTCACGATAACTTGCGGGCCCTCGGTGCCGGGCACTGGCGCCTGCTGGGCGTGGCCGGGCATGGCCAGCGCGCTGCATGCACTGGCGACCGCCAGGTACATCAAACGACGTTGAAAAGGTTTCTGCATAAAGTCTCCGTATTTTTTATATTGAGTATCTTGTACGTGGTCTAACGCTTGAATGTCCGGTCGCTTGCCTCCTTGTGACGGTTGATGTTTAGCCGCTCCTTGTCAACGTTCCAATGACACGGTGCGCTTCAATACCAGGGGCGCCTGCTGTCCCGCCACGCCGGTGCCGGGCTGCCCGGAGCCCACGCTCAGCCGATACTGCCCCGGTGTCAGCTGGCGCTGGCCGTCGCGCGTGACAAAGCTCAGGTCGCGCGGCGTCAGGCGGAAACTGATCCGGCGGCTCTCGCCCGCTTTCAACGTGACGCGCTGGAATCCGCGCAACGCCAGCCGTGGCGCACCCTCGAAGCCAGGCGGCGTCAGGTACAGCTGCGCCACCTCGTCGCCGTCCCGGCCGCCGGTGTTGGTGACTTGCGTGGTCACCGTCACGCCGTTTTCCGGCGCGCCATCCACCGGCGCGACGTGCAGCGGCGCGTAGCCGAAGCTCGTATAGCTGAGGCCGGCGCCGAAGGCGTAGACCGGCGTGCCGTTGTAGTAGCGGTAGGTGCGGCCGCGCATGCTGTAGTCGTCAAACGGCGGCAGGTCGGCCACGCTGCGGTAGAAGGTCAGCGGCAGGCGGCCGCCCGGATCGGCGCGGCCGGTCAGCACGTGGGCAATCGCCAGGCCGCCCGACTGGCCGGGGTACCAGGCTTCCAGGATGGCGGCGGCGTTGTCCCTGGCCCACGACAGGTCGAGCGCGCTGCCGTTCATCAGCACCACCACCAGCGGCTTGCCCAGCGCCCGGGCGCGTTCCAGCAGTTGCCGCTGCTCGGCCGGCAGGTCCAGCGAGGTTTTGTCGCCGCCCTCGAAGCCGTCCACCTTGAGCGCCATTTCCTCGCCTTCCAGGTCCGACGTCAGGCCGACCACGGCAACGACCACGTCGGCGTCCGCGGTGACGCGGCGCAGATCGGCGTCGGCGTCGCTGGAGATGCGCTTCCAGAACAGGCCGGGCAGGCCGCTGCCGCCGGACTCCGCCTCGAAGTGCAGCGGGTAGCGCTGGCCTTGCTCCAGCCGCACCGTGGTCAGTTTCAGCGGCTCGCCCCATTGCGAATACTCGCTGGCTTCGACCAGTGCCTTGCCGCCGGCCTTCAGCGCGCCCTTGACGCCGCTGACGCCGAGCCGGTACAAGCCGCTTTCCGGCACGCTCAGCTCGCCATCCCAGACGAGCTTGTGATGATCGGCCACCGCCTTGAATTGCAGGCCATGCGCCTCGAGTCCCGGTTCATTGAGGCTCAACACCGGCTTGCTGTCGTACTGCTGGCCGTTGCGGTTGTAGTATTCGACGCGCAAGCCCGGCTGGCCATCCGGCGCGCGCAGGGCGGACGCGGGCACCGGATCGCCGTCGGTGATCGAGGCGCCGGCGGGCGCCAGCGTGATCCGCGCCTGCGGCAGCACGCGGCGCAAGCCTTCCAGCACCGACACCGGCGGCGCCGACTGGGGCGACGAGTAATTGCCGCGCAGGACGCGCGTGGCGTCCGCCAGCGGGCCGATCAGCGCGAGTTTCAGTCCCGGCTTGAGCGGCAGCACGCCGTCGTTCTTCAGCAGCACCAGGCTGCGCGTGGCCGCTTGCAGCGCCAGCGCCTGGTGCGCGGGGGTGTTGATGGCGTCGACCGGCACCGCCTTGACCTGGCGCCGCGGCAGGCCGGCCAGGTCGCCGTTGCGGTAGCGCGCCGAGAACAGGCGCACCAGGGCCTGGTCGATGTCGGCCATGCCGATCAGGCCGCGCTGCCAGGCTTCGCGGTAGCGCTCGGCCAGTCCCGGCGTTTCGCCCAAGGTCCTGGTGTTGCACTCGTTGTCAGTGCCGGCCTTCAGCGCCACCGCCACGGCGGCGGCCGGGTCGGCGGCGTACTTGTGGCGTTCCGAAATGTCGGTCACCGCGTCGCAATCGGAGACCACATAGCCCTTGAAGCCCCAGGCGCCGCGCAAATGCTGTTTCATCAGCAGCTCGCTGCCGCAGGCCGGCTGGCCATCGATGCGGTTGTACGCGCACATGATGGAGCCGGCCTGGGCATCGACAATGGCGGCGCGGAAGGCCGGCAGATACGTGTCCTCCAGGTCGTGCGCGGATACGAACACGTTCGCCGCGTGGCGGGTCGATTCCGGGCCGCTGTGCACGGCGAAGTGCTTGGGCGTCGCGATCACGTCCGGCAAATCCGGGTTGCCGCCCTGGATGCCGCGGATGAAGGCGACGCCCAGCGACGCCGTCAGGTAAGGGTCCTCGCCATAGGTTTCCTGGCCGCGCCCCCAGCGCGGGTCACGGAAGATGTTGAGGTTGGGCGACCAGGTATCGAGCCCGGTGCCGATGCGTCCCAGGTGGCCGGTCTCGCGTCCCAGCGTGTGCAGGGCCCGCACTTCGGTGCTGATGGCGGCGGCCACCTGTTGCAGCAGCGGCGCGTCGAAACTGGCTGCCAGGCCTATCGGTTCTGGGAAGTTGGTGGTGGGCAGCGGCCCCAGTGCGCCGTGCAGCGATTCGGTCCACCAGTTGTAGGCGGGGATGCCCAGGCGCGGCACGGCGGGCGCCACGTTGAGCAACTGGTTGATCTTCTCGTCCAGCGTCAGCCGCGCCACCAGGCCCTGGGCGTGCGCCTGGGCGGCAGCGCGCACGTCCGCGCCTTGGACGGGGAGCGGAATGGCAGCAGCCAGCACCAAGGCCTGTACGGCCAAGCGCTTCCATCCGCGATACGTGTCTCCGGTTCGGCCCTGTAGGCGGGCCTTTTTATGTCGCATGTTAGCCTTCATGTTATTGAAGCTAAAAATGTTTGCGGTAACATTTTTTTAATACGACAAATGTAGTCCTTGAATTATCAATTAACCAATGACTTTTTTTTCTCGATTGATATCGAAAATGATATCAGTGGGAGGTGTGCCAAAATGCGGCACGGCCCGCGCGCGGGCCGTTCAGAATGCAGGGAAATTAAAAGCGATGGCGGACGCCGATGTCGGTGCCGGTGTTACCCGTCCCCGTATCTGTGCCATTGCCCACCGTATAGCCGGCGCCATTGCGGTTGCTGATACGGCCATAGCTCAGATAAAGGTCGGTGCGCTTGGATAGCCCGTACAGATAAGCGACCGCCCACTGGTGCGCATCCTTGTTGGCGGCGGTTTGATCGTCGTGGCGGATGTACGAGGCCAGCACGGTGTGCGCGCCGGTGGTCCAGGTGCCGCCCAGCACATCGTCCTTGCTGCGGGCGCCCGCCAGGCCGTGCGTGACGCCGTGCGCGTAGTCCACGCTGAACGCGCCGGCCTTGTACTTCGCCACAGCCAGGCTGTAGCGCGAGCTGTCGCTGGCATCGGCGTTTTCCTTGATATGGTTGGTCAGCGTCACATTGAGCGGGCCGTTGACGTAGCTGACCGCAGCGCCCAGGGTGCGGTTCTTGCTGCTGTCGCCGGCCGCCTCCCCGGCGCCGTAGGCCAGGTCGGCGGCAAAGCCAGCATAGCGCGGGGTCTTGTATTCGACCATATTGTCGACCCGCGTATTGCCGGGAATGATGTTGGTGACATTGCCGGCCAAGCCGATTTCAAACGGATCGACGACATCGCGCAAGGTGGTGTACAGCGGCGAATACTGGCGCCCCAGCGAAATGGCGCCATATTTGCTGGACAGGCCGACGAAAGCCTGGCGGCCGAACAGCAGCCCGCCCTGGCCGGCGCTGCCGGTATCGATGTTGTAGCCGTTCTCCAGCTGGAAGAAGGCGCTCAGGTCGCTGCCGAGGTTTTCTGTCCCCTTGAAGCCCAGCCGCGAGCCGGAGCCCACGCCGCTGCTCACGCGGCTGACGCTGCCGGCGGCGCCGCCGGTTTCGCGTACCAGGCCGGCGTCGGCGATACCATAGATGGTGACATTCGATTGCGCCGACGCGATGCCGCAAAGGCATCCGATGAGCGCGAAGCAGGTGGTTTGCAATTTCATGTTTTCTCCCGGTTTTGAAACGTTGTTATAAAAAGATGAGCAAGGCTGGTATGGCGGACGGCAGGCGTGCGCGTCCCCCGGCGCCCGCCGGGGCGCCTGTTTGTCGGGACTATCGGAAAGCGCTCGCTGGCGCGTCGTCTACGCGGCCAGCGGCGACAGCCTCGGCCTGGTGAGCAGGGCCGGCTGCAGGAGTTGACGCAATTCGGATTCGGTCAACAGGCCTTGTTCGACCACCAGTTCCGCCACGCCGCGGCCGCTGCTGAGCGCAAGCTGGGCGATGCGGGTGGCGGCTTCGTAGCCGATGTAGGGATTCAACGCGGTCACCAGGCCGATGGAGTTTTCCACGCTGGCCTGCAGCGAGGCGCGGTTGGCGGTAATGCCGTTGATGCAGCGCGTCGCCAACAGGGTGCATCCCGCCGTCAGGTGGCTGATGCTCTTGAACAGGCTGTAGCCGATGATGGGCTCGAAGGCGTTCAGCTGCAGCTGGCCCGCTTCGGCCGCGAAGCTGACCGTGACGTCGTTGCCCAGCACTTCAAAGGCGATCTGGTTGACCACCTCGGGAATGACGGGATTGACTTTTCCCGGCATGATGCTGGAGCCGGCCTGCATGGCCGGCAGGTTGATCTCGCCGAAGCCGGCGCGCGGTCCGCTCGACAACAAGCGCAGGTCGTTGCAGATCTTCGACAGCTTCAGCGCCACCCGCTTCAGCACGCCGGACAGCTGGACAAAGGCGCCCACGTCCTGGGTCGCCTCGATCAAGTCGACCGAGGTGGACAGCGGCGCGCCGCTGATCTGGCGCAGCGCCTCGCACACCAGCCCAGCGTAGGCGGGATGGGCGTTGATGCCGGTGCCGATGGCCGTGGCGCCCAGGTTGATCTCGCACATCAGCATCGCGGCCTCGCGCAGGCGCTCCTGGTCTTCGGACAGCATCACGGCGTAGGTGGCGAACTCCTGGCCCAGCGTCATCGGCACCGCGTCCTGCAGCTGGGTGCGCCCCATCTTGATGACGTCCGCGAACTCGGCGGATTTGGCGCGGCACGCCAGCTTCAGCACGTTCATCGCCGCGACCAGCTCATCCATCGCGCGGTAGGTCGCCAGCCGCAGCGCGGTGGGGTAGACATCGTTCGTGCTCTGGCTCAGGTTCACATGCTCGTTGGGATGGAGCAGGTGATAGGCTCCGCGCGGCTGCTGCAGCAGATCGAGCGCCAGGTTGGCGATCACCTCGTTGGCGTTCATATTGGTGGAGGTGCCGGCGCCGCCTTGTATCATGTCGACCGCGAAGTGCTGATGGAACTGGCCGTCGATGATTTGCTGGCAAGCGGCGACGATGGCGTCGAGGTGCTCGCCGCTCAGCAGTTCCAGCTTGTGGTTGGTGAGGGCCGCCGCCTGTTTGACCATCGCCAGCGCGACGATCAGGCCCGGCCATTGCGAAATGGGCGTGCCGGAAACCGGGAAGTTTTCCAGCGCGCGCAATGTGTGGATGCCGTAATACGCGCTTTCGGGCACGGTGCGTTCGCCCAGCAGATCGTGTTCTATTCGTGTTGCCGTGGTCATCCTGTCTCTCCTTGCTTGAATGGGACTTCGCCGATGCCGCGTTGAGATGCGGCCGATGGAAGTGATTCTAGAGACGCGATGCCAGGCTTTTATGCTGATTCAGCATACTTTGATGTCATACGGGAATGCATGGCATCGTGGCGCAAGTGCGCCGCTTCAGGGATTCTTGAGCAGGTCCCACAGGCGCTGCAGCGCCGGCTTGCGGTTGTCCAGCGCGCGGAACAGGCGGATTTCCATGGTCATGGTCCACTGCTCGCCGCCGGCCGCCACCAGCTTGCCTTCGCTCAGTTCGCGCTTGATGCAGCTCTCGGGCAGCCAGGCCAGCCCGTGGCCGGACAAGGCCATGGTCTTCAGCAGCTCGGCCAGGTCGGTTTCGTAGGTGTTGGTCAGGAAGCAGGGTTGGTCGACCCGCGCGACGATGCGCTCGACCACCCGCGCGAAGAAGGAGCCGGCGGTGTAGGCCAGGTGCGAGGTCGGCGCCAGGCGGTTGCCGGGCAAGGGGAAGGCCGCGAAGCCGCTGCGCTTGGCAACGGAGACCGGCATGACGACCTCGCCGCCCAGGTTGATGAATTCGAAGCGCGCGGGATCGAGTTCGATGGGCAGGTCGGAGTGGTAGTAGCACAGCAGCAGGTCGCAATTGCCTTCCACCAGCGACAGCACCGAATCATGCACATTGGCCGGCAGCACGCGCGTGCGCAGCTGGCCGTGCCGCGCTTCGATGGCGCCCAGCCAGTTGGGCAGGAAGTTCAGCGACAGCGTGTGGCCGGCCGAGATGCTGAGCATGTTCTCGTCCTTGCTTTCGACGCGCAGCAGGGCGCGCGCGTCGTTCAGCAGGCGCATGGCGTCGGTGGCGGAGCTACTGAAGAGCTTGCCGGCCGGCGTCAGGATCAGCGGGTAGGTGCTGCGGTCGACCAGGTCGGCGCCGACCCAGGCTTCCAGCGCGCGGATCCGGCGGCTGAGCGCGGACTGCGTCACGTTGCGCTCCTGCGCCGAGCGCGAGAAGTTGCGCGTCTGAGCCAGGCTCAGGAAATCTTCCAGCCATTTGATGTCCATGGTTACAAATCCGTGTTCGTTGATGAGCTTAGCCGTCGCCGGACATTTTGCTATGCTTGCGTCGCATGGAGTCAGGTCTAAATTGCATAACCTGGTGGTCGGACGCGGATATTGTATGAAGTGTCTCCCGCATACCACAAAGCTTATGTCCCACACACCTGAATTCCCCACTTCCGCCGATCCGGCACACACCTGCATCGGCATCATTGGCGGTCTCGGCGCGCTGGCCGGCGCCGACGTGCACGGCAAACTGTTGCGCAGCATCGCGGCGGGCGGCCATGCCGGCGACTATACCGTCTTGTATGAACAACATCCGTTCCAGGGCGAGGGCCGGCTGGATTGCGCGACGCCGCAATTGGCCGGCCGTCAGCTCTACATCTACGACATGCTGCAGCGCTACGAACTGGCGGGCGCGCACTGCGCGATGCTGCCTTGCTTTATCAGCCATACCTTTCTGCACCAATTGCGCAATGAGCTGCGCTTGCCGATCATCAGCCTGATGGATGCGCTGCTGGCGGCGCTCCGGCAACGCGGCCCCGGCGTGCGCACCGTGGGCGTGCTGACCTCCGATTATGTGCTGGGGGAGCGGCTGTTCGAGCGGCACCTGGAGCCGGCGGGCTATCAGGTGGTCTATCCGCTGCCGCCGATACAGCGGCGTTGCGTGATGGAGGCGGTGTACGGGCATGACGGACTCAAGGTCCATGACCGTTCCCCGGCGGCGGTGGCGTTGCTGCTGGAAGCGTGCCGGAGCCTGATGGCGCAAGGCGCGGATCTGATCGTGCCGGGCACGACCGAAATCGCCATGATAGCGAGCCTGCTGAACGTCGCTGGCATGCCGGCGCTGGACAGCAACCAGGCCTATGTCGACCACGCGCTGACGATCCGTGAGCAGATGCCGCCGCAACCTTTTAAGATCGGCATCATCGGCGGCGTCGGCCCCGCCGCGACGGTCGATTTCATGGACAAGATCATCATGAACACGAACGCCAGCCGCGATCAGGAGCACGTCAAACTGATCGTCGAGCACAATCCTCAGATCCCCGACCGCACCGCCAACCTGATCGGCGACGGCGAGGATCCGACACTGGCGATCTACGCGGCCTGCAAGCGCCTGGAAGCCAACCACGCCGACCTGATCGCCATTCCCTGCAACACCGCCCACGCCTATCTTCAGCGTATCAGCGCGCAGGTCGCCATACCGATCATCAACATGCTGCACGAGACGGTGCACCACATCGAACGGCACCATGCGGGCCATGGTCGCGTGGGATTGCTGGCGACCAGCGGCACCATCCAAAGCCGCGTCTATCATGACGCGGCGGCTGGCGCGCCGTTTGAATTGCTGGTCCCGGACCAGGCCCATCAGGAACTGGTGATGCGCGCCATCTACGGCGAGCGGGGAATCAAGGCCGGCTATCTGGAGGGGGAGTGCAGGGATGACCTGATGCTGGCGCTGACCCATTTGGCGCAAGCCGGCGCCAGCGTGGTGATACTGGGTTGCACCGAACTGCCATTGCTGTTGCGTGAAAACGAGGCGTTTCCGCTGGGTGAGCGCAGCATCGTGCTGCTGGATCCCACCGCGATCCTGGCGCGGCGCTGCGTGGAGCTGGCGCGGGGCGGCGCGTAGGGGGAGGCGGAAGGCGGGCAACCACGGTTGCCCGCCAGGCTGGTTCAATTCGCTTGATTGCTCGGGTTTTTCAGCAGTTTCTTCAGCTCCTCGCTCATCGGGAAATGCATCGATGGCGTGACAAACCATTTGGCGTAGATCTTGTTGAACTCACCGCTGGCCACCAGCGCCGACAGCGTTCGGTTGGCGATGCCGTGCAACTGGACATCCTGCTTCCTCATCATGATGCCCAGCGCGTCGATCGAGATGGGATCGCCAACGATCGCATAATCCCTGGAATGCGTGGAGCGGGCGATATACTCGGCGAACTGGATATCGTCGCTGACGAACGCGTCCACCTTGCCGCTGTCGAGCGCCTGGAAGCCTTCGGTGAAGTCCTTCACCCGCACATAGTGGATGTTCAAACCCCGCTCCATGTCGATCTTGCTCAGCAGCGGCGCCACGCTGGCGCCCTGGGCGATGGCGACGCGCTGTCCTTTCAGGCCGGCCACGCTTTTGATGGGGCTGGCGGCGTGCGTCAGAATCCGGCTCGATGTCACGAAGGTCGTATTCGCGAAGGTGACCTGTTGCGCGCGCTCGCGGGTGTTGGTGGTCGAGCCGCATTCCAGATCGATCTCGCCATCCAGCAGCTTCTGGATGCGGTCGCTCGACTTGACCTCGACATAACTCACCTTGAGATTGGGCGCGAATTCCTTGCGGATGTTGTCGATGATGTGCGCGCACAGGTCCAGCGTGTAACCGGTGGGCGCCGCGCTTCCGCTGCGCATGGAAAACGGCACCGAGGCGGCGCGGTAACCGACAACGATGGTGCCGCTGGCCGCGACCTTTTGCAGCGTGCCGGCCGGACCTTCCGCGTGGCAGAGCGTGGTCATGCCCAGGCAGAGCAGGGCGCAGGTTGAGATGTTTGAAAAGAGGGACATGGCTGACTCCATAAATGGTATGAAGCCACCGGCTTGGCCGGTGGCTCGGTGGACGTGGCTTGCTCAGCGGACGGTGGCGACCGTCGGACCGCTTGCCGCAAGGGCAACCGGACCGGACTCCCACTTGGACACGACCGCGGTGGCGATACCATTGCCCAGCACATTGGTGGCGGTGCGCGCCATGTCGAAGATCTGGTCGATGCCCATGATGAGCAGCAGTCCGGCTTCCGGCAGGCCGAACATCGGCAGCACGGCCGCCACCACCACCAGCGAGCCGCGCGGCACGCCGGCCATGCCTTTGCTGCTCACCATCAGCACCAGCAGCATGGTCAGCTGCTGGGTGAGCGACATGTCGATGTTGTAGGCCTGGGCGATGAAGAGCGCGGCGAAGGCTTGATACATCATGGAGCCGTCCAGGTTGAACGAGTAACCGAGCGGCAGCACAAAGCCGGTGATCTTGTTATCCAGGCCGAATTTCTCCAGCTGCTCCAGCAGCTTGGGATAGGCGGATTCGCTGCTGGCCGTCGAGAAGCCCAGCATGATCGGTTCGCGCAGCAAACCCAGCAGCGTAAACACGCGCGGCCCGATGAAGGCGAAGCCGGCGCCGATCAGCACCGTCCACAGGACCGCCAGGGCCAGGAAGAAGCTTCCCAGCAGCTTGCCGTAGGTCGCCAGCGCGCCGAAGCCCTGCACGGTGATCGCCGCCGCCATCGCGGCAAACACGCCGAGCGGGGCGAAGCGCATCACGTAGCCGGTGAGGCGCAGCATGATGCCGGTCATCTCGTCGGAGAATTTGACCACCGTGACCGCTTCGCCCGGCCGCGCGGCCGCCACGGCACAGCCAAAGAACAGCGAGAACACCAGGATCTGCAGGATCTCGTTATTCGTCATCGCCTCGAAGAAGCTTTTCGGAACGAGGTGGGTCACGAAATCCTTGAGGCTGAAGCTTGCGGTGCTCAGCTTGGTCGCGGCGCCCAGTTCGGGCAACGGCAGGCCCAGCGCCTGGCCGGGATGCAGCAGGTTGGAGAACAACAAGCCCAGCGACAATGAGATCAGCGAGGCCAGCACGAACCAGGTGAAGGCCTTGATGCCGATGCGGCCCAGGGCCTTGCCATCGCTCATGCTGGCGATGCCGCTGACCAGGGTGGCGAAGACCAGCGGAGCGATGATCATCTTGATCAGCCGCAGGAACAGGTCGGTGACCAGGCTGAAGTATCCGGCGAGATCCTTGGCGGCGGCAGGCGTGGCGGCCTGGCCGTGACAGACCGCGCCCACCGCGATCCCGAGGATCATCGCGATCATAATCCATGTAGTTAATTTAACGCTTCTCATGCTTGTCCCGCTCCCGATGTAAGAACTGTATTGATCTGTATTGTTAGATGGCTCCTGCAGGCTGACCGGTGGAGTATTTCCGATGGGAAGCCTTTAGAGACGCACCTAGTGTAGGATCGCGGGGCGGCTGGTTTATGCTACTTCAGCATAAAACTATTCCGAAAATGGCAAACCGAAAGCGACGCCGCCAATCTTCCGGTGTTCGCGCCGGCGGGGCGGTGTCCATAGTGGAGAACAAACTACATGAATCAATTGCGTTTCGACCTGAGCGATTTACAGGCGATGGTGGCGGTGGTGGAGCAGGGCGGCTTTCGTGCCGCCGCGACGGCCTTGCACCTGTCGCAGCCGGCCCTGTCGCGCCGCATCGCCAAGCTGGAAGAAGCGTTGAATGTCAAACTATTCGAGCGCAGCACGCGGCGCGTGTCGCTGACCTTGATGGGCCGCGAGTTCTTCGTGCAGGCGCAGGAGATACTGGACGGCGTCGAGCGTTCGCTGCACCAGATCAGCGACTTGTCCCTTACGCACTCAGGCCAGGTGACCGTGGCCTGCGTGCCCTCGGTGGCGCACCACTTCCTGCCGCCCATCCTGCGGCGCTTTCATCTCGCGCTGCCGCGCGTGCGCGTGCGTGTGGCCGACGAGGGCGCGCATGAGGTGTTGAACATCGTCGCGCGCGGCGAGGCCGATTTCGGCGTCAACTTTCTCGGCGCGGGCGAGCCGGGAATCGACTTCGAACCCATCCTCAATGAACGCTTCGTGCTGGCCTGCCTGGCCAACCACCCGCTGGCGCGGCGCCGCTCGGTCAGCTGGGACGATATCGGCAAATATCCGTACATGACGGTGGCCAAGTCCAGCGGCAACCGCCTGTTGCTGGACCAGGCCATGGCGCCGGCCGAACAACGGCCGGCCTCGTTCATCGAGGTGCGGCACGTGTCGACCTTGCTGGAGTTGGTGCGCGCGGGCCTGGGAGCTGCCGTGGTGCCCCAGCTGTCCATGCCGGCAGGCGCCACCGGCGCGATGCTGCGCGCCGTGCCGCTGACGGCGCCTGGCATCGAGCGCACGCTGGGCATTATCCGCCGCTCCGGCCGGGTGTTCTCGCCGGCGGCCCAGCAGTTGTACGAGGAACTGAAGGCCGCGCTGACCGCTTGATTGATGCCGTCAGGGTATCAATACGAAGAAAGTATGCATTTTACTTTCGCAATGTCGCTCCTGATAATGACCAGACAAAAATCTGATCATAAAACAGGAGATACTCATGCAGACATCGATCGTATGCGCGGCCGTGCTGGCGTTCGCCATTCCGGCGGCCTCCGCCGAACAACTGGACATCATGAATTCCGGCGGCTATACGGCGGCCTATCTGGCGCTCAAGCCACGCTACGAAGCGGCCAGCGGCGACACGCTGGTCACCGCCTGGGGCCCGTCGATGGGCAAGTCGCCGGAGGCGATCCCCAATCGCCTGGCGCGCGGCGAACCGGCCGATGTCGTCATCATGGTGGGCTACGCGCTCGACCAGTTGATCGCGCAAGGCAAGGTCGACCCCGCCAGCCGCACCGAGCTGGCCGACTCCCGCATCGGCATGGTGGTCCGCGCCGGCCACGCGCTGCCTGACATCTCGACCGTCGAGGCGTTCAAGGCCACCTTGCTCGGGGCCGATTCGATCGCCTATTCCGACAGCGCCAGCGGGGTCTACATCGAACGCGAGCTGCTGAAGAAACTCGATATCGAGGCGGCCGTCAAACCCAAGGCCCACATGGTGCAGAAGACCCCGGTCGCCATCCAGGTGGCCGAGGGCAAGTACGAGCTGGGCTTCCAGCAGGTCAGCGAGATCCTGCCGGTGCGCGGCGCCACCTTCGTCGCCCGTATCCCGGAGCCGGTGCAGAGCGTGACCCGCTTCGCGGCCGGCATTCCGGTGCAGGCCCGCCATCCCGAGGCGGCCCGCAAGCTGCTGCGCTTCCTGGCCGGCCCGGAGGCGCGTGACGCCGTGGCCGCCAGCGGCCTCGATCCCTTGCCGAACAACTGAGTCCCCGACGTTTTTCCACCCCTGATGCCGCCGATGCGCGGCAAAGCGAGACCACAATGACTGCCACTTCAACCAAGACGCAATCGCGCGTCGGCATGGTGCTGCGCGTTACCAGCGGCAACTTCATGGAAATGTTCGATTTTTTCCTGTTCGGGTTTTACGCCACGGCCATCGCCAAGGCGTTTTTCCCTTCCGATAACGAGGTCGCGTCGTTGATGATGACGCTGATGACCTTTGGCGCCGGCTTCCTGATGCGGCCGCTGGGCGCGATCATCCTCGGCGCCTACGTCGACCGGGCCGGCCGCCGCCAGGGCCTGATCGTCACGCTGGGGCTGATGGCGCTGGGCACGGTGCTGATCGCCTGCGTGCCCGGCTACGCCAGCATCGGCGCGCTGGCGCCCGCGCTGGTGCTGACAGGCCGTCTGCTGCAGGGCTTTTCCGCAGGCGCCGAGCTCGGTGGCGTGTCGGTGTATCTGGCGGAGATGGCCACGCCGGGCCGCAAGGGTTTCTATGTCAGCTGGCAGTCGGCCAGCCAGCAGGTCGCGATCATCGCGGCGGCGGGCCTGGGCTACGGCCTGAACCTGTGCTTCACGCCGGCGCAAATGAGCGCGTGGGGCTGGCGCATTCCCTTCTTCATCGGCTGCATGATCGTGCCGGTGTTGTTCGCGATCCGCCGTTCGCTGCAGGAGACCGAGGAGTTCCAGCGCCGCAGCCATCGTCCGACCCTGCGCGCCATCCTGCGCTCGATGCTGGACAACTGGGGGCTGGTGTTGTCCGGCATGATGCTGGTGGCGCTGACCACGGTCTCGTTCTACCTGATCACCGTTTATACGCCGACCTTCGGCAAGACCGTGCTCAAGCTGAGCACCGGAGACAGCCTGATCGTCACGTTGTGCGTGGGCCTGTCCAACTTCATCTGGCTGCCGCTGATGGGCTCCTTGTCCGACCGCGTGGGCCGTCGCCCGCTGTTGCTGACCTTTGCCTTGCTGACCATCCTCACCGCCTATCCGGCCATGAGCTGGCTGGTGGCCGATCCGAGTTTCGGCCGGATGCTGGCGGTGGAGTTGTGGCTGTCCTTCCTGTACGCGAGCTACAACGGCGCGATGGTGGTGGCGCTGACCGAAGTGATGCCGGTGGAAGTGCGCACGGCGGGCTTCTCGCTGGCCTACAGCCTGGCCACGGCGCTGTTCGGCGGCTTCACGCCGGCCATCGCCACCGCCCTGATCGAGGCCAGCGGCGACAAGGGCGCGCCCGGCCTGTGGATGACGGCGGCGGCAGGCTGCAGCCTGTTCGCGACGTGGATGCTGTATCGCCGCCACGACATGCGGCAGGCCGTGCCGGCGCCTGCGCACTAACCGGCCGCCATCCCATCGCGGCATCCCTAAAAATAATATGAGAGATAAACAGATGAAAACATCATTGAAAATGCTGGTGCTGCCAGCGGCGCTGTGGGCAGCCGGGGCGGCCGCGCAGAGCAACGTGGCCGTGTATGGAATAGTCGATGTCGGCCTGGTGCGCGAGAGCGGCACGCCCGCCGGCAAGGCGACGAATGTGAACAGCGGCCTGGCCTCCGGCTCGCGCCTGGGGTTCAAGGGCGCGGAGGATCTGGGCGGCGGCATGAAGGCCAACTTCGTGCTGGAGAATGGCTTCAACGCCGATACCGGAGCTGCCGGCCAGGGCGGGCTGCTGTTCGGACGCCAGGCCTTTGCCGGCCTGAGCGGCCAGTTCGGCGCCGTCACGCTGGGCCGCCAGTACTCGCCGTACTACAAGGCGCTGCGCGATGTCGGCGATCCCTTCGGCGCGGTCAGCTTGGCCGGGCGCGCCGGCAACCTGATGGCCACCAATACCCGCACCGATAACATGGTCGAGCTGATCACGCCGGTGCTGGCCGGCTTCAGCGCGGACCTGGCCTATGGCGCGGGCGAGACCGGCGGCGACAACGCGCGCAACCGCATGCTGGGCGGCGCGCTGGCCTACGCTGGCGGGCCGCTCAAGGCGCAGCTTGCTTTTCACCAGATCAATAACCCCACGGCCACCGACCACGTCAACAACACCATCCTGGTGGCCAGCTACGACTTCGGCCCGCTGATGGTGCATGCGGCGGGCGCCGTCAACTGCGGCCCGGGGCTGGAGGATAGTCGCGATTTCACCGCCGGCGTGACCGTGCCCTTCGGCGTGCACAAGCTGCTGTTCTCCGCCGTCCACCACGACGATCGCACCAAGCCCAACAAGGATGCGCGGCAATGGGGTATCGCCTACCTGAGGGCGCTGTCCAGGCGCACCGACCTGTACGCGTCGTACGCGACCATCGCCAACCGCAATGGCGCCAGCTTCAAGGTCGGCAATGCCACCGACAAGGGGACAGGCCCCAGGGCGCTCGACCTGGGGCTGCGGCACACGTTTTGATCGAGTCGAACGAGGGGCGCGCACCGCTAATGCACTGCTCCCACCATGGCGACCAGCGGAAACTTCTGCTGCCATTGCGTGTCTTTGAGCTAGGTCAAAGTTTTTGCGGGAGTGGACTGCGTAGAATGATTCCAGAGGTGGCGGGGAGGAAACCGGCGGCAGGCATGGCCGGCTCCTTGTCCGACCTTGTCCCCGGCCCGTAAATGGCAACCTCATCGTCTGGAGCAAATGTGCGAAAACTTCTCATTTTTCTGCTGGCAACGCTGACGCTCTTGCTCAGCGGCTGCGGCTACAACACCCTGCAGGCAAGCGACGAACAGGTCAAGGCGAGCTGGTCCGAGGTGGTGAACCAGTATCAGCGGCGCGCCGACCTGGTGCCCAACCTGGTCAACACGGTCAAGGGCTATGCCGCCCACGAACAGAACGTGCTGACCGAAGTCACCCAGGCCCGCGCGCAAGCCGGCTCGATCCAGGTGACGCCGGCCGTGCTGGCCGATCCGGCCGCTTTCGCCAGGTTCCAGCAGGCGCAGGGCGCATTGTCGGGAGCGCTGTCGCGCCTGCTGGCGGTGAGCGAAAATTATCCGCAACTGAAGGCCGACGCCAATTTCCGCGATCTGCAGGCGCAGCTGGAGGGCACCGAGAACCGTATCACGGTGGCGCGCAAGCGCTACATCGAGTCGGTGCAGAACTACAACGTGACGGTGCGTTCGTTCCCCAGCAACCTGACGGCCAGGATGTTCGGCTTCGAGCTCAAGCCAAACTTCACGGTGGAGAACGAGAAAGCGGTCAGCACGGCGCCCGCCGTTTCGTTTGACGCGCCGCCGAAGCCAGCTCCGGGCAAGTGAGATGACCTTCTCCAGGCTTCCATGGATGTTTGCAGCGCTCTTGTATGCGCTGGGCGGCCTGGCATACGCCCAGGATGGCCTGGTGAAGGTGCCGCCTTTGACCTCGCCCGTCACCGACCTCACCGCCACCCTGAGCGCCGATCAGCGCGGCAGCCTGGAGGCCGATCTGCGCGCGTTCGAGCAGCGCAAGGGGAGCCAGGTCGCCGTGCTGATCGTGCCGACGACCAAGCCCGAGGCGATCGAGGAATACGCGATGCGCGTGGCCGAACAATGGAAGATCGGGCGCAAGAAGATAGACGACGGCGCCATCCTGGTCGTGGCCAAGGACGACCGCGCCTTGCGCATCGAGGTCGGGTACGGGCTGGAGGGGGCGCTCAACGATGCCACGGCCAAACGGATCATTGAGGATATAGTCGTGCCGCGCTTCAGGCAAAACGATTTTTACGGCGGGATAGCCGCCGGTGCCGCCAGCATCATGAAAGTGATCGACGGCGAGGCACTGCCGGCCGCTAATTGGGAGCGGCCATCCGATGAGGTCCCCGGGCTGAGGCAATTGCTGCCGGTCGCCCTGATCGCCGCGCTGGTGCTTGGCGGGATCCTGCGGGCGGTGCTTGGCCGGGTGCCTGGCGCCGTGGCTGCCGGCGGCATCATCGGCCTTGCCGCCTGGCTGCTCGCGGGCGCTGCGGCGATTGGATTGATCGCCGGTATGCTCGGCTTCGTGTTCACGCTGGTCGGCGGTTCCCGCTTGGCCGGCATGTACCTCGGCAGCGGCCACGGTCGCGGCGGTGGATTTGGCGGCGGTGGCGCGTCTGGAAGGTGGTAGCGATGGATTTCGCACGCACGATACGACACCTGCTGACCAGCCGGCGAACGGCCGGGCGCTATTTCACGGCCCCGGGACTGGCCGCGATCAAGACGGCCATCGCCGAGTCCGAGACTGCGCATCTGGGAGAAATCCGGTTTGCCATCGAGGCGGCATTGCATCCGGCTCAGCTTTGGCGCGATGTCACGCCGCGTGAACGCGCGATCGAGCTGTTTTCCGAACTGCGGGTATGGGACACGGAGCACAACAGCGGCGTGCTCATCTATGTTCTGCTGGCCGACCGCGCCATCGAAATCCTTGCGGACCGTGGAATCCACGCGCGCGTCGGCGGCGCCACGTGGGAGGCCATCGCGCAAGCCATGCAGGCCGAGTTCGCGGCCGGCCGGTTCGAGGCCGGAGCGCTCGGCGGCATTGCCGCCGTCTCGCGCGAATTGATCGCCTGCTTGCCAGCAAAGGAGGGCAATCCGGACGAATTGCCCAACGACGTATCACTGCTGTGAACCGGGAACGGCGGTCTATTTTGCAGTATCCGGCGTGGGCTCCATCCTGTCCATCATCATCTGCATCATCATCTTCATCATGCCCATTTGTTGTTGGATGGCGTTGGCGCCGCCGCAGCCCATGGTGCCGGCCGGGCCGTTCATCATCGACATCGCGTCCTTCATCGTCTTCATGTGCTCGCCCATCAAGGCCTTGCGCTCTTCCGGCGTTTTGGCATTCATCATTTTGTCATGCATTTCCTGCATAAGCTTCATTTGCGCATCGATCTTCGTGGCTGGTCCGGCGGGCTTGGCCGCCGCTTGCTTCGGTGCCGAGGCCGCGGGATGGTGCGCGTCATGACTCTGTTGATTTTGTGCAGCAGCGAGCATCGGGCTTGTGAGCAGGGTGAGCGCCAATGCGATAGTTTTGCTTTTCATTTTGTTCTCCAGAGTAGGTCGGCAGCCGATTGGTGCCGATCCATACTACGGAGGTGGCCGTTGAATTTGATTGATCCAAATCAAAACACTAAAAATATCGCTGTTACGTCCAGATTCAGGCCTTCAGGCTCAGGTTTTTCCTGAGCGCCGAGTCCACCGGCCCGGCGGGCAGGAAGCGGCGCAGCTTGCTTAACAACGATGCCTGGCCCTTGGGCGTGCGGCGCATCCTCCACGGGCCGAATGCCGCCTCGACAATGGTCCGTGCCACGCTGTCCGGCCCTGGGGCGTTGGTGGCGTGCTGCGTGACCGCGCGCGTGGCTATTTCGCGTTCGGCGTCGTAGGCGGCGATCTTGCCGGCCGCCTTGGGCGCGTTGGTGTCCAGGCTGGTCTTGGTGTAGGACGGTTCGACCAGTACCACGCGCACGCCGAACTGGCGGGCCTCATGGTCCAGGCTTTCCGACATGCCTTCGACGGCGTGCTTGGATGCGGCGTACCAGCCCATGTACGGCGCCGGCAGGAAGCCCAGCACCGAGCTCAGGTTGATGATCCTGCCCGTGCCTTGCTTGCGCATCTGCGGCAGCACCGCCTGGGTGGTGCGCAGCAGGCCGAAGACATTCACCTCGAACAGCGACTGCGCCTCGGCCACCGAGGTCTCTTCCACGGCGCCCACCAGCGAGACGCCGGCGTTGTTGACCAGCACATCGATGCGCTGCGCGCGCACGATGATGGACCGTATCGCCTGCGTCACCGATTCGCCATCGCGCACATCCATTTCAACCAGCGTCACGCCGGGAATGGGCGCCATGCCCGCGGTGCTGCGCACCGTGCCATACACCTCGCAACCGCGCGCGGCGAATTGTTGCGCCGCCGCCCGGCCTATTCCCGACGAAACGCCGGTGACGACCACTACCAATGGATTGGACATTTTGCTTCTCCTGAATTTATAGAGTTCAATTAAACGCTAAAAATAGATTATACTAAAACTCTAAATGTGGCAAGAAAAATGGCAAGACAGGAGTGACAAGCATGAAAAAGTCAAAAAGCGCAACGATCGACACGCGCAAGCGCATCGTGTCGGCCGCGACCAGGATGTTCCTGGAACACGGGCTGGCCGAGACCGGCATCGCCAGCATCATGGCGGCCGCCGGGCTGACCCAGGGCGGTTTCTACCGCCATTTCCGCTCCAAGGAGCACCTGATCGTCGAGGCCAGCATCGCCGCCCACGACCGGCTGCGCGGCGTTTTCAGCGCGGCGATCGAGGGCAGGCCGGCGGCGGAAGGGCTCGACATCGCGGTGGGCCTGTATCTCTCCCAGTCGGAACAGCAGGGCTGCGAGGTCCTGTGCCCGCTGGCCAGCCTGGGGAGCGAACTGGGCCGTTTGGACCAGCAGGTCAGGGACGCCGCGATGGCGGGCTATCAGCGGCTGGTGCTGTTCTTTGCCGGGCTCGCCGATCAGGCGGGCTACGCCGAGCCGGCCCGGTTGGCTGACGCCATTGTTTCCACCATGGTCGGCGCGGTGATGCTGGCCAGGCTGGCGACCAGTCCCGCGTCGGCTGCCGGCGTCCTGCGCAACGCCAGGCAGACGATCCGGCTGATGCTGCCGGCACCCGGCGCGGATGGCAACGCAAAAATGGCTTGAGTTTTTTAGATTATGTGTGTAATCTATTTTTAGCGTTTGTTAGAACTCTAAATTATGAGGCCATGATGAAAACGATATTTCCCACTTTCCCCCGGCGTAGCGTCATCGGCGCGGCGCTGCTGCTCGGCCTGGCCGCGTGCAGCCAACCGGCGCCGCCGCAGGACGCGGTCGCCAGGGTCGCCTGGTTCACCGCTAAGCCGGCCACGTCCGGCGTGGCCACCTTCACCGGCGTCGTGCATGCGCGGACCGAGAGCAACCTCGGTTTCCGCGTGGCCGGCAAAATCGTCGAACGCCTGGTGGACCCCGGCCAGGCGGTCCACAAAGGCCAGCCCCTGATGCGCATCGACGCGGTCGATTACGACCTGGCGCTGGCCGCAGCCCGTTCGTCGGTCGACGCGGCGCAGGCGCGCCAGGTGCAGGCGGTGGCGGAGGAGGCGCGCCTGCGCAATCTGCTGGCCCACGGCGCCACCTCGGCCCAGGCCTACGAACAGGCCAAGGCCGCCGCCGACGCCGCCATCGCCCAGACCCGTGCCGAGTCCGCCAGGGCGCGCGAGACCGAGCACCAGCGCGATTACGCGGTGCTGCTGGCCGACATGGACGGCGTGGTGCTGGAGGTGCCGGCCGACGTGGGCCAGGTGGTGTCGGCCGGCCAGAGCGTCGTCAAGCTGGCGCGCCAGGGCGTGCGCGAGGCGCAGGTCTTCCTGCCCGAGCAGGAGCTGGCGCTGGCCAAGCGTCCGGCCAGCGCTTCCTTGTACAGCGAACCGGACAGCACCGCGCCGGCCACCTTGCGCGAGCTGGCCGCCGTCGCCGATCCGCAGACCCGCACCTACCTGGCGCGCTACACGCTGAGCGGCAGCGCGGCCCAGGCGCCGCTGGGCGCCACGGTGACGATCCGCATCGCCACGGCGAGCTCGGCCGCGATCAGCGTGCCGGTCAGCGCCCTGACCGACCAGGGCAACGGCCCCGCCGTCTGGGTGATCGACAACAAGACTTCCACCGTCAGCCTGCGTCCGGTGACGGTGGCGCAGCTGGGCGAAGAGCAGGCCAGCCTGTCGCAGGGCCTGGCCGCCGGCGAACGGGCGGTGGCGGTCGGCGGCCATCTGCTGAAGGCCGGCCAGAAGGTCCGCCTGCTGGCCGAGAGCAAGACCGGGAGCGGATCATGAGCGGCTTCAACCTCTCCGCCTTCGGCGTGCGCGAGCGCGCCATCACGCTGTTCCTGATCATCGCCATCAGCGCCGCCGGCCTGTTCGCCTTCTTCCGGCTCGGCCGGGCGGAAGATCCCAGCTTCGTGGTCAAGGTCCTGACCGTGGCCGTCAGCTGGCCGGGCGCGACCGCCAGCGAAATGCAGGACCAGGTCGCCGACCGGCTTGAAAAACGCCTGCAGGAACTG
The DNA here is from genome assembly GCA_025548565.1 of Rugamonas sp. A1-17. Taxonomy (GTDB): domain Bacteria; phylum Pseudomonadota; class Gammaproteobacteria; order Burkholderiales; family Burkholderiaceae_D; genus Rugamonas. Next base: position 39,571 of record JAJLPB010000017.1, read on the forward strand.
GAAGCCTACGACCGCGTGGAAACCAGCGCGCGGCCGGGACTGGTGACGATGAAGGTCTACCTGAAGGACGACGCCTCGGCCAAGACGGTCGAGGACCAGTTCTACCAGGTGCGCAAGAAGCTGGGCGACGAGGCGATCAACCTGCCGCGCGGCGTCGTCGGCCCCTTCGTCAACGATGAGTTTTCGGACGTGTATTTCTCGCTGTTCTCCCTGAGCGGCAAGAAGCTGCCGCACCGCCAGCTGGTGCTGAAGGCGGAGGACGTCCGCCAGCGCCTGCTGCATGTGCCGGGCGTGCAGAAGGTGAACATCCTGGGCGAGCAGCAACAAAGAATTTTTGTCGAGATTTCGCATGAACGCCTGGCCACGCTGGGCATCAAGGCGCAGGAAGTGATCGACGCGCTGGGCCGGCAGAACACCGTCACCTCGGCCGGCTTCGTCGAGACGCGCGGGCCGCGCGTGCAGCTGCGCCTGGACGGCGCCATCGACAGCGTGGACAGCGTCAAGGCCATTCCCATCGCCGGCACCGGCCGCACGCTCAAGCTGGGCGATATCGCCGACGTGCGCCGTGGCTATGAGGATCCGGCCAGCTTCGCCATCCGCACCCAGGGCGAGGCATCGCTGGTGCTGGGCGTGGTGATGAAGCGCGGCTACAACGGCCTGCAGCTGGGCCACGACCTCGGCGCCGCACAACAGACGCTGCAAGGCGAACTGCCGACCGGCATCGAGCTGGACCAGATCTCCGACCAGTCGCTCGCCATCAAGGCCGCCGTCAACGAGTTCATGATCAAGTTCGTGGTGGCGCTGGCGGTGGTGATCGTGGTCAGCCTGGTCACGCTGGGCTGGCGCGTCGGCCTGGTGGTGGCCGCCGCCGTGCCGCTGACATTGGCCGCCGTGTTCGTCATCATGCTGGTGACCGGGCGCGTGTTCGACCGCATCACGCTCGGCGCGCTGATCCTGTCGCTGGGCCTGCTGGTGGACGACGCCATCATCGCCATCGAAATGATGGTGGTGAAAATGGAGGAGGGCCTGAACCGCGTCGCCGCCGCCACCCATGCGTGGACCGCGACGGCCGCGCCCATGTTGTCGGGTACGTTGTTGACCATCATCGGCTTCCTGCCGGTCGGCTTCGCCCGCTCCACCGCCGGCGAATACGCGGGCAACATCTTCTGGGTGGTGGCCTTCGCGTTGATCACCTCGTGGGTGGTGGCGGTGCTGTTCATTCCCTACATGGGCGTCAAGATGCTGCCGGACATACCGGTCAAGGCCGGCGGCCACGATGCCATCTACAGCACGCCGAACTACCAGCGCCTGCGCCGGCTGGTGCGCTGGTGCGTGGACCACAAATGGCTGACCGCCGCCGTGACCGTCACCTTGTTCGCGCTGGCGGGCGTGGGCATGGGCGCGGTGCAGAAGCAATTCTTCCCCAATTCCGAACGTCCCGAACTGACGCTGGAAGTGAACCTGCCGCCGGGCAGCGCCTTCGCCGCCACCGACGCGGCCGTGCACCAGATCGAGGACGCGCTGCGCAAGGAGCCGGAGGCCAAGCTGGTGTCGAGCTATGTCGGCCAGGGCACGCCGCGCTTCTTCCTGTCGGTCAATCCCGAGTTGCCCAACCCGGCCTTCGCGCAGTTGATTGTGCTGACCGCCGGCCCGCACGAGCGCGACATCCTGAAGCAGAAGATCCGCGCCATGATCGCCGAGGGCCGCTTCCCGCAGGCGCGGGTGCGCGTCAGCCAGTTCCTGTTCGGGCCGCCGGTGCCGTATCCGGTGCTGTTCCGCGTGGCCGGTCCCGACCTGGACCGCGTGCGCGAGCTGGCCGGGCAGGTACGCGCCATCATGGCGCAGAACCCGGACATGCGCGATGTCCATCTCGACTGGGGCAACCGCACGCCGTCGCTGCACCTGGCGCTGGACCAGGAACGGCTGCGCCAGGTCGGCCTGTCGCCGCGCGACGCGGCCAACCAGTTGCAGGCGCTGTTGAACGGCATCCCCGCGACGCAGGTGCGCGAAGGCTTGCGCACGGTGGACGTGCTGATCCGCAGCCCGCACGCCGAGCGCAACAACCTGGCCGACATCCGCAACCTGACGCTGACCAACGACAGCGGCGCCAGCGTGCCCTTGTCGCAAGTGGCGCGGCTGGAGACGCGCATGGAAGACTCCGTCCTCAAGCGCTATGACCGCGAAAGCTATATCGCGGTACAGGGCGACATCCGCGACGGCACGCAGCCGCCGGACGTGACCAAGGCTATCCTGCCCAAGCTGGAGCAGCTCAAGGCCAGCCTGCCGCCCGGCTACCACATCGACACCGGCGGCGCGGTGGAGGAGAGCGCCAAGGCCGACATGGCGCTGGCCAAGCTGTTCCCGCTGATGATCATCCTGATGCTGGCGGTGATCATGGTGCAGGTGCGGTCGTTCGCGACGATGTGGATGGTGTTCGCCACCGCGCCGCTGGGCCTGGTGGGCGCGGTGCCGACGCTGCTGGTGTTCCATCAACCGTTCGGCTTCAATGCCATCCTCGGGCTGATCGGGCTGGCGGGTATTTTGATGCGCAACACGCTGATCCTGGTGGACCAGATCCAGCACGACCTGGCAGCCGGCCTGACGCCTTACCAGGCCGTGATCGAATCGACGGTGCGCCGCGCCCGGCCGGTGATCCTGACCGCCGCCGCCGCCATGCTGGCCTTCATCCCGCTGACCCATTCCAGCTTCTGGGGGCCGCTGGCGTATGTGCTGATCGGCGGCGTTGGTGTCGGCACGGTGCTGACCTTGCTGTTCCTGCCGGCGCTGTATTCGCTGTGGTTCAAGGTCAGCAAGCACGCCGCCGCGGCGGTTGAATCGAATGATATGGAATCCAGGGAGGCAGCATGAACACCGTCGTCAAACAATTGAGCGGCTTGTTGGTCGCGCTGCTGGCGGGCTGCTCGCTGGCGCCGACCTACGAACGTCCGGCGCTGCCGGTGGCGGGCGAATGGCCTGCCGCGGTCGCGCCGCAACACGCGGACGAGGGGCCATCTGCACGCAGCGTGCCGTGGCAATCGTTCTTCAGGGACGAGCAGTTGAAGCAGCTGATCGGCATGGCGCTGGAACACAACCGCGACCTGCGCGTGGCGACGCTGAACATCGAGCGCGCCCGCGCGCTGTACCAGGTGCAGTCGGCCGACCGGCTGCCGGGCGTGAACGCCGGCCTGAGCGGCGCGCGGCAGCGGGTGCCGGATCTGGTCGCGCCTGGCGGCCAAGGAGGACTAACGACCAGCTACACGGCAGGCCTGGGCGTCACCGCGTTCGAGCTGGACTTGTTCGGCCGCGTGCGCAACCTGTCGGGCGCGGCGCTGGAGCGCTTCGCCGCGACCGGGGAAGGGCAGCGCGCCGCGCAGATCAGCCTGGTGGCACAAGTGGCCTATAGCTACGAGGCGGTGCTGGCTGACGAGCAGTTGCTGGCGCTGGCCCGCCAGACGCTCGACAGCCGCGGCGCCTCGCACCAGCGCCAGACGCTGCTGCGCGCCTCGGGCGCCAATTCGGACTACGACTTGCGGCAGTCCGAGTCGCTGCTGGAGGCCGCAAAAATCGCGGTGCTGCAGGCGCGGCGCCAGCGCGCGCTGGACGAGAACGCGCTGGTGGTGCTGATCGGCCGGCCGGTGCCGGCGGCCTTGCTGCCCGGCCCGGACAAGCGCTGGGACGGCGAGGCCATCGCGGCCTTGCCGGCCGGGCTGCCGTCGGACTTGCTGACGGCGCGGCCCGACATCCGCCAGCAGGAATCGCTGCTGCGCGCAGCAAACGCCAACATCGGCGTGGCGCGGGCCGCGTTCTTCCCGCGCATCAGCCTGACCGGCGCGTTTGGCTCGTCGAGCGACGCGTTGAGCGGGCTGTTCGACTCCGGCAGCCGCGCCTGGAACTTCCTGCCGCAGCTCACGCTGCCGATCTTCGACGGCGGCCGCAACCGCGCCAATCTCGGCGCGGCCGTGGCGGAGCGCGATATCGCGGTGGCGCAGTACGAGAAAACGGTGCAGGTCGCGTTCCGCGAGGTGGCCGACGCGCTGGCCGGCCACGCCACGCTGGGCGAGGAATTGCGGGCGGTGAGGGCGCAGGAGCAAGCCGAGCAGTCAAGGCACGATCTGGCCAGGCTGCGCTACGACAGCGGCGAGGCCAGCTACCTCGAATACCTGGACGCGCAGCGCGCCTTGTTCGCGGCGCAGCAGCAGGCCATCCGCGCCGGCCTGGCCGAGCTGCAAAACCGCATCGCTCTGTACAAATCGCTGGGTGGTGGCTGGAGCGCGCCGCAAGGCTAGCGCTCCAAAGGGCTGCCGTCAGGCCTCGGCGGCGGCCCGGTTGTCCTGTTCCAGGCCGGTGCTGGTGGGGGCGTTGCGCAGGATGAGGTTGACCGTGTTCCGCGCGTTGCGCAGGATGGTCTCGGACAAGGCGGGATCGGCGACCGCGCGCGCCACCGACACCGCGCCGACCATGACGGAGACGATGGATTCGGCCACGCCGAGATAGTCGCTGTAATCGAGGCGCATCAGATAAGACGCGAACAGTTTGACGAAGCGCGTATAGCCGTCGGTGACGACTTCCTTGATCTGCTCATCCGCATCCCTGAGTTCGCTGGCGAGGTTGGCCATCGGGCAGAGATTGCCCAGCGTGGTGTCGCGGTGCTGGTTGAGGTAGTAGTCCACGATCAGGTCGATCGCCTCGCGCGGCGGCTTGCCGGCGGTGGCGGCGTCGATCAAGGCGCGGAGCTGCGCGAACGCGGCGGCGCTGGCCTCCGCCACCAGGTGTTCCTTCGATTGGAAATGGCGGTAGAAGCCGCCCTGCGTGAGTCCGGCCGCGACCATGATGTCGGAAATCGCCGTTGCGGAAATGCCCTGCCTTAAAAACATGCCTGACGCGGTCGACAGGATACGCTTGCGGGTTTCCGCCGCCTCTGCATTTGATTTGCGCATTTTTGAGCTCCCGAAAACGATCACTGAATATAGATGATCATTGTACGCCAAGATGGTTTTGGCCGAGAGCGGGCGGATGGCGTCCCCAGGGGGATTCGAACCCCCGTACTCACCGTGAAAGGGTGATGTCCTAGGCCTCTAGACGATGGGGACCGTGAACTGCCAGATATTCGCACATTGGTGGAGGTAAGCGGGATCGAACCGCTGACCTCTTGCATGCCATGCAAGCGCTCTCCCAGCTGAGCTATACCCCCCTGTGTGCGGGCCGCATTATAGCAAAGGCCCGGATAAAGCAAAAGGTGGCGTTTTCAAGCGCGCGCTACCTTTCCTATCTGTAATGAAGTGATCATGCTACCGATAGCCGCAAATCGCTAAAATTCGCCATCCAAATCGGTCGGACCAGTTTATCCTCGCAATTTCCCACAGCATCCACGTCCCGCTAGTGCCATCGCGCGAGCTGATCGGTCTCGCGTAGCGCACCTTGGCAAAAAACCTGCATGTCGACGGCATTTCGGCGCTGAGGTGACTGGAGTTTCTGTGCCAAACGAGGGTATGATGAACCCATTTTTTAACGCTCGCGGCAACAGCGACTGATGACCGCTTCCCGGTCAACAATAAAAAGATTTTCTTGAACAGGGTAGTATGAAGACTATTGAATTGGCAGGCGGTCCGCATGCCGTGCTGGCTTTGCACGGCCTGCTGGGCAACCCGCTGGAAATGCAGTATGTGGGCAAGCGCCTGCAACGTGCAGGCTACACCGTTGTCATCCCGCTCATCCCGGGTTATGGCTACTCGTCCGGCCAGGCCGACTCCTATCGTACTACCCGCAGCGAGCGATGGTACGAGGAAGTCGCACGCCTGTTCGACCAGCTCAAGCAAACCCACGCCAGCGTGTCGGTGGTGGGCCTGTGCATCGGCGCGGTGCTGGCGCTGCGCCTGGCGATCGAGCGCGGCAACGAAATCTCTTCGCTCGGCCTGCTGGCCACGACCCTGTCCTACGACGGCTGGAGCATCCCCAAGTACCGCTTCCTGTTGCCGCTGGCGTACTACACGCCGGCCCGCCACTGGTATTCGTATGAAGAGCGCTACCCCTACGGGCTGAAGAACGAGAACCTGCGGCGCTGGATCGCGCGCGAGATGAAGGTCAGCGATTCGTCGGCGGCCGGCGCTTCGCGCCTGTCGGCCGAAGGCATCTTCCAGGCCCACCGCCTGATCAAGCAGGTGCGCGCCCAGCTGTCCAAGGTGACCGCGCCGGCGCTGATCATCCATGCCGAGGAAGACGACGTCGCCAGCACCAAGAGCGCCGACCTGGTCGAGCGCAGCATCAGCTCGCCGAGCCGCCGCAAGGTCATCCTGCACGACAGCTACCACATCATCACCCTCGACAATGAGAAGGAACTCGTTGCCGACGAAACGGTCGCGTTCTTCAATCAGCATCTGCCGTCCCAGGACGCGCTGCTGAACCGTGCTTAACATCTATTAAACAGAGACTATTTTTTTATGAATTCATTCCCAACCGTCGCCAAACTGCTGGCCAAGAGCCTGGACGTGCCAGAAGATACGATCCAGCCGCAGACCGAACTCGAAGCGCTGGGCGCCGATTCGCTGACCGTGATCGAACTGATTTTCGACCTGGAAGAAGAGTTTGGCATCGAGGTGGGCGACGAGCGTCCGAAGCTGGTGGTGGTGCAGGACATCGCCGACCAGATCGATACCTACCTGGCTAACAAGGCCCCCAGCGCATGACCGCGCAGCGCGTGGTGATCACCGGCCTGGGGGCGATCTCGTCGCTGGGCGTGGGCGCCGACCTCAATTTCGAGCAGGCGCTGGCCGGCCACAGCGGCATCGGCCTGCTGCGCGTCGGCGGCGACCGCCAGCGGCCGGACACCCCCGCCGCGCAAATCCGTGGTCCCTTGCCCGAGCTGGTCAAGAATTCCGAACTGCCGGTGTTCGACCGCTTCGCGCTGCTGGGCTGGGCCGCCGCCAGCGAGGCGTTGGCCCAGTCGGGCCTGGACGCGGCCATCGACCCTGAGCGCAGCGGCGTGTTCTGGGGCAGCGGCATGGGCGGCGCCGGCACGCTGGAGTCGGGCTACGTCGATCTCTTCATCGACGGCAAGACCCGCGTGCGGCCGATGTCCGTCGTGGCCGGCATGACCAACGCGGCGGCCGCGCAGATCGCGCTGCGCTGCGGCTTCAAGGGCAGCGTCAACAACTACAGCAGCGCCTGCGTGTCGTCGGCGCAGGCCATCGGCGAGGCTTACCGCCACATCCGCCACGGCTACGCCGACCGCGTGCTGGCCGGCGGCTCGGAAGCGCTGCTGTGCTACGGCGTGGTCACCGCCTGGGAATCCTTGCGCGTGCTGGCGCCGATCGACGCCGAACATCCCGAGCGTTCGTGCCGGCCGTTCTCGGCCGGGCGCGGCGGCCTGGTGCTGGGCGAGGCGGGCGCCGCCGTGATGCTGGAATCGCTGGCGTCGGCGCAGGCGCGCGGCGCCACCATCCTGGCCGAGCTGGTCGCCTACGGCACCAGCAGCGACTCCACCCACATCACCAAGCCCGACGCCGACGGCCAGGAACGTGCCATGCGCCAGGCGCTGGAACAGTCCGGCCTGCCCGCGTCGGCGATCGGCTACATCAACGCCCACGGCGCCGGCACCCCGGCCGGCGACCTGGCCGAGACCACCTCGATCAAGCAGGCCTTCGGCCCGCTGGCGCGCGGGCTGATGGTCAGCTCCACCAAGTCAGTGCACGGCCATACGCTGGGCGCGGCGGGCGCGCTGGAATTCGTGATGACCACGCAGGCCGTGCGTCACGGCGCGGTGCCGCCGACCGCTTTCCTCGATCAGCCCGATCCCGAGTGCGACCTCGATTTCGTGCCGCGCGAAGGCCGGCGCGGCGTGCCGCTGCAGGCGGCGATGTCGAACTCGTTCGCCTTCGGCGGCAGCAACGTCGCGCTGATCGTCAGCGCGTTCCGATGAGGGCTGGGCTGCGGCGTTGCGCCGCGCTGGTGCTGCTGTCGGCCGGCTGCGCTCAGGCGCAGCAGCAACCCGCGCAGGAGCAGGCGCCGCGCCTGGCCGGCGACATCGGGCTGGGCATCAGCAGTTCGCCGGTCGCGGTGCCGGCGCAATCGCGCAGCACCAGCGCCGTCCCGTATGCCAACTTCGAATACGGCCCGGCGTTCGCCCGCATCGACACCTTCGGCGTCAAGCTGGCCCCGGCCGGCTACGGCAGCGTCGAACTGCTGACGCGCGTGCTGGAGGACGGCTACCGCGCCAGCGCGCCGCCGCAAGAGCGGCTGCGCTCGTCGGTACCTTTGGGCCTGGGCACCTTGCAGGTCACGCCGGTTGGCGCCTTCATGGCCAACGTTTATCGCGACCTCGGCAAATCGCACGGCACCATGCTCGACCTGATGTATGCGGCCGAGATCGATCGCGACCGCTTCGCGTTTTATCCGCAGGCCGGCGTCGAATACCGTTCGGCCAGCTATGTGCGCTACTACGACGGCGTGGCGCGCTCGGCCAGCAATCCGTTCGCCGGCCTGCTGGTGGAGGCGCGCCTGAGCGGCCACTGGTACCTGGTCGCCAACGTGCGACGCACCTGGCTGGACGACGCCATCCGCAGCAATCCGGCGGTGCGCCGCCGTTCGCTCGATTCCGGCCTGGTGGCGCTCAGCTACCGTTTCGAATAATCACAGGTCCACCTTCACACCCAGCTTGACCAGGCGCGGCACACCGGCGGCCAGACGCGTGCCGGCTCCGGCCCAGTACTGCTTGTCGCCGAGGTTCTCGATATTCAGCTGCCACGTGGCGCGCTTGCCGCCGATGCTGGTGGCGTAACGCGCGCCGGCGCTGAACAAGGTCACGCCGCCGAGGAAGGCCTGGTCCAGATCGTTGACCGGACGGGCGCTGTAGTAGTAGGCGCCGCCGTTGACCGACCAGCCGGGCAGGGCATCCACGTCATACGACAGGAACGCGCTGGCGGTGCGCCGCGAGGCGTTCTCCGGCGCCTTGCCGTTGTAGGCGGCGGTGGTGTTTTCAAATGCCGGGTCCAGCAACTGGGCCGAGGTCTGCCACGACAGCTGGCGCGTCAGCTTGCCCTGCGTGGACAGTTCCAGCCCGCGATAGTGCTGCGCGCCGTCGGCCACGAACACATTGGCCGCGTTGGTGTAGTAGCCGGGGCGGCGGATGTCGAACAGCGCGGCAGACACCAGCGTGCCGCCGCCGCTGAGCCAGCGCGCACCCAGCTCGCGCTGCTTGCTGACCCCCGGCGCCATCTTGACGTTCTGGTTGGCCGTGCCGGTGGGCGCCGATTCCCCTTCCTCCAGCCCGCGCGCGGCCGAGCCGTAGAACGACAGCGCCGGCGACAGCTTGTAGATCAGCGAGGCCATGGGCGTGGTCTGGCCGACGTCGTAGTGGTTGTCCCCCTGGTCGCTGCGGTAGCTGGTGTGGCGCAGGCCCAGCACGGTCTGCCACTGCGGCGACAGGGCGATGCGGTCCAGCGCGTAGACGCCGGTCTCGCGGGTCTTCAGTTCGGCGGTGGTGGGCGTGGCCGGCGCGGCGCCGAACACCACGCTCGCCAGCGGGATCGCCACAGGGTTGTACAGGTTTTGCGCGGCGATGGTGTAGTTGCGCTGGTAAATCGGGTCCTGCGATTTGCCGGTGTGGGCGGCGCCCAGCGTCAGCTCGTGCGTCAGCGCGCCGGTGGCCACCGTGCCCGCCAGCTCGGCGCGCAGCAGCGTCGACGCCGTCACCTGATGCTGAATGTTGCCGGTGATGCGGCCGGCGCCGGTCTGCAGCGCGGCCGCGTTATTCAGGCGGAAGATGGGCAGCGTGCGGTCGCGCGCGGTTTCCGAGTGGCCCGCTTCCAGCGTCACGGCCCAGTCGCCGGCCAGCGCGTAGTCGGCGCGCAGCTGGGCGTTGTCGGTCCTGGTTTCGAAGCGTGCCCAGTCCGGGCCGACCAGGGCGCGCGGATCGACCGCGCGCGGCAGGCTGATGACGTTGTTGACGGCGGCCGGCAGCGTCACGGCGGCTTGCTCCGTCACGCGGCGGCGGTCGTGCTCCAGGTCGGCCTTGAGCAGCAGGCGGCTGTTGACGCGCCAGTCCAGCGCGGCCGAGGCGAAGCCGCGGTTGCCGTTGCCGACGTCGCGCAGGTAGGAGCCCAGCGTGCCGCCGGCGGCGTTGACGCGCACGCCGAACTCGCCGCGCTCGCCGAAACGGCGCGCCACGTCGGCGCTGGCGACCGCGCTGCCTTGCTGGTCCAGCGCCAGGCCGACGCTGGTGACCGGCGTCGCGCCGGCGCGCTTGGTGACGAAGTTGACCACGCCGGACGGCGAGGTAAAGCCGTAGTACAGCGCGGACGCGCCTTTCAACACCTCGACCCGCTCCTTGTCTTCCATCGGCACCTGCGAGAAATTCATGATGGGCAGCGAGCCGTTCAGGCGGTAGTTGGTGCGGTTCTCCACGGCGATGCCGCGTATCACCAGCTGGTCCCACGTGTCGCCGCCGTTTTGCTGGCGCGTGACGCCGGCGGTGTTGCGCACCGCGTCGTAGAGGCCGGCGGCGGCCTGGCGTTCCAGCAGCTCGCGCGTGATGACGTTGACGGTGGACGGCACGTCCATGATGTCCGCGCCGCGAAAGCTGCCGGCCTCGGTGGTGCGGGGCAGCAGGCCCTGGGCGCGGGCGGCGGTGACTCTCACTGTCTGCAGCACCTCGTCGTCGGCGGTCTGGGCGGCGGCGGTGCCCGCCAGGCAGGCCAGGGGGAGGGCATAGCAAAGACGGAAATAAGAGGGACTGCGCATGTTCGGCTTTCGAAGCGACGGAAACGCGCATCTTATCGCAAATGATAACCATTCGCAATTATGGTGAAAATACAGGCGTTCGGCTAGTCCGTAATTTCAGGAAGCATGGTGGGATCCAGAAGAATCGTGTGCTGTTTCGCGTTTCGCTCGCACACAAAAATGTCGTCCTTGGGGCCGTCTCCAATTTGAGAATTTTCTGCGGTCGGCTAATGCAAACATGTCCGTGTGGCAACATCATATTTCCATTGACCCGGGGGGACTTTGCGATCGCGTAAAATAGTGCCCCCTGGATGCTCGCCTTGCCTTTCCTGATGATTGTCGATAATGCCGCTGCCGCTGATTTCCGCCCGGACCTGGTCCGCTGGCGCCAGCTCGTCACGCCGGCCTGGCTGGCGGGGCTGACGGCGGGCGCCGAGGTCGAGGCGCCGCCGGCGGCGGACTGGCGCCTGTTCGAGGTCGGCTGCGGCGCGGCGGTGCTGTTCGAGCAGGCCCATGTTCCGGGCGCCTCCTACATCGACACGGCCTGCATCGAACAGCTGCCCCTGTGGAACAAGGTGGACGACCAGGCGCTATTGGCGCTGCTGCTGGCGCGCGGCGTACGCCACGACACCACCGTCATCCTCTACGGCCGCAACAACCTGGCCGCCGCGCGGCTGGCGCATCTGCTGCTGTACGCCGGCGTGGCCGACGTGCGCCTGCTCGACGGCGGCTTCGCCCGCTGGCACGCCGGCGGCCATGCCTGCGCGCGCGGGCCGGCGCCGGCCCCCGCAGCAGCCTCCGATTTCGGCACCAACTTCCCGGCCCATCCCGAATACCTGATCGGCACGCCAGAAGCGTGCGCCTTGCTGGCGCGCGGCGACGGTGTGCTGGCCAGCATCCGCACCCGGGCCGAATTCACCGGCAAGGCCTCCGGCTACAATTACATCGCCGCCGGCGACATCCCCGGCGCGCGCTGGGGCAGGGCGGGCGAGGACGGCGACGTCAACAGCATGAGCGCCTATCACGAGGCCGACGGCAGCATGAAGCCGGCCGCCGAGATCGCCGCGCAGTGGGCCGAGCACGGCATCGTGCCCGGCACGCCGACCGCCTTCTACTGCGGCACCGGCTGGCGCGCCTCGATGGCGTTTTTCTACGCCTGGCTGATGGGCTGGCCCGCGATCAGCGTCTACGATGGCGGCTGGTTCGAATATGTGGAGACGGGCTGTTTCGACGCTGATCGGCTCTGACTCGTATCGGCCAAGCTAAAGAGGGGAAACCCGCTCCGGTGCAGGCCGGAACAAACTTCCCCTCATGTTGAGTAACGATATAAACTATTTGTATCGTTGGTCTATGCTCATCGGGGCGCAAATATGGATAAGCTGGTGCATTGCGGCGGTATCCCGTCGCACGAAAACGTGGCGGAACGGATCGACACCGAGGTGCCGGGCTTTCTTGTTGCGCCGACGCGGCATCTGTTCTTTACCGGTAAAGGAGGAGTAGGGAAGACGTCGCTGTCGACCGCCACCGCGCTCACGCTGGCCGATTCCGGTAAAAAAATCCTGTTGGTGAGCACCGATGCCGCGTCAAATCTGGATGAAATGCTGGGCGTCGAACTGCGCAACAGCCCCACGCCCGTGCCCGGCGTCCCCGGTTTGTCGGTATTGAATATCGACCCCGACAGCGCGGCCGAGTCGTATCGCCAGCGCGTGCTGGGGCAGATGGACGCCGGTGCCAGCGAAACGGAACGCGCGACCGTGCGCGAGCAACTGTCCGGCGCCTGCACCACGGAGATCGCTTCATTCGACGAGTTTGCAGCGCTGCTGGCCGACGATGCGGGTGGCTATGACCATATCGTCTTCGACACCGCGCCAACCGGACACACCTTGCGCCTGCTGAGCTTGCCGCAGGCGTGGAGCGGATTTTTGGCGGGGAATGACCGCGGGGCGTCCTGCCTCGGCCCCCACTCGGGATTGAAGATGTAGGAAGTTCGTTTCAAGGCTGCCTTGCTTGCCTTGAGCGACCCTGCCCGGACCACCGTCATCCTGGTCGCCCGCGCCGACAAGGGCGCGCTTGCCGAGGCGGCGCGCACGTCGGATGAATTGCGCATACTTGGCCTGAACAACCAGCGCCTGATCGTCAACGGCGTGTTCCACGCCAGCGATCCGGCCGATGCGGTGGCCTGTGCCATTGCATCGGTCGGGCAGGAGGCGCTCGATGCGACGCCGCTCACCTTGCAGTCCCTGCCGCAAGACCAACTGCCCTTGCGCGCCTTCGACACGGTTGGATTGCCGGCATTGCGCGCGCTGCTTTCGGCGCATGCCGCCCCAGTCGCCGGCGCCGTAGCGGTGACCGCAACGGTTCAAGCTTTGCCGGGCCTGGACGCGCTGGCCGACGAATTGGCGGCGTCCGGCCACGGCCTCATCATGGTGATGGGCAAGGGAGGCGTGGGCAAAACGACCATCGCCGCGGCCTTGGCCCTCGGGTTGATTGCACGCGGCAAGACCGTTCATCTGAGCACCACCGATCCGGCGGCCCACCTGGCCGGAACGCTCGCCAGCGAGGTGCCCGGCTTGCGCGTCGACCGCATCGACCCCAAGATCGAGACCCAGCGCTACATCGACCGTATGATGGCGGCAAAATCGCCGGGACTGAACGTGCAGGAACAAGCGCTGATGCTGGAAGACCTGCGCTCGCCGTGTACCGAGGAAGTCGCGGTCTTTCACGCGTTTTCCAGGATTGTCAACGAAGCGCGTAGCGCCTTCGTCGTGCTTGACACTGCGCCAACCGGGCACTCGCTGCTGCTGATGGATGCTGCCGGCGCCTACCATCGGCAAACGCTGCGCGATTTCGAAGGCCATGGCAGCGGCAGAATGACCACGCCCCTGATGCGGCTGCAGGACGGCGCCTACACCCGGATCATTCTGGTCACGCTGCCGGAGGTCACCCCGGTGTCGCAGGCGGCGGCCCTGCAGGACGACCTGCGCCGCGCACGCATCGAGCCCTACGCCTGGGTGATCAACAAAAGCGTGGCGGCGGCCGGTACGCGCGATCCGCTTCTGGAAGCGCGCCTGGCCGGAGAGCGCAAGCAAATGCGTCGTATCGCGGCAGGATTGGCGGCCCGCAGCTTCATCGTGCCGTGGCGCATCCATCCCCCGGTCGGCGTGGTCGAGCTATCCGAGCTGGTCACTCACAAGGTGTCTCAGGAAAACGCTTGAGCCGGCCAACGACCGTCCAACTTTTCATACGGCAGTCATGATGGGCGTCTGAATTTCGGGGTGCCTCCAGCATGTTACAAGATGTTGCTATTGTGAACTATATTTAGAATCAAGGACTTGCCTCCGAATTTTCGTTCGTCCAAGGCTGGCACAACCATTGCTATGTAGCTTGGACCCCGCCGGCGCACTGCTTAGCGGTGACGACAACAAAAATCTGGAGAACACAAGTGAAAAAGAAACGCCCATTAACCCTCTACATCCTGATCGCGATGGTGCTCGGTATCGGTGTCGGCTATGCCTGCCATGACACCTTCCCCGACAAGGCGCTCAGCGCCAACATCGCCGGCAATATCTCGATCGCCACCGACGTGTTCCTCCGTCTGATCAAGATGATCATTTCGCTGCTGGTGTTCTCCACGCTGACGGTCGGCATTGCGCACATGGGCGACGGCAAGGCCGCCGGCCGGGTCGGCATCAAGGCCATGGGCTGGTTCGTGATCGCTTCGCTGGTTTCGCTGACGCTGGGCATGCTGCTGTCGAACTTCCTGCAGCTGGGCACCCACCTGGGCCTGCCGCTGCCGGCGGTCGACGCCGCCACCGGCCTGAAAACCTCGGCCTTCACGCTGAAGGACTTCGTCGCCCACATGGTGCCGAAGTCGCCGATCGAGGCGATGGCCAACAACGAGATCCTGCAAGTGCTGGTGTTCTCGATCTTCTTCGGCAGCGCGCTGAGCGCGATGGGCGAGGCGGGCGCCAAGCTGACCGCCGTGATCGACCAGCTGGCCCAGGTGATGTTGCGCATCACCGGCGCCATCATGAACCTGGCTCCGCTGGCCGTGTTCGCCGCGATGGCCTCGGTCATCACCACCAACGGCCTGGGCATCCTGGCCACCTTCGCCAAATTCATGGGCGGCTTCTACCTCGGCCTGGTGTGCCTGTGGGCGCTGCTGGTCCTGGGCGGCTTCCTGTTCATCGGCAAGCGCGTGTTCCGCCTGATGGCCCTGATCCGCGAACCATTCCTGCTGGCGTTCTCGACCGCGAGCTCGGAAGCGGCCTATCCGAAACTGCTGGTCGCACTGGACCAGTTCGGCGTGCAACGCAAGATCTCCAGCTTCGTGCTGCCGATGGGCTACTCCTTCAACCTGGACGGCTCGATGATGTACTGCACCTTCGCCGTGCTGTTCATCACCCAGGCCTACGGCATCGACCTGTCGCTGGGCACCCAGATCACCATGCTGCTGTTGCTGATGGTGACCTCCAAAGGTATCGCCGGCGTGCCGCGCGCCTCGCTGGTGGTGATCGCCGCCACGCTGAACCAGTTCCACATCCCTGAAGCCGGCCTGCTGCTGTTGATGGGCATCGACCAGTTCCTGGACATGGGCCGCTCCGCCACCAACGCGGTCGGCAACGCTGTCGCCACCGCCGTGGTCGCGAAGTGGGAAGGCGCATTGGAACAAGAAGTGGAACAACCTGTCGTCGCCACGATGCGCGCGGCTTGAAGAATAATTAGAGGAGATTCAAAGATGCAAAAGCATGTGATCAGCGCGCTGGCGCTGGGCTTGGTATCGGCCGTCGCGCAGGCGCAATCGAGCGTGACCGTGTACGGCATCGCCGACGCCGGCCTGGTGCTGGAACGCGGCGGCCCGGCCGGTAACACGCAGAACATCAGCAGCGGCGTGGGTTCCGGCTCGCGCCTGGGCTTCAAGGGCAAGGAAGACCTGGGCGGCGGCCTGGTCGCCGGCTTCCAGCTGGAAAACGGCTTTAACATCGACACCGGCACCGCCGGGCAGGGCGGC
The DNA here is from genome assembly GCA_025548565.1 of Rugamonas sp. A1-17. GTDB lineage: Bacteria > Pseudomonadota > Gammaproteobacteria > Burkholderiales > Burkholderiaceae_D > Rugamonas. The sequence goes on from JAJLPB010000017.1 coordinate 55,295, forward strand.
CTGCTGTTCGGCCGCCAGGCTTATGTGAGCCTGTCCGGCTCGGCCGGCTCCATCAGCGCCGGCCGCCAGTACATGCCGTACTTCAAAGCCCTGCGCGACGTGATCGATCCGTTCGGCACCGGCTTCGCCGGCAACGTGCAGAACATCTTCTTCCCGAGCACGCGGGTCGACAACTCGGTCGAGTACATGACCAAGAAGTACAACGGCTTCTCGGCGGACCTGCTGTACGGCTTCGGCGAAACCGCGGGCGACGCCTCCAGGAACCGCACCATCAGCGGCGCCGCCAGCTATGACAACGGCCCGCTGAGCGTGGTGCTGACCCACCATCAGCGCGACAACGCCCTGGCCACCGCCCATACCCGCTACACCATGCTGGGCGGCCGCTACCGCTTTGGCGACATCATCGGCCACGCGGCCTACTCGCGCAACAAGGACCTGCTGGGCATCGGCAGCCGCGACGCGCTGGTGGGCGTGACGGTGTCGGTGGGCGCGGACAAGCTGCTGGCCTCGTACATCGACCACCGCGACGACTCGTCGCCGCGCCAGCGCGCCCGCCAGGCCGCGATCGGCTACCTGCATCCGCTGTCGGTGCGCACCGACCTGTACGCCGCGTACGGCCACATCGTCAACCGCAACGGCGCCAATTTCCACGTCGGCACGGCCACCGATAGTGGTACCGGTACAACCGGATTCAACCTGGGCGTGCGTCATGTGTTTTAATGGCGGTCTATGAAACCACGATAACGGCAAAGGGGAATATGGCAGCACCACCGCAGACCGTCTTGCCGTCTCGGCCGGGCCGCCGGCTGCTGCGCCGGGCCGCGCTGTGGGTGTTGCTGCTGCTGTGCTGCCTGGCGGTGGCGGTGCTGGCCTGGCGCTGGACCGAAAACGCCGCCACCGAAAAGCTGCGCCTGGCCGCAGCGCAGCGGCTCGACGGTTACGCCGTCAGCCTGGAAAACCTGTTATCCAAATACGATTTCCTGCCCGGCACGCTGGAACTCAACAAGGACGTGATCGCCTTGCTGCAGCAGCCCGGCGACGAGGCCCTGCGCGCCGACGTCAACGCCTATCTGGAACAGGTCAACCGCCTGTCCAAGTCGACCACCATCTACATCGTCAACCTGCAGGGCGTGACGCAGGCCGCCAGCAACTGGCGCGAGCCGGACAGCTTCGTCGGCGACAACGTCGCCTTCCGCCCCTACGTGCGCGACGCGCTGCGGCGCACGCCCGGCGGCTTCTACGGCGTCGGCACCACGCGTGGCGAGCCGGGCTACTTCTTCGCGCATGGCATTTATCACAACGGCCGCATGCTGGGCGTGGCCACCGTCAAGGTCAATATCGAGAAACTGGAAAGCGGCTGGGTGCAGGGCACCGACAAGGTGCTGCTGACCGACGCCCACGGCGTGGTCTTCCTCAGTTCCGAGCCGGACTGGAAGTACCGCGCGCTGGCGCCGCTGTCGCCGGCCGTGCTGCAGGAGCTGGAAGTGTCGCGCCAGTACTTCTCGCACGCCTTGCTGCCGCTGGGCATACGCGAATTGCGCAAGCTCGACAACGGCGCCGCCATCGTCGCCACGCCGGCGCCGGCCGCGCGCCTGCGCATGCTGGCCCAGACCCGTTCGCTCTCGCCGCGCAAGTGGCAGTTCGTCTACCTGTCGGACCTGGCGCCGGCCGAGGCCAGCGCCCGCAACGCCTTCCTCTTCACGTGGCTGTCGGAAGCGCTGCTGCTGATGCTGGTGTTGTACGCGCGCCAGCGCCGCCGCCTGGGCCGCCAACGCCAGCGCGCCCGGCTGGACCTGCAGCGCGCCTACGACGACCTGGAATCGATGGTGGCCGAGCGCACCGCCAGCCTGCAGCAGATGACGCACAACCTGAGCGAGGAAAACGTCGTGCGCCGCCAGGCCGAACAGAAGCTGCGGCAGGCGCAGAGCGAGCTGGTCCAGGCCGGCAAGATGGCGGTGCTGGGCCAGATGTCGGCCGGCATCACGCACGAGCTGAACCAGCCGCTGACGGCGCTGCGCACCATGTCCGACAACGCCCGCGTGCTCATCGAGCGCGGCCGGCTGGACGAGGCCAAGGACAACCTGGCGACCATCTCGCAACTGGTCGCGCGCATGGGCGCGCTGACCGGCCAGCTGCGCCAGTTCGCCCGCAAGTCCGACGCCAGCGTCAGGCCGGTGGCGGTGGCGGGGGCCATCACCGCCGCGCTGTTCCTGGTCGAGCGCCGGGTGGAGCAGGAGCGGGTCAACTTCCGCATGTCGATGCAGAGCCCGGACGTGTTTGCGCTGTGCGACACCAACCGGCTGGAGCAGGTGCTGGTCAACCTGTTCACCAACGCGCTTGACGCGATGGCCGACAGCGACCCGCGCCAGCTAACCGTGAGCGTGTCGCGCAGTTTTCAAAAGGCCATGATCGCCGTCTCGGATACCGGGCCGGGCATTCCGGAAGCGATCCGCCGCCACTTATTCGAACCTTTTTTCACAACAAAGCCGCAAGGGCAGGGCCTGGGCCTGGGGCTGGCGATATCGGAGCAGATCATCCGCGAATTCGGCGGGCGGCTGCTGGCCGAAGCCACGACCACGGGCGGCGCCCGGTTCATCATTGAATTACCCATTGCGGAGCAGGAGACAGCATGAAAGTACTACTGATTGAAGACGACCCGACCGTGCGCGCAGGCAGCGCGCAGGCGCTGGACCTGGCGGGCATCGAGGTGCAAGCCTTCCACACCGCCGAGCAGGCGCTGCCGCTGATCACGCCGGGCTTTGACGGCGTGGTGGTGAGCGACGTGCGCCTGCCCGGCATGAGCGGGCTGGACTTCATGGCCGCCGTCAAGGCCATCGACGCGCAACTGCCGGTGGTGCTGGTGACCGGCCACGGCGACATCACGATGGCCGTGGGCGCCATGCGCGACGGCGCCTACGACTTCATCGCCAAGCCGTATTCGTCGGAGCAGCTGACCGACGTGGTGCAGCGCGCGATGGAGACCCGGCGGCTGGTGCTGGAAGTGGCCGCGCTGCGCCATCGCATCGCGCACGGCGAGGGCATCGAGGCCACGCTGCTGGGCGACTCGGCCGCGATCCGCGACCTGCGCCGCCTGATCCTGGACCTGGCCGACGAGCCGGCGGACGTGCTGATCTACGGCGAAACCGGCACCGGCAAGGAGATGGTGGCGCGCTGCCTGCACCAGTTCAGCCGCCGGCACCAGAGCAATTTCGTCGCGCTCAACTGCGGCGCGATTCCCGAGACCATTTTTGAGAGCGAAGTGTTCGGCCATGAATCGGGCGCCTTTACCGGCGCCGCCAAGCGTCAGGTCGGCAAGATCGAACACGCCGACGGCGGTTCGTTGTTCCTCGACGAGATCGAAAGCCTGCCGATGGCGCTGCAGGTGAAGATGCTGCGCGTGCTGCAGGAACGCTACGTCGAACGGCTGGGCTCGAACAGCCCGGTGCCGGTGGACGTGCGCGTGATCGCCGCGGCCAAGGTCGACCTGAAGGAATGGTCGGACCAGCAGAAATTCCGTAGCGACCTGTACTACCGTTTGAACCTGATCGTGCTGAATCTGCCGCCGCTGCGCGAGCGGCGCGAGGATATCCCGCTGCTGTTCGAGCACTTCCTGCTGGGCGCCGCAGCGCGCTACAAGCGCAGCGCGCCGCCGGTGCCGGGGCCGCTGATGCAGGCGCTGATGGCGCACGACTGGCCGGGCAATGTGCGCGAGTTGCGCAACATCGCCGAGCGTTTCGTGCTGGGTTTGTCGAGCGGGGCCGATGGCCTGCTGTCGGCGCGCAGCATGGCGCCGTTGCCGCTGGCCGAGCAGGTGGGCTGCTTCGAACGCGCGGTGATCGAACAGGAGCTGCGCAGGGCCAGCGGCAGCGTCACCGAAGTAAGCACCGCGCTGGGCGTGCCGAAGCAGACGCTGTACTACAAGATGCAAAAGTACGCGCTGACGCCGGACGATTACAAGTAAGCGCCTAGTTCAAGGCGCGCTCGCCGGCGCGCAGCGTCAGCACCTGCACGCCGCTGCGCGTGACCGCCACGGTATGCTCGAATTGCGCGGACAATTTGCCGTCCATGGTGACGACGGTCCAGCCATCGTCCTCGGTGCGGACCGCTCGGCGGCCCTGGTTGAGCATGGGTTCGATGGTGAACACCATGCCCTCCTGAAGCACCAGTCCGGTCTTCGGCTTGCCCCAATGAAGCACCTGCGGCGGCTCGTGCATCTCGCGGCCGATGCCATGTCCGCAGTATTCCCTGACCACCGAATAGCCGTTGCGGCGGGCGTGACGCTCGATCGCATGGCCGACATCGCCCAGCCTGGCACCGGGGCGGACCGCGCGGATGCCGCGCCACATGGCCTCGTAAGTCACCTGCACCAGCCGCCTGGCCAGCGGCGACACCTCGCCGACCAGATAGGTCTTGCTGGAATCGGCGATGAAGCCGTTCTTCTCCAGCGTGATATCGAAGTTCACGATATCGCCATCCTGCAGAAACTCCGTCGGCGACGGCACGCCATGGCACACCACGCTGTTGCGTGAAGCGTTGAGCGCATAAGCGTAGCCATACTGCCCCTTGCTGGCCGGCCGCGCCTGGAGTTCATTGACGATCAGGCTGTCGACCATATCGTTGACCTGCATGGTGGACATGCCGATCAGGCTCAATCGATCCAGATGGGCGAACACGCTGGCCAGCAGCTTGCCCGCCTCCGCCATCAGCGCGATTTCCTCCGGACGCTTGGTCATGCCGCGCTCCGGAGAGGGGGAGACTCAACCCCGGCCGCGCGCAATTCCCGCGCGACGATCTCGTTGAAGGTCAGCGTAGGGTTCAATTCGCTCAACATTCCCATCTTGATCCAGAACGCCGCCTGCGCGTTGATGGACCGGCAAGCAACGGCGCTCGCCTTGCGGATCTGGTCGTGCAGCTCATCGTCGATGTTCACAATGCCCATTTTTTATCCTATATATGAAACGTATATGTATCATATATGATCTTGCGATGATTTTCCATGACTAAGTGATAATTCGCGTATTTTGTACACTGGCAAGCTGCTATCCTGACGCCCTCCAGGCGGAGCAAGCCGTGAGCGCGGCAGGACAAGCGCTCCGTGCAGATGACCATGAGCCGACGCAGCGCCTCAGTTTCGGACGAAGTTGTGCGGACCATCGATCAGGTCCGGGCGCTGCAGTATTAATCCATCAACGAAACGAAGAGAATTGAATATGTCATTCACGAAGCGCGCTTTGCTTTTTGTCTTTGCTGCACTGTTATTTGGGTGCTCACGTTCGCCTGAGCCACCGCATGAGGTGCCGGCGTCGAAGACCACGGCGAGCATGCAAGCCGCATCTAAAGAGATCACCGAGAACCAGGCGCTGGATCTGCTGTTGGCCGCGCTGAAACGGCGCAAGGTTGCCGACCTGGATTGTCTTGAATTTATGGCGGAAACCGACGATCCCGCTGTCTTGAAGGCGGAACAGTGGGAATTCGCAGCCCATGAAATACACGACCAAAGATGCGGTGGAGACCCTGCTGTATCGCCCGTGCGTGATCGCTATCAAGTCAGCTCGGCGGGCAAGGTCAAGGTCTATAACGCGGCAGAAGGTGAATTCAAAAAATTTTAATTGGCGCGGATGACGCGAGCAGTGCTTAGTCCCGTTCCGGCACCGGCACGTTAAAGCCGTTCAGCGTCACCGATACCAGCGCATACAGGCCGACCAGGTAGATCAGCTCACTGGCGCCATGCTGGCCGAAGGTGTCTACGGCCAAGCGGTACAAGGGTTCCGGCAGCGTGCCGCCCCGGCTCAGCGCGTAGGCCGTGTCGTAGGCGATGCTTTCCTCCTTGTTCAAATCTCCCGGCTTGACGTCGGCCACCAGCGTGGACAGCCGCTCGGCGGTCATGCCTTCGCGCTCGGCGACCGCGATGTGGGCGTAGATCTCGTACGCCGCGTTGTAGCTGGCCCCGACCGTCAGGATGGCGATCTGCCGCACGTTTTCGGGCAGCTTGGTGTTGGCGGTCATGGCCAGCGTCAGGTCCCATATCGCCTTGCCGATGCCCGGCTCGTGCAGCCATGGGTTCCATGGTCCCATCAGCGCGCCGTCTTCGCGCACCGAAATGAAATCGTTGAAGTTGCTGTTGATGCCCTTGCGCATATTGTCGTACAGGGCTTTTTGTTCGGGTGTGAGGTCTTTCGGGGCGATCAGTGGCAGGCGCATGGCGGTTCCCTTCGGTGGTTGAACTGTCAACCCTCAGCATAGGCGCGCGGCGCCGCGAACTCTGTACGCCATCACACCCTGCGCACGGTTGAAAATGCGCAGCCTCAGCAATAATAGTAAAATCCGATTGTTTGTGAAATGGCAACTATCCCACCGTATAAGGTCAAGCGATGCGCGATGAAGTCAAATCCATAGTGGCGGCATTCGCTGATGGTCAGCACAATCGACTCCTGCGTCTTCAATTTCCCAACCAGGATGCGCCTGGCCAGTTCCTTGTCAATCAACTCGACGCGATGGAAGGGCTGTCGCGCCCGTTTGAGTACAAGGTGGAGCTCCTTTCGGAGTCCGCCCATGTTGAGCTCAAGGACATGCAGGGCAAGCTGCTCTCGGTCCATCTGGTACTTGGCGACGGCGGTATTCGCTACTTCACCGGACACGTTTTCAGCTTCGGGCTGACCAAGGTCGACGGTGGCATCGCTTACTACGAAGCCACACTGGGACCGTGGTTCCGATTCCTGAGCCTGCGCAAGGATAACTATCTCTTTCATCAAGCGACGTTGTACGAGCAAACCTCCAGCGTGTTTGCGGACTATGACGGCCTTTGCGATTGGGACTGGCGCGTCGCTGGCGCGCAAAAAATAATGAACGATGCGTGCCAGTTCGACGAGACCGACAGCAATTATTTGCAGCGGCGCTGGAACGCGGCGGGGCTGGTTTACTGGTTCGAACACAGTGCAAGCGGCCACAAGATGGTGCTGACCGACGACACGACGATTGCTGCGCCGATAGAAGGCGGGGAAGAGGTGCCGTTTCAACGCCACGGCGGCGCGCAGGAAGAGGACGGGATCGGCGAGTGGTCGCCTATGCGCCACTTGGTGCAAGGTGCCGTGGCGGTTGCCAGCTACGACTTCAAAAGCGGCAAGCCCATCGTCAGCGCGATGCCGACGGTGAACCGACAAGGCAATGTGCCGGTCATCGAATCGTACGAATACACAGGCGCCCTCGGTTTTGCCGACCATGCCACCGGCGAAGCGCTGGCCCGGTTGCGCCTGGAGGAAATGGAAGCCGTGGGAAAACTGTTCCATGGCGCTGGCAATAACCGCCGCCTGGCGCCGGGGCGCTGGTTCCGCCTGACAGGACATTTCGATGGCGCGCCAAACGGAGGCAGTGGGGATACCGATGAGTTTCTGGTCGTCGAAGTGCGGCATCGCGCCTCGAACAATTACCAGGTCAACGCGCAGCAGGCGTCGGAGTACCAGAACCAGGTGACGTGCTTGCGCAAGATCATTCCCTGGCGGCCCGGCCGCACACGCAATTGCGAAGAGACCCGGATCTACGGCCTGCAGACTGCCACGATCACCGGCCCGGCCGGCGAAGAAATCCATACCGATGAATTTGGCCGCGTGCGGGTTCAGTTCCACTGGGACCGGGTCGGTGTCCGCGACGAGAACAGTTCCACCTGGATCCGCGTTGCAACGCCATGGGCAGGCTCGAACTTCGGCATGACTTCGATCCCGCGCGTCGGGACCGAGGTGATTGTCTCCTTTTTTGGCGGCGATCCGGACCGCCCGATCATTATTGGCATGGTCCCCAACGTCGATACCATGCCGGCGTGGGAACTGCCTGCCAATAAGACCCAAAGCGGCATGATGTCCAGGTCCAGCCCAGGGGGCGGTGCACAGAACGCGAACGCCTTGCGCTTCGAGGACAAGAAGGGCGCCGAGCAAGTCTGGCTCAAGGCCGAGCGCGATTTCGATTCGAATGTCGGCAACGACCAGACACTCACTGTGGGCAACAACCGCAGCAAAGTCGTGGCGCAGGACGAGGATGCCTTCGTCGGGAACAACCATAGCCGCCGCATCAAGAACAGCCTGATGGAGACGGTCAAGGTCGACGCCTTGCAGCAGATCGGCGGCGAAAAGAACACGCTGGTCGGCAAGCATTACAAGGTGGAGGCCGGCGAGTCCTTCGAGATCACTTGCGGGCAGGCCAAGTTCTATATGGATAAAAGCGGCAACGTCGCCATCACGGGCAAGAGCATCAACATCACCTCCGACGGGCCGGTTCAGGTTAACGGCAAGACGATCGACCTGAACTCCAGCGGCGGCGCGGCGGCCGTCACGCCCAGCCCGAAAGGTGGCGGGGCCATCATCGCCGATGTCGACGCCCAGTTTCCAGGCAACCCCACATGACAGAAATAATGAACTATCAAATTCAGGAAGGCGTTTTCGTGGTGCCCGCGCAGGCCCAGGACCGCAGCGTCAACATGCTCGTGCTCAACCATGGTCCCGGCGGGTTGACGCTGGTGGTCACGCGCGATCTCATGCAGGAGGGCGAGGTGCTCGACGGCATGCTGCGCCGCCAGCTGCGCACGCTTGGTACCCAGGTCAAGCAATTGAAGCACCAGGAACCGGTGGCCCTGCAGGTGGGGCAGGCAGCGCTGCCCGCGTTACAGGTAGCGGTGACCTTCAAGCAAAACAACGCTACCGTCCACCAGCTGCAGACCATGGTCGCGCTGCGTGACAAGGCGGTGCTGGTGTTCACGATTACCTGCGCGGCTCCGCTGACGGCGGAGCAAGCCGCCTATGCGCAGCAAATGCTTGACAGCTTCACCCCCAGCCAGCAGGACTGACTCTCATGTGTCCGGCAGCAGCCCGTCTTGGCGATCCGATAGCCCATACCTCGACCATGGGCATGCTCGCCAAGATGGGCGGCTCGCTGCTGATCGGAGCCCTGGTCGGCGCTGCGCTCACGGCGCTGGTGGCCGCCGCGGTTGTGGCAACCGTCGCGACTGGCGGGTTGGGCCTGGGCGCGGTGCTGGCGATCGGCTTTGGCGTCAGCATGGCAATGGAGGCAAGCGGGCTAAATGGGTTTATAGACAACCAGGTCAATCGGGCTGTCGATAAATTCATTCCGCCTTCCATCGAGGGCAAGATCGTCAGCGGATCGTCAAACGTCAAGTTCAATTCGCAGCCTGTGGCGCGCGCCGCCGCGCCTGGCGAACTCGACACCATTGCATGCGGCAAGCATTCGTCCGGGCCGGCGCCCATGCTGGCACAGGGTTCCGATAACGTCTTCATCAACGACCAGCCGGCGGCCCGCAAGGGCGACATGACGACCTGCGGCGGCACCATCGCCGAAGGTTCCGAAAATGTTTTCGTCGGCGGCGGCACGCTGACCGTGCGCGAAATCCACGACGAGCGGCCATGGTGGATCACGGCGCTCGGGGTGGCCATCGGTGTCGCGTTGACGCTGTGCGGCCGTGGGAAGATGAACCTGTCGGCGCTGAAATCTGCATTGCCTTGCCTGCTGCTTAATTTCGGCGCCTCGTTTGCGGGCAGCATGGTCGGAGGGCTGATCCGCACCACGATCGGCAATCCGGTCAATGTCATCACGGGCGGGAAGGTGCTGAGCGATCCGCCTGATTTTTCGCTGGCAGGGCCGCTCGCACTGAGCTGGGAGCGTTTCTACAGCAGCCACGACTGCCGCGAGGATGGCCTGCTTGGCCGCGGCTGGAGTGTGCCGTTCGAGGTGGCGTTGGACGTTGTGCGGGATGGCGCCGGGGCGCTGACGGCCGTGGGTTTCACCGATGCCCAGGGCCGGATCATGACGTTCCCCGCCGTGTCGCCAGGCGAGAGCCACTACAGCACTGCGGAAGGGTATTACCTCATTTGTACGGAACTGGGGCAATATCTTATCGAAAGTGTCGATGGGCTGTATTTCGATTTTGGCGTTCCCGATGCAGGGTTTGGCGGCAAGCTTAAATTGCAGCGCATCGAGGACCGCAATGGCAACTGGAACGCGCTGCGTTATGACACAGCCGGTAAGCTGCGCCAGCTGAACGACAGTTGCGGCCGCACGCTGGAACTGCATTTTTCATCCGCCCATCCGCTGCGGGTAGAACGCGTCGACCTGGCTCAGGGCATCGATGGCGAACCGGCGGAAACCCTTGTGTACTATCGCTACGATCCTCAGGGGCAGCTAGCCGAGGTCGCAGGCCTCGATCGACAAGTCACGCGCTGGTTCGCTTACCAGCAAGGCTTGATGACTGAACACCGCCGGGCCGGCGGCCTGCGCTGCCACTATGCGTGGAGCGGCAGCGGCGCCGATGCGCGCGTGACCCGCCACTGGACCGACGACGGCGAGGCCTATGAATTCGAGTATGACTTGCGCCAGGGTGTCACCGTCATCACGGACCAGATCGGCCGTGTCGAACGCTGGAAATGGAACCGCGACTGCCAGCCAACTTCCTACACCGACCCCGAGGGGAATATCTGGCGCTACGACTGGGACCAGCGGCGCAGGCTGACGCAGATGACCGATCCGCTGGGCGCGCGGACGCAATGGGAATACGATGAGGCCGGGCGCATGGTCAAGAGCATCAGCGCGCTTGGGCAGATCGAATCGGTGCAATGGCATGATCGCTTGAACTTGCCCATCGTTGAAATCGATGCGGCCGGAAACCGCACCGAATATCACTACGACAAAGTGGGCAATCTGACGGCGGTCACCGATCCGCTCGGTCACGTCACGGAGCAGTTCAACGATGCGCGAGGCTTGCCGCATACGCTGCGCGACGCGCGCGGCGGTGTCAAGCATCTGGAGTGGAGTGCGCGGGCGCAGCTGACTGCGCATGTCGACTGCTCGGGAAAGCGAACCGTCTACGAATACGATGCGCGCGGCCACCTGGCCCGGCGCGTGGATGCCTTGGGACAAACCACGGCTTACAGCGCGGATGAGCAAGGACGCATAGTCTCCATCGTTCATCCCGACGGCACACAAGAGAAATTCGAATACGACGCCGCCGGACGGCTAAGCGTCAGCCGGACTGGCGGCGACCGGGTCACGCACTATGAGCGCAACGCGCGGGGACTGATCACGCGCCGCCGCAATGCTCTGGGCAGAAGTGTCGAGTTCAGGTACGACGCCGCGTTCCGGCTCGTCGAGCTGCTCAACGAGAACGAGGAATCGTACCGCTTCGCCTACGACAAGAACGATCGCGTGGTTGCCGAAGTCGGACTGGATGGCGTCACGAAGCGCATTGCCTACGACCAGCGCGGCCTTGCGGTGGCGGTCACCAGCGCCGCTGGCGAGGCCGATGAATTGACTGTGCGGATGGAGCGCGACCTCATGGGGCGCCTCACTTGTCGCCACGCGCGCGGATTCAGCACATCGTTCCGCTATGACCAGCTGGGCCAGCTCGTGCACGCCGCCAGCTTCAACGATTACCGAGGCGTGCGCAAAGTGTTCGATGAATTGGCCTTTGCCTACAGCAAGCGCGGCGAGCTGCTCAGTGAGACTGGCCACATGGGAATGCTCGCGCATCGTTACGACGAGCTCGGGAACCGCATCAGCACGACGCTGCCCGATGGGCGGATCATCCAGTCGCTGCACTACGGATCGGGACATGTCCACCAGATCAATCTGGATGGCGAACTCATTTGCGATCTGGAGCGCGACGACCTGCACCGCGAAGTCGGACGCAGCCAGGGGGCGCTGAACACCGTCTTTAACTACGACAGCGCGGGAAGGCGTACCCGCGCCCAGTCCTTGCGGGACGGGCGTTCCATGCTGGCCAAGGAATGGGCTTATGACGCGGCGGGCGAAATGGTCCGGAAAGATCATTCGCTCAATGGCCGGACTTCCTACATGTATGATTCACTGGGGAGGATCTGCTACGCGGGCCAGGATGCGCAGCGTGAAATGTTCCAGTGGGATGCCGCGGCCAATCTGGTTGATTCCGTTCAGCCCGGCGGCTATGTGCGGCACAACCGCGTCATGGTGTTCCGGGACCTGCGCTTTGAATACGACGTGCATGGCCGGCTTGAATCCAAGCGTACGGGCGCGCACACCGTGCAGCATTTCAGCTATGACGGCGAGCACCGGCTCAGCCAGGTCGAGACGCATCGCCAAGGCGTCACGCAGCAGGTTCGCTTCGATTACGATGCGCTGGGACGGCGTATTCGCAAGCATGACGAGTTCGGCACCACGCTGTTCCTGTGGGATGGGATGAGTCTGCTGCAAGAGCAGCGCGGAGCGCAGGCGGCCGCTTATCTTTATGAGACGAACAGTTACATACCGGTCGCCAGGATCGACAGCGCTGCTGGCGGAAAGGCGGAGGGCGGCGGGAGCCCGCAAGCGTCAACATATTATTTCCATTGCGATGTTTCGGGCTTGCCGGAGGAGCTGACCGCCGCATCAGGAGAGCTTGCGTGGCGGGCGCAATATAAAGTGTGGGGCAATACGGTTGTCGAAGACTGGACTGCCGATCCTGCGGATGAACACGCTCCGCTGCCGCAGAATCTGCGCTTCCAGGGACAATATCTGGACAGGGAGAGCGGCCTTCATTACAACACCTTTCGGTATTACGATCCGGATATCGGGCGGTTTACCACGCCCGATCCAATCGGGCTGGCGGGTGGGGTTAACTTATACCAATATGCACCAAATCCGATTTCGTGGATTGATCCTTGGGGGTGGAACAGCCACGGGGTCTACGACGTCCATGGTGAGGCTAGAGTGCCAACAGACATGTATCGCATGTCCGATGGTCGGCATTTCCAAGAGTCGAACCGGCAGCTTTACTATCAGATGAAAAATGATCCTCAATTTAAGGCAGCCATTGAGGCAAAATATCCCGGCACTTTTGAGGCGGTTTCGCCTGGCAGGAGAGGGGCGTTCCCGAGAACAGCTCCGCCTGATTTAACTTGGCATCATCATGAGAAGGTTGGCGGGCTATTGCAGCTTGTCGATCAAGCTGACCACAACGCAAGACATAAAGACTATCATCCCACAGGTAGGGGAGGTCGAAATACATGGGGCGGTGGTAGTAAGTGTCGATGAATTTGCATTTCATAAAAGGATACAGTTATGGAGTACTTCCAATCAATTTCGGATTTGATTGCTGGCTTAAAACACCTAAAACAGGAAGCATGGATTCATACGGATATGAGGGTCTGGTTGTCAGATCCACTAAAATCGGATTTTTATTATTTACCTTGGGACTACATGCAAAGCCTGGAGGATGATGAGGTCTTTGAGGATGACGATGGTCTTGAACTGCCAATTGTTTTGAAAGACAAGAATTTGAAGGAGTGGATGTTAGTCAATGTACTTACTCATATCGCCAATTCTGTTAATTGGAAGGTCGAGGGTGTGAAAGAATTCATTGATCAAGTCAACTATTACCGTGAATTTGATACCTTTAAGCGCTGAGAAAAGAATGGTCTCGGTAAATCCGGCGCTGTCAAAGCCCCAAATGGAACAGGCCTGGATCGGGTCCTGATGGCGAGGCGGGTTTCATGGATTTCTTCTTCGGGTAAGAGGCAAATGAGCATGAAACCTGCGCAATTTAAAACGTGGGGAGAGAGGAAAAGGCGCGCAAACCTCGTAGGCGCCCCGCGACTCAAGTATAAGGCTTACCAACAATAGCCCTCAAGATACCGCCCCTCTGGCCCATGTCGGCCACGCGATGAGTGCAATGCGCTGGGACTGACTGGAGAAATTAAATGTCGCTTGACACCGCCTTTTGGGGTGAAATAAATGGTCGATTTGACGAAGTACAGTGTAGCCATGCTGTATAGCAGAAGTAAAAACCTTGAGTACAAAAAGAGGATCATTGAGAAGTCGGTTAGCCTTTTGTCCTTCTTGAAAAGGGAGGGGCTAATAAAAAATGAGCCCTTCGATGCTGATGGAAATTTGGACATGACATTTATCTTGAGGCAATCGGATCTGGCTCCCGATGGACTTGAGCTTTTTAAAAAAGCTATCCCTGCATGGTTGGGTAAGCTGGATAGAGGGTTGGCTGTGACTGATGTTAGTTACTTGGAAAAGGCATTGAGGGAAATTAGAGGTCCATAAAAAATGGCCTCCGATTCTCGAATTTCTCGATGCGGTCAGTGCCGTTGCACTGCGCTAGGCCATGCGTGCCAAGAGAGTCATCCCAGATTTCTTCTTGCCATTCGCATGGGACCCGGGCGGAAACTTCTTCGGTCTTGACCTGCGTGATGAGTCAGTTGCCTACTACGCGACAGATGTGTTTAATCCGAAGCTGAGCGACGCAGAGAACTACAACAGCGCACAACGACGCGTTGCGAAGTCGTTCGAACATTTTCTTGAAATTTTGGAGCCCAACCCGGACGAGAGTTGGTAACCGCGCGATAGCCTGCGCTCAGCGCCTCAGCGCCTGAGCGTCGGCCAAGGCATAATGGTGGCCAAGGGTAAACCTGACCGGAAAAATTGAATGTCGCTCGACGCTGCATTGAAAAATTTTGCTGACTCTTTTGCGGCGGGATCCGAAAATATCGGAACTGTTGAATATCGCCCATCCCAGCCAGCCGTAGCGTCGATTCCACTTGGCGCAGTCCTGCGAGACTATTACGAGAGGCTGCGCTTTAGCGACAGACCGCTAGTGGGAGGGCGGCTCTTGCTGAAACTGTTTCCGCTCGATTGGCTGGAGGCGGCTCAGCAGGGCTGGCGCTGGATACGCGACAAACAGGGCTCCGTCACAGAAAATCCTGTCTGGAACAAGCACTGGATCGTCATCGCGGACCGCAATGGTGATGCGATCGTTGTCGATAGTAGTGCCGCCGACAGCGTAGTGACCGGCCACATCGGCTCATATAACGTGAAGATTGCCGACGAGCTCGCGAGTTTTTTTCAGGTCATGGCCGAGGCTATGACGGTTGAAGCGGTCACCTTCAATTACGACGTGCTCGACGACGAACTCAACCCTATTCCCGAATTCCTCCATGCAGTCAGTGCGATTGCACTGCGCGTGCTTGGGCCTGATGGCGAGGCGGGGTTCATGGATTTCTTCTTCGGGTAAGCCGGCGGCTTATGGTGCGACCGGTCTTGTGAAATACCGGCATCCGGTTCAGGCGTGCACCAGCGCGTTGTGCAGCGCTTCGCGGTCGCCGGCCGAGGGCTGGTACAGGTAGTTGAATTTGCCGGACACCATGGTCGCTACCGGCAGGCCATCGCGGAACAGCAGGCGGTTACCGGCCAGCGCCGGGACTTTGTCGCCGGGGAGCAGCGTGCCGCACAGGTTGAGCGGGTCGATGCCGGAGACGCATACCAGGCTGCCGTCGTGCTTGCGGCGGCGCGTCTCGCGCAGCAGCGGGATGGCTTCGGGCAGGGCGAACTGTTCGCCCGACAGCCCGGCGACGAAGCGGCCGCCGCGTATCTCGCCGCGCGCTTCGAGGCGGTGATAGACCGGCAGCAGTTCGCGCCATGATGGCATCCACGCGGGCTCGCGCTCCAGCAGGCGCCAGAACATCACGCCGTAGCGGCGCAGCAGTGTCATGGCGATGTGCTCCAGTGTGTCGGGCGCCGTGCGTGGTGTGCGAACCGGCGGCGCGGCGCGAGCGGCTGCGACGCTGGTGCCGGTGTTGACGATGCTCTCGGCCATGGCGCTGCCTCCGGCGCCGGCTTCCGCGATTTCGCTTACGCGTTCGCGCACGGTGACGCCGTCGCCGCGACGGACCAGCGCCCAGCGTCCCGCTTCCTCCATCGACGGCGCGGTGCCGCGTTGGCGGCGCTTGTCGCTGCTGGAGCGCTTGTTCGCGGGCAGCAGCATGGCGCGCAGGCCGGCGTAGCTGTCGGCGTTGACCAGGCCTGTCGCCACCAGTTCGCCCAGCGTGTTTTCCAGTTCCACCGGCAGCAGGCGCGCTTCGTGCTCCAGTTCGTCGAAGAACATGGCGCCTTCGCTGCGCAACGCGGCCAGCACGCGCGCGGCGCGTGGCGATACTTCGACTTCGGCGGCGACCACCGGCAGCGCGTGCCACAGCGCGAGCTGGCGGCGCGGCAGCAGCACCAGCGGCGTGTTGCGCACCGGGCCTCCGGCGGCGCTTGATGGTGCACCGATGCGCGTCCAAACGAGTTTGCCGCTGCGGCACAGGTTATCGAGCCACGATTTGTCGTAGTCCCGCATGCGCAGCGACAGCAGGTCGCTTTCCCACGCGCCGGCGCCGGCTTCGTAGCCTTCCAGCTGGGCGAGCAGCAGCGGCAGCGAGTCTTCACCTTGCAGTTGCGCGTCCGGCGACAGGTGCTGCCAGTCGAACAGGAAGCGCATGAAGTCCTGGCGCTCCACCGGTTCGATCTCGCGCCGCAGGCTTTTGATGGTGTAGCGGTGGATGCGCGCCAGCAGGTGGCGTTCGCACCATTCTTCGGTTTTGGCGCCGGGTGTGAAGCGGCCGCGCATCACGTAGCCTTCGCTTTCCAGCTGCGTGAGGGCGATGGTGGCGGTGCCGGGTGTCAGGCCCAATGCGCCGGCAATGGCGTCCACCGTTTGCGGGCCGAAGCCGCTGAGCCGCGCGCGCAGGATTTCGACCAGCGCGTTGTCGGCGGTCCAGGCGTCGGCGTCGGCGTTAGCGCCGGCGGGCGGTGCGGCCAGCGGTGGCGTGGCCTGCGCTTGCGGATAGGCGGCCTGCAGGCAGGCGAGGCGTTCCAGCGGCACCCAGAGGTCGATGCCGCCGGGCGCCGGCGCAGCCGCAGTCGCCGTTGTCGCCGCCGTCGCAGCCGCAGTTGCCGACCGAGTCGCTGTCGTCGGTGCCTCGCCTCGCAGGCGCGTGGCGCGACCGCCGGCGGCCAGTGCGTCCAGCCAGGCGGGCCAGCCTTCGTTGGCGGCCGCCTCCGTTTGCGTGATGCAGGCCAGCGACATCAGGGCTTCGTGCATTTCGTCGGCATTGCGCACGCTCGGCCAGGCTTCCTCGGCCACGCTGGCGATGGCGCCGGCGTCGAGTGCCCCCAGGTCGTCGGTGGACGCGGGATCGGTCCAGCGCCGGTTGATGACGGCTTGTGTGCGGCGTTCC
The DNA here is from genome assembly GCA_025548565.1 of Rugamonas sp. A1-17. Taxonomy (GTDB): domain Bacteria; phylum Pseudomonadota; class Gammaproteobacteria; order Burkholderiales; family Burkholderiaceae_D; genus Rugamonas. The sequence continues at coordinate 72,307 of JAJLPB010000017.1, forward strand.
TCGATCGGCGCGTCGTCGAGGAAGAAGTAGGGCCGGGCGTTGAGGATCTCCATCGCCAGCGGCGACGGCGCCGGCAGGTCGCGCGCGATCAGTGTCACTTCGCCGGCCTCCATGCGGCGCAGAAGTGCCAGCCAGCCTTCGCTGTCCATGGCTTCGTGCAGGCAGTCGTCCAGCGTCTGGTCGACCAGCGGATGGCTGGGCAGCTCCCGTTCGCCGACGATGTTCTCCAGGCACGCCGCCTGGTCGGGGAAGACGGAGGCCAGCAGGTCGTCGCTTTTCATGCGCTGCAGTTGCGGCGCGACCTTGCGTCCACCTGAGTAGCGCGGCAGGGCCAGCGCGGTGGTGGCGTTCCAGCGCCACCGCACGTTGAACAGCGGCGCGTCGAGCAGCGCCTGGATCAGTATATGCTCGGCGGTGGCCGAACGCAGATAGCGCCACACTTCGTCCAGCGGGAAGCTGTGCGCGGTCGACAGCGACAGTACGATGGCGTCCTCGCTGGCGGCGGCCTGCAGTTCGAAATTGAAGCTGCGGCAGAAGCGCTTGCGCAGCGCCAGGCCCCAGGCGCGGTTGATGCGGCTGCCGTACGGCGAGTGCACCACCAGCTGCATGCCGCCCGATTCGTCGAAGAAGCGCTCCATCACCAGCGTGTCGCGGGTGGGCAGGGCGCCCAGCGCGGCGCGCGAGCGGGCCAGGTATTCGACGATCTGGCGCGCGGCGGCGTCGGCCAGGCCGAGATGTTCGTACAGCCAGTCGATGGCGCGCTCGATGGCGGCGGCGCCGTCCGCGACCGCCGCCAGTTGATGTTCGATCTCGCCCCGCAGGCGCGCCACGCCCATCGACAGTTCGTCGCTGCGGCCCGGTGCCTCGCCCAGCCAGAAGGGCATGTTGGGCGGTGCACCGTGCGCATCCTCCACGCGCACCTTGCCCGCTTCGACGCGCTGGATACGGTAGGAGGTGTTCCCGAGCTGGAAAACGTCGCCGGCCAGGCTTTCGACGGCGAAGTCCTCGTGCACCGTGCCCACTATCTGGCTCTGCGGCTCCAGCACCACCGTGTAGTCGGCGTTGTCCGGGATGGTGCCGCCGGAGGTGACGGCGGTCAGCTTGCCGCCGCGCCGTCCGCGCAGCGCGCCGGCCACCGTGTCGCGGTGCAGGTAGGCGCCGCGCACGCCGTTGCGGCCCGTGTAACCCTCGGCCAGCATGCGGATCACGGCGTCGTAGCTGGCGCGCTCCAGCTGTGCGTAGGGCGAGGCGCGGCGCACCATGTCGAACAGCTCGTCCTCGCCCCATTCGCGGCTGGACACTTCGGCGACGATCTGCTGCGCCAGCACGTCCAGCGGAGCGTTGGGGATGTGCAGCATGTCCAGCTCATCGCGGCGCACGCAGTCCAGCAGGGCGGCGCATTCGATCAGGTCATCGCGCGAGGTGGGGAACAAGCGGCCCTTGGGCAGGCCGCCGACCTGGTGACCGGAGCGGCCCACGCGCTGCAGCAGCGCGGCGATGCTTCGCGGTGAAGACATCTGGCACACCAGGTCGACGTCGCCGATGTCGATGCCCAGCTCCAGCGAGGCGGTGGCGATCAGCACACGCAGCTCGCCGCGCTTGAGGCGCTGCTCGGCGTCGAGCCGGTATTCCTTGGCAAGGCTGCCGTGGTGGGCCGCCACCAGCTCCGCCCCCAGCCGCTCGCCCAAGTGGCGCGCCATGCGCTCGGCCATGCGGCGCGTGTTGACGAACACCAGCGTGGTCTTGTGCTGCACCGAGAGTTCGGCCAGGCGGTCGTACACGCGCTCCCAGACCTCGTTGGCCATGATCGCTTCCAGCGGCACGGGCGGCAGCTCCAGGCCCAGGTCGCGCGCGCGCACGTGGCCGACATCGACCACCGCGCAGTCGCCGCCGGCGCCGACCAGGAAGCTGGCCACCGCCGATAACGGTTTCTGTGTGGCCGACAGGCCCACCCGCACCGGCGGTTGCGCGCACAAGGCGTCGAGCCGCTCCAGGCTCAGGGCCAGGTGGCTGCCACGCTTGGTGCCCGCCACGGCGTGGATCTCGTCGACGATCACCGTGCGAACGGTCGACAGCATGGCGCGGCCGCTGTCGGAACCCAGCAGCACGTACAGCGATTCCGGCGTCGATACGAGGATGTGCGGTGCGCGCCGGCGCATGGCGTTGCGTTCGGCCTGGGTAGTGTCGCCGGTGCGCACCGCGCTGCGGATGCCGTGGTCGGGCAATCCCATCGCGGTCAGTTCGCGGCCTATGCTTTCCAGCGGCGCCAGGAGGTTGAGGCGGATGTCGTTGGACAGCGCCTTCAAGGGCGATACATACAACACCCGCAACTCGTCGGGCAGCGGGGCGCCAGCGCTTTCGGCCACCAGCGCGTCGATGGCGGCCAGGAAGGCGGTCAGCGTCTTGCCCGAGCCGGTGGGGGCGGCGATCAGCGTCGGCTTGCCGGACCGGATCAAGGGCCAGGAGCGCCGCTGCGCCTCCGTGGCCCCGGCGAAGGTCGAGCGGAACCACGCCGCCACGGCGGGGTGGAAGTCTTGCCACAGGTCGGCGGCGGCGGGCGGTTTACGCATGCCGATATAGTTGGGGATGTTCCGTTGGATGTCAACCGCCGGCGGCTAATTGAGTTGTACCCGCTGGCCGCCGCTGCTGGATGCTTCGATTTTGTCGAGCAGTTCGTGCATCGCCAGCGCATCGGCGAAGGTGGGCGCCAGCCGGGTGCCATCCCGCACGTCGCGCGCGTAGGCCGCGTACAGGTTGGTCAACTCAAGCTGGCTGCCACCCAGGTCGCTGGGCGGCAGCCAGTTGTACGCCTCCGGGACCGGCAGCACGCGCATGGGCTGCGCGTCGCCCTGTGCGCCTTCAATGACGTTGAAGGCGTTGCCAAAGCTGGTGTGGTTGGAGATTTTCAGGTCGCCGGCGGAGCCGGTCAGGTCCAGCTGCCAGCCGAAGTTATTGCGCTTGCCCGCTTCCAGGTGGGCCGTCAGCACCGCGCCGTTGGCGAAGCTGCCGCTCACCACCACCTGGTCCGCCAGCGTGTGCGGCAGCACCGTGCCCGATTCGATCAGCGTCACTTCCTTGAACTGGTTGACCGTCAGCGCGTGGATGCTGTCCGGGTGGCCCACCATGGCGAAGACGGCGTCGAAGAAGTGGCCGCCGTAGATCGACAGCAGGCTGGAAAAATTCTCCGCCGGGACGGTGAAGTACAGCGATTGCAGGCGTCGCTGCTGGAAGTATTCGACGCTGACGTGCAGCCGCACCGAACGCAGTTCGCCGATGTAGCCATCGCGCAGCAGGTCGCGTACGTAGCGGTAGTCCGGGCCGAGGCGGCGCTGCAGGCCGACGATGTGGCGCACGCCGGCGCGGTCGGCCAGCTCCATCAGTTCCCGCGACACGGCCTTGCTCGGGGTGAGCGGCCATTCGCTGTAGACGTCCTTGCCGGCGGCGATGGCGGCGCGTATCGCCTGCTCGTGGCTGGGCGCGGGATTGAGCACCAGCACCAGGTCGACTTCGGGATGGGCGACCAGCGCCTCCAGCGAGTTCAATGCGTGCCTGATGCCGTGCAGCGCGGCGACCTGGTCGGCCTTTTCCTGGCTGCGGCTGAAGATCGCGGCGATCTCGTATTGCGGCAGCACTTTCAGGGAGGGGATGTGGCCATATTCAGCCCAGGTGCCTGCGCCGACGATGCCTACGCGGATTTTACCGTTCATACTGGCTCCTTCAAAATGTGTGGAGAGCCAGTTTGACGGCATCGGTTTCCAAGATAAATGGGCTGGAGTTCCGATGATATCGGACAGATTGCTCCGATATGCCGGAGCTAGATGCGCAGGTTCTGCACCACGTAGTCGATGAACACCCGCAGTTTGGGCGAGGCATAGCGGCTGGCTGGCCACAGCAGCGAGAACGTCACGGTCTGCTCAATGTGATCGGCCAGGATGACTTGCAGGCGGCCGTCCTTCAGTTCATCCTCGACGATGAAGGTGGGCAGGAAGGCGATGCCTTCGCCTTGAAGCAGCGCGTAGGTGATCGCTTCGAGGGTGCTGCATGTCATGCGCTCGTTCAGTTGCGGCTCCGGCTCGTCCGCCGCCAGCTTGAAGGGCCAACGTTCGATGCGGCCTGTGGCGGCGAACTTGTGCAGCAGGCAGTGGTGGCGCGCCAGTTCGCGCGGATGTGCCGGCGTTCCGTGCCGCGCCAGGTAGGCCGGCGAGGCCACCACCACTTGCGGACAGGCGCCGATGCGGCGCGAGGCCAGGCGCGAATCGTGATGGGTGCCGGTGCGGATCACGGCATCGAAGCCTTCCTCGATGATGTCGACCATGCGTTCGGACAGGTCGATTTCCAGGACGACGTCGGGATAGCGGCGCATGAAGCCCGTCAGCGTCGGCATCACCAGGCCGGTGAGCTGCGGGGCGCTGACGCGCAGGCGGCCGCCGGGTTTTCCGGACAGCTCCGACAGTTCCGCTTCCGCCGCCTTCACCTCGCTGAGGATGCGCCGGCAGCGCTCCAGGAACAGCGCACCTTCGGCGGTGAGCGTGATGCTGCGGGTGCTGCGGTGGAACAAGCGCACCGCCAGCCGCTCTTCCATGCGGGCGATGCCCTTGCCGACGGCGGACGAGGACACCCCGAGCTGCGCGCCGGCCTTGGTGAAGCTGCGCGTCTCGGCGACGGTGACGAACATCGATATGCCGTTCAGGCTGTCCATATGGTTGCATTCAAGTGAGGATATATTGCGGAAGTATCTGTCCTATATCTTCGGGATTGCAAGCCATTTTATTCGTCTGCGACCTGCACCACAACCTTGCCGCTCGCAGTGCCGTCGAGCAGCGCGGCGTGGGCGGCGCTGACGCTGGCCGCGTCCAGCGTGTAGACGCCGGCGTCCAGCGCCACTTTCAATTTTCCTTCGGCGACCAGCGCGGCGGCTTCCTTCATGATCGCGCCGTGATGCGCGCGGCCTTTGCCGGACAGCAGCGGCAGCAGCGTGAACACGCCCGAGTAGGTCGCGGCGCGGAACGACAGCGGCGCCAGCGCGTGCGTGCCCCAGCCCAGGCAGCTCACCACATGGCCGCCGTACTGGCGCGCGGCGCGGAACGAGGCGTCCAGCGTGGCGCCGCCGACGGTGTCGTAGACGATGTCGAAGCCTTCGCCGCCGGTGTGCTGCTGGACGTATTGTTCGACGCTGGTGGTTTGATAGTCGATGAAGGTCGCGCCCATGTTCTCGATGGCCGCGCGCTGGCCGGCGCTGCCGGTTGCGTAGACCCGCGCGCCGCGCGCCACAGCCAGCTGCACCGCCATGTGGCCGACACCACCGGCGCCGCCGTGCACCAGCACTTTCATGCCCTCGCCGATGCGGGCACGGTCGACCAGGCCTTCCCAGGCGGTGATGAAGATCAGCGGCAAGGCGGCCGCTTCGCGCATCGCCAGCCGCGGCGGCATGTGCGCCAGCAGCCGGGCATCCACCGCCGCGTACTGCGCCAGCGAGCCTTGTACATCGCCTATGCCGCCCGTCATGCCGAAGACGCGGTCTCCAACCGAAAAGCCCTGCACGTCGTCGCCGACGCTGTCGACGATGCCGGCGATGTCGATGCCCAGCACGGCGGGCAGCCGGACCTGGGCATGATCGGCCTTGCCGGCGGCGATCTTGGTGTCGAGCGGGTTGACGCCGCTGGCGATCACGCGCACCAGCACCTGGCCGGCGGCGGCGACCGGGCGGGCGATCTGTTGGTCCAACAGCGGTGCGCCAAAGGTGTTCAGTACGACGGCTTGCATGGTGTTCATGGTGTGGCTCCTCGGTGGTGGGTTGATGGAGCCATTCTGCGGCCGGACGGCGGCTGGAAAAAGTGGGCTGCGCCGCATTCAGTATCCCGGAATCGTGGATAATCGGGCTGGAATCGACCGCTGAACAAGGAGAGAACGTGGATCGTCTGGATGCCCTCAAGGTTTTTTGCGCCGTCGTCGATGCGGGTGGCTTCAGCCGCGCGGCCGCCAGGCTGGGTATTTCGACATCCTCCGTGACCCACCAGATCGGGGTGCTGGAGGCGCATTTTGGCGTGAAGCTGCTGAACCGCACCACGCGCAGCATGTCGCTGACCGACGAGGGCCGCCGCTGCGTGGAGCAGGCGCGCCGGCTGCTGGAGGAGATGGATGAACTGGAGGGCAGCTTGAGCGACGCCCGCCAGGCGCCGCGCGGCAGCCTGCGGGTCGACATGCCGGGCATCCTGGCGCGCCAGTTCGTGGCGCCGGCGCTGCCGCGCTTCCTGGCCGCGTACCCCGAGTTGAGCGTGCGGCTGACGGCCAGCGACCGCCTGATCGACATGGTGGACGAGGGCGTGGACGTGATGCTGCGTATCGGCGAGCTGCCCGATTCCGCGCTGGTGGCGCGCAGTGTGTTCAAGAACCGCTATATCTGCTGCGCCTCGCCGGAGTTCATCGAACGCCATGGGCGGCCGGAGCATCCCGACGACTTGAACGACTTCCCTTGCCTGAACTTCCTCTACCCAAAGGCGCGCCAGGTGCGTCCGTGGATCTTCCAGCAGGACGGCAGGCCCTTCACCAGCACGCCGCGCGGCGCGGTGGCGATGGACCATGTGGAATCGCTGATCGAAATGGCGGTGGCCGGCGCCGGCGTGGTGCAGCATTTGTCGGTGTCGCTGATCGAGCCGCTGCGCAGCGGGGCGCTGTTGCCGCTGCTGCTACCGTGGCAGGCACCGGGGCCGGATGTGTCGGTGCTGTATCCGCAGCGGCAGCAGCGCGCCGCCCGCGTGAAGGTGTTCGTGGACTTCGTCGAAGCCTTGTTCAGGGACGCCGCGGCTTGCGGCCCGCCAGCGGATTGATGGTGGCGGCGCATTCGCCGCAGAAGCCGTACAGCGACAGCGAATGCTCGTGCAGCACGAAGTTGCGCTCCCTGGCGACGGCCTCCTGGCGCATTTCGATTTCGGCGTCGAGGAACTCCTCCATGCGGCCGCAGTTGGTGCAGATCAGGTGGTCGTGGTGGCTGCCTTCATTGAGCTCGAACACCGAGGCCACGCCCTCGAAGTGGCGCCGTATCAGGATGCGCGCGTCGGCGAACTGCATCAGCACGCGGTAGACCGTGGCCAGTCCCATGTCGATCTGCTCTTCATGCAGCAGCCGGTAGACGTCGTCGGCGTTCAGGTGCTTGCTTTTCGATTCCTGAAACAGCTGCAATATGCGCAGGCGGGGCAGGGTGGCTTTCAGTCCGAGCTTGCGCAGTTCCTGGGGGATATCCATATCGCTCCATGATGATAATGATTCTTATTCTCATGGTAGCTGAATTTTATATAACCGGCAACGCATATGCAAACGCGCGGCATGGCAGCGTCGACAAGATGGCTGGCTGGACAATATATTTGGTAGCTAAAAGCTATTTCTATTGATACTTAATTATCCGATTGTGTGGATTTTCGATAGAATTTTTGGTGTCTTCCTCTAATCCATCGACAGTTGCCGTACGGAAGTATAAAGTACTTACATCCGATCAGTGCTTCGGAACGGCACCCGATGTGCCTCCATGACCATCCCACCTTGTTGAGAATGACCGCCCTCCGTTGCGGAAGGCGTCCGCGTCTTCGCGCGTCCTGAACACGGTTCATTTGGCGAACGATTACAGGAACACGAATGACCGTTGAATTTTCACCATTGCGCGTATTGACCTTCAGCTTGACGCTGATCGCCTGCGCCGCCGCGCAGGCCGGCGAGGGCGACGCGCCGCGCTGGACCTTCGGCGGCTACGGCACGCTGGGTCTGGTGCACAGCAACGACAGCCAGTCCGACTTCACCGCCAATGTCCTCAATCCCGGCAACGCCGGCGCCAGCCACGAATGGAGCGCCACGGTGGACAGCCGCGTGGGCGTGCAGCTGGGCCTTAACCTGGACAGCCGCTGGTCGGCGGTGCTGCAGGTGCTGTCCGAGCGCACGCTGCAAAGCGGCTATGCGCCGCAGGTCGAGTGGGCCAACGTCAAATACCAGGCCACGCCGGACCTGAGCCTGAGGCTGGGGCGCATCGCGCTGCCGCTGTTCCTGGCCGGCGACTACCGCAAGGCCGGCTATGCGCTGCCGTGGGTGCGGCCGCCGGTCGAGGTGTACGGCGCCATCCCGATCAGCAATAGCGACGGTGTCGATGCCAGCTATCGCTGGAGCGCGGCTGGTTTCAACAACGTCACCCAGGTGTTCTTCGGCCACACCGACATCGTCGTCGCGCCGCACACGCACGCGGTCGCGCGCGCGATGGCGGGGCTGTCCAACACTACCACCAGCGGCGCCCTGACCGTGCGCGCGAGCGCGATATGCACCGAGCTGACCGTCGGCCTGGCGCGCGAACTGTTCGACGGCTTGCGGCGGTTCGGGCCGCAGGGCGCGGCGCTGGCGGCGCGCTACGACGTCGACGCCAAGCGGGCCGACGTGGTGTCGCTGGGCGCAAGCTACGATCCGGGCGCGTGGTTCCTGATGGGCGAGGTGGGGCGCATGAACGCGCGCTCCTACCTGGGCGACAAGACCGCCGCCTACCTCAGCGCCGGCTACCGCTTCGGCGACCTGACGCCATACCTGAGCTATGCCATGTCGCGCGCCAACACGCCGACGCGCGTCGCGGGCCTGGACCTGCGCGGCCTGCCGCCGCAGTTGGCTGGCGCGGGCTTGCTGCTCAACGCCGGCTTGAACCAGATGCTGGAGACGATCCCGCAGCAGCGCAGCGTCGCTGCCGGTGTGCGCTGGGACCTGCGCGCCAACTACGCGCTCAAGCTGCAATACGACCGCTACACGCCGCGCGATGGCTCGAACGGCACCTTTGTCAATCTGCAGCCGGGCTTCCAGTCCGGCCATCCGATCGGCGTGGTCAGCGCTTCGGTCGATTTTGTGTTCTGAGGGGGATGGCATGCATATCCTCCGATTGATTTCGCTGCTGCTCGTGCTGGTGCTTGCTTGCGCCGGCGCCGGCGCGGGGGAGCTGGTGGTGATCGTCTCGGCCAGGAATCCCGTGTCCGTGCTGCGCTCCGAGCAGGTGGCCGACATCTTCCTGGCACAGACCGGCCGCTTCCCCGGCGGCGACGAAGCCACCGCGCTGGACCTGCCGGTCGGCAGTCCGCTGCGCGATGAGTTCTATAACAAGGTGGCGGCCAGGTCGCCGGCGCTGATGAAGGCTTACTGGACCAAGATGGTGTTTACCGGCCGTGGCCAGCCGCCGCGCGAACTGGCTAACAGCATCGCGGTGCGCAAGATGGTGGCCGAGAATCCAGCGATGATCGGCTATATCGACCGCGCGGCGCTGGACGGCAGCGTCAAGGCCGTGATGGTGACGCGATGACGGCGCGCGCCCGCGGCGAGACTCTGCGCCACCGCTGGCTGCGGCGTGGCCTCGACACGCACTTTTCGCTGCCGCTGTTTGCCTTCCTGCTGCTGGTGGCGATCTGGGTGGTGACCTATCACGAGGTCGACGCCGAGCGGGTGCATGCGCGCGAGGCCGCCGCCGATACGCTGCGTGAGTTGATGGGCACTTACGAGGCGCAGGTGGCGCGCAGCCTGGATGGCATCGACCAGACGCTGCGCGTGCTCAAATATGCGGTCGAACGCAAGGGCGCATTGGGCGCGCTGCCGGAGCTGGGGCGCGAGGGCCTGCTGCCGCCGGGCGTGGTGTTCGCGGTCAGCATCGTCGACCGCAACGGCATCACCGTCGCCAGCAATCCCAGGGCGTTGTCGATTTCAGTGGCCGACCAGGGCTACTTCAAGTTCCACCAGGAGCGCGACAGCGGCGCCACCTTCGTCAGCCAGGTCACGCGCGACGCCGCCAACACCGAATGGCATTTGCACTTCACGCGCCGGCTGGACGACGACGCGGGCAACTTCGCCGGCATCGTCATCGTCGAAACCGATCCTGCCTATTTCACCAGCAGCTACGAGCGCAGCCGCCTTGGCGAACAGGGCATGCTGGGCCTCGTCGGCGGCGACGGCGTGGTGCGTTCGCTGCGCGTCGGCGACAAGCTCTCCTTCGGCCAGCGCATGGAACGGCCGTCCGGGCAGGTCGCCATGGTGGAGGGCGTGCGGCGCTTCTTCGGCATGCGCGAGGTGCACGGTGTTGCGCTGAACGTGGTGGTCGGGCTGGCGGAGAAGGAGCAGATGGCGGGCTTCGAACGCCAGCGCCGCGAGAAGATCGGCGAGGCGTCGGTGGTCAGCGCGGCACTGGTGGCGGGGACCGCCTTGCTGTGGCTATGGTCGTGGCAGGGCGCGCGCCACCGCGCCCGCATGCGGCGCGCGCAGGAGACCTATGCGGCGGCGTCGTTGGCCAGCCTGGACGCCTTCTTCGTGCTGCGCGAAGTGCGCGGCGCCGGCGGCGCGATTGTCGACTTCCGCTTTGTCGACGCCAACTCGCGGGCCGAGAAGATGACGGGCCTCAGCAAGGAGCAACTGCGCCTGACGACCTTGTGCGGCCTGATGCCGCAGGCGCGCGGCAACGGCATGTTCGAGCACCTGGTGCATGTGACCAGGGTCGGCGGCGTGCATGAGCAGGAATGGGAGAGCGATGTCCCGCAACTGCGGGCGCGCTGGCTGCACCAGCAGGTGGTGCCGGTGGAGGGCGGGCTGGTGGCGATCGTGCGCGACATCAGCGAACGCAAACTGGCCGAGAGCCGCATGCAGCATCTGGCGCATCACGATACCTTGACCGGGCTGCCGAACCGAGGGCTGATCGCCGACCGGCTCGAGCTGACCATCGCCCAGGCCAGCCGCGGCGGCGGCTCGGTGCTGGTGGCCTTCATCGATCTCGATGGCTTCAAGTTGGTCAATGACGGGCTGGGACACAACGCCGGCGACGAGCTGCTGAAGGTGGTGGCCGCGCGCATGAGCGCCTGCCTGCGCGCCGGCGACACCGTGGGCCGCTTCGGCGGCGACGAATTCGTGCTGCTGTTGAACGAGCCGCGCAACGGCGAGGACGCCGCCCCGGTGCTGGAGCGCGTGCGCGAGGCGGTGCTCGAATCGATCGACGTGGGCGGGCAGGAGGTGCAGGTCAGCTGCAGCATCGGCGTGGCGGTCTATCCCAACGACGGCGCCGACGCCGGGACGCTGCTGATGCATGCCGATGCCGCCATGTACCGCGCCAAGGACATGGGCAAGAACAACTGCCAGTTCTACACCCGCGAGATGAACGCCAGCATCGAGGAGAAGCTGGTGCTGCTGGAAGGCTTGCGCGGCGCGCTGGACGACGGCCAGTTCCGGCTGGTATACCAGCCCAAGGTGGACCTGCGCACCGGCCGTATTTTCGGCGTGGAGGCGCTGGTACGATGGGAGCATCCGGAGCATGGCTGCGTCGGGCCGGACCGCTTCATTCCGCTGGCCGAGGAAAGCGGCATGATCGTCGCGCTGGGCGAGTGGGTGTTGCGCACCGCCTGTCGCCAGAACCGCGCCTGGCAGGAGGCCGGCCTGGCGCCGCTGCGGATGGCGGTCAACGTCTCGCCGCGCCAGTTCGAGGAGCAGGGCCTGGTGCCGCGCGTGGCGCTGGCGCTGGCCGACAGCGGCCTGGCGCCGGAATGGCTGGAGCTGGAGGTGACCGAGGGCGTCATCATGCGCGATTTGCATCAGGCCGTGGCCAAGATGGGCGAGTTGCGGGCCATGGGGGTGTCGCTGTCGATCGACGATTTCGGCACCGGCTATTCGAGCCTGTCGGCGCTGAAGTCGTTCCCGATCAGCACCTTGAAGATCGATAAGTCCTTCGTGCGCGACCTGGGCATCAGCGAAGGCGACCAGGCGGTGGCCAGTTCCATCATCGACCTGGCGCACCGGCTGCACCTGCGCGTGATCGCCGAGGGCGTGGAGACCGAGCAGCAGTGCGCCTTCCTGCGCCAGAACGGCTGCGACGAGATGCAGGGTTATCTGTTCAGCCGTCCGCTGCCGCCCGAACAGCTGCGGCTGTTGCTGGTGGAGCAGGCCGCGCCGATCGTTTCTGTGCCGCAGCCTTGCCTGCTGGCTTAGGCGCACGTTTGATGTGAAACAAGGCCGGTGCGCGGCCGGGCATCTACTCTGGACATTCGTTCCCGAGCCGGCGGTGGCCTTCATGCACATCCCTATTTCCCTGCTGTTGTTGCCCCTGTGCCTGGCCGGCTGCGCGGCCGACCTGCACCGCGCGCCGGGGCCGGGCGAGCCCGACGTCATCCCGATCACCGAGGAGTTGCTGGCCGCGCAGGGCGGGCATGCGGCGCAGCCGGCGGCTGGTGCCGGGGGGGCGGCAGTCAGCCCGTCGGCGGTCGGTTTGCAGGCGGGTGGTCCGCAAGACGACGCCTTGCCGGCCGGGCCTGCCGTCGGGCCTTACCGTCTCGGCGCCGGGGACGTGCTGGCGATCACCGTCTGGGACCATCCCGAGCTGACCGGCGCCGTCGCGCGCGACCAGGGCGGGGACGGCGGCGCGCTCGGTCCGCCGGCGGCCAGCTTCGTGATCGACCAGGACGGCATGCTGGAATTCCCCTTCGCCGGCAAGCTGCACCTGGCCGGACGCACGCGCGAGCAGGCGCGCAGCCTGCTGGTTGCGCGGCTGGCGCGCTACTTCCGCGCGCCGCGCGTCACCGTCAGCGTGCAGGCCTACCGCAGCCAGCGCGTCTACCTTGACGGCGAGGTCAAGGCGCCGGGCCTGCTGGCCATCAACGATATCCCGATGACCTTGCTGGAGGCGATCAACCGCGCCGGCGGCATGCTGCCTGGCGCCGACCAGAGCCGCATCACGATCGAGCGCGGCGGCCAGCGCCACCGCGTCGACCTGGCGGCGGCGCTGCGCGGCGGACGCCATCCGGCCGCGTTGCTGCTGGCCGACGGCGACATCGTGCGCGTGCCGCCGCGCGACGAGAGCAAGGTGTTCATCGGCGGCGAGGTGCTGACGCCGCGCGCGCTGACCATGCACGACGGCCGCCTGACGCTGAACGAGGCGCTGGGCGAGGCCGGCGGCATCAGTCCGCAGAGCGGCGACGCCGGCCAGGTGTACGTGGTGCGCCACACGCCGCAGGGCGCGCGCGTGTACCGGCTCGATGCGCGGCCGGCGCGGGCGCTGGCGCTGGCCGAGCAGTTCGAGTTGTGGCCGCGCGACGTGGTGTATGTGGCGGCGTCGCCGCTGGCCAACTGGCACCGGGCGATCAGCCAGCTGTTCCCCGGCGAGCTGTCGTCGGTGGTCGGCGCCACGCGGCCTTAGGAGGCGACATGAACGACGCCCACGATACTCCTCTGTTGCGCCCGCCGGGCGGCGTGGCGGTCCAGCTGATCGCGCCGGTCGCGGCGCCGCCCGAGCCTGGCGCGCTGCCGTGGCGCAGCTACGCGCAGGTGCTGGCCGGGCGGCGCTGGCTGGTGGCGGCGGTCGCGCTGCTGTGCACGCTGGTGGCGCTGGTGTACGCGGTCGCCGCGCGTCCGGTGTACGAGGCCAACCTGCTGCTGCATGTGGAGGAGGACAATCCGAACGCGTCCAGGAACATCCTCAACGATGTGTCGTCGCTGTTCGAGACCAAGAAGGCGGCGATCGCCGAGATGGAACTGCTGCGCTCGCGCCTGGTGGTGGCGCGCGCGGTCGATGCCCAGCACCTGTACATTCAGGCGGCGCCGCGCTACTTCCCGCTGGGCGGAGCCTGGCTGGCGGCGCGCGGCGACGGCCGGCTGTCGCGGCCGGGGTTGCTGGGCTACGGCGGTTATGTGTGGGGTGGCGAGTCGATCGCGGTGTGCCGTTTCGAGGTGCCGCTGGCCTGGTACAACCGGGATTTCTTCGTCACCGCGCTGGGCGGCGGACGCTACCGGCTGAGCGACGCCGGCGGCCGTGTGCTGCTCGAGGGCGCGACCGGCGCGCTGGCGCGCGAGGACGGCGACGGCGTCGAGCTGCAGGTGGAGAGCCTGCGGGCGCAGCCGGGCGGGCGCTTCGTCGTGCGCCGCACCACGCGGCTGGCGGCGCTGGAGCGGTTGCAGAACGCGCTGCAGATCAGCGAGCAGGGCAAGCAGTCGGGCGTGATCGCGGTGCGCCTGCAGGGCCACGACGCGCAACAGGTGGCGGCGACGCTGGGCCAGATCGGCGCCGAATACATGCGGCAGAACCTGGCGCGCCGCAGCGAGGAGGCGGAGAAGACGCTGGCCTTCCTCGACCAGCAACTGCCGGCGCTGAAGGATCAGCTGGAGCAGGCCGAGCTGCGCTACAACAGCTATCGCGGCAGCCATGGCAGCGTCAATATCGAGCAGGAGGTGCGCATCGCGCTCGACAGCCTGGCGGCGGCGCAGGCGCGGCGCGGCGCGCAGGTGCAGCGCCGCGCCGAGCTGCTGGGCCGCTACACGGACGAGCATCCGCTGCTGCGCGCGCTCAACCAGCAGGCGCGCGCGTCGGAGCGCGAGATCGGCGCGCTGCAGGAGCGCATCGCGCAGCTGCCGCTGCTGGAGCAGGAGCAGTCGCGGCTGGCGCGCGAGGTCAAGGTCGACACCGACCTGTACACGGCGCTGCTGAACACGGCGCAGCAGTTGCGGCTGGTGGCGGTGGGGCGGGTCGGCAATGTGCGGCTGGTGGACGCGCCGGTGGTGCCGGAGCGCGCGCTGTTGCCGGACCGGCCGCTGATCGTGGTGCTGGGGCTGGTGACCGGCCTGTTCCTGGGCACGGTGCTGGCGTTCGCCAGCCGGGCGCTGCGCGGTGGCATCGACGCGCCGGCGCGCATCGACGCGCTGCTGGGCGCGCACGCGGTGCAGGCGGTCATCCCGCACAGCCAACGGCAGGCGCGCTGGCGACGGCGGGCGCGCAAGCAAGGGCCGCTGCTGCTGGCGCGGGCGGCGCCGGACGATGCGGCGGCCGAGGGGCTGCGGGCGTTCCGCGCGGCCTTGTTGTTCGGCCTGGCGCGCCGGCGCAACAATGTGGTGTGCTGCCTGGGGCCGGCGCGGCGGGTGGGGGCGTCGTTCGTGTCGGTCAACCTGGCGCTGCTGCTGGCGGCCGGCGGCCGGCGCACGCTGCTGATCGACGCCGACCTGCGCGACGGCAGCCTGCATGAATATTTCGGTGTCGGGCGCGCGGCCGGGCTGGCCGATTGCCTGGCCGGCGCGCTGGCGCCGCAGCAGGCCCTGCGGCGCGAGGTGGCGCCCGGCCTCGATTTCATCAGCGCCGGCAGCGTACAGGCCGGCCTGACTGAGCGGGCGGAACTGTTGCAGCGCTTCCAGCCCTCGCAACTGCTCGAGTCGCTGGGGGCGCACTACGACGTGGTGCTGCTGGCGGCGCCGCCGTTGCTGGCCCGGGCCGACGCGCTGGCGGTGGCGGCGCCGGCCGGCGCGGTGTTCCTGGTGGCGCGCGCCCGCGTGACCACTGAAGCCGAGCTGTGCGACGCCATCCGGCGCCTGAACCTGGCCGGCATCGCGCCGCACGGTGTGCTGTACAACGATGCCTGATGGCAGCTAATTCCTATTGATATTTTGTCTTGCCAGAATTTTTTTCTAAAAGCATTGAACTATAGAATTTGATTCAGATCAAACCTCGCTCATTCACTTAATGTAGCGAGGAACGTCTGATGAAGAAACCTGTCATTTACCTGTCTCAAGGAAACGCCGTGGCTGGCGGCGTGTGCGCGGCATTGCTGGCTGCCTGTGGTGGCGGCCAGGGCGGCGCACCCACGCCGGCGCCGCCGGCCCGGGTTGCCGCCGAGGCCAGTTACAACGGTCTGCTGGCCGGGACCGATCTGTACGTTTCCCCCGCAGGCTCGGACAGCAACGCCGGCACGCAGGCGGCGCCTTTCCTGACCATCGCCAGGGCTGCGCAGGCGGCCACGGCAGGCGCGACCATCCACCTGGCGCCGGGCCGCTATGCCGGCGGTTTCCGCACCGCCGCCAGCGGCACGGCGATGGCGCGGATACGTTATGTGTCGGACACGCGCTGGGGCGCGAAGATCGTGCCGCCCACCAGTTCCACCAGCGCGGTGGCGTGGGATAACCGAGGCAGTTATGTCGACATCGACGGCGTCGAGGTGGACGGCAGCGCGGTGCAGGCAGGCACGCGCTGGAGCACGGGGATTTATACCGCCGGCTCCTTTGGCACGGTGCGCAACAGCCATGTGCATCATATCGGGCAGGGCGGCTGCGCGTCCGGCGGCGGCATCGGTTCGGACAGCTATTACGGCGGCGCCAGCAACGATGTGCTGGCCAATGTGGTGCACGACATCGGCGCGGCCGGCTGCAAGACCATGTACGGCGTCTACATCAACACGGCCGACAGCAAGGTCAAGAACAACCTGGTCTACGGCGTGTCGAACGCGGCGGTGAACCTGTGGCATGACGCGACGCGGGTCGCCGTCAGCAACAACACGATGTTCGCCGCGTATGTCGGCGTGGTGGTGGGCAGCGGCGATTATTATCAAGCCACGGCGGCGGGCGATTACAACCACGTGAGCAACAACATCGTGGTCGACACCACCTACGGCGTGATGGAGCTGGGCACCATTGGCACGCACAACACTTATGCGAACAACCTGATGTATCTGCAGACGTCCTACGCCTTTTTGCTCAGCAGGAGTTTCGCGGTGGCGACAATCACCGCGCCGCCGCAGTTCGTCAACTATGTGCGCGGCGGCGGAGGCGATTACCATTTGATGGCCACTTCGCCGGCGGTCGATAAGGCGCTGGCGGCCGACGCGCCGGCTACCGATCTGGACGGCAAGGCGCGGCCGTACGGCGCCGCCGCCGATATCGGCGCGTACGAGTACGTCGCCGGCACGCCGGCGCCTGCTCCAACGCCAAGCCCGACGCCCACGCCCACGCCAACGCCAACGCCCACGCCCACGCCAGCCACGGCCAACCAGCTGTACGTGGCCACCACCGGCTCGGACGGCAACCCCGGCACCCAGGCCGCGCCTTTGCGGACCATCGCCCGCGCGGCGGCGCTGGCCGGTCCCGACACCACGGTGCACGTGGCGGCGGGCACCTACGCCGGCGGCTTCAAGACCACCGCCAGCGGCACCGCCAGCGGCCGCATCTACTACCTGTCGGACACGCGCTGGGGCGCGCGCATCGTGCCGCCGGCCAGCTCCAGCGGCGACACGGCCTGGGACAACCGTGGCAGCTATGTCGACATCGTCGGCTTCGAGATCGACGGCAGCGCCACGCAGGCCGGCACCCCGTGGACGCATGGCATCTACAACGGCGGTTCCTACGACGCGATCCGCGGCAACCATGTGCACCATATCGCGCTCAGCGGTTGCACCAGCGTCGGCGGTTCGGCCATCGGCGTCGACTCCTACTACCACGGCGTGATGAGCGACGTGGTCGGCAACGTGGTGCACGACATCGGGCCGGCCGGCTGCAGCTGGGTGCAGGGCATCTACCTGAGCACGTCCGGCAGCGTGGTCAACAATGTGGTTTACCGCGTGTCCGAGGCGGCCATCCATTTGTGGCACGACGCCAGCCACGTGGTGATCGCCAACAACACGGTGTCGGCGTCGGACACCGGCATCATCGTCGGCGGCGGCGACTTCTACTTCACCAGCGGGCCGGACGACTACACGCACGTGGTCAACAACATCGTCTACGATAATCGCTACGGCATCTCGGAGCAGGGCTCGACGGGGACCCACAATACCTACAGCAACAACCTGTCGTTCCAGAACAGCAGCTACAACTGGAGCCTGCGCAACGGCCTGAGCGCCGCCGCCACGGTGACGGCCGATCCGCAGTTCGTCGGCTACAGCCGCAGCGGCACGCCGGACTTCCACCTGCGCAGCACCTCGCCCGCCAAGAGCGCTGGTACCACCAGCTACGCGCCGTCCGTCGACATCGAGGGTACGCCGCGTTCGCCGGTCAGCATCGGCGCCTACCAGTAGGCGCGGGTGTCCGGCTGCGGCTGGCGCTGCAGCCGGTTCGCTGGCGCCGTTCCGCATAGGCGCTTATCGGCCGGCTCACGCGTCCGGCTGCGGGGCCGGCGCGGCGGCTGGCTCGCCGCCGCGTCCGGCCAGCCAGCCCCGGATGCGCCGCCGCAGGCGCGCCGTTTGCGCCTCGAACGGCAGGTGGAACAGGTAGGCCAGCGCCACCACCACGGCCAGCATGGCGGCATACACCGCCAGGCTGGCCGGCTGCTGCGGCGACAGCGGCGCGCCGCCGCGGTAGCTCCACAGCATCTGCTGCAGCGGGACGTGCAGTACGTACAGCGTGAAAGAGAAACTGGCCAGGAAGGCACCGGCGCCAGCCAGCCAGCGGCCTGGCGGCGCGCCACGCTCCAGGCTGCACAGGCACAGCAGGGCCAACGCGCCGAACAGCAGGTGAGGCGGCCAAGTGGCCAGGCTCAGGTCGCCTGCCGGGGCGCGCAACCGCAGCCAGACCGCCACGCCCAAGGTGGCCCCCACGCAGGCGCGGCGCCACCACGGCCCGGCGTCCCAGCGCACACGGGAGGCGCCCGCGCCCAGCAGCCACAGCGTGAAATACAGCAGCATCGCCGGCGGCAGGCGGCTGGCGATCGCCAGTGCCGCCACGGCCGCGCCCAAGCGTACCCGCACGCTGGTGCCGTGCGCGCCCAGCATCAACAGCGGGAACAGCGCGTAGTACCAGGTTTCGTTGGCCAGGCTCCACAGCGGGAAGTTGCCGCCGAACGCGGGCACGGCCAGCGTCTGCACGCCGGCCAGGTTGCCCAGCAGGGTGAGCAGCGACCAGGGCTGGCCGCCACCGACGTCGGCGCTGGCGGCCAGCCTGCCGTCGGCCAGGCCGAGCAGCAGCATCAGCGCGAAAGCCGGCAGCAGCACGATCCACAGCCGCGTCAGACGGTCGATACCGTAGTCGCGCAGCGCGTGCGGACGGCCGTAGCGGTCGAGCAGGCTGCCGCCGACCAGCCACCCGCTCAATACGAAGAACAACACCACCGCCAGCTGCGCGAAGCCGGTCGCGAACGCCAGCGCCTGATACCACAGCGGCGGATGCTCCAGAGTGCGCAGGCTTGGGAATACCTGCGCGCGCAGATGGGCGGCCGCCACCTGCAGCGCCGCCAGGCCGCGCAGCAGCGCGATCCACGGCGATGGCTGGTCGCGCGGCGTCAGGCGGCTGTGCGTGAGCAGCCGCAGCCGCGCGGCCGGCGCCAGCAGCACCGCCAGCGTGCAGAACACGATGCGCAGGTCGCCGCCGAAGCTGCGTTCGCGCACGTAGCGCAGGTAGTATTCCAGCTTGATGGGCAGCACTTGCTGCAGGTAGGCCTGTTCGGGGTCGGCCGCGCGGCGCAGGATCTCGCCCTCGTCGCGGAAGCGGATCGCGGCCCAGTCCGTGATGCCGGGCGGCACCGACAGCACCAGCGCGCGCGCGGCCGGCGGATAATGGGCCACGTAGCGCGGCACTTCGGGACGCGGACCGACCAGGCTCATCTGGCCCAGCAGCACGTTGAGCAGCTGCGGCAGCTCGTCGAGCTTGTGGCGCCGCAGCAGGCGGCCGGCGCGGGTGGCGCGGGCGTCGTCGGCCACGGAGAGTTGGCCGGCCTCCTCGGCGGCGGGCGCCATCGTGCGGAACTTGCAGATGTCGAAGGGGCGGCCGTGGCGGCCCACGCGGCGCTGGCGGAACAGCACCGGGCCGGGCGAGTCGCACTTGATCCACACGGCCAGCAGCAGCAGCAGCGGCGCCAGCAGCACCACCCCGGCCAGCGCGGCGGCCACATCGAACAGGCGTTTGGCTAACATAGCAGCTCCCTGAGCGCGGCGATCACGCGCGCCTGGTCGGCGTCGCGCATGCGGGTGTACAGCGGCAGGGTCAGCAGCATCGGCCAGCTGGCCTCGGCCTGCGGGAATTGTTCCGGTTGCAGCCGGTAGCGCTCGCGCCAGTAGGGCTGGCGGTGCAGCGGGATGTAGTGCACGCTGGTGCCGATGCCGCGCTCGGCCAGCAGCGCGATCAGGCGGTCGCGCGCCAGCGGGGCGTCGGCGCGCAGGCGCACCGGGTACAGGTGCCAGGCGTGCTGGCTGCCGGGGCCGGCGTCCGGCGGCAGCCGCAGCGGCAGGCCGGCCAGGCCTTCGCGGTAGGCGCGCGCCAGTGCCTGGCGCCGTTCCAGGAAGCGGCCGATCTTGCGCAGCTGCTGGCGGCCGATGGCGGCGGCGACGTCGCCCAGGTTGTATTTGTAACCGGGCGCGATCACCTGGTAGAACCAGGCCGGGCGGCGCGAGGTGTAGCGTTCGAACGCGTCCTCGCTGATGCCGTGCAGGCGCATGGTGCGCGCGCGCCGGCACAGCGCGGCGTCGCGGCTGACCAGCATGCCGCCTTCGCCGGTGGTGATGGTCTTGTTGGCGTAGAAGCTGAACACGGTGGCGTCGCTGTCGAGCGTGCCGACCAGGCGGCCGTTGTGGATGGTGGGGAAGGCGTGGGCGGCGTCCTCCACCACGCGCAGGCCGTGGGCGCGCGCCAGCGCCAGGACGCCATCCATGTCGCAGGCCAGTCCGCCGTAGTGCACCGGCAGGATGGCGCGTGTGCGCGGCGTGATCGCGGCTGCGGCGGCGGCCACGCTGACGCCCAGCGTGGTGTCGTCGATGTCCACGCACACCGGGTCGGCGCCCAGGTAGCGCACCACCTCGGCGGTGGCGGTGAAGGTCATGGTCGGCACCAGCACCTCGTCGCCGGGGCCGATGCCCAGCGCCTCCAGCGCCAGGTGCAGGCCGGCGGTGGCGGAGTTGACGGCGATGGCCTCGACGCCGCCGCCGAGGTAGGCGGCGAAGTCCTGCTCGAACTGGCGGCAGACCGGCCCGCTGGTGATCCAGCCCGAGCGCAGGCATTCAAGGACGGCCTCGGCTTCCTCGGGGCCCAGGTCGGGCAGGGCGAACGGCAGGAAGCCGTCGTCGGGCGGTGCGGCGGGCGGCCTCGGCGCGGGCGCGCACAGGCCGGGTGCGGACAGGACCGGCGTGGAGGGAGCGGGTGCGGACGGGGCCGGCCCGCACAGGGCGGTCGTGGGCACGGCGGGTGCGCACGTGGCGGGCATGGAGGTGGCGGCTGCGGGCATGGTGGCGGCATGCAAGGGGCGGGACGGGGTCATCATGGTCTCCTCAAGGATGGGCGCTTCACGCGGGCGCGGCGCAGGCGGCCAGGAAGCGGCGCGCCAGGATGCGGTAGTCGAGCCGGTCGCGTGCGTAGGCCGCGCCGCGCGCGCCCAGCGCGGCGCGTTCGGCGGCCGGCAGCGCGGCCAGGCGGGCGATGGCGGCGGCCAGCGCGGCCGGGTCGTCCGGCGGCGTGCTCAGGCCGCAGCCGGCCTCGGCCACGGGATCGTTGGCGGCGTCGACCGCATGGACAATGGGCCGCGCGGCCATCATGTAGTCGCCCAGCTTGTTGGGAGAGATGCCGTAGCGGTACAGCGGCTGGCGCTGCCAGCCGAGGTAGGCCAGGTCGAAGCGGGCCAGCAGTGCCGGCATGTAGCGCCGCTCCAGCGCCGGCAGGAAGTGCACATTGTCGAGCCCGGCCTCGGCGGCCTGCCGGCGCAGCGCCTCGCGCGCCGGGCCGGCGCCGGCCAGCACGAAGGCCAGCGGATGGCCGCGCAGCCGCACGGCGGCGCCCAGCAGGTTGTCGAGCGCGTTGGCGGCGCCGTGGCTGCCGGCGTAGCCGACCACCGTCTGGCCGCGCAGCCGCTCGAACAGCGCGGCGGCCGGCGCCGGCAGCGGCGCCTGCCGGCCCTGCCATTCGTCCGGACAGACGCCGTTGGGCACCACGTGCAGCTTGTGCGGCGCCATGCCGCGCGCGGTCATGTGCGCCGCCGCGTTGGGCAGCAGCGAGATCACGGTGTCGGCGTGGCGGTAGGCGTAGTCCTCGGCGGCCTGCATCAGCAGGATGAAGGGGTGCCAGCGCGACATGCCGCCCAGCAGCATCGGCGACAGCGGCCACAGGTCGTGCACCTCGAACGCCAGGCGGGCGCCGGCCAGGCGGGCGATGCGGCGCGCCGGCCAGATGTCGGCCGGGTAGGTGCTGGAGGCGATCACCAGGTCGGGCCGGTCATGGTGCGCCAGCGGCCGGGCGCCGCGGTACAGCGCGGCGACGAAGGCGGCCATGTTGAGCGCGCGCGCCGGGCCGTTGCCGTGGTAGGCCGGCGCCGCGTGCCAGCGGTAGGCGATGCCGTCGATGGTCTCGTCCAGCACGGCCCGCCCGCCCAGCTGCGGCGCGCGGTTGCGCAGATGGCTGTGGGCGGCGGCCACGATGCGCACGCGGTGGCCGGCGCGCACCCATTCGCGCGCCAGGAAATACGGCCGGTATTCCATGCCGTGGCGGACCGAGCCGGCGTAGTGGTTGATCAGCAGGATGTTCATGCGCGCTCCCTGGCGTTACCAGCGCCACGCCTCGACCAGGCGCAGCAGGTTGTGGCGGCTGCTGGCGGCCCAGTTGGTGCGCCATTGGGCCGGGTGGGTCAGCAGGCAGATGCGGCGGTAGCGGCCCAGCGCCTGCTGCGGCGGCTGCGGGTGGAAGTATTGCGGCGCAGGACGGTCGCTGATGTACAGGTCGAAGCTGGCCAGCAGCGCCGGGTCGTAGCATTCGCAGGCGATGCCGCAGCGCGCGCGCAGCGCGGCGTCGTCCAGCAGCTCGCAGTTGACCATGCCGAGCCGGCGGTTGGCGAAGTCGCCGTGGCTGGCGACGGTGCGCATCTTGCCGCCCAGGCCGGCCTCGACGCGGCGGAAGTTGCGCTCGAATTCGGCGCGGATCTCGGGCAGGCGGGCGCGCACGGCGTCGGCCTGCTTGAGGTGCTCGCGCTTGGCGTAGGTGGCCACTTCTTCGTAGTGATAGCTGGCCTCGCTGCCGTAGCGCTCGATGTCGCGCATCAGGCCGAAGTCCAGCGTCGACAGGCGGAAGTAGTAGCTGGCGTGCACGCCGTGGCGTTGCTCCAGCGCGAACAGCGCGCGCGCGGTGCGCAGGTCGGTGTCGATGTCGTGGCGGTGCACCAGCACCGGGCTGTCGGGCGTGCCCGACTCCAGCGCGGCCAGCCAGCCGCGCACCGAGGTCTGGCGGTAGCCGGCCTGGCCGGCCTGGCGCAGCAGCGCGGCATAGTGGTGCAGGCGCGACGGCATCAGGTAGTCGCTGTAGAGGCGGCGCAGGATGGTGTTCATAGCAGCGTGTACCTTGCGCGGTAGGGGGAGAAACCCAGCATGGTCTTGAATTGCCGCAGGCCGGGGCGGGCGCCGAAGAAGGTGTCGTACATCAGGTAGTGCGGGCCGTGGCCGGCCTGCAAGTCCTGCAGCAGCTCGATGACGATGTCGGTCACCATCAGGTGCATGGCGCCGTCGTTGTTGCGGTAGCCCAGCAGCTGCGAGAACGCGGCGAAGTTGCCGTAGCGGCCGACGTTGCAGTAGGCGGTCAGCCGGCCATCCTTGCTGAACACGCCGTAGTAGCGGAAATGGCTCAGCGCCTCGTAGCGCGGCGGCTTGTGCTGGTAGATCGCGTCCATCGGCCGGCCCTGGCGGCTGGCGCTGCTGGTGTTGATGGCGTGGATGGCGTCGATGTGCTCGTTGCGGTCGATGCGCGCCAGCGTGTAGCCGCGCCGCCTGGCCTTGCCGGCGTAGCTGGCGGCGCCGCAGCGCCCGGTGATGCTGGCCAGGTAGGCGGCCGGCGTCGGGTGGCGGCGCAGGTCGATCAGCGCCACGCCCAGCTGCTTGTGGCCGAACAGTTTGTATTTCGGATGCGGCCGCGTGAAGCGGCGGTGCGTGTCGAGCACGTCGGCCGGATGCAGGCGGGGGTCGAAGGTCAGGCTGGCCACCGGCAGCCG
Source organism: Rugamonas sp. A1-17 (assembly GCA_025548565.1). Taxonomy (GTDB): domain Bacteria; phylum Pseudomonadota; class Gammaproteobacteria; order Burkholderiales; family Burkholderiaceae_D; genus Rugamonas. The sequence goes on from JAJLPB010000017.1 coordinate 95,981, forward strand.
GGCGACATCCAGCAGCAGGCGGAACGGACGGGTAAGCGTGGCGATCATGCCGGCATCTCCTCAGTGGATGGAATAACGGACGCGGTAGGGCGCGAAGCCCAGCTTTTTCTTGAACTCCCGCAGGCCGGGCAGCGCCCCGAGGTAGGTGTCGTACATCAGGTAGTTCAGCCGGCCCTCGTCGATCAGGCGGCAGGCGATGTCGGCCAGCAGCAGGTACATCAGGCCGTCGCTGGTTTTGTAGCCCAGCAGGTGGTCGGTGGCGGCGAAGTCGCCGTAGATGCCGAGGTCGCAGTAGGCGGCCAGCCGGCTATCCTTGTCGAGCACGCCGTAGTAGCGGAAACCATCGACCGCGACGAAGTGCTCGGCGCGGGCGGCGTAGGCCGGATCCATCGGTCGCCCCTGGCGCTGGGCCAGCGAGGTGTTGATGCGGTGGATGTCGTCGACATAGTGGTTGCGGTCGATCTCGGCCACGCGGTAGCCGTGGGCGCGGGCGCGCCGGCTCTGGTAGCCGGCGTAGTCCTTGCGGCCGACCGCCTGCAGGTAGGCGGCGCTGTCGCGGTAGGCGCGCAGGTCGAGCAGGGCGACGCCGAGCGACTTGAAACGCACCAGCCGGCAGCGCGGATGCGGACTGGTGAACAGCGCGTGGGTGCGCTCCACCAGCTCGGGATTGAGGGCGCGTTCGAAGCGCAGCCGCGCGCGCGGCAGGCGCAGCAGGTCGGCGATCAGCCGCAGCTGGCCGGGCAGGGCGTGGAGGCGGTCAGAGGTTTTCATAGTAGCGCAGCAGTTGCTCGGCTTCGCCGCGCCAGTGGTAGCGCGTCAGCACGGCGGCGCGGCCGTTCTGCCCCATGCGGCGCGCCAGCGCCGGGTCGCCGGCCAGGCGGTCGATGGCGGCGGCGATGGCGGCCGGGTCGCGCGGGTCCACGCACAGGCCGCAGCCGGCGTCGTCGACGATGCGGCGCCACAACGGGAAGTCCGAGGCGATCACGGCGATGCCGGCCGCCATGTATTCGAACAGCTTGACCGGCAGCGCGTCCAGGTGGTTGGCGGCCGGCAGCAGCGTGACCAGGCCGGCGCGCGAGGCGGCCATCAGCGCGGCCACGCCGTCGCGGCCGAGCACGCCGTGCGCGTCGACCCGTTCCCAGCCTGGCTGGGCCCGCATGCGCGCGGCCAGCGCCGGTTCGCTGAAGCGGCCGGCCAGGCCCACGCGCACGGGCGTGCGCAGCAGCGTGCAGGCGCGCACCAGCTCGGCGATGCCGCGCAGCGCGCTCAGGCCACCGACATAGCACACCTGCAGCGGCTGGCCGTCCCAGGCGGCGGCGCTGAATTCCTCCGGTTGCGGGTAGTTGCGGATGGCGACCGCGCCGGGCTGGATCGGCAGGAACTTGTCGCGGATGACCGGGGTGGCGGCGATCACGCCGTCGAGCCGGGCGCAGGCGCGGCGCTCGAAGCGGGCGTAGGCGGCCGACAGCAAGCGCCGCAGCGGCGCGTTCAGGTAGGGCTTGCCCAGCAGCTGCAGCGGCACGTCCTCGTGGGCGTCGAACACCACCTTGCGGCCGGGACGCCGCAGCAGCAGGCCGGCCGGCAGCAGCTCCGGGTCGTGCAATTGCACGATGTCGGCGTCGAGCGCCCGCGCGCACCGGTACACGCGGCAGGTGGCGTGCAGCATGCGGTCGAGGCGGCCGCACGCGGCGCCGGCGTCGACGATGGTCACGCCGTCGCGGCGGGCGTTGCCCAGGCCGTCGGCCACCACCAGCGTGACCTGGTGGCCATGCGCGGCCAGCGTGCGGCACTGCTTGCCGAAGATGCGGCTGTCGTCGCGCGGATGCGCCGAGCTCAGGTGGACGATCTTAAGCATGGTCCGCTCCCGCGCGGTAGCGCGCGTAGGCGCCCAGCGCGGCGCCGATCAGCATGTCGCTGAAGAAGTGGGACAGGCACAGCAGCAGCAAGGTCATGCCGAGCAGGCTCCAGGCCAGCAGGAAGGCCGGGCCTCGGCTGTCGCGCCCGCCGATCGCCCAGGTGTGCAGGCCCATCTGCAATAGCGGGTACAGCAGCAACGCCAGCAGCGCGGCAAAGCCGAACAGGCCGAGGTCGACCCAGGCCGACAGGATGTTGTGGCTGTACAGGCCGACCGGATAGCTGCCGTAGTCGCCCAGCACGGGGTGCTCGCCGATGGTGCGCAGCGCGTTCAGGGTCAGCTGGTGGCGCATGTTGGCCGAGCTCGAGTGCGACAGATCCAGCAGTTCCAGCGTGCGGTTGCTGGGCACGGCGGCCAGCAACGGCGCCAGCAGGCGCGGCGCCAGCAGCGCCAGCGCGCCGAAGATGGCGGCGGTGACGGCGCGGCGGCGCGCCGCGTGCAGTTCGATCAGCGGGACCAGGAACAGCAGCGCGCCGAACTCGCTGCGCGCGGTGTTGACATACAGCGTGGCCGCGCCCAGCGCATACCAGCCCCAGCGCAGCGGCGCCTGGCGCGTGGTGGCCAGCACGGCGGCCAGCGGCAGCAGGTAGGAGCGCGAAAATCCCTGGTAGGTGGCGACGCTGTCGGGATCGCGCGCTTCGCCCAGCGCGGCCAGGTAGAAGGCGCCGTCCACCGCGTACGCGAACACCACGCAGGACATGGCGGCCAGGCTGGCGTACTGGGTCAGGCGGAAGCGACGGCTGGTGCAGTCGAGCGTGCTGAAGATGACGAACAGGTTGAACAGGTAGAGCAGGGCCAGCGTGTGGTGCGCGGTGATGGCAGGGTTGGCGCTGGGCGCGTGGCAGGCCACCATGACGCCGAAGTAGGCCAGGAAGGCCAGCAGCGCGGCGTCCACCCGTGGCAGCTGGTAGCGGGCGCGGTGCAGCCGGCGCCAGTAGGTCAGCAGCATGGCCGGCAGCAGCAGCAGCGAGACGGCGGCGAAATACCCGCCCAGGTAGGCGCGGATCAGGCCCAGGCCCAGCAGCGTCTGGTAGGCGAAGAAGCCGGGGAACAGCAGGAAAAATCCGAGCTCGGCCCAGGCGGTGTCCGGCCGGGCGGCGGCGCGCGCCGGTGGGGCGTGGTGGGCAGCCTGGCTGGCGGTTGCGGACCCAGCTTGCGCGGGAGGGACGGCATGGCCGGCGATGCCGGCGGTGGCGTCAACGGGTTGCATGCAGCCTCCCGGCGGGATCGCGGTCCAGCGCGTAGCGGTAGGACATGTGCAGGTACAGCAGGTACAGCAGCGAGTAGCCGGTCGCGTAGGCCGCCACGCTGTGGTGCAGCGTCAGCGGCGCGGCGAACACGGCCAGCGTCATCGCGAACAGCGCCAGTTGCCAGGCCAGTTCGATCTTCTGGCGGCCTGCCACGAAGAACACGTAGCTGAGCGGGCTGGCGATGAAGTTGAGGAAATACAGCGGCGCCAGGATCTGCGCCAGCTCGCCGGCCGCCCGCCACGGTGCGCCGAAGGCGAAGGCGAACAGCGGCGGCGCGGCCAGCAGCAACAGCAGCGACGGCAAAAATCCCAGCAGCAGCAACACCCGCGCCGCGTGGCGCCAGGCAGGCCGGCAGTTGCCGCTGTTCTGGTACTGGCGCACCGATTCGCGCTTGAACACTTCCTGCACCGAGGCCGCCAGCAGCGAGACCGGCGCCGCCAGCACCCGCTGGGTGAGCGCGAACAGGCCGGCGGCCAGCGCGCCGTGGCGGGCGCCGATCAGCAGCAGCGGCAGCGGGCCGATGGCGGCGTTGAGCACGTTGGACGGCAGCGCGTAGCGCCAGAACGCGCGATGCGCGTGCAGATAGCGCCGCTGGGCTGGCGTTGGCAACGCGCCGCGCCGCAGCCGCCGCGCCAGCGCGCCCAGGCATGTCAATGGCCGCCTTCCCAATTGGCGCAGGTGCGGTGGCGGCCGGCGTGCCAGCAAGCGCAGGCGCGTCAGCAAGCGGTGTGCCAACCGGCACAGCCTGGCTAGCGTCCGGCGCGCGTGCGCTCGCGATGACGGCGGGCGCAGCAGCAGGCGGGCGGCGGCCAGGCCGGTGGCCAGGCCCAGCAGGTGTCCGGCCGGCAGCGCCACCGCACCGGCGCCGGCCGCCAGCAGTGCCAGCTGCGACAGTGCGATGCCGCCGGCCGCCCAGATCTTGGCCTTGGCGGCCGGCGCGAAGGCGTTGTGCGAGGCGGCGTAGGCCAGCGTGGTCTGCATGCAGGCGGTCAGCCAGGCGGCCACCCCCAGCGTCAGCACGGCGCTCCATGGCAGCGTGGTCCAGCCCGCCGCACGCGCGGCGGCGGCGGCCAGGGTCAGCAGCGCGGCCAGCCAGCCGGCCGACCACGCGACCACGCCAAAGCACAGCCGCTGGCGCGCCGGCGCGTGGTCGATGATCATGGCGTTCTCCATGCGCAGCGTGGCCGCGACCGCCGCGATGGCGACCACGCCGTACCACACGCCGAACTGGCCCAGGTCGGCCGGCCGGCACAGGCGGGTGATCAGCGGCGCGGCCAGGATGGGCAGCGCCTGCGCCGCCACCGAGCCGCTCAGCACAGTCAGCAGATGCTTCCAGAAGGGTGGCAGGGCGCGCATGGCGGTTCACCCGGGTCAGCGGCCGTCGGCGGCCAGTACGATGCCGGCGATGCGCTCGGCGGCGGTCTCTGCCAGGTACGGCCCCATTGGCAGGCTCAGCACCTGCTGCGCCAGTTGGTCGGCCTGCGGACAGTCGGCCTGGTCCATGCTGGCGTAGGCGGGCTGGCGGTGAATCGGCAGTGGATAGTGCACCGCGCTGGGAATGCCGGCCAGCTGAAGCGCCGCCTGCACCGCGGCGCGGCTGCGCGGCGCGATCGTGTATTGCGCATAGACGCTGGTGCGGTCGGGCCGTGGCGCGAAGGTGGCGACGCGGCCGGCGAACAGGCGTTCGTAGCAGTTCGCCACGCGCTGGCGCGCGGCCAGCTCCTGCGCGAACAGCTCCAGCTTGGCCAGCACGATGGCGCATTGCAGCGTGTCCATGCGGCCGCCGACGCCGACCCGGGTGTGGTGGTAGCGCCGCGACTGGCCGTGCACGCGGAGCTCACGCATGGCCTGCGCCAGCGCGTCGTCGCTGGTGAAGGCCGCGCCGCCGTCGCCGTAGCAACCCAGCGGCTTGCTGGGGAAGAAGCTGGTGCAGCCGATGGTCGACAGGTTGCAGCTGCGCCGGCCCCGGTAGGCCGCGCCAAAGCTTTGCGCCGCGTCCTCGATCACCGCCAGCCCGTGTTCGAGCGCGATGGCGTTGATGGCGTCCATGTCGGCCGGCTGGCCGTACAGCGACACGGGCATGATGGCGCGCGTGCGCGGGCCGACGCGCGCGGCGATGCGCGCCGGGTCGAGGTTGGCGCTGCCAGGCTCGACGTCGACGAACACCGGCCGCGCGCCGGCCAGCACGATGGCTTCGGCGGTGGCGATGAAGGAGAACGGCGTGGTGATGACCTCGTCGCCCGGCCGCACGTCCAGCGCCATCAGCGCGATCAGCAGCGCCTCGGTGCCGGAGGCGGCGGTCACGCAGTGGCGGGCGCCGGTGTAGTCGGCCAGGCGCCGCTCCAGCTCGGCCACCTCCGGGCCCATGATGTACTGGCCGTGTTCCAGCACGCGGCGCACGGCCGCGTCGATCGGCGCGCGCAGCAGCCGGTACTGGGTTTTCAGGTCGATCATTTCCATAATGCGCTCCTGCCATCTTCCGCCAGCAGCGTGCAGCGTCCGTCCTCCAGCGCGTAGTGCTCGCCGCTGTGCGGGCAACGGGCGCGCCCGGCTCCACCGCGCGGGAAGGCCAGCCGTTCGCCGTGGCGGCTGATCCAGCCCAGCTGGCGCGCCGGGACGCCGGCCATCAGCGCGAAGTCCGGCACGTCGCGCGTGACCACCGCGCCGGCGCCGATGAAGGCGTAGCGGCCGATCGTCACGCCGCAGACGATGGTGGCGTTGGCGCCGACAGTGGCGCCGCGCCGCACCAGCGTGGGCCGGTACTCGTGCTTGCGCACCACGGCCGCGCGCGGGTTGTGGACGTTGGTGAACACCATGCTGGGGCCGCAGAACACGTCGTCCTCGATGGTGACGGCGTCGTACACCGAGACATTGTTCTGCAGCTTGACGCGGTCGCCGATGGCGGCGTCGCCGCCGACGTAGACGTTCTGCCCGAGCGAGCAGCCGGCGCCGATGCGGGCGCCGCCGCACACGTGGCTGAAATGCCAGATCCGCGTGCCGGGGCCGATGGCGGCGCCGGCGTCGACGATGGCGCTGGGGTGGACGATGTATTCCATGGCGGGCTCCGTGGTGGTCAATAGTCGAGCGGCAGGGCGACGCGGCGGCCGTCGCGCGCCGAGCGGTAGGCGGCGATCAGCAGTTCGAGCGACTTCAGGCCCTCGCGGCCGTCGGTCTCGGCCTCGGCCTCGCCGCGCAGCACCTGCAGCACGTTGTCGTAGTACAGCGGATGGCCGTGGCCGTAGACCGAGGTGGTGGCGTAGCTGGCCTCGCGCACGCCGGCGTCGTCCGGCTCGGGCTCGGCGAAGTCCCACTGCTGCACCTCGTTGACGGCCACGCCGCCGATGCGCGCCGTGCCTTTCTCGCCGAGGATGGTGATGCTGCCCTCCAGGTTGTGCGGATAGGCCAGCATGGTGACGTTCATCGAACCCAGCGCGCCGTTGCGCCAGCGCAGGCTGATCACGCCGGTGTCCTCGACCTCGATGTCGCGCGCCAGCGTGGCGGTGTAGGCTTGCAGGCTCTCGACCGGGCCGACGATCCAGTCGATCAGGTCGACGTAGTGGCTGGCCTGGTTCATGAATGCGCCGCCGTCGAACTCCCAGGTGCCGCGCCAGGCCGCGCTGTTGTAGTAGGCCTGCGGCCGGGTCCAGAACACATTGAGCGTGACCATGTAGATGCGGCCGAAGCGCTTGCCGTCCACCGCGCGCTTGAGCCGCTGCAGGGTCGGGTTGCGGCGGTTCTGCTTGACCACGAACATGCGCACGCCGGCCGCGTCGCAGGCCGCCACCATGCGCTTGGCGTCCTCCCAGCGGGTGGCCATCGGCTTCTCGGTGATCACGTGCAGGCCGGCGCGGGCGATCCGCACCGCCTGTTCCGGATGCAGGCCGGACGGCGTGGTGATGATGCAGGCATCGGCCTCGCTGTGCGCCAGCATCTGCTCCAGGCTGGCGTAGGCGGGGGCGCCGGTGTGCTCGGCGGCGCGCCGCAGCGCGGCCGGATCGATGTCGCACACGCCGACCAGCTCGCAGCGCGCGGCGTGCTGGCGCAGCGCGGCGAAATGGTTGTGCGCGATGCGGCCGCAGCCTACCAATGCGAAGCGCAGCTTGCGGTCGACGACGGCGGGAACGAACTGGCGCATGGCGGTCTCCTTGAAATGGCGCTTACGAGGCGTGGGCCGGCTGCGGCGCCATGGCCAGCCGGGCGATGGCGCGGCGCGCCCGTTCGCCGTCGGCGGCCGGGGCGCCGCCATGCGGCGCGAAATCGCCGATGATGGTCTGCAGCATGGCCTCGATCAGCCAGCGGTCGTTGGTGGCGCAGGCCAGCAGCAGCAATTCGATGGACTGGTCCAGCAGCGCCGGCGCCAGCGCCTGCTCCTTCAGCCGCAGGATGCGCGGATGGCGGCTGGGCACGGCGTCGTCGGCGGTCAGCAATTCCTCGCGCAGCTTTTCGCCCGGGTACAGGCCGACGTAGCGGATCTCGATGTCGCCCTGCGGACAGGCGGCGGTTTTCTCGGTCAACCCGGCCAGCGCGATCATGCGCCGCGCCAGGTCGACGATGCGCACCGGCTGGCCCATGTCGAGCACGAACAGGTCGCCGCCCTCGGCCATGGCGCCGGCCTGGATCACCAGCTGCGCCGCCTCCGGGATCAGCATGAAGTAACGCTCCATGGCGGCGTCGGTGACGGTCAGCGGCCCGCCCTGCTGCAACTGGCTGCGAAACAGCGGCACCACCGAACCGGACGAGCCCAGCACGTTGCCGAAGCGGACCATGCTGAACACGGTGCGCGCCGCGCCGCCGGCCTGCGCGGCCTGGAACACCAGCTCCGACAGGCGCTTGCTGGCGCCCATGATGGTGCTGGGCCGCACCGCCTTGTCGCTGGAGACCAGCACGCAGGTGTCGGCGCCGTGGTGGGCGGCCGCGCGCGCCACCGCCTGCGCGCCCAGCACGTTGTTGCGCAGGCCCTCGACCATATTGGTTTCGACCAGCGGCACATGCTTGTAGGCGGCCGCGTGGTAAATGGTGTCGATGCGGTCGCCCCGCATCACGCGCTCCAGCAGGCGGGCGTTGCAGGCCGAGCCCAGGTGCGGCCGCAGCGCCAGCTTGGGCCAGCGCGCCTGCAGTTCCTGGGCGATGGTGTAGAGCGCGAACTCGCTGTGGTCGAGCAGATGCAGGCAGCGCGGCCCGAGGCCGGCGATCTGGCGGCACAGCTCGCTGCCGATGGAGCCGCCGGCGCCCGTCACCAGCACGCCCTTGTCGCGCACGCAGCGGGCGAACAGCGTCGGGTCGGGCTGCACCGGCGGCCGGCCCAGCAACTGCTCCAGCGGAAAATCCAGCGCGGCCGGGCGCGACGCGGGCTGGGGCCGGCGCCGTGGCGCGTGGTCGGCCAGGTCCGGCAGCCCGCGCAGGAACTTGATGCCAACTCCGGCGCCGCCCAGCATGCGCGACACCGCGCCCATCCGTTCGCCCGACGCGGCCGGCAGCGCGACGACGATCAGCCGGATCGACCAGGTCGAGGCGACCTCTGCCAGCCGCTCCGGCGGAAACACCCGCAGGCCGGCGATGGTGCGCTGTTCGCGGCGCGCCTTTTCGTCGAAGAAGCAGACAGGGCAATATTGGCCGTCGCCCTGCATCGCCTGCGCCAGGCGGGCGCCGGTGTCGCCGGCGCCGTAGATGGCCACCGCCTCGCGCGCCAGCGGCGGCCGCGTGTGGCGCTGCAGGAAGCTGCGCACCGCCAGCCGCGACGCCACCAGGTAGGACAGCGCGACGAACCAGTAGCTCAGCAGCGCACCGGGCGGACAGGCGCCGCCGCGGTCCAGCGTCAGCAGGTGGATGCACAGCGCCGCGCCGGCCAGGCCGAGGCCGGCGAGCGCGAGGCGGCGCTGGTCCAGGTAGCGCACCGCCGCGCCGTACAAGTCGCTCATCGACAAGGCCGCCAGCGACGTGGCAGCCAGCAGCAGCGCGAGCGGCAGCGCCGGCGCCGGGCTGGCGCCGTGCATCAGCAAGGCAAGCTGGAAACACAGCGGCAGGGCCAGGCCGTCCGCGCCGAACATCAGCGCGCGCTTGCCGCCGCGCTTGAGGGCGATCAGCTTCCCGCTGAGCAAGCGGGCGGCGGCAAGATAGCGGCGAGAGAAGGCAAGCATGGTGCGGGACCCCGGCGAAGCAAGCGTGGCATGGGCCGGACGATCTGGGCGTCCGGCATGCGTTGATTGTCTTCTGACCAGCACATGGCGGCTTGACAGCGATCAAACGGCGCGGCGGAGCTTAGCCGAACCGCTTGACTTTCAGATTTCCCTTTGTAATTAATTTTGCGCGGAAATTCAGCGCAGCGGCTTGATCACGTAGACGCAGCGGCGTGCGCCGTCGAGCAGGTGTTCGACCCGGCCCACCGAGCATCCGGGGCCGAGCACGCGCTGGAACACCTCCAGCTCCGAGCGGCAGAACTTCTGGCACTGGCGGGCGGCGGCGCAGATCGGGCAGTGGTTCTCGATCAGCCGCAGGCTGCCGTCCTCGCCGGTTTCGACCTCGGCCATATAGCCCTCGCTGGTGCGCGCCTGCACCAGCGCGGCCACCCGCTGCGGCAGCGTGCGGGACGCCTGCAGATGCTGGCGGTATTGCTGCTCGCTGGCCGCCTCGCGCGCGTGGATCAGCTGGTCGAGGCCGGCGTCGCCGAACAGGCCGCGCACCTGCTCGATCAGCTGCAGCGTCAGGTCGGCGTGGCGGTCGGGGAAGCGCGCGTGGCCGGCGTCGGTCAGCAGCCAGCGGCGCGACGGCCGGCCTGGTTTATCGGCCACGTCCTCGTACGTCACCATGCCTTTTTCCTGCCACGCTTCGAGCTGCTTGCGCGCGCCCATCGAGGTCAGGTTGAGCAGGCCGGCCAATTGCTGCGCGGTGTGCGGGCCGCGCGTCTTCAGCAGGAACAGGGTGTGTTCGGCGGTGTTCATGGCAGCGCTCCTTCCAGCTTGTCCTTGCTGGCCATGGCGGCGTGCCAGGTCTGCATGCGCCAGGCCGACCACGCCGTGAGCGCCGCGCCCAGCACCAGGATCAGGCGCGTGTCGATCAGCGTCAGGACCGCGCCGACCAGCGCCATAATGATGTTGGCCAGGCAGAAGGTGGTCGAGATCAGGCCCATGACCGCGCCTTGTCCGTGCGCGCCGAAGCGCTCGGCGCACCAGTTGGGGACGATGGCGTTGTAGATCGAATGCGGGATGCCGTACAAGACGATGGCGGCGATGCCGACCCACGCGTTGCTGGCCGCGACCAGCGCGATCAGCGACGCCGTCACCAGCGCGAAGCGGCGCGCCCGCAGCAGCGGCTCGCCTTCGAACGGGCGGCCGGCGAACATGGTGGTGGTGGTCATCACCGCGCACATGGCGGCGGTGGTCCAGGCGATGCCGCGGGCGCCGAAGCCGGGCACCTCGACCAGCCACAATGGATAGAACTCGTAGAACGCGGTCACGCCGCAGGTGTAGGCCAGCGTGACGATGAACAGGTTGCGCAGGTCCGGTTCGCGCAGCAGGTTGAGCGCGTGGCGGTCGCGCGCCACCTGCCACCACGAGGTGGTCGCCAGCGACGGCGCCTCGTTCGGCAGCACCACGGCCACCAGCAACGCCACCAGCAGCAGCGCCGCCATCGCGATCCAGAACGGCACCGTCAGGCCCCACGCCAGCGTGACGCCGGCCACCAGCGGCCCGGCCAGCCAGCCCATGTAGAACGCGCCGTTCAGCCAGGACAGGGCCTTGCGGCGCAGGTCTCCGCTCAGGCGGTCGGCCAGCATGGCGCGCGCCACCGAGCCATTCCCTTCCAGCAGGCCGGTGATGAAGCGGGCCACGATGAACAATGGGTAGGATTCGAGCAGCAGCGCGCAGGCGGTGGCGGCATGGCCGATGGCCGCGCCGACCGCCGTGATCAGCAGCACCGGGCGGCGTCCGTAGCGGTCGGACATCGGGCCGAGCAGCGCGGAGCCGATCAGCAGGCCGAGCGGATTGATGGTCAGCGCCAGGCCGAACAGCAGCTTGGGCGGCAGGCCGAGGAACTGGTTCAGGCCATTGCTGACGCCGGCCGCGAACAGCGGCGGCAGGATGGGGTAGGGCAGCGAGGCGCCTATTGTCGAGAGCAGGGCAAGCAGGCAGGCGGCGCCTATCAGCAGAGGTGTTTTCATCGTCGGCGGTTAGATGTGGCGAATACCGACACTGTAAGCGGACTCTGCTAATAAGTAAACGAAAATGTTTATTAACTCAGTAGTGCAGGATCAACGGCAGGGTGGGGCGGCAATCGCGGGTCTGGCCTTGCGCGCCGTGGTCGAAGCGGATCTCCATCAGGTAAGCGTCGCCTTCGAGCAGTGTGAGTTGAGGGCCAGCGCCGGCCGCTCGCGCGCACGCCGACCGCGCCGGCGAAGGCAAGCTCAGCGTGACCGAGGTGATGGTCTTGACGCCGGCGGCATGGTCCAGCGGCTGGAGGCGCGCTTCGGGATAGGCCGACGGCGCCACGCCTTTGGGCAGGAAGAACCACATCGGCTCCGACGCCGGCACGTCCGCACCGATACCGATGCGCATGCCGGGCGGCAGATACGGTGGCGCGTAGTCCCAGCACGGGAAAGGCGCGGCGTTGTCGTCGCCGGATGGGCGGAAGCACACGCCGAACGGACAGGCCGGGCCGCCATCGGCAAGGCGTTCGGCCAGCAGCGTGGGGCTGGTCTGCGCGTTGCGCACCTCATCGTCATCGGCGATCCACAGTAGTTCGAGGAAGGCGTCGTTGAAGAAGAAGCGGCGGTTCTCCGTGCCCTGGCCCGGATGGCGGTTGCCCGATCCCTCGCTCAGGCCGAAGGAGCGCAGCAGCTCGGCCTCCGGCCCGCCGGCGCGGGCGCGGATGAACAGGTGATCGATGCGCATCGCTTATTGTCCCTGCTCGATCATGCCGCGGATCTTGAAGGCCTTCTCGAAGTGATCCAGCTGGTGCTTGCGTATCCACCATTCGGCCGCTTCCATCAGCAGCTCCGGATCGTCGTTTTTGTTGGCGAAGAAGGCGTAGAAGGACAGGCCGACGGTCTCACCCTTTTGCGCGATCTTGTCGTTACAGACGCGGATGATTTTTTCTCTCAGTTGATTGCGCACGTTGTCGATTCAGGCCGTGGATAGGGCCTTCACTATACATTGTTGCGCTATGATGCGGCATCACTCTAATACTGAAACACGATGAAGAATTGGTTTGCCAGCGAGCGCGGCGCGTACTTTTTTCTGCTGCTGGGCGTAGGCCTGATGCTGCTGTTCGTCGCGCTGGAGCGCAACTTCCCGGATGCCGGTCAACTGGAAACAGCGAGTGGCCGCGTCACGTGGTCGCAGCCAGCGCAGGGCGGCCTGTATTTCACGCTGGACGGCGAGGAGCGTCGCTTCGTGCTGTTTGCCAAAGGCGATGCGGACCAGCGGCTGCGCGCGGCGATCCTTGATGCGCAAGCCTATCCGGTCAAGCTTCATTATCATCCGGGACAAGTGAGCAGCCCGAGTTTTCTGCCGGGCCGCTACTACGCGGTCTACGGCGTGACGGTCGGCGGCAAGGAAGTCTCATCGTTGGCCACCGTTCGGGGCAGCTACCGCCGCGACAACCTGATCGCGCTGATGATGGGCGTGCTGTTCGCAGCGTATGGCGGGCGCCGCGTCTGGAACTTCAGGGCTGCGGCCGCAGACGCGCCAGCAGCTCCACGTCGCCGGCCACGATAAAGGCCAGGTTGGCCGTGATCTCACCACCACCGAGCGTGAGAGACGATGGCGCCGTCGCCGATTTTCACGTCCGGCATGACCAACACGTCGTAGCCTATCCAGACATCATTGCCGATCACAGTGTCGCCCTTGTATGGCAGCTCGCCCTGTGCAGGCATGGCCTGTTCCCAGCCGTTGCCGAAAATCTGGAACGGGTAGGTGGAGATGCCGGACAGTTCCCGCCCCGTTGCAGACATTGCGATTCAAGCATCCTTGTTATCGACTGAGGCGGCCGCTTTTTTTAACGCTACTAATGCCTTAAAAGCTGGATAGTCCTTGTGTTTGGCGAAGCGATATCGGTAGTATTCGTTCCAATAACTAATAGCTCGGCATTCGAGGTATTGGCAGTATTTTGGGTTCTGTTCGAAAAAATTTATGTACTTCGCTTCGATCCCATCATTAAATCGTTCATAAATAGGCTGACTGACTTCTATCACGTACTCGCCTAAAAGTTGAACGACGAAGGGGACTACCCACATCTCATCGATGGGCAATAAGCGACGAAGGCACTGTTCGCGTACAAACCCATCGTAGTGGCGTGTTCCCAAGCACGACGAAATCCACCCACGCTCATCGGACGTGTTCGTAGCCTTCAAGAGGCTGTGTTTATCATAATATACGCGGTACGGGATATTTAGAATTTCCTCTGCAATGCAAACGGAAATTACCGCATCCGTCGGCGGATGCATTTGGCCCGTAGCTAGCGTCTGAACTGCACTTTTCACACTTTTGACCATAGCGATCGGAAATGCACGTGTCTCGGCTGTCTCGACTTCGCTAGGGCGAGAAAAAGAAAAAATCATATCATTCTCAAGTTTCAACGGTCAGCCTAACGAACGTTTGCAACTGGCCGGTAGACGTCGATGGTACTCGGACGAGGACCGCCAATAGCGCGTAACAGGCTCGAACAAGCTTAACCGAGTGCATCCTCATAAACAGCCAAATCTTCCGGGGAAAAGCAGCAGAACACTACTTCCTCTATTTCAGGCGCAGCTGCGAGAGCATCGCGCACTGTCTGCACGGCAGTCGTTGCAGCCAAGGTGATCGGATAGCCGAAGATCCCCGTGCTGATACTCGGGAATGCTATCGAGCGCAGCGCTTTGCTGCGCGCAAGCGTGATTGAGCGGCGGTAGCAACTAGCGAGGAGTTCCGGCTCCTCCTGATCGCCTCCACGCCAGACTGGGCCAACCGTATGGATGATGTATCGGGCCGGCAGGCGATATCCCTTGGTTAGTTTAGCCTCGCCAGTCTTGCAGCCGCCGAGGAGGCGGCATTCATGCACCAGCTCGGGCCCTGCTGCACGGTGAATGGCACCGTCAACCCCGCCGCCTCCAAGCAAAGACGAATTGGCTGCATTGACGATGGCGTCTACCGTCAAGGTGGTGATGTTAGCGCGCAGGGCATGTATTAATGGTTTCATGGTTCATCACTGTGCTACCTGTACTGGGCAACATGCGCGGCAGGTAGAGAGCAGTCCCGCGTGAAGTGGTAGAAAACGGCTGTCGAAAGACTGTTCCTGGCCGGTTTCTGCCAACATTTTTACGTCCGCGATAACCGGCGTCTGAAGCGCGCAGCGCGTAACCCCTCTGGTTATTTAAGTGGTTAGGCATTACGTGGCCGTAAAAGATACGCTGCTGCAGCCACTGCGACGCCTGAAGCAACGGCTCCCAAAGTTGTTCTTGAAGGAGCATCTCCGAAAAACATGAGAAATGGTATAGCAAAGCCAGCTGCACAAGTGGCCAGCATCAGCGCGTACTTGTGAGGCCGCAAAATCAAAAAAACCGGGACGCCGATAAGTAGCATACCCACAAAGGAAGCTGGAACCGCCAGCAGGAGCCCAAGGAAAATTCCCCAACCAAAGTCGGATGCCACACCTGCATCAGAACTGCCCAAGCCAGCAAGCGTCAAGGCAGGAACGCTAGCGAAAGGAGCCAAGAAAAGCGATTTCCAAGGGAACGGTCGAATTTGCATATAGCGTAAGCTTACTTGTTTGTGTCCCGAACGTCCGGTAGTGGCCGTTCTCAGTCTGTGAGTTCGCCCAGTATTTCCATTTTGGACCATGCTGACTTTATCCCAAACGTGTTCATGTAGGTCTGGAAGTCGACAAATTTTTCTATTCCTATGGCCTCCTTAGTGAGCCATGTTGCATCACATTCATCGCATAGAAATAGCTCAATGTTTAATTCAGGAACACGAATCCTTAAAATTAAACCTTGTCCGTCGCATCTAGGGCACTCCATTGCCAAGCTCCTTCACAATAATTTTTATATTAACTCACCGATGACTCACCGCTCTGGTAAGCATTAAGGACGTTATCCAGTATTCGACGTAACTCCCGCATTTTCTCAGCTGAGACATTGCCAGCCAAGTACCTTAGACCCTGCTGAAGTTCAGTGAATGCTGCTACCAAATTCATTTACTCTTCTGGCCGTAAAAAATCAAACTGACGGAATTTATCCGGTGCGCCAACGATAACGACAGACAGAAAATCCAAGTAGTCCTGACGACTATTTATTGGGTCATTTCTTGCTCACGTTGTTGGCTCGCACAAGAAAATTCAACGGCAGCTACTGGCTGGAAAGCGCCTTAGCCTATCTTAGTGCCGGCGATAAGCACTGCAATGCTCCCCAACAGTAAGAGCAATTCTATCGCTACCTGAATGCGCTCAGATCCGAACTCGAAAACACGTGCACGAATAACTAGGCCGAGGTACATCAATATCGGAGAGCCAGTAACGAGCCAAGCGCCAAGCCCTTTCAGATGAACACCAGGACCATGTTTGCTCGGCAGGTACAAATCGTCGAATATCGCACCATAAAGAAAATATGCAAACAGAGGGCCGAACAGAATGAATGGAACGATATGCTTACTCCCTGGTATCTTCTGTTTAACCACTAGCATTCTCTTCTTAATATCACACAACCAAAACTTTGGGGCTTTTGGCCGAAAATGGCCCACGTGATCAGGATAACACTTTGCCAGCATGGAAAATCCGCTATTTGTCACGAGAGACAGAGCTGATTCGATCGGTCACCGGGCTTCAGTGATCCCCCTACCTCCCCCCTCCAACTCTTCCGTGACCTGCATATCCGGCATGCACGGCCGCATTGCTTCCAGCTAGGACATTTTGTCCCGATGTATGGAAATTGTTTTTAGGTACTATGTATCAGAACGTGCAGAGGTAGTGCTCCTCACGATAGATAGTGTCAAGTAATCACCTGGAAATACTCAAAATGATGGATTGGATCCCTGTAGTCTTCGTTGCGTTCAAGGCGCTCGTGCTCGGTACGGGCATGTTCTTCGCCATCAAGTGGCATTACGATCAAGGGAAGAAGTTGAAGGAAGGGGAGATGCGCGCGGTTTTGCGCGCGAGCGGCAAGGTCGCCGCAGTCTTCATGCTGTCGCTCCTGAGCCTGGCGCTCGTCACCTTCCTCCTGGTCAGAATGCTCGGCATGGACTTGACCTTCCCGTGACCTTATGACACGTCGCGCTGGCGGCGGAACGCCAGCCAGCCTGCGATGACCGTGAAGCTGGCGACGATCGCCACCACCAGCCAGAAGCCTTCCGGGTCCTGCGCCAGCGGGATGCCGCCGACGTTCATGCCCAGCAAACCGGCGATGATGTTGATCGGCAGGGCCAGCACGGTGACGATGGTCAGCACGAACAGGCTGTGGTTATTGCCCTCGTTGACCAGCGCCGCGATCTCCTCCTGTATCAGCTTGATGCGCTCCTGCAGCGACGCCATGTCGGCCAGCACCATCGAGAATTCCTCGGTCGATTCGCGCAGCTCCTGCGCGTCGATCTCCGCTACCCAGGCCGGCGGCCGTTGCAACAATCGGAACAGCGCCGCCGGTTCCGGCGCCAGCAGGCGCTGCAAGCGCACCAGCACGCGCCGCAGCGCGCCCAGGCTGGCGCGCTTGGTTTTCAGTTTGCCGGCCAGCAGATTGTCCTCGATCTCATCGACGGTGCTGATGGCGTTGCGGACGATCTTGATCAGCGCATCGGCCTGGTCGCGCAGCAGGTGGATCAACAGCTCGACCGACGAGCGTATCGGCTCGCCGTTGCGCACCGCGTTGCGCAGGCCGTCGACCGCCTTCAACGGCTTGCGCCGCGCGCTGATGACGATTTGCCGGTCGACGCTCAGCCACAGCGTGGAGATGTCGGACGGCTCGAACGAAAAATCGTGCAGCACGTCGTTGACCACGGCGATCAGCGTGTTGTCGGCCATCTCGATGCGGGTCGAGCGCGGGCCTTCGTGCAGGCTCTCGTAGAATTCCTCCGGCAGCGCGGTGTGCTCGTGCAGCCATTTCTCGCTGGCGGTGTTGGCCAGGTTGTAGTGCAGCCAGATGAATTCCTGCGGATGCTCCTCGCGCGCAGCCAGCCAGGTGCGGGCGGCGTCGGCGTCCAGCGGCAGGCCCTTGCTATCCGGCGCGCGGCCGAACAGGTAGCCGCAAACCAGACCCGATGGGTCGGAGCCGTAGGACAGTGGCGCATTCTGCATTCGATTCCTCCGTGATGATCACGGACGTGAGGATAGCAAAATACGCTAACATGGGGTGATAAATCCTCGACAGGAGGCCGCATGGAGCACGCGCCACAGCAACCGGATCTGCCGCCACGGCTGCGGCGCTTTGTCGACGGCATGGACGCGCTGCTGGCGCGTGGCCCATCCGAGGCCGGGATCGTGGCGCGGGGCGGGGCACTGCTGCGCGCCTTGGTGGCGCACGACGACTGGCTGCCCGACGCGATGGCGCGGCCGCATCCACAGTTCTACCGGCAGTACCTGCTGTATCTCGATCCCGCGCGGCGCTATTCGGTCGCCAGCTTCGTATGGGGGCCGGGCCAGCGCACGCCGGTGCATGACCACACGGTCTGGGGTCTGGTCGGCATCCTGCGCGGCGCGGAGGTGGCGCAGGCATGGCGCGCGCACGGCGGCGCCTTCGTGGCCGACGGCGCGCCCTTGTTACTCAAGGCGGGAGAGGTAAGCGCGGTGTCGCCCGCGCTGGGCGACATCCACGAAGTGCGCAACGCCTTTGACGACCGGGTGTCGGTCGGCGTGCATGTATATGGCGCGGACATCGGCGCCGTCGACCGTCATGTGTACGCGCCCGACGGCAGCCGCAAGCCGTTCCGCTCCAGCTATGCCAACCGCTGACCTCAGACCAGCAGCGCGGCGTTCATCTCGATGGCGTCGACCTTGGCCTCGGCCAGCATGGATTCGAGTTTCTCTTCGTCGATGAACAGGTCGATGGCCGAATCGGAGTGCGGCGGCAGGTCGCGCTGCGGTTCCTGCAGCGGCGACTTCACCGGCGACAGGTGATTGGCCAACAGCAGCGTGTCGAGCAGCGTGTCCGGCGGGATCGACATGAAGCTGTCGCGCAGGCCTTCGATGGCTTCGGCCACCGGCTCGGGGATGCACAGCTTGCGCATCACTTCGCGGGTGATGATCTCCTCGCTGGCCGAATGCCAGTTCTCGGGATCCTCCTCCAGCAGGCCGGGGAATTCGTCGGCGCGCGAGAGCAGGTAGAAGCCGCCCACCTCGTGCACGATGGCGGCGAACAGCGCGGTGTCCGGATTCACGCCGGTGACCTGGCGCGCGATGATGCGCGACAGCGCCGCCACGGCGATGGTGTGGTCCCACAGCTTTTCGGCCTTGAAGCGCAGGTCGGGATCGGCGATCTTGGCGCCGAACTGGCGCACCACCATGGCGGCGGCCAGCGCGAACAGGTTCTGGTAGCCGATGCGCATGATGGCGCCGCGGACGTTGGTGATCATCGGCGCGCCGGAGCGGTTGAACATCGCCGAATTGGCGATGGCGACGGTGCGCGCGGCCAGGATGGGCTCCGCCAGCACCAGGCTGATCGCCTTGTCGACCGGGCACTCCGGGTCGTCCAGCGCGAGTTGAACGCGGAGTGCCGCATTGACACTGGTCGGGAAAACCAGTTCACCACGGATGGCCAGCGCCGCGATATGGCCGAATGCTTCAAGTTTATTCATGATCAAAATTATACGCATGCGCGGCCCCAATCTCAACGCCAGCATGGCGTGATGTGGTTTCTGGGAGGCGGCAATGCGACAGTGCGCGGCGCCATCGGGGCGCCGCGCACGGGAAAAGCTTAGCTCAGCTTCAGGCGTTGGCGAACTGTGGACGGCGCGTGGCGCTGTCGCGCTGGTAGCGGCTGACCGACAGGTCGTCGGACAGGATCGCCGGGCGGCGCGCCGAGATCAGGTCCGCCAGCAGCTGGGCCGAGCCGCACGACATGGTCCAGCCCAAGGTGCCGTGGCCGGTGTTGATGAACAGGTTGCGCAGGCCGGTGCGGCCGACCACCGGCGTGCCGTCCGGCGTCATCGGACGCAGGCCGGTCCAGAAGGTGGCGGCCGCGGTGTCGCCGGCGCCGGGGAACAGGTCGTTGACCACCATCTCCAGCGTCTCGCGGCGGCGCGGGTTCAGGTTCAGGTTGAAGCCGGCGATCTCGGCCATGCCGCCCACGCGGATGCGGTCGTCGAAGCGGGTGACGGCGATCTTGTAGGTCTCGTCCAGAATGGTCGAGACCGGCGCAGCCGAGGCGTTGACTATCGGCACGGTGATCGAGTAGCCCTTCAGCGGGTAGACCGGAATCTTGACCAGGTCCTTCAGCAGCGTGGTCGAGTAGGCGCCCAGCGCGACCACGTAGGAGTCGGCCGTCACCAGTTCGCCGGCGAGTTGTACGCCTTTGATTTCCTCGCCGGCCGTGACCAGGCCGGTGATGTCGACGCCGTAGCGGAACTTCACGCCCAGCTGCTCGGCCATCGCGGTCAGGCGGGTGGTGAACAGCTGGCAGTCGCCGGTTTCATCGTTGGGCAGGCGCAGGCCGCCGACCAGCTTGTTCTGGTCCAGGCCGGGCTCGGCGGCGACCAGTTGTTCGCGGTTCAGCAGTTCGTATGGCACGCCGGTTTCCTTCAGCACCTGGATGTCCTTGGCGGCGTCGTCCAGTTGCTTCTGGGTGCGGAACAGCTGGGTGGTGCCTTGCTGGCGGCCTTCGTATTCGATGCCGGTGGCGGCGCGCAGCGCCTTGAAGCAGTCGCGGCTGTACTCGGCCAGGCGCACCATGCGTTCCTTGTTGACGGCGTAGCGCTCTGCATTGCAGTTCTGCAGCATCTGCCACATCCATTGCAGCTGGAACAGCGTGCCGTCCGGGGTGATCGACAGTGGGGCGTGGCGTTGCAGCATCCATTTCATCGCCTTGAGCGGGATGCCGGGCGCGGCCCAGGGGGAGGCGTAGCCGGGGGAGATCTGGCCGGCGTTGGCGAAGCTGGTTTCCAGCGCGGGGCCGGGCTGGCGGTCGAGCACGGTCACGTCGTGGCCAGCCTGGGCCAGATAGTAGGCGCTGGTGACGCCGATAACACCGCTACCCAAGATCACAACGCGCATACAGTCTCCCGATTATTTAGCACTACCAGATATTCCGCTATGGTATGCTTGTATTGCCAGTATTTGTTACTGTATAACTTGATAAATTCAGTGGATTTTCATGCGAATTCAAAAGGAATCGGTCCGCACCCTCGATAAACTGGACAGAAAGATATTGCGCATCCTGCAGGAGGATGGGCGGATCTCGATGAAGGATTTGAGCGAGCAGGTGGGGCTGTCGATCACGCCCGCCATCGAGCGGGTCAAGCGCATGGAGCGGGACGGCGTGATCACCGGCTACCACGCGCGCATCGATCCGCCGGCGTTGGGGGCCAAGCTGCTGGTGTTCGTGGAGATCACGCTGAACCAGAAGTCGGGGCCGGTGTTCGAGCAGTTCCGGCGCGAGGTGCTGCGCATCCCGGAGGTGCAGGAGTGCCATCTGGTGTCAGGCGATTTCGATTACCTGATCAAGGCGCGCATCCACGAAATGGCCGAGTACCGCAAGCTGCTGGGCGACATGCTGCTCAGTTTGCCTGGGGCGGCGCAGTCGAAAAGTTATGTCGTGATGGAGGAGATCAAGGAAACCTTGATCCTTTCCACCGAGGTGGCGCAGGCTTGAGCCGCACTCAAAGTGCGTCGCTTGCGCTGTGCCGCCAGAGGCGCAGAATATGCGGATGAACGGCATATTCGACACCCTCAGTTATACCAAGCGGCTGGAAGCGGCCGGCGTACCCGTTGAGCAAGCGGAGGCGCACGCGCTCGCGCTTGGCGAAGAGATGCGGACGCAATGCGCGACCAAGGCCGATATCTATGAACTGCGCGAAGAACTGCGCGAAGCGATACTTTCGCAAGGCGCACGGATGGATGCGCAGGGTCTTCAGTTGCGGCAGATGATCCGGGAGGTTGCTGCAGCCTCAGAAAAACGCGATATGCTGCTGGATGCGAAAATCGATCTGGAGGTGCGGCGGCTTGAGGGTTTGATCAAAGGGCAGGGCGACCGCCTCCATAACGACATGCTCAAGTTAAAGACCTATCTGATGGGCTGGACCGTGGCGCTCAATCTCTCGCAGCTTGCCGTCCTGTTCGCCTCGCTGGCTTACTTCCGCTCCTAGCCGTTCGCCAGCTAACGCAGCGATCGCGCCGCTTCAGTTAAAATGCAATAACAGCATTATTTACGAAGCGGAGCAAGTGTGAACAATCAGCACGGTACTCCAGGCGATACCCATGTCATCAACGTGCGCTCGCTCGACGAGCACATGTCATCCGATCAGAGCTTCAGCTCGGCCTACGCGCGCGCGGTCGGCGCCATCGCCGGCAACGAGGGCAGCCTGACGCTGGCCCAATTCGCCGCCGTCACCGATATCGCCGGCGACGGCAAATCCTCCGCCGTCTTCACCGCGCTGGTGTTGAACGCCATCGAATCGGGCGTGGACGTCGACTGGGCCTTCAACGCCCTGAGCCGCAGCAGCGCCGGCATCGACCAGGCCGCGCGCGAAAACGCCCTCGCCATGACCATCCCGCTGCTGGCGCTGCACGGCGCCGACGCCCGCGCGCTGGCGCAGCGCCTGGCCAAGGCCTTGTCGGCCCGGCTCTCGCCCGAAGACCTCAACCGCCTGCCGCCAGCCGAGGAACGCGGCATCCTCGCCAACCTCGGCGAACAGGCGCGCCGGCTGGTGCGCGGCCGCTCGCTGGCCGACACCGTGGCCGATTTCGGGCGCCACGTGGGCCAGCCGGTGTTGGTCGAACACGCGCGCAACTTCCAGTCCGGCGACATCGACCACGGCCAGCTGCGCGAACTGGTGGGCGCCACCACCACCGCCATTGCGCAGGACATCAGCGCCTATCTGGAGCAGGCGCGCATGCTGTCGGTGGGCGAGGCCATGGCTGCCACGCTGATCAGCGCCGCCAACGACCTGCGAGACCAGGTGCTGCAACGCCTGACCCTGGTGGACCAGCGCATCGCCTACGAACGCCGGCTGATGCTGGAGGAGATCGACGACGCCGTGCACGACGCCGGCAACGCCATCGAACTGGCCATCACCGACCGGCTCAACACCGATCAGTGGAAGGATGAAGACGTGTGGGCCAGCATGGGCCGCCAGCAGTTCGGCCAGGAGATGGAGCGGCGGCTGGACCGCATCGTGCGCCGCAAGGAGCAGTCGCTGCACCTGCTGCAGGAGGACCTGCGGCTGTTCCAGCAGGCGATGCGCCTGAATCAATCGTCGGTGTTCCAGCGTCAGCACCACTCCACGCTGGCCAAGCTGATGCCGCGTTTGCGGGTCGGTACGCGCATCGTCAACAGCGTGGACACGGCGGCCAATGTCACCTTGATGAGCGGGGCGGTGGTGGCGGCCGGCACCGGCACCGCGGCCTATCTGATCGGCGCGGCGGTGGTGCTGCCGGTGGTGGCGCCGGTGGCGCCGTTTGTCGGTGGTGCGGTGCTGCTGGCCGGCGCGTTCAAGTGGTTCACCGACGGCGGCAAGCGCAAACGCACCGAGATCCGCGACAAGCGCGCCGCCTTCGAGGCCGAATTGCGCAAGCAGCTGCAGGCCGCCGAGCAAAGCTTCAACACGCAGCTGGACCTGGTGGCGCAAGGCTTCCACGAGTCGGCGCTGCAGTTGCTAACGCCCTTGCTGCTGGAAGCCGAAGCGGCCGGCCGCGTGCCCGGCATGCGCCAGCGCATCGCCGACCGCGTGATCACCCACGCCCAGGCGGCGATCCGCCAGCTCGACGCCGAGCTGCGCAAGTAACGTCATTCCCGCGAAGGCGGGAATCCAGGCATTGCCTGAATTCCCTCCATAGAACGCCGCCGTAGCAGGCTCAGCACGGATTCCCGCTTTCGCGGGAACGACGGCGATGGCGTCAGAGGTTGCGGGCGATGATGGCGTCGGCATCGGTGGCGGCCTGCTGCAACGGCTGCGCCAGCGCCTGCGTGCTGTAGACCGGCGCCTGCGGCATGGCCGCGCCCAGCACAGGGCCGTCGGTCTTGCTGACATCCACCGTCACCGTGGTCGACAAGCCAATGCGCAGCGGATGCTCGGCCAGTTCCTTCGCATCGAGCGCGATGCGCACCGGCAGCCGCTGCACCACCTTGATCCAGTTGCCGCTGGCGTTCTGCGCCGGCAGCAGCGAGAACGCGCTGCCCGTGCCGGCCGACAGCCCGACCACCTTGCCGTGGAAGACCACCTTGCCGCCGTACATATCGGCCTCGATCTTCGCGTTCTGGCCGACGCGGATGTCGCGCAGCTCCGATTCCTTGAAGTTCGCGTCCACCCACAGCTGGTCCAGCGGCACGATGGACAGCAGCGAGGTGCCCGGCGTGGCGCGCGCGCCGATCTGCACGCTGCGCTTGGCCACATAGCCCGACACCGGCGCGACGATGGTGTTGCGGCGGGCCGCCAGCCATGCCTGCACATAGTCCGCCTTGGCCGCCTGCACCAGCGGATGCTGCGCCAGCGGCACGCCCGCCACGCCGGCCTGCGCGGCCTCGGCCTGCTTCAGCGCCACGGCGATCGCGGCGCGCGCGTTGTCCACGGCCTGGCGCGCATGGTCCACTTCCTCGCCCGATACCGTGTGGTCCGCCGCCAGCGGCTTGCGGCGCGCCAGGTCGTCCTCGGCGGTCTTCAATTGCAGCTTGCGCAGCGCGACGGTGGCCTCGTACTGCGCGACGTCCGCGTAACGCTGGCGTTGCTGGCGCACGGCCGCGCCGAGGCGGGCGTCGGCCTGGCTCAAGGCGACATCGGCGTCGGCCGAATCGAGCTTGATCAGCGTGGCGCCGGCGCGCACCATCTGCGTCTCGTCGGCGCGGATTTCGGTGACGTTGCCCGCCACCTGCGACGACAGGTTGACCAGGTTGCCGCCCACGTAGGCGTTGTCGGTTTCCTGCTCCTTCGACAGCACGGCCTTGTAGTACACCGCGTAGGCCGCGCCGGCGGCGAGGAACAGCAGCGTGATGGCGGCGAGGACGGTCTTGCGTTTGCTGTCGTTGGTTTTGGTGGTGTCAGTGCTCATGTTCGGTTCCCGGTTTATTTGGAGGCGGTGGCGGTGGGCGCTTCTTCGCGATAGCCGCCGCCCAGCGCGTTGGTCAGGGCCACTTCGGCCAGCAGCTGCACCTGCTGCAGATAGAGATCGGCGTCTTGCTGCTTGAGCAGCGCCAGTTGTGCGTTCAGCGCGGCGGCGCGGTCGGCCAGGCCATGCGTCAGCCGCGCCTGTGCCGACGCCAGTTGCGCGCGCGCCGTGCCGGTGGCCGCCGCCTGCTCCGTGATCTGCCGCTCGATGCCTTGCAGCTGCACGCCATCCTGCGCAACCTCGCGCACGGCATCGACCACCGCCTGGTTGTATTCGGCGATGCGCTCGTTGCGGCCGGTGCGGGCGCCGTCGAGCTGCGCGTCGAGGCGGCGGCTGTCGAACAGCGGCAGCGTCAGCGTCGGGCCGATGTAAAGCGTGCGGCTCGCGGCTTGCAGCAGGTTCTCCAGCTTGACGGTGTCCAGGCCGATGGAGCCGGTCAGGTTCACGTCGGGATAGAACGCCGCCTTGGCCGCGTCAATCCTGCTGAGCGAGGCTTCCAGCTTCCAGCGCGCGGCCTGCAGGTCCGGGCGCCGCGCCAGCAGTTCCATGCCGAGGCGGGCGGGCAGGGCGTGTGCCGTGCTGCCGAGAGGCCGTGGTGCCAGGCCGGCGAGCGCGCCGTTGCCGGCGCCGGCCGAGGCTTGCGTCGCGCCGCCCTGCGGCGGCGGTGCCGGGCCGGTCAACGCGGCGTTGTCGGCACCGATCAAGGCACGCAAGGCTTCCCGTTCGCGGCCGATGTCGGCGGCGAGTTGGGCGTGCTGCTTGCGGATCTGGCTCAGTTCCGCTTCGGCGGCGCGCTGCTCGTCGCTGTTGGCCAGACCACCGGCGATGCGCTTGGCCTTGTCCTGCACCAGCGCCGCCTGCGTGGCCGCCAGCTGTTCGTTGTTGGCCAGGCGCGCCCACGCACCTTGCAGCCGGAAGTAGCTTTGCGCGATGGCGGCCGACAGCGCGCGCTCCGCTTCGGCG
This sequence comes from Rugamonas sp. A1-17, assembly GCA_025548565.1. Lineage (GTDB taxonomy): Bacteria > Pseudomonadota > Gammaproteobacteria > Burkholderiales > Burkholderiaceae_D > Rugamonas. The sequence goes on from JAJLPB010000017.1 coordinate 121,316, forward strand.
TATTCGGCGCGGCCGGCGTTCAACTCGCCGACGGCGGCTGCCACTTGCGCGCGGTTCTTGCCCCACCAGTCGAAGTTGTAGCGGGCGTCCAGGCGCAAGGTCTCGGCGGTGAACCACGCGCCGCCAATGGGCGCGGGGAACAGGCCGGTGCCGGAATAGCGCTGGCGGTTGGCGCCGGCGTAGCCGCTGACATCGAGTCCCAGGTCGGCGGCGCTGCGCGACAGCGCGGAACGCGCGCTGCCGATGTGCGCCGCCGCCACCTCCAGCGTCGGTGCGGAGGCCAGCGCCTGCTTGATCAGCGCATCCAGTTGCGGATCGTGGTAGGCGGTCCACCATTGCGCGCCGGGCCAGCCTTCGCGCGCCAGTTTGATGTCGGCGGGTAGCTGGGCGCTGGCGATGTCGCGCCGTGCGGGCGTTTGCTGTTCCGGTGTGATGTGGGCGCAGCCGGCCAGGGCCAGGCCGAGGGCCGCGGCAAACAGCAGGGTGGTCTTGTTCACTTGAGGTTCCATTCGTTTCATGTTTACTCCATGGCGGCGTGGTCGACCGCCGGCGCGGCTTGCTTGGCCGGCGGACGCACCAACAGCAGCAGTGGTATCACGCACAGCGTCAGGATCATCATCAGCCAGAAGTCGTCGACGTAGGCGATCATCGACGCCTGGCGGGTGACTTCGCCGTTCAGCGCGGCCGCCGCTTCGGGCGTGGCCACGTTGTCCAGCAACGCCGGATTGACGGTGGTGATTTTTTCGGCCAGCGTGGCATGCATGGCCTGCGTGTTCCGCACCAGCAGCGTCTGCACCATCGCGATGCCGATCGAGCTGCCGATATTGCGTATCAGGCTGTAGATGGCCGTGCCCTCGGCGCGCATCTCCGGCGACAGCGTGGCGAAGGTCGCGGCGCTGAGCGGCACGAACACCAGCCCCAGTCCCAGGCCCTGGATCACGCCCGGCCAGACGATGTCGCTGCGCGAGAGCACCAGCGTGTAGCGCGTCATCTGCCACAACGAGAAGGCGGTGATGGCGAAGCCTATGCCCAGCAGCAGGCGCAGGTCGAACTTGCCGACCAGCCGGCCCACCACCATCATCGCGATCATGGTGCCGATGCCGCTAGGCGCGGTCACCAGGCCGGCGACGGCGGCCGGGTAGCCCATCAGGCTTTGCAGCATCGACGGCGTCAGCGCGCGCGTGGCGAACAGCACCAGGCCGACGATGAAGATGAACAGCAGCCCGCTGACGTAGTTCGCGTTCTTCAGCAGCCGGTAGTCGAAGAACGATTTGCCGGCCGGCCGCAGCGCGGTGTGGGCCGCGAAGTATGCGAAGCTCAGGGCCAGCACGATGGCTTCCACCCAGGTCTCCCTGGCGGCGAACCAGTCGTTTTGCTCGCCGCGGTCGAGCAGCATCTGCAGCGCGCCGATCGACAGGCTGAGGGTGGCGAAGCCGAAGGCGTCAAAGCTCATCTTGCGCGCGCCGGGCACCGGACGGATGTAGCGCCAGATGCCGTAGAACGCCAGTGCACCGACCGGCACGTTGATAAAGAACACCCAGCGCCAGTTGTAGCTGTCGGTCAGCCATCCGCCCAGCGTGGGGCCGAGGATGGGGCCGATCATCACGCCCATGCCCCACACCGCCATGGCCGAGCCGTGCTTCTCGCGCGGATTGATGTCGAGCAGCGTGGCCTGCGACAGCGGCACCAGCGCCGCGCCGAACACGCCCTGCAGCAGGCGCGCGGCGACGATCTCCGCCAGGGAGCCGGACAATCCGCACAGCACCGAGGCCAGCGTGAAGCCGGCCACCGCGGTCAGGAAGATGTTCTTCTGGCCGTAGCGGTCGCACAGCCAGCCGGTCAGCGGCGTGGCGATGGCGGCTGCCACGATGAAGGAGGTCAGCACCCAGGTGATCTGGTCCTGCGAGGCCGACAGGCTGCCCTGCATGTGCGGCAGCGCGACGTTGGCGATGGTGCCGTCCAGCGCCTGGATGACGGTCGCCAGCATGATCGACAGCGTGATCATGGGGCGGTTGATGTCGCCCGGCGGTGCGGCTGCGCTCATGGGCGCGACTCGATCTCGGTGAGCAGGGTCTCCAGGAATTCGGTGACCACGCGCAGCACCGCCGGATCGGCGCCGCCCAGCAGCTCCAGCCGGAAGGCGGAGGCTTCCTGCCAGACACTCTGGTAGATCTGCTGCCCTTGCTCGGTCAGGCTGACCAGCTTGACGCGGCGGTCGGTCTCGGACGGCGTGCGCACCACATAGCCGGCTTTGACCAGGCGGTCGATGGTGGCGACCATGGTCGGGTCTTCGACACCGACGCGGGCGGCCAGCCGGGTTTGCGACAACGCCTCGCTTTCCTTGGCGATGAAGGCGATCGCCATCCAGCTGGCCTGGCTCAGGCCCAGGTGCTTGAGGCGGCGGTCGACAGCCAGGCGCCAGGCGCGGGCGGTGCCGTGTATCGCGGCGGAGAAGCGTTCTTCGATAGAGGGCATATTATTTCGCGGCTAATGGTTAGGTCTCGAACGATTATTTTAGCACGGGGGTTTTCCGCTCAACAAGGGGCGTGCTACGCTGCTGGCATTGCTCAATCAGGAATCGCTATGAAAACTTCTCTCGCCGCGGCGCTGTGCCTGTTGCCCTTGTTTTGTCAGGCCGAAGACGGGCCGCCGATCACGCCTTACCGGCCGTCCGTGTCCAGTCCGGCGCAATTGCCGGCCGCCGGCCAGCTGGAACTTGAACTGGGCGGCCTGAGCAGCAAGTCCGACGACGGCCGGCGCAACAGCCTGCCTTACGCGCTCAAGCTGGGCTTCAACGAGCAGTGGGGCGTGGTGCTGGTGGGCGAGGGTTTTGTGTCGGCGCCGGACGGCGATGGGGGCCGCGCGCGCGGCATCGGCGACACGCAGTTCGTGCTCAAGCGCGCCTTCATCCTCAGCGAGGCCAGCGCGTTGGGGCTGGAACTGGGCGCCAAGGCCCCCACCGCGAAAGACAGCATCGGCAGCGGCCGCGCCGACTACAGCCTCAACGGCATCTACAGCCAGGACATGGGCAGCGTCCACATGGACGCCAACCTCAACGCCACCCGCCTGGGCGCCTACGAGGCCGGCACGGGCCGGGTGCAGACCGGGCTGTCGGCCTCGTTCTCCACGCCGGTCAATGAACGCTGGGGCGTGATCGGCGAGTGGTCCGGCACCCGCCGCAGCGGCGCGGCCAGCACGGCGCAGCTGCTGGTGGCGATGAGCTATAGTCCCAGCAAACGGCTGACGGTGGACTTCGGCGCGGCCCACGGCATGAACCGCGCGTCGCCGGACTGGGCCTTCTTCAGCGGCGTAGTGTTGCCGTTGGCGCAATTGTGGTGAGCGATTGCGGCGATTTATGTACGCTAGCGTACGGAAAGTTACTCTACGGTTTGCTAAGATGAGAATCGAGCAAGTTCGCTCAGCCCTACTATTACAAGAAAAGAAGGCCATCATGAAAGCCAAGATCCTTGCCGCCAGCCTGCTGGCGTTGTCCTCCGCAGCCTACGCCAGCGACGTCGGCGTCTCCATCAGCATCGGCCAGCCCGGCTTTTACGGCCGCCTGGACATCGGCGACTACCCGCAGCCGCAGGTCATCTACCGCGAGCCGGTGATCGTCCAGCGCCCGGTGCGCTATGTGGAGACCGCGCCGGTCTACCTGCACGTGCCGCCGGGCCACGCCAAGCATTGGGACAAGCACTGCGCCGAATATCGCGCCTGCGGCCAGCGTGTGTACTTCGTCGATGATGGCTGGTACCAGAATCAATACGTGCCGCGCTATCGCGAGCGTCATGGCGAAGGCCGCCGCGAAGATCGCCGCGACGACCGCCGAGATGACCGGCGTGACGACCGTCGCGACGACGACCACGGCAATGGCAACGGCCGGGGTCATGGCAATGGCCACGGCAACGGCCACGGCAAAGACTAACCACGCGGCGCGGGCCGCCGCCAACAGGAGTCAGGTTTGCACAGCAAAATCGTGATTGTAGGCGGCGGGGCAGGCGGGCTGGAGCTCGCCTGCAAGCTTGGCCGCAAGTTGGGACCGCAGGCGGTGACGCTGGTCGACAGCCGCCAGTTCCACATCTGGAAACCATCGCTGCACGAGGTGGCGGCCGGCACGCTGGACGTGCATCAGGAAGGCTTGTCCTATCCGATGCTGGCCCACGACAACGGCTTCACCTTCGTCTACGGACCGATGCTGGCGCTGGCCGAGGCCGAGCGCCAGCTGACGGTCGGCCCCATCTACAGCGGCGACAGCGGCAACAACGGCCAGCGCGAGCAAGTGCTGCCCGAGCGCCGCATCGGCTATGACGCGCTGGTGCTGGCGGTCGGCAGCGTCTCCAATTATTTCGGCGTGCCCGGCGCGGCCGAACACACCATCTCCCTGAACGCCACCGAGGACGCCGAGCGCTTCCGCCTGACGCTGCTGAAGCTGCTCACGCAAGCCGAGCTGCAGAAAAGTACGCGGCCCGGGGCCGGCGTCGACATCGTCATCATCGGCGGCGGCGCCACCGGCGTCGAGCTGGCGGCCGAGCTGCGCGAGGCCAGCGGCGTGTATGCCGCCTACGACTTCCATCACCTGAACGCCGAGCGCGACGTCCGCATCACCTTGCTGGAAGGCGCGCCGCGCATCCTGGCGCCGCTGCCGGAGCAGGTGGCCTCGGCCGCGCTGCGGCTGTTGGGCGAACGCGCCGTCACCGTCGTGACCGACACCCGCGTCACCGCCATCGCCGCCGATTCGGTGACGGCCGGCGAGACCGTCTATCCGGCGCAGCTGGTGGTGTGGGCGGCCGGCATCAAGGCGCCGGCATGGCTGGGGCAGCTGGGCCTGCCGGTCACGAAGTCGGGCCAGATCGAAGTCGACGCCCGGCTGGCGGTGCCTGGCCATCCGGGCATCTATGCGTTGGGCGATTGCGCCGCGTGCCCCGGGCCGGACGGCAAGCCGGTGCCGCCGCGCGCGCAGGCCGCGCACCAGCAGGCCGATTACCTGTTCCAGACGTTCATGCGCCAGCACCGGGGCAGGGCGCCGCAGGCGCATCCGTACGTCTACCGCGACTACGGTTCGCTGGTGTCGTTCGGCCAGACCACGACCGTGGGCAGCCTGATGGGATCGCTGAAGGGATTGAGCTGGTTTGTCGACGGCCTGGTCGCGCGGCTGATGTACGTGAGCCTGCACCTGATGCACCACCGCGCCGTGCTCGGCGCGGTGCGCACCGCCGTGCTGGCGCTGGCGCGCTTCCTGATCAAGCGCAGCACGCCGCTGGTCAAGCTGCACTAGCACGCCGCCGGTCAAACCGCACCGGCGCGGCGTGCCGGCCTTACTACGGCTTGACGGCGAACAGTCCAAATTCGGCAAGATCGGTAAAGGTGGCGTCGCCGTTGTTGGCCGTGATGTTGAGGCGGTAGTAGCGATAGGCGCCCGGAGTGGCGACCGTATAGCCTTTCAGCTGGTTGCGGCCGGCGAACGCCTGGTCGCTCTGGGTGTCCAGCGTGGTCCAGGTAAGGCCGTCGTTGGATGCCTGCAGCTGCCAGTCCTTCGGATCGCGCGGGACCCGGTCGGTGGAACTGATCACCGTATAGCGCTGGACGATCTCCGTGCGGCTGAGGTCATACTGCAGCCAGCCCGCCACACCCGGGTAGAACCATTGCGTCGCCGAGTTTTTGTCGAAGGCGTAGCCGGCGTTGGCCGGGTTGTTCTTGCTGTCGTTGGCAGTGCCGCCGGTGGCGACGTTCACCAGCGGATGAACCGGTGTGGCGCTGTCCTCGGGCGAGGTCAGGCTGGTGCCGGCGGAGTTGGTCGCCGTCACCGCGTAGTAGTAGGTCGTGCCGTTGGCCACCGAGCGATCCGTGTAGCTGCCGCCCGCGATATCCATCGCGATGGTCGAGTAGGGGCCGCCGCTGGAGGTCGAGCGCATCACCGTGTAGCTGGTGGCGCCGGCGGACTGCTGCCAGCGCAGCGGGACGGCGGCATCGCCCGGCGATGCGTACAGCACGGCGGGCGCGGCGGGGATGACGCCCGGCGCGCGACCGTCGCCGCCGGTGATCTGGACATTGCTGAAGGTGGCGGTGTTGAGCGTGCCGTTGGCGTGCGAGACGACCATCAGGCCCGCATAAATGGTGTCGGGCAGCGGGGCGTTGATGCGGCCGGCGTCGGTGGCGGCCCAGTTGGTGCCGTCGGGCGAGATGTAGCCGGTGATCATGTTGCCGATGCGTTCGAGCTTCACCCAGTACGACGGCACGCTGTTCGCGATGGCGAGGGCCTTGTTGCCGTAGTTGTTGCCGCCGTAGACCGCAAGGTTCTGCATGTTTTGCTCGACCTTGACCTGGTTGCTGACGGCCATCCAGGCGCGGGGCGCGCCTTGGGCCAGGCTGGTGCGCATCATCACGCCGGCCTTGGCGTACGGACTGGTGTTCTGGAGCGACTCGACTTTCGCGATGATGGCGCCGTCGCCGGTCAGGGCCTTGTAGCTGAAGTGGCAGCTGTCGGTCGCGCCCCAGCTGTCGGCGCCCGCGCCCGCCACGTTCCATTTGCCGGCGGCATAGCTGGACGTGCCGGCCGGCGTGGCGCCGCCGATCTCGATATCGCTCAAGCCCGAGGTGATGGAGGCCACCTCGGGAATGGCGAGCGGCGGTGGCGGCGTGGCGGTCGAGGTGTCGCTGTCTTTCAGGAACATGAAGCTGCTGCCGTCCACCGGCATCCAGAGGCGTCGTTGAGCGATGTAGGGAGCTTGCATGCCTTTTCGGAGGACATAGGCGGCATAGATCTGATTGAGCGCGATGTTGCCGCCGCCCCAGCCGCTCCAGCCGCGGTTGGTGGCGTCGGTGAGATAGTAGGCATCGGTGGTGCCAAACGGCAGGGCGGTCGTGGGCACGAGTTCGTTGACCCGCGCGAAATATTCGCCGGCCGCCAGCAGGCGGTCGTCCAGTTCGGAGTAGACGTCGATGCCTTGCTTCCACAGCGCCTCGGCCAGCATGACCAGCGACCTGAGCTGTCCATGGGCGTGCCCCTGGTCGCGCAGCGAGTCGCCCAGCATGCCGAGGTCGTTGGAGTTGCGCAGGCCGATGTGGGCCAGCGCGCGGGTCTGGTACACCACCCGGTCCAGCATCGCGCTGTCGTCGTTGAAGATGGCCATCAGGCCGAGGGCGACGAGGGCGAGCGCCCCCTTGTTGGCGGCGCCGAACTGGTTTTCGCCGTAGGGATTAGCCGCCGGCATCAGGACGTCGTTGAAATACTTCTTCACCACGGTCGTGTCGTTGTCCGTCCAGCCGCCCCAGGTGCCGCGCAGGATGTCGGCGGCGCCGACGAACTGGTAGGCGTAGTCGCCCAGATCGAGCATCGACTCGCGGCCCGTGAACGCGGTCTGGGTGGTGGCCCATGCCATCAGGATTGCGTGTGCTTTCCTGGCGTAGTCGTCGTTGCGCGTGAAATACCACATCCGCGAGAGATTCCAGATCGCGACCATGTCGTTGCGCCACGCCCAGAGATTCAGGTCGGGCGCGCGGCCCACGGTCGCGAACGGCCCGGCCATGGCGTAGGTGAGCTTGGCCTTGCCATCGTTCGCCAACAGCTTGTAGGCGGAGTTCCACGGTTCCCTGCCTTGATCGACGTTGGCCTTGAGCGTGGTGAGATCCGAAAGGCTGAGCGGTGCGCCCGGATGCATGAAGGGGCCCGCCGTCGCGGCATCGCCGTAAGCCGGGAGTGCGGTTGAGCTCAACGCGAGCAGCGCGGCGGCGATACGGGTGCGGTTAAACAGTTGATTTCGGATTTCCATAAATCATACTCCAGAGTGGGTTTCATCGGCACCGGGATGTGGCGCGGCGGCCTGGCTGCTACCGGGCGTAGCATTCACGCGATACCTGCGTAACATTCACGCGGCGGCAGTGGAGTCTAATTTAATTGGTTGCTGTACGCCAACACAGTTGGCCGGCCTCGGGGCGGGCGTTCGCGCGTCGCGGCGGCGGGCGCCGGACGGGCAGGGGAATTCATGGCGGTGTTTGATGCGCGGCGGTGATGAGCGCATGGCCGCCGTGCGCAGCGCATCAACTAGGCGTGCTGGGCGGCCGGCTTGGGCAGGATCATTGTCAGTGTGACGCCGTGTTCGGCGCCGGCCGCCAGGGTCAGCGTGCCGCCCAGGTAGGCCGCCCGTTCGCGCGCGGTGCGCAGGCCGAACTTGCCGCTGAGCTGGCCCAGCACGCCCGCCAGCGGCGCGCTCAGGCCGATGCCGTTGTCCTTGACCGTCAACATCACCTCGTCCTCGTTGTCGTCGACGATGACGTCCACCTCGGTCGCGTGCGCGTGCGCGGCGATGTTGCGCAGCGCTTCCTCCAGCGTGTGCAGCAGCACGATGCCGTGGCTGCGCGGGCAGTTCAGCTCGTCCTCCGGCAGGCTGCAGCGCGCGGTCATCCGGTGCTGCTGGCCGAACTGCTCGACCGCCTCGCCCAGCGCCACGCGCACGCCGAGGAATTCGAGCTTGTCGTTCCACAGCTTGATCTGCATCTGGCGGTTGGTCTCGACGATCTGCATCAGCAGCTGCTTCATGTGGACGGCGCGGTCCTGCAGCGCCGCGTCCTGCGGCATTTTCTGCATCAGCAAACCCAGGTGCATGGTCAGCGCGGTCAGCGACGAGCCGAGGCTGTCGTGCAGCTGGCGCGACAGCGAGCGGCGCTCGTTGTCCCAGCAGGTGTGGACGTGGCCGAGCAGATCGCTCAGGTCGGCGCTACGCAGGGCGTCTTGTTCTAGTGGTGCCGGGACGGACATGGTTCTCTCTGTTAGGACGGACTGTGTCTCTCGATAATACCCGAGCTTTGCAAGTCGTGGCGCACTCTGGCACGCTCACTGCCGGACCGCCACCCGCACGCAGCCGCCGATCGCCTCGGTCAGCTGGTCGATGTCGACCGGCTTGACCAGGTGGCGGTCGAAGCCGGCGTCCATCACGCGCCGCAGGTCCTCGGCCAGGCCGTAGCCGGTCAGGGCGATCAGGCGGATGCCGCTGGTGGCCGGATCGGCCCGCAGGCGGCGCGCCACCTCGTAGCCGTCGATGCCGGGCAGGCCGATGTCGACCAGCGCCACGTCCGGCTGCAGGCGCGCGGCGGCCGCCACGCCCTCGTGGCCGTCGGCCGCCGAGTGCACCTCGTAGCCGTAGCAGCTGAGCATCATGGTCATCATTTCGCGGCCGTCGTCGTTGTCCTCGATCAGCAGGATGGCGGGCCGGCCGGCGCCGCCCTGCGCGCCGCCGGCCTCGACCGGCGGCGGCGCCGGCGGCGCCTGGTGTTCGATGCGCGGCAGGCGCAGCGTGAAGGTGCTGCCGCCGCCCGGTCCCTTGCTGTCGGCGGCGATGTCGCCGCCGTGCAGCTCGGCCAGCCGGCGCACCAGCGACAGGCCGATGCCCAGGCCGCCCTGCGAGCGGTCCAGCGTGCTCGAGCCCTGCACGAACACGTCGAACACATGCGGCAGCAGGTCGGCCGCGATGCCGACGCCGGTGTCGCGCACGCTGAGCACGACGTCGTCGTTCTCGGTCCAGGTGCGCACCTCGATGCGGCCGCCGGCCGGCGTGTACTTGAGGGCGTTGTCGATCAGGTTGCTGGCGATCTGCTCCAGCCGCGTGGCGTCGCCCTCGACCCAGCCCGGGTCGAGGTCGTTCACCAGCTCGTAGTCGGCGCTGCGGCCGGTGGCGCGGTAGGTTTCCAGCGTCTGCGCCACCAGCGCGGCCAGGTCCAGCGGCGCGCGGTTGAGCAGGATCTTGCCCGACATCGCGCGCGACAGGTCCAGCAGGTCGTCGACGATGCTGCCCAGGTGCTGGCTCTGGCGCTGGATGATCTTGCGCGCGCGGCCGACGCCGTCGGCCGACACGCCCGGCAGGCCGATCAGCGAGGCCGCGCTGCTGATGGCCGACAGCGGATTGCGCAGCTCGTGGCCCAGCATGGCCAGGAACTCGTCCTTGGCGTGGTTCTGCCGCTCGGCCGACTGGCGCTCCTCGATCTCGCGCGTCAGGCGCTCGTTGGTGGCGGTCAGCTCGGTGGTGCGCAGGCTCAGCTGGCGCGCCTGGCGCTTGAGCTCCTCGTTCTTGGTGGCCAGCGCGACAAACACCGCGACCTTGGCGTGCAGCACCTGCGGAATCACCGGCGTGAACAGGAAGTCCACCGCGCCGCGCTGGTAAGCCTTCAGGCGGTCGAGCTCGTCCGCGAGGAAGGCGGTGATGAAGATGATGGGAATGTTGGCCGAGCGCGCGCGCTGGTGGATCGCCTCGGCGGTCTCGAAGCCGTCCATGCCGGGCATGTTCACGTCCAGCAGGATCACGGCGAAGTCGTGCATCAGCACCTGGCGCAGCGCCTCCTGGCCCGAGCGGGCCGCCAGCACCTCATAGGCTTCCTGCTCCGCCCACTGGGTGAGCAGGCTGGTCAATGCGAACAGGCTGTTGGCATCGTCGTTGACCACCAGGATTTTGGGTTTTTCAGTTTTAGGCACGGGGGTTCTGCATCCTGCTGACACGGCGGAATCTTCGCGGCCTTGTAGCTGCCAGAGAAGCAAGAAATTGTCGCCAAACCATCATATCAATTGCATATATGAATGTCAAAAACGCCGGCTCAATCGAACACGGCAGCAGCCGTGAAGCAGCCGCGCGGCCCCAGTGTTCGGCGCCGTACAGACCGCGCCGGCGCGCGCTGCGATAGTGGTTGCCTAGCCTCGTTGAAAGGACACATCATGAATATCGATACTGTGGTGGATAAGGAATACCTGGGCCTGAGCTTCCGCGCGCTGGCCGACGCGCCCGTCAGCGCGCTGCGCGGCCTGAGCGCCAAGGACGCCAAGGCGCTGGCGCAGGCGTTCAATGTGCACACGGTGCGCGAACTGGCCGCGCTGGACTTCGTCAAATGGGCCGCGGCGATCACCACGCTGGCCGACCTGGAGCAGGCCGCGCCGGCCGAGCAGGCCAAGGAGACCCTGCTGGACGACGGCCTGGAGATGACGTTCCCGGCCAGCGATCCGGTGTCGGTCGACGCCGGTGTCACCCGCATCGAAGTGGCGCCGGAAAAGGTCGACGCGCACGACGATCACCAGCACGCCGGCAAGATGGAGCAGGACGTCGCGCACCCCGCGTAAGCCCGGCGTGAACCCGGCCGGTCGCCGCCGCTCAGGCCGGCGCCGGCGACATGGCGTGGTGCTGCTGCGGCGGCATGGCCATCATCTGCGCGGTGCAGCAGCGGTTCTTGCCGGAGCGCTTGGCTTCGTACAGCGCGGCGTCCGCCACGGCGATCACCGACGCCACCTGGTCGGCGTCGTCGGGATAGATGCCGATGCCGATGCTGGTCGACAGGCGCAAGGTCAGGCCGTTGACGACATAGGGTTCGGAGACCGCCTCGATCAGCTTGGCGGCCGGCTCGTGGGTGTCGCCCGGCTGGCTGATATTGCCCATGACGATGACGAACTCGTCGCCGCCGACGCGGGCCACCGTGTCTTCCTTGCGGGCGCAGCCGACCAGCCGCTGCGCCACCATCTTGAGGATCTCGTCGCCGGCCGCGTGGCCGTGGGTGTCGTTGATGGCCTTGAAGCCGTCCAGGTCCAGGTACATGACGGCGGCCTTGTTCTGCTGGCGCGTGGCGTGCTGCAGCACGGTGGCGATGCGGTCTTCCAGCAGGCGGCGGTTGGGCAGGCCGGTGAGCGGATCGTGCAGCGCCAGTTCCTGTTGCTGGCGGCTGTATTGCGCCAGCTCCTTGTACAGCAGCCGCACCTCCAGCATGTTGTGGATGCGCTTGTGCACTTCCAGCAAGTCGAACGGTTTGCTGATGAAGTCGCGCGCGCCCGCTTCCAGCGCGGCGATCTTGAAGCTGGGCTGGGCGGTCAGGGCCAGCACCGGCAGGTAGCCGCCCTGTTCGATTTCCTTCAGCCCCTTCATGACCTGGAAGCCGTTCAGGCCGGGCATCTGCAGGTCCAGCAGGATCAGGTCGTAGCAGTGCTGGCGGTGCAGCGGGCAGACCTGCTCGGGCAGCATGGTGGAGGCGACATTGGTATAGCCGGCTTCGCGCAGGATCTCCAACATCAATTCGACGTTGTCGGCGCTGTCATCCACCACCAGGATCTTGGCGTGCAGGATTTCGTCTCGGCTCGGCATATTGGTCTCTGTCTGTCTCAAATCGGCCATTCTGGCCGGAAAGTTATCGCCCTGCGATCATAGCGCAAGCATTTGTGCTGCGGCGCACATCTGCGCATGATATTTCCACATGGAAACTAATTGTACCCGCTTTTTCGTGATTTTGTAGTTTACCAACCGAATTTCAGATTGCTTGTAGGACATTGCCGCGTCTGCGGGTAGGAAATGTTTTATTTCTTATTAGTAATGACGGTAAGCGTCTGTCAATCCGGCTCAGGCGGGGCGGTGGTGGGCCCCCATGGCCACCTTGGCGATCAGCTCGTTTGGCTCGACCGGTTTGGCGATGTGCGCCAGGAAACCGCTCGACAGCGCCTTGATGCGGTCCTCCGAGCGGGCGAACGCGGTCAGCGCGATGGCCGGCAGGTCGCCGCCGCGCGACGGGCCCAGCGCGCGCACCCGGTCCAGCAGGCCGTAGCCGTCCACCTCGGGCATGCCGAGGTCGCTGACCATCAGATCCGGGCGCGCGTGTTGCAGCAGCGACAGCGCCTCGGTGGCGGTGGCGGCGGTCAGCACGTCGGCGTTGCAATCGGCCAGGATGCGCTTGATCAGCTCGCGCGCGTCGTCCTCGTCGTCCACCACCAGCACCTGCAGGCCGGACAGGTCGTGCGCGGCGGCGCGGCGGCCGCCGATGGCCGTGCCCAGCGGTTCGTTGGCGCCGCGCCGGCGCGGCAGGCGCACGGTGAAGCAGGCGCCATGGCCGACGCCCTCGCTGGCGGCCGCCACGGTGCCGCCGTGCTGCTCGACCAGGTGCTTGACGATCGCCAGCCCCAGGCCCAGGCCGCCGTGCTGGCGGGTGGTGGTGGCGTCGGCCTGGCGGAAGCGCTCGAACACGTGGGCCAGGAAATCGGGCGCGATGCCGATGCCGCTGTCGCGCACGGTGATGGCGATCTGGTCGCCCTCGCGCCGGATGCGCACCTCGATGCGGCCGCCGGCCGGCGTGAACTTGAGGGCGTTGCTCAGCAGGTTCCAGATGATCTGCTGCAGGCGGTTGGCGTCGCCGGCCACCATGCCGGGCGCGGTCTCGAAGTCCTGGGCGATGTGGATCTGCTTGGCCTCGGCGGCCGGGCGCACGGTGTCGATGGCGGCGGCCACGATGGCCGACGGCGCCAGCGCCAGCATCTCCAGCCGCACCTTGCCGGAGGCGATGCTGCTCATGTCGAGCAGATCCTCGATCAGCTGGGCCTGGGCGCGGGCGTTGCGTTCGATGGTCTGCAGGCCGCGGTGCAGGTCGGCCTGGTCGCGGCTGCCGCGCCGCAGCACCTGGGCCCAGCCGAGGATGGCCGTCAGCGGCGTGCGCAGCTCGTGCGACAGCGTGGCCAGGAATTCATCCTTCATCTGGCTGTTGCGCTCGGCCTCGGCGCGCGCGTGGCGCTCGCTGTCGAGCAGGATCTTGCGCTCCTCGGCGGCCTGCTGCGAGGCCTCGTACAGGCGCGCGTTGTCGATGGCCACCGCGGCCTGGGCGGCGATGCCGCCGATGATGCGCTCGGTGCGCTCGCTGAACATGGCCGGCTCGGGATGGCCGAAGTACAGGCAGCCGATCACCGCGCCCGAGCGCAGCGCCACCGGCACCGCCAGGTAGCTGCGCAGCGGCGGGCCGTCGGCGCCGCCTTGGTTGCGGACGTCGGCCGGCCAGTCGTCGCTGCGCACCGTGCCGCTGGCGTACAGCGGGGCGCCCGGCAGCGCGCCGTCGCGCGGACGGCCGAAGCCGGCGCAACCGGACGGGGCGTCGCTCGACAGCATGTGCAGCATGCGCGCCTTGCCGTGGCCGTCGGCGCCGTGGTAGCAGAAGGCGCCGAAGCGGGCGCCGCTGATGCGGGTGGCGGCGTCGGTCACTTCCTGCAGCAGCGGATGCAGGTCGCGGGTCGAGGCCAGCGCGTTGCCGGTGCGGTTGACCAGCTCCAGCACGGCGGTCTGGTCGCGCAGCGCCTCCTGCACGCGCTTGACCTGGTCGACATCGGTGCTGGTGCCGAACCAGCGCAGCACGCGGCCGGCGGCGTCGTGCACCGGGTTGGCGCGCGTGAGGAACCAGCGGAATTCGCCGTTGGCGCCGCGGATCGGCACTTCCAGCTCGAAGGGCGCGCCGGTGGCGCGCGAGTATTCCCAGCGCTCCAGCATGGGCGCGATGCAGTCGGGCGCGTAGACCTGGCGCCAGCCGTCGCCGCCCATCTGCTCGGGCGTGGTGCCGGTGTAGGCGTACCAGGGCTGGTTGTACCAGACCTTGCTGCCGTCCTGCTCGGCGATCCAGGCCAGCTGCGGCATCGAATTGGCGAGCGCGCGCAATTCCAGCTGGCTTTGCCGCAACGCCTCCCGCGCGCACAGCAAATCATGCTGGGCGGCCGGGGAGGCGGGGAGCGCGGCGTCGTCCGTCGGGGGCTGGGGCGTTACGGCGTCGTTGGGCTCGTTTGGAAGAATCATGTAAGGCTTCGGGCTGCCGCGAAACCTGTGGCCGCCGGACGGCGGCCGTCAGGCTCGTCAGACTTGCGCTTGACGTTTTACGGTGTCTTTATTGTATGCCCATCTCCCGCCGTGGCTACGCACGGTTGGCGGCGGCTCAGGCCGGGCGGCCCGCCAGGCCCTGGGCGATCTGGTCCAGCGCGGCTTGCAGCTGTTCGATGTCGTAGGGTTTTTGCAGCGACTGGGCGGGGAATTCCAGGTGGCGGGTCAGGGCGTCGCCGTAGCCGGAGGCGAACAGCAATTGCAGCGACGGCGTTTGCTTGCGCGCCAGCCGGGCCAGCTCGACGCCGGACATGCCGGGCAGGCTGACGTCGGTGAACAGCACGTCGAAGGGCTGGCGCGCCAGCTCGGGCAGGGCGTCCTCGCCGGTGGCGGCGGCCTGCACCTCGTGGCCGAGCGCGCGCAGGGTTTCGCACACCAGGTAGCGGGCGTCGGCGTTGTCCTCGACCACCAGCATGCGCAGCGGACGGGCAGCCTCGGCCGGCGGCGCGGCCTGGGCCGGCGCCAGCGTGCACAGTACGCCGGCCACGCCGCCCGCTTCGTTGCGCACCGGGGTGTAGTACAGGTCCAGCGCCAGCTGGGCGGCGCCGTTGTTGCGCCACACCGGCAGGCTGACGCCGCGGTAGCTGGTGCTGTCGCCGGCCCAGGCCTGGCGGATCGCGGCGCCGTTCCAGCTCCACGCGGCCGGCTGGATGGACGGCACGCCGCCGCCCGGCGCGCGCAGGCTCGACAGGCCGGTCAGCGCGGCGTAGGCGTCGTTGTAGACCATGATTTGTTCGGGGCCCCACATCAGCAGCATGGCGGTGGGCGAGTTGAGCAGGATGTCCACGGTCAGGCGCAGCGGCAGCGGCCAGCCGGCCGGTTCGCCAAGGGCGGTGCGCGACCAGTCAGGGGAGGGCGGCGCGACGGCGGTGGATGGTGTCATGCTGGGGCAACCTGTTTGAATTTGTCTTGGAAGGCAAAGCTGACCGCATCGTACACTAA
>JAJLPB010000018.1 GCA_025548565.1 Rugamonas sp. A1-17
GGCGTTCTACCAGAAGGCGCAGGGTCGGCATCTCCGGGCCATTCCGTTGCATTTGATGCCCAACCGCGACGCGGTCGCCGAAGGCGACTGGACTATGGAAGCGCGCATCGAGTTCGAAGCGGGCGGTGTCTACTATGATTTGCGCCGAGAAGCCAAGAAGCGGGCGACGGTTTCCCGTCCCGACAGGCCAGAGGACTACCAAGTCTTCGCATTCATGAAAAAGGACGGGGCCGCAGTGGCGGCCAGCGATATCGAGGCAGAGATTAACCGCTTCGCGCCGGAACAAGTTTCGCGCTTCTTCTTATTCGATGGCGAGCTGCTTCAAGAATACGAGGAATTGCTCGTGGAGGGCAGCGAGCAAGGCAAGAAGATTAAGGACGCTATCGAACAGGCGCTTGGCGTCCCTGCATTGATAAACGGCCGCGACGATTTGCAGGCCCTATGGAAGCGAGCCCAGAAGGAGCAAGGCAAGGAGGCTTCGCTGGTGGCGGGGCTAGAAGCAGTGGCCGAGAGCTTCTCGAAATGGTCGGCCCGTCGGGACATGTTCGAAGCCGACATTGTGACGTTGAAGGCCCAGCAGGTGGCCGTCCGTGAGGAGCGTCGTTCGTTGGAGGACTCGATCGCGGAATCCGAATCCGTCTATGCGCACAAAATCGAGTTGGACGCGAAGCGGGAGCGGCTCAAACAGATCTTCACCGGGATCGAGAGCAAGGAAACCTTCAAGCGCAGCTTGGCCGCAGACGCTTGGCGGGATCTCGTGCGCCCAAGGCTGCTGGAGAAGAGGGATCAGCTTCAAGAGCGGCTCGCTGGCGCATCGAAGCTTGCGAGCCAGCAGGCGAAGTTGCAGTATCAGATAGAGCACTTGCAAGAGCATCTCGGGGATTCCGTCTGCCCAACCTGCGGCCAGAGAGTCGAAAACGTCGACCGGGCCGCCCAACAGCGACAGTTGGACGACCTTCTCGGCGAGCGAGCGGCGCTCGCTTGGTGCAACGTGAATTCGGAAGACATCGCCACACGCCATCGCGCGTTGGAAAAGGTCCTGTCCACCTCCGTCCGGTCGCGCGTTCGAGACGCCGACTCCGACTTATCGAATCTCGAAGTCGAATCGGCTCGGGTCGAGTCGCGCATCGACGAACTCGAGGAGGAGCTTTTCGAACAAAATCCAGATGCTGTGATCCGCATGCGTCAGCGCCTGCAGGCCGTGACGCGGGACGAGGCGAAGGGGCAGATCGAGATAGAGGATCGAGAGAAGAAGCTCGCCGAAGCCGATCGCGAAATTCAGTCTTTGACCCAGCGCATGAATGCCCGCGCCGGGCAGAATTCCACCAAGGCCGCCGTGATGTCCAAAATATTCGGCGCGCTGCACGGCGTCTTCGACGCGAGCATCGATAATTTGCGGACGAATCTGCGGGCGACAGTCGAGAAGAACGCCACAGACGCGTTTCTCCGAATGAGCACCCAGAAATCGTATAGGGGACTCTCGATCAACGCCAACTACGGCCTCACGATCCTGGGGCCAGATGGCGAATCCGTTCCTCTGCGGAGCGCCGGAGCGGAGCAAGTCGTCGCCCTCTCGCTGATCGACGGCCTAAGTCGCGCCAACCGTGCCCCTGGGCCGGTGGTGATGGACACCCCATTCGGTCGCTTAGACACCAAGCACCGTCATAACATCCTCTCGTATTTGCCAGACTCCGCCAGGCAGTTCATTCTTTTTGTCCACGATGGCGAACTGGGCGAGGGCGCGGGCTTGGAATCGTTGGCGCACCGCATCGGCGGGAAATATGAGATCCAAGAAGTATCGTCGAACCAATCCAGACTGCGGAGAATGTCATGACCGAAACATCGGATCTCACCCAAATCGGACTGTCCTTGGACGGGCAGGCCCGGCTTGATCGGTTCAAGGAGAGCGGATATTTCGGAGAACTACGCGATGCCTACAAATTCGCCGTGGGGTTCGCGTTGGCGAAAGGCGTCGTTCCGCCGGAGATACAAACTAAAAGGCAAACGATGTTCGCCATCGCGACGGTGGATCCGGATGGCTCTTTGGCCACCGCCATTCGCGAATTGTTGCCTTGCGACGAAGTGCCTCCTTATCGATGGGCGGAGAGGCTCGCCGAGGCGGGTTCACAAATGATCGCCGACATCGAGGTCACCAAAGGATTCGACCTCGGATCTATGCTGACCGAGGCGGAACTGCCATCACGCGATAAGGTCGCGGAGCGATGAGACCCGTGAGAATTTTCTTGATGCTCCGCGCGGCCGATGGCGAGTGGACATCGACCGCGCACAGAGATCTGGACGAGGCGATCGCACTCTGGGATCAGTTTCGCACTCAAACTGGAGGGGTAGGCGTTATGCATGTCGGTCTGGCGCGGCCCTTTGCTCGCGATTTCGACGACATCTGCCACAACCTGGCCGACTGCCTTCTTTTTTCCACCAGCGCGAGGTGGGCGTTCCATTCGATAGGCGCATATTCCAACCGAATCGGTTTTGTGGGCGATATCGGAATACATATGGCTCTCTCCGGTTGGGGCTACGAGGCCGCGGGAGCCGTCCCCGCCCCCTCCCGTAACGTCGCGCTGTCAAGCGTTGGCGCCGAGGCGCCTTGGCTGCGCCACTTGCGCGAGTCAGATCCAGATTTGGCTCGCAAGGCAGCATCTGCAGGGATTTTCGACGACGACTCCTACCGTACGCGAGATGAATACCTTGACTGGGCAGCGAGGCGTGATCTAGGCGTTGCACGCATGGGCTTTCTTATGGCCGGGAGTGACCCCGACGATCCAATCGAAGTTGTCAAGGCCTGTCCGCCTTGGCTCTTGGACGCGCGAATGGCGCGCGTCAACACAACGGTCCGGTGCGCGAATTCTCTGCGGGCCGGCCAGGTCAACTACGTCGCCGACCTGTCGCGCATGACGTCGGAGACACTGCTGAAATTGCCCAACCTAGGAAGAAAAAGCATGCGCGATCTCGCGCAGTCGCTTTGGGCCGCGGTGAGGAACGGACCCATCGCTCGGGAGGCTGACCGGGATAAGGACTCATCTTTTGACGAAATGCCTTTTCCGCAAAACTTCCTCGCGGAAGAGCGCGAAGAAGAATTCGTGCCCAGCCAGGCGCAAATCGCTAGCCATTCCGCTCAATCTGGTTGCGCGGACAGTTTCGGACAAGCGTTTGCCGCGACGATAGAGAACCTCTCCCCAAACCAAGTCTCCGTCTTGCGAATGCGCATCGGTTTAGGATCTCCTGCGATGACGCTTCAAGAGGCGGGCGAGGCCATGGGGGTGACCCGCGAGCGGGTCCGCCAACTGGAAACCAAGATGATCAGCGCATTCATCTCGCACCCAGTTTGGCGAATGGACTTCATTCCGCGCATGTCCGCATTGCTCCGCGAACGGCAAGACCCATTGCCTGCGGAGAGTTTGGACCTGTTTGATCCTTGGTTTGCCGACTCCGCTGCATCGCTTCCCGAACTGCGCTTCATCATGGAGCGGATCACAGATGAGCGATTCCATATGTTTCCAATCAATGGATGCGAAGTCGTCACCGAAATTTCAAAAGCGGACTGGGAAAAGGCTGTCGCCCACGCGGCAAACATTGTGGAAAAGTGCGTTCCTGATCGCGTCCCTAGGGCCGAGGCACGTTGCAGAGTCGAAGACCTCTTACCCCTGCGGGGCCGCGAGCTTGCGGGAGACCTGTGGTCTATCGCGCAGCAAGGCGCCCTGTTCGCAGTGGATGCCGACGGTGTTGACCGGCTTGTCGCGACTGGGACATCCGGCGAGGCGCTCGTTGCAGCGACGCTTGCCGCATCGCCGAGACCCGTTCACTACTCCGAATTGCCCAAACTGATCCAAGCAACTTTCGGAAGGGTCATCGACGTTCGGCGCGCCCACACCGCGGCTGGCGCAGTTGGAATCCTGTATGGACGCGGAGCCTACGGCACCATGCGGCATTGCCCTCTCGACGCCCAGGAACTCTCTCTCCTGCGCGAAGCGGCCGAGGCGCTCGTACTTGGCGGGGCGCCGGAGCGGCAGTGGAGCTGTGCGGAAATGCTCGACCTCTTGGGCGGAGAGGGCTTGGACTTGCAGGAGCGCGTGAATCAATACGTTTTGCAAATCGCGTTGACCGAGTCGAGCGTGCTAATGAACCTTGGCCGGCTGGTGTGGAAGGCGAAAGGCGAAGGCGGAAACCGTGGCGCGACTCGGATTGACCTCAGCCAAGCGATCTTGAGCATACTTGAGGCAAACGGTGGACCGCTCACTCGGGATGAGATTAGGGACACATTGATAAGGGAGCGCGGACTAAGCGGATATTTCCAACTCAATCCGCGCGGTTCGCTCGTCCGCTTGGATGCCACGCGCTGGGGCCTCTTGGAGCGGGATGTTCCGCTTTCAAGCGCGCAGATTGCCCAGATGCGGCAATTCATGGCGGATTTTCTTTTCCATAGACAAACCGGAATACATTTCACTGAAATCAAGACGATCTACGCCTTGCAAGAAGGTCTGCGAAGCGACACCATCGACACGCAGACTATCCAGTCGATCCTGACAATGGACCACCGGTTTAAGTCGTCGATGGCCGGCTATATTTATCTTTCGTCTTGGACGGGCCCGCGTCGCCTCACTCAAGGCGAGGCGATCGCAGAGGTTATGAGAAGCGCCGGAGGCGACGGAATTAAGGTAGCGGAAGTCATGGCCAGGGCAAGCGCGCTCCTGGGACGGCAGGTCGAACGCGATTCTCTTTACGGAGCCATGGTGTCAGCAGGAGCAAAATTCGACGATTCGACGGGAACATGGCTCGTGGCGGAGGAGGAAGAGGCGTCCTGATGGCCGACCCACGATATGTGAAAATTTTTTTCAATTTGCAGGAGCCCTATTTTGGAACTAGGGCAGGATTGGCAGTCGCCAGGCTGCGCGCTCCCGTAGTAGTCCGGTGACTGTACCAAAGTATCGCAAAATCTGACATTCCGAGCACGGTGCGAAAAATGGGATGAGCTAACATTTGGAGCGCCTCCCCCCGCCTGGGACAAAAAAGAGATTGGGTGACTGCACTGCACACCTAGTCTCACCCATTCGAAGCTGTCCGTTGAAGTAAAAGTGTCCGATTAGCGGAAGTAAAAGTGACAATCCCCGGAAGCCTGTGAAGTAAAAGTGCCAATATCTTCGCCCTTTTTCCAGCTGTCCACCAAGAACAGCTCATTGACTATCTGAGCTGTGTCACGATCCGGCGCATCCATCGCACTTGTTCTGATTTATTCGCACCCAGTTTGCACGGACCACATCTGGTTGACCGTAAGCGCGAATTTCTCTGCACATAGCGCAGCTTGCCAAAGGAGCGGAACATAGGTGTCCACTTAATGGAGGTGGACACCTATGCAAGAGAGACATACTGAGTCAGAGTTTCAGCTGGTAGTGACGGGCACCCGGCGTGATGGTCGACGCCGCTACGACGAGCAATCGAAGAGGTCCTTGGCGAGGGCGTGCCTGCAGCCCGGCGTTTCGCTCGCGGGCATCGCGTTCAAACACGGCGTCAACGCCAACCTGTTGCGCAAATGGGTAGTGGCTTACAAAGTAGCGCCGGGTGTGCCATCTGCTGCGGCGCCGGCGGCGTTCGTGCCGGTAATGCTGGGCAGTTCTCCGCACACGGCGAAGCCCGCATCCGCCCCCCCGCTGCCAGCAGCAGAGATGTCCTCCGTGGGCAGCCTGAGCCCGGCGCCGTTGCGCTTGCGCGCGCAAATGCCGAACGGCGTTACTGTCGAATTTGAATGTGCCAGTGGCGATGCCTTACTGCTCACGAGCGTCATTCACACACTAGCCCACTGCTATGTTTCGCCTGGACGCTAATCTCAAGGTGTACCTGCATCGCGAAGCCATCGATTTCCGCAAGAGCATCAACGGCTTGGCGGTGCTGATCGAGCAAGCGATGGGGCTAGACCCGTTTGTGGGTGCCGCCTACGTCTTTCGCAACCGCCGCTGTGACCGGATCAAAGTGCTGCTGTATGATCGGACCGGGTTCTGGCTGCTGATGAAGCGCCTGGAGCAGGATCGCTTCGTGTGGCCTCGGCGTTCGCAGGCGGTGCTGGAACTGACGGCGGAACAATTGCACTGGCTCCTGGAGGGTATTGACCTCGAAGCGGTGCGGCGGCACCCGGTGCACCAGTATCAGCACATCGGGTAAGGCGAGTGCCAGCCGTGGCGGCAGCCCCACAATTTTTGGCATTGTTACAATTTGACGTAAACCCATTTCGTCGACGCAGCCGGTATCGTTACATGCATGAACGAACCGGACTCTTTCCCCGACCTGCCGCCTGAGATCCACGCCTACATCCGCGATCTCGAAGCGCGCAATGCGCAGCTGTCGGCGCGCGTGCGCCAGCTGGAAGAGCAATTCCGACTGGCGCAGCTCAAGCGTTACGCGCCCAGTAGCGAAAAGCGCAGCGAGCGCATGTTTAACGAAGCCGACCAGATGGGATCCGAGCCGCAGTCAGAGGCGGTAGCCGTGCCCGACACCGGCCTGCCTGATGCCGCCCCGGCGGTGTCAAACAAGCGCGGGCGCAAGCCTTTGCCGGCCGATCTGCCGCGCAAGCGCGTCGAACATGACATTCCGGAAGACCAGCGCATTTGCGCCTGCTGCCAGGGCGCGCTGCACCGGATCGGCGAGGACGTGAGCGAGCAGCTGCACATTCCACCGGCGACACCCTGGGTCTGGCAGCATGTGCGCATCAAATACGGCTGCCGACATTGCGAGCGGCACGGGATTAGCGCACCGGTCGTGCGCGCGACCATGCCGCCTCAGCCGCTGCCGGGCAGTATCGCCGACGCGGCCACGATCGCCACCGTCATGACCGGAAAATACGCCGATGGCATGCCGCTGTACCGCATGGAGGCAAGCTTTGCGCGCGCCGGCATCGATCTGGGCCGCGGCACCATGGGCCAATGGATGATCGGCGCCGTCGAGCGCCACCTGCAACGCCTGTACCAGGCCATGCACGCGACATTGCTGACGCAGCCGCTCATCCATGGTGACGAGACCACTGTGCAGGTATTGCATGAAGATGGACGCAGCGCGCAGAGCCAATCGTACATGTGGGTCTATCGAAGCGCGGAAACGAACGCGACGCCGGTGGTGCTGTTTGAGTACCAGGCCGGACGTGGCCAGCAGCATCCTCAGGCATTCCTAGGTGGCTATGCGGGTACGCTGATGACCGACGGCTACAGCGCTTGGCGTACGCTCGATGGCGTGCGACATCTGGGATGCTTCGCCCATGCACGGCGGTACTTTGATGAAGCGGCCAAGGCACAGGGGAAAGCCGATGGGCGCGCACGTCAGGCGCTAGACCTAATCGGCCGCCTGTATCAGGTCGAGGCGCTGGCCAAGGGCCACTTGCCGGAAATGAGCAGCCGCGCTGACTATACCTTTGCATTGCGCCAGCAGCATAGCCTGCCGGTTCTCGCGGCACTGGAGACCTGGCTCAATCAGCACGCTGAAACGGTCCTGCCCAAGAGTTTGTTGGGAGCAGCGATCACTTATGCGCGCAACCAATGGCCGTACTTGCGCCGCTACGCTGACGACGGCAATGCCCCCATCGATAACAACTTCGTTCATGCCGATAACGGCATGAATCGCGTTATGCCGACTCTTGGATTATGCCGAGTCCCCGGCGCCAAGAACGCAACCTTCAGTCGGATTCCAGTGCCGGGTGGCTCGAATTGTCGGCATTATCAGAGGTTCTCAAGGAAGGCGAGCAAGGGGTCGGGAGGCTTGTATCGCCCCGGCACTACGCCGTTCGCATTGGTGTGCGCGAGTGCGCGTTCCTTGAGCCGCATGTCGGCATGCAGATAGATCTGGGTCGTCTCCGACGATTCATGACCAAGCCAGAGTGCGATCACGCTCAGATCCACGCCATGCTGCAACAGACTCATGGCCGCTGCGTGTCGAAGCGTGTGGGGCGTTACGGATTTTTCTCGGAGCGAGGGACATGTCCGGCAGGCAGTTTCGACATGGCGCGATACCAGCAACTGAAGGGCATCGGCGCTGAGGCGCCCGCCACGCGAACTGGGAAAGACGGGATCACCGGGTTCACCAGGTTGACGCAACAGCCATTCCTTCAGAACAGCAATGACATCCGGTCGCAGTGGTGTGCATCGCATCTTTCGGCCCTTGCCTAGACAGCGGACGTGCGCACCAGTACCGAGCGCCACGTCCTGCCGCCGGAGTGCCGTCAATTCGCTATTGCGCAAGCCTGTTTGAACTGCTACCAGAAGAAGCGCCCGGTCCCGACTGCCGATCCATGTTCTGGCATCGGGGGCCGCCACGAGGGCAGCAGACTCTTCTTCCGTAAGAAACTCGACCGTGCCGTGTTCACAACGCTTCGATGGTATTGCAAGGATGCGCTGACATTGCAGACCCAGCGCCGGCTCGCTGATCGCGACGAACCGAAAGAAGGCATGCACGGCTGCCAGGCGGGTATTGCGTGTACGCACGGAGTTGCCCCTGCCTTGTTCGAGGTGTCGAAGAAATTTCTCTATGAAAGTTGCGTCGAGTTCTGCAATCTGCAAATTGGACGGTGCGCGCCCGATATGCTTCGCCGCGAAGGCCAGCAGCAAGCGAAACGTGTCGCGGTAGCTTGCGACAGTATGCGAACTTAAACCCTGCTGCTCAAGCAGGCGCTGCGTGAAGAAGCGTTGGATGAGTGATGGGAGAGGGGTGGCGCTCATAGCCGCTCTCCCGCGCGCTCCCTGTCGAGATAGCTGGCCGCGAGCGCGAGCAGTTCGGGCACCGCTTCGATATACCAATAGGTGAGGCCGACATTGACGTGGCCGAGGTAAGCTGCAAGCTTCGGCAGCTCCCGCGTCACGTCCATTCCGGCGCGATACCATTCGACTAGTCTTCCTGTCGCAAAGCTGTGCCGGAAATCTTGAAGGCGCGGTCCGTAACCATCGCGCCCATCGTCCGTCACTGCCCGCAGGCCGGTCGCGCGCGATATCCTCACGAACATGCTACGGGCACTGCAAGCATTTAGCCGCTTGCCGTGCTCGCCAACTAGAAACGCATCGCTCAATCGTTGTGAACAAAGTCTGTCGCGACTTTGTGCATAGCGTGCGAGCGCGGCGCGGGTCGACTCATCGACCGGAACGAAGCGTGATTTGCCGAACTTCGATTCTCGAATGGATAATATCCCGTTGACAAGGTCGACGTCGGCTTGATCGAGGTGAATCGCTTCGCCTGGTCTGAGGCCCGTCGCCACCAGTAGCCCAATGAACGTCGAATAGGTCAGTGCCCGCATCCCTGTACGCGAATGCAATCGTGCCGCCTGGACCATGAGGTCGTCAATTTCCCGTTCTGTATAAATATGGGGCGGATTGCGCCGGCGACGGGCACTCAATAACCGTGTTGACGGAATCTCGTTGCGGCTGTCAATGGCGCTAAGCCATTTGGCGAATCCCCTCACCTGAGAGAGGCGTCGTCCCCATGTGGCGCGTTCGACAAACTTGGACTCCATCGCCCAGCGCATGGCCAGATCGGTGGTGATGAACTCGGCTCCCTCGCGTTCAAGCAAATCGACAAAATGGTCAAGTGCCAATGCCGGTTCATAGAATGTCGACCCGAGGGCGCGGCGAACCGCAACGTACTGAATCAGAGAATCGCGGATAGCGCCCATCACGCACCTCCCGATATTGGCCACGGGCGCGCCACGCCACGCAAGTCGTCGAACGCGACCTTCGCGTAAATCGCAGTACTGTCCTGCGAGCGGTGCCGCAACACCTCGGCAATTTCCGCCATTGACGCGCCGTGACGTATCATCGTCGTCGCCAGACCATGCCGGAACAAATGTGCGGCGCCGCGGCATGCTGGGCGAAACCCAGCGCGAACGAAGGCCAGTCGGACGATATGGCCGATCGCCGCCGGTCCCGCCAGGCCAACACGCGGCGCCCACATGCGCAGGAAGACCCGTCTGGACGCGCTTGAGCCACGGTCGTCGTGGAGGTAGATGGCCAGCGCCTCGCCAACGTCGGATAGGAGCGGCACATGTTCGATCATTTGCCCCTTGCCATGAATAACGAGCTCCGCCGAACGCCAACGGATGTCACCAATTTCGAGTGCAACAATTTCGCTGGCACGCAAACCTAGGCGCGCCAGCAACAGCAAGATGGCATAGTCGCGGCGGCCGGTCGGCGTCAATCGATCCACAGTGGCAATAAGCGCTTCTTCTTGTTCGGGCGTGAGGAAGGTAGGCACGGATGACTGTCGGTATTTGCTGACCGTAGGAATCGACTCATACAGGTCACGCGGTGTATCGCCACGCAAGAAGAGGAAATGACAGAATGAGCGCAGGGCCACCGCCATGAGCCGCATGTACTCGCCCGACCTGCCTTTGCTGCGAGTAAGGAAGTGATTTCGAATCGTGGCGGCATCAAAAGAATCAGGAAAAATATCGCCGTCACCGGCATCCTGGCTGTCGAGGAAGTCTCGGATGAATGGGGCGTAGACAAGTACCGAGTTCTTAGCTAGGCCACGATCCTGCCTCAGATAGTCCACGTAGCGTCTGTGGATGTGGACGGTCTCCGATTCGTCGCCGGCTGCCGGCAATCGCACGATGCCTTCGTCGCGCAGATAAGTGAGAAACAGCCGCATTGCGGCAAGCTCAAACTGGACACGGGCTGCGGGCGGCCCGCTCAGACGCTTCAAGAAGGAAGTAATAGCAGATTCGTCAAGGTCCGCCACCATGACATTCTTGCTCATCATCCAGCGCGAGAGGGCAGACAAGACCCGTCGCTTATCGCAAAGTGTTACTTCGGAATATCGCGAGGTCCGAAGACGTTCGAGGAATGCTTCAATGTAGCGGGTCGGCAGTCCCGCAGATATGCCGTCTGTGTTTGTCGCCTTCATTTGATTTCTCCCCCGACCAGCGTGATTGCCAGCCTGAAGAAATCATACGGATTATGCCGACTCGCAACTCATCAATGGTATGTATGAGAGCGGCCGTCGTTCCCGACTCGGCATAATCCAAGAGTCGGCATAATTTGATCGAACGCGACATCCGGCCATTCACCACCGGCCGGAAAAATTGGCTGTTCAGTTCAACGGCCGCCGGCGCGAATGCCAGTGCGGTGATTTACAGCCTCATGCTGACCTGTCGCGCATGCGGGGTCGAGCCGTATGCCTATCTGCGTCACGTACTAAACGAGTTGCCAAGCCGCGCCGCTGGGGACGACATCCGCGATCTGCTGCCCTTCAACTATGCCACGTCACCTCGTGATTGCCTTGAAACGTGAGGAGTCGCGCGTCATCGCCGTTGAATACGCTGCGCTGCATGGCTCGACCTAGATCATCCAACGTAGTTTCTTGGAACCGGCGAAAAGTCGCCAGCGGACCTAGCTCTTATGCCCCAGCGCTATCACGAAAGCACCAGCGAAAGCTAAGAGCACGCCTGCCAAATCCGTCCAGCGCGGCGTGATACCGTCCACAAGAAAAAGCCAGAACATGGCGGCAACAATGTACACGGCACCGTAGGTGGCGTAAACGCGGCCACTAGCAGCTGGGTGCAGTGTCAGCAGCCAAACAAAAAGCACCAGACTGATGGCCGCCGGTACCAGCAACCAAGGGGAGCCCTTTCCGCTGAGCCAGAGCATCGGCAAATAACAACCAAGCAGTTCAGCTATCGCGGTAACTGCAAACAATCCCAACGTCCGGGGAATCATGATCGAATCCATGGTCATTTCCGCTTCAATTCGGTCACGATCGACCCCAGCCCTGTTGCCGTGGAGCGCGAGGTTTCAGGTTTGCAAGCTACGCTACCCGCCTTGCCGCCGCAGCCTGATGACGCCATATCATCGATGATCACGCAATCTCGCGTCGGTCCGCCATTGCAAGAGGTGTCGCAGTCTCCGACGAAGGCCGCCAGACTAATCTCTAGTTCACGCATCTCCGCCAGCTTCACTCGGACCTGCTCAAGATGTGCTTGTGCCAAATCGCGCACTTCTGCGCATGAGCGGTCCCCGTCTTCGAATAAACCAGCAAGGTCGCGGACCTGGTCAATCGGGAAGCCGAAATCCCGACAGCGCTTGATGAATGTGAGTCGCTTCAGGTCGCCATCCCGATAATACCGATGCCCATTGGTCGAGCGTTCCGGGCGTGGAAGAAGGCCGATTTGTTCGTAATAGCGGATTGTTGGCACCGTGCAGTGTGTTTGTTCCGACAGTGCGCCGATCGTCAGTTTCGTTGCTGGCATCAATATTCCATAAAATGTTCTTGCACCTAAAGCTACTTGAGGTCTTATCCTTGGACTTTATCAGAAAATCATTATTGAGGTGAATATGGAACTGTCGCGCAAACAAGTCGAAAAGGCCGGCACCGTAGCCAGTGTTGGCATCTGGGGCGCGCTTGTCCTCGCCTGCGCTGCTTGTTGTCTGCCACTCGTGGCGCCGTTGCTTGCCTGGCTGGGGGTAGCTGGATTGACGCTGGCTGGCCCTGTCGGCGTCGCGGCCGGCGCGGTCGGCGCCGGAGCGTTGGTGTGGATTACTGTTGCACGACGCCGCCGGCGAGCGCAATGTCAAGCCGCGCCCACTACCAATTCGCCTTGCCAGGCAGGCTGTGCTGAGAACAGCGGGACTTCGAAGGCCGGCGTTGAATATAACCCGGCGCCGATTGCGTGCACGCTTTCGGGGGCCGACTTCAAAGAGCGTGCGCTGTGGCTCACCGAGCTAAAAAAGCGCGCGCTCATCCGGCACCGGCTCGATGGTTTAAGTGTTCACTTGGTGTACCGGCTGGAAGCTGCCGCCGACGTTGAGAAAATGGTCCGGCAGGAGCAAGCCTGCTGCGCTTTCCTACATTTCGATCTACAGCGTACATCGACGGGCATGGAGTTGAAAGTCACAGCGCCGGTCGAGGCAGCGGCCGATGCACAGGCACTGTTCGCTCACCTTATCCCTGGTTAAAGTTGCAGCCTCCCACCATCTCGTGTATTTCGAAAGCACCTGTGTTTCGCTTTATCCAGCGGCATATGTTCGCAATCGCTATTGCAGTCACAACCACGTGCGCGGCACCTTCACAAGCATTTTCCCAAACAGCACAAGTAAAGACGAGCCATGCTCAAGCCGAGCTAATGGTACATGCCCCGGCCGGTCTGAAACCTGGTCAGCCAGTGTGGCTCGGACTTTCAATCCGCCATCTGCCTGGTTGGCATACATACTGGAAGAACCCCGGCGATTCCGGTTTGGCGACGAGCCTCGCTTGGAAACTGCCGTCTGGGGTAAGTGTGAATCCGATTCTATGGCCAACGCCACAGCAATTCCCTGTTGGCCCCCTAATGAATTACGGTTACGCGGGCGAAGTTCTTTTGCCTGTACGGCTAAACCTGCCGTCTGACTACACAGGCGCGCCGTTAGCAATTCATCTGCGCGCAAACTGGCTTGTTTGTCGCGAGCTGTGCATTCCGGAGTCTGGTGATTTCGAGGTACAGGTTGCTGCCAACCGGCCACTGACGGAGCATGCGCGCTACTTCGACGCTGCTTTCTTGTCCGCGCCCGTCGCATATGCCGCCAAGGCTTCGGCGCATGTTGAGCCCGGTGTGCTCGTCGTAACGGTGGCAGGGTTGCGGGGCGGGGCCAGCGGAGTACCTCCAAAATTTTTTTTAGAGAACGAAGGTGTGATTCAATACGCTGCAGTGCCGACCAGCGTGTGGAACGGGAGGGGTCTCACGTTAAGGGTTCCGCTAGACGCTCAGCGCAGTGCAAGTCCGTCCGCAATGCAAGCGGTATTAACCTTCCCGAGACAGCCCGCAGGGCTACGTATCGAATTTGATGTCATCGGGGGCTGGTCAAACGCAGCAGCGGCACCTGCAGTGACAGCTCAGAATAGACAGTCTCCAGTAGCCTCGCCGATGCCCTTCTGGATTGGGAGATTGTGCCCCGCAGCGTGGTGTATGAAGTTGGCGCCGAGTTCAGCGCTAATGCTTGAGCAATGACGAGGAGGCCATCGTGATTCATGGGTAGGTTTGGGTTTGCAGACTCAACCAACTCTGGAGACCACGATGACCAACCCCACTACTATGGCATTGACGGAACTCGCCGCCAAGGGTGTCGATGCCGATTTCATCAAACAAACGCTTCAATTTGCCCTGCAAAGGTTGATGGACATGGATGTCGAGGCGTTGTGCCAAGCCGCCTACGGCGAGCGCAGCGAGGAACGCGTCAACAGTCGCAACGGGTACCGCGAGCGCGCCTTGGAAACCCGCGCCGGGACGGTCGACCTGAAGATTCCCAAGCTGCGCAGCGGCAGCTATTTCCCCGGGTTTCTGGAGCCACGCCGCACCGCCGAGAAGGCGCTGACGGCGGTGATTCAAGAGGCCTATATCCAGGGGATCTCGACGCGCTCGGTGGACGATTTGGTGAAAGCCATGGGCATGAGCGGCGTGTCCAAAAGCCAGGTCTCACGGCTGTGCGGCGAGATCGATGAGCGGGTGAAGGAGTTCCTGCAGCGCCCACTGGAGGGCGATTGGCCATATCTCTGGATTGACGCGACCTACGTCAAGACGCGTCAGAACGGGCGCGTGGTGTCCGTGGCCGTAATAATCGCCGTCGCCGTCAACACCGAGGGCGTGCGCGAGATTATTGGCGTGGCGACCGGTGCCTCGGAAGCCGAGCCATTCTGGACCGAGTTCCTGCGCAGCCTGACGCACCGGGGTCTGCGCGGCGTGAAGCTGGTGATCTCCGATGCCCATGAAGGCCTCAAGGCCGCCATCTCCAAGGTCCTGACGGCTAGTTGGCAACGCTGCCGGGTGCATTTCGTGCGCAACGCCTTGGCCCATGCCAACAAGGGACAGCGTCAGGCGCTGCTGGCCCTGATCAACACCATTTTCGCCCAGGAGACCCCGGAGGCGGCCAGCGCCCAGTGGCGCATCGTCACCGATCAGCTGCGCACCAAATTTCCCAAGCTGGCCGACATGATGGAGGCTGCCGAGCACGATGTACTGGCCTACATGGCCTTCCCCAGCGCTCACCGCGTCCAGCTGCGCAGCACAAATCCGCTGGAGCGCTTGAACGCCGAGGTCAAGCGGCGTACCAACGTGGTCGGTATCTTCCCCAACGAGCGCGCCATCATCCGCCTCGTCGGCGCTATGATGTTGGAGCAAAATGACGAATGGTCCCTGCAGCGGAGATACATGCAGCTGGAGGGCCTGCAGTCCTTGAACGATCAGCCGGCGCGGCTTTCCGCCGTGATCAGCTGAGCGGGAGCCCAGCCTCCCATGAATCGCGACTCATACACCACTGCTGGGGACACAATCGATTGGGACGCTCCTCGCATTTGGCGGTGGCGTACTACTCAACCTGATGCCATGTGTGTTTCCGATACTTTCATTGAAAATATTGGGGTTTGCTCAGCATTCCGGCACGCGGAAGGCCGCTGCTATGAGTGGTGCGGCATACGCCATAGGCATCGTAATGAGCTTTGTTGGCCTTGCGGCGATTCTATTAACGGTCCGCAGTGGCGGCGCTCAGTTGGGGTGGGGATTCCAGCTACAGTCACCAGCGTTCATTACATTGCTGAGTGCACTCTTTACCCTGATTGGCCTCAACTTGGCAGGTGTATTCGAGGTTGGGACCATGATGCCCCAATCCATCGCTTCCCTTCGGGCACACAACCCGCTAGTGGATGACGTTCTCAGTGGCGTGCTGGCTGTTGCTGTGGCGTCGCCATGCACTGCGCCCCTGATGGGCGCGGCAATCGGAGCTACGCTGACACTGCCTGCTCCCTTGGCACTCGCCACATTTGCCGCGCTAGGCTTTGGGATGGCCGCGCCGTACGTCGTTGCGTGTTTTTGGCCAGCGCTTGGTCGGCGGTTGCCTCGACCTGGTCCTTGGATGGTACGACTCAAAACGCTAATGGCATTTCCGATGTTCGGCACGGTTATCTGGTTACTTTGGGTCCTGGGTGAACAGGTCGGCAACGATGTCGTGGCCCAAGTAATGGTTCTGTTGTTGGTGTTGAGCTTTTGCGTCTGGCTAGTGAGCGTACCTACCGCGCGGCGCCGGACGGCCATGCTGTTGAAGTTCACCGCAGTGGCCTCCGCAGCGATTGTTGCCGTTTGGGCGTGGCCGCAACTTCAAGTTCGCAGCGGCGACGATCTACATACCGTCATGATTCAGAATGATGAAGTATGGCAGGCATGGTCTCCTACTGCTGTGCAACAGGCCAGACTGGCGGGCACGGCAGTGTTTGTTGATTTCACTGCCGCATGGTGTATCACCTGCCAATTCAACAAACGCACCACGCTTAATGATCCAAATGTTCTGGCAGCATTCAAGGAGAAAAAGGTCTTGCTGATGCGTGCCGATTGGACGCGGCGCGATGAGCGGATCACGCGCGAGCTGGCCAGCCTTGGCCGAAATGGCGTTCCCGTATACGCGCTATACCGACCGACCGTCCAAGACCCGCTAGTCTTGCCGGAGGTACTCAACAAAACTATGGTGCTTGATGCACTCAAATCACTTTGACACGGCTGTTCACCCAGGAGAAATTCATGAAAGCTCTTTTACAATCATCAGTCGTTGCGTTGGCCTTGTTTAGTTCGTCGCTAGTATCGGCTCAGGCCGTCGTGGGCCAGCCAGCTCCGGTTTTCACCAGCGTGAATACGTTGGGACAGGCGGTGTCGCTTAGCCAATTCAAGGGTAAGTATGTTGTGATGGAATGGTTCAACCCCGATTGTCCCTACACCCAAGGGCACTATGAAAGCGGCAACATGCCTGCTGTTCAAAAATACGCGACGGACAAGGGGGTGGTCTGGTTGTCGGTGAATACGACCGATGAGCCAGCGAAGACAGCGCAGGTGGCAACGGCACTAACTGCATGGATGAAGAGTAAGAAGTCGTCGTCTACTGCCACTTTGGTGGACGCCGATGGAAAGATTGGGCGAGCATATGGAGCGCGGACCACCCCGCACATGTTCATGATAGATCCGCAAGGCAAACTGATTTACGCGGGAGCTATCGACAGTAAAGTGCCCTCAAGCCCTGCGGATATCGCCAGCGCTACGAATTACGTTCGACAGGGACTTGACGAGATACTTTCTGGAAAAATGATAAGCCAAGCAGTGACGAAACCGTATGGGTGCTCTGTCAAGTACAGTAAAGCTGGCTAACGGGTAAGTGCGTGTCAGCGCGGCATAGAAGCTCAACGCCAGGGTGCTCGACTGGCTCCCAATTGTGCCGGCGAAAACAGCTGTGACATCGGATGCTCGGTGCATTCAATTTGCTATGAGAAACCGAGCTATCCCAGCGGGCGAACTCCAGTTTATCCGCAGTTTGGCTTGCACTACGCAGCCATTGGCAAGGTGCAGCGAAATTAGCGCTTACGGTTGACCTCGTCAGGATTCGGTGGACTCCAGCCTAGACGTCCTTTTCCCTGCACCTTGATAGAGCGCCTGTGCCGCTTGTGCGAGCCGCTTCTCCCGCGCCCGCACATACACGGCAGTGGTGTCGGCGCTGGCGTGACCCAGGATCTCCTGCACGACATATAAATCGACTCCGCCCTCGACTGCCAGCATGCCGAACGTGTGACGAAAC
Source organism: Rugamonas sp. A1-17 (assembly GCA_025548565.1). Lineage (GTDB taxonomy): Bacteria > Pseudomonadota > Gammaproteobacteria > Burkholderiales > Burkholderiaceae_D > Rugamonas. Next base: position 17,559 of record JAJLPB010000018.1, read on the forward strand.
GCGTGCGGCGACGCCTCCAACAAGCCCGCCAGTTCATCTGGTGGTAGATCGACAACCTCACCGATGTGGTCCAGGTCGCGGTGCACGCGGCGCATGGCCCCGGCAATGACGTCATACAACGCGCCTCCGGTGTAGCCCGGTGCTCTGTCTCCCGCATGGCGCGCCAGCGCGGCGGCGGTGGCCGGGATCACCACCGGCGACAACAGTGGGCGTTCGGCCAGTGGATTATCAAAGTCCAGGCAGAGGTCACTCCAATGCGCGCGCAGCGCATCGACCGTGCGCAGGCTGACCGGCACCACCCGACGCTTGCGACCTTTACCCAGCACGTGCAGCATCCAGACGCCTTGTGCGTCACGGCTCGGCCCCAGTGCACTGCGCATTGCTGACGCCGCCTCAGCGCGGCGCAGACCCGAGTCACCCAATAGCAGCACCGCCGCCAGCGCGACCCGGTCCTGCACCTGATGCAGCACCTGGGCTCTCTGTTCCAGCACCGCGATCACCGCCTCCCAGGCTTCCGAGCTGAGCGCCTTGTCGACGCGGATCGGATCGACCTCGATATCGACCGCCGGATCCTTGACGGCGACCCACGGATTGCCGCCTAGGTAGCGCACGCGCGCCAAGTAGTCGAAGGCGGCACGCAGGATCTGCACCGCCTGCTTCTGCGACGCCGGTGCCATCGGGCGCTCGGCGAATGGGCGCCAGCGCGGGCTGGTGCGCGGCGCCCGCGCGCCGCAAAACGCCGGTTCGGGCGCGGCCATGAACCGCACATACGCCTGGCAGTCATCGACCAGCAGCGACGACAGCGGCTTTTTAGCGATGCGCACACTCCACAACAGGCAGCGCTCCAGTTCGCGGCGGTAGGCGCGCAGGGTGTGCGGCTGCCCAGCGAAACCAGCCAGGTAGCACTCAATCGCCTGCAGGTCGTCGCGCGCGCTGATGAAGCAGAAGCGCTCTGCCCGGTTGACGCCGGCGCTGCCGTCGAGCGCGCAGGGCAGGGAAAACGTCCCCAGCGGCGGCACCGCGCCGACATCGTCGGCCAGCAGCGGCAAGGCGCCGGCCGCCACCATCGCGCGCGTGTCGGAGCGGATGGCGCCCAACGTGGCGGCGTGCCGGGCCAGCCAGCGCCGCACCACCTGCGCCCTGCCGGCACCGATGCGCGGCACCGCGCGCCACCAGCCAGGGCCACGGCCGTTGATCAGCTCGAGCAGCTGCCCGAGCGTGTGCGCGCCCTGTCCGCGCAGCGCCGCCGTCAGGCGGGGCCGGAACCATTTACCGACCGGGTCGAGCACGGCAGGTACCGGCGCCGGCAAGTCGGCCGCCCGCACCAGGATGTCGAGCGCCCTGGTGGTGATGGCCCCGCCGCGCCGCGCGCCCTGCAGGATGTCGGCGAAGGCCGGGTTGTGGCCGATCGCGCGTTCAATCAAATGGTCGCGCATCGCGATGAGGAAGCGCTCCAGCCCCTGCTCCACCTGCGGGCTGTCCTCGCTGTAGTACAAGTCGGCGATGCGCTGCAGCGGCAATTTGAGGACGTACGCCCGCAGGGCCGTGTAGTCGGCGCGCGTATAACTGGCGGCCGGCAATAGCACGTTGAGGTTCTGGGTCATGGAGGTGTCCGGTCAGTCCGGTTGGTCTCCGGGCAGCCAGGGATCAAGCTCGCCTTGAAACGGATTGCAGTCCTCGCCGGAGGTAATGGCGCCGGCCACCGGCAGCGTCCCTTCAACCGGATCGATCGGGCCGAGATGGAACTCGATGCGCCAGGTATGCGACGCCGTCAGCGTGCCCTGGTGGCCCGTGACGACGGCGAGATAGGCGCCGGCGCCGTTCGGCCTAGCCTGGCCGGCGCAATCCCAACGTCCGTGCGTCGGGGTGATTTCCGCCGCCTCGAACGACAAGCCGTCCGGGTGCACGATCAGCTGCTCGATCTCGATGTACCCACCGCCCTCGGTGTAGGCCAACGTGCCCCGATAACTCGCCATGCCGCCTCCAACCATAAAAATATGGGTCCATCATAGCTGTTTCACGCCAAAAACACCATCAACGCAACGGTGATAATACGGATTATCACGGAAGGAAAAATGCACGGACGAAAAAAAACGGCCTGTGGCCGTCTCTTTTTGATTTGTCGGGGCTATGAAGTTAAATTATGCCGCCAGCGGTACCTCGACGGGGTCCTTGCCTTCGGCGCTCACACGCCGCACGATCTTGCCGTTGTGATTTTGTTCGACTTTCCGGACCAAAGCACCAGCCTTGAGTTCAATTTGATGCTTCCGAGCGCTGGCGATCAAACTCGCGTTGACGAGGTCGGCCAACCCCAACTCCTCCTGCAGCAGGCCCCGGTTACCGATTTGGAAACTAAAATTTGTCTTCATCATGTGACCAGTCTATACCCACTTCGGCACTTGATCAAGGAACACGGGCATGATCGTGCGCATGACCAGTTGCCGCGACAGATCCTTGTCCGACCGCAGGTCCAATGTGCTCTGATGCTTCTGTTTCGATTGCAAGGTCAGTAGGACGCCGCTGGCCCGTTCCGGCAGGCCGATTTCCTGCGTCTTGCCACCGGCGTCGCGCCACAGACCGATTGATCGCACCGGTCGCGACTGGTGCCAGTTGGAGCGGTCCACCATGCCGGCGCAGGTCAGCGTGAGGACCGCAGAGCCGGGGTCGTCCGCCAGCACGGTGGCATATTGGCCAGGCCAGCGCACCGCCAGCTGGGGGCCGTCCATCAGCAGCGCCACCACCAAGTTCGGTCCCACGGCCCGGACCGCCGACATCGCTGGGTCGGAGCGGGCGAGGTCTTCGCAGATCAACGTCACGAACGACATCTCCTTGCGCAGCCCAAAAAATGGCAGCGTGCGCCGGCTAACGTCGATGTCCTCCCACCACTTGTCGTTGTCGTGGCTCGGGTCGAAGTCCAGCGCATAGCTGTCGGCCTGCGTGCGGTTCAAGCGCCACCGATGGTGCTTGTTCTGCACGAACGGCGCTACATCTTCCTGATCAGGATTGATCACGAAGGTGCACGCCTGGTTGAACGTTTTATTGCTTTCCTCGTGCACCACGCCGGCGATCACGAACTCGATTCCCGAGTCCGCAAGCGCGCGCACCAGATCCTGGGCCAGCTCCCGGTTCAACGCGCACTCGGGCAACACGACACCGTGGGGCTTTTTCCCGTTTTGCCTTTCGGCCCGGTCGATGAGCGGCAGGACGAACTCCGTTGCCAGCCGCTCCCCCGTCAACGGCGCGCCGTCGGCGGTCAGCCAGCGCTGGTCTAGGCCGAAGTACGCCGGCCAATAATGGTGGTCGCCCAAGCCCGCGCGAGGCGAGTTCAAGACAAAACTTTGACTCGGGACGTGGAAGGGGAAAGGGACTAGAAGCAGGCGGATGTCGTAGGGGTCGGACGGCTCCGACTGGCCCTCCTCGAGATGGCGCCCCCCTGGCAGCGTCCAGGACGTGCGGACGACATGCGATGGCGGCAGAAGAGCCAGATAATGGCTCAGCGATCGGATCGTGCAGCCGACGGACGCCGTGATCGATTTGGGAAGCACGACCGCTACGTCAGGAGAAACCTTGCTGCATAGGGACAACGGCAAATGAAGGGCGATTTCAGCCCACCCCCCTATCCGCATCAGCACCATATTGGCAAAAATTGTCGATAGCGGATTTTCCTCGTCGTCGCCCCAGCCCATTCCTCGGCACGCCTCGTCGGCGATGGCGAACAAGCGCAGCGCGCAACTGGCGGCCGCCGGATCCGCCTCGATATCGGCCAACACTTTCGCCCCGTGAATCGTCACCAGCTCGTTCCATAGGTCGATCACGGAGTCGGGTGGCTTCAACGGGTCCGCTCCCCACTCGGCGACAATGGCAGTCAGGTCCACAAGGTAAATAAGTTGGGATTGAACCGCTTTCTCGTCGAGCAGTCCTTTGTTTGAGGCATTTGCGCCGCGATCAGGACTAGCCAGCGTATAGCAGCCAGACTCCTCGATGAGCCGGCCGGCGACCGCGAAGAGGTCAGGTGGCCAAGTCGGGCACCCAAAACCCATTTGGTCGACCGATGGCGCCGCGCTGAAGGCCTGCCGCAGCGAAGTGAATGCGTCGAAGCCATCGGGCAGCATACGCTGGAGAAGTTCGAGGATTGTCATTCAGTTATTCTAGCGTGAAAAGCCTTGCGGGCGGTTGGGCTATTAAACGGTTTGAGGTGCAGTGTAAAACCGCGTTAAGGAGTTGGCGCCACCTTCAAGTATTGATACAGGGTCTCCCGACTGATACCGAATTCAAGCGCAAGCGTTGATTTCTGCTTGCCGGCACCAGCACGGCGGCGCAGATCGACAACCTGGTCGTCCACTAACGCCATCTTGCGGCCCCGATAAGCGCCGCGCTGCTTGGCCAGCGCGATCCCCTCTCTCTGCCGCTCACGGATCAGCGCCCGCTCGAATTCGGCGAACGCCCCCATGACCGACAGCAGAAGGTTCGCCATCGGCGAATCCTCGTCAGTGAAGCTCAGGCTCTCCTTGACGAACTCAATGCGGATGCCACGCTTGGTGATCTGCTGCACCAGGCGACGCAGGTCGTCCAGGTGCGGGCCAGGCGATCCATGCTGGGCACCACCACCGTGTCTCCCTCGCGCGCGAACGACAAGCATGGCATCGAGTTGCGGCCGGAGGGTGTCCTTTCCCAATGCACCTTGTTCGCCGACGGTCCGGTGGCGGCCGCCGCAGCCATCTAGGCGGTCGATGCCGCCGGCTTGAACCAGGACGAACATGTTGACTATGTCCTGGTGCTGGCGCAAATCGCGATCGAGTGCGGCGAGCGCCCCCCCTGCTGGCATCGGCCGAATCGCTGCTGCAAGCGCTCGAGGTCCAAGCACCCTACTTCCGGCAGCAATGGTCTAACCTGCTGCTATCGGTCATCGATACCGTGCGCACCGGCCCCACTGCGGAGCGCAACCACAGTGGGCGCCACCAGTTCTCCGAGCTCCTATTTCGGTTCACCCGCTACATCAAGCTCGAACCCAATGTCATGTGATTCGGCCTGAACCTGGGGAAGATGATCGACGACGCCAACCAACAGTACGTGAAGCCGCTCGAGCAACCGTAGGCAGGGCATCAAGAATGGGATCCCCGATGAATACATTTCTATGCGCCAGGATACGCGACGCCATCGCGCGCGGCGCGGTATGGCGCGTCGCGCTGGCAGCGGCCCTGGTGCGGTCCCGCTCCGCGGAACGCGCCTGCCACGCGAACGTGGCCCAGTGGACCGGTGAGCATCCTGAACACCGTGCGGTCCATGGCTGGCTGCTCGCCGGTGTCGGCATCTATACCTTGCATTCCGTGCTCGATACCGTCGACGATCTGCTGGACATCACGCCGCAACCCGGTCATGACGCGCAGGACCTGGTTGCCTCCGTGGTCGAGCCGTTGCCGCTCGCCGGGCTGTCGCTCCAGCTGATCGATCCGCTGGCGGAAATGGAGGCGCCGTGATACCCCCGCTTTCCGTCTATATCGCCCCCAACGTCTGGGACTTTTTGTACGACAGGCGGATCAACCTGGCCACCGCCCTGCCCAGCGATCGCTTCTGCCTGGCGATCACCCGCGAGGCGAAGTTCGAAATTCCGCTGATCCCCGACGACAAAGCCGACCTGAAGGATTTCATCACCGTCACCATCGCCCGCTGCACGATACGGGCCGATAGCTTGTTCGGATTCTACGATGGAGCCTTTACCGCCGACGAGCAGCGCTTCGGCGGGTTGGACGAAGGTCGGTGGGCAAGCAAGAAAGAACTTGATCAGCTTGCTCAGCAGCGCACACCCCTAAGCCAAGTCAAGCGCAAGACGGGCCTCTACAAGAATGAAGCGGACCGAGCCCTCGCACTACGCGCCATTCACTCTTTGGTCCTGAGCCTGGATGAAAAAAAAGGGACCGATCAACACTGTCTACCGGCGCGGGGGAAAGGTGGTGTTCCTATCCGGACTCGACGCCAGTGGCCTGTCCCTGGAACAATATATCCAGCGGTCATGCTCCAATCAGCACTGATATCGGCGATATCCCCCAAGCAGGCGTGCCGGTTGGGCCGAATACCCTGCCCTCTTCCTGCGATAGTACACCCACCAAGCTAAGTGTTTGATTTCATGGCGTGTTCAAGTTGAACACACAGGTCAGCCCTGTCCAGCGGTGCCGAACCTGAATGCGCATCGGCATTCGCCCCTCCTCGCTTGCCTGCCCGCGTTCAACTTGAACACGTCAATAAAACAAAGACTTAGCATCAGATCGCTCGATCGTCACCCCTCCGCTTCATATTCGCGGCCCCCTTTGAATAAGCTGATTTCTGAAAAGTGCTCATCGTGGGACTGCGGCGCGTCCGCTAGAGTGACTCCCATCTTAACCACAGGAGCGACGGATACACTTTCTCACTCAAGACCACGATGGCTATCGATACGAAGTCACTGACCTCGGAATGGCGGGAGGAAGCTTCTGGCAATGCTGGATACGGATCGCCCGTCAGCTGGAGGAGGGCGGGTACACTCTCTTCTGGGATCAGTCGGCGGGCGATAAGCGCCGGCTGCATCGCTCGCCCGGGGCGACCGTCGCGGCCGGTGATCAGATCGCCAGGGATCTGATCGACGGCAAGCTGTCGGAACTGCACGCGTACTGACCGTGGATCAGCCCTCGGTATTCGTCGGTCGTTGACGCCGGAGATGCACGTCGACGGCGGCGCGTCCAGTCCGCGCAGGGTGGTCGTCGCCGGCGACGATGGCTTGACATCGCCGGCGAATTTTGTGAGCCTTGGGTGGCTAACAGGAGAACCACATGTGCTATTCAGCGAAGGTCTGGGCCGACTACCGGCTCTACACCCGAAAATTTGGCGCCAGGATCGACATCCATGAATTTGTTCGCCTGTTCGAACAGCGCGCGGCGGGCGCCAAGATCCTCCTACCACGGGAAGTCACCGAGATCTTCAAGCTCGATCCGCGGACTCCGGAGGAACGCCACTGCCGTGAGTTGATTCTTCGCCACGAGGCTGACGAAGCGACCCGCACGGAAGAACTCTTGTTCGAGCAGCGCCGGCGTCTGGCCGACGCCGAGCGCACCCTGACCTCCAAGACCACGATGAAAGCGGCTAATGATCAGCGCGTCGCCACCAACAAGATCGCCTCGGCGCTGGAAAAACTGGCCGATCTGAAACGGCCGGCGCGGGCGGAACCCGAGGGCCGGATCTATCCCGGCTGGCATGCTCCGGTGATGACGATGGATCGATCCGGCGACTATCTGATCTCGCCGCAACGCTATCGGTGCCGACCGGAAGGCAAGCCGGCGTTCTACGACGAGAAGTATCCCGGCACCTACAATGCGAGGCGAGACAGCCTTGGCGGCTACTGGAAGGGACAATTCGGTAGTTCCCATGCGATTGTCATGGCGAGCGCCTTTTTCGAAAACGTCAAACGCCACCGCCTGGAAGCCCGCGATCTGGCCGACGGAGAAAGGGAGGAAAACGTTGTCCTGCGCTTTGCGCCAGACAATGGACAGCTGATGATCGTGGCATGCCTATGGTCCCGCTGGACCGGGGCAGGGGAGGGTGACCTGCTCTCGTTTGCCGCCATCACCGACGAGCCGCCGCCCGAGGTGGCCGCGGCGGGTCATGACCGCTGCATCATTCCGATCCAACCGGCCCACCTTCCTGATTGGCTGGCCACAGGCGCACCGTTGACCGATTACGAGGCGATCCTCGACGACCGGGAACGACCGTTCTATGCGCACTTGCTGGCGGCCTGATCAGGTCTGAGCCCATGGGCATGCGAGTGGCGTCGAAGCTGATGCTTATTATTAATTATTCAAGACACTGTGCGACAATGGATCCTCCATCCTAGGAGCCACCATGATCGCCAGCCTCCAGCAACTTCGCACCATCATCGCCTGTGCAGTCCTGGCCGCCGGCACGGCGGCGGCAACGCCCGTGACCTACCAGTTCAGCGGCCGCCTGACAGACATTCGCGGTGGGGGTGCGGGGCTGTCCTACGGCGACAATTTTGGGGCCCTGTTCACCTACGACGACCAGGGAGCCCCCGGTTGGCTGCTCGAACGGGGACGCGCCGTCTACAGCGCCGGTCAACTGAGCGTGCAGGCCGCAGGGACTCTGCTGACGGGCACGCCCTCGTCCGAACTACAAGTGTTCGATAACTGGACCAATACCACCGGCGGCTACGACAACGCCGACGGATTTTTTGTCAGCAGTTATGTGTACGACACCCATGGGTTCACGTTGCTGCAATTCGATTTATGGGACAATCCGGACGGGCACAAGCTCAATTCCGTCGATCTGCCGACCCACACCCAGCTGCTCGACCTCGCAGACAATGGTCGGATATTCATCCGCCGTTTCGACGACGGTGTTGAAACCGGATTGGCATCGGGCTCCTTTGTTGGCATCACGCCTTCCGCGTCGGTTCCCGAACCGACAGACGCGCTGCTGATGCTGGCAGGCCTGGCCACCATCATGGCCTATCGCGGCGGAGCCGTGGCGAACTGGCGCCGCAGTGCCGACTCGCTGTCCGCAGCCATACCACCGGTCCTACACAGATAGCTTGACGGCCAGGATAGGGCAGGGCGGTCGCGCGGGGCGGATACCTGTAGCGACCTGCATTCAAAAACGATCCGACCTGCATTCAGCGGCTTTTTCGACCAGAATTAACTGCGATTGACAGCCCCGTCAAACCAGAGATAGCTGCGAATGAACCTGCATTCATCGGCGCCGACCTGCATTCCCTCGGCGCCGACCAGCGATAACTGCGACTGACTTAGCGACCGCTGGCGTGTTCACTTTGTCATGCGGCGCCGCAAATCGTCAGCCAAACACCAGTCAGTGTCGCCAGGGCGCTTTATCAGCAGATCGCGCCAGGCGTTGCGGCTCGTACCGGACGCGATAACGCGGGCCAGCTCAGAGGGTGAGTAGTATTCGCCCTTGAACTCAATCTTGTTGTTCTTAACCGCCGCGCCTGATACTTCCTTTTTGTATTCCATGCGGATGAGCGTGCCGTTTGGCAGAAACAGTGGTGCCCAGTGGTAACCGCCCTTTGGGTCACCGAACTCGGCGGCGAAGTCCACTGCGCCAACTTGGGACTTGCGGTATGCGTAGTAGGCATCCGACCACTCATCATCTGCGGTTCGCTCCAGGTAATCACGCACGACGTTCTCGATCCAGTCAGAAATATCGGCTTTGGGTCCAGCTCGTAAAAACATTTCACCAATGATCTCCGAGTCGATGGGAATGGCGATGTTTGGCATTTTTTGCTCCAATAGGTTTTCAGGACTGGCTTGCACTAAGCATAGCAGAACGAAAATTGACTATCAATAGTTTTTTGGGATGCACACCGACAAGAGCATAGGTCCAAAAAACGAGGGTTTTCTGGAAGGGCGTGGACGCAAGCGCGCTCTGACCGGGATGCCCGGCGCTCGAAGTCGGGGTTTGAGGTGCAGTGGAACGGAAAACCGGGTTAAGCCGTTGGCGCCACTTTCAAGTATTGGTAAAGGGTCTCGCGGCTGATGCCGAACTCGCGCGCAAGCGCGGCCTTTGACTCGCCGGCAGCAGCGCGGCGGCGCAGCTCGACAACCTGGTTGTCCACCAGCGCTTTCTTGCGACCTCGATAGGCGCCGCGCTGCTTGGCCAAAGCGATACCTTCGCGCTGTCGCTCGCCGATCAAGGCCCGCTCGAACTCCGAAAACGCCCCCATGACCGACAGCAGCAGGTTTGCCATCGGCGAGTCTTCGCCGGTGAAGCTCAGGCATTCCTGGGGTGAATAGGGAAAACGGAAAAAATCGGGCGCTAAGCCCTATTGCCGCTCCTTGGAGTCGCGTAGGGGCCGATATTTGCCCTCGTCGACCTTCCGGTTTTGCCTCCAGACGTAGTCCCCAGTCAGGTTGATGTGCTCCCATCCCAGGGGCGAGAGGAACTGTAGCATGCTGTCGTGGGCCAGCTTGCCGGATTCGCGCAGGGCTTGCGTTGCTCTCTCCAGGTAGACTGTATTCCAAAGCACGATGGCGGCCGTCACCAAGTTTAGACCACTGGCGCGGTATCGCTGCTGCTCGAAAGTGCGGTCGCGTACCTCGCCCAGCCGGTGAATGAACACTGCCCTGGCCAGTGCGTTTCGCGCCTCTCCCTTGTTCAGTCCTGCGTGGACGCGTCGGCGCAGTTCGACATTTTGGAGCCAGTCCAGGATGAACAGTGTGCGCTCGATGCGCCCCAGCTCGCGTAGCGCGATCGCCAGACCGTTCTGCCGTGGGTAGCTGCCGAGTTTGCGCAGCATGAGGGACGCGGTGACAGTACCGTGCTTGATCGAGGCAGCCAGGCGCAGTATTTCGTCCCAGTGCGTACGCAGGTGCTTTATGTTCAAACTACCGCCAATCATCGACCTCAGCGCCGGGTGATCCGCTGCCTTGCCGGGCACGTATAGCTTGGTGTCGCCCAAGTCGCGGATACGTGGCGCAAAGCGGAAGCCCAGCAGGTGCATCAGCGCGAACACGTGGTCGGTGAAGCCTGCGGTGTCGGTATAGTGTTCCTCGATACGCAGATCCGATTCGTGGTACAGCAGGCCGTCCAGCACATAGGTCGAGTCGCGAACGCCGACGTTGATCACCCTCGTGCTAAAAGGGGCATACTGGTCTGAGATATGGGTGTAAAACAGCTTGCCCGGTTCGGCACCGTATTTGGGGTTGATGTGGCCTGTGCTCTCTGCCCGACCGCCGGCACGGAAGCGCTGGCCATCCGACGACGATGTGGTGCCATCCCCCCAGTTTTCAGCGAACGCATGCTTCGATTGCGCATTGACGAGATCGGCCAGTCCCGCTGCATAGGTTTCGTCGCGGATATGCCAAGCCTGCAACCACGACAGCTTTGCGTAGGTCGCGCCAGGGCTAGATTCGGCCATCTTGGTCAGCCCGATGTTGATCGCGTCGGCCAGAATCGCCGACAGCAGCTGGGTGCGGTCCCTGGCCTGTTCGCCGCTTTTGAGGTGGACGAAGTGCCGGGTGAACCCGGTCCAATCGTCAACGTCCATTAGTAGCTCGGTGATCTTAATGCGAGGCAGCAGCCCTCCAGCGAGGTTGATCAGCACCTGCGCCTCGTCCGGCACCACGGCATCATGGGGACTAATTCGCAATCCCGTTTCGGTGATGATCGCGTCGGGCAGCTCATTAGTGAGTGCCAAGCGGTTGACCGTGGCCAACTGCTGTTCGAGCAGCAGCAAGCGGTCATGCAAATATTGGTCGCAGTCCTGGTTGACTGAGATCGGCAGCTCTTGCGTCGACTTCATGGCGTTGAATTTCGTCGCTGGCAACAGGTATTCCTCGAAGTCGCGAAACTGACGCGATCCCTGAACCCAGATATCGCCGGACCGCAGCGAGTTCTTCAGCTCCGACAGTACACAGATTTCGTAAAAGCGGCGGTCAAGTCCGTCGTCGGTGATAACGAGCGGCTTCCAGCGCGCCTTGACGAAAGTAGCCGGGGCGTCCTCGGGTACCTTGCGTGCCCCTGTCGCGTTCATTTGTCGTAGCACATCGATCGCGTCAAGGACCGCTTGCGCGGCCGGCGCCGCCCGTAGCTTGAGAACATCCAGGAACTCGGGCGTGTAGCGGCGCAGAGTGCCGTACTGCTCGCCAATGAGGGACAGGTGATCGAACGATTCTGGCTGCGCCAGTTGGGTAGCCTCGATAACGCTCTGTGCAAAATCCGTCCACGGCAGGATAGCCTCGATCGCAGCGTACGGGTCACGACCAGATTGCTTAGCTTCTATCAGTGCGCGGCCGACTTTGGAGTACAAGCGCACCTTGTCGTTGATTGCCTTGCCCTGCTTCTGGAAGTCCTGCTGATGCTTGTTCTTGGCCGCGTTAAACAGCTTGATCATGATGCGGTCGTGTAGGTCTACCAGTTCGTCGGTAACCGTCGCCATGCCCTCAATGGCCAGAGCCGCTAGTGTCGCATAGCGTCGTTCGTCCTCGAACTTGGCTAGGTCGCGCGGCGTCATCTGTGCACCCTCACGCGCCATTTTTAGCAAGCGGTTCTGGTGAATTTGGCGCCCCAGCCCAGCCGGCAGGGCGAGCGACTGGAACATTTTGAGGCGTTCGATGTGCTCGCGCATGTAACGGGAGTTTGGCTTGAGTGGCGACTGGCGCAGCCACACGAGCCAAGTGATGCTCATGCCGGGCGCGACGTTGAGCAGATTGTCCAGCGCGCGCTTGTGGTTGCGCTCCAGCGGTTCGATCAGCGCGCGGTAGATGCGTCGGTTAGCCCTTGTCACGGCCTCGGCGCAGGCCCGTTCGATGACGGTCAGCGCCGGCAGGATAATGCGCTTCTGCCGCAGCGTATCGAGGGAATGAGCGGCGAGAATAATGGCCTTGTCGGTCTGCATCGCGAGGTCGGCCAGACTATGTACCAGTTTGCGAAAGTCCGACAGCCCGAAAACGGATAGTCCTAAGTAAGCACGCAGCTCGTGCAGGTGCTCGTTGCGTGTCTTCTCCCTGTCGCTGTATTGCGACCAATCGGCAACTTCGCTTCGGACCTGTTTCGCAATCCATTGGATGACCGGATCTGGCAGCGCCGTGTCGCTGGCCAACGCGTAACCTGGGTAGCGCAAGAGACATAGTTGAACGGCAAAGCCAAGACGATTTGCGGCACCGCGTCGCTGGCGGATCAAAGCCATGTCCGCATCGGTAAAGCTATACTGTTGAATCAGGTCATCCTGACTCTCTGGGAATACCAGCAAACTGTTGCGCTCCGTGTCGGAAAGCAGTGAACGACGTGGCATCGAACAGAATTTCTCAAAAAATTATGAGTGGGAGCCTCTGGACAGAAAGCTACGGCCGGCAGCTTAGGCGGCCGTAGCTGTTTTGCAATACCATCCGGCCCAAGCCCACGCTCGTACGGCTGCGTGGTGGTTGTTACTTAACTGAAGTGGCTGGCTTTGCTGACAGGACCTGTATGACTATGGGAATCTTCCCGTCTTTGCAGTTAGCAGGCGAAACTTCCACCTTATCGCCCAAAGTTAGCTTCATTCCGGCCGGGACCTCAGCGCTCACATAGCGTGAGCTGCGAAGGTGCGGTACCTTCACTTCGACATATTTACCACTCAGGATCTGCTCACGGGATACCCGGGTCAGGCACGACGGCACCTTGGGCCCCAGTGATTGTTCAGAGTAGAACTCCGTGACCCATCCTGTCTTGGCGTCTGGGGTGGACGGCTGGTAACTCGCCGCGCAGCCTACCATGCTCAATACCAAGGGTACCGTCAGGGAAAAGCAGAACATTGCATTTTTCATCTCGATCTCCGGTAATTCTGCAATTGAAATGGCCATGCTCGCTCAGTGAGGTATCGCTTCGCTCGCCTCTTTCGAGGTCAACATCATGGGACGCGCGAAGCGCAAGTACAGGGACGGCAGCACGAACAAAGTCAGCAACGTCGCCGACATCAGTCCCCCGATGACAACGGTGGCCAGCGCCCGCTGCACCTCGGCGCCGGCGCCGGTCGCCAGGGCCATCGGCACAAAGCCGAGCGACGCCACCAGCGCCGTCATGAGCACGGGGCGCAGGCGCCGCGCCGCGCCCTGGCGAACAGCGTCAGCCCAAGGCATGCGCCCGGCCAGGTCATCGATTGCGCCAACCATCACCAGGCCGTTGAGGACGGCAACCCCGGACAGCGCGATGAAACCGACTGCCGCCGAGATCGAGAACGGCATGCCACGAACCCACAGGGCGACGATGCCGCCGATCAGTGCAAGCGGCACACCCGTGAACACGATGGCCGTGGCGCGCCAGGACCGGGTCGCTGAATACAGCAAGAAGACGATCAGCGTGAAGCATAGCGGCACGACCACGGACAACCGAACGCGTGCGCGCTCCAGGTTCTCGAACTGTCCACCCCAGGCGAGCCACACGCCGGGAGGCAAATGGACTTTGGTCCCGACCGCAGCGCGCGCGTCGTTGACGACGCCGGCAATGTCGCGCCCACGGACATTGGCCTGTACGACGACGCGGCGCTTGCCGTTTTCACGACTGATCTGGTTCGGTCCCTTCGCCGGAACCAGTTCGGCGACGGCGCCAAGCGGCACAAAGCCGCCGCCCGGGGTCATCACCGGCAGCCTGCGCAGGCCGTCCAGATCCTCGCGCGCCGCGTCCTCAAGCTTGACGACGACGTCGAAGCGCCGGTCTCCTTCGTAGATACTGCCAGCCTCACGCCCGGCGAGGGCAGCGGACAGCGTATCGAACACGTCTTGCGCAGTCAGGCCGGCCTGGGCAAGCGCATCACGGTTGAGACGGGTGTCCAGCAAGGGCAAGCCTTGCACCTGCTCGACCCGGACATCCTGGGCGCCAGGGATAGCACGCAACTGGTCGGCGACCTGGTCAGCGGTTCGCAGCATGGTGGCGAAGTCGTCACCATAGACCTTGATCGCGATATCGCCACGCACGCCGGCGAGCAGCTCGTTGAAGCGCATCTGGATGGGCTGCGTGAGCTCGTACGTCTGGCCGGGAATGACCGCCGCCGTGCGCCTGATCTTCTCGACGAGATCGGCTTTGCTGAGCTTCGGATCCGGCCATTGCGAGCGGTCCTTCATGATCACGAACGTATCGGTCTGGTTCGTAGGCATGGGGTCGGATGCCAGCTCCGCAGTTCCCGTGCGCGAGAACACCAGTTTTACTTCTGGAAGCCTTGCGACTGCCTTTTCCACGCCGAATTGCATTGACTGGCTCTGCGACACGGACGTCCCGGGAATCCTTGCAACCTGCAACAGTACGTCCTGCTCATCCAGCGTTGGGAGGAACTCCTGGCCAAGGGTCGAGAACAGAGCTAGCGCACCGGCAAAGGCCGCCAAGCCGATTCCAGCCGTCAGCATGGGGCGCGACATCGCCCGTTCAAGCCACGGCCTGTACGACCGGGCGACCACTGCGACGATCCGGTTTTCCTTTTCATCCACGCGCTTGCTCAACCACAGCGCGATCAGTGCCGGCACGAACGTCAGCGACAGCAGGAATGCGAACACTAGTGCAAGGATGACTGTAATGGCCATCGGGGCGAACATGCGCCCCTCCACGCCCTGGAACGTCAACAGCGGCACGTAAACGAAAATGATGATGGCCTGGCCGTACACGCTCGGCCGGATCATTTCCTTCGCTGCCAAGGCCACGGCATCCAGGCGCTCCGCCTTGTTCAGCACACGTCCAGTCTCATGCTGGCGTTCGGCCACGCGACGCAGCGCGTTTTCGACGATGATGACGGCACCGTCGACAATCAGGCCGAAGTCCAGCGCGCCCAGGCTCATCAGGTTCGCCGTCAGGCCGGCCTGCCGCATGCCGGCCGACGTCAGCAGCATCGTCACTGGAATGACGGCGGCCGCGATTGCCGCCGCGCGCAGATTGCCGAGCAACGCAAACAAGACTGCGATCACCAGCAGCGCGCCTTCGGTCAAGTTCCTGGCGACGGTCTTGACCGTCGCATCGACGAGCCTGGTACGGTCCAGCACCGGCTTGATGGCGACGTCGGTCGGCAATGAGTTGGCTATATCCTTCAGCTTGCGGTCGACGGCAGAGGCGACGATGCGGCTATTTTCGCCGATACGCATGACGGCCGTTCCGACGACGACTTCATGCCCGCCTTCCGAAGCCGAACCGAAGCGCACCGTCTGGCCAACCGCCACCTTCGCCACGTGGGACAGCAGTACAGGCGTCCCGTTGCGGGTCGCCACCACGGCTTTTGCCAGGTCCTCGACACCGGCCAGGCGCGCATCGGCCTGCACGGTCAACATTTCGCCGTTGCGCTCGACCACGCCGGCGCCGGCGCTCGTGTTGTTGCGCTCCAGGGCTTCGGCCAACGAGGATAGGGTCAAGCCAGCAGCCGCCAGACGCTGCGGGTCGGGCGTGACCACGAATTGCCGCTCGTAGCCGCCAATGACGTCCACGCCCGCAAGGCCGGGCGTGTTCTTGAGTTGCGGTGCGATGATCCAGTCCTGCACAGTGCGCAGGTAGGTCGCCTTCTCGACTTCTCCCTTTAGGCGTTCCCCTTCCGGTGTCACATAGCTGCCGTCTGGTTGGATCCCTGCAGCCGCGTTCCCCTGCTTCTTGTCCGCGATTTCGACCGTCCACATGTAGATGTCGCCCAGGCCAGTCGCGATCGGCCCCATCGTCGCGTTCGCGCCGGCCGGCAGCGACCGCTCGGCGGCACGCAGCCGCTCGGCCACCTGCTGCCTGGCAAAATAGATGTCCGTGCGATCGCTGAACACCGCCGTCACCTGGGCGAATCCGTGACGCGTCAGCGAGCGGGTCGACTCAAGGCCGGGGATCCCGGCCAACGCCGTCTCGATCGGATAGGTTACCTGCCGCTCGACCATGCCCGGCGAGAGCGCAGGCACGACGACGTTGATCTGCACCTGGGTATTCGTGATGTCGGGCACCGCGTCGATGGGCAGGCGCCACAGGGCGAACGCGCCCATGATCGACAGCAGCAGGCTGACGAACAGGACCAGCCATCGGCGCGAGACCGAAAAATCCACAATGCGGGCGATCATCGGCGTGGCTCCGTCTGCGTTGGGGTGTCGATTGCTTCAATCATTGTCTCCCCCCGCCTCGCCCTTGCCGAGTTCCGCTTTCAACACGTAGCTGTTGCTGACGGCGATGCGTTCGTCGCCGGACAGTCCGGAGAGCACGGCAACGTACGCGCCGTTGGCGGTGCCCAGAACGACGTGCTTGACCGCGAACCCCCCTTTGACCCGCACGAAGACACTGGGCTTGTCCGCCACCGTCTGGACGGCGGCGCGCGGAATGGCCAGCGTCGACGCCTGCTTGGCGTCGGACAGCGGCACCGACACATGCACCGTTTCGCCGATACGCCAGGCGCCGTTCCCGTTCGGCAGCGTCGCGATCGCGTGGACCTGGCGCGTGGTCGGGTCCACGATTCGCGAAAGGAAGGCGATCCGGCCCGCGCTCGTGCGAGCGCCGGAAGAAACATCGACAGTCGAGCCTACGGCCACCCTTCCCGCGTCGTCGGGCGAAAACGCCAGGTCGATCGAGACCTCGGACAGGTCCGCGATCTCGAACAGCTCGCTGTTGGGTTGCACTGCATCCCCAAGCGCGGCCTTGCGAGCCACCACGTATCCTTTGATGGGCGCGCGTACGGTCAGCTGGTTCATCGCATTACCAGTGCCGCCGCCGGCGGCGACCAGCCGCTGCTGGGCCAGGTCGGCGCGGATCTTGGCTTCCTGTGCCGCAGTGCGCGCAGCGATGTAGTCCTGCTGCGCGGATACTTTCTCCTGGTACAGGTGCTCTTCACGCTGGAAGTTCGTGCGCGCCAGTTCAAGTTCGCGTCGTGCGATGGCCAGATCGGCTTTTAGCTGGGCGGCGTCCTGGCTCTCGATGACCGCAAGCGCGTCGCCCCGCGCCACGGCTTCCCCGAGGTTGCGGTTCAACGCGACGATGCGGCCGCCAATAGCCACGGCGACAACCTGGGCGTGCTTAGGGTTGGCAACGATGGTGCCGGGCGCATCGATCGCTCCTGTGAAAAAACGTCGCACCGGCATGGTTTCGATGCCGGCGGCGGCAACCTGCTGATCGCTCAGCGTGACCGCATCCTTTTTGCCCTCTCCAGCTTCGCCCTTTTCGTGTCCCTCGCCCGCTTCACCAGAGTCCTTGTTCGGTTTTTCCTTGTCATCATCGTCTTTCGACGCCTTGGCGACTTTTTCGGTCTGGACCAGTTTCTCGGACTGCTCACCCGCCGCAGCGTGCGTTTGAGGGGATTGCGGCGAACGCGAACAGGCCGCAAGCGATAGTGCGCAAATGAGCAAGGCAACTCGATGGGAGAAGTGCATGTTTTAGTCCTTGTAGAGAGATGCCGTGCTGCCGTTGAGTCGCGCGAGCCGGGCACGCGCGTCGTGCAATGCGGCCAGGGCGTCGATCGAGACCTCGCGCGATTCCGTCAATGCGCGCTCGGCCTCGATCAGGTCCAGTTGCGAGAACCTGCCTGCCGCGTACCCGATGCGCGCGATCCGCGCCGCCTCGCCTGCCGCCGCCAGCGCGGGCCCGGCGGCTTCGGCGGCAGCCTGGGCGTTGGCCACGTCGCTCTGCGCGTCGACCAAGGCCTGCTCGGCGTCGAGCGAGACGGCGGCCCGTTGCGCCTGGGCCCGGTCGAATTCCGCGCCCGCCCGGGCTAGCTCGCCGGCGCCGTTGTTGAATATCGGAAGCGGTACCGAAAGCGACAAGACCGCCGCCTTGTCGTGCGAGTCACCGATGCGACGGGCGCCCACGCTCACCGTCACGTCAGGCACCCGCGCGCTCCTTGCGGCCGCAACCCGTGCCCTCGCGGTAGCGATGTCGGCATCGGCAGCCGCAAGGGCCAGCGGGCGACCTTCCGGGACCGCTCCTAGCCCGGCCTTGATGTCGTCAAACCAAGGCGCGGAAATCGTCACTGGAGTGGAACTTCCCAGCAGACGGCCCAGCGTTGACGATGCAGTTTCGACTGCACGTTCGGCCCGCGCTGCCTTGACATGGGCATTGATGCGCATGACTTCCGCCCGTTGCTCGTCAATGGGCGACGCCTTGCCGGCCTTAACGCGCTCCCGCGCGACTTTCGCGGAGCGCTCGGCGAGTTCGAGACTGGCCTTGCCTAGTTCGAGGCGATGCTGGTTCGCCGCCAGGGCAATGAATGCCTGGGTCACCTTCAGCGTGAGGTCCGCGCGGCTCGTGGTAACACCCAACGTTGCTGCGTCGCGCTCGGCTTCGGCGACCCTTGTCCTTGCCTCGCGCTTGCCGCCGAGCTCGATCGGCACTGAAACCGAATACGTCTTGTCCCCTCCTCCGAAACCCGCATAGCGGCCCGACCCGAGTACGTTTTCGGCTTCTATGCCGAGCGACGGGTTTGGACGCGCCTGCGCAACCTGAATGCCGGCATCGGCCGCGCGCGCGCCGGCGAGCGCACCAGCGACAGTCGGCGCTTGAGCCTGGGCATGCTCGATAGCGGCATGTAGCGTAAGCAGGGGATCTTGTGCGAAGGCGGTTGCCTGCGCAGCAAGACTGCACAACAGTAGTCCTGTGCGAGCGGCATTTCGGAATAGGTACTTTGGCATCCTGCACCCTTGACTAGGAGGTAAGATGCCTTTATAAACCTTAAAGTCACTATAAGGTCAACCCCATGACACTCGACCTGCGCATCGGCGACCTGGCGCGATCGGCTGCTATTCCGGCCGCGACCATTCGCTACTACGAAAAAATTGGATTGCTGACCTCTCCGGCGCGATCGGACGGAAACTATCGTCGTTACGGTAGAGGCGATCTGGATCGCCTGATCTTCGTGCGTCGTGCCCGGGAAATCGGATTCTCGATCGAACAAGTCAAGGCGCTGCTCGACCTGTCCGATCGGCAGGAAGAAGACTGCGGCACGGTCATGCAGCTCGCGCAAGAGCACCTCGCGGAGGTCGAACAGAAGATCAGCGACCTTACGAACCTGAAGCAGCGCCTATCGACGCTTGTCTCGTCCTGCGGAGGTGGCAAAGTGTCGAATTGTAGGATCCTCGACGCACTGTCTCCTTCCGAGGGGAAGTCGGAGCGGGCTTGACCTTCAAGCCGCTCCAATGTTTATGATCGGCTTCGCCCGACGAGGAATTGTTCATGACACAACATTCAACGCAGACCGCCTCCGTTTATCATCGGAGCACCTTTCTCGTTTCGCAAATGGATTGCCCTTCGGAAGAAAATCTTATCCGAATGGCGTTGCAGGGTTTGAAAGGAGTGACTTCCCTCGAATTCGACTTGGATAAGCGACGCCTGCAGGTGGTGCATACAGAGCCAAGCGAGGCCTTGCTGCAGCGATTGTCGCCGCTGAACCTGGGAGCCTCCTTGGTTGAATCGGCGCCCTGCGAGGTGGATCCGGACGAGGGGCTTGACCCGGCGGCAAACGCCAGCGATGCCCGTGTGCTGCGTTTGCTTCTCGCCGTGAACAGCATCATGTTCATGGTCGAGTTCATCTGGGGCTGGATTGCACAGTCGACGGGCCTGGTGGCGGATTCGCTCGACATGTTTGCGGACGCGGCCGTCTACGCGCTGTCCTTGTACGCGGTAAGTCGTGATGCATCCATGAAAGTGCGCGCCGCGCACATCGCCGGCTGGCTTCAGCTTGCTCTTGCTGGCGGTGCCCTGGTCGAAGTGGTCAGGCGAGCCATGTATGGGAGCGAGCCGGCGTCAATGCTGATGATGGGTATCGGGTCCGTTGCCCTGGTCGCCAACGCGGCCTGTCTGGTCCTGATCGCCAAGCGACGCGATCGCGGTGTTCACATGACCGCCAGCTATATTTTTACTGCAAACGATGTGCTGGCCAATCTGGGCGTCGTCGTCGCTGGTTTGCTGGTCTGGTGGACAGGATCGCCGTATCCGGACCTCATCATTGGTACGGTCATCGCTCTACTCGTTATGAACGGGGCGCGTCGGATTCTCCGTTTACGCTGAGGGCACTGGCTTCAAGTATTGGTATAGCGTCTCGCGACTGATGCCGAACTCGCGCGCAAGCGTGGCTTTTGGCTCGCCGGCACCAGCGCGGCGGCGCAGCTCGACAACCTGATCGTTCACCAGAGCTTTCTTTCGGCCTCGGTAGGCGCCGCGTTGCTTGGCCAATGCGATCCCTTCGCGCTGCCGCTCGCCGATCAAGGCCCGCTCGAACTCTGCGAACGCCCCCATGACCGACAGCAGCAGGTTGGCCATTGGCGAGTCTTCGCCGGTGAAGCTAAGGCTCTCTTTGACAAATTCGATTCGTATCCCGCGCTTGGTCAACGTCTGTACGAGCCGGCGCAGATCGTCCAAGTTGCGCGCCAGACGGTCCATGCTGTGTACGACAACCGTGTCGCCTTCGCGGGCGAACGATAACAACGCGTCGAGCTGCGGCCGTTGTGTGTCTTTACCGGATGCCATGTCGGTGAACAGCTTGTCCACTTGGACCTGATCGAGCTGACGCTCTGGATTCTGGTCCAAACTGCTGACTCGGACATAACCGATGCGCTGACCTCGCAAAACGTGCCTCCTTAACAATATATGTCAGGATAGACTCTATGACTGATCAAGGCACATGTCAAGCAAATGCAAAACTAACCCTATCCTGACGGAATGCGCTGGGGTATTCTGACATCAGGTTAGGGTATAGCTCAAACTGACACACCAAGACTTATGACGCGATTAATGCAATGCGCTTCAAGAACATCATATGATCGCGGGGCCACAAAAATGAGCTCGCATGACGAAGCGTTCAAATTAGCAAAGCTCGGCTGCTAGACATGCCAAAGGTTTGGAAATGAAAATATTGATCGTTGAAGATGAACCCAAGACCGCCGCTTTCATCAAGCGAGGTTTTATCGAGGAAGGTTTTGCTGCTGATCACGCTTCGGATGGGCCAGACGGGCTTCATCTCGCGCTGACGGGAGTATATGACCTCATCGTACTTGATGTTATGTTGCCCAAGCAGGACGGCTGGTCGGTGCTTACGCGGATCAAGGAACGTCTGCCACGCCAGCCTGTGATTCTTCTCTCGGCACTTGACGCCGTTGCTCAACGGGTGAAGGGCCTGGACCTGGGCGCCGATGACTACCTGGTCAAGCCGTTCGCGTTTTCCGAATTGCTTGCCCGCGTACGCAACGCCTTGCGTCGGGCGCCGACGCAACAACCTGATATCTTGCGTCTGGCCGATCTCGACATGGACCTGGCTCGGCACAAGGCATCAAGGGCGGGAAAGCCGCTTGACCTCGCTCCGCAGGAATACCGACTGCTCGAATACCTGCTTCGTCATCCCGGCGAGGTGCTGACCCGGACGCGGCTGGCCGAACAGATATGGGACATCAATTTTGACGGCGACAGTAACGTAGTCGACGTCGCTGTGCGTCGACTGCGGCGCAAGGTTGACGATCCCAGCGACCGGAAACTGATTCACACTCTGCGGGGTGTCGGCTATGTCATCGAAGAACGGCTTTGAGCCAATGGCCCTCATCGGGGAGCGTGGCTCGATCGCCTTTCGCCTCACGGTCTGGTACGCCCTTCTTAGCGTGGTGTTGATCGCGTCGGCCGGCAGCATCCTGTACTGGGTCTTGGCGGACCGCCTGCGCCAAGAAGATGACCAATGGCTAGCTGGGCGGATCGCTCAGGTGCGCGGTATCCTGTTGTTACATTCGCGCGACACTGCGGCTCTCCAGGAAGAGGTTCATCGTGAGGCAGCGATGCTTCCTGGCTCCTATCTGCGCGTCGTCGATGGCCACGGCATCAATGTGATAGAGGCACCGATTCCGCATGCCGTCGCGGGTGGACGCCCATTCGCAGATCCCCGTTTTCGCACACGCGGCGACGAACAGGGCATGGACTGGCCTTCAGGTTCCGGGGAAATGTACCGACTCATGTCCGCTCGGGTCGGCGTCGGTGCCGGATTTACGGTGCAGGTGGCAATGAACCGGACCAGTGAAGAAGAGGTACTCGCGGCATATCGGCGCATCCTGTGGCTCGCTCTTTCCGCTTCGCTTGCTATCGCCATCATTGCGGGCTACCTGATCGCACGGCGCGGCCTGCAGCCAGTGTCCCGGCTGGCAGCCATCATCGCGGAGCTGAGCGCAGCACAGTTGCACCGGCACGTGGTGGACGGCGACTGGCCTCGGGAATTGCAACCGCTCGCCGCCAATTTCGAGCAGCTCCTAGTGCGCCTGGATGAGTCGTTCGTCCGAATGTCCCGATTTTCCGCCGATATCGCGCACGAATTGCGTACCCCTCTCCACATTCTTCAGGGCGAAGCGGAACTGGCCCTTTCCAAGGACCGCTCGAAAGAGCAATATCGCGACTGCATCGCCTCGGCTACGGAGGAGTACGAGCGCTTGGCACGGATGGTGGATGCGTTGTTGTTCCTCGCCCGTACGGAACAACCCGATTCGCTGCCTAACAAGCGAACGCTGGTCATTGAGCATGAGATCGCCGCCGTGTGCGCTTTCTACCAGGCGCTGGCGGACGAGCAGGAAACCACGCTGATCGCTGGCGGCTCGGGGACGGTGCTGGCCGATTCCGCCTTGTTGCGTCATGCGTTGGGCAATCTGATCATCAATGCACTAAACCACACTCCAAGCGGCGGGTCCGTTGTCGTCGATGTGACGAAAACATCTGATCGCGCTGTGGAAATCGTCGTCAGCGACACCGGAGAGGGCATTACGCCGGAGGACTTGCCCCACGTTTTCGATCGTTTTTATCGTGCTGACAGCGCACGCTTCAGGCAGGGCGCCGGCACAGGACTAGGCCTTGCCATCGTCAGGTCAATCATGCTGCTTCACGGCGGATCGGTTTCTCTCGACAGTCAGCTTGGCCGCGGCACCGCTGCGACACTGAGATTCCCGGCCACGTAACGACGATATGAATCGGGCACTGCAAGATGACCAAATGGTCAGCTTCCGGTCATGTCGTGGCACTACTTCCTTCGCTATGATCGCGTCCACATGTAGTCGGCCCGCAACCTCAGCGCACGATTTTTCCATTCCCTGAACAGGCACCGATAGCGATCGGTCCCACTTGAATCCCATTGAAAGCGATGAATTAATGGAAGAGTTTTTAATCGCTCAGTTTGATATCTCTTTTATCGATGTCAGCGCCTATATTGGCCTGACGGCCGCCGGCATCATGACCCTGAACCTTTTCATTGGGCTGCTGCTTTCGGTGCACTACAACACCGAACTCCAGTGGCCTCATCGGCGTCTTCCGCTGCTGGAACTTCACAAATGGTCCGGTTACAGCGCTCTATTTGTTTCGCTGCTGCATCCCGCTTGGCTACCATTGGCGAAAGCGGCCAACTACACAATCCTTGCTGTTTTTTTTCCTTTCATCACGCGCGAGCAGCCGATCCTGACGAGTTTGGGTGCGCTCGCAGCGTACACACTGATATTTGTCGTGGTGACCGCGTACCTGCGAAACCGATTCAAATATACGTTGTGGAAAAAACTGCACTACGCAAGCTATGTCGTGATCGGCTCATTCCTGGTCCACGGGATTTTCACCGAGCCGTCATTGAAACACGACGCGGTTATTGACTATTTGGATGGTGGAAAGCTGTTTATCGAAGCTTGCGCCCTTGTCTGCGTCGGCCTCGTTATCTGGCGCGTGACATATGGAACCAAACTTCGCGCGTTCAATACGGCACAACAGCCGGAAGAGCCTTCTTGGCGTGGTGAATTGCTAATTCACTCGATCATCGATCTGCGCAACGACGTCAAAATGTTCCGCCTGGTGAACCCGCGTGGCGGGGATCTACCTTTTGCATTTTTACCAGGACAGTATCTGCGATTTCGACTCAAGCATGGCGAGAGCGTGTTTACCCGCAGTTACAGCATTTGCTCGGCACCAGAGACCAAGACTTTTTGCGACATCGCGGTAAAGCGCACGAGCGACGGCAAAGGTTCGGCTTATCTGTACGGCATGACGCAGGTGGGGCAAGTTCTTGCATGCGATGGACCGCACGGCACTTTCACGTTCTCTGGCGCCGGTGCCGATGGCGTCGTTCTCATCGCCGGCGGTATCGGCCTCACGCCGCTGCTATCGATCATCCGCCATCTGGCGAGCCAGCAGTGGCCGCATGACGTGTTTCTTCTGTTTGCTGTCAGTACCCCGGCGCATAGTTTGTTCGAGGAGGAACTACACGTACTCGCCGAACGATATCGGCATTTCCACTACGTGATTTTGCCCTCGCGAATCGATGGATCGGCGTGGCCGGGGCCAAGCGGCCGCTTGCAGTCTTCTCATCTTGTGGAACTGGCCCCTCAGATTGCGCGCCTTCCAGTCTACCTATGTGGTCCTGAGCCAATGATGTCGGCGACAATTTCCAGCCTTCGCAGTTTGGGCGTGGACGAAGCACAAATCCACACAGAATCATTCGGCGGCGAAGTCATTCGCGATGACGCACTACGCGCTGCGACGATCTTTTTCGCAAAGTCCAAGAAAACCGGGTTAGTCACTGCCGGCAGAACGCTGCTTGACGCAGCAGAAGAATACGGGGTACCGATCGAGTCGCTGTGCCGGACCGGGGTCTGCGGAACATGTAAAGTCCAGCTGATTTCAGGTGAAGTCAAGATGCACACAGACACATCGCTTACAGCAAGGGATATCCGCAATAACCTCGTCCTCGCTTGCCAGGCACGGCCGACCACATCAAAAATTGAAATCGCATGCTAACCCTACAAAACATCACGAGGGTACAATGAAAAAATTGCAATTTGGATGGGTTGTTTTTAGTGTGCTCGTCACTGCCGGCACGGCGCAGTCGGAAGAGTTCACAGGTCAATATCTCGCCACAGGCAATCTTTCGACCCAGTCGCGCCTGATGCCCTCACTGAATAGTCGGCTGACAGCGAATTATGCGCCACCCGCCCTGACGGGCAATTTCGATTTTCGTCTGGAGCGCTACACAGAGAACTCGTATCACACCATCGATGGGAACATGACGCGCGAGCGGAAATTTGAAGCGCAAATCAATTTTAATTTTCCACTCACCGAACATTTTACGGCGACGGTCGGGGCGCTGCGGCATGAAAATTACACGTTTCGTGACAACTATAACTGGGCTGTGGCGGGCTTGTCATGGTCTGGCGATATCGCAAAAGACTTGAGTCTCACCACAGCGCTGTTTGCTGAGAAACGTAACGGTGGTGGTCGCACTTTTTATGATCTGTCCGGAACTGCCGAGCACCGTTTCAAGGAGAAGTACGGGGCGTTTGTCGCCGCTCATATTTACGAAAATTTGGGCGAGTTCGACGCATCGCCGTCTCATAAACGCGAGTTCGAGACGGGCATAAATTACTACATCAGCAAACGATATTTTGCTGGAATTTCCTACTTTTATCATCAACAGGTTGGCGATCCGACCGACCGATTTTCGTTTGTCAAACTAAAGGTTGGCGCAAATTTCTGAAAACTGCTTTCTTGACATCGCCTCGAGCAGCTTGGTATGTGGTTTCATGACGATGGCGAAAAAATGATAACAAAGAACATTGGCAGCACGCTCAAACAAATCCCACTCGGGATCTGGATGCTAGGTTTCGTGAGCATGCTGATGGATATTTCCTCAGAAATGGTCCATAGCCTGCTTCCTTTATTCATGGTCGGCACGCTCGGGGCCAGCGCCCTCGCTGTTGGCTTGATTGAAGGACTTGCCGAATCCACCGCCCTCATCGTTAAAGTGTTCTCGGGAGCGTTGAGCGACTACCTCGGCAAGCGCAAGGGCCTGGCATTGTTCGGTTATGCGCTGGGTGCGCTGACAAAGCCACTTTTTGCGGTGGCGAATACAACCGGCATCGTGCTTACGGCTCGCCTGCTAGATCGCGTGGGGAAAGGTGTGCGAGGAGCGCCCCGTGACGCGTTGGTCGCTGATATCGCGCCACCACACCTGCGCGGCGCTGCGTTCGGCCTACGCCAATCGCTTGACACGGTGGGGGCATTCCTCGGCCCACTGCTCGCGGTCAGCTTGATGCTTTTGTGGGCCAACGATTTCAGGAAGGTATTTTGGGTTGCGGTGATTCCGGGCCTGCTGGCCGTTGCGCTGCTTCTGTTTGGTGTGCGCGAACCAGTTCAGCATCAAAACGGCAAACGTACAAATCCTATCCGCCGAGAAAACCTGACACGTCTTAGCGCCCCGTATTGGTGGGTGGTTGGGATTGGCGCGGTATTCACGTTGGCTCGTTTCAGCGAAGCATTTCTTGTCCTGCGCGCCCAGCAAAGCGGCATCCCGGTTGCGTTTGTGCCGCTGGTGATGGTAGCGATGAATTTGATTTATGCCGCCTCGGCGTACCCATTCGGAAAACTGTCCGACCGCATGAGCCATACGAAGTTGTTGGCGCTCGGGCTTGTCGTCCTGGTCGCCGCCGATCTGGTTTTGGCTGCAAGCGATCATTGGGCGGTGGTATTAACCGGCGTCGTGCTGTGGGGCGTTCACATGGGGATTACGCAGGGACTCCTGGCAACGATGGTCGCCGATACAGCACCGGCCGATCTGCGCGGCACGGCCTATGGCGTGTTCAACTTGATGAGCGGCATCGCCATGCTGATAGCGAGCGTGTTGGCAGGCCTGCTATGGGATCGACTTGGGGCGTCGGCGACGTTCTATGCTGGTGCCGTTTTTTGCATGGTGGCCCTGATTGGGCTCGCCACGTATCGTTCTGTTGCGATCCACGTCAGCGCTACCTCGCCCTCTGAGTAACACACCGATGCAAGCCAGAATACTGCTCTATCACAGCTAAGCAGGGGAAACTCATGCCAGTCAGCTTTCTCTCGACCGAACAGCGCGAAAACTACGGCCGCTATGCCGGCCCTCCTTCGCCCCACGACCTTGCCCGGTATTTCCACCTAGACGACACCGACCATGCACTGATCGCCCCAAAGCGCGGGGCACACAATCGGCTGGGCTTCGCCGTCCAGCTCGGGACGGTGCGCTATCTGGGCACGTTCCTGGAAGACCCGCTGGCCGTGCCCCAGCCCGTGCTGCGGACGCTGGCCAAGCAACTGCGCATTGAGGCGCTGGACGAGGCAAACGCCTACAGCGCCGCCGAGCAGCGCTGGCAGCATGCAACGGAAATTCGCGCATCCTATGGCTACGTCGAATTCACGGAACCCCTGATCGCCTTCCGCCTGACCCGGTGGCTCTACGCCCTTTGCTGGACCGGCACTGATCGGCCTAGCGTGCTGTTCGAGCGCGCCACAACGTGGCTCGTGACGCACAAAGTGCTCCTGCCAGGCTGCACGACACTCGAAAGGTACGTTGCGCGCCTGCGCAGTCGCGTCGAGGAGCGATTATGGCGCTCCCTTGGAAGTGGCATCAGCCTTGACCAGCAAACGCGCCTGGAAAGCCTCCTGGTCTCTTCTGGCGGCACTCGGAACTCTCCGCTTGATCGGCTGCGTACCGGGCCGGTGGTGGCCAGCAGCCGGTCGATGAGCTTGGCGCTGATGCGGCTGCAAGCCGTCCGTGAGCTTGGCATCCGATTGCCGGCCGCCACGCGCATTCCGGCCACGCGGGTTGCTGCGCTGGCCCGGTTTGCCGGCGCCGCCAAGGCCAGCGCGATCCTGCGCCTGCCGGTGCTGCGCCGCCTGGCCACGCTGGTAGCGTTCGTCCACTGTCTCGAAGCATCGGCACAGGATGACGCCTTGGAAGTGCTCGAAGTCATCCTGCGGGAGCTTTTCGGTGACGCCGTGAAGGCCGACAAGAAATCGCGCCTTCGTTCGCTCAAGGACTTGGACGAGGCGGCGGCCACCCTCGCTAGCGCCTGTCAAATCATGCTGGACGACACTGTGCCGGATGCCGAGCTGCGCAACCAGTTGTTCGCGCGGATTTCGCCGGACGCGCTCGCGCTGGCCCTTGCCGGCGTCAACAAGCTGATTCGGCCGACCGATAATGTCTACTATCAGGAGCTGGATGCCAAGTACAAGACCGTGCGGCGTTTCCTCCCCGCGCTGGCCGAACACATTCAGTTTGGCGCGAATGCCGCAGGAGAGCCCTTTATCGCCGCATTCGTCTGGCTTCGCGCCAACATGACGGTGAAGCGTCCGGGCAACGACGCGCCACGCGACATCATCACCAAGCCGTGGCAACGCCATGTGCTGCGCGAGGGCGATGCCATCGATTTCCACGCTTACACGTTCTGCGTTCTGTCCGAATTGCGTATCGCGCTGCGCCGGCGCGATGTGTTCGTGGCCCCGAGCTGGCGTTACGCCGATCCGCGTGCCGGCCTGCTCGATAGCGCTGAATGGGAATCCACGCGCCCGATCATTTGCCGCACGCTGGGCTTGTCGGCGGTGCCGGGGCCAACCTTGACTGCGCTGGCCGATGAATTGGACCGCACCTACCAGGCTGTCGCCGCCAGGTTACCCGACAATCCCGCTGTGCGGTTTGAGATGGTGGGCGACAAACAAGAACTGGTGCTCAGTCCTTTGGACAAAATGGATGAACCTGCGTCGTTGATCGCGCTGCGCGCCAAGGTCACAGGCATGCTGCCGCGCGTCGATCTTCCGGAACTGATCCTGGAGATTGCCGCACGCACTCGTTTTACGGACGCCTTCACCCATATATCGGAGCGCACCGCGCGCGCTTCCGATCTGCATGTAAGCATCTGCGCGGTCCTGATGGCTGAGGCCTGCAACACGGGACCGGAGCCGCTGATTCGCGGCGACATGCCGGCGCTCAAGCGCGACAGGTTGTCCTGGGTGGACCAGAACTACCTGCGCGACGACACCATCACGGCGGCGAACACCATGCTGGTTGCCGCGCAGGGCCGTTCGGCGCTGGCCAGCGTGTGGGGCGGTGGCGAGGTCGCGTCGGCCGACGGCATGCGGTTCGTTGTGCCTGTGCGGTCAGTGCATTCCGGGCCGAACCCGAAATACTTCGGCGTCGGGCGCGGCGTGACCTGGTACAACCTAATATCGGACCAGTTTTCCGGACTGAATGACATCACGGTGCCGGGCACGCTGCGCGACAGCTTGGTCCTGCTGGCCGTAGTCCTGGAACAGCAGACGGACCTTCAGCCGACCCAAATCATGACGGACACAGGCGCGTACAGCGATGTGGTTTTCGGGCTATTCCGTCTGCTTGGCTACCGATTCAGCCCGCGCTTGGCCGATGTCGGCGGTACGCGCTTTTGGCGGATCGACTCGAAGGCCGACTACGGGTTGCTGAATTCTGTATCCGGACACAATATCAACCTGCAAAAAATCGAGCCGCATTGGGACGACATGCTGCGCCTGGCCGGTTCGCTCAAGCTTGGGCGGGTGCCAGCTGCCGGCATCATGCGAACGCTCCAGGTGGGCGAGCGCCCGACCCGGCTGGCCCAAGCCATCGCCGAGTTCGGCCGCATCGACAAGACCCTGCACACGCTGACCTACATCGATGACGAAGCCAAGCGCCGGGGCACGCTGACCCAGCTCAACCGTGGCGAGGGGCGGCACAGCGTTGCACGCGCCGTATTCCACGGAAAGCGCGGCGAGCTGCGCCAGCACTACCGCGAGGGACAGGAAGACCAGCTCGGCGCGCTTGGCCTGGTGCTCAACATGATCGTGCTGTGGAACACGAGCTACATGGAGGCCGCGTTGAACCAACTGCGCGCGGACGGTTTCGAGGTGCGTGAAGAGGACGTGGCCAGGTTGTCGCCGCTACTGCATGAGCACATCAACATGCTAGGCCGGTATTCGTTCTCAGTACCGGACGCGGTGGCCAAGGGCGAGTTGCGGCCGTTGCGCAATCCGGCGAGCGATGAATAGGCCGTGAACCTGGCCTTAACCCGGTTTTCCGTTCCACTGCACCTCAAACCCCAAGTCCACAAATGCTATCCACAAATCTTGCTCCAACAACGGCGCCATTCGATGGGTTCCTGGAACTTTGTCAGTTGCAGATAATTCTGGTCGGCGGTGGTGGAATGCAGGTCGGTCCCATCAAATGCAGGTTCATTCGCAGTTAATGCTGGTTTGACGGGGCCGTCAATCGCAGTTAATTCTGGTCGAGAATTGCGTCAAATGCAGGTCGGACCGTTTTCGATTGCAAGTAACCAAACCTAGCGTACTATTTTTCCGAATTCTGTGCGCGCCCCCACTTCGCGGGGGGGCCGGCGTACAACCCCTACACGGAAGCAAAAAGCACTTGCGCAAAGTCGGGGGCCATGGATTATACTGTACATTCATACAGTTAAAACTAACAACAAAATCATGCTCTGCCAAGCGCTTCAACAACAGCAAGCCGACTTCAGCGCCAGTCCTCCGTCGACATGGCCCGACATCTGGCGCGCCAGCGAATTGGCGGTATCGCGTGTGCCAGGCCAGCCCACAGGGCACGCAGCCCTGGATCATGAACTGCCCAACGGCGGCTGGCCGCGTTCGACGCTGGTGGAGCTATTGCTGCAGCAGTCGGGCATTGGCGAGCTCCAGCTGCTCAAGCCGATTTTGCGCCGGCTGTCGAGGGACCAGCGCATCGCCCTGGTCCAGCCGCCATATCTCCCGCAGGCCAACGCATTCAAGAAACTGGGTATCGACACCGGCCGGTTGCTGTGGATACGCGCCGCCAGCACCGGCGACGCCCTGTGGACTACCGAGCAGATCCTCAAAAACGGCAGCTGCGGCGCGGTCGTGCTGTGGCAGACCAATGTGCGCCCAGAGTCGCTGCGCCGGCTCAATCTCGCGGCGCAGTCAGCCGATACTTGGTTCTGGCTCATGCGTCCGATGTCCTGCGCCAGCGAAGCCTCGCCGGCGCCGCTGCGGCTCGGGCTGAGGCCGGCAGTGGGCGGCGTTGCGATCGAAGTGATCAAACGACGCGGCCCCGCCTCCGACGCCACCCTGTTCATTCCACTGCCGGACATGCCCGCCGGGCGCCACCCTCTGCATCATGAAAATGCCCCTGCTGTTAAGTTTGTACCTGCCGTTGTTACCGCTCGAAACGCTGCGCCGGTCCTGGTCTGAGCCCGCCGCCCACGCGGTCATGGATGGCGGTGAGGTGCTGATCGCTTCGCCTTTGGCTATGGAGTCGGGAGTCCGGCCGGGCATGCGCACCGGGGGCGTCGCCACCATCGCCCCCGGCACCATCATGCTGGAACGCGATGTGGAAAAAGAGGCGCGTGCGCTCGACGCGGTCGCGTTGGCCTTGCTGCAGTTCACGCCGAACGTGGCGTTCGATGCCGACTTCAGCATGATGCTCGACGTCGGCGCGAGCCTGCGCTTGTTCGGCGGCCCGGTGGCCCTGTGCCGCCTGGTGCGCCACAGCGTTCAACGGCTGGGATTTACTGCGGTGCTGGGCGGCGCGCCAACCGCGCACGGCGCCTGGCTGCTGGCCCATGCGCCGTATGAGCATGCGCGGTCGCCGCGCCGCCGCTGTCTGCAGCTGCGCACGCTCACCTCCCGCCTCGACCGGCTGCCGTGCGCGATCGAACCTGCCGCGCATCCGTTCATGGCCTGGCTCGACGGCATCGGCGCCAGGCAGCTGGGCGCATTGAGACGCCTGCCGCGCGCCGGTCTGCAGCGCCGTACCGGCAAGCAGTTGCTGGCAACGCTCGATCACGCGTACGGCGACCTGCAGGAGATGCATCGCTGGATCACCGTCCCCGATGTGTTCTCGGCCCACGCCGAAACCTTTGACCGCATCGAGCACGCCGAGGCGCTGCTGGTTGGCGCGACCGCATTGATCTTGCAGATGGTTGGCTGGCTGATGGCGCGCCATCTCGCCGTACTTACCTTCACGTTGCTGCTGGAGCACGAACGCGGCCGCGCCGCCATCGCCCCGACACCGATGGAAATCACGCTGGCCGAACCGGCTTGGAGGGAGCCGCACCTGTTGCGGTTGTTGAAGGAGCGACTGGCCAAGCTCGAACTGGCGGCGCCGGTGATCGGCCTGACGCTGCAGGCGAATCAGGTGCAACCGATGCAGCCGCCGACCGACCAGCTGTTCCCAGAACCGGGCGGCTCACCGGCCGATTTCAAACGTCTCCTGGAGCTGCTGTCCTCCAGGCTGGGGCCGGAAAACGTATTGACCCCGACAAGTTCACCGGACCACCGTCCGGAGCAGTGTAACGGCTGGGGACCGGCCACGCGGGCCATGAAGCACTCTGCTGACGAGGACGAACTGCCCGACCGTCCATGCTGGGTGCTGCCCAAGCCGATCGCGCTGATCATGCGCGACGAGCGGCCGTTTTACGGCAGCCCGTTGCGAATCATACGTGGCCCCGAGCGCCTCGAAGCCGGCTGGTGGGACGATCAGACTGTCGTGCGCGATTATTATGTCGCGCAAGGAACGGACGCCACGTGCTTCTGGATCTTTCGCACCCGCGACGCACGCTGGTACTTGCACGGCCTGTTCGGCTGACCCGTCATGGCGACAACTCCTTCTATCCTGCCCGCTTATGCGGAACTGCAATGCGTGAGCCACTACACATTCCTGCACGGCTCTTCTGCGCCCGAGCAACTGGTCGAGCGTGCCGCCGCCCTGGGCTACCACGCGTTGACGATCGCCGACGAATGCACCGTGGCCGGCGTCGTCAAGGCCCACCAGGCGGCCAAGGAAGCCGGACTGAAGCTGCTGATCGGCAGTCAGATGATCGTGACGCCGGAAGACGGCAGCCCGCCGTTCAAGCTGCTGGTGCTGGCCATGAACAAGAACGGCTACGGCAACTTGTGCGAACTGATCACTGTCGGCCGCCGGCGCGCCGAGAAAGGCAGCTACCTGATACGCCCGCGCGACATCGCAGCGCCGCCGCCCGACCGGGGCGAGCTGCGCGGCATGCCGGACTGCCAGCTGGTGCTGCTGCCGCGCTACGGCGAGGACGCCGCCGTGCTGGAGCGCCACGCCGCGTGGCTGCTGCAAAATGTGCCGGGCCGCGCCCGCATCGCCCTGACCTTGCACCTGCGCTCGCGCGATGAGGACCACAAGCAAACCGTGCTGGCGATCGCCAGCCAGCTGGCACTGCCGGTGGTGGCCACCGGCGACGTCGTCATGCATGTGCGTTCCGCCAAGCCGCTGCAGGATACGATGACCGCGATACGGCACGGCGTGCCGGTGGCGCGCTGCGGCTACCGGCTCGCGTCCAACGCCGAGCAGCACCTGCGCTCGCGGGTGCGCCTGGCCAACCTGTATGCGCGGGATATGCTCGATGAAACTGTGCGCGTGGCGAATCTGTGCACCTTCTCGCTCGACGAGCTGCGTTACGAATACCCGGTCGAAATCGTCCCGGAGGGGCACACGCCCACCAGCTACCTGCGCGAGCAGGCCTACATCGGCGCCCACTGGCGCTACCCCGACGGCATCCCGGGCTCAGTTCAGGACCTGCTCGAACGCGAGCTGCAGCTGATCGCCGAACTAGCCTACGAAAACTACTTCCTGACCGTCTACGACATCGTCCGCTTCGCGCGCGTGAACAAGATCCTGTGCCAGGGGCGAGGCTCGGCCGCCAACAGCGCGGTGTGCTTCTGCCTCGGCGTGACCGAGGTCGACCCGGCGCGCGGCACGCTGCTGTTCGAGCGGTTCATCTCCAAGGAACGCAACGAACCTCCGGACATTGACGTAGACTTCGAGCACCAGCGGCGCGAAGAGGTCATCCAATACATCTACAACAAATACGGCCGCACCCGCGCGGCGCTGACGGCGGTGGTCACCAGCTACCAGCCCAAGAGCGTGCTGCGCGACGTCGGCACGGCACTGGGCGTGGACCTGTCCATTGTCGACAAGGTCGCCAAGGCGGCGCACGGCTGGGGCGGACGCGCTGAGCTTGCCGAACGGATGGTCAGCTGCGGCCTCGATCCGGAGTCAGACGTCGCGCATAAGTGGGCCTACCTGGCCGAACGCATGATGCGCTTCCCGCGCCATATGTCCCAGCATCCCGGCGGCTTCGTCATCGCCCGCACCAAGCTGTCGCGGCTAGTGCCGGTGGAAAACGCCAGCATGGATGACCGCACCATCATCCAGTGGGACAAGGACGACCTGGATGCCGTCGGCCTGCTGAAGATCGATATCCTTGCCCTGGGGATGCTCAGCGCCATGCGCCGCACACTGGACCTGATCTCGGAGCTTCGCGGCGAGCGCTTCGAGCTGCGGGACATTCCGCACGAGGATACGGCCACCTACGACATGATCTGCCAAGCCGACACAGTGGGCGTGTTCCAGATCGAGAGCCGCGGCCAGATGTCGATGCTGCCCCGTCTGCGTCCACGCACCTTCTACGACCTGGTGATCGAGGTCGCCATCATCCGCCCCGGACCGATCCAGGGCGGCATGATCCATCCCTACCTGCGGCGGCGCGCCGGCACCGATCCCGTCACCTATCCCAGCAAAGAAATCGAAGGCGTGCTGTCGCGGACTCTCGGCATTCCAATCTTCCAGGAACAGGTGATGCAGATCGCAATGGTGGCGGCCGGCTTCACCGCCGGCGAGGCCGACCAATTGCGCCGCGCGATGGCCGCCTGGAAGCGCAAGGGAGGATTGGAAAAATTCGAGGACAGGCTGATGACCGGCATGGCCGAACGCGGATACTCCACGGAATTCGCGGCCTCCATCGCCGCGCAGATCCGGGGCTTCAGCGACTATGGTTTTCCCGAGTCGCACGCGGCCAGCTTCGCGCTGCTAGCCTACGCATCCAGCTGGCTCAAATGCCACGAGCCGGCCGCCTTCCTGTGTGCCCTGCTTAATAGCCAACCGATGGGCTTTTACAGCCCCTCGCAGTTGGTCCAGGACGCGCAGCGGCATGGCGTCGAGGTGCGCCCGGTCGATATCAACATCAGCGGGTGGGAAGCCGCGCTGGAACCGTCAAATCTGCCGCAGCACGCCGTTCGCCTTGGTCTGAACATCATCACCGGGATGGAGCGCGAAGCCGCCTGGCGGATCGAAGAAGCGCGCGCGGCCACCCCGTTCGCGAACCTGCACGACCTCGGCCTACGGGCGGGACTCGACGCAGCGCAGCTCAAGTTGCTGGCCAGCGCCAATGCGCTGGCGGCGATCAGCGGCAACCGCCGCGAAGCGATGTGGAATGCGGCCGGCAGCACCCCAGACAAGGGACTGCTGCGGGCCGCCCATATCCCCGAGGACGCACTACAGCTGCCGGCGCCGTCAGAAGGCGAGGAATTGGTCGCCGACTACCGCCACCTCAGCCTGACGCTGGGCCGCCATCCGCTCGCTCTGCTGCGCAAGCGCCTGCACGCGATGCGCTTCATGCCGGCCGAGGTGCTGAACCACTACTGCGACGGCCAGCTGGCGCGCGGCTGCGGCCTGGTCACGGTGCGCCAGCGGCCAGGCACGGCGAAGGGTGTCGTCTTCATCACCATGGAGGACGAGACCGGCAACGTCAACGTCATCGTCTGGCCCAGCCTCGTGGAGCAACAGCGCCGGGAGGTGATGGGAGCACGCTTGTTGGGCGTCTACGGCCAGTGGCAAATGGCCAACAACGTGCGCCACCTGGTCGCCAAACGCCTGGTCGACCTAACGCACATGCTCGGCGAACTAGACACACGCAGCCGCAATTTTCATTGAACCGTGGATTTGTCAACGCATCCAGCTCATCGCTCACAAACCTTCGTCCCGACATCCACTTTGCAGACGACCTCCACCACGCCTTGCCCACCAAGCCTACGCGCTGCGCTTGTCTTGCGCCCCAATTCGCTTCGCGAACCGGTCACGCCTGCATTCAAGACGTTTACTGGTCATAAATTTTATCCGATCAAGAAACAAACCCACGCTTGATGGACAACATAAAGACGTTGCCCACAAGGTTATGCCATCCGGATCTCCAACTTCAACCCCGGCCGCGAAGCGGCCCAATCGAGAGAAGCCAAGGAAAAGAGCCAGGCGACAGCGCCTGGCACAATCGGAGAAGCCAAGGAAAAGAGCCAGGCGACAGCGCCTGGCACAATCGGAGAAGCCAAGGTCTTTGAAACCGGCCTCCGGCCGGCGTATCCAGTCGCTGCGCGAAAGGAAAAAAAGGGCCTCACGGCCCGGTTCTTATAACTGGTGAACCAAGGCGAACAGCTATTGGGTCCCCCACTTGCATATATACGGACGAACATGAACGCTTTTGATCTGCGCGGCTGGCCAGCAGGCGGGCTGCGGTGGCGGACACGCCGATGACGGCGCCAACTTCTGCCCAGGATTTGCCTTCCGAGCGCAGCGCCTGCGCTCGGAAACGCCGGCCTGCCGCCTCGGCCTCGTAGTCCTCCCTGGTGGACGCCCCGGCGCGTGCGCGCGACTGGCGCGCACGGATGGCGTCCCGGCGCCTCACTTCGCTCTTGCTGATGATGGTGGTGAGCTGGGTTTCTTCTTCCGGGGTCACATCCAGCAGGGTGAGGAGGGTTTCGTTCTTGAACGCATAACGCGGGTCGACCTCGCGGCCGTTGAATTCGTGCTTCTCTCCCTTGAAGGCGGCACCGGCCCGAGCGACGACGCTGGCGACGCAGCTTTGGAGTTCCGCTGCCGACCACCAAGGGGCGATCCTCCGCCCGATCGACTCGATCTCGTCGGCCAGGCGAGGAAATACCACCGCCTGCGACATCATGGCGGCGGCCAGGAACACCGGGATATCGCGCTGCCCGTCCGGCGCGCCGGCGTGCCACCCCCGAATTTCCATCAGTTTGGTGATGTCGTTGAAACGGTCCCATGCCAACTGGCTGGGGATGAAGGGCCGAAGCCCGTTGGTGTTGCGCCTCTGGATCAAGGTCAGGCTGTTGCCGGTCGACGTTTCACGGCTAAGCGCGGCCTGCTTTTCCCGTTCGCGCTCGGCGCGCAGTACGCGCAACTCCTCGCGCGTCATCGGCAGCAGGTCGTCGGCCAGCATATCGAAAGAGTAGGTGGCGACCCCGTTGTCGACGCCGGCGCCGTGCGTCGGCGTCGTGTTCTGCCAGATCACCTCGACGCGCCGGCCGGACTTTTTGTGGGTGCTGCCGACAACCCGCAGCACCCTGGAAGGATCCTTGGCGCGCTTGTCGGCGCCAAAATCCATCAACTTCAGGCACAGCGTGTTCTGCACTAATTGCCACCGCGATAGGGCCTTTTTGGGGAGCGGAGCCTCCAGATACCATTTCGCATACATGCCCATGCCCGAGTCGATGATGACGCTGGGCGGAGGGATGCCGCGGTCTGCGCACGCCTCCCTGAGCTGCCAGGCGATGTTTTCTGGGCTGAATCCGCGCAGGTGGTCGACATGGTAAATGTCGAGGTCGACCCAAAGCACGTTGACGCGCGCGAAGCTGGCCACCTTGCGGTTGGGCTTGGCAAATGAAGCCTGGGAAATGTAGGTGTCGGGCTCGCCGTCGAGCGATTTAAGGATCTCCGGCAGTCTGTCGAGCCGATAGCTGCGTTGTTGCCAGGCGCGAGGGCCATCCACCTTCTTGGCAACGACAAAGAACCCGAATTTGTCCGGGAAGTGGTACGCCGACGTTTCGACGAACTCGGAATACCTGCGGTTGGTTCCGGCCACGGCGCTCAAGAGAGCACCCGCCTTTCGCATGCGCAGGGCCATCCGGTGCAGTGTCCACCGGACGCAGATCGGTCAATTTTAGGGGCGTACGAATACCCACCCCAACCATGAATACTCATGCGGGCTCCATCGTGCTGGGAAAACGGCGTCAAAAATCCCTTGCACTGGTACAGCCACCGCACTAGAATCACGTCTGTTGAGGTACGCAATTCATGGTTTGGCGCTTGCCAGAGCATTAGCAGAGGCCCGGTTCCCGCCGGGCCTTTTGCTTTTCAGGGCGTCGAATTGTCAGTCGCTTCTGGTCAGATCGTCATCTCATATTCCTTTGTCGGTTTATCGACCTCGGTTATCTTTATTTCTTTCCCTCGGCAAGCCGCTGCAGCGCCGCCAGCACCTCGGGCAACGCCAACTCGGCATCGACTTCGCTATTGAATTCCAGACGCAGCACCTTCTTGGCGTGCTGCGCCTTGCAGTAGGTGGCGCGTCCTGACCTCACAGTTGTAGGCTCGGCCGGAGGTCGGGGCGGCGCGGCTGGCCGCAGCGCCCGTTTTGCTGTCGCTACCGCATCCGATTGCGACGCAGTTCCGGCCACGACCGCCCGGATTGCTTCCATGACCGATGCGGTATGGCCTTTGCCATGCAGCGCGGCCAGCTCGGCGGCCGCGCTGCGGCCGAGCTTGTCCTGGTGAGCATCGAGCAGCGCCAGCGCCTCCTTCGGCAGCTCGCCGAACACCATCAGGTTGGCGACGGTCGAGCGCGGCACGCCTGCATGCTTGGCGACGTCGGCAATTGTTGCAGCCGGATCTTCTAGTAGCAATTTCTTGAAACCAACATATTTCGCATAGTCGGTCAGGCTGTTGTGCAGCAGATTGGCGTAAAAAGCGTCCCGGTCCCCGTGCGCGTCCTCAGACATGTCCAGTACGGACGATATGGTCGGTCGGCCGCGGTCTTCGTGGTAGTCATAGCGGTTATGGCCGGAAACCATATCGAACCATCCGTCCGGTGTCGGCCGCAGCGTCACCGGCGTCAACATCTTGTTGTTGTCCAGGTTGGCGTACAGCGCCGCCTTTTCATCCGGTGTCAGGTAGCGTTGGCGGCCGGGGATTTTGCGGATGCGGTTCATGGGTGCGTCGAACGGCTTGCCCACGTTGCGGGCAGCTTCGTCCAGCGACGCTTTCAGCGCCTCGATCTCCGCGCGGCTCGCGGCTTGCAGCTGCTCCAGCTCTTCGCGTAGCGCGGCGGATTCCACGTCCGTGCCGCCGGCAGCCGCTCTGGCGCCGGCTTCCGTCAGTTGTTGCTGCAGTTCGTCGATCTTCGCCTGGTATTTTTGCGCTTCGAGCCGGAACGCGCCCAGCTGGCCGGGCATGGTGACATTGCGCTGGCTGGCGATCGGC
Organism: Rugamonas sp. A1-17; assembly: GCA_025548565.1. Classification (GTDB taxonomy): domain Bacteria; phylum Pseudomonadota; class Gammaproteobacteria; order Burkholderiales; family Burkholderiaceae_D; genus Rugamonas. The sequence goes on from JAJLPB010000018.1 coordinate 56,890, forward strand.
GTCGGCGGATGTTCGCTGACATTGCGTTCCAGATTGGCGGTCTGTCCCAACAGGCGCGCCGCCAGCTTGTTGACGCGTGGCGGCCGTTTCTCGTCTTTGTCGCTCATGCGGCTTCCTTCATCTCACGGTGCGCCCAGCAGGTCTGCATCGCCATTTCGATTTCGGCGACGACGGCGTTGAACGCCTCCATTGCGCGGTTGTAGGTTCGCTGGCTGCCGTCGTAGCTTTCCAGGTCATAAATTGTCTTGAATTCGGCGTAGGCGTTTTTGACCAGATCGGTATCCGGAATTTCTGCGGTGCCGAGCAATTCGGGATAGGTTTGCTTGATCCAGGTCTTGACGATGTCGGTCATCGACACCGACGACTTCACCTTCGACAGGACGATCTTGATGAATTCGAATTCCTTGTTGATCTGCTTGCTGTCGCGCATCGAATTGAACAATTCGGAAAACTGGCGGAAAAACTGTGTCGACGAAGCGTAATCGAGCGTTTCCGGCGGCAGTGGAATGATCATGCCGTCGGCGGCCATGAAGCTGGCCAGCGCCAGGTACGACAGCGTCGGCGGCGTGTCGATGATGATGACGTCGTATTTCTCACGCAACGGCTGCATGGCTTTATTCAGTACGTCCCAGAACTGGAACGTAGGGTCGCCTGCCTGCTTGTTCGGCAGATAATAATCGGCGCCGAACAGGTCCGGCGACGACGGGATCAGGTCGATACCGTCCCAGTAACTGGGCTGGGATGCATACAACAGATCGGGTGCGTCTCCGTAGACGACGGGCATCACTGTCATCGCTTCGGTGATCTCGGCGTCAGGCACAAAGCCCATCAGGGTCGTGGTCGACGCCTGCGGATCGAGGTCGACCAGGCAAACGCTATGCCCCATCAAGGTTATCCCCTGCGAGACCGCGACGGTTGTCGTGGTCTTCCCCACGCCGCCCTTAAAATTGCCGCAACAAATAACGATTCCGAGGGCACCCTCCGGGCGACGCTTGTATGGTCCGATTTGCCGTACAATCGCGCGCGCCTCCGCCAGTGTGAACATACGGCTCCTGCCGTTGCCCTTCACCTGGCCGGGCGGTATCACGCCCTTGCTGCACAGGTGGTTCAACTGGGTGCGCTCGATGTTGCACAACTGCGCCAGGCGGGTGCCGGAAATCATCGGTGATGTTTTGCGTGGCCAGGGCGCAAGCAGGTCATCGCGAAGTTGCAGCAGCGTCGCTTCAGCCCTATCGGCGATGCGGATCAAGCCATCGATATCGATGACATTGCGTGCAGGCAGAATACGTTTTGCGGACATGCGGTTACCCTTGCGGTTGGTGGTTTTCGCCCACGCTGCCGCTTTTTCTTAAAAATCACAGAAAGCGGCAACGAGCACAGCGAGCGGATAATACCGTTTACATTGGAAAAGGTACATAAGTTTCCTTGGTTTACAAGCAAAATTTTGCTTAGAACAAGCCATTTCTCAAAAGTCGTTGTGTAAAAATGTAGCAACGGTGCCTTTTATGAAATAGTCTTGGAAACGAAACAGAGGAACTGGCGTTATGCTTTCCGCTTTCAACCGAAAACCTATCGCATCTCTAATCGCGTCTATGAGATCCGGTTGGAGCCTGACGGCCGTGGGGTTTATGACCTACCAATCGAAGCCGGCACCGCTCAGTGATCCAACGAGCACCATGCTTTTCGCAGACCGGATCGACTGACCGCGTGAGCGACAAAAGACGATTTTTGCCCGGCAACGCTGCTGCCTGATTCTTGTCCATCTGTTCGCAGTTGCGCTTTACACCGCTCGCTGGGGACAGTCTGCTGTAGGGTTAGCACCGCCAAGCGCATGGCTGGTTGGGCACCCAAGAAAAAGCCCCGCGAGCAGGCGGGGCTTTTTCACTACATCCCATACAAACTTTAGGAGCGCATGGTTTCGGGAAGGGTAGCACGGGCGAGAACGTAAATCCATTGGTCCTAGTCATTCGAGCGCATGCTGAGCCGAGGCCAACGCTCTTGCAAGCTTAACCATCGCCGCCTGTGTAGCACCGGCGTCCCGTTGGCCCGCCAGTGCGACCGCAAAACGCTCAAGCTCCACCGCCAGAGTGTGGGGTAATTCAAGTTCGGCCATTATCCAGCCGCACTGCTCATGCTTCTTCGCGTATTCCTTGCGGATAGCCTCGACGGCCAGGTGCACGCGTTGTTTCGTGACGGCGTGTTCGCTGGCCACCTCGGATAGCGCCCGTTGATCGACCAGCACGCGCTTGGCCATCAGCTGCGCGTCGGCTCCCATTTTGGTCTTGGAAGCAATTCGGACGAAGTCCTCCGCCGTAAGACGGGATAATTTCATGTCAGATTTCCAGGGTTGATCCGACACCGACACAGTCAGGCGCCGGCGCATGAATAGTAGTCACGCGACCGAAGTCGAACAGCTCCTCGCGCAACTGGTATAAACACTCGCCCTTGATCGTTCTCTCGCGCTCGGCCACAGCCTCGGCGTCTTCTACCGGTTTGGTTTTGGGCGCAATCGGCAGCTTCATCACGGTCGCCTTCGGCCCACCGGGCGGCTCAGTGGCCACTCCATCCACCGGAGCCATCCCCTCTTGCTGACGCGCTGAGGCAGTTGTCGAACGCTGTGGCCGGGCGGAAGTGTCCGTTAGAGGTGCCTCCGCCTCGCAGGCCTGCTGTTCCGTCATGCTTCGAGTGTTGCGCAGAGAGTCGCGATCTAGCGTGTCAGCTGGATCCAGCTGCTCGCCCAGACTTATGGCGACGGCCGGCTTGCCGACCGCCATCTTAGCCACGTCCGAAGATTTGCTCAGATCGCGCAATGAAAATTTTTTTCATGACATAGTGCTCCTGTTTGATACCGGGCATCCAACTCAGTGATCGAATTACAAGCGGCTTCCTCTCGATAGCCGCTCCTTTATTCCCGCCGCGATTTCCGTGCCATACCGAGCTCCCGGCCGGTGCCGGAATACTCTTCGGCTGAGGTAAATATTATTGCAAAATCTATTGACCGTCAATAGCGATGATGTTGTTCTCCGCCAAACCATGTTATGGGCCGGAGGCGGCTGGAACGTTTGGCGCATTGCCGCCTAAGCGCAGAAAACCGGCTAGCTTAATCGTGCTCATATGTCTGAATCGAAAGCTTCTACGCAGGGAAAGTTAAAACCAAATCGTGCCTTAACGCATGCTAGGAATTCAAAAACTGCTGTAGCAAGTCCAATTATGGTATTTTGGAAACCGAGGCTATTGGCATTAATACCAAGTTTTGGTTTATTGCAATATATTGTCAAGGTGAATGTACGATGCGGATCTTCAAACTCTTGGGATGCCTGTCTGTTGCAGCAGCGCTGGTCTGCGCAAACGCTACGGCCGAGCAAGCGGTGACGCTGGAGGTGATTGGCAACATCAAGACCTTCACCGATCCGGCGAAGCGGCTGTTTGTCCTGACGCCGGCGCACTTCCAGGCCCTCCCGCAATCCAGCATCACCACGGCGACATCGTGGACGCCGGTGGCCACTTTCTCGGGCGTGAGGATGGACGATCTGATCAAGGCCACGGGCGCACAAGGAAACTACGTGGAGATACATGCTCTGGACGACTACTCTGTGCGCATCTCCGTGTCGGACTTTCGCAAGTACGGCGTCATCATCGCTCGGTACATGAACGGACAGCCGCTCCCACGCAATGGTTTTGGGCCATACTTCATCATATACCCGAAAGACAAGTATCCTAGGGAATTGAGCACCCCCACGGCCGAGGCCAAGTTTGTCTGGCAGGTCAACCGAATTGAATTTAAATGATTGCTCTGATCCGTGAAAATTGGGCCAGGTTTGTTGCATTCCTGGCCGTTAGCATTGTCGCAACCGGAATCATAGGCTACTACAGCTATGGGCTTCTTGTCTCGCCGACGCAGTTGGGCGCTACCACTGGTCCCAACGAAGGATTTTACTGGACAGTCGCCCAGTATCAGATCCACTTCGAGCGGCTTGACAACCAGATAGTGCGATACGCTTCGGGCCTGGACACCAACGTCGACACGCTAAGGCTGCGTCAGCAAGTCCTCCAGTCGAAATACCACATCCTGGCCAGCCAGTCGGACTTTACTGCTTTTTTCGTCAACGGGTATCCGATGTATCGCGAATCGATCGGCAAGCTCGGCACCTTCATGGCCGACGTCGATGCCGATATCGAACGGCTCAGGACCAGTCCGGGTACCGTGAGCAAGCTCGTCGGCCGTTTCGACGACATGCGCGACACCGTCAACGACCTCTCGAACACCGTCCGATTCGCGGAGATGAAGCACCGCGAGGCCACCTTGGCGGACTTTACCGATAAGCGTAGCAAGCTGTACGCGTTTGTCATGGTCTTGTGGGGCATGTTCGTCGCCGGCATTGGCCTGTTCATGGTGAACTTCTATCGATCCAAGAAACTGACATTGCAGAACGAGGCGTCCCTGCTGGCGGAACAGCGCGCAGAGGAAGCGCTCGCCGAGGCGGTATTCACGAAAAACACCATTCTTGGCACCATCAGTCACGAATTGAAGACGCCGCTGCAGACCATCATGTCCTCGATCGACCTGCTTGTGAAGCGGATGAAGAACGAACGCGACATAGTCGTGGTCAACCGGCTCCTGGCAGCTGCCGAACGCCTGGAGGCGCAAATGGAAGATCTGACCGATTACGCGCGGCTCGGCGCGGGTAAGCTGGAGTTGCGGCGTATCGAGTTCGATCCAGGAGAGTTGTTAGACCGTGTGGTGAACGAGTTCCAGGAAGTCGCGCAGCGCAATAACCTGGACCTGGTCATACGGCGCAAACGCGGCGCGTCGCTGGTCGCTTCCGACGCGCGTCGCATCGAGCAGATCGCCGCCAATCTAATCACGAACGCGATCAAGTACACGCCGACTGGCCGCATCCAGGTGTCGCTCGACATCATTGAAGGCCCCCAGCCGATGTTGCGCCTGGTGGTCGAAGACACGGGACCTGGCATCAGCCAGGAAAAGCTGCCTACGCTGTTTGAGCCATTCACCCAGCTCGATCAAAGCATGACCCGCAAGTACGACGGAGCCGGAATGGGATTGGCCATCGTGCGCCGCCTGGTCGAACTTTTCGGGGGCCGCATCGATGTGCAATCGATCCTGGGGCGCGGTACGCGCTTCGTGGTGGAAGTGCCTGTGGAGGTGCTGGCCAGCGATGCCGGCGCCGCCGAGAGTGTTCGTAGTGACGAGCCGGCGCGCCACCGCATACTTCTAGTCGACGACAACGCCGAGGTGCGCATCTCAATGCAGGATATCCTTACCGAAATCGGTTACGTCGCCGACGTCGCGGATAGCGGCAAGGTCGCCCTGCAGAAGCTGGCCACCCATTCCTACGATGCCATCCTTCTGGATATCAGCATGCCCGGCATGGATGGGTTCGAGGTAGCGGCGACGGTCAGGGCAACGCCCAGCCTGAACCAAGCCATCCCCATCGTGGCTCTGAGCGCGTATTCCCCCGACGCCGGCACGCCGGAACAGAGGGCGCACTTTACGGCGCACGTCGCCAAGCCTGTCCGGCTCGACACGCTTCACCATTTAATGGCGGACGTTCTCAGAGAGGACAGTAACAGCGAACCATCCAGGAACGTTGGTGAAGGGGTAGAGCAAGCGGACCGGGCGCGTTATTGCTGAAAAGTTCGATGCGCAAATGTACGACTTGATCATCCACAATCACGCGTTGCGGGCGATGCCGATGATAGCCGTCTACGTTCTCGCTGAATTGCGGGTGATCGCCGTCCATCGGACTTGACGCGCCAGAGCGTGGACCAGACGCAGGAGGAGTTCGAGCATGCGCAAGCGGTCGCCCCTGCTTGGCATTGTAGCCGGCCCCGAGGATGGGGCCGAGGTAGTAAAAATATGCTCGCCACGGCCAAGACTTTTGTCGGCGCCGATCTGGTGCTGGATGCCGGCCAGAATCTGGATCCCGGCTACGCAGAACTGGTCAGCCTTTATCGCGCCCCGAAGTCAGCATAGTCAGGCGCCAAGGGTCTTCTGCAGTTCCGCCGCGAACGTCGCCATCCTGATCGGCTTCTCCTTCCATTGCACGCCGAACTGCTTGATTACCCGGGCCGCTTCCGACTCGTCGACCCGCCCGGTAATTACTTCGCCGGTCAGAAGATAGACGGGGATGTCTTGGCTCGTAGACTTGCGAATCTTGCGAATCAGCTCTTCTGCGGTCCGCTCGCCCAGGATCCAGTCGACGATGTATCCGTCGAAGGTTCTCTCTTCCATGGCACGTTCCAGCGAGACTGGGTTGTAAAAGGCAAACGCCTGGAAACCGCTGTCATTGAGGTACTCGCACAGGTTGTCTGCGAACCCTTGTTCGTCGTCGATTATCGCGATGGTCGGCGCCGCAGGCTGTTTCACTACAAGTTCCAACTTGTTCACTCGGAAGCGCAGCCCCTTCTCGGGACAATGCGCCGCCTCAACCACGTTCCACACATCGCCATCGCGCAGCGCTACGAAATCGACCTTGGCGTTCACCCCCAGCTGTTCGCCGACCCAGACCAGACATGGATACTCGGTCCGTTCCTGCCCCAGCGACACCGTGGCGCGATACGCCACACTGTCTTCGGCGTCATCCCCTCCCAGGCCTATTGCGGACAGGTCCTCGCCGAAATTCTCGGCGACGATCCGCAGCTGGTTGATTGTCCAGTCGACCCCACCGTTCAACTTCCGATGCGCCTGCGAGTAGCTCAGATTGAGAATTTCCGCAAGCTTCCTGCTTTGCTGGCGTTCGCTTACGCCATTTCGGAGCATGAGTACCTTCACCGCCTCTACGATTGAATTCGAATTATCCGGCTGCTCGGTCTGGTGCATTATTTTTATCTCGATTAGTGGAACGCGGCGTGTCGACTTTCGCGCGCGAAGCTTCGGTGCCCCGGTTGGCGAAGATTGTAGCAACTAATGCTATTTCTTCACATCCAGAATTTCCATAATTCGCAACCTTTTTTAATTAACATTCATTTGACGCTAACAAAAATGTCATAATGTGCATTGGACGACAGTATTAATATAATTTAGTTGCAAAAGAAACAATCCCGTGGGAATATTTTGATTGCGAGGCTAATATGACAAGCTACCGTTTTGGCGACGAGGTTGTTGACAAGGATTCCGATCAGTTCGAAGGCATGCTCGCTGAGATGCACGGTAGCAAGGAGCGGCCGATGTGCTTGTGCCGACCGGGAGGCATCGAGATGTATGTCGTCCGCCTCGACGGCCACCACTTCATCAAGCGCATGCCGAATACCGGCGGCGATCATAATCCTTCCTGCGGCTCTTATGAGCCTCCTGCCGAGTTGTCCGGCCTTGGCCAGGTCATGGGCACGGCGATCGTCGAAAACCCAGACATCGGCACGACCGCGTTAAAGCTTCAGTTTTCCCTGACCAAGGCAAGCGGGCGCGCCGCTCCTACCCCGGGGGAGGGGGAGGGCGACAGTGTGAAGACTGACGGCAACAAGCTTTCGCTTCGCGCACTGCTGCACTTCCTTTGGGACGAGGCGGGGTTCCCGAAATGGTCGCCGGCGATGCATGGAAAGCGGAATTGGGGGGTTTTGAGAAAGTACCTCCTGCAGGCATCTCAGCACAAGAACACGAAGGGTAGCGAGCTATCGGACATTCTGTATATCCCTGAGCCGTTCTCGGTCGAGCGCAAGGAGGCCATTGCCCAGCGCCGCACCGCCCAGCTGTCGCGGATCGCTGAAGGCTTCGGCCAGACCGGAGCCCGCAAGCTCATGGTGTTAATAGCGGAGGTCAAGGAGATCGCCCCGTCCCGCAACGGCTACAAGCTGATCGCCAAGCACCTCAACGATTTTCATTTCCTGATGAACCCCGATCTGCACAAGCGGCTACTCAAGCGGTTCGACCTTGAAATGAGCTTGTCTGCAAGCATCGAGGGCGCGCACCTCGTGGCTATCGCCACCTTCGGTGTCAACAAGGCCGGCGTGGCGTCGATCGAGGAAATGGGTCTCATGGTCACAACCGACAACTGGATTCCGTTTGAAAGCCTGTCGGACAAAAATCTCATCGACAGTCTGTCGCGTGACGGGCGCCGCTTCATCAAGGGGCTGCGTTACAACCTGTCCAACACGCGCCCGCTGGCGGCGGCGGTGCTGACCGATACCCAGGTCCCCACAGCAATGTACATACATCCGCCCGGGGCAGGGGACGAGTATGGCATCGCCCTGGACGAGCTGGTCGACGGCAGCAAAATGGATTCATGGATCTGGCATCCCGACCAGGGAGAAATGCCTCCGCTGCCGCAAGCCGGAGCGGCATGCGCTTACGCGCGCGAAAGTCACAAGGGACGCGTGCCGCGGCAAGCCGGATAGTTCGAGCATCCGAGGAATTGGCGCCCCGCCAAGCCGCCGCTCTTTGCGCTGCGGCGGACCATGATCGAACCGCACTTCGGGCAGCCGCATGTCTCCTCCGGGGCCACCGGCGCCCCGGAGGCCAGCACCGTCGAAGCCTGCACCGATACACCGGCCGCTTTTCTCATCCTCAGCAGCTCTAGCCCGTCGACCAGCACGATGCCCGAGCGCGACGCGAACGACCTGGCTTCCTTCGTGAACACGCCGCAGGTCACCACGATGCCGCCGTCGGCGCTATGCACAACCACCACGCCCGCCAGCTCGCGCACCACGTTCACGCTTACCTGCCTCGCGTTCCATTGCTTGCACTGCACCAGCAGCGTTCGTCCCGCCTTGCGCAGGATGACGTCGACACCACCGTCCGCCCCGGCGCCGCCCACGCGTTCGGCGGCATACCCATGCTGCTCGAACAGGCGCCGCACCACCATCTCCAGCTCATCCCAACGCATGGCGCGCAGCGTCTCGATCGACACCATTTTGCGCACCAGGCGGCGCTCGCGTGAGGCGCGCCAGAGCGCCACCGGCAACGGAAGCAGGAAGACGGCGGCCATCAAAGGCGCCGCCGTCACGGCCAGTCGCGATAACGGCGCAAGCATCGGCACGCCCCTTAGGGTGTAGGGCACAAGCTTCCACAGCAGCAGATAGACGCCGGCGGACAGACACAGGCTCACCCAGGGCGAGCTGCGCGATAATATGCTTAAAAGCGGATATCCGCTACGCACGGCGCCACCTTCAGCCATGGTCGGAACGGGAAGGGCGGCGACGCGCCACTATGCCTGCCACCGCCAGCAGCGCGTGGGCGCTTGGCACGGCCATCAGGCCGCCCATCAGCAGGACGCCATCAGCCCACACAAGAGCGCTGCCGCTTTCGAACGCGCTCGCAGGCACCAGTACCGGCACGACGAACGCGAGGAAGACGGCGCCGATGGCGGCCCGGACATATCCCTTGCTCAGGCTGGACAAATCCTTGCGCGCCGCGCGCCCTCCGCGACATTTCCGGCTGTGCTCCCACGTCCCAGCGGCCAACCCCACCAGGCATGCCCATACAAACCCGGGCATGCCGTTCAGCCCCGTGTAAAGCAAGCCGCCCGCGCCGACAGCGGCTGCCAGAACGGCGGCCGATCGCACCAGATCGTGGGTCGTAATCATCAAGTCATCGCTCATACCACCTCCAATTTTCTATTTATGGAACTTAATAGACATAAAATCAACGTTAGAATGCTCTAATTTCCTTTTGACGCAATGTATTTGCATCATCCGTGACTTTACAGCGCTTTTATTTCCTTGACACGCAATTTGTTTTGATGAAAACTAGCGTCCAATGCGAGTTTTAGCAAAAAGCCATTTTTTTGATTCCTTTCGACAAGAGGGCACAGATGTTTGGGTACTCCACCACTCAATGCCACGCCAGAGTTCGCAAAGCAGCAGCCGCAGCACTGCTAGGCGCGCACCAACTCGCGAACGCCGGGGCGATACCGGCTAAGTGTTTCGAAGAGGCGAGTGCGCGATTCGGTCTGTCTAATCCGGCCGTGTTACGCGCCTTCTCTGAGCAGGAGTCGTCTGGGCGTTGCACGGCGCGTCACCCCGCCAACGCCGACGGCAGCTACGACATCGGCTGCATGGGTATCAACAGCGGCTGGCTGCCCACGCTGCACAAGAAGTTCGGCCTCAACGAGCAAGACCTGTACGACCCCTGCATCAACGTCCATGTCGGCGCCTGGCTGTTCGCCAAGAACGTGCGCCAGTACGGCGACTCGTGGCAGGCAATCGGCGCCTACAACGCGAAAAGCGAACACAAACGGATTGAATACGCATGGAAAATCTACAAACATCTGACCGCCGCGCGCTGACCCTGTGCGCACTGCTGCTGCTGGCCGGCTGCAGGTCCACGCCACTCGCGACGTCTGAACCAGGGCCGGCCCCAAAGCCTGCGCTGCTTGGCGTCACCCAAGTAGGTAGCGGGCAGACCGCCCGCTACGTCTATTGCGACATCGACAGCTGTCCAGCGCCCACCGTCAAAACGCTGGCCGGCGGCGTGATGCGCGCGCCGGTGACGTTCCCCGCGATGCCAGCGACGCCCCCGGTGGGGGTGGATATCTCCTTTCCCTTCAATTCGTCGCGTGTCAGCGACGGCGATCGCAGCGTACTGGAGCGGGCCGCCGCCGCCCATCCAGGAGCAAGCGTCGAGATTACCGCCCGATCAGATTTTGTGGGGCCGCCCGTCGGCCAGCAGAAGGTGATCGCGGCACGCGCCAAAGCGATGCGCAGCATCGTCGCGCCCCAGACCCAGGACGCCCAGTTCATCGAGCGTCACGAGGTAGCCGACCTGCAACCGGTTGCCCAGGCCGAACAGGCCAAGCAGCGACGCGGATCGGTGCGTTTCAACCCTTCCATCGATGTGCAACCGAAAGGAATCTCAAAGTGAACGCTATTCTCCACACCTCCACCCCCTCCCGTAAAACGCTGGTCATCGCCACGATGGTCCTGATGGTCATCATGGCACTGATGGCCACCGCACATGCGGGCGTCACCGGCACCGAGTTTCAGGTCACCTACGACCTGATCGTCGGCTGGGCCAAGGGCTACCTGGGCAAGATCTTCGCGGTAGCAGCCTTCCTGATCGGCGCCGGCTTCTCGGCGGCGCGCCAGAATCCGATGCCAGCCATTTTCGGCCTGGTTCTGGCTCTGATCATCGGCTTCGGCCCGTCGCTGATCGAGTCCATCCTGACCGCCACCATCTAAGGCGCGATCATGGACTTCGCCATCCCCTCGAAACACGACGAGCCGCCCAAGATGCTGTGGTGGGACTTTGACCAGGCCACGATTTTCATGATCTTCGTGGTGTTTGGCATCCTGTCCGGCTTTCTGTTCCTGGGGGTGGTGATCGGTGTCTGGACCGCGCGCTGGTACAGCAAGAAAAAGGCCGGCAAGCACCGCTACTACGTGGTGCACATCCTGTACTGGTTCCTGCCGAGCGAGATCATCTTCCCGTTCCCGTCTCTGCCGCCATCATCCATCCGCGAATTCATAGGCTAACCATGGACAAGAATTCCTACCTCGGCCAGCTCGAACACGAGCAAAGGAAAAACCGCGACCTGCGCTGGATGCTCGGCGGAGCCATGCTCGTGATCTTGGTGATGGCGAGCACCATCCGCGCGCAGACGGGCGAAACCAAAACGGCGTTCGTCCCGCCCGAGATCACCAGGCCGTTCTGGATCAGCAGCGAGGACGCCTCGCAGTCCTACTACGAGGACCTGGCCCAGTTCATCAACGGCCTGTCGCTGAACGTCACGCCCGAGACGGTAAAGCGGGCGTGCCAGCAGTACCTGACCTACGTGCTCGACAAGGACCGCGACGCGTACAAGAAAAAATGCGACCTGCAAGAGGCCCGGGTCAAGCGCGACGGCTCCACTTCCATGTTCTCGGTGAAGGAAATCAATACCGACATGAAGAACCGGCGCGTCGCCATCGGCGGCGACCTGGTCACGATCATCGCCGGCAAACCTTTTCCCCCGCGCCGCCAGACCTACGTGATCGACTTCGTGCATTCCGGGGGCCGGTTCTATATCACAAACCATCATGAGGCTGACAATGCTGATCCCTTTGCTGAGAAAAAATAGCCGCAGCACGCTTTCCGCGGCGGCACTGGCGATAGCCCTGTCGGGTATCGCCGGCGCCGCAGCTGCCGTCCAGATCGTTGAGGGCGGCGACGGCAGCACCATCTACGCCAAGCTCTCCAAGAAGGAAATGACGCGGCTCGCAGTCGAGCACGGCCGCATCGCCTCGCTGCGTGTGCGCGAGGGTGAACTGGGCATTGATGCCGACGAAGACACGGGACAGGTCTTCCTGACCGTACCCGACGGAGCCAGCAAACCGATCAATGGGTTCCTGGTCACTGACAACGGCAACACCTACACGCTCGTTCTGCAGATCGTCGACGCTCCGGCGGACTCCATCATCGTCAAGCAGCCGAAGGCGCGGGCGGGCCAGGCGCGCAACGACTTCAAGTCCACCAGCTATGACAAGGCCATCAAGCGCCTCGTCACGCTGATGGCCAACGACGAACTGCCAGACGACGTTCAGGTCAAGCAGTCTGGCCGCAAGCTCGACCTGTGGCAAGAGGCCTCCATGACGCTGGAGACACAGTACTTCATTGGCGACATGGTCGGCGAACGCTACATCGTTGCCAACGTGTCGCAGGCCGCCATGGTGTTGGACGAGCGCGAGTTCTACCGCAAAGGTGTCAGCGTCGTCGCCCTTGATCAGCTCAATCTCGCGCCTGGCGCGTCGACCCGCCTCTACGTGGTGAGGGAGAAGGCCCAAAATGAATGAAATCTCCCCGACCAACCGCGCCCGACGCAAGCAATACCTGCTGCTGGCGGGCGTCCTCATTGGCATCATGGCCATCGCCTCGGTGGGCGTGTATTTCACCTCCGACTCAGCACCCGCACCAGGGGTGACGCGCAAATCCGACATCAAGACCAAGAGCTACATCGCCCCAGGTGAAAAGGTTGACCCGCAGGACGCATGGCGGGGCGTGTCCGATTCGCGTCTGACGTCCATGGAAGCCAAGCTCACCGTGTTGGAGAACGAGAACCGCATACTCAACTCCCGTCTATCCGGCGGCGGCGCAGCAGCAACCGCAGCCGCTGGCGGCAAGTCCCCGGAACAGATGAGCGACACCGATCTCGATCGCCGCCTTTCCGAATATGAGAAAAGTGTCGACAAGCCCAAAACCGGCTATCCGGGCGGAACCCCTTCTGCGCCGGTGGCCGGCCAAGCGCCAACGCGTGCCCCACAGGCGACCGCCGGCCAACCTGCGGCGCCGCAAGGTCCCAAGGGAGCAGTACCAGGCGGCAGGCACGACGGGCAACCCTACAGTGGCGGGATTTTGACCGTGAAGATGTCGCGCCCGGCGGACGCCGCCAGAAACGGCTCGGCAAGCACGTCGTCCGTGCCGGACCAGAAGGGCAACGTCCGCACGGCACAGAACTATCTCCCCGCCGGCATGTTCGGCCACGCCAAGCTGCTTTCCGGCCTGGACGCGCCGACTGGCGGCCAGGCGCAGTCGAATCCCCATCCGGTCCTGCTGCAGCTGATGGACCTGGCCATCCTGCCCAACCAGTACCGCTATGACTGGGCCAAATGCCTGATCGTCGGTGCCGGCTACGGGGAGCTCAGCAGCGAACGCGCCTACATCCGCACCGAGTCGCTGTCCTGCGTATCGAAGGACGGCAAGGTACTCGATGTCCCCATCAAGGGCTTTATCGCCGGCGAGGACGGCAAAGCCGGCATGCGCGGCCGGCTGGTCAGCAAGCAGGGGCAGGTCCTCGGCAACGCCCTGCTCGCCGGCGTCGTGTCTGGCATCGGTACCGGGCTCGAACGCTCGTCGACGATCCAGTCCGTCTCGCCGCTCGGCTCGACCAGTTCGATCAAACCCGGCCAGGAGTTCCAGTCCGGCATCGGCGCTGGCGTGGGTCGCGCGCTCGACCGCCTTGCGAACTACTACATTCAGCTGGCCGAAAAAATGTTCCCAGTAATCGAGATCGACGCGGACAGGTCCGTCGATGTCGTTCTCACCCAAGGAGTAACTGTCGATGTCGAATCCAAACCAGAATGACTTTCGCGCGAGAAAGCAGCTGACCGCTGCCGCCCTTTCGGCCGTCGGCGCCATCATCGTCGGCGTCGCCGCCTCATCTGCGGCAATCGCCGGCGAACCCCTGGTCGCCAAGGCCGGACCAACGGTCCAGCAGGGCCCGGCGCCGGCCGCTCCGTTGGCGGCGCCGCTGGCAGATCCGGCGACTGTCGCCATGCGCCAGGCGTTGACCCGCCTGTATCCGAACACGCGCTTCGGCGATATCCAGCGCTCCGCCATTCCGGGCATATGGGAGGTCTGGATGGGCAATAACGTCGCGTATGTCAATGACGAGGGCCGGCACTTCATCTTCGGCCACCTCTACGACATGCAGACGCAGACCGACCTGACGGCGGCGAAGAAGGAGCAGGCCAGCCTGCAGGCGGAGGCCGCGCGCCCCAAGATCAAGTTCGACGACCTCCCGCTCAGCGACGCCATCAAGGTGGTACGCGGCAACGGCCAGCGCAAGATGGCCGTGTTCTCCGATCCCCACTGCCCTTACTGCCGCAAGCTGGAGGCGGAGATGGCCAAGCTCGACAACGTCACGATCTATACCTTTCTGTACCCGATCGAGTCGCTGCATCCGGAGGCCGCTTCCGTGGCCCAGTCGATCTGGTGCGCGAAGGATAAGGCCGCGGCTTGGCGGCAGTACATGGCGAGCGGCAAAGAGCCCAAGGCCGTCCGCTGCGACACCCCCATCAACCGCAACGTCGCGCTGGCCAACAGCTCCGGCATTTTCGGCACGCCCTACCTGGTCTTCGCCAATGGCACCCAAGCTCCGGGCGCCATGCCCGCAGCCGCCCTTGAGCAACGACTGTCAAGCAACTAAGGAGACGCCATGTTCGCACGCCTTGCCCCATCCCTTGCCATCGCCGCTGCGCTGACCGGTTGCGTCTCGATGACGGGGCTGACCGAAAGCTCGAAATTCGCCTGTAAGGCGCCCGCCGGCACCACGTGCACTTCCGTCAGCGGCGTTTACGCAAACTCGTCACTGAACAACGCCCCCTCGCGGCCGGCCTCGCTGCAGGTCGACACCAGCGGCATGCCGGCCCCTGCCGGCGCGACTGCCTTCCCCGTGCTCGCCGCCGGCATGCCTATCCGCAGCCAGCCGCGCATGCTGCGGATCTGGATGGCGCCGTGGCGCGACGAGGACGACACACTGCACGACCAGGCCTACATGTACGTGATGGTCGATCCGGGCAAATGGCTTGTGGAGCGCAGCCGCGACGCCACGGTGCAGAAGACCATGACGCGCCTGCAGCCGCTCGGCAAGCCGCGCACCGCAGCCGCATCTTCGAGTCAGCCCGACCAGGCAGCCGGCGGACAACTTGCCAGCGTGCGCAACAACTCTGAAGCGCAGCAATCCGCCCGCGAGGCCGCAGTGGTGCCGGGCGATGCGGAGGAGGCGAAATGAACATGAACGCCGCCCTCAAAACGTTGTTCAGCCCCCTGCGCGACATGTTCGGCCCCCAGGAGGAACAACCCTACCAGCCGACGCCGCTGCGCGCCATGCGCGAGATCACCAACACCGAGAGCTTCCGCTCTATCCTGCCGCACTGCGCCTACGACGAGGTCGATGGCCTATTCGTCCTCGACACCGGCGAGCGCGATCCGAAGGGACGCAGCGACGCGCTGGGCATGGTGATCGAGCTCACGCCGCAGACTGGGGCCACGGAGGAGATGATCAACGTGCTCGCGCCCATCATCGCGGGCGCACCCGGCGGCACATTCATGCAGTTCAGCCTATACGGGGGCTCTCGGATCATCGACCGCATGAAGCTGTTCGCGCTGCTGCGCGACACGGACGACCTGGAGTCGCAGGGCGACGGCGACCGGCGCAGCAAAGGCCTGTTCCGCGCCATGGCCCGGCGCCGCATCGAATATTACCTGCGCGGCACCGCCAAGCGCCTCGTACCCCACATCCCGTTCCTCGTGCGCGACTTCCGCTTGGTGTTGTCGATCTCGCGCCACTGCGACCCGCGCGACGTGAAGGTGATCGAGGAACTGGTGCGGATGCGCGACGGCGTACACGCGACCCTGAAGGCAGCGAGCTTCGACTGCTGGAACTGGAGCCCGACCGATCTGATCAACTGGTGCTACGAATTGACCAATCCAAACAAGCTGCTGACCCGATCGGCGCACTACAAGAAGACCTACGACCCTGGGCGCCTCATCCGGCACCAGATCGTCGACCAGGACACGGTCTGCACGCCAACCAACGACGGCAAGTCGCTACGCTACGGGTTGCCGGGTGAGGCCAGCGAGGTCCACAGCCGGCTGTACAGCGTCACCGGCTATCCGAAGGACTTCCCGCTGTGGGGCATGGGCAACCTCATCGGCGACTACTACCACGGCCAGCTCGGCTATCCCTGCCCGTTTGTCATCACCATGGGCATCCAGGTGCTGGAGCAGGCGGATCACAAGAACGTGGCCCAGATCAAGGGCGCGCGCGCGACAACAAACGCCAGCTCGCCGATGGCGCGCTTCCTGCCGGAGTTCCAGGACAAGAAGCGCGACTGGGACACGGTCAACCGGTCGTACGCCGCCGGCATGGGCGAAGTGGATATGTATCACCAGGTGCTCCTGATGGCGCCCCCGGCGGAGATCGAGGCCGCCGAAACCGCCACCCGCTCGATCTGGCGCGCGCGCGGATTCAACTTGGTGCCGATGCAGTACATGCAGGTGCCCGGCATCCTGACCTCGCTCCCGCTCGGCTATACGCCAACCATGCAGAAGTTTTACAAGCGCAAGGGGCTCAGCTGCCGTAAGACCAGCCTGAACGCTGTCAATCTGGCGCCGATGATCGCCGAGTGGAAGGGGACCGCGACGCCCGTATTGAACCTGATCGGACGGCGCGGCCAGCTCATGAGCATCGACCTGTTCGACAACAAAGGCGGCAACTATAACTTTTCTTGCGCGGCTTCGTCCGGCTCGGGCAAATCGGTCCTGGCCAACGAGATCGCTTCATCCTACCTCGGCGTGGGCGCCAAGATCTTCATCATCGACGTCGGCCGCAGCTACGAGAAGATTTGCCGCCGCTACGACGGCGAGTACATCGAGTTCGTCAAGCGCCCGGATTTCAGAATCTGCGTCAACCCCTTCGACAACATCGTCGACATCCTGGAAGACATGGAAATGATTAAGCCGCTGGTGGCGCAGATGGCCTCGCCCTCGGGCACGCTGACCGACCACGACCGCTCGCTGATCGAGATTGCGATCGTCGACAAATGGACCGAGATGGGCAACCTGATGGAGATCACGGACGTGGCCGAGGCTTTGAAGAAAAGCAAGGATCGCGACGCGCGCCGGCTCGGCGACCAGCTGTTCCCCTACACGCGCGAGGGCATGTACGGCATGTACTTCACCGGCAAGAGCAATGTCGACTTCAGTAAGGACCTGGTGGTCCTGGAGCTGGAGGAACTCAATTCCAAGAAGGACCTGCAGAGTGTCATCCTGTTCATCATGATGTTCCGCATCACCCAGGCGATGTACCACGACCGCCGCGACCGCAAGAAGATCTGCATCATTGACGAAGCGTGGGACCTGATGGACGGTGCCAACTCGGGCAAGTTCATCGAGGTGGGGTACCGCCGAGCCAGGAAGTACGGCGGAGCGTTCGGCACGTTGACCCAGTCGGTGATGGACTACTACAAGAATCCGGCGTCACAGGCTGCTCTGGAAAACTCCGACTGGCTGTTCCTTCTCAAGCAGAAAAAGGAATCGATCGAGCAACTCGACCGGGGCGGGAAGCTCAAACTCGACGAGGCGACCAAGCGCATCCTGCTGTCCGTGAAAACCGAGCAGGGTCTGTATTCGGAGATCTACATCAACTCCCCCATGGGGGCGGGCATCGGTCGCCTGATCGTCGACCCGTTCACGTTGCTGGCTTATAGCACTGACCCGCTGGACTGGAATGCGATCCAGCGCTATCGCGACCAGGGGCTCGGCGTCACGGACGCGATCAACGCGGTCCTGCAGGAGCGCGAGGAGCGCGCAGGGAGCCCGGCATGACGCCCGTACGCGATGACCTGTTGCAGTCCCGCTGGGCTATCGCCGGACTGTGCCTGGCGACGGCCGCCATCGTCGCCGCCGCGTTCATGGTTGTGCCGCGACTCAAGCACCAGGGCCACGGGCGATTCGCCGTGGTCGACCTGGCATCGGTTGTGCGGACCAACCAGCAGAAAGCGGTCGCGCTGCTGGCCGACAAGGGGGCGGACCAGGTTTCCCGGACGGCAGCGATGACCCAGGCCCGTGACTTCGGCCAGCAGCTTGACCACGAGGTGCGCGAACTGAGCGCCGAGTGCGGCTGCGTGCTGCTGATGCGCGAGGCCGTCGTAGCCGGCGATCTGGAGGACCTGACTCCGGCGCTCATGTCCCGTTTGGCCAGAAAGTGAGGATCTCCATGCGCATACCTTCCGTTACCCAATGGCGCTACGCCATCCATTCCCTTGGCGCGCACGCCCGCCGCCGCTGGTGGGCGTACGGCATCGCAGCCGCAGCGTTCGCGTGGTGCGGCACCCACTACCGCGTTGCGTTGAACATGTCCAACAGCCTGCCGCAGTCCATGTACCTCGTCGTGCTGGGATCGCAGCCGACAGGCGTAGGCGACTTCGTTGCGTTCGAATGGCAGCGCGACCAGTTCTACCGCCGCGACTGGACGTTCGTCAAGCGCGTGGCTGGCTTGCCTGGCCAGGCGGTGACAGTCAACGGACGCAACGTCTATATCGACGGCAAGCCTGTCGGTTACGCGAAGACGGTCAGCAGCCACGGCGTGCCGCTGGAGCCTATCCATCCCGGCCTCATCCCACAGGGCTACATCTACGCCGCCGCCTCCCATCCGGACAGTCTCGACAGCCGATACAGCGTCACCGGCCTGATCCAGTCGTCCCGCATTGTGGGGAAAGCATATGCGATTTTCTGACAAGCTCGCCTTAGGCGCTGTCGTCGCTATCGCCTTCACCCAGCCCCAAGCAGGCGCGGCCGACTACGGCAAGATCGGCACCACCTACGAGGTCACCGAGCCCGACATGCTGGAGTGGATCGAAAAGCGCGTGGCAGAGAAGGTGGCCAGCGGCGAGGCGCTTCGGTACCAGCAGCAGCAGGCCGAAAAGATCAAGCGCAAGCTGCTCAACCCGGAGCCGCTCGGCAGCGTCACGCGCGCTTCCCGGAACCGAACGCAGTATTACGACCCGACCTTCACGGTGGACGAAAACGTCACCGACGACCGCGGCCAGATTCTGGTCGCCGCCGGCACGACGATCAATCCGCTGGACCGTGTCGGGCTGTCCCGGCCGCTGGTGTTCTTCGACGCACGCGACAAGAACCAGGTGGCCTTCGCCAAGCGCTACCTCGATTCGCGCGAAGGCCTCGCCAAACCGATCCTGGTGGGCGGCAGCTATTTCGAACTGATGAAAAAGTGGGACACCCCCGTCTACTTCGATCAACAGGGCGCTCTGATCCGAAAACTGGGCATCCAGCACGTGCCGGCGATCGTGTCGCAGGAAGGAAAAAGGTTGAGAATCGATGAAATCGCTCTATAAATCGCTGGCCCTGCTCCTGCTTCTGCTGTGCGTCGGCCGCCACGCGCTCGCAGCCTCGACCTGCTCGGGCAAGTTCATGAACCCGATCACGGACATCTGCTGGTCGTGCATCTTCCCGATCAGCATCGGCAGCACCACGATACTGCAGATGGGCCAGGAGGACATCGAGAACGTAGGCTCGCCGATCTGCGCCTGCGGCCCCCCGCCGTTCGGCAAGATCGGCATCAGCATCGGGTTCTGGGAACCCGCCCGGCAGGTCGATGTCACCCGCACGCCATGGTGCTTCACCTCCCTCGGCGGCGCCACCATCGGCTCGGGTATCGCGCCCAGCCCCTCTGTGGCGCAGGGCAACCGCGCCCGCAGATCGTCTAATACGTCCCTCTACCAGGCGCATTGGTACGTCAATCCGGTGCTGTATTGGCTAGAGGTCCTCTCGGAGACCAGCTGCCTCGAACAGGGAGGTTTCGATATCGCCTACGTCACCGAACTTGACCCTTCCTGGAACGACGACGAGCTGGCCGTGATCCTGAGTCCGGACGTTTTCCTGTTCGCCAATCCCGCAGCGCAGGCCGCATGCGCGGCAGACTGCATCGCCGCGACCACCGGCTTCCCGCTCTCGCCGATGCAATGGTGCGGAGGTTGCCAGGGCTCGATGTTCCCGCTCAACGGCCACGTGCAGTCGCACGTCGGCGGCGTTCAGGCCTCGTCCCTGATCATGCAACGCTACGCGATGAAACTGCACCGCGAGTTCCTGGCCTTCGCCGGCAACGGCATGGCAGGCTGGTGCGGCATGTATCCGGCGCCTGTGCTCGACAAGCGGATCTACAAGTATTCGATGCTCTACCCGAGCTACCAGGGCAAGGGGCCGGACGGCCGCTGCTGCCAGCCGATGGGACGCACCACGCATGTCTGGAGCGCTGGGAAGGAGTATCCGATCAAGGGCGAGGATTTCGCGTACATGATGTATCGCAAGCGGAACTGCTGCGAACGTATTTACGGCTGGGTCAAGTAGCAGTCAAACGCAGGAGGAAACCATGACCAAAACATTTCAACTTTCGCGCGCGAAAGTCGCGCTCCTTCTGGCGATCTCCGCCAGCGTGGTCGCGGGCGCCCAGCAGCTGCCGAGCGACGCGGCGATCGCGCGCGAGTCCGGCAAGCAAGCCCCGCGCTCGGCCGCAGCCATCTCCAAAGCCGAACGCCAGGCGCAGCAGCTGCGGGTGCCCGTTCCGGATGTCGGTCGCCCCCCCGCCCTGTCCGCCCCTGACCCGTCGGCCATCGCCAAGCGCTACGAAGCCGAACAGCGCCCGGACGCCGGCCTGTTCGTGCTCGTGTCGCTGACAATGCCTCCGTCCTCGCTGGACCGCCTCGCGGGTCAGGCGGGAAAGGCCGGCGCCACCCTTGTGCTACGGGGCATGGTCGACGGGTCGTTCAAGAAGACCACGGAGCTGACCGCCAACATCATCCGCAAGCACCCAGGCGCGCAGTTCCAGATCGACCCCACGCTGTTCCGGAGGTTCAACGTCGTCCATGTGCCAACCTTTGTGCTTTCCGTGCGCCCGGAGGATGAGAAGACCTGCGGCCGCGACTGCGACGCGAACAACACGTTCGCGCGGGTCGCCGGCGACGTGACACTGGACTACGCCCTGGAACACCTGGCCAAGCAGGCGGACCAGCGGTTCGCTCGACTGGCCGAGGCCCGACTCAAGCAGATCAGGGGGCAGCTGTGAAGGGCGCGATCCAGCTGATGCTGCTTGTCGTGCTGGGCGCCGGCGCCGGCTCGTTGCTGGCCCAGAGCACGCAGTCACAGGCATTCACTGATGGCAAAGCCTACAAGTCCGCCAACACGGACATCAAGAACGGAATCAACGCCGGCGCGATGACCAATGTACCGGGCCAGGACACGGGCACGAGCAATAGCCTGACCGGACTGTACGGCTCGAACCTGACCGCGTCGGGGCAGAACAAGATCGCCGCCTGCGCCGCGTACGTGCCAGGCAGCGACGCCTACAAGAACGCCGAATGCGAGACGGTTAACTACGTCGTCGGCAACCCGAGCGCCAGGCCAACCTACACCATCGACAAGGTCAACGACCCACTCATCATCCAGGGCAACAACATCCGCAACACCGCACCGTCGCACACGGCAGGCATGTCGGGGTTGAGCGGCAACTACACGGCCTGCACCAACCAAACGACCAACCAGCCGGAGCGTTATGACACCGAGCGCTGCCAGGTCGGCCGGCCAGTCACCGAGAACCAGTGCAGCGCCACGCTGAACGTCACCTATACCTGGCAGCGGTTCGCCGGCCAGGGAGGCGCCGATCTCCGATACGGCTATTGCGATGCCGGCCAGGTGCGCGGCGACCAGCTGACCATACCCTACGCCAACGCCTACCGCACTGAGGCGGGCTTGTGCGCGGACAATGGCCATGGCACCGGCGTCGAGACCAAGATTTGGTACAAGGACTGCGCGGGAAACGAGGTTCAGCACGGCTACGACGCCTCCGCCTGCAGCGCGCCGCCGACGCCCGCAGTGTCCGATCCGCCCAGGCAAGCGATCCAGGCATGCACGAACGCGCCGCGCACCAACGAGAACTGCTTCACGCCGGACGGGCTTTTCACGGCGCGCGTGAACGTCCCCGTATTCCAGGACCACTGGGACAACAGCGCATGCGCCGAACTTGACGGCAACGGCGCCGTGATTTCCAACTAGGAGGCCGCATGCGGACATTTATACTTCTAGCCGCCCTCCTCTGCTCGCTCGACGCATTCGCGGCCAAGTCGTGCGGCATCATCAGCCAGGCATGCACGTCCGGGCCGGCCTCCGTCATGATCGACGGCATGGAGGTCACGCGGCCATGCTGGGAGAACACCACCCAGTACGCCTGCATCGAGGACGGCATCTCCGATACCTGCGGCTCCGCGATCGCCAAGGGCTGCACCGTGGCCAGCACGGTCTGCGAGCAGGGCGTGACCATCAACGGCGTATTCCAGTGCATCACCGAACAGCGGGAATACTCCTGCAAGGTGTCGCCGGCCACAAGCAACACGGTTGTCAACTGTGGAGGCCAGCAATTCTGCATCGAGGGCAACTGCTTCGACACCGGCGCCGTGCCCGATCCGGACTTCGCGAAAGCCGTGACGGGCATGGAGATCGCCCGCGAAGCCGGTGTCTATGTGGACGAGTCCACGTTTCAGGTTTTCAAGGGCCAGGACAATCGCTGCTCCAAGAGCGTGCTGAAAAACTGCTGCAAGGGGTCCTCCTCTCCCACCAACGGGCTCACCAACCTGGCCATCACCGGCGGCAGCGCCTATGTGTTCGACGTGCTGGCCGGCGGCAGCATGAAGTCCACGCTCCTCATCGGCGGCTTCGATCCGACTTCGTTCGCACTCGCCATCGCCGTCATGGTGGTCCAGCAGATGCTCACCTGCGACAGCGACGAGGTGCTCGTGGCAGTTAAACGCGACCACCGCCTGTGCCACTACGTCGGCGAATATTGCTCCAAGAAGATCAGCCTGTTGTTCGCGAAGATCTGCGTGCAGCACAAGGAGACCTATTGCTGCTTCAACAGCAAGATCTCCAAGATCATCAACGAAGCAGCCCGGGTCCAACTGCCCGGCATGGGATGGGGCACGCCGGAGTCGCCCTCCTGTCAAGGCATCACGATCACGCAATTCCAGACCATGGACCTGTCCACCGTCGATTTCAGCGACTTTTACGCCGACATCGTTCCCAAGGGACCGAACGAGAGCGAAGTGCTCGGTCGCGCGGCGGACAAGGTCAATTCCTACTTCGGCCACTAGGAGACAGCCATGAAAAACCTACTCCCCCTCATCCTGCTGGCGGCGTCGCTGCCCGCCCTCGCCCAGGAGACCAAAACCCCGCCCCAGTTGGTGCGCCTGGCCTTGGCTGACGGGCGTGCGTCCGGCACCGTCGGCGGCGCCGTCGCCGACGAGACGCGCCGCCGCCTCAACGCGACCGGAGCCCTGCAGTTGGTGGTCCAGCGCGTCTACCTGTTCCAGCAACCCGACTGCGGCCGCGTCCAGCTCGATTTCACGCAGGACGCCGCGCTGCTTCCCGGAACCGCCATTCCGGCCGCTTACACATGGTCGACGCAGATGAATATTTGCGCCGACGGCTACCCCCCATCCAAGCTGACACGGAGGACCAAATGAAGACCCTAGCGACAATGGTGGTTCTGCTCGCGGCGACGGCGGCGGCACGCTCCGCCGACGGCCCTCAGACCTACTGGAGCGGTTCCTCGTGGTCCGATCCGGACCGCGGGTTCCTGTGGTACGCCCCGCCCAAGCCGCCCAAGTCCGAAGAGGTGACGGCCAAGCCCAAGAGCAAGCCGTACGAGCAGATGACCAACAAGGAACTGGGCAAGGAAATCGAGCGGCTGCTGGCACTGGCCGTAGAGCAGCAGAGCCCGGAGGCGGTCAAGGAATACCTGTTCCTGCAGCAGTACGCGATGGACCGCGCCAGCAGGTTCTCCGACGTGTTCCGCCGGACCGTGTGGACGACGCCAGAACTGGACTACAGCCTGCGCAGCCGGCCTACCAACGCCATGGCGATCGCCTCCTACGACGCGCAACGTGACGGCAGGCGCACCGCAGCCTCTGAGCAGCTGGCCCAGTCCCACGGGCTGTTTTTCTATTTCCGGGGCAATTGCACCTATTGCCACCAGCTGGCGCCGATTCTCCGCATGTACCAGCGCAACTCCGGCATCGAGATCTTCCCCGTCTCGCTCGACGGCGGCACCCTGCCCGAATTCCCCAACGCCAAGCTGGACAATGGCTCTGCCGCCAACTTGAACGTCTCCACCGTCCCGGCGGTGTTCTTGGCCGACAAGCGGTCGGGCAAGGTTCAGCCGGTCGGCTACGGCCTGATGTCGCTGCAGGAGATCATGGAGCGCGTCTACGTACTCACTTCCACCCAGCCTGGCCAGGAGTATTGATCATGATCACCAAGAAAGTCATCGCCTGGGCAGTGGCCGCTGCCTTCCTGAGCCAGGCGGCAAACGCCGGCGACAACGGCATGCAGCAGCTGTTCGACGACATGGGTGCCTTCGGCAACGTCACCGGCCCCGGCGCCTACCGGGCCCAGGGGATGAACGTCGTCACCGGCGGCAACCTGTTCATGCGCACGCCACAGCGCAACTACAACCCCGGCAGTGTCACGCTGCCCAGCCTGAAGATGGGCTGCGGCGGCATTGACCTCTACGCCGGGTCGTTCTCGTTCATCTCCAAGTCGGAGCTTGTGAGCATGATGAAAAACATCGGCTCAAGCGCGGTGTCGTACGCCTTCAAGCTCGCGCTCGATTCGATCAGTCCGCAGATCAACAAGACCCTGACCGAGCTGCAGCAGACCGCACAGGACCTCAACGCCATGAACATCAATTCCTGCGAAGCCGGCGAAGCCGTCGCGCGCGGCGTGGGCGGCGACTGGCAGCGCTCCGCCCAGTATTTCGCCAAGGTGACCGCCCCCGTTACCGGGCTTTTTACTGACCACAGCGAGGCGCGCGAGGCGGTCCAGGGCGATAACGCCAAGGTCAACGCCGCCATATCGGCCGTGACCGACCCCGCCACCAAGGAGCAGGTACAGCCCGGCAACATCGCCTGGCGCGCGCTGTCGCGACTTGCGGGGCTGGATGTGGACGACCGCAAGATCCTCATGGCCCTGTCGGGCACCACCATTATCTCCCCCGACCAAGCGGCAGACCAGCCCCCGCTGTACAAGGAGCCCAAGGCCATCACTATCCAGCAGTTCATCCGGGGCAACGAGAACGGCAAGCTACCCGTCTACGGTTGTGTCGACAGCACCACCCCGGAAGGCTGCCTCGTGCTTTCCGATGACGAGCTGGCCGTGACTCCGTTCGCGCAGAAGGTGGAGACCAAGCTGCTCGCGATCGCCAACAAATTCAAAAACAACATCGCGCTCACCCCAGACGAGATCTCGTTCATCAATATCACCGGCCTGCCGGTCTACAAGGCGCTGGCGGTATCGACAGCGGCGCCCAACGTGGGCCTCGATACGATCTGGATCGGCAAGTACGCCGACCTGATCGCCGCCGAGTACGCGTACCAGTACATCGTGCAGGCGACGCACCAGATCAAACAGGCCTATTCCCAGGCTTCATCCGGCGCTCCCGCAATGGCGATCGAGGACATGAAAACCATGTCGGCCAACGTCGACCGTTTGCGCACGGACGCGCGGGAGGAGGTGCGACTTGCCTACTCGAAGGTCGAGTCGGTCAACAAGATCGCCGAGGAAGTGATCTACATGGAGCGCAACCTTATGGCGAGCCTGCCGGCCAACCTCGCCGGCAACCTGCGGTTCGCCTCAGCCGGAAAATAACGGGAGCTAGCGATGGCCAGTTTCGATGTCTACGCATACTTCAATGTCGACCAGCTGGCCACGCTGATGGATGGCATCGCCGCCATCACAGCCAGCGGCGACTTCCTCGATGTCTTCCGCCTGGTCGCCATGCTCGCCTTCCTCGTCTTTATCGCGGGCATGGCGACGGGCAAGTCGCAGGACCCCATCGAGTTCTTCAGGTGGCTGCTGATGGTCGTCATCATCCACTCCCTGCTCCTGGTACCCAAGGCCGATGTTGTCCTGATCGACCGCACCGGCACCTCCCCGCCCACGGTTCGGTCGAACGTGCCGATCGGGCTTGCTTTCTTCGCGTCGGTCACCTCGCACGTGGGAGACACACTGACCCGCACGTTCGAGACGGTCTTCGCGCTGCCCAACGACCTGCAATTCCAGAAGAACGGCATCATGTTCGGCAATACCGTGTTGGTCGACACGCTGCAGACCGTACCGACCAACACCTCGTTCCGGGACGACCTGATCTCATTCATCAACAGTTGCACCTATTACGACATTATCAACGGCCGCATTTCACAGGATGTGTTCGCGCGCGCCGACGACGCCTGGACGGTGATGTCGAACACCTCCAACACGCTCAGCGCCAGGATGTCGACGTCGCCTACCGGCAGTATGGTATGCGCGGCCGCCTATACCGATCTGAACAATCGCTGGGGTGCCGAGATCACTCAAACCATGCAGACGCGCGGCCGTGTTCTGAACCCGCACGCGATCGACAACGTGGCGGCGGGCGCCGCCCTGAGTTCGCAGATCACCAGCACCTACACCCAGCTTACCAATATCGCCAAGTCGGCCACCGATATGCTACGCCAGAACATGACGCTCAATTCTGTGCGCGATTCGCAGATGGTCTCGGCCCAGCATCTCGACGCCCCCAGCGCCGCCATCGTCGCCGCCGCCCAGTCCCAGGCTGAAATGACAGCCAATACGAACTACCTCACCATGGCGCGTGTGGCAGAAAGGGCAGCTCCGGTGATCCGCAACGTGATCGAGTTGATCTGCTATGCGGTGTTCCCGCTGGTGATCCTCCTGCTGATCGTGGCGGGGGAGCATGCCGGCAAGATCCTCAAGGCATACGTGATGTCGCTGGTGTGGGTCCAGCTGATACCGCCGCTGTACGCGATCCTCAACTTCGCCATGACGACGGCTTCCCGCTCCACCCTGGTCGGCGTCGCCGAATCGACGACCACGGCCGCCGCCGTCAACCTGGTCAACATCGGTCAGATGAGTCAACGCGGCTTGTCCGAATCGGCGATGGCCGGCTATCTGACCCTGTGCCTGCCGCTGATCGCCTACGCCCTGGTCAAAGGGGGCGAGATCGGCGGTTCGGCACTGTTCAGTGCCGCAATGGGGCCTGCGAAGGGCGGCGTCGACGGCTCCGTCGGCAGCGTTGCCACCGGCAACATCAGCCAAGGCAATGTGTCCCTGGACACGACCGCAAGCAACAACGTCAATTCCAACCACTATGACACGGCGCCGTCCATGGCGTCTGGCTTCAGCCGGGTGAGCAGCGCGGCCGGCACCTCCATCTTCGGCCAGAACGGCGAATTCCGCTTCCAGGGCAACCAGAGCACCTTGGGCCTGAGCGCTAACTTCGGCCAGAAGATCGGCAATGCGCTGAGCAGCGAGGCTGGCCAGCGCGAGGAGTCGGCGATCCGCGAGACGGCCGCGGCGACCCAGATGCGGACCGCCGCGCTCGTGGAACGCATGGGCATCGTCAAGGCGTTCTCCGACCAACATGGCACCAACAACCTGCATGACGCCTCGCGCGGGACGCGCTCCGGAATGGCGGTGTCGCAACTGCAGCAGATCGCCGAAAACGTCAACGAGAAACTGGGCTTGTCGGCCAGCAGCTCGGTCGGCCAGCGCATTGTCGGTACGCTGGCGACAGGCGGCAGGGCGTCGGTCGAGGCGACGGTGGGCGGCGGCCTCGCCTCTATCCTCCCCGTGTCAGGCAAGGCCTCCGTCAGCGCCGAGACCAGCATCAACTCCCAGAAGATCGACGACGCGAGCAAGCAGAAGACCTTCGACGCGGCGGTGGCGTATGCCAAGGACCAGCTGCAAAGCCGCAACGTGACATCCGAGCAGGCCCTCTCGGCCGACTTCCGTACCTCCGAGGCCTACCAGTGGGGCCAGCAGAACCGCACCGAGTCGGTCAAGGGCGAAGAGGCTGCGATGACCAGCGCGACCCAGCACACGCGCAATTCCGAGTCGGCACGCTCCCAGGCCTTCGCCCTGTCCCAGCAGGCCAGCACGGTGCAGGAGCAGTGGCTGCACTCCTCCATGGACTACACGGGCTATCTGGCGGACCGACTGCACCAGGACGGCAAGCTCGACGCCTTCAACATGCTGTACCAGACCGACCCGGACCGAGCCGCTCGCATGGCCGCCTCCTACTTAGCCGAGACCAGCTTCGACGCCATGCCGACGCCGGCGCGCGTGTCGACCAATCTGCAGGATGTGCAGGATCGCTCCCCCGCCCTATCCGGCAAGTCTGTCGATGGCGAGCATCGCCGCCACCAGTCCGAGGTGAGCGACGGCACCGCCTCTGCTTACCGCAAGCACCAGGGCGCTGTGCGCGGGCATGGCTACCACCAAGGCGACGTTGCCAACGAAGTCGAGTCGAAGGTGAACTCGGCCGTCGACGCGAACATGGATGCCATATACCGCCAGGAGGCGGCTATCGCGCCGGCAGTCTCAGCGGGCAAGGAAAAGACCGCCGACCAGCTGCGGCGCGATGCGCAAATCCCTGGACTGAAGGGTCCAAGTGATAAGCCCGGCCCAGGCAGCGCCGCCGAGCATCAGGACAATGTCCACCGCGATCTGTTCGGTCCGAAGGATGACAAGAAGTCGAAGCCATAACCATATAACGAGCCAACAGGAGACGGGGATCTATGAATGAGCTTGGTTTGGTATGCATCGGCGTGCTGCTCGCGCTCGCCTGCATGGGCGCTATCCGATGGATAGATCATGCCGAATTGCGGCGGCGTCGCGTTCATGCCGATGCCGTATTGCGCAGGCATGGCATGAGCGCCGAACAATATGTCGCTTCCGCTGGCGAACTTGACGGTGAGCTGGTCTCGGCGCTGGATGAACTCGGCAACACCGGTCACATCGTGATCGATGCTAAAGGCGAGGTAGTCGGCGCCCTGTGCCCGGCCATTAAAAGCAAGCGCTATCTGAAAGTCGTGGCCGACCGCTGCCCTGATGACTTTCGCGCGCGAAAGTAGAAGGACACTTAAGCATGAACATCGAGCAATTCCCCCTTTCCCCCGCAGATCAGGTGCGCTGCCTGGACGCCTTAATTGCGCAGTTACCGGAACACGAGGCGCAGGCGTTGCTGCAGGTCGCCCGCTGGATGGCCACAGAACGCACGAGCCACGACCCGGTTACCAAAGAAATGGTGATTGGATGGGTAAGAGACATCCTTACCGAAGAAGACGAACAGGCCACTGTCCGCACAAACGTCCTTCAATTCGGACGAAAGTAAGGAAAATGGCATGGCGGACGAACAGGAACGCGTGGAGCGGATAATTATTCAAGTTCAGCGTCGTGCCACGCACCCGCTGACCTATCTACGTAAGCGAGGCGAGCAGCTGCGATTCGCCAATGAATACGACGTGCAGGATTAGCTCCATTCCCTGATTAGACCTTGGGTGCAAGACGTCCGGCCGGAAGTACACCCCGAGTTATGCCGGGAAAAGCACACATATGGACTTTCTCCTGCCGGCGCTACTAGTCCAAGAATCGCCATTTCCTTTTAGCCTCGGCTACTTGCGTTATTGACAGCATAGAGTTCTGACGTGCAGTATTCGTGACAATCTGCTCGGTGGAAGGAAGTTTCTTCGTGCCGGGTCATCGAACTAACTTCTCCGCTGGAGCTCCTTTGCAACATCTACATACCTTCGAAACAAAAGAAGAGGCCGAAGAAACTTTACTAAAGTTGGTGGGACCGAAGCGATTGGCTAGTGATCGAGACGGTACCGAAGTAATATACAAATTGTTTGGCGAGTTGACGTGGAGAAATCTTTACGCTGTCGGCCTACATAATCTTCCTGAGTTGAAAATCATTCTATCTCAACGGGACTCTGGAGATGCCTATGATAGAAGCCGACATCGCGAAATTATCGTTGCACTCGAAAATGTTTCGCGAGTGTTCGGACTGACGATTCCTGAGCATTGGCGATGACGGCTGGTACGGCAGAAATCTTACTCAAACGGTGCTTGGCGATGTACGACATTCCACTGAGCCGAGCCAGGTGACTCGAAGCCGGTCGGTTCCGGCATCTTGCGGATCGCATCCCGTTGCCACGTGGTGCTCGGCCCCGGCCGCTCTCCGAAGCGCTTCAACAGTCGGCCCATCCAGCTGTCGTCGAACCTCGGTTCCTGGGACAATAAAGCGTCAGCGGCCGCATCCGCTTGCTCCTTACTCAATCGCTGCTTCATGGCGTCCTCCTCGTTACTTGCTGACGGTCCTGCGGCTACCAGTGTACACGCACGCGATGATGGCCCCGTTGCCGGGATGGTAGACAATGCTCTTGGTGAAGTCGCAAACCTGAATCGCCAGAGTGCTCTTGGCCCAGCCGATATCCAGGATGTCACCTCGCTTGCAACGCTGCAGCGCCTCGGCAAAGCCCTGCTCGCTCTGGGCCCCCATGCCGAGGGAGCAGACTTTCTCGGTGCCGTCCGGATTGGCGCCGAAAGAATTTTCGCCCAGTGCCGGTGTGCTGCCGGTGATAATGCACAATGCGATGACGGCGGCGATTGCTTTCTTCATTTGGTACCTCCTGGTTCGTGTTTATTAAGGGTTGCTGGGTCCTTCAGGCGGGCTACGCGTGCCCGGAAAGTCGGGTGGGTGCTGAATGCGGATTGCCAGGCTGGGATGTCTCCCAGGACTGCTCCCACGTGCGCCAACGCTGTACGCATGCGGCCAGCTCCGACCATCCGCGCGGCGTCGCGGTCGGCCGCAAACTCCATCTGCCGCATCGTCCACAGCACGAAGAAATTGGCCGGCACCGCGATCGCCGCCGTGCTGTGGCCGATGATGGCCAGTGACAGCAGCGACCCGTACATCGTCAGGCGGATCAGGGCATGCCGCAACCTGATGTGGCCGAATTCATGTGCGAGGACTGACTCCAGCATCTCGTCGTCCATCTGGGCGGCCCTGTCGCTGACCAGAATGGTGACGCCCTTGCCGATTCCGCTCACCATCACGTCGAACTTACTGCTCTCATAGACGTAGAAACGTGGGAAAGCGACTCCGCTGCCCTTGGCGACTGCGGCGCCGATCCGTCGCACGCGGTGCTGGCGACCGGTGCCGGCGACCTTTCGCTTGAGCAGGAGCGCGCGCACCATCGGCTCGATCAGCAGCCAGCCATATGCCACGCCAAAGCACGCCCACAACGTCACTGCGAAGCCGAAGTTGCCCCAGCCGGCCACGGTCTTGGCCAGCGCCTCGACAAGCGCGACCACTGCCAGCAGGCAGATAAACAACAGCACGTAGCGCGTGCGCGTTGAAGGCAATAAGTCCATGGATCGGTCCTGTCTGTCCCCTGTTAGGTTCTCCCGCCGCCGCGTACCTGCGGCGCCGAATTTCCTCTATGTTGCACCAAAAATTGGCCGGAGAGCTCCAAGCCGTCCAGCGGTGCAGCGCCCTACAGCTCGGCGCCGACGCTGCGGCCGCCGCTGGGCGTTCCCTTTCCTGCCTTGCCTGCAGCGTCTTCGTCGAGCTTGTGGCCACCCACCAGGTCCTTCGCGCTGAGCTTTTCGACGGCACTGGTCTTGTTCTGCTCCTGGACGATCAGATCCTTGGCCTTGTCGCTGTCATTGGTGTAGATCGTCATGTCGAGCCTCGGGCGGGTGATGCCGACGTAGAAAGACCGCTCGCCCATCGCCCTGCCGCTGTCGGCGGTGATCAGGAAGTTGACGTCGTTGGTGGTCCTGCCCTGGGACGCGTGGACCGTCATCGCATAGGCGTAGTCCCAGTGGGATTCTGACTTGTCCGTCGACCTCAGCGTGATTTGCCCCTTGGCGGTGTCCAGCACGATCTTGTCGTCAGTGATCGCAGTGACCTTGCCCAGTGTGCCGTTGTTGACGCCCAGGTCCTTGTTGTTGCGCGTGAACCGCAGTTCGTCGCCGATGCCGAGCTCGCGCTCCTCCGGCTTCTTGTAAGCTTCCACCTTGGCGTGCTTCTCGGGACTCCACGTGACATGGCGGCCGTCTTCCATCTGCAGCTTCACCTGGTGGCATGGCACGTCGATGCTCACCACGGTGCCATAGGCGCCGCTGGCCACGTCCAGGCTTCGGTACTCGCGCCCGAAGCGCACCACCATGCCGGGTTCGTAATACGGGGTTGAGCCCTTTTGCGCGTCCGTATAACCGGTCGGTACCAGAATCTTCCGTTCGGCCTGCGTCTCCCCGATCTCGCCGCGCTCCTGCAGACCCTCCCGCACCATCTTGTTGATGGCGTGGCGGTCGTCGTTGAGGGGGACGATGATCAATGCCTTGTCCCGATCCTGTGGATGTTTTTCGAGGATGTCGGCGGCCGCCCTGGCCAGCAGCGCGCCCTTGTCTTCTATCTCGACGATGCGATCGGTCAGGAATCCCAGCGCCGTCGTGTTCTGCCGCTCCACTGCCGCCGATACGGCCTGCTTCAGATCCTCGACCTGCTGACGGTTGATGTCGGACATAACGGCGCCGTCGATTCCGGCCTTTTGCAGCAGCTCGAACGGCTTGCCAGCTTCCACCGCGTTGAGCTGAAGCTCGTCTCCCACGAGCACCAGCCTTGCGCCCGCCTTCTGGGCCATCTCCATCAACTGCGTCATCTCACGCTGCCCCGACAGCGAGGCCTCGTCCATGATCCACAGCTCCTTGCTGGCGTACTCCCCTTCCCTGGCCTTGCCGGGCAGCGTGACGGACAGAGTGCGCCACTGTTTCCCGGCCAGGTCGACAGCGCCGAACACCTCCAGCGTCACCATTTCCGGCTTGGCCTCGTTGACCGCGCGGCGGCCCTCGTCCAGCAGGAACCTGGCCGTGGTAACGCTCTCGATGCCCGACTCCGTCTGCAGGGTCAGTGCGGCCATCGCGCTCGGCGCCATCCCGCGCACGGTGTAGCCCGCATCCTCGGCCGCGGTGCGCACCACTTCGAGCATTGTCGTCTTACCGACGCCGGCGTACCCTTGCAGGCCGATGAAGCGATCCTCCGAAGTCAGCGCCACGCGCGCGGCGTCCTCCTGGCCGACGGTCAGCCGGAAAGGGATATCGCTGGCCGCTGACCGGGCCTGCTCGAACGCGGCGATCGCCGCGTCGACCCGCTCCAAGCCCATAATCGGCCCCATAGCGCTGCGACCGCCTTCCAGCATGAAGAGCATGTCCCGTTCCCTTTTGAGCGCTTCTGGCGTGGTTATATGGCCTTCAATGGGAACCGACAGCGCCTCTTTCGCCGCCAGCATGTCTCCCAGTGCCTTTTCGACGTCCTCCAGCCGCACGCTCGCCCATGGCGCATCCTTGACCGCGTGCTCCAGCGCGACGCGGATCACTTCCTCCCACGGCACCACGCTTTCCCTTTCGGTTAGGTGGGCGATGGCGAAACGCACCGCGTCCATCGCCTTCTCCTCGCGTACCGCCGGATCGGTCGGCGGCGCGCCGCCCCGTTCGCGCTCGTTCTCGATCTTGCTGAAATCCACACCCATGGAATGGGCCCGGTCCCGCCAGTCTTCGCGCAGCGCCTGGTGGTCGACCTCCGACTTCGCATCGCGAGTGCGTAGCGCCGCGTCCTCGCGCTGCGCCGCCGTCGCCGTCTCGCGCGTCAGGCCGAATTTCTCCAGCCGCTCCTCGATGGCCTGGCTGCGCTGGCTGAAGTGGTTGATCTGGTCTCGCGAGATGCCGGCGACCTCCCAGCGCCCATCTTGGGTTGATTCCAGCCGGTAGCCCAGTTCCCGCAGGTTGGCGGCCAGCTCGCTGTCGTAGATCGCTCCCAGCAGCTTCTGGTTTTTGTAGATCAGTTCATTGGAAATCGAGCGCCACCGCCCGTCCTCCAGCTGCGTCGCGTTGGCGATCACCAGATGCGTATGGGTCTGCGGATCGAGGTCGCGACTGGTGGTGTGATGGAAGCGGCCCACGATCAGGTTGTCGGTCTGCACGGTGCTCGTCTCGCCCGCTTCCGTCACCCTGGCACGCACCAGGTTGCGTTCGATGTAGTCGAGTACCTTGGTCACCGCCGCCTCGTGCGCGCCCCGCACATCGCGTTGCTCGTCCACCTCGGCCAGGATCGAAACCGACTTCGGCGCCGACAGGGTGACGTCGAATCCGGGCCGGTGGTCGCGCAGCAGGTCGCCGTCCGGCCCCTTGCCGAGAATTTTCCCGAGCCCGAACTCGCCGATCTCGCCGGCGAGGATCTTGGCGAAGTCTTCCGGGTCGACGCTGCCGACCAGGCCCAGCGCCTCGGCGCCCTTGCCGGCCCAGACCGACATGGCCTGGTTTTCGTCCTGGCTGTAGTAGTTGTCCTCAGCGTAGTAGGTTGCGGCGCTGGCGACACTGGAGACGTTACTCATCGAGAGCATAGCTGATGATCTCCTTTTCGATGAAGGGCGGCGCGATCGCCGGGAATTCCTTGTAGTCGAATTTGACCTTCATGACTTCGTTGCGGCCCGCCAGGCGCAGGTACCCGCTCAGCGGCGGCAGGCCCATGATCTCCGATGCCATGACCAGGTCGCGCTTCTCGCGCCGGGTGGCGATCGTGACGCCGTCGCGCGTCGAGTCGACACCGAAGCTGATGTTTTCGTCCTTCTCCATCAGTTCCTGGTCGCCCAGGTTCTCGCTCACATACTTGGCCGTCAGGAAGTCCGGCACCGCCAGCGCGAGCCTTGTCTGCAGCATGGAAATTATGGTTTGGGCATCGTCGTCGCCGTAAATCTTGCGCACCTGCGCGATGTTCTGGTAGCCCAGCAATAGCGCGACGCCGTATTTTCGGCCACGCGTCGCCACTTCCTTGAGGGTGCTGATCCGGTCCAGAGACGACATCTCGTCGAGCACGGAAAAGATCATTCGCGCCCGGCTGGGCGGCAGCGACATCACCGCTCTCATCGCGATGTCGAACCAGGCCGTCAGCAGCGGCTTCATCGTGACCAGCATTTCTTCCTTGGTCGACAGGAACAGCCAGCTGTCGGTCGACTCGTCGTTCACCCAGTTGCGGATAGAAAACTGGGCGGACGCGTCGCCGTCGCCCAGGTAACGTATCGCCTTGGCCGCGCGTACCACGTTCATCCGGATGCCCAGCGCCGTCTTCGCGGCCTCGGGGTCCATATAGACGGCCGCCGGCAGCTTCTTCACGATCGCCTGGACCTCCTTCAATGTGAGCACGTTGACGACCTCCACGAGCCGCTTGTTGGTCGCCTGGTTGTTCTTTGCTAGGCGCGACAGGATATCCTCCAGAACGGCCTGGCCACCCTCCTCCCAGAACGGCTCGTTATGATTTTTCACAGGAATGAATGACTCCGATATATTCGCGTAGTCATAAATCTTGCGCGCCTCGTTCCATGCCGTCCAGGGTGGGCTGCGCTCGTCGAATGGATTGAGGATGATATCGATGCCGGGACGGTAGAATTTCTCGATGAATTCACCGGTGGAATCGAAGACGAGCGCGCGTTTCCCGATGCGGCGGCAGTCTTTCAGCACGTCCTTGATCACCACCGATTTGCCGGAGCCCACCGCGCCCGATACCCCGATGTTGTAGACCTCGCGACCGGCTTCCATCGGCACGCCGGCAATGTGAATCTCACTTAGTTTCCCCTGCGATTCCAGTTCATTTATTACAGCTTCCGGTTCGGCAAATACCGCTCCGCGCACAATTTCGTCCTTGGATACTTTTTTGCCAAACTGCCGCCAAGCCCAGTTGGTCAGGAAGAATAACGCCATGCCGGACGCGACGGAAATCCAAGCGCATATCTTGAGCTTACGCTTAATCTCTATCCATTCGGGCGCGGTTATCAGCAACAGCTTCTCGGCGGGGAGAATATAGGTCTTCTTCTCGCCAGACCTGGTTAATATCAGCTTGACCTTGTCCTGCGGGGTATTCGACTGCACGTTGAATTCAGCCACGGTCCTGCTGATAATGATTTTCCCCTCGTCCTCGCTCAGCATGGC
Organism: Rugamonas sp. A1-17; assembly: GCA_025548565.1. GTDB lineage: Bacteria > Pseudomonadota > Gammaproteobacteria > Burkholderiales > Burkholderiaceae_D > Rugamonas. The sequence goes on from JAJLPB010000018.1 coordinate 92,993, forward strand.
GTTGCCGATGAAAAGGCATGAACCGAGGGCCGTCAACAGCGCGATCATAAAACTGAAAAACAGTGCGCTGAAATACAGCCCGTATTCATGGCGCATCACTTCGGCGCCTCGGGTAAATTGGTGCCGCTTGTCGTTTCTGCTGATCGTCATGACTGTTCTCCCTGTGACTGCATAGCGAGTAATTGCTTGTCGGCCCAGGTCAAGGCGTCGGTGCCCAGCGTCTCTGGATGGCGAACCGATCCGCGCAGCTGGGCCTCCACGATGTATCGCGTGACCAGCGTCTGGCGAAGAATCTCGCGCTGGAATCCCCCGGCGGCGGCGTCCTGGATGCTGGCGATCACCTCGTCCGTGGTCTTGGCCCGCAGTCCACGGATGAGCAACTCCGTCGCGATGAAGGTCTCGGATTTGTTGAGCAGTGCCGCCTGATCGGCGATCCACTTACGCAGGTCGGCCGGCAGGCGCAGGCCGAGGATTTTTGGATCTTTCTTCATCATCAGAAACTCCTTTAGAACCAAAGGGTTGCGATCTCAGAGTCGCAACGCGTTAACAGAGCGCAAGCGACCCGTTAACGCTGAAAGCCAAGCGCAGCGCGGCTTTCAGCGGCAACCGCAGGTTGCGTGATGTGTGAGCCTCTGGAGGGGGACACGGGGTTTCCCCGTGGCAACCTCCTGCCTTCCTCCCCCTGCCTCTGCGGCGCCTCCAGGGATCATTTTCCGGGCCTGTGAGCTTCGATCCGGCACCGGGTAAGGTGCGAAGGTAGGACGGATCGGCTATGCAACAGGTACGAATGGGATACGGAAGTGCTACACAACTATGCAAAACTAGCATTTGATGCTAGTCTTTCTGATATAAACTTGCCTGTCAAGGAAATTATGACGGTTAATTGTCGATATCACAATCATAGTTTGCATTATATGGAAACTCGTTAAAGTGACCTACCAGGGCCACGCCGGTTGCGCACCAGGCCGAGCGCGAGCGCTGGAGCGCCAACGGCGCGGAAGGCCGCCGGGCCGAGCCCGCAGGGCCGAGACCCGGCCTTTCGGGGCTCGGTTCACGAAAGACCGGGGTTTCGGCCCCGAACTGGATCCCGCCGAACCAGCGACTGTCGGCGATCAAGGTGAAATGAAACTTTTAAAGTTTTAAAAATGACCGTCAACGCTGACAATTTTCTGGAGCATCTTAAGAGCAGGGGCGGAAAATTCGTCCTATGGGAGGCCGACATATTCAAACTGCATCGTGCTGGCGTTTCCTATGAAAGGATCGCTGAATTTTTGAATATCAACGGAGTCAAGGCAAACAAAATGGAGGTGTACCGGTTTATTCACCGAAAAAAACGCAAGCACTTACTGGGAGGTGTGACAGCGGAAACTAATCCGCGCAACGAACATCAAGGGATTAAGACCCCGTTAGCTCAAATGGTTTTGGAAAATCAACAGCAGGAACAGCGGGACGGCACGCTACCGAAATTCAACTGGCGAGAGAGTCGTTCCAAGGAAAAACCCAAGTGGTGAAAGGATCGTCATGAACAAGAATCAAGTGCACTTTACGCTCCAGGGTAAGGGTGGCGTCGGCAAATCATTTATTTCAGCGATATTGGTGCAGTATTTCGGCCATAAGACATCTGGGCAAGTGCAGGCGTTCGACACCGACCCCGTCAACGATACGCTCAGCCAGTACGAAGGATTTACAACGGAGCGCATCGATATATTAGACAGCGGCAATAACATCAACGCGCGCGAATTCGACGGCCTGGTGGAGAAGATTCTGGCCACCGACCGCATTTGCGTCATCGACAATGGCGCGTCGACATTTGTTCCACTGATGGCCTACATGGTGGAAAACAAAGTGATACCGCTGCTGGAGCAATCGGGAAAGCAGGTGTTCATCCACTCGGTCGTCACAGGCGGACAAGCATTCTCGGACACGCTCCAGGGCTTGGCGGTTATGCTGCAAGAGCAGACCGCGCCGGTGGTAGTCTGGCTCAACGAGTTCTATGGCGCAATCGAGCGTGACGGCAAGACTTTCCAGCAGTCGGCCCTGTATGCCGACTTCAAGCAGCGCATCCGTGGCGTCGTCACAGTCGAGAAGGGCAACGCGGACACCTTCGGCAGGGACATGGAGCTGATGGGCAAGAACAAGCTGACCTTCGACCAGGCGCTGGAGTCCCCCATGTTCGGCATCATGCCACGCCAGCGCCTGAAGATGGTCCGCGAGGCCATCTTCAGGCAGCTCGACGACATCGGATTCTGACATGAAGCCCACCAACACCAAGCCACCCAGCCAGCCACCACAAGGTGTCAAGCAGGAACCGACACTCGGCAAGCTGGAGGTCAGGGGCGGGAAGGCGGAGGCCATCAAACGCCAGGCGGACAAGATCGCCGAAGTGTGCGCCGAGGTGTATCGGCTGACCGGCCAGAAAGTGACGGCCGACGATCCTATCTTACTGGCCGCCCTCTTCCAATCTGAGTTGATGCACAAGGCAGGCGCAGACGTCGCGGCAGTCTTCGAGCAGACAGTCGCCAAGGCCATCGCCATGCTAGCGGATGCCGTCAAGGAAGAGCGGGAACAGGCGGCTAACCTGGACAAGTCGGTGGCGCAGGCTTTTCAGCAGATCGCTGACGGAGCCAAAAAGGTAGGCGACGGTGAGCTGGCCACCATGCAGGCGCGTTTCGCACGCGCCGCCGCCGAAACGCTGGACAACGTCCGCCAGCAGGCGCAGCGCGCCGCACCTGGTGGACTCTGGTGGAAGCTCTCCGTAGGCGCATCCTTCGGCGCGCTGCTCGGCGTCGTAGGGGGCGTCTACGTCGGCCGCTCCCTGGCACCGCAGTTCACCGACGAGCAGTCCAGGCTGATTCACAACGGTATGTTGTTAGACGATGCTTGGCCGAAGCTGTCCAAGTCGGCGCGCGAGTCGTTCGGGGTTGTGCCCAGGAGCGCCAAGCCAGCCCAGGCTAGTGCCGGCGGCAAGGCCGGAAAATGAACTCGCTCATCGCTATGCTGGACCGCCCCAAGCTGTTCGCCTGCCTGGCGGCTGCCACCACCGCCGCAGCCGCGCACGCGGCGGCGCGTGGCGAGCCGCTGGCGGTGTGGGACGGCGACACGTTGGTGTTCCTGTATGCCGACGGACGCATGGTGCCGATGGAACCGAACGAAAGGGATGGGCAATGAACAACGATGACGACGAGCGGGTGCCGCCGGTGTTTGCAGTCGTAGCCGGGCTGCCCGGCGTGGGCAAGACCACGGTCCTCGATCAGCTCAAGGGCGAGATGGAATTTCCCCAGCACCTGGTTGTGGACCTGCCGACCGAGCAGCAATCCACCGAGGACCTCATCGTCGGTGCCGTCGCGCTGCGACAGTCGGTCGCCGTCGAGTCGAGCTTCGAAACTCCCACGGTGTTACGGTGGATGAACATGGCACAGGAGCGCGGATTCGTTCTGGAGCTGGTCCTGATAGGGGTTGAGGACGACGCGCTCGCATCGCTACGCTCCAAGGGGCGTCAGCGCACCCGCCGCCAGCTGGAGGACGCGCAGAGCCGGATGTCAGTCGCGGTCGATATGGCCCGGCGCGTTCTCATCATCGACAACAGCACGGCTCAGCCTAGCGTGGCCGCCCGCATCGACGCGGGGCAGGTACGGACGTTCGACAACCGTCCCGGCTGGGTAGCCAGACGCATCCTGGCACCGCGCGCGGCGCGCCAGGCATCTCTGGCGGCGATCCGCAGCGCGTACGACGCCATCGCCGCGCGCGCGCCTGTTCAGCCGCTGTTGCAAATGGCGGCCGCATCGGCAGGGGCCTGGTCCGGTGCCGTGGTTGCCCGCAGCGAATTCCACGTACTGCAGCAGGTCGGGGAGGCCCTGCACGTCATCCATGACCTGGGCATGTTGGCCATGGTGCCGGGAGGCACCATGGCGCTCGCTGGGGAATTCGTCATCATGATCGCGTATGAGCCCGCACAGGGTCCACAACTGGGTCCGGAGCGGTAGCGCGCAGCCTCGGTCGAAGTCGCGCCACTGGCTACCCTGGTCGGCGACCGGAGATGGTTTTTCCGGTTTTTCCTTACTTTCGCGCGCGAAAGTCTGGATAGCGACGCGAAAAAAAAGCCAGGACAGGGTACTCCCCCTATCCTGGCTCGCATGGGCTGCTTGTCTGGCCTACTAGCACGCCTCGCATTCGCCTCCATCCCGTCCGATTGCACAGGTATCAACTACCGGGCCGCTGCTCTCGGGGACTAGCCAACGTTCAAGCGCGGCACGCTCATTGGCTGTCAGCTGCTCCAGTTCGATGGAAGGGTCAGGGCGACCGCGCTGCTCCCAGTTCATCGTGCCGTAGATGGTAGCCAGCGTACGCAGGTCAGGCCCCAGCACATAATCCTTGGGCGGTTGGGCGTTCTTGCAGCGGTTAATAGCGTGCTCCACCCGGGTGACAGAAATTGTAGTCATGACAGATCCTTAGATGATTTCTTTGCCGACCGTGCAGACGGTCATGTGATCGTCGATGAAATGGCGCAGATTCTCGACCAGCGTGTCGTTGTCGGCCTTGATGCCGGTCAGGACCGACATTACATCGGCCTCGACCGACAGGCGCATGCTGTCGGTAAAACCCTTGATGAATCCTTCGACGCACGACAGGTCGCTGTGCTGGATCAGGGTGAAGCCGACCGTCTCCAGGTGCGCGAAACCTAGCGCGTCGTACAGCCGCGCAAACGCGTGGCCGATCTGGTATGAGCCGCCTTGGCGGGCCTTCGTCAGCTCCGCGAACCGCTGTGCCACCCGCTCGACGCACAGGAAGCCCCGGTCGGCGCAGACCATCACATAGGAGCCGCCCGTGAAGTACACGGCCAGCGCGAACGCCAGCCGCTGTTCCGGCACCACGGCCTTGGCAAGCGTCCAGTGCAGGCGGCGTTCATCCATCGGTTCACCGAGCGACAGGGTCTTCTTAAGCGTCTCAGCCAGCGTGTTTTCGCGCGATGCCAGCATGACAGGGTTGGTTTGTGCGTTCATGGTTTGCTCCTGATTCATCGGGACAATACCGGGGCGCTTGCACGCCCCAGTGGAACCTCAATCGTCCGGCCCGGAACCGCATCCGGCTGGACAGCAGCCCCAAGCGATACCGTGGCTGCAATCGCGGTGGCCGTAGTCGTCGTCCCATTCCTCCTCGGCTTCCCGCTCCCGCGCCTGTTCCCGCTGCTCCATCGTTTCAAAGCCGAAGGACTGGGCAATTGCCGTGGCCTCGGCACGTTGCGCCGGTGGCAGTTGCTCCAGTGCCCTGTCCACGGCCCGGTTGAACCGGTTGCTGAACACCTCATAGGACAGTCCACAACACCGGTTGGCTTCGGTTGCCCATTTGCCGCACTTATCGCGCCATGCGTTCGCGTCGAAGTTGTTGTAGCGATGATGACCTTCGGCCCAGTTGTGGGCAAGGTTCGGTTCGTCCGCGAACATCGTCGGCACCGTGTTGAACCCATTGGCGGCGTCATTCCAGCCATCCGCCTCTGCCAGATTTCTGACCTTGTCCATCTGCTTGTTCGCCGCTGCCGCATCCACCAAAAACAGAATGCGGGTTTTGGCCAGCAACACCCGAGTATCCAGTCCGCGCATGACAATCTCCCCTGAAAAAGCACCACACGAATCAATCAACCTATGCCTTCAGTATAGTCCACGAACTATTGACGGTCAATAGTTTAAATTGTAACTAACTGATATAAATCAAAGACTTACGGCTTGCCAGCTATCGTTTTTTGGGTGGTGGCACAAGCGAGCCGAAGGGCAAAATCTTTGGGGGCCAGCTAGACTGGCTGTGGATCTTGAAGTGATTGCCGCCGAAGTAGTCGGGCTGCTGGCGGGCGACCCGCCTTCGTTTCCAAAGTTTTAGCGGGCAGTCCCGTGGCCCTGTTCCCGCCGTTCCGTGTCACGTCGCCAAGCGCCGCACCTGAAGACCGCCTTTGCGCCGTGGCGGCACGAGGACCGCTTGCTCCGCCCGTATCCGTGCGTCAGCCGCGTCGTAGTCCGCGATCCACGCCGCGATCTCCGCGTCGGCAAAGCGCACGCAACCTTGCCGCTCGGGCTGAGCCGACCGCAGCGGCTTTGGATAGACCTTCGCTGTAGCGCCGATCACCTCCGTGGTGTACTTCACCACCCCTGCCCTATCTGTCCACTTCCGCGTCTGCATCCGGCCTTCCACGAACAGCGTGTCGCCCTTTGCGATGCGCTTGCGAATAGACTGCGCCAGCGCTCCCGTCAGCACGATCCGGTGCCAGTGGGTGACTATCATGGACTCGCCAGTTCGCCAGTCCTCCTCGATGTCGTCGGTGGCCAGCACCAGATTGCAGACCGGCGCGCCGCTCGGCAGCGCGGTCCAGCAGGGCATGCGGCCGACATTGCCCATCAGCGTGACTTTGTTGATGCTCCCCGACATGATCGCCTCCGTTATCGTTGACGCTTGGCCATCTGCTCGTCCAGCCACCGGGCTGCGGCCAATCCCTCCGCGTCCAGTGTTCTGGCGTAAGTGCTGCGCACCTCGGTCGGCGCAAATCCAGCCCGTCTCGCCAGTGCCCGCAGCGATTTGTGCGGTTTGCTGGCGAAGCGGTACAGCACCCGACCGCCCGCCTCGTCCACCAGGGCGGCGCTCTCCTGGTCGGAGGCATCGGTGTCGTGATTGACCATGTGCTGCGCCAGCTCCCGCAGCGCCGTGATGCGGCGTTCCGTGTTCAGGATGCGCACCGTAGGTTCCGCGACCAGTTGCCGCTCCCCCGTCGAGTTGAGCAGTCGGCTGATGGCCGGTCGGCCATAGCCGAGGTTTTTCAGTCCGCCAGCGTCCCGGCAGCGAGCCAGTGTGTTGACGATCCGCATGCGCTGTTTGGCCGTCTCCAGTTTTTCCAGACGGGATTCCACCAAATCGGCCTCGTCGGCGTTGCCACGCGCCGCGCCTGCGCGGATCGTTCCAAAGAAATGTCGGTCTAAGCTCATGATGGTCTCCTTGGACTTTCGCGCGCGAAAGTCGGTTGGCAGCGGCTCCGCCGCCGCCGGGTACCCCGGCCAGCAGTGACCGGGGCGGCTGGGTTATGCCGTGCGCAGCAACTCGGGCAGCCAACGGGCCTCGGCAACCGCACGTTCGGCGGCGTCAGCGGCCTGCTTCTTCTTCATCTTCTCCAGCGGTACAGCGGCCTCGGAGGATGCCGCCTCGGTGACCACCTTCACCATGCGCGCCATTGGCACGTGGTCGAAGTAGTTTTCTGCAGAAGCGCGCCACCACTTGTTCATGTCCAAGTTCAGCGCCTTGCCCAGCGAGACGAAATCAGGCGACGCCTCCTCTCGGGTCAGCGTGGCATCGAGCGAGTTGGCGACGCAGAAGGCCAGCATCTCCAGCACCACAGGCTGCGGCTGTGCACCCAGCCATTCCAGCCAGCCCTCGCCCTTGTTGCCTTCCGGCAGACGGGACAGAAGCTGCTCCCGACGCTGGGCAAATGCCTCCGCAGCCTCGCACTTCTTGGCGGCATCGGCCAGCGAGGGGCGGTTCAGGCTGATCTTCGCCAGCGTGCTACGCGAGTACCCGCCGTATTCCAGGAGCACCAATTTCATCAGCGTGAAGGTCAGGTAGACCAATGCCACATCGCTCTGGTCCATCATCTCGGCCTGCAAGGCGACAGTGCGGTGGGAGGTCAGTTCCGTGGTGAGACGGTCCGAGTGGTCCGCTTTAGGGCGCTTGCTCTGCGCCACGCCGCCGCCATCTTCGCTCACGCGCTTTTCAACGTCGGCGGGGCGGATGGCGTCTTGCAGTACCGCCAGCTTGCCGTTGGTGTCGATGTAGATCACGGCACCGGCGATTGCCTTGTCCTCTGCGTTCGGCACCTTGGTGCGCGTGGCGAGGATGGCCGCGTGCTGCTTCGACAGTTCGTCCTGCTCGCTGCTCAGTTGCTCTGCAAGATCGTCCTCGTCCTCTTCGTAGGCGGCGTCGATGCGCTCACCGAGGACGTTCATTCGCTCGGTCAGTTCATCCGCCAGCTTCTGTTCGTCCTCGCTCAGCGCGCTGTACGAGGTACGGACGCGACCGAACTGCGCCAGATCGGAATGGTCGGCCCGGGGCATGATTTCAACCCAAGCCGCGCCTTCCTTCTGGAGTTTTTTGGCGTGCTTTTCCAGCTTGCCTATCGCCAGCTTCTCCAGCAGTCCCGCGTCCTTGATGTAGCCGGTGCTGCTGTCGCTGAACAAGTCCCGCTCGACGACCCCGCCTGCCTTCTCGAAACTATCCACGCCGACGTAGCGCGCCACGCGGTCCGATTGCGTATTGATCTTCTGCGCCGTCAGCAGTCGGCGCAGATCGTAGGCACTCCGGTTGTATTTCGACAGGCTGTCCCACGCGCTCTCCTGCTCGGCGTGGTCGTCCACGAGGGCGAACGCCATCATGTGTTCGAAGTTCAGTTCGCCATCGCGGAATATATTGATCAGGCGTGGAGAGATGTTAGCCAGCTTGAGGTAGCGCTTGACGGTCGGCACCTCCAGTTCAAATCGCAGGGCCACGTCTTCGATGGCGCGGCCATGGTCGATCATCGCCTGCATCGCCATGTAGATATCGGCCGGGTGCATGTCCTCGCGCCCGCTGTTCTCGGCCAGACTGATTTCGATGGCCTCGTCCTCGGTCACGAGCACGATGTTGATGCCATAGTCCACCGGCAGATCGCCCGCGCCGATCAGTTCTCCGATGGCTTGCAGGCGGCGGCCGCCAGCGACGATTTCGATTAGGCCCGATTCGATCCCGTCCACCAGCTGCCTGTAGCCGACAAGGTTCTGCAGCAGGCCGTGCGAGCGGATCAGGGATGCGAGTTCCTTGACGTCGGTCTTTTTCGTACGTACGTTGTATTTGCTGCGCACCAGTTGCCCGAAGGTCGCGGTCAGGATGGTGGCGTGCTGGGTCAGTTCGGCTACTGCCTCAGCGATGGCGTCGAGGTGGGGGACGCCGTTGGCGAAGGTGTTGTCGGTTGCTGCTTGCATGGTTGCTGCTCCTAAAGTTGATGGTTGGTTGTTCCCTGCCGCGATCTGCTCATCCCGGCAGGGCTTGGTCCGGCATTGCGGGCATCAGGCTGGACCGGTTCCTGACGCCCTGACGCTTAGTCCAGCGCAGCCCGGATCAGTCCCGCGTCGCGCTGCTGGAAGATGAAGTCGGACAATTGGTGGTAGGCGTTGGCAAAGCATTCGCCGCCATTGAGGAAAGACAGCGTGCTGTAGGCGCTGGCGGTTGCGATGATGCCCGCCGTGTTCGCGCTGACCTCGCCTTCGAAATAGTTCTCGCACGACAGGCGGAAAGTGGCGTCGGACTGCGGAGCCATGTAGAAGCCGCCGTTGGACAGCTTGTAATAGTTCCAATAGCCGCCGTTGTAGGAGTCGCAGATCAGACCCAGCGCGTCGTAGATGGTGTTTTCCAGCAGCGTGCAGCGGATGCCAGCGATGGCGGGCAGACAGCGCAGGCGTTCGTTGTCGCTGTCCACGAGGGTGGCAACGATCAGCAGTTCGCTGACAGGCTGTTTCAGGTGTGGGTTGGTTTGCATGGTCTTTCCCTTTAAAGAAGTTGATCTGAGGTAAGAGGTTGAAATCTGATCCTCTTGCTCGAACTTCCTCGTTCCCCCCTTGGGGGGCGGAGGGGGGGGACTTTGGTTTCAGGCAGCGAGGAACAGGGCCGCTGTATCTGCCCCGTTCCGTCGTTTATCCCCAAGCAAGCCCCCCTCACTTGCCTTGGGGGGCGCTTGCTTGGGGATTGAGGAACGGGGTGCCGCGGCCCGTGCTGCCATCGTCGGGGTTGGCCGGGGGCGGCCGGCTTCATAGCGCAAGCGGCGGCTCAAGGGCTGTGACAGCCGCGCCTTTCGGCTGGCGCCGCCCTTGAAAGCTCCCGGCCCCTGGACCTGGCGCGGCCGGCTTCATAGCGCAAGCGGCGGCTCAACCGGCGTGACAGCCGCGCCCTTCGGCTGGCGCGACGGTTGAAAGCGACTGTCCTTCACTTCAGGTCTTCTGCCTGCGCACCGCCCCGCCGGCGCTGGCCACCGCCGCCGATCGCCGAGCGACGTCCCATCGCGCTGGAGCGCAGCGGAAGGCCGCCGGGCCGAGCCCGCAGGGCCGAGACCCGGCCTTATGGGGCTCGGTTCACGAGAGACCGGGGTTTCGGCCCGGAAGTTGCTCTTCGTCTTCGGTTGGCACTTCGGCTGAATCACGACACAACTTTCGCTCGCGAAACCGACCTCCCCTCCGATCGCTAAGCCTTGGGCACATGAGTTAATTGTTGCCCATCGTCCCCCAACGTTTACTCCAAGCATTTGGATAACATCAAAGTTCTGCCGCGCAGACTCCTAGGTTCCGCCCGCGCTGCCCGCCGAGCATGGCCCTTGCCGGTTTATATTAAGAATAATTTGGTTTGCAAAAGTAATTTAATGGTTTATATTTGTAATCAGAAGGTTTATTTGAGTGTTTTTCGAATGGGGTGGATGAATGGAAGAGATTCGGGGCATCGACGCTTTACTGAGTAGCTGGGACGCTGAGGACAACCGCGCGGAATGGCAACTGTCGTTTCGCCGTTGGCGCGGCGACCATCTGTCCAGACACCGCGAATTTTCCACGCTTAAACAGCGGGAAATGGGTGCAGCGCTCGGGTTATCGCAAGCGATGTACGCCAAGTTCGAACAGGCCAACACGTGGGGGGGGGATCGTACGAGGCAGATCGCAGATTTGCTGAAAGTGCCAATGGCGATGCTGCATAACCAGGCTAAAGCGCGAGCGTTCTTCAGCAGGGACGGCGGCCTTACTTACATCAAGCTGCTGGAGGGTACGATGGAACGCTGGAACGACGACGGAGAATGTGCCCTAGGGCAGATGCGATTGCCCGTCGTATTCATTCGCGAGCGCCTGGATAGCGAAAGCCTTCGTTATCCCAACGATGAACGCCCGGCTAGGTTATGCACGTTCATGAAGGATCCATTGGAGAACGACCTCGACCAGCCAACCAAGCGTTGGTTGGAGAAACTCCTGGATCTGACCCCGGGTACGCTGGTCGACACTACGTACAACGACGAGAAGCGGGCGGACCGCCGATCTGTACTGAAAGAAATGCGACGCCACTTTCTGGCCAACGTCGCGCGCCTGCTTGAGGAACGCCGTTGGACGCCGGCCGATCTTGCGACACACAGCGGCCTGCCAATGTCGGAAGTCGCGGACGCCGACGGCATGTTACTCTTCCAGCCACTTCGAACTGGTCAGATTGCCGGCGTATCCGTTGCTTTCGACGTCGACTATTTCCTGCTGATCATGCAGAACGGAACCGACATGCAACGAGAGTCAGCAGCGGCGCTACAGGACTTGCCGGCATCGGTTCGTTCGTTCATAGGATGGCTCCACCGCACCGTTACCGAATCGAGTGACGGGCACGGCGGCGACGGCGGCGTCGCAGTTACCGCTATGTTGCCGCTGGTCCGCGCAATGCTGGAGCAACTGCTCAGGGATGCGACCCGGCGACCACAGGTGGCTGAGGCAATGAGCGGTCTATTCCATGCTTACTACGATCAACACGAGGCGGTAACCTGACCGTGGTCAGGTGTAACCGCCCGTGCGGCGGCCAGCATGCCTGCTGCCGCCCTTGGTGGACATGCTCCATTCGCGCCGGAGCGTCCGTTGCGCTGTCACTGGGCAAGATCCTCACGCAGGAGGCGCACCATCGCGTCGTGATGCTCCTCCGCTTCGTTGTCGCCCCATACCTTTTTGTCAAGGGTGATATGCGCCATCCGCTGCAGCTTGGGGCTTTGTTGCCCGATCGTGGACAAGAAATTGACCGCCTTGGCGCCAGGCAGACTGTTGCTGAACTTTGAGTTCGCCCCTACGCTCACGAGCGCCAAGTTGCCGAGCCGATGGAGCCAGTCTTTGGAAAGCGTCGCTCCCGACTGCTGCTCGTCCGGATTCTGCGGATAAAAATGTTCGATCGAATTGCGGAAGGAGAACCTGTATTCCGGATCCGGCTTTTTTTCCCAAAGCAGGTAGTCGAGATAGGTGAAGACGATGCGGCCGATGGCGAACCCGAGGGGTTCCTCATCCATGGGGAAGGCCTCGCTGACCCTGACACGGGCGTAGCTGCGCAGCGTGGCGACAAGGCCCGATTCCATCACCCTCTCATACTCGCTCATGTCCAGAAGTTTCAGCAGCCGAGTCATCCAGTGCATCGTGCGAGGAGACGTGTAAGTCACCCGCAGCATCGACTGCAATATGAGCAGGGCGCCAGCCGGGGTTCCGGCGCTCGTGTCGCCATCGTCCCCGGCGCGCGGGAACGTATTCCCGTACTGCGGGGTGGGCTGGTTTCCGGAGTAGGCCTTGACGAGACGCCGGAGAGACCAATCACCGTCGTCGCCGTTTGTGCCTGTATATTCCCGCTTGAGAATGAAGGTATCAAACAGGTTCCGGCAGCGCAGCAGCCGGAAAGCGAATTCGTGCACCCACTCCCGCCGCGTGGCAGCATCAAGAGGTTCCAGCACCTCTTCGAAACGCCGGATGAGGCGCTTGTCGTCGAGGCTGTCCTCGAGGTCTCCGTCGTCCCCGTTCATGACGTTGAGGACGTGCAGCAGAAATGTGGAAAATCCGATGATGGAGCTGAACCGTACGTTTTCCTGGTCCTCGCCGCCTCTGGTCGTGCCAGCTTCGGCGTAGCGCGTCAATGCTGCGTCAAGCGGAAGAGACATGTCTGCAAGGGCGCCTGCGCCGCTTGCCGCCGGTTTCCTGACCTCCAGCAGATCCTCAAAGCCGGAGATTGCCAGCCTCGACCAGTCGTCACCGAAGATCCTGGTGCGCAGGTCGGTGTCCCGGCGCGTCAGCGTCATCTGAACGTAGGAATCCATGTCCGAACAGGCATTCCAGATCCAGGCGAAACAGTCCCGTCGTGCGTCATCGCCGAGGTGCTGCATCAGCCGCGCCTTGACGATGTCGGTCTGACGCAGCTGCTCGCCCCGGGTGTTCATGATCTCGAAATACCGGTTGAAGTCCATCCTTTGCGGCAGGGACGCCCTTACGACTGTTACTTTCGTGCGCAGGAAACTGGCGAACCTGCACAGTGCATCACTGTTGCGGACATGCTGGGCCATGAATTGCCCGATGACGTTGTAGCCCTGATGGATCCCCGCATCTTCGGTGCTTGACGGCTGCGCCTGAGATACGGGCCGGCTCCCGAATGCGGCTGAAATCCGTCGCAGGGCTTCCGTGGCACGAGGGCGAGACTCGTAACGAAGACGGCCAAGGTGTCCGTACTTCGCGACGCCGTTCTCGGCCAGAAAGGTCAGCAGCAGATAAAGGGTCGTGAGGCGTTGTTGCCCGTCGATCACCTCGAAGCAGCCGGGCGTGCCCTGCGGTTCGGTGACCATGAGGTTGCCAAGGAAGTAGCTGGCCCTGTCGTCATCGGTCGCGCCATTGTTCGCGTCCAGGATGTCGCGCAGCAGTTGCTCGATCTGTCCGGCCTGCCATGCATAGTTGCGCTGGTAGATCGGCACGGTATAGACCACATCGGCATCGTCGAACAGTGCGCCGACGGTCAGGAGGATGGGGGTGACCCGGTTGTTGTCCATTAGGCCTCCAACCCGTTCAGAAGTTTGACAAGTTTTTTCTCGTGAGCGTCGCCGTAGGGTTTGCCCGGACCGGCAAGCGCGCGGACCGCGCGGCCGGTGTCATCCTCGCGCATGAGTACAAACGCAGAGGCATCGGTTCTGTTTCCCCGTGCGCGGTTGTCGACCGAGCGGAACTGGACGCGCAGCAGCTCGACGCGTAGTGCATAGGCCCACGCGAAAAGCCGGTTACGCGCGACCGCCAGGTCCTCGTCACCGAATCTGTTCGTGTAATACAGGAGAGCGGCCAGGTAGAGCTCCGAAACGAACCTGTACCGGCCACGCGACGGGCGCTCCGCCAAGACGCCGCTGACTTCCCCTGCGTCGACGTCGTACAGCGCGAACTCCGCGCGTTCCCCGCAGAACCCCTCACGGGCCACCCGCTCCAGCTCGGGCAGCATGAACGCCACCATATCGAAAAATGCACGCCCAGCCAGCAGCGGGACGTCCAGCTGAAAGCGGCTGCGGCCGGCATTCCGGTCGTCCGCTCCGGACCCGGGCACGCCCCATGCATTTAGTATCGGTAACGCGACCTGTGCCGCGGAATGGTAACGGGCACTCGGTGACTTGGCGGTCCGGGGCGAAATCCCTTTGAAAAGTCCAATGTCGTGAATGCTGAAGTTCGGTGCGCTCTCGCCACGTGACCAGCGCGCGATCCGGTAGAGATAGGTCGAGAACAGCCGGTCCAGTTCCTCGTCCCCGACCGACTCCCAGGTTTCCACCACGGCCGCTTTCATGGCTGGCGACTCATCGCGCATTTCGCGCAGGTGATGTGCCTTGAGAAGGTCATGTGGCGCCAGCGGCTTTCCGCGGTAGTTCTGGGAGTCGAACACGCGGAAGGCTTCGTCGATGTCGTCCGTCGTGACTGATACCAGTTCACACCGGTTCCGGATGAACCGGGCAAGGGCGTCGCGCTGTTCCGGCTGCAGGGTACCGGTGTGACGGCCGATGGCACCGCGTACGCGACCGACCGGGTTATCCGCGTGATGGTGGTGAGGTCCGGTATCCAGAAATTGCAAGATCATGTGAAGGGTAAGCAGCCGCTGCTGGCCGTCGACGACGTCGAGGCCCGAACCGGTGTCGTGGAGGATCACGGCACCCAGGACATAGGAAACATCGCGCCGTTCGTGATCAGTCATGGCGTCCCGGATATCGTCGAGCAACTGCAGTGCGGTCGCAGCTTCCCAGCTGTAGGGACGCTGGTAGGGAGGAATCCGCAGATTCCTGGCGAGCAGGTCGCCGACCGTGACAGCTTCTACGCTGCTTTGGAAGATGGTCAAACCAATTCTCCGTGGGAATGAACCGAATCCCGGAGTTTAGCCGGATATTGGTGCTGATGCCGAATTGATCCAGGCTGCTGATTTGAACTGTCCCACCCTCGGCCAGCTATCTACCGCTCTGGTACTACGTTTACGATGCATGAGGGCGGGACAAATATCTCCAGCGGCTTGGGTCAATTCGGCGTCAGCGCCAACAAGTACGATAAAATTCTGGGCTATACCGAGTTGCGGCGCAACGACATCAACACCGCGAAGAACCTCCTGATCTCGATGGAGCCCCTGCGCCTGGTGCGGGATGACGAGCATGCGAGGCGTCCCAGCGACCCGCACCATATGCCCGACTAACGAATAAGAGGAAAGTGCCATGACCCAGCACCACGACGACGATGGCGACAGCATCTTGCTGACCGACGATGACCGCGCTCACATTGAGGAAGAAATCGCCCAGCTCGACTCCGAGATGGCGCAATGCCCCGACAACGCCCTATTCCGCGAAAAGCGGCACCGCCGAGCTCACTTGGCTGGAGAGCTGGTGGTTGGCCACCGCCTCGACCTTCATGCCGGCGACAGCACTTGGTACGACCACGCTATCGAGCCACGCAAGGCCGAACTCGGCGGCGGCTGGCGCCTCTACTTGTTCCATGACGGCGTGGAAGTGGGCGGCGGCGTGTTCCCAGTGGAACTGGATGAGGTGGCCGGCGTCGCTTGGTGGGACGCTTTAGGAGCTGAGGATCGGGTGCTTTGGCTCGGCAGAGCCATGTTAGATACGGCCGCCGGCGCCTACTTGGCCTATCTGACTGACCAGGCATGGCACGACGCAGCGCAGGAGGCCGGCGAATGGCTCGACAGCCGGCCGCAGCCTTAATGACATAACCCGAACTCAATCGACTATGCCATTTCTACTCGCCTTGACAATACTGGACCGCCCCATTTGATCGCGGTGTACCGATCGCTCACGAAGGGGCTACCGCCCTTTCTCCATATTTTGGCACTGTTAGGCTTCAGGCTAGCGTGCACGGACGCGGTCTACCTTTACCCATTGAACAGCCGAGGCGTATCTGGTGACGCGAAGAACTGGGTGCGGACGTTCATACTCGTGTTCGGCCTACGTCTTCGCTGGCCGGCGGGTGGACCACGGTTCACCCGCGCAGCCTGGTGGAAAATTTAGTGAGGAAGGCAAGGAGCAAGAAGGCGGCCGATGAGCCGATCCAGGTCTCCAGCTCATCGCCTGCGCTGCGCTCAGCCACCCAGTTTCCCGCCGCGAGGACCACGGCAAATCCTGCCAGGCAAACAAAATACAGCGCCCAATCGCGCCCGCCCAGTCGGCCAAAGGGACGCAACCGCAGGATTTCTCCTAGGCGAAACACTGTTCGCAGCCTTCTATTCATCATCCTCCCCCTCTCAACATTATTAAATTTACATCATATTCTCTAATCTTCGCATAGTGCGGAATTTATATCAATTTAATTCGCATAATATGCAACTTACCTACAAAGGTTTTGCGCACAGCCGGCATCGGAACGCCGCGTAACATGGGGACCAGCGGCGACGCCGGGGCGACGACGCACCACATCGCTGCGAGCGGCAATCACGTCAGGCCGTGTTCAGCGAACGAGAAGTGTCGGTGCCGCCACAATGATATGGTCGAGCACGCGGGTATCGACCAGAGCCATCGCCTGCTGGAGCGGGCGGGGGGGGGGAACGCTCTCCGCGGATACAGCTAATTTCGGCAGCGCTCGTCTCAGTTCAGCCACACATCCGACGTAAAAAGCATCTTCCAGAAGCCCGCATCAAATATACTGTACGAAAACACAGTGACAATTAAGAAAATGACGTGACAAAGGTTAACAGTTCTTGTTAACATGCCGGACATATTCCATCGCTTAGAAATCAGGACAATGACTACGAAAAACTGGGCAGCCGGCCAAGCCATCAAAGCGCGTCGCAAGTCCCTTGGACTTTCACTTGAGAGCGTCGGCACGTCCCTTGGTGTGTCGAAAGCATACATGAGCTATGTGGAATCCGACGAACGCTGCCTCACCGAACCTCAGGCGCTTAAGCTTGCTTCGATCATCGGAATCCCCTCTGACCTATTGCTACTAAGCGCAGGTCGTCTTCCAACTGATGTTCGCCAGGTTGTGGACACCGACGCGGCGACGGTCACTGCTTCAGTGCGTCAACAGCGCGAGCAGCACGCTGTCGTCTACCCAACGTCACTGACGACAGCCCCGCCGCCTATTACACCTCGAATGAAGAGTTTGTCTCCGAAGAGTATTCCAGGACGAATTACCGTCACGAAAACCAAGTCATCTTATCGAGCGCATAGCTACCATACCAAGGTACCGCCTGAGGCCATTACACCTTTCATTGAAGCACTTAGCCAACCTGGTGACGTCGTGCTCGATCTGTTTTCGGGGTCGGGAATGACGGGTGTGGCGGCCTTGTCTACGGGGCGAAATGCAATACTATCCGACCTCTCACCGGCCGCCGTACACATTTCACGTAACTACAACACACCTTGCTCACCTACCGAATTTCGGGCTGCCCTCGACCTTTTGGAAAAAGCTGTCGCGCCAACAATGCGGTGGCTCTACATGCCATTGCAACAGCCAGGGCAGACAGTTGAGTACACAACCTGGAGTGACGTGTTCGAATGCTCCAACTGTTCGGGAGAGATCCTCTATTGGAATGTTGTTCAGACCGCTGGCGCCACTGATTCAAAGGGTTTAACGTGCCCTCACTGTCAATCTTATGTGCGAAAAGCCGACCTGAAGTGGCTTCGCGAAATGGCAGTTCAGTCTCACGTGTCCGAAGGGTCCACGCGAATTAAAACACACGCACCTACGGAAGATGAATTAGCGCTGATTGAGGAAGCTAACCAAACACCAATACCTTATTGGGTCCCTCATGTCCCGTTTGGCTCGGAGCGTGAGATGTGGCGCGCCTCTCATTTGGCAATGGGCATTACAGACGTCAGTTTGTTCTTCACGCGCCGAAATCTTCATGCATTGGCGGCCTTGCGGCACGCTATCGTCTCTGTCCCAGAGGGGCGAATTCGCGAAGCGTTGATGTTTGCGTTTACTGCTTGCGTGAACCGGGCCTCACGACGATACCAGTGGAATGCCAAGCGGCCGACAAATGTCATGACCGGAACCTTGTATATTTCTTCATTACGATACGAATGGAATGTCTGGAGCCTATTCCGTCGAAAGGCTGCTGACGTCAAGAGGTACTTCGAGACATTCCCGAAAACCTCGGCAGCTGTACAAGTCATGAATCGGTCTGCAACCGACCTCTCATGCATCCCGAATGCCTCCATTCCGATGGTCTTTATGGACCCACCGTTCGGTTCAAATATTTTCTACGCCGACAGTTCGCTTCTTTGGGAGGCGTGGCTGGGCTCACTTACAGACAATGCAGAGGAAATTGTCGTGAATAAGAGCCGTGGTCGCGTTGGAGGTGGTAAGACTCTTGACGATTACGGCACATTGATGGCGAAAGCTTTTTCTGAAGTATCGCGCGTTTTGGCGCCAACTGGCTACGCAGTTTTGGCATTTTCTAATTCGGATGATCGAGTGTGGCTTGAAATCCAAAAAGCTATTGCAACGGCTGGATTAGAAACGTCAAGCGTCCATATTCTAGACAAAGGTCAACCATCCATTAAAGGTGTAAAAGGAGTGACGGGCAAAGAAGTTGTTACCACGTTCGATTTGCTGATCACAATGAAGCACCGC
Organism: Rugamonas sp. A1-17; assembly: GCA_025548565.1. Lineage (GTDB taxonomy): Bacteria > Pseudomonadota > Gammaproteobacteria > Burkholderiales > Burkholderiaceae_D > Rugamonas. The sequence continues at coordinate 111,622 of JAJLPB010000018.1, forward strand.
GTTCGGCTCTCTAAGTCGAACGAGCATTCAAAACTGCACTCAGATGATTTGGTTGATACAGCAATCATGACTTGTCTGCGCGCAGGACCTGCACGCACAGATGAAATTTATTCCACAGTAATCCAAGCGTTGTTGGGCGAAACACAAAGTTTATCTGGGATTACCATGCCGGCTATAGCAGCTCGTATTGTTGTACTTGGGGCGGTGGAAACAGAAGGAAAATGGATACTACGATTAGAAGAAGGATCGACAGATCTCAATGCGCAGAATATTTTTGAGAGCCAGTTATCATGAAGAGTAAAACAAAAACTGGTCGCGACGTGGTTATGGGCTACTTGGCCAACAGTAAAGCGCTGCCAACGCCTTCGCTGTCCGAAACACCATCCGCCGCGCCGGTTGACATTTCGATCCCCGGCAGCCGCAACAGCGCACTTTACACCGCGCATAGCTACCACACGAAGGTGCCTCCTGAAGCTATTACGCCGTTCCTGGAACACTTCACACGTCCGGGAGATTTGGTTCTTGATCTGTTCTGCGGGTCCGGGATGACTGGCGTCGCTGCAGCGATGACAGGGCGGAACGCAATCCTGAATGACCTTTCACCTGCAGCGGCACATTTGGCGTGGAACCATACAAACCCATGTGATCCTGAGGAGTTGGGCGCGGCCTTCAAAGAGCTCGAGAAGAAAGTCGGCTCAGTTCTTCGTGAACTTTACGCGACAAGAGATGCTGAAGGCGAGCAAGGGCTGATTTATTGGACGATGTGGAGTACGCGTCATAAATGCCTCGAGTGCAAGAAAAAATTTGCGATGTGGGACGCAGTAGACAGGGACAGCGGTCGAATGGGCACTACCGTCGCATGCCCACATTGCGCGGCAACTCTGAAGCGCAAGGCGCTTGCAACGATTGATTCGATTCCAGTTTGGATCTCGTACAAATCGAAGAGTGGTAAACGCTTGGAGAAGCCGGCAGACAAAGCTGATATCAGCAAGGCGCTGGCCTTTACGCGCGAAGATATTACAGAGTGGTACCCTTCCGTTCCCTTAGGCCCCGATCGTGAAATGTATCTGCGTTGTGCTCTTCATCTTAAGGGGATTTCTGAGGTAGTTGACTTCTATACCGCCCGCAATCTTAAAGCGCTAGCAGTCATATGGAGCGCAATTTTTGAGTTAAAAGACCATCGAACTCGGTCGGCGCTTATGTTCGCATTCACCAATACCGCTTGGCACGGGACGAGAATGCGCAGATTCAACGCGCGCGGGGGACAAAGACCGCTGACTGGCACGCTGTATATCCCTCAGTTGTCTTCAGAAGTGAACGTCCTGGAAGTGTTGAGGAACAAAATTGCCCAACTGAAGCGTTACTACGTGGCGTACAAACCGAAAGCGAAGCAAGCTCCCTTCATCCTCAACGGTAGCGCCACTGAGTTAAAGGCACTGGGGAACGCAAGTATCGACTATGTGTTCACAGACCCTCCGTTTGGATCAAATTTATTCTACGCGGACTGCAATCTAATTTGGGAATCTTGGCTCGGCAAAATTACTGATACTGCGAACGAGGCTGTTGTCAACAGTTCCTTATCGGTGGCCGCCGGAGGGAAAACCCTCAAGAATTATGAGAATTTGATGACCTTATCTCTGAAGGAGATGTCGCGGGTCCTAAAGCCTGGAGGTTGGGCCACCATCGTATTTCATAACACCGACGGGGAAGTATGGACAGCGCTTCACAACGCCGCGATCAGCGCGGGATTCGAATTTCACGAAGCAGCGTCGCTCGATCGTAAGCAACAAAGTCATAAGGGCTACAAGGGGCGAAGTGGTGAAGAGGATGTGGCACACTTTGATGTCGTGATGAATCTCCGCAAGCCCGCAGCCGGGCTTGAGGGAATACAACGCATAGGCAAGGAGAAATTGACCGCCGTGAGTCTTAATGACTTGGTCAACGCTGCGGCAGAAGATAGCGATATCAAAAGTCGCGGTGTCCAAGGTATTCATGCCGAGGTGGTGCGACGCTTAGTATCATCAGGCCACAATGTATTCTTCGATTTTGCAGATGTTCGAAAAATCTTAGAGAAAGCTTAGGCTGAATCGCACTTTGGTTGCGCGTCCAAAATTCGCGTTAAAGCCGCATGCAGGGCGCTGGGCGAAAGTCCAGCGTCCGGACTTGCCGGAATTGCTCCGACCCCATCAAAGACCTGTACTCCCGCGACGCCATCATTGAACAAACCGCTGCGCTCGTAAAATCCAAACTCTGTGCCGGGATAGACGACGAATGCAGCTTCAACGTTCCGGATGGCGTCTCGATACGTGTGCATTTTGTAGAGATCGGCACGAAGGAAAGTAGACTCTTCCTCTTGGAGCTCGTCCTTTAAGTCTTTCCATTTGAGACGGTACTTCGCATCAAAAATGAATTTCCTGCCGTCGAATTCCAGTACAACGTCAGGACGCAAAGGCGTCGAGTATGTATCGCCTTTTGAGCGAGCAAAAGTCGGGTTAAAGGAAATTTTTACATACCCAATCTCGACAGATAAACCACGGTCCAATGAAGTGCCCAAATCGCTCACCGACACCTTCACAACAGGATTTTGCCTCATCTTCAATACTGCGGCGGTCGCCTCAATCACCTTCGTAAACACCCAATATTCGTAAAGCTGGGCGATGTCTTTACCTTGAAGGAACCGGTCTACAGCGACGGCATCAGTCGGCAAGGACATGTGCGAGCTGAACTCACTCCAAAGCTGCCATACCTCCCTATACCCCTCAGACTTCAACATCACCTGCGTTGGACTCGGAAATGCAGACAGGGACTTCACCTCCGACAGATAGCGTACGCTGGAGGCCGATTCGAAAATTGTCGCGATAGTACGGCAATCCGCGCGCAACTGAGGATGAATCGCCTTGTTGTCGAGAAGCTTATAAACAACTGCAAGTGCTTGTTCGATGAAGTATTTTATGAAACGGTTCTCGACCGTATCGTACGAGAATTTTCGAGAAGCTTCCGATACGAGGACAGGGAAGTGCCTGCGCGGCGGAGACCCAAATGACAGAGCTTTTGCAACTGCATTGGAGTTCAAACCGGAACTCGCAGGCAAAACAGCAAGGCGCTCAGTTCGTGTGAATATCTCCCGGATCGAACGTTCGTCTAGCCGACGGGCACGTTCGATTGTCACTACCGGTCGCTCCAACACAAACCGGCGCGTCGGGTTATTTTCGATTGCGTTTAGATAGTCCTGCATCCGGGTTCCAACAACATTTCGCAATACGACTTGTCGCAAGAATTGAAGTTGATGGTACGGAACGGGCAGCCGCGACGCGCGTGATGCAGAGGCAGCATGCGTCGTTGGTGCGCGCCAGCCGAACACCAGACTAGCAGATATCAATGACACATCTTCTAATAACCTTGAAACGCCGTCTTCCCCAAGCTTTACAGATTTTACGTTTAAAGTAACGCCCGCCAGGTATGCGGTGCCGACATAATTTCGGAAGCAAAGGACCCCGGTTCGAGCGTTAATCGCCTCATACCCAATCTCTGCCATTCGTCCAATTTCAAGGGGCGTTGGAGTGCCAGCAAATTCAATTACATACTCTACATTTTCATGGAACGACACAGTTCCGCCAACCAGGGCAGCGATTTCCTCGCCCCCTCTTCTCGCGTGATAGACGAAGGCGATCATGTTCACTTAAAGAAAGTCACGAAACCGAAATCGCGCAGCCGGGCCAGCATTTCTTTAGCCCTGACGTAAGACTGAGGAAGTTTAGGCGGCGTTAGAAACGCCAGTGCATCCAGGTCGGAACCCGCCGGCGGTATTGTTAATTCGTGACAATAGTAGATCAACGAGCATAACGACGACTCGATTCGAGCCCTATTTCCTTGGATACGTGGGAGCACCTTCTGCAGTACAGCGCCGTCCAACGCGCGTACAAAATCTGTGTCAGTGGGATCTTCGGGAAGTATGTTGTCGTATGCACGGATAAAGACTGCCATCTCAGCCGCAGAGCGATAACCGAAATGCAGCTGAGCGCCGGCCAATATGTTGTTCATGGCTACCAGATGGTTATGCGTTCCTTCTGGTAGCGACGTAAACGATTTCACAGTTGGCAATTCAAAAGGCGGTAGCTGTAGTGGAAAACGGAAATTGGAGGCGTCGTTAACCGACCCACCGTTGCGTAACATATCCAAATCGACGTCGTTGAATTCAATCACCATCGATCGGTCCAGAACCTTGGGACTAAACGCAAACGTCGTTTCGTCGACGTTAACCGTTCCCGTTACTACCAAGTTTGTGGGGATATTTAGCGTATTTGGGACCTCTATATCATCAGCATTGCCGGCCGTGTTAATGAGACTTGCCGTAGCATTTTTATGTCGGTGCAAGGACACCGGCTGCTGACTAACGGTACCATCGCTTCTATATCTACGACTCTCTGAACAAGCCAACCAATCGCTAAAGTAGTGTTCGACTCGAGCGAGATTCATTTCGTCGAGCAACATGAAAAATCGAGGTGCGTTTTCGGCGTGATCGGCCTTCGATAATGCCCGGTCGGCGCGAAGCATGAGATCAAATGCTTGAGTTGATTCGTAGCGCTCGGTCAACGGGTTCACGAAGCCAAGAATGGACTGATTATCTATCCAGTCCGGCCGAACCGGCACTAGTGCAAATCGAGAATGATCGACCTCCATGGATGATTCGAGCTGACTTGCAAATTCAAATTTGCTGCCCTCACCTGGTGAAGTCTTTGGTGAACCCGGTGCCAAGTTAGTTACGCCGGCGCGCGAATAGTACTCGGCCACAAGTTCCGCAATTTTCGATTTGCCAGTACCGCTTACGCCGGCTAGTATCACAAACGGCTTCGTTATGATGGACGCGACATACCGGGCAAGGATGTCGGGTTCAAAATAGAAGCCTTGTTCAGCACAGTAGTTTAACAGCGTAGTCGCGCCACTTTGTATTGGGGCGGTGCTCTCTTTCGTATTCATTTGCCCTTTCAGGAACGCATGATGGTCGCGCAAGTAGGTGGGGAGGAATTCGGGTGTTAAGGTAACGATGCCCGCTTCACCGAACCCAGCATTCTTTGTAAGGTAGTGCATACCTTCGTTAAGAGCAGCTTCGATGTCTGCAGTCTTGACCTGAACTGAAGGAGACCCATCTCCTTTTTCCATCCTTTTTTCCAGCCAGCGACGATCGTATGCAACAACAACATTTTTGTCGGAGGAATACCCCATTAGCAAATCAATGGCACCACCGTGGTCCATGCCCTCTGTAATAGACGGCGCGTTTGTAATTTGGATCCGAAATTCGTCAGCCGCACGGACGGTTGGACCACCGCCCCCGTGGGTAACATCGAAGATCCACAGCCGAAACCGACGTTGCACTTGCTTCTCGTCCGTCCACTGGACGCGAACGGGGTTCGTGGGTGATTTAGGTTGTTCAATACAAACAATGCCAGAATTTTCGAACCCGCTCATCATGCGGCGGATTTCGCTCAAGGTAAGTGCCATGTTGGAATCAGGGTTAGAGTGCTTATATGGCAGGAAGATCTCATTTGCCGCAATTATCTCAGATGCTTATCGGTGCCACGGAATTAGATGAGCATTCCATGGATTCGGCGCAGCCAACCTACGACATCGCCGGCTGCGTCACTGACCTGCAATCGATCCGGAGTCATTCGCGACGTCGCCTCCCTATTTAAGCGTTTCTTTGCACGTCCGGACTTGCTTGCTAAGTCCTTCCCATCGGCGAGAACTTCAGCCCATGGTTTTGCTCCCTCGGCCTTCTCATGAACGGCCTTTGCGACAATAACGGGCACGTCGCAGGCGTCGCCGAATGTGACTTCAACATCCATTCCCTCAGCAATGGCGTCGACGTGCAGGTAGTTTTCCATTTCGCGCTTTGTTGTGAGGACTGCCCAAGACCCGTCATTGCGCGCGTTGACTACGTCACATTCCGCCTGGTATTGAGGCGGATTCTCATCATCTCGATCATAAATGTGGACTTCACGTAGCGCTAAATTCTTCAGATAGTGGTTTGCTACCCACTGCTTAAGCGTGCCACCGCCGAGAGGCACTAATGCGACGCGATTGTCTGCCGTAAAATCCACGACGTCTGGGACTGCCGGCTTTAAAATCGCACTAAGTCGCTCAAGAAATTCGATGTCGTTGGGGCCTTCGACGAATACTAGGACCTGAACTCGGCGATCTGGAAGCACGCCAAGTTCATTCGCGATTACAGTCAGGTCGGCATCCACGCACGTCGAAACAGTCGCCTTTCCCTCGTCATCTTTACGAACGCATCGAAGACTGGCACTAGGAAGCAAACCAGCCAGACCAGGCGTGTGTGAGGTAACGAGAACTTGGGTGTTCTCATCCAGCGCTAGATCTTTAAGTGCTTGAACTAGAAGCCGCTGGTTGTCGGGATGCTGCGACGTTTCCGGCTCTTCGATCGCATAGATAACGCTCAGCGCCCCCTTTTCCGTCCGGCGCCGCTCTGCCTCTGCCCGAAAAAAATTCAGTAGGATAAGACGCCGAACCCCACTGCCGCGCTTATTGATAGGAATATTGTTGTCGCCCATGAGTCCGAACTTGAAGACGTCCCATTTTGGATCCGCCTTAAAGAACGGTTTAAGTTCATTGGCGAGGCGACTGTCCATCTCACGAAGCTTGGCAAGGGTTCGTGTAGCCACGTCCTCAGCGCGTTGACGTACTGCCTCTTCGATCCGCTTTAGGTCGACGTCCAGTTCCTTTAGAGCTTGTGTGATAGCGAATTTGAGCGGATTTTGAACCTCATCATCACCATCCTGACTCGATCTGTCCGAGCGAAACAGTGCATACATCGGGAGTTGAGGCTTGATTTGGTCCCAGACTCTTTTGGCATCTTCTTTGTCGAGCGGGATCATCTTCCGTTCAAGCACCAAAGGCCCGCAAGCCTGACGAATCGCATGTCGCATGCTACCGTTCACAGCGAGATTTACCGACGACTCGTCGATTTTCAGCTTCTTTACTCTTGCCTTGAGGTCGGAATTTTTCAACATGAGGAGATCGCAAGCGTCAGCTGCATGAGGATGCATAGCCGCGGCGAAAATCGCTTCCTTCGGTGTTTTAGCAGAAGCGTCCCATTCTTTAACGATCTCCAATTCGTGCATTTCATTCAGCAAATGTTCACTGGCCAGCGACGTACTCGCTGCGGCATCCAGCACAATTTCATTGGGGAGATCGGTAAAAGAACATCCGATACGGATCGTCACTTGCCCTTCGCTGTGCACGCATAGATCACCTCGTTCTGGTTTGCCGTCATTAAAGAAAATTTCCAGCGCTTCCAGGACGGTGGACTTGCCAGCGTCGTTCTTCCCGATAAAAGCCGTCAAGTCTTCTATATCGATTTGAGTTCGCTGGGCGTAACCGCGAAAGTTCTCAATTGTTACCGAGGAAAGTTTCAAGTCACGCTCCTATATTGTTGGTATATGCACAATACAGGTTAATTGGCTTAATGCAATAGTTTTTGACAAATATGTGGGGCGAGGTGCCCTCGCGCTCGCCATTAGTCGTCAAACTGAGCTCGACTGAGACCGGGCTCGACTGTTCATCGTGCGCGCCCTGCATGTTGTTCAAAAACGCCCCTTAGTTACTCGTTGTTAAGTTACAATAAACATTCATAGTATTCAATTTTTACGCGCCCACCACGCCTCACCCCATGCCGAATTCTGCTCCGCCGCGGCTTGCAAACCACAGTCATCAGCCTTCCGCGCGATCGCTGGCCGATTTGAGCTTGAGCGTAGAATATCGTACCGGCTACGCCGAGCCCGTTTCGCAGTTCTATACGCCTTGCCTAGCCGCGTCAGTACAGTATAAAAGGGCAGTGGGGTATTTTCGATCGAGCATTTACCTCATGGTGGGGCCTGCGCTGCTTAATTTTGCGCGGCGCGGCGGCAAAATACTTCTGGTCTGCTCGCCCGAGTTGACGCAGGAAGACCAAGACGCAATTTCGAAAGGATACGCCGCCCAGGCCGAGCGCGCGTCCAGCCGCATGGTAGCGGAAGTTGACGCGCTGCTGTCTCAACCTGGCCTAGCCTCCCAGGTAGCAATCTTGGCCACCCTGATTGCGGTAGGTCGCTTGGAGGTCAAACTTGCGATCCGTCCACCGAGCCATGGGCTCTACCACGAAAAAATCGGCGTCTTCGTCGATGCGGATGCCAACCTAGTCAGCTTCATTGGTTCGGCCAACGAGTCATGGAGCGGATGGCATGAACGCGGGAACTTCGAATCGGTGGAAGTTTTTTGCAGTTGGAAGGGACCGGCGGAGCGTGAGCGATCTGGTCGCCATCAAGCTAATTTCGACGATCTGTGGGCAGGGAAGACCCCCAATGTCTCGACGATGGATTTTCCCGAAGCCGCGAGGTTGAAGCTTTGCACGCGCGCCGCAAGTTCTTTGGAGGATCCACAACTGGTTGCAATTCCCGATCAGGCCGGGGCCGACGAGGATTCGAGGAAGCGAACGCTATTGCCCCATCAAAGCGCCGCAATAGAGGCTTGGATCGAACAAGGGCGACGTGGCGTGTTCGAACACGCGACGGGCAGCGGGAAGACCTTCACTGCCTTGGAAGCCGCGCGTCAACACATCGACTCGGGGATGCCGGCGCTGTTCCTCCTACCTAGCGAACTGCTCTTGAAGCAATGGACCTCCGAGGTCAAGCTCGAATTCCCCGACGCGGCCGTCATGTTAGCCGGAGCCGGGAACGATCGGTGGAAAGAACCGGGAAAACTTAGGCGCTTCTCCTCCCCCCAGCAAACTGGCGTAGGCCGGATTGTTCTGTCGACCATGCAAACGGCCGCGACACCGGCATTTCGGCAGTCGCTTTGGCACGGCGAGCACTTGATGTTGGTCGCCGACGAGGTCCATCAGATCGGAAGCGAATTTAACTCGCAATCCATGTCCATCGCCTCTGGTCCCCGGCTTGGATTGTCGGCCACTCCGCAACGCTACGGAGACGAGGACGGCACCGCCAGGATTTTCAACTATTTCGGCCCGGTGGTACCTCCGCCGATCACCCTCTCGGACGCTGTGGCGTCCGGGCGATTGGTAGAGTATATCTATCATCCTCACCCGGTCAGACTCAACGCCGAAGAAGCTGATGCGTGGAAGTCGATCACAAAGTCGCTCCGATTCGAACTCGGCTCGGATCGCGAGGGCGGCAAGGCGAAAATGACCGAGCGCGCAAAAATGTTGCTGATCAAGCGCTCACGAATTGCCAAGAAGGCTGCGGCGAAATCACCCTTGGCAGGCGCAATCCTCAAAAAGAACTACGAGGAGGGCCAGAGCTGGCTGATTTATTGCGAGGACTCAGATCATCTGGCGCGGACGATGGAAGAGATCCGTTCCGTCGGATTAACCTCCATCGAGTATCACTCAAACATGGAAGGCGACCGCGTTGCGACGCTCGACTGGTTCAAGCGATTTGGCGGCATTCTCGTGTCGATCAAGTGCTTGGACGAAGGTGTCGACATTCCGTCGGTCTCGCACGCCATCATTCTCGCCTCTTCGCAAAACCCTCGTCAGTTCATCCAGCGTCGCGGCCGAGTGTTGCGCAAGGCTGGACCGGAAAAAATATTTGCCACGATCCATGACGCGATCGTGGTTCCGATCGGATTGGACGAGGAGCCCGAGCAGGGCTCGCTGCTGAAATCCGAATTTTTGAGAGCCATCGAGTTCGCGGGTTCCGCGATGAACCTGTCGGCGGGCGCCGAGCTTCGGGAGATCGCGCGCGAGGTGGGATTTGATCCGGATGAAAATTCGGCGAACGGTATCGAGGAAGACCAATGACCGAAGCAGTTCCCCAAGACATGGCGCTTGCCGCTCTGATAGAGGCGGCCCGTGTCGCTCCGCAGTTACCGAGTGAGTTGATCAACAGCGCCTACGCGATAGAGAAAGCGCACCAGTTCGACGAGAGTCGGGAGACGCCGCTGCGGCTTCTCCAAAAATTGGTCGAGGAATTCGTCGTCCAATCGGAGGCCCGACAGTGAAGCTTATCCGCCTTACCCTCACCAATTTTATGCCCTATAAGGGCGAGACAATCCTAGATTTCCCCCAAGATCCCGACAGGAATACTCTGATTGTCTTGGGCGACAACATGCGCGGGAAGACCAGCCTCCTGAACGGAATCCGTTG
>JAJLPB010000019.1 GCA_025548565.1 Rugamonas sp. A1-17
GCTCCGCCGCCGCCACCGCCACCGCCTCTCAGACCGCCAGCGCCACCGACACCAACACCGCTTCCCGAGCAATAACCGTTTATTGCCGCCCCAGCACCGCCGCCGCCGCCGCCGCCATCAGAACCGACACCAGACGACTGCCAATCGCCACCAACACCGACACCAGCTGCCGCGTATCCTGCCCCGCCGGCCGCGCTGGTTGATCCGCCAGAGGAGCCGCCGCCACCGCCAGCGCCACCACCTCCGCAAAGACCATAGAGAACAGTGCCGGAACCTGAGACCAAGGCCGTACCGCCGCCACCGGTTCCTCCGTTTCCGATTGCGCCAGCGCCGCCGCCACCTCCCCCGAAGCCAATGCCCGCGCCACCACCCATCCACAATGAGCCGCTGTTGACGCCGCCGCTACCGCCACTATTAGATATCGGGTTGCCATTCGCATCGGCCCCAAATCCATTCGTGGCGCCGACCACGTAGCGGAATGTGAACGGTGTGCTGTTGCTAATTGTGAGGTAGTTGGTATAGACCTGGCCGCCGCGGATGGTGCTTCCAGCAGCAGCGATCTGAATTCTGATGCAGGTTGTCGATGCAGGAAATGTGACCGTCGTTCCAGATCCGCTTGTGTAGGTGACCTGGTTCGTCAACAGGTGGGTAGCGTCACAGGGCATATTGACGGCAGGAGCTGCACCGACAGAGCTCCCGCCGCCAGATACCGTAGCCGCCGGCGGGAAGTACATATAGGCAGCATTGGACCCAGGTGTAACTACTACTGGAGAAGCTGATGTAGCACCTATGAGAACAAAAGCAGCTAAGGACGCAATTATTTTTAGGAATGGTAATTTCATGTCTTAATGGCGAGAATGATGGGAAAGACCTACGATTTAACGGCGCCAAAACGTAACTGGAATGACTGCTCGGCGCGGCGTGATTGGGATTTTTTCGAAATTAATACCGCTGACTTTTCCATCAGCAGTCCTCTATTTACGATTAAGCTGACAACACTAAAATCAGTACCAAATCTTCAAGTACCCTGTCCCGCCAGGATTGCCTGCTGAGACCCCATTGACAATACCGGTACACGCCGAACCAGCTCCGCCGCCACCCGCACCACCATTTGCACCAACGCTATTGGGGCCTGTTCCGCCTGCACCACCTTTCGTTCCGGTTGCACCACCACCACCACCGCCTCCGCCCGCACCGTTATAGTAGGGGCCACGGTTACCGCCACCGCCACCGTCCTGACCAGCGTTTCCGCCGCCTCCGCCGCCTTCGCCACCATTTCCGCCACCTGGTCCGCCAAGCTGACCAGCATTGCCGCCACCAGCGCCACCAGTGCCTGCACTTGCAGCGGCACTTCCAGCTTGTCCGGCCGTCCCGCCAGCTCCACCCGGGTAAGTTGTAGGAGAGGCGTATGAAGTGCCTCCAACTCCTCCAACGCCGCCGCTAGACAGGTTGCCGCATGCGCCGGGTACTCCAGCTGTTGCTGGTGCCACGGTTCCCGCAGCTGCACCACCACCGCCTCCGCCGCCGCCGCCACCACCAGCCGATCCTACGGCGTTTGCCCCGCATCCGCCGGATCCACCCGTCGTGCTGTTGTTTACACCGCCACCGCCGGCACCACCACCACCACCACCAGCCAAATTCCCAACGGAGCTAGCTCCGTTGCCTCCGCTGCCACTAGCAGCAATAGCCGCAGCATTGGTATATCCTGAGCCACCGCCACCGCCGCCACCGGCGGGATTATTCCAATCGCCGCCGCCGCCGGCGGAGCCGTGACTTAGATTGTTTGTCCCATTGGATTGAGACAAACCTCCTATACCGGCATTACCGCCCCCCGGGCCACCTGAAATCGCAAGTCCCGTATTACCTCCGCCCGCGCCACCACCTCCACCTCCACAGGCCTGAGCAACCACATTTCCAGCAAGCAACAATACGCTGCCGCCGCCTCCTGCGCCTCCATGGGATAAATTTGAAGAGCCGCCACCACCGCCCCCAAGCTGCATTCCAGCCCCGCCCCCTTGAGGAGGATTCATGGAGAAACCACCAGGGCCTCCACTTGATGTTTGGTTACCAGACAGATCAGAGCCTGCTGTGTTACTAGTCGAGGCAGTCGAACCAGCGCCGCCAAGCGTGTATGAAAATGTAAAGTTTGCCGATGGCGAGAGCGCCAAATACTTAGTCACAAGCTGCCCAGCCGACCCTGGTGCACCACCATTTCCACCGCCAAGGCCGCCGCCGCCACCAGCTAACTGAATCTTTACGCAGTTAGCTGCTTGCGGAATCGAGGCGGTAACGTTTTGACCGCTCGTCCCTGAGTAAGTGAGAGATGCGGTAAACGACCTTGAGGAGTCACAAGGGATTCCACCAGGAGCCGCGACTTGAGAATTCCCGCCGCTGCTAACTGATGCGGGTGGGAAGTACATGTATGCAGCATTTGAACCAGGCGTAACGACAACCGGCGATGCGATCGCTAAGCCCGCTAGGACGAGAACCGTGCAAGACAACACGAATTGCCTGAAATATTTTTTCATGGAGTTTTTTGACCGCAGATGAACAAACTGAAGAACACGCGAAAAGCATGCTATCGCGCAGAGATGCACGCTACTACTTGCCTGAAGTATAGGCAGGGCGCAAAAACGGGGGGCGCCAAAATGCGCAGTAAATAAGGAGGGATTTAAACGGGAGCAGAGGCTATTTCCTGCAAATTCCAACACAAGGTCAAGGACCTAATAGTGTCAGCGTTTTCGATCACACGATGCGACTTGCGAAGCTGCAAGCGAATGAATTATTCCACTTGAAGAACCGCCGCCGGTCGAGGATGCTTAGTCAGCAGTTCGGGCGCAACAACATTTTTATACCCAGCCAAGTACACCTTCGTTCGACACTCTCCCTCTGTGAAACTGAGATGTAATGTGTGCACAAATACAGAGAGATCGCCGTAGCGAAGTGGATAGGCAGTTTGTAACGCATGAAGAATCACGCGCTCATGATGCTGAGCGGCCGGTATGTCAACTATCACAGAGCAAGCATCGCTCGCCTGAAACAGCAAGTCCGTCGGCTCAACATCACCGGTCCTTCCATCAAGGTATGCGGTGCCCGATACGCTGCTACCATCAAGTTGGAAGCACACCGCGCTCAAGCGGCAGACTTCGCCGCGATGAATTACCTGACGGTCGCTCTGCATCGCCGCCAGCAACGCTCTATTCCAGCGGCTCGGTGTCATTGGCACGATCGGCGCATCACGAGCATCCTCAACCGCCAATGCCTCTCGTTCGAATATGACGCCCATTCCAATGACTCCTAGTTAAGTCGATTGAGATTCAGTGATCGGCGGCCTTACCGACACTGAAACTATTCGTGCTGAGGGCGGAGCTGACCGTTCCCGCGACGCTCCGCTAAGTCGCCTGACGATTAACTAAACCTTAGCAAAACCGCCCAGTGCTTCGACGACATCAGCCATCAACTTGGCCAACTCACCAGTCATCAGCATAAAATCGCTATCGAAGCGCTCGTCGTCATTCTTGGTGCTCGATTCCTTTTCGGCAATCACGTCCAACGGTGTGACGCCCTTGATTGCGAGCGATTCGGTCAGCACGAAGGAGATCTTGCTGTCCCAAGTCATAGCCAGGCGGGTGCACTGCTTGCCGGCGGTGATGTGGCGGCGCACTTCGTCCGCTTCCAGTGTGTGGCGCACGTAGCGCACGGCGGCCTTGCTCTCGCCGGTGGCGCGCAGTTCGGTATCCATGTCGACCGTGAAGCCGGACGGCGCATCGTCCGCCTGCAGCCATTCGGTCATCACGCCCACCGGCGAGCGCTGCACGCGCAGGCTTTCCAGCGGCAGCTTGTCGACCGCCTTGAGCAGCAGCTTGATCACGTCGTCGGCCTTGGCCGGACTGGCCGCATTGACCACCAGCCAGCCGTTGACCGGATCAATCCAGGTCCAGACGTCGCTGCGGATCGAGAAGGCGCGCGGCAGCAGTTCGTCAGCCACACGCTCCTTCAGTTCCTTCATGGCCTTCTTGCCAGGAGGGAAACCCTGGGCTTCTTCCATTTCGGCGGCGCGCGCCTTGGCGACCTGGTTGATGACGGTGTTCGGCAGTAGCTTCTTCTCGGTGCCCAGCAGGATCAGCATTTGCTTGTTGACGACGTGCACCAGGCCGCCGTTCGGACGCGGCGTGTCCCAACCTTGGCGCAGCAACTCGTTGCTGCTGGCAGGTGCAAACGCGCATTTCGACAACGCCTCCGAAAGCTGTTCAGCAGTCATGGTCCAGTCCTGCGGCAAACGATAAATCTGCAAATTCTTGAAAAACATCCGGCCAGTCTCCTGAAAACACTACGGTAAAAAATTTCTGCAATTCCCATGCAGAACATGACGGTATCGACTAACTGCTACCGGCTCAAAACAGAACTGGCAGCAGTAAGTCGACACCGACGAAGACGAGTACTGCGCGCAACTTCACTTGCGCGAGAAGGCTTCAATCGCCCATCCAGTTCATGCCTTCCTTATTCATTGGGTGTGCATGCCAGTCATCATCTTCTTGCACTTCTTCTGTCGATACGCTGCCACCAAACACCAGCAACAAGACCAGTGTTACGACTTGCCAGTGATCCATCAAAAAGTGAGCCATGATATATTTCCCTTTTATCGATAATGTGAGTTGAAGTGGCGTTCGATTGTCGCCGCGTCAGTAAGTCCATCATACGATCGAGTAGGGAAGGTGCAACCTCGTTCGGGATCAATCGCTGAACACCTTACTCAGCAGTTCCGGTGCGTGGCGGTAGGGCGGGCAAAGCCTCGCGCGGAAACGCATTCCAGGACACGAGGATTCGCCGCCTGGCTGCGTAGTTTGCAATTCTCCGACTCTTATCCTGAAGGTACTGCTCCGTTTGCATACCCCAAACCTCGCAATAAACACGCGATGGCGTATCAAGCAAAATGAAGTCGGGGCGCATGTCATCGGTGCCAGACTCATCAATGGCAATTGGCTTCAGATATTTGCGCCCCTGGGTAGCGAGATATTCGGAAAACTCAATCTCAAAGCTACTTTCGACCGGGATCATGTTGAGGTCAGTACCGATACCTGCGATGGAAACCGTCTGCCACCAATCTGGACCACTTGGCTCGATGCACGCAATAGAGACGAGATAGCCTGCCCTTTCAGCCAACAGATTCTGGAAAAAGCGGCGCCCGTCCAGAAATTTATCAAGCTGCTCGATACGCACCAGGATCTTAGGCAGTAGCGCGAAGTCCATCATAGGCAGCAGGATTTTCTGCTTCTCGCGTTTGTATTGCTTCATCCGGCCTATCACAAACAAGCGAGTTGGGCGTGCCTTGGCTCGCTCCAATACCTGCGCATTGTGCAGCTTAGCGAGGCGATCATTGATCCCGGAGCCCAACAGCATAAAATCGGCAAGACTGTCCCCGTCTTTGTTGACGAGAATATTTTTGGCAGCATGGATAAGGCTGAAGGAAGCGGAGAACCAACTTCGAGAACCACGATAGATGTTGAGCCCAGCCGTTCGCCACAGTTTGAACAATAGCGCCGACTCATTCGCCCGTGAACGCGATGGTGCAGGTGACGCATCGCCACGGGCCTTCTTGGCCGCGATTTCTTGGGTGCGTCTTTCGATAATGGCCAGCGCCGTCGCCAAGTGGGCACGGTACTGTCCATTGCCCAAGTCGTCGAAGGCTGGGCGGGATCCCTCGCCGTCGCCGGCATCCGTGTCTTCGCTAAAGAAGCGACAGTCGGCGTCATGATCCAGACCTGTGTCGCGCCAAAGGGCCAGTCCATAATGCATGGTTGGCTTGTCGCGACCATAGAGCTTTACGCCGATGTGGGGAGCTGCGGCTGGCGTGCAGAGACAATAAGTAACATCCTGAAGGTGCGCTGCGGCTAACGCACGAACCCACCTGGGGTTCGTCGCAACTTGCTCGCGCTCGGTGAAGATTGTCTCTCGGACGCGAACATCAAAAGTCTTGGACATAGAAAATGGCTCCTAGATCACGCGTTACGCAGCTTGCATCACCCGATCGGCGATGATGGTATCGACGTGCCAACCCTGAACCAGGTCGGCGCCAATGTCTTTGGCAAAGTCCAGGATCGCGGCGTTCTCAACGCCTTCCATGACCACCTGGATTCCACTGGCCTTCCACTGCGCCACAAGCAATCTGAGCACGTTCGCCGCGTCAGAACGGGACATGGACTGGCGAACAAACAACCGGTCAATCTTGATGACCGAGGCACGTTTAATGGAGTAGATGCGCTTCAGGCCGTCACGTCCGCTGCCGAAGTCATCGATGGCAAAGTGAAATCCCAGTTCGATCAGCTCGTTGACCTTATCGGCGATCTGCGAGTAGGGCATGTGTTCTGAATGCGACTCGCTGATCTCAAATACCACTTTGCGACCACCAGCTGTAGATACGAATTCATCAGTCGGGATCGACATGAGCGACTCATTGGCCAAATTGACAAAAAGCGTGGTGTGGTCGAGCTTATGAGCGCGCACGTAGTTCAGTGCGGCCCGGTCGACATCGATCCAGTCCATCGTGCTTGGTCCGCGGAAAAGCAGTTCAAAGCCTCTCGCAACCAAGCAATTGGTCCGCACAATTGGCTGTAATTCGAACTGAACCTGCCCGACTTGGGCGTCATCGACGTCGATGCTGACGCGAGAGTTAATGTTTGGGTTTTGCATGGGCAGGGTTCGATTGCAATAAGTGATGTCACATTGAGAATGGACACACTCTAGCAACTGAAATTCAACACGCAAGGATGAATGGGCGCCCCATTTATGTACGATTCTCTGCCAAATTCGCACCTATATCTTTCCTTGTCGACACGTATGCATTGCTATGCTGATCGGATTCATAGGGGATTTCAGTGCTCGAACTTCAAAAATACTTTGGCCATGTTTTCAATGACGTCAGCTTGCTTGTACAGGCTTTGACACATAAGAGTTGCGGCCCAAAGAACAACGAACGCCTTGAATTTTTGGGCGACGCCCTGCTCAACTGCGAAGTAGCTCTACTGTTGTTCGAGAAGTTCGACAATCTGGCCGAAGGCAACATGTCTCGTGTGCGCGCAGGAATGGTTCGCCAGGAGACGCTGGTCAAAATCGCATGCCGGGCCGGCCTCGCCAAACACATCCGTTACATCGAAGACCCGACAAACCGGTCAGGCCTCTCCAAGGTGAGCGACTCTGTCGTTGCCGATGCGGTAGAGGCGATATACGGCGCCATATACCTCGATGGCGGGCAAGGGCTAGCCAAGGCGGTCATCAGGCGGCAAATGATCGAAGTACTCAACAACGGGGATGCGATCATCGGTAAGGACCCCAAAACCCTGCTGCAAGAGTTTCTGCAAGCTCGGCGCATTGCGGTCCCTACCTACACCCTCATGCGAGCCTTGAGCGCTTCACAGCCGCTGGCAATGGTCTCCTGTGCCATTCCTGCTTTGAACGTCACCACGACAGGACAGGCCAATACGAAGAAGCAGGCAGAAGCACAGGCGGCACTCAAAGCCCTTCGCTTGTGTGAGGCCGCTTAATGATCAAACCAGTAACGGGTGTCGATGACTTGATGTCGCCATCCCGCCGCAAGATCTTGCGAGCGGCTACGGCAGCTGTCGCATCCTTTACGCTACCAGCGTTCGCCCAGGTGCCAAACTTCTGGGATCTTCCAAGGGAGCTTTGGCTGTACCGTCCCGACACCAACGAACAGGTGAGGGCAGTGTATTGGGCCGACGGCCAGCTCGTTCCGGAGGGATACGACGCCATTTGCCGGCTGCTACGGGACACGCACATGAACCTCGCCGTGCAGTTCGACATCGTCACCCTGGACATAGCACGCGGCGTATATGGTTGGCTCAAAAGCGCGAACGTCGAACGGCCGCTCATCATCAATTCTGGCTACAGGCATCCTAAAACCAACGCAGCAGAAGGTGGTGTTCGCAATAGCCTGCACATGCGCGCGCAGGCAATTGACATGCGCATCGAGGGTGTCAGCACGGAGTCCGTTGCGCGTTTTGGGTTGTACCTTGCCGGCGGGGGAGTGGGGTTCTATCCGGGAAAACAGTTCACGCACCTGGACCGCGGCCAAGTGCGCTTCTGGCGGGGATAGATTGAAAATTTGGCCGGCCAGGACCCTGTACGACCACGTTCCTGCGATATACCTGATTAAAATCAGAAACTTGGAAAATAGTGTTCGAAACAAGCTGTTTCGAAAATGACGTCAGCGTTACAAGCGACGTACCTAATCTTTTTCCGAGAAATGCTTGCGCAGGCTACCGAATATACTCCTGAGTTTTATCGAAAGCCCGACGTGCTGGGGCTCCGCCGGCACTACTTCAATTGACTCGGCAGTAGCCACAGCAGATGCCTCCAACTGGTCGGCGCCTCCGGCTGGCGCCTGGTCGCGCGCCGGAGGGTTTTTAAAAAGTGCGTGCTTCAGGCGCCCGTATGCGGCGAAGAAGTCACTGCAGATCTCATCAGTGGTCTGCTCATCGTGTAGACTAAGCAGGCAGGCCATAATCGCATCCATCGTCACCAGGGCGTCAAAAAGAATTTTGGCCTCCGGAGAAACCAAGCGCATAGGGAGTTTTGTGATCGTCTTTTCAGCCGGCAGCGAAGAGGCTGGCATTTTGTTCACGAGGTTTTGCAGCACATGTAGTGCCGTCTGCATTTCGTGCAAGCGCAAAATGATACGCTGCTGCGAATTGAATTTCGACGACAACAGGAACATCTTGTACGTCATGCGATTGAAATCCCGACGGAACACACGTGAGCACTGCCAGGTCACAACCTCAGCTACGACGCGCTCGCTAAACTTGCTGTTGATCCGCTCGATCTTATCGGCTTCTTTCATCTCCGATGCGACCAGACGAACGCTCGGATATTTCAATTCCTCAGTCAATGCAATGTCTTTCTTTTTGCGGCGGAAGGTTCGCCAACGTGGCACGTTGGATTGTGGCCGGATGGCCTTAGATATCTGCTACACAGTATAGTGGCCGGCAAAGCCCATGCAACCTATTGAGCACCCTAGGATATGCCGATTTCCCGACCGAGTTGTGCAGCTGTCTTTGTGTTGGAAATTTCCTTGTTGAGCAGGTAGTTCTTGACGTCGCTATAGGCAATGAACAACGGCGCTACCAGACTCTCCTGCTTGGACTGCATAATGAGTCCCGCCTTGCTCGCCTCGGTCAGTCTCGCAACACTAATGTCCGCCTCATTGAGGACGCGGTAGAGAAGCGCTGCCAGCGGCGTAACGATACGAAGTTCAACTTCCTGGGGGCTTGCCAGCTGCAGTATCGGAAAGCTCTCCGCCTCGGTCTGAAGCAACTGCGCCTGAAGACGGATTTCCATCAGCAAGTCATACACTTGGCGCCGCGCGCTATCGGTCTTTACGCGCATGACGAGCTTATTGCTGAGCAAATTGAAATCACGACGGATCTCGCGGCTGATCTGCCAAGAATAGAACCTGGCCGTGATCCGCGTATCGACCACTGTAGTGATGCGTTCGATCTTGTGTGCGTTCTTGACGACCCGACCTTCCTGCGTTCTCACCGTGGTTGGGGAGTCCGGATTAGCTGAACTAATTGCCGGCCGTTCGGCTAACACGCTTACCGGATTGTCGAGAGGTGCATTCATGGAATGGGATGAGGTCGATTGATATTGACGCCCAGCATAAAGGCCGATTGATGTCTCCCTTGGACGAAATAGGTACGTTTTTTCCCGCGAATACCGAATCGTATTCTCAAGCAAAAAATCATGTGCTACTATTCGCCCGTCGGTACCCGGCAGGATCCCTGATCCACACTTCACAGAAAGCTAACCCAAGCAACACTGCTTCGGTGAGCTTCATAAGAATTTTCTCTCCGCCCTCGCGGAAATAAATTCGATGTCTCGATTAGCCAGCGTTACAACTGGCGCCACAACTTTAACCCAGTGCCATCGCACCGGGTTGTGTGCAAGAACTGCCCACACGACACCCACAAGATATTTACACAAGAGCCCCACACGCTCGGCGAATTCGATCGCCCACATAGCCCAGAACTCACGCGCAATACGCTGAGCCTCTATCACAACGACGTGCGACACCAAGCGTGCGCACTTATCCATCACGATGCACCTCCATTGATAACTGAAAAGGCGGATCGGACTGTCCCCTTTGCTTATTCCCCTGAGGAATTGGCAAAAGGGACAGTCCGGTCCACTACCTTTAAAGGAAAATCAGATGGAAAATGCAACGAACTCTCAGACCTCTTTTCAATGGATGAATATGGCCGGCGTGGATGCCTCAGATCTTGAGTGGCTCACGCGCCTGGAAGGTTCGATTGAGTTGCATTCGCCACAAAATAGTGCGCGCGTGGAACGCATTTATACCGCCGCGGCAGCTGGTTTGCTCTCCAGAGTGTCGGTGGTAGCGGACATCGTCAACAGATTGAATTGAGCGGTGACGCGCACCTGGCCAAGCAGGTGCGCGAACACCAAACCACGTGCTCAACGCGTGGTAGAAGTACCTGGTGGCACGTTCTGTGCCGACTTGCCAGTGTGGTCCCGGAAATCCCCGCTGAGGTAACGCAGATCGCGGATACTCACATCCGTCTCCTCATGAATGCTGATAAGCAGCAGCGAGGAGATCGGCAATCGCCGATGGCGTATCTTGCTGATGTACGGCGGGTTCGTCTTCAGACGGCGTGCCAACGCCGCATCGTTTGGCAACTTCAAACGCTGCATGACGTCGTCGAGCAACGCGTCGGGGTTAAATTGCGGGTGCTCCATTGTGCTCAGGGTTTGGGTCATTTGTTGGGTCGCATCTAGTGTTGTCTAAACTGGCTCGGCTCAGGCCAAAGCTCCAGGCGTCACGCGAGCAAGGTACTCAAAATCGTCTTCCAGGCTCACCCTCACTAATTTATCCAAAATACAATCGTGCCGTACGGCAATAACAATGGCATATTTTGAAGAATTCGCGAGGCAGCCAATAAAATGGCGCGTACCGAGTATCGATACGCGCCGAGGCTGCTATGGAAAGATTCGAGACGGACAACCGTTAGCGGTTAGTCGGATGAACCGTGTTGTACTGCTCGAGGCCGGTTAAGTAGATCAGCACATGCGCCCATTCATCGATCTCGATGTCGTCGTGCAGGCGTTCGAACTTTGGGCTATAGACCGAAATACAGAAGCGCGGCGAATTAGGATATTGGCTCTTCGCCTTGTCTTTGAAGTCGACCCAGAGACGCAGGATATTCCCATTGGGGAGCACCTTGTGGAAAGTCGGCATCTTATGTTCAAGCACCGAGTCGTCGACAAAACCGTGCGGCAGCACGACATCCAATTTACCAAAAGCAGGGAAGACCTTTGAGTACATATTTTCTCCTTACGTTGTTTAGGTAAGAAGAAAATATCAAGACAAAATCGATAGGCAACCCGACTTCCAATACATCCGATTGCGATTAATGGTCCTGGCGCATCTCCAATAGTTTCGCCTGCAATTTCTCGCCGTCAAGATATCCCACGGACACGTTCCCATTTCCAAAAACAATGCTTGGCGTCGATTGTAGGCCCAACGATTTAGCAAGAACGAGGTTACGCTCTAAGGCGTCTCCAGCACACTGAGATGAGTTTGCTGGTGTAATGTTATCGAAGGCTTCCCGCCATGCCCGAGGGCGATCAGCTGCGCACCAAACGGCCTTGGAAAGCTCAACCGCCTTGGGTGAGTGCCCTGGTAGGGGAAACAGGTGCACTGTGGCGTTCTTGAGTTTGGAAAATTCCGGGTGTAGCTTCGCACAAAAAGCGCAATCAATACTTTCGAATACGAATAAATGGTCACGCCCATCGCCCATCACAATGGAAAATGAATCCACTACACGAAGCTTAGTGACTTCAACCGTTAGTGGGACCTGGCTGGAAAAAAAATACCACGCCAATGCGAAGATCGACATTGTAAAAATAGGAATGAGTTTAATTTTTTTCATATAATAAATTCAGTGTACAAAGGCGTGCACGTTTTTACACTTTCGTAGAAATGTGTAACAATATTGCTGTTAGACATTTTATTCTTCCCAACCCATTAAATTAGGAATAGCCGCATGAACCTTACGGAAATGTCGAAGAATGACCTGGTGGAACTATCGAAGGCGATCTCGGCTCAGTTGGCCGTTCACAAAGCCAAAGCAATCGTTGATGTGAAAACGATCATGGAACAATATGGAATGACCTTGTCCGATATCTACCCAGCAGCAGAACGCAAACTCTCGAAGGCACCTCGCTACACAGCAGTTCGATATGTCCACCCTACGGACAGTACGCAGACCTGGACGGGCCTCGGCCGTCGCCCGAAGTGGGTCAATGCATACATCGCCATGGACAAGCCGCTCTCCGATCTGGAAATTAGAGTCTAAGCACCCTGGCGCATGCCGCGAGCACTGGAACTTATCCACATTTTCTGTGGACAACTCTACGCGCGGCATCTTCGCTCCCCCGGAAAACGCTGCTTAGCATCGGGCCGCCCACGCTTTAAGCAGCCGTACTGTTCGGTCGATCGAAATTCGTTCCTTGATTCGGATCGACACCGGCACCAACGACAATACCGCTGGCATTGTCCCGCCCAACTTTAGTTCTACGAGATAGGGTCCCAACGAATTCCTTTCGTTGTGTGAGCTGTATCCAGAATACCGAGCACGAGCGCATCCGCTGCCCGAAATTCCAAGTATTTCGAAGTCGATTCGAGAATCAATGAACGCAGCCCGCACGACCATAATCACGCGTCAATAGTTTGGCCAGATTCCACGCGTCGGCACGTAAAGCCAATCCCGATCACGGAACTTCCTCGGACTGTGGAACCACGCCCCGCTCCGAAGAACGCGCACAGGCCTCTCCTGGGGACGCTCAGCGCGTCGATAGCTGAATTTGCATCCAGGGTATTGGAAAGACGCGAAGAGCTGTGCTATGCTTTCTAGGTCGCTTTCGCGGCAGTTACAACCCAACGCACCATCACCCCCTTCCCCCAATAATCTCTTGTTCGTGCACAAGCACCGACAAGCGACTTGTCGCCCGAGTTTTTTCTCGCCGATCTCTCGGCACAAAGTTTTCCGATCTCGGAAATGCTTTCCAAACTCACGAGGACTTTTCCTCAACAGGGCACTCACACCATGACGACATCAATCACGACCGCAGTACCCAGCAACTTGGATTTGCGCAAAATTAATTTCCAAACCATTTCAGAGTTGCGCCGCCGCGGCCACTCCGAAGCAGCGATCGCCGCCATGACGCCCGAAACTGCGTATTCGGAATTCTGCAAGTTCCGCGGCATCTCGAACCCGGAGCAGGGCCCAGCGAAAGTTCTGGCCAACCTCCTGCAAGCAGCCAGTAGCACCGTGCAGCACAACGCCGCATAACAAAGCCTACTTACCGCTGCACGCGGTAATAACCCGTAGTTTGCTTCACACACCCCAAGGGAAATCATCCCTTGGGACGGTTCTCCTTGGACATCCACAGAGAGACCTTCATGAGCTACAACCTTAACGAAACGGACGACGAACGTATTTTGCGGCAACGCAATGATGCAAAGGCACGCAGAGCTAATTTTGCGCCACGCCCTTACATCTCAGCTCGCAGCCGATATAACGCCGATCAGGAAGATCGCGCATTCTTCGAGAAATCGGAGGGCTCGCCAAAAACACCAAGCTAAATCCATCACATCACCGCCGCCGGCGGTTCTTTCGCAACTAGGCTCTTGCCCGTTAGCAGGGCAGGGCCGCCCTACATGCGCTTTCCAACAGGAGGGAACATGTAGGACGGCCCTGTCCATTCAATCTAAGGAGATTCCATGAGCGAGCAACCGAACCTGAACACCCTGCAGTACATGAGCGACGTCGGCGTCGATCAACACGACGTGGCCTGGTATGCACGCTTCGCAGCCTCGGCTGGAATGCGTACTCCTGGCGATATCAGTCGTGCGGCCCGAATTGCTGACCAAGCCTTTCAAGGCCTGTGCCAGACAATCATTTCGCGTCCAGTGCAGCAGGCAATATAGTGCAGGCCGAATCCCGGTGGCGCCTTATGGCGCCACCGAGTTCGCGACAGCGTAACAACTCCCACTCCGCAGAAATTCTACTTCTCAGTACGAAGCACTGATAAGTAGCACTCCAAAAATTTTCGAAGTCGCTTTCGCGGCATGTATTGGACTTTGGTCCATTGTCGATCTCAATGGACTGAACATCGTCCAATCTCAAGCAGCCTCACGTTGAAACGCATCTCAACTCGAGGACAACGAAACGCGTCAAAGAAATCACAATAAAAAAAGGAGTAATAAAACTATGAACAAAGTCACTAGCCGCGCCCGTGCAGCACGTAAGGCCGAGCGCATCACAAAAAACAGCAGCATCACTATTACGAAGGAGGATGAAGTTCATCACACAATCGAACAAACGTTTTCGCAGGAGGTGGTCAAACCAATTGTGAGAATGCTTGGCCACACACTGAGTTCCGCCGCGGCATACGGTATCTGGTGCTTGGGTGAAATCTTGATTGCCAAGGTTTTGGCTTTGGTTTTCGAGCTGGGCACAAGGCATCAAATAGAGTTGTTTGAAGCAGGCGAATCGCTCTTGTTCTACTCAGGTTTTTTAATCTGGACGATTACCTTTTTTGTAGGCGCTGCACGCCTGGTAATGGCCGAGACCAAAATCTTCGGCAAAATCTAACAACCATTCTTAGGACATAAAATGGATATCATCGCAGAATTTAAAGAAGGTTTGGGCGACGGCTGGAATATGTACTGGTCACCGCTGACAGGCCTTATCCGCAAAGCCAAAGCCATCATCGGGCATGCAGTCCCTGGCCAACACCTGCAGGCATAGAAGAAAAAGGCGCCCAGATATTTTCTGGGCGCTTTTCACAGGGCCCCACCGACTCAACAGGCGTTGACAGCCTACCCGAAAGTTGCTACCTTCATTGCATCGTATCTAGAGATACATGAAGGAGGAAGCCATGAAGGCTATTCAAGCTAGTTTTAACCAAGGCCTACGCGAAGGCTGGTCGACCTTCTGGGCGCCAGTGGTGGTAGTTTTCCGTATGATCAATAAGGCTTTTCGAGCCGAGTAATTCCACTCACAGTTGAGCACTTTTGCTCAACTGTGATGCGTTCTTCTCGCCGGTTCTCGGCAGCGTTATCCCTCCCCCACACCATTGCTCCTGCTTTCTACAGCTCTTTTCTGTCGAAAGCTGACTACAGCACTCTCCATTTTAATCGCCAGCTCTTGGCAAAACGGAGGTGTATCTCATGGAATTATTTCTCTCTCGCGACAATATCAATGCGCTGATCAAACGACTCGATTTTGAACTGGTTACGCGCCTGCACGAACAACTCTCGACACATATCGAATTCGAATTGGTGGTACAGCGAAAGCTCGGTACCGGCATCATTTTCGCTGCCCAGACTGATCGCCATCGCATCGAATTATTAACAGCTTATGTCCCCATCACCGCACGCACCAGCGCCGGCTGCTCGGTCTCAACTTCGCGAGTGAAATACCTTTGCACTCGCTATGTCCGCGACACTCGGCATGATCAGTGGTTGCGAGACCTGACGTTCGGTGACGGTGGCTTCGAGGCGTTCTGCCTGGCCACGATTGACGACGACAGCGTCGAGACCATGGCAATCGTGATTGCAGATCACACGCGACACCATCTTTCCCCACTCTACGCCTAAACGGCAATAGCCCACCACCAGGAGGGCTTTCTCAATGCTCGATGCATTGCGAAAGCTAACGCTTTGACCATTTTTAACGCCGCGCAGCGGCACAACTTGGAAGAAGTACCAATGGAATCATCTCACACAGTTCGAGTAGAAATCGGAGATCGGATCTACGGCGTAACCTCCTGGAAGCGCAAAGACATCATCTACCGTGGCGATCGAAAGATTGGCGTCATCAAACTCACGGACCGCAATCGCGCCGGCGTTACTACCTGCATAGCGACCTCATCGCGACGTGAAGGTCGTGCGATCGCCTGGTGCAATGCCTCAACCCCACTGGATGGCGCCCCCAAGCGATCTCCACGACAAACCATCCCAAACCACGTCATAACCCGGCAGCACGCTTATACGTCCATTTAAGCGGTCAGTATTTCCGCAGTCTAAAACATCTACCGCAGGAGACACAGAATGCTGAATGAATGCCCAAAAACCGGATCCCCATTGATCTATTTCGTGACAGTGAAATTGGATAAACCGATGCACAAGCGTGCACCGGGTTTCACTGATCAAGTACACCGTTATGCTTACGCAACCTCCGCAGAAGAGGCTGAGTTTGCGGCGCAGGCTTGGCTTAGGTCACAAGGTTGCGCAGTACGCTGCACCGCTGCCTGCACCAGCGCACCAGCGAACCAGGACGTCGATACATACACGTTCCCGCACCAAATCATCAACCTTCCGCAAAGTCTGCTAGAAGCATACTACGAACGACGGGACTATCCTCAAACTTGGAGAGACCGGGCACGGGTTGTAAAACCTCAAGCTCTGCAGTAATGCCGGCAACGCCGTCAACACTTCCTGTGTTGGCGGCGCCATTTCATCCAGTCCCCCTTTTAACAACGACCATCCCTCTTCCCAACGCTGCATGCGTTGGCGAGCAAAACTCGACATGTTCATTCGCCGCAATGCGGCACTTTCCAACCACCTGAACTAAGTTCATCCACAAGGCCAACACCAAGCCCATCAGCAAAACCGAGATCCACACCATCGCGAGAACAAATCCCCTCCCTGGGACGGACGCTCCGCACAACTAAGGAATTTTAATATGACCCAAATTACCCAATTTTACGCAGCACCGCGCTCGACCGCATTGAAACCATTCGAAGGCATGCAGAGCGTCGCAATTCTCGAAGCCGACGACGGTGACGAAAGTGTCGTTGCACAGTTCTACGACAACGTCCTGAACGGCAAGAACCGCATCGACCATAACATCGCTCGATTCATCAGCGCTGAACCGATGGAAGAGCTGTTGCGCGACGCGGTACTTTCCTGGCCCCAATTCGAACAAGACGAAGAGGTATCAGGCGGCGATCTCGTTGAATGGTTCGCTGAATTTCACCAGTCCGCAAAAGAGATCATTGCCCGGCTCGATTCGGCAATGGCAACAAACATCAAAGGCGGGAACTCAACGCACGCTTGCTCCGATGCGGGAGTGCCTCCATCCGCCAATCCAACGAACTCGTAGCGGAAAGGACATTTAAGAGAATGAACTACATCGACGCGAAGCAGATTAAAGTCCAAGCAGAAACCGCAGAGCGGACAGCTGCTGCACTTTTAGAAGCGGCAAAGGGGACGGAGACTGGCCCAATGGGGTTGACTCCCGATCACGTGAAAGCCAAACCTGAGTTTCAGAAAGCATGGGCTCAATACGACGCTGCATTTCGACACATGCAAAACGTGAACCGGTGGTTCACAAAACAATTCAAGAAAGAATATGCCGCTGAACGCAAAGCTACGCGGGCAGAACGACTTGCGCTCATCTCAAGTGGGCAAGGTCAAGAGGCGATTTCACCGTGACGATCAGGGAAGGTGGAATAGATCGGGAGCTACGTCCTGTCCCATCATTCTGACGTCCTTCCGACACTGAAGTCGGTACCAGCATCACCGGTGCCCACTTCAGTGCCAGAACGTGGGTGGTCGGGGCACGACAATAAAATGCAGGAAAAGTGCGTTTGCGCCAGGTGAACGGATAGCAATCCGCATCCCGCCGGCGCCACAATGTAACCGCCGCAGCAAGCCTCTGTTCCGACAAGCCCTACGTGGTAGTGCTTCGCCAGCAGCGTCGCTTGAGGCATGCATCTCCTCGAACCGACTCGCCTCCTCGATGTACCCCTGCACCGTCCCGTCGTGGCGCCAGCCGCCTTGCTTCTTGATGTCGCGGAAGTCGGCGCCGGCGCGGTGCGCGCTGGTGGCCATGCCCCGCCGCAGGCTGTGGCTGGACAGGTCCGGCACGTAGTCGAGCTGGGCCAGGGTCGCGCAGTCCTCCAGCACCGTGTTGACGCTGCCCACGGACAGGCCGGTACCGGCCCGCCCCATTTGCAGTCCGATCGGAACACCGCCCCGCCGCGATGCCGGCGGCAGCCAGCCAGGCGCGCAGCGCCTTGGCCGGGCAGCACGGCCCGTCGCTGTAGGGTATCGCCTTGACGATCCCTTCGCCCGTCTGGTCGGTCTTCGAGCGCGGCAGCACGATCTCGATGCCCTCCTGCGTCCAGCGCAGGTGGTCGACCTCGATGCCGACCAACTCGCTGCGACGGAAACCGCCGAAAAATCCGACCTGCAGCAGCGCGCTGTCACGTGCAGCCTTCAACGTGGCCAGGCTGGCCAGCCGCGCTACGATCAACTCCAGATCCTCGATCGGCAGCGCCTTGGCTTTCCGCTTGGGTCGACCGTGGGTCAGCGCGATGCCAGCCAGGGTCTGGCGGACCGTAGGCGTCGACGTCGGGTCTGCAAAGTCCTGGCGCGTGTGCCATTGCGACAGCGCCGTCAGGCGCAGCGCCAGGGTGCGCGGGTTGAGCGATTCCGCGAAGGCCATCAGGTATCGGCTCATCGCCGGCTCGTCGGCCGGCAGCATGCTTCGCCACGCCAGGTAATGGTTGACGGCGGACCGGTAGGCGGGGCGGGTGTTGTCGGAGGTAGCGGCGACCAGTTGGGCGTCCGCCGGGGAGACGGCACTATTAGACGCGGGCGCCGGCCGCGTGTCGCGGATCTCGGCGCCGTCTGCGGCGGGATCGGTGGTGGCCATGACGGCGTCGTTCGTGGTCGGGGGCTGTACCGGCGATTACGGCAGGATCTCACGCCGCCGCAAAGCATGCGACCTCAATGCACACAGAGACTTTAGTTCGAATACTATGTGTCTTTTTGAACATCGCCAAGGAATTAGTAGCAATAGTTTTACTTTGGTTACTTGTCGCTATTTTCCGACTTGGAAATCACTGCGGCCAATGCTGTCGATTCCCCGCCGTGTCTGAACGGCCAAAGCATCGCTGGGCCATCGCCGATGGTATTGCAGCGGTAAACGAAAGTGTCAGCATCAATTCCCGCTTTATACTCCACACCACGTCCTTCACAACCCTCCAATCGAACATCGCCGACGCCCGCGCCGAGGTAGCCCTGAACACCTCCACCAGCATTTGCCCAGACAAGTCGGTCTCCAGCTGCTACGGCGAACCATACAATGATAGTGCCCAGGAGCCACCATTTCCACGATGCGCCATTACATTCAGCCTTTTGCATCAGTCAACTCCCTTCTTCAACGCATTTTTCTCTGCAACGTTCCGATCCATTTGTTCCAGCATTTTCTCGGACTTCCGTTTAATTGAGCCGGACGACGGTGAAGACATCTTACTAAGCCATTCAGCGCAATAGTTCGGGAAGTACTTCAGCAGAAGGAAGAACAGCACCGCCAGTAGCATCAACAACTCAGCTACTGATAGGGTAAAACTCGCGAGAGCCTCCGTACTCATACTTTCTACCTCCTACTTTCAAGTTCGTTTACCTGCCGTTGCGGACGCCACCATGGAGCAATTACCCCATGCCGTTTTTTTATATCCTTTTAGCCGAAGCACAGAGGCATCCTTTCAATTCGCAGGCTTCCTGCCAGAATTGATCGATTCGACCTGCACGGCCTCGTAGGATCGGGCGAGGCCTTGGACTTTAGCACCATAGTTTGCCGAGCTGACCAAAGCGTTGGACAACTGTGCAGACACGTTTTCACGAACCAAAGTCCGAACCCCGTTCCCTTCGATGACCCACAAATTGAACAGCGGGTTGCTGGCCACTGCATCACGCGGTGGCTCGATGCTGCCATTGTCTAACGCGGCCGACGCCAGCGCAAAGGCATCCGTTAAGATGTGAACACAATTATTCATAGCGCGTTTTCCTAACACATCACGATTTGGCCGTCGACATGGCAACCACAATCACACCTCTCCACTTGCTCGATCTGCTCGGGCTTGGCACCTTCGGCTTTTAAGCGTACGACCAGCGCAGCAAGGCGCTTCTCATCTACCTCTTTCGATGCGGTCTTAAACTTTTCTTCTTCGCAGCCACAGCATCCGAACATGATCTGATTTCCTTGGTCAAAGACGTTTAGTCAAAAAACGGTCGAGCAGCACTGCGTAGAATCCGCCGGCGATCAGGTACAGGGGAACTCGCGAAGTTCTGTCCTCCGGTTCTGCCTGTTGCAGTTTCGACATACTTCATCGAAACGGTCGCAGTGAGAGTGATCTGCACTTTTTTAGTTGTGGTCATGTCGGTCAAAGGCAATTTTCCTTGGGTCAGTGGCGAACGCGGATGTATTCAAGCAAACCAGCTTGCTCTTTCAGCACGCGCAAATTTTTACGTTGGCATACTGCGGCAGGGATGATGATGCCGACCACCAGTAGGGCCTTGAATACTAATCCTGGAACGTAGGTCAGAGCCACAACCAATAGCACTCCGAATAAAACCAGTTCGCCGGGACGCAGCAGAGCAAATGTTTTAAGCTTCTTCTTCATCGGTGCGCTTTCCTTATAAACCGTATATACGGTATTTTCCTCAAGGCCGAAGCCGGGTTAAGCAGTTGAATATCGAAGCCTTCCGGCCAGCCGTGCGGGTTGATGCGCAGCACATCGTCCAAGATCAGTTCAGGAATCACATCGGCATAGCCGTCGTCGGTGCCGGAAACCATCACTACCGCATGGTGTTTGCCGGTGGCGACGGTGATGAGGTCAGCCAGCCGGGCCGACTCGCGACGCAGTTCGGCCACCCACGTCTCAACTTGCTTGTCCAGCATCACTTGCTGCTGTTTCTGAGTCAAAGCCATGGCGATACTTTCCTTTATCGGATGGGCAGTGGATCAAGCTGCAAAATCGTCTTCTCCACGGTCGCGCGCGACCCGATCACGAGTACCATCGATGTCTCACCGTTTGGCTGGCGGATATGAATAGCTTGCGCGCACTCCATGCCGGCTTCGCTCGTCAGGCGTCGGATCGCTTCGGACATGATCTCCTGCGCTTTCTCAACATTCATCATGTGGCCATTTTCCTTGGCTTAGCGTGGAACGATATTGCCGTCGCGATCAGTCACCCAGCCACGGCGATCAGCCTTAGTCAGTGGCAACGAGCGCATACCCGGAAACATCGCTTGCATACGCCTTTCGGATTTACGCTTCATCTTGAGTTCTTTCAGCGACCGCTGGGCGCGGCCGACAATCCAGAGGCCAGCGAATGTAACGGCTGCGCCGATGATTATTGTGGTTATGGGATGCATTCTAATTTCCTCGATCAAAAAATCAGTGTTTCGACGCGGCCGGGATCAGTCGTGACCGAACGTAGAAGAATCCAAACTTGACGTCGCGCATCTCGATCAAATGCATCACCGGCCAGATCAACGCCAAAAGGCTGCACAAGCGCCCACACGCCGGGCGCAACAGGTAAACTTCCTTGCGCCTTGGGGTTAGCCTTCAGAGCCGCCGCAAGCGTGTCTAAAAACCGCTTGCGCGACCACTCGACAGGCATCGCCGCCGTGGCCGAATACGGCAGCGCTTTCAAGTGCGCTACAGCAGTTGCAATGTCCGGTTCACTGATGACTATCTGCGACATGCTATTTTCCGTTTTAAAGTTCACTAACAAAGCAGGAGGCTGACCCGTTACGACCAGCTTGAGCGAAAGTGCCGGGAAGCCCGTCCAAATTCGCTGCGCGACTACGCGACCTCCTGCTATGTTAGCCCTGACATTCACCCGGTCAGGGCCGGGATTTTCCTTTACTGCGCGGTCGATTCTTCGTACTTGCGAATGAAGGCGCTAAGGTCGGGATGATCAGAATTAAAATCACTCGCCTTGTGCTCATTGATCGCCTTTGCGGCAATCCCAGCCAGATCGGCCAGTTTCACAAGCATGTCCAGATCGGATGCTAATAAGCGAGCTTCGTTGTCACCGCCGATATTGAGCGCGATGATCTCGTCTAAGCTACCTCCGTGCATTTGCTTGCGGGTAGCGAGAAACTGTGCAACTCGTCTTTTCGATTCCATAATATTTTCCTTGGTGCTCAGGCGTAGTGGTTGTCGATGGCGATCAGGGCAGGAAAGCCCTCACCCGATTCGATGTGCTTTTGGAGCAGTGCCGCGAGATTGCCGGTCGCCGCAACCTCGTCCAGCTCGTGGTCCTCTGGATCAACGGCGCGGCCCGGTTCGGCCTCGATGAAGGCCGCAGCCTCATCTGCGGATTGGGCGGCTACATAGGCCCAGTCGTCCACTTGAAAGACCTTGATGGTGTTGGTGTTCATGGTCATATTTTCCGGTTGGGTTAGAGCCTCGATCCCGGCAGCAGCCGGATCGGGCGAAATGTTTCACAAGGCAAGCCAGCGTCACGGCAGCGATGGCAGCAGAACCATAACTCATACCCGGAATAATCCTCGCCGCTCAAATCGCCGGTCCACAATTCTTCGGTGTGTCCTTCGCCGCTGCCGCACTCCATACACGAGGCGACCGGATAACGCGACCCATCGATGCTATCGCAGACCTGCTTACTCATAATGTGGTCGTGAAAGCCCACGGCGTTTTTCCTATTCAGAGGTTCAGATCAAACCGAGCAGACTTCTCGGAACAATTGGTAGCCAGTCTGTACGTTGCAATGGCCTTCCGCGATTCGCCAGCCGCAATCATCTCGTTACACTTAGCAAGAAACTCGGCATCAAGATGGCGGTTCTTAAAGCGGCTTACCTGCCCATCAGCGTCCACCGTGTACAGCATCCCGTCGCCCCGCCTTGCGCCGACAAATGCGCCCTGAATCCGCACTTGTATATCGACAGCAAGCTCTTCGAATGGAACTCGATTCATCACAGCCGATTTCCTTGGTGTCGTTACTGGGCACGCAGCGTCTTAGACTGCTCCAGCCATCCAGCAAGTTCTTGGGTTACTTGTGCGCCAAACGCGCTCCCTTTCAATTTTTCTGCACCACTCACGGTTTCAGAAATGCACTGTGCATCCGAAGCCGGGGAGCTAAGCGCACCACCAGCCTTCTTGCAGGCCGTGAAGTTCTCGACCGCAAATTTACCTGGCGTGGTCTTACTCACATTTTCGTCTAGCTTTTGCTGTGCAATTTGCGATTGGCCACTACGCCACGTATCGCGGACTATTCCAAATCCGAGAAGCGCCGTTATGGCGACAACGCAAGCCACGATTGCGACGACACCTGCATCGCTTTTGAATTTTTCTGTTAATTGCATAGATTTCCTTCGAAGTTAGGCTTGAACCAGTTTAGCGGCCCACGCACGGTCTTTGGCGTTGTCGCGCACGGACAGTGCGTGATAGTCGGCAGCGCATTGCAGGGCGCGTTCTTGAGCCGAGAATTGCGCTTGGTTGAAGCCTTGCTGAAACTCGACGTACTCAACGATACGGCGGCTATGGGGATTTCGTGCGCCCGCGCCTTGTGTGTTGAACGCTTTGATGCCTGCGTGAGATTGGGACATGCTTTCTTCTCCAGTTTCGCCGCGCTGAGTTACGCTTCGATGTGAAACAGTATAGTACGCATTGCGTACCACGTCAAACACTCTTTCTGTTCCTGTTACGATATTTTTTCACCGCCGCGTCGATAGCGTTAAACGCCAGTTTTGGCATGGTGCGGTGGTCTTTCGACTCGGGGGGCATGCGGTACGTTTTGAGCGCACGAGGGGCGATGTCGGAAAGCTCAGCCAACTCGTCCCAAGTTACGCCCAACTCGTCTTTGGCGGCCTGCAAAACTGCTTGTTGTGTCTGGTCGGTCATGGTCTTTTTTTGGATACGCATTGCGTACCATCATAACACCTCTTCCATGGCTTGGCGAAGCCTATCTTGCGACACTTCTAAATAGGGCATGACGTGATCGAGTTCGCTGTGCCCAAGAAGTAGTTGCAGCGTCTCAATGCTGTGCCCTTGTGCCAGCAAACGGGAGGCCATCGTCCGCCTGCCGCTGTGGCTGCTGCCACCCTTGATCCCCGCAGCCCGATAGCACTTGGTGATGTGGGACTGGAGGCTATTGCAGGCCAAGTAATCGACCTGCTCCCCGGCGAAGTTGATACGGCGCTTGGTGTTGAGCTGGAACTTGAATCCCTTGTGGGTCAGGATCAAGGCGCTATCGGCGCGAAGGCCTCGATACCTCTGCGGATCGTCCGACATCCGCCAACGCCGCGTAATGCGATAGGTGAGGTACTTCTCCAGCGCAGCAATGAGCAACCGATTCGTCGGATAGATGCACCGCTGGCGACACCCCTTTGTGATCGCTGCCCGTAGACTCACTTCTTCGCGCAGTTTGCCCGAAGAAAAAGTGATATCGCCGATTTCAATCTGCGCAATTTCGGTAATCCGCATACCGCACGTGATCCCCAATAACAGCACAAGGCAGTCTCGCTCAGGATGGCGGCTGGTGGCTTCGGTGACGCGAAGAAGATGCCGGATTTGACCCGGCTGGAGCATGGTCGCTTGCATGTGTCCCTCTGAATAGGATGGATAGGAATTTCAAACTGAGGGAGAATCAAGAAGACTCTTTTTCAAGCATAGCATGGCTTGTTTCCACACGTCCTCGGAAAAGGCCGCGGCCCGCCGCGGATGGGAATGGGGAGGAGGCGATGCGTCGGGCATCAGCGACCAAAATGTAGCGACGGAGGGAGATCTATTTCAATTGCTGTTCAGGCCGAACGTACGGCTGCCCAACGCCATTTTCCAGAATGTCTCGCGCGCGAGAACCTGCGATCGCGGAGTATCCAGCGGCATCGATTCGAGCAGCGTTAAACGGAATTCGTTCTCCCGGCCCGGGCACCGTTCCAGCAAATCGACCAACTGGTCATTGTCACCGTGACCGTTTTGCGCGTATTCCGCCCAGCGTTGCCAGACACCGCATCCGCCACTGGCCGAACCGACATAGTGTCTGCCGGTGAACTCGTCGGTAAGCAGGTAGACGCCGGCCACTGCCCCCAGGCCTTGCTGCCAGCGTAGATCGTTCAATGCGATACGCATTTCGGCCATCACCAGCGACGCGTTGCTCACCCCGTCGAACTTGACCGGCGGCTCGGCACTGATGCCAATCGGATAATCATTGGCGGCCGTGAGCACTCGGCGCCAGGAGTTTGGGCGCCCGCCCCACGTCACCTCAAGCGTCAAGCGCAAATCGGACAGGAAGTCGGTAGCCTCAAGTTGGTGGAAGTATCCGTGGCTGCTTTCATCGAACGATTCAAATGTCCCATTCAACAAGCCCTGGCTGTGCGCCTCCAGGGCGCTCATCACTCCGACGACGCGCCAAACCCCCAACAGCAAACCGTGACCGATTTTGTGACCGTAAAAGGCCACGATAAGGCCACCTGGCGCATGCCGCCTTTTCTGCCGCGACTGGTACAACGTTAGCTGCTCGGTGCCGACGTATTTATGTAGTGGGTAGCTGCCATCCTTGTGCCGCATCAGGGTGACTGGCCGCTGCGAGGTCGGGGCTATGCCGCGCTTCCGCAGCAAGTCGAAAAGTTGTGTTGATTCCATTGGGCTATTGTACGGCGGACGAGGTTGGAGCGGAAAGGACTGCGA
The DNA here is from genome assembly GCA_025548565.1 of Rugamonas sp. A1-17. GTDB lineage: Bacteria > Pseudomonadota > Gammaproteobacteria > Burkholderiales > Burkholderiaceae_D > Rugamonas. The sequence goes on from JAJLPB010000019.1 coordinate 25,551, forward strand.
TCGCCGTGATAAACACTCGACTGGCCAACCGCCGTTCGGATCAAATCTGGGAACATCAACATCATCAACGCCAGTTTCCACCACAGGGACATCCCGTCACCTTCTGTGACAATCGAGCCAGATCAAGGACGATTACCCTCCAGCGAAGATTCGTCCATTGCGTGCAATTGCTTCTAGTTATTCTGCATTTACAGCCAGAGACATTGTCAATATACGGCATCGCTGCGTTGACTCGCTCGTCGAACGCCCATGATCGGTCGCCGATGTTTCAAGCAAGAGCCTTCGTCATGCATCATGTCTCTAGCTGATCAGACGTAGCAACTCTTCCCAATTAAGGAGCATCATGCAAAGTCCCCCTATGACCACAGTACTCACCCATGCCCGCGAGATCGTGAGCGTTTTTGCGCAACATCCGAACGCCGCGAACCAGTTCATCATCCTAGTTTCGGTTGTCGCGCTGTTTGCGCTTGCTTGGCGTGGCCGTCGTTGATGCCAGGTCGGATCGTTCATTTTCGATGTCGTATCCGCCGGCAAGGAAAAGTGGGAACTCAATGAAAATCCCGGCTACGCGTGCTTAATTCGCCCAGCATGTGCGTCAGGTCGACCAGACGCTTAGCCACGAGGTGGCTCACGCCGTTTTTGGACTGCCATTGGCCGTACACCGCCAGCAGGCGCGCGCCCATCACTTCCCGCCTCTGCTGTTCGACCAGTGACGGCCAGACGATCACGTTGACATTGCCCGTCTCGTCTTCCAGGGTGATGAACACGGTGCCGTTGGCAGTGGCCGGGCGCTGGCGCACTGTCACCAGGCCGCAGCCGCGCGCAAGGCGCGCATCGTCGTATTGATGCAAGACATCGGCCGTCATCAAGCGCATCGCATGCAGGCGAGGGCGCAAGTAGCTGAGAGGGTGACGGCCGAGGGTGAGTCCGAGGTTATGGTAGTCGGCAAGGGTGTTCTCGCTATCGGTCGGCGCCTGCAGCACCAGCTCCATCTCGTCGATCGCGGCCTCGCGGAGCAAGCCGCGATCGGGTGAACTGCCGGCGGCGACCCACATCGCTTGGCGTCGATTGCCCGTCATCGCCGCCAGCGCGTCGGCAGCCGCCAATAGCTTGAGGTGTTCCTCGTTGAGTGCCGCCCGCACCGCCAGGTCGTGCACGTTGGCGAAGGATCTCGCTGCGCGCGCCTCCTCGATCCGCCAGGCGGCTTCGCGCTGCATGCCCCGGATCGTATTGAAGCCAAGTCGCACCGCCCGCACGCTAACCTCTACGGTTTCCAATACCGCCTCCCAGTGGCTAACCATGACGTCGACACCAAGCACGACCACGCCGTGGCGCCGGGCATCCTGCACCAGCTGTGACGGGGAATAGAAGCCCATTGGCTGGCTGTTCAGTAGGGCGGCGAGGAATGCCGCCGCCTCGTGCCGTTTGAGCCAGCTGGAGGCGTAGGCCAGCAGCGCAAAACTGGCGGCGTGCGACTCCGGAAAACCGTATTCGGCGAAGCCGCGGATCTGTCCCACGATACCCGCCGCAAAATCCGCCGTGTACCCCCGCTCTGCCATGCCGGTCATCAGCTTCGTTTCGAAATGCTCCAGGCCTCCCTTACGCTTCCAAGCCGCCATTGCCCGGCGAAGCTGGTCCGCCTCACCTGGTGTGAACCCTGCGGCCACCATGGCGATCTGCATCACCTGCTCCTGAAAGATCGGAATGCCCAAAGTGCGCGACAACACGCTTTCCATCTCTTTGCTGGGGTAGACCACCGGGTCCGTGCCCTCGCGCCGGCGCAGGTACGGGTGGATCATGCCCCCCTGGATCGGCCCAGGTCGGATAATAGCTACCTCGATCACCAAGTCGTAGAAGGTACGCGGCTTCATGCGCGGCAGCATGGCCATTTGCGCGCGGCTCTCGATCTGGAATACGCCAATGGTGTCGCCCTTGCTGATCATGTCGTAGGTCGCCGCGTCCTCGGCCGGGATGTCCTTGAGCTCGAAACGCTCGCCACGTTCGGCACTGATGATTTCCAGCGCGCGCTGGATGGCGCTGAGCATGCCCAGGGCAAGCACGTCGACCTTGAGCAGCCCTACCGCGTCAATGTCGTCCTTGTCCCACTGAATGATAGTGCGGCCCTCCATGCTGGCGTTTTCCACCGGCACCAGCCTAGATAGCTTGGTGCGCGCCAGCACGAAGCCGCCCGGGTGCTGCGACATGTGGCGGGGAAAGGACATCATGTGTTCGGCCAACGCCCCCCATTTCTGCGCCACGGGAGAGTCAGGGTCGAAGCCGCAGCTGACCATCCGGTCGCGCAGGTCGGCCTGGCCGCTCCAGCTGCTGGCGGCGCCAGCGACCTTCTCGACGATCGACAGATCCACGCCCAGTGCCCGGCCGACGTCCCGCAGCACGCTTTTGGGCCGGTACGAGGTGACCACCGCTGTCAGCGCGGCCCGTGTACGGCCGTATTTCGCATATAGGTACTGGATCACCTCCTCACGCCGCTGGTGCTCGAAATCCACGTCAATGTCGGGCGGTTCGTCCCTTTCTTTTGAGATGAACCGCTCGAACAACATGGTGCCGCGTGACGGGTCAACCTCAGTCACGCCGAGGCAGAAGCACACGGCGGAGTTGGCGGCGGAGCCGCGCCCCTGGCACAGGATGTTGTTGGATCTGGCGAAACGCACAATGTCGTACACCGTCAGGAAGTAGTTCTCGTACGCCATCTCGGCGATAAGCGTCAGTTCTTTTTCCAGCAGGTTCTGCACGGTGTCCGGAATGCCACCGGGAAAGCGCCAGTGCGCGCCGAGGTATGCCTGGGTACGCAGATACGATGTGGCGGTTTCGCCTTCCGGTACGATCTCTTGCGGATATTCATACCTCAATTCGTCAAGGCTGAAGTCGCACAGATTGGCTAGGCGCACCGACTCCTGCAGCGCTGCCGGCGCGTAAAGGTTGGCCAGGCGCAGCCGTTGCCGCAGATGCTGCTCGGCGTTGGGTGCCAACAACCGCCCGCAGCGGTCCACGGGCAGTCCGTGGCGGATCGCAGTCATGGTGTCCTGCACGGGTTTAAACGAGCGCACGTGCATCACCACGTCACCGGTGGCCACCACCGGCAGCCCGTACTGCGCGGAGACCTGTTCGACCGCGTCGCGGTGCTCGTCGTCAGTGGCGCGGAAATGCAGCGTCATGGCGATGCGCGATCGGCCAGCGGCGCAGTGCAGCAGCCAGGCCGCCTGGTACTCGAGTTCCTGTACGCTGGCGCCGTAACGCGGCAGGAGTACCAACTGGCAGCCAGGCATACCCCGCAGGGCCGCAAGATCCGGCGGCGGAGCCGCAATGTCGTTGGGCCGCACCAAGTACTCGCCCTTGGGCGCGCGCATGCGCGCCGCAGTGATCAGCTCGCAAAGGTTACCGTAGCCATCCTTGTTCATGGCTAGGATAAGCAGCGCGAACGGAGCGCTCCCATCGGTCGGGGTCACCATCATCTGGCTGCCGATCACCAGTTTCAGTCCGGCCGCCTTGGCGGCCATATGGGCCTTCACTGCGCCCGCCATGGTGCATTCGTCCGTAACCGCCAGTGCGTCGTAGCCCAGCTCCTTGGCGCGGTCGACCAGCTGCTGCGGGGACGAGGCGCCGCGCAAGAAAGTGTAATGGCTCACACACTGCAATTCCGCGTAGGCCGGCAACATCGTGGTTGGCGACTCCACGATTCAACCGTACAGGCCGTGCAGATACCACTGCGCCTCATGGGTGCGCTCGAGGAAGATCCAGTAACAAGTCGTATCGGAGCCCTGCGCGATGTAGTAGTCGCGGCCCACGGTCTGGTCGTTCCACCAGCCGGCCTCGATACGCTCGGGCCCCTTGATGAGGCGCAGCGCGCTGGTGTAGAACGGCCGATTGTCGCGCATGAGCAAGCGTATGGGTTTAGGCAGCAGCAGCGATGGTCGCGCCAACGGATCGGGATCGCCGGTGCCGCGCGTGGGCTTGGTAGTCGCCGGCACCCAGCTATTGCAACTCTCCGGCCGGTGGTCCGACGCCAGCGCCGGAGTGAGCACATTCTCCGGTCCCAGCCTGGCCGACAGGACTTCCAGCAGACGCGTGAAATCCTCAGGCGCCCCTCCCGGCTCTGGGAACAACTGGTCGGTCGGTGGCAGCATCGGTTGCAGGTCCAACGCACGCAGCCGCAGCGCGATTACCGGCGAGGTCAGCTCTACTTTGGCCAGGCGTTCCTTGAGCAATCGTAGCAGGTGCGGCTCCTTCCAAGTCGGCTCTGCTAGCCGAATTTCCAGCGTGGTGGGCGCCACAGCCGCGCGTCCGCGCTCGTGTTCCAAATCTAGGGCGAACGCCGCTACCGCCAGTTGCTGCGCGGTGAGCCATCCGGTCATCTGCAGAATCAACGCGGTCGCGCCGTGCATCAACGCTTCCGCATGCTCGACGCGGTCGAAGGTCTCGACATACCCCGCAAATTGCGGCACGACGGCGATCCAGCGCTGCATTTCCGGCAGATCGCCGTACGCGCGGTCAAGCTCCTTTAGCAGCTGGGCGCCGGTGCGCCGCTGCAAGCCCGCACGCGGCAGCCGGCGCAGCGACGCCAGGTCGACCGCGCCTATCCCCCGCAGCCAATCGAGGTGCGGTCCGGCCGCCGCCACCGACCCGACGCCAAGGCGGTCCAGCAGGTTGGCCAGCGTATCGACCCGCACGCAGCGCCGGCGCGGCGGACGGCTGCCGATGGGCGCGCGCGCCAGCATCCACGCGCCACCGGCTGTCGGCGCGGCGCCCAGCCACACGGTGAATCCCAGTTTGTTGGCGCTGTCGGCCACCAGCTGGCACAGCGCGCGGTAGCCGCCAAATAGCCGCAGGCTGGCGCCGACATCGAGCAGCATGCCGAAGTCAGGTTGCTGCGCAACCTCGGGCGTGAAGCGCATCATGGCGAGCGCCAATGCGTTTATCGCCTCGGCTTCGCGCGCGGTGTCGCGATCGAGCGAAACGGTGTCGGGCGAGAGCGCGGCGACGCCGGCCTGGCGCATCCCAGGCGCAACGCCGTCGGCCGTCGCCAGCGTCGAAACGGAGCGCACTTGGCCATGCTCCATCACGGCAAACTTGCCCGGCTCAGACCAGCAGGGGCGCAGCGCTTCGAGCGGTAGCAGGGGCAGAAAGAGGCTGATGAGGAACCGCATGATCGTGTTGGAATGGGTGGCGTCCGACCGGCATTTCCGGCAGCCGTACAAATATCTCTTCTTCGGCGGCCGGGCCGCGCCGCTTCACCATGGAGACGGCGATGCCGCCCAAGGCCGGGCGCAGACCGAGCCGCAGCAACGCCGGGGAGGCCTCGCTGCGCCCGGCCATGGGCCGCAATAGCCAGAAATGCGTATCGGCGGCCTGTGCCGCCAGATGCAGGCGCCGGAGCGACTCGGCGCGCACATTGGTCTGCCACAGCACCACCGCGCCGCAGCTGCCGTTTTTCAGGATCTGCTCTGTCGTCCATAGCGCGTCGCCGGTGCCCTGCGCACGCATCCACAACAGCCGGCTGATGTCAATGCCCCAACCTTGCAGCGCCTTCGCGTGCGGGATGTATGGCGGCTGGATAAGCGCGATGCGGCGCGATTGCGCCAGTTTCTTCAGAACGGGCTTGAGCAACTGGAGTTCACCGATCCCGGATTGCTGCAACAGCAATTCGACTAGGCTGGATCGTGGCCAACCTTGATTCGGCAACTCCCGATCCAACGCGGCATGTCCGCTGGACATGGTGGGCACGCGCGAGATGGCCAACTCGCTGGCCCGCCAGATGTCAGGCAACAGCGTGGGATCGCTGGCGCAGCTGCCTACTACGGAGGGAAAGGAGGTGCCGATCATGATGCGAGTCTAGTTTCCAATTAACAATTAGCTGTATGCATGTACAGTATATCGCAAACTTTTGTGGCTGGTATACAAATCGGCTGCTGTTGTGCGGCGATGACGCCGCGCAGCCTCGTAAAATGTCGCAAACGAGCTTACGGGATATCGACATGTGCGGACGTCTTGACCAGAATGACATTAACCGGCTCCTGGAGAACTTCGACTGGGTGGAGGAAGTTATCAATCGCAGTACGGCTGAAGGCCGGTTTAATGTGTCGCCGGGTACGGTCAGGCCAGTAATACACGTCACCGACCAAGGACTGGTGATGGACGATCTGTTCTGGGGCTATCGGTCCCCATGGGCGGAAGCCACAGGGACGGTTCCTATTGCGTCAAATGCGAAATTCGAGAAGGTCAAAGGATCGTACTGGAAGCCTCTGCTCAAGCGTGGCCGGGCGATTGCGCCCGCGGCCGGCTGGTACGAATGGACAGGCGAGAAGCCCCACAAACAACCCTGGCACATCCACCGCGCAGATGGCAAGCCGCTCTATTTAGCGGCGCTAGCCAGCTTTGAATCCAAGGGTGACTATAAAGGGGCGACAGGCTTCGCCCTGGTGACGTCCGAAGCGGAAGGTGGCCTGCTGGACATTCATGATCGCCGGCCACTGGTGCTGTCGGCGCAGGACGCCATGACCTGGCTTGATCCCGCCATTCCTCCCGAGGAGGCCGCTGAGTTCCTGCGTGTGGCCGCACTGCCGCCAGATGCGTTCAGCTGGTATCAGGTGGACCGGGCGGTTGGCAATGTCAGGAATCAGGGCGCGCACCTTGCGGCGCCTCTCGAGAGTTAGCTAAGGAGAATGTCGGTACGCTATACGAGCGACCGGGCCGGATGATCTAGGACCTCGATCCGGGTAAGGGCATCGGTAGCGCGGTGCGCGGACTTTTTGGGCTATTGTGTTTCCCGGAAAACAGCGGCGGCAAGGCGTTGCACATCGATGTACCGATCCAGCCGGCGTGCAGCCGGAATGCGGTGGGAGCGCTGTCCAAAGCAATCTTCGTCCCTATGGCCAAGGTATTGCCCGATCAGTTCTCACATAAGAGCGGGCTGGCCAAACGCAAGCTGAACACCTTCAACGACTCTCCCTGTAGGAACCCTTCGCCCTGCGCACCGACCGCGACACGGGTTATATTAGCGAACAGAGTCCCGGATCGAACTCCCCCCCCGTTGACGGCTGCCGCATAGAGCGGGTTATCCGGTCACCTACGCGTAGAAAATTCCAAACTTGAAAGGATTACATCATGCAAGATCTCCTCGACGAAGACGGCGACTGCATCATCCTCTCCGAGGAGGATAAGGCGCAAATCCAGGAAGACATCAACGAAATCGACGCAAAACTCCGCAGTAGTACTAACAGCGCCCAGTGGCGCGCACTCCAACACGAACGCCGGCAACTCGTCGCAGAACTGGCGGCTGGCCAGCGCTTGCCCATGCACGACGATACAAGCATTTCATACGACTATGAAATCATTGCGCGCGCGGAAGAGTCAGGCGACGGTTGGCTATTACGCTTGTTGCGCAATGGCGAGGAGGTAGGCGGGGGCATATTCCCGGTGCAACAGGACACGCAGGCCGCGGACAAATGGTGGAATGGACTAGATGAAGCTGCGCGGACAAAATGGCTAACCCGTGCCACGCTGCCCACGGTCGCCGAAGCATACCTCGTTCACCTGCGCGACGAAGCATGGCACGACGCCGCACAGACAGCGGGCGAATGGCTGGACAGCCGAGTAGAGGTCTAGTTTTGAACTCCAGCCCCTGGACCACCTGGAGCTGCCAGCTGGTCGACCGCGCCTACAAGGTGGACCGATTAGCCCTTGCAACCAGCGCCACGACGAACTTCATCGGACCAGCGAGGAAGGTCTGCCAAGCTGCTTGGTGCGAAAGTGCCCGAGGCGCGATCGATCCAACACATGGTCGCGTGAATCTTGTCTGTCTTATTGGACAACCGCTTCTCACGCAGATCACTAGTCAGACGCTGTGCACTATTGGGCGCCGTGACCTTTAAATAGCCGATGGCCATGATGTCGGCGTAAGCCTCTCGCCACAACTGGGTCAATGGTCGTCTGGATGCAGCGATATAGCTCGGAATATCGCGGATGCCCGCTGAATCTGCGGGCGCTATCGAATGGGTGTCTATCGGACCGCCGGAGCCGGCCTTCGGCAAGTCGCGGGCAACGTCGGCGCAATGTGCGAGCTCGTGCATCAACACGGCGTTGGTCCAAAGCCCCCTGTCTTGGGCGCTCTTCGGTCCAAAGTCTCGCTCGACCGTCCAGGAATCGACATACAATTCGCAGTAACCTTGACGAACCTCCATCGACGCCGGCGAGGATTCCCCCAACATGAGCGTGGTCGTCTTCCAACTATCTTTCGGCTCCGCCAACACGACATCAATGCCAAACGATTCCTTGGCAAATTTGGAAATCATTGGCATACCTTCGGGCGACTGTGCGAACTTGTCGATGCTGCTCTTGTGTTTCGCAGCGACGTACTTCATAAAGCCCTCTTCGGCAATACCTGGAACAAAAACCGACATGACGCTGGCAATTACCGCCCCAATAGCGACTAAAAATAATCGATGCCAGCGATTCCAAGCCAATCGCGGCTGAGACTGAGGACGGCGATACATGGTCCAGCCTAAGTAGCCACCCAGCACGGCCGCAGCCGAAAAGAAGCAGCCGATCTGAATCCAGCTGAGCGCGAGTTTTTCCCAGCCCAGTACCGAGAATGCACCGAGCAGCAACCAGCCAATGGGGGACAGTGCTGTCCACGTGGATGGTGCAGGCTCTGGGCACTTGCTCGCGAGTTCCAACAACCTGGCCATTTGCTCGCCGTTGAGCATATCTTGATCACGCAAGCATTGCATATAGGAGTCGAGACGAAGCTGCCAGTCCCGTCGATTCAGCAGTGCATCGCCTTTTAGTTGGCGAATAAACGCAGGGCTCGACTCGCCGCCGACGCCGGTAAGGTCATGAAGGCAGGTAAAAAGGTTCTCAACGGCCGGTTTAAAAGACATGGGTTTGACGAAGGAGTTGTGACCAAAAGAGTGTATAGGATAAGTGCCACACAACAGGCAATCGCTACCGGAAACTTCAACTTTCTCAGGCTATGCCGCTATACTTACGCTTCCATTTAATAACGGGAATGAGAAAATTATGACCGACATGGCTAGCGTCCTGAAATCTGAAATCGCCCGAATCGCGAAGAAACAAATGCGCACTGAACTAGAGCCATTTAGGAAGTCGACGGCCGATTCGAAAGCAAAGATTTCCGCGCTAAAGGCTGAAGTTGAGCAGCTCAAACAAGTTGTCAAGAGGTTGGAGAAACAACTTCCCAAGGCAGACCGTTCCACTACGACTAATGAAGCAGATACGTCACGCCAGCGGTTCACCGCGAAAGGGTTTGCATCTCTGCGCACCCGCCTCGGGCTGACATACGTACAGATGGGCCAGCTGATCGGAGCGTCCGACCAATCTGTGAAAAACTGGGAAGAGGGCAGTGCAACTCCTCGCGAGAATTTCCAACAAAAAATCTTTGCTTTGCGTGGAATTGGAAAAAAAGCGGTATCGGTGATGCTGGGCGAACAACAGCAGTAGGACATCGAGACCGTTCGAGGCCAGGTACATTCCTGGTCCGTTATCGTCGCGCGCCAAGGTCGCGCAGGCCAGCTTGCGCCCCTTCGCGACCACTCCAGGTATGAACCGGTTCACCGACAGTTCTCAACTTGAAGAGACATCTAACTCAACGCGCCGAATCGAAAGAAGGCAGGCAACAATACAACCAGCCAGATTGGTGCCAATCTGTGTCCACTGGATGTACCCGCGCGCCGACGCTCCATAAACGCTGACGAATGCCTGATTCCATTCGAAAACCAAATTGGCAGAGAAGTAGACGAACCCAAAGACGGTTGCAAGCACAAGACCGACATGTGCGCTGAGCCACGCTACTATCCGGCAATGAATCGATGGTGAATGAACAGTCCGTCCACTAGGCCACGAGAAGCACAGATGCATGTAAGTGGCGCAGATAAGCGGGATAGCGATGGCTGCAAAGAAATGCTCAAGCAAAGCCCTACCTTCAAACCCAAAATTCAACGTGACCCACTGCCGCACGGGATTGCCATGACAAAGACGAAGAAAGAGGGCGAGGGTCCCGACGGAAATAGAAAGGAAAAAATTGGCGATAGTATTCAAAGGTGTGCTCCAAGGTTATAGAAAAATCAGACCCGGTCTAGCCGCTATCGTCGAAGTGACGACCTGGAAAAACCGATGTCTTCATTTTTGTATAGCGTTCACACACGCGAATATTTTATCCCTTTGACAAAATAGTTGAAAATCGACTCCCGCCCTTTCTATCGATCCGCATCCAGACAATCCTCACACAGTCCAGCTTGACCTTCCCACCCTAGATTTTCTGCAGTTTTCGCCGGATGCGACAAGCCCAATCTGTAAGACCTCGCCAAGCCCAAGATAACGATCGTATTAGGGTCTCATCGCCATTTCCGGAGCGGGTGGCCGTGATACCTCACTGCATCGCAAGATGTGGCGAACAGGGCTCCTTCAGGCTTTTCTGCCGCCTCCACGAAACAAGGTGCAATGCCAGCCATAAACGTCGGAATGCGAAGCAGTTGGTATTCTTGCGCAGACAGTCCCATGTCCGAGACCAGCGCGGCATGCAGCGCGGCGTAGTTCATTCTCAACTTCGGGTAATGCCGGAGAAGTACCTTTTCCACCTCGAAGGCCAAAGTTACGTGCGGCCCATTCGCCAAGCCCAATTTTGCGGCAAGCGCCATCAGCCAAGGCAACCGTTCATCGGTCGAGTTGATCGGCCGACCGTATCCATGGATGCGATGTTCCCGTGCGTGCTTTAATACGAGACGTTCTAGATCTTCGCCGTCTTGTACTCGAATTAAGGCTTGCTGCAGAAAGTCGAGTGCCCACAGTCCTGCCTGGCCACCGTAGACGGTAGCCTCCGATATCGCCAATGCGGCCACCATGCCCATGGTAGGGCTGCTGCGCGAGTTTGCCGCTAACGCGGCGGCGCGGTTATTCCACAACCTGGCGTCGGGGTAGCTCGTGTTGACCCAAATACCGTGGAGCATTTCAATTTGTTCGGGCTTCAGACGCCTTCCGGTGATGCCAAACGCATATAAATCGACCCAATCGAGACCGCCTAGGTCTCGGTGCAGATCGTGCCCGCGAAATATTGCGTGGGTGCCAGGGAAAGCACCGCCGACCGCAGTAGGAAGTCGCCCAGCATGTTGGCGAAGCACCGATGGACCACGGTTAGGCTCCGCCGGCACAGTTGAACCGCCTTCCAAGAGCATGCTTTTAGATTGGATCATTGTGCCTCCACGTTTGCATTCGGATCGAGCTCCAGAGGGTAAAAAGGGAAGTGCCGAAATCCCACACTGCGCTGCTCCAGCGCATGGGCTGCGGCCCCCGGCAAGCGCAGCAACAGGTAAAGCATCTCGCCCTCGCCTGGTGTCAGCCCCAGATCGGCGAGGACAGCCGCGGCCACACCGCTTAAAGAGAGGGGCAGACCAAACGCCAACCGCAATGGCTCTAGATGCGCAAGCAACCAAGCAGATCGTGGACCTGCACCTAGGTTCGACAAGCATGTGAGCAGCTGACGCACAACTGTCGAGGTGGAGACGCCATGAGGTTCCAACCCAGGGAGTTGGCCAGCAGCAGGCCACACTTGAATCGGTTCCCCTGCCGGGGCCAGATCATAGTTGACCCAGGCGGCCAGATCTGCGCCGCAGTTGGCCCAAAGCACCATCGCGTCATGGACATCCCGAGCGCCGCCATTGCGGCCGGCAGCCACCGACAATGCTCCAATCAAGCTAGCGGCGGCCGGTGAGCCGCCAACGGCGCCGCACATTGCGGCATGCACCGAGGCGTCGCGCGGCCCAGGATTGGCCATAGCCACCGCCAAGGCCTCGAGCACGGCGACCTGCACTTGGTCAGGGCGCTCGTCCCGCAGAAGCAACAGCAGCATTTCAATCCACCCAATCTTACCAACCAGGTCGCCGAAGACGTCGAAGCCGCGGCAATATGCCGCACGGGTAGCGAACGGATTGTCAGCTTCCGGCTCTTCCAGCCAGATGCGAGTATGGATCACATCGCGCTCGCCGGTATCTTCGGTTGTTCGATTAGGGATCGTCGTGTCCATCATTGGCACTCCTCCAGCAAGACGCGCATTCGGCTCCCAATAGGAGGTACTTCGTCGGGATCAATATGCACGTCGAGCAGTGTCGGGCCAGGATAAGTGCAGATCGCGTTGAAATCGAGCGCGGCCAATTCAGCAGGGGAATGAACCGTGTACGCGCGCCCGCCCAAAGAGCGCGCAAGCATGGCGAAGTCCGTCCGCGGCAATGCGTATGCGATCTGCTCTCCACCGCCGAGGCGTTGGCCATGCTTGACCATCCCCAACGCCGCGTCGTTCAGCACCACAAAAACGACGCACAGCAATTCCGCAACCGCAACCGAGAATTCCTGCCCACTCATCAACATACTGCCGTCACCGGTGATGCAAACTACTGGAGCGCCCGGATTTGCTGCCGCCGTTCCTATGGCGGCCCCGATCGCCCAGCCCATCGGTGCAAAATGGGTGGTCTGTCGCAGCCAACCGCCTCGGCTATGTCTGCGATCGCCAGTCAACTCAACCGCTCCGCCGGCGCGGCGATCATAGGGTTGAAGGTAGTGAGTCGCCCAGGCAACGCTGTTCCCAGCATCAGCTAAGAAGCGAGTGCCGATTGGAAGAATTCGCCCCAACTCGTTCATCAGGCGCTGCGGCTTAATCGGAGTCGCATCGCTTGTGTAAGCCAAGGGGGCTTCAAGGTAATCTAGTTGCTCCCCACCGCGTCCAGAATGTACATTGGAAACGCTGTTCCGCTCGAAGCCAGCAAAACGCATTGCAGAGGACTCCTCGATCAGCGAAATGAGTCTACGAAAAACCAGACTTAACTCCCCACGCATACGGAAGCGGGCCATCGGCGATCGTGCCAGATGCTCCGCCGACTCATCGACATGTACCAGCCTGTCGTTGAGCAGTGCTTCGCTCCAACCACCGGTGTTCCACTCCCCCATGCTCGTCCCAACAGCAAGAATGACGTCTACGTCTTGCTCCAGAAGTGCAGCTTCGGCAGCAGCGTGACCTGCGAACCCGAACACGCCGCGATAACGTGGATGCTGTGGGCTCACCAGCCCTTTTCCGTCCGGCGTTACGACAAACGTCGCATCAAGGATGTCGACGAGTCGCAGAATTTCTCCCATCGCCTTGGCACAGCCGGCGCCCACCACGACGACTACCTTGTGGCTGTGGCTAAGCATATCGTGCAAGCGGTCAGTGCCCTCGAGATCGATCAATGCCGTGGGGCGCAAGATTGAGTCCAAGTCGTACACCGAACCAACAGGTTCATGCTGCGCGCGAAACACATCCACTGGAACGCTCAGGTGAACTGGCCCACCAGGGGAGCGCAGAGCGTGCTGCAGCGCGCTCAACAATTTCGACTCCAATTGCATCGGGTGCGATACCAGTGAGTTGTAACGGGTACAGTGCCGGAACATTCCCATGACATCGATTCCAGCACAGGTCGAATCCTGGAGGCCGTGCTTGCCAAACGAGGAAAGGGCGGGTTGGCCGGTGATAATCAGCATCGGCACGTTGTTGCTATAGGCTGTCGCAGCAGCTGTGACGATGTTGGTGGCGCCGGGGCCGGACGTGGACACACACACACCGATTTTACCTGTCTCGCGCGCGTAGCCATCAGCCATGAATGCAGCGCCGGCCTCGTGTCTGGCCACGATGTGGCTCAACCGACCACCCTTGCGTTGATGTCGAGCGATTGCGTTATAGAGAGGCTCGATAGCACCGCCAGGAATTCCAAACACGTAATCGATTCCCAACTGCTCCAGGTGGGCAACCAACAGGTCGGCCATGTCCATGCCAGCAAAAACCTGGCTTGTTTCAAATTGCATATAATCTCCTGCCTGCGTCCGGCGGCATCGGTCTGGATATAGTTCCAAAACAAAGATATCGCGGGATCGTTGCGTTGCAAGCCAAAGAAATGGCAGTTTGGCGCGCGCGGTCACTCTTTCGTAAACCTCGCACCTACAAGTTCACGCTGGCCCCATCCAACACATTCCCATCCCGACATGTAGGCGTCGCAGCAGAGGCCTTCGCAGCAGCTGTTTTCGCACAATGCGGCCTCGACATCTCGGTCCAATACGGCGCCAACCAACCGGAATACGATCTCATCGTCGCGCGAGGTGAACTGATGCTAAAGGTGTCGGTGAAGGGCAGCAAAGACGGCTGGTGGGGACTCACACAGAGCCTCCTTCGGGAGGCGCAATACCGCGACGCAGTTGATGAATGGAGGAAGCGGCATAAACCGAAAACCATCTTCTGCCTAGTTCAGTTTGCAAACGTTGAGGTAGGACAGATGGCGAGAATCTATCTCGCCACGCCCGATGATGTGGCGGACCGACTTAGGGCCGCCTCAGGAGGAAGGGGGGATACCATATTGTACGAAAGCCATGTCCGAGGCCCAAGAGCTGCTGGCGCTGGAATTCTGGAGAAGCTCCCTGACGCCTGGAGGTTCAGTACAGCCAGGGTCGAAGAGCTGCTCCAGATCGTCTCGTGACGATCTCGGCCAATTGCGAGAAACACTGCAGCCAACTTTAGTCGATGAAAATCTCTCCGCCAACCATGGAACTGGCTCTGGCCCATTCCAATTCCAGTCGACGGAACAAGTCCTCGACAAACTCCGAATCAGCCGCGGCTTCTGGTCCCACATACCCGTGTCCTACGCAGTAGGTCTCGAAGCGAAGTCGCACGCTGGGAAAACTGGCGGCGAACCGAGGCAAGTCGATAGTGTCATCAAGCACGGTGACGTGCACCTGACCACCTGTGTCTACCCAAAGCACATGGTGCCCAACGTCGTCATTTGCGCCGCCTAGCAGCGTCCGAAGATCATTCAAGCATGGATTTTGGTTAAGATTCAACGAGTACTCCCTTGTTGATAATTCCGTCTCAAGATTAGCAAAAATTCGGCGAGGATCTGGGGCAGCTGACGGTCGCCCAACTTAAAACCGTGATTGCCAGCTGCTCCATAAAGTCGCCTCATCGCCCGGCCCTCAATTATGGGACGGTGGAAAGTGAGCGCAAGCCATGTTAGAATTCTTGCGCCGGCTCCCGGCATGCTTCATCTCCCAACGCCCCAATTCCTCCGATATTGTTTCCGTTGTGCTTAGCACAACAGAGCTATTCTTGCTCGACTCCTTTTCATCACCGCTTTGCGGAAGGAGTCACGTATGCAACAGCAACACGCAACAACTGGCTGGGAGGCCGCTTGCATGTCCTTGATGGACAGCGACCTCCCTGCACTAAATATCCCATCCCCTCCGCCTGAACCGATGCACAGCAACATCAGTGTGCAACCGGTCGTCAGCGGTCAAGCTCTGGCCCCAGATCCGGCCATACAGCAGCCGTCGAAGGTCGAACTACCTGCCGTGCCTGTGCCAACCGATCTCAACAGCATCTTCGAGAGGTATCGCCAACTAGGCGCCGAGATCGCACGCTTGGTATCAGTCCACCAGCAGACGGAGACTAGCCTATTCGGGAGTACCTTCACATCGAATGTATCGCTGGATGACGAAACGAACATCGCACGCTCCGCGATCCGAACGTTGATCCACCAAGCTGAGCAAATGTACGCACCACCTGGCGGGTCGTTATCAATCCATCACTCCGAAGTAATGGACGCTCTGGGCTTAGACAATTGGGAAGGCGAATATTCAGAAATTCGCCAATCCGCGTGGAGAGGCTCTCGTATCCGAGGACTACGCCGAAGTAGCGAAATACCTCAAGCCTGTACGAATATCGAGAATTTCCTAGATCTCAAAAAAATCCAAGCCTACTTGGAACGCACCTATGGTGGAGAGGCCGGCGTGCGTCGAGGTCTATCGCAGGCGGCGGCGGAAATCATCGGCTTCTTTGGCCTGCAGCGCAACGAGGCCGTTACACGTGTCAAGAGTGGATTCATCCTTTCAACGCGTGTCTACTCCACCAAAAAGGACTACGGAGAACATAACGGCATGTATTCGCCCTATAGCTCAGACAACACTCGAACGAAAGCGCTCCAGGCGCTCGAAACATTCTTCAAACATGCCAACTTGCATTCGCTGTTCGAGACAGGAATCGCGACAATGGACTTCACGAACCACTATTTCCATTTTGCTCCTCGTGAAAAACGAATCTTGCCTGGCTTAGAAATCTCCTTCTTCAAAGAGGAATGGAAATTCAAATTCCAATCAGACACGGCTGAGAAGCTCATGCTGTTCCTCGGTGAATTCGGCTCCGATCAATAACGACAACACAAGCCCTCTGGGGCTTGCACATCCACGTCCAGGATCTGCAAGCCATCGCGCTCCCTGTTTTATTCGCCGCTCTGCGGCACAACAACAGGAGAAGCATTATGCAAACACCTTGGTACGAACCTTTACGCAATATCATCAGCCTTGGCAGCCAGAAGCAACGCATCAGCAACATGGGCGAGTTGGCTGCACAACGGCGCCAACACCTGGGCCAGTTCTTCACGCCAGACCACGTCGCAGCGTTCATGTGGCGAATTGTCGCTGGCTGCAAGTTCAACTCCATCTTCGACAACTCGATTGGGTCAGCGCGTTTAGTGCAGTACGCCGACCCTGCGAAACATTCGATCTACGGAGTCGACGTGCACGACGGCACCGTCTCGCAAGTGAAGGCGGTCATACACGAAGCAGGGTTCACCTGCGACATTCTCCACGCAGGCATGGAAGAGATTCATCCCAAGGGCATGGACCTGAGTTTGATCAATCCACCTTTTTCGATTCATCTCGAATCCGCTTTGATGAAACCGTTTCGCGGTATCACCAGGATGGGTCGCTTCGGCCCGGACAGTTCTGCCATCAGCGAGGAGTATTCGCTGATACAGGCACTGGAAGCGTCCAAGGTCGTTGTCGCTCTTTTGCCAAGCACCACCGCCGAGTACTTTACGAACTTCGATGGCTGGAATGTTAAGCAACGCTTGCGCGCGGTCTTCCATCTGCCTCGCACAACGTTTGAAGATGAGAACGCCAACGTATCAACGTCAATCGTGGTCTTCGGCGACTACAAGCACGCCTTCAAGGTGCATGTGGAAACCATAGTGGACTGGGAACAGCAGATCCCTGATCTCAAGTTGGCCGAAGCATTCAAAGACCGATACGAAAAGCCAGCGCTGCGCCACAAGAAGCTCGACGCAAGCGAACCCACTATCACTTTGCCCGTCACCGGCGACAATCGAGTTCATGTCGCACTCGACGGCCGTCGCATCAAGCTCAAGTACTTCTGTGGCTTCACCCAAGCGAGGGTGGCAAACGCAGTCCTGGTCAAGCGCATCTTCACGTCTGATCACAACCGGCTTCCTGCAGGTGTGAAATACGGCGGCGAAGGAGCGCTCGACCTTGAGGTGCATCTTATGCAGCATGACCCGCTTGCGTCATTCGAAGAGCTCTTGAAAAAGATCTCGGACAATGGTGGAACGCCTGTCGTACCTGACATGGTAAGAGCTGCGATCGAGCGCCGGCACAAAGAGAGCATGCGCCAATCGATGCCGTTGTCGCACACCATTTGGAGTCGCGGCGCCGGCCAGACCGACGTGCTGAACGGCACGGCTAAAAAATCGCACAACGTAGACCCGGCAAAATGGGTCTCGCCTGTCATCAAGCAGGGGGAGTTGGTAGAGTTTCGCAAGAATGCAGCTGGCACTTTTAGCTACACGAAGGCGGGCAAAACCTACGACATTACGGCAGACGATCTGGAAGAAAAATTCACACTGGACGGCGTATCTGAAGGTTGGATCGAAGTTCACTCCGGTCTACGCAAGGCGTATCCACAGCACGCCGCCATGTTGGCCAAGCGTGCAAAGACGCTCGGCATGACAGACTGGCTGACCTGGGACTTCCAACTGGATGATGCGATCGAGCTGACGATGAAGCCACGTGGTGCAATAGGGGCCTGGAAACAGGGAACCGGTAAATCTCGTTTGGCAGCAGCGCTCCTTCAACTATCTGGCATGAAGCATGGCTTGATGGTGTTGGAGAGCAGGCTCATAGCGGAAATGGTCGATCAATTGAACAAGGTCGATATTTCAACGGCCGAAATCAACATCATCGACGAACCCGAAAAGCTATACACACTCAAGCGCATCAACCTCATTTCCTACGAACGTTTGCGCATGCCGGTCGGCGATAAACCCAAGGACACCTATGCAAAGCGCTTGCGCCGCCGCATTGGCATTCTGGTGGCTGACGAGGGGGAGAAGCTGTCAAATACGGAGAGCGACCAAACCCGCGCAGTATGGCAGGTCAGCGCAAAGAAAAGGTACATCTTAACCGGCACGCCTATCGCAAATTATCCGCGAGACAGCCATGGCTTGATGCTGTTCGTGGGGGGAGATGCTACCGCAGCCCAACCATACGGCTATCGCCGAGGTCACCTGGAACAGAACTGGATCTCCACGATGCAGTATGCCAAACGGGGTCTGGACGGTATCAGAGACAACTTCACCGTGTTCGACTGGGTATCTCACGAATTCGCCGACAGTCTCCGAGAGGGCGCAAAACGCGAAATTCCGAAGATCGCCAACGTGGAGAAATTCCGCGCCTGGCTGGCACCGTTGGTCAAGCGTCGCCTCATAGAGGAGCCTGCCGTGGCCAAGCACATCAAGATGCCTGCCGTACTCGAGGAGACAATTGAGTTGGGCTGGGAAAAACAGCATCTAGGCCTATACCTCAAGACGGCAGATGATTTCGCAGACTGGTACCGAAACAACGACGGTGAACGCGGCAACAATCTGGCAGTGCTGCTTGCGAAACTGCAAGCCGTGCACAAGGCATTGAACTGCCCGCAGGAATGCGACGGTGACCATCGGGGCTACACAGGCCTGACCACCAAGCAGGAAGCGGTGCTTCAGAAGTTGGAAAAGATTGCGGAGAACGGCGAGAAATCGATCCTGTTCGCTGAGAATCCAGCCACGGTCAAGTTGTTGCATCGGGAACTCAAAAAACGTGGTGTGGGTTCGATTCCATTTCACGGCGGCATAACGATAAAGAAACGTGTCGAGGAAAAGAACGAGCGCTTCCGTAATGGTGACGTTCCCCATCTCCTGGCAACTAAGGCAACGGCGAAGTCAGGTTACAACGAACCCCAAGCTGACTACGTTCTGTTTTACGACCAGTCGTGGAGTCACCGCATCATGAACCAAGCTATGTGCCGACCACTACGACCTGAACGTACTAAACCACTGAAGGTTCTTCACTACATAGTGGAGGGATCGCTTGATGCCTATCAGGCACAAATGGTGGCGTTCAAAAAAGATTCCGCTGACGCGGGCCTTGATTGGGCAACTCCAGAACTCGACGGTGTGGAGTACCTGCATATGGGAACGATTCTTCAGCGCTTCGTTGACGACCTAGCCAAGATCAAGGGTGTCAGGTCCTGCGACCTGCGCAAGTACTTAAAGGAAGCCGCTTAACCGCGACAAATTCGAAACAACAGTTCTCCCTCGCCAAACACGGGGGAGATCCATTTGAAAAAACAACCATGAAAAACTCAACAGAAGCAAATATCATCATCGGAGACGGCGTGCTGTCGATTGCCAGAAGCGGGCAATCGAAAGTCGTCGTCGCCAACATACTAGGAACCACAACCGAGGAAGGAAACCAGTGCTGGTATGTCGACCGGCTCGTGCATGCTCCGCATGAAACGGAACTGGGAGACTACTTCGTGAGCGGCGCTATCTCGAGCAAGCTGTTTAAGCCTGCGCCAGCACTGCAAACATGAAACCCCATGCCCCCGATGTTGGGGGGCAAAGTTTCAACCCGGCCTTGTGCCGGTTTTTTTTTCGTCCCCAAAAAAATTGACCTGCCAACATATCCGAATGCACGAAGGCAGGCCAGTGCACGAGGTAGTCTCAGCTTGGAAAAGCTATGCTGCCAAATTCAGACGTTATAGGGAATTCTCGGTTGGCGCCGTCACCAACTCCGTCAACGTTCACTGGATGCGCCAGCCCGCGCGGTGTCCTTCTGGAGTCGCTCAAGCACCTGGTTCAGTTTCACACTGTCGCCCGACTCATATGCCGGCCAAGGAGCAAATGGTTGGGCAAACGGATTTCCCAACACAACGCTGGTTGGGCATCGGTAGTTTAAAGAACCTCCATGGCGACGCACCAAGAGATACTCACTGGCGCAGTTGATGTCTGCCTCCTGCGCAAGGTCGGATGCCATCACTCCGGTACCGGCCTTGTCCCAGAAGAAAACCAAATGGTCTAAGGCCGCTCCAGCAATGTAAAGGTTGGCCAACGCACACATCACCCATAGATCCCGGCGCATGAAGCGGACACGAACAAAAGCCAAGTTGCTCGCCAGTAGCATGCCGGTGACCAAACCAGCTATGCCGCCGACGAGAAACCAAGTCGGCGCCTGGTTGGAGTCGGACAGCTTCCACACTGACGAGACAAATACCGATTGGAGAAAGCCGACTAAAAGGGGGACTGCAGAGAGCAAGCCTAGCGCATTATTCCGCGTTACCCGAACGGCAGACGCTTCGTTCAACCGGAACATAACAGCAAACATGGAGAAAGCAGGCACAACTAACGCTATCAAAATTGCGAAAATAAATACCATTCCAACTCCACAAAAAACGTTGTCACACAATCGACTTACGATCGTCTCAAATTCGGATTATATGCCGGCAACAACTCAATAAGTGCCATGTCGTACCAGACACGCATTGTCGCCGCTTGCGGGATGCCGTGCCGTTGCGAGATGCCTAGGGCAGTCTTCCATGGATCGCTACCAGGCTGCTGTTGCGCATAGCGAAGCACCAGATCAGCAAACTTCGAGAACTCAGGGCTAAGTCGAAACCTTTCAATCCGATCCTTGGCATGTAGAATCGATCGCGACCACATCCAATGCATTCCCGCAGCGCCGTCGAAGCGATAGTCTTCGGCCCCAGGCGATGGGTAGTCCCACGCCGCATTGGGGGCCGCCTGCGCCAAGTTAGGCTTGGGCTGGACGGGAATCCCAGAGCCGCGATGTAAGGCGGAGGCGTTGACGGGCAGCGGCACATTCTCGATATGCCCCCACTTCTCGCGAATATACTCAACAAAGCGCGCGGTATTTTCCTGCAAGACAACGCGCTCCTCATCGGTCAGGCGTCGACCGGTCCCCGATCCCCAGTGAGGCATATGCGGTATTGCAGAATGGCCGTACAGGTGCTTAAAACAACCTGATCCAAGAACCACGAATTCGCCGGCATCTAGGACTACATGAATCTGCTTATACACCGACCGACCACAGCCCTCCGCCTGGCAGACGACACTATCGGCCTTGTCGACCTCAACGATAGCGAGAAGGGTTACATCCCGCGCAGGCGAAGGTCCAGTTGCCGCGCCGATCATGGTTGCACCTCGTTTCGGCTAACGAATGAGGAATTAATTTTGCACATTGCGCCTAGATGTTCATTCAACGAGGCAGTTCGTCGGCAAGGCAAACTTCGGCGCCAGCTTTGCGGAACGAGTCGGCCATTTCAGGCGGTATTGCGTACCAGCGGCCGTCGCCAATCCTCGCCCACATCGCTTGCTGCTTTTCACCCGGCTCCCCGGAAATTGCATTGTACTGGCTCAAGTTGCTGTCCTCTATGATGGCCTGGCAGTTTGCCAGGCCCTACCACTGAAAATGCCCACTCAATGGCGGGCAATTGTTCTAAACACGGGGAAGCAAGGGGTCTCGATTGCAGGACTGGGCAACCGAATTAACTTTTCTCTAGCTTACTGCCCACTACGAATCTCGGCTCCGGACGGCGGTTGATCCAAAATAAATTACCGAGCAACAACATTCTACCTGATCCGTAAACAATATCTACCGTCCCGTCCAAGGCTCAAGGCGACACGATAGCGTGCGTGCTAAGAGAACCTGCCCAAGCTGTCATCGGTGGCGATGTAAGCTGCTGCCGCCCCAATAGAATCGCTTTGCGCACTATAACCTGTGCTGACATGCGTATTGGTGCCTTCTGCAGGACGAGAGGAACTATCCCGCCAGCTCGAGTCGTCGAGCGAGTTAGAGCTGCTGTTTACAGATTCGTCATGGTGGTGACGATGGTCAGAAACAGCGCTAAGAAGCATAGTTCGGAAACTGGTTGGAATATCGGTGACCAGGTAAAACAAGATATCGAAATCGTCATCATCCGATGAAGACGATACTGCGTCGCGATCTTGACAATGCGCGCGCGAGTTCGGATATCCGCCGCTGGATGCTGCATGCCTCCGTCCGGCAAACCGCGATGTCCCTTCTTGGGATCGTTGAATGATTCGCCCGACCTCGATCGATACCTGAGGCGGAAGTAACGCGTTCGATTGAACCGCCTCCTGCAAGAGTTTAATTAACTCCTGACTCTGCACCACCTTTGCGCCCGTTGCAGCCATCTCCTCTTTGAGCGCATAGATTTCGGCATCAATAGCAACAAGGTCTCCGTGCTGATTGCGGTCCAAATAGCTGGAGAGTTGGGCGTGTAGAAGGAAGAGGGCACGCGAATATCCGGCCGTCTCAAAAATTCCCAGGAACTTACGATTTTCCGCAAATGCCTGCTCAACAAAATCCGTAACAAACCGTGGAACTTCCTCACGGAGCAAGCGCAATACCTTCGTATTGATCGCCGGCAGCATGAGATCTTCGACAGTCCGAGATAGGTAGGCCTGGCGCTTACGGGTGAGGGCGGACAACTGCTTCTGCAAGCGCTCGGAGCGTTGCTCGCCGGCCGCAACGGCGCTCGACAACGCTGCGATCGCCTCGTCAATTTGATCCGATTTGTGTGCCATGTATATTCCTTGTTAGATGGGAAGAGCCTCGTCTTCTCGACGACTGGCAAAATATGATTGGAAATACTGCTGCAAGCCTGGTTTCTCCATCCCCGGCGCCCACTCAAGAGGAGCACCTGGAGCAGCGTGCAGATCAGTCCACGGGTTGAATCCCAGGTCCGTGATTTCATGCATTCGCAGAAAATAGCGCCGGTTCACAGCGTCGCCGTGCCAGAGGTGGCGAATCTGACCGGAAACAACGCCGAGGCTTCCGTGAACCAGAGCGTAGAACCGATCACTCCATTCTTTGAAGTGGCTGATCTGTGCATGGTCATGCTTCAACGCATTCTCAATGCAGAAATTGCAGTTACCGTAAATGGAGTGGCTCATGAAGTGGTCCGCCGAACCAGATACCGCGGACTCGTATAAACCCACGTTGTCGAAAATATCGCGATGCATCGCCCAGCCGTAGCCAGTATGACCGTGGAGGTCATAACGACCAGCATCAAGCAACGCCGGCTGCTCGCCCATCACCGACGCAAAGGATCGGCAAATGTCAGGCTCATTTGCAACTTGATTGCCAACATCGAGTCGTAGACAAGTCTCAAACACTTGGGCGACCTTGTGGCGTCTCATGACGGACAGGAGATCGCCTACCCATTGCGAATTATCAAAGAGAATATCGCAATCCAGCCAAGCCACGTATTTACAACTGCGGGGCAGCCACGATGCCGCTAGGTTAAGCAAGCGCTCCTTCTGCCAGAGCAGCGCCTGTGAGCGAACCTGGACTACGTCCAAG
The DNA here is from genome assembly GCA_025548565.1 of Rugamonas sp. A1-17. Lineage (GTDB taxonomy): Bacteria > Pseudomonadota > Gammaproteobacteria > Burkholderiales > Burkholderiaceae_D > Rugamonas. Next base: position 49,113 of record JAJLPB010000019.1, read on the forward strand.
CTAGCGGGCAATTCAAAAGGCCCATCTCCAAACGCGCATTCCACGGTAATACAAGGAACCTTCGCTCGCTGCATTCCGTCAATAAACAGGTCGTAGTTCTTGCGACGGCTCAGGTAGCGACATGGGTTGAAATAGGTTGTTATGACAACAAGCTCACTCATATTGATGCAATAGCCTTCTTGGGATAATCGGACAATACCAATTGTAGCGAGGAAAGTCGAAACGCAAACCAGTCTGCGCCACGGCAAAAAATGATTCGAACCACTTAGCACTTGGCCTGGCGTCGGTATCGGATCCGCGTTTTCCCTCGCCGAATTACGCACCCATTATTTTTCCCTGACAACCACAACGAGCTAGAATCCATCCCATGACGCCCAACGAACTTTGGACAATTGGCATCGCCGGCTACGCGGCGGCCATCTCGACATTTGTACTTGGTTGCGACGCCTACAAATGGCTGCACTCTGGGCCGAAGGTAAGCTTGAGATCTAGACCGGAGCAGGTCACATCCCGTTAAATCAACAGCTTGCAGAAGTATTTGAGTTTTTTTACACGAATCCCGGCCGCCCCTCTTCAAGCCACGTGTCCAGGATGCTACGGTACCAACAACCGTAGTTACTACAACATTGACACGGCGACATTTTGGCTTCATGCTCGCCTTTCATATGTAGTAACTACAAATGGAGTCCAGATGAGTAGCGTTCCTTTTTCCCTGCGCCTGTCCAAGACGCTATCTGACCTGGTCAATGCCTTGACCGAAAAAACCGGGTTGAGCGCCCCTGATGCAGTCCGCGCGGCGATTGTGTCGGCGCATGGTGACGCATACCGCCTACAGGTCATCGACCGGCTTCAGCAGCCGCGGGAGGTGCTCAAGCGAGTGCGCGATCATTTCAAGGACAATCAGGTCCGTGTGGAGCCGGTAGACTATTCCGCCCTGATGTATTTTTGGCACTGGGCCTACATGAGCGGGGACGGTTACGCCAATCCTGCTTACGTGCTGGTCTTGCTCGACATCACGGGGAGCTTGATTACCGAGTTACAAAAAGTCGCCGCCCCATTTGATTCTCATCATGTCCGCTCGAAGCTAGGACTTGAGGAAGGCGAGTCGTTTGTCGATGGCATCGCGCGCGTCAGGCAGCAGTTCGCGGCGAATCCGTCAGTCAGTTGGGCCGAATGGATCACGCGCCCGCTGGAAACGATGGCCGACGACCTGCAATATCTCGATCGCGCAGCGATCGGGCGCGTGTTTCGCATGCGAGTCGAGCAGGTGCTGCCAGTCGCTGTGCTGGGCGCGAAAGCGGGCGTCGACGACGACCTGGTCGACTGGGACATGAAGGCGCTTTTGCCACAGGCGGTGCGGTTCAAGCTGGGTGGACTGTCGGTGGCGCTGATGGCGCATCCAATGGCGATCGTCATCGAGGAGGGGCACCACTGCTTTGCATTCAAGCAGGAGAGCGTGCTCGGCATCGCGACGGGCATCGCCGGCGGCGCCTTCGCACGCATGATGGCGCCCGACGCCGAAAACGTCTGGCCGCATGGCCGCTTCCAACTGACTCAGTTCGACGCGAGCCGGTTTCAAGGCAAGGTGATCGTGCACGAGCACGGCGGCTATCGTTTACATTTTTCGGATGCGGAGTTTCAGCAATTCATTTCGACCCTGAGCGCTCAGTTTGCGCAACCGGCCTGGGCGTGGGTGTTGAAGCGGCACCGCGATTTACGCGGCGACCGCTAAGTACTACCCCGAGAGCCGTACCGCGAACTGATTATTGCGCGGAGAGTGTTCTACGAAATTTCCATTTCCCAATGGGTGAGAGAAGCAAAATAAAAGGGGAATGACGATCACGGCACCGGTCCTTTAATCAAGAGAATTTACATGGCAAAGTACAACACCTGCATTGAAAGCAGGATAGTTCAAGTCGAGGTTGGACAGCATTGGCAATCCGCTGACGGATCTTTAGCAATTCAAAAACTTAATATTCGCATGCGCGACAAGCGTCCATGGGTTTGCGAAGTGGTTTTTACTAGAGCCCCAGAAGGGATAGGTCTTAAACGGGAGCTTCGAATTCATAATTTCAGTACTGCTGGTAAGTACGTCCGCACTTAATACCGGAAAATTCGAACACCTGTTTCGTGTGCAATGTCGTAGCGTGTGGCTGCACTCAGCTGATTAGCAACCTCATCGCGCCCTGGCGGCGCCCGCAAACGGCCGGCAGCCGGTACAGGGATAGCCGTTTGCAACCCCTCATATTTCCAGCACGACTGTTGGCGAAGTTGGTTCCGTTCTTGGAGCGCCGCGTATTGATCGAACCCGTATCTCGGCTGGGTGACGAAATTTTCGTGCAGATGGATGAACAGAACAAAGCGCTCTTAAAGTTTGACCTGAAGGGTAGTCGGATCGGCCCTAAAGGGGGATGGAGAACGCATTTCGATCTCGGAAGCGATGACCCGCAAAACGAATACCGCCCGCAAACGCGGCCGCCTCACGATATGGACTTTAGTTAAAGGGAAAGGCAACTATGCAGTTCGATTGTCAAACTTGCGGCGGTTGCTGCGGATACTCTAACGACTGGCCGGAGTTCGTGATCGACGGTGATGGGGATGGTGTTCCCGATGAGTTGATCGATTTTGATAACGGCCGGATGAAATGTATCGGTGATCGGTGCTCCGCTCTGGTTGGAGAAATCGGCTCAGAGGTGTCTTGTTCAGTGTATGAGAATCGCCCGAGCGTATGCCGTGAATTTCAGTCAGGCGAGGATGGTTGCAAACAGGTGCGGCAATGGTTCAGAATGACCCTTGCTGCGTAGGAGGGGGAATATGTTAGATTTGATTGATTGTCCCGCTTTGCACACACTAGGCGCAACTACGCGCGTTGCGCGCGCCAGCCAGGGAAGACGTGACCGCAGCTGAACGCTATGCCATGGGATCGGCCGACTACGGGGCGAAATGGACATACCAGTTGGCCCGGATCATGACTCCGCTGACCCCACAGCCCCACTAATTCCGAATGAATATTAAAAGAAGCCTATGAAAGAAATCGAAGAGCAAATACGCGAGCGGATGACCCGTGTCGAGGAAACGGCCGCTAGAAATTTCAGTCGTATAGCCGATGCAGGCTTCAACGTTAAGACTGTTTCCGATCAGGCCTTTTCGATTGTTCAGGAAAACATGAGTTCCCGTGCAAAGCTCGGGAAATTGATCGCGCTAGTGGATTCGGTCGCGGCTACAGTAGCTCCATTCGTTGCGTGTAAGGAGACATGTTCCGGTTGCTGCTATATACCAGTACCAATTTCCGAGGTGGAAGCTGAACGAATTGGTGCTGCGATTGGCAGACCTCCCGCCAAAATGGCCAGCGATCATGAAGCCTCGATGGAAAAGTTCACTGGCGTCGTGTGTACTTTTCTGGTCGACAGAAAATGTTCAATCTACGAGCACCGTCCGATGAGCTGCCGAGCGCACGTATCGTTGGATGAGGATCCGCTACTTTGCGAGGCGCAGCCCTACGGGCGTCCCGACGTGAAAGTCTACAGTCTAGATCTTCGATTCGTCGATCTCGCATATGTCATGATGAATGGCGCACGACATGTGGCTGACGTCCGGGAGTTTTTCCCAGCAAACCGCTGATGCACTATCTAGGATAGCGCCGATCACCATAGCTTTTTTGGAGAAATCGATGACAAAGAGTACATATTCAAACGATACGTTCACCTCACTGGTCTTCTGGGCCGGAATCTTGCTGTTCGCATTCCTAAAGTGGCATTTGCCCGATGGTCGACCGCCACAGGACCTGACGGAATTCCTTGCCGTCGGAGCCTTGGTTGGCGGAGGTCTGCTGTTGTTTGGGGAAGCCGGCGCCTGGATGATGAATCATCGCCAGCAGTCCATCACCGACCGCGGGTTCGGTGCCCTCATGGTGTTGAGCGCCACCGCGCTGGCGATCGGGCTCGTAGGACACTCTGTTTGGACGAATCGCGGCGAACTGGTGGTGGCGCTATTCTTCGGTGCCGCTCTTTACTTGGCTCTCCTGCGCAACCCGTTTGTCGCACTGACCAGGTCCTGATCATCATTGGAGGAAATATGTTGGAGAAAATTGAGGAGTTCAGTGCACGCTACTGCATCGCAGTCATGACAGCGTTCATGACACTTATCGAAAAATTGCCACCGGTGGCGTCGATGGGGCTGCCGTTACTCATCACCGCAGCGGTGCATTGCTTTCTCCCTCGGTGGGTATTCCTTGCAATCACAATGCTCCTCTGGATTCCTGCCGCTGTAGGCATGGTGATCTTCGTGACCAGTTGCTGGCCCCACATCCAACGGCGCACCACTTCTCGGTAGACCAACTTCATGAGCGTTGCTGTCGCCTACGCGTCCGCTGACATCATGTCAGATCTGAGACGGACGAATGCACCGCTGGTCGGCCGTTGTTTCGAAAACTGCGTGATCGCCGTTCTGGGTCTTCCTGCTGAGTTACGGCTGCAATATGTTTTGGGATTTATGACACCGCCGGGCCACAAATCTGAAGCGCATGCCTGGCTGTTGCAGGAGGGTCTTTCTGGTCCGGTCTATCTTGACCCGACTCTGCAAGATGGTTCGAAGCTATGGCAAATTCGAAGTCGCGAATTCATCTATGACGAGCGGTTCCGGATGACTAAAACTGAGTTGAAGGCATGGTTCCGTACCAAGTATCCAGATCGCAAGTTTGACGATATCGGTGTGCCAGAAGGATCGGTTCGTTTGCCTAGAATTAATGCCGCTGGCGACTTGGAGTAAATCGAAATACTGGGATCAAAAAGTGGCCGTCTGCTACACTGGATGCGCATCAATTTGGCCTCTAACCCTTTCGAACCTTCTGCCACTTGAATATCCGCGAATTCATACGCCATCTCACCCCAGGTGGTACCAACGGATTTGCCGGCTACGTGCCCAATTCCGCCGGCGCCGACGACACCTCGTTAGCATGTCCAACCTGGCCCCCAGATCTGTTTGCGATTGCCGGCTCGATCATCGAGCATTCCGGCTGCTACACGCTGGCGACTCCTGATCGGGCCGCACTGGCCGACCACGGTGCGTTTCTTGATAAGATCATTGAGGCAGCCCAAGCGTGGAATCTCGACTGCTTTCACCCGCCCGGTGACGTCGTTGGTCTGTGGGATCAATTGGTCAACGAATTCGGCACGGTCGACATCTCGGCCGTCTGCAAAAACATTGAAACCGTGCGTTGTCTGCTTACGCTTTTCGCCATTGCCGACGAAGCCAGCATCGGCGCCGGTTGGGACGTCACCGATGAAGAAGTCAACGAGCGCACCTTTGCAGCGCTCGTCATGGGAAGCATGGCGTACAAGGGGCCTGATGAAACGTTTATGGTGCACCTACCGCACTCGTTATGCTGCGCGGTGGCGCCAGACAAGGTGATTGTGCTGCCCAAGGCCAATACGGCAACGGTAGGATGTACGATTCGCTCCCTGAGTCACTATTTGGCATTACTGCCGCCTGCAAGCATACTAGAACCTTCATGGACTTGGACAAGTACAACGGATCGTTCAACGACCAAGGCAGATGCTGCCTTGCCTTACGATGTGCGCCTGTTGCTGGTGCCGTTCCCCTACACCGTCCACGCCGATAGCTTCCAGCTCAACTCGGGACAAGGGAAGTATGGCTCAGATTACAAGATCCCCGCCTACTTTAGCGTGGTCCAGCGTTGGCTGGATGGACCGGAAGGCGAGGGGTCGATTACCGGCGAACGAATGGCACGCGATCTGTTCATGCCATTGATTCACGAAGCGCGGGCGCAGTCAGGCGAAGTCCCCAACGGGATCGTGCTTCCCGAATGTGCGTTATCGACCATCGTCGCAGAGCAGCTGGTCTACGCATTGAAGGATTCCGGGATAGAGTTCCTCATCACAGGCGTTCTGGATGTCGACCCAGAAACTGGCAAGGCTTATAACCGCGCGCAAACCTTTGTGATGCAGGATGGCGAGGAGGGCGCAGTCCTTCGCCAGCAAGGCAAGCATCATCGTTGGCGCCTGGATAAATCGCAGGTCGACCGCTATGCTTTGAATTTCGACCGAAGCCACGACAACGATCAGTGGTGGGAGGACATCGAGGTCGACCATCGCCAATTACCCTTTATTGGCCTGCGCAAAGACATGTCGATTACCACCCTCATATGCGAGGACTTGGCCCGGGCCGACCCTGCGATGGGCGTCATCCGGTCCGTGGGCCCGAACCTGGTCATCGCCCTGCTGATGGATGGCCCCCAATTGGCAGTTCGCTGGCCGGGACGCTACGCCACCGTCTTGGCCGAGGATCCCGGCTCTGCCGTCCTCAGTTTTACATGTTCGGGAATGGTAGATAGATCAAACTGGGTAGAGTCCCGGCCGGCGAATGCGATCGGACTGTGGCGTGACGCCGGCGCGGGAGGGCGAACGCAGGAAATTGGGCTCCCCCAAGGCAGCCTCGGTGTCTTGCTGACCTTGGTATCGGCCAAAAAACGTCAGACGACGCTCGATGGGCGCTCCGACCAGGAGCTTGCACGAAAATTAACTTTAAGAAACATCGTGCCGCTGTTTCTTGCGAACCGCCCTAAATGGATATAGACTGGAACCACTATGGCGACCAAATCATTCACTTTTGACCTCGGCAATCGGAATTTAACAACCGAGGAAGTTGGCGTGGTCAACAAGGCCAAGGAATCGTTCGTTGCCAGCGCTGCTCGGCACGGGGTCCACATCGCCGGCGGCGTCTTGATCAAAGTTGCCTCCGGCGGCGCGGCAACGGGCGGTGTCGCCAAGCCACGAGGCACCGACATCGTGCGACATGCAACGCAACCAAGCGGAAAAACAGATGGTGGCCGTGACGCTGCGGGACACGCATCGCCGCCGCGAACTCGCGGCCATCGGGCTTGACCTGGTAACCCTGCACCAACGGCCTTCGGGCCGTTTTCTTTTGGGGAGTCCTTACCTGATAATCTGAATTATCAAGATGGAATTGTTGCCTAATGTGCACCGTGCGCGCGTTCATCGTCTCCGTCGTTGTGACATAAACGGAAGGCTCCCTGAGAGAAGGGTCCAATCGGCATAGCAATGACCAGAAGAAAGTCACATTGCCCGACATTTAGTATTTTGATTGGTCTTCGGCTTTGTAACGATAGCCGGGTGTGGTCGCAATTGCTCATATTCGGTTAATTGTGGTACTATTGTCCTGTCGTCATCTGCAGGCGCTAACTTGGGATGGTTAATAGCAACCCCCCAGGGTTTGTAGGTGCAAAGCGTTCCATCAAAGAGCCATCCCTAAAGGATGGCTCTTTGTCTTTGTGCTAGGGCTTTGCTTGCAGCGAAAAATACCGACCGATCAGCTGCTGCTTGTGTTCAATCAGCACCGATTTGCTCCCCTGCAGATCGAGCTTTATCCCCCACGATTTGGTTAGCGAACTCAACCTGACAGTCTTCGCGTTGCCAATATTGCGGAAATGGTCGAAACCCTCCTGTGATAGCAGCCAGTCAAGATTGAGATGATTCTCGGAGGCCATGTAATCTCCAGCCCTACTTTTTGACAGCCAGGAAAGAAGCTGGGTCGTCCGCGCATACACCAAACGCAGTCGGGCGATAGCTTGTGCCGGCGACGTCGGGGCAGGAGCGACAACACTGACTGGGTGACTCGTGCGAAGAATCCACTCATCCTTCAGTTCCCCGAACTTCCATACGGGCTCGAAATGAGCCACCCGGTTGCGCAGTTCGCCAATCAGATCCAGACGCATGAATAGCTTGTCCTGTTCGTGCTGGGACGTCCAATAGGTGCTGGCCTTTTTGTTGTGATCCGGGAACACAGACGGAATTATGGTGTTCCAAGGAATTGGCAGGTTCGAGCTCGTTTTCCTAATTTGCAAGAGTCTGGGCCAGAACCCATAGGTCATTTGGGCCACCACGTGATGGCAAGGCGTTGTGGACACCAGCAATCCACCGGTCGTCTGTTTCCCAATCAGTTTCGCTGCCACCGTCCCAGGGGAAATCACAAACCTGTACCAGTCGTTGGCATCTGGGGTGCCGGTTGAAACGCCAGGCTTATAGGCGAACCGGCTCAACTCACGATGCAGTCGGTTCCGCAGAATGATTTCAATGTTGCCGATCAGGCGCATCAAACGCATGGAAATGGCATCATTCCAGCAATAGATACCGTACAGTTCCGGGTCCGAGGGATTGTTGAAGAAGACACGGTAGCTCAACAAGCGTGGAGCAGATAGATCGTCAAGTGCGGCAGAAATGTCTTGAGGAAGATGATGGTGCATGTTCGGTTTATCTGTTGATGAAATTGCCAGCGAGAGCGGTATTATAGGAGCGAACTTGACGCCACACCTGGGAGAACTGCCTATATGCAGTGACTGTCGCAACGACATCACCTATGTCACCCAAAATCTATTCAGGCGGAAATGGCGTCGAGCCCCCCTTCTAGCACCGGAACATGTTCATCATGTGGTTGCCGGCGTCAAATTGAACCAGGCTGCCGAGATTCGTTGATCCAGGCCAATTCGCGCAAACGCAAGCCCGATGCGACTCCCAGACGCAGCACCTGGGTCAGGCATAATCGGCGCGATGGGTCAATCTGGCATCAGCGCCAACAGTCTAGAGGCGCTGGATCTGTCGGCCGATCACTTTCACGCACATTCGCATGCAGCAACATCCCAGCCGTCATCACGAACAGCCGCGGTCCGGAATCGCTGGCCCCGCTTGTTAAGAGCCGGGCCAGCGATTCCGGCAGGAAAGCGCTCGCAAGCGGCTCAAGCCGACATCGTATTTGTCGCGGTCAAGCTTTGCTGCAACAGCCGGCGCAACTGATCCTTGCCACCCGCCGGCGACAGCGGCAGCGCGCCGACCCGGTGCTGGGCATGGAAGGCGGGATCTTCCAGCCAACCGGCGCCACCGCTTGCAGGGATCAGCAATAGCGCCAGATCCGGCGCGCGCCCGTCCCAGCGCAGGCAATCGCGGTAGATGTGGGCGGCTTCCATCGCGCTCAGCACGCTGGTTCTGGCAACGCTGTATTTGGGATCGAACACTAGGAAGCGGCGCATGTCGCCGGCCGTATAAGTGATGGCGATATCGGGGCGCCGTTCGCCGGAAATGCTGTAATGCCGGGCGCTCCCGGTATTCTGGTCCATCGCCCGGAACGTCTGCTGCAAACGGATGGTGAGCTCGATGCCGTCGGCTGTTCCCGTCTCGGACACCCGGTCGCTCTTGTCGCCGACGCGCCGATGCCAGCGCAGGGCCGGAAACAGGTCACGCAAGGCGCCGGCAAGGCATAGGAAGCACCAGCGCTCATAGATTTCCCAGGTCGGGCTAAGCGGCAGCATCTCGCCCTGATGCGGGCCATCGATACCGGGGCGCAGCAGCTGCCAGCCCCGCTGGTAGGCGGCCGCGTAGAGCGGGTGCGCGGCAATCGCGTTCAGCCCTGCGGCCGACACCTCGGCGCGGCGGACGGCGGCTAACGGGCCGCTGCGGCTCTGGCGCTGCAGCGCCTGTTCCAGATCGCCGAGCAGCTTGCTCCGATACGGCAGTCTGGCGGCGACCGGGGTACGGAATCCCGTGTTGGCGGGGCCGGAGGACGACTGTTCAAGCTCCGTGCGCACCGCGCGCAGGCGTCGGATCACTGCCAGCACCAACGTCAGCAGGGTCCGGTGCGCCGGCGTGTCCAGGTCACGCGAGGACAGCGGGACATCAAACAGCATCTGGCCAGGCGCGCTGGCCGCGCTGACGTCGCCGCGCACGGCCGCCAGCAGTTGCGGGGTACGCGCCAGGCTGCGGGCGCTGTGCGGGTCAAAGCGGCGCACCTGATGCGGCGCTACCCGCCGGCGGTCGCTGCGCAGGACCGTCAGCGGCTGGGCGCACACCTGCTGCAAGGACTGCAGCAGGAGCGGGCCGAAATGCTTGAGGCGCGCGAACTCAAGGTGAGGATTGCTATAATCGCCCGCCCCGCCGATCGCCGCTTGCGCCGCTTCTGCACCAAAGAGCAGATCGGGACCGGCGGCCAGGACTTCGTCGAGCAACTGGCGGAACACAGTCTGGCCCAGCTTGCCGGGGCTGGGTGTAACGTCGAACTGGTAGCACGCCAGGCGCTTGCCGCCCGGGGCCAGCAGCTCCGCCTGCACCGTTCCCGCATAAAACAGTGGTTCCCATACCCAGCGCTGCCGGCCGTGCTCGACGACGCGCTCGATTTCGACGTCGTCGATCACCAGCACACAGGCGGCGCTGAATTCCCATCCCAGCTCCAGCAGGTACTGGCGCCGTTCGCGAAAGCCGGTTACGCGTTCCGGCGCCGGCGGCGCGTCAAAGACGGCGCCGTCCGTGTCGCTGCAGCGCAGGCTGTACGTCATGCTAGCGCCAGAAGCGCGCGCTGCCGGTGTCGCGCAGATCGTCGCTCAGTTCCTGCAGCTTGGCGGCCGACTCAGGCAGTTGCGCGGCCCTCAGCGTCTCGTACCCCTGCTTGAAAGCGTGTCGCAGGCGCGCGCTGTCTTCGCCCCGCAGCTTGGGCAGGATTTTCGAGAACACCGCCTGGTCGAGCGCGGAGTTGAACTCGATTTCGCTGCCGCTGCGCGCGAAGCTGACATAGCCCAGGATGTCGCCGATGGTGCGCCAACCGAAATGCCGCTTGACGGGACGCAGCGCCTGATACAGCTCGCCCAACACCTGGCGCATCCTGGACAGCTCCTGAGCGCTCAGCGTGCTGCCAGCCCATCCGGGATAGGCGTCGACGTCGACGTCCCAGAACTCCAGCACTGCGGCGCGGTCGAGCACCTTGTCGCTCAGGCCGTGGGTGGTTTCATCCATGTTGACGGTGCCGATGATGCACAGGTTGCGGGGATAGCGTATACGCGGCGGTACGCCGCTGACATCGCCGTCCAGCGCATGCAGCTCGATCATGCCGCCGGTCTCCATGGCCGATAGCAGGGGCGCCATGTATTGCTCGGGGTGCGACAGGTTCATCTCGTCCAACACCACCGTGTAGGGGTGGCCCGGATTGGCGCTGGCGCGCAACAGGAAGTTCAGGAAGCCGGTCCGGACATAGGTGTCGCTGGCCAGGGGATTGATATAGCCCAGCAGGCTGGCGGGATCATGCCAGCCCGGCTGTACTGGTTCGGTATACAGCCCGGCCGTCGGGTCGGCATGGCCGCGCCACAGAGCCTGCGCATAGCGGCGCGCGAGCAAGGTCTTGCCGGCGCCGCTTAGGCCCGCCAGGATGACGAAATGGCGCGTCTCGCTGCTCCACAAGCTAGCATTGAGGCGAGCGATCAGCTGGGCAGGGAAGACGGCATCGCCCGGGAAGCTGGCGACGATCTCGCCCAGCGCCGGGCGCAGCACCGGCCCTTGGTCGATCGCCAGCTCGCCCTGGTTGTCCAGCACCAAGTCGGGCGCCAGGGGCAAGAATTCCGGGGGCCAGTCGATGCGTTCCGCCCACTGCTGACCTTCTTCGGTCAGTCCATAGCCGGTGCGCGGGTCGCCGCTGAACAGCCCCAGGTTGCGCTGCCAGTCCAGGATCCTGCCGGGCATGGTCGGCGTGGTCCAGCCGGGGTTCACCTTAGCCAGCAGGGCAAGCAATTGCTCCTGGGTCCTCGGGCCATGGCGCAAGGCATCCAGGATGTGGTCAAAGCCCAGGATCCGGGTGATCAGCCAGTCGGAAACCGCATATGGCTCAGCGCTTTCACTTTCCAGCACGGCCTGGCCGCGCCGGGTCGGCACCAGCCACTCACCCTTGGCGTCCAGGACGCCCCATTCACCGATCAGGGCGTTGAAGGTCGCATCCACCGAAGACGGTGCCAGGGACGGGTTGATCGACCGGATATGCTCCTTGAAGTCCTCTCTGGTGCAGCCTTCGTTGGCGAACTCCAGCATGCTGCGCACCGTGCTGAAGCCGCCGTTGATGGTCATCATGCTGCGGCGGCGCCGGTCTGCCGGCCTCGGCGTCAGGCGCGGTTCACCAGGCAGCTCGTCGGGATCGCTCTCGCTGGTGTCGTCGGCCTGTTTCGGCAGGCGGGTCAGTAGCAGCCACGGCAGGGTCATGCGCCGCACGCCTTCCGCTTGCGGTGGCGGCGCAACGGGACCCATGACGGCCGTCAGCCGGTCCAAGACGGCCCTGTGCACCACGACGGGGTGAATTCCGACCTTGGCGGGGATGCCCATCGCTTCGGCCAACTGGCGGATCGCCAAAGTGAACGAGAGCGTGGCGAATTCCGCCGGTAGCAGCGACGCGAAGACGTTATACAGTTTTAACTTTGGAAACTTCGGCAGCCTAGTCCGGATGTGGGCTTCGCATTCTTTGTACAGCTGTACCAGGAAGGTCGTGCGGTCGGGTCCGATCGGTGGCAGTGCGCTATCGCGCAGCTTCCACAGCAGGGCTATGAGTTTATCGTCAGTAAGTAGCGCTTCGACGTCGATAGCGCCGCCACGGCCAAAGTTGGAGATGGCCCGGCTGGACCAAAGCCGGCGCTGGAAATCGACGGTTTTGAATTCCTGAAACGAAACGGCCGCCACCATGTTGAGGTGGTCCTGGACGTCACGCATCCATTGCTGCTGCTTGTCGCTGCGCTGGCGCTGTTCCTCGGCATCTTGGCAGCTCTTGAGAAGGTCCTGGTCAGATAATAGTGCTTGAGTCAACTCGGTTCCTATCGACGGGTAGTGATGGAGTGGCTGCCGTATGTGCCGCCAGAGTAAGCGTTGGCGCGGCGCCTACGGGCTCCCTACAGTATTGTAGTGGTTTTCCCTTATGGAAAGATCACCAATTATTACAGGGGCGCCACGGCAGCCCCCTTAAAATGCGAGTGCGGCGCGCCGCCGTTAGAAAAAGGCCCTGGCTGTTTGAAAACCCGAGCTTCTGTGCCGCGAATTGTTGGCGCCGACGCCGAATAGACACAGGCCGCCGAAAATCGTTAACCCAAGCGAATTTCCCGCGAACGCATTCCCAGCAAGGTATTTCAGACCAGAATGTTGATTTGCATGAGCTTTTGAACCAACCTCAGGCACAGATTTGCATCGCCGGATGTTCCGTGCGACCTGGCGCATAGTCCATCCACTGGTAGGCCGGTCCGCGAAACGGCGGGTCAATCATACTGGGTCAAATCGGCGCGCAAACGAACACAATTAAAATTCAGCGTCCAGAAAATTTTCACCGATTCAATGACTGCAAGGCTTTCTGCGAATCTCGTTGGAAACTCCGCGCACTAAAAGCTGGAAAGTTTTCGACGCTGTTTGACAGGTTTTTGTATGGAGAGAAGAAATTTAGCGGATGAACCATGGCTCGGGTCGAATGGGATGGGAGGCGAAATATGAATTAGTCAACTAAGTTCAAGTCCGGCAGAAACGGCGTCGAGTAAGATCGCGCGAATTGCTCGCCATTGGTCAGCGATCGCGTCAAAGGCCCCAACTGGCAAGCGTTGGTTGCTGGATAAACCTCCAAGCATTTCCAGTACCTGAGAGAGTGCATCTGCATTGAGGCGGCCTGTGGTCGCCAAATAGCGTGCAAAACTGCAACTGATGCTTGGATCAATGTCAAACCGAATGCGCGCGGTCAGCAAGACTTCCAACTCCGCATCCCGTTGGAGCCTCTCAGCGACTGCTAGGTTGATAACCCGCTGCGCATCAAACTGCGAGCGCCCGCGACGTGTCACCATAGCCTCAAGCAGCTTGCAGAAGCTGACGCTGTCGGCACGGCAGGCTGCCACCTGGACCGCGACCGCCCAATCGCCAAAGTCGCGCCCCAGCGATTGTGCCTCAACTGGGAACGGCAGTTCATCCGCGCTGGGCGCGAAGATCGCAAGTGGAATCGCCGATGCAGCTGAGGGCGACTGCGCAAATCTCTCGACGAGCACGGGCCGTATGCCAGCATTTCCCAAAAAGTGGTCACGAAGTATGAACCCAACGTCCGCGTTGAGCAAAGCGCTATTGTTGTTCCGATCGTCGCTGCCAAGCGTTTCCCAACAGCGCCGAAGTAGGAGTTCGCTACCGGGGCGTTCCGCTGCGAGCGAACGCAAGGAGATTGCTTCCCGAGGAATGTCACCTTGCTCGGCTAGTAAGAGAAACGCTGCCTTTGCAGCTGGAGAGGCACTTGGAGCGACCGAAAGAATCGCTGCAAGTCGCTGGCCACCTCCGAGCGAAGTGAAACGCTCGTGCAACGTAGCGCCAAAGGCTGCTTCAAACTCAGCGAACCGCTCGCAAACCAGGCGCTCGAGCGTAGGGATGCGCTCGATCAGTCCGCCAGTTTCCAGAATAACCGGCTTGCCCCTCTCTTCTAGCGAGGACAGCGCGCCAAGCTCGCCAATCATCGTCAATCCAACGAGCGCCGCAGCGCGCATCGACTCCAAATCGGGTCCCAGTACCGTGGCCTGTGCAAGAAGGGCCTGTCGAGCCGTTGCGTACGCGTGCGATGGAAGTGCTCGATACCGCGCAATGAGCATGCGTACTCGGAGCTCTGGATCGGATTCCAGCATCGCATGCTCCAGCATACCTTCTAACGCCGTTCCGGTTGCGCCGGTCGCGGCGACCTCGACGACTTGCGTGCGTAGTTCGACTGGCAGCGGCGTCGCTGCACCGACTAGCGCAGCCCCAATCTCGATGTCGTCAGGGTATGCGGCCGCGATTGCACCGAGCGGCGCATCGGGCTCGCGCAGAAGCTCAACTGCCATTGTACGGACGCCCGCATGCGCCCCAAACGAACGAATCAAAATGAACGAGGGGTCGAAAATCTTACGCTGCTGCTCTGGAAAGGCAAGAATCGCCTCTACCGCAGCGTCGTCCGATCCATCACAGCCACAGTCTTCAAGTCCGCGTGCAAGTAAGTCGCGGCGTACACCCGGTCGTAAGCTCATACGGAGCAAGCGCGCCCGCGCCGCTGCCTTATCCTTGATGATCTCGGGGAAAAATGAGACCAATTCATCGAGATCCTCATCAGGTGACTCCGCGAGTTCATCAATTGCCTGTTTGACTGCGGGATGATCACGTCCCCAGCCAGTCAGCAAAGCACTCAGCGCCCAATAACGATCAAACCGTGCCCCTTTTGTACCAAGGACATCGATCAAAACAGCAGCGACCGATGGATCAGCGACGCTTGCAACGTAGCTAGGCAGATTGGGCATGTTGACCAGCCGATTATTGAGCTCGCTCCAGTAGGCGTTCGCAGCTGCACGGACATCGGGATCGGCTGCGGCGAAACGCCCGATCTGTTGCCAGATTCGTTGGTCACCGGACGTATTGAAGGGGTACTCAGTACGACGGAACTCGGCAACAATCCAAGCTCGAACAGCGGAGTGATCGAGAGGAGACTCCAACAGATAAGCAATTGCGGAACCGTACTCCCAAAGAGTACGGGGCTCGTGCGACAAACGCCGCAACGCGCTTTGAATTAGCGTTTCGTCACCAGGCCAGTATTTCATCAACATCTTCGCAGCGAGTTCACGGTACTCATAAGAAACGTCCGACCAAACGTGCTGACCACGCAGCACAGCATCGCGCGCATCCTCAGGTATTGCTCCCGTCGTAGCTAGTCCAAGGATTCCCACGAGAGCCAGATCTCCAGTGCCGGTACGCCAGGCTTGGTTGAACAACGACACTGCCTCAGGGCTATTTGGCCAACCAAGCGCCAAGCATTCAAGCAATGCCGCCGCGGAAGCGAGATCTTGAGAATGGGCCAACCCATCAACCAAGCGCTGGCAAGCCTCGGACGAGTGCGAGAAGGCCTTGCTATATGCCGCCGCTGCAGCACGCTTCACGCGGGGCTCCTCGTCGTACATTGCGCGAAGAAGCAGGGCCTGAAGCTGCGGTGTCGGCTTCCAGGTGCCGAGCACTTCGATCAGCCCAGCACGCCTATAGGATGACCGCGCGGGCATCCAATGCGCTAGGCGTCGTTCTACGTCAGCCTTTAAAGTAGGTTCGGCTAGCCCTTTAAGTACAGATGCCAGCGCCTCTCGACGGGCCGGCATCCACTCTTCTTCCTCGATTCGGTCCATGGTCGCGAGCGCCAAGCGCCTCGCTGTTGTGGTCCAGCGCATGGCTGTGACGAACGCGATATCTCCAAGGAGGAACTTGCGGTGATATCGCGTGACTTGATCGCTCCCCTCTGCCTCGATGATCGAAACCAGTTGGTCGAATTCGTTTCGTCGCTGGATTAGGCCGAGAACATTGGCAATGACATTGCGCCAGCGGCCTTCGCCAGCATGCGCGCGCACAAAAGACTCAATGGCGTCGAATGGCCAGCCGCAGACGTACTCAGCCCCGAGGAATTCCTCGAAACTCGCATGGACAAACCCTACGACACCTGGTGTTTTCTCGACAATCAGTCCTTGTGTCTCAGCATTTACGGAAAGTATCTCGTCGGCTGCTGCAGTAGCTTCAGGCTTGGCAAGCTCAAATCCTTCCGCGGAGGTCAGATAGTTTCGCAGAACATTGCGCGCTGCTTCCAATGACAATCCTGCTCCTCCTGTCTCTAGCCGCACCTCAAACGCCAATCGAGCAATGGCGGCCCGGCGCTGGGTGGGGTCGGTCGCGTGGCGAAAGCGCGGCACGATGTCACCTGAGGCAGTGGCACGTCGATTTGGATGAACCTCGAGCAGCGTGCGGACCAGCTGATCATATATCTCGTTCTTGGTGCGGGGGAGGATCTGGCCACGCAGCGCGAGCGTCACGAGGCCGATGAGCAGGAGCGGTACGGTGGCGAGCGTCCCAAGATTGGCATCGCGCGCCAGTTCCGCCATAAAGGGGCCAGTTCGTTGGTCCGCCACCGCAGCAACAGCACTACTCGGCACCTCGGTTGCATACCGTCCGAACCACCGTCCAGCTATGGCCGCCTGCTGCAACGCCGAAAGGGGCGCGACTGTACCACGCTTCCAATTGGCGGGGAGCGATCCGATGTTATTGAGTCCTCGCGGCCGTCCGGAGACAATCACCGGGATGTGGTGGGCATCTACAACCGTGACGAGTGCCCGCAATGTTGTACGGGCAGCTTGAGCGTTGGCCCATTCGTCTAGCCCATCGACGAGCAAAACGACACGTTGTTCGTTGATGGCGCGGTCGAGCAGATCAAGGATCGATGAACCGTGAAGCATTTGTTCAAGGGCATGTCGGACGATCTCTGCGATACCGATTGCACTGTTGTTCCGAGCCGCATGTGAGCACCAGAGCGCGAATGGAATATAGATAGGAATGTGCTCACCCCAGCGTGCGGCGAGTTCAGGGAAGTGCTCCTGATCATGAAGTAAGTCGAGCGCAATCACTCGCAGCAACGTACTCTTTCCGCATCCCGCATCTCCTAGCACGACTAAGCGTTGGGCTTCGCCAAACCATTCAGCGAGCGGCAAACGCCGTGTGCGGCCCGATCCTCCCATGTCGCTGGTCCTAGCACCGCGGGAGGACTCAGTTTGGGAGGAGTCTGCTGCGCTAACGGCGTTTCGGGTGGCGTCTGCCCCTATGGGAGCACTCTCCAGGTGGTGGATTGCTTCGAGTACCAGGATATCTGGCTTCAGAAACCGCTCGAGCAACGTCAGCGCGGGCCGGCTCTCATCGTCATGGAGCGAGCCAAAGCTACCAGGATCGACAAAATGAAAATCCGCCCGATAGACACTGGCGAGCTGGGCGCGCAGCCGGGCGAATTCGGCGCCGTCGAGGCGCGCGCCAAGTTGGTCCGCAACCTCCTGTCCAAGTACAGCCACGACCCAATGGCGCCCGAAAAAATCATCCACCAGCCTCGGATGCGCACGCAAGCGCTCGGTCAACGCGTCTCCATCAAGCACCACGAAAGTAATACCCCTTGCAGCAAGCGCTGTAGCCTGCTTTTCGACAGCATCCTGTACGCTGGTTGCTTGAAGCGACGCCTGGACCGCAATAGTGAAGCGAGACGCGCGCGCAGCCCACCTGCCGGCAAGGAACAACTTGACCGCGGTCCCCAGCTTGCTGGCATTGAACTTGTGATGGCGCTTGGCTTGGAGGCAATGGTAGTGGCCATCGGCCAGCCGCGCAAAGATATCGATGCCTTCCTGGGCTTCGCCCTGTTGTCCATAACGGGCGCAGTAGTCGACGTCTCCATCGAGTGCGCACAGCCGGTGGCAAAGACGCTCAAAGTTTTCCCAGGTCAGGGTGCCAAACGGAAGTACCTGGTGCCGCGTGGTGGCGGGAGGATCCGGCGGGACGGCATCGGGCGGACTAAGTATCGTCAGAGGACCAAGGGCGAGCGAGGTGGTTGTCATTTGTTAATAGTGGCATAGCGTCGCACACCTAGCAAGAGGGCCGGTTATTCCCAGCGCAAGAAAGATCCTCACCGTTTGCTACCACAGCTAAATGTCTACCTGCCAGAAACCGATGCGACTTAATCACACCTGCTACGCCGAACGCTGACACATATCCTAAGGTCTTCAAAAATGGAGCGGGGTTCATTTCCATTTTGATGGCTGGCGCACCTATTCAAATCGTCCGCCACGCTCCCCTGCTGTCCTGCTTTCGGACAACCGAGCCTCGGTGGCATCGACAAGCATGTCGGCTTGTAACTTCCGCACCACGCCTCGAAACACCTCGTCATGCATCGCCAGCAGGTCCCCCAAGGCCGCGGCATGGTCCTCGATCTGCGCTGCAAACGATCCCGCATAGATCGATGGCCAACAGCGATGTGCGACATTGGACAACAACGCGACCGACTCGGCGCTTTCCCGGAACAAGGCCGTTGCCAGAGGAGCGACCACCGTTCGGCGCAATATCGGATCAAACTCCAGCAGGGGGAGCACCTGTAACGCAAAGCGACCGCGTGGTTCTGGCTCCTCGCGACACCACGCCAGCATCCAGTCGCGGTCAAGTTTGCGTACTGCCCCAGGTTCGCCGGGCAGATGGAAGAACACGCCCTCCGCACCCGGCAGCGCGCCCTCGGGGCCGACCATGGCGCCCAGCGTTGCCCTCGGCTGCAATTCCAGCAGCGTTTCCAGCAACTGCTGGTGGAACGATGCGAACGACAAGTTGTCGGCAACGGCGATCCGCAGCCGTTGGGCCAGCTGGGCGGCGATCCGCTCCCCGTCTGGGCCTGCCAGACACAGCTCGGCCACTTTTGCCTCCAGCTGGTCGAGCGAATCATCGCGCTGGCTGAAATCGACGCGCTCGAGCACGAGTTCCGCAGCGATTCGAACAAATGTCCGCTGCTCGACTGTAGACTGTTCAGAAAAATTTCGCCATTGCGCCACGATGTGCAGCCCTGCTTGAAGACCACCATCACGCATCACAATCTCCCTGAGCAGATGCAACAGATCGCCGCCCTCATCGACCAGACCACGCAAAGCGTTGCCGAACACGGCAAAGTCCGCCACCGTACCCGGCCGCTTCAATAGGCAACGGTGTAATCGCCCGAGCGCGGCGCGATCGTATCCCAAAGCACCTTGCATCGCAGGGAACATCGCGACCAGCTGCGGGTCAACGAGGACAGCCTCAAGCAATCCCTCCGTCAGCTGTCGGTCACGCTGGCCGAGTCCGACCAGGAAGCCGCGCATCAGATTCGGGGTCAACTCTGCAATCGGCACCATCCGACTGGCCGCCACCATTTCGTGCCAGATACTCGCCGGCTCCTCCGCCATGGCTAGACCGCGCCCCAGTTCCGCGCAACGACCGCCGCCACACAGCAACTCAGGCAGCAGCGCACCACGTGCCTCGTCGTCGGCCGCAACCCTTCGTCCAATGGCGAGCGCGGCGGCGTCCAACCGCTGGTCGCCATCGTCGTAGCTTTCCCCGGGTGTTTCAGGACAGTTGGCGCCGATCACGGCACTGATGGCAGCCAAGGCCTCACCCGCCAGATCCGACGGACTCAAGATCCTTTCAAGCGCATCCATGGCCGCGCATTCTCCCTCGCTCCACTGAATCGGCATGCGCGCCCGGGCCATCTGCAGCGAACGCCATCCGTACAACCAGAATCCGGAAGCTGCGACCGTGCGCAGCGCGGCAAATGCCGCGGGCCGGCTGGCGGCATCAAAGATCAACGCAGGCAGCGATAGCGCCAGCTTCGCCTTGGCGTCCGCCGCGTGGCGCGACCTCCCGGCCGCCTCCTTCGCCAACAACGCCACCGACTGCCCCAGCCAGGCCAGCGTCTGCTCATTATCCGCCGGCGCCAACCCATGGTCGTGGTCCATGGCCCGCTGCCAGGATGACGGCCCCATCACAACCCGTCGCATCGCATGCTCCAGCGCAACCAGAGCGAGTTGCCGCAGCGGTGCCGAAGGCTCGGACAGCCATCGCTCAACAATGCCTAGCCGAAGTTCCCACGGGGCCATGGTCCCAGGGCCGTGAATGGCGAACAAGCCCACGATGCTTTGTTCCGCGGTGCGCACCGCCTGGTCATCGACGTGTTCCAGCCGGATACGCAACATCAGCGCCAGGGAACGTTCGAACAAGTCTGCGTCATAGGCCAACTCCCGCAGCACGTCGAGATAGTGGATCAGGTCCACCGCAGCACAGCGCTCGAGCGCCGCCAGTGTCGGGCCGGGCGCCGACGGCGCCAGATAGAGAAACATCCGGCGCTGCTCGTCATCATGCGAGGCGGGATGCGCAAGGCGGCCACCCACCGCCAGCCAGTCGGCCGCCAGATCCAACGTCATGCGGTGGGCGGGAAGGTAGGACAGGCGCCGGCAGAACGAGCGCAGCAGACGTGGGGGCGCCGTTTGCTCCAGCACCTTGCGCAGGTGCTGGAGCGGAATCGCGCGCAGCGCTTCCTCTGCCAGGCGGTTGGCCAGCGCTTGCGGCAATAGCGCTCGCCACTGGCCGCGACCCTGCACCAGGTCGCGGGCGTGCAATTCACTGACATGACTTGCCAGCCGGAGCGCATCCATACCGGCCAGCTGGGCCAGCATGGGCAATTCCGCCGCCACTCCATTCAGCGTGTCCCCGTCGAACGAGTACACCAGCGCGCAGGCGCGCGCTGCCGCCAGCAGTTCGGGGTCCACGGCGTGACGCTGCCAGAACAGGCGATGGAAAAGGTCCGCGTCGCTCAATCCCGCCAGGCTGTCCCCATCGCGGACCGTGGTGGCTAAAGCCAGCGCGATCCGGGCATTACCGCCGGCGTGATCGGCGATCACGTCCCGGTTGCCGGCGCCAAGGTTGGGATGCCGTACCTTCAGCAACGCCTCGATCTGCCAACGGCTCCCGGCGGCCATCTCGACCACCTCGGTGTCCTCAGGTTGATCCCCGCGCACGTCATACTCCACCGTGATCAGGCTCAAGCGGCTACCTACGCGCCGGCACACGCGCACCAATTCGCGGTGCATCTCCGGCATGCAATTGTCCACCACCAGCACCGCGCGCCTCTGCAAAGCGATCAGATCGGACGCCATTGACGGTGGGGATGGATCCTGATCGCAGCCCATGTTGGTATAGACCGCCAGCGCCCGAGGCAAGCTACGATCACCCACCCGTTCGTCAAACAGGGCCTGCACCAGGCTGGTCTTGCCGACGCCGGACAAACCGATCAACCGCAGCGCCGTTCGGGGCGTCGACAGCTTGTTTCGCATTGCCTGCAACGCCGCGCCCGTGCCCACCGCTTGGGTGCCTCGACCAATGCGGATCCTGGCCCCGTCGTCGGGTAGGTAGCCGGCGGCCCCCGCGTCCACCGGATAACTCCAGTCTTCGTAACCAGACCAGCCACGCAGCTGCCTGCCGCACCTGGTTCTTACCCAGAGCACCTCTCCCGGATGCTCGCCGACCCAGATCGCCAGCCGTTGGCGATCATAAAAATCGACTGTCAGTCCGGCTCCGCCAGCACAATCAACCAACGCGTTGCGCATTGCCGCGCGACGCTCATCGAGTGCCGTCGCGGAGACGGAATCGCCACTGCTAACGATGATGTAGCTGCCCCCTGCCTTGGCCAGGGCGGCGATCGCGGGCCGCAATGTGTCATCGGGCCGCATTTCCTTGCTGATCTCACGCGGCCCCATGGCCGGCTTCTTGACCTGGAAGCCGATGCAATGCCCAACGAACCCTGTCAACTGCGGCGCTGCGGGCTGCTGGTCGATCCGCACATCGATGCCACCGTCCGGCGCGTTCTGGTGGCCGCCATATGTCACGGCAAGGCTGGACTGCTGGTGCTTGCGTACTTCGGCGACGCACAAGCGCCCGACCAGAGAACGCAGGTCGCTGTCGCTCAATCGCAGAATATCGTCCGCGGTCACTTCAAACATGGCTGCCTTTCGATTTCAAATTTGGGGAGCCACCATCCATGTTCTGCAACAGCAGAACCGCCCCAATGCAAGTTGACGCTACCGGGTCTTGGTCCGTCATGAGGACCTGCCGGTTGTGGGTGTTGCCTGATCCGGCAGTGTCACCTGCGCCACGCTGCCGGGATGTTCATTTTCCCAGCTGCGGATCTGGTTCAGCGCGTCCTGCTCCGTGTAGACCATGGTCGTCGTCACGCTGGCGTGGCCCAGCGCCGACGCCACCACGCGCAGGTCCTGGCCGCCCAGCAGCGCCGCCGTGGCGAAGGTGTGACGCATCCAGTGCGACGACACGCGTTCCAGTTCCCTGGCCAGCACCTGCTCACCGGCGTCCTCCAGCGCGGCGACCGCCTCGCGTATTCTCCCCTTGACGATGCCATGCAGTCCGAAGCGGGTGCCAACACTGCGCCAGGCGCCGAAGAACCGGCGATCGGCAGCGTTGTTGATGGTGCCGCCGTGGCGGCCGGCCGCCAGCGGGTGCGTGCGCACTGACAAGACAAGCCCATAGTCCTGCGGGTCGTTGCCGGGCAGGGGAGGCAGACCGAACGCGCTCCGGTAGGCGGTCAGCGCGTCAAGAAGGGCGGGGGTGACGGGCACCGTGCGTTCCTTGCCGCCCTTGGCGGTGGCTTCCGCCACCTTGAATATCCAGTAAGTCTTGCGGCTCTTCGGGTCGCTGAACGGTTGCACCGCGCTCATCTTCGCGCCCACCAGTTCGGAGGCGCGCAAGCCGGACTCGCGCAGGCAAATAAAAATAAAACGGTCGCGCAGATACAGCTGGTGCACGGTCTGCTTCTCACTCGGATGGTTGTCCATCACCTGCAGCACGAACTGGAACAGATCCAAATCGATGGCGCGGGTTTTGTCGAGCCGGCGCGGCTTGCCGGTCTTCATCAGCACCATGGGATTTAAACGGATGTAGCCGGTGCCGTGCAGCGCCTTGAACAGCGCGTGTAAAAACCGCAGGATGTCCGCCTGGCTGCTGGCGCCGGGCGCTTTTCTAAATGGCGTGTAGCCTTCGTCGCCTTTGAGGGCGCCGGGCCAGCACAGCGCCCATTCCGGCAGTTTTAATAAGAACATCTTAAAGGCCTTGACGTCCTGCGCGCTCCAGTGCGAGGGCGTGCGGCCCAGTTCCTGCTCGCAGTACCAGCGCAGTTTGGCCAGGTGATAGCGGTACGTCTTGACAGTTTCGTCGGTGCGGCTGCGGCTGTTGTCGGCGACGGCGGACAGCCACACCTCGATGGCGGCCCAGTCGTCGGCGACCGGGCCGAGCGTATGGCCACTCTGCGGGCCGAGCGTCACCAGGTCGCCGGCGGCGGCGGAAGCGGGGATCAGCGACGTCATCGCGCCATCCCCGGTTTCGCGGCGGGTGCGACGCCCTTACTGAAGGCCATCTGCCGGTACTGCTCCAGCTGCTGGTCCTTGTCCTTCAGTTGCGCCTCCAGATAAGTACAGCGCTCGCGCACGGCGCGGGTCTCGCCGCGCACGCCGTCGACCGCCTGCATGGCGAAATTGCGCGTCCCCGTCATCTCCGTGGCCATGGCGGCCAGCGCCGCGGTCTGCTCGGCAATGGTCTTGTGCAGCGTCTCTAGCTGGCGCCCCCGCTCGGCGGCCAGGCTCGCTTCCTCCTGAACGCTGGCCGCCAGCCGGGCGGCGTAGGTGCGCGTCGTCGCCAGTTCGGCCTCGACGCTGGCCAGGCGCTCGCGCAGGTAGTCGTTGTGGGCCTGCAGCCCGGAGGCTGCGCCGGCGCCGGCCGACGTCGCCGCGCCGCCATTGACCAGCGCAATGGTGTGGTGCTGCAGCGTGAGGATTTCTCGCAGCGCCTGGTCGGTGGCAGGGCTGGCGCACGCCGGAGCCGGGTCGGCGCTCGACGTGTCCAGCGGGTCGACCACGCGCGCGATCACCTCGCGGGGCACGGCACGCAGCGACAATTCGTGCACCAGCTGCCGCTTTTCGGACTCGATGGTGGGCGTCGATGGCGTGCGGCCCGGCGCATAGGCATTGAGCAGTTTGCGGTAGTAAGCAGCGCTGTAGGTCGCCCCGGTGGCGTGATAGACGGCGCGCACGAAATCGTGGACGAAGGGCCGGTGCTGGCGGGTGTCGTTGGCGTGGCGGGCGACGATGGCCGCGACCAGCTGCACCAGGCTGCGCGCCTGCGCGTCGGTCAGCGCCAGGCGTGGCCGGCCGGGGCCGCCGTGCGCCAGAAATGGGTCAGCGGAGGAAGAAGATGGCGAGTGCATGGCGTTCACGTTGTGAAATTTACTTCCGATCGGTGTCGAGATTGCAAAATTTACTGACAATTTCGGCCAGATTTCTCGCGAGAGCCTACCGCTGACCGATGGTTGCGACGCAAAGCGACGCGTTTTAGGAAGTCAATTTGTCACCTGGATGCCAGGTGTCGGGTTGAACAATTGACTTCGCCGTCCGAACACGCATCACTTCGGCGCCCCAGAAGGGCAATGTCTCAAGATTTGCCTTGGAGCGTTCCGATTTCAGGATAGCACACCGGCATCCATACGGGTATAAATGACGGTACAAAATTTAAATAAACGAACCTATATTTACAACTAAAACACTTAGCAACCCTTAAGTGCTACATATTGCACATAGGCCACGCTGGAAAATTCTTCAATTTTCCAAGTTACCATATGGTAGATATCTCTCCGCGACTATGCAACTTGACCAGCGCCAGATGCGGGTGTATAACGTCTCCATGCCCTCCAACCCGACGATGCCCGCCATGCCGCCCGAAATGCCCTTGCGTAAATTCCGCCTGGCCCTCGGCCTGACCACCTCCGAGGCCGGCCAATATGCCGGCGTGTCGCGCAAAACGTGGGAGGCGTGGGAGGCTGGCGAAGTCGCCGGCAAGGCGGCGCCAACGTCCGCCGTGGTGTTGGTGTATTCGAAGCTGGAGCGTATCTGCGACGCCGACAAGCGCAACGATCCGAGTGCGGCGGCGCGGGAAATTGTGGTGGTGCTCAAAACGGTCGACCATGTCATCGGTTACCAGGTGCCGATCGACTCGGTCGCGTCGGACAATTTTATGGGTGTCGAGGACGGTACCGAGCCGGGCACCGCGGTCATCAAATCGATGGCGGTGGCCTGGGGCACGGGCCGCCCGTATGCGCATAGAACGACTTATGTGAAGGCGGACAACGCGCATGTGGAGCGCTTCGCCATCCGCCACACGCCGCTGTGAAAAATAGCCACACTGAAATCGCGCCGCCAGGCGCGCACCGCTCCGGCCGGCCGCCGGAATGCGTCAATGCAGGGGAACAACATGAGCAGTGGATCGAAATTAGCGGTTGAGGACGCGGAGGAGCAACACCTAGAGAACACCGCCTTACGTATTGCCAACGACGCGGCGAAACTGGTCGCGGCGCGGGACATGGATCGCGCCCAGGCCATCCATGAAGTCACCGAGGCGATGCGCCAGTCGAACGAGGCGGACGACGACGTGACCGGCGTGCTGGCCACGATGATCTCCGTGCCCAAGCCAAGCAAGGCATCCCCTCCGGAGCAGGTCGCGGCCATCGCGGAGGAGCTCCTGGACGCTGCGCGGGACGCCGCCGATACGCTGTAGAACGCGTGAACAGCCCTGCCCCATTGCTGGCGAACGAAGTTGGTGGGGCTGGGCGGCTACCTCATTTAGCGGACGAAATGTCGAATGAGCGACGGCCAGGTAAGAAATCGTCATATACACGCGTCGCATCAATCTTTCGGCCAAAACCAAGCCCATGTTGGGCGGCGTCTTGATTGTAAAAATCCGGACAGTCTGACAAAGTAATCACTCATTGACGGCATGTCGAACTGCTAGCCAGATACGCCAAGCGCCGCCACCTCTCATAGTCAATGCCATTTTGAGTGAACTCAACATATTCAAAAGAATTATGAAAATGACACCGAAATAGTATAGTATCGTCAAGCATTTCAAGTAGTTATTTGCGACCATAACAATGAGGGAAGCATGATGACAACGAAAAAACTTAGCTTACTCGCGGCGCTAATGTCGCTGGCCATCTTGGCGCATGCGTCGGATACACCTGGAAAAACCACAATTTATTATGGGCCTTCTGGGAAGGCTGTCTTCGTCGTTGACGGGAAGGTGATAGGCACTGCGAAAGGATTTCAACCGGCAAAAGACTTGAAATTCCGGTCAAAATTGGTCGCCGGTGACACGCCGGATGATCCGGATATCCCACTCGACCCACCACTTTTCCCAGCGCCAACAGTACCGAAGCCAGACCCAACGCCGGTGAACCCTGTACCTTCCAATCCTATTCCGCCGTGTGCAAGCAAGTGCTGCGACGTCTTTTGCCCACCCGGCACCATGCTGGACCGCAATACCTTGATACACTGGGCACCCGTCTACAAAAATTTCAATGTTATTAAAATTAAAGAAGACGCTCTAAGTAAAATTCGTTGAGCGACCGCCCTACTCCCGTCTTCGCTGTTAGAAAAAAAAAGCCACGGTCGTCGCGCTAAACGCGACGACCGTGGCAATGGGCAAGTGGTCATTATGCGTTCTGTGCTCCCCCGGGCCCGCTGACGCAAACAAATCAAGGTCACTGATCTTGTCACTCGACACGCATGTTCCTATTCATATGGACGTCGTCCGGCGATCACATAAAGCGGGCCTTACTGCTCGCTTTCTCGCAACTCCTCTTCCACCTGGTGTTCGATGGTGCGCACCAGCTGTTCGCGGTGTTCCTTCAACCACAGGCGCACGTTGGCGTTGGTTTCGACAGCGGCATGGGCGTCCAGGGCGGCAAGTTTTCGACCGTAATGCTCGCTCGCGTGCCCGCTCCACCCCTCGGAGAAATTGTTGGCGTGCAGGCTGCGCCGCACCTGCTCTGTTGCGCCATAACGTTCCAGCATCTGCCGCGCAAACGTGGTGGGCTCATCCGGCCTGGCGATGGTTGGCGGACAATGCTCGGCCAGCAGCCACGCGCGGTCATCGACATCGACATCCACCCATTCAAAGACAACCGGCGCCGGAATGGCGCCTAGCCCCGCCTCGTCAACGCCGTGTATAGATCGGCCACCGCGCAACCAGCTCAAGAGATGACGGGTACCCTTCTCGTTTCGACGTGTCTCCAGCCGGTGCGCAATTGCCGGCCAAACCATGGCCGGCTTGGCCTGTGTTGCCTTGGACAGGAACCGTAACGGTTCCGGGTGGAAGCCGGCTGTCACACTGTTGAAGTTGGCAAAGTTGGCGATGCACAGCACGGCAAGCATTGCACCAGCGTCGTGATCGTTAACAAGCAGGCGGCTCGCGAGTTCGTTCCAATTGAACAGGCGCATGTTAGTCGCACGGTTGTTCACCGCCCCCTCGACGAACACTGCAGCACTCAATACCTGCACAAGACGTTGCGACAGGCTGCATAATTCGTCGGGGTGGCCTCGCAGCCTTGATTGCAGCAATTCCAGTGATGCATCGGGGGCTTCCTGGTCATCACTTTCCAGGATGAGGTCCAAAATGTCTTCAAACACGTCCCGTGGAAGCTGGTTGACGACGCCGCCATAGATGAGGATGCGGAAAGCCACTGGGTCGATGCCACCCTGCTGCCCCATGGCCAGCAAAGCCCGAGCGATGCGATCGTTCATGCCCGAACGCCAGACGAGACCTAGCACGGCACTCCGGATCTCAACGTTCGCAAGGAGTTCGACGACGGTCTGCTCCCACAACGCGACATCTTTGACGTGCCACGCCGCGAGGTAGCCACCGATAAAAAAATCGGACCGCTGCGCGCCGGCCTTGATCCACGCCGTGCTGATGGAGGACCATAATGTGAAGTCATCAGCCTGACCGAGAAGTTGGCCGAACTGGTATCCGTTCTTGGCCTCGCCGGTAACAAGCCATACCAATTCTGTTTTCAGCGACTCTGGGTAACGCACGGCGTCGGTGGCTAGTTCAATGAGCCCCTGCGCCGCCGCATCGGAATATTCGCCGTTAGCGTCAAAGTTGTCCTCGATAAGCTTCATACCCGCGTAGCGACGCAGTTTGTTGCCAAAGGTCGATTCCGTCATCTCATTACGAATCGCTTCTAGCTCGGAGCTCACCGCCACTGGCAGGTCCTTTCCTTCGTGGTGAAGGATCGACACGATGGTTTCGATGGACTGCTCTCGCAGGCCTGGAATCGCCGCCGTGCGGCGCAAGAAGGCAACGATAGTAGTGGTCAAGGGATCGAGCCGGATGAGGCTGTAGACATACTTCAAGATTCCCCTGATGGCCTCGTTGGCCTCTGACTCAGGTAGGTAGTCAACGGCCTCCTCTAGTAGTCTTACATGGGCCGCATAGGCGCCGCAGATCTCTGCGTCGCTCTTCGGCTCCCAGCGCCCTGGCAGGCGCCGCAACCCGATCACCTCGTCGATGGCAGTTCGACTCATGAAGGGATCCAGGCTCTTGCTCAAAGCCTGCACAGCAATCTCCCTTCGGAATGGCACCTCACTACCCAGCAAGCTACGCAAGTAATCGCCCTTGTCGATGGGAGATAGTTCAGATGCCGCAAGTGGCCCGTGTCCCAGTCCAAACAACTCAATGAAAACGCCGGTCGCGTTATTCGACCAGCTTTCGTTCTCTGCTTCGGCCAGCAGCAACATGCATTGTGCGGCTTCGAAGAATGTCTCGGCCGGAACGGCAAGTTGCTCAAGCCGGTGGATGGCGGTACGGCGTGCGTCCCCCATGAATTGCATGCGCTCATCAATGGTCGCACTTTCCAAGGCAGCAGCAAAACGGCGCAGGGCTGCCTTGGGTTTAGCCTGCGCTACCGCGAAAAAAAGGCTGGCACTACCGGGGCTTTGGTAACCCGCCATCCGCGCAAATGTCCCGCCCTCCCCCAGCAATCGCTCCGCCCAAGCAGTCGCAGCCTTGGATTCCTGGGCGAACATGAGCATGGCGTCAAAGTGCTGCTGCATACGGGCACCGAGGCCCTCACGGAGCTGCAAAACGTCCACCATGTGGGCGTATTGCTCAAACCAACTCTTCCACATGGCCACGTGAAGGAGCTTAGGGGAAATCAACAGCGTCCTTGGCCCCTGCAGCACCCTCCGTCTCCGCAACTCGCCGACTGCGCGGGACAATCTCAGTTGTGAGAAGGTCTCGTCCAGATGCTTGAGCGACGCCAGCACCGCTGTTTGTACGGCCGGGCCATCGGCCGTTTCCCAAGCTACCTGCCGGAACAGCGCCAGTGTCCGGATTACCGCTAGCCTTTCATGTCCCTCGGTGGAATCAACGCTGTAGGGAGCGCAAACGATGCGGTGCCAGAGCCCGTCCAGGTGGGCCAGTTGCTCGGAAGCCTGCTGGCCAGGATTACTCTGCATATATTGACCAAGCCGATGCGCCGCCCGAGGCGATCCCTCGCAGAGGGTCGCCAGCCAGCTGGCGCTGTCTGGTGGGATGCCATAGGTCTTAAAAATATCGGCAACCACTGGCTGTTCAAGTCGCGGAACGTCGATGACCTGTGTCTTTATGTGCGCGCTGGCGGGCTCGGCAACGTTGTCCGCCGTCACCAGCAGCATATTGGTCGCGACCTTTTTGAACAATGCGGCCAAGTCCCCCGCGGTGTCCAGATCACACTCATCGGCGACCAGGATGATGGTGGTCTTGGACGCCATTTGCCTTAAAGCCATCATCGGTCCGCTTACCGATGCCCGTTCCGGATCTGGACAGTACAGGACACAGCCACCGAGTTGCGAGGCACTGAGCGCTCGATACATGAGGTGTGTCTTGCCGGCACCGGCGTCACCAAGTACACGCACATGCTGGAACCCAACGACGTTGTTGGCTGCGAGCATAATTTGGTCTGTGGCATTGGCAAGTTCCTCCGTCGGCAGGTATCCGTCGACTTCGAGGTCGCACGAATCGGCCATAAACGACAAGTCATGGAAAACGGCGTCATCGTAACCTTGTGCCCGGTTCAGGCGCAGTGCGATGCCGGGTGCCAGCAACTTGATCGCGGAACATAACTGGTTGGCCCTGATGATCCGCACCCCGACTGTTGCAAACGAAGGGTCGACCGCCGACATGAACGCGCTTATCTGGATAGCCCCATGATCGTCTGCCGTTCCGACAAGTTCCGAGCCGAACAACACCACGACAAACGTTCCTCCCTTTTCGAAGCAGCTCAGCACTCGCGGCTGGATCTCGGCTTTCGTCCGCTGGTGGCCACCTTTGACGAACTTTGGCTGTACCAGCAAGGAGCGTATCTCGGAGGGAGTTGACGCGGAAAAGCTTCCGGTTTTGATTTGGTATCGTGTCAGACCTTGGGATATTAGTCCCGCTGGCAGCGCAGCCCCCGACAGTCCAGAAACCTCAGCGTCAATGCCACCGTCTGCGACGGTGATTGCGGACGGCACGTCGACACCGACAACAGGCACGCCCGCCTTGACGGCCTCGATCACAAGCAGTTGCCGGAACAGTTCAACGGCCTGACTTGCGTCGATTGAGGTCAGATCATCGGTTCTGACGTCAAACGGTCCTACGGTATCGGTTGGTAAAGCCATCGCTGCTCCTCTTGTGAAGCGCAAGTATCCCATATAGCCTGGCAAGCAGCGACTTTAGCTATGCGTCAAGCCCAGACAGCCCTGCCGTTTCTCCACAAAAAAATTCTGGCCTTGTTCAGTATTGAACTACGCAACGAAAAAACCCCCTCTCCGCAAGCGGACAGGGGGTTTTAACGTGGTTGCGGATCTTTTATGCCGTCTGCCAAATTTTACTAGACTTAGTGAAGTTCAAACCTGTGCGTTTGATACTTGATCAGGCCTGTTCACACTTGATGATAATCCATTCGCCGCCCTGTAATACGCGGGTGAGTTTGGAGCCGTTGAGAACGACAACTTTAGTGATCGTTTGGGTGTGGGTGTTCATTGAAGCTCCTAGTTTTTGCCGCGAATGCGACGAGGAAAAAAGGAGACAGCCGGAACGGCTTTCCGGAGTTGACTCTGGAAAGCTAGGAAGAGGTCTGGAAACACCAGGGGCGCGTAAGGATGCGTCAGCCCAGTGCTAGATAGTGCGGGGGGATTGTACTAGTCGAAATTAAACAGGCAACTCTATACACCATACAGGTGAGGCGAACAAATTGCAATGCGGTTTCATGGGAATCACTGCCGCGAACGCGACCACCTAATAGTACAGGTAATAGTGCCTCATTGCAAGAATCGCATGAACGCCTTTCGACACAAGGTAGGCGAAATGGAAAGCGACACAGTACATCGCGTCACCTCTTCGCAACCGGAATAACCGGAGCGATCGCGACACGGACTGGCGCCAGCGATTAGGCGCTACAGCAGATCAGAGTGAAGGCCTTCCAGGGTGCGGAGTGAACATACGGCGTTTTTTGTGATCGAAAAACCGCAGTGTCAGGCCATTCTTTCAAAAACTTAGGAAATAGTTCTTGACCGGGTTTTCAGTGGTGCCAAGGGTTGGAAAACACACCACAAGAAACAAAACGCCCGAGGCGGCACACTGGTTCCCAGGGCCCGCAAACGACGCCGCAAAATAGTCTTGACTGCATCGGTCGAATTACTTTGCGCCCCTGAGAATGTCATCTGTAGGAGGTTGGAAAACCCACCACAAGATGCAAAACGAATTGAGTCTCATAGTAGGAAAAGTCGTGCACCTGGTGCGCCGTCGTGATGCTAGGCGCGGTCACAAAAGCACGTTAAACGCTGGCGTCGATTTCGTCGTGATGCACATGATGGGCCGTTGCCAGGCGCATTCGTAGAACTGGAAAAGGGCACGATTGGCCTTGTGGCCAGGCCTCCAGAATAGAGCAACGTATTACGGAAAGATGGGCAGGGTGCCCGTCCAATAAACGATCTAGAAAGGATCACAAATGACCCCCAAATCGGAATGGATTACCATCATGGCCGGCGTGCTGCCGGGCGTACTGAAGGCGATCGCCACCTACCCGCTGCCGGCGGCCTTCCTCGGCATGTGCTTGATCGCCGGCTATGCGATCGCCAAGCGCTAGCCGGCGCGATGCCCTACTTACGCCCGGTCGATGGCATCGAATAGCTCACGCGCGTCACGCTGGGTGTATAGCTGCTACGCGCGGCGTAACTCGGCGTCGACGGCGGCGCTGTCGATCGCATGGGACTGGGATAGGCAGAGGACTTGGCCAACGTCACAGGCGCCGGCGTGGCGGGCGCGCGCGGCGTGGGCGCGGCCTGCACGATCACGGTCTTGTGGATCACCGTCTTGTTGACGGTGGTGCTGGCCACCGGCGGCGGTGCGGCGGCGCCCTGCCGGTTGCTGTTCATGATGGCGGTGGTGGCCAGGCTGCCGATAGCGGCGCCGGCGACCATGTCACCCATGCCCGACGACTGTACGACGACTGGCGCGGCCGGCGCGGCATAGGTGGACGCTGGCGCGTAGGCGACGGGCGGCGCGCTGGAGTGGCAACCGGCCATGCTGGAGGCCAGGGCGGCGAAGGTGGCGGCGATCAAAAAGCGGTGCGATTTCAACATGGTGAAGTCCTAAGTAAGCCGGGGTGCGCGCAGTATGGAGCAGCCGCGCGCGAAACTTAGGAAATCGTACTTGGCCGCACCGGCGATCAGGCGCCGGAGCCCAAACGAGCAGCGTTTGCCTGCTCAAGAATTTTCAAGCTTTCGTTCTCACCTGAATGCTCCAGCTGTGCACCGGTCAGCGCCACGAACATGCGCAGCGTGTTGTAGTGCGAAGCGGTCATGTATAGCGGGGAGATTTCACGACCAAGATCGTGATACGAATTCACGAGAGCCTGAATGCTGGGCTTTGCAGTCGCCGCAGTGTCGCTCAGCACAATCACTGAGGCGATGCCGCCGACGTATTCTAAAAACTCATTTTCAAACCGCTCGACATGGGATTCGGCGTCCATGCGCTGAAGATGTTCGGCAAGCGAGGTGCAACCGTGGGCGCAATCTTGCGAGACGCCATTTAATAGGAAGCTCATTGGAGCCTTTCATTCGAAGTAAAGTGGAAGAACAGGGACGGAAGACGCGCCGCAGTGCATCCACTACGGCGCAGGCACTTACGCGCCGCCGATATACTGCGCGGCGAGGATCTCCTTGATCTCCTCGCGCGTCAACGGCGATGCGGGGCAGCCCAGCTTGCGCCACGCCATCAGCATGCGGCCATAGATGGCCTTGCTGTGTGAGTGCGAATTGGCCGGCGATTCTCCCAGCAGTTCGACATAGCGCTCGTCCTCGACCAGGGCGCGGGTAAAGGTCAGCAACTCGGGTTCGTTATTGCCGTCAAAGCCAGGCCACACCAGTTGTTTATCATCGATCGTGCCGTCATTTTCCAGCCGGTTATAACTGTCACGCAGGGTCTGGTACAGGCCGAGAATCTCGAAAACAAAATGGGTCGTTTCCTGGTCCAGTTCAGGCTGGAGCGTATCGAGCATATTGCGATACAGCGGTGCATGGCCATGGCGCAGATTGTCAGCCACGCGCAGATGCCACGCGTTATTTTCCTTGTCGAGGTAAGAGAGAATTTGGTGCTGATTGGAGAGGATCAGGCGTTCAGCGTCGGTCAGTTTGATGGTCATTTTTATGGTCCCGTCGTGGTTTTGGAACCTTGTAGTTGCGCCTGCTTGTCGGGCTTGCAAGAGCGGCGCGCAACATTTCTTTTCACCATGTTTTGAGGGGCATCGCCGCCCTCTTCCGCTATTGAACGTCTGATTACTGCCCTAATCAGCCATTTACTATTCGCCACTTTTTCGGCGTAAAATTGACGCACCGTCAATCCAAAATAATTCACAATGTCCAAACAAGAACTCGCCGAGAAAATCCAGCGCGCGATCGAATTCGCCGAGAGCGAAGACACAAAACACACCAGCAAAAATCCGCACTACGCAGTCGATGGCGAAACACGGCGAATGGCGCGCGCGGAATGCATGCTGTCCTATTTCTCCGGCGCGATCGCTGAAGCCGAGCCGGCGTTACATCACGCGCTGGCCAAGTTGCTGGACATGGAGCCCCTCCATGCCAAAGCGGCCGACGCAAAGACGCAGGCGATGCAGCCCGCCGCCAGCGAAACGTTCAGCACCCCGGCCCCCGGCGCCAAGCGCTAAGCGCCCTCCCCTTCCCTCCACAATCTTTCCCTGGAGTGATATGCAGACCGATCCTCAAAGCACGGCGACCGTAGACGTCGACGCCAGCCTGGCCCGCGCCTACAATGCGACCTTGCCCACCGCAGAGCAACAGCTGATCTACGAACACCTGACATCTTTACTGCCGCAACTTTCCGAGCCCAACAGCTACATCGCGCCATGCCGCGAAGCGGTACGCGTGATGGAGGCCCGATTCGCCGGACAGAAGAAGTGGCACGAAAAACCGCTGGGCGCGGTGACGCTGATGGTCGTCGGCGGCTTCATCGGCGGGCTGCTGGTCCTGTTCGTCGGCTACAAGCTGCGCATCAACGGCACCGATGCGCCGCACTCCCCGTCGCCAGCTTTGACACCGACAGCTAGCAAGCCATGACAAACAAACGCTGGACATCCAATCAGATCACCGCTGCGATTGGGCAAAAAAAAACCCGCCCTGGAAAATCCAAGGGCGGGCATTGAACTAGTTCAATTCGTTTATGTCGCGACGAAGGAGTCTACAGAACTCATCGTATTCAACGTCGCTCATTGTATATCGATCCATGCAGAAAGCTGTTTTGGATCCGTTTGTAGCCATGCGCCGGAATATGCTCTTCCCCGTAGAAAGGGGTATGCAATCAACCAGATCGGCGGGATTATAGACAGCGTAATTTCGCGCCGCATAGTCAGCAAACTGCGCTTGAACAGCATCGAGGACCTTCCAAGAATACTGTTTAGCGAGCTCATCTGCATAAGTGCGCGCATCCGCATATGCTTCGAAGTCCCCCACACACTCTAGCCCATCATCCTTCAGGTGTATGTAGACAGAGAAGAATTTTGGGTGAACGTTTTCGATTTCCACACAGGTCTCGCCGCCATTGCCGGCGTCGCCAATTTTGTCTCGTACGCCATGAACTTCAACAGCGTCATATCGGCGGGGATCTCCAGCGATGATCTGCTGTGCGTAGCGGTCAAACAGACCGCGATAATTAGACTGTGACTGTGGAGATTTTTGCTTTGTTGCGATGTCACCAACCGTAGAGATGTGGTGGCTTTGATTCGATACTGTTTGCTCGGTAGTGATGTTCATGAGGGCTCCAGAGGGCCGCAATTCACCCATGACGGTGAACAGCCGCCAAAGGTTGGTAGGTGGGATAGATGCTACGGTTGAACAGGCTTGCCGCTAAACAGTGCCTGCCGGGGTATATTTTTTCTACGCGGTTTGCTTCAAAAGGTCACGATGCGATGCCACTTTAGGAACATGCCAAGTTACCTCGCTCTTAAAGAAAAGACTGCCAGTGGACGTCGCGACCGCACGATGACACCAGTATTCCAGAGCTGCGCGATCCAGTTTCGACAGTGTTAAGGTGGTAGTTATCTGAGTGTCCCAGATTGTATTTTCATACGTCCCGGTACGAGTAATGACGCATTGGGCAATGCGCGCACCATGCTTTTGAATTATGAACTCGTGGTCATGGCCAATCCGCGTGTAAGGGATCGGAGTGTTTGAGAGGCTTTCAAACTGCGCACGAGTTCTTTCCGTAAAGATCGGACCATCTGCAGCAATCTGAATCAAGTAAAACTTGTCGCCCGAGTTGAGATTGGTAAAGCAACTCACCATTTCGTTTTGCTGAGGTTCAAGCCCAAGTACAACCATGTGGGTATGGGAATCACCCACGGCCCAGGCTATCAACGCGCCAACGGTTGCACAGCGTTCCAATATGACGCGGTCGTGTTGTAGATCTCTTGGGTACAGTTCTTGGACACGGTAGTTATTGGATTTGATGATCGAAGTCATCTGCTTCATTATTTCGGCGATCATAGTGATTCCTATTTTTCAAACCAAGCTGACTTGCTTTGGTGGTATTGGAATGGCATGAACAGTATCGCCAGGTGGCGACAGGTTCGAGGTACGTAAGGTAAAGGTGGTTGCCGGGAACCAGCGAGATAAAACAGGAGGTCAGCTTGAATTGTCTGACGTAGAGCGGTGCCGTTGACAGCGCTGTACGTTTGAATTGGGGAGTATGACTGCCGCGAAAGCGACCAGAATATTCTATCACAACAGTTACCGTTCGCCCAACCCGCCCTTGATGACAGTATCGTCATAGCCCGATTGCGGTAGTGTTTTGCAGCCATGTTTCGTTTGGTCCTTCGCTTACCTGAACCCGGTTGAATGCTAGTCTGCCGTGGACAGCTAACTATTTAGCGCAGTGTAGCTGCGCGCTAGGAGGCGCCGCGTGTTATTGAGGTATGCCTGTATTGATCATATGCAGAGTCTTTTGGGAGGGGACTTTCACCGGTGAAAACGGCTGCTCTTCCTCCGCGTCCCAGCTGAGTCGATGCTAAATGCATCTTTGTCTTAGCAGCTCGCTCAAAGCGCGTACTTTGGTAGATCCAGTCATGTAAAGACCCATCGTGTTCAGAAATACGTGCGCATCTGACTTTCACCGGTGAAAGCTATGCGCCTCCCATGGCTTTCTGTTTGCATAGTGTCGATGGCGCTGCAATTCACTGGCCAGAGAGTGTTAAGGATAGAACGACTAGGGCCATTTGCTTGGAAAATAGGTGTCCTATGATTGAGCCCCTCCCAGAAATACAAGTAGTGCGCCTTTGCGGCGCTGGCTATCCTCGTCCGCGCGACGATTTGGTCATGGTGTATTGCATCGGGTGGTTATAGCTTTCACCGGTGAAAGCTGATCGTATACAGCAATAAGCATCAGTACTGATTGATTCGCCCGGGGCATAAGTGACAGGTGGTGTGTACAGCGCAAGGGCTAGCCGCGGTTTGCGAAAGTGACTGCGGACACTTTCACCGGTGAAAATCGGCCTAGAGCTTCAATGACATTGCACCTGAGTTTTGGTAGATTCGACCCTACGCCTTGTATCTTCGAAATCTCAGGAATACACGCAGATGAATAACTCCAACACCGCGTGGGCAAGGAGTGGGGTGGCCAAAAAAGTAGTTGCAATCAATAAATTACTTGAAATTGGTTAAATAACTTAGAAATAGATTGTAAATATTATTTGGATTTACTATGATTTGATCTTTAGGAGGGCGTCAAGTTGACGACCGCTTTCACCGGTGAAAATAGGGGATCTGATGAGCGCAAAAATTGTCGTAGTATTTAACCAAAAGGGCGGGTGCGCTAAGACCATGACCACAATGCAGCTTGCCGGCACTTGGGGCCGTATGGGTTTGCGGGTTTTCGTCGTCGACATGGACCCTCAAAACACGGCAAAGTTATGGGAACTTCAAGCGTCTTCAGACCAGCCATTCTCAGCAGACGTCGAGTCGTTTGCGCCGTTGAAAAAACACTTCGTTGATAAACTTGAACCGTTGCTGGAAAAATTCGATGTGATCTTGATCGATTGCCCGCCCTCTGCTGAATCCGATGTCCCCTGGACCGCTTTACTGATCGCAGATTACGCGATCATTCCCGTTATTCCGGTAATGGACAACGTGTGGGCATCCAAAATCGCTGAGGAACTGGTGCTCAAGGCACGAGCGGAGCGAAGCGCCGCAGATGGCCCTCTTCAAGCAGCATATTTGCTAAGCATGAACCGCAAAGGCAAAGTATTCGACGTCTGCTTAGAAGCGCTTAAAAAGGATATACAACTTCCCATACTGAAGTCCCGAATTGGTATGCGAAACGCTTACCCTGAATGCCAGTTGTATGGCTGTACGGTCGGCGACTTTGCGGAGTCAACCGCTTCCAAGGAAGTAGAAATGGCGGCAACAGAAATAGGAAAGCAAATAGGATTGAAATTTACGAAACAAAAAGGATCAAAGCATGAGTAATACGATCAAGAAAGGGGACATGGCAAGTCGCGCTCTCGGTGCCGCTGCATCTACTCCTGGAATATCGCAGCGCTTTGCGCACGCGCGCGAGTTAGCCGGCAACAGCCCAGCTGCCCCCCTTGTACCGGCCGCAGTTCCAATGTTGGCGCCCACAGTACGTCCAGAAGCACCCGTTAACGTGACGGTGGTCGCTGGATCGGAAACGTTGGAGACAGTGGAACTTGAGAAGATCGATCAAAATCCATACAACGCCAGAAAGGTGTATCGCCTCAACCGTATTTCCGAACTGGCAGCAAGTATCGGGGCCAATGGGCAGGATACGCCCGGCATAGCAACAATCCGGGACGGGCGCTATGTCCTGGTCGCCGGACACTATCGATACAAGGCTCTGCGCATGTTGGGTAATCGCCCGATGCTTCTGTTGATCCGTCCTGGGCTCACGGACCGGGAAATGTATGAGATGAGTTTCCGTGAAAATGTGCAGCGAGAAGATCAGTCGGCTCTCGATAACGCGTTATCTTGGAAAGAATTATTGAACAAGGGAGTCTACGCCTCTGAAACCGAAATCTCTGATGTCACCGGCTATTCGTTACCGAATATAAACAAAACCATGGCCGTACTTCGGTTGAATGAGACGGTTCTGGCCATCATCCGTGAAGAGCCAACAAAGTTTAAATTCAGCGTGGTATATGAACTGGTCTTGTTTGGCGAAACCGCTAAAGATGCAGGCTTGGAAGATACCTTGACCCTGGCACGTGGGGTGTTAGCCGGCGACGTAACTCGTAAGGCTATTCAAGAGGCACGAGAACGTCTTGAAAAACCTGCGAAGCAACGCAAGACGAAAGAGACAGCCCGGACTTACAACATCAATACCGCAGGGATAGCGAATGGATCGCTTAAGACCTGGGATTCGGGGAAAGTATCATTGGATGTGATGATCTTGGATCCGGTAGCGCGGCATGCACTGCTAGCTGAACTACGCGAACGATTTGGTCTAGCGGAATAAAGTAACCTGGTGGGCCGGCTCGATCATGTGACCCTTGGGGGATTGAGCCGCCGCTTGATTTGATGACTAACTCTTCCTTTGCCATTTTGAAGTTTTTTTCAAGCTACTTGAGACCAACACCGGACTACATGTCCTTATTTGCCACTTTAGGCCGCTTTGCTGCCGTCCGAAAATAGATTGCCACTGTTGTCACCTTTGGTGGCCTTTGCGGCCTTCTGAAGGCGATTTGCTACGTAGCTTCCGAAACTAGGGGAGACCTTGGGGTTGTCCAGGTGATTGACAAGTTCACTGACCTCAATTTGTAGACTACGCGCGATCATTGGGGCCGTAGCCAGTTTGCAAAACTCTGAGGTGAGAGTTTGTTGGTCTTCAGCGCTGAGTGTTTGGAAGCTTGTCCAACCCAGCTGCGATTCTTTTTGCTGGCGAGCGGTAAACTCTTTATCGGCCGAAACTTCTCGGCCAATTTTAGTTTTTTCTCCGCGCGCACTGGCAAGTTTCACACCTGCACTACGCTCTTGTATTTCCTTGTCCAGTGAGCCTATCAAATATCCTTCACTGAGTGCCTTCATAAAATAGCCTCCAGCACGTAATTTAACCTTGCCAGCTGAGACTTGGTGACGTGTGTACTCCATCGCCTGCTGGATGTGATCGTCAGTGAACGTCGTACGATTGCGTACGATCTCATCGAAGTCCGATTGGTTCAGCCCAAATTCACTGCGTAATGTCTCGTAAGTGTTCTTGAGCACGACAAACGCAGTTTTTTGCTCATCTGTTTGCTGGCTGGTATCCCACTTAAATCGCACATGTCCGATCTTCTTCGAGCCAGGAACATTTTGAGTGACCATGACTACTTTAAGCCCCGTAACCTCGGCGATCTCATTGACGGCAACGTCTAAAACCTTGTTGCGGAAATGCTTGAATAAACTGTACGTTTTTTTCTCGCATTCAAGCCAAACACGTAAGGCTTCTAGATCGAACCAGGGTGTGACTCCCTCGTCCATGTATGGCTGCAACCGGTCGTAAAGGATTTTTGAATATATCGATTTGAAGACATAACGCAAGCTTAAGAAGTGGGTTGCTTGAGGGTTCTTAATGGCTTTTTGCAAGCGCTCGGGCAACTCGAAAATGAACTCGCCTCCAGCAATGAATGCAGGTCCCATGAGAGGGACCGATCCCCATGGTTGTGATGCTTCGTCTTGCACGTCTGGACCGTTGAGCTCGATTGCCGCTTTTTGAGCTTCACGAATCAATTTTTTGAGGTGAGCGCGATTTTCGCTAGTCGTTGCTAGTAGCCATTTGAACAAACCATAGTCGACGCGATATTCTTTTTTGAGTTCAGGTTCGGACGCTACGAGAAAGTAGGCCACATCCACCAGTCGTCGACCTGCGAGGCTAAGGTCGACGATTCTGACAAAGGCATTGCTGCGACGGAAACCAAGCGCTTTCGGTGCCGCATCAACGCTGCGCCCTTGTGGCGACAGCGTGTCAAATAGCATCAATGCAAGTTGTCTTGATTCGTCCACGTGGGTTGCTTTCCTGAATAATTTCCGAAATATTGCACGGAAATGGTCGACGTGTCAAAACAAGATTGGTGACCTTGAGGTTGGTTTTTTGGGTGATGGTTGGGTTGTCCACAGCAATTTTGCAGAAGTATAGTTTCTTTTTTAAAACTAAACCTACTTACTAGGCAATGTATAGAAGTGTTTTAAATCAATAGGTTAAGACAGCAAAGACCCAAATTGGATTAGCAAGGTCACATGCTTTGTAGGGCATGGTCATTTCAGACACGTCAAAGGTCACAAAGTTTGTATGTTGGTTGAAGGCTGCCTATGAGAAAGGTCACTGGCATTGTTCACGAAGGTCGCCTGATTTGTTTTTAATCGTAATTGCCTGGATACCAACGAAGGTCACAGGAATTGTGGGCGTTGGGTTAACCCTGGTGAAAAAAGACTCGGTCGCGAACGATCATAGCGGAGTTTTATGATCATCGGGTCGTTGCTAATGTTGCAAAAGCTGCTCAATTGAGTGAAGTAGGGGCCTTATACCTTAATCTGTGAGGTAGGATCGGCCGAAAGGTCACCTAATTTGTGGCGTTTTTAGATCTGTATAGTTGGATCGTTTTATGAAAGGTCACCTTCATTGTGGTATTTTTGGATGCTCACAGTGATTATTAATTAAGCAATTGCTGTACAAGACTGGTGACCTTGGCGTCTCGTTTTTCGTCCGGGCCACGCTTGCTGGTGCACAAAGCGGACCACAATCTGGAGATTCCGGGCGATTGACCACAATATTAGTGACCTTGGGTCCAGGGATGGGGCGTCATCGGGCTATTCCACTCGCAAATTTACAAATTGGGTGACCATAGTGTTCGATTTGCTCCTCCATTTTGAGATCCAACCAGGTTAGGCTCCTTAGCCACCAATTCAGGAGGCCACAAGGTCACCAAGTCTGTACCGGGGAGATGGACCAGAATCGTATTTTCTGCAGTAGGTCGGGCAAGATTTGACGAGTATGGTCACAAAATTTGTCGTCAATATGTGAGTGCTCACTTACTATCGAGAGTGAGCAGAATGCAGACAGATATGGACAGGCCAAGAAACATCGCTAGCCCTTTGCGCCAAGACATTGGCGATGTCTAGCTCGGCGCAGTTAACATTTTCCAGCGACTTACGCCGCTGGTGCGGTCATCATGGTAGCCATGCGATCGATGAACTGACCAAGATCGTTGGCGGACAGATGCTTGTCATTCGCGAGGATTTGCTTGTAGAGCAAACTGATGATCATTACCGCGTCTGGCGGGGTGATAGGGACGGCAATTGCGAAGCGGTCACGCTGTCCCATTCGCACAAAGTATCTCGATTCCTGGGCCCTTAGATGCAAGAACTTGTCGTGTGCGTCGCCATGGCCATCGAGTTGAACAGACTCGATTTTGTTTTCGAGTAACGCCA
The DNA here is from genome assembly GCA_025548565.1 of Rugamonas sp. A1-17. Classification (GTDB taxonomy): domain Bacteria; phylum Pseudomonadota; class Gammaproteobacteria; order Burkholderiales; family Burkholderiaceae_D; genus Rugamonas. The sequence continues at coordinate 91,132 of JAJLPB010000019.1, forward strand.
AGACTTGGTACATCTCCGTTGTTGTGAGTTGGACGATGATCTTGTTCTGCCAGTCGTATGCGCTGGCGCCGCCACCATTGAGAGCACGTGCGCCATCGATCTGAATGGTGTGGGCATTGCCTTTTCGGGTTCTAGCCTCACTGATGGTCAACGCCGCGGATTTTGCGAATACTTTGAACGAGTAGTAGGGGGCTGCACCAAGTTCAACGTCCGGGGCAACTGGTTTGTGACCGAGTCCAACCATGTACGCGACAAAGAATGGCCGTTCGGTGGGCTCTTGCATGGCCTTCTCGAGCATGGATATGAACGATTGGCCCTCATCGAGCACCATCTTGGTCAACTGCGCTTGATGACATTGGAATCCCAGGGCGCGTAACTTCGACCTGGTCGCCGGCGAATGACTGTGCGATACGAGCTTCAATACGGTTCGTCCACCCGAGTCACCACGTGCGCAACGTAGGAGGGCGGTTTCGAATATTTTGCCCGCGGAAGTCTTGGCCAAAGCCAGCAGCTGTTCCTTGCTCAGAGGGGGGAGATCCGCGCCGGCCATGATTTCCTCAATGAGTTGAAGCTTCATTCGCGTCTCCCTGCCATCTCATACGTGTCGGTCGAACGCTCGAGCGCCAGGCCAAGCTGCTTGGTGAGTTCCGGTTTTTGAGTACCTTGCTTAAGTTCCTGTACCGCGAAAGTATTGCGAAGTGTTCGGCCGCCGGAGCGGGGCAATTCAATCTTGGCGGCGCGAAGCGTGGCCTTAACATGCCGGTACACAGTCGCTTGGTCTAGAGGCGACCCATTGTAAGAAGGGAAGGCCAAGTCGCCGGTGATTGGCAACGCAGCACGCTCGGCAATCCAGGCCAGCACATCTTCGACAGCAGGCGTGCGCAAGAAAGTCGAATGCTCATAGGAAGACTGGCTTTTGAATTCGGTTGTGAGGTGCAGCTGCAGCGAGCCATCCATTTCAGCCTGGCGTCCGATCTCGGTCATCAACATACCAATGACCTCAGAAACTCGTAGACCACCGAAGAGCATCACGAGCTGCATTGCGCGATCCCGTCGCCGGCGCCACTCCGATGGTTCGGTCGAGGAGGGCAGGGCGGCGACAAAGCGATCGAGCTGCTCGGACGTCAGCGTCACCATGGATTTGTCTTTGAAGTAGCGTTGCTGCTTCAACGCGCCGAAGATAGCATGCTGAGCCGGGTTCGGAGAGACCTTCAGGTAAAGGTAACAACGCTCGATCAGCCGCAGATATCGGTACGATATTTTGCTGTTTAGATCTGGAATGCGTTTGTTGCCGACGACCGACCCAAGTTCAATAAACATCAGCAGCTCGTAGTGGCTCGCACGCGAAAACGCGGTGCCCCTGCTCGAAAGCCAGCGCGCGTACTTGCCGAACATCGTGCGATAGACCAACGCGCTCTGTTTTGAAAGAGGCTTTTTGCGCTCCTGGTCGACCTGGCGCGAGCTTGTCTCGATGAAGTCTAGGCTCTGCACGAATTGCGCAAAGCTGCCGACAGGATCGAGGTCCCAAAGTTCAAGTTGTGTTTTCAATCTGAGACACCTTTCTTACGTGCTCGACACCAAAAACCCATCTTGGCCTTACGCCAACAGTTCGAGTACGAATTCAATCCGCATTAGCGGAGCGGTTAAAAGCGAAGACATTTTAACTTATATTGCATTTAACCGACATCGTAGCAGCAATTTTGATCTCGGCAAGCCGCCGATTCCAGCGGCCGTTCCTTGTAGACGCTTTTGACTTTTTAAGCTCTTTTCATTCTTTTTGCTCATTTAGCAACGCGTGGAGGGTGGGCACGAGACGCGGCTGGTTTAAGGCGGCCGAAGTCGCAGACGCATGTAGGGTTTTGATGGGCTGGTATATTCGTTGGTTAATTGCATTAACCTTAGCCCGGTCAAGGGGATCTGAACGTGGGGGGAAAGTTGAAGGGTGGCATGCGGCCGATGGTAGGGACCTTAAACACCGATTGTGGGGCAAAACCAGCTCGATTTCTTTAGCGAGTCCGCCCATTTGGAGCGCCGCTCTGGTTGGAATTGCACCGGGACGCCTTAGGCACACCAAGAGCCATCCTGTCCTGCGTTCAAGTTAGCTGGCATGGGATGAATCGTTCGAAAAAAAGTGTGGCGCTGTCAATCGCATATCGCCTGGCATGCCGCCAACACAGTTCGCATCGAACACGACCAAGTCGACCATGCTGTCGACGCCCCAGACCTTCAGCAGGCTCGCCACCTTGCCGGGGACGGTGTCCCTTCTCACGCACGGCAGCACCTGTTGGTCGCCCAACGCAAGTACAGCGACGGGATCAAGTTCCAGTTGGCGCACCTCCTCGGAGGCCCGTTCCAGCGTTGGTCGTAACAGTGCCACGCGTTCGTGGGTACTGATCGCCCTGCACTCGGCCACAAGCATGCCAGTGCCGCAGCTGCGCATCAGCAGGCCATCGGTCTCCATCAAGTTGTAGGCCTTAGACACGGTCATCGGGTTGACTGCCAGCGACAACGCAGCGTCGCGCACCGATCGCAGCATGTCACACGGCGCCAGCACGCCGGCGGCCAATAGGCGGCGAATCTGCTCGATCAGCTGGCGATAGATTGGCTCGGACGAACCGGTCGCAATCGTGAACAGGGTGGCGGTATGAGAGAACATAGTGCCCAGTGCGCCGCCGGCGCCACAGCGTTCGGTTGCGCACCACAATTCCTACCAGGCGGCTACCAGCGCCGGCGGCGCGTTACGGCCTCAGTCCGAAGCGTTACCTCCCACGCTTCCTGGCCGCGTGCAACGGCATCGACGGTAGAGCGGCTCCGGTCGGAAGCAAGAGACTCAGCTATAACTGGTGCACATCGACCACGCCAAGGACGACCAGAAGGCAGGGCAGGGGCCAACGCACGCACGGTGCCTACTCGGATGGGGCAAGACCACGATGAGCAACAGATGCTGGCCAGCACCGCCGCGGAGTAGGCGGCCCGACCTGAGTCAATCAGCGATCCAGTCGCATCGCTCTCCTACTGAGACAAACTTTGGACGCCGCGCAGCCTCTCATCTCGCAGGAATAGCGTTAGACATTCGGCGAAATGCAAGGAATACCTGGTGCGGACATTTTGTTGCCAAGAATACGATAAATCGAAACAGCCGATTTTCACTTAGAATTTTTAACCCATTGAAATTAAGGCACTTTTGAAAACGCATTTGGTCAGGTGGGTGCGCCACTAGCCAAAATTTCCGGCCTATGAAAAAATATTTCTGTAGGGTATGGACATTGCCGCAACTGGAAGGTAAAGTGTGTGTGCCGGTTCTCGGCAGTCGTACTTCAAAATTCGTCCATTAATCTACTGGCTCAATAGATCAGTGGCGTGTCGTCACTAACTCCTTTTTAATCCCGCTTCGCGGAACAAACTGGAGAAATCATGTCTATTCTGAACACCGCTAGCCGCACCGCCCTTAAAGCCAAACTGGTCAACAAAGAAAACCAAGCGTTCTCGGCATACCCTGTCTTCGACTCCGAATTTTGGGAATCGATCTACAAGGCAGCCAAGAACCCTAAAACCGCCAACGAAGTCCTGATGAGCATGCAGATTATCGAAAGCGAACCGTGCATCGAAAACGACCGCGTGTGGAACTGTGTCAACACAGCCCGCTCGCACGCAAAGATCGCTCTCCTGAACTGATCCTTCAGTGCTTGTTAAACACCACGCATGTGGCAACGTAATCCTGGGCTCCCAGGGTTACGTCTGCCATGGCCAGACACATGTTGGCCACATCGACCAACCCTTGCGCGCGAACATTCGGATTGGTCTCGCGTAACGTCGTGCTAAAGAGTGCGACAAGATTTTGTTCTGTCGGTGCCGTCAGATCGATCATGCCGCCAGTTTGCGCCATCCAGGCGCGATGTTCGGCGTCAGTCATATTCTCCAAATCCTTATGCTGCATCGGATACCTCTCAAAGTTGCAATGGTCAGATTGTAGCCTTCCGCATAGCCTTCGCAACCCTATCAATCGCAATGCGCGAATGTGTTTGGATTATCCAAATACATTCCCGTGAACGGGACACCCCATTTTTTTAGCCGCGTCGCGGCACGAATCATGGAGGTACCATGCAAGTCTCTAAAACGCAACGCCCCCAAGACGTCCATCCTGGACAGTTTGACTTCTTCTCAGAATCCCCAGCACCTACGGCCGAAGCTGGACCACCAACAACTCCGACCAAGAACATTCGCATAAAACCCGTCATCACCGTCGTGAAACCATCGCAGCCATCAATTCCGGTACGCGACAAAATTATGGGGGAGGATCGCTTCTACGACGTGTTCTATCAATTTTCGGCGCATGCCGACCGCACCATCCTCACCAAGACCGAGTTCGACGCCGCCGAAGCCTTGGATCCCCATCAGCCGGCGGAGGAAGAAGACGAAGGTCATTTGCGCCTTGTGCAAAGAATGTCCACCGCCTTGCTGGCGGCGCCAGATCCCGACGCCGTAGACGACGATCAACCAACTCTCAGCGATGACGTCATCGATGTCTTCACCATTGCTGCAAAGGACACGCCGTCGCAACGTTTAGCAAAGGCGATGTTTTCTCGCATGTTGTTCGACCTGGCTGCAATTGAGCCTACTTCAGCCGATGTCTTGGATGAAGCTGGCCTCGATCTGTTTGGTCAAACGCAGATGAAAAATCGCAAACGCGATTACGCTCAACTGCGCAAGTTCGACGCGCTCATCTGGATGTTCGATTTAAGCCCAGACGAGCCGCGCCTCACTTTCGAATGGGTGTGCGAGCAGCTGGGCTTCGATGAAGATCGTGTGCGTCGTGTCACCGCCCGTAGTGTCAAGAAAGACTTACGTCAGCTTCTTCGTTTCTTAGCAGGACTAGTTGAACCTGAGCATGCGAAAGCATGCCAAGACTCACTGTCGGATTACCTCAATCTCGACACCTGGCAAACCTTCGAAATCTCCCTCTAACTCCATCACTTCTGCGGATGCCCACACTCATTGAGTGTGGCATTTGCGAACTCCTCCTCTCTGATGTCTGTCCTCTGCGCCCTGCGCATAGAAGAGCCAATCGCTCGACCATTTTTTCTGCCGGCCACCGGCAACACTATGGGAGCCATTTATGGATATCTTTCACGCATCTGATTTGCACTACTCACCTACCAACCTGGTCGAAGCTGACCGGTGCTTCGGCTTTGCTGTCGAGGACGCCATCGCCCGCGGCGTTCAAGTCGCCATCATTGGCGGTGACAGCACCGACCATCGTTTAGAGGCACATTCGCCAGTTTTCCTGAGGCTGGCAAAACGCATCAAGCAGTTGGCAGACCACTGTCCAGTATTCATGCTGCAGGGGACGTTCTCACATGAACCTGAAGGCATGCTTCACATCCTTGGCATGATCGGCGCCAAGCATCCCATCTTGGTCTCAGATCGAGTTGGCATGTTCGGGCTGCGTGACAACCAGTGGTTCTCCATTGGGCCCACCAACTCGTCCGAACAGTACGACCTGGCTATTACCAGCATCCCAACACTAAACAAAGCTGAGCTGGCACTGCAGGTAGGCGCCAGCAACGCAGGTGAAGCTATGGGAGAACATCTTGCCAGCATCATGGCAGCGTTTGCTCCGGTGAACGCTGGCTTGCGCGCGAGAGGTGTTCCAACCGTGCTGGCCAGCCACGGAACCGTGGATGGATCTTTGACCGAAACAGGAACGCCAATGGCAGGACTTGATCACGAGTTTACTGCAGGCACTCTGTACATGGCAGGCACCAATGCGGTCATGCTGGGCCACCTGCACAAGTACCAGGTTTGGGAGCGTACGTACGATGGCCTGCACCAGGTTATCGCCTATCCAGGAAGCGTCGGACGATACCACTACGGTGAAATCGGCGAAAAACACTATCTGCTGTGGCGCGTGCAAGCCAATTCGGTAGAGCACGAAGCGATTCAAACGCCATCAAAACGGATGATCGACCTGGACTTCGACGGCGTTCCGAATATCGAAGAGATCAGTCGTGTGGCGAGCCAATGTGAAGGCGCCTTCGTCCGCGTCAGCTACAAGGTCGACCAGGAATATGCAGGCACCATCGATCGCCAAGCTATCCAAGACGTTTTGGGGGGCGCAGCGGAGGTCAAGATTGAAGGCAAGGTACTGACAATTCAACGTCAGCGCTGCGCTGGAATCTCGGCGTTGTCTTCGATGGAGGAAAAAATCCTCGCCTGGTGCAAATATACAAACTCACCGTCGAAAGGGATCCTCGATCGGCTGTCTGAAATTCTCACTTCTGACCCTAGCGATATCGCGAACGCGTTCAGCATTCGGAACAGGCAGCATCTCGCAGTAATCGATGACCGCCCAACTCCAATCGAGCGGACAACATCTCCTGCTCCGATCGAAAGCAAACGCGATCAGACGGAAACAGCCGAGCTGTTTTAACGTCATCTCCCCGATCTTTTGATCGGGGAAATTCCAACCCACCTATTTACCAAAAAAGGAAATCAACATGATCACAGCACGAGGCAAAGCGGATGAACGTTTTGCAGTAGCCCAAGGCCATATTTAAGGAAAACGGCTATGCCTAAGTACCGAGTTCATGTGTGCTGCGGAGGGAATAATCCGCGTTGCCTCAATGTTTCCATGCTGTCGTTGACCGACATCGAGAACTTACTCGACTGCGGCCTCATCCTCTACAGCAACGTCAAAGACCGCGACTATGTCGCCACAATTTAAGGAAGAACCATGAAGAAGACCATCCACACGATCGCCGTAGCACTGTTCGCAATCGCCACTTGCACTATGGCTGCACAAGCAAATACGAGCATGCAAAGCTGCAGCCAATATGAAGTTGGCTTCAGTCCCGAAGGCGGTGCCGAAGAAATTGTCCTGAAGACGATCGCCTCGGCCCGGTCCGACATCAAAGTGCTCGCATACAGCTTCACTTCAAAGCCCGTTGTACAAGCGCTTTCGCAAGCACGCAGGCGCGGCGTTAACGTATCGGTAGTCGCTGACGCCAGCAACCTAAACAGCCGTCCCGGCACAGCGGCATTGTCGGCACTCTCCAGTGCTGGAATATCAGTACGAACGATCAGCTATTACAAAATCATGCACGACAAAGTCATACTCGTCGATGGCAAGACAGTCGAGTTCGGCTCCTTCAACTACAGTAAAGCCGCAGCTCAGGACAACAGCGAAAATGCACAGGTATGTTGGAATTCCCCGGGCATAGCAGCGATCTACTTGGAACACTGGCAATCGCGCTGGAATCAGGGAACGCTATTCCATCCGGCCTACTAAACTAGTCGTCCATCCCATCACCGCGCGCAAAGCGTCCGGTGATGGCGATGTTCACGCCGGCACCGCCGCAGTACATTGATACTGGTTGCGCGAGGCAAATCCATTGTATTATCAGCTTGTCGCTTTCGCGGCATGCTTCTCGTCTCGATCCGCTTACCCGTGCTAAGCACAGGCAAGCCGGCCAAACCGGTTGACTCCATTTTTTCACCGCATAGCGGAATGGAGAGCAACATGAAACCACTAAAACTGAAATTGCAAGGCTTTACCGGCATCATCAAGGGGCTTGGCAAAGACACGCTTGAACTCGATCTGACAACAATCCCTGCGGACAAAAAGTTAGTTGCGTTTGTTGGTGTGAACGGTAATGGCAAATCGACGATTCTGGATAACCTTCATCCCTATCGCGTGATGCCTTCACACTCAACGACGCTGGGCCCTGGCGGATTTTCGTATTGGGACCACCTCTCGGGACTTACAGCGGCGAAGGAACTGGAATGGGAACATGGCTCACGCCGATACCGAACCAGTTTCTCGTTCAAAACTAAATCCAGAAAGGCAGACTACTACCTCTACGTCTGGGCGGACGCTCAGCAAGCTTGGGAGCCATTTAGCACCCCCGACGGCATCAGGTCTGACAGCAAGGCCGATACCTACGACAAATGCGTAGATTCCATCCTGGGCATCCCGGAGCGATTCTTCACCTCACAGTTTGCTGCGCAGCGCCGTAAGGCACTGTCAAGCTACGGGTCTTCCGATGTCAAGTCACTCCTTGCATCAATTTTGAACCTGCAGTTATTTGGCCAACTCGGTAGTAAAGCTGCCGCGGTGGCAAAACTACTGAAGTTTCAACTTGACTCGCTACAGGAGGATCTTGGCCGTGTACGAAGTGCCGACGCCAGCATCGAAGAAACAAAGCGCGAGTTGGCTCTACATGAAATGCGCGCCGCAGATCTGGCACGCCAGGTCGCAGCAAGTGAGCATGCAAGCACATTGGCCCACGCTAGTTTGGCTGCGCTATTAGCAAAGCGCGATTCGCACGCCAAAGATATCGAAGAGGCTGCGTTTTTGCAGTCTCAGATCGACAACACAACGTCGGCGACTGGCGCCACTAAAGCTCGAGCGGTCGAGCACCACCGCATGGATCTCAATCGCATCGCTTCAGAAATTTCTCGCCTGGATGGAGAGGTGCGAGATGCACGCACTAACTTGACGAGCATTTCAAGTGAGATCGATCGCCTCAACACTGTGATAGTGAGCAGGCACAAGATCGAGCAGGCAAATGCTGCCATTCCAACCCTTCGCGCACAAATATCACAATCGGACGTTGTCATCACCGACAATCAGAAGAAGCTGGCCGGCCTGGTGCCGTTGCGTAACCGCATGCAAGTGCTCGCAGAACAGTTGGCTAACATCCAAGCAGCTGGTGAGGGAAAAAAGCTGATGCTCATTCGCCTTACAGAGACAGCTGCGTTGGTTGACGTTGTGCCGTGCAAAGGACTTCAATTGCAGGAGTCTTGCCAGTTGCTGTCGCATGCCAATGATGCGCACGCCAAGATCCCAACCGACACACGTGAATATCAGAAGCTGAAAAGCGACTACAAGCAAGTATTGTTGGAGTCGCGCGAAGTAAGTGCGAAGCTGGAGGTTGCCTCGACGTATGAAGCGGCAATTGAACAAGCAACCTCGGAACGCAAGCTGATTCAGTCTCAACTCGATTTGCTACTGCCATTGGCGGCACGAACCGAGGTACTAGAGTTGGCCCTGGTTCAACTTCCCGCAAAGCAGCTCTCGAAACAGACGCACTCCAACACCATTGAGAAGTCTAGTCACTCGTCTTCAATTCTCAACGCATCGATGAAAACTGTGATTGCGGAACATGAAGCTAATTTGTCGACATTGGACAAGCAGCATGCTTCGGAAATTTTCTCTCTGCAGCAGCGACTGAACTCACTCTCGAAGCCAGTATCCGAGGAGGAAATCACTCGTTGCAAGAACCGAATTGCGGACGCCGACAAGGTGTGGGCAACTGGTAAAGCACAGCAATTGGCTCACACAGAAGGCAAGGTCAATTTGCTTGCCAAGATCGAAGTACTCAATAATATGAAGGAGAAATCGCAGGAAACCGTGGCTCAGGCAAGTCGTCTTCAGGATGAAATCGCATCGTGGAAACTATTGGAAAAGTGCATGGGTAACGATGGCTTGGTGGCGCTGTCAATCGACGACGCCGGCCCAGAAATCTCGCTCTTGTGCAACGAACTTCTAGCTGACGATGTCGAAGGGCGCTTTACCGTTCGGCTCGATACCCAGCGTGAACTGTCGACCGGAAGCATGAAGGAAACCTTTGACATCATGGTTTTCGATGGCCGTGGTGGCAAGGAGACTCCTATTAGCTTGATGTCTGGTGGTGAGCAGGTGTGGGTGAATGGATGCCTGACGCGTGCAATCGCATTGCACATCAGCGACACAAGCGCCATGGACTACAAGACACTCTTCACTGACGAAGATGACGGGGCCTTCGATCCAGCACGCAAGCGCCAATTCATGCAGATGAAGCGAAAGGTACTGGACCGCGGACGGTATGAGCGTGAGTACTTTATCTCGCAAACACCCGAAGTGTGGGAGCTCGCAGACCACATCATTCACATGGACACATTGAAATAGAAACACATACTCTCTCGCCGAAAGGCGGGAGAGTTTTCTACAAAAATCTCTTCACACGTCATCGACGTTCGGGTAACATCCGGATGTCGGTTCTCGGCATCTCTTCACCATCAGTTTTCCCGTGTTTAACACAGGAAAGCTCGAATCAAGGCTTTTCGTTTTATCCGCCTACCCTGGCAAAACCTACTGCGTAGTTTTACATCCCGCCGTCACGCACATTCCACATCGAGTTTGAGTTCTCGCTGTAGGTTGTTGCGCGCACTAACACCCACCTCTTGAAGGAGATGAACCGTGGCATCCGTAAATAAAGTCATCATCGTTGGCAACCTGGGCCGCGACCCGGAGATTCGCTATATGCCAAGTGGCGATGCGATCGCAAACATAGCTGTGGCCACTTCGTACAAATCGAAGGACCGCAACACCGGCGAACAGAAAGAGCTCACCGAGTGGCACCGTATCTCGTTCTTCGGCCGCTTGGCTGACATCGTCGGCCAGTACCTAAAAAAAGGTTCGTCGGTCTACGTCGAAGGCCGTCTGCAAACTCGCAAGTACACCGACAAAGACGGCGTAGAGAAATACGCGACCGACATCATCGCCGAGCAGATGCAAATGCTGGGTGGTCGTCAAGGCACTGGTGGTGATACCGGTACGGACGACGGCGGTGGCTACGACGCCCCGCCACAGCACCAGGCACCTGCCGCGCGTCCCGCGCCACCACAACGCCCTCCAGCTGCTCGTCCGTCGCAAAGCGGCGGTGCTGGTGGTCCTCCGCCTAACAGAGGACCTCGGCCACAAAACGATTTTCCCGACGATGACATTCCATTTCTTTGGGGAAACATTCTTCCGTTCATGAACGAGTTCTAATCCATCTTTGCAGTAGAGCGACTTGCACAAGTCGCTCTACTTCATCGGGTTTTCTTGAGAGCGCTCCTCTCACGAAAGCCTCTCGCTGCGAGAGTCTGAGTTTTTCTAATTGCCATTTTCATGGCACGGAGGATTCGCATGCACAACACAAAGTCGGGTTTCCGACGTAACAGAAAACGCGCCCCAGTTCCCCTTACACCGGCGCAGATCAATTTTCGACGTGAGGATGGCAAGGCAACCTTATGGGAACTGTGCCCCCTCAAAGTACGTACCTTAACAATGCTTCTCTCTGGGTTCTCTCTGGACAGGGCTCGTGGCTCACTGTTTGGATTCACTTCAGCCGAACGGCATCACATTGCAGATGTAATCAGCTGGGTCTGCTTGCACCTGGCAGTAGTGAAAAAATGTATCAAACCCCTCGAGCGAGAAGGGACCTACGACGCGCTATGGGAAGCAGTTCCGCTCAATGTTAGAGACGCCTGCGTGAAAGAAGCAAAGCTTAGGCGAGGGCGTGCTCGTTCTCAACTGAAGTACCTGACAGATAGCGAACGGAAACGTCTCGATATCGCGATCACCAGGCTTGATTGGAATCTGAGCATCGCACTTCAATGCACTAAGTATGAAACGCTACACTAGTGGCAACAGCACGAATCACCAGTACTACAACGCAACGTCGAAGGCGCCCCACAGTCGAATCACTGGCATACACCAGTGATTCGATTGTGGTGCGAAATCGGGAATTCGGGTATTATCAAAGTGCCGGTTCTCGGCAGCTTTTCACCACGATAAAACAACCACATCGATGAAGACCAGCTACTAAAGTAGCGTCGGTTTCTAGCATGCATTTTTCCGGTTTTCCAATTAGCACTTGGAAAGCCGCTCTGGCTTACTCCTTTTTTCCCTCGTCGCATTTGCGGCATAAAACAGGAGTAGCAATGTTCACCCATATCCCAACTCAGCAAAACACCATCAAGCCTTCGACTTTTGTCCTGAGCTTCCTGATCATTTTTTTCGGCGCTTCGATCGCTCTGTTCGTCGCATACCCGGTCTCGCAATTACCTCCACTCGCCATAGCCATGCTTCTGGCGTATCCAACTAGCGCCGCTGTATTCATCTCGACGATCATCTATAAGTCACCCTTGACTCATTCTGATGCACGCAATTGCAGTTTGTTCTGTGCCCTGCTCGTTGTCATCGTTGCTGCAGCAATCGTTGGCATGCACGGCAAACTGGGACTCTAACGTTCCAGGAACACTCTGTATCAATTGACGCCCGCCCAACTTCGGTTGGGTGGCGTCACTCAAAATCCTCACAGCTTTCCAATAAATTTACTTATCGGTGAGCTCACGCTCGCTCCTTATACCTCGTCGCTTTGCGGCACAAACCTGGAGCTAAACATGAACCAATCCGCACTGAAATTTCAATCCATCGCAGACTTCGTGAACTACACGAACAACATCGATTTCGGCGCCTACGCTGATACCGTTATCGTCGCAAATGGCGAGGTCACCGGCACTTTCAAAGATGCCACTCCTGCTGCCGCACCACGTGCTTCCACCCCATTGAACTAACTACTTCGGAAATACTTATCATGAACTCATTCGCAAAAATTATGACCACCGCCGCTTTGCTCGCTACTGCTTCGTTTGCACAAGCGGCCTTCGATGACGTAGCCGTCGTCAAGAACGTCGAACCGATCTACACCGAGCAAATGCAACAGCAACAGCAGCAAGTTTGCAACGGCCCTGCAATGCAAATGGCAGATAGCCGGAGCAACACAGGCTCAGTGCTCGGCGGTATTGCTGGTGCTCTGCTGGGCAGCCGCATCGGTAATGGTAACGGCCGCATGGCTGCAACCGCCGCCGGGGCCGCCCTTGGTGCTATCACCGGTGACCGTGTCGACAATCGTCAAACGGTCGGCTCTGGCCAACAGTCGTGCCACTGGGAATCCGTTCCAGGTTCCTCGCGCGTCACCTCCTATTTGGTGACGTACGAATACCAAGGGCATCTTTTCCAAAGCACTATGCAGTACAACCCACTCCAAAATGGCAGCAACATGATTCACGTCGCTGTCATGGCAACACCACGCTAACCAACTTCCTACATCCGCTACCCGGACACCGCCTTTGGCGATGTCCGGTGTCGGTTATTTTCATCTGCCGCTGCAGCTGAAAGTGACAATGCTCACTCTCCAATTTCACCCGCCGAACGTCGGCATAAATTTGGAGAAGAAATGATGGACCAAACACACCGCGAAACCGCAGACCGTTACGACATCGCAGTTCATATCATTGGCCTTCCATTCCGGGCCATGCAATCGGCGGCAAAAATGACCGCCCAGGCAGTCATCTCCCGCCGGCAAGAAATCAAACCAGGCGTTCAACAGACTCCTGTCCCTGAACAAAAATCCGAAGTTGCAGTCCGCCCAATTTTACGAGCGGCCGATCGCGTGCACAGCCAGATGTACGGCCAGCAAAAAGTTTGCTTCTATCACTACGGCAAGGAGCAGGTAATTAAGGCCACAGCACGTCGCGATGGCAAGGCTAAGGACGTATTTTTCACGCCAGAGGTAGCGGTCCAACATTCGCTCCCTTTCAGCATGGAGGGGGCAACTTTATGGGTTGGCGAATTTGGCTTCAAGCAGGGGATAGCAACATCGATTGCACTCCCGTATGTACGAACGGAAACCGTCATCAACGAAGTCCCGACAAAGGCGATCGTGGAAGCACCAGCACAAGCACCAGCTGCATCTGAGTCGTTGCCCACTCGCAGCGAGAGCATTAAGTCAAAGCGACCTTTTGAAGGCACTGTCGTGTCTTTTGGTCCGACGCAACGCAACGGGCTAAATGGCAAGCCACCGTACATGACGTACTGCCTGAAACTGATCAGCAATCTCACCGGTGAACGCGAGTTCATAGGGGAGCAACTAGCTGAACTCGTCGACCAGTATGGACTCAAGAAGGATCAATTGGTTCGACTTCATCCACTTGGCAGACGACCGTTCCAGGTGGTGGAAAACGGAAAACCGCAAGATCGGCATCGAAACGAATACTCAATCGAAATTCTTTGATCGGCATCTCCCCGGCGTATGGGGAGATGTTTCTCTCAGCAAGTACCTAGTCTGACAAGTACGTTGTACCTGTCAGGCCTCCAGCCTCCCGCTTTTCTCCCGCCATCGCGGAACGAAATATTTACACATTTTCAATACATCATCCAATCCCTTTTTTAGGAGCCACACTATGCAACAGCAAAAGAAAAACGGTGACATCTTCGACTTTCTCTTGGCTGGGATCATCGCAATTGTTCCGATGCTCGCCATCCTGGCATGCCGCTTTGTCGTCTTCCCGCTGTTGAAGTGGGGCGGACGCAAACTGTGGCAAGCGATTTTGAAGCAACACGCCAAACCACGTACAACAAAGCAAAAGGAAGCTGCACTGGCGCCAAGCCTGCCTACGCCTGAGATCTTCAAGGGCGCAGACAACCTCGCGCCAATGAAGCAGTTTCAGCTTTAAAAAGCCCTCCCGCTCGTCCGACCAGGCCAGTGGAAGCAAAACCCATTCAATGCTGTTGCACCTCAATCCCGCGGTTGGGCGACTTCGCCCAACCGTCGTTGAAAAGTAACTAGCTGAATGTACAAAATTTGATACAATATCGGAAGCACATACATGGCAGAAAAACCGATCAACTGGCGCGGCTCATCGCTACGGGATATCAAGGATGACGAAATTTTCACCCCGGCCGCTCGAAAAGAGGCCGGTCACCAACTAAGCATCGTGCAGGTAGGCCTCGATCCCGACGACTGGAAGCCATTCGATATCGTAGGAATTGGCACGAAGGAAATTCGCATCAACTTGGACGATGGCTGGTTTCGAGTGATGTACGTCGCCAAGTTTCCTGAAGCGGTGTACGTATTGCATTGTTTTAGAAAAAAAACCGCTGCAACTAGCAAGAAAGACAAGGACATCACAGCCGTACGTTACAAAGCCGTAGTCCAGGAACGGAGTAAAAAATGAGTATCGAAACAGCATCTGCGCATATCACACCCGCTGCCGGCAACGTCTTCGCTGATTTGGGATTTTCGCCCGAAGAAGCATCGTCGCTGAAGGTAGAGTCGCAACGGATTATTTCGGAAAAACTTGCCATCAAGGAGTCTTTGATGGCTGAACTAGCAGCTTGGATTGCAAGTAAGGATCTGAAGCAAACCGAGGCTGCGGAGATCCTGGGCGTGACGCGCCCACGCGTGTCTGATGTGGTTAACAAGAAATCCATAAAATTCACGATTGACTCGTTAGTGGATATGCTGGCCAGGACAGGAAAGCAGGTTCAGTTTTCTGTCGGGTAGCTATCTCAATAACTATCGTTGTGCCTACAAATTAATCGTAGGTCTTTAACTAAAAACCCCCATTTCGCAATTGCGAAAGTGGGGGTTTTTCTATTTGTGGACATGAGAATTTTCAGAGGTCTTGGACGATAAATTTCGGCGCCGCATTGCTGGGTATCCCCTTGCCGACATGATCCCGGGCGATGGGGCAGGGCCAACGTAACCAATCGGGCGTGCGCCGATCCAACTTATCTGTAGGAGAAGCTACGAAACATCATGCCGGAAACAGCTGCTCCTATGAGTGCCCAAGGGGCCATAGACGGGGCAACAAAAATAAGTGCTACCCCTGCTACCCAAATAGATACCGCCGGTACAAGTGATTTAACACTCATTAACAGGACTGCCAGAATCGATATCACCTGCATGACTACCAAAAACGCACTGGATGTTATCCAAGAAGTAATTTCCAATTCCGGGCCCAGGACGCCGCTTTTGAGGATTGCGTAACTTCCCCATACGCCCAGCAAACCAAGAAGACCATTCGCAATGGGCGATATTGCGAACGCCTCTTTTACAGTAGCCCTGAAAAGCACCTTCGTGTATTTGTCAAATCGCATTAGTATATGATCCTTACGCTGGCGGCCGGCCAGCTCCGGGCGCCACCAGGCGCGTTTTCAACACAAGAACTTCTTAATGTGACTTGCACTCGTAATTCATGAGGTGTTCTTCCACTAAATGTGGGACACGACACTTGCGGCAGTTCACCACCTTGACGTTATCTTGAGCGAACTTTGAGGAACTGCCGTTCGGTATGCCACGCCAACCATAGCCGTATCCAGTACCGACCAGCAGATTGAATCGCTCGATGCTAACCAGGGCGGTAGCGGAGTCTTTACCCGTAACGCGTAAGTACGTGCTGTAGGCAATGACAAACGCCAACCCGTGCGAGTCTGGCTTGGGCTCCAATCGGGCTCGATACTTGGCATATACCAGAAGCAGGAAAGCTGCGTGCTGCCGCTGCTCTTGAGTCCGAAGCAACCACTTGTGGTCCTTAGGCGTCTGCCCAGACGGCGAACGTTCTCCGCGCGCCATCGCATGAGCTGCGCTCGAGTCCGAAGGTCTAGTCCTGGCCACCGCCGTAATCGTCACCGCTCGCGCGCCAAGGTTGGCGAGAGCCCTAGCAACCGCCAATTTTGAAGCGTAGGCTTCAGTAATATAGGTCATGGCTGATTCGCCTACATTGAAGCTTTAAGTGAGACTGGAGCGCCGAAAGTCTTCAGCAGTGCTTGGAGCGCAGCATTGGCGTTGTCGGGATTGTTGAGGGCATCATCAAATTCGGGTTCGGCCAAGCGGAGGGTAAATATTGGGACGCTGGTATGAAGTAACTCCAACATCCGGGAAGGGGACATGTCGGCGATTTTCTGGAGCGTCGCGCGATTGCAGCCCATCAAATTTTCAGCCAACGCGTCATCGAATGCCATCATCTTGCGCACCACATCGATGATCGCCTTGTTGGCGTGTTCAATTGCGGTCACTACAGAAGCATGTGAATCGAGAACAACTTGCGCATCCGGTGTTGCTTGCATAAAACTATTCATGTATTCCCCAAATCCGTTATCCGAAAGTCCTGCCCAACGCTCTCTTAAGCAGCTACTGAAGTTGCGTTGCGTAACTGCGTACCAAACTCGATCATCACGTCGGCCAGGCCGGCGACGGCCGCACGTTGAGCGGAGTTGGCGTTGACGATCATTTTGATTTTTGCCTGCGGATATTGGAGAAGAAAGCGGTCAGCCAGCGATTTGATTTCCTCAAACTCGGCCGTGCTCGTTTGGAGTTCAGTCACATTCGCTTGCAATGCTACCTGCTGGGCCACTAGCAACTCAGTAGCGCGCGCCACATCGCGTTCGCGCTGCTGAGCTTGTTCAAGCTTTAGGGTGGCATCGGCGATCGCCGATTCGATGGTGGTATAACCAGCCGGAACTTTCGGCACTTCTTTTTCCGTCACGACAGTCTCTTGCTTCCTGAGCGTCGCAAGCTCCTCCTCCACTGCAAGGCGCTGTTCGGCCATTTTGCGCATTTGCTCGGTCGACGCCGCGATCTGGCTTTGAAGACGCAATTTCTCAACTTCACTCTGATCGCGGACCTTATCCAAGTCCTTCCGGGCACGGTCCGCTTCCGATTCCAACAGTGCGATACGAGCCTCCTGGTCGGTCTCATGGGCCGCGACCACACGCAAGATGACGGCTTCGTTAATTTTTTCGCCGGCGGCCGCCAATTTGCGCACCTCTTCGACTACATTGCCGTCGGTGACTGGCGCAAACATGCGAAGCGCCCCTTGGGTGAAACGTCCACCCAGTGCCAAGTCAATGCGGCCCGCATCATCTGACAGATGGGTCGCCAACGCCTTGTAACTGGTGAGCATGCGTTGGACCTGGTACTTCTGTAGCCCCAACTCGCTTTGCACATACCCATAGAATTGGTCGCCGACGATCTCTTGCATCTGACCGAGTTTGATCGCCATAAAAACGAACTCGTTCTCGACACGGCGCATCGAGGAGCGAATGTCAGTCAACAAGCCATACACTTCCATCTGCTTTTGACTGTCCAGCTCCGGCAAATGCACGTCAATCGTCATAGGGAGAGTAGTCTGGTCGTGCAAGTTCAGTACCGGAGAATTCATATCAAACCTCAAAATTGCAAATCGTTGTCAAAAGTATGCAGCATTTGCCGCAAAGAAATGTATCGAATAGCGCGTAAAAATGACCCGCATTTGAAATGCTCACACCACCGGGACGATTTGCAACCCCAGTTTCGTTGTCGAAGGGCGGGGCGTGCACAAAACCACTGAGTTTCAAGTCTCGGTAGGTGGGCCGTTCATGAAATCTGAAAGGCGTTTCCAAACCCGACACAGATCCGAGCACCTTGCCACTGGAGCCCGCGTGGCATAGTTCGGCAAAAATGACTCAACGCTATAGAGAGCAGTTGCTCGGTCTACGTGAAAAACACTCCTGTGAAATGCAGTCGCAATGTTGCCAAGCCAGACAGTGCTATTAATCAAGAGCAACATACTAACATGTTTTAACAACTAATGCCCACAGGAAATTATGGTGCAATGAAATGGATGGCGTGGTGCCGTAGCGAACGTGCCGCAACAACAAAACAATTACTAATCAAATACTTAGAAAACTTCTTCCAAAACCGTCTGTTTCTAAAGTGCGCGCTCAATGTAACCATTGGTTGTCACGAGGATAATATTTTCGCTAGGGAATGGGGCAAAAAATGTGATTCGAGGCATTTCATACAACCGATGTTGTATGAGTAGCCCTAACAAGACTGCGGGCTGCAGGTTGGGGTCATAGGGAGGAAATCTTAGTCAAAAGATTAATGCTCGGACTTTTCACCCTGATTTCGATGCGGGATCACTTTGACACCTAGTGATAATCCGATCATGAACAACCTATTGCCCTCTAAAGAAGCCCTCGCGATGCTCATTGAAGCGGCGGAGCGCGTCGAAGAAATAAAAACAGCAGCTGGTGTCCCCCCGCAAGTGTTTGGGAATTTTTACCAGCCCGTGTTGGTGGCCTTTGCTGAAGCTACCCAAACTCTACCTCTGAGCAAAACGGCTTTTAGTCATACTGGCGGAGCCTTCGAG
Source organism: Rugamonas sp. A1-17 (assembly GCA_025548565.1). Classification (GTDB taxonomy): domain Bacteria; phylum Pseudomonadota; class Gammaproteobacteria; order Burkholderiales; family Burkholderiaceae_D; genus Rugamonas. The sequence goes on from JAJLPB010000019.1 coordinate 109,918, forward strand.
TTCGGGCTCATCGCTTGCATGATTGCGTTGCGCTACGCTAAGAGCCAAGTGTTTTTCCCAGACGTTGGTTCGGAAGAGCGTCGTGTGTTAGAGCCACAATGTCGGTATGCAGCGTTTGTCGCTACGCTCAGCAGCGCAGTCGCGATGGTCGCTCAAAGCGTCTCTATTCACACCGATAGCGAAGACGACGACTACCACCCACTTGTATGCCCGGTGAGCTTACATCGGTGGCTACGGATAAATCCTGCAGCGAGGATGAAGTGGAAAGTTGGTGCTCAGCCATTGACGTCTGCCCAAGCCGCGGCGATCGCCGCACGGTTCATTCCAAATCACCTGCTGGACAAATTTGACTTACGCGTATCGTTGATGATATTCGGCGCTATCGCCCCCCAAGGCAGCTCCAATGGCGTTGAAACGACGATTGAGCGCGTAGTTCGTCAGACCATATCGAAAGTCATCGAACATCATGTCAAGGAAGGCCTGAAGCGCTACGAGAGCACACCCGATGCTCCAGTCATCAGTACGCAGAGCGTCAATGCCCTCGCTGAAAGCATGATTGCGGCTACGAAACCCATTGAACCAATTGACATCACGAAACCAGCTAGTGCTTCCACCACGCCGGCACCAGCACCAGCACCGGCACCGGCCGTAGTAGTGTCGGTGGCACCTGGCGTTAGCAGTGCTCCACTGCTATCGACGAACGAATTCATGGCGAGACTTCCGCAAGCTTTGCGCGAATGGTTCTCCGCTGTTATAGCCGACCCGAACTACGAGACGGCAAAAACCCACTTTGTCCAAAGCGAACTCGGCATTGAGATTCCTGCTGCCATGCTTGGCAAGTACGGCGTCAGCGGCCAAACAATTCAAAAACTGCTTAAGGATTCAAACGTCATCATCGGACGCTCCGAATGCGGTCGACGATACGTGCTGGATCCGGCAATCAAAGAATATCTTATGACGGACTCTAGCAATGCCACGTGACTTTAACGACATGTTCCGTCCGGTCTATGAAACGCCGGCAACCGTAGCCTGGGGAGCGTCTAGCGTAGCTATACTGGGGTTACATCCACCGCTGTGGCCTGCGCTCGCTGCAGGGGCTTTAACCATGTCCTACGTCCGCGCGAGGGAAGCGTTTCATCTCTATCGCTTTCGTGCGTCGATATCTGCTCTACGCGTCCAGCAAATCAAGGTTGAGCACGCGATGGAGATCTCGCGCAAGCATTGGAAGCAAAATGGATTTTGGCTTGGTAACGGCTTCAAGTGGACGCAGCAAGAGGCAGAGATTGCACGCCAGATCATGGCTCGCAGTCCCGGGGAAATAGTCGGACCACCTCGATACTTGCCTAAGGCGCTTCTGAAGGCGATCGAGCCGGCTGATTTCGTTCCCATCAAGAAAGACGCCATTGGCGTCCCCTGGATCCATGGTATCAATCCCGTGGAACAGGAATTGAGTTTGCCGATCGAAGCGCTCGCTGGGCACACCCTGATCGTAGGGACTACTCGAGCCGGAAAAACCCGACTGTACGAACTGCTCACCACCCAAATCGTTCATTCAAAGCACGAGAAGGCGAGCCAGGCGCTCATCATCATTGACCCCAAGGGGGACAAGGATTGGGAGAACCGCGTTCGAGCTGAGTGCAAGAAGGCCGGACGCAAGTTCCTGTACTTCCACCCAGCACATCCATCTAAATCGATTCGAATGAATCCGCTGGCCAACTGGAACAACATGTCCGAACCAGCGACCCGCATCGGGCAACTGATTGATGCGGAAGGAACGTTTGGTGCATTCGCTTGGAAGACGCTCTTCCGAATTATGAGGGCGCAAGTTGCCGACGGATCGATGCCAACAATCCGCGACGCAAAAAAGTTCGTTCAAGGAGGCGTGGAACCGTTGCTTGAGAGTCTCTTGGTTAAACGCTTCCATGCGAAGAATGGCGCCAAATGGGACGCTGATATCGCTACCTACATCACCGCGACAGACCCTGGTAAGGGCAAGCCTGCCCTGGTGAAGTCTCCGCGAGTGCGAGGCATGATCGCGATGTTCGAGGATTCCGGAATCAGCGACGAAGCAATCGAATCGTTGATCTCCATGGTCAACCACTCGAAAGAGCACTACAGCAAGATGATTCAGGTTTTAGAGCCTATACTGGAGATGTTGGGCTCCGACGAAATTGGCGCGATGTTGTCTCCTGATCCTCTGGATCTGAACGACAAACGTCCGATTTACGACACGGAAAAAATCATTGAAGAGGACGCTGTTCTCTACATTGGTTTGGATTCACTCTCAAACAAGATTATCGGATCTGCAATCGGATCAATCTTCCTCGCAGACTTCGCGTCGGTAGCAGGTGCGATCTATAATTTCAAGGACAAGAAAGATATTTACTTGTTTGTTGACGAGGCGGCAGAAGTGGTGAACGAGCAAGCTATTCAATTGTTAAACAAAGGTGGCGGAGCTGGCATCAAGGCATTCATCGCAACCCAAACCATTGCTGACTTTGATGCAGTTTTCGGTTCCGCAGCACGTACAAAACAAGCACTAGGCAACCTAAACAATGTAATATGTTTACGAGTCAAAGACCCCGATATGGCAGCATGGATTGCTGAGTCATTCGGCAAGACGTTTGCAAGGCAAATCACAGCGTCGCAATCAACAGGTTCAGGGTCCTCACAGGCATTCACAGAATTTACTGGATCAACGTCCCGGACCATGAGCGAAGTTGAGATACCATTCGTCTCCCCTGACTTGTTGACGCGGCTTCCCGGACTTCAATACTTCGCATTTTTAGCAGGTAGTACTTTGTATAAAGGTCGACTTCCGGTGCTACAGTAATGCTGCAGGTGCATAATTTCTTTTTAGACTGCGGCTCCCAGCAATAACTACAATATTAATTACAAGACCTCACTATGATCAAGAAAGTTAAATCCGCCCCAGCGTCTGGTAAGGCTGTCCTGGAAGATGCTATTCGTCAGCTCGGACTCGTATCGCGCGCTAAGGTCCTGTGGATCATGCATCCGCTTCTCGTGGATGTGGCCATTCGCTTTGCTGCGTACGTCGGTCCACACACCATTAACGAGACAGGTACGTCGTTGCTGCAATCGACCTTGAGCGAAGCTTTTTCCAAGCACAAGGCAGAGGTGGATCAAACAGAAAATGACCATTACGGCCAGGCCATATTTGCGCGCACGCTTTTGCAGCACAGTAAAGAAATCTTCGCGCAGAACATTGTCGTGTCCACCGACGCTGGATCTCAGAAATGGAATCCGTTCGTTTGCGGCGCCGTTGAATTTTTGGCGAAATTTCCAGACGCCGACGTGACGGCGACTCGTACGGCGCCGCAGATTGCGGACCAAATAGCGCAAGCGTTGATGCTGGTCAATCTTGTCCCAAAACAGATGTTGGACAACGAGACCATTACCGAACTGTTCAACGACGCCACAATAACGGCATAGTACAAAAGGACGCCCTGCTATCGCCGGCAGGGCGTCACGGAGCGATAGATGGCAATACACCCGACAGCAATTAAAAATACCTTCGCAAGCCACTTCATACTCTGGACGATCTTCCTTCCAGTCCTGGCTCTCATTTTTATCCCACTAGTTTTGCCCGAACAAAACATTGACCCAGCCGAGGTGCAAATGGCCCAGGGATTCAAAGTGGATGTTGGTCAACTGACGGATTCTGCAAACAGCACGTTCGCAGCCGCCTTTCTGACAACTGGGATCATGAATAAGTCCGAGCAAATGTTCATGCCGAAACAAGTAGCGGGGCTGCCGATGCAGACGAGTTTACCTGCAAAGTGGATACGTGGGATTTGGTTGATGATCTACAAATTCATATGGCGCGTCCACGTGCTGCTGCACATTTTCCTTCTGCCCATGCTAGCACTGTGCATACCCGCAGCAATTGATGGCATCGCCGTTAGAGCCAGAAAGAGTTTTCGATTCGAACGTTCAAATCCGATCTTCTTCTACTCGTCGACCCACGCGGCCGTTTTGGTGGTGGGGTTGTTTGTGTTCCTGCCGCTGGCACCACTGACGCTGACGTCAAGTCTGCTGGCAGTGATGTTGGTCGGGTTGACCGCGGCAGTGTGGGTGGCCAGCTCTAACTTCCAGACAGGCGTCTAACGAGCATTTCCTTACGGCGATATGCATTCTCGATCGCCGTAAGGTACGACAAATCAGCATGCAGTTCGCATTCGTCGGCCACCAGTGTAAGCGCCGCCGTTGCGTCACCATCGCACAGTGCCACCAGGCGCGTCATAAGGTCCAAGTGCTTTCGCGAAGGTGTCTCGGCCTGCGTACTCGGAACTATCTCGTCCTCTTCAACTTCACTTCCATCCTCGTCATTGAGGCTCCGAATCTTGGCCTTGAGAAAATCCCACAAGACGTAGGCAGCCATGCCAACGCCAAGTAGCGCAGTGGCGCCGAGCCTAACCGGAGCAGGCGCAGAGAGCGTCATCGCCACCTTCATCGCCAACACACCTGGTGAGAGCAACACCAACAGGCGTAGCCAGTGTTTGTCGTCCAACAGCATTGCATATTCCGCGATTTTGTTTGCGTAGTTCATAAAGGTCCCGAGGTATGTAAGACCTACATTGTCGTGCACTGCCGGATATGAGGACGCGCAAATCCAGCACAAAAGTGGCAGCTTTTTTCGGTCGATTCAGAACTTGTACCTCTAACTATCGAGCCACCGTCTGTCGAATAGTGCTTACACGACCCTGCTAATATCGAGCCGATCAAAGACCGCGCTTGCACGAAGAATGTCCTTGTCCTTTACTCGCAGAGACCTCTTGTAAATATCGACAGGATCTACGAGGCCAGCGTCAACAGCAATTACAAAGGATCGCAGAACGAAGGACATCGATGCAGACTTCTGAATCTTCAGCATTTTCTGCACTCTAGCGAGCACCGCCCAGTCGGTATCGCTAAGGGAGATTTTGGAACCAGTAAATTTTTGGTCTTCTGCCCACAGTTCAGGCATGGCTACCAACGCCGTGCGCAGGCGACGATAAGCGTTGCGATCTTCAACTGGCCTACCGAGGCGGCTAGCAGCATCATAGATTTCAGAACGACCAGGGTTAAGCGGCAAGATCTTGGCAATGTCGCTCGCTAGGGCTCGCACACGCGCGTACATCTCAGTCTCGGCAAGTTGAACTAACCTGGTTACGTCCCGAGAGGTGAAGGACAACCCAGCATCAGTTAAAAACTGCTTCACCGTGGTCCCGCTAGGGTAGGGTATCGCGTCACATATTTTGGCTACCATCTGCGCTTGCTCCGCCTCGTCAGCAAAGTACACATACCGATCCGATTCCATCGCATTAACTCCTTTTCAACAATCTATACCGTAACTAGTAACCACACGGCGAGATTATACAAACCAACCACCATTGCACAACCGGGAACTCACCTAATCCTCGGAACATAACTATTGGCAAAGCGAATAAACTGCGGTAAAGTTCCAATGTCGCTTTCGCGGCATGTTGCATCCCCCCACAAACTCCCTCTCCGCATCTTTAATGCCTGGCATCGAAGAGGCCGCTAGTTAGGTCTTGCCCGTTTCAAACAGCCGCTTCGCGGCAAGGAAATGGCATGCACCACTCAGAATTGACATGCCCTTCAGTCGGGCATAAGACGTTCGAAAAATCACTCCAAACCATCACTCTCGGCGATACCTGCAAGCCGAACCAAATCACAAAATTCATACGACCACGCTCTTGTACGATCGATAGTCTTCTCATGGAGTACCCGCCAGGCGAGCTCCAGAAACTAGACTTCGTAGAAGCGCTTGGTATGTTTGACTATCCACGCTTCATCACGGCCACGTTGCAGCAACACGCATCGTTATTCGCCGATTCGCAATGCCGAATCTACCAGTTCCAAACGCTCACAAGCTCCGGTGCGAATTTTGTCTTCGGCATGTTCATCACCGACGGCGCCAACAACCTCGTCGATCTCTGTATCGACTCTTCACAAGCGACCAAACGCAAGCCGATCTTGATGCGCCTCATCCGCGCCATCTGTTCACCTACGTCCGTCGCCAAAAAACTCTCACACTAAAACTCCCAGGAGAAAAAACCATGCACCCTTCCATTACCATGCGCTCCACGGACGCCAGCTTCCCTGATCTGCCACCAGCGTCGTTTGACTATGACGCCACGACGTTCGAAACTCCAATCCACGACGAACCGGCGCCACGCGGAGTAGTCAACCACACTACGATGTTGCCAGAAGGCCCCGCGACACGTCAGGCAATGAAAATCGCCCGCGCTATTGCCGGCACTTCCGAAATTCGCCTGCTCCGTGAGAAGGTAACCGGCATGGTCGATACCTTCATTCTCGAAACGGCGGTGATGCAACCATATCACGCGGTGCGCGCACCTCTGACTCAAGACGATGGCGAGACCCGCACTCCTTTGACCGAAGAAGACGCATTGAACGCTTTTAACGAAGCGGTCCTTGCTAAATACCCGGCTGAAAAGCTGTTCAATGGTCGCCAAATTCCAATCCACATGAACCTCATGTAACTAGGTACATTCACTGGAGAAGAAAAATGGCACACGAAGTTACCATTCGACAAACTGGCCTCGCTGAAATGGCCTATGTCGGCCAAACGCCGTGGCACGGTCTTGGACAGATTCTTACACCGGGCACCAGTATCGAAGACTGGCAAATCGCAGCCGGCTTAGATTGGACGATCGAGCATTCGGTAGTGCAGTATATGAACGGCTCGTTGCACAACTTCACTGGCAACAATGTCCTGTATCGCAGCGACACGAATGCTCCGCTGTCCATCGTCAGCGACCGTTATCACATCGTGCAGCCTAAGCAGATTCTGGAGTTCTTCCGCGAACTGGTAAGCGAACACGGATTTAGTATCGAGACGGCCGGCACTCTCCGCGGCGGCAAGCGGATCTGGGCACTCGCCCGCACCAACTTCGATGATGAAGTAGTGCAGGACGATCTCGTGAAAACATACCTCTTG
>JAJLPB010000002.1 GCA_025548565.1 Rugamonas sp. A1-17
GGCCAGGAAAATGGACTTGGCCCGGGTCGCCTCCTCGGCCCGGGCGCGCGCGGCCTGGGCTTGCTGGAACAGCAGCGCGTTGTGCAGCGCCGCGCCCAGGTGGGCGGCGATGGTCTCGAGCAGGCGCTGGTCGCTGGCCTTGTAGGCGCCGCTGCCCACGCTCTGCACCGAGACCGCGCCCTGCGCCACGCCGCTGGCGACGATCGGCACGCACAGGCAGGACAGCACCGGCGGCCCCGCCGGCCGGCCGGCCAGCTCGGCGGCGGGGACGGCCTGCTCGCCCTGGATCAGCACGCCCTCGCCGGCCTCGATCACGCGGCTGCTCAGGCCCTCGCCGTGGCGCAGCGGCGCGATGACGGCGCCGTCGGCGTACGGGAAATGCAGCATGCCGCTGTCGCGCTCGAGCAGGGCGATGTAGGTGATGTCGGCGTGGAACAGGCGGCGCAGCTGCTCGCCGACCGCGGCGATCAGTTGATCGAGGTCGAGCTTGCCGGCCAGGATGTGGGCCACCGCGTTGACCGCCGCCAGTTCGGCGTTGCGCTCGCTGGCCTCGCGGTGCTGGCGCTCGGCCTCGCCGCGCTGGAACTCGGCCAGCGCCTTCTGCTGCAGCGCGTCGTCGGTGCGGCTGGCCACCTCGCGCTCGAGCGCCTTGCGCTGCGCCGCCAGCTGCCAGGTGCGCAGCCGGTAGGCCGCGTACAGCAGGCCGGCCGCCAGCAGCGCCACGGCCGCGCGGAACCACCAGGTCTGGTACCACCACGGCAGCACCGTCACCGGTATCCGCAGCCCCCGCTCGTTCCACACGCCCTGCCGGTTCGAGCCGCGGATGGCCAGCAGGTACTGGCCGGGCGGCAGATTGGTGTACGACGCCAGCCGGTGCGTGGCGTCGACCGCGATCCAGTCGCGGTCGTAGCCCTCCAGGCGGTAGGCGTAGCGGTTCAGTTCGGGCGCCGTGAAGTCCAGCGCGGCGAAGCCCAGCGCGAAGCTGTTGGCCCCGGCCTGCACCAGCAGCGTGGCCGGCGCCGGGCCGTTGTAGCGGCCGGGCGGCGCCGGCTGGCCGCCGAGGCGCACCTCGGTCACCACCACCGGCGGCGTCCAGCGCCAGGGCTGGTGCAGTTCCGGCCGCACCACCGTGACGCCGCCGGTGCCGCCGAACGCCAGCTCGCCGCCGATCGCCACGCCCGAGCCTATCCAGTACGGCGCGTAGCGCACGCCCTCGGGCCGGCCCAATACGCTGATCGCGAAGCTGGCCGGATCGATCACCACGATGCCGCTGTCGGTGCTGGCCCAGACCCGCCCCTGGCGGTCTTCCAGCACGGCGTTGATGTTGGTGTCCGGCATGCCCTGGGCCAGGCCCAGGCGGCGCACGCGGCGCCAGCCGCCGCCGGCCCGCGCCTCCATCACGTCGATGCCGGTGCCGTTGCCCACCCACAGCCGGCCGCGCCGGTCGGTGTACAGCGCGGCGATGTATTCGTGCGACAGCGCGGCCGGGTTGGCCGGGTTGGCCGGGTCCGCGCGCAGGCGCTCGAGCACGGCGCCGCTGGCCCGGTCCACCCGGTTCAGGCCGTTGGTGGTGCCGACCCACAGCGTGGCGCCCGGTCCGTCCGCCAGCACGGACACGTTCTGCGCGCTCAGGCCCTGCACGTGACGCAGCAGTTCCAGCCCGGCGCCGGCGCGGTAGCGCGCCTGGTACAGGCCGTCGGAGCTGGTGCCGATCCACAGGCTGTCGCCGCCGCCGGCCAGCGCGCGCACGTACAGATGCGCGTCCAACCACGGCGCCGCCATCCGCCGCAGGCGCTGGCCGCGCCGGTCGCCGCGGTACAGGCCGGAGGCGGCCGCCAGCCACAAATCGCCATCGGCCCCTCCCAGCATCGCCGACACGGCCGCGGGCGGCGCCCGGCCGTCCGGGCGCCAGGGGCCCGCCCGCCCGGCGCCGGCCTCGATCAGGTCGACGCCGGCGCGCTGCTGGCGCGCCCACAGCAGGCCGGCGCCGGAGGCGGCCAGGCTCATCGGTTCGCTGCCGCTCAGGCCCGGCTCGCCCTCGCGCCGCTGGCCGATGGACACGGCGGCCTGGCGCGGCGGGTATTGCTGCACCCCGTCGCCCAGCGTCATCCAGACCGCGCCCGCGCGGTCGCGGAACACCCGGCCGCCGGACAGCTCCTCCCCGCTCCGCCCCGGATGCACCCGGCGCAGCAGCCGGCCGCTGGCGCCGTCCACCACCACCGCGCTGCTGTTGTCCGAGCTGAGCCAGATCTCGCCGTCCGGGCCTTCGGCGATACCGGTGACCCCGCCGACTTTGACGCCGCCCGGCTCGCCGCCGCCGAACGGGCTGATCTTGCCGGTGCGCGGATCGCGCACCCACACGGCGCCGTCCCGCGCGGCCAGCCACAGCTTGCCGTCGCTGGCCGCGAACACCACGTACACGCCGGGCGCCGGGTCGCGCGCGGGCAGCGGCACGCGCGTGAAGGCCCCGGCCGCCGGATCGAGCCGCGCCAGCCCCTTCCACGTGCCCACCCACAGCGTGCCGCCGGCGTCGCGGCACAGGGCCTTGACCAAACTGCTCGGCAGGCTGCCGGGGTCGCCCTCGACATGGCGGAAATGGACGATCCGCACCTGCGCCGGCTGGTCGACGCCGCTCAGGTGATCGAGGCCGTTGTCGGTGCCCACCCACAGGCCGCCGTCGCCGTCGTCGAGGACCGCCGGCACCGAGCCGCTGGACAGGCCGACGCTGGCGCTGTTGTAGCGCACGAAGCGGTCGGTGGCGGGGTCGTAGCGCGCCAGGCCGCCGCTGGCCGTGCCCGCCCACAACCGGCCGCGGCGGTCCGCGTGCACGGTGCGCACGTAGTTGTCCGGCAGCGTGCGGGGATCGTCGGGGTCGAACAGGTAGTTGTAGAAGCGGTAGCCGTCCCAGCGCGCCAGGCCGCCCTGCGTGCCCACCCACAGGAAGCCGTCGCCGTCCTGGCTGATGGCCGTGACGGTGACGTTGGACAGGCCCTGCTGCGCGCCGATACTGGGCAATCCCGGCTGCGCCAGCCGGGACCAGCGCGCGGGCGGCGCCGGTCGCGCCGCGCCGGCCAGCAGCGCGGCGGCCAGGCAGGCCGCGAACGCCGCCGGCCGCTTCATGACGGCGCCAGCGGCAGGAGCACCGCCACGCGGGTGCCGCCGCCCGGCAGCGCGCCGACCGTCAGCTCGCCGTTCAGGCTCAGCACGCGCTCGCGGATGCCCAGCAGGCCGAACGCCTGCGGCCGCACCCGGGCCGGATCGAAGCCGCCGCCGTTGTCGTCGATGCGCAGCTCGCAGCTGCCGCCGCCGCAGCACAGCGACACCGCGGCCTCGCTGGCGCCGGCGTGGCGCGCCACATTGGTCAGCGACTCCTGGACGATGCGGAACACCGCGATGGCCTGCTGCTCGTCCAGCCGCTCCTCCAGTGCCAGCACCAGGCTGCAATCGATGCCGCTGTGCCGGCGCAGCTCGTCGACCAGCCATTCCAGCGCCGAGCCGATGCCCAGCTCCAGCACCGCCGGATGCAGCGTGGTGGCGACGTTGCGCACCACGCCGATGGAACGGTCGACCAGCTCGGTGATGTTGCGCACCTGCTCGTTCAAGCCCGGCACGTCGGCGCCGTAGCGCACCCGCAACAGCCCGGCCTGCATGCGCAGCGCGGTCAGCGACTGGCCCAGCTCGTCGTGCAGTTCGCGCGCGATGCGCTTGCGCTCGTCCTCGCGCACGCTCTCGCGGTGCTGGCCCAGCTCGCGCAGCTCGGCGGTGCGCTGGGCCACCTGCTGCTCCAGGCTGTCCCGGTATTGCTGCAGCACGCGCTCGGCCTCGCGCCGCTCGCGGTTTTCGCTGGCCAGCAGCGCGTTCTGGCTGGCCAGCCGCGCCTGCATCGCGGACAGGCGCAGGTGGGCGGTCACCCGCGCCAGCATTTCCTCGGCCCGCAGCGGCTTGGTCACATAGTCGACCGCGCCGGCGCGAAAGCCGGCCAGCTTGTCGGCCGTGTCGTTGAGGGCGGTCATGAAGATCACCGGCACGGCGGCGATCGGCGCGGCGTCGGCCTTCAGGCGCCGGCACACCTCGAAGCCGTCGATGCCGGGCAACATCACGTCCAGCAGGATCAGGTCGGGCGGCGCGAACGCGACCCGCCGCAGCGCCTCGTCGCCGCTGTGCGCGACCGACAGCCGCAGGCCCTGCGCCCGCAGCACGCCCACCGCCAGCGCCAGGTTGGCCTGGTTGTCGTCGACGATCAGGATGGTGCGGTCACGTAAATCGGCGGACATCGTCATGCTAGGCTCCCCGCGAGCGCCGCAGCGTCGCCATATACATGCTACCAGACAACTGCCGCGTTTCGCCGCTTGCCGCCTCCGCACCGTCGGCCGGCGGCCACGCTGGGCGGCCGCGCAGGGACAGATAGGTGGTCATCTCGGCCACCGCCAGCGGCCGGCTGTAGAAGAAGCCCTGCACCTCGTCGCACCGCTGGGTGCGCAGGAAATCGAGCTGGCCGGCCGTCTCCACGCCCTCGGCGATCACCTTCAGGCCCAGCGTGTGCGCCATCGCGATGACGGCGCGCACGATGGCGCCGTCGTTGCGGTCGTCCGGCAGGCCGGCCACGAAGGAGCGGTCGATCTTCAGGTAGTCCAGCGGGAAGCTCTTCAGGTAGCTGAGCGAGGAATAGCCGGTGCCGAAGTCGTCCACCGCCAGCCGCACGCCGAGCGACTTGAGCGCGGCCAGCGTGCGCTGGGTGCGCCTGGCGTCGTGCATCAGCATGCTCTCGGTCAGCTCCAGCTCCAGCAGCTCGGGCGGCAGGCCGCTGGCCGCCAGCGCCGTCTCGACCACGCGCACCAGGTCGGCGTCGCGGAACTGGCGCGCCGACAGGTTGACGGCGACCGGCAGCGCGTGGCCGAAGCGGCGCCGCCAGTGCTCCGCCTGCTGGCAGGCCTGGTGCAGCACCCAGGCACCGATCTGCAGGATCAGGCCGTTCTGTTCGGCCAGCGGGATGAATTCGGCCGGACCCACCGCGCCGCGCCGCTTGCTGTGCCAGCGCAGCAGCGCCTCCATGCCGGCCGCGGCGCCGTCGACCAGGTTGGCGCGCGGCTGGTAGTGCAAGGACAGCTCGGCCTGGCGGATGGCGTAGCGCAGCGCGTTGCCGATCTCCACCCGGCGCCGGGTGCTGCTGTTCATCTCGGTGGTAAACAGCTGGTAGCGGCCGCCGCCCTCGGCCTTGGCGCGGTACATCGCGGCGTCGGCGTTGCACAGCAGGGTGTCGGCGTCGCGGCCGTCGCGCGGCGACTGGGCGACGCCGATGCTGCAGGCCAGCGCCAGTTCGTAGTCGTCGATCTCGAACGGCCTGGCCAGCTGGCGCAGCAGGCCCCGCGCCAGGCGCGCCGCGGCGTCGCCGCCGCCTTCGACCAGGATGGCGAACTCGTCGCCGCCGATGCGCGCCACCGCGTCGACGTCGCCCACCGCCTGGTCCAGCGCGGCGGCGCAGCGCACCAGCAGGCGGTCGCCCAGCGCGCGGCCGAGGCCGTCATTGAGGTCGCGGAAATGGTCCAGCCCGAGCAACAGCACGGCCACCTCGCCGCCGTGCGCCTCGGCGCGGGCCAGCGCCAGCGACAGATGGTCGCGGAAGCTGAGCCGGTTGGGCAGCGCGGTCAGCGGATCGCGCCGCGCCAGGAAGTTGAGCTGGGCCTGGTAATCGTGCAGCCGGGTGACGTCGCGGCCGATGCCGACCAGGCGGCAGCCGGCGCGGCCGGGCATGCTCGAGCGCACCATCGTCACATGCAGGATGCGGCGGCCGGCGCCCGGCTCCAGCGGCAGTTCCTCGTCCACCGTCTCGCCGTGCTCGGCGCAGCGCTGGCAGGCCGCCTGCCAGCGCGCGCCGGCTGCGGCGCCGAACAGCTGCGACACCCGCTGGCCGGGAATGGCGGCGGCCGGCATGCCGGCCAGGCGGGCGAAGGCCGGATTGACCTGCACGTAGCGGAACTGGCCGTCCTCGCCGCCCTCGATCAGGTACAGGGCGTCGGCCACATAATCGAAAATCTCCTGGTAGCCCAGCGTGCTGGCCGCCAGCGCCAGCTCGGCCGCGTAGCGCTCGGCCAGCTCGAACTGCAGGCGGCGGTTGTTTTCCCTGAGTTCGGCGGTGCGCGCCTCGACCGCCTCGTGGACGCCGCGGCGCAGCAGGCGCAACTGCAGCTGCGCGTCCACCCTGGCCGCCAGCTCGTCCATCCGCAGGGGCTTGCTCACGCAGTCGACCGCGCCCAGCGCCAGCGCCGCGCGCTGGCTGGCCGCGTCCTGGCGGCCGGCCATGAAGATCACCGGGATCTGCGCGGTGCCGGCGCCCGCCTTCAGCTGCCGGCACACTTCCAGGCCGTCCATGTCCGCCAGCGCCGCGCCCAGCAGGATCAGGTCGGGCTGGACCGCGTCGACCCGCGCCAGCGCCTCGGCGCCGTCGCGGACCAGCACCGGGCGGTAGCCAAGCGCGATCAGACGGTCGATCACGACAGCCAGCTTGGCCGGCTGCCCGTCCACGATCAGGATCGTATTACATGGATGGGCCGGCGCGACCCTCGTCCCGCCGGTAACTGCCTTCCTCATCACGGTGCTTTCAATTTAATGCCGATGGCGGTGACGCCAGCATCGCACGCCGCCGGTTACTTGGCCATCGGGCAATCTTGAAGCCAGTGTAAGACCGGCGGACAGCCGGGGTCAGGAAATCCCGACGCGGCGGCGGGCCAGCCAGCCCAGGCCGGCCAGGCCGGCCAGCAGCATCGCATAGGTGGAGGGCTCGGGCACGGCGGCGGTGATCGTCACCTGCTCCAGGAAGGCGCCGCGATTGTCGCCGCCGCGGTTGTGGAAGCTGAAGTCGTACACGCCGGCGCTGCCGGGGGTAAAGGTCATGGTCTTGGTCGACAGCGGCGCGTCCTGGGCGATCACAAAGGTCTGCTGCGTCCCGCCGAAGCTGACGTCGACGGTGTCCGAGCCCCAGCGGCGCTGGTTGCCGGCGATCTCGAAACTCATGGTGTAGGTGGTGCCGGCCTGCAGGCGGATACTGTTGCTGAACACGCCGGCCTTGAGGCTGCTGCCGTCCAGGTCGATGTAATGGCCGTTGCCGGGCAGCTCGTTGTGCACGAAGCCCTGGCCGTCGACGTCGACCGTGCCGTTGGCCACGTGCCAGCCGTTGACGAAGGCGGTGACGTTGTCGCCGGTGTGGTCGCCGTCGAAATTGTCCGAGAACAGCGTGACGACGGCCGCCTGGGAGGCGGTGCAGGCGGCCAGCAGAGTGGCGGCGGCGCAGAACTTACGTATAGACATGAGGTATCCTGTATTCAAAAGGTAATTAAAGTTACCATTTGATAATACCAGTCTGCCGCCGGATCGCTATCGGGCAGGGATGATCCTGCCGTAGGGATTTCCCTACCCCGCGCTACTTGCCTTTATAGATGCCGGCTTCCAGGATGATGTCGCCGTGCTTGACGAAGTAGGTCGACTTCTTCTCGATCTCGCCGGTGTTCGGGTTGTTGTAGCGGTAATCCACCCAGCCCTTGCCCTTGGCCGCGGCCTGGTCGATGATCTCCTTGCGGAACAGCTTGCCGTCGGCGTCGGGCAGCACCACCATGTTCTTGCCCACCAGCTTGGGATTGGTCGGATGGGCCAGCTGGGTGCCGTCCAGCGCCCGCACCGTCAGGTAGGTGGTGTCGTTGACGAACTCGGGGTTCTTGGCGTTGACCTCCTTGATCAGGGCCTCCTTGCCGTTCTTCTGCAGATAGGCGGCGCCCTTGTCCACCATCGCGACGGCGGCGGCGGTGTTGTCGGCGGCACGTGCCGGCGCGCAGGCCAGCGCGGCGGTGGCAAGCAACAGGGTGGTGATGGTATTTTTCATGGCGCGTCTCCGAAAGAATGATTGCGCCGCTGCGTCGGCGGCCGCCCCACTATAGCAGTTCCCCGGCCGCCACCGTTGGGCTCCCCGCTACGTAGTTTCCCTCATCGCGCGCCCGCTCAACCGGCCGCCGCCCGCCGGTAACTGCTGATGTCCCGCAGCGGCGGCGCGCCGAACAGCCGGTTGTATTCGCGGTTGAACTGGGACGGGCTTTCATAGCCCACCTCGAACGCGGCGGTGGCCGCCTCCAGCCCCTCCTCCAGCATCAGGCGGCGCGCCTCCTGCAGCCGCAGCTGCTTCTGGAACTGCAGCGGGCTGAGCGCCGTCATCGAGCGGAAGTGCTGGTAGAACGCCGAAGAGCTCATGCACACGCGCGCCGCCAGCTCGTCGATCGAGACGGCCGACCTGAAGTGCGCCGACAGCCAGCCTATCGCCTGCGCGATCTGATGCGTCCTGGTGCCGGCCGAGACCATCTGCCGCAGGCGGTCGCCCTGCTCGCCGACCAGCAGCCGGTAGAGGATCTCGCGCTGGATCAGCGGCGCCATGATGGGGATGTCGCGCGCCTCGGCGGCCAGGTCGATCAGCCGCTGGAACGCGCCCAGCAGCGCCACGTTGGTCAGTCCGGTGGCCATCCCGCGCCGGGGCGCCTGCGCGGGCGCCGGCGGCAGCCGGCTGTCGAGCACCAGTTGCGCGAGCTCGCGCTGGTCCAGCCGCAGGGCCAGCCCGAGATACGGCGTCTCCGCACTGGCTTCGAGGATGTGCACCACGCCGGGCATGTGCAGCGACGAGACCAGGTAGTTGTTGGCGTCGTAGACATACGAGTCCTCGCCGAGGAAGACCCGCTTGCGCCCCTGCGCCACCAGGCAAATACTGGGTTCGTACATGCAGCTCTGCGGCTCGGTCGGTGTGTCCTGCCGAAACATCATCAGGCCGGGAATGGCGCCGGCGGCCTGCCCGCCCCTGTCCAGCACCCGGTTGATGCTGCGCGCCAGCGCCTTGAGCGCCTGCCGGCCCTCTCCAGTCTCGTCCGTCCTCACCGCCCGCTCCCGCCAAATAGTCACAGCGGCCAGCATAGCGCGAAACGCGCCAGCCGGGAGGCCGGCCGGAGGATCAGGCAAGAATTGGCGACAGTCAGGCTATCGGCCGCCGCGCCGCAGGGGGGCAGTGTGCCCCCCCTTCAATCATCGTTCAAGGCCCACCGATGCCAGTCAACACGTCCAATACCGCTTCGTGATCGACATGGCCGCGCTGCGGGCGGCTGGCTAGGCGGCGTCGGGCGGCGCCTGGGCGTCGCCGGCGGCGGCGTATTCGACCCGGTTGCGCCCCAGCGCCTTGGCGCGGTACAAGGCCTGGTCGGCCCTGCCCACCAGTTCGCCCGCCGTGGCCGGCCTGGCCGGGTCGAATTGCGCGACGCCGAAGCTGGCGCTCACCGGCAGCAGCCCCGGCTCGC
The DNA here is from genome assembly GCA_025548565.1 of Rugamonas sp. A1-17. Classification (GTDB taxonomy): domain Bacteria; phylum Pseudomonadota; class Gammaproteobacteria; order Burkholderiales; family Burkholderiaceae_D; genus Rugamonas. The sequence goes on from JAJLPB010000002.1 coordinate 9,321, forward strand.
CCAGGTCGACCGGCGCCGACGCGATCGCCCACCGCATGGCCTCGACCCGCGCCTCGCCGTCGGCCCGCCCCAGGTCGGGCAACAACACCAGGAATTCCTCGCCGCCGTAGCGGCCCACCAGATCATACGGCCGCACGCAGGCGCCCAGCCGCGCCACCACCTCGCGCAGCACCGCGTCGCCGGCCGGATGGCCGTGGGTGTCGTTGATCCGCTTGAAGTGGTCCAGGTCGAGCAGGACCAGCAGGAAATGCGCGCCCTCGCGCTGCGCCTTCAGTATCGCCTGCTCCAGCATTTCCAGCATCGCCATGCGGTTCCACGCCTTGGTCAGGCCGTCGCGCAGCGCCCGTTCGCGCAAGGCTTCCTGCGACAGCTCCAGTTCGCGCGTGCGCTCCTCCAGCTGGCGGGTGCGCTCGCGCACCAGGCCCTCCATGCGCGCGTTGCTGGCGCGCAGGCCGCGCACGCGGTAGCGGTAGGCCAGCCACAATGCCACGGCGGCCGCGGCCAGGCACGACAAATGGAACGCCGTGGTGCGCCACCAGGGCGGCGCGATGGTGAAGCTCAGTTCCTGCGTCGCCGAAATGCTCTGCGTATCGATGTTCTCGACCGCGTACTGCAGCCGGTAGCTACCCGGCGGCAGCGCCGGGTAGCGCAGCATCGGCGTGGCCGAACTCGACCACTCCTGCTCCAGCCCCGCCATCCGGTAACGAAAACGCAAGGCGCCCCGGTGCTCGTAGCTCAGGCTGGCCATGGTGAACTGCAGCGAGCCGGACGACCAGGCCAGCGTGTCGTCGTTATGCAGCGGCAGCACCGCGCCGTCGCGCACCACCGCCTCGACGATGGCCGACAGCCGGTGCGGCGTGAACAGGCGCTCGGGATGCAGGATGTGCGAGGCGCCGTTCGGGGTCGGCAGCCACAGCGTGCCGTCCTTGTCCTCATAGAATGAGCGGGGAATGGTGCTGTCCCATACCAGCCCATCGTTGCTGTCGAACAGGCGCCACTGTTGCTTGTTCCACGCCAGCAGGCCGGCATCGGTCCCCAGCCAAAGCCAGCCGCGGCTGTCCTCGTGGATGGACGCCAGGCTCTTGTCGCGCAACAGCGGAACCCGCACCTCGTGTGTCGTCAGGCCCGCCTCGCCCGCGACGACGCGCCACAGCCCGGCCGTGCCCCGCCCCAGCCACAGGGAACCGTCGGCGGAGCAGCTCATCGAGTCGAAATCCGTCTGCCCTTCCTTCCTCAGCGGATAATTGTCCCAGCGCCCCCCGCGGCGGCGCCACAAGGTGCTCTCGGTCAGGAACCACAGCGTGCCGTCATGGCTCTGGCAGCTGTGCCGCGTCGTCTCGGTCAACAGGCTGCTGTCGGCCGCCAGTCCGGCCGGCCGGGCCGGCGCCGCGCCGTCGGCGGGCCGCTCCAGCACATACAGTCCGTCGCCGGTGCTGATCCACAAGCGCCCCTCGCGGTCGGCCAGCAGCCGGAAGATGATCGGCAGCGACGCCACCGGCACCTCGCCGCCGCCGCGCCCATCGTCGCGGGCCAACGTGCCGCCATAACTGCCGGCCCACAGCCGGCCCTGGGCGTCCATCGCCTGGCTGCTCCACTGCTCGGACGCGTGGCCCGGCTCCGGCACGGCCGGCGCGGTGTCGCCGGCGCCCAGGCGCGCCATGCCGGAGCGCGTGCCGATGCGCATCCTGCCGGCGCCATCGCGCAGGAAGGAAATCACGCTGTCGTCGGGCAGCCCCTGCGCCTTGGTCCAGTTTTCCCAGTTGTCGTAACCTAGCCAGCGCACCAGGCCATGCCCGGCCGTCCCCAGCCACATTCCGTGGTCGCGGTCGGACAGCATCGCCAACACGCCGCCGCCCTTCTTGAGGCCATTGCGGCCGTCGAAGAATTCCCAGCGTCCGCCGCTCCAGCGCGCCACGCCGTCGTCGGTGCTGACCAGCACGCGGTGCTCCGCGTCCTCCGTCAACGCCACGCCGATGACGGCCTTGCGCATCACATCGCCGGGCGGGGTGCGGTCGACGAAACGCGTCGCTCCGCGTTCCAGCACCACGATATGACGGCCGCCGCGCGCCCACAGCGCGCCGTCCGCCGCGCGGGCGATGTTGTACCAGCGGTCGTCCGGCACGCCGGCGGCGCGGTCCCATACCCGCACTCCGCGCGCCCCGGCCTGGCACAGCGCGCGGTCGCATCCCAGCCATGATCCGCCATCCCCGTCGCCCCATACGCTGTCGATCTGGTCCAACGCCGGCAGGCGCTGGCGCTGATCCGCCGGGAAATGCAAGCGCGCGGCCGGGTGGCCGTCCGCCACCGTCAGCTGGAACACGCGCCCGCCGCTCACCACCACCGCGCCGCCGTCCGGCCCCGCCGACATCGGCTGATCCGCCCCGACCGGCAATTGCTTGCCGTCGTAGGGAACCGCGATCAGGCGCTCGCCGTCCAGCAGGTAAGTGCCCTCGTTGGTGCCCACCCACAGGCGCTGGCGCGCATCGGCCACCAGGCCGGTGATTTGCGTGTCGGCCAGGCCGTCGCCCCTGGCGTAGCGCCGGAATGCCGCGCCGTTGTAACGGAACAGGCCATTGTCCGTGCCGACCCACAGATAGCCGGCCCGGTCCTGCGCCAGCGCGTTGATCGAAAGGTTGGCCAAGCCTTCCTGCCGCGCCACGTAATGCAGCGGCAGTTGCTGGGCAGGGACGAGACAGGGCCAGGCCCAGCTCAGGAGGAAGGCGAACGCCGCGCACAGCCGCTGTAGATTGAATGACATGATTGCATACTGAAGAACGCGTATCGGTCCATTATCTTCCCTTTGAGACCTCGACGATATCAGGATGTACCTGAAACGGGGTAAGGCTACGCCCTAGGGAAATCCCTACCCCGGCATCGGCGGCTACGGATTCCCCAGTTCGTGCATCGGCACGCGGAAGGTCTCGCGCGCGGTCGCCACGGACATCGCAGCCACCACGCTGGTGGCGGTGACGAAGGCCGCCACCGGAATCCAGCCGCCCGGCCCTGGCTGCAGCACTGCCGCGCTGATGGTCGGCGCGAAGCCGCCCAGCGCGAAGCCGACCTGCGTGCCGATCGCCATGCCGGACAGTCGCACGCGGGTGCTGAACATCTCGCCGTACAGCGACGGCCAGACGCCGTTGGCGGCGCTGTACACCACGCCCGACAACAGCAGGCCGAAGGTGAACACCAGCGGCAGGTTGACGACGCTGATGCTCCACATGTAGGGCCAGATCAGCGCCGCGGATCCGAGCGCGCCGAAGATGAACACCGGCTTGCGGCCGATGCGGTCCGACAGCGCGGCGAACAGCGGAATCGCGCCCAGCGCCACCACGTTGGCCAGCACCAGCACCGTCAGCATGGTGGAGCGCGGGATATGCATGGTGTTGACGGCGTAGGACAGCGTGAACACGCTGAAGATCGTGCTCACCACCGACACCAGCGCGGCGAAGATCACCCGCAGCAGGTTGGCCTTGTGGTCGCGGAACAACAATGCCAGCGGCATGCGGCTTGGTTTGTGGCCGGATTCCTCGGCGAAGGCCGGCGTCTCGGGCAAAGTGCGGCGCACCCACATGCCCACCGCCACCACGATGGCGCTCAGGAAGAAGGGAATGCGCCAGCCCCACGACAGCAGCTGCTCCTCCGGCAGCGCGGACAGCGGCAGGAACACCAGCGTGGCCAGGATCAGGCCCGCCTGCGTGCCGCTCAGCGTGAAGCTGGTGAAGAACGCGCGGCGGTTGGCCGGCGCATGCTCCAGCGTCATGGAGTTGGCGCCGGCCTGTTCGCCGGCGGCCGATATCCCCTGCAGCATGCGCAGCGCCACCAGCATGATGGGCGCGGCGATGCCGACCTGGCCGTAGGTCGGCAGCAGGCCGACCATGAAGGTTGAAATCCCCATCAGCAGCAAGGTGAAGGTCAGCACGCGCTTGCGGCCGTAGCGGTCGCCCACGTGGCCCAGCAGCACCGCGCCGAACGGCCGCGTGACGTAGCCGACGCCGAAGGTGGCGAAGGCCGCCACCGTGGCCGTCGCCGGATCGAAGGCGGGGAAGAAGATTTTGCCGAACACCAGCGCCGCCGCCGTGCCGTAGATGAAGAAGTCGTAGTATTCGACCGCGCTGCCGATCCAGCTGGCGAAGGCCGCCTTGCGCGGCGAACGCGCCGGCGCGGTTGTGGTGCCTGCGGCGCTTGCCGCCTTGGCTATCTTGTCTGTCTTGTCTCTTGTCGTTGCTGCTGCCGTCATGTCGTCCTCCAGATGGTTATTGTAGTTGGGTTAAAACTTGTGCAGGATGCCGGCCTGCAGGCCGGTCAAATGTTTGCCGTTGATGTCGGCGCCTGCCAGGTTGGCCGAGGGGCCGGCCGAGCCGCTGAAGCGGAAGCCGGCGTTGGCCTGGTTCCGCATCTCGCTGGCGAAGCCGTACAACGTGGTGCGCTTGGACAGCTCGTAGTAGGCGCCCACGTTGGCGCCGCGCGCGCCGCCGTCGCCGCCGGAGGTGTCGTGGATCACGCCATACAGCGCCCCTACCCTCAGCCGGCTGTTGATGCGGTAGTCGGTCGAAATCTGATACAGGTTGTAGTAGCGGGCGGCGTTGCGGTCGGTACCGGCGAAGAAGTTGGTCGGGTTGCTGACGTTGTTGAGGATAACGCCCGCGTTCAGGCCATTGGCGTTGGACGTCGAGTTATTGCTGCGCGCCGCCGCCAGGTAGATGGTGCCGCTGCCGTATTGATAGTCGGCGTAGACGTTGTGGTACACCACCTTGTCCCCTACCGTGGCGGTGACGGTGTTCGGGCTGGCCTGCAAGCCGGCGTAGCCCGCGCGGTATGGCCCGTTGCGGTAGTCCAGCGCCAGCTGGTAGATCGGGCTGTTGCCGCGCGTGGCGCCGCCGTTTTCCGGCAGCGCGTAGTGCAGCACCAGTTGCGCCCCGGCCAGGCGCGGGGTGCGGTAGGACAGGTCGTTGTCGTAGCGCGATGGGATGCCGAAGGTGTTGAACAGGGAGCCGAAGGTGGTGCGGTCGGTGTAGTCGATGGCGCCGCCGATCAGGAAGATCTCCGTGTTCTGCCGGCCGATGCGGTATTCGCCGCTGGGCGCCTCGATGCCGACCCACGACTGGCGGTCGAACAGGCGGGTGGTGTCGGCGCCGGTTCCCGTGTCGGCGTTGATGCCCTGCTCCAGCGTGAACTTCACCTTGTAGCCACCGCCGATATCCTCCGTGCCGCGAAAACCGAGACGGCTGCGCAGGATGGCGCCGTCGTTCAGGCCCGTGATATGGGCGCCGCCGCTGCTGCGGATGTAGCCCACGTATTCGTCGAAATTGCCGTAGATTTCGATGTTGGACTGCGCCTGGGCGGCCGCCCGCCATGCCGCCATGCAGGCCAGCGCGATTGTTTGCTTCTTCATTCTGTCTCCGTTTTTTTAATTCGTATGGTCGCTGCGGGTTCCCCTCGGTACCGCTTCGAAGCGAGGGGGCTTCGTTTTAATCCTGTGCCAGCGCGGCGATCGCCAGCGCGTAGCCGCGCACGCCGAAGCCGGCCATCACGCCGTGCGCCACCGGCGACAACCACGAGTGATGGCGGAACGGTTCGCGCGCATGGACGTTCGAGATGTGCAGCTCGATCACGCGCACCGCCGCGCCCTTGATGGCGTCGTGCAAAGCGGCCGAGGTGTGGGTGTAGGCGCCGGCGTTGAACACCACGCCGGCCAGGCTGCCCCGCGCCTGCGCCGCGCCGGCGGCGTGGATGGCGTCGATCAGCACACCCTCGTGGTTGGACTGGCGGAAGTCGAGCGTGTAGCCGTGGCGCTCGCAGGCTGCGGCGCACAGGCGCTCGACGTCGGCCAGCGTGGCGGAGCCATATACGGCGGGCTCGCGCTGGCCGAGCAGGTTCAGATTGGGGCCGTTGAGCACCATCACGGTCTGGCTTGGGTTCTGCATGGTGAGGTCTCCGTTTCAGGCCATGGTCGGGTGGGCGGCGGTGGGACGGCGCACCTCAAGGCTGCGCCGCAGCACCTGGTCGGTGACCCACTTGGCGGCGCTGTGCGCGCGCTGGCCGACGATCTCCGGCGCCAGTTGCAGGTAGTCGTCGTTGAACACCTCGAAGCTGTAGTCGCCGCGATAGCCGCCGCGATCCAGCCGGCGCAGCAGATCCGTGAGCTCCGCCGAGTGCGCACCCTCGCCAGGGAACACGCGCAGGTGGCGCGCCGTCTCCAGCCGCTCCTCGGCGCTGCGGATGTCTCTCCACATGAAGTCGGACAGCTGCACCATCGCGATCTTGTGGCTGGGGATGTCCTCCAGTCCGTCCAGGTTGGCGCGGTTGGCCAGCATGTGGAAGGAGTCGATCACCACGCCCAGGTTGGCGTGGTCGGCCAGCTCCACCGCTTCCCACGATTGCTCGTACTGGTTGACGTGGCGGCCCCACGACAGCGCCTCGTAGCCGACCCGCACGCCCAGCGGCACCGCCAGCGTCGCCAGCTTGGCCAGGTGGCGCGCGATCAGCCGCATGTCGCCGCTGGCGTGGCTGGAAGTGCTGGAGCAGACCATCAGCAACGGCGCGCCGACCGCCTGGCACACCAGCAGCATCTGGCGGGCGATATCGAGTTTGTACTCGTGCAGCGCGCCGTCCAGGCCCTCGTAGTCGCGCATCACCTGGATACCGGTCACGCGCACGCCGCTGGCGCGCACCAGCCGCACCGCTTCATCGAGGCCGCCGGGATGGCCGGCCAGGTCGCGCGCCCACAACATGATCTGGCTGAAGCCCGCCGTGCGCGAGGCACGCAGCTTCGCTTCCAGCGGACCGGCCAGGGTGATGCTGTCCATGCCGAAGTTGGAGAGATTCACAGGGCCTCCAATGCGCGGAACGCGTCCGACGACACGCCGGGCCAGCCGAACAGCTCCAGGTACAGGGGCGCCTGTTCGATCAGCATCTCCTTGCCCTTCTGGATGCGGCAGCCCAGTTCCTGCGCCTGGCGCAGCAGGCGGCTCATCTCGATCTTCATGCCGCAATCGGCCACGATGCAGCGTGGCGACACACCGCGCAGGTCCAGCGGCAGCGGATCGTCCGGGTACATGCCGAGCGGAGTCGAATTGACCACCAGGTCGAAGCCGGCGGCGGCCGGCGGCGCGATCTCGATGCGGGTCGCGGGGAATGCGAGCCGCAGGCGCTGCTGCAAGGCCAGCGCCTGGTCGGCGCGCGTGTCGTACAGCGCCACTTCGCCGATGCCGCGTTCGGCCAGCGCATAGGCCACCGCGCAGCCGACGCCGCCGGCGCCCACCACCAGCGCGCGCGATACCGGCCAGTCCAGCGGCGCGGCGCCGCAGGTGCGGTCGAAGGCGCGGATGAAGCCCTCGCCGTCGATCAGGTCACCCAGTATGCGGCCCTGCCCGTCCTTGTAGATGGCGTTACAGGAGCCGGCCAGCCGTGCGCGCGGGCTGGGCACGTCCACCGCGTCCACGCTCATCGGCTTGTGCGGGATGGAGACGAAGATGCCGCCCACATTCGGGAAGGACATCAGCATCCGCACGGCGGCGGTGTACGACTCGGGCGGCACCTTCAGCGGCACCACGCGGGCGTCGATGCCGTGGCGCTGGAAGTAGGCGTTGAACAGCGCGGGTGCCTTGACCTGTTCGACCGGCCAGCCGATCACGGGGAAAATGCGGGTAGTGCCGGAAATCTCAATCATGGTTCTTCTCCAGGTGGCTGACGACCAGCTCGAAACTGACGCCACCCTTGTACAGTTGTGTCAATGCGCCGCGTTCATTGGACTGCGCCGGTGCGCGGTCGATGAACACGATGCCCCTCTGCTGCAGCGCGCGTACCGCCGCCAGCACGTCCGGCGCGCCGAAGCCCACCCGTATCAGCTGCTCGCCCCATTGCAGGCCGCCCGCGCCTTCGGGCGGCTCGACCAGTTGCAGGTAGAAGCCGTGGCACGGGCTTTCCAGCAGCGTCCCTTTCGGCACCACGCCGAAGTAGCGGCCTTCCGGCAGCACGCGGAAGTCCATCAGCTGCTGGTAGAAATCGATCCATTCCGGCGCGCGGCCGGCGCCGATGGCCTGCACCACGCCAAAGAAATGCAGGCCCGCCAATGCCGGCGGATTGGCCCGGGCGTTGGGGATAGGCTTGAAGTCGACGTCGTAGATCGAGAAGTCGCGGAAGCGGTCGACGAAGTACAGGATCGAATCGCCGGCGCCGTGCACGCCGGGGATGTTCAGCTCCATCACGCCGGCACGGGTCTGGATCGCCCAGGCGCCCATGTCGATGGCGTGGCGGTAGGCGGCGTCGGCGTCGCGCACCCGCAGCGCGATGGCGCTGATGACGGTCGATTGCGGATCGGTGCCCGATTGCGGCAAGGCGCGCGGATCGGCGTTGACGATCACGTTCATGCCGCCCTGGCGGTACAGCGTGACCTCGCGCGAGCGGTGGCGGGCGGTGGCCACGAAGCCGAACTGCTCCAGCAACGCGCCGAACGCCAGCGGCTGCGCACTGGCATATTCGACGAACTCGATGCCGTCTATGCCTAGTGGATTGTGCGGTTCGGGATTGTGTTCGTGTGCCGTCATGGTGGTCCTCGCTTGGTTGAATGAGGCCAGTGTAGAAAAGCCGGTCCCCGAAAAACAGCCCGCAAAACCGCGAATATTGCGCTGATCGCGCACATTGCGCGATAATCGCGCAAACAAAGAGGCGGACGATGAAGAAAAGCGCGTTGCAGGATGTGGTGGTCGACAAGCGCGACCAGATCGAGGGGCTGATCAAGGGGCTGGAGGTGATACGCGCCTTCGACCATGAATCGGTGCGGCTGACGCCGACGGAGCTGGGCGAAAAGGTGGGCCTGAGCCGCACGGCGGCGCGGCGCTATCTGCTCACGCTGGTCCATGTGGGCATGGCGGCCACCGACGGCCGCACCTTCTGGCTGCGTCCCAGCGTGCTGAGTCTCGGCCATGCGTATGTGGATTCGGCGCGCTTGCCGCGCGCCGTGGTGCCCTATCTGCAAAGGCTGACCAACCAGCTGCAGGAATCGACCAACTACTCGGTGCTGGACGGCGACGACGTGGTCTACGTCAGCCGCGTCAACGCGCCGCGCATCCTGCTGGCGGGCTTCGATCCCGGCATGCGGCTGCCGGCCTACACCTCGACCGCCGGCCGCGTGCTGCTGTCATCGCACAGCGACGAGGCGCTGCGGGCCTATCTGGAACGGGTCACGCTGATCGCCTACACCCACCTGACCGTGACCGACAAGGACCAGCTGTTCCGCGAGATCGTCGCGATCCGCGAGGACGGCTTCGGCGCGACCGAGAACCAGTACGAAATGGGCTTGCGCGGCATCTCGGTGCCGGTCAAGAACCGGGTCGGCGACGTGGTGGGCGCGCTGTCGACCTCCATGCCGGCCAGCCACGGCAGCCACAAGGAGGCGATCGCCCGCTGCGTGCCGGCCATGCAGGCGGTGGCCAATACGCTGATGCTCTGGGTTTGAGTAACAAGCGCTTGTTTAGTGAAACAAGTGAAACTGAGCCCTCCCCGGCGCCTTCCCCTGCCCCGCGCCGGCCGGCCGTGATTAAATCGGCACTTCATCCACACCGGAACCGCCGTATGCATATCTCCACCGCCCTGTTGCTGGCGCTGATCGCGCCGCTCGCCTGCGCCACCGACCTGAGCGTGCGCTCGCCCGACGGCGCCGTTGTCGTCACCGTCAGCGACGACCGCGCCCATCCAAGCTACCGGGTCAGCTATCGCGGCAAGGACATCATCAACCATTCCCGCCTGGGCCTGGTGTTCAAGGACCAGCCGTCGTTCGGCGACGGCTACCAGATCGTCGCCAGCGCGCCGGCCGCCGCCGATACGGAATGGACCCAGCCCTGGGGCGAGCGCAAGCTGGTGCACGACAAGCACAATGAGCTGCGGGTCGACTTCGCCGCCAAGGATGCCGGCCGCTTCACCGTGCGCTTCCGGGTGTTCGACGACGGCATCGGCTTCCGCTACGAGGCGCCCAAGCAGGCTGGCTTTGAACAGGCCGAGATCGTCGACGAATCGACCGAATTCAACCTGCCCGACGTCGACACCACGCGCGCCTGGTGGATCCCGGCGCGCGCCTGGCGCAGCCTGGAATACCTGTACCGCAGCACCACGCTGCGCGAAGCCGCGCACGTCGAGACGCCGTTCACGATGCGCACGGCCTCCGGCGTCCATCTGAGCATCCACGAGGCGGCGCTGACCGACTACGCGTCGATGACGCTGGCCCAGCAGCGCGACGGCGTCTTCAAGGCCGACCTGACGCCGTGGTACGACGGCATCAAGGTCAAGACCCACGGCGAATTCAAGTCGCCCTGGCGCACCGTGCAGATCTCGCCCGACGCGCCCGGCCTGCTCAACTCCGACCTGATCCTCAACCTGAACGAGCCGAACAAGCTGGGCGACGTCTCCTGGGTCAAGCCGGGCAAGTACATCGGCATCTGGTGGGCCATGCACCTGTGGCAGAAGACCTGGTCGTCCGGGCCCAAGCACGGCGCCACCACCGAGGAGACCAAGCGCTACATGGACTTCGCCGCCAGGTACGGCTTCTCCGGCGTGCTGGTCGAGGGCTGGAACGTGGGCTGGGACGGCGAATGGCCGGACAACGGTGACCTGTTCAAGTTCACCCAGCCCTATCCCGACTTCGACATGAAGGCGGTGGCCGCGTACGCGAAGAAAACCGGCGTGCAGCTGATCGGCCACCACGAAACCTCGGGCGCGGTCAGCCACTACGCCAGCCAGATGGGCGCCGCCTACGACTACTACCGCGACAACGGCGTCACCCAGGTGAAGACCGGCTACGTGGCCGACAACGCCAGAATCAAACGCATCGATGCGCAGGGACGCGTGCGCTACGAATGGCACGACGGCCAGTTCATGGTCGGCGAGTACCTGCGCTCGGTCCAGGAGGCGGCCAAGCGCCACATCAGCATCGACACCCACGAGCCGGTCAAGGACACCGGCCTGCGCCGCACCTACCCCAACTGGATCACCCGCGAGGGCGCGCGCGGCCAGGAATACAATGCCTGGGGCTTCCCGCCCAATCCGCCCGAGCACACGGCCATCCTGCCGTTCACGCGCATGCTGTCCGGGCCGTTCGACTACACGCCGGGCATCTTCAACCTGAAGCCGAACGGCGAGCAATCCGAGAACCGCGTGCGCTCGACGCTGGCCAAGGAGCTGGCGCTGTACGTGGTGCTGTACAGCCCGATCCAGATGGCAGCCGACCTGCCGGAAAACTACGAGGCACGGCGCGACGCCTTCCAGTTCATCGTCGACGTGCCGACCGACTGGGAGCAAAGCCGCGCCATCGCCGGCGAGGTCGGCCAGTACGTGGCGATGGCGCGCCAGCAGCGCGGCGGCGCCGACTGGTTCCTCGGCGCGCTCAGCAACGAGAAGCCCCGCTCGCTCAACCTCAAGCTGGACTTCCTGGCGCCGCACAAGCGCTACCAGGCGCAGATCTATCGCGACGGCGCGCGCGCCGACTGGGAAAGCAATCCCTACGACATCGTCATCGAGCAGCGCGAGGTCGGCCGCGACGATGTGCTGCCGCTGTGGCTGGCGCCGGGCGGCGGCGCGGCGGTGCGCTTCAAGGCACTCGACTGAACACACATAACAATAATTTTTTGGAGACACGCATGAAGAACAAGATTTACGGCATCCTCGCCGGCGCGGCGTTTTGCCTGGGCACCCAGGCCATCGCGGCAACCTCAACCACACCGGTCAACACCTTCATCGGCACGCAGGACGACGGCAACACCTTCCCCGGCGCGTCGGCGCCGTTCGGCATGCTGCAGGTGAGCCCGATCGGCGAGCACTACGCCGGCTGGCACTACACCGATCCCAGGATACGCGGCTTCGGCCACTTCTTCCTGTCCGGCGCGGGCTGCTGGGAACAGGGCGGCCAGTTGTCGGTCCTGCCGGTCACCGGCAGCATCGGCAAGGGCGGCGCCTTCGACACCAGCAAGGCCGACAGCTTCGACCACAAGCGCTACGCGTCCGAGTACACGCACGACGGCGAGGTCGGCGACGCCGGCTACTTCAAAGTCAAGCTGACCAGCTACGGCGGCATCACCGCCGAAACCACCGCCCTCACCCGCGCCGCCGCCGAACGCTACACCTTCGCGCCCGGCACCGCGCAAGGCCACATCCTGGTCAACCTGGGCCAGGCCAACGAGCGCCACTCGGTGGTCGGCAGCAGCCTGCGCGTGGTCGACGACCATAGCGTGGAAGGCAAGATCGTCACGCGCAGCTTCTGCGGCGGCGCGCAGTACGCCACCTGGTTCCGCATGGAGTTCGACCGCCCGTTCACCGCGCACGGCATCTGGAACGAGACCGGCGGCACGCCCGGCTCGCGCCAGCCCAGCCTGCAAGGCGACAGCCGCCCGCACGGCGCCTGGTTCACCTTCGACGTCAAGGATAAGCAGGCGGTGACGGCCATCAGCGCCATCTCGCACGTGGACGCCGACGGCGCCCGCCGCAACCTGCGCGCCGACGCCTACGCGCAAGGCGCGCCGCGCAGCTTCGACAGCATGCGCGAGCAGGCGCAGCAAGCGTGGCAGAAGGAGCTCAAGTCGGTCGACATCGAGGGCGCCGACCAGAACCAGCGCACCGTGTTCTACACCGCGCTGTACCACGCGCTGCTACAGCCGCTGACCGGCAACGACGTCGACGGCCGCTATCGCGGCTACGACGACCGCATCCACTCGTCCGGCGCCGCCACCTACTACGAATTCTTCTCGCTGTGGGACACCTACCGCGCGCAGAACCAGCTGATCGCGCTGCTGCGTCCCGAGCGCGCGCGCGACATCGCCGATTCGGTGCTGAAGATCCGCGAGCAAGGCGGTTGGCTGCCGCGCTGGGGCTACGCCAATTTCGAATCGAACGTGATGACGGGCGACCCGGTCACGCCGTTCCTGGTCGACCTGTGGCGCTACGGCGCGCTGAAGGGCCGCGAGCAGCAAGCCTACGCGGCGCTGCGCGAGAACGCCTTCGGCGTGCCGCCGTTCGGCAGCCGCAGCGAGGGCCGCGCCGGCAACCCGAGCTACCTGAGCAAGGGGTACGTGCAGTACGACCTGTCGTTCCGCGCCAAGGGCATGGACGTCGATCCGCACCACGGCGGCTCGGCCACGATGGAATACGCGCAGGCCGACGGCGCGCTGGCCTACATGGCCGAGGCGCTGGGCAAGAAGGCCGACGCCGCGCTGCTGCGCCAGCGCGCCGGCAACTGGCGCAACGTCTGGGACAGCTCGGCGCAGGACAAGCAGCTCGGCTTCCAGGGTTTCCCGCGCGCCAGGACCGCCGACGGCCAGTGGTACACCGAGCTCGACGGCAGCTACACGCCGCGCGCCGAGCATGGCTTCCACGAGGGCACGGCCTGGCAATACCAGTGGCTGGTGCAGCAGGATGTGGGCGGCATGGTCAAGGCCATGGGCGGACGCGAGCAGACCGCGCGCCGGCTCGACGCCTTCTTCGCCTACGACGCGCTGAGCGCCGATCCGTTCCAGGCGGTGCGCAAGGAATGGGTGATGGGCGCGTACAACTACTACAACCAGTTCCGCTACAACCCAAACAACGAGCCCGACCTGCACGCGCCTTGGATGTACACGCTGGTCGGCCAGCCGTGGAAAACCAGCGCCGTGCTGCGCGCGGCCGAGACGCTGTTCAGCAACGCGCCCAACGGCGTGACCGGCAACGACGACCTGGGCACGATGTCGGCGTGGTATGTGTTCAGCGCGCTGGGCATCTATCCGTCCACGCCGGGCAGCGGCCGCTTCCTGCTGCATGAGCCGAAGTTCGCAAGGGCCCGGGTCGACTTGGGCAACGGCAAGCAACTGCTCATCGAGAAGGATGGGCCGGCCGCATCGGCCTCCTTCGTCACGCAGCTGAGCTGGAACGCCAAGCCGCACGACAAGGTCTGGCTGGACTGGGAGCAGTTGCAACGCGGCGGACAGCTGCGCATGCAATTGTCCACCGACCCGGCCGCCGCACACTGGGGCAGCAGCCCCGCCAGCGTGCCGCCGGACGCAAACTGATCCGAACGCGCGCGGGAGTTTTCCATAGCAGGATGATGCCTCTCGCTATGGGCGATCCCGACGGCGATGACTTCAGTATCCGCAGCGTGAGGCGCGACCGGCGTGGGTCGTCACCGGAGTGATTGGTGCGCGAACCCCGTCGCAAGACCCGGAAGCATTCTTGTTGGCCTGCTCTCCCCCTGCCTTCCTGATTGTTTCGCGAACCTTTTCGATCAAGTCGTTTTTCAGGTGGACGGGCTCGGCGTTCCAGCTTGCGTCCAGATACGATTGATTGATGTATTTTTGACCGAATTTAATCGACAGATCGTCAGCCCCTTGAAAGTGGAAGACGATCTTGTTTCGGACTTCAAAAGTCTGCTTCGGATCGATGGCGTCCTGCGGCATATCGCGCGCCGCGCCCGCCAGTTTCAATAACTTCGAGGCGATCTCAGGATCACGGAAGGCGTATTGGCAACCTATCTTCTGCAAAATCGCATCATTGATACGGGTGCCGAACGACACCCCGTTGGCTATAAAAGAAACATCCACAGCGACCGGTGCGTCTTGAGCCGCGGCGCAATATGGAGGAGACAGAAAAGCGACTGCCAGTGCTGGTATAAATGATTTATTCATATTCGCAACATTTGCTTTATAGCAAGTCCGAAGTCGAGACTAACACAGGAAATTTCGTGATGCAAGCCTATCGCCGTTGAGCCGATCAACCGGTATCGGACCTCGTGGTGGGAGCCCGGTATGTGTTCAGCGCGCTGGGCATCTATCCGTCCACGCCGGGCAGCGGCCGCTTCCTGCTGCATGAGCCGAAGTTCGCCGGCGCGCGGATCGAGCTGCGTAATGGCCGCCAGCTGCGCATTGAAAAGGACGCGCCGGCGGCGGGCGCCGAGCAAACGGCCTTCATCCGGCAAGTGGACTGGAACGCCCGACCGCACGACAAGGTGTGCGGCGGACTGGGAACAATTGCAGCGCGGCGGCCGGCTGCGCATGCGCCTGTCCGTCGACCCGGCCACCGAACACTCGGGCAGCAGCCCGGCCAGCGTCCCGCCAGAAGCGCTATGAGAGCTAAAGAGGGAAGGAATATCTGAGATTGCTGCCATGTGGACTGGCGCGGTCGTTCAAGGCGCATTGAGGACGAGTGTCATGCGTCCACATCTCGTCAGGCAGCGGGCTGCATTCGTTGCCTTTCAGGCGAACGTGCCCTGCTTTGATCAGCTCTCAAGGTCCCCGCCAACGCCATCTCATCATGCCAAAACCGGAGTATCAGCGGCGTTTTCCAAGCATGCGAAATCGATCACACGTCCAGCTGAAAGTGTAATGACGCGATCAGCTGAAGCAATAGTCTCCGGCCTATGCGCCACGATGACACGAGTTATAGACAATGCCTTGATTGCCGCATTGACCTCCGCCTCTTTCACAATATCCAAACTACTTGTCGCTTCATCCAACACTAATATTTTGGGTTCTTTATAAAGCGCACGCGCTAACAAAACTCGTTGTTTTTGCCCTCCAGAGAGAACCGTTCCCATGTCGCCCACCAACGTATTAAACCCCATTGGCATTGTCATAATATCATCCAAGATCGCAGCAGTGAACGCACAGCGGGTAATTTTATCTTGATCAGCATTCGGATCAAAAAAGCTGATATTGTCCCCAATTGAGCCGGCGAATAATACATCGTCCTGCATAACAACACCAGTAATGCCACGCATAGCATCAATGCCAACTTGGGTAATGTCTCGCCCACCCAGCAGAATTTTTCCGCTGGATGGGGTGCGAATCCCAAGCAATATATTTATAAGTGTACTTTTACCCCCCCCTGAAGGTCCAACAATTGCGACTGACTCTCCTTGTCTGATTTTAAAATTAAGATGGTCGAGAACTAAGGACTCCATTGGGGAATAGCGATAACAAAGATCAACCACTTCGATCTCGGTGCCCAAAACGATATCCGCCCCCTCCAGGCGAGCGGTGGATGTGACCTCGGCCTCGGTTAGGACAATGTCTGCCAGGCGCTCTCCCTGAACCTGGAGCATTTTTATATCGAAATACTTGTCGATCAGCGCGACGACCCTAGTCGTGAACTGGAGCTTGTACGCTAAATATGCCGTAAGCACACCAACACTAAAATTACCAGAAATGATTAATTTCGCGCCCAACCAAATAGTGATGATACCTTCTACGCCAAATACGCTCCCATTCAGAAAACGATAAAATAGCTGAAGCTTCTGAGTGACAAGGTCCGCATTGATCTGATCCACGAGTAAGGCCAACCAAGTTGTTTGCCGAACATCCTGACGCTGAAACAATTTAATCGAGCGCACTCCCCTCATTGACTCCAGGAAATGAGATTGCTGCTTAGCGGCATGTATAAGCTGCTCTTCAGTAGCGCTTTGCAATGGCCTATACCACAGCCAACGACTGAGCCCATAAATGATCATACCTGCCAATGACACTCCAGCAAGAATTGGGCTATAAACCCACATCATAAGCAATGTAATCAAAGTCATGACACCGTCAAGCACAGCCTCCACAAAGGAGCTGGTTAAAGTGTGTTGTATCTGTTCGATTGCTCCAAACCGTGAAACAACATCACCTAAGCTTCTTTTTTCAAAGTATTCTACAGGAAGCGAAAGCAAATGCGAAAACGTATTGGCCCTCCATTGAATATTTAGGGAAGTGCCAATATAAGTTATAAGCCAGGAGCGTAGAGCCGTTATCATCTGCTGTATTAAAACCACCAAGCCGAATCCTATTGCAAGAGTGGCTAACAGATCCCTATCGAGGGTAACTATCGCGTCATCAATGACCCATTGCAAAAAGAATGGATTTAATACAGAAAAAACTTCCAATGAAAGCGCCAGGAGCAAAACCTGAGAAATTGATCGACGCATCCCTTCGATGGGACCGATCAAATTCCTCAATTTAATCGATGGATCCTTTTTCCTCTTTTTAAAATTGGGGCCAGGCCATAACTCCAAAGCAACGCCGGTAAACGACGAAGAAACCTGCTCCATGCTCAGACTGCGCATACCAATTGCGGGGTCCAGCAATTTCACATAATTTCGCCCAACTTTCTTTAAAACAACAAAATGGTTAAAGTCCCAATGCAATATGCAGGGTAAACTCAGATTGCGCAAATCCTGCAACTCCAGCCTAACTGGCCGAGAAGTAAGTCCGATACTACTTGCAGCCTTTACCAAGCCTCCTAGTGTAGCCCCCTTGAGTGAAACAGGATGAGAACGTCTTAAGATTGAAATTTCGGTACGATGACCATGAAATCCCGCCACCATGACAAGACAAGCCAATCCACACTCGGTTGCTTCGTTTTGCAATACCAATGGTGTTTTTGAGCCAAATCCAAAAGATATACGTTCAAGCAAGGACATTCTAAACCTTTAATTACATTTTTCCCGTTATCGTGAACAACGGCTCCAATACCCATTCGTAAATTCGACGTCGCTCCTGCATTATATTCGCATCAACAAACATTCCAATTTGCAATTTTTTCTTTTTCCCAAAGGCGGTAATAGTCTGCGAGGGCAAATTAACAGTTATCAAATAAAACGGCTCCGTTGAACCGTTTACCGGACTAGCTTGACTTCCAGCCAAATTCATTTCGGTGTTAGAAATAGAAACTCTAGAGACAGAGGCAA
The DNA here is from genome assembly GCA_025548565.1 of Rugamonas sp. A1-17. GTDB lineage: Bacteria > Pseudomonadota > Gammaproteobacteria > Burkholderiales > Burkholderiaceae_D > Rugamonas. Next base: position 26,995 of record JAJLPB010000002.1, read on the forward strand.
CATATCCCTGTGCCTGCCCAAATTTTTGATACGCAAATGCCTGATACCTTAACAGAACTTGATCACCTTCTTTAACAAATCCGATGGCCCGACTCGGCGCATATAGCTGCGCTTGCAGTACTGCCCCATCAGGTATCAAACTCAATAATGGACGACTGCCCTCCAGAAACTGTCCGACCTCTGCAACAACCGCTGTAACGATCCCAGCCTTAGGAGCCGTGATGACTATTCTGCGTTTGGCCTCACTCTCAGCAAGTTCCTGCTCCAAAGAACCGTAGCTTCTACGTATCTGTGATAACTCATTATTTTGTTTATACGGCTGACTATCCAATTCTTCTTGTGCAGAATCCAGATCCTTTTGAAGCGCCATTTTGTCCCGCTCCAGACCTTCGAGAGCATATCGTTGATCTAGCAATTCCATCTGCTTTTGCTGATACTGTTGAGCAGCAACAAACCCCTGGGTCAGCAGTCCCTGATAACGCAGTACATTATCCTCCGTGAATTTAATCTTCTCTTTTTGCAAGACAATTTGACGCACGAGAGCGCCCAGTCCCGACTTCATCCTATCAAGTCTGTTCGCTGTTGCCGCAAGATTCTTTTTCTGCAATTCGACAGTCTTTAAAAGCTCCGCATTAACTGAGCGCTTTCGCTCCTCAATTTTTCCACTTATCAACTCTTGAACGTTTCCTTGAGATTTAGTCTGACGTTCACTGGACAAAACATATAAGATATCCCCCTTGTTTACCCACTGCCCTTCCTTGATGTTTTTTTCCAGGACGATTCCTGGCTGAGGAGGAAAAATCTTCATCAATCCAAGATTTGAAACAAGCTGGCCAGAAACTGCGATTCTTTGAGTATAAGTGGCAAAAAACATGAAAGCCAATACCAGGCTAGCCAATAGGGTGGCAAACAAGACAAGTACGGAGGATGAAAATGGCCGGATCAGAATGATCTTGCCGAAGGATTTCGACTGCCTCGAATTTAACGCGGCAGTTCTAAACAACGGTCTTTTATCCATTGAAAGCTTCTATTATAAATTGGCTACCGGAAACCGATAGCCAATCCATTACAACTTTACATTACAGATTGCCCTTGATGGTGCAGCTAACTTTAGCAGGCTTACCATTCTCTTTGGTAACGGTGCACTCCCACTGAACGCCACCTGCGACTGCATCAATTTCTTCCATGCTCAGCTCGCGCAGGCTGCTTTTTTCTTGGGACTGCGAATTTTGAATTTGGTTCAAAATAAACTCCATTAAAAGTTAAAATTAAGCAGCATTAATTATGCTGCACTTGCATATTAAACTAATCATCAAGATTGTCAATACCTTAATAACGCATTTAATACTCTGCTAGGTTTTGTCGAAACCGATTTATGACAAAACCATATTCACAAGTCCACACGGCAGAACCGTAGACCACAAAAACATCTTAACATTACACGGTTAAGTTAAGCCGTCTGCTGATTTTTCTCAGCCTCTTCAAGAATCCCCAACGTCATAAAATATAACAGCCAAATTTTATGAACGCCATAGACGACAGGTGCTAAAGGTTTTAGAGTTTGAGAGTCTAACAATAAGGCGTAGGGAAAGCCCTGGATGTTATACTTTTCAATGAATCCAGTCGACCCTCCGGCAACATGCACCGCTTCGACCTCGGAGATATCATAATTATCTTCCAAATACAAATAGACCGTCTGTATTTTGTTTTTAAGCAGCGAAGCCAGTTTGGTGAACCTACTCTTCGACTGAATACAAACCTCGCAATCGGTTGATGCCCCCAATATAATAATTGGCAGCCCTTTCTCAGTAAGCTCACCGTAAGTTAAATCCCCCCCCTCCACCTTTTCTGCAATAACGTCGGTTTTTGACACACTGATTAACGACGGCGTTAGAACTTCAGGAGGCAAAGACGTTTTTTGCTTCTTAATTGAAATATCACGATGCTTAGTATATATCGATAGTACTGCGGCCAGCCCATATGTCATGAAGACCAGTACTTCCGCCAACCCAAGTTTCGGCCAGTACACGCCAGACGATATCGCTTTTGCGCTCTGGTATGCAAGAGATATACATCCCAGCAATAAAATAGCCGAAATACTCCACTGAGGCATAACGCCCCCCAGATTTAGACTGCCGTAACAGTTACATTTCTTAATAACCTTCCTACTGCTAAGAACCAAGTTTAGTGATGTAATCACGATTTGACAGGATAAAAAAAACAATCCAAGAATTGTCAAGGGATATTGGCACAACACATACAGAAAGGCAACAATATATGGGAGATGCAAAGACTCAATCCACCAAGAGTTTCTTTTATATTTTTCGTTCCCATCATTCAAGGTGAGCAACGCTTCGCCACTGTGCCCGAACAGCGAAACGAATATAATAGTAGTAACAAAAATTTTACCAACCAGAAAAATGTATTGTTCCATAATGCTCAGCCATTTAACACGTGACTTTATCTTACCAGTTACATGACAAGAAATGTTGCTTTAAAAATTATTTTTCCATTGTGACATTTTGATAGCTTCCGACAATTTCAATGTGATAGGAAGCCCCTAATAAGGCCACCTCGAATAGCCAGTTTTTGACGATGTGAGGTGGTACGCAGCTCGGGCATGACGAATTTCGGTGGTCGTTTCGGTCGAGTCGGTGATGCGAGGGAAATGGCGTGAACTGGCGATCTGCGGGCGGTTTAGCATGCCGTTGGCCGCTTAAAACGATGCCAGCCCGTCTTCCTTCAGAAACACCCCAAGTCAGCGGCATGGCGCCCTCTTTGACGGTGTCGGCGTCCTCGCGCTTGTTGCGCTGGACCGGGGCCTGCACCAATGAGGCATCAACGATTTGGCCGCGACAATGCGCCTTTTTTGAAGATCCACTCTTTGCGATTTTCGCTGCAGTCGAACTTTGTCGCCCAAAAATTAACCGCGAGTCGGACACCATGAATTGAGCAGCGCTTCCTTAGCACATAAGTTACGTGGCACAAGCCAAGCACCGTTGAGCCGGCAAATCAGCAACTTGCCGCGATGAGCGCCGCACAGTCCGGGCCTGGCCGCCTGATGTGTGGTAAAAAAGCGAATTTAGTAAGCAATTTATATAAATAGCACAGTTTTTCTTTTGGCAAACCCCTCTCCCTTATGTGAGACTAATACTCCCCCTGCTACTGTCATCCAGCCGCAAGGGCTTAGCCGTCAATCACGACCGTCTAAACCTTTTAGGAGCATACATATGAAGTTAAAAGAAAAACAAACAGTTCTTTCCGTCCGTCTGGCGCTGGGTGTGTTGGCGGGCGCGACCCTACTGGCAAGCACCGCCCATGCGCAAATCGCCACCAGTGGCAATAACGGCGCCGAGCCAACCAAGGTCATCATCACCGGTTCCAACATCGCCCGCATCGCCGGCGAAGGCGCGACTCCGGTGGAAATCGTCAGCCGCGTCCAGATCGACCGCAGCGGCGCCACCACCGTGGTGGAACTGCTCAGCAAACTGCCATCGATCGGCGTTCAGCTTGACGGTAACAGCAAAAGCTCCTTCGCCGGCGGCGCCGCCTCCGTCGGACTGCGCGGCCTCGACCCCAAATACACGCTGATCCTGCTCAACGGCCGCCGCCTGGCCAGCTACGGCTTTGCCGACAACGCGGAAAACAGCTTCGTCGACCTGAACACCCTGCCGCTGGCGGCACTGGAGTCGGTCGAGATCCTGCGCGACGGCGCCTCCGCCATCTACGGCTCGGACGCGGTGGCCGGCGTAATTAACTTCAAGACCCGCACCAACTACCAAGGCCTGGAAGTGGCAGGCAAGCTGGGCGCCAATGAGAAGGGAGATGGCTCGACCGGCAATATCAGCGCCACCAAGGGCTGGGGCGACATCGACCAGGACGGCTACAACGTGCTGATGTCGCTGGACGTGCTCAAGCGCAACTCGCTGCGCGCCAGCAAGCATTCGGCGCTGGCTCCGCACGACTACACCAAATACGGCGGCACCGACAAACGGCCAACGACGGCGTTCCAGGGCTATGTGCGCGACTACGACAACGGCGAGCCAGGCTATGCCATTCCAGGCTGCCTGGGCACGGTGGGCATCGCCGACACGGGCGACCAGGTCTGCTTCACCAATCCGGAAGACATCCTGACGCCCGCCATTTCGCGGATCGGCGTCTCGACCATCATCACCAAACGCCTGGGCGGCGGCGACGAGTTGTTTGCCGAGCTGGCTTTGAACCGCAACAAGTCGAGCTATCAGCAAGGCTATCCGCGCTTCAGCAGCCAATTCCTGGCGCCGACCGACGGCACCACCAACCCCGGCGTGCTGGGCCTGCCCGGCCCGACCGATACCACCAACGGCTTCACGCCCGGCGACCGCCTGCAGGTATTCCACGATATTACCGAGGTCGGCCATCAAATGCAGACCATCACCAACACCACCGCGCGCGTGGTGGCCGGCTGGCGCGGCAAGGTACGCGGCTGGGATAGCGAGTTCGCCGTCAACCTGAACCAGAGCAAGCTGGTGGACGACACCACCAACGGCGTGCTGAAGGACGTGTCGACCGATTTGCTGGGTAAGGGCATCATGGGCACGGGCGGCTATGATCCGTTCAAGCCGGTCAATTCGCTCGGCCTGGTGCAGTCGATGATGCACACCATCCACCACACCGCCACCTCTCGCCTGGGCACGGCGGACTGGAAAATGAGCACGCCGGAGCTGTTCAAGCTGCAGGACCGTCCGGTTGGCTTCGCTTGGGGCGCGCAAGCCAGCCACGAGTCGATCAACGACGTCCCCGACGACCAAACCCTGGCGGACAACATCGTCGACTACGGCACCACCGGCAGCGTGGCCTCGCGCAACCTGTACTCGGTCTACGGCGAACTGGCGGTGCCGCTGATGGCCAACCTGGACGCTCAAGTGGCCGCGCGCGCGGACCACTACAGCGACTTCGGCAACAGCTACAACCCCAAGCTGGCGCTGGCCTGGCGTCCGACCGACAAGATCCTGGTGCGCGGCTCGGCCACCACCTCGTTCAAGGCGCCTACCCTGCCGGAAATCGGCGCCACCACCACTGCCTACGCCACCGTGGCGGACTGGGTCCGCTGCGGTCCGCTGGGCTACGTGGGCGCGCAGTGCTCCTACAGTCCGCGCGACTACCTCAAGGGCAATCCGGATCTGAAAGCGGAAAAGGCCAAGAACTATTCGGCGGGCATCGTGCTGCAGCCGCTGAAGGAACTGTCGATGTCGCTGGACTGGTATGGCATCGACCAGCGCGACACCATCCAGGCGCTCGATCCGCAATACGTGCTGGACCACGAAGACAGCATTCCAGGCTACGCCGCACTGATCGGTCGCGATCCACGCAATCCGGCGCTGGAAGCAACCCATCCGGGCTTGAACAAGGGCCGCATCAAGAGCATTACCACGCCCTACAGCAACGTCGGCAAGACCAAGATCTCCGGCTTCGACCTGAGCGTGAAATACGACTTGTCGCTGGGCGCGTACGGCAAGCTGCGCTTCGACGAGGCGCTCAACCGCATGCTGAAGTTCGACCAGAGCATCACGCCTAACGACGCGCCGGTCAGCCGCCTGGACAGCATCTATCATCCACGCTGGGCCAACACGTTCAGCACCTCGTACGAGTACGGCATCCACCTGGTGACGCTGACGGCACGCACCCATGCCGACACGCTCAACATCGACGATCCGACGCACACCCAGGATCCGGCCGTCACCAACGCACGCATTCCTTCGTACACCGCCTGGGATATGAACTACAGCGTGAAGGCCAGCCCCAAGCTGACCGTGAACGTCGGCATCAACAACGTGTTCGACAAGGCCCTGATCTACGCCAACACGCCTAACTTCAACGACCGCGTGCAGGCCCTGGACGATGCCGTTGGCCGTTATGTGTACGTGAACGCGCGTTACTCGTTCTGATGTAGCAAGCAGTTCCGCCGGACCGCGCCGCGCAACCCGCGGCGCCGGTCCGGCATCACCGCGGCGCGCGCATGCCGGCTACAACGGGCATGCGCTGTAACCGTGCTCGTCCTCGAACAGGCAGCTCCTGCGCACGTACTTGGCGTCGACCAGGTTCAGGATGCGCGTGGTCGCGCCGTCCAGCTTGGCGACGCGCTCGACCAGCACCGCCTTGCCGTCGACCTTGGCGTCCACCGCATACAGCGTCGGCGCAGCCCAGTCCGCAAAGGCCAGCTTGTAGCCCCCTTTCGGCTGCGACAGCATGACAAAATAAACCGCCCCCTGATTGGCCGACAGGTTCGTGCAATAGTAGCGGTCCGAGATGATGTAGTCCTTCACGCCATCGCCGTTCAGGTCGCGATGATCGGCCATCAGCGCCTGCCCCACCGTCTTCCTGCCGTAGCCGTGCTGCTTGTAGCAGGCGGCCTCTTCGTCCTCCCCCATCGCTTCGCGGCATGCGGACTTGTCGCCGAGCTGCGTCACCGCCAACTGCGTCGAGCAGGCATTGAGCGCGTCGCCAAGCTCCGTCCCCGTCTTCGGCCATTGCTTGAGCTGCGCCAGCAGGGCCTGCGCCACCGGCTCGGGCACATAGCCCGGTTCGCTGGACTTGACCACCCGGACCTTCTCGATATTCCGGTCGGGGCCGCTGATGGCCAGCGGCTCCAGCTTGGCGATGCGGATATCCTCGGCGGCGACCTGCGGCGTCTTGGGCGTGCAAGCGGGCAGCAGCATCGAGCTTGCCAGGCCCACGAGAATGGCGGATGTGCCGTACTGATTCATTTGATTGGTCCTGAAGTGGATGGCCGGCGCGCGCTCCGGCGGTGAAATCATACTCATGATCGGTGATTTTCATAATTGCGGTCGCACGGCGGCTCTGCAATGATGAAGCGCCCAAAATACCGGGGTCAAAAGTACAACAAAGGAGATCACATCATGCGTTCATGGATATTGGCCCTGCTGCTGGTGGCCTCGGCCGGCGCCGGCGCCCAAGGCAACGTCATCACCCTCTGGCCGAACGGCTTCCCCGGCCCGCATCCGCAGCTCGGGCCGGAGCGCCTGGACGACGAACGGATCAGCAACGTCAGCGTCCCCACGCTGACCGTCTATCCCGCCTCCTACGACCGGCCGGCCCATGCCGCCGTCATCATCTGCCCCGGCGGCGGCTATGAGATCCTGTCCTTCACCCGCGAAGGCCACCAGTACGCGCAGTGGCTGTCCAACCTGGGCATCACCGCCTTCGTGCTCAAGTCGCGGCTGTCCGGCTACGGCCATCCGGCGCCGCTGCAGGACGTGCTGCGCGCGATCCGCCTGGTGCGCTCGCAGGCGGCGCAATACGGCGTGGCGCCGGACCGCATCGGCATCATGGGCAGCTCGGCCGGCGGACACCTGGCCGCCAGCGCCTCCACCCTGTACAACCTGCCGGCCGGCCGCGGCGGCGACGCGCTCGACGCCGTCAGCGCGCGGCCCGACTTCGCGATGCTGATGTATCCGGTCATCTCGATGGAGTCGGGTGTCACGCACGCCGGCTCGCGCCGCGCCCTGCTCGGCGCCTCGCCGTCCGCCGAGCTGGTGCGGCAGATGTCGCTCGATCAGCAGGTCAACGCGCAGACCCCGCCCACGCTGCTGATGCATTCCCAGGACGACGGCGCGGTGCCGGTCGACAACAGCATCCTGTACTTCCAGGCCCTGACCCGCGCCCATGTGCCGGCCGAGATGATGCTGTTCGAGCACGGCGGCCACGGCATGGGCATGCGCACCGGCCAGGGCACGGCGTCCAACTGGCCGCGCCGCGCCGAAGAGTGGCTGCGCGACCGCAAACTGATTCCATAACCATCCATGTACAACAATTCAGGAGACAACATGACCAAGCATCACCGGCGCAAGATTCTGGCCGCCTCGATTTCCCTGATCGCGCTCGGCGCCGCCGCGTCGGCCCAAGCCGCGCCGATCGCCACGCTGGACCGCAACGGCGCCTGGGTCTCAGTCGAGGCCTACGGTCCGAATGTGGTCCGCGTCACGGTGGCCGCCGACAAGGCCGAGGCGCTGAAGGCAGGCGGCTACGGCATCCTGGCCGGCGGCGTCGACAACGCGGCCTTCCGCCACACCGGCGGCAAGGACGGCGACACCTTCAGCTCGTCCGCGCTGAGCCTGCACGTGGCGCCGGCGCCCGCGCCGCACGTGCCGTCCATGAGCGAGAAATATTTTGCCTCGACGCTGGCGCCGGTCGCGCTGCAGGTGAAGAACGCCAAGGGCGAAGTGGTGCTCGACATGACCGGCTGGGACCTGGCGCCGCAAACCGTCAACACCGAGAAGACCTACCAGGCCAGCGCCTCGTTCAACGCGCCGGCCGACGAGCATTACTACGGCATGGGCCAGAACCAGGAATCGATGGGCCCGCTGGACCTGCGCGGCCGCGTCATCGACTGCAAGCACTGGTACGACGCGCCGGCCGGCGAGACCGTGTGCCTGCCGTTCATGGTGTCGTCCAAAGGTTACGGCATCGTCTGGGACAACCCGTCGCCGACGCGCTTCATCGCCGGCATCAACGGCCGCACCGCGTTCCAGTCCAGCGTGGGCGAGCGCGTCAGCTTCTTCGTCATCACCGGCAACACGCCGGAGGAACTGTATTCCGGCTATGCGCGCGTGACCGGCAAGACGCCGATCCCGCCGAAGGCCGCGTTCGGCCTGATCCAGTCCAAGGCGCGTTACGAGAGCCAGCAGGAAGTGCTGCGCGTGGCCAACACCTACCGCCAGAAGAAGTACCCGCTCGACATCATGGTGGTGGACTGGTTCTACTGGACCCGCATGGGCCAGCTGGACATCGATCCGGCGCAGTTCCCCGACCCGGACGCCATGAACAAGGAATTGCACGGCCTGGGCATGCAGTCCATCATTTCGTTCTGGCCGCGCTTCGAGAGCTCGGGCCGCTACTTCAACGAGCTCGATGCGAAGGGCTACTTCCTCAAGGACAAGGACGGCAAGACCGTCGACGGCCTGCCGTCGCGCTCGGACCGCACCGGCGCGCTGATCGACGCCACCAACCCGGCGGCCCGCAAATGGTTCTGGGAACACGCGCGCGACAACGTGCTGTCGCACGGCTTCGATTATCCATGGCTGGACGAGACCGAACCCGACCTGGTACCGGACGGCTACTTCTATGCGATCGGCTCCGGCGACCGCTACCACAACGTCTACCCGCTGCTGCACGTCGAAGGCTTTGCCGAGAACATGCGCGCGTGGAAGCCGAACAAGCGCGCGCTGGTCCTGTCGCGCGCCGCCTACCTGGGCTCGCAGCGCACCGGCGCGCTGTTCTGGTCGTCCGACATCAATCCCTCGTGGGAAGCGCTGTCGCGCCAGATCCCGACCGGCCTGAACATGACGGCCTCCGGCATCGCCTACTGGGGCAACGATATCGGCGGCTGGCAGTGGCTGCCGCAAACGACCAAGGCCACCAAGGCGCCGTTGCTCGACCCGGCCGGCGGCACCGGCACGGTCGGCCAGAACCACGACTATCCTGAACTGTTCACGCGCTGGTTCCAGTACGGCACCTTCCTGCCGACCTTGCGCGTGCACGGCGACCGCAAGCACACGGAACTGTGGGAATTCGGCACCCAGGCCGAGCCGATCCTGGCGCGCTACGACCGCCTGCGCTACCAGCTGATGCCTTACATCTACAGCCAGGCCAAGGCGACCTACGACAGCGGCGCGCCGTTCATGCGGCCGCTGTGGATGGACTTCCCGAACGATCCGCAGGTGGCCAATATCGGCACGCAGTACATGTTCGGGCCGGCGTTCCTGGTCGCGCCCGTGACCGAGCAGGGGCAGACGCAGAAGGATGTCTACCTGCCGGCCGGCAGCGACTGGTACAACTTCTGGACCAACGAGAAGCTGGCGGGCGGCCGCTGGGTCAAGGTGGCGGCGCCGATCGACCAGATCCCGGTGTTCGTGCGGGCCGGCGCCATCGTGCCGCTGGGCTCGGACATCCAGTCGACCGCCGAGCGTCAATCGGTCGCCGAGATCCGGGTTTATCCAGGCAAGGATGGCGACTTCGCGCTGTATGACGACGACGGCGTGTCCTACGATTACGAAAAAGGCAAGGGAACGACGGTCCGGCTGCACTGGAACGACGCCACCGGCCGCCTGAACGCGAGCGGCGACGGCGAAGTGGCCCGCAAGGCGCCGAGCCTGGTCAAGGTCGCGGGAAAATAGACGCAAAAACGAATCTGCCCCCACCCAAACAGTATAGCTGCATGCAAAAGTGGTATTGGAAATTATAGGTGGAAATCGCCTAAGATCATCCATTGGCAGATTCATCAATAAAATGGGCACGGCCGCAGCTTGGGCCGTCAATCCGGAGACAATCTTTTTCGCGAGTACCGCATGAGCACTTTTTCCACCTTGGACGTGACCGTCTTTCTTGTATATTTTGTCCTGGTCGCCGGCTATGGCATCTGGGTCTACCGGCGCAAGCAGGCCGGTTCCGGCCTCGCCTCGCATGACTATTTCCTGGCCGAAGGCTCGCTGACCTGGTGGGCCATCGGCGCTTCGCTGATCGCTTCCAACATCTCGGCCGAGCAGTTCATCGGCATGAGCGGCTCCGGTTTCCGCATCGGCATGGCGATCGCGGTCTACGAGCTGATGGCCGCCGCCACGCTGGTGATCGTGGCCGTGTTCTTCATGCCGGTCTATTTGAAGAACCGCATCTACACGATGCCGCAATTCCTTGAACAACGTTATGGCAAGGCGGTCGCCACCACCATGGCGCTGTTCTGGCTGGGCCTGTATGTGGTGGTCAACCTGACCTCGATCCTGTATCTGGGCGCGCTGGCGATCAGCAGCCTGTCGGGCATCGCCCTGCTGCCTTGCATGCTGTTCCTGGCCGTGTTCGCAGCCATCATCACGCTGGGCGGCATGAAGGTCATCGGCTACACCGACGTGGTGCAGGTCACCTGCCTGGTGGTCGGCGGCCTGGTCACGACCTGGCTGGCGCTCGACATGGTCGCCGCGCTGGGCAACAAGCACGGCGCGCTGCAAGGCTTCTCCGAGCTGTACAACCACGCCCGCGGCCACTTCGACATGGTCCTCAAACGCGACAACCCGAACTATATGGACCTGCCTGGCCTGTCGGTCCTGCTGGGCGGCATGTGGATCGTCAACCTGAACTACTGGGGCTGCAACCAGTACATCACCCAACGCGCGCTGGGCGCCGACCTGCCGACCGCCCGCAAGGGCCTGCTGTTCGCGGCCTTCCTGAAGCTGCTGATGCCGGTCATCGTGGTGCTGCCTGGTATCGCCGCCTATGCGCTGGACAAGTCCGGCGCGCTGGGCGACGCCATGAAGGTCGGCGGCGAAGTCAATCCCGACCGCGCCTACCCTATCCTGCTGGGCCTGCTGCCTTCGGGTCTGAAGGGCATCGCGTTTGCCGCGCTGACCGCCGCCGTGGTCGCCTCGCTGGCCGGCAAGGCCAATAGTATCGCCACCATCTTCACGCTGGACATCTACAAGAAGGCGTTCAACAAGGAAGCCAGCGAGCAGCGCATGGTGTGGATCGGCCGCGTGAGCGTGGTCGTTGCAATGGCGCTGGCCGTGCTGATCGCGCCGATGCTGGGCATCGACAAGAAAGGCGGCTTCCAGTACATCCAGGAATACACCGGCTTTGTTTCGCCCGGCATCCTGGCCATGTTCCTGATGGGCTTCTTCTGGAAGAAAACCACCTCCGGCGCGGCCATGTTCGCCACCTTGGGCGGCCTGGCCGGCTCCATCGTGCTGAAGTTCCTGCCGACGATGATGGACCTGTCCTTCCTGGCGCCGATCGGCTTCTCCAAGGACAACGGCAGCGGCGTGTTCGAGATCCCCTTCCTGGACCGCATGTTCATCGTGTTCTGGGTGGTCATCGCCGGCATGGTCGTGATGAGCAAAATGGCCGACGCCAAGCGCGACAACGTCAAGCACATGCACATCGACACCTCGCTGTTCCGCGTCGACGGCGCCTTCGCGCTGGGTTCGGCTGTGATCGGCATCGCACTGACGACGATCTACAGCCTCTGGTGGTAACAAGCGCGGTGACATACAAAGGGCGCATGCTCATGCCATCCAGTTAAGGGCTTTTCCTTGACACCTTGGCGGCATATTCTCCTGCCCTGCCCTTGACGGCCCGGTCGAATTGACGAGCGGGCCGTTCTTCATTGAACGCAAGGTTAACGCTGTACCACAAAATAAAAATGCCGCTCAGTCTAAACTGAACGGCATCAGGACGCTGCTGGAAAAGGCTGACGAGCTCGACCGTGCTATCGGCAAGCTGAACGTCATGCGCGCCGGGTGGGGGAAGCGCGCCGCGCATCCCCCGCCCGGCTGGCGCGTCAGCGGGCGCGACGGCGGCGCGCGATGCCGATCGCCGCCAGGCCCAGCGCCATCATCGACAGGCTGGTGGGCTCCGGCACCGCGGCGGCCAGCGTGAAGTCATCCATCACGAAAAAGCCCTTGTCGCGCGTGATGTTCAGGCGCGAGACACCGGCGAAATTGGCCGCCACCCAGCTGTAGGTGCCGTTGATGGCGATCTGGCCGGTAGTGCCGATGACGTGATTGGCGGCGTCATACGCGGTGATGTCGATCCAGGTCGCCTTGGTGCCGTTGATGCCCGGCACGGCGAACCAGGCGCCCGAGAAGTCGAACGCCTTGGCGCTGCTGACCCCCAGGTTGTTGACGCCGAAGCCGTTGTTCAGGAATTCCTTGCCCGAGTGCGCGCCATTGCCGTAGCCGCCGACGCTGGTGTCGCCCAGGAACCAGTTGCTGCCCCAGACGAGGTCGGCGTAAGGATTGTATTTGCCGATGCTCGACAGCTTGCCGCCGGCGTCGAGGTTGTCGAAAGTGACCACGGCGGCGTGGCTTTGCGCGGCCAGCAGCAGTCCGCCGGCGAGTAATGCGATCAATGTCTTTTTCATGTTTCTTCCTTATTAATTGCAAACGTCGCCGGTGACGGTCGGGATGGCTGCGCCGGCCACGACGAAGCCGAAGCTGGCGGTGGCGCCGGGGGCGATGTAGGCGTTCCAGCCCACGTCCGAGGCCGAGTAGCTCGGGCTGTTGCCGGTCAGGTTGGCGTTCCACAGGCTCTGCACCACCGAGTTGTCGCTGTAGGTCCAGTTCACCGTCCAGCCGTTGATGGGCTGGGTGCCGTTGTTCTTGATCGAGATGTTGGCGATATAGCCGCCCTGCCACGAGGCACCGACGTCGTAGCGGCATTCATTGGGCGGGCCGGCGTGCACCGGCGGCGCCGCCGTCACCGGCGTGGCCACCACCTCGCCCAGCGCCGTCGACTGGCCATAGGCGACGCCGCGGCCGTTGGTGCTGAAGTAGACCTTGCCGTAGATGTTCATGTCGCCGGTCACGATGCGGGAGGCGGAACTGCCACCGTATTGGTGCGCGTCGTCGTTCAGGCGCACCCAGGTCGCGCCGGCGTCGGTCGAGCGCATCATGCCGTTCACGCTGCCCACTGTGCCGAACATGTAGACGGTCGGGTAGTTGCTGTCCGGGGCCGCCTTGCCGAAACCGACCGCGCTGCACTCGTTGACGGTGCCGATCTTGGTGAAGGTCGCGCCGCCATCGGTCGAGCGGGTCAGGCCGCGGCTGTTCAGGCAAACCCAGATGTCGCCCTCATGCCCCGGGGCGACGCGGATCACGTCCGAGCCGCTGGCCGGCAGCGTGCCCTTGAGCGCGAAGGAGACGCCGCCGTCCGTGCTGGCCATCAGCTTGCCGCCGGTGTCATAGGCGTAGAACTTGTTGACGTTGACCGGGTCCGCCACCACGCGGGCGTTGTTGATGGCCAAGTCAGTGACCGGCGTCCAGCTGGCGCCATTGTTGGTCGAACGGTAGGTGGTGGTGGAGTTCTCCGGGCTGTGCAGGAGCACCAGGCCGTTGGCCGACAGCGCGACGGTGCCGCGCGAATTGTTGAGCGAGGGCGCCTTGCTCCAGGTGGCGCCGCCGTCGCCGCTGGTATACAGCGCGTTGCCGATGCGCGCCATGTAGCGGCTGTCCTGCGCGGCGATGGCCAGGCCGGTGGTCGAGCCCATGGACGGCGAGTGCCGCACGCCGTATTGCGACGGGTCGGCTTGGATGAAGCCGTCATAGTCGCCGATCACCGTCACCAGCGGGCCGTTGGGCACGCTCTGGATATCGTAGGCGCCGGTCTCCTCCACCCCCTTGACCGCGAAGCCCCAAGTGCCGGTTTGGGCGTCGATGTTGGTGGTGCGGAAGATGCCATTGCCCGAGCTCACCCACACGGTCTTGGTGTCGAACGGATCGAACTCCAGCGAGCCGGCCCAGTGGATCGAGGTGTCCGCGGCGTAGGGCACGCCCATCGGGTCGATCTGGAAGCCGCGCTGCACCACGTTGGTCCAGTGGCGGCCGGCGTCGGTGGTGGTGAAGATCTGGTCGCCGTAGCTCTTGCCCTGGCTCCAATAGGTGTTGGTGGTCGACAGCGCCAGGTGCTTGGGATTGGCAGGATCGATCGTGATGCCGGCGTACGGGTGGTCATATTCGGACGGGGTGATGTTGGTCCAGTTGCCGCCCGCCGCGTCGTATTCCCAGACTTGGCCGGTACTCATCGGTTCACCGTCGGCCCCATGCGGACCGCCGCCGTTGGCGTAGGTGATGTACAACATGCCGTCCGGCGACAGCACGGCGCGCTGCGGCATCAGGCCGGCGGGACCACCCTCGACCGGCACGAAGGTCTGGCCGGCGTCATAGCTGAAATACAGGTTGGGGCCGACCGAGTCGAAGCGCGACACACCGACGAACATCCGCTGCGCCATGCCCTGGTCCACGCTGGTGGGGTCGAGCAGCACGAAGCTGATGCCATTCTGGTTGGGGGTGGTGGTGACGTCCAGGCCGTCGAGCCGGCTCCAACTGGCGCCGGCGTCGGTGCTGCGGAACAGGCCGTTGTCGCGGCTGCCGGCGTACAGCACATCGCCATTGCCCGGATCAACCTGCAGCTTCTCGCCGTTGCCGCGGCCCATGCCGTTGCCATGGATGTGGAACTGGCTGGTGACCTCGGTCCGGGCGAAGGTCTTGCCGTAGTCGTTGGAGCGCAATATCACGGACTTGCCGCCGCTCAGGTAACTGGTGCCCGCCATGATGTAGACCTTGGCGGCGTTGTGCGGATCGACCGCCAGCGATTCGGCGCCCATCAGGCCGGTGTCGGCGGTGCCGACCCAGTCGTTCAGCGCGATCCAGCGCGTATGGGCCGCGTCCCAGCGGTAGGCGCCGCCGACGTCGGTGCGCGCGTAGAGGATGCCACGCTCGGTCTTGCTGGGCACCAGACCGGAGACATAGCCGCCGCCCCCCATGGCCACCGTGTCCCAGTGATAATTTTCCGCCATGGCGGCAGACTGCATCCCGAACGCTGACACCAGCAGTGCCAACAATGGTTTCATTCTCATAATTGCCTGTCCCTTTATTTTTTTATGTGCACGCACCATGCGCGCAGGGACATTGTGCAAATTAGCCGGAGTGACTGCAATTATGATATCTGCCGTGCCGGCACATGATATTGTCGTAAACATGGCCGGCCACATGGCCGGCCGGTCTCGCGCGGCGCGCTGGCGCCGGCGAGATGGCCACAAGCCCGGCGATTAGCGGGAGGACTTGCGCAGCGGCTTGCCGTTCACGTCGTAGACGGCGGCATCGAGGTGAACCACGGTGCTGACGGCCTTGCTGTCCGCGGCGCTGGCCGCCAGGGTCAGCTTGTAATCCCCCTTGGCGACTTTCCAGGTCTTCGACGCCGAGTCATACATCGCCAGCAAGCGAGGATCGACGGTCACGGAAGCCTGCACGCCGGCACCCGGCTGTACCTCGACCTTCTGGAAGCCGGCCAGGCGCTTCGGCGCTTCCCAACGGGCGGTCAGCGGCGACACGTAGACCTGGGCCACCTGCTTGCCGGTCACCTTGCCGGTATTCTTCACTGTGAACGAAGCACGCACCGCGCCGTCCTTGACGCTGGCGGCCAGGTCCGAGAAGGCGAACTCGGTGTAGGACAAGCCATGACCGAACGGGAACAGCGGCGTCAGGCCTTTCAGGTCGAACCACTTGTAGCCGACCGCGGCGCCTTCGCTGTAGTTGACGTCGAAGCGGCGGTCCGCCACTTCAGGGAAGCCGTCCACCGCCGGACGCGGCAATTGCGATTCCGACGCCGGGAAGGTCGCCGGCAAACGGCCCGACGGATTGACTTCGCCGAACAGCACGCCGGCAATCGCCTCGCCGCCGTCGCTGCCCGGATACCAGGCCTCCAGCACCGCCGACACTTTCGGCAGCCATGGCATCGTCACCGGACCGCCGGTCTCCAGCACCACCACGGTGTTGGCGTTGGCCTCGGCCACCGTGGCGATCAGCTCGTCCTGCTTGTCGGTCAGCGACAGGTTCGGCATGTCGAAGCCCTCGCCCGTCCACTGGGTCGCGAACACCAGCACCACATCGCTCTCGCGCGCCAGCCTGGCGGCGGCTGCGCGGTCGCTGCCGTCGGCGTAAGCCACCGTGGCCGATGGCAGGCGGGCCTTGATGGCCTTCAACGGCGACGACGGATACACCATCACCGGGCCCGGCCAGGTCTTGGGCAGCAATTCGGGCGCAGCGTTGCCGCCGGCCGGATACACCAGCGACGAACCGCCGCCGGCCAGCACGCCACGGTCGGCATAACCGCCGATCACGGCGATCTTCTTGGCCGAGCGGCTCAGCGGCAAGGCGCCGGTGCTGTTTTTCAGCAGCACCATGCCCTCCTGGGCATCCTTGCGCGACACGGCCGCGTGCGCTTTGAAGTCTATCGTTTCGGGCTTCGACGCCACCGGATGATCCACCACGCCATGCTCGAACATCGCGTGCAGGATGCGGCGCACCATGTCGTCCAGGCGGGCCTGCGGCACCCAGCCATTCAACACGGCCTCCTTCAACGGCGGGCCGAAATAGTCGGCCAGGTCGAACGGCATGCCGGATTGCTGGTCCAGCCCGGCGTTGGCGGCCGGCACCGTGCTGTGCGTCGCGCCCCAGTCCGACATCACCCAACCCTTGAAGCCCCAGTCCTTCTTCAGCACCTCGTTGAGCAGATAGCTGTTTTCGCACGCATACACGCCGTTGACGCGGTTATACGAGCACATCACCGAGCCCGGATTGCCCTCTTCGTTGGCGATCTGCAGGGCCAGCAGGTCCGACATGCGGGCCGAGCGGTCGTCGATCTTGACGTTGAGCGTGGTGCGGTTGGTTTCCTGGTCGTTCAGCGCGAAGTGCTTGAGCGTGGACACGATGCGATTCGACTGGATGCCCTTGATCTGCGCGCCGACGATCTTGCCGGCCAACAGAGGGTCCTCGCCGGCATATTCGAAATTGCGGCCATTGCGCGGCTCGCGCATCAGGTTGACGCCGCCGGCCAGCAGCACGTTGAAGCCGTAGCTGCGCGCTTCCGAGCCGATCATGGCGCCGCCCGCGTAGGCGGTCTGCAGGTCCCAGGTGGCGGCCGTGTTCAGGCCGGACGGCAGCGCCGTGCCGGGGCGCGCATCCGGGCCGCCCTGGCTGGCCACGCCCACGCCCGCGTCGGTTTCCCACAGGTTGGGAATGCCCAGGCGCGGCACGCCGTAGATGAAGCCTGCCGACTGCTTGTACGACGGCGCCGGGCGCGTGGTCTTTTTCGATTCCATGTCGGCGCCCAGGTAGCCGTAGACCAGCTTGAGCTTCTCGTCCATGGTCATGGCCGCCACCGCCAGGCGGGCGCGTTCGTCCGCGCCCAGCTGGGCGTTCATCCATGGCGTGGCTGCGGGTGCGGCTACTTCGGCCGCGCCGGTCTGCGCGCCGGCGCTACCGCAGCACAGTGCCACGGCGGCCGACAGCAGGCTGATTTTTGTCTTCAATTTCATGGGTCTCCATCACTTTCTTAAGGGTTCGCGGGCGATTGTGCCTGTGGGGCACCGACCGGGCAATTATGAAAATGACGAATCTCCGGAACGATATTCCGCAGCGGCGGCGATCCGGCCGTCCTCGGGGAGACGGCCGGATCGCCAGTGCGGATTATTTGAAGCTGTAGTCCAGGCTCACATACACATAGCGGCCGCGCGGATCGCCCCAGCTGTCGTTGTAGCCCAGCGAGGAACCGGGATCGAAGGCCGGATCGCGGTTGAACACATTGTTGGCGCCGACGCGGATCACCGCGTTCTTGATGCCTGAATAGCCCAACGACGCGTCCATCGTGGCGATGGCGGGAATCCGCCGTCCCTTGGCATAGAAGTCATACCATTGGTTCTGAACCGCCGACGGCGAACGATCGACCTTGGTGCCGGCCACGTACTTGACGATGCCGGTGGCGCTCCACGGTCCCAGGTCCCAGTTCACGCCGACGTTCGCCAGCACGCGCGGATTGCCGTACTCGCCGGCGTCGCACGAGGTGTTGTTCGGGCAGTTGATATAGACGTTATCGGCCAGCAGCACCGTGTCGTAGCGGATCGTGTAGTTGGCGTCGCCGAACACCTTGAAGCGGCCCAGCCGGTCGGTGCGGAAGGTGTAGGACGCGTCCAGGTCGATGCCCGAGGTGTGCGACTCGAAGCGGTTCACCCAGCCGGTCTTGATGTTGGACAGCTCGCCACGCAGAGGCCCCAGCCGCGCCTTTTCCGCCGCCGACAGCGCCGCGTAGGCCGCGATGTCGTCGGCCGTGACGGCGTCGCGCGTCACGTGCGACTTGTAGGCGCCGTCCTCGTTTTCAAGCACCGTCGTGTTATCCAGCACGTCGATCTTGTTCTTCCACTTGATGTCGTAATAGGTCAGGCCGATGTTCAGGTCCTTGAGCGGCTCGATCACAAAGCCGACGTTGTACTGGTTCGATTTCTCCGGCTGCAGGTCCTTGGTGCCGACGTTGGACGCCTTCACGTAGCGGGTGCAGTAGGTATCGAAATACACATTGCCCTCGATGCAGCGGTGCGGGTCCTTGGTCGGCGAGAAGGAATCCCGGCCTTCGCTGAAGCGCTGCGGCAGCGACGGCGCCACCATGCCGGTGCTGTAGTTCGCGCGCAGCATGATCTCCCTGGCCGGCTTCCACTTCAGGCCGAACTTGGGATTGGTGGTCGAGCCGGCCAGCTCGTATTTGTCGTGGCGCACGGCGGCCTGGGCCTCCAGCGTCTTCAGCAACGGCAGGCTCAGCTCCGCATACACGGCCGACAGCTTTTCCGAACCGGAGATCGGCGGCAGCACCGCGTACTGGCCCAGCAAGCCCTGCTGCCAGTCCATCGACGGCGTGTACGACAGCGAATTCTTGCGCAGCTCGGAGCCCAGCGACACGCCGATCTTCCCGCCCGGCAGCTCGCCGAATTCGGTCCCGGCCTGCAGCTTGATGGAATCGGTCTTGCTGCGGGTCTTCACAAACATCTCGCCCGACAGCTCACGGATCAGCGCGTCCGAATTGCTGTTCACGCCGAAGGGGTTGAAGCGCCCGTCATCGACCGCCTGGTTCAGCTCCTCCAGCTTGTAGGCGCCCAGCGTGTCGGTGCGGCCGCGCTCCTCGCCGTGCGACAGCGTGGCCGACCAGTCCCAGCCCGCCATCTCGCCCTTGAGGCCGGTCAGCAGCCAGAGGTTGTCGACGTTGGTCTTGATGCCGCCCTCGTAGACCGGGAAGTCGCGCCGCACCGTCACCGGCTTGCCGTAGGTATTGAACGGGTTCGAGGCCGGGATCACCAGGTTGTTGCGATCGCGGTTCTGGAGCCACGACGACTGGCCGACGATGCGCTTGTCGAAGTTGGTGAAGAAGGCGTTGGCGAACAGCGTCATGTCCGGCGCGATGTCCCAGTTCAGCGCGGCCGTGGCGCCGGCGCGGCGCGATGGTTTGACCAGGTCGGTGAACTCCGCCGTGGCCGACAGGCAGCCGTTGCGCGTCGGCGAAGGGAACCATTCGGCGCCGCTCGGATACGGCAGCTTGGAGCCGGGCAGGCAGCCCGGGTCGGGG
This sequence comes from Rugamonas sp. A1-17, assembly GCA_025548565.1. Taxonomy (GTDB): domain Bacteria; phylum Pseudomonadota; class Gammaproteobacteria; order Burkholderiales; family Burkholderiaceae_D; genus Rugamonas. The sequence goes on from JAJLPB010000002.1 coordinate 46,927, forward strand.
AAGCGGTTGCCGCCGATCGACAGCGTGCCGGCGTCGGTGCCGTGGGCGCCGTACACGTTGGCGTACTGCAGCCCGCCGCTGGCGCCGAAGTCGATGTGGTTGGCCCAGTCGCGGTCGGTGCCCTTGATGCGCTTGGTGTCCTCGTACATCGCCGCGTAGGTCAGGTTGAATTTCTGCGTGGCGCGGTCGCCGTAGCCGCCGGCCACCGACAGCTTGCGCACGTCGCCGCCGCCCAGCGTGGTGGCGCCGTAGCTGGTGCTCAGGTCCACGCCCTGGTAGTTCTGGCGCATGATGAAGTTGATCACGCCGCCCACCGCGTCGGTGCCGTAGATGGCCGAGGCGCCATCCTTGAGCACTTCGATGCGCTCGATGGCCGCCAGCGGCAGCATGTTCAAGTCCACCGAGGTGAAGCCGTTGGAATCGTCCGAGCCGGACACCGGCAGGCGGTTGCCGTTCAACAGGATCAACGTCGGCATGCCGCGCAGGCTGGCCGTGGTGGCGCCGTTGCGGAAGTCGTTGCCGCCGCCGAAATCGCGGCCGTTGCCGCCCACCGAAGGCAGGTTGCGCAACACGTCCAGCACCGAGGTCGCGCCGGAGCGCTTGATGTCGTCCTTGGTGATCAGCGTCATCGGCGAGACGCCCTCCTGCGCGACCCGCTTGATATTACTGCCGGTGATTTCCACCCGCTCCATCTTGGCGTCCGGCTGCTCCTGCGCCATGGCCACCGCGTGGGCCGACAACAACGCCAGCGCCAACTTCACCCAGCGCACACCTATTTTTTCCTGAAACATAATGCTCGTCTCCTAGTGATGACGTCCCACATCGAGCGTGCGGGATCGTGATAATCAAACTGCCGGTTTGCTTCGATCGCGTGCTCAACGAGGCTATCGAATCGCAACAGAGCTTACGTGGCCCGGATGGGCACGTCTTGGCAGTCTTGACACTGGAAACGGGCGAAATCGGCACAACCGGGGCCAAAACGAAACATGGCTCCCGCAGGAGCCATGCTTGAACGCCACGCGCGGACGGCTGGAAACTAGACGATCCGCAGCGCGAAGGCGTAAGGCAGCGCCGGCGCGGCGGCCGGCAGCGTCACCCGCAGGCCATCGGCCGCCTGCTCGAAGGCCAACGCCTGGCCGCCCACCAGCTCGACCTTGGCGATGCCGCGCTTCAGGTGCGGGCTGCCGGCGCGCATGGACTTGATCGTCACCTTGCCGTCGGCCGGCCAGCCCATGACGAAGGCGTACACCGCGTCGCCCTTGGCGGTGAAGCGCACGTCCGCCGCCGAGAACGGCTTGTTCTTGCCCTCGTTGAAGCCCGGGCCCGACATCGGCGCCGCGGCCTCCTCCGTCACCGGTCCTTCGCCGAACACCGCCCACGGACGGCTGTCGTAGATGCCCTCGCTGCTGACCGCCATCCAGCGGCCGATTTCCTCGACGATGTCGCGCTCGAGCGGATCGATGGTGCCGTTGCCGCGCACGGGCACGTTGAGCAGCAGGTTGCCGTTCTTGCTGACCACGTCGATCAGCGTGTGCACCACGGTCTGCGCGCTCTTGTACGACTTGTTGTCGTAGACGCGGCGGTCGTAATGCCAGCTGCCGATGCAGGTGCAGGTTTGCCACGGCAGCGGCTCGATGGCGTTGCTCTGGCCGCGCTCGATATCCCACACCATGGTCTTGCGCTGCTGCTCACTGAGGATCTTGCCGTTGACCACGGCCTCCAGCTTGCCCTTCTTGGCGATGCTGCGGTTGTACATATGCGCGGTCAGGCGCAGGCCGACGTCGCTGACCGGGTGCAAGGGCAGCACGGTGTCGTCGAAGTAGACCAGGTCGGGATCGTAATTGTTGATCAGTTCCATGGTACGGTCGTAGAACTTTTCGCAGTAGGCCTGGTCCGGGGTGGACGCGCCGCCGCCCCAGTGCCACTGGTCGCCATCCACACCGCCGCCGCCGTTCGTGCTCAGCGGGTGGTTCTGTGCATACAGCGCCTGCGGATCGAGGCCGTCCCACCACTTGCCCTTGCCGTCGGCCTTGGTCAGGTTGCCATCGTAGGGTACGCCCGCGTAGGGGCCGGTCTTGTCGGCGCCCTGCGACGTCTCGTACCAGGTCCAGGCGTGGGCCGCGTGCACGCTGACGCCGAAGCGCAGCCCCTGCTTGCGGGCGGCCTTGGCCCAGCCGCCGATCAGGTCCTTCTTCGGACCGACCTTGGTCGAGTTCCACTGCGGCTGGTGCTTGCTGGCGTACAGGTCCAGGTTGTCATGGTGGTTGGCCAGGGCCACGAAGTATTTCGCGCCGGCCTTTTTGTACAGCGAGACCAGCGCGTCGGGATCCCAGCGCTCGGCCTTCCATTGATGAATCACGTCCTTGAAGCCGACCTTGGACGGGTGGCCGTACTTCTCCACATGGTAGCGGTAGTGATCGCTGCCCTCCTCGTACAGGCCGCGCGCATACCAGTCGCCGTGTTCCGCCTCGCATTGAGGGCCCCAGTGCGCCCAGATGCCGAACTTGGCGTTGCGGAACCAGTCCGGGGTCTGGTAGGCCGCCAGCGAATCCCAGTCCGCCGTGAAGGGGCCGGGCGCCATCTTCTCATGGCCGCCGAACGGCGCCGCCTTGGCGGCAAAGGTAAAGGGGGAAAGCGCCAACGCCGGAATGGCCGCGCCCAGGTGCCGCAATAGTTCTCGTCTCTTCATTTTTTGGTTCCATCGTGAATTTGGGAAGTCCTGCGCGCATTGTCCGAGCAAGCGCCTGGAGGCGCAATTATGAAAACCACCATTGCGCCTCATAAAATCAGGCAACCCGGGCCGCCTGGAGCCCTTGACATGATGCGCCACATGGATCAACGATATAGCTACATTTGGAGATCCACGCGAAAGTGGCACAATAGCGATGAACGGATGGCCATCGAACCAGATTCCAAGGGAGATATCATGAAAAAGCATTTCGTATTGCTGTTGACGGGAATGATGTTGATAAGCGGCGGCGCGTCTGCCGCCGGCTGCGTTAAAGGCGCGGCGGCAGGTGCGGTTGTCGGCCACGTCGCGGGACACCATGCGGTTGCGGGAGCAGTGGGAGGTTGCCTGGTTGGCCGTCATATGGCCAAGGAGAAGGCAAAAAAGGAGAAGGCGGAGGCTGAGGCCAGGAAGGCCCAGCAGACGCAGCAGGCTCAGCAGAATCCTCAACAGGCTCCTGCGAAGTAAAATTGGACATGGCATAAGCCGAAGCGGCGCCTCGCGCATCCGGGGCACTGAAAGAGAAAACGCATGCGTCTTATCATTGCCCTGATCCTCCCGTGGCTGACCTTCTTCACCATCGGCCGTCCGATGGCCGGCATCATTTGCCTGATTCTGCAACTGACACTCATCGGATGGCTACCCGCGACGATCTGGGCGGTCTATTCTTTGAGCCAATTTAAGACGGACCAGAAAATCGAACAAGCGCTCGGACGTCGGGGTTAGGCTTTAGCTGGAGCTGGGGCCGGCCGGGCGGAAGATGAGCTGCGCGTAATGGTACAGGTTGTCCGCCCAAGTCTCGCGGTCATGCGCATGCTCGTCCACGTTCCAGATGTGCGCGATGCCGTGCTCCTTCAAGTAGCGGTGCAAGGTTTGCGAACCGGCGATCAGCCCGTCCTGGTTGCCGCAGGATAGGTACAACAGCTTCGGCTGGCCGCGTCCGCGCTCGGGCAGCAGCTCTGCCGCCGCCTTCAGGTTGGGCGCCGCAGAGAAGGCGCCGACCCAGCCAAAAATTTCGGGATGGCCCAGTCCGATGTTCAGCGACTGGCCGCCGCCCATCGACAACCCTGCAATCGCGCGCTGCGCCCCGCCGCCCAGGGTCGGATATTTGGCGTCGATGGCAGGCACCAGCACCTCCGGCAGCTCGCGCTCGAACGCGGTGAAGCCGGCGATGTGCGCCGGCGTGAAGGTGCGGTCGCCCGGCGGCGGACGGTCGTCGGCCAGCGCGCGGCCGTTGGGCATGACGACAATCATCGGCACCGCCTTGCCGTCGGCGATCAGGTTATCGAGGATGGCCTGCGCGTGCACGTAGCCGCGCCACTCGTCATGGTTGCCGCCGATGCCGTGCAGCAGATACAGCACCGGATAGCGCCGCTGCGCCGTGTAGCCGGCCGGCAGGTAGACGTTGGCCTTGCGCCGCGTGCCGGTGATGCTGGAGTCGTAGCTGAATTCCTCGATCCGTCCCTGCGCCACACCGGCCCGCACCTGGTCGAAGCCGGCCGGCGCGGCGGCGAAGGCACGCACGTCGTCGGCCGCCAGCACCACGGGCTGGGCCGGGCGCGGCTGGTTGAGCAGGCGTTCGATATCGGGCCGCATCGCGGCGGCCCAGATCCGGTAGCCCTTTTCCGACAGGTGCAGGAAGTCCGGCTGGTTCTCGGCCGACAGCGTGCCGTCCGCGCCGATAAAATGCGCGCCGTAATCGTGGAAGAACACGTGCTGGCCATCGTCCAGCGTCGCCACCATCTTGTCGAGCGCGACGATGCGCTGGCGCACCGGCTCGTCGGGCTTGGCGCCAGACGGCAGCACGGCGTTGAGCAGGATGCGCGCGGCCGGATACTGCGCACGCAGCCGGCCGACCACGGCCTGGATGCCGCCGAATACCTGCTCCGGCGTCTCGCCACACAGGTTGAGGTTGTTCACGCCGATCAGCAGCACCACCAGTTTCGGCTGCAGGCGCGCGATGGCCGGGTCCTGCAGGCGCCACAGCACGTTGCCGGTGTGGTCGCCGCCGATGCCGAAATTGGCCGCCTTGAGCTGGCCGAAGTTGGCGTCCCACACCGGCTTGGACCACATCTCGGTGATCGAATCGCCGAGGAACATCACGTCAACGTCGCCCTTGGCGGCGCGCGCCACCTGCTCCGCGTGCATGCCGCGCCAGCGCTCGATCGACATCCACGGGTACTCGACCGCGCGCGGCGCCGCCGTCACGGCGCACGGCGGCGGGGTCTGTGCGGCGGGCGTATCGGCGGCGATGGCGCCGTGGACGGTCAGTGCGGTCATCAACAACAGGGCCAGGCGGCTGGGCATAGGATCATCCTTTTTCGATTCGGAGGGCTGCAGCGATTTTGCAACCCGCGCCGCGCCGTATCAATTATGAAAATCACCAATGTGCACAGTGTTTCTTGTCAACCGCGCCACAGCGGCAAAGTTACCCGGCACAATAAGCGCCAGTAACTTCCGGCCACGCCCGGACACGACGGACAGCGACTTCAGCGCGACTTCCGCATTTGAGACTTAATCTTCCTACCGACTTCTTAATGAATACTTTCTCGGCACTAGATACCATTGTTTTCCTCGTTTACTTTGTCATGGTCGCGGGCTACGGCCTGTGGGTGTACCGGCGCAAGCAGGCCGGCTCCGGCCTCGCCTCGCATGACTACTTCCTGGCTGAAGGCTCGCTGACGTGGTGGGCCATCGGCGCTTCGCTGATCGCCTCCAACATCTCGGCCGAGCAGTTCATCGGCATGAGCGGCTCGGGCTTCCGCATCGGCATGGCGGTGGCCGTGTATGAGTTGATGGCCGCCGCCACGCTGGTGATCGTGGCCGTGTTCTTCATGCCGGTGTACTTGAAGAACCGCATCTACACGATGCCGCAGTTCCTCGAACAACGCTACGGCAAGGCGGTCGCCACCACCATGGCGCTGTTCTGGCTGGGCCTGTACGTGGTGGTCAACCTGACCTCCATCCTGTACCTGGGCGCGCTGGCGATCAGCAGCCTGTCGGGCATCGCCCTGCTGCCTTGCATGCTGTTCCTGGCCGTGTTCGCAGCCATCATCACGCTGGGCGGCATGAAGGTCATCGGCTACACCGACGTGGTGCAGGTCACCTGCCTGGTGGTCGGCGGCCTGGTCACGACCTGGCTGGCGCTCGACATGGTCGCCGCGCTGGGCAACAAGCACGGCGCGCTGCAAGGCTTCTCCGAGCTGTACAACCACGCCCGCGGCCACTTCGACATGGTGCTCAAGCGCGACAATCCTAACTATATGGACCTGCCGGGCCTGTCGGTCCTGCTGGGCGGCATGTGGATCGTCAACCTGAACTACTGGGGCTGCAACCAGTACATCACCCAACGCGCGCTGGGCGCCGACCTGCCGACCGCCCGCAAGGGCCTGCTGTTCGCGGCCTTCCTGAAGCTGCTGATGCCGGTCATCGTGGTGCTGCCAGGTATCGCGGCCTATGCTCTGGACAAGTCCGGCGCGCTGGGCGACGCCATGAAGGTCGGCGGCGAAGTCAATCCCGACCGCGCCTACCCTATCCTGCTGGGTCTGCTGCCTTCGGGCCTGAAGGGTATCGCGTTTGCCGCGCTGACCGCCGCCGTGGTCGCTTCGCTGGCCGGCAAGGCCAATAGTATCGCCACCATCTTCACGCTGGACATCTACAAGAAGGCGTTCAACAAGGAAGCCAGCGAGCAGCGCATGGTGTGGATCGGCCGCGTGAGCGTGGTCGTGGCAATGGCGCTGGCCGTGCTGATCGCACCGATGCTGGGCATCGACAAGAAAGGCGGTTTCCAATACATCCAGGAGTACACCGGCTTCGTCTCGCCCGGCATCCTGGCCATGTTCCTGCTGGGCTTCTTCTGGAAGAAAACCACCTCCGGTGCGGCCATGTTCGCCACGCTGGGCGGCCTGGCCGGCTCGATCGTGCTGAAGTTCCTGCCGACGATGATGGACCTGTCCTTCCTGGCGCCGATCGGCTTCTCCAAGGACAACGGCAGCGGCGTGTTCGAGATCCCCTTCCTGGACCGCATGTTCATCGTGTTCTGGTTCGTGGTGGCCGGCATGGTCGTGATCAGCAAGATGGCCGAAGCGCGGCGCGACGCCAACACCCGCCACCTGCAAATCGACCACGGCCTGTTCCGCGTCGACGGCGCCTTCGCCTTCGGCTCCGCCGTGATCTGCGTGCTGCTGGCAACCATCTACACCGCCTGGTGGTAATCCCTATGTGAAAGGAGGTGCTCGCCCAGTCTGTGCAATGCCTGTTCTTGAAACACAAACATAACACTTAAATTTAAGGAGATATGTCTTGAGAACAAACACCATCCTGAGCACCTTCTTTCTGGCGCTGACCGCCGCCGGTTGCGGCGGTGGCGCGTCCGATACGGCCGGCGCCGGCGACAAGCAAGCCGGCCTCATGCAACTAAGCGGCAGGCAAGCCGCCAGCTACCCCAGCTACAACACCAGCCCGCAGCCCGCCGACCTGAGCGGCATGTCCAGCGACGCGGTCACGCTGGCCACGCGCATCAAGGCGGGCTACAACATCGGCAACACGCTGGAGGCGATCGGCGGCGAGACCAACTGGGGCAATCCGGCGATCTCGCTGCAGCAAATCCAGCTGATCAAGCAAAGCGGCTTCACCGCCGTGCGCCTGCCCACCTCCTGGGACCAGTACGCCAACCAGAGCACGGCCAAGATCAGCGATGCCTGGCTGGCCCGCGTCAAGCAGGTGGTGCAGTATTGCATCGACAACGGCCTGTACGTCATCGTCAACATCCACTGGGACGGCGGCTGGCTCGACAACAACATCAACGCCTCCGCGCAAGCCTCGGTGAACGCCAAGCAGAAAGCGTATTGGGAACAGATCGCCACCGCGCTGCGCGGTTTCGACGAGCACCTGATCTTCGCCAGCGCCAACGAACCGCCGGCCGGCGACGCCACGCAAATGGCCATCCTGCTGTCCTACCACCAGACCTTCATCAACGCGGTGCGCTCGACCGGCGGCAGGAATGCCTACCGGACGCTGGTGGTGCAAGGGCCGAAGACGGACATCGACACCACCTACAACCTGATGAACACCATGCCCAGCGACACCGTGCAGCGCCGCATGATGGCCGAGGTCCACTACTACACGCCGTATCAGTTCACGCTGATGGATGCCGACCAGAGCTGGGGCAACCAGTTCTTCTACTGGGGCGGCGCCTACCACTCGACCACCGACACGGCCCACAACGCGACCTGGGGCGAGGAAGCCGATCTGAACGCCTACTACGGCAAGATGAAGACGAAGTTCGTCAACCAGGGCATACCGGTGGTGATCGGTGAATTCGGGGCGATGCGGCGCAGCGGCCTGACCGGCAGCAACCTGCAGCTGCACCTGAACTCGCGCGCCTACTTCCTCAACTACGCCAGCCGGCAAGCGGTGGCCAACGGCATGATGCCGTTCTACTGGGACAATGGGGCGACGGGCAACAACGGCTGGGCGATCTTCAACCGCTGGAACAACACCGTGGTGGACCAGCAGTCGCTCAGCGCATTGATCCGCGGCGGAAACGGCCAGGGTCTCTGACCCGGCCGCTAGCGGATCTCGATCTGGTAGCGGAAGCCGCTGGCCGGACCGCGCGAGCGGCGCCATTCCAGCGGCTGACGATCGTAGCCGAAAGCCAGCCGGTCGATCACCACCACCGGCTGGCCAGCCTTGACCGGCAGCGCCGCCGCATCGCGGGCGCTGGCCGCGTCAACGGTCAGCGTCTCCTGCGCCGAGGCGATCACGATGCCGCAGCGCTCTTCATACAAGGGATACAGCAAGTCGCCGAACTGCTCCGGCTCGATCTTGAGCAAGGGGGCGAACGGCGCGCGCGGCAGCCAGATCTCCTCGGTCAGCACGGCCTTGCCATCAAGCAGGCGCAGACGGTCGAGGCGGATCGCCTGCGCCGATTTCGCCAGCCCCAGCGCGGCGGCCACGGCGGGCGGCGGCACCGCCAGCGCGCGCGCCAGGATGCGGCCCTGCGGCACCTGCCCCGGCGCCCCGTCGATCTGGTGGCGGAAGAAGCGGAACAGCGAGGCGTCGAATTTCGGCCGCCGCACGAAGGTGCCCCGGCCCTGGGCGCGCTCCAGCAGGCCGTCGGCCACCAGCGTCTCGACCGCCTTGCGCACCGTGCCGATCGCCACGCCGTACAGCTTGGTCAGCTCGGTCTCGGTCGGGATCGGCACTCCGACCTGCCATTCGCGGCGCGTGATCCGCTCCACCATGTCGTCGCGCAGGCGCTGGTAGAGAGGCAGGCGGTCATCGATGTGCGGCTTGATGGTATTCATGGGGTGCTATATATGACTGGAGATAAGGACAACCATACTTTAGCCTGATATCGAACGGGCGTCCACGCCGATTCCGGTTGACATCCGGCCCTGCCAGCCCTAAGATTCATCTAAACATATAGATGTTTAAATGAATATAACCAAGGAGACAATCATGTTTAGCTGGTATCGCCAGGTGTCCGGGCTGGAGCGCAAAACGTTCTGGGCCTGTTTTAGCGGCTGGGGGCTGGACGCCCTGGACGTGCAGATGTTCACGCTCGCCATCCCCGCGCTGATCGCCGCGTTCGGCCTGGACAAGACCGAGGCCGGCCTGATCAGCGGCGTCACGCTGGTCTCGTCGGCGCTGGGCGGCTGGCTGTGCGGCGCGGTGTCCGACCGCCTCGGCCGGGTGCGCACGTTGCAACTGACGATCCTGTGGTTCTCGCTGTTCACCTTCCTGTGCTCGTTCGCCCAGACCTTTCCGCAACTGCTGGTGCTCAAGGCGCTGCAAGGCTTCGGCTTCGGCGGCGAGTGGGCGGCCGGCGCGGTGCTGATGGCGGAAACGGTGCGCGACGAGCACCGCGGCAAGGCCATGGGCACGGTGCAGAGCGCGTGGGCGGTCGGCTGGGGCGCAGCGGTGATCGTCTACACCGCCCTGTTCTCGTGGCTGACGCCGGACATGGCTTGGCGCGTGATGTTTGGCGTCGGCCTGCTGCCGGCCCTGCTGGTGGTCTATGTGCGGCGCTCCATCCCCGAACCGGCGCGCCGCGCGCCCGCGCCTGCCGCCACCGGCGTGCCGCTGGCCGGCATCTTCGCGCCGGGGCTGCTCAAGACCACCCTGCTGGGCAGCCTGCTGGGCATGGGCGCACACGGCGGCTATTATGCACTGATGACCTGGCTGCCCACCTACCTCAAGACCGAACGCCAGCTGTCCGTGCTCAGCACGGGCGGCTACCTGGCGGTGATCATCGTCGCCTTCTGGTTCGGCTGCATCGCCAGCGCGCAACTGCTGGACCGCATCGGCCGCCGCCGCAACGTCGCGCTGTTCGCCGTCTGCTCGACCGTCACGGTGCTGGTCTACCTGATGATCCCGCTGACCAACACCGAGATGCTGGTGCTGGGCTTCCCGCTGGGCTTCTTCGCCGCCGGCATCCCGGCCAGCCTGGGCGCGCTGTTCAACGAGCTGTTCCCGGCCCACATCCGCGGCGCCGGCGTCGGCTTCTGCTACAACTTCGGCCGCATCGCCTCGGCCGGCTTTCCGGTGCTGGTCGGCTACATGAGCAAGTCGATGCCGCTCGGCCAGGCGATCGGCATCGACGCCGCCGTCGCCTACGGCCTGGTGGTGGCGACCGTGCTGCTGCTACCCGAGACGCGCGGCCGCCGGCTCGACGGCGTGCCGGCATGAGGGGCGGACGATGAACCGCCGCCAGTTTCAGTGCGCCCTGGCCGGGCTTGCCGGCCTCGGCCCCCTCGCCGCCTGCTCCACCATCAAACCTCCGACCGCCATGAACGCCATCGATAGCCACACCCACGTCTTCCTGCGCACGCTGCCCATGCCGGACCGGCGGCGCGCGCCTTCCGGCTACGACGCCACGCCGGAGCAGCTGCTCGCGCTGTTCGACGCCAGCGCCATCACCCACGGCGTCATCGTGCAGCCAAGCTTTCTCGGTACCGACAACAGCTACTTGCTGGACGTGTTGCGCCGCCATCCGCAGCGCCTGCGCGGCATCGCCGTCATCCAGCCCGGCATCGCCGACGAGCAGCTCGACGCCCTGCTACAAGCCGGCGTGGCCGGCATCCGGCTCAACCAGGTGGGCCTGGCCGCGCCCAACTTTGGCGACCCGGCCTGGCGCCGGCTGCTGCCGCGGCTGCAGCAGCGCGGCATGCAGGTCGAGGTGCACCAGCTGGCGCGCGAACTGCCGCCGCTGCTGGCGCCCCTGCTGGACGCCGGCATCAACGTCGTGGTCGACCACTTCGGCCGCCCCGATCCGGCGCTCGGCGTCGACGATCCCGGCTTCCGCCACCTGCTGGCGCAGGGCGCGTCACGGCGCCTGTGGGTCAAGCTGTCGGGCGCGTACCGCAACGGCGCCGGCGGCCGCGGCGAGGCCGTGGCACGGCAGGCGCTGCCGCTGCTGCGCGCGCACCTGGGCACGGACCGCCTGATGTGGGGCAGCGACTGGCCGCACACCTTGTTCGAGACCGCCACCAGCCACGCCCGGCAACGGGCGCTGCTGAACGAGTGGCTACCCGACGACGGCGAGCGCCAGCGCGCGCTGTGGGACACCCCGGCCGCCCTGTTCGGCTTCACGCAGCGCCTGGCCTGAAGCCGGACGGGTCCGCTAGCCGCTGGCGGACATCAGCTCCGGCACCTCGAACTCGCGGTCGCGGTAGGCGCGCGGCGTGCAACCGAGCTCGCGCTTGAACACCAGGTGCATGTACTGGGTCGAACCAAAGCCGCAGCCCAGCGCCACCTCGGCGATGCTGCGCTCGCCGCTGTCCAGGCCGGCCTTGGCCGCCTCCAGCTTGTAGCGCAACACGACGTCATGCACGCTGCATCCCAGCTCCTGCCGGAAATACGCCTCCAGCGAGGAGCGCGACACGCCCAGGTACATGGCCACCTGGTGGCTCTTGAGGCTTTCGCAGGCATGCTGGCGGATGTAGTAGCAGGCCCGCATCACCAGCGGATGCCCGGCCGCCTGGTGCAGGCTGGACGCGAGCACCTTGATGCCGGCCGGCGGCACCAACACCGGCGTGTTGGCCACCCGCACCCGGTGCAACTTCTGGCTCAGCAGATGCGCGGCCGTGCGCCCCATCTCGCGCGCGCCGTGCATGACCGACGTCAGCGGAATGGGCGTGAGCAGGCGCACCAGCGGGTCGTTGTCGATGCCGACCAGGGCCACCTCCCCCGGCACGGCGATGCCGGCCATGTTACACGCTTGCAGCAACTGGCGGGCCCGGGCGTCGGTCACGGCGATGATGCCGATCGGCTTGGGCAGGCTGCGCAGCCATTCGACCTGGCCGTGCAGCGCCTCGTCCCATGAACAGGGGGCGGTCGCGCAGCCACGGAAGACCTCGGCTTCGCTGCGGTCGTTCCACATCAGGCGGCGGAACGCGTGTTCGCGCTCCTGGGCCCAGCGGTTCTCGGGCGCCTCGGGCAGGCTGAACATGGCAAAGCGCTGCAGGCCGACGTCGATCAGATGCTCGCGGGCCTGCTTGACCAGTTGGAAATTGTCGGTCGCCACATAGGGCACATTGGGCGGATACTGGTCCTCGGCGGCGTAGGAGCCGCCCACCGCCACCACCGGCAGCTGACAATCGGCCAGGGCCACCGCCACGCCCGGGTCGTCGAAATCGGCAATGATGCCGTCGCCCTGCCAGTTGCCGATGCCGGCCAGGCGCAGGCAAAAATCCTCCTCCAGAAACACTTCCCAGGCGACCCGCGTACTGCCCAGGTAGTCGGCGATGCCTCCCAATACCTCCCGGTCAAATGTCTTGTTGGCGTTGAACAGCAGTGCGATCCGGTATGCTTTCGTCGCGCCCATATCACGCCGGCGCCTTCATTGGTGTCCAGGTCATAGTCTCCTCCTTCGTTATTTTTCTATACAACGTACCCTCTCGGCTTTGCCGGAGCGTTGCGTAGAGAATAGAAATTTCCCCACGGCGGCAGGTAGCGCTCAGTGGGAAATTGCTAGCAAAACGAAGGAAGTTGAAGAATTAATGACGATATTGTTAGGCTTCGGCGACCGGGCAGGCGCTGCGGAAGGCCTTGGGCGTGCAGCCGTATTCCTCCTTGAACAGCTTGTTGAAATAGGAAACGTTGGCGTAGCCGACCAGATAGGCGATTTCCGCCACCGTTGCCGTGTCTTTCTCGGCCAGCAGCCGCGCCGCCTCGGTCAGCCGCAGCTTGTTTAAATAGCCACTGAAGGTGTAGCCGAATTCGGTCTTGAGGATCTCGTAGACCTTGTTCCGGTTGACGCCGGTTTCCTCGACCACCCGGTCCAGGTCCAGCTCCGCGTCGGCGTAGTGGCTGGCAATGAATTGCAGGATGGACGTTTTTTCCTTGTCGCGGTGCGGCTCCAGCGAGAGTTGCTGATATGCAACGAACGGCATATCCTTTTGCAGCTTGACTTTGACATCGCCGATCACCGCCTGCGCGTGTTGCCTGAAGAACCACACGCCGAAGCCGCTCCAGACCACGATCAGCAACACCCCGAACAGCACCAGGTAGCTGCGGTCGCGGCCCTTCAGGTTCAGCTCGCGGATCTGCACTTCCAGGTTGACCTCGCGCGGACTCTGCGGCGTGCTGCCGATGGTGATCTTGGGCACCTTATCGAGTTTATAAGCATGTTTCGACAAGGCTTGTTGCGCCAGCAAAAACCACCATTGCGGCGTTTCCAGGCGCGTCAGATCCAGCTCGACGCGCGATTCGTTCTCGTCGCAGGAAAAATAGGACAAAGGGCTGCGGTAGCCCAGGAACTCCTGCTGATCGGCGCGCCTGCCGACAAAGGTGGGCAGGCTGAGCACCAGCGTATTGGCCGGCGAACATTTCACCAGCAGGGAAATCGACGAATAGCGCGACAGGTCGAGGTGGACCGGCTGACCTTTGCTGTCCTTGAAATTGAGCTCGGCGCCGGCGAAGCCCTCGTCCGTTTGGGCGAGGCGGAAGTCGAACCGCAGCCGTTGCGCGGCCTCGTACAGGTGCATGGTCGCCTTGCCGCCGGGACGGGTGTCCCAGCTCTGCTCGCCTTTCCACGCCAGCGGACTGTCGGCCGCGGGCAGCAGGGGCACCTGCAAATAGCTCTGTTTTACGCAAATATAGCCAAGGACTACGCACGCTGCGATAAGACCAAAGCACCCGACTAGTGCTCTTTTATAAAATTCATGCATTGAAAGCCTGGATCAGAGAAGATGACTGTCGCGCACGAAACGCTGGCTGCCGGTACGCGATGTTACCCGGCCACTGGTCATCTGGCAATGCGAGCACGGCTGGATGGCAACACAAAAAAAAGCGGGCGGCCTAAGCCGCCCGGAAATACTACCGGAGAGGTAGTTGGAGAGCACTAAACGGGGACCGCCCGGCACGCCCGGCATCGCGGCGCCACCTCGCAGTCCTTGAGATACATTGTGGGAGTTGTGTCCGTCCGCCGCAATTGTTAAAACCACCAACACCGGAGTGAAATTGCGCAGCCGGCGGAAGCTAACAATAAATCATTGAGGCCATTGGCAATTTTCATAATTGCGCGGCCACGCCGCGAGTCTCCACAATGGCTTGCTGACTATTATGGAGACTTAGTATGCTAAAACGAACCCTGCTCTCGCTGGCGCTGTCGTACGCGACCGCCGCCGCCTGCGCGCCGGCCGCCGCGCCGCCGCCCTTCCCCACCGTCCTGTATGGCGCCGCCTACTACCACGAGTACATGCCCTACGAGCGCCTCGACAAGGACGTGCAGATGATGAAGGAGGCCGGCTTCAACGTGGTGCGCCTGGGCGAATCGACGTGGAGCCTGTGGGAGCCGGAGGACGGCCGCTTCGAATACGCGTGGATGGACCGCGTCATCGACGCCATGGGCAAGGCCGGCATCAAGGTCATCATGGGCACGCCGACCTACTCGATCCCGGCCTGGATGGCGCGGCAGAATCCGGAGATCCTGGCCCGCAAGTTCAACGGCGCGCAGAACACCTACGGCATGCGCCAGAACATGAACACCGACTCGGCCGCCTACCGCTTCTACGCCGAACGCCTGATCCGCAAGATCGCCGCGCGCTACAAGGACAATCCGAACGTGATCGGCTGGCAGGTCGATAACGAGACCGGCAGCTACGGCGCGGCCAACGACGACGTCTTCATCCGCTTCCAGCACTATCTGGAAAAGAAATTCGGCACGCCGGAAAACCTCAGCAAGGCCTGGTTCCTGAACTACTGGGGCCAGGACCTGCACAGCTGGACCGACCTGCCGCGCCCGGACGGCGCGCAAAGCACCGGCTACAAGCTGGAGTGGACGCGCTGGAGCCAGATGCGCGTCACCGACTTCCTCACCTGGCAGGCCGCGCTGATCCGCGAATGCGCGTCGCCGCGCCAGTTCGTCACGCACGACTTCGCCGGCGCCATGCACGCCGACGTCAACGAGCAGGACGTCGCGCGCGCGCTCGACACGCCGGCCGTCAACATCTACCACTGGGGCTCGAGCGAGTGGTACAACGGCGCCGACCAGACGCTGCAGGCGGACTTCATCCGCTCGCTCAAGCGCAACAACTTCCTGGTCACCGAGACCAACGCCCAGACCACCGACTGGTCGTCGTCGTTCCAGTATCCGCCGTACGACGGCCAGTTCCGCGAGGATGTCTACACCCACCTGTCCAACGGCGCCAACATGGTCGAATACTGGCACTGGGCCTCGATCCACGCCAACCAGGAAACCTACTGGAAAGGCGTGCTGTCGCACGACCTGGAGCCCAACCGCGCCTACGCCGAGATGAGCCGCACCGGCCGCGAGCTGCAGAAGATCGGCCCGCGCCTGGTCAACCTGAAGCTGCACAACGATGTGGCCATCCTGTGGAGCCGCGATTCGCTCAACGCGCTCAACGACATGCCCTTCGCCAAGGACAGCCAGTGGGGCGGCGGCGGCACCAAGGCCGACTACGGCGGGCTGGTGCGCCAGATGCACCGCGCGCTGTACGACCTGAACGTCGGCACCGACTTCGTGTTCGCGGACACGCAGGACTTCTCGGGCTACAAGCTGCTGATCGTGCCGTCGCTGTACGTGGCGGACGAGGCCCTGCTCAAGCGCATCTCCGAGTATGTGCGCAAGGGCGGCCGCGTGGTGATGACCTTCAAGAGCGGCTTCGCCAACGAGAACGCCGCCGTGCGCTGGACCATGGCGCCCGGCCCGCTGCGCGAGGCGCTCGGCTTCCACTACCAGGAATTCTCCAACCTGGCCCAGCCGCTGGCCCTGAAGGGCGATCCCTTCCAGACCGGCGCCGACAACCAGGTGCGGCACTGGGCCGAGTTCCTGCAGCTGGACACGGCCAAGGCGCTGGCGTGGTACGACCATCCGTTCTTCGGCCGCTGGCCCGCCATCACGGCCAACCAGTACGGTTCGGGCAAGGTGGTCTACGAGGGCACCTATCTGTCGGACAAGTTGCAGAAGGCGGTGCTGTTGTCGTCGCTGCAGGAGCTGGGAATGGTGGCGCCGGAGCGGCAGTTGCCGGCCAACGTGCACGAGCGCTCGGGCGTCAACGGCTTCGGCCGCGCGGTGCGCTACTACTTCAACTATTCCGGCACGGCGGTCAACTTCAACTATCGCCACCAGGCCGGCGTCGATCTGCTGAGTTCGCGCCGCGTGAAGCCGGACGAGGCGATGACGCTGGGTCCGTGGGAACTGGCCATCGTCGAGGAAGACGGCCAGGCCGGCCGTCCCGATACCGCGAAATAAGCCGCGGCCGCCCCGCGCCGGCATGGCACCGGCGCGGGGATATGCATCACACCTTTTTACGGCGGCGCAGGAAGGCCAGCAGGCCCAGGCCGGCGCCCAGCATCGCATACGTGTCCGGTTCCGGCACGGCGGCGACCGCGCTGACGTCGATGTTGTCGAGCTGGTCGGCGGCACTTGAACTCAGGCGCAGCTCGGTGATGCCGTTCTGCGCCAGGCTCCATGTCCCCATGCCGTCCAGCACGCCGATCTGCTTGCCGTCGGCCGACACCATGCTGCCTTGCGACGCGTAGTCGAAGCCGGCCAGGTTGAAACTGCCGCCGCCCTTGCGGGTCAGGGTCACGTAGGTGTCCGTGCCGTTCTCGATGCCGTCGTGCCAGTTGTAGGTCTGCGGCTCGAACGTGCCGTCGCCGATGTGCGCCATGCCGGGCGCCGCGTTCGGCGCGAACAAGGTCAGCAGGAAGCCAGCCTCCTCGTAGACCAGGTTGTTGCCGCTGTAGCTCATGTTGGGCAGCATCTCGCCGGTGTTGCCGTACATGGTCAGCTCGGCGAACCCGTCAAAAGTCAGCACGGCCGCGCCGGCGCTGCCGGCCAGCGCGCTCAGGCCAGCACCCAGGACCAGGGCGCCGGCCAGCTTGTTCAATTTCATGCGATTCATTGTATTCTCCAGTTATGCATTGCCGGGCCGGGCGCTTGCGTACGCGCCCGGCCCCAAGGGTTTAGTAGCTGAACAAGACGCCACGGCCGCTGCCGCTGATGTACAGGCGTCCCGGCACGTTCTGGTCGGCCGCCAGCGTGCTGATGCCGCCGTACTGGTGCTTGTCGTCGTTGAAACGGGTCCAGGTGGCGCCAGCGTCATCCGAGCGGTACACGCCCCACACGCTGTTGATCACGCCGACCACGTAGACCGAGGCCGAGTACTTGGCGCCGGCCGGCGCCTTGCCCAGCGCGATGGAGGTGGCGCCGTACACGTCAGGCTGGTAGGGCGACTGTCCCCAGACCGGCGCGGCCGCGCTCAGCTTGGTCCAGGTCGCGCCCGAATCGAGCGAGTGCAGGATGCTCTTGCCGTCCGTGACCCAGATGTCGCCTTCCACGTTCGGATTGACCGCGATCGACGTCGCGCTGAAGTCGGCCGTCCACGAATTGGCCGCGAACGTGCCGCTCTCGGTGAAGGTGTGGCCGCCGTCGGTCGACGTGTAGAAGTGCGGCGTTTCCGACCATTGCGACCACCACGCGCCACCCGAGTTGTAGGCATAGACCTTGTTCGGGTTCTTGCGGTCGGCCGCCAGGCGGTAGGCGCGATCGATGCCCACCTGAGCCAGCGGCGGCAGGTTGGTGTAGGTCCAGGTGGCCCCGCTGTCGGTCGTGTAGGCCGGCGTCGACGCGGACGGCGCCCAGACGATGTTGTTCAGCTTGGTGACGACCAGGTTGCTCGCACCGCCGTTGTTCGCCAGCGCGTCGGGATGGTTGGTGGCGAAGGCTTTCCAGGTCACGCCGGAATCGGCGGAATAGGCGCCGACGACCGTGCTGCCCCACCCGTGGGAACCGGTGGTGGCCATATAGGCGGGGTTGGACCACGCCAGGTCCGCGCTGTAGGTGGTGCCGAACAAGCTGTTCGACGTGCGCACCGGCGTCTTGAGCAGTTCGGTCTGGACCCAGGTGCTGATGTCGCCCGCGCTGCGCAGCAGCGTGTAGTTGGCGCCCGGCGGCGGAGCCGTCAGGGAGCTGGTGGCGGTTTCCTCGATGCCGGCCGCCGCATCGGTCCAGGTCGGCTTAGCGGCCGACGCGTTGTGGGTTTCCCACACGCCGCCGCCGTGCACATGCAGGATGTGCTCGGGATTGTTCGGGTCAATCTCGACGTCGTCGGTCCAGCCCGAGAAGCCATCGCTGGCGGGCAGGTGCGGCGCCGTCGAGGCGATCTCACGCCAGGTCGCGCCGGCGTCGTCCGACAGCTGTATCACAGGCTGGCCGTCCCAGTTGCCCCAGGAGTTGGTCACGCCCAGCGCGATGCGGGTGCTGGCGCCGCTGCCGGACACCGACAGGCCACCCATGCCGAAGTTGACCCACTGCTGGGCATCATACTTCTTCAGCAGAGTCCAGTTGGTGCCGTCGAACTTGTACAGGCGCGACGGGCCGCCGGCGCCCGGGCCGTTGCTCTGGGTGAAGGCCACGTACATCATGCCGTCCTTGGCGCGCACCATGTGCGGCACGATGAAGCCGGCCACATCGGCCGGCGTGGCGATGCCGGTCCAGGTCGCGCCGCCGTCGGTGGTCTTGTACATGCCGTAGCTCAGTCCCGCCGTGTCGGCGTAGTCCTTGGCGACGGCCGTGTAGATGGTCTGGGTGGCGCTGCCGGTGCCCTTGGTGTTGGTGTCGAAGATCACCTGCTCGAAGCCGGTCACGCCGTTCGACTGGATGGCGTTGATCTCGCTCTTGGTCATCACGTGCGTGGACAGCGAGGCCACCTGGCTCCAGGTCTGGCCGTAGTCGCTGCTCTTCCACATGCCGCTGGCGCGGGTGGCGTAGAACAGGATGGATGGCTGGTTCGGGTCGACCATCAGGCGCTCGCCGATGGCGCGGCCCGGGCTGTTGCTGCCCGCCGAGAACGGCAGCTTGACGTATTGCCATGTGTCGCCGCGGTTGGTGGAGATGTACAGCCGGGCGTCGGCGTTCTCCGACAGGTACATGCCGGTGCCCATGTAGACGCGCTGGTCGTCATTCGGGTCGAGCGCCATGGTTTCGCTGCCGTGGTAGTAGCCGTCGATGGCGCCGAAGCCGTCGGTGATCGGCAGCCAGGCTTTGGTGGCGACATCCCAGCGATAGGCGCCGCCCATGTCGGTGCGCGCGTACAGCACGTCCGGGCTGGTCGGATGGTAGACCAGGCCGGGAACGTAGCCGCCGCCGCCGAATTTCACGGCGCCCCAGCGGGTCGCCATCTTGGCGGCGCCGCTCGTGGTGAGGCTGGCCAGGGTCTGCGCCGACTGGGTGCCGCCGCTGTCGGTGCTGCTGCCGCCGCAAGCCGCCAGCAGGGCCGCCAGCAGGCCGGTGACGGCCGCGATGTGTCTCTTCTTCATTTTTTTATACTCCAGGATAGTGATGTAACGACGAACAAAGGTCGCGCCACGTCTGACGCGGTACCGGTACTAAATTGAATCGGCAAGCGGCCCGAATGCGGCGGCTAAGCCACCAGTTGCCGGACGTAGTGCGTATGGTCCGGCATGGCGTTGACGGTCTGCGCGATGACCTGGCGCAGCTGGTGGTAATGCGCATGCAGCTTGCGCACGTCCATGAGATCGATGAGCGGATCGTCGGTCTTGGGCACGACGCCGAGCCCGGCCAGGATGGAGATATACGACGAGGCCGAGAATCCTTCCTTGTCGTAGACGACCACGCGCCCTGTTTCGCGGAACAGCTCGATCTGGTGCCTGAGCGTGTCCGGGATGGCCATGTCGGCGCAATAGCGCCAGAACTCGGAATCGGTGCGCTTGGTCAGCTTGTAGTGCAGGACGATGAAGTCGCGCACGTTCTCGTAGCCGCAGGCGACCCGCCGGTTGAACTCGTCGGCCAGCTCGGGACGGAAGTCGCGGTCGGGGAAGAATTCCAGCAGCCAGCCGACCGCGTTTTCAATCATGTTGATGCTGGTCGATTCCAGCGGTTCCAGGAAGCCGCCCGACAGGCCGATGGCGACGCAGTTCTTGATCCAGGTCTTGCGGCGGCGGCCGGTGGTGAAGCGCAGCTGGCGCGGATCGTCGAGCGCGCGGCCATCGAGGCCGTCGAGCAGCACGCGCGCGGCTTCGGCGTCGGTGGTGAAGCCATCGCAGTACACGTGGCCGTTGCCGGTGCGGTGCCGCAGCGGGATGCGCCAGGTCCAGCCGGCGCTCCTGGCGGTCGATACGGTGTAGGGCGTGTAGCGCCCGACGCTGGCGCACGGCACGGCCTGCGCGCTGTTACAGGGCAGCATGGCGCTCCAGTCGTCGTAGCCGGCCTGGTAGACGCCCTCGATCAGCAGGCCACGGAACCCCGAGCAATCGATGAACAGGTCGCCCTCGATGCGGCGGCCGTCGCGCAGTTTGACGGCGGCGATGTTGCCGCTCTGCGGATGCTGTTCGACCGCGTCGATGAAACCCTCGATCCGCGCCACGCCGCGCGCCATGGCGTAGTCGCGCAGGCAGGCGGCATACAGGCCGGCGTCGAAATGGTAGGCGTAGGAATAGGCGTTGCTGGCGGACGGCTGGTCGCCGCTGGGCGGGGTGAAGCGGTGGTTGCGCGCCATGACCGTCGCCACCGACCAATCCTCATACGGCGGCATGTCGCGGATCTCGCGGGCCAGCCGCTGCCAGTACTGGTAGGAGCTGCGGTATTCGATGTCCGGGCCGAAATCGCCGAAGCCGTGGAAGAAGCGGTTGCCGAGATGGCCCCAGTCCTTGAACTCGATGCCGAGCTTGAAGGTCGCCTGCGTCTTGGCCACGAACTCGGACGGGCTCAGGCCCAGCGCCTGGTTGTAGTAGCGGATGGTCGGCAGCGTCGCCTCCCCCACGCCGACCGTGCCGACTTCCGCCGACTCCACCAGCGCGATTTCGCAGGCCCTGCCCAGCTTGAGCGCCAGCGGCGCGGCGGTCATCCAGCCGGCGGTGCCGCCACCGACGATGACGATTTTTCGAATAGCCTTGTCAGCCATTACGCCCCCTTATAGTTATGGTAATTCCGGACGTCTGTGGTCCATGCCGACATCTTATGCATAAAAGCGCGCCGCACGAATTATGAAAAACGTCAAGGTCGGACATCATTTATCGCAACCGCCCGTTCATCCGCCTGGGTCTGCCGGAGCCGGTGTTTTCCGAATACGGGGAAGGACCACATTGAAGGCACGGGCTGGGCCGCAGGACGTGCCGGTGCCCGGCCCGTGCCTGGACCAAACGGCTTTGAGCACGGTGGATGCGGCCGGCAAGCGCGACGTCGAAGCCGGGCCGGCCACCGCATGGACAGGAGGAGAAGGAGGAGGAGAGCCGGGCGGGTGCCCGTGCCCCGGCCGTCGTCCGGCGTCAGGACGCGCCAGGCCGCGGCTGGCCGTCAACGGCCACCGCGGCCTGACGCCGTTGCGGGAAACGAGGCCGCCGGAGACTGCTAGAAGCGGGTGAAGCGCTGCTCGTTCGGGGCGCCATTCAACTTGGCCGGCGCCCCCTTGGAATGCAGCTTGCGCACTTCTGGCTTGGCGACGGCGTCCCAGGCCGGCGGCGGCGCGAACGCCGGCGTGCCCGGGCGTTTCGTCGTCGCCAGCTTGAAGAACGACATGGTCTGCGTCAGCTGGTCGGCCTGGCTGCTCATCTCCTCGGCGGTAGCGGCCAGTTCCTCCGAGCTCGACGCGTTCTGCTGGGTGGATTGGCTCAACTGCCCCACCGCCGAATTGATCTGGTCCACGCCGGTGGCCTGCTCCTCCGACGCCGCCGTGATTTCCTGCACCAGGTCCGAGGTCCGCTTGATATTCGGCACCATCTCGTCAAGCAGCAGGCCGGCCTTCTCCGCCAGCTTCACACTGTTGATCGCCACCTCGCCGATCTCCTGCGCCGCCACCTGGCTGCGCTCGGCCAGCTTGCGCACCTCGGCCGCCACCACCGCGAAGCCCTTGCCGTGCTCGCCCGCGCGCGCCGCCTCGATCGCCGCGTTCAGGGCCAGCAGGTTGGTCTGGTAGGCGATATCGTCGATGATGCTGATTTTCTTGGCGATCTGGTTCATCGCCGACACGGTCTCCTTGACCGCCATGCCACCCTGCGCCGCCTCCACCGCGGCCTTGGTGGCGATGCCGTCGGTGACCTTGGCGTTGTCGGTGTTTTGCGAGATCGAGGCGGTGATCTGCTCGATCGACGCGCTGGTCTGCTCGACGCCGGCGGCCTGCTCGCTGGCGGCCTGCGCCAGCATCTGCGCGGTGGAGCTGACCTCCTCCGACGCGTTGGCCAGCGCGGCGGCGCCGTTGGACACTTCGTGCACGACCTCGGCCAGCTTGGCGGCCATGCTGTTGACGGCGCTCTTCAGTTCGGCGAACGCGCCCAGGTATTCGCCGCGGATGGTCTTGGACAAGTCGCCCGTCTCCATGCCCGCCAACACCTGCTGGACCTCGCGCAGCGGGATGACGATGGCATCGAGCGCGCCGTTCACGCCCTGCACGATGCGCCGGAAGTCGCCGGCGTGCCGGGTGGCGTCGGCTCGCGTGTCGAGCTCGCCGGCCTGCGCCGCCCTGGCCAGGGTGCCGGTGTCCTCGATCAGGGCCAGCAGATTGGCGCGCACCTGCTCGATGGTGTCATTGATGAACGCCTTCTTTCCGGGGAAAGTTTCCAGCGGCGCGCTGAAGTCGCCCTCGCCAAAGGCCTTCACGCAGGCCATGGCCTTCTTCTTGACCACGATGTGGCCAGCCACCATGTTGTTGATGCCTTGCGCCATGTTGCGGAAATCGCCTTCGAATTTCTGGGTGTCGATCATCACATCGATGTCGCCCTTGTCGTGCTCCGACGACATCCGGTTCATCTCGGCGATCAGGCCCTTGAGGTTGCCGCGCACCTGCTCGATGGTGTCGGTGATGAAGGCCTTCTTGCCGGGCAGCTTGTCCATCGTGGCGTCGAAATTGCCGCGGCCGAACTCCCTGAACACGCTCATGGCGGTCTTCTTGGTGGCGATGTGCGACTCGACCATCGCGTTGATGCCTTGCGCCATGGTGCGGAAATCGCCTTCGAACCGGTGCGCGTCGATCGCCACGTCGATGTCGCCCCGCTCGTGCTCCGCGCTCATCCGGGCCATCTCGGCGCGGACCGCCTGCAGGTTGTCCAGCAGGCGATTGACGGCGCCGCCCGCCTTGGCCAGCGCGGGCGGCAAGGCGTCGCTGTCGACCCGCTGCGAGAAGTCGCCGCCGGCCGCCGCGATGAGCACGCGGGTGAGGTTTTTATCGGTGGCGGCCTCGAATGCGTCCCGCTCAAGCTCCACTTGCCGTGATGTCTTTACCTGAATCATAAGCATTCCTTGATCAGTTTGAGAGGCGGCGTCTCCACGCCGGAGGGCGAATTTCGTTTAAATAGTACTTGATTGTATGAGCCAAAATGATCTGTTGCAGGGAATTTCGTTGGCGTGTTGTAATCCAGATGCACGCCGGGTAAATGTTTTGGCAAGCTTGTGAAAATCGATACTTGACGATTTTCACTTAGATTTTCCGACGCTCAATAGCTGCCCATCCTGACCTTCAGCGTCACCGGCTGGCCCGTGAAGTTCAGGCCGTGGTCGGTCTGGTCGCCGTTCCAGTTGCGCTCCATGACCCACTTGCCCTGCGCGTCGAAATGCCCCTCCTCGACGCGGGCGTACATGTTCGGCTTGCCGGCGTTGGCGCCGGTGCCTTCAAGATGGATACGGACATGCTGGCCAAACAGCATGAACTCGTTGTCGCCGGTCTGCGCCACCGCCACGCCGCCCGACGGCGACTCCGTGCCCGGCGGCGCATCCGTGATGTGCGCCGGATCGGGCTGGCCGCCCAGTTGCCACTCGCGGAACGAGGCCTTGATGTTCCAGCCCTTGAACTTCAGGCTCTGCGGCGTGCGCGCCTCGGTCTCGGCCAGGCCGTCGGTGCGCCCTTCCAGCGCCCAGCGCGCCCACTGTTGCGCCATCGGACGGAAGGCCTCGTAGATCTTGCCGAAGGGTTCGGCCATGGTCTTGTCCTTCAGCTTGGAGCCCAGCGGATAGTTGCTGTAGTCGGCATAGTCGACGCCGAACGGCGCGACGCCGATCGCGCCGCGCCCCAGGATTTGGAAGACGTAGCGCGCATAGTGCTGCGCGTTGCCCATCTCCGGCACGAACAGCGGGTTGTCGCGGCGCTTGAACTGCGCCAGCGTGGCCGCCACCTTGTTCGACTCGGCCACGTAGATGTCCGGCGCGACCACGTCGATATGCGGCGCGGCGGCCTTGTAGATGTCGATCACGTCATAGCCCGGACCGCCGCTGGCGAAGTTGCCCTTCCACGGCGCCATCGGCTCGACCGGGTCGCGCAGCGCGTTGTTGACATACATCGGCAGGTCGTACACCGCGCGCCCCGCCCTGGCCACTTGCTCGATATGGCTGGCGATCGCATAGGCGTGGAAATACTCGTCGGCGTAAGGGCCGTACACCTCGGACCAGCTGCCGCTGGCCGCGCCCGGCACAGGCGGCTTCTTGCGCGCCAACACCGCCGCCGGCACCGGCTGGCGGAACGCGGCCTCGGCCTGCGGGCTGAAGTCGCGCACGGTGCCGTAGGTGCCGACCTCGTTTTCAACCTGCACCATGATCACGGTGCGCTCGGCCGCGTCGATCTGCTTCAGGTGGGCCATCAGCGCGACGAAGGCCTTGCTGTCGGCCTGAACCGTCTGCGCGCCCAGCGGCGACAGGCAGTAGCTGTTCTTGCCATCCTTGTCTATCATGCGCGGGAAGCGCTGGTTGTCGAACTTGACCCACTCGGGCGTGTAGGCCGGCCCGGTGTTCTTCCAGGTGCCGAACCACAGCAGCACCAAGCGCACCTGGTTCTGGCGCGCCTCGGCCACCAGCGTGTCGACGTAGCTGAAGTCGAACCTGCCCTCGACCGGCTCGATCTGCTCCCAGGCCACCGGGATCTCCAGCGTGTTGGCATGGGCATCCTTGACGGCGGCCCAGACTTTGCCGAGCGCGGCCGGATAGTTGCTGGAGTTGTGCGCCTGGACGCCCAGCATGATGAACGGCTGGCCATCGACGATCAGCGCATGGCGACCGTCGTTGTGGACCAGGTGCGGCAGGCCGCCCGCTTGCGCGCAGGCGGAGGAGACGGCGACGGCGCACAGGGCGCCCAGCAAACGGCGGGAGGTCTTTTTCATGGTATCGAATTCAAAAAGTGCAAAATCAAATGGCCTCCCGCAGCCGCGATCGACTGGGGGAGGCCCCGGGAACTCACCTGGTGGCCTTGACGATGGCCGCGATCACGTCCGGGTCCAGCTGGGCGCCGGTCTTGCGGTCGATCAGGCCGCCCGTGTCCCAGTAGACCGGCACCAGGCCATGCCGGAAAGCCGACTGCGTGATGTACTGGTCCCATGCCTTGCGGTACACATCCATGCCGGGATACGCGGCCTTCGTGTAGGCGCCGTACTCGCCCAGCAGCACCGGCACGCCCTTGTCGCCGAAGGCGGCCTTCATCTTCTGGAACTCGGCGTCGACCCACGGCTCGTTGGCCCAGGCCTCGACGGCGGCGGGGTCGGTCGCCTGCGCGCCCCATTGCCAGATCTTGCTTTTATCGTCGAGCGTGAAATGGAACGGGTCGTAGTAGTGCACCTCCATGAACAGGCGGTTGGCGACGGTATCCTTGGGCATGGTGTTGGTGGCGGCCGTGCTGTCGATGTTGGTGAAGTAGCCCTGCACCACCAGATGCCGCAGCGCGTTGTTGCCGCCGGTGGCGCGCACCGCGGTCACGAAGGTCTGGTTGAAGCTGTTCTGCACGGCCGCATATTCGGGCGTCGGCGCGCCGTAGGTGTTGTCCTGGCCGACCTCGTTGGTGCCGGCGAACAGCAAGGTGTCGTCGTCGCTCTTGAAATTGTTGGCGATCTGCGTCCAGAAGCGCGTCAGCTTGTCGTTGATCGCGGCTTGCTGGTTGTAGGTGGTATGGTTCATCCAGCCGCCGTCCCAGTGGATATTGATGACCGTGTACAGGCCGGCGTTGTGCGCGTAGTCCACCACCTGGCGGACATGGGCCAGCCATGCCGCGCTGATGTTGTTGTTGGCGTCGGCGTACTGGGTCCACGATACCGGGATGCGCACGGTGTTGAAGCCGGCGGCCTTGTAGGCATTCATCAGCGCCTGCGTCGGCACCGGATTGCCCCACGCGGTTTCATTGGGCAGCGCTTCGAGCGTGTTGCCCAGGTTGATGCCGGGCGACATCAGCTTCGCCAGTTCCGTGCTGGTCAGGGCGCGCATGCCGTTCACGGCCGGAGCGGGAGCGGGGACGGGAGCCACCGTCACCGTTGGCGCGGCGGCCGGGTCCGACGTGGCGCCGCCGCCGCTGCACGCGGTCACGCCGGCGGCCAACAGCAGCGAAGTGGCCATCGCGATTGCGCAGGAATATTGTTTCATCGAATTGCTTCTCCATCGTTTCAGTGACCGCATTCTGCAAGCGCCGCCTTGACGCGGCAATTACAAAAAGGATCAAAGCCGGGATTGAAATTGGACAAGCAACTCAACGACACAAGGCTCACGGGCGCACGCTTCCTGCCGCGGCGGCGGGTTGTTGCCAGCGAACGACAATCCGCGCCTGGTCGCGCACCACCAGCAGCTCTGTTTCGCCACCTGCGCCAAGCAGCGCTTGCAATGGACCGAACTCACGCACAGGCGTGTAGCCGCCCTGCCCGCCGTGCCTGGCGCCGATGATGACGTCGCGCGGACGCAGGCCGGCCGCTTCGCCACCGCTGCCCGCTTGCACCGCCAGCACCCACAGGCCGCTGGCCGATCCCAGCCCGGCGGCCGACTGTTCGCCCAGCGTCTCGACCGGTTTGAGCAGCAAGCCTTCCAGCGCCTGCGCGCCCTGCCGCGGCGCGGCCGCCGTTGCCGTGGCGTTCGGCGGCGCAAAGGCCGGCGTGGCGGCCAGCGTCTTCAGCCGCACGGGACGGACGCCGAAATCGTCCATCGGAAAATTGACGAAGCCGATGCGCGCGGCCAGCGCGGCGTTGGTGACGGTGTAGTCGCCCACGGCCGGCGCGGCGAAGCGCGGATCGCCGGCCACCGAGCCGGCGTCGGTGCCGCGCGCCTGCGCCTCGGCCAGGCCGCCGGTGTTGGCGAACAGGTTGCGGTCGACGCTGCGGCCCCAGTGCGCTATCCCGATCGGCTGGTACGGCGCCATGACGACGTTGGACTCGAACACGTCGCCGCTGCCGGCGAACCACACGTGCGGATGGAAGGTGCCGTTGACCATGATGTTGTTGCGCACGACGCGGGCGAAGCCCTCGCGCAGCTTCAGGCCGCCCGCCAGCAGCAGGTTCTGCTCGATCACGTAGTTGGAGGCGCCATCGTCGAGGTCGACATCCCAGCCGTGGTCGCAGCGGAAGCGGTTGCGGCGCATGATGATGGGCTCGACCGCGTCCAACAGCGGCAGGCGCGGATCGGACGCCACGCGGCGGTCCATCTCCTTGCGGTCCGGGTCCCAGTAGCGGTCGCGGCCCCAGCTGTTGAAGGCGCCGTGGTCGCCCGATTCGCGCACCGTGTCGAACACGTCGTTGTTGCTGAGGACGTGCCCGCCCCAGTTGCCGTCGCCGATGTTGATGCCGGCGCGCGGCACGTGGTAAATGGAATTGTGGTCCACCGTGATGCGCGCCGACATGGCGATCTGCACGCCGGCGGCCTGGCGGTCGATCTGGCCGATGTCGTGGATCAGGTTGTCCACGGCGGCCGAGTCGCGCGGGTAGGCGTCCGAGCGCGGGCCGGGGGCCGGGTCCAGCGCGGCCTGGTCGAGGTGCTGGTGGTATTCGTACAGCGGCGAGCGCACCGCGTCCGGACGGCCGACGAAGGCAATCGCCGTGCCGCCGATCGCGTGGATGTGGTTGCCGCTCAGGCGGACCTGCCGCGCGCGCCCGCTGACGACGATGGCGTGGCCGCCCAGCGCGGTGAAGTCGCCGTCCTCGATGCTTATGTCCTCAGCGTTCTCGATGGTCACCGCGCCCACGCGGTAGAAACTCCAGTCCGACCGCAGCAGCGGTTCGACCGCCTTCAGGAAGGTCGGTTCGGTGTCCTGGAAGCCCAGGTTGCGGATGCGTACATGGCTCGCCTGCGCGCCACGGCCTTCGATGCGGATCAACGCCTCATGCGTGCCGGCGCGGAAGCCCAGCGCCGGCGGGCGTTCGCCGTCGAGCGGCTTGAAGTACAACCAGCCTTCGCGGCGATCGTCGTACCATTCGCCGGGCGCGTCCAGCTCCTCGAACACATTCTCGACGTAGCGGTCGCGCTCGCTCGGAGGCATGATGCGGTTGTTGCCGACTTGGGCGCCGTAGGCCAGGCTGCCGTCGGCGTTCTTGCCCAGTATCGGCACCTGCAGGCCGCCCCAGCTGTTGCCATGCAGCGCGTGCAGCACGGCGCCGGCGGGATCGTGCCAGCGCGCCACGCGTTCGGCGCTGGTGGCGTCCGCCGCGCCGCCGAAGCCGGCCTGCGCCGGGTCGACATTCGGATAGCGGGCCCGCACCAGCGCCTGCTTGCCCAGCCACAGCCGCTGGAACGGCGGGCCGGCATGGCGGGCGCGCCAGATGCCGTCGCGCCACGGTTCCCAGCGCAGCGCCGGCAGGCGGTTCGCACCGCTCAGCACCACTTGCGCACGCGGCGCGGCGGACAGCTCGAAAGGCGCGCCGGCGCTGCCGGACAGGCGTTCGTCGATCAGCAGCGGCGCGGCCAGCTCGTAGGTGCCGGCCGCCAGCTCGATGCGGCCGATGCGGCGGTCGGTGCGCGCGCGTTGCAACGCCGCCTCCAGCGACTTGCCGTCGCGGACGGTGATGGTGGCGCGGGCAGGCGCGCCGGCGGACGCCACGGCTGGCGCCAACGCCAGCGCCAACACAAACGCCAGCCCGAAAGCCGCCGCCTTCACGGCGCCTCCGCGCTGGCCGGGATCACGGACAATTCGGCCGCGTTGGTCGCGCCGCCCCGCCACACCTCGTCCAGCGCGGTGAAGCGGAAGTAGCGCGCGCTCACCGGCGCGAAGCGCGCCTGCTGGCTGTCGGGATTGTTGCGGATATTGGCGAAGGTGCCGCGCTCGATGGCGGCGCTCCAGTGCACGCCATCCTCGCTGGTGTCGAAGCGGTAGTTCTCGACCGTGCCGCCGAGCTGCCCGTCCTGGCGCGGCAGGTAGACCAGGCCGGCGATGCGGTGCGCCTGGCCCATGTCGACCGTGATCGCGTGCGGCAGCTTCACGTCGGCGCCCCAGCGGGTGTCCCAGTACGTGGCCGGATCGCCGTCGATGGCGTACGTGGCCGGGTGGCCGGCGTCCTCGTTGTCGACCGCCACCACCTTCCAGCCGCGCGGCGACAGGCCGATGAAGTCGCGCCGGCCGACCACGCCGAGGCGGCCGTCCGGCAGCAGCCGCGCGGCCCGCACCGCGCCGCTGGCCGCCAGCGCCAACGGCGCGCTGTACACCGGCGAGCCGGCCACCGGGGCCGAGCCGTCGGTGGTGTAGACGATGGTGCCGCCGCCCGGATGGCTGATGGCCACCTTGCCGTCGGCGTCGCGGTCGGCGATGACCGGCGGCAGCAGCTCGGTCGATTGCAGGTACAGGCCGACCTCGGCCAGGGTCGGCGCCAGCCGCGCGCCGGTGATCCGCACCCGCACGCGTTCGGTGGTCACGGGCGATTTCAGCCGCACCAGCCGGCGGTGGCCGACCGTGGTCTGCTCGTCCGACGCGATGGGCTGGGCCGCGATCCAGGCCGCGCCGTCCCAGGTCTCGATGGCGAACGACTCGATGCGCTGGCCGCGCTGGTCCACCGCCTCCTGCAGCGACACCACGTCGAAACGGGCCGGCTTGCGCAGCGCCAGCGTCAGCGTGCCGCCGGTGCGGCCGGGGGCGGCCTCCCACCAGGTGTCGAGCTTGCCGTCCAGCGCGGCGCCGGCCGCGTGGCGTGGCGCGGCGTGGTCGGCCGATGCCGTGGCGCCGGCCGCCAGGTTGGTGGCGAAGGTGGCGCGCACGATCTCGCCCACCTGGCCCAGCGCGGCGACCTGGTCGTCCGGCAGCAGGCCGCGCCGGTCGGGCGACAGGTTCAGGATCAGGTTGCCGTTGCGGCCGATCGACGAGTAAAAGATGTCCACCAGCTGCGTGACCGGACGCGGGTGCTTGTCGCGGGCCCAGAACCACTGGCCGTTGGCCAGCATGGTGACGTTGGTCTCGGCCGGATACCACCACAGGTGCGAACCCGGCTTGAGCTGGGCTCGGCCGCCGAGGTCGCCGCCCTGCATGTCGGGCCAGCGGAATTGCGCGGGCGCGGCGGGCAGCGGGATCACGCTCCATTCGGTGGTGCGGCCGTAGCCGCTTTCGGTGCCGACCCAGCGCACGTCCGGACCCTTGCCCATGATGACGGCCTGCGGCTGCAGCTTGCGGATCAGGTCGTACCATGCCTCGTAGTCGTAGGTCTCCGCCACGCTGGGGTCGGGATTGGCGCCGTCGAACCACACCTCGTGCACCGGGCCGTATTGGGTCAGCAGCTCGTACAGCTGGTTGAGGAAGTAGCGGTTGTAGTCGTTGACCCGGTAGCGGTAGGACCGGAAACCGGGCGTGGGCGCGCGGCCCCTGGACGGGTCGCTCTGGAAGCTGGCCGGGTCAGTGGGGATGGCCGACATCACGGCCGGGCTGCCGTTGCCGTAGTAGCCGGCCGGGTTGGACGGGTTGGTCTTGAGCTGGTACAGGTCGGCCGGCGACAGGTAGATGCCCAGCTTGACATCGGCCGCGCGGGCTGCGTCGGCCACCTCGCGCACCAGGTCGCCCTTGCCGCCGCGCCACGGGCTGGCGGCCGACGAGTGCGCGGTGTAGCGGCTGGGCCACATGGCAAAGCCATCGTGGTGCTTGGCCACCAGCACGATCATCTTGCCGTCGAACTGCTTGACCGCGCCCAGCCACTGGCGCGCGTCCAGCGCGCTGGGGTTGAACAGCGACGGCGCCTCGCGGCCGCTGCCCCACTCCACTTCGTTGAAGGTGTTGACGCCGAAGTGCAGGAAGAAGGTGCGCTCCATCCGCATCCAGGCGCTCTGGTTGGCGCGCGGCAGCACCTTGGCCGCCTTTTCCGCGATCACGGCGGCGCTGTCGCCGGCGGCGATCACATGCTCCGTCGCATAGGGAACCGGATCGGCCGCGAACGCCGCCAGGCAGACGGACGCGAGCGCGCCCAGGCACAGGTGCTGGAAATATCGCATGAGTATGAAGTCCTCTTTTTGATGTTGGCGGCGATGCTAGCACCGACTGCGCACAGGCGGCACCATGGCCGGGGCAACTGTGCAATATTATTCGGCCACTTGGTGATTTCCTTAATATCCAGCCACGCCGGAGCCGCTCAATTTCGCTGAGCGATTTGGCAGTTTTCATTATTGCGGCGCCCGCACGGTTTGATCACACTGAATTCCCGCTTGGCCAACTGGAGAATAGAGGAGACACCCCGTACACCAGACGCCGGGCTTTCATTGTTGTAATCCTTGAAAGCGACATACCCATGAAAAGACCATTGCTACTCAACGCATTACTGCTCTCGCTGTGCGCCGCCAACATCGTCGCCATGCCGGCGCAGGCTGCCGGCCCGGCCTACAGCTGGAACAACGTCAAGATCGGCGGCAGCGGCTATGTGCCCGGCATCATCGCCCATCCCGGCCAGCAGGGCCTGTTCTACGCGCGCACCGACGTCGGCGGCGCCTACCGCTACAACGCCAGCACCCGCACCTGGACCCCGCTCAACGACTGGATCTCGTCGGCGCAATTCAATATGAGCGGCATCGACTCCATCGCCGTCGATCCGCGCGATCCGAACAAGCTGTATGTGGTCGGCGGCATTTACTACAGCGGCGGCAACGCCACGCTGATGATCTCCAACAACCAGGGCAACACGTTCACGCAGGTGCCGCTCGGCTTCACCGCCGGCGGCAACGAGCGCGGCAGGCAAGTGGGCGAGCGCCTGATGGTCGATCCCAACCAGGGCTCGGTGCTGTTCTACGGCACCGGCAACTACGCGGGCAGCGGCGGCAGCAACGGCTTGTGGAAAAGCAGTAACGGCGGCGCCAACTGGTCCAGGGTGAGCGGCTTCCCTGCCCTGTCCAACGACGGCACCGGCGCCGGCATCTCCTTCGTCGCTTTCCACAAGGGCTCCGGCACCGCCGGCCAGGCCACGCCGGTCCTGTTCGCCGGCATCAACACCAAGACCGCCGAGCAGACCGGCTCCAAACTGTACAAGAGCACTGACGGCGGCAACAGCTGGTCGCCAATCTGGGGCGGGCCCGGCGGGCTGCAACCGCAGCGCGGCCAGATCGGACCGGACGGCAATCTCTACATCACCTTCGCGGCCTGGACCAGCAGCACGGACGGCAACGGCAAGGTGTGGGAACACTACGGCCCCGACGGCCTGACCAAGGGCCAGGTGTGGAAGTACGACATCGCCAACAACCAGTGGGCGTACATCACGCCGTGGAGCAGCAACAACAGCAACGGCGAGTACAGCTGGGGCTTCTCAGGGCTGTCGGTCGATCCCAGCCATCCGGGCCGGCTGATGGTCAACACCATCGACCGCTACGACTCGCAGGGCGAGACCGCCTACGTGTCCAACGACGGCGGCGCGCACTGGACCGACCTGGTGGCCAACGCCACCTTCGACAGCAGCGCGGCGCCATGGAACACGGTGTACGGTCCCATCCACAACCTGGGCAACTGGAGCGCCTCGGTGCTGGACCCGTTCAACACCAACCACGCCTTCGTCACGTCCGGCGGCGGCATCATGGAGAGCAACAACCTGACCGCCGCCAATCCGGCCTGGGCCTATGGCGAGAATGGCATCGAGGAGACCGTGCTCAACGCGCTGATCTCGCCGCCGCCTAACCAGTACGGCGCGACGCCGCTGATCAGCGGCGGCGGCGACGTGTGCGGCTTCGTTCACAACAGCGTGACCACCGCGCCGAGCCAGCCGTTCTCGAATCCGACCTGCAACAACGTCACCGGCATGGACTACAAGAAGACCGACTCCACCTTCGTGGTGCGGGTCGGCAACGATGCCTACAGCGCCGTCAAGCACTACGGCGCGATCTCGTGGAACGGCGGCTACAGCTGGAGCGCCTTCAACAGCAACGGCACCGCCGTCGACGGTGGCGGCAGTGTCGCGGTGAACGCGGACGGCTCGTCCATCCTGTGGGCGCCCAAGGACGCGCCGCCGGCCTATTCCAACAACAACGCCTATTCGTGGAACTCGCTCAACGGCACGCTGCCGAACAATGTGAGGATCGTTGCCGACGGCTACAACGCCAACCTGTTCTACGCCTACGACCGCAACGTGGGCACGTTCTACGCCAGCAGCGACAAGGGGGCGACCTGGGCCGCCACCAACGCCGGCCTGATCGCCTGGGGCGACCAGCTGGTGGCGCCGGCCGGCCAGGGCGGCGATGTGTGGCTGGTCACCTACACCGGCCTGTACCACACCACCACCTCGGGCTGGGGCGCGTGGGTCAAGGCGCCGGGCGTGACGCAGGCGGGGGCGCTGGGCTTCGGCAAGGCGGCGCCGGGCGCCAGCTATCCGGCCATGTATGTGGAAGGCACGGCCAACGGCGTGTGGGGCATTCACCGCTCAATCGACGGCGGCAACACTTGGGTGCGCATCAATGACGACCAGCACCAGTGGTATGGCACCAACCACGTGATCACCGGCGATCCGAAGACCTTCGGCACGGTGTACATCGGCACCAACGGCCGCGGCATCCTGTACGGCACCTCGGCTAACTAAGCATCCCGCAACAAGCGCCCCGCCGCAATGGCGGGGCGTATAATTAACGGATACCAGAGCAAAGGGAATGCGCTACACCAATTGACATCAACAGGCAGGGAGGTGCGCCATGACAGCCTTCATTCACCACGAAGACGACCAATCGCTCGACTCGACGGCAAAAGACACGGCCAAAGACAATTCGCTCGCTCAAGCACGCAAGCGCCGCGTTGAGGCTTTGCGCCGCGTCGCAGGTATCTGGGCGGACCGCACCGACATTCCCGCCGACAGCCTGACCTATCAATTGGAGTTGAGGTCCGAATGGCCCTAGTCCTGTTCGACTCCAACATACTCATAGACGCCCTTAAGGGATATCCACCGGCAATCGAGGAGCTGGAATATTGGGACGAACCCGCCATCAGCGCCATTACCTGGATGGAGGTCATGGCAGGCACCAGAGACGACTACGACGAAGTGCTGGACTTCTTGAATTCCTTTGGGTTTGAAGTCATTCATACGAACGAAGCAACCATGATCGCTTCGATGACGATCCGCAGAATGAGCATCCAAATGGGTCACAAGGTCGGCCTGCCCGACGCCATCATCATGGGAACGGGCGTAGTCCACAAAGCGACTATTATCACTCGCAACAAGAAGGACTTCTTTACGCCGAACGTCCGTATTTCTTACGAATTGAAATCAACAAATCCAGCGGAATTCATCAATGTGGATCCTCCACCGGGTGTCGCTTCGTCGTCCACCGCCGTTTTGGGCGACGATTGGTTTGAACTTTTCAAACAAACCATTTCGAGGCCGCCGCAAGGTTGACGGAAAACCTCGTCGTCCGATACCGCTGGACGACGAGCTTCTTACTTGGCCAGCAGTTCCACGCCCAGCGGTTCCAGGTGCAGCGTGCCGGTCCACTGTTTGCCGCCCAGGATGCCCGTCATGGCGCCGTCGATGGCCACGTCCTTGGCCTCGCCGGTGGTGTTGACGTACAGCGTGCGGCCCTCGACCGTGCGGGCGTAGACGCCGTCCGGCGTCTTCGGCCCCGGCACGATGCCCAGGCTGGCGTACAGCTGGCGGTACAGCGGCCGCATGATCTGCGGCTGGGCCGCCGTGGCCACATAGATCGCCCTGCCCTTGCCGTAGTTGTTGACCGTGATCGACGGCGGCGTGCCGTCGACGTTGCTGAAGCGCGCCAGCACCTGCGCGGTGGACGGCTTCAGCACCTCGTAGTGGCCGATGCTGCCCTTGACTTCCTCGTCGCCGATCTTGGTCAGCAGCGTGCCGCCGTTGTAGAACTCGTTGGTGCGCAGGCCGAACACGTCGGTCAGGCGGCCCGGCAGCGGCGTGTTGAACCACTGATTGTGCTCGTTGACCTTGTCCGACAACGCGGTCATGATCACCGTGCCGCCGTCGCCCACGAACTTGCGGATGGCGTCGGCGCTGGCCTGGTCCATCAGGTACAGGCCCGGCACCACGAGCAGGCTGTAGCGGCTCAGGTCCTCGTGCGCGATGTTGATGACGGCCACGTCGATGTTGTCCTTGAACAGCGGCTCGAACGCGTTGTGGGCCTGCGTCAGGTACGGCGTGGTGATGTAGGGCCGCACGGTGTTGTTGTCCGCCGGCGGCGGGTTGGTGGCCTGCATATTGTCGAACGAATAGGCGAAGGCCACCTTCGGCTGCGTCATGCGCGGGAAGCCGAGCTTTTGCAGCTTGTCGAAGTCGGCCGCGATGGTGGCGAACTCGCCCAGTTTCCACGACGGCCGGTCATCGTGGTCCAGCAGGCCGAACAGCGCCTGCTCCTCGCCGCCCAGGTGGCTGTTGTAGGTCCACGCCAGCACCGACTGCGCGCCCAGCAGCAGGCCGAAGTGCGCCCACATGCGCGAGCGTCCCTTGGTGCCGTAGTAGCCGGGGCCGCCGGCGGTGAATTCGTTGAACCAGATCGGCGTCGACATCGCGCCCTTCATCATCAACGCCTCGAAGCCGGAGCCGACCGGCGAGCCGGGATAGAAGCCCATCGCGCCGTAGTTGGCGTACTGGCGGTAGGTCGACAGGTAGTCGAAGCCCTTGCGGCCGGCGCTGTCCCACAGGTTGGAGATGGCCGGTTTGTCCGGCGTGTTCTTCTGACGAATCGCGTCCAGGTCCGTCAGCGCGCCGATGGTGACGTCGGACCAGTAGCGGCGCAGGTCGATCAGGCGCTCGTAGGCGCCGGGGCCGTCCGCGTACGGCAGGCGCACCTCGTCCCAGTCGCCGATGCGGCGCGACCAGCGTTGCGTGGCCCAGGCCTGGTTGAGCGCGTCGAGATTGCCGTATTTCTTTTTCAGCCAGCCGATGAAGCGCTTGCGGTCGGCCTCGGAGTACGACATGTAGCCGTTGCCGATCTCGTTGTCGAAGCCGATGGCCAGCAGCGCCGGATGCTTGGCGTAGCGCTTGGTGAGCTTGTCGGCGAAGCGGGCCACCAGGCGCTTGTAGTCCGGGTCGCTGATATTGTCCATGTAGCGCTCGGCCGCGTCGAGGCGGTTGCCCTGCTGCGTGACCAGGTTGACGCCGGGGTATTTGTGATGCAGCCACTGCGGCGCCGGCAGGCCCGCGATGTCGACGATGACGCGGATGCCGGCGGCATGCATCTGGTCCATGATCCAGTCGAAGGTGGCGAATTCGAACTTGCCTTCGGACGGTTCGAAATAGTCCCACGACAGGTCGCCCATGCGCACCACCTTGAAGCCGGACTGCTTCATCAGGGCGATGTCGCTCTTGACCTGTTCGCGGCTGCGGTCGACCGGCTGGTAGCAGGCGCCGACGAACAGCTGGCCGGCGCCCGGCCAGTCGGGGTGGCCGGGCGCACCTTGGGCCCAGGCGTGGCCGGGGCCGAGCGCGGCCAGCGCCAGCGTGCAGGCGGCCGCCATTTGGCGAAGACGACAGGCCATCTCAATCCTCCCGCGTCAGCGTCACCAGGGCGACGTCGTTGCTGCGCATCGGCAGCTTGACGTCGACGGCGCCGCTCTTGCCGACCGTGAGCACGCGGTCGGTCTCGGGCAGGTCGCGGGTGAGCCCGTGCAGCTGCTCGACCTGGGCCGGGGTCAGCGTCTTCGGCGCGCCCATCTCGATGTAGGCCGAGTAGGCGTCGTTGGCGCGGAAGCCGGTGCGGTGCACCTGCAGGCGGTACTTGCCGGGTTTGACGTGATCGATGCGCACGGCCAGCGGGGCCGACGGCGACGACGGCACCAGGCGGCCATAGAACGGCCGGTTGCTGACCTTCTGCTCCGGCTGCTGGAAGTCCCACACCACGGCCGTCACCTTGCGGCCGTCCGAGGACGCCATCACCTGCGCGTCGGCGACCGGGATCTCGTTGCCGCTCAGCGCGTGCAGGTACTTGTAGGCGAAATACGCGGGCTTGCGGACGCCCTGCGGGTTAAGCAAGCCGAAGCCGCCCTCGAACGGCTTGGTCGGCGGGCCCGGCTCTTCGAACAGGTCGGTGTAGGTCCAGTAGCTCATGCCCTGCACCAGGCCCTTGCTGGCCTTGAGCTTGCTGAGGATGTAGCTCGAGCTGATGTAGGAATCGTGCACCAGGTCGCGCGGCGTGTAGCTGGTGCTCCATTCGGTGAAGTACAGCGGCAGGTTGGGGAACTTCGACGCCGAGATCTGTTCGCGCACGCGCCGCACGTCGCCGACGATGGCGTCCGGCGACGGCGACAACTTGGTGTCGCCCTCGCCCTTCTCGTCGAGGAAGCCGCCGTCCACGCCGTAGGTGTGGGTGGTGACGAAATCGACGGCGGCGCCGCTCTTGGCCACGTGCTCGAGGAATTCCGGCACCCAGGCCGCGCCGGCGGTGGACGGCCCGCCCACGCGCAGCGCCGGGTCGATGGACTTGATGGTGTTGGCGGTCAGGTCGTACAGCTCGAAATACGCCTTCTGGTCGGCGCCTTCCCAGAAGCCATCCAGGTTGGGCTCGTTCCATACCTCGAAGAACCAGCTGCGTACCTCCTCCTGGCCGTAGCGCTGCTCGATGTGGCGCACGAAGGCCGCGATCAGGTCCTTCCATTTGGCCGGATCGGGATGCGAGGTGTTGCCTTGCCAGTAGAAGATCTTGTTCTGCGAGGTCGCCATGGCCTGCGGCGTGAAGCCCAGCTCGACGAAGGGCTTGATGTGACGCGCCAGCATCTTGTCGTACAGCTGGTCCAGCTTGGTCCAATCGTAGACGGTCTTGCCGTCCTCGATGCGCACCGTGCCCAGCACGTCGTGGAAGATGGCGTGGAAGCGCAGGTAGCGGAAGCCAAGCTCGTCGACCGTGGTCTTCAGTTGCGCCATGCTGTCGTCGCGCTGCAGCGTGCCCGGATAGTCGGAGCCGACCGACAGGTCGTAGAAGCGGTCGAGCGGCTGGAGCGCCTGGGCGGCGTCGACCACGATGCGGCGCGGCGCGG
Organism: Rugamonas sp. A1-17; assembly: GCA_025548565.1. Lineage (GTDB taxonomy): Bacteria > Pseudomonadota > Gammaproteobacteria > Burkholderiales > Burkholderiaceae_D > Rugamonas. The sequence goes on from JAJLPB010000002.1 coordinate 85,237, forward strand.
GCTGGGCGGCGTTGGCCGACAGTGGAAGGCAGATCGAAGCGATGGCTGCCAGGAAAACGGGGCGGAAGTGTTGCATTGAAACGGTCTCCTAGTCTGATTATTGCCGGGATGCTAGCACCTGCGCCCCGCATCGGAAACATCGGACGTAACCGTTAGTACATTTCGTTATGCCGGTTGGTGATTTGCGTAATTCCGGCCGCCCGGCCCTCCCTGCCGGTCAACGCAGCTGTCGCAACGGCGTGCGCTCCATGCGTGCCCTGGCGGCCGGACGCTCCAGCGTGAACAGGCTGATCGCCTGCGTCAGGCGGCCGGCCTGGTCGTGCAGGCTGGCCGCCGCCGTCGCCGCCTGCTCCACCATGGCGGCGTTCTGCTGGGTGCGCTCGTCCAGCTCGTCCAGCGCGCGGCTGACCTGCTCGACGCCGGCGCTCTGCTCGCCGCTGGCGTCGGCGATCTCGCGCATCAGCCCGGAGACGTGGCCGACCGCGCCGACGATCTCGTCGGCCATCTGGCTGGCCTCCCGCACCAGCAGATTGCCGTGCGCGACCTTGTCGACCGTGTCGCCCAGCTGGGCCTTGATCTCTTTGGCCGCCGCCGTGGAACGCTGCGCCAGATGACGCACCTCCGACGCCACCACCGCGAAGCCCCTGCCCTGCTCGCCGGCGCGGGCCGCCTCCACCGCCGCGTTCAGCGCCAGGATATTGGTCTGGAAGGCGATGCCCTCGATCAGCGCGATCATCTCCTCGATGCGGCGGCCGGCCTGGCTGATGTCGCCCATGGTCACGCCCATGCGGCCGACGGCGGCGCCGCCCTTGCGCGCCACCACGGCGGCCTGCGCCATGAGCTCGCTGGCGACCCGGGCGTTGCCGGCGGTCTGCTTGACCGTGACCACCAGCCGCTCGACGCTGGCGGCCGATTCCTCCAGGCTGACCGCCTGCGCCTCGGTGCGCAGCGCCAGGTCGGCGTTGCCGGCCGCGATGTCGCTGGCGGCGGCGCGCATGCTGTCGACGTTGGCGTGCACGTCGCCGACGATGGCGGCCAGGTTGCGGTTCATCTGTTGGGTCGCCCGCAGCAGCTGGCCGACGTCGTCGTCGCGGCTGGTGTCCAGCGTGCCGCCCAGCTCGCCGCTGGCGATGGTGCGCACGGCGCCGATGGCGTCCCGCAGCGGCGCCACGAAGGTGGTCTGCAAGCCGTGCCACAGCACGCCGATCAGCGCGGCCCCGGCCACGCCGCCGGCCGCGAACCACGCGCCCGCGCGGCCGCCCAGCAGCAAGGCGCCGGCACCGCCTCCGCCCAGCAGCAGCGCGCAGATCGCGCCCAGCGCGGCCAGCGTGCGGACCTCGGTCGACAGGCCTTGCCAGGCCGCGCCGAAGCCGTTCCAGCCGAGGCGCCGCACCTGCCCCTGGCGCACGGCCAGCCGCTCGCGGTTGCCGTCGGCCATGCGGCGGTAGGCGCTGGCGGCGGCCTCGACCTCGGAGCGCGCCGGCTTGGTGCGCACCGAGATGTAGCCCACCACCTTGCCGCGCTCGCGCACCGGCATGACGCTGGCCTCGACCCAGTAGAAGTCGCCGTTGCGGCGGCGGTTCTTGACCAGGCCATTCCATGCCTGGCCCGCCTGCAGCGTGCGCCACAGGTCGGCAAACGCGGCCGGCGGCATGTCGGGATGGCGCACGAGGTTGTGCGGCGCGCCGAGCAGCTCCGCTTCGCTATAGCCGCTGGCCTCGACGAAACCGGGATTGACGTACACGATCTTGCCGCGCAAGTCGGTCTTGGAGACCAGGGGCCGGCCCTCCTCCAGCTGGTATTCGATGGAGGTCACGGGCAGGTTTTGTCGCATGATGGATGCCTTGCGGTCTGGTTGGCGGCGGCGCGCGGCGCCGGCTTGCGGCGGTCGGCGTCCAGCCGGTAAAAGTCGATGGCGGCGCGGAACGGCGCCGGGTCGTGGGGCAACACCCGCTCATGCGGCTGGCCCGGCTTTGGATGTGCACCATGGATCATCTTCAACATATCGTTCTCCCGGTCGTTACGCGCCGTGTGTCAGGATGCGAACCAGGGCCCCAGCGCGCGCAGGCTCTCTTCGCTCAATTCGCCGGCGGCGGCGGCCAGCCGCAACCTGCCCAGCAGATAGTCGGCGCGCGCCTGCACCAGCTCGCGCTCGGCCGACGCCAGCCGTTGTTGCGCGTCCAGCACGTCGAGCGCGGTGCGGGTGCCGACGTCGCGGCCCAGCGTGGTCGCCTGCAGCGCGCTGCGCGCCGACACCAGCGCCTGCTCCAGCGCGGCCACGCGGGCCACGCCGGTGGTCACCGCCAGATAACCTTCCTGCACTTTCAGGCGCACGTCGCGGCGCGCGGCCGACAGCTGCAGCTCGGCCTCGGCACGCCGCGCCACCGCCTCGCGCTGGCGCGAATCGAGCCCGCCGCCGGCGTACAGCGGCACGTTCAGCTGCAGGCCGATCGAGGCGTTGCGCTCGCCGTTCGGCGCCACCAGCGCCGACAGGCCGCCGCTCTGGTTCTTGGCGCCATAGCCGGCCACCAGGTCGATGGTCGGGCGGGCCTTCAGGCTGTTCTTGTCCAGCTCGGCCCCGGCGATGTCCAGCGCCGAGCGCTGGCTGCGCACCAGCGTGTTGCCGGCCTCGCCGCGCGCCTGCCATGCGGCCAGGCTGGCCGGCTCTGGCAGGCGCGGCGCGAAGCCGTCCGCCATCGGCGCCAGCTGCCGCGGCGTGCTGCCGACCGTTTCGCGGAACTGGGCCTGGCTCAGCTCCAGCTGCGATTGCGCGGTCAGCAGGCGGGCCTGCACCGCGTCCAGCCGCGCCTGGGCTTCGTGCACTTCGGTGATCTTGCCGTGGCCGACGTCGAAGCGGGCCTGGGCGCGATCGCGCTGCTGCGACACCGCCGCCAGTTCGGACTGCTCCACGCGCAGCGACTCCTGCGCCACCACCACGCCCAGGTAGACCTCGGCCACGCGCAGCACCAGCTGCTCGCGCTCGCCGTCGTAGCGGGTGCCGGCCAGCGCGCTTTGCTCGTGCAGCTGGCGGCGGGTGGCGCGCGCGCCCTGCCGGTACAGCGGCTGCACCAGCTGCACCGTGGCCTGGCGCGCGGTGCCGCTGCTGTCGGACGGCAGCAGCCCGGCCGCCGGTCCCGGCAGCTCGCTGTCCATGTGCTCGTGGATGCGGGTCACGCCGGCCTGCAGGTTGATGCGCGGCTTGAGCAGCGCGTCGCCCTGCACCGCCAGTTCGCGGCCGGCCGCCAGCGCCTGGCCGGCGGCCTGGATGGTCGGGTCGTATTGCAGCGCCTGGCGATAGGCGGCCACCAGGTCCAGCGATTGTGCCCTGCCGGCCTGCGGCGCCAGCCACAGCGCGGCGGAGGCGGCCAGCAACAGGCCGCGGCCCAGATGAGAAAACTGTTTCATGTTACGGTTCCTTTCGTTGCGGCGCTCAGGCCGCGGTGGGGCGCAGGGCCCGGTAGCAGGCCGCGTACAGGGCCGGCAGGAAGATCAGCGTCAGCAGCGTGGCCACCGCCAGGCCGCCCATGATGGCCCACGCCATCGGCCCCCAGAACACCGATTCGGTCAGCGGTATCATCGCCAGGATCGCGGCCAGCGCGGTCAACACGATGGGGCGCAGGCGGCGCACCGCCGATTCGACGATGGCGGTCCACAGCGGCATGCCGTTGGCCACCTCGTGGTCGATCTGCACCACCAGGATCACCGAGTTGCGGATGATCATGCCGGCCAGCGCGATCACGCCCAGCATCGCCACGAAGCCGAACGGGATGCGGAAGGCGGCCATGATGATGCTCACGCCGATCAGGCCCAGCGGCGCGGTCAGCAGCACCAGCGCCATCTTCTTCATGTCCTGCAGCTGCACCATCAGCAGAACCAGCACCACGATCAGCGTCACCGGCATGACCGCGAACACCGAGTGCTGCGCCTTGGCGCTGGACTCGAAGGCGCCGCCGGTGTCGATGCCGTAGCCCAGCGGCAGTTGCCTGGCCAGCGCGTCCAGCTTGGGCAGCAAGGCGCGGGTGACGTCCGGGGCCTGGGCGCCGGCGATGTCGGCCCGCACCGTCAGGGTCGGGATGCGATTGCGGCGCCACAGTTCGCTGTCCTCGCTGTCGAGCGTCAGGCGGGCCAGCTGCGACACCGGCACGAACTTGCCGTCGCGCAGATAGACGCGGGCGTCCTTCAGGTTGTTCAGGTCTGTGCGCTCGGAGGCCACCAGGCGCGCCACCACGGCGATGCTCTGGTCTTCCTCGCGGTACTCGGTGATCGGCGTGCCGGACAGCGACGCCTCCAGCGTTTCCTTGACCTGGCGCGAGCTGATGCCCAGCGCGCGGGCCTTGTCCTGGTCGACGTCGACCCGCACCCGCTTGACGCGCTCGCCCCAGTCCTGGTTCACGCGCCGCACGTCCGGATTGGCGCGCACGATGGCGGCCACCTGGTCGGCGATCTCGCGCACCTTGGCGTTGTCGTTGCCGTACACGCGGAACTGCAGCGGATAGCCGACCGGCGGGCCGTTCTCCAGCCGGTTGACGCGCCCGCGCACGCTGGCGAAGCGCTGGTCGAACATCTGCTGCAGGCGGCCCATGACGCGCTCGCGCGCCTCGCCGCCCTTGGTCATCACCAGCAGCTCGCCCAGGTTCAGGTTGGGCGTCTGCACGTCCAGCGGCAGGTAGAAGCGCGGGCTGCCGTTGCCGACGAAGCTGGTCACGGCGGCCACGTCGGGATCGGCCTTGAGCAGCGCCTCCATCTGGCGCACTTCGCGCTCGCTCGACTCGAAGGTGGCGGCCTTGGGCAGCCACAGGTCGACCATCAGCTCGGGACGGTCGGAAGCCGGGAAGAACTGCTGCGGCACCAGCTGGAACAGCATCAGCGAGCCGGCGAACAGGGCCAGCGTGGCGCCGATCACCCAGTGCCGGCGGCGCAGGCACAGCTCGACCAGGCGACGGAACCTGACGTACATGCCGCGCTGGTAGACCGCGTCCTCGTTGTGGTCAGGATGGGCGTGCTCCTTCAGCAGCTTGAAGCCGATGTAGGGCGTGAACAGCACCGCCACGATCCACGACAGCACCAGCGCGATGCCGACCACCTGGAACAACGAATACACGTACTCGCCGGTGCCGGACTTGGCGAAGCCCACCGGCAGGAAGCCGGCGGCCGTGATCAGGGTGCCGGTCAGCATCGGGAAGGCGGTGGCGGTGTAGGCGTAGGTGGCGGCGCGGAACTTGTCCCAGCCCTGCTCCAGCTTGAGCGCCATCATTTCCACGGCGATGATGGCGTCGTCCACCAGCAGGCCCAGCGCGATGATCAGCGCGCCCAGCGAGATGCGCTGCAGGTCGATGCCCATCAGGTACATGGCCAGGAAGGTCATGGCCAGCACCAGCGGGATGCACAGCGCCACCACCAGGCCGGTGCGCATGCCCAGCGAGAAGAAGCTCACGGCCAGCACGATCAGCACCGCCTCGGCCAGGCTCTTCTTGAACTCGAACACCGAGTGCGCCACCACCTGCGGCTGGTCGCTGACGGCGTGGATCTGCACGCCCACGGGCAGGCTGGCCTGGACCCGCTTGACGGTCGCCTCCAGCTGCTTGCCCAGGCTGATGACGTCGCCGCCCTTGCGCATGCTGACCGCCAGGCCCAGCGCCGGCTGGCCGTTGAAGCGCATGCGCGCCACGGCCGGCTCGACGAAGCCGCGCCGCACGTCGGCGATGTCGCCCAGGCGGAAGGTGCGCTGGCCGGCGCGGATGCCGATGGCGCGGATGTTCTCCACCGAGTCGAACTCGCCGCTGACGGTCAGGCGCACCTGTTCGGCCGTGGTCTGCACGGTGCCGGCGGCGGCCACCGCGTTGGTCTGCGCAAGCGTGGCGGCGATCAGCGACGGATCGATGCCCAGCGAGGCCAGCTTGGCGGTCGAGGTTTCCACATAAATCCTCTCGTCCTGGCGGCCCACCAAGTCGACCTTGTTGACGTCGCCCACGCGCAGGAACTCGTTGCGCGCCGCGTCGGCCATCTTGCGCAGGTCGGCGTAGCTGAAGCCGTCGCCGGTGATGGCATACAGGTTGCCGAAGGTGTCGCCGAATTCATCGTTGAAGAACGGCCCCTGGGTGCCGGGCGGCAGCGTGTGGCGGATGTCGCCCACCTTCTTGCGCACCCGGTACCAGACGTCGGCCACCACGCGCGGCGGCACGTCCTCGCGCAAGTTGACCTTGATCTGGGTCTCGCCCGGCTTGACGTAGGTCGACAGGTAGTCCACCTCGGCCACTTCCTGCAGGGCTTTTTCCAGCCGGTCGGTGACCTGGTCGGCCATCTGCTGGGCCGAGCTGCCGGGCCAGTTGGCCTGCACCACCATGGTCTTGATGGTGAACTCGGGATCTTCCTTCTGCCCCAGGCTGCAGTAGGCAAGCACACCGGCCACCGACAGCAGCAACAGCAGGAAGGCCATCATCTGCTGATGCTTGAGGGCCCATTCGGACAGGTTGACGCCTTTCATTTGGCACCTCCGGCGGCGGCGGTCTCCAGCGCGACGCGCTGGCCCGGCTGCAGCATGTGGACGCCGGCGCTGACCACGGTCTCGCCGCCGGCCAGACCACCCACCACCAGCACGCTGTCGTTCTGCGCGCTGCCCAGCTGCACCTGGCGCGGCGCCACGCGGCCCTGCTTGGGATCGACCACCCACACCTGGCGGCGGCCGTCACGGTCGACGATGGCCGTCAGCGGCAGGCGGATGGCGCTCTGGCCGTCGACGTCGGGCGCCGCCACCGAGGCGGTCATGCCCAGGCGCAGCAGCGCCGGATCGGGATCGACGATGGTGATGCGGGCCGAATAGGTGCGGGTCACGCTGTCGGTGTCGGGGCTGAGCTGGCGCAGCGCGCCCTTCCAGACCTGGCCCGGATGGGCCCACACCGTCACCTGCAGCGAACTGGCGTTGCGCAGTTCATCGATGCGCGATTCCGGGATGCTGATCGTTACCTCGCGCTCGCCGTCGGCCGCCAGCGCCACGATGGGCTGGCCGGCCGCGACCACCTGGCCGGCCTCGGCGCCGATGGCGCTGACCACGCCGTCGCGGTCGGCCACCAGCGTGGTGTAGCCGCGCAGGTTGCTGTTGATCTGCTGGCGCGCCTGGGCCGCGCGCAGTTGCGCTTCGGCCTGGTCGAGCGCCAGCCGTTGCTGGTCCAGCTCGGCCACCGAGGCGAAGTTGCGGGCCTGTAGCTGCACCAGGCGCTGCAGGTCGATGCGCGCCTGCGCCACGCGGCTGCGGGCGGCGTCGGTGTCGGCGCCGGAGGCGGCCATCTGCAGCTGCTCCTGCGACGGATCGAGCTGCAGCAACGGCTGGCCCTGGCGCACATGGGCGCCGACCTCCACCAGCCGCGCGACGATCTTGCCGCCGGTGCGGAAGCCGAGCTGGCTCTCGTAGCGGGCGCGGATCTCGCCCGAGTAGGCGGCGCCCACCGTGCCGGCGCTGCGGCCGGCCACCACGGTGCGCACCGGGCGCACCTCTTCATGGGGCGCGGTCGGCGCCGGTGTGCAGCCGGCCAGGAGCTGGGCGGCGATGACGGCCAGGGCCGCGGATTGGTAGTGCGTCTTCAATTTTCCATCCTCCTGTCGGGGTCTGTGGTCCGTCCCATCCGGGCCGGCAAAAGTGTTTAATGAAGGCAATATAAACCATAACGACGCATTTGTCATTATGACGCTATGTTCATTTTCAGTTTTGTTACAAATTTCCTGTGGGAAGAACGGCAATTTTGTTGGCAATGTTGATGGTTTTTACAATTGCCGGGCGCCGGCGGCGGGGGCAGAATGGCCGGTCACAACAGCGTTTTTCGAATGGGGATCTATGAAGCGTCAATACCTGCAGTTGCTGGCCGCCCTCGCCTGCTGCGCCGTGGCCCACCCGGCGCTGGCCCAGGCCGGGCTCACCGACGAGCAGCGCTCGGCCGCCAAATCGCTGGCCGATTCCGGCACGCTGGCGCCGGAGCTGCGCCTGTCCGCGCAAGACATGGCCTGGTGGCGCGACGCCAAGCTCGGCATCTTCATCCACTGGGGGCTGTATGCGCTGCCCGGCAAGGGCGAATGGCATATGTACAACGACCAGGTGCCGGCGGCCGAGTACGCCAAGCTGGCGAAGGACTTCCACCCGGCGCATTTCCGCCCCGAGGGCTGGGCCAAGCTGGCCAAGGACGCTGGCGCGCGCTACATGGTGATGACGGCGCGCCATCACGACGGCTTCGCGATGTTCGACAGCCCGTCCAGCTACGGCCATTACGACTCCATGCACGCGGCGGCGCATACCGATTTCATCGCCGGCTACACGCGCGCGGCGCGGGCGCAGGGCCTCAAGGTCGGCATCTATTACTCGCCGATGGACTGGCGCTTCCCCGGCTATTTCGCGCCGCGCGAATTGGCCGACAACGCGGCGCTGATGAAGCAACAGGGTTACGGCCAGGTGCGCGAGCTGGTGAGCAATTACGGCCAGGTCGATATCCTGTGGTATGACGGCGGCTGGCTGGCGCACCAGGGCTCGGACGCGGACGCGGCCTGGTTCTGGCAGCCTGAGATTCTCAACAAGATGGTGCGCGGTTATCAGCCCAAGGTGGTGATCAATCCGCGCTCGGGCTGGCAGGGCGATTTCGACACCGAGGAAGGCGATGCGCCGATCACCGGGCCGGTGCGAGCCAAGCCATGGGAGAAGACGTTCTCGCTGTCGTTCCGGGCCTGGGGCTACACGCCGGGCGGCGGCGCCATGGCGCCGGAACGCGTGATCCGGCTGATGGTGGACGCAGTCACCCGCAACGGCAACGTGCTCGCCAACATGAGCCCCGACCCGGACGGCGATATTCCCGTCGACCAGGTGGCGACCCTGCGGGCGCTGGGCGCCTGGATGGACCGCAACGGCGCCAGCCTGCGGGACACGCGTCCCGGCCCGTATCAACCGGTCGACGGCGTGTACGGCTCAACCGTCAAGGGGCGCGACGTTTATCTGCATGTGCTGGCGTGGCCGCAGCAGCGCCTGAACCTGCCGCCGCTGGCGCAGCGCGTCGTCGCGGCCACCCGCATGGACGGCCGCAAGGTGCGGTTCGAGCAGACCGCCGGCGGCGTGTCGGTCGAGGTGCCGGCGGATGAGCGCGACCCGGTCGACACCGTGATCCGGCTGGAGATGGCGGCCGCCGTACCGTCGCTGGCGCCGTAGCCGGCCCGCAGCGGCGCGGGCCGCACCGCGGCCGCGTGGGCTGCGCTGCGGCGGCACGGGCCACGCGGCGGCGCCATAGGCTGCGCTGCGGCGGCATGAGCCCCGCCGGCGGATCAGCTGTCGGCGGCCTTCACGGCGGCGCGCGCCTGCACGCGGGCCAACAGCGATTCGGCGGAGATGGCCAGGCGTGGCAGTGGCGCGGCCGTCAGCCGGACCGCGTCGGCCGTGCTCATGCCCAATGAGCGCAGCATGGCCCGCACCATCTGCTCCGGATAATCCCTGACGATGCGGCCATGCGCCATGCGGTACATGGCGACCAGCACCGCTCCCTTGATGACGTCCACCGCCACCGGCAGCGCGGCGGCGTCGAACTGGCCCAGCCGGGCCCCCTCCTCCAGGTCCGGCGGCAGCACGTCGTACACCATGCTGTGCTCGCCGCCCACGCGCATGCCGGCGCTGGCCAGGAAGCGCGCCGCCAGGCGGTTGCCGCGCGCCAGCTGCAGATAGCAGCGGATCGCCGTGGCCACCCGCAGGCCGGGATCGGCGATGGCGCCGACCACGCCCTCGATCAGCTGCAGCATCTCGTTGCTGAGCTCCTCGCTGACGGCCGCCAGCAACTCCTCATTGGTGCGGAAATAATTGTAGAACGAGCCCTGCGACACTTCCGCCGCCGCCACCACTTCCGGTATCACACTGGCGCCCACGCCCTTCTGGGCGAACACGATCAACGCGCTTTCAACCAGGCGCTTGCGCATGCGTTCGCGGCGCTCGGCGGCGACGCGGGGGCGGTGGTCGGTGCTGGCCTGGGCAGCTTCGGTGGCCTCGACGGGCTCGATTGCCTTGGCGGCTTTGGCAGCTTTGGCGGCCGGCGCGGCTTTGGTGACCTGGTGGGCTTTGGCGGCTTTAATGGCGGCTGGCATTCTGATTTTTCTCGACGGGCAGTTGGCACTGCCCGCGATCATACCAGATCGCGCTAGGCCAAATCGGCCCCGACGCGCAACAAAATGGCGTTGTCCGGCAGGCTCAGTTCCGGCAGCGGCAGCGCCACCAGGCGCTGAGCCTCGGCGCCGTCCACCCCCAGCCCCCGCAGCATCTGGCACACGCTCTGCTCCGGATAATCGGCCGGCAGCGGTTCGCAGGCCAGCGCGTAGGCCGCGCTCAGCACCACGCCGGCCACCAGATCGATCGCCACCCGCGACTGGATCTGGCGGAAGCGCTGCGCGGCGATGCCCAGCGCGATGTCGCGCGTCAGCACGCGCAGGCCCAGCAGGCTGCTGTTGGCGGTCGGGAACGGCAGGCGCGAGATAAAGGCGCCCAGGTACGGGAACTGGGTGATCGCGTGCAGCTGCATGCGCGCCCCGCGCGCCACGCGCTCGGCCGGATCGTCCAGGCCCTGCACCAGCGGGTCGATGGCCCGTATCAGTTCGTTATTCAGTTCGCTCGCCAGCGCCGCCAGCAATTCCTCGTTGGTGCGGAAGTAGTTGTAGAACGAGCCGCGCGCCATGCCGGCCTGCGCGATCACGTCGTCGATCACCGCCTGCGGCCCCTTGCGGGAAAACACATGCAGCGCGCTCTCCAGCAGGCGGGCGCGGGTCTTTCCGCGGCGTTCGGCCGCGACCCGGGTGCGGTGGTTGGGTATCTCGTCTGGATTCATGGTTGGCCTTGTGCGGCGCGGCAAATGCGGCGCCCGGCTTCGATTATACGAAAAATTTCAATTGACATCAAAGTCATTCTGACGATAATGTCACTTCCAGACCATAAGAAGGAGACATGATGAGCGGATCGAATCGCGCGCCGCTGCGCACCCCGCAGGCCTACCCGGAGCACGCGCTGCCGCCCGGGGTGAGCAGGCTGCCCCGCCCGGCCGCGCTGGTCAAGGCGCAGGCGCTGGCCTTCCTGATGTTTGAAAAACCCGACCTGGAGGCCACCGCCGCCTTCCTGGCCGACTTCGGCATGCGCCCGGTGGCGCACGACGGCGAGCAGTTACTGATGCGCGGCGCCGATTCCGCCCCCTGCATCTACCTGGCGAGGCGCGGCGCGCGCTCGCGCTACGTGGGCGCGGCCTTCAGCGTGGCCGGCGAAGACCAACTGGCGCGGCTCGAAGCCGGGGCCGGCGCGCGGCGGCTGCCGGCCGGCGCGGTGCCGGGCGGCGGCAGCGGCGTCGAACTGGTGGACCCGGCCGGCAACCTGCTGTGGCTGGTCTGCGGCCAGCAGCCGCTGGCGCCGCTGCCGCTGCGCGCGCCGCTGCATCCGCACACCAACAGCGTCGGCCTGCTGCCGCGCGTCAACGCCACCGTGCGTCCGCCGCTGGAGCCGGCCGCCATCGCCCGGCTGGGCCATGTGGTGCTGCAGACAGTCGATTTCGCCGGCATGGCGCAGTGGTATATGCGCCACCTGGGCCTGATCCCCACCGACGTGCAATACCTGGAGGACGGCACGCCGACGCTGTGCTTCTTCCGGCTCGACCTGGGCGCGGCGCCGGCCGACCACCACAGCTTCGTGCTGGCCGGCGGCATCGAGGAAAAATACGAGCACAGCGCCTACGAGGTGGTCGACCTGGACGCGCTGGGCCAGGGCCACAACGTGTTGCGCGCCAACGGCCACCGCCACATGTGGGGCATCGGCCGCCATGTGCTGGGCAGCCAGCTGTTCGACTACTGGTACGACCCGGACGGCATGGAGTTCGAGCACTACACCGACGGCGACGTGTTCACCGCCGACCATCCCACCCATTACGTGCCGCTGGAGCTGTCGAGCATCTGGGCCTGGGGCGACGACGTGCCGGCCTCGATGGGCGTGCGGCGCGACCTCGGCACGCTGTTCAAGGTGGCGCGGCTGCTGTGGCAGGGGCGGCTGCCGCTGGCGCGCCTGAAGCTGCTGGGGCGCGCCATGGGCCGCCCGCGCCCGTGGCTGTAGGCGCCCTTTCATACCCAACTCATTCAAGACAGGAGAACAATATGGCAATCACCGTGGTCCGTTTTTTGTACCAGGACGAGGCCCGCTGGGGCGTGGTGCACCAGGGCCGCGTCGCGCTGCTGCCGGGGCGCTACGCCAGCACGGCCGACTTCATCAACGAGGGCATGGTGGCGGCCCAGGCCAGCACGCCGCAGCAGGCGCTGCTGGACCTGGCGCTGGTGACGCTGCTCTCGCCCATCACCAGCGACCGCCAGTTCCTGTGCCAGGGCATCAACTACGCCAGCCACGTGCGCGAGTCCGGCATGGACCCGGCGCGGATCGGCTTCAACACCTTGTTCACCAAGGCGCCGTCGTCGCTGGCGTCCGCACATGACGACGTGGTGCGCCCGGCCCATGTGCGGCTGCTGGACTACGAGATCGAACTGGGCCTGGTGATGAAGCGGCCGCTGCGCGCCGCCGCCACCATCGGCAGCGGCGAGTTGCATCACTGGCTGGCCGGCATCACCATCGTCAACGACATCAGCGCGCGCGACGTGCAACTGCCGCAGGGCCAGTTCTACAAGGGCAAGAGCTACCGAACCTTCGGCCCGGCCGGGCCGTACCTGCTGCTGCTGGACGCGGCCGAATGGCTGCGCTGGCCGGAGCTGCGCATGCGGCTGGCGGTCAACGGCCAGCCGCGCCAGGACAGCTTGTGCGGCGACATGATCTTCAAGCCGCACCAGACGCTGACCGAGGTGTCGGGCCTGCACGACCTGGAGCCGGGCGACCTGATCGCCACCGGCACCCCGGCCGGCTGCGCCGCGCGCGCGCCGGGCAAGCTGGTCATGTGGATCATGAAGCACTTCATGTCGGACGCCACCAAATGGCGGCTGTTCATCCAGAAGGGCTTGAGCAATCCGGCCTACCTGCAGCCGGGCGACGTGGTCACCGCCACTATCCGCAGCGACGACGGCCGGCTCGACCTGGGCGAGCAGCGCAACCGGGTGGTGGCGGCGTGAGCGCGCCCCGCATGGCGGCCGTGGTCGAGCGGTTCGGCGGCGCCGGCGCGCTGCGCGTGCGCGAGACGGCGCCGCCGCGCCCGGGCCGGGGCCAGGTCGTGGTGCGGGTGGCGGCGGCCTCGATCAACCCGATCGACGTGCGGCGCCGCGCCGGCTACGGCCGCAAGCTGTTCGGCTTGATGGGCGCGGCGCGCCTGCCGCTGGTGCTGGGCAACGACTTCGCCGGCACCGTGTGCGCGGTCGGCCCCGGTGTGACCGCCTGGCGCGAGGGCGACGCGGTGTTCGGCGCCAAGCCGCCGTCGCGCCACGGCAGCCACGCCAGCCACGTCACGGTCGACGCCCGCCATGTGCTGGCGCAGCCGGCCCGCGTCACGCCGGTCCAGCTGGCGACGCTGCCGTACAACTTCCTGACCGTGTGCCGCGCGCTGGACGGCGCCGGCCTGACCCGCGCCAGCGCGCCGGGCCGCCAGGTGCTGGTGCACGGCGGCTCGGGCGGACTGGGCATGATCGCCATCGCCCTGCTCAAGCAGCTGGGCGCGCATGTGACCACCACCGCCGGCGAGCACGGGCTGGCGGCCTGCCGCGCGGCCGGCGCCGACCTGGTGCTGGACCGTCGCCTGCTGCCGCTGGAGGCGCTGCCGCGCCGCTTCGCCGCCACACTCAACTTCGCGCACTGGCACGACGACGCGGCGCTGGTGGCGCGGCTGGCGCCGGACGCGCTGGGCCACGCCACCACCGTCCATCCGCTGCTGGCGCAGATCGACCGCTACGGCCTGGCCGGCGGCGCGCTGGCGGCGCTGGCGGGCAAGCGCCGCGGCGCGGCCGGAGTGCCGCGCGGCGCGCGCTACGCGTGGACCGTGTTCCGGCCCGACGACGGCGCCCTCGACTGGCTGGCCGAATACGCGGTCGCGCGCAAGGTGGCGCCAACGCTGCAGGCGTTCCGCATGGGCGAGGTGGCGGCCGCGCATGTGCATGTCGAGGAGCGCCGGCTGGGCCGCGCCGTGCTGTTGCCGAATAATTTTTAAACCAAGAAAACGGAGACCATCCATGCCTGACCCTACCCCCAACGCGGCGGCGCAAGCCGCCGGCATCCGCTCGCTGGACGAGCTGACCGCCTACGAGCAAACCCCGTGGCAGCAGCAGCTGCCGGCCCGCAGCACCTACGAGCTGCTGCGCCAGGCCTGCGCGCGTCATCCGCAACGCACGGCGCTGCGCTTCGTGCCGACTGGCGCGCCGGACGGACCGGAATACGCGGTCGACTACGGCACGCTGCTGGCGCAGGTGACGCGCGCCGCGAACGCCTTCCACCGCGCCGGCGTGACGCCCGGCCAGGCGGTGACGCTGCTGCTGCCCAACCTGCCCGAGACCCACTACGCCCAGCTGGGCGCGCAGGCGGCCGGCATCGCCAGCCCGGTCAACCCCATGCTCGACGTCGAGCACATCGCCAGCATCGTCGACGCCACCGGGGCCGTGGCGCTGGTGGCGCTGGCGCCAACACCCGACAGCGACATCTGGGCCAAGGCGGTGGCGCTGGCCGAGCGCTGCCCGTCGCTGCGCACGCTGTTCGTGGTCAGCCCGGCGCAGTATGCCGATCCGGCCGGCCGTGCCGGGCTCGACGCGCTGTACCAGGCCGCCCTCAAACCGCAGCGCGACGGCCTGCGCATCGTGCGGTTCGACGCCGCGCTGCGCGCCGAGCCGTCGGAGCGGCTGGTGTCGGGCCGCGTGATCGACGGCGGCGAGCGCTGCGCCTACTTCCACACCGGCGGCACCACCGGCCTGCCGAAGATCGCCATCCACACGCATCTGAACGAAACCTTCGTCGCCTGCATGCTGGGCGCGCTGGAGCCGCAACCGCATGTGGTGCTGTGCGGCCTGCCGCTGTTCCACGTCAACGGCGCCATGGTGACCGGGCTGGCCGCCTTCCACGGCGGCTGGGAGGTGGTGATGCTGACGCCGCAGGGTTATCGCGGCAAGGACGTGCTGCCTCACTTCTGGCCGCTGGTGGAGCGCTTCCGCGCCACCACCTTCAGCGCCGTGCCGACCGTCTTCGCGGCGCTGGCCGGCCTGTCGCGCGACGGCGCCGACCTGTCGTCGCTGCGCCACGCCTTCTGCGGCGCGGCGCCGCTGCCGGCCGAGGTGGCGCGCCGTTTCGAGGCGGCGGCCGGCATTCCGCTGTGCGAGGGCTACGGCCTGACCGAGGGCGCCTGCATCTCGACCGTCAACCCGACCGGCGGCGGCCACCGCGCCGGCAGCGTGGGGCTGCGCCTGCCGCACCAGGCGCTGCGGGCGTGGCGCGTGGACGGCGCCGGCCTGGCGACCAGTGCCTGCCCCACCGGCGAGGTGGGCGTGATCGGCATCGCCGGGCCGAACGTGTTCCCCGGCTACCTGAACGCGCACGACAACCGGGGCATCTGGCTGGCGCCGGGCTGGCTCAACACCGGCGACCTGGGTTACCTGGACGCGGACGGCTATCTGCACCTGACCGGCCGCGCCAAGGACCTGATCATCCGTGGCGGCCACAATATCGACCCGGCCATGATCGAGGACGCGCTGCTGCGCCATCCGGCGGTGGCGCAGGCGGCGGCGGTGGGCCAGCCGGACGAGCATGCCGGCGAGCTGCCGGTGGCCTACGTCACGCTCAAGACCGGCGCCGCCATCGCGGCCGGGCAGCTGCTGGAGGAGGTGCGCGGGCTGGTGGCCGAACGCGCCGCCGCGCCGGTGCGCATCGAGCTGCTGGCACAGATCCCGCTGACGGCGATCGGCAAGATCGCCAAGGCCGAGCTGCGCATGCGCGCCGCCGCCCATGTGTTCGGCCAGAAGCTGGAGCAGCTGGGCATCGCCGCCGGCGTCACGGTGCGCGCGGACATACGGCGTGGCGCGGTGGCGGTGCTCGATGTGGCCGCGCCACAGGCCGAGCAGGCCCGCGCCGCGCTGGCCCGCTTCGGCTATCCGATCGATCTCGCGCCGGCGGACGGCAAGGAGCCGGCATGAGTCCCGCCCATGCCACGGCCGCCGCCCTGCCGGCATCGGTCGATGTGCTGCTGGTCGGCCTGGGGCCGGTCGGCGCGGCCGCCGCCAACCTGCTGGGACGCTACGGCGTGCGCACGCTGGCGATCGACAAGGCCACCGAGGTGTTCACGATGCCGCGCGCCATCGCGCTCGACAACGAGGCGCTGCGCATCCTGCAACTGGCCGGGCTGGAGGAAGGCGCGTTCGAGGTCCACGCCATCTCCAAGGTGCAGATGCACTCGCCGCTGTTCGGCCCCTACGCGCGGGCCAACACCGCCGGCGACCTGGATGGCCATCCGCGCCTGGCCACCTTCTACCAGCCGGAGCTCGAGCGCGTGCTGCGCGCGCGGCTGGCGCGGTATGCCTGCGTGCAGACCGCGCTCGGCGTCGAGATGCTGGACTACGCCGAGACCACCGGCGGCATGGCCGTCACGCTCCGGCAGGCAGACGGCACGCTGGCCACGGTGCAGGCGCGCTACCTGGTGGGCGTGGACGGCGCCGGCTCGCCGGTGCGCCACCGCGCCGGCCTGGGCTTCGAGGGCAAGACCTTCAGCGAGGACTGGCTGGTGGTGGACGCCATCGGCGTGCCCGATCCGATCGACCACATCGAATTCATCTGCGATCCGCGCCGGCCGACGCCGCACATGGTGGCGCCGGGCGGCCGCCAGCGCTGGGAGTTCAAGCTGGCGCCGGGCGAGACCCGCGAGCAGATGGAACGCCCGGAGCAAATCCGCGCGCTGCTGGCGCCGTGGTGCGACACCGACCTGGTCACCGTCGAGCGCACCGCCGTGTACCGCTTCCACGCGCGCATCGTCGAGCGCTTCTCGCGCGGGCGCGTGTTTCTGGCGGGCGACGCCGCGCACATCACGCCGCCGTTCGTGGGCCAGGGCCTGGTGGCCGGTCTGCGCGATGTGGCCAACCTGAGCTGGAAACTGGCGTGGGTGGTGCATGGGCGCGCATCGCCGGCCATCCTGGACAGCTACGACACCGAACGCCGTCCGCACGCCAAGTCCATCATCCAGATGGCGCTGCTGATGGGCAGGCTGGTGATGCCGGCCAACCGCCTGGCGGCGCTAGGCGTGCACGGCCTGATGGCGCTGATGCAGCGTCTGCCGGTGACGCGCGCCTGGTTCCAGGACCTGAAGATCAAGCCGCTCAACCGCTTCGGACGCGGCCTGTTCCAGCCGGGTGCGGGACGCGCGCGGCTCGTGCGCGGCGGCCTGCTGCCGCAAGGGCTGGTGCGCGCCGGCGCGGACGCGGCCTGCCAGCCCAGCGACGACGTGCTGGGCCCGCACCTGAACCTGATCGGCTTCGGCTGCGACGCGCTGGCCGCGCTCAGCCCGGCGCTGCGGGAGCGCTGGGCGCGCGCCGGCGGGCGCATCGTGCAGCTGCGCCATCGCGGCCAGCTGGGCGCGGCGGCCGATTCGTGGGAATGCATGACCGACTGCCTGGTGCCGAACGCGGCGCCGGTCGGCTGGGTGGCCGTGGTGCGGCCGGACCGCACCGTGCTGCACGACGGCCCGCTGGACCAGATCGACGATATCGTCGGCACGGCGCTGGCCTTGCTGGGCGCCGCCAGCTGACAACCGCACTCCCCCGGCCCCGCCGGTGAATTCTTCGCACCGGGGCTTTTATCCCGCCGCAGCAACGCGGCGGGATTTTTTTTGGATGCCCGTCATGGCGTGAAGGGAGTGCGTTTGGCAGCGCGGCGCTTCCTGCGGCGGGCGGCTTTTCCGGAACCGGTCTTGCGCTGACCGCCATTGCCATGCGCTGGCGCCGATACTGCAAGCGGGCGAGTACCGGTTTGACGCGGGCTGGTTTGGTTCGGCCAGGTGTCGCGCGCGGCGAGCCGCGTTGGAGCGGGAGCGCGTTCGACGTCGGCCGCGCGGTTGCCCACCTGCGCGCCGCCCTCCTGCAAGCGCGCTATCGCGGCTGTTTGTGCCAAACGGCATACGTCGGCCAGCAGCCATTCGTTGCTGCCGGGGAGGCGCAACCACACGGCTTTCCATGCATTGCGGTTGCCGCTGCCGCACAGGTTCGCGAAGCACGATGGCGATACCGTGTGCCCTTCATAGTTGATTTCCGCTCCCACCACCGTGGCGAAATAGCGCTGGTGCCCGAAGCTGGCGCGCAGCCTCGTACCCTCGGGCAGAAAGACCTGCTTCCATTGGTAGCCCGTCTCGGTTGTCGCTGCAGGTTGCTGCGAGGGTGGTGGCGGAGGATTGATGTAGTTGCGGATCGCTTCGATAACGAACGGCTCCTGCGCCAGCGAATCCGACCAGAAATTGCCGGTGAATTCGCCCAGCTCGACCAGCACATCGTCAGGGACGCGGATCGGGAACTGGAGGTTGTACGTGGGCTTAATCTTGGGTGAGGTAGGCATTGGGGGCTCTCTAAAATCGGGTTTTACTAAGCGCTGCTAACCACTACTAACCTGTACTACACAGCGCTATCGCGTAATAAAAATGCCGTGCCGAATACGAATGACCACTAATTTTTCGGCCTGCATTTGTTAGAGGCGATTAGTCGTTTTTAGTTCCGAAAATAGCGCGGAATCGCACGAAATATCAGTGGTTAGCACTGAGTAGTAGTGGTTAGCGCATTTTAGTAAAAGCCGAAAAAATAGGCCCCCCTTCACCTATACCCCTACAAATCCGCGCGGATGACAACACAAGCACCCCGATTTTCGAAAAATATATTGACATCATTTTCAAGATGACTAATATGTCATTATAAAAACCATCGAAGCACACCTACAAAGGAGACAGCATGACCCGATCGATCTTTTCCGCCCTAGCGGCGTTCGCCCTCATGGCTGGTGGCACGGCCGATGCGGCCGAGGGCTTTGAGCCGCGCTACAACCTCGCCGGCAGCCTGGGCGGCGAGCTGTTCGCCCCGCCCGACCAACCCGGCTGGGCCGGCGCGCTGGCCGTCACCCGCATCCACGTCGAAAAGGTGACCGGCGACGACGGCCGGAAGCTCACCCAGCCCATCCCCGGCGGCGCGGTGCCGCTGCCGGGCGCGCCGGAGGCGCTGTATCCCGCGTACGGCGGCAACCTCGCCACCATCGACGGCACCGGCACCTTCACCCGCTCGGACCTGGTGCTGGCCTACCTGACCACCGACCGCTACGCGGGCGGCCGGCTGGCCTTCGTGGTCGACGTGCCGTATGCGCGCAAGCAGCAATCCATCGTGGCCAGCGCGCCGACGCCGGCGCTGCAATGGAACCCTGCGGTGCCGGTCGCCACGCAGGCCGCCGTGCAGGGCCAGTTCGGCGCGCAGTACCAGGGCGCGCTGGCGGCGGAAAGCGCCGACGCCACCGGAACGCTCAGCGGCATCGGTGACGTCGAGCTGCAGGCCGGCTGGCTGTATGTGGGCGACCGGGTGCGGGTGCTGGCGGGCGGCTCGGTGATCCTGCCGACCGGGAAGTACGACAGCGGCCCGGCGCCCGACATCGGGACCGGCCACTACACCACGCTGCGGCCCACGCTGCAACTGGGCTACTTGCCGACGCCGGACGTGGCGCTGGCCGCCAAGCTGTCGCTGGGCCTGAACAGCCGCAACCACGACAACCAGCTCCGCAGCGGCAACTGGGCCGGCATGGAACTGGCGGCCGGCTACAAGACGCCGCTCGGCATCGTCGGGCTGCACGCGATCCACCTGCGCCAGTACCAGGACGACGACAATAATCCGCTCGGCACCAGCCGCTTCCGCTCGACCAACACCGGCGCGTTCTTCACCACCAGGATCGCGCCGATCGACACGGTGGTGACGGTCCAGTACATCGCCACCACGGCCTCGCGCAACGCCAAGGCCGGCAGCTTCACGCAGGTCCGGCTGATCAAGCTGTGGTGAACGGCCCGGCGGCATGGACTGACGATAACTCATAGTGACACTTGAGTCACTATGATACAATCGGGCGATTCTTCCCCTGCCCGCGTCCATTATGCCCACAATCGCCCGCCCCAGCTCCACCACCATCGTCAGCGCCACCTGCGTGCTGGTCCTGCTGCGCGAGGGGCGCGCGGTGCTGCAGCCGATCGCGCTGGCGCTCATCCTCAGCCTGATCGTCGCGCCGCTGGTCCACAGCCTGTACCGGCGCGGCCTGCGCCGCCTGCCCGCCCTGCTGGCCGCGCTGGCGCTGGCCGGGGCGGCGGCCGCCGGCACCGCCGCCATCCTGGCGGCCCAGCTGATGAACGTGACCGCCGAACTGCCGCAGTACCAGGCCGCCATCGTGCGCAAGGCCGACCAGCTGCGGGTGCTGGCCGAGCGGCCGCTGGTCTGGTTCGAGGCTGGCCTGAACGCGGTCGGCCCGCTGTCCATCGACGGCGATCCCGGGCAGCGCCTGGCCCAGGCGACGGCCGGCGGCCAGCCGGTGCCGGTCGAGATCCGCGCCCCGCGCCCGTCGACCACGGAGACCGTCACGCGGCTGCTGGCCACGGCCTGGGGCCCGCTGGGCGAAACCGGCGTGGTGCTGGTGCTGCTGCTGTTCATCCTGATGGAACACGAGTCGCTGCAGGACCGCCTGATCCGGTTGGCCGGCCAGTCCGAAACCAGCCGCACCGTGCGCGCGCTGGCCGACGCCGCGCAGGGCGTGTCGCGCTTCTTCTTTTCGCAGTTCGTGGTCAACACCACCTTTGGCGTCGCCATCGGCGCCGGCCTGGCGCTGCTGGGCATTCCGCACGCGGTGTTGTGGGGCGCGCTGAGCGGCGTGCTGCGCTTCGTGCCCTACCTCGGCGCGCTGTGCGGCGGCGCCCTGATCGCGCTGTTCGCCGCCGCCGTCGATCCCGGCTGGGGCGCGGCGCTGTCCTGCCTGGCCCTGTACGCCGCGCTGGAGCTGATCGTCGCCAACCTGGTCGAGCCCAAGGTGTATGGCCACAGCACCGGCATCTCGCCGCTGGCGGTGATCGTCTCGGCGTTGTTTTGGGGTTCGCTGTGGGGGCCGGTCGGGCTGCTGATCTCGACGCCGCTGACGGTGTGCCTGGTGGTGGCGGGCCGCCATGTGCGGGCGCTGGAGCCGCTGTCGGTGCTGCTGGGCGAGGCGCCCGACGTCAGCGCCGCGCAGCGCTTCTACCGGCGCGCGCTGTCGGGCGAAACCGCCGCCATCGTCCGCGACGCCCGGCCGCGATTGCGGCGCGCCGGCTTCGCGCGCTACTGCGACCAGATCCTGCTGCCGGGACTGGCGCTGGCCGCCGCCGAACTGCGCGCCGGCCACATCGCCGCCGGCCAGCAGGAGCAGCTGCGCCGCACCGTCGCCGACGTGGCCGAGGCGCTGGCGCCGGCCGGCGCGCCCACACACGGCAAGCGCCGGCGCCAGGTCTCGCTGCTCGACGCCAATGTCGGCGCCCACCTGCGCCAGTTGCGCGAGGCCCGGCTGGGGCGCTGGCAAGGCCCGCTCGACGTGCCGCTGCACTCCATCGTGCTGTGCGCCGGCCTGGCGGTGGAGCGCGACGAGCTGGCCGGCGAACTACTGGCGCGCGCGCTGCGCGGCGCCGGCGTCGACGCCCGCAGCATCACCCTGCCGCTGCCCTACGGCGAGCACGCCCCCGAGAAAGCCGGCCTGCTGGCCACCGTCTTCATCCCGTTCCCGCTGCAGGACACGCTGGACGCGTGGACGGCGGCGGTGGCCGAACTGCGCGCCATGCTGCCATCGACGCTGCTGGCGACGATACGGCCGCCGTTCGACCAAGACGCCGCCGAACCGGCCGCCGTCCAGCCGCATGTGGACGTGGTGCTGCGCTCCTTCGAGCAGGGCGTGGCCTTCGTGGCGGCGGCGGGCCGCGCAGGCGCCTGACGCCGGCACGCTCAGTCGACGTGGAACACCTGCTCCATCATCGCCCAGTGCTCGCCGTCCGCGCGGCTCGCCAGCGGGCGCTGGCACGGGCCGCAGAAGGTCCACCAGCGCTGGGTTTCCGGGTCGGCCGCCACGGCGCGCATGTCGGCCTCGAAGTCGCTGCCGTGGTACTCCCAATAGCCGAACAGCAGATTCTCCGGCTCGCGCAGGAAGATCGAGTAGTTGCGCACGTTGGCCGCAGCCAGCGTCGCCAGCACCTGCGGCCACACCGCGGCGTGCAAAGCCTTGTATTCGCCGATCCTCTCGGGGACGATCCCTATCACCATGCCCATACGTTCCATCACTTCTCCTTTATTTGACTGGATAAAAAGGTAAAATGCCACTTTTACTTTGTTCGCCGCCACCATGGCCAAGCTTCCCATCACTACCCGGCGCAGCATCAACCTGCTGCTCGATCACGCCGCCCAGCACCTGAAGGTGGGCGACGCCCTGCCGACCGAAATGCGGATGACCGAGATCGTCGAGAGCAGCCGCACCGCCGTGCGCAGCGCGCTGGCCCACCTGGTCGAACATGGCCTGATCGCCGGCATGAAGCAGCGCTACCTGCTGCGCAAGCCCAAGCCCAGCGACTATTTCGAGGTGGCCGAACTGCACAGCGCCACCGAACAGCTGCAGCAGGTGCTGATGGAGCGCATCTACGAACGCGACCTGCCGCCTGGCGCGGAATTCACCGAGGTCGAGCTGTCGCGCGCGGCCGGCGTGAGCACCATCGCCGTGCGCGAGTTCCTGATCGGCTTCTCGCGCAACGGCTTGATCGAAAAAACCCCGCGCGGCAGCTGGCGCCTGTGCGCTTTCGACACCAAGTTCGCCGAGGAGCTGGGCGAGGTGCGCGAAATGTTCGAGCTCAAGGCGATCGAACGCTTCGCAGGCCTGCCGCCGTCCGACCCGGCCTTCGCCCGCCTGCGCGAACTGCTGGCCCGCCACGAGGCGCTGGGCAAGGAATCGGCCGAGAGCCACGTCGAATTCCCCGCGCTCGACCGCGAGTTCCACACCTTCCTGATCGGCCTCCTGGACAACCGCTTCGCGGAAAACCTGAACGAGGCGGTGTCGATGGTGTACCACTACCACTACCAGTGGGACAAGCGCGACGAGCTGCCGCGCAACCAGCACGCGGTGCAGGAGCACCTGGCCATCCTGCGTCCGCTGGTGCGGGGCGACGTGCCGGCCGCGTTGGCGGCGATGCGCGAGCACCTGCACTCGTCGCGCTCCACCATGCTCAACGCGCTGCACCTGCGCGAGAACAGCGCCCACCAGCACTAGCGCCGGATCAGGCGTTGAGCGTGATGAAGCCGCCGTCGATCGGATAGTCGCTGCCGGTGATGAAGGACGCCGCGTCGCTGCACAGGTACAGCGCCAGCGCCGCCACCTCGTCCGGCCGGGCCATGCGGCCGATCGGCTGCGTCTTCGACAGGCGCTCGAACATCTCCGCCTCCTGGCCGGGATAGTTCTTGGCCAGGAAGCCGTCGACGAACGGCGTGTGCACGCGGCCCGGCGAGATCGAGTTGCAGCGTATGCCTTCCTGCAGATAGTCCTTGGCCACCGACAGCGTCATCGCCATCACCGCGCCCTTGGCGGTGGAGTAGGCGAAGCGCTCCGGCACCGCCACCCACGCCGCCACCGACGCCATGTTGAGTATCACGCCGCCGCCATTCTTGCGCAGCTGCGGGATGGCCGCGTGCAGGCAGTTGTAGACGCCCTTGACGTTGACATTGATGACGCGGTCGAAGTCGTCCTCGCCGGTGGTGTCGGCCTTGCCCACGTGGGCGATGCCGGCGTTGTTGATCAGGATGTCGATCGCGCCGAACTCCTCGAACAGCGCCCGCACCTGCGCCTGGCGCGTCACGTCGCAGCCGTACGCCACGGCCTGGCCGCCCTCCTCGCGGATGGCGCGCGCCACGCTGGCGCCGGCGGCCTCGCTGACGTCGAGGATGTGCACCACGGCGCCATTGCGCGCGAACAGCGTGGCGATGGCCGCGCCGATGCCGCTGCCGCCGCCGGTGACGACGGCCCGCTTACCCGTTAATTCAAACATGTTTCGATACTCCCTGTCGAGGTGATGACGGCCGGCTGCCGCGCGTCCCGCAGCGCCGCCCGCGCGAACCATGCGATCACGAGGAAGCACAGCAAGGGCGCGGCGTAGCCGAATTGAAGGTTATGCGTGATGTCGCTGATCGCGCCGAACATCAGCGGCAGCACCGCGCCGCCGACGATGGACATGACGATCAAGCTGCTGCCCATCTCGGTGTCGGCGCCGGCGTTGCCGATGCCGAGCGAGAAAATGGTGGGGAACATGATGGACATGAAGAAGGCGATGCCGATCACCGCCGCCAGGCTGGCGGCGCCACTGGCGAACATCGCCAGCGCCGACAACGCCACGCTGGCCAGCGCGTACACCAGCAGCAGGCGCGCCGGCGCGATGTACTTCATCAGCCAGGTGCCGGCGAAGCGGCCGACCACGAAGGCGGCGCCGCAGCCCCAGCCCAGGTAGTCCGCAGCCTTGATCTGCGAGATGCCGGCCGCCCTGGACGCGTACAGGATGAAGAAGCTGAACACGCACACCTGCGCGCCGACGTAGAAGAACTGGGCGATGACGGCGCGCCGGATCGGCGCGCGCCGCAGCGCCCGCAGGATGGCGCCGCTGGCGGGCGCGCTCTGTGCACTCTGCGCAGCGCCGGTGGCCGGCAGCTTGAGGAAGTAGAACACCAGCGCGATCGCCATGATCACCAGCGCGACCACCAGGTACGGGCCCTTGACGCTGGCCGCCTCCGCCGCCAGCAGCGCCTGGCGCGCGCCCTCGGGCATGGCCTGCAGCTGCGCGTCGCTGGCGCCGTCGACCAGGATGGCGCGGGCGCCGGCGATGGGCGCGAGCGTGGCGGCCAGGCCGTTGAACGATTGCGCCAGGTTGAGGCGCCGCGTCGCGTGCTCGGGACGGCCCAGCAGCGTGATGTAGGGATTGGCCGCCGTCTCCAGCACGGTCAGGCCGCAGGCGATGATGAACAGGGCGCCGAGGAAGAACACGTAGCGCTGGGTGTCGGCGGCCGGGATGAACAGCAGCGCGCCGGTGGCGAACAACGCCAGGCCGGTCAGCATGGCGCTTTTGTAGCCGGCCTTGCGGATCAACAGGCCGGCCGGCAGCGCCATCACGAAGTACGCGATGAACACCGCCGAATCCACCAGCGCCGATTGCAGCACGGTCAGGCTGAAGGACCTGCGCAGGTGGGGGATCAGGATCGGGTCGAGATTATGGACGAAGCCCCACATGAAGAACAGTGTGGTGATCATCACAAAGGCAAACCGGTAGGAATGCCCGCTTGCTGGTGCGGTCGGTGTCATGGAGTCTCCGTATGCGGCGCTTGTGCGCCTTGATGTTCTATCCACTTCAGCCGCCGCGCTGTCTGGGCGCGGCGGTATTACCACAACTTGGCTGGGCTTAGCCGTCGATCAGCGCCGGGTCCCAGGCATGCACGGTCTGGCTCTGCTGGCCCAGTCCCTCGATGCCCAGCACCATGCGGTCGCCCGCGCGCAGGTAGACCGGGTCCGGCTTCTGGCCCAGGCCCACGCCCGGCGGCGTGCCGGTGCTGATCACGTCACCGGGATTGAGCGTCATGAAGCGGCTGATGTAGCTCACCAGCTGCGCCACCGTGAACACCATGGTGCGCGTGCTGCCGGTCTGATAGCGCTTGCCGTTCACGTCCAGCCACATGTCGAGGTTCTGCGGATCGCGCACCTCGTCGGCGGTGACCAGCCACGGGCCGACCGGACCGAAAGTGTCGCAGCCCTTGCCCTTGTCCCACTGGCCGCCGCGTTCGAGCTGGTACTCGCGCTCGGACAGGTCGTTGACCACGCAGTAGCCGGCCACGTAGTCCAGCGCTTCGCTCTCCTCGACGTAGCGCGCGCGGGTGCCGATCACCACGCCCAGCTCCACTTCCCAGTCGCTCTTGACCGAGTCGCGCGGCAGCACCACCGGGTCGTTGCAGCCGATGATGGAGCTGGTGGCCTTGGCGAACAACACCGGCTCGGACGGCACCGCCATGCCCGATTCGGCCGCGTGGTCCGAATAGTTCAGGCCCACGCAAATCAGTTTGCCGATGTCGGCCACGATGGGCGCGTAGCGCACCGGTTCCGCGACCGCCGGCAGCTGCGAGGCGTCGATCGAGGCGATGCGATCCAGGCTGGCGCGGCCCAGGTGGGCCGAGGTCAGGTCCGGCAGCACGCCGGACAGGTCGCGCAGCTGGCCGTGCGCATCGATCAGGCCTGGTTTTTCATTGCCCTTGGGGCCAAAGCGTAACAATTTCATTGATTTCCCTTATACGTCACTCGTCACTTCAAAAAATTCACGCGGCCGATGGCGTCGGCGCGTTGCGGTCGATCAGCCCCTGCTCGATCAGCGCCTGCCACAAGGCGGCGGGCAGCGGCTGCGCGAACCACCCGGCGTTCTGGCGCAGCTGCGCCGGGTTTTGCGCGCCGGGGATGCAGGACACCACCGCAGGATGCGCCATCGGAAACTGCAGCGCCGCAGCCTGCAACGGCGCGCCCACGCGCGCGCAGACCGCGGCGATGGCCTCGACGCGGGCGATGATGTCGGCCGGCGCGTCCTCGTAATTGAACTTGCGGGTGCCGGCCAGGATGCCGGAATTGAATGGCCCGCCGATCACGATGCCGATGCCGCGCTTCTCGCAGCGGTCCAGCAACGGCGCCAGCGCGGCCTGTTCCAGCAGGGTGTAGCGCCCCGCCAGCAGCGCGCAATCGATATCGCAAGCGTCGATGGCGTCGGCCACCACCTCCCATTCGTTGACGCCCAGGCCGATGGCGCCCACGCTACCCTCGTCGCGCAATTGCGTCAGCGCGCGGAAGCCGCCGCCCTGCGTCAGCTGCCGCCAGTAGTGCGCGTGCTGATCGCCGTGCGTGACACGACCAATGTCGTGCACGTACAGGATGTCGACCCGGTCCATGCCGAGGCGCTGCAGGCTGTCCTGGTGCGAGCGCATCACGCCGTCGTAGCTGTAGTCGAAGTGCGGCCGCAGCGGCAACGGCTGCGCCCAGCCGGATTCGCCGGGCTGCACGCCGGCGTCGGGCCGCATCAGGCGCCCGACCTTGGTGCTGACCACGAAGCTGTCGCGCGGCCGCTCGCGTAGCGCGGCGCCCAGCCGGTGTTCGGACAGCGTGTAGCCGTAGTATGGCGCGGTGTCGAAATAGCGGATGCCCAGGTCCCACGCGGCATCGACGATGGCGCGCGCCTCCGCGTCGCTGACCGCCTCGTACAGGCCGCCCAGCTGGGCGCAGCCCAGTCCCAGGCTGCTCAGCGCAATGCCGCGGCGCGGCAGGATGCGCGGGTCGTTGACTTGCATGTCAGGCCGCTTTCAAGGGGAAGCATCCGGGGCCGGACGCTTCGAATTGTTTATACGTGAGGATGAACTCCTGGTGCCCCAGCGCCTCCGAGCAGCTCTGCGCGCCGTTGGCCACCTGCGCCACCAGCTGCACGATCTCGGCGCCGACCTGCTCCAGCGTCGCGTCGCCGCTCAGGATGCGCCCCGCGTTCACGTCCATGTCCTCGGCCAGGCGCTCGTAGGTGGCGGGGTTGGCGCACACCTTGATCACCGGCGAGATCGCCGAGCCTACCACCGAGCCGCGCCCGGTGGTGAACAACGTGACATGCGCGCCACAGGCGATCAGCTCGACGATTTCGGCGTTGTCGGAAATATTAGGGAAGCCAAAGCGTACCTCGCCGTCCGGCACCACGTCCAGCAGATACAGGCCGCCGGTGTCCGGCTGGTCGCCCGGCTTGAGGATGCCGCTGATCGGCGAGGCGCCGCTCTTGGCGTAGGCGCCCAGCGATTTTTCCTCTTGCGTGGTCAGGCCGCCGTCGGCGTTCCCGGGCGCGAAGCTGCCGTGGCCCAGCACCGTGTAGTAGTGGGCCGCCTTGTTCACGCAGGCGACGATGGCCTCGCCCAGTTCCGGCGTGGCGGCGCGCCGCTTCATGTGGAACTCGCAGCCCACCAGTTCACCCGTCTCCTCGAAGATGCAGGCCGCGCCGGCCGCCACCAGCTGGTCGAAGGCCACGCCCACGGCCGGATTGGCGGTGATACCGCTGGTGCTGTCCGAGCCGCCGCAGATGGTGGCCACCACCAGTTCATCGAGCCGCATCGGCACGCGCTGCTGGCCGTCGAGCGCCTCGCGCGCCCAGCGCACCCATTCCACGCCGTCGGCCACGCTGGTGCGGGTGCCGCTGTTCTGCTGGATGGTGATGGTGTGCACCGGCCGGCCGCTGGCCGCCACTTCTTCCTCCAGGCCGCGCCGGTTGAAGCTCTCGCAGCCCAGCGAGACGATCAGCGCGGCGCCCACGTTCGGATGGGTGGCCAGGCGTTTCATCATGCGGTCGGCGTAGTCGTTCGGATAGCAGCCGGGGAAGCCGATCAGGTGCACTTCCTGGCCGGGGAAGGCGTTGACGATCAGGCGCGCCACGTGGTGCGCGCATTCGACCGTGTAGGCGACGACAACGACGTTGCGGATGCCCTTGCGGCCGTCGGCGCGCAGGTATCCCGACAGTGCGGGCAGAGAGGCGTTGGACATCAGTGGGTGCTCCCGATAAAGGAATGGGCGTCTGACGCCAGGGTGTAGGTCGGGATGTAGTCGCTGACGAGATTATGCGTGTGCAGCATGGCGCCGGGCGCCACGTCGGCAGTGACGGTGCCGATGATGGCGCCGTAGCGCAGCACCTTGTCGCCGGCCGTGAGCGCGCGGCGCGCCACCTTGTAGCCCAGCGGGATGTCCTCGGCCAGGACGGCGACCGCGCCATCGATCTCCAATGCTTCGCCGGCCACCAGCGGCACGCGGGCGATCAGGCAGTTGTCTTCGGGCGCCATCAGCAGCAGGCGCGGCGCCGATGGGGGGATGGGTGTGGACATGGATGGTTCCTTACGCATAAAAGTCGGCATCAACCGCTCGATTGTATTCGATATATCACGTACAATACAAGCACATCCAACCTCGATACGGAAAAATCCATGATGAAAACCGTTGTTTGCCTCTCTCCCGGCGACTTGCAACTGGTCGAGCGTCCGGTGCCCCAGGCGGCGGCCGGCGAAGTGCTGGTGCGCGTGCGCCGCATCGGCCTGTGCGGCACCGACATGCATATCTTCCGCGGCACCCAGCCCTTCCTGCAGTATCCGCGCGTGATGGGCCACGAGCTGTCGGGCGAGATCGTCACCGCGCCCGAAGGCAGCGAGTTGAAAGCCGGCGACCAGGTCTACGTGATGCCCTACCTGTCGTGCGGCGGCTGCATCGCCTGCCGCCAGGGCAAGACCAACTGCTGCACCAATATCCAGGTGCTGGGCGTGCACCGCGACGGCGGCATGACCGAATATGTGACCCTGCCCGAGCGCTTCGTGTTCAAGACCGACGGCATTTCCCTCGACGACGCGGCGATGCTGGAGTTCCTGGCCATCGGCGCGCACGCGGTGCGGCGCGGCGGCGTGCGGCCCGGCCAGAACGTGCTGGTGGTGGGCGCGGGCCCGATCGGCATCGCCGCCGCGCTGTTCGCCCGCCTCAAGGGCGGCAACGTGACGGTGCTGGACGGGCGCGAGGACCGCCTGGCCTTCTGCCGCACCGCGCTGGACATCCCGCGCACGGTCACGCTGGGTGACCAGGACAAGGCGCAGCTGTCCGAGCTGACCAACGGCGAATTCTTCGACGTGGTGTTCGACGCCACCGGCAACGTCAAGGCCATGGAGCGCGGGCTGGAATTCGTCGCCCACGGCGGCACCTATGTGCTGGTGTCGATCGTGTTGGACCGCATTTCCTTCGCCGATCCGGAATTCCACAAGCGCGAAACCAACCTGCTGGGCAGCCGCAACGCCACCGCCGACGACTTCCGCGAAGTGCTGGCGGCGATGAAGGCGGGCCTGGTGCCGACTGGCCTGATGAACACGCACCGCACCACGCTGTCCGATTTCGTGTCGGTGCTGCCGCAGTGGATGGACCCGGCGGCTGGCGTCATCAAAGCCATCGTCGAGGTGTAAATGACTTCGCCTATTCTGCAATTCGGCACCAGCCGCTTCCTTCAGGCGCACGTGGACCTGTTCGTCCAGCAGGCGCTGGAAAGCGGACAGGCGCTGGGCCGGATCACCGTGGTGCAAACCACCGGCAGCGCGCAGAGCGCGCAGCGGGTGGCGGCGTTCAACGCGCCGGGTGGCTATCCGGTGCGCATCCGTGGCCGCCAGGACGGCGCGGTGGTCGAACAGGAGCACCGCGTGACCGCCATCGAAGCCGCCCTGCAGGCGGACCATGACTGGCCGGCGATCCGCGCGCTGGCCGCCGGGCCGGTGCGGGTGATCGTCTCCAATACCGGAGACAGGGGATATGAGCTGTCGGCGCAGGACGGTCCGGCGCTGCTGGGCGCGGACACGCCGCCGCGCAGCTTCCCCGCCAAGCTGCTGGTGCTGCTGCACCGGCGCTACCTGCAAGGCGCCGCGCCGGTCACGCTGTATCCGTGCGAGCTGGTGGCCAACAACGGCAGCGTGCTACGCGATCTGGTGTGCCAGCTGGCGCGCGACTGGGGCCTGGACGACGGCTTCCTCGCCTACCTGGGCGGCGCCTGCGTGTGGATCAATTCACTGGTGGACCGCATCGTCTCCGAGCCGATCGAGCCGGCCGGCGCGGTGGCCGAGCCTTACGCCATCTGGGTGATCGAGGCGCAGCCCAACATGGTCCTGCCTTGCACCCATCCGCAGATCGTCGTCACGGACCAACTGGAGCCGTACGAGCGGCGCAAGCTGTTCCTGCTAAACCTGGGCCACACCTTCCTCGCCGAGCAATGGTTGCGAACCAGCCGCGCCGTCGACGAGACAGTGCTGCAGGCGATGGCCGATCCCGAACTGCGCGCGCAGCTGGAAGCGCTGTGGGAGGAGGAAGTGCTGCCGGTGTTCGACGCGCTGGGCGAGGCCGGCATCGCGCGCGCCTACCTGGCGCAGGTGCGCGACCGCTTCACCAATCCCTTCCTGGCGCACCGGCTGGCCGATATCGCGCAGAACCACGAGCAGAAGAAGCAGCGCCGCCTGCTGCCGGTGGTGGCGCTGGCCACCGAACAAGGCCTGTCGCTGGCTCAGCCGCGCCTGCGCGCCGCACTGCTGCGGGAGGCGGCATGACTATGCAGAGCAACGGCGCCTTCTGGTCGGTGGGCGAATGCATGCTGGAGCTGCGTCCGCAATCGCAAGGCACCCTCGCCCACGCGGCGGCCGGCGACAGCTACAACACGGCGGTCTATCTGAAACGGCTGGCGCCCGGCATGCCGGTGCGCTACGTCAGCGCGCTGGGCGACGACGCGATGAGCGCTTTGATCCGCGACCACATGCGGGACGAGCGCATCGACGACAGCCTGATCGACATCCGCGCCGGCGGCACGGCGGGGTTGTACGCGATCGCGACCGACGCCAACGGCGAGCGCCGCTTCACCTACTGGCGCGCGCAGTCCGCCGCGCGCGGCATGCTGTCCGCCACGCACCTCGCGCAACTGGGCGCGCAGATGGCCGGGTGCCGCGTGCTGCTGCTGACCGGGATCACGCTGGCCATCCTGGACGACGAGCGGCGCGCCGCCCTGCTGTCGCTGGCGGCGCAGGTGCGCGCGGCCGGCGGCTGGGTCGCGCTGGACAACAACTACCGCCCCGCGTTGTGGGATGTCGCCACCGCGCGCGCATGGATGCAGCGCGCGGCGCAGGTCTGCACGCATGCCCTGTTCAGCTTTGACGACGAAGTCCTGCTGCATGCCGACCGCAGTCCGGCCGAGGCGCTGGCGCGCATCGCGGCCATCGGCGTGCCGGAAGTGGTGCTCAAGCTGGGCGCGGACGGCTGCCTGATCGGCGGCGCGGCACAGCATACGACGCGGCCGACTCACGTCCCCGCGCTGGCAGTGCGCGCGGTGGACACCACCGCCGCCGGCGACAGCTTCAACGCCGGCTATCTGGCGCGGCGCCTGCGCGGCGCGTCCGCCGTCCAGGCGGCGGAATTCGGCTGCGCGGTGGCCGCCGCCGTGGTGACGCATCCGGGCGCTATCATACCGGCTGCAGCCCTTCCCTCTTTGAACACGGAGCCTTGATGCGCATCGACGCCCATCAGCATTTCTGGCAACTGGCCGCGCGCCAGGGCGCATGGCCGCCGCCGGAACTCGCCCCCATCTACCGCGATTTCCATCCCGCCGACCTGACTGCGCTGCTGGCGGAGAACGGCGTGGCCGCCACAGTATTGGTGCAGTCCATGCCCAACGAGGCCGACACCCGCTACATGCTGGACCTGGCGGACCGCCACAGCTTCATCGGCGCGGTGGTCGGCTGGACCGACCTGAAAGCGGCCGACGCGCCCGAACGCATCGCCGCCCTGGCGGCGCACCCCAAGCTGCGCGGCCTGCGGCCCATGCTGCAGGACCTGGACGACGACCGCTGGATCGACGATCCGGCGCTGGCGCCGGCGGTGGACGCCATGCTGCGCCACGGCCTGCGCTTCGACGCCCTGGTGCTACCGCGCCACCTGCCGTCGCTGCTGGCCTTCGCGCGCCGCCACCCGGAGCTGCCGGTCGTGATCGACCATGTGGCCAAACCGGTCATGGAAGGCGCGCCGCACGCGCAGTGGCGCGACGACATGAGCAAGCTGGCGGCGCTGCCGCAAGTGGAATGCAAGCTGTCCGGCATGGTCACCGAGGCCGGCCCCGCATGGACCGTGGAACAGTTGCGTCCCTACGCGCGGCATGTGCTGCAAGCGTTCGGACCGGAGCGCGTAATGTGGGGCAGCGACTGGCCGGTGCTCACGCTGGCCTCCGGCTACGCGGCGTGGCTGGCTGCCAGCGAGGCGCTGCTGACACATCTTAACGAGGCGCAGCGCGCGGCCGTATTCGGCCTGAACGCCCGCCGCTTCTATCAAATTGACTAACCGCCCCGTGCCGAACGCCATGCAACCAGAGCCCCTGACCGAAACCCCGGCGTCGACGAACCGGGCGCCCGAGCCACGCATGTACCGCGTGGTCGCCGAACGCATTCAAGAGCTGATCCGCCAACAAGGCATCCTCCCCGGCGAGCGCCTGCCCGCCGAGCGCGAACTGGCCGCGTCGCTGCGCGTCAGCCGCGCGTCGCTGCGCGAGGCGCTGATCGCGTTGGAGCTGGGCGGCGTGGTCGAGGTGCGCGGCGGCTCCGGCGTGTACATGTGCGAAGCGGGGGCATCGCCGTCCGCCGTGCCGGAGGACGGTCCGGGACCGTTCGAGGTGCTGTCCGCCCGCAGCATGATCGAGACAGAGGTTGCCGCCATGGCCGCCAAGAACGCCACCGCCGCCGCGGTGAACGCCATCCTGGCGGCGCTGCTGGAAATGGAGCGCAGCCATGAAGACCGCTCCAGCAACGAGCAGGCGGACCGCAACTTCCACCTGGCCATCGCGCGCGCCAGCGGCAACACGGCGCTGGTGGGCGTGGTCGATTACCTGTGGCGCCAGCGCAGCAGCCTGTGGCACCGGCTCAAGGAGCACTACCGCACCGAGGAACTGCGCAAGACCACGCTGGTGGATCATCGCGCGATCTTTGACGCCATCGTCGGCAGCGATCCGGTCGCCGCCCGCAGCGCCATGCGCGCCCACCTGCAGCGCGTGAACCGCACGCTGGCCGGCGGCTAAAGGGGACATCCGGAAGCCCGTCGTTCCCGCGCAGGCGGGAACCCATACAGCGCGTCGCGTCGGGCGCAGTATGGAGGGAATTCAGGCAATGCATGGATTCCCGCCTGCGCGGGAATGACGGATTGGCGGTTATTCGAGGCGCCCTGACGGCCACGTCACCCTGAACGCGACCGCTCGGGACAGCGCCGGCGCGTCAGCGCAACGGCTCGAGGATCACCGCCGCGCCGCCCGCCGGCGCCAGGCGCAGCGTGAGCACGTCGCGCGCCGTCACCACGCGTTCCACGCGGCGCAGCTCATTCGGCGTGTCGCCATCCTCCCACAGCGTGGCGCGATAGCGCCCGGCCGGCAGGAAGCGCAGCGGCACCGGCTCGGCGCGGCCGCCCGCCGTTTCGTCCGCCGTCATCGCGCCCAGATACCAGTTGCGGCCCTGGCGGCGCGCCAGCACGATGTCCTCGCCCGGCGTGCCGGACAGGAAGCGCGTCTCGTCCCAGGCGGTCGGCACGCGCTGGATGAAATCGAATCCGGCGGCGCCGCGATAGACCTCGGGATCGTCGGACACCATCTGCAGCGGGCTGTCGTACACCACGTACATCGCCAGCGCCTGGCCGCGCGTGTGCTGCGTCCGCGGCATCACCTCGCGCACCGTGAAGGTGGCCGGCGTGCCGTTGTGGAAGCCGCCCGGCGTGTAGTCGAGCGGCCCGGCCAGCATGCGCGTGTACGGCAGCATCAGGTTGTGGCGCGGCGTGATGGACTTGTCCATCTTGTCCCACTCGGCGCCGCGCACGCCCTCCTGCGTGATGAAGTTCGGATAGCTGCGCTGCAGGCCGGCCGGCACGTAGGCGCCGTGCAGGTCCAGCAGCATGTGGCGCTTGGCCGTGGCGGCCGCGACGCGCTGGTAGAAGTCGACCACGTCCTGGTCGTCGCGGTTCATGAAGTCGATCTTGACGCCCTTGATGCCCCAGCGCGCGTAGGTGTCGAGCACCTCGTCCATGCGTCCCGCCACGTGCTCCCAGTGCGCCCACAGCATCAGACCCACGTTCCTGGCGGCGGCGTAGCGCACCAGCTCAGGCATGTCGATGCCGTCGGCGGCGCGGGTGACGTCGGTGGCCGGATTGGCGTCGCAGCAACCGCCCGGGCCGGACGCCCAGCCGGCGTCGATCAGGTAATACGGCAGGCCGGAGGCGGCGGCGAAATCGATGAAGCGCTTGTAGTTGTCCATGCCCGGCTTCATGCCGACCAGCGGGCCGGACCACCAGTCCCACGCCGCCTTGCCCGGCCGTACCCAGCTGAAGTCGCCCCGCGGCGGCGGATTGAGGTTGCCGACCAGCTGCGACGGGATCATATCGCCGATGCGGTCGCCCATCATCACCACGCGCCACGCGGTGGTCAGCCCGGCCTGCGACACGAAGGCCGGCGAGGGACGTTTGGGCGGCGCCGACAACCGTATCCGCAGCGCCCCGCCCTCCGGCAGCAGCGCCGCGCCGGTGTAGCCGCTCAGGTTGGCCTGAGTGATGGCGTACGCGGTGCGTCCGGACGGCGCGGTGCAGACCACCGGCACGTCGTAAGCCTGGCCGGCGCGCAGTTGCGACACCTTCATGCGTTCGAACGGCACCTCGTGGGCGCCGTCGGCCACCGATGCCAGGCACTCCGGATCGCCGGCCGGCACGAAGGCGGTGCGCTCGCCGCGCAGGCGCACCGGTTCGGCGCCGTCGAGCCGGTAGCGGAAGGCCACGCCGTCGTCGTAGGCGCGCACGTCGACGTACAGGCGGCGGCCGGCCGCCGCCTGCTCGCGGAACACCAACGTGGCGCCGCGATAACGGTCGCGCGCCTGGGCGGCCTTGGTGGCCGTCAGCGCGATGGTGCGGTCGACCTTGACGTCCTCGCGCCGCTCCAGCCGCAGCGCGCCCAGCTCGGGCACGCCGTCCAGCTCCAGCCCCAGCGGCGACGGCGCGATGACGGTCTCGCCCCGGCGCGCGACCGTGAAGCGGCCGGCGTCGTCGTCGATCTGGATGGTGGTGCGTCCGTCCGGTGACGACACCAATGCCGGCGCGGCCGAAGCCTGCGCCAGCGGCAGCAGCAGCGCCGCCGCGAGGGTCGTCAACAGGGGTTTCATCACGGCGCCGCCGGCCGCTTGCTGCGGAATTTCGCGTCTCTTCATGCCATTCTCATTATTCGGGTTTAACACCCGCGAAGGCGGGCGACGGAGCCCGATTGTATTGAATATATTAAAGACATTCAAGCTGATTTTTTTCGCCCGTCGCCAACAACGGCGGCTAGCTTGAATTTACTTCCTGCAGTTTGCTGACGTACATGGCCTGGTCGGCCTGGCGCATCAGCTGGTGGATGTCGTCGCCGTGTTCCGGGTAGTGCGCCACGCCGATGCTGGCGGTGGCGCCCAGGCTCACGCCATCGGCCAGCCGCATCGGCACCGCCAGGACCTGGTGGATCTTCTCCACGATCCGCAAGGCGTCCTCGGCCACCAGCACCTCCTCCACGATGATGACGAACTCGTCGCCGCCAAGGCGCGCCACCGTGTCGGACTCGCGCACGCAGTGCCTGAGGCGCTGCGCCACCTCGCGCAACAGCTCGTCGCCGCAGTCGTGTCCATGCTCGTCGTTGACCTGCTTGAACTTGTTCAGGTCGATGAACAGCAGCGCCAGCTGGCCCTGGTGGCGCTGGGCGCGGGCCAGCGCCATCTGCAGGCGGTCGAGGAACAGCCGGCGATTGGGCAGCTGGGTCAGCTCGTCATGCTGGGCCATGAAGCGCAGCCGCGAATGCAGCTGCTGGCGGTGGATCGCGGTCCCCACCTGGCTGGAGACAAACGTCAGCAACTCCTGCTCCTGGTCGGTATAGCCGGCCTGGCCGGGGGCGTCGCCGCCCTGCAGCAGCAGCACGCCGATATCGCCCTCGGTGGTCGTCAATGGCACGCCTATCCAGCAATCCGGCTCGGCGCCCGCCGCGGCTCGCACCGCGGGCGGCGCCAGCGCCATCGTCGCCGGCGTCAGCAACACCGGCGCGCCGCCGCGCAGCACTTCCTCGCCCAGCCAGCGCGCCAGTATAGGCGGCGCGGCGCCGCCGCCGGCGTGCGCGTGATAGGCGAACCGCAGCCCCCTGCCCTGCTCGTCCCGCAGCGCGACCGCGAAGCCGTTGGCCGGCAGCATGGCGCCGATGATCCGGTGGATGCGCTCGAACAACGCGGGCAGGTCGTCGCTGGCATGGGCCGCCTCGGAGATCGCGTACAGCGTGTATTGCATCCGTTCGGCCTGCTTGCTGGCGGTGACGTCGTGCGCCACCGCCACGCGCAGCTGGTCCGCCTCCGACCAGCGCGCCGACCACATGATGTGGACGATCTGGCCGTCCTTGCGGACATATCTGTTTTCGAAACGGGAATTGGGCTGGCCGCCCATGATGGCGCGCGCGGCCGCCAGCGTGCGCTCGCGGTCGGCCGGCGCCACCAGCTCGATCATCCGCATGCCGACCATCTCCTGCGGCGTATAGCCGAAGATGCGTTCGCAGGCGGCGCTGACGAACACAAAACGGCCGTCCGCATCGACCATGCAGACGGCATCCATCAGCAAGTCCGTGAACCGGGCTATCGTGTCGGCGCTAGATTTGTGCATATCGGGCCATTCTAGCCCCGAATGCCGGCGGCGAGGGAGACTAGCGCGATGTGTTGCTAAATGGCATCGATACAGGATCCTCGGCGCCGCCGCCCCTTAGGCGGCCGCCACGTGCTCGCGCAGGAATTGCGCATGGTCCGGCATGCCGTCCACCGCGCGCGCGATCGCATTGCGCAGATTCCAGAAGTGCGCCTGCACCTGGCGCAGGTCCAGCAGCTCGGCCATCGGGTCATAGGCGCGGGGCCGCACGCCGAGCCCCGTCAGGATGGCCAGATGCGAGGCCTCGCGGAACCCCTGCAGGTCGTAGAGCATGACATGGCCGGTCTCGCGGAACAATTCGATCTGATGCCGCAGCGTGTCGGGAATCGGCATGTCGGCACAATAGCGCCAGAACTCGGAATCGGTGCGGCCGGTGATTTTGTAATGCAGGATGATGAAGTCGCGCACATATTCATAACGCTCCGACACCAGCCGGTTGAACTCGTCCGCCAGCGCGGGGCGGCACGCGCGGTCCGGGAAGTACTGCACCAGCCAGCCGACCGCGTTCTCGATCATGTTGATGCTGGTCGACTCGAGCGGTTCCAGGAAACCGCCGGACAAGCCGATGGCCACGCAGTTCTTGATCCACGACTTGCGGCGGCGGCCGGCGGTAAAGCGCAGCTGGCGCGGTTCGGCCAGCGCCTCGCCGTCCAGGTTGTCGAGCAGCAGGCGCTGCGCCTCCGCGTCGGAGGTGAAGCCGTCGCAGTACACATGGCCGTTGCCGGTGCGGTGCCGCAGCGGGATGCGCCAGGTCCAGCCGGCCGGGCGCGCGGTCGACACGGTGTACGGCGTGACCTGCTCGCCCCTTGCGCACGGCACGGCCTGCGCGCTGTTACAGGGCAGCATGGCGCTCCAGTCGTCGTAGCCGGCCTGGTACACGCCCTCGATCAGCAGGCCGCGGAAACCCGAACAGTCGACGAACAGGTCGCCTTCGATGCGCTGGCCGTCGCTCAGCTTGACGGCGGTGATGAAACCCGTTTCGGGATGCTGCTCCACCGTGGTGATCATGCCCTCCACGCGCCGCACGCCCAGCCGCACGGCATAGTCGCGCAGATAGGCCGCGTACAGGCCGGCGTCGAAGTGATAGCCGTAGGAATACGCGGAGCCCGCTCCCGGCGCCAGCTCGAACGATGGCAGGAAGCGCTGTTTGCGCGCCATCACGGCCGTCATCGACCATTCCTCGAACGGCGGCATGTCCTTGAATTCGCGCGCCAGCCGCATCCAGTGCAGATACGGCGAACGGCCCTGGACCAGCGGACCGTAGTCGCTGAAGCCGTGGAAGAAGCGGTTGCCGACCTGCCCCCAGTCCTTGAACTCGATGCCGAGCTTGAAGGTGGCCTGGGTCGCGCGCACGAAGTCGATCTCGTCGATACCAAGCGAGCGGTTGAAATAAGGCAGCGTCGGCAGCGTCGCCTCGCCCACCCCGACCGTGCCGATTTCCGGCGACTCCACCAGCACCATCTGGCACGATTTGCCCAGCAGCTTCACCAGCCCCGCCGCGCTCATCCAGCCGGCGGTGCCACCGCCAACGATAACAATTTTCCGGATCGCTTGATCGGTCATCCCTGCTGCTCCTTATGCGAGGCACCATTATGCCATCGCCTCCCGCAGCGGACCGCGGGAGGCGGGTGCTACGTCAACTCAGAACGAGAAATGCGCCTTCAGGTAGTAGCTGCGGCCGGTGAAGTTGGCGAAGTGCTCCTTCA
Organism: Rugamonas sp. A1-17; assembly: GCA_025548565.1. Classification (GTDB taxonomy): domain Bacteria; phylum Pseudomonadota; class Gammaproteobacteria; order Burkholderiales; family Burkholderiaceae_D; genus Rugamonas. The sequence goes on from JAJLPB010000002.1 coordinate 124,207, forward strand.
GACCGATTTGCTGCTGCATATACTGCTTGAACATGGCGTTGGTCAGGTTGCCGACGTCGAACGACACGGTGATGTTCTCGTTCACCTTGTACTGCACGCCAAGGTCGGTCTGGCCATACGCCCCGCCCCAGACCGGCAGCGCGTAGTTCACCGAGCCCGACTGGCCCTTGTTCGGGCTGTTCGGATTCTGGTCGATGCCATCGCCGCCGTTGGTGCCGAAGGCGTTGATCACCTGCAGGTAGTCCGAACGCCAGCTGTAGGCCAGACGCGCCGACCACGGCCCTTTGTCGTACAGCAGGGCGAAGTTCACGGCGTTCTTGGACGTGCCCAGCATCGGTTCGCTGCCCAGCACGCGGCCGTCGGTGTCGCAACCGGCCAGGTTACGCAGGGTTTCCGACTCCAGCGTACCCTTCGGCGTGCACCACAGGGCGGTCGGGGCGTGCATATCCTGCTTGCTGCGGATATAGGTGTAGTTGCCCTGCACCCCGATGCCCTTCAGCCAGTCCGGCAGATTGTCGAAGTAATGCTGGAAGCCCACCTCGGCACCGTAGGCGCGCGCATCGGCGCCGTTGGCCGGCCCATTGGTCAGGAAGTCATGCTTCACGCCGGCGGAGTCGCTCAGCGTGTTGATCACCGTGCGGTTGATGATGATGTCCTTGATCTTCTTGTGGAACAGCGACATCGTCAGCGAACTGCCATGGCTGAGGTACCACTCCGCCGTCAGATCCAGGTTGTTCGACAGGACCGGTTTGAGCAGCGGGTTGCCGGCGCTGTCGCCGGTGTAGTCGATCGAATCGAGCACGGTCTGCTTGGTCACCGGATCGACGTGCGTCTTGGGCGACAGATTCAGCGTGGTGTACTGCTGCATCTGATAGAAGTCGGGCCGCGACATGCCTTTCGACACGGCGAAGCGGAACTGCAGCTCGTCGCTGGCCTTCATGCGCAGGTTCAGGCTCGGCAAGACGTTGGTGTAGTTGTTGTCGATCGTGTGCAGGTCGTTCACCGCCGCAAGCGTCGGCACGCCCTGCACCTGGGTTCCGGTCGGCGGGCTGAAGATCGTCATGCCGGTCGCCTTCTCCTCGGTCCTCACGACGCGCACGCCAACATTGCCATCGACCGGATAGCGCAGGTTATCGAAACCGAAGCGCAACTGGGAATAAACGGCCTTGGTGCGCTCTTTCTGCTGGTTGGTGTCGCTCGGACCGCCGAACACCGAAGGCTTCCAGTTGGTGCAATCGCCGGTGGTGCCGGGGTTGTTGCAGTAGTTGTTGGCGTAGTTGTGCAATTCCTGATAGGCAGCCGGCGCGGACGTGAAGGAGCTGCTCACCATCGCCTGGGTCGGAACGATGATGGTCGGCGCCGCCGGCAGGGTGCCGTTGAAGAAGTTGCCGAAGCTGTGGGCGACGTAGTTCGCCTGCCCCAGGCGCGGATCGGTCAGGACCGCGAAGTGGCTGTAGGGCTGCCAGCTGTCGCCGACCGACCAGGACTGGGTGATGTTCTGCCACTCGTTGCCGCCATTGCCGCCGTGCGTACGGTTGGTGACCGAATCGCGGTCGGTCATGCGCAGGCCGAAACGCAGGTCGCGCAGCACCGGCGAATCGAACACGAACCGGGCATCGGCCCGCGCCACATCCTGCGTGGCCACCGCCGCGTCGCGGTGCTCCTGGGCGAAGCTCCAGTAGTAGTTGTTGGCGTTGGCCAGCCAGGCGCGGTCGCTGGCGTCGAAGGTGTAGGTCGGCACCGAGGTCCGCAGGTCGACCGTCTCCTTGGGCATGAAGCCGCCCAGGCCGACCGTGTTGTCGTAGGCCTGGGTGGTGGCACGCGTGTGCTGCAGATCGGCGGTGAGGGTCCACTGATCGTTCGGGCGCCACTGGATGTTCCAGGACAGGTCCGAGGTGTCGGCCTTGCGGCTCGAACGGCGCGCGTCGGTACCGAAGCCGATACCGTTGCTCAGGCCGAAGCCGCCGTCGGTCGGGTTGTGCAGGACGCCCGTCAGCAGCGCGCCCTTGGAATCGTAGGTCGCGCCCGGATCGACGGTCAGCGTGGCCGGCGTGGTGGACATGAAGAAGCCTGCCTCCTCGGTGTACATCTTGTACTTCGATTTGAAGTAGGTCATCGAGGAAGACCAATTGTCTTTCTTCCATTGCAGGGCGCCGTACAGGCCGTCGCGGGTGCGGTCGAAGGTGTTCGAGCTCCAGCTCGCACCCGGGCTGATCCAGCGGGTCTGGCCGGGCGTGATGTCGGTACGCGGAATGTAGGGGCTCACGCCCATGCTGTCGCTGGCGGTGGAAATCTCCGAATGCGCCAGGTCGAGCAGCGCGCCGAACTGGCCCAGCGGGGTGGTCCAGCGGTTCGAGATCAGGCCGGACAGTCCCGGCCGGGTGCGCGTGCTGCGGCTGGCGCGCGACTCTTCCACCGACAGCGCCGCCTTGAAGCCCTTGTAATCGAACGGCAGCGCGGTGCGCAGGTTGACCAGGCCGCCGATCGCGCCCTCGACCTGCTCGGCGGACGGATTCTTGTAGACGTCCACGCCGGCCATCAGCTCGGGCGGCACGTCCTCGAAGCTCAGCGCGCGGCCGCCGTTGGCGGAGAACGAGTCGCGCCCGTTCAGTTCCGAACGCACATAGTTCATGCCGCGCACCGACACCCCGGTACCCTCGGCGGCGAAGCGCTGGATGCCGTCGCCCGTGCTTTGCAGCGGGTCGGCGCGGTACTGGGTGCGGTCGATGGAAACGCCCGGGATGCGCTGCAGCACCTCGGTCACCGAGCGGTCGGGCAGTTTGCCGATGTCGGCGGCGACGATCGAATCGACGATCTCGTCCGAATTCCTTTTGATGTTGGCGGCCGACTCCAGCGCCGCGCGCTGGCCAGCCACGACCACCGTAATGGATTTGGGGTCCTTGTCTTTATCCGTGGGGGTGCCGGTCTGCGCAAATACCACGCCACTGGCCAAGAGCATTGCTTGTGCAACCGCGGCAGCGATCGCTGTTTTTTTTAATTCATTCAATTTTGTCTCCGTCTTTGTATGATGCCACCATACGACCAGGCGGCAAACAGATGTTGCTTGCAGCATCGATCCCACTCAATCACAAAAATCCTCAATCCCAAGAATGAAATTCCGCATCCGGGCAGCCGTCCCCGTGCGGACCGCCAGCCCGCCGGCAGCGTCGCAGCGCTACGTGTCGCTCCCCTGCAACACGCGCTCGCGGCCGGCCGGTGCCACCGGCTTGATCATCCGCATTCCGCCCTTTCCTGCCGCCTCGATTGCCCAAAGCGGCTTGGTGGCAGCATGCGGCCGCATCGACTTATGAAATCATTAATGTTGAATGAAATACCGGACGCTCGATAACGCTCACCGGCACCTGCACGGCAGCGACTGGTTATCGGGAGTATCAGGCAAGAATTCGCTTGAATCGGGCTATCAGCTGCAAGAACCCGCTCAATAGAATGCAAGCTTGCATTGCCACCTGAGCGGAGAGTACGGAATGATCACCTTGAATATCAACGGTACGACGACACGCGTCGACGTCGCTGCCGATACGCCACTGCTGTGGGTGCTGCGCGACACGCTGCACCTGACGGGCACCAAATATGGCTGCGGCATGGGCTTGTGCGGCGCCTGCACCGCGCATCTGGACGGCACCCCGATACGCTCCTGCAGCACGCCGGTTTCTGCGGCCGCCGGCAAAAAGATCGTCACCATCGAAGGCATCGACCGCGCGCGTATCGGCCAGGTCGTGCAGGAAGCCTGGAAAAAGCTGGACGTGGTCCAGTGCGGCTACTGCCAGTCCGGCCAGATCATGAGCGCGGTCGCGCTGTTGGAAGGCAATCGCAAGCCAAGCGACGCCGACATCGACACCGCCATGGCAGGCAACATCTGCCGCTGCGCCACCTATGTGCGCATCCGCGCCGCCATCCACGAAGCCGCACAGGAGCTCGCATGAACATCCCCCGCATCGAGAACGACAGCCGCCGCAGTTTCCTGCGCAGTACGCTGCAAGCGGCGGCCGGCCTGACCCTGGCTGTCTATCTCCCCGGAACGCAGGCAGCCGCCACCGCGGCCGAGGCAACGGAGTTCGAACCGAACGCTTTCGTTCGGATCGGAACGGATGGCACGGTAACCGTCATCGCCAAGCACATTGAAATGGGCCAGGGCGCCCACACCGGCCTCGCCACGCTGGTGGCGGAAGAACTGGACGCGGCCTGGTCGCAGGTCCGCGTGGAAGGCGCGCCGGCGGACGCCCGCCGCTACAACAACCTGGCGTTCGGTCCTTTCCAGGGCACGGGCGGCAGCACCGCCATCGCCAACTCCTGGGAGCAGCTGCGCAAGGCTGGCGCCAGCGCCCGCGCGATGCTGGTATCGGCTGCGGCGGCGCAATGGCACGTGCCGGCCGGCGAGATCAGCGTCAGCGAAGGCGTGCTCTCGCACGGCGCCCGCAAGGCCAGCTTCGGCGAGCTGGCAACCGCGGCGGCGCTGTTGCCGGTTCCGGCCGACGTGCCGCTGAAATCGCCCAAGGACTTCAAACTGATCGGCAAGCGGGTGCGCCGCAAGGATAGCGCGGACAAGGTCAACGGCCGCGCGCAATTTACCCAGGACTTGCACCTGCCCGGCATGCTGACCGCCGTCGTCGCCCATGCGCCGCGCTTCGGCGCCACCGTAAAATCCTTCGACGCCAGCAAGGCCCGGGCCGTCAAAGGCGTGGTGAATGTGGTGCGGATTCCGACCGGCGTGGCCGTCCTCGCACGCGATACCTGGAGCGCCAAGAAAGGCCGCGACGCGCTGCACGTGGTGTGGGATGAATCCCATGCGTTCAAGCTGGGAAGCGAGGAAATCTTCGCCGAATACCGCGCGCTGGCGCAACGGCCGGGCGTGGTCGCCAACAGCCAGGGCGACGCCGAAGCCGCCTTGGCCAACTCGGCCCGCGTGCTCCGCGCCACCTATGACTTCCCCTATCTCGCGCATGCGCCGATGGAGCCGTTGAACTGCGTCGTGCGCATCGGCGAGCATGAATGCGAACTGTGGTATGGCGCGCAGTTCCAATCCATCGACCAGGCCGCGGTCGCCGCGCTGCTCGGACTGCCGCCGGAAAAAGTGAAGCTCAATATGCTCTACGCGGGTGGCAGCTTTGGCCGGCGCGCCAGCAAGGACGCCGACTACGTGCTGGAAGCGGTGCAGATCGCCAAGGCCAGCAAATCGCGCGCGCCGGTCAAGATGGTCTGGCTGCGCGAGGATGATATGCGGGCCGGCTATTACCGCCCTGCTTTCCACCATGCGCTGGAAGCGTCGCTGGGCGCCGATGGGCTGCCCACCGGCTGGCGCCACCGCCTGGTGGGCCAGTCGATCATAGCCGGCACGGCATTCGCAGGCATGATGATCAAGGATGGCATTGACGCGGTGTCCGTCGAGGGGGCGGCAAATCTGCCGTATGGCATTCCCGCGATGCGCGTCGAACTGCACACGCCGACCGGGAGTCCGGTGCCGGTGCTGTGGTGGCGTTCGGTTGGCTCGACACACACCGCCTACTCCACCGAGACCTTTATCGACGAACTGGCAAGCCACGCCGGACAAGATCCAGTCGCCTACCGGCTAGCGCTGCTCGGCAAGCACCCTCGCCATGCCGGCGTGCTGAAACTGGCCGCTGAACAGGCCGGCTGGGGCAAGCCACTGCAAGCGGGCCCGGACGGCACGCGCCGCGGGCGCGGCATCGCGGTGCATGAAGCGTTCGGCACCTACGTGGCCCAGGCGGCCGAGGTGACAGTGAACGCCGACGGCAGCTTCAGCGTGGACCGCGTCGTCTGCGCTGTCGACTGCGGCATCGTCGTCAATCCCGACGTCGTGCGCGCCCAGGTCGAAGGCGGCGTGGGCTTCGCGTTGTCGGCGGCGCTGCACGGCGCCATCACACTGAAGGACGGGGCCGTAGAGCAGTCCAACTTCCACGACTATGCGCCTGTCCGCATCACCGAAATGCCCAGGGTGGAGGTGCATATCGTCGCGTCGGCTGAAAAGCCTACCGGCATCGGCGAACCAGGCGTGCCACCGCTGGCGCCCGCCGTGGCGAACGCCCTGGCCGCCGCCACCGGGAAACGGCTGCGCAACCTGCCGTTCCGCACGGAGGAGCTGAAGGCCTGATGGCGTCAGCCGCGACGAAGCGGCGCGCCACAGCTAGCTGCGGCGCCAGTACAGATGGTAGCTGTCGTGCGCGATGCGGTGGAACGGCACCAGTTCGTACCCCTGCCCCGGCGCATCCAGGCGGAAGACCAGCCCGCGCCCGCTGCGCCGCACGACGGCTTCGATCTCGGCGCCGTTCAGCCGCAGTGAAGGCAGCTCGTATTGTTCCTTGATCTTCATGCCAAATCCGTTTCCCGCGAGGATATCGGAACCGGGCGTGTAGCCGTCCCGGCCCAGGCGCGCCGCCAGCACCAGCGGTCCGTACATGATCGCCGCCACATCCGGCGTTCCGGGCAAGGGCGCCCAGTGCAAGTGCATCGGCATGTCGACATCGAGCACGTCGCCGTCATGCCAGGTCCGCTCGATCTCCACATAGCGGCCGGGCCGGTCGCTTTCGACCACGACGCGGCCATTCAGCCGCACCGTCAGGCGCCGGCACCAGCCCGGATGCCGCAAGCGGATGGCAAATTCCCTGGGATGCTGCATCTGCAGCGCCAGGCGGGTGGCGCCCTGTTCCGGGAACAGGGTCGTCTGACGCAGGCGCAGGCCCTGCCCGGCCCAGCGCAGGTCCGAGGCGATATACAGGTTCACATACAGCACGCTGTTGTCGTGGAAATAGATCGCTTCCCCGTGCTTCGCGTGATTCTCCATCCCGGTTCCGGTGCAGCACCAGAACGATTGCTCCGGCTTGCAATAGTGCTTCCGGTAGCCGGGACGCGTCGCCTGGAAGTAGGTCACCATGCCGCTGTCGGGATCTTGCGAGGCGAGTATCCCGTTCAGCAGCGCACGCTCGTAATAGTCGGCATAGCTGGCCGCCGGGCTGGAGGCAAACAGCGCTTGGGTCAGCCGTAGCATGTTGTAGGTGCAGCAGGTTTCCATCGTCTGGACCGAACCAAGACGTTCTCCCGCTTGCCGTGGAGGGAAAAATTTTTCTTCGTCGCCATGCCCGCCGGTGGCGTAAGAGCGTTGTTCAACCACATTTTTCCAGAAGTAGCGCGCAGCCTGCCGGTACTCGGTCCGTCCAGTGAGCCCATGCAGCCGGGCGAAGCCCACCACCTTGGGGATCTGGGTGTTGGCATGCAGGCCGTCCAGTGTGTCGCGTCCATCGGCCAGCGGATCGAGCAGCATGCGATGGCTGAACCGCTCGGCCAGGCGCAGGTAGCGCGCCTCCCTGGTCAGCACATGCAGGTCCGCCAGCACTTCGTTCATGCCGCCGTGTTCGAGATCGAGCATCTTCTGGAATTGCGCGTCATCCAGCGGCCGCGCCGCCTCGTCGATCCAGTCGGCAATGCGCGCCAGGATGACGAGGGCATCGTCATTCCCCGCTTGCAAATGCGCGTCGCGCAACCCGGCCATGATTTTGTGCATCGTGTACCACGGGACGCCGGCGACCGGCTTGCCCGACAAGCAGTTGCGCAACTGCGTGTCACCGTCGGGAAAGGCGCAGACGAGGCGCCCGGGCGCCGCTTCGTGGCAAGCGCGCAATTCGCTCACCACATAGTCCACCCGCTCGCGCATCGCCGCCCGCCCCGTGGCCGCCCACATCATCGAGGCGGCGCTCAGGAAATGGCCCAAGGTGTGGCCGGGGCAAAGCTCCATCGATTCCCAGCCTCCGTACACGGGCGCCTTGGGCGCCAGGCCGGCATTGACACGGAAATTGTGCAGCAGGCGGTCGCAGTTCAACGACTCCAGATAGCGCAGATTGAGCTCCTGCGACTTGCGGAACGGGCCGTCGAGCAAGCGCACGTCGGCCAGCGCGAAGGCTTGCACCGGCTCGCTTTGGTCCGACTCCTGAGCCGCTCCGGCGCGCCAGCCGGCCAGCAACGGCGCGGCCGCCAGCGATTGCATCAAGCGGCGCCGGCGTACGTCCGCCGGCAGCGCTGCTGGCATCGAATGGTTCTTATTCTTGAATGACATATTCATTTGGTCGACAGCACCAGCACGGTCACCGAATACGGCGCGAAGCTGTAGTTGAACGCTTTGCCCAGCCCGCTTACCTTGCTGGTCACCGGTACCACCTTGCTTGGCTCGGCGATGGTGTTGGTGTCTTCCTTCCTCGCCGAGGCAAGCACGATGGCCGTGCCATCCGGCGCCACCTTGCCGGCGCCAGCCAGCTCGACCTGCACCGATTGCGCCGTGCCGATCGCGTTGACGACCTTCAGGTAGATCTCGCCCCGCTGCTCCGACCTGGTCGCCGAGAAGAACATGGTCGGTACTTCCCTCGCCGGCGGCAGCACCTGCGGCTTCTCCTGCGAGGCCGCCTCCTGCCAGGTCTGCGTGCCGACTTTTTGCGCGCTCACCGGCAGCGACACGTTGCCCAGGTAATTGCTGAACACTTTCTGCACGTGGTAGGACGGCGAGCCGTAGCTGGCCTGCGCGTCGTAGCCGATCATGTTGAACCGCCACTGCACGCCGCCCGGGTTCGCGTTCACCAGCAGCGGCGCATAACAGGACATCTCGACGACGTCGGCGTTGCGCTCCATGCCGGTCATGAAGGCGGCGTCGGCCAACGCGGAGTGCAGGTTGGTGGTCGGCTCGCCCTCCTGCGCGGCCCACTCGCCGATGAAGATTTTCGGTCCCTTGCGCTCGTAGCTGTCGTAGCGCGCGGCGTCGTGCATCATCTGCATCGGATTGTAGTAGTAATGCTCGTCAATCAGGTCGGGTTCGCGGCTGGTCACCTTCTGTTGCTGGCCCAGCCAGTCCTTGCCGTTGACGGTGGAGATCAGCTTGAGCTGCGGGTACTTCGCCTTGATGGCGTCGTGGAACTGGGTATAGCGGCCATCGTAGTTCTTCTGCTTGTCGAAGCCGTCCTCGTTGCCGATCTCGACGTAGCGCAGCTTGAACGGCGCCGGATGGCCATCCCTGGCGCGCTGTGCGCCCCACTTGGTGCCGACGTCGCCGGTGACGTACTCGATCTCCTCGAGCGCTTCCCGCACGAAGGGTTCCAGCCCCGGGCCGGCGGGAACGTTCTCGCCGTTGAGCGCATAACCAGCGAACACCGCCAGCACCGGTTCGGCCTTCATGTCCTCGCACCATTCCAGGAATTCAAGCAGGCCCATGCCGTCGGACGAGCGGTATCCCCAGGTGCCGGGATGGCCGGGCCGCTGCTCGATGGGGCCGAGCGTTTCCTTCCACTTGAAGCGGGTGTCCACGCTGCCGCCCTCCAGGTAGTTCCCGCCCGGGAAGCGCAGGAAGCGCGGCTTCATGTCGACCAGCTTTTGCATCAGGTCGATCCGGTTGCCGTTCGGCCGGTCCTTGTAGGTCGGCGGGAACAGCGAGACCTGGTTGAACCAGACGGTGCCAGGACTTTCGGTGGCGATCACCAGGCGCGCGCCGGCGGTCGGCTTGACGTTGGCGGCGGTGGTCAGGGTGACGTCGTAGCGCTTCCATTCGCCGTTGATGCGGCCGCCCTCGGCCTGCGCATATATGGTCTTGCCATCCATGCCTTCGATGCTGACGGTCAGCGGCACGCCACTGGCGCCGGCGGTTTTGGCGTAGAAGCTGGCGCGGTAGCGGGTGCCCGGCTTGACCGGCACGCCCCAGTAGCCGTCGTTGGCGACGCCGACCCGGTGGCCCGGCGCGGCGTGCGCGGCGTCCAGGCGCAGGCTGGTGGTCAGCGCGGTGGCGGGGACCGGGTAGCGCTCGTCGAGCGCGATCGCGGCGCCGCCGCCGGCGTCCTGCACCACCGACCAGTGCACGGGCGTCTTGCCGTCATCCTTGAAGACGCGGTTGCGCACCAGCTCCGCGTACAAGCCGCCATCGTAGGAGTAGTTGATTTCCTCGGTCATCAGACCGTACAAGGTCGGGCTGACCGGAATGCCGGGCTTGGCCAGGTCGATCTTGAGGGTGGTCTGCGCCATCGCCAGCGGCGCGATGAGGACGGCGAGCGACAGTAAGGTTTTCGAATTCATGTGAAGGTCGTGTAATGAAGCTGCGCTTACGGGGCGCTTTTAGTTCAATGGTCGCGGTGGCGCCGGCCGTCCCTTGGACGTCGCTGCGTTGGCATCTGCGTGTTCTCCGCCATTGTGGGTGCCCTGTATCGTCCTTTTCAATTCTCAAAATCGCCAAACGCCGAATCATTTTTCAGTGAGCGCCTCGCCTGATTTCATCGATTCATGCAATTATCAAATTCAATGGTGGCGGTTTATCTCTGCAATTGATGGGAATAAAGTACGCCTTGCGCATAAAACCAAGGAAACAGAACCATGATCAAGCCCCAAACCCTCGCCCTGTCCCTGCTGCTGGCGCTCGGCGCCGCGACGCTGCCCGCCGCCCAGGCCGCCGAGGCGCAACCTGCCGCGCCCGCCAAGTCCCACGCGCATAACACCGCCGCCGCCAACAAGCCGCTGGTGCTCAAGGCCTACCAGGCGCTGTTCGGCGACCACGACCTCGGCGCCGTCGACCGCTACTGGGCGAAGGACTACATCCAGCACAACCCGTACATGGCCGACGGTACCGAGGCGGTCAAGCAGCTCGTCGAGAAAATCGGGCTGCTCCAGCGCCCGATGTTCTAAGGAGAGCCTCATGAGCACAACTACGCTGCACTATATCTACGATCCGCTTTGCGGCTGGTGCTACGGCGCCGCGCCGCTGGTGAAGGCTGCCCGCGAGGTCTTGCCCGTGCAGGCTCACGGCGGCGGCATGATGGCGGGCGACCGCCGCCAGCCGGTCACGCCGCAGTTGCGCGACTACGTGATGCCGCACGACAGGCGTATCGCGAATGCCACCAGTCAGCCTTTTGGCGCTGCTTATTTCGAAGGCCTGTTGCGCGATACCTCGGCGGTATTCGATTCCGCCCCGCCGACCGCCGCGGTGCTGGCGGCGGAAAGACTCGCCGGCCGCGGCCTGGACATGCTGTCCCGCCTGCAATCCGCGCACTATGTCGAAGGCCGGCGCATCGCCGACCGCGAGGTGCTCGTCGCCATGGCTGGCGCGATCGGACTGGACGCGACTGCCTTCGCGCTGGCCTTGGACGAAGCACAAGGCGAGCAACTTCACTCGCACATCGCAGAGACGCGCCGGCTGATGGAACGCGTTGGCGCACGGGGCTTCCCCAGCTTCGCGCTCGAACGCGATAGCAAGTTCACCTTGCTCGACGCAGGCGCTTTCCTCGGCCGCCCGCAGGAGCTGCGGGATTGGCTGAAGACTCAACTGCCCGATGAAGTGGCGGCGCCTGCAAGCGCGGCGGCGGAGTTCGGCTGCGGACCGGATAGCTGTTCAATCTGAAGACAGGAAGGAAAGCCGTGCGTAGCAACCTGCAAATCGTTTCCGAGCACTACGCCGCATCCGAGCGGGGCGACATCGCCGGCATGATGGCCGACGTCGCGCCGGACGCGCGCTGGACGGAGATGGCGGGCTTCCCGTGTGCGGGCACCTGGATCGGCCCCGCGCAAATTGTCGAACACGTGTTCAAGGTCCTGGGCGGCGAGTGGGATGACTACCGCATGACGCTGGAGTCTCTGGTCGATGGGGGCGACTGCATTGTCGGCATTGGCAGCTATTCCGGCACGTACAAGCGCACCGGACGAGCCATGCAAGCGCGTGTGACCCATGTGTGGCGGCTGGCAGGCGGCAAGATCGTGGGTTTCGAGCAGTTCACCGATACTTTGCTGGTGGCCAGGGCCATGGAGATGTAACGCCATGAGGCCAACAAATTTTCAACCACGCTGGCCAGGATGGCTGCGCACGATGACTGCCGCTGCCGCATTGGCAGCCGCCATCGTTCCGCAACTCGCGCAAGCCGAACCGGTCGCGCCCGCGCGTTCAACTACCACCTGAGATCCGCGGGATTGCGCCGGAAGCCGCTTGTATTGCCGCAGCAATCTCGTCTTCGCCGCGTCCCCCGTTGATGGCGATGCTTCCCCCAAAGACAAAGTGAGGAACCGAACGGACACCGGCGTCCCTCGACTTGACCGCTTCTTCCTCAACGCGATGGTGCTGTTCCGGATCAAGTGCGATAGCACGAGCCTGATCGCGATCGAAACCGTGGTCGGCTGCGATGTCGGCCAGCACATCGGCATCGGAGATATTCTTCGCCGCGATGAAATAAGCATTGGTGATGGCAACCGCGAGCCTGTGCTGCGTGTTACGCCCAGCGGCAGCCCGAATCACAGCATGGGCAGCCTGGGTCGGATAGGCCCAGAGCTGACGGCCAAGATCCAGGTCGAAGCCCGAGGCGCGAGCTTCTCCCTCGGGGCGGGCAAAGGCGACCTTCGGATCGGTTATGCCGTAGCGCGAACGCAGCAAGTCGGGAATATAGAGACCACCTGCCGGCGCGTCTGGCAGCAGCAGGACTGGATGCTGCCGAATGTCGACGGCCAGGTTGGGGAAACGCTCCGCCAGCACTTTGTCGAGACGGTGATGTCCGACGATGCACCACGGGCAGGTGATTTCAGTATAGAGGTCTATTTGCATAATCGAGATGTTCCTGTGTCAATGGTGGGCGATGCCTGGCGCGGCACGCACGAACTTCTTGTCGGTCACCTGGTCAACCAAGAACGTCGCGAGATTGCCTCTGGAGAGCTTCATGAATAGCGCGATGGTCTTTTTGTCGGCCATGAGGTCACGCAGCCTTCGCCAACAAGGCTTTGATGGCCGTTTCGGTGCTGGCGATCGCGGCCTTCGCCGCATCGGGGCCGAGCACCGTGCCTTCGACGCGTATCACTTCAACGTCGGTCAGGCCGATGAAACCGAGCAGGTGCAGCAAATAGTTATTCTGGAAGTCGAACGGTGCCCAGGCACCTTCCGAGAACACGCCGCCAGCAGCGGTAACGAGATAGGCCTTCTTGCCGGTCAGCAGTCCTCGCGGCCCGGCGTCGCCATAGCTGAAAGTGACGCCCGGCCAGGTGACGTGATCGAACCACGCCTTGAGCTGTGAGGGCAGACCGAAGTTGATCATGCCCGAACCGAGCACGATCACGTCGGCGGCCTTCAACTCATCGACGAACTCTTGGGCGACCTTCACCGCTGCGGCCTGTTCCGGTGTGCGATCTTCGGGCGATGTGATCCGGCCCTGGATATAGGCTGGCGTGATGTGCGGCGGCGGATTCGCGGCGAGATCGCGCACGGTCAGCGGGCCGCCCGAGCGGGCCTGGATGCCCTCGGCGATTTCGGCGGCGAAGCGGGTGGAAAGACTGTCAGCCTGGCGCGGACTGGAAGTAACAAGCAGGGTGTGGCTCATGGTGGCTCCTAGGTATAAAATGAGAACTAAGTAAGCGGTTGATGCTGACTTACCAATTCATACAGAGGATGGTATAGTTCCTTCCGTTTCCCCACAAGAAGGCACACACATGTCACCTAGTCACATGAAGCTACCTGCCGAGATGCCTGCACCTGACACTGGCGGCTGCATGGCAACCCGTGAAATCCTGGATCGCATCGGTGACAAGTGGAGCCTCTACATTGTCGCCATGCTGGCTAAAGGCCCGCGGCGCTTCAACGAATTGAAGCGTGGCATCGACGGCATTTCCCAGCGGATGCTGACGCTGACCTTGCGCGGACTGGAACGCGACGGACTGGTAACGCGAACGATGTATCCGACGATTCCTCCGCGCGTCGATTACGAACTCACTGACATGGGAAGAACGCTGCTGAAGCCTGTCATGGCGCTGGTTAACTGGGCGAACAAGAACCAGGCCGCCATTGCCGAGGCGCATAAACGTTTTGACGAGAAGCCGGAGCAAGATCAGGTCTTGATCCAGGGCGTAGTCTACCAGCGTCGATAAGCGGGCCCCAGGCCGTCGGCTTGTGCAAATGCGGCGGCGTCATGCCAGAGCTTGGCGATCTTGTTCGGCTACTTAAACCGGTCGAAAAAGGCCTTGGACTCCTGCGCCGAAAAATTGGGGTACCAGTGGCCGCCCGTCTCCGTGCCGCACCAGATGACGGGCTTGCCGCTGTCGCAACCCTGGTACTCCACGCAGCCGTTACTCCCCAGGGGCACCGTGGCGGCACTGCAGCTATTGCGTTTCAGGAAAAGATCGCGCGCCTCCATCCCTGCCGCGTAAGGCACTACGTTATCGTCTTTGGCGTGGATGAACAGGGCCGCCACCTTGTTGGAAGAACCGGCACAGCCGCTCCAGAGCGAACCGGCCATGGGCACGATTGCCCGCACCACGGCGCCCATCTGGCATCCGATGGCGTTGGACATCATGCCGCCAAAGCTGAAGCCGGTAGCGAAAACACGCTGCGGGTCCGTGCATGCGCCCTGCTGGACCTCGCTGATCATGGCGCACACGAAGCGAATATCGCGGTCGCCAGTGTTGGCCCACCCCTTAGTTTGCATCGAAGTCTTCCATGCGCAGCAAGTCTAATGGCCACGATCATGACCGTCTTTTACGATTTTCGTCATCAGACGACATGTTTTTGAATTTCAGTAATCAACCACGACTCTTTCCTGCTCGCCGCCTTAAATCTGTGGGTACGCATCCCAATTAAAACTGCCCAGAAAATTCATAGCCCAACTCGGCCGAATAAAATCCCGTATTAAATAGTCACAAAATCCCACAATTACATGCCGGCAATATAAGCCCATTACCTTGAAATACTTCAATTATTATATTGACATTCAAAAATAAATTTGTTTTCCGCGATATTTTTAATAACAAAAGGTGTATATTTAATTCCGCTGAGCAGTGAAATCCTATGAATTGACCTTGAAAGGAAAGAGTCATGAGTAATGTACCTGTGCTTGGAACTTATACTTCTGAAGATAAGAATTTCACATTCAAAATTGGAGCAGCCAATCCTTCGAATGGGGTGATCAGTGGCGTGTATATCGCCAGCTACAGCCCAGTCGGTCCACTGAATACGGAAGGCAATGTCGGCAGTTACGCCTGGGTCTTTAACAAAAGCCAGGGTAAGGATGGCGTGGCGCCCTTCACCATAGGATTTGGCGGCAGCGTGCGTCCGGAACCGGGCCGCGCCTATTGCATCAACGACGTGTGGACTGGCGTCTACCAGACCGACAACAGCATCCTGGCCGAGGGCGTGCGCTCCTTCGTGAACCAGGATGGCACGACCCAAGTACGCAGTCTGGGCACTTTGCGCTTCGCCATAGCGTAATTATTACCCACTGCGATCAAAAGCTTAGCGCTACCTTGTCACTGCTCAGCCCAGTCGCATATATTAATAGCTGCGTTTTCGTTTTCCAGCAGGACTAATAATCATCAAGCACCTCTCCCTTCGGCAGACATGAACGCTCATAGCGCTCACGCGGCGAATATAATAAATTAATCCATGATTAATTATCGCGCTCCGTTGTGGAATTTTTTACGCACGCGGAGTCCCGCCAAGACTGAGCGTAAAGCACATGATGCGCGAGTCGTAAATTTAACCGGTGGAGATCCGAAAGTGGCGGAATTTGCAGCTACGTGGATCGTTAGCAAAAGCAAGGCTACCGCTGGTCGCAGAGCGATATTGAACACCACCCGGCATGGAACGCGAGGCCGCCTGGCGCATCGAGGAAGCGGCACCATTGCTCTGCCGCACACGGATACGACAAGGCGGCCGGTCCGTCGTCTCGCGAACCGCGAAACACAAACCAGCTAAACTGCGGGCGTACTAATTCTCGCCGTATACACCGACGCAGACCATGGAGTTGCCCGCGCCCTGTTCGCAGTAAGATTTCTTCAACTCGTAGCTGGACGTGGCTATATTGTTGAATTTGTAGGGGCCATACCACCCCTTGCCTTTGGTCTTGACGAGATCAATCATTTCCTTAATAAATGGCTTTCCGTCCACGTCTTTCATAATGTACAAGTTCTTGCCCACCATCTTGGCATTTGCCCCTTGCGCAAGGCAATTGCCATCGAAGTCGTACACAAAGACGTATAAATCCCGATCCTTGAACGCGCCGTTCGGATGCTCGTTAAAGCTCTTGTATGCTTTGTCGGGGCCGGCAGACTTGATCAACGCGACCGCCTGCTTCACCATCGCCTCCGCCTCCGCCGGGCTGCCGTGCACATCGGCAGCCTGGGCGCCGACAGCGATCCCGGTTCCAAGAATAAGCGCCGAGATTATGGCCAATCGAATATGCATTACGAACCTCCATTAAAATCAAACAGGCAACGATGCGGACATGACTGAAGGATTGACAGCGACGTGCGTGAGCACATGAAAAATCGATTCAATTTTAGCATCGGTGGTGCTGTCCGTCGATCACTGAAATGCCGGCGCCAGTCGCGCGTCCAAATCGATGCCCCAGCGCGCAGTTTTCCTGTTTGGTGCGTGAGAGCCTGAGTCAACGACGAGACAAACGCCGGGCTAGTCCGGCCGGGTGCGCAGCAGTCGCCGTAGCGTCTTCCCGACCGCGGACTTCGGCAGACCGGGAACAAATTCAACATATTTCGGCTGCTTGTAGGCGGCCAGTCGAGCACGGCAATGCTCCCGCACCTGATCCTCGCTCAAGAGTGCCCCCGCTTCCCTGACGACAAAGAGCCGCACGGCTTCCCCCGTCCTTTCGTCCGGCACGCCGATACAGGCCGATTCCAGCACGCCGGGGCAGGACGCCACCGCAGCCTCGATTTCATTGGGAAATACATTGAATCCGGACACCAGCACCATGTCCTTCAGGCGATCCACAATCTTGATGAACCCGTCCCCGTCGGCGACGGCGATGTCGCCGGTGCGCAGGTAGCCGTCCGGCCAAAAGATGCTTGCATTGTCTTGCTCGCGGCGCCAGTAGCCACGCATGACCTGCGGACCACGCACGCAGAGCTCGCCCGATGCGCCCGGCGCGACTTCATTGCCCAGCTCGTCGCGCAACGAGACGTCGGTGGAAGGCAGCGGCACGCCCACCGTGCCGCTGAACCCGGCCAGATGCAGTGGATTGAGCGTGACGATGGGGGAGGTTTCCGACATGCCGAACCCTTCCTTGATGTGCATTCCGGTCAAGGCCTGCCATTTGTCCGAGGTCGCCCGCAGGATCGCGCTGCCCCCGCCCACCGCGAAGCGCAAGGACGAGAAGTCGAGTTGCTGGAAACGCGGATGGGTCAGCAAATTGGCGTACAAGGTGTTGACGCCCGTGATGAAGGTGACACGGTGCTGTTCGAATGTGGCGACCAGGCCATCAAGATCGCGCGGGTTCGCCACCAGCAGGTTCTTGGCGCCCGCCGAGTAGAAGCTCAGGCAATTCACCATGAGCGCGAAGATGTGGTACAGCGGCAGCGCAGTGAGGACCGTATGGCGGTCCTCGGCAAACAACTCCGGCGTCGCCGCTTTGAACTGCAGGATGTTGGCGATCAAATTGCCGTGGGATAGCGCGGCCCCCTTGGATATCCCGGTCGTGCCGCCGGTGTACTGGAGATAGATCAGATCCTGGGAGGTCAATTCGACAGGATCGAACGCCAGCATCGCGCCGCGCTCGACGGCGTCGGAAAACAGCGTGTACTGCGGCAGGTCCACCGCGATCGGCGCGCCGGCTGTGGCCGCATGCCCAAGATCGCCGGACTGCAGGACGATGACCTGCCGCACCGGCGCCGTCTTCATCGCCTCCGCCAGCGTGGGCACGGCGCCCGCGAACACGATGACGGTGTCGACCTGCGCATCCAGCAATTGGTGCGCAAGCTCGGCCGGCGAATACAGCGGATTGACATTCACCTGCACGGCGCCACTAAGGATCACGCCGAACATGGCGACCGGGAACGCCATGATGTTGGGGGCCATGAGCGCGACGCGGTCCCCCTTGGCGATACCGAGCACGGCCTGCAGGTAGGCGGCGAACTGGCGCGACAGCCGTTCGACGTCCCGGTAGCTGAGTTCTCCCCCCTGCCCGACGAAGGCGGGCCGGTCGGCATAGCGCGCGACCGATTCCTGGAACAGATGCGCGACGGACGAATAACGGCCGCTGTCGATTTCCTTCGGTACGCGGTCGCCGTAGATCTTGTGCCAGGTTCGTTCCATATGTCTCCTCATTGCGGTCCCATCGACCGTTGTGATTGCAATTAAAGCCCGCACCCAACGGCGCGGTGCAATTTTGATTGTATTTATAGTGCGACCATCATATTTGCAATTCTCAATTATCCTGAGGCGCATTCACTCCTGCCGGCACCACAATATTTTGACAAATATGATGGACACAATCTATTATACAAATCGTATAGTAACCGGGTCAAGGGCAACATGCGCAAGCGCTGCCACTCCCGCTCCGGCAAGACTATTTATCCAACCGTTGAAGGTAACAGCATGGCCGATTACTCCACTCCCTTGTTGACCCAGTCCTTGCGCCTGCCGAATGGGAGCATCATCCGCAACCGACTCGCCAAGGCGGCGACCAGCGAGACGCTGGCCACCTACGCCAACAGGCCGACGCCGCGCCTGGTGCAGCTGTACCAGCGCTGGGCCGCTTCCGGCGTCGGCCTGCTCATCACCGGCAACGTGATGATCGACCGCCGCGCCCTGGGCGAACCCGGCAACGTCGTCATCGAGGACGAATCCGATTTACCCATGCTGGAGCGCTGGGCGCGCGCGGCGACCGACCAGGACGCGTCGATCTGGGTCCAGCTCAACCACCCTGGCAAGCAGTCGACCAAGGGACTGAACGCCAGCAACCTCGCGCCGTCGGCCGTCCCCTTCAGCAAGGAGATGGCGGCGCTGTTCGAGACACCGCGCGAAGCCACCGACGCGGAAATCAAGGACATCATCCAGCGCTTCGGACGTAGCGCGGCCATCTGCAAGAAGGCCGGCTTTAGCGGGGTGCAAATTCACGCCGCGCACGGCTACCTGATCAATCAATTCCTTTCGCCCCACCACAATCAGCGCGACGACGACTGGGGCGGCAGCACCGAAAAGCGGCGCCGCTTTCTGCTGGCCGTGTACGCCGAGATCCGGCGCCAGGTCGGGCCGCATTATCCGGTCGCCATCAAACTCAATTCCGCCGACTTCCAGCGCGGCGGTTTCACCGAGGAGGAATCGCTGGCGACTGTCCAGGCGCTGGCTGACGCCGGCATCGACCTGGTGGAAATCTCGGGAGGCACCTACGAGACCGGCGTCGCGCAACCAAAGAAGGCTTCCAGCCAGGCGCGCGAGGCCTATTTCATCGAATTCGCGGAAAAGGTGCGCGCCACCGTGCGCGTGCCATTGATGGTCACGGGTGGCTTCCGCAGTGCGGGCGGCATGGATGCGGCGCTGCGCTCGGGCGCGGTGGACATGGTTGGCGTGGCGCGCCTGATGGTCATCGATCCGGATGCCCCGGCCGCATTGCTGCAAGGGCGGGACAGCGGGCGGCAGGTGCGCCCCATCAAAACCGGCATCAAGCAAATCGACAGCCTGGGTGTGATGGAGGTGCTGTGGTATGAACAGCAGATCAAACGGATCGCCGCCGGTGGCGAGCCGCGCCCCAACGAAAGCGGCCTGTGGGCCTTCGTCAAGTCGCTTGTGCTGAGCGGCTGGGGCACGTTCAAGACCCGGCGCCTGCGCGCGCGATAGAGGGACGCGGCGGCGGCCGGCTTGACGTCGCACTACATAGTTAGTATAGTGCGAGAATGGCAAATAAAACATATGGTCAGCTTTGTCCGATCGCCCGCGCGATGGATGTCCTCGGCGATCGCTGGACCCTGCTGTTGGTCCGTGAGCTGCTGCTCGGACCAAAGCGCTTCAAGGACTTGCTGGGCAGGCTGCCGGCCATGGGGGCGAACCGCCTGTCGGAACGCCTGGCGATGCTGGTCGACAGCGGCGTCATTCGTCCCGCCGCCCAGCCCACCCCGGCCTACGAACTGACCGAATATGGCGAACAATTACGGCAACCAGTGATCGCGCTCGGGGTATGGGGACTGGGGCTGCCGGTTGACGCCCGCATCGATCCGGCCAGCGCACGCGCGGAACTGATCGCGCTCTGCCTTACCGGCGTCAGCGATCCCAGCGCCAGCGCCGGTGTGCGCGAGGTGGTGGAATTCGAGGTCGGCGACGAGGTCTTCCACATTTCGATCGACGACGGCCAGGTGTCGGCACGTTCCGGACCAGCCGCGGAACCCGCCCAGTTGCAGGTGCGATGCGACTTGGAGACTTTCATGAAGCTGGCACAGGGACAGGCCACACCGGCGGAGGCGCTCCGCGCCGGGCGCGCCAGTCTGCTGCGAGGCAGCCAGCGCAACCTCACACAGGTCTTCAAACTGCTGGCCTACCGCCAGCCCTGAACCAGTGCCCAGGGCTGGTGCGGCGTCGACGCGACGCCTGGCCGGCTGTCACTTCATCCGCACCACGCCCCTGCCCTTTGCCCGCCAGTTGAACACACTGCCTTGTGGGCAGTGTGCGTTCAAGCCTACCGGCGGCGCCGAATCACGTCGGCCTGCTCGCGGCCCACATACAGCAACCCCAGCGCGCCGGCGACTTCGATACAAACGGCGCCCAGGATCGCCGGCGTGGCGTGGCCGGCGGCCAGTTCATACACGCCCAGCCCGGCCAACATCAGACAGACCACCAGGCCGCCACGGATCAGGGCGGAACGGGCCGGTGAATGTGGCGCGTGCCTGGCGGCGAAGAACATCACTGCCACGCCTGCATAGAGCGCCGCCCCGCGCCGTCCGACCAGCGCCACCGCCGGGGTGGATGCCACACCCCAATCGGCAAGCAGCACATTGGGCGCGCACAGCCAAACCAAGGCCAGGCCGGAAAACAGCAGCGCGAACACATACGCCAACATGCGGAAGCTCAGCTTCATCGGTTCAAGCCGCCAGCGCCGGATAGTCGGTATAACCGGCCGCCCCCGGCGTATAGAAGGTGCTGGGGTCGGCCTGGTTCAGCGGATGATCACCGCGCATGCGTTCAACCAGATCGGGATTGGCCAGGAATGGCCGGCCCATGGCGATCAGATCCGCCTGCCCTTCGACCAGCGCCCGTTCCGCGCCCGCCTTGTCGTAGCCGCCGGCCAGGATGAAGGGGCCGTCGAACGCGGCGCGCAACGCCGCCTTCAACGACGCCGGCACTGGCGGCGCCCCCAACGGCGAGTGGTCCAGCACATGCACATACATCAGCCCCAGCGCGGACAGCTCCTTGACCAGCGCCACATACTGCTGGTCCACCCCATCATAGCCGCCGGTGGCGTTGAAGACCCCATGGGGCGACAGGCGAATGCCGACCCGCGCGGCGCCGATCTCGTGCGCGACGGCGCGCGCGACCTCGAGCACCAGGCGGTTGCGGCCCCCGGCGCTGCCGCCATAACCATCGGCGCGCTGGTTCACGTTGAGGTTCAGGAACTGCTCCAGCAGATAACCATTGGCGGCGTGCAGCTCGACGCCGTCGAAGCCAGCGCCGATGGCCAGGCGCGCGGCCTCGGCGTACTCGCGCACGACCGCCTCGATATCGGCCGTGCTCATCGCGCGCGGCGTCGAATGCGGCTGGCTACCCTGGCTATCGGTCCACATCTCGCCCGGGCAGACCTCCGCCGACGGCCCCAGCACCTCGGCCCCGGCCGGCAGATTGGCTACGTGCCCCACCCGCCCGGTATGCATCAGCTGCACCACGATCTTGCCGCCCCGTGCGTGCACCGCATCGGTCACCTGCTTCCAGCCCTGGACGTGGGCGTCGTTGTACAGGCCAGGTATGCGCGCGTAGCCAAGGCCATTGGGCGACGGCGAGGTGCCTTCCGTGATGATGAGCCCGGCGGTGGCGCGCTGGGCATAATAGGTCGCCATCAGGCTGTTGGGCGTGTTATTGTCCACGGCGCGGCTGCGCGTCAGGGGCGCCATCACGGCGCGATTATTCAGCTGGATGCCACGCAGGGCATAGGGATCAAATAGCATCATTGTTCATCCTGTCAAAGTGTTGCGGTTGTAAAAATCAGGCCGTCAACAGACGGCCGGCCACCTGGCCCGTTTGGGACGCGCTGAAGAGCGCGGCGCGCGCCGTCTCGAAGCCTTCGATCAGCCGCGCGTCGGCCACCGATGGCCACGTGATCTCCTCGCCCTGGTCGAGCGCCGACAGGGCCGCGTCCACCAGGACATCGGTCGCCATCACGGTTTGGGGATCGAGCGCGGACAGCGGCACGCCTGAGTTGTCCCACACTTCGGTGGCGGTGGCGGCCGGCAGCACCACCTGGACCCGCACGCCCGTGCCGGCCAGTTCCTGCTGCAGGCCACGGCTGAAGGCCAGCAGATAGGACTTGCTGCCGCTATAGACGGAACTGACAGCCAGGCTGTTCACCGCCAATACCGAGGCGATGTTGATGACCACCCCTTCATTGCGCGCCAGCAGGCCAGGCAGGACGGCATGCGTCAAGCGCGTGGGGGCCGTGATATTCAGCGCGATCTGAGCCAGGGAGTCGTGCGCGGCAGCATGCGCGATCGGCGCGAGCCGGGCGATGCCGGCATTGTTGACCAGCATGCTGATGGCGGGATTGCTGGCCAGTAGCTGCTCGACGGCCGCCACGCCCGCCTCGGTCGCGAGGTCGGCCACCAGGCAGTCGACACGCACGCCATGCGCTTGCTCGATGCCACTGGCCAGCGCCCGCAAGCGGTCCTCGCGGCGCGCCACCAGGACGAGCTGGTATCCCCGCGCGGCAAGCCGGTCGGCATAGACCGCGCCTATGCCGGACGAGGCGCCGGTCACCACTGCGATTTTTTCGGAAGTAACAGACATGATCAAATCCTTAAGGTTGGGCACAAATATGACGTTCGTCATATTTTTATGCAAAAAAACTCGGTAGCGCAAGCCTCTTCCGGGCCTGCGCATAACTCCAATTATGATGATCGTCATTTATAAAGTCAAGGACTGGATGAGGATTACTTAGCCGCTCAGCGCCGGCGCCCTGGCCCCCAGCATCGACACCAGCGCGGGCAGCATGACGATCGCGCCGACCATATTCCACAAGAACATGAACGCCAGCAGCAGCCCCATGTCCGCCTGGAATTTGATGTCCGAGAACACCCAGGTCGCCACCCCCAGCGCCAGCATCACGCCGGTCACCGCGATGGCGGTGCCGGTGGTCTTGAGCGTTTCGAAATAAGCCTGCTTGAGCGTGCGGCCGCGGTCCAGGTAGTGTTCCAGCCGGTTGTAGATGTAAATCCCGTAATCGACGCCGATCCCGACCCCGAGCGCGATCACGGGCAAGGTGGCGACCTTGACCCCCAGCCCGAGTTTGGCCATGATGGCTTCGCACAGCACCGAGGTGATGTACAACGGCAGCATGACCGCGACGGTCACGCGCCAGCTCCTGAACTCCCACCAGACCAGCAAGGCGACGATGCCGTAGACCAGCAGCAGCATTTGCACCTCGGCCTGCTTGATGACGATGTTGGTCGCGGCCTCGATGCCGGCGTTGCCGGCGGCGAGCACGAAGCGCATGTCCTGATTGCTGTGCTCAGCCGAGAATTTCTCGGCCGCCTGCACCACGCGCGACAGCGTGGCCGCCTTGTGATCGGCCAGCGACAGCATCACCGGGACCATCGAGCAATCGTTGTTGTTCAGATCGCTTGGCAGGGAGCGATGCGCTTCGTTGCCGATGTAACGATCACGGCTGATCGCCGACCATTTCAGGTTGCCGCCGTTGCTGGCGGCGATCATTTTCTTCATGCCGGTGAACAGCGACACGGTCGATTCCACGCCCGGCAGGTTCTCCATTTCCCACTGCAGGCGCTCGACCGCCGCCGCCACCGGATACGACGCGCACTCGCCCGGCCTGGTCGTCACCATGACCACGAACACGTCCGGACTGGACGAGTAATGCGCCACGGTGTAGGCGTTGTCCCGGTTGTAACGCGACGTGCTGCGCAGCTCGGGGGCGCCGGGGTCGAGGTCGCCGATCTTCAGGTCGCGGCCGCAGGTCCAGGCCACGCCCAGTATCGCCAGCGCGGCCAGGGCCACCACGCGCGCCACGCGCGGCTCGGTGACACGCGACAAGGCGCGCGCCACCCGGTGCGCGCTGCGCGCCTTGCGCTCCTGCTTGCGCAGGCAGGCCGGCGAGACGCCCACGTAGGACATCAGGATGGGCAGCAAGAACATCTTGGTGAAGATGATCACGAACACGCCGACGCTGGCGCCGATGGCCAGCTCACGGATCACGCCGATGTCGATCACCATCAGGGTCGAGAAGCCGACCACGTCGCACAGCAGCGCCACCGAGCCGGGGATGAACAGCAAGCGGAACGTGGCCTTCGCCGCCGCCATGTTGGAGCGGCCGGCATGCACCTCGGACGCCATGGTGTTGATGTTCTGCACCGCATGGCTGACGCCGATGGCGAAGGTCAGGAAGGGAATCAATATCGAATAGGGATTCACACCAAAGCCGAGCAGGCTGACGATCCCCATCTGCCAGATCACCGCCAGGCTGCAGCACAGGATCGTGACGGCGGTGCTGCGCAGGCAGCGCGAGTAGGCGTACAGCAGCACGCAGGCCAGCACGAAGGTGATCGCGAAGAACAAGCCGATCGCGCGGGCGCCGTGGATCAGGTCGCCAACAACCTTGGCGAAGCCGGTCACATGGATCTTGATGTCGCCGGTTTCGTACTTTTGCCGGACCAGCCGTTCCAGGCGGTCGGAAAACTGGCCGTAGTCCAGCTTTTCGCCCGTCTGGGGGTCCAGTTCAAGCAGGGGCGCCATGATGATGGTCGATCGGTGATCGTTGGCCACCAGATTGCCGGTCTGGCCGGAGCGGGTCACATTGGTCCTCACCTGCTCGAGCTTGTCGGCCGAACCGTCGAAGCCGTCCGGCACGATATGGCCGGCGGTCATCCCCTCCTCCGTCACCTCGAACCACATGACGTTCGGCGTCCACAGCGAGCGCATGTTGCTGCGGTCGACGCCTGGAATATAGAACACCTCGTCGGTAATCTTGCGCAAGGTATCG
The DNA here is from genome assembly GCA_025548565.1 of Rugamonas sp. A1-17. Taxonomy (GTDB): domain Bacteria; phylum Pseudomonadota; class Gammaproteobacteria; order Burkholderiales; family Burkholderiaceae_D; genus Rugamonas. The sequence continues at coordinate 149,151 of JAJLPB010000002.1, forward strand.
AGATACCCCTGGCTGTAGATATCGCCCCGCTGGTTCTCGACAACGATCCGCACGACGTTGCCAAGCGGCCGCAGCTCGTTCTCGTACCTCAGGTAATTAGCGATGTAGGGATGCGACGCCGGGATCATGTTCTGGAAGCTGGCGTCCGATTTCAGCTTCAGGATCTGATAGCCGAGCAAGACCGATACCACCACGAACAACAGGATTACTTTCAGGCGATGGCCGAACAGGATCGGCTCGACCAGGCGTTCGACGCGGCCGACGTTTTCGTGATGGACGACGGCTTCCACCGGCGCCCGCGGCAAGGTCATTTTCCGGTTCATGGCTGCCCCGCTCCGGTGCCGCCCTGCAGGGACACGCGCCGGGTTCCGCTGGCGCCCGCGACGAGGTAGGCGTCCTTGCCGGCCGGTGTCATGGCGGCCGCCGGCATGCCGGCGCCCCCGCCTGCAGGCGTAAAGCGCTGGCCCTGGTCTTGACTGCGCCAGATCCTGCCGTCAAAGGTGAGCAGCGCGATGCCGCCATCCGGCGCAACGAGGCCGGACACCAGCGGCTTCTTCTCCGCCAGCGCCACCGGTAGCCAATGCGCGCCGTCATCCACCGAACGGAATACCCTGCCGCCAAAGCCGAACGCGATCAGCACTTCCCGTCCCGCCGCCGCGGCCACGCCCAGCACGCCGTAAAGCTGGCCCGGGTAGCCGGTGTCGAGGGTGGCCCAGCTGGCGCCGCCATCGATGGAACGGTAGACCCGCCCTCCTTCGCCGGCGATCAGCAACGCCCCCTGCCCCGTCACCGAGATCGCGTTGTAGTGCAGGTTGTCGGGATTGGCGATGCGCTCGCGCCATAGCGCCCAGCTGCGTCCGCCATCGGCCGTGTGGAAGAGCTGGCCGAACGAGCCAACCACGATGCCCTCCGACGTGTTCCTGAACCAGACATCGAACAGCGGACGCGACGGGCCGAATTTCGCGCCGGCCTGCGCGTCCTCGAGCGCCCGCTGCGCTTCCTGTGCCGCGGCACTGGCGCCGTTCACCGCGCCCGCCTCCCGCAAACGCCGCTGCGCCGCGTCGATCACCAGCGCGTTGGCGCGGTTGCCGTCGAACTGCTTGCTCCATCGCCCGCCGCCGTCGTCGCTGCGCAGGATGACGCCGTCGTGGCCGACGGCCCAACCGTTCCGGGGCGTGGGAAAAAAGACCGCCGTCAGCGTCACGGACACGGGCACCTCGGCTTGCCGCCAGGAGGCGCCCTTGGTGTCCGAGTAGACGATGATGCCGTGTTCACCCACGGCGACCAGCCGGTCGCCGGCGCTGACGACATCCAGCAGCATCGCGCCGGACGCCTTCGGCGCCCGGAACGCCGGGGTATCGAGCCGGTCGCCGTCAGCCCGCGCCAGCGGCGATGCGACGGCGATCGCAAGGCAGGCGAGCAGCCGCAAGCCCATGCGGCCAATCTCAGTTGTATGAATCATGAGGTCACTTGTTGATTAAGTCATCGGAAGGAAGGCGGCATGGCCGCCGCGTTAATTCGCGAAGCGGCGCATGGCGTCGGTGGAGAAGGCGGCGACATCGAATTTCTCGTTGTACTTCATCGGCCTGGACGCGTTGATCAGGTTGCTGATCATGTAGCGGCGGGCCTGCAGGTCGTATTGCACGCCGCACGCCACGCCGATGGTCTGCGCATCGTAAAACTGCATCGCGTGCATCTCCCGCACCCGCCACAGCTCCTTGCGGCCATCGTAGATGTCGACGTGGGCGAGCTGCCAGCTATCCTCGTCCAGGTAAAACACCCGCTTGCCGTAGATATGGCGCTTGCCCTCCTTCAGCGTCGACTCCACCACCCAGACGCGGTGCAACTCGTAGCGCACCAGGTCCTGATTCATATGGCCGGGCCGGACCACGTCGTTGGCCTGGACGCTCTTGTCGACCAGGCGGTAATTGTTATAGGGGATGAGCATCTCCTTCTTGCCCACCAGCTTCCAATCGAAACGGTCCGGCGCGCCGTTGAAGCCGTCGTAGTCGTCGGCGGTCCCCAGGCCGTCCTCGCCCGGGCCGGGGGAATCATAGGAAATCTCCGGCGCCCGCATCACGCGGCGCGATCCCGGGTTGTAGGTCCATGCGAGCCGGGGCTCCTGGACCTGGTCCATGGTCTCGTGCAGGAGCAAAGCGGTGCCCGCCTGGCTGGACGGCGCCGTATCGCCGCGCAGATAGTAGAACAGGCGGTTGGGCTCCGCGTTCTTCACATACGCGGCCGAACCCAGGTATTCGACCCGCGACACCGGGGTGAAATTGCCATTGGCCTGCACCGGGAAGATTTTGCTGTAGCGGACGAATCCCTCGCCCCGATAGCGCGCGAGGTAGTTCCAGATCACCTCCAGGCCGCTCTTCGGCATCGGGAATGGCACGGTGGAGTTCTTCACGTTACGCAGGCCGTTGCCGGCTTCGGCCAGGGCGGCCTTGGCGGCCTCCGCCTTGATGTTGTCGTACTCGTGTTGCGGCAAGGCCGCCGTGCGATGGCTGGGATAGACCACCATCTTGTAGGTTGGCATGCGCTTGAGCATTTCGATCTGGCCCGGCGGCAGCTTGTCCTGGTATTGCGCCACATTGGCCGCCGTCACCGTGAACAGCGGTTTGTCGGCCGCGAACGGATCGGCGTAGGCGGCATTCGCGTCGAGGCCGGCAGGACGGGCGGTCAGCCCTCCCTCCCATTTCGGAATGGCGCCGTCCTTGTTGCCGGCCTTCTCGGCGCCCGTCGGCGTCAGGTCCTTGCCCAGGTGTTCGAGTTCCTGGGCGTTCAGCGCGGCGAGCGCGGCGCCGGAAGCGGCGGCCAGGCCGGCCAGCAAAGTCAGCGCCCACAGTGGTTTGCGATGCATGTTTCGTCTCCTTGATTTTAGAAATTGATGCCGACAACCGCCGAGTAGTAATCGTGGTCATGCAGCACGTCGTACTTGGCGCCGTGGTTGTAGCGCGTATAGCTGACGTCGGCGTAGTAGCGGTTGTTGTAGTCGGCGCGCAGGGCAAGGCCCAGCACCCGGCGGTCCTCGACGAAGGCGTTGTCGGCCGAATAGCCCTTCACGTCCTGCGACCAGAACAGCCTGGGTTTCAAGTTCACGCCGGCGAACACATCCGGATAACTGAGTTCGGCCTGCACCCGGTATCCCCAGGCGTTGGCGGTGAAGAAGCCCTTGTCCTCGCAATTGTCCGGATTGGGATTGCCGGTGAACGCGCACGGGATGGTGGCCGTCTGCGCGAGGCCAAACACGGACGCCCGGCCGTAGCGGGTCGACGTGGCCGGATCGCCCATCCCCGACCAGTGCTGATAGGCGACCTCGCCGATCAAGGTGAGCGATTCGGCCGCCGCCACCTGCGGCAAGACCTTGACCGTCGACACCTGCGCCTGCGCCTTGTTCTTCAAGTCGTAGCCTTGCACCGTGCCGCCGGCCGGCGTGGCGGCGAGGCGGGCCAGCGGCCCCACTCCCAGCGCGGCGCCGGCGGTCAGGTCGGTGGTGTTGATCTGCACCGGCACGTCCCTGGTGAAACTGGCCTCGCCCGACAGCGACCAGCCGGCCACCACCGTCGAGGCGCTCATGCCCAGCACCTGGATATCGCGCGCCGAGTAGTCCCATTGGAATTGCAACGGGCCAGGTCCGCCGGCCTGCGCCAGCGCGCCGGTCCAGACCGATGCGCCCGGCGAAGGCGACTTCACCAGGCTGTAGATCGGGTTGCGCGCGTGGTAGTTGGCGAAATAGACACCCAGTTCGGTGTCGATGGCCGCCACCTGGTAGCGCGCGGCCAGGCCGAACTGGCCACTACTGCCGGGCTTGTTGTCGGGCGCGCGGCCCAGGCGGAAATTGAACGGCGGCAGTCCCGGCGCGGGCGGCACGCCGTTGTATTGCAGCTGGTCCGGCAACGGGTCGCCGCCGGCAAGCGCGCCGCCCGGGCAGTTCAGGAAGTCGCTGAGCGACCAGTAGGTGCCGCAACCGTCGAGGATGTTCTTCTTCCAGGCGAATTGATAGAACGCCTCCAGGTTCACGCCGTTCGGCAGACTGAGGGTGGCCGACACCTGCGGTATCGGCAGCAGGATCTCCTTCACCTGCGCGCCGGGCCGGTTGGCCGCCGTGATGTCGAACGCGCCGAACTGGTTGATGCCGGGGATGAACAGGCTCTCGCCCCAGTTCACCACGTGGTTACCCAGCTTGACGTTCAGCGGCGTGTCCCTGGCGAGCTCGAAGGTGCCGAAGCCGTAGGCATTGTCCAGCGCGATCCCGGAGAACTTCGACAAGGTGTCGAAGCCCGCGTCGTCCAGCGCGGTGTCGGTCGCATAGCCGTTGGCGAAGTTGCCATGGCCGACACGTTTGTGCTCGCCGGCATAGTCGTACCAGCCCTTGGCACCGATCACCACGCCGAAATTGTCCTTCTTGAGTTTGACTTCGCCGTTGAACTTCGCGATCGTCGAGAACGCGGCGCCCTTGCCATAATTGAGGTTGCCATCGTCGTTTTGACCGATGCCGCGGCCGCCGTTGCCGATCCCGACCAGGACCGGATCGGCGCCGCGCGCGCGCCAGCTGCTGCCGACCGACGTGCCGAACGACCATTGACCTTCGACGCCGTTGTCGAGGCTGAAATCGCCGGCGCTGGCCGGGGCCGGGTGGCCGGCCCCGATCAGCGCGATCGCCGCCGCGCATGCCTGCGCCGCCGCGCGGCGCCGGAACCGGGTCAGCGCCAGATGGCCGCGCGCCGTGTGAAGTTGTTGCATGTTGTCCTCCTCCGTCTTTTATTTTTTAAGTACGATGAAAAATCTGCTGCGCCAAATCTCCTTGCTGCCCTCCTTGCCGGTTGCGGCCCGCCCTCAGATCCGTTCGAGACACAGGGCGATGCCCTGCCCGCCGCCGATGCACAGCGACACCACCGCCTTGCGCGTGTCCGTGCGCCGCAGCGCGTGCGCCACCTTCGTGATCAGAATCGCGCCCGTGGCACCGATCGGATGGCCGTGGGCGATGGCCCCGCCATCGACGTTGAACCTCGCCGGGTCGATCTTGAGTTCGTCGCGCACCACCAGGGCGATCGCCGCGAACGCCTCGTTGACCTCGAAACGATCAACCTCGTCCATCAGCCAACCGGCGCGATCGAGCGCCTGCCGGATCGCCGGCAGCGGGCCCAGGCCGAAAAAGCCCGGTTCGACCCCGGCCAGGCCGATGCCGCGTATGGCCAGCATCGGCGCCAGGCCGTGCTCGCGCGCGGTCCCCGCCTCGCAGACGATCATCGCGGCGGCGCCGGCATTGACCCCGGGGGCGCTGCCCGCCGTGATGGTGCCGTCGGGACGGAACGCCGGCTTGAGCTTGGCCAGCGTCTCCACCGTGGTGTCGGGCCGCACCGCCTCGTCGGCGGCGAAACTGGAGACCGCCCCCTTGGCGCCGGTCAGCGGCAAGGCCTCGATCTCCGCATCGAACCATCCGGCCGCCTGGGCCGCGGCGAAGCGCTGCTGGCTGTGCGCCGCGAACGCATCCTGCGCCTGCCGCGTGAGGCCGAACTTGCGCACCAGATCCTCGGTGTGCCAGCCCGAATGCCGGCCGGAGAAGGCATCGTTCAGGCCATCGGACAGGACGGCGTCGATCGCCGCGACGTCGCCCATGCGCGCCCCCGCCCGCATGGCCGGCAGCAGGTAGGGCGCACGTTCCATGTTTTCCATGCCGCCGGCGACCACGATGCGCGCCAGGCCCGCCGCGACCTCGGCATAGGCGGTGGCGACCGCCTGGGCGCCGGAACCGCACACGCGGTTGACCGTCATCGCCGGCACGCCGACCGGCAAGCCGCCGTGGATCGCCGCCTGGCGCGCCGGGTTCATGCGGCCGCCGGCTTGCAGCACGGCGCCCATCACCACCCCGTCCACCGCCGCGGCCTCCAGCCCGGCGCGCCGCAGTGTGGCGGCGATGACGTGCGCGCCCAGGGCGGGCGCCGGCGTGTTCCTGAGCGAGCCGCCAAAGCCGCCGATGGCGGTGCGTACGGGGGAACAGATAACGATGTCTTTACTCATGGTGATAATCCTCTTGATATATGAGACGAAGCGGGTGCCTCAGGCCTTGGCGGGGAGATGGGACATCGCGTGTTCCGCCAGCGCCGCGATGGTCAGGCTGGGATTCACCCCCAGGTTGGCGCTGAGCATGGAGCCGTCGCAAATCAGCAGGTTCTGGTAGCCGAACACCCGGTTCTGCGCATCCATGACGCCGCGCTCGGGCGAGTCGGCCATCGCGCAGCCGCCCATGCAGTGCGCCGTGGTCGGAATGTTGAACAGGATCTCGGTCAGCAAGGTCATGGGGACGCCGCCGAGCGCCTTGGCGCCCCGCGCGATGAAGGCATTGGCTTCCGGGATGAAGGTCGGGATCGGCCCGCCACTGGTGCTCAGCCGCTTTCCAAACGGCCAATACCAGCGGCGCTCGAGGCGCATGTCGAGAAAGGCATCGACCGTCTGCATCACCACGAACAGGACCGTCTGGCGCGCGAAGCCGGACGGATTGTGCACCCGCAGGGCTTGCAGCGGATGCGTCAACAAGCTCCACAGCCAGGTGAGGATCCGGGTCCATCCGGCCCGGCCGCCGGCCATCAGGGTCATCATCAGCGCGAGCGAATCGGAGCCCTCCGGATAGCGCACCGCGCCGATGTGCGTGCGTTCGTCGATATACACGCCGGCGCCGCCGGCCACCCCGGCCGACATGCTCTTGTCATGCTTGGGAAAACGCACGCCGACCAGGGATTCGGCATTGGTGCGCACGCGCTTGCCGAGATCGTCGCTGATGCGCGGCAGCGAGCCCTTCTGTTTCAGGCGGAACAGCAACTCCATCGTGCCCAGCGACGACGCGGCGAACACCACGCCACGGCAGCGGAAGGTGCGCCGCTGTTTGTTGAACCACACCGTCGAGCGCTCGGTGACGACCTCGTAGCCGTCGCCGCCATCGGCCTTGCCGTTGAGCGGCCGCACATCCACCACCCTGGTCTCGGCGAACACCTGCGCGCCCCGCTTTTCCGCGAAGTAGAGGTAATTCTTGTCGAGCGTGTTCTTGGCGTTGTGGCGGCAGCCGATCATGCAGCCGCCACAACCGATGCAAGTCCCCCGGTCCGGGCCCTCGCCGCCAAAATACGGATCGGCATAGGTCTTGCCGCCGGCCTCCCCCTTGGGCGGGAAGAAGGTCGCGACCCGGCCATGATGGAAGGTCTGGTGCACGCCCTGCAGCCGCGCCATCTTCTCGAGCCGGAAATCGGCCTCGCCCAGCAATGCGTTCTCGGTCACACCCAGCATTTTTTCCGCGACCGCATAATACTGCGGCATGATGCGCTTCCAGTCCCGCAGGCCGGCCCACGTGCCCTCCTCCCATACTTTCCCCGGAGGTATCAGCAAGGCGTTGGCGTAGGTGATCGAGCCGCCCCCGACCGCGTTGCCGCTCAGGACCATGACGTGCCGGAACATCCGCATGTTGTAGAAACCAAACATCTTCAGGCCGGGATTCCACATGTAGCGGCGCGCATCCCAGCTGGTTTTGGGGAAGTCTTCGGCCTTCCAGCGCTTGCCCATCTCCATCACGCCAACGGAATAGCCCTTTTCGGTCAGCCGGCAAGCCGACACGCTACCGCCGAAGCCGGAACCGATGATGATGTAGTCGAAATCGAAAGCGGTCGTCATCGCGCGCTCCCCGCGCCTGCCGGAACGAAAAATTGATTCATGATGTGTCTCCTTCTTATGGTGTGGTGCATGAACAGGCGCGCTTGAATGGCCGCTTTCTTACCCAGCTCAACTTACTATATCATTGATATAGCATTGAAAGTATACATTTTGTATATTTACATGGCCGAAACGGCTTGAAATTATTATGATCATCATATATGATGATCATAATATTTGAGGGCACCCGCATGGGCGGCCGACCACGAACAAGCAAAAACCACCCTGGAGAACCACGTCATGCGTTACGCACAGCACCTGAAGAAAGCGCTTCTACAAGCAGCCATCCTTGGCGCCACGATGGCCACGCCGTTGGCGGCCATGGCGGGGGACGCGGCACCCGCCGCCGCAACGCCCGTCGCCGCGCTCAGCTGGACCAACGTTCCGACGCAAACGATCTCCGCCGCCGGCATCCAGTTCGCCTACCGCGAACTCGGCAAGCAAAACGGCGGCACGCCGGTGGTGCTGCTGAACCATCTGGCTGCCGTGCTCGACAACTGGGATCCGCGCGTCGTGGACGGCATCGCGGCAAAACATCACGTCATCGTGTTCGACAACCGCGGCATCGGCGCCTCCAGCGGCACGACGCCAAGGACGATGGAGGAAATGGCCGACGACGCCATCGCCTTCATCCAGGCCATGGGGTTTGAACAGGTCGACCTGCTGGGCTTCTCGATGGGCGGCATGGTGTCGCAGGAGATCGTACTGAAGAACCCGGGGCTGGTCCGCAAGCTCATTCTTGCGGGCACCGGGCCGGCGGGCGGCGCCGGCATCGCTTCGGTGGCGGGCGTCGCCAACGTCGACATCATGCGCGGACTGGTCACGTTCCAGGACCCGAAACAGTTCCTGTTCTTCACCCGCAGCCCCGACGGCATCGCTGCCGGGAAGGCGTTTCTCGCGCGCCTGAAGGAACGCTCGCAAGACCGCGACAAGGACATCGCCATCTCGGCCTATATTGCGCAACTCGCGGCCCTGAAAGCCTGGGGCGACAAAGCGCCGGCGGACCTGTCGGTGGTGAAACAACCGGTTCTGGTGGTGAACGGCGACCAGGACCGCATGGTGCCGACTATCAACTCGCGGGACCTGGCGCAACGCTTACCCAACAGCAGGCTCGTCATCTATCCGGATGCCGGGCACGGCGGCATTTTCCAATACGTTGCGCAATTCGTGCCGGAGGCCCTGGACTTCCTCGCACGCTGAACCATCGACCAGCAACCACCAGACCACCAACACCAGACAGGCAACAAGATAATGACCGACACTCATAACACCGCCCCCACGCGTTTCGCGAACGTCGCCGGCAACCGCTTCGCCTACCGGCGCTGGGGGAACACGGATTCCCTCCTGCCCCCGATCCTGCTGCTGCAGCACTTCCGCGGCGGCATGGACCATTGGGACCCCTTGCTCACCGACGGGCTCGCCGAAGGGCGCGAAGTCATCCTGTTCAACGGCCGGGGCGTCGCCTCGTCCAGCGGCACGCCGCGCACGCGCATCGAGGACATGGCGGATGACGCCGCCGCCTTTGTGCGCGCGCTCGGCTTGCAGCAGATCGACCTGCTCGGCTTTTCGCTGGGCGGCTTCCAGGCGCTGGACCTGACCTGGCGTCATCCGCAGCTGGTGCGCAAGCTCATGCTGCTTGGCACGGGCCCGCGGGGCGGCGACCCCGAGATGGAGACGCGGGTGCTCACCACGGCCGTGAACGACGTGCCCTCGCTGGAGGACTTCCATTACCTGTTCTTCGGCCGCTCGCCGCTTGCCCAGCAGGCCGCGCGCGACTTCTGGCAGCGCCGCCATCTGCGCGTCGACCAGGACCCGCCCTCCTCGCCGCAGGTCGCCATCGCGCAGATCGAAGCCAATCTGCACTACCTGCCGCGGGTGGTGGAAGACGACCCGTTCGCCTACCTGCGCACGATCCACCAACCAACCTTCATCCTCAACGGGGTGCATGACGTGATGGTGCCGACCGTCAATTCCTTCTACATGATGCGCAACATGCCCAACGCCCAGCTGTTCATCTATCCGGACGCCGGCCACGGCGCCCAGTTCCAGTACCCGGATCGGTTCCTGTACCACGCGGTGCGCTTCCTGGCCGAGTAACGGCGACACCCCATTTCCACGTTCCAGCAACCAGAGATACCACCATGCTAAAGTTCAAATTCCTGCTGTGGGTTTTCAACCAGCTCCTGCAGAGACAAATCAAGAACAACCCCGAATGCGCGCGCTATGTCCAAGGCAAGACGCTCGTGTTCCAGATCCGCACCGCAGCCGGCGCCGGCCGCTACTATGAGATCCGCGACGGCGCCATCCGTTCCTTCGGCGGCATCGCCGCGCATCCCCAGTTCACCTTCACGTTCGCGGACGCGGCGAAAGGCTTCGCCATCCTGTCGGCCAAGGACAGCCAGCCGGCGTTCATCCGCGCCGTGGGTAGCCAGGAGCTGGTCGTCAGCGGCGACTTTCGCGAGGTGATGTGGTTCCAGGGCCTGAGCGCCTTCCTGCAACCAGCCAAGGTGGTCGCGCCGTACAACCGCACCGTGTTCTGAGCGCGCGCATCCCGCACCTCATCCATCATCAAAAGGAGGATCGCCATGACATTCAAAGCGCTGCTCGCCACCAAGGCGGGCAATGTGGTTTCCACCGCGCTGGTCGAATTTGACCAGGACCAGCTGATGCCGGGCGACGTCATGGTCGCCGTCGAGTATTCGACCATCAACTACAAGGACGCCCTCGCCGTCAGCGGCCGCGCGCCGGTGATACGGCAGTTCCCCCTCATTCCCGGCATCGACTTCGCGGGCGTGGTGGAAGCGTCGTCGCACCCGGGCTTCGCGGTCGGCGACCGCGTGGTCGCCAACGGCTGGGGGCTGAGCCAGACCCACCACGGCGGCTACGCGCAAAAGGCGCGTGTCAGCGGGGAGTGGCTGGTCAAACTGCCCGCCTCCCTGTCCACGCGCGATGCCATGGCCATCGGCACCGCCGGCTACACCGCCATGCTGTCGGTGCTGGCGCTCGAACACGCGGGCGTCACGCCCGATCTGGGCGATGTGCTGGTCACCGGCGCCGGCGGCGGCGCCGGCTCGATCGCCATCGCCTTGCTGTCCCAGCTCGGCTACCGGGTGGTGGCCTCGACCGGCCGGCTGGCGGAGACGCCCTACCTGCGCGAGCTCGGCGCGGCCGAGGTCATCGACCGCGGGACCTTGTCCGAACCGGGCGCCGCGCTGGGCAAGGAGCGCTGGGCCGGCGCGATCGATTCGGTCGGCAGCCACACGCTCGCCAATGTGCTGGCACAAACCCGCTACGGCGGCGCGGTGGCCGCCTTCGGTCTGGCGCAGGGCGCGGACCTGCCAGGCTCGGTGCTGCCCTTCATCCTGCGCAACGTGACGCTGGCCGGTATCGATTCGGTCAATGCGCCGCAGGCCATGCGGGTGCGGGCCTGGACGCGCCTGGCCACCGACCTGGCTCCGGCGAAACTGGCCCGCGCCACCCAGATAGCAGGTCTGGCCGACGTGCCCGGCCTCGCCGCGTCCGTGCTCGCGGGCCGGGTGCGTGGCCGCACGGTGGTCGACGTGAACGCCTAAGCAATCGCCCCGGAGCGGCACGTCTTCCGCCCCGCTTCCGGCGCCGGCATCCCGCCGGCGCGCACCACGCTGCTAAGGCAGTGACGGTTCATGACCACTGCCCGCACCTTCCCCTCCCCTGTCTAGCGCGTGGTCTCGGACGCGCCCGCTCGCTGCGCAGTGCGGCCCGGTGTACTCTCCGGGATGTGGGCCATGGCGTACTCGGCCAGCGCGGTGATCGTCAGCGCCGGATTGACGCCAGGATTGGCCGGCATCGCCGCGCCGTCGCACACCAGCATGTTCTGGTAACCGAATACCCGCAAATGCCGGTCGATCACGCCGCTCGCCGCGTCGGCGCCGACCACGGCGCCTCCCAGTACGTGGGCCGTGGTCGGGATGTCGGCCAGCGCCTCCAGCACATTGCTCTGGGCGATGCCGCCGGTGCGGCGCGCCAGCCACTGGGCGGCCTGGTTCGCCACCTCGATGTAGGTCGGATTGGGCTTGGCGCCGTCCTGCTCGGTGACCAGCTGGTAACCGCGCCCCAACCGGCGCTTGCGGGGACGCAGCGCGATCGCGTTGTCCAGGCTTTGCATCACCAGCAGCGTCACCATGCGCCGGCTCCAGCCCACCGGCCACAGCGTCTTCATCCATTGCAACGGATGGCGCGCGATGGCGGCCAGCCACTTCAACGGCCGGGTCCAGCGGTTGCCATCGCCGACCAGCACGGTGTACATCAGGCTCATGAAGTCGGCCTTGCGGCCATAGGTGAGGAACTCGATGTGGGTATTCCGATCCACATGCACGCTGCTGCTGGCGGTGACGTCGTTCCAGGTCTTCAGATCCTGCGGCAAGCGCACGTTCAGCACCGACTCGCTGTTGGTACGCACCAGCTCGCCGAGACGATCGCTGATCCGCGTCAGCGAGCCGCCCAGCTTGCAATTGGCCAGCAATTCGTTGGTGCCCAGCGCCCCGGCGGCGAACACAATGCCGCGCGCGGTGTGGGTGCGGCGCGCGCGGGCAAACCAGGCGCCGGGACGCTCCGTGGTGACCAGATAGCCGTCGCTGCCGTCGGCCGCGCCCAGCGGACGGATATCGACCACCTCACGCTCCGCCAGAATCCGCACGCCCCGCTTCTCGGCGAACCACAGGTAGTTCTTCACCAGCGAATTGGCGGCGCCGACACGGCAACCGACCATGCAGGCGCCGCAGCGCGTGCAGCCGGTACGGTCGGGCCCCGCGCCGCCGAAGTACGGGTCCTTGACCGTCTTGCCCGGCTCCCCGAAGAACACGGCGGTCGGGGAGCGGGCAAAGCCGTCGGGATGGCCGAAATGCCGCGCCATTTCCCGCGCCAGCTGCTGATTGGTCGAGTCGAACGGGACGGTCGTAGCGCCCAGCATGCGCTCGGCGGTGTCGTAGTGGCGCGCCAACAGCTGCTCCCAGTCGCCCAGCCGCCGCCATTGCGGGTTGACGAAGAATTCCGGGCGGGCCCGGTACAGCACCCCGCCATAGACGGTGCTGCCGCCGCCCACGCCGGACTGACTGGGGAAGAAGACGTGGCGGAACACCTTCATGCGCATGATGCCGCGCAGCCCGATGGCGGGCGCCCAGAGGAACTTGTGCAACTGCCAGGTCGACTCCGGCAGATCCTGATCGCGGAAACGGCGCCCGCGTTCGAACACGCCAACGCGGTAGCCTTTCTCCGCCAGGCGCAGGGCCGACACGCTGCCGCCGAAGCCCGAGCCGATCACCAGCCAGTCGAAGTCAAATGGAGGAATGGCCATGGCTCAGAAGCGGTAGCCGAGGGTGGCCCCGAAGATGCGCGGCGCATCCTTCAGGTCGACGCGCCGGCCGATGGTGCCGAAACCCGGCGTCTCGGTATCCACGGCCGCCGAGGTCTTCAGGCGAAACGAGGAATACTCGACGTTGATGCACCATTGCTTGTCAAGTGCGTACTCCAGCCCCACCCTCGCGTAAGCCCCCCACGAACTCTTCAAGCTGATCGTGCTGCCGCTGCCTTGCAGCGCGGCGTTGTAGCCGGGGCTGGTCTCCTGGCCGGTGAAGAAGGTATAGGTCACACCTCCCGCCACATACGGCCGGACGGTGAAAAAGCCGGGGATGGTGTAGCGCACCATGGCGGTGGGAAACCAGATGCGCGCCCTGGCCACCGTGCCAACCGGGGCGGCCAGGCCGGCGCCCACCGCCGTCAAGGTCGGCGGGATGCCGGCCTGGAACTGCGCCGCCCAGTTGTCGCTCAGGCGCCGCTCGTAGCTGATCGCGAACACATCCAGGTTTTTGGCGTCGATTTTCAATCCGGGCGGCGTGGTGCCCGGTGGTCCGGTCAGATCGCCCGATTGAAGATTGAAGCGGACTTTGGCGTAGCCGATCCGGACCACGTTGTTGTCCGCTTCGTCGGCATGGGCGGCGCCGCAAACGGCCAGCGCTGCTGCCGCCGCGGCGGCGGCGAGGAATCTATTGTCTTGCATTTTTGTCTCCTGGGGATTTTTAAAAATTATTCTTATGTGAATGATCTGATCGTCAGTGCGCCAGCCTCCTCACCACCAGCCGCGTGAGCGCGGCCGGCGCGAGGCGGGTCGCGAACGACAACACCGCCGCTTGCAAGCCGACGTTCCAGTGGGTCTTGTGGAGCACGCGGCGCGTGGTGGCGCAGCGCCACACCGTGGCGGCCACGTCGGCCGGCGTCAGACGGATGCCGAGCGACCTGGCGCTGGCGATGCGCTCGAAACCGGTGGCCATCCCGGTCCGCACGAAACTGGGCCAGATGTCGCTGACGCGGATGCCGAACCGGCTCCATTCCAGATCCAGGCCCTCGGTGAAGCCGCGCACCGCGAACTTGGTCGCCGAGTAGGTCACCAGATCGGGCTGGCCATAGATCGCCGTGGCCGAGGCCATGTTGATCACGCGCGCGCCGGGCGTCTGTGCCAGATACGGATAGGCGCCGTGGCAACCGATCACGATGCTGGCCACGTTCACCTCCAGCATGGCGCGGTGCCGGGCCAGCGGCACGGTCTCGAACGGTCCCGCCGTCAATATCCCGGCGTTGTTGAGCAAAACGTCGCACCGCGCACCGCTGTGCGACCAGAAGTGCGCCAGCGCCCGCTCCCACGCGGCCGGGTCGCCGACGTCGAGGTGGCCGCAGCAGGCCTTCCCCTCGCCCAGTGCCGCGGCAAGGTCGGCCACGCCTTCCATGTTCACATCGTACAAGCCGACGAACCAGCCACGGCTGGCGAACAGCTCGGCGCAGGCGCGCCCTATCCCCGACGCCGCGCCCGTCACGAAGATCGCCGGCCGCTGGCCGCCGCCCCATTGCGCCGCCTTATTCATGCTCCTGCCTCCACATGGCGCGCAGCTTGAGCTTGTCGATCTTGCCGACCGCGTTCTTGGGCAGGCTGCCGACCACGTGGATGGCGGCGGGCCGCTTGTAGCGCGTCAGCCGCGTCGCGCAATGGTCGTTCAATGCGTCCACCGTGCCGTGCTGTCCGGCGCGGCAGGCCACATAGGCGATGACGATTTCGCCCAGCGTCGGATGCGGCGCGCCGATGACCGCCGCCTCCAGCACGGCGGGAAAGGCCGCCAGCGCATCCTCGATCTCCTTCGGATAGATGTTCTCGCCGCCACGGATGATCATTTCCTTCAACCGGCCGACGATGGACAGGTAGCCATCGCCATCGATACGGCCCAGGTCTCCCGTCCGCAGCCAGCCGTCGACGATGGTCTGGGCGGTTTCGTCCGGCTTGCCCAGATAGCCGCGCATGACGTTCGGCCCCTGCACCAGCACCTGGCCGGTCGCGCCGGCCGGCAGCAAACGCCCGGCGGCATCGGCGACCGCGACGCGCTGGCCGGGGAATGGCAAGCCCACCGTTCCCGCCTTGCGCACGCCGTGGAGCGGGTTGATGGTCGATGCGCAGGTGCCCTCCGACAAGCCATAGCCTTCCACCACCGGGAAGCCATAGCGCGCCTCGAAGTGGCTCAGCAATTCCGCCGCGGCCGGCGCCGCGCCGCATATGCCGTAGCGCAGGCTGGAGGTGTCCGGCTTCACGTGTTCCGGCAACGCGTCGAGCAGCGCGTAGATGGTCGGCACCGCCGAAAAATACGTCGGCCTCAGACGCTCGACGTCGGCAAAGAAGGTGTCGATGTCGAAACGTGCCCGGATCGTGACCCGGCTGCCGGCCGACAGCGGCGTCAGGATGCTGGCCACGATGCCGTTGACGTGGAACAGCGGCAGCACCAGCAGGCAATGGTCGCCCGCCGTGATCTGCATGGCGTCGCGCGACATCCGCGCCATCGCGTCGAGGTTGGCGTGGTCCAGCATCACGCCCTTGGGCAGGCCGGTGGTGCCGCTGGTGTAAATCAGCAGCGCCAGGGCGGCGCTGTCGACCACCGCCGGCATGGCGTGCCGCGCCCCGAACTGCACCTCGCCGTGCAGCGCCGCCACCGGCAGCGTTTGCACCCGCTCCAGCACCCTGGCGCCGCTGCCGTTGATCAGCAGCGTGGCGCCGGAATCGGTGATCTGATGGATGGTCTCCTGGGCCGTCAGGCTGGGATTGATCGGCGTGACGGCGGCGCCCAGCCGCCACGCGGCGAACATCGCCACCACGAATTCGACCTGGTTGGGCAGCATGACGGCCACCACGTCCCCCCTGCCGATGCCGAGTTCGTCGAACAGCCCGGCTGCCACCAGCACCCTGGAATGGAACTCGCCATTGGACAAGCTGGTCGCCGCGTCGGCCACACAGGGGGCGTGCGGTGCCTGCGCCGCGCGCAGGTCTGGAAGTGTTGAAAATTGCATGATTACGCTCTCACAAAAGAGGTTGTCGCGGCGCGCCGTTCAGCACGCCAAAAGATGCCGCGCCAAAAATTCGGTCTGGTCCGCCACCGCGCGCTCGAAGTGCTCGCCCAGATAGAAATCGAAGTGGCCGCAGTCGTACAGCTTGATCTCGCCGCGCGGCGCCCGTTTGGCCATGGCGATGGTGCGTTCGGGCGGCGTGACCGTGTCGGTCCGGCTGACGCAAAACAGGATCGGCGGTTTGACCTGCGCGGCCCGCCGCCCCGGACGGTAGCTGACGATCTCGGGAATCACCCGGGCGGCGACCCGGTTGACGAAGGCCATCCCCTTGGGCATCAACGCCAGATAGCCGGGCAAGGCGTCGTGGGCGTTCATCAAGGCAGGCTGGCCGGGCAGCGCCGCGATCGGCACCATCACCGGCGGTTTACCGAACCAGCGCGCCGCGAAATCGCGCATCACCACCGGCGTGATCTTCAGTGTCGCCTTCAGCCCCAGCGCGGTGGCCGATTCGAGTCCATCCGTGAACGGGCATTGGCTGATGGCCGCCTTCAGCTCGGGATGCCGGCTGGCCACCTGGATCGCGTGGCCGCCGCCGAAGGAGCTGCCCCAGATCGCCACGCGACTGCCGTCGAGCTCGGGACGGGACTTGACGAAAGCGAGCGCCGCGTCCCAGTCGGCCAGTTGGCGGCCCACCGACATCAACTGGCGCGGCGTGCCGCCACTGTCGCCAAAATAGCGGTAGGTGAACGCCAGCGTCGCGATCCCGGCCGCCGCGAAGCGTTCCGAATACGCGTCCAGGCGCATTTCGCGCACGGCGCCCAGTCCGTGCCCGAGCACCACCACCGGCGGCCGCTCAACGCCGGCGGGCAAATACAGCCATGCCGAGCAAAATGCTTCGCCGGACTGGAAACGTACACTGCTGCGGGTGAATCGATGAGGAGTCTGTGCCATGGGATTCACTCGACGTTTTGGCTGCTGTTGAACGGAAAATGCCCAAGCTCCAGCGCCTGCGCGAAGATGGCGGGCTGGTACAGGGGCAGGTCGCCCTCGCGCTCGGTGCGCGCCATGTATTCGAGCATCAGCGACTGCGATGTATCCCCCGACAGCGCCGACATGAATTCGGTGCGCTCCACGTGCAAGCCATCCTCCAGCGACATCGAGCCGCCGACATAGACCGCGCGCTTGATGGCGCGGATGGCGTCGCGCGGGCGCGCGCCCAAATAACGGGCCAACGCCAGCGCGCGCTCGATCAGCGCGTCCGGCGCCACGACCTCGTCGACCAGGCCGATCTCCAGCGCCCGCGCCGGCGATGCGGGGCGGCCTTCGAGCATCATCATCAACGCGCGGTGGGCGCCAACCAGGCGCGTCAAGCGCTGGGTGCCGCCGCCTCCCGGCGGAATGCCCAGTAACACCTCGGGCTGCCCGATGAAGAAATCTCCATCGGCCATCAGGCGCACGTCGCAGGCTTGCGCCAGTTCGCTGCCCAGCCCCAGCGCCGAACCGTTCAGCGCGCCGATGAAGACGACGCCGCAGCGGTTCATGCGCATGAACGTGTCATGGAGCTTGTCGAGCTCCATGGCGCCACCCAGCGGCGTATACGCCGCCATGGATGCCACCAGCGGCATGCGCCGCGCCGTGGCCGCGCTGTGCGCCACGGCCGACGTCATGCCGCGCGCGATGGCGGGAATGGTGGTGCCGCCCTCCTGCAACCACGGCACATCCGCGTGGCCGATGAAGCGGTCCGGATGCGTCCCGGTCAGGACCACCGCCGTGACCTGGCGATCGGATTCCAGCTCGTCGACCAGGCCGGCCAGCGCGTCGGCCATCTCCAGCCCCATCACCCCGCTCGGACCGCCATCCAGACGCACCATCAATACCGCGCCATGGTTGTCCACCTCCAGCCCGCCGGGCCGGATCCTCGTGTTTTTCATGTCTTGTCTCCTTGAGTAAATCAGCTTCCTTCGATAAATAACAGTGTTATGCCCAACAATAACACTGTTATTTGCGGATTTCAAGATTGAATGCATGCGGTGCGGGTCGCGGGACGCCTATTTGTTGCGGGCTTGGGTGATTTGGTTGTTTTGCGCCTGGAACCAGGATGCCTCGGCGACGGCCGCCGACGATTCGGCCTTGTCGCGCTTAGCGCCCATGCCGACCACCAGGTTGACGCACATGGGCACCAGCACCTGGAAAACAGGGTTGGCCATATTGGCGAAGTGTCCACCCAGGTCGAGCATGATGAAACCGTGCAGCGCGCTCCATAGCTGCACAGCCATGAGGTCGGGATCGACATTGCGGACACACCTGGCGGTCACCAGCCGCGCGCATCCCTGGAGCAGAAAGGTGTAGGCCGCGCGAAACGATGGCGATTGCCCGCTCAACATGGGCTCGGCATCGCCGCGGGACGGACTATAGCGGCCATGGATCGACAGGCCGAACATCAAGTCATACAGATGCGGGTTGCGCCGCGCGAAATCATGGCAGGCCAGCGCCATCGCGCACAAGTCGGCCATCGGGTCGCCGGTCAGCGCCAGCCGGCCGAAGACAGCGGCTTGCTGCCGGAAACCGTCGTCGGCCACCGCTTGCAGCAGCTCCGGTACACCACCGAAATAGGTGTACACCCCCATGGTGGACAACTGCGCTTCCGTCGCCACCGAACGCGCCTTCACTTCCGACGGCCCGCTCCGCGCCAGCAATCGGATAGCAGCTTCAACAAGGCGCGTGCGCGGGTCCTGCAGGGAGGTGTCAACGGTCATCTGGATCGGGTGTGGGGCTATAACAGCGTTATCATAACATGTCCCCTCCCCGCTTCGCGACACTCGCTGTGGCTTGAAGCACGAGCGTGCCGCCATCGCAAGCGCCAGCAAGGGCACGCCGATAGCGCCGCTTGAATGTCTGCCACAAACAAAAAAGGTCGTTGAAGATCAAAACAGCATCCTCAACGACCTCGTATTTCGCTTTAAATCACTGACTCAAAGCGAGCTCGTCATTCCCACTCGATCGTCGCCGGCGGCTTGCCCGAGATATCGTAAACCACGCGGTTGATGCCGCGCACTTCGTTGATGATGCGGTTGGACACCTTGCCCAGCAGCGCGTGCGGCAGGTGCGCCCAGTGCGCGGTCATGAAGTCCTGCGTCTGCACCGCGCGCAATGCCACCACGTATTCGTAGGTGCGGCCGTCGCCCATCACGCCCACCGACTTCACCGGCAGGAACACCGCGAACGCCTGCGACGTCGCCTCGTACCAGTTGGTCGGCACGCTGTCCTGGTCGAAGCCTGGCACCACCACCGGCTCGTACGGCGTGTTGCGCAGCTCTTCGATGAAGATGGCGTCGGCGCGGCGCAGCAGGTCGGCGTAGTCCTTCTTCACTTCGCCGAGGATGCGCACGCCCAGGCCCGGGCCCGGGAACGGATGACGATAGACCATGTCATGCGGCAGGCCCAGCGCCACGCCCAGCTTGCGCACCTCGTCCTTGAACAGTTCGCGCAGCGGTTCCAGCAATTGCAGCTTCATGTGCTCCGGCAGGCCGCCCACGTTGTGGTGGCTCTTGATGGTCTGGCCCTTCTTGCCCTTGCCGGCCGATTCGATCACGTCCGGGTAGATGGTGCCCTGCGCCAGCCACTTGGCGTTGACCAGCTTGCCCGATTCGGCGTTGAACACTTCGACAAATTCACGGCCGATGATCTTGCGCTTCTGCTCGGGATCGGCCACGCCGGCCAGGTGGCCCATGAACTGGTCCTCGGCATCGATGCGGATCACCTTGACGCCCAGGTTCTTGGCGAACATGTCCATCACCATCTTGCCCTCGTCCAGGCGCAGCAGGCCGTGGTCGACGAACACGCAGGTCAGCTGGTCGCCGATGGCGCGGTGGATCAGCGCGGCGGCCACCGACGAATCGACGCCGCCGGACAGGCCCAGGATCACCTCGTCGGTGCCGACCTGGGCGCGGATTTTCTCGACCGCTTCCGAGATGTAGTCCGGCATGTTCCAGTCCGATTTGCAACCGCAGATCTCGTGCACGAAGCGGCCCAGCATGGCCTTGCCCTGCACCGTGTGGGTGACTTCAGGGTGCCACTGCACGCCGTAGAAATGCTTCTCCTCGTGGGCCATGGCGGCGATCGGGCAGCTCGGGGTGTTGCCCATCAGGACGAAGCCCGGTGGCATTTCCAGTACCTTGTCGCCATGGCTCATCCATACTTTCAGCATGCCGTGGCCTTCGTCGGTGACGAAGTCGTTGATGCCGTCGAGCAGCTTGGTGTGGCTGCGCGCGCGCACCTCGGCGTAACCGAATTCACGCACCAGGCCGTTCTCGACCTTGCCGCCCAGCTGGGCCGCCATGGTTTGCATGCCGTAGCAAATCCCCAGCACCGGCACGCCCAGTTCGAACACGGCATCCGGCGCGCGCGGGGCGTCGCCTTCCAGGGTCGAGCTGTGGCTGCCCGACAGGATCACGCCGGCGGCGCCGTAGTTGCGCACGAATTCGTCACTGACGTCGTACGGGTACACTTCCGAGAACACGCCGGCGTCGCGCACGCGGCGCGCGATCAGCTGGGTGACTTGGGAGCCGAAATCGAGGATGAGGATTTTTGAGTGCATGAGTAATGTACTGGAGAGGTAAAGAATAGAAAAACGCCGGCTTTGCTAAGCCGGCGTTGCAAGGACGGTTTAGTCGCCGGAACGGTAGTTCGGCGCTTCCTTGGTGATCTGCACGTCGTGCACGTGCGATTCGCGCATGCCGGCCGAGGTGATCTCGACGAACTCGGCTTTGCTGCGCAGTTCGTCGATGGTGGCGCAACCGCAGTAACCCATCGATTGACGCACGCCGCCCACCAGCTGGAAGATGATCGCCAGCACGCTGCCCTTGTAGGCGACGCGGCCTTCGATCCCCTCGGGCACGAACTTGTCGGCCTTCATGGTGGCGTCCTGGAAGTAGCGGTCGGCCGAACCGTCGGACATGGCGCCCAGCGAACCCATGCCGCGATACGATTTGTACGAGCGGCCCTGGTACAGGATCACTTCGCCCGGCGCCTCTTCGGTGCCGGCGAACATGGAGCCCATCATCACGGTCGACGCGCCGGCCGCCAGGGCCTTGGAGATGTCGCCCGAGAAGCGGATGCCGCCGTCGGCGATACATGGCACGCCGGTGCCCTCAAGCGCTTCGGCCACGTTGGAGATCGCGGTGATCTGCGGCACGCCGACGCCGGCCACGATGCGGGTGGTGCAGATCGAGCCAGGGCCGATGCCGACCTTGACCGCGTCCGCGCCGTATTCGACCAGCGCCTTGGCGGCGGCCGCGGTGGCGATGTTGCCGCCGATGACGTCGACCTGCGGGAACTTGGACTTGATCCACTTCACGCGGTCCAGGATGCCTTGCGAGTGGCCGTGGGCGGTGTCGACCACCAGCACGTCGACGCCGGCGGCGACCAGCAGTTCGATCCGCTCTTCATCCTTGGCGCCGACGCCGACCGCGGCGCCGACCAGCAGCTTGCCCTGCGAGTCTTTCGACGCCAGCGGGTGCTCGGTGGATTTCTGGATGTCCTTGACGGTGATCAGGCCGCGCAGTTCAAAGGCGTCGTTGACCACCAGCACGCGTTCGAGGCGGTGCTTGTTCATCAGGCGCTTGGCTTCGTCGCGGTCGGCGCCTTCCGCGCTTTCCTTGACGAACACCAGCTTCTGGCGCGGGGTCATCTTGGCGCGCGCTTCGGCGTCGAGTTCCTGTTCGAAACGCAGGTCGCGGTTGGTGATGATGCCCACCACTTCCTTGCCTTCGACGACAGGGAAGCCGGAAATGCCGTATTGCTCGGTCAGCTTGATGACGTCGCGGATCTTCATGGTCGGCGGAATCGTGATCGGATCACGCAGCACGCCGGCCTCGAAGCGCTTGACGCGCGCCACTTCGCGAGCCTGATCCTTGGGATTCAGGTTCTTGTGGATGATGCCTATGCCGCCCTCTTGTGCCATGGCGATGGCCAGGCGCGCTTCGGTGACCGTGTCCATCGCTGCGGACAGCAGAGGGATGTTGAGGCTGATGTTGCGGGTCAGACGAGTTTTGAGGGACGTATCGGCAGGCAGAACATTCGAGTACGCTGGGACGAGAAGCACATCATCAAACGTGAGTGCTTTTTGGAGTAGACGCATAGCATTTCCTATAGGCGCAAAAGCAGATTATACAGAATCAGCCATGGTTTGTCCGAAACTTCTGCAAACCGCCGGAAACGCCCCGCCCGGCCGCCACATGCATCTTTGAAAATTTACTTTCCCTACAGCATGCATTCCTGACCATGTTGCAAAAAAGCCTCGACTCTCGCCTCTAATTTGGCGGCGCGCAAACCAGTGTCGTGCTCGCTAACATCGGGCGTAGCGGGGCTTTCATGCTGATATTCGTGGAAATTTTATAAATAATATATATAGATAGCCAAGAAAAATTGCTGTACTTTATTAAACGTAGTCATTTGGGCCAGATGCACGTAAACGTTGCATCTGACATGTTCAACACGCTCGCTTGCAATGCAGGCACATCAATACCATTGGGGCACCATGAACTTGAATAAATACCTGATCGGACTCGTGGCTTCCGTCGCCACCTGCTCCGCCTTCGCCAGTCCCTTGTTATCCGAGGGATTCAATGACATCAGCACCCTCGGCGCCAGCGGATGGGTAATGACCAACAACAGCAACCCCGTCGGCGCGACCAACTGGTTCCAGGGCCAGGAGTTCGCCTTCCCCGCCGCTGCCGGCGCCGGCGATTCCTACATCGCCGCCAACAACGTCAACGCAGGCTTCGCCGGTACCATCAGCAACTGGCTGATCACGCCGGAAGTGGCGATGGCCAACGGCGAACAGCTGAACTTCTCGCTGCGCTTGCTGGCCGAAGGCGCGGTCGATACCGTTCAAGTCTATTACAGCACCGCGGGCGCCAGCAGCAATGTCGGCAGCACCGCCAGCTCGACCGGCGACTTCAAGCTGCTGGGCACCTACAGCGCGTCCGCCACCACCGGCTGGACCAACAACGCGTTGACCCTGTCCGGCCTGTCGGGCGCCACCACCGGCCGCTACGCCTTCCGCTACCTGGTCGACGACACGTCCGTCAACGGCGACTACATCGGCATCGACTCGGTCAGCATCAGCGCCGTGCCGGAACCGACCACCGCATTGATGCTGTTGCTGGGCCTGGGCGTGGTGGCGTTCAGCCGCAAGAAGCTGCGCCTGCTGGCTTTGGCCGGCCTGTCCGCCAGCACCCTGGTGGCGCAAGCGGCCGAGCCGCAGACCGGCGCCAATGGCCTGATGAGCTTCCCGAACGCGCGCGTCGCCGTGCAGCCTGAACTGCTCGCGACCGCCGCGCCAGCCGGCAGCGGCATGGTGGCCTATAAGGATGCCGCCACCGGCCAGCTGGTCGGCCCGTCGGCCGAACAGGCAGCCGAGCTGGCCGCCGCGGCAGCGCCCGCCGCCGCCAGCGTGCAGTCCACCGGCCGCAAGGCCGTGAGCGCCCGCATCGCCCCGCTGAGCACCGCGCGTGGCGGCGTCGGCCGCAAGCTCGACGACTCCACCGTCAGCTTCGCCGTGGTCCACAAGAATGCCGACGGCCAGCTGGTCGAATCCTGCGTCCCCGGCGAAGAAGTCGCCAGCCACCTGGCGCACGGCCCTAGCCTGCCAGCCGTAAAAGGAGAACAACAATGAAGCGCTTCACCCTGAACGCAGCTGCCGCAGCGGCCGCCTGCCTGTTCGCCTCGTCGGCCTGGGCAGCCGCCACCATCGTGATCGTCAACGGCGACCCGGCCAACGTCGGCTTCAATGACCCGACCGTGGTTGCTCCCGTCGGCGGCAATGCCGGCACCACGCTGGGTGTGCAGCGCCTGAACGCGTTCCAGGCCGCCGCCAACAAGTGGGGCGCCACGCTGACCAGCACCACGCCGATCCGCGTGCTGGCCACTTGGGAAGCGCTGACCTGCACCTCCACCTCGGCCGTGCTGGGCAGTGCCGGCGCCACCGAAATCTTCCGCGACTTCGCCGGCGCGCCGCAAGCCGGCGCCTGGTTCGGCAAGGCACAGACCGCCAAGCTGACCGGTGCCGATCCGGATTCGTCCGTGGCCGACATCCGCGCCCGCTTCAACATCAACCTGGGCAAGTCCAACTGCCTGGCCGGCTCGCCGTTCTACCTGGGCCTGGACGCCAACCACGGCACCGCGGTCGACCTGGTGACGGTGCTGACCCATGAATTCGGCCACGGCCTGGGCTTCCAGACCTACACCAGCGGCTCGACCGGCGCCCAGCTGGACGGCACGCCCAGCATCTGGGACTTCTACCTGAAGGACAGCACCACCAACAAGCTGTGGAAAGACATGACGGACGCCGAGCGCGCCGCCTCGTCGCTGAAATCCGGCAAGCTGGTCTGGACCGGCCCGATCGCCAACAGCTACGTCAGCACCGTGCTGCAGCAAGGCGCCCCGGCGTTGACGCTGATCAGCCCGGCAAACATCGCCGGCAGCCTGCAGGTCGGCACGGCCAGCTTCGGCCCGGCGCTGAGCAGCCCAGGCCGCACCGGCGAAATCATGCCGGTGGTCGACACCGCCCCGAACCTCGGCCTCGCTTGCGGCCCGCTGTCGGCGCTCAACGCCGCCGCGGTCAACGGCAAGATCGCGCTGGTGGACCGCGGCGTGTGCGCCTTCACGATCAAGGCCAAGGCCGTGCAGGATGCCGGCGCGATCGGCGTGATCGTGGCAGACAACGCTCCAGGCTCGCCACCACCGGGCCTGGGCGGCAGCGATCCGAGCGTCACCATTCCAGCGGTCCGCATTTCGCAGGAAGATGGCGTCGCCCTGAAAGCGGCGCTGGCCAAGCGCACCCGTCTGCATTCCAACGTGTTCGCCAACCTCGGCGTGAACCTGGCGCTGCGGGCCGGCGCCGACGCGGCGGGCCGCCTGCAGATGTTCGCGCCCAACCCGTACCAGAGCGGTTCGTCGGTGTCGCACTACGACGTCAGCGCCTTCCCCAACCTGCTGATGGAACCGGCGATCAACAACGACCTGACCCACGAAGTCACGCCGCCGTTCGACCTGTCCTTCCCGCTGCTGCGTGATGTAGGCTGGTAAGCACCACGGCGGCATCCGCCACCAGGAGCCCGTCGCCCTCAGGACGACGGGCTTTTTCTTTGCGGTTGACAGTGGCGGCGAATCATGGCGAAATCGGGGCTGGCCTTACTGGAGCCTCACCATGACTTACCATATCCTGCGCGGCCTGGCCGGCGCCCTGCTGCTGGCAGCCTCCTCGCTGGCGATGGCCCAGTACATCTGGATCGACGACAAGGGCGTCAAGCAATTGTCGGACCGTCCGCCGCCGCCCTCGGTGCCGGACAAGCGCATCCTGAAGGCGCCCGGCAAGGCGCCGTTCAATCCCAACGCCGAGCCCGAAGCGCAGGCCGCCGAGCCCGCGCCGGAAGCGGCAATCAAGCGCCCGCCCACGCTGGCCGAGCGCAACGCCGACTTCAACAAGCGCAAGGACGAAGCGGCGGCCGCCGCCAAAAAAGCCGCCGATGAGGCCCAGCAAAAGGCCGACATCGCCGCCAACTGCGACGCCGCCCGCAAGAACCTGCAGGCGCTGGCCGACGGCGTGCGCATGACCAACTACGACAGCAAGGGCGAACGCGGCATCATGGGCGACGCCGAACGCGCTGAAATGGCGAAAAAGAATCAAAAAGTGTTGGCCGGATGCAAATAGACTCTGTCGGTTGGCGGCCATGCTGCCGTATGATATCGCTATCAACATTCCTTCCCGGCCCAACATGATCAAACCTGCAGCGAACAAGAGCCGCGCCAGCGGCCGCATCACCCTGGCGATGGTGGCGGCGCACGCCGGCGTGGCCACCATGACCGCCTCGCGCGCCATCACCCAGCCGGACATGGTGTCGCAGGCGCTGCGCGACCGGGTGGACCAGGCCGTCGTCGAACTGGGCTACGTGCCCAACCGCGCCGCGCGCGCGCTGGCCTCGTCGCAGTCCAAGGTGATCGCGGTGCTGGTGCCGTCGCTGTCGAACGCGGTGTTCACCGAGGTGCTGGCCGGCATCCAGGACGCGCTGGACGCCGACGATTACCAGATCCTGATCGGCAATACCCGCTATTCCGACAAGGAAGAGGAAAAGCTGATCGGCACCTACCTGCAGTCCAACCCCGACGGCATGCTGCTCTCCGGCCTGAGCCACAGCCCGCGCGTGCAGCAGATCCTGACCAACTCGCGCGTGCCGGTGGTGTCGATGATGGACATGTCCACCGATCCGTCGCAGCTGACGGTGGGCTTCTCGCAAGTGCAGGCCGGCTACGCGATGACGCGCTACCTGATCGACAAGGGCCACCGCCGCATCGGCTTCCTGGCCGCGCAGCTGGACGAGCGCACGCTGCGGCGCGCCGAAGGCTACCGCCAGGCCATGCGGGAAGCCGGCCTGCTCGACAACAAGCTGGAGGTGATGGTGGGCGAGCCGTCCACCATCGCGCTGGGCGCCGAGCTGCTGGGCCGCATGCTGGCGCAGGCGCCCGATTGCGACGCCATCTTCTGCTGCAACGACGACCTGGCGCACGGCGCGGTCTACCAGTGCCAGCGGCGCGGCATCAACGTGCCGGCGCAGCTGGCCATCTGCGGCTTCAACGACCTGCCCGCGTCGGCGTGGATGAATCCGTCGCTGACCACGGTCGCCACGCCGCGCTACCGCATCGGCTTCGAGGCGGCCAAGCTGCTGCGTGCCGTCATCAAGGGCGAAGACCCGGCCAACAAGCAGATCGACCTGGGCTTCACGCTGATGGCGCGCGAAAGCGCATAAACGGACGCGGCGCCGCTGCGCCGCAACATCAAATCTTGTTTACAAATTTCGCCAAACGCTTACACTGCGATCACCTTTGTTAGCGCTACCATAGTGAATACACATGTGAAGACTTCCCTGACCTGGCGTGAAAAAATCAGCTACGGCGCCGCCGATATGGGCTTCAATTTTTATTGGACCAATATCGCCACCTTCCTGCTGATCTTCTACACCGACGTCTTCGGCATCTCGGCCGCGGCGGCGGCGTCCATGGTCTTCGCCATCAAAATCATCAACGCCTTCACCGATCCGCTGATCGGCGCCATCGCCGACCGCACCCGCACCCGCCACGGCAAGTTCCGCCCCTACCTGGTCTGGGTGTCCGTGCCGCTGGCCTGCGCCGCCGTCCTCACCTACACCACGCCCGACCTGGCGCCGGGCGGCAAGATCGCCTGGGCCTACGGCAGCTATCTGCTGCTGATGGTCTGCTACACCGGCATCAACATCCCATACAACGCCTTGTCCGGCGTGCTCTCGACCGATCCGCAGGAGCGCTCCACCGTCAACGGCCTGCGCTTCATCTTCGCCTTCGCCGGCGGCACGCTGGTCACGGCGGCCACGCCGGCGCTGGTGCGCTGGCTGGGGCACGGCGACGACCGGCTGGGCTGGCAGCTGACCATGCTGACCTGGGGCGTGCTGGCCTCGGCGCTGTTCGCGCTGACCTTCCTGAACACCCGCGAGCGCATCGCGCCGCCGCCCGCGCAGAACAACAAGGTCTGGCAGGACATCGGCGACCTGTCGCGCAACCGGCCGTGGGTGGCGCTGTTCTTCCTGGCGCTGATCATCATGATCACCATCACGCTGCGCACCACCAGCGCGGCCTACTACTTCAAGTACGTGGTCGGCCGGCCGGAGCTGATGCAGGGCTTCGTGCCGGCGTATATGATGTCGGCCGCCGCCGGCGCCGCGCTGACGCCGTTCCTGACGCGCCACATCGACAAGAAAAAGCTGATGATGATCCTGATGAGCATCACCGCCCTGCTGTCGCTGGCCTTCTTCTTCGTCGGCAAAGAGCAGGTCACGCTGATGTTCGCGCTGCAGATCGCCACCGGCCTGGCGCTCGGGCCGAAATCGCCGCTGGCCTTCTCGATGTACGCCGACACCGCCGACTACAACGAATGGCGCACCGGCCGCCGCGCCACCGCGATGACCTTCGCCGCCGCCACCTTCTCGCAAAAGCTGGGCACCGCGGTCGCGGTGGCCGTCATCGGCTGGCTGTTCACGCGGCTGGGCTATGTGGCCAACGTGGCGCAGTCGGCCGGCTCGCAGGCCGGCATCGTCTGGCTGATGTCCTTGATACCGGCGGCGTTCGCGCTGTGCGCCGTCGCCGTGATGTACTTCTATAACCTCGACAACGCCATGCTGGCCAGGATCCAGGCGGACCTGGCGGCGCGCAAAACAACCATGGAGACCGATTGATGCTGCGTCCTACCCACGACGGCGACCGCTACGAACTGACCAGCCCCACGGCCATGCCGCGCGCGGCGGGCTTCCTGTGGAACCGGAAAATGATGATACAGGCGACCTGCCGCGGCTACGCCACCGCGCAGTTCATGCAGCCGGAGCCCGCCAAGTATGCCTACGCGCCCAACCTGGAGGCCAAGACCTTCATGCAGCCGGAGCAGAACTACTACGCGCATCATCCCGGCCGCTTCTTCTACATCAAGGACGAGGACAGCGGCGAGCTGTTCTCGGCGCCGTACGAGCCGGTGCGCGCGCCGGTGGACGCCTTCGCTTTCTCGGTCGGCAAAAGCGATATCGGCTGGACCGTCGAGCACCTGGGCGTGCGCGTCGAGCTGACACTGAGCCTGCCGGTGGACGATGTGGTGGAACTGTGGTCGCTGCGCGTGACTAACCTGTCCGGCCGGCCGCGCAGGCTGAGCGTGTACCCCTACTTCCCGATCGGTTACATGTCGTGGATGAACCAGTCCGGCGAATACCGCGCGGACCTGGGCGGCGTGGTGGCCAGCTGCGTCACGCCGTATCAAAAGGTGGGCGACTACTTCAAACAGAAGGACTTCAAGGACAAGACCTACTTCCTGTGCGAGGAAGCGCCGCAGGCGTGGGAGGTGCAGCAGGCGGCCTTCGAAGGCGAAGGCGGCCTGCATCATCCGTCCGCCATCCAGGCCGACCAGCTGTCCAACGGCGACGCGCGCTACGAGACGCCGGCCGCCGTGGTGCAATACCGGCTGGCGCTGGCGACCAGCGCATCGCACGGCTACCGCTTCATCTTCGGCCCCGCCTTCGACGACGCCGAGATCCGCACGATGCGTGCCAAATACCTGAGCGCCGCCGCCTTCGACGCGGCGCGCGCCGACTACGCCGCCTACATCGCCGGCGGGCGCGGCTGCCTGCACATCGAAACGCCGGACCCGGAACTCGACAACTTCGTCAACCACTGGCTGCCGCGCCAGGTGTTCTATCACGGCGACGTCAACCGCCTCAGCACCGATCCGCAGACCCGCAACTACCTGCAGGACAATATGGGCATGAGCTACATCCGCCCCGGCGTGATGCGCGCGGCCTTCCTGCACGCGCTGTCGCAGCAGGAAGCCAGCGGCGCCATGCCGGACGGGATACTGCTGGCCGAAGGCGCGGAACTCAAATACATCAACCAGGTGCCCCACACCGACCACTGCGTGTGGCTGCCGGTCGCGCTCAAGGTCTATCTCGACGAGACCGGCGACTACGGCATCCTCGACGCCGAAGTGGCCGGCCATGAAGGCGGCGCCACGCTCAGCGTCGCCCAGCGCATGCACCGCGCCATGGACTGGCTGCTGCAGGCACGCGACCAGCGCGGCCTGAGCTACATCGCGCAAGGCGACTGGTGCGATCCGATGAACATGGTCGGCTACAAGGGGCGCGGCGTGTCGGGCTGGCTGACGGTGGCCACTGCCTACGCGCTGAACGTGTGGGCGCAGATCTGCGAACAGCGCGCGGACGCGCCGCTGCTGGCAAGCGCTAGCCGCTTCCGCGCCGGCGCCGTGGCGGTCAACCAGGCCGCCAACGAGCATTTGTGGGACGGCGCCTGGTACGCGCGCGGCATCACCGACGACAATGTGAGCTTCGGCGTCGGCAAGGATGTGGAGGGCCGCATCTGGCTCAACCCGCAGGCTTGGGCCATCCTGGGCGGCGCCGCCGACGCCGGCCAACGCGCCTCCTTGCTGGAGCAGGTCGAACAGCAACTGGCGACGCCCTATGGCGTGGCCATGTTCGCGCCGCCGTACAGCGCCATGCGCGACGACGTGGGCCGCGTCACGCAGAAGCATCCCGGCTCGGCGGAGAATGGCGCGGTCTACAACCACGCCGCCGTGTTCTACATCCACAGCCTGTACACCATCGGCGAGGGCGACCGCGCCTACAAGCTGCTGCGGCAGATGATCCCCGGCCCCGATGAAGCCGACTACCTGCAGCGCGGCCAGCTGCCGGTGTTCATCCCCAACTACTATCGCGGCGCCTGGCGCGAGTATCCGCGCACGGCCGGCCGCTCCAGCCAGTTGTTCAATACCGGCACGGTGTCGTGGGCCTACCGCTGCTTCATCGAAGGCTTGTGCGGCTTGCAGGGCGACGCCGACGGCCTGCGCATCGCGCCGCAACTGCCGAAGGCGTGGGATGCCATCAAGGTCACGCGCGAATTCCGTGGCGCGACGTTCAAGCTATCGATACGGCGGGCGGACGTCGCGGAAATCCAGGTCTGGCGCGATGGCACGCGCCTGGCCGATGCGCGCGTGACCGGCATCGTGGCGGGCGCAGTCCAGGCGCTGGAGGTGTTGATACCCCGATGAGGGACCTGGAAAGCGCTACTCCTGCCAGCTGACGTCCATGCCGCCGACAAATTTGTCGTTCCAGACCACCACCGTGGCGCTGACGAAGGTGCCATTGCTGTTGCTTATCACGCGGATGTTGTTGACGTGGTAGCGATACTTGGCGCCCTCCTTCTGCGCCGCCAGTTGTTCGGCATGACGGCCACGCTCGCCCATCATCAGCGTGAAGAACATGACGCCGTATCCCGCGAGGAGCAAGGCGCCCAGCGCCAGCGGCACGCGCATGTCGTAGGGCTTGCGGCCCTCGAACGCGCGCGCCTGCCGGATCGCCGGGTCGCTCAACAAGTACAGCATCCACAGGGACATGCCGCTCTTGAACATCGGCAGCAGGAAATTGATCACGTACGCGGAGGGCTGCAGCGCCAGCTGCGTCAACGTCAGGTCCAGCGGCTGAAAGAACGCCAGCAGCGGCCACACAACCAGCATGGGCACGCCCACCATGGACAGCCAGCGCAACACGATCGCGACCCGCAGTCCGCCGAACGCCAGCAGCAGCATCACGACCAATGACGACACGTCGATGTTGAACATCGATCCCATCCCGTGCATGGCATTCCAGATGCCGGCGGCGACGTCGACCGCCGCCACGCACGCCATCACCTTGGCCGCGCGGCGCATAACGGGCCGGTAGCTGGCGGGATCGGCGCGGGGCCGGTCGGCGACGGCGGCGGCAGCGGCAGGCGATGCGGCAGATACGCTGGGCTGCGCGGCCAATTCCGCCAGCCGCGCCTCGATCTGCGCGACGCGCTCGGGGAAGCGTTCGGTATCGATGCTGCGGCGGATCTGCCGCAGCTGTTCTTGGTCGTATTTGGAATAGTCGGGCTGGTTCAACGTTGCTCCACGGCGGTCTGGGAAATGGAGTGTAGCCGAGCGCGCGGCACTTGCGCAAACCGGCGCGGCGATCGGCCGCCGCATCGTACACTGATGTCAAAACCATCAGGAGATAGCCATGCAATTTACCAAGCATGCGGAACTACAACGGGCCCTGGCCGACGCCGCGCCGGACATCGTCATGCAGCCTTCGGCGCTGGCGCCGGTGGCGGCCTTGCCAGCCACCGAGATCGCCGATGAGAACCTGAACATCGTGCGCCACAAGGACAGCGGCTGCATCCAGTTCGTGTTCCCGGTCCAGACCGCGCCGATGCTGCTGGCACCCATGCATCCCGCCGCCGGCCGCATGGAATGGATCAAGCAAGCCGCCCTGCGCGTGAGCGAGCGCATGACGCAGCGGATGGCCGAGACCATCGAAGCCCACAACAAGCCGGAGGCCTTGCTGAGCCTGCGCCACGGCTGGCGCCAGCCGGCGACGGCGGCCGAACTGGCGGCCTCGCGCGGACGCAAGGTGCTGCTGTTCGTGCATGGCGTGTTCAGTTCCATCGAAGGCGCGTTCGCCGACCTCGCCGCCGACGGCACCATGCAGCAGCTGCTGGCGCGCTACGATAACCAGGTATTCGGCTACGACCACTGGACCATCGCCAGGACGCCGCAGCAAAACGCGCTGGACTTGCTGTCGCACCTGCCGGCCGATGCCGGATGGGAGGTCGACATCGTCTGCCACAGCCGCGGCGGACTGGTGGTGCGTTCGCTGCTGTCGACCGCGCCGCACGCGCAGGACGCCGTGCTGGCCGCCGCCGCCGCGCAGCGCGCGGGGCGTATCGCCAGCGTGGGCAAGGTGTTCTTTGTGGCGGCGGCCAACCAGGGATCGCCGCTGGCGTCGCCGGAAGAGATCCAGCACTTCCTCAACGTGGCCGCCATGCTGGCCTCGTTCAGCGGCGGCATGGCGCTGGACCTGGTGATCGGGCTGGCGCGAATGGCCGTGTCGCTGGGCTTCGAGCTGCCCAGCGTGGAGGCGCTGGCGAGCGGCTCGGCGCTGATAGCCCAGCTGGGTAGCGGCGATTCGCTGCTCGCCGGCGCCAGCACCTACTACGCGCGCGCCGATTTCGACTTCGGCCATTCGATGCTGGAGAAAGCGGGCACGCTGATCAACCGCATGCTGCTGCAAGTCGATAACGATGTGGTGGTCCCCTACGACGGCGTGCTGCTGCCCGAGGCGCAGGTGGCCGAGGCGCGTATGCTGAGCTTTGGCACGCCGCAGCAAAAGCAGTCCGAGGTCTGGCACACGGAATTCTTCAAGCAGCCGACGCTGCGCCAGTTCCTGGTCGAGCGCGGGGCCTGAACGTCAGGCGGTCTGCTTGCGGCGCCGGCGGGCGTTCTTGGGATCGGCGATCAGCGGACGGTAGATTTCAACGCGGTCGTGCTCGCGCAGCACCGTGTCCAGCGTCTTCTTCTTGGCGTAGACGCCGACCTGCATGACCGCCAGGTCGATTTCCGGCGCCTCCTGCAATACGCCGCTGATGGCGATGGCCTGCTCGATGGTGGTGCCCACGGGCACCCGCAGCGCGCGCAGGAACTGCACCGCGTCGCTGGCATAGCACACTTCGATGTTGAAGGTTTCAGCTGCCATACACTGTTTCCGCCCGTTTGCAGAAGGAATCGACCATGCTGTTGGCGATCATGCCGAACACCGGTCCCACCAGTTGCGCCAGCAAGGCGCTGGAGAACTCGTAGTGCAGGTCCAGCTCGATCTTGCAGGCGTCCTCGCGCAGCGCCTTGAAGGTCCACACGCCGTCGAGGCACTTGAAAGGACCGTCCACCAGCTTCATCTTGATCTCGGTCGACGGCGTGTTCTCGTTGCAGGTGGTGAAGCTTTGCTTGACCCCGTGGTAGTTGATGCCGACGCTGGCCGTCACCGTATTGCCATTACGTTCACGTATTTCGACACCACCGCACCACGGCAGGAACTTGGGATAGTCCTCGATCGCGGCGACCAGGTCGAACATCTGCTGGGCGCTGTATCCGAGGAAAACTGATTTGTGTACTACTGCCATAGGCTAACCATTTGCTATGATGTTGAATTATTCGCGTTTCTGTGCGCGAAGCAGTAGTTTAACCGATACCATCCCATGACCATAGCCGATAACAAAAAAGCCTTTTTTGACTACTTCATCGAAGACCGCTACGAAGCCGGCATCGTCCTCGAAGGTTGGGAAGTCAAGGCCATCCGCGACGCCCGCGTGCAGATCAAGGAAGCCTACGTCACCATCAAGGGCGACGAGCTGTTCCTGTTCGGCGCCCACATCAGCGCGCTGCCGACCGCGTCCACCCACATCAGCCCGGAGGCGGTGCGCACCCGCAAGCTGCTGCTGCACCGCCAGCAGATGGACAAGCTGATCAGCAAGGTCGAACGCTCCGGCTATACGCTGGTGCCGCTGAACCTGCACTACAAGGGCGGCCGCGTCAAATGTGAAATCGGCCTGGCCAAGGGCAAGAAGATGCACGACAAGCGCGCCACCGAGAAGGACCGCGACGGCAAGCGCGAGGTGGCAGCCGCGATGAAGACCAATCGCCGCTGACCCGCCGCACTGTTGCGCGCCCTGTACAAAACCCGGTCCCGCACCGGGTTTTTTATTGCCCGACGAGTTTCTAATTAGAAACACCCATGCTAAACTGGGAGAAGAATGATTTTACATTCGCGGCTGGCGCTTGCCGATTACGCGCGCGGCCGCGAACCAGACGAGACTTTTGACGACGAGGCAATGATGGCGCTGAAAACTGCAATGGCTCTGGCAGCCGGTATCGTGCTCGCAGGCTGTGCGTCGCACTACACGCCGACCCCGCTGGCGGCGAACTTCCCCACCACCAAGCAGGCCAAGCTGCAGGCGGCCTACCACTGGGGTGTCATTTCCGACAACATCGAAAAAAGCATCGTCGCCGAGCTCAAGAAGAGCCCGCCCCGTCCGGTGTTCCTGAACGAGCCGCGCGACCCGAGCCCGTTCCAGCGCGCGCTGACCACCCAGCTGACCACCTCGCTGGTCAACGACGGCTACGTGGTGACGCGCTCGCCCGCCGGCTCGCTCAAGGTCGACATGGACGTGCAGGCCGTGACCTTCACCGCCAACCGTCCGCAATACCGCTACCACGGCGAGCGCGCCGCGCTGGCCACCGGGGTCTGGGTGCTGAGCGAGATCGAGGCGCCGCTCTTGGGCGGCGTGGCGGCCGGCGCCGCGGCTTGGGATTCCTACGACTGGTTCAACGCCCAGTTCGCACCGGGCGCGACGCCGCGCACCGAAATCATCGTCACCGTCTCGGTGTCCGACCAGTTCCGCTACGTGGCGCGCAACACCTCGGCCTATTACGTGGCCGACAGCGACCGCATCCTGTACGGCATCATCGATCCCGAGCCGGAGGAACCCAAACTGACCCGACTGTTCAAAGTCCGCGGAGACATGTAATGCCCAACCACGTTCTGACCCTGGCCCGCGCCTCCGTGCTGGCGCTGCCGCTGCTGCTGGGCGCCTGCTCCTCCACGCCCACCAAGGACGAAGGCAATTATTCGACCATCTCCTCCAACCAGTTCATCGACGCCAACTACAAGGCCGCCGACGCGCTGATGCACCAGCTCAACGGCAAGCTGATGGCCGACAAGCCGCTGATCATGGCGACCATCGTCAACATCGACGCGCTGGAGCAGACCACCACGCTGGGCCGGCTGGTGTCGGAGCAGCTGTCCACGCGCCTGGCGCAAGGCGGCCTGAGCATGCTGGAGATGAAGCTGCGCAACAGCGTCTACCTGAAGCGCAACCAGGGCGAGCTGATGCTCACCCGCGAGATCGGCGAGGTGGCCACCGCCCACAACGCGCAGGCCATCGTGGTCGGCTCGTACGCGGAGACGTCGGACATGGTGTTCATCAACATCAAGGTGATCCAGCCGAACACCAACTTCGTGCTGGCCGGCCAGGATTATGTGCTGGCCAAGGAAGCCATCGTCCGCTCGATGCTGCAGCGGAATTGACTTACAACAGGCGCGGCAGCACCTCGCTGGCCGTCGCCTCCACTTTCAGGCCGATCAACTCGTCCGCCCGGGTCTTGCCCAGGTTGACGGCGGCGATCGGTTTGCCGGTCGCCGCGGCCAGCTTGCAGAAGCGATAGCCGGAAAACACCATCAGCGACGAACCCACCACCAGCAAGGCGTCGGCCTGTTCCATCAGGTCCAGCGCGGCGGCCGTGCGCGCGGGCGGGATGTTATCGCCGAAGAAGATCACGTCCGGCTGCAGGGTGCCGCCGCACGCGTCGCAGCTGGGCATGCGAAAATCCTGCAAGGCATCGAGCTCGATCTCGGCGTCGCCGTCGGGGCGGGCCTCGGGCACGATCTCGCCACCCGCCCCTGCGCCGGCCCCGGCCAGCGCGGGATTGGCCGCCGTCAGCCAGGCCTGGATGTCGGCGCGGCGGTGCAGCGCGCGGCAGTCCAGGCAAACCACGCCGTGGATATTGCCGTGCAGTTCGATCAGCCTGCTGCTGCCGGCGCGCTGGTGCAGGCCGTCGACGTTCTGGGTGATCAGGGCATCGATGCGGCCGGCCGACTCCAGCTGGGCCAGCGCCTGGTGGCCGGCGTTGGGCGCGGCCTGGGCCAGCGTCGGCCAGCCGGCCATGCTGCGCGCCCAGTAGCGGCGGCGCACCGCCTCGGACTTGCGGAAGTCCGGGCCCTGGATCGGTGTGCGGCCGCGGCGCACGCCGTCCTTGTCGCGGTAATCGGGAATGCCGGAGGCGGTGCTCAGGCCGGCGCCGGTCAGCACCAGCACGCGCCGGTGGTGCTGCAGGAAGCCGGCCAGGCGGTCAACTTGTTGGTTCAGGTTCATGTTCGCCATGTTAGCCGAGAATCGCGGTGGTAGCATGGGAGCATAAAATTTCCCAACTTGTAGAACCGTTTTCGCTGAGCAAGGTATTAACGGGGGAAATGAAGGAGGACGGATGCAGCAAGAACAGGGCCGGAACGGCGGCCCGAACCCGGAAGCGGAAGAGGTGCGGCTGGTGGCCAGGATAGCGGCCGGGGACAAGCTCGCCTTCGAGGCGCTGTACCGGATCTATTTCCCGCGCCTGTCGCGCTTTATCGGCCGCATGGCGCGCAACGCGGCGCTGATCGAGGAAGTGGTCAATGACACCATGTTGGTTGTCTGGCAAAAGGCGGCCACCTTCGACGGCACCTGCAAGGTATCGACCTGGGTCTTCGCGATCGCCTACCGCAAGACCTTGAAGGGCTTGAGGGCCAGCGACGAGCCGGTGGAATCGGATGCGTCGCTGTACGAGGACGACAGCGGCAACCAGCCGGAGCAGACGATGAAGCGCCAGCAATTGCAGCAGACCGTGGCCGATGCGCTGGACCAGCTGCCCGCCGCGCAACGCGCGGTGATGGTGCTAACCTACTACCACGACATGGCCTACAGCGATATCGCCGAGGTGGTGGAATGCCCGCTGAACACGGTGAAGACCCGCATGTTCCATGCGCGGCACAGATTGAAGGACTTGTTGTGGAACGAAAGAGAGAGCAGCCAATGAACGGGCGCATCTTCAGAATAGATATCCCGGCCCACCAGGCGGTGCAGGAACTGCTGCCCTGGTACGCCAGCGAACAACTGGCGCCGGACGAGGCGCGGCGGGTGCAGGAGCATCTGCAGACCTGCGCGCAATGCCGCCAGGACCTGGAATGGGAACGCGATATGCGGGCCGAGGCCGCCGCGTCGGACGCCTTGCCGGATGGCGTGGACATGGAAAGCGCGCTGGCCCGGCTGATGCCAACGCTGGGCGCACAGGAGCGCGTCGCGCCGGCAATGGCGACGGCGGCACCGGCCGCGTCGGAAGCAGCGGCTGTGGCAACGGCACCGGCCACACCGCAAACCGCGACGACGGCATTGGCGACAGAGGCACCAGCCGCCGTGCCGGCAACGCCGGCTGTCGCGGCCGGAACGACGCAACGCGTGTCGTGGTGGCGCACGGCGGCGGCCAACCAGCCTTCGTGGCTGCGCTGGACCGTGGCGGCGCAATGGGTGCTGATCATCGGCCTGGGCGCCCTGCTGCTGCGCCCGGACACCGACCCGGCGCCCTACCGCGTGCTCGGCTCGGCCGTCAGCAGCGGTGCCAACCTGGTGGTGATCTTCCAGCCCAACACCAGCGAGCGCGAGCTGCGCCATATCCTGCAGGCGCAAGGCGCGCGCGTGGTCGACGGCCCGACCGTCACCGACGCCTACCTGCTGCACGTACCGCCAGCCAGCCGCGAGCGCGCACTGGCGGCCCTGCACGCCGAGCCCGCCGTCCAGCTGGCCGAGGCACTGGATGGAGGTACGCCACCTTGAACACCTTCTGGCCACGCGTCGGCGCGGTGCTTGCCTGCCTGGCCTGGCTGGCGGGTGCGCCGCTGGCCGCCGAAGCGCAGGCGGCACCGCCCGCCGGCGATGAAATATTACAGCCCGTGCCGGCCGCCAGCCGCGATCCCGGCGAGCATACGCTGCTGGTGATGCTGCGCCTGCCCGCCACGCACTTCCGTCCGGACGCCAGCTACGGCGGCCGCTACATCGACGACAGCGGCCGCGCCTCGCGCCGCCGCCGCGCCGAGGAGCTGGCGCGCCAGTACGGCCTGACGCTGGTGGATGACTGGCCGATGCCGGTGCTGGGCCTCGATTGCTATGTGATGCGCTACCCGGACCAGGAATCGCCGGAGCGCATCCTCGCCAACCTGGCGCGCGACCCGCAGGTGGAATGGGCGCAGCCGGTGGCCAGCTTCGACGGCATGGCGTCCACTCCGCCCACCGAGGCCGACGCGCTGTACCCGGTGCAGCCCGCCGGCCGCTACTGGCACGTGGCCGAACTGCACCGCGAAACCACCGGCCGCGACATCAAGGTGGCTGTGGTCGACAGCGGCATCGACGCCAGCCACCCCGACCTGCAGGGACAATTGGCGGTCAACGCCAACTTCGTCGACGGCGGCGCCACGCCCGCCGAGAACCATGGCACCGCCGTGGCCGGCATCATCGCGGCGCGCGCCGGCAATGGCGGTATCCTCGGCGTGGCACCACAGGCGAAGCTGATGGGCCTGCGGGCCTGCTGGCAGCAGCCCGACCTGGCCACGCGCTGCAACAGCTTCACGCTCGGCAAGGCGATCAACTACGCCATCCTGAACGGCGCCCAGGTCATCAACCTCAGCCTGGCCGGACCGCCGGACCGCCTGCTGGACCGGCTGCTGGACGTGGCGCTGGAGCGCGGCATCGGCGTGGTCGGCGCGATCGACGCCAAGGCCTCCGGGCCGGCCTTCCCGGCCAACCATCGCGGCGTGCTCGCGGTGGCCTCGCAGCCGGCCCGGGGCACGGCCGCGCCAGCGGCCGGCAGCGAAGCCGATCCCGCGCTGCTCGCGCCCGGCAACGACATCCCGACCACGGCGCCAGGCGGGCGCTGGTCCTTCGTCAGCGGCAGCTCGTACGCGGCGGCGCACGTGAGCGGCATGCTGGCGCTGATGGCGCAGCTGCAGCCGAAGGCCACGCCAACCCAGTTGCGGCGGCTGCTGCAACCGGGCGATGCGCTGAACACTGTTAATATTGACGCATGCGCAACCATATCCCGCCTGCTCCACCATTGCAGCTGTTCCTGCACCGCCAATCTCACGCAACGCGGCGTGGGGCCGTGACGCTACGCACCGCCGCCCTCGCCTGTCTAACACTGCTGCCATTCGTGCCGTGGCAGTCCGCCGTCGCACAAGCCGACTTCAGCGGCAGCGTCGCGCTGCAATCGGATTACCGCTACCGTGGCCAGTCGCTGGGCGATGGCCGGCCATCACCGCAACTCACGCTCAACCTCGATAGCGCCAGCGGCTGGTACGGCGGCGTGTTCGCCGCCGGCACCTCGATCGGCGACGTGCGCGGCGCCAAGCTGCAGGCCTACGGCGGCTATGCGCTGCGGCTGCGCTCGGGCTGGAGCGTGGAGGCCGGCTGCAGCCGCGCCACCTACACCCAGCTGCATTCGGCCGACTACAACGAGTGCTACGCCGGCGCGTCGGGCGAGCGCCTGACCACGCGGCTGTACTACTCGCCGCGCTATTTCGGCGGCCCGGCGCGCGCGCTGTACGGCGAGGTCAACGTGTTCTACCCAATCCACCCCAGCGTCAACCTGATCGCCCACGCGGGCCTGCTGCGCACGCTGCGCGGCCGGGATTGGCCTGCCACGCCGGCCAGTTCGCGCTACGACCTCAAGCTGGGTGCCAGCCTCCCGTTCGGCAACTGGAGCGTGCAACTGGCGCGCGAGTACACGCGCGACGACGGCATCGGCTACTCCTACGTCCCGCAGCGGCCCAGCCAGGCCTGGGTACTGAGCACCACCTACGCCTTCTAAAAAAGAGGGAACCGCGCGGCGGCGGCCGGGAATCCACGGGATATCCACCTGATCCCGAAAGGAACCGCCATGTGTAGCCGCACCCTCACCGCAGTGCCCACGCTGGCCCTGTCCGCCTGAGGACGCGGCGGCCACGACACGCCCATGGCCCCGCCCCGGCCGTCCATGACAAATAATGCTGGCCAAAAAGAGATTCATGAATTACAATTCATTTGTCTTTCGGGAAATATAAGTTACTAATAACCAACATCACGGGGAATCACAAGAATGCATATCATGAATCTGATCAAATCCGCCGCGCTGGTCGCCCTGCTGTCCAGCGGCAGCGCCTTTGCCGCGCCAGTGGAACTGCTGGTCAACGGCAGCTTTGAAGCCAACCACCAGTCGGCCAACACCTGGGCCAATTACGCCAACCTGACCGGCTGGACCGGCGGTGAGCACGGCATCGAGCTGCGCAACAACGTCGCCGGCAGCGCCGCCCAAGGCGTGAATTTCGTCGAGCTGGACACCAACAAGAACAGCAGCATGTTCCAGTCCGTGCAGACCGTGCTCGGCCAGCACTACACGCTGACGTTCCAGTTCGAGAACCGTCCGGGTGTGGCGATCTCGTCGCAGGGACTGTCGGTGGACTGGGGTGGTGCCGAGATCGCCCACG
This sequence comes from Rugamonas sp. A1-17, assembly GCA_025548565.1. Lineage (GTDB taxonomy): Bacteria > Pseudomonadota > Gammaproteobacteria > Burkholderiales > Burkholderiaceae_D > Rugamonas. The sequence goes on from JAJLPB010000002.1 coordinate 189,749, forward strand.
TCAACAACTCGCTGAACGGCAACTGGGAAACCCGCACCTACTCGCTGATCGGCGACGGCAGCGCGATGAAACTGAAGTTCATCGCCACCGGCACGTCGGACAGCTACGGCACCTCGCTGGACAACGTTTCGCTGATCACCGCCGTGCCTGAGCCGGAAACCTATGCCATGCTGCTGGCGGGCCTGGGCCTGGTCGGTGTGGTGGCGCGCCGCCGCAAGGCCGCCAAGTAAGCCGGACGCACGTCCATAAAAAAACGCCCTTCCGGGCGTTTTTTTTCGTTTCAGGCGGTGATGCGTCCGCGCAACGCTTCGACCGACGCGCGCCAGTCGGCGTAATGTTCGCTGTCGGCCCACAGTTCGCGTAATTCCGACTGCTCCGACAGGATGCGCTCGATGGCGCGGCCGGCCTTGTCGGCCAGGTCGGCACGCACTCGGGCCTTGGCCTTGCGCGCGTCCACCCACTCGTCGACGGCCGCGCTGTCGTCGCTGCGCTCGCCGCCCTTGCCCTGCAGCCGCGCCAGCACTTCCACCGCCACCAACGCCTCGGCCGCGAACGGCGCTTCGAGCATGTCGCCCGGATGTTCCAGCGCCACGTCCAGCGTGTTTTCCACCGCCTCCAGGTTGCTGGTCTGCGCCAGGTCTTCCGCCCAATCCTGCGCGTAGTCGTTGCCGAACGCGTCCACCGCCCATGTACCCATCGCTGCTCCTGTCGAGGCCGCTTTTTTGAAGGCGGCCCTATGCTATATTGTTTCCTCCAACATTTTATCAGACGGCCCCATGTCGCTACACCCATCCTCCCCGTATCTGAAGGTGCCGGCCGGCGCGCGCTGGAAAGACGCCGTGGCCGGCAGGCCTGCCGCCGACATCGATCCGCACCTGGCGCCGCGCCTGCGCATAACGCCGGCGCAGCAAGTGGCCTCGGCCGGCAGCTGCTTCGCGCAGCGCATCGCCGAAGCCCTGCAGCAGAGCGGCTACGGCTACATGGTGGCCGAGCCCGGCCCCGGCTTCATCGCCGAGGCGGACCGCAAGGCGCTGGGCTATGGCGTCTACTCGGCCCGCTACGGCAACCTGTACACCACGCTGCAGCTGCTGCAGCTGTTCGACCGCGCCTACGGCCGCTTCGAACCGGCCGAGCCGCTGTGGCGCAACGCCGAGGGCGGCTATGTCGATCCGTTCCGCCCCTCGGTACAGCCGGGCGGCTTCGCCACCGAGAGCGAGTGCCTGTGGGACCGGCGCGAGCACCTGGCGGCGGTGCGCAGGATGTTCGAGGAGCTCGACGTGTTCGTGTTCACGCTGGGCCTGACCGAGTCGTGGCTCAGCAACGAGGATGGCGCGGTGTTTCCGGTCTGCCCCGGCTCCGGCCTGGGCGGCGAGTTCGATCCGGCGCGCCACCGCTACCACAACTTCAGCGTGGCCGAGGTCAGCGGGCACATGTCGCAGTTCATCGAGCGGCTGGCCGAAGTCAACCCGCGCGCGCAGGTGATCCTGACGGTGTCGCCGGTGCCGCTGATGGCCACCTTCGAGGAACGCCACGTGCTGCAGGCGACCACCTATTCCAAGTCGGTGCTGCGGGTGGCCTGCGAGGAGGTGGTGCGCAAGCACGCCAACACGCACTACTTCGCGTCGTACGAAATCGTCACCGCCAGCGGCGACAGCAACAACTACTTCGCGCCCGACCGCCGCAGCGTGCTGCCGGCCGCCGTCGAACACGTGATCGCCTGCTTCCGCCGCCAGTACATGGGCGACGCGCCGGCCGTGGCGCAAGCGGCCGCCCCCGCGGCGCCGGCGCTGCCCGGCCAGCCGATGTGCGACGAGCAGCTGGTGATGGACGCCCTGGCCAGCCACACGGCGAAAGGACCATGACGATGGCGGTGACCCTGCTCGGCACACCCAGCCCCATTTACCTGATCGGCGAAAGCCACACCCTCATCTTCCGCAACCTGCTGTTCCGCGCCGGCGCCGCCGAGCAGCTGTTCCAGACCCGCGTGCGCTACCTGCCGCACGTGCTGGCGCAGAATTTCTGCGATCCGGCGGTGCGCGCCTACCATCAGCACCTGCTGGACGCCTTCCGCGCCGAAGAGCTGCTGCGGCCGGACCTGACGCCGGCCCACTACTCGCTCGACGGCGCGAGCATCAGCGGCGCGTGGATGGAGAAGCGCGCCATCGTGGCGCCCGCGCTGGTGCTGTGCATCGGCGACCTCGATATCCACCACCTGCTGGGCCAATTCGCCGACTACGATTTCGAACTGCCCGACGACGTTCACTACGGCGTCGACCGCGCCAAGCGGCCGGTGGCCTACGCCACCATCCGCGCGCAGATGGAGAAGCTGCTGTCGCCGTTCACCGAGGGCTTGCGGCTGCTGCGCGCCGTCGGCTTCACGCGCATGATGGTCCACTGCATACCGCCCCGCACCGTCGACGACGCGGCCACGCTGCGCTGGACCAAGGTGCACAAGTCGGTGCGCGCCAAGCTGACGGTGATCGCCAACCAGTTCCTGGCGCGCGAGTGCGCGGCCATCGGCGTTCCCTTCATCGATGTGTGGCCGGAGATGTGCAAGGACGGCTACCTGCTGCCGGAGTTCGATCTGGACGGCACGCATCTGACACTGGCGGCGGCGCAGGTCTCCCTCGACAAGATCGTCGCCAGCCTTGAGCGCCATACCTGGGATGCGCAGAACATCGCGCGCTACCAGCATGCGGCCACGCAGGCGCCGCGCCGCGCGCAGGATGACGTGGCGGTTGGCCGTCCCGCGCCCGGCATCCATACCGGCCAGCTGGATGCGCCGGTACAGGCGCTGGAAGCGCCGTCCGGCAGCTACCGCGCCGCGCCGGAACCGCAGCCGCGCCTCGACTGGGTGGCCGCGCCGGACGCCAGCCGCGCCGCGCTGCACAGCGCGCAGCCCAGCACCGCGCAACTGACGCTGGCGGCGCAACTGCTCGGCCAGGGCGTGGGCCAGGCGGTGCTGCACGGCGACGTGGATTACGCGATGACGGTATCGAGCTTCCGGCCCAGCCGCATCGCGGCGGGCAGCGCGCCGCAGGCGCTGGCGCGCAGTGCGCACGCCGGCCTGCGCAAGGCGGTGCTGCGCCTGGGCGGCGACGGCATGATCGCCTTCGCCTCCGCCGCCGGCGAGATGCTGCATGTGATGAGCGCCGCGCCGGGCGCGCTGGCGGTGTACGATCCTGCCGCCGTGGTCTGCGTCCTCGATCCGGCGCAGGGCGACATCAGCCTGGTGGAGATCGCGCTGATGCCGCTGGGCGCGGGACAGCCGTTCCGCGTGGTGTGGAGCGGCCTGCACGACTGGCCGCTCGATCCCTTCCAGTACGGCGTGTCCGGCATGCTGGCCGAGCCGCCGTTCGACGGCCCGCAGGTGACGATACGCGCGATGGCGCTGAGCTGAAACCGGTCAGGCCTTGACGATAGGCTTGGCCGCCGGCCCGTCCTTCTGCGATTTGACGACCTGCATGGCGGTGGCGATCAAGCCGCTCATCTCGCCCAGGTTGGCCGGGATGATGATGGAGTTGTTGGTCTTGGCCAGCTGCGAGAAGGCGCCCACGTACTGCTCGGCCACCTTGAGGTTGACGGCGTCCTCGCCGCCCGGTTCGCGGATCGCCGCGCCCACCTGGCGCAGCGCGGCGGCGTTGGCCTCGGCCAGCGCGACGATGGCCGCGGCCTGGCCCTGGGCGCGGTTGATGGCGGCCTGCTTGTCGCCTTCCGAGCGGGCGATCTGCGCCTCGCGCTCGCCGCTGGCGATGTTGATCTGTTCCTGCTTGCGGCCCTCGGAGGCGGCGATCAGCGCGCGCTTCTCGCGTTCGGCCGTGATCTGCGCCTGCATCGCGTGCAGGATTTCCTTCGGCGGCGTCAAGTCCTTGATCTCGTAGCGCAGCACCTTCACGCCCCAGTTGGCGGCCGATTCGTCGATGGCGTTGACGATGGCGGTGTTGATATGGTCGCGCTCTTCGAAGGTCTTGTCGAGCTCCATGCGGCCGATCACCGAGCGCAGCGTGGTCTGCGCCAGCTGGGTGATAGCGGAGATGTAGTTGGACGAGCCGTACGAGGCGCGCATGGCGTCGGTGATCTGGAAGTACAGGATGCCGTCCACCTGCAGCTGCGTGTTGTCCTTGGTGATGCAGACCTGCGGCGGCACGTCGAGCGGGATCTCCTTCAACACGTGCTTGTAGGCGACGCGGTCGACAAAGGGAATCACGATGTTGAGGCCAGGGCCCAGCGTGGCGTGGTATTTGCCGAGCCGCTCGACCACCCACGCGTGCTGCTGCGGCACGACGTTGATGGTCTTGAAGACGAACACCAGGGCCAGGATGAAAATGATGAAGGTGACATTGCCGAAGCTGATATCCATAGAACTCTCCAGTGGGTAAATCTCAAGCCGCCACAATCAGGCAGCTGCCGCGTACTTCACGTATCTTGTAATGCCCCGGCGCCGGCGTCGCGCCGGGCGCCAGCTCGACATCCCACAGCGCGCCGCGGTACATCACGCGCGCCGCGCCGTCCTGCCAGGCCGGCACGTGCACGGTCTGGCCGATGTCCATGTTGACGTTGGGGTCGTGCTCGGCCCGGGTGCGGTTGACCAGCTTGCCGAAGCGGCTGCGCCGCAGCAGCAAGGTGGCGCCAATGCCGACCAGCGCGGCGAACAAGGTCTGCAAGGCCGGGCCAAAGCCCAGCACCGCCGCCAGCGCGCCCGATACCAGGCCGATGGCGATCATCAGCAAATAGAACGTGCCGCTGAACAGTTCCAGTATCACGGTAACGCCGGCGGCCATCAACCAAAAGCTCCAGTCAGCCATGATGCACTCCTCTCAGGTTTGAAAATGCAAAAACCCCCGCGTCCCGGTGCGGGCTGCGAGGGTTTTTGCGGCAAGGCGTGTGGTATTGATAGTGTTATTTACAACTCAATTCGATAACTCCAGTCTAAACCAATTTACGCCCGCGTCAACACTTTATTATTTTTGCAGGGCTGCCAGCTTCTGCCAGGTATCGATCACCGAGTCCGGGTTCAGCGACATCGATTCGATGCCCTGCTCCATCAGCCAGACCGCGAAGTCCGGATGATCGGAAGGACCCTGGCCGCAGATGCCGATGTACTTGCCGCGCGCGCGGCAAGCCTTGATCGCCAGCGCCAGCAAGGCTTTGACGGCCGGATCGCGCTCGTCGAAGTCCGCCGCCAGCAGCGCCATGCCGGAATCGCGGTCCAGGCCCAGGGTCAGCTGGGTCAGGTCGTTGGAACCGATGGAGAAGCCGTCGAAGTGGTCGAGGAACTGGTCGGCCAACAGCGCGTTCGATGGCACTTCGCACATCATGATCAGGCGCAGGTCGTTCTCGCCGCGAACCAGGCCGTTCTTGGCCAGCAGGTCGACGACCTTCTCGGCCTGGCCCAGCGTGCGCACGAACGGCACCATGATCTCGACGTTGGTCAGGCCCATGTCGTTACGCACGCGCTTCATGGCCTGGCATTCCATTTCGAACGCACCGGCAAAGTCGGCCGCCAGGTAGCGCGCCGCGCCGCGGAAGCCCAGCATCGGGTTTTCCTCGTCCGGCTCGTAGCGCGAACCGCCGATCAGCTTCTTGTACTCGTTGGACTTGAAGTCCGACAGGCGCACGATGACAGGCTTCGGCCAGAAGGCGGCGGCGATGGTCGCCACGCCCTCGGCCAGCTTGTCGACGTAGAAGGCTTTCGGCGAGGCGTGGCCGCGCGCGACCGACTCCACGGCCTTTTTCAGGTCGGCGTCGATGTTCGGGTATTCGAGGATCGCCTTCGGGTGCACGCCGATGTTGTTGTTGATGATGAACTCAAGACGCGCCAGGCCAACGCCGCCGTTCGGCACCGACTGGAAGTCGAAGGCCAGCTGCGGATTGCCGACGTTGAGCATGATCTTGGTGGCCAGCTTGGGCAGCTCGCCGCGCGACACTTCGGACACTTCGGTTTCCAGCAGGCCGTCGTAGATCTTGCCCTCGTCGCCTTCGGCGCAGGACACGGTGACGAAGGTGCCGTCCTTCAGCACTTCGGTGGCGTCGCCGCAACCGACGACCGCGGGCACACCCAGTTCGCGGGCGATGATCGCCGCGTGGCAGGTGCGGCCGCCGCGGTTGGTGACGATGGCCGAGGCGCGCTTCATCACCGGTTCCCAGTTAGGATCGGTCATGTCGGCGACCAGCACGTCGCCTGGCTGCACGCGTTCCATGTCGGCCGGGTCGTGGATCACGCGCACCGGACCGGCGCCGATCTTCTGGCCGATGGCGCGGCCGGAGGCCAGCACCGTGCCGGTGGACTTGAGCTTGAAGCGCTGCTGCACGTCGGTCGCCTTCTGCTGCGACTTCACGGTTTCAGGACGCGCCTGCAGGATGTACAGCTTGCCGTCGCGGCCATCCTTGCCCCACTCGATGTCCATCGGACGGCCGTAGTGGTTCTCGATGATGACGGCGTACTTGGCCAGTTCCACCACTTCGGCGTCGTTCAGCGAGTAGCGGTTGCGCATTTCGACCGGCACGTCCACGGTCTTGACCGAACGGCCAGCCTTGGCTTCGTTGGTGAACTCCATCTTCAGCAGCTTGGAGCCGATGTTGCGGCGGATGACAGGCGATTTGCCTTTTTCCAGCATCGGCTTGTGGACGTAGAATTCGTCCGGATTAACCGCGCCCTGCACCACCGTCTCGCCCAGGCCATAGCTGGAGGTGACGAACACCACGTCCTTGAAGCCGGACTCGGTGTCGATGGTGAACATCACGCCGGCCGCGCCCAGGTCGGAACGGACCATGCGCTGCACGCCGGCCGACAACGCCACTTCAGCGTGGGTGAAGCCCTTGTGCACGCGGTAGGAGATGGCGCGGTCGTTGTACAGCGACGCGAACACGTGCTTCATCGCGTCGAGCACGTTCTCGATGCCGACCACGTTGAGGAAGGTTTCCTGCTGACCGGCGAACGAAGCATCCGGCAAGTCTTCGGCGGTGGCCGAGGAGCGCACGGCGAACGACATCTCGGTGCTGGAATCGGCCACCAGCTGCTGGTAGAACGTCTCGATTTCCTGCTGCAGGCGTGGCTGGAACGGGGTTTCGACGATCCATTGACGGATCTCGGCGCCCGCTTGCGCCAGCGCGCGCACGTCGTCGATGTTCAGGTCGGCGAGGCGGTCGGCGATGCGGTCGGCCAGCGGCTTGCCGCCGTCGACGCTGTGCGACAGGAAGTCGCGGAAAGCCTGGGCCGTGGTGGCGAAGCCGCCCGGAACCCGCACGCCGGCGCCGGCCAGCTGGCTGATCATTTCGCCTAATGAGGCGTTTTTACCGCCGACGGATTCGACGTCCGTCATGCGTAAATGTTCGAACGATGCGACGTATACCGCTCCGTTACTCTGCTCCTTCAATGCTGCGTTGGACATAATGACACCTTTTTGATGATAGAAATCTTCCAGCGAGGCGCAGACTTTGTTTCTTGTTATTCTGGTCGTCGTGCAGCACAATCTTACCTATGGCGCCCATTCTACAGCCTGCGGCCCAAATTGACGATTCACAATAACGACAGGCCAACATTACATGACACTAGAACAACGTCCTCCCCTGCCCATGGTGGCCCGCACGGTCTTCTTCGTTTCCGACGGCACCGGCATCACGGCAGAAACCTTTGGTCACTCTGTCTTGACCCAATTCGAGTTGCGTTTCCGCCAGATTCGCCTGCCGTTCATTGACACACTTGATAAAGCGCACGACGCGGTACGCAAGATCAACGAGGCGTTTGAAACCGACGGTCAACGTCCGATCATCTTCTCGACATTGGTCAAGACCGAGCTGTCGGACGTGATCCGCCAGTGCAAGGGCATGTACATGGACATGTTCCAGACTTTTGTTGCGCCGTTGGAACAAGAGTTGGGCGCCAAGTCCACCCACACCATCGGCCGTTCGCACAATATCGTCGACAGCGAGGAGTACAAGAACCGCATCGAGGCGATCAATTTCTCGCTGGCGCACGACGATGGCCAGTCGCACAAGAACCTGTCGTCGGCGGACGTGATCCTGGTGGGCGTGTCCCGTTCGGGCAAGACGCCCACCAGTTTGTACCTGGCGATGCAGTACGGGATCAAGGCGGCCAACTATCCGCTGATCCCGGACGACTTCGAGCGCGGCAAGCTGCCGTCGTCGCTGTACGAGTTCAAGTCCAAGATCTTCGGCCTGACCATCACGCCGGAGCGCCTGTCCGAGATCCGCAACGAGCGGCGCGCCGGCAGCAAGTACGCGGCGCTGGAAAACTGCCGCTACGAGGTCAACGAAGCCGAGATGATGATGAAGCGCGAAGGCATCCGCTGGCTGTCCTCGACCACCAAGTCGATCGAGGAGATCTCCACCACCATCCTGCAGGAGATCAAGCCCAACCGGCGCGAGTACTGAGATGCGGCCGGGGGCGCGGCTGATGATGCGGCTGATCGCGCGGCCCATGGCGCTGCTGGCGGCGCTCGCGCTGACATCGGTGGCATGGGCGCAGTCCGGCCCGCAGTCCACCGCGTTCGTGCACGTCAATGTGGCGCCGATGGACAGCGATCACGTGCTGCGCGACCAGACGGTGCTGGTCAAGGACGGCCGCATCGAGGCGATCGGTGCGTCGCTAGCCGCGCCGGCCGGCTACCGCATCGTCGACGGCCACGGCACGGCCTGGGTTTCGCCCGGCCTGGCCGACATGCACACCCACTCCGAAACCCGCGACGACCTGGCGCTATACCTGTCCAAGGGCGTGACCACGTTGCTCAACATGGGTGGGGCCCGCCCCAACCTGGTCGACAGCATCATACCGGCGGTCGCGCGCGGCGCCCTGCCCGGCCCCCATGTCTACGCCAGCCTGATGGTCGACGGCACGCCGGACTACAACGGCCTGCAGGTAAAGACCCCGGCGCAGGCGCGCGCGGTGGTCGACCTGGCCGCCGCCAACGGCTATGACTACATCAAGGTTTATACGGGACTGGCGCCGGAGGTATTCAGTGCGCTGGCCGACGCGGGCCGCGCCCAACACATGCCGCTGGTCGGCCATGGCGTAACGGCGGTGCGGCTGGAGCGCCAGCTGGCGCAAGGCCAGGTAATGGTCGCTCACCTGGAAGAATTCTTTTATACGTTTTTCACGCCGGCCGGCGCACAGGAAACCGACGTGCCGCCCGATGAGTCACGCATCCCGGAGGCGGTGGCGCTGGCCAGGCGCCACGGCGCGGCGGTGGTCGCCGACGTGGTGACCTACCACGCCATCGCCAGCCAGATCGGCCATCCCGAGGTGGTGCGCGCCTTCCTGACCGCGCCGGAGACGGCGTACCTGGCGCCGTCCGATATGCAGGCCTGGCGCCGCAGCGGCTATGCCGGCAAGTCGGCGCGACTGGAGGCCAAGCTGGCCTTTCTGCGCAAGCTGGCCAAGGCGATGGCCGATGGCGGCGTCGAGCTGTTGTCCGGCACCGACGCGCCATCCATCCCCGGCCTGGTGCCGGGTTACTCGCTGCACGACAATCTGGCCGAGCTGGAAGGCTCGCACCTGAGCCGCTACCAGGCGCTGACGACGGCCACCAGCGCGCCGGGCGCCTTCATCGCCAGCACCAAGGGCGGCGTGCCGTTCGGCCAGGTGGTGGCCGGCTATCGCGCCGACCTGGTGCTGACCGAACACAATCCGCTCGACGGCCTGGCGACCTTGCGCGCGCCGCTGGGCGTGATGGCCGAGGGGCGCTGGTACGACCGGCCGGCGCTGGCCGCGCTGCTGGCCGGCGTGCGCGCCAGCTACCGGCCCGACTAGACTAGACGAGCGGCGGATCGGTTTCGCGGGCGTAGGTGCGGTGGTGCGCCAGCGCCGCCTCGAACCGCATCAGCGCCGCCGCGCCCTCGCCGCGTTCGGCGATGATGATGCCGGGGTCGGGCTCACCGTCCGGCAGCACCTGCGGAATGCCCGCCGCATGCAGCAACTGCGCGCCATTGCCGACGGCTAGCAGCGGCTTGTCGTGCCGGTACTGCAACCGCACGAATTCCAGCGCCGCGACATCCCGGTTGAGCGGCGTGCCGCCCGGCGTGTCGCTGCCCGGCGCGTCGGCCGCCAAACCGGCGTAGGCGTCGCCGCGATCCGGCACGATGGCGCCATCCCACAACACCGACGGCCCGGTCTCGAAGCTGATCTCCACATCCAGGTCCGTGCCCGGCAGCTTGCCGATGCGCTCCCCGACCAGGCGCGGCACGGCGCCGCCGTCCAGCAGCGCGGCGTACATGTCCCGCACCTGCGCCGCGTCCACGCCGGGCGCCACCAGCAGCGCCACCTTCAGCGTCCGGATACCGGTGGCGCCGGGACGGCTGAACAGCGACAGCGCCGGCGACGGCGGATAGTCGTGCATCGGCAAGTTGGTGGACAGCGGCAGCGGCGGCGGCACCTCCATGCCCAGGCCTTCGGCCACGCCGGCGGCCAGGCGCGAGTCGACATTGACCAGCCCCGCCAGCATGCGGCGCCGGATCGCCGGCGTCTGCACTCGCGTCAGTTCGAAGCGGAAGCCGGCGATGATGTGGTTCTGCTCCACCGGCGTCTGGCTCTTCCAGAACAGGCGCGCCTGCGAATAATGGTCGGCGAACAGCTCCGGCTTGCCGCGCACCTTGCTGGCCCGCTGCGGCTCGGGGAAGCTGACGAAGCCCTTGGCGCCGGCCTGGAACGGACAACCGCCCGCGAGCGAATTCGGCTCGTAACTCACCCGGCCACGGTTGACCGACTGCCGGTGCATGCCGTCGCGCTGGTTGTTGTGGATCTGCGCCAGCGGGGTGTTGATCGGGATCTCGTGGAAGTTGGCGCCGCCCAGGCGCGAGATCTGGGTGTCGATGTAGGAGTGGATGCGGCCCTGCAGCAGCGGATCGTCGCTGAAGTCGACGCCCGGCACCACGTGCGCGGCGCAGAAGGCCACCTGCTCGGTCTCGGCGAAGAAGTTGTCGGGGTTGCGGTCCAGGACCATGCGGCCGATGGGCTGCACCGGCACCATCTCCTCCGGCACGATCTTGGTCGGGTCGAGGATATCGAAGGGGAACTGCGCCGCCTGTTCCGCGCTGAAGAGCTGCGCGCCCAGCTCCCACTCGGGGAACTGGCCGGCCTCGATGGCTTCCCACAGGTCGCGGCGGTGGTAGTCCGGATCGGCGCCCGCCAGCCGCGCCGCCTCGTCCCACACCAGCGAGTGCGTGCCGGCCATCGGCGTCCAGTGGAATTTGCAGAACACCGAGGCGCCCTGCGCATTCACCAGCCGGAAGGTGTGCACGCCGAAGCCCTGCATCATGCGGTAGCTGCGCGGGATGGCGCGGTCCGACAGGTGCCACATCAGCATGTGGGTGATCTCCGGGCTGAGCGAGGCGAAGTCCCAGAAGGTGTCATGCGCGCTGGCCGCCTGCGGCATGCCGTTGTGCGGCTCCGGCTTGACCGCGTGGATCAGGTCCGGGAACTTCATCGCGTCCTGGATGAAGAACACGGGGATGTTGTTGCCGACCAGGTCCCAGTTGCCTTCGTCGGTGTAGAACTTGACGGCGAAACCCCGCACGTCGCGCACCGTGTCGGCCGAGCCGCGCTCGCCGGCCACCGTCGAGAAGCGCACGAACACCGGCGTGCGCTTGCCGGCCGCCGCCAGCAGCGAGGCGCGCGTGATGGGACTGTGGTCGCCGTAGCTTTCGAAGTAGCCGTGGGCCGCCGAGCCGCGCGCGTGAACCACGCGCTCGGGGATGCGCTCATGGTCGAAGTGGGTGATCTTCTCGCGCAGGATGAAGTCCTCCATCGCGGTCGGGCCGCGCAGGCCGATTTTCAGGCTGTCCTGGTTGTCGGCCACCTTCACGCCCTGGTTGGTGGTCAGTTCGCGGCCGCTGTCGTCCACCCGCACGCGGTCCAGCGAGCCGTCCAGCGGGTTGTTGCCGATGTTGGGATGACCCTCGCCGTCCTTGGGCGAAGCCATCGTCTCCGTGCTGGTGCTGGCGGTGGCGAAGTTGCTCGACGGGGTACGCGTTTCGCCCGGGTGCGGCGTGAAGGCGGCGTCGCCGTATTCCAGCGGCTTGGTGTCGTTGAACGGCAAGGCGGCGGCGAGCTGCTCGTCGCTGGTGACCTTTTCCTGCAACTGGCTGGCGATCGGGTTCGGAGGGCCGAGCCGTGAGGGATGCGGCGGCTCGGCGGGGCCGGCCACCGTGCTGAGAATGGAGCCGGCGCCGTCTACCGCGCCGCCGTTGTCTTTGGGATTAGCCATGTCGCACCTCGTCTGAGTATCGCGCCGGCCCGGATGGACGGCCGCGATTCAGTGTGCGTTTCTTGCGCAGGCAGGTGTTTGACGGCGCTCAAGCGAGCTCGGCATGCCGTTCGACCAAGCCGTCGCCGACTAGTTAGAAGAAGTGTTGCCAGTCGGCCAGCCAGGCAGGGAACTCTTCGACCGGCATCGGCTTGGCGATGTAGTAGCCTTGCGCGTAGGTGCAGCCCAGACCTTGCAGGAAGTCCCAATCCTGCTTGGTCTCGACGCCGACCGCCACCGAGCGCCGGTCCAGGTTGCGCGCCAGCCCGAGACAGGAGCGCAGCACCGTGCCGATGGCTTGCCGCTTGGAGGCGCCATCGACAAAGCTACGGTCTATCTTCAGCTCGGAGAACGGGATGCGCGCCAGCAGCTGCAGGTTGCTGCGCCCCGTGCCGTAATCGTCGATGGCCAGGCCGAAGCCCTTCATGCGCAGGCGCAGCAGCCGTTCGAGGAAATGCGGGTCGGTGGTCAGCACCGCCGATTCGGTCATCTCGAAGGTGATGTAGTCGGCCATGATGCGGTGGCGGTCCAGGCAGGCCGCGATCTGCTCCATGAACTGCGGATGCGCCAGCGTGCCCTGGTCGACATTGATGGAAAACGAAATCGGTATGCCCTGGTCGTGCAGGGTGCGACAGGCGGCCACCGACTTTTCGATCATGCTCCAGTCGAGGAAATCGATGCGGCGGTTATCCTCCAGCGCCGGCATGAACGACGCCGGCCCAAGCACGCCATACAGCGGATGGCGCCAGCGCGCGAACATCTCCAGGCCCTTGACCTGTCCCGTCTCCAGCTCGATCTTGGGCTGGAAGTAGGGATCGAACTCGCGCATCTGCAAGCCCTGCCCCACTTCGGCGAAGGAGATATGAGGCGCCTGCCCGCTCACCTGCAGGCGAGCTTCCGCAGGCTGCAGGTAGTCTGTGATGATCGCTTCCAGCCGGCTGCCGATCACCGGCTTGCCGATCGCGCCCAGCATGTTGATGCCGTAGGCCGCCGCCATCGTCTCGACGGAAAACAGCACCGCGTTCGACTGCGCGCCCACCACCACCACGCCCACGCGCGATTTGGCTTCGGACAGACGGCGTATCAACTCCAGCGCGTCCATGCCCGGCAGCGCCAGGTCGATGATGGCGATGTCCACCGCCGGCGTGATGCCGGCGCTGAAATGACGCAGCGCCGTATGGCCGTCGGGCGCCTGCGTGATCCGGCCCACGCCCAGATGGACCAGGATATCGGCCAGCGCGTGGCGTTGTACCTGATCCCCTTCGGCTACCAGAAAGTGCAACTGCGCGATATCCATCGGCCGCTCCAATAAGGCTATTACCCCTGATTCTGCCTGACTTGCTCGAAAAAGCATACTGCCGCGCATGCGGCGACGTTCAGCGACTCCACCTGGCCCAGGTGGGGAATCACCACCTGATGGGTCGCCATGGACAGCAGGTCATCCGCGACGCCCTGCCCTTCGTGGCCAAACAGCCACGCCACCGGCTGTCGCAGGTCGACATCGTACAGGCGCTGGGTGGCGTAACCGCTGGTGGCCAGCGAGGTCACTTTCGAAGCGGCGACCAGCTGCGCCAGGTCGACGTTCTCGAAAATGTCGAGCACAAAGTGCGCGCCCATGGCCGCGCGCAGCACCTTGGGCGACCAGCAGAACGCCGATCCGGCGCTGCAGTACACCTGGGTGATGCCGGCCGCCGCCGCGCTGCGCAGGATGGAGCCGACGTTACCGGGATCCTGCACGTTATCGAGCAGCACCGCCGACACGGCCAGCGGCTCGGTCACGGCGCGCTCCGGCGTCTCGATCAGGAACATCACGCCAACGCCGTGTTCGACCTGGCTGACGGCGTTGTACAGCGCATCCGGCAATCCCAGCACGTGCGCATGCTGCGCCTCCAGCTGGCCGACGATGTCCATCACTTCAGGGTTGTGCAGCGCGGTTTCGCTGACGATGCACTGCTCCGGCAGGCCGCGCAGCTGCAAATAGGCCTGGCACAGGTGCACGCCGTCGAGCAGCGTGCGGCCGGACTTGCGGCGCGCCTGCGAACTGCCGGCCAGCTTGACCAGATCCTTGTATTGCGCGTTGTCGCGCGAGGTGATGGTTTTCATGCGGCTCTCCCTGCGCGCAGCGCGAATTCCTCCAGCACCGCCCGCACCGGCGCGAACGAGCGGCGGTGCACCGGCGAGGCGCCATGCTCGCGCAGGCGCTCCAGGTGCAGCGCGGTGCCGTAGCCCTTGTGCTGGTCGAAGCAGTACTGCGGGTACTGCGCGTGCAGGGTCACCAGCGCGGCATCGCGCGCGGTCTTGGCCAGGATCGAGGCGGCCGAGATGGCGTCGACCTTGTCGTCGCCGCCGATCACCGCGATGCTCTGGATCCTCATCACCGGGCAGCGGTTGCCGTCGATCAGGGCCAACGTCGGCACGGTGCTCAATGCTTCCACCGCGCGCCGCATCGCCAGCATCGACGCCTGCAGGATATTGAGCTTGTCGATTTCCTCTTCCGACGCCTCGGCGATCGCCCATGCCAGCGCGTTGGCCTTGATCAGCGGCGCCAGCATGTCGCGCTTGGCCTCGGTCAGCTTCTTGGAGTCGCGCAGGCCTTCGATCGGACGCGAGACGTCCAGGATCACGGCGGCCGCGTACACCGGGCCGGCCAATGGGCCACGGCCCGCCTCGTCGACGCCGCAAATGATTTCATCGGGCGAGTCGGGCAGGAAGTCGAACAGGCCGGGGGTTGGGTTTTTCACGTCAAATACTCACGTTGCAAAAATCATCGTCATTCCCGCGCAGGCGGGAATCCATAGAACATTGGCCGGGAGGCTCGGCATGGATTCCCGCGTGCGCGGGAATGACATGCGGGCTAACCGGCCCTGATCACTTTCAGCACAGCGGCCGCGCTTTCCACCGCGCTGTTGCGCAGCAGGCTGTGATGCATGTCGGTGAAGCGCTCGACCAGCCGCAGGCGGTGCGGCGCGTCGCTCAGCTGCTTCCACATGGCTTCCGCCAGCGCTTCGGAATTGGCGGCGTTCTGCAGCAGCTCCGGCACCAGGAACTCGCGCGCCAGGATGTTCGGCATGCCGATCCAAGGCTGGTAGTTGAAGTGGCGCAGGATCTGCCATTCCAGCTCCGCCATCCGATAGGCTATCACCATCGGCTTCTTGAACAGCGCCACCTCCAGCGACGCCGTGCCCGACGCCACCAGCACCGCGTCGGCCGCGGCGATCGCGGTGTGCGACTGGCCGTCGAGCAGTTGCACTTCGACGTCCTGCAGGCCGGCCTGCGCCACCAGTTCGAGGAAGTACTTGCGCTGCCGTTCGCCCGCCATCGGCGCCACGAAACGCAGTGAACTGTCGCGCTGCTTGAGCAGGCGCGCCGCGCCGATGAAGGCCACCGTGTTGTACTTGATCTCGGACATGCGGCTGCCCGGCATGATGGCCACCACATTGGCGTCTTCCGGCATGCCCAGCGCGCGCCGCGCGGCCGCCACGTCCGGCGCCATCGGGATCACCTCCGCCAGCGGATGGCCGACGTAACTCACCGGCACGCCGGCCTGGCGGTAGATCTCCTCTTCGAAAGGAAACACCACCAGCATGTGCGACACCGCGCGGATGATCTTCTTGATGCGTCCACCGCGCCAGGCCCAGATCTGCGGCCCGATGTAGTGGATGGTCGGAATCCCGGCCGCCTTGAGCTGCTCTTCCAGCCCGAGGTTAAAGCCCGGATAGTCGGCGCCGATGAAGGCCGCCGGCCGCTCGGCCAGCAGCTGGTCGCGCAGCTGGTTCTGGATGCCCTTGATCTCGCGGTAGCGCGGAATCACGGCCAGCAGGCCGCGCACGGTCAGCTTGTCCATCGGCCAGTGCGATTCGAAACCCTGCGCCATCATATGCTCGCCGCCGATGCCGTGGAAGCGCGCATCCGGCAGGTGCGGACGCAGGCCGGAAAGCAGCCGCGCCGCCAGCAGGTCACCCGACGGCTCGCCCGCCACCAGCGCCACCGATAAAGGCGACGCCGGCGCGGCGGCAGTCAGGTCAGCGGACGATGCCACGGCTGGCGATGCTGAGGAATTCGCGCATGGAGCGGATCTGCTCCGCCGCCGCCGGCATCGCATCCTCTTCGGCCTGCAATGCGACCTTGGCCTCTTCCAGGGTCAGGCCGGAACGGTAGATCAGCTTATACGCGGTGCGGATGCCGTTGATCTGCTCGCGCGTAAAGCCGCGCCGCTTCAGGCCCTCGATGTTGACGCCGTGCGCCTGCGCCGGATTGCCGTTCAACAGCACGAACGGCGGCACGTCCTGCGTCAGCGAGGTGCTCATGCCGACGAAGGCGTGCGCGCCGATCTTGCAGAACTGGTGCACATTGGCGAAGCCGCTCATGATCACCCAGTCGCCGATTTCGACGTGGCCGGCGATCTGCGCGTTGTTCGAGAAGATGGTGTTACTGCCGATCTGGCAGTCGTGCGCCAGGTGGACGTAGGCCGAGATCCAGTTGTCGTTGCCCAGCGAGGTCACGCCCTTGTCCTGCACCGTGCCGGTGTTGAAGGTGCAGAACTCGCGGATGGTGTTGCGGTCGCCGATGGTCAGGCGGGTCGGCTCGCCATTCCACTTCTTGTCCTGCGGCGCGGCGCCGATCGACGAGAACTGGAAGAACTTGTTGTCGCTGCCGATGGTGGTGTTGCCCTCGATGACCACATGCGGACCGACCACGGTGCGCGCGCCGATCACCACGTTCGGGCCGATCACCGAATACGGCCCCACCTCGACGGTTTCGTCGAGCTGCGCCTTCGGATCGACGATGGCGGTGGCGTGAATCTTGGCCATGATTACTTCCCGGCTGGCTGGCTGGCGTCGGCCGCGCTGCGGATGGTGCACATCAGTTCCGCCTCGACCGCGGTCTGGCCGTCGACCGTGCCGACCGCCTTGTACTTCCAGATGCCGCGCGCGACGCGCAGGATCTCGACGTTCATCACCAGCTGGTCGCCCGGCTCCACCGGACGCTTGAAGCGCGCGTTGTCGATGCCGACGAAGTACACCACCGAATTCTCGTCCGGTTTGATGTCCATGGTCAGGAAGGACAGGATGGCGGCGGTTTGCGCCATCGCCTCGATCATCAGCACGCCCGGCATGACCGGCTTGTGCGGGAAGTGGCCGTTGAAGAATTCCTCGTTGACGGTGACGTTCTTGATCGCCGTGATGGTCTTGCCCGACTCCCAGTCCAGCACGCGGTCCACCAGCAGCATGGGATAACGGTGCGGCAGGTACTGCTTGATGGCGTGGATATCCAGGCACTTCTTGGTGCAGGTGGATTCGGAGGTGACAGGAGTGGTTGTGGTCATGATTTTAGTTCTCGTCTTGATTCGTCAATGTTTTAATTGTTTTTTCCAGCGCGCGGATTTTATCGCGCATCGTCGACAGATTGCGGACGATTGCGGCCGATTTTTCCCATTCGCTGTTTTTGGCCAGCGGATAAAAGCCCGTGTACTGCCCCGGTTCCAGGATCGAGCGCGATACCATGCTGCCCGAGCCCACGTGCACCTTGTCGGCGATGGTCAGGTGGCCCAGCACCATGGCGGCGCCGCCGAAGGTGCAGTACTTGCCGATCTTCGCGCTGCCCGCCACGCCAACGCAGCCGGCCATCGCCGTGTGCGCGCCGATGTGGCAGTTGTGGCCGATCTGGATCTGGTTGTCCAGCTTCACACCGTCCTCCAGGATCGTGTCGGCCAAGGCGCCACGGTCGATGGTGGTGTTGGCGCCGATGTCCACATCGTCGCCGATCACCACCCGCCCGGTTTGCGGAATCTTGATGTAGACGCCGCCCTCGTTGGCGAATCCGAAGCCGTCGGTGCCGATCACGGCGCCCGAATGGATGATGCCGCGCTTGCCGATCACGCAGCGCGCCTGAAAGGTCACGTTGGCGAACAAATGCGTGTCCTCGCCGATGACCGCGTCGCGGCCGATGTAGCAGCCGGCGTCGATCACCGCGCGCGCGCCGATCGTGGCGCCGCTCTCGATCACCACGCGCGCGCCCACGTGGGCGCTGGCGTCGATGCGGGCGTCGTCCGCCACCACCGCGCTGGCATGCACGCCGGGCGCCGGCACGACGGCCGTCAACGATTCGAAATACTGCGCCGCGCGGGCGAAATACACGTACGGATTATTGGTGACGATGCGCGCGCCGCCAAAACCGGCGGCGATAAAAGCGTCATCGGCGGCCGACACGATCAGTGCCGCCGCCTGGCTTTGCAGCGCTTGCGCGCGCAGTTTGCTATTGCTGAGAAAGCTGATGTGCGAAACGCCGGCGTCCGTCAGTGGCGCGATCCCGGTCACTTCCAGGTTCGCGTCCCCCACCAACTGCCCGCCGAGGCGTTCGACCAATTCCCCTAGTCGAGTGCCCATCGGGTGATCCAATCTTGATGTGTTTTACTTGTCTTTGTCCAGCGCGGCCAGCACTTTGTCGGTGATGTCGATGCGCGGGCTGGCCCAGACCGCATCCTGCAGCACGATGTCGAAGCCTTCCACCGCCGCCATCTGCTTGATGATCTTGGTGGCTTTTTCCGAGATCGCCTGGCGTTCCTCGTTGGTGCGCTGGTTCAGGTCTTCACGGAACTCGCGCTGGCGGCGCTGGTATTCCTTATCCAGCTCGAACACGTCGCGCTGGCGCTTGACGCGGTCGGTCTCGGCCAGCGTCGGCACATCCTTCTCCAGCTTTTCCGAGGCCGCCTTCAGGCGCGCGGCCATATCCTGCATGGCTTTCTCGCGGCTCTTGAACTCCTCCTGCAGCTTTTCGCCGGCCAGCTTGGCCAACTTGGATTCGTTGTAGATGCGCTCAGGACTGAGCCAGGCGATGCGCGAGGCCGAGGTCTGGGCCTGCACCGGCGCCAAGGCACACCAGCCCAGTGCAAGCACGGCGAGGGATTTGGTCAGGGTAGCGGACACAGTCTTCAACTTATTTCTCCGAAGTAAATATCAATACTCAATGGCATCAGGCCCGCCTTAGAAGCCGGTCCCCATCTGGAACTGGAAGCGTTCCAGGCGGTCGCCCGGTTTGGCGTTCAAAGGCTTAGCATAACTCAAGCGGAGCGGACCGACCGGAGAAATCCAGCTGATGCCCAGGCCCGACGAGTAACGCAGCTCGGAAGCGCGCATCTTCTGGCCTTCCTGGTAGACCTGGCCGCTGTCGACGAACCCGAACCAGCGCAGGCTGCGGTCCTGGCCCGAGCCGGGGAACGGCAGCTGCAGCTCGGCGCTGCCCAGCAGGCGCGAGGCGCCGCCCAGCGCATCGCCGTACACCTGGTCGACCGCGCCCAGCGAGGAGCTCAGGTAGCCGCGCACCGAACCGATGCCGCCGCCGTAGAAGTTCTTGAACACCGGGTAGCTGCTGTCGCGCAGACCGTGGCCGTAGTCGATCTCGCCGCGCAGCGCCAGCGTGACCTTGGAGAACAGCGGCTTGTACCACTGGTGCTCGTACACCGCGCGGTAGTATTTCTGGCGGCCGATCAGATCCAGCTCCAGGTTGGCGCGCTGGTAGCGGCCCACGGTCGGCGTCAGCGCCGAATCGCGGCTGTCGCGCGCCCATGCCGCCGTCAGCGGCACGGCGTTGGTGGTGGCGGTGCCGATGCCGTTGGTGTTGCCGGTGATGGTGGTGACGTAGTCCTTGAAGCGCACCGGCGAGGTGGCGTCGGTGGTGATGCGCGAGCGCTCCACGCCGATACCGAAGAACACCGTGTCCACTTCCGAGAACGGCACGCCGTAGCTGATGCGGCCACCCTGCTGGCGGATGGTGTAGCTGCCGATGTTGAGCGCCGGCGGCTGCTGCGTGCGCAGGTACACTTCGTACGAGCGCGATACGCCGTCGTCGGTGTAGTAAGGGTCGGTCTGCGAGAACGACAGCGTGCGGCTGTACTTCGAGGTGTTGAACTCGATGCCGACGGTGGTGCCCGAACCGGCGAAGTTGGCCTGCTGGATCGCCGCCTGGAAGGTGAACTTCTCGGACTGCGAGAACGCGCCGCCGATCTGGAAGTTACCGGTCGGACGTTCGACCACGGTCAGGTTCACGTCCACCTGGTCGGAGGTGCCCTGGGCTTCCGGCGTGTCGATGGTCACGTCCTTGAAGTAGCCCAGGCGGTCGACGCGGTCGCGCGAATACTTGATCTTGTTGGCGTCGTACCACGACGATTCGAACTGGCGGAACTCGCGGCGGATCACTTCGTCGCGGGTGGTGGTGTTGCCGGCGATGTTCATGTGGCGCACGTAGGCGCGCTTGCCCGGATCGATGAAGAAGGTGAACGCCACTTCGCGTTTCTTCTGGTCGATCTCCGGATTGGCGTTGACGTTGGCGAAGGCGTAGCCGAAGGTGCCCAGGCGGTCCGAGATCAATTTATTGGTGGCGGTCAGGCGCTCGCCCGAATAGGTTTCGCCAGGATGCAGCAGCACCAGCGAGCGCAGCTCCTCTTCGCGGCCGAAGGTCTCGCCCTCGAACTTGATGCCGGAGACCTTGTACTTCTCGCCCTCGGTGATGTTGATCGTGATGTAGATGTCCTTCTTGTCCGGCGTGATCGACACCTGGGTCGAATCGATCTGCATCTCGATGTAGCCGCGGTTCAGATAGTAGGACTTGAGCGACTCGATATCGCCGGTCAGCTTGGTCTTGGAATACTGGTCGGCCTTGGTGTACCAGCTGAACCAGCCGCCGGTGTTCAGGGCCAGCTGGTCCTTCAGTTCCTTGTCCGAGAAGACCTTGTTGCCGACGATGTTGATCTGCTTGATCTTGGCGACATCGCCCTCGTCCACCGCGAAGGTGATGTTGACGCGGTTACGCTCGATCGGGGTGACGGTGGTGACGATCTTCACGCCATACAGGCCGTGCGACAGGTACTGGCGCTTGAGTTCCTGCTCGGCGCGGTCGACCGAGGCCTTGTCGAAAATCTTGGTCTCGCCGACGCCGATGTCCTTCAGCGCCTTGACCAGCGTGTCTTTTTCAAATTCCTTGGTGCCGGTGAATTCCACCTTGGCGATGGCCGGACGTTCCTCGACCAGCACCACCAGCACATTGCCGTCCGCTTCGAGCTTGACGTCCTTGAAGAAACCGGTGGCGTACAGCGCCTTGATGGCGGTGATCGATTTGTCGTCGTTGAAGGTCTCGCCCACACGTACCGGCAGGTAGCTGAAGACCGTACCGGCTTCCGTGCGCTGGATCCCTTCGACGCGGATATCTTTGATGACGAAGGGCTCGATGGCCATGGCGCTGCCGGCGCACAGCGCCAGGACAGCGGCGCCGATCAGGCTGCGGCGAAAGGAAGATGAAGTAATACGGTCAGAATATAATTTCATTGGGGTTATTCAATGGCTAAATCAACGAACTACTCATATACAAAGCGAACCTGCTACAGCAGCCGCGCGACGTCGTTAAACACCGCCAGCAGCATCAGCGTCAGTAACAAGCCTATGCCCAGGCGCTG
This sequence comes from Rugamonas sp. A1-17, assembly GCA_025548565.1. Lineage (GTDB taxonomy): Bacteria > Pseudomonadota > Gammaproteobacteria > Burkholderiales > Burkholderiaceae_D > Rugamonas. The sequence goes on from JAJLPB010000002.1 coordinate 211,457, forward strand.
TGCAATCTCTCCAAAACGCTCCGGCACAGAACGCCCAGTTAAAACTTCCAGCGAATAATACAGCAAATGCCCCCCATCTAGAACCGGAATCGGTAGCAAATTCATCACCCCCAAACTGATGCTGATGAAGGCGATGAAGCTCAGATAGCTGGCCGCGCCCATGCGTGCGGTCTGCCCGGCGTAATCGGCGATGGTGATCGGGCCGGTGACGTTCTTCAGCGAGACCTCGCCGGTGATCATTTTGCCGATCATCTTGACCGACATGACGCTGGTGTCCCAGACCCGCGCCACCGCCTTGCCGACAGCCGCAATCGGGGACGATGGCACGGTGATCATATCCGGCTGCTGCGCGATGTAAGCGCTGATCTTACCGACTGTTACAGTTCCCTTACCGGTCTTTGCCTGCTCGGCCTGGGGCACCATGTCCAGCACCAGCTGCTGGCCGGCGCGGCGCACCGCCACTTGCACCGTCTTGCCGGCGGCGTTGCGGATAATCTCGATGAAGGCGATGCCGTCGGCCACCGGGACACCGTCCACCGACAACAGCAGGTCGCCCTTTTGCAGGCCGGCGCGCGCCGCGGGACCGCCGGCGATCACTTCCTGCACCACCGGCGCCGGACGGGCCACACCCAGTCCCAGCTTGCCCGGCACATCGCCATCCAGATCCTGCGCCGCCAGCGCGGCGGCCGGCAGCACGAAGGTAAAGCGGCCCTGCCCCGCGCGTTCGACTGCGACGCGGGCCTCGGTCTTGTCGATGGCGGCCTGCATCAGGTTCCAGCGCAGCTCCGACCAGACGGCCACCGGTTGTTCGTTGACGGCGGTGACCACGTCGCCGCTGCGCAAGCCAGCGCTCCACGCGGCCGTCGGTGCCGCATTGCTTGCGGTGGCGGTCTCCGTGGCGCGCACGCTGATCTTGCTGGCCGGTTCTTCGACGCCGTGCAGGTACAGGCCCGCATACAGCACAATGGCCAGCAGGAAGTTGGCCAGCGGGCCGGCGGCCACGATGGCGATGCGCTTCCAGACGTTCTGGCGCGTGAATTCGCGCTTCAGGTCTTCGGGCGGCAGGTCGCCCAGGTCGCCCTCGCGGGCGTCGAGCATTTTCACGTAGCCGCCCAATGGCAGCGCCGATACCGCCCATTCGGTCCGGTCGCGGCCGAAACGGCGCGACCACACCACCTTGCCCATGCCGACCGAGAAACGCAGCACCTTCACCCCGCACCAGCGCGCCACCAGATAGTGCCCCAGTTCGTGGAAGATGATCAGGGAGCCCAGGCAGACGGCGAAGGCCAGCGCGGTTTGGAGGAAGTTCATTTTGCCAGTCCGGCGATATAGGTTTCAGCGGCGGCGCGGGCGGCGGCATCCTGCGCCATCACGGCGGCGATGCTGTCTGCATCGCCGTGCGGCAGCGCCTCCATCACATGCGCGATCACGCGGTCGATCTGGCGGAAGCCGATCTTCAGGTCGAGGAAGGCTTGCACCGCGATCTCGTTGGCCGCGTTCAGCAGCGCCGGCGCGGTGCCGCCGGCCTTGAGCGCGTCGAAGGCCAGCGCCAGGCAGGGGAAGCGTTTGAAGTCGGGACGCTCGAACTGCAGCGTGGCGATCTGCGTCAGGTCCAGCTGCGCCACGCCGGAGGCGATGCGCTCCGGGTAGGCCAGCGCGTGGGCGATCGGCGTGCGCATGTCCGGGTTGCCCAATTGCGCCAGCACCGAGCCGTCCATGTACGACACCATCGAGTGGATCACCGATTGCGGATGGATGACCACCTCGATGCGCTCGGCCGGCGCGCCGAACAGCCAGTGCGCCTCGATCACTTCCAGGCCCTTGTTCATCATCGTGGCCGAATCGACCGAGATCTTGCGGCCCATCGACCAGTTGGGGTGCTTGCAGGCCTGCTCCGGCGTCACCGCGTCCAGCGTGGCGACGTCGCGCGTCAGGAACGGGCCGCCGGATGCGGTCAGCAGGATCTTGGCGATGCCGGCCGCCTCGTCGCGCACCGCCGGCATGCGACCGCCGAACTGCGGCATGCACTGGAAGATCGCATTGTGTTCGCTGTCGATCGGCAGCAGCACCGCGCCGGCCTGCTGGGCGGCGTCGATGAACAGCTGGCCGGACATCACCAGCGCTTCCTTGTTGGCCAGCAGGACCTTCTTGCCGGCGCGGGCCGCGGCCAATGTCGGCGCCAGGCCGGCGGCGCCCACGATGGCCGCCATCACGCTGTCGACTTCGGGCGCGCTGGCGATGCCGCACAGGGCCGCTTCGCCATATTCCACTTCGGTGTTGACGCCGGCGGCGCGCAGCAGCGCGCTCAGCTGGCTGGCGCCGGCCGCGGTGCCGACCACCGCGCGCGCGGGACGGAACCGGATGCACTGGGCCGCCAGTTCGTCGACGCGGCTATGCGCCGACAGCGCGTAGACGCTGTAGCGCTCGGGATGGCGTGCCAGCACGTCCAGCGTGGACACGCCGATCGAACCGGTGGCGCCAAGGATGGTGATGCGTTGCATAGTCACTCTTTCAGAACCAGGAGCCGATCAGCGCGGCCAGCGGCAGGACCGGGATCAAGGCGTCAATACGGTCAAGCACGCCGCCGTGGCCCGGCAGCAGGTTGCTGCTGTCCTTGATCGCGGCGCGGCGCTTGAGTTGGGATTCGAACAGGTCGCCGATCACCGACGCGGCGACGATCAGCAGCAGCACCAGCAAGGCCAGCGGCCAGCCGAAGCGCGCCTGCAATTGGACGGCGAAGGTGTCGCGCAGCCATGGCTGGCCGGCGGCCAGCAGCACGCTCGCCGACGAGATCGCCAGCACGGCGATGCCGCCGCCGATGGCGCCCTCCCACGATTTGCCCGGCGAAATGGACGGCGCCAACTTGCGCTTGCCGAAGGCCTTGCCGGAGAAGTAGGCGCCGATGTCGGCGATCCACACCAGCACCATCACCGACAGCAGGTACAGCGCGGAGTGCTGGTACAGGCCGACGATGGCGAAGAAGCAGGCGAAGATGGCGAAGCTGAAGGTGACGCAAAGCGACCAGTTGGCCGCGCCGGCCAGCGGCGGCAAGCCCAGGCCCAGCGACGGCGCATAGCGGATCAGCCACAGCAGGCAGGCCGCGCCGTACAGCGCGGTCAGCGCGCCCGGCTTGCCAGAGTGCTGCAGCAGGAACACGAACAGCACCGCGCCGGCCACGCCGATCGCGCGCGCGCGCATGGCGGACAGGCCGAACAGGCGAGCAGCCTCCCACATCGCGGCGCCCAGGAACAGCGTGACGACGACGGCAAACGCTGGGAAATAGTTGAAGAACAGGACCGGCAGCAGCACCGCCAGCAAGACCACAGCGGTAATAATCCTCGTTTTCAGCATCAGCTTTTCTTTTCTGCCAGTTGCGCGCCGGTGCGGCCGAAGCGCCGCTCCCGATGCTGGTAGGAGGCGATCGCCTCGTCGAGGCTCTCGATCGAAAAATCGGGCCAGTAGGTGTCGGTGAAGAACAGCTCGGTATAGGCGAGCTGCCACAACAGGAAATTGGAGATGCGCTGTTCGCCGCCGGTGCGGATGAACAGGTCGGGCTCGGGCGCGTAGGCCATCGCCAGGTGCGGCGCCAGCTGCTCTTCGGTGAAATTGGCGGCGCCGGGATGGGCGGCCACCATCTGGCCGACCGCCTGCATGATGTCCCAGCGGCCGCCATAGTTGGCGCACACGGTCACGGTCATGCGGGTGTTGTTCGCGGTCTTGCGCTCGGCGCTGGCGATCATGCCTTGCAGCTTGTCGTCGAAGCGGGACAGGTCGCCGACCACCTTGAGGCGGATGTTATTGGCGTGCAGCTTGGAGACTTCGCGGTCCAGCGCCGTCACGAACAGGCGCATCAGCAGGGACACTTCCTCTTCCGGGCGGCGCCAGTTTTCGGAACTGAAGGCGAACAGGGTCAAGTACTCGACGCCGCGGCGGGCGCAGGCCTCGACCACGGTGCGCACCGCGTCCACGCCCTTGACGTGGCCCGCCACGCGCGGCAGGAAGCGCTTGGTCGCCCAGCGGCCGTTGCCATCCATGATGATCGCGACATGGCGCGGCACGGACGGCGCGTCTGGAACCTCAGTAGTCGAACTCGTATATTTCATGAAAACTTTGGTGCCAAAGTGTAAAGTATTGCAGGTGTGGCGCAAAAAAACAAGACGCCAGGGCGACCCTCGGACGAGTCCGCGGGCCGGCAGCTGGCGTCCGCGGGTGTTAAACCGTCAGAACTTCTTTTTCCTTCTCGGCGACCATCTTGTCGATGTCGACGATGAACTTGTCGGTCAGCTTCTGCACTTCGTCGGTGCCGCGGCGCTCGTCGTCTTCCGAGATCGCCTTGTCCTTGACCAGCTTTTTCATGCCCTCATTGGCGTCGCGGCGGATGTTGCGGACGGCGATCTTCGCGTCTTCCGCTTCGCTCTTGACCAGCTTGACCATCTCCTTGCGGCGTTCCTCGGTCAGCGGCGGGGTCGGCACGCGGATCATGTCGCCCTGCGCCGATGGGTTCAGGCCCAGGTCGGCGTCGCGGATGGCTTTTTCGATGGTCGCGGCCATCTTCTTCTCGAACGGCTGCACGCCGATGGTGCGGGCGTCGATCAGGGTCACGTTGGCGACCTGGCTCAGCGCGGTCGGCGAACCGTAGTACTCGACCTGCACGTGGTCCAGGATGCCGGTGTGGGCGCGGCCGGTGCGAACCTTGGCCAAATCGGCGCGCAAGGTTTCCAGCGATTTGGTCATGCGTTCTTGCGCATTCTTTTTAACGTCAGCTACGGACATTGCTGCTCTCCTGTAATCGGGATAGTGTTTAAACGTGAACCAGTGTACCTTCATCCTCGCCCATGACGACGCGCATCAGCGCGCCCGGCTTGGTGATGGAGAACACTTTGATCGGCAGTTTCTGGTCGCGGCACAGCGCGAAGGCGGTGGCGTCCATGACTTGCAGATGCTTGGCGATGGCTTCGTCGAAGGTGATGGAGCTGTACAGCGTGGCGTTCGGGTCTTTCTTCGGATCGGCGGTGTAGACACCGTCGACCTTGGTGGCCTTGAGCACGATTTCCGCGCTCATCTCCGAGCCGCGCAGTGCCGCCGCGGTGTCGGTGGTGAAGAACGGGTTGCCGGTGCCGGCCGCGAACACTACGACCTTGCCTTCTTCCAGATACTGCAAGGCTTTCGGGCGCACATACGGCTCGACCACCTGTTCGATGCCGATCGCCGACATCACGCGGGCGGTGATGCCGACATGGCGCATCGCGTCGGCCAGCGCCAGCGCGTTCATGACGGTGGCCAGCATGCCCATGTAGTCGGCGGTGGCGCGGTCCATGCCTTGCGCACCGGGGGCGACGCCACGGAAGATGTTGCCGCCGCCAATGACGATCGCCAGTTCCACGCCCAGTTTCGCGACCTCTGCCACATCGGCGACCATCCGTTCGATCGTGCCGCGGTTGATGCCGTAAGGATCATCGCCCATCAGGGCTTCGCCGGACAATTTGAGGAGGACGCGCTTGTAGGCTGGTTTTGACATGAGACGAGGCTCCTAAGTTGGGTTTATTCGGGTAAGGCTGCCGGCGCCTATGATACCTTGGTCGGCGCCGGGAACGACTGAATGACTGCTGGTGCTACGGGTAAAACTTTGGTCAGGCTAAAAAAACGGGCCTCTCGGCCCGTTTTCTTTGGTATTACGCTCCTTTGGAAGCAGCCATCTGTGCGGCTACCTCGGCGGCGAAGTCGTCCACTTTCTTCTCGATGCCCTCGCCTACCACGTACATGGTGAAGGCTTTGACGGTGGTTGCTTTCTCTTTCAGCATCTGCTCGATCGATTGCTTGTCGTTCTTCACGAAAGCCTGGTTCAGCAGCGACACTTCTTTCAGGAACTTCTGTACCGAGCCTTCCAGGCGCTTGGCCAGGATTTCCGGCGATTGCGCTGGCTTGCCTTCAGCAGCGGCTTTGGCTGCGTCTTCTTCAGCTTTCAGTTTTGCAACCGAACGCTCTTTTTCGATCAGTTCCGCTGGAACCTGCTCGGACGACAGCGACACTGGCTTCATTGCGGCGATGTGCATGGCCACGTCTTTACCAACTTGCTCGTCGGCGCCTTCGAAGTCGACGATCACGCCGATGCGCGAGCCGTGCAGGTAGGAAGCCAGCTTGCCGGTGGTTTCGAAACGCTGGAAGCGGCGGATCGACATGTTTTCGCCGATTTTACCGATCAGTGCCGCGCGCACTTCGTCCAGGGTCTTGCCGTCCAGCGGCAGGGCCAGCAGGGCGGCGACGTCGGCCGGGTTGTGCTCGACAACCAGACGGGCGGCGTTGTTGGCCAGGGCCAGGAAGTCATCGTTCTTGGCAACGAAGTCGGTTTCGGAGTTGACTTCAACCAGCGCGCCTACGCCGCCGGCGATGAAGGTGGCAACAACGCCTTCGGCGGTGATGCGTGCCGATGCTTTCGATGCCTTGCCGCCCAGCTTGACGCGCAGGATCTCTTCAGCACGACCCATGTCGCCTTCGGCCTCGGTCAGTGCTTTTTTGCATTCCATCATAGGCGCGTCAGTCTTCGCGCGCAGTTCGCCTACCATTGCTGCAGTAATAGCTGCCATGTGATTCTCCTGTATTCGGTGTTCGGGTGGGATGGTGAGCGCCGCTCTAACCATTTATGTTAAAAAAAAGGGGAGCTGTTGGCCACCCCTTTTTTCCTTACAGCTTGTTACGAACGATTAAGCCTGTTCGGAAACTTCGACGAATTCGTCGCCAGCTGCAGCTTTAACCATTTCAACTACTTCGTTACCGGCAGCAGCACGGCCTTCCAGGATCGCATCTGCGACGCCGCGGGCGTACAGAGTGATGGCTTTCGACGAGTCGTCGTTGCCTGGAATGACGAACTGAACGCCTTCTGGCGAGTGGTTGGTATCGACCACGCCGATGACTGGGATGCCCAGTTTTGCGGCTTCGGTGATGGCGCCTTTATGGTAGCCAACGTCAACGACGAAGATTGCGTCAGGAACGCCGCCCATGTCCTTGATGCCACCGATCGATTTTTGCAGCTTGACCATTTCGCGTTGGAACATCAGCGCTTCTTTCTTCGACAGCTTCTCAACGGAACCGTCTTCGATCGAGGCTTCCATGTCTTTCAGGCGCTTGATCGAGGTCTTGATGGTCTTGAAGTTGGTCAGCATGCCGCCCAGCCAACGCTGGTCGACGAAAGGAACGCCAGCGCGTGCCGCTTCAGCAGCGATGATCTCGCGGGCTTGACGCTTGGTGCCGACCATCAGGATGGTGCCACGGTTCGAAGCGACCTGTTTCACGTGTTTCATCGCTTCTTGATACATACCCATCGTCTTTTCCAAGTTGATGATATGGATCTTGTTACGGTGACCGAAGATGAACGGAGCCATCTTTGGGTTCCAGAAACGGGTTTGGTGACCGAAGTGGACACCGGCTTCCAGCATTTCGCGCATAGTTACGGACATATTAAACTCCAGGGTTGGGTCTGGAATCCGATCAGTCACCATAGAGGCACCCTTGTCGACCGGATTCGCGTTTATTAATAGAAATTAACAACTTAATTTTGCAACATTGCTCAAACCGAATTCAAGCAACCCGAGATTCTACCCTGAAAACAGCCACTTAGGCAAGCACCGCACGCCTATGACTAGCCCATGCCCCAGAATGGTGCATCGCCCGCGCTTTCGCACCCGCTTGTTGCATATCAAATCAGACAGTTAAATTTTTGAGCATGCGTGACGATATTGTAATATCATGCGGAAAACTAAAATTTCATTTAATTAATAGATATTGATTTGCAATACACCAGTCATTAGCAAAGGAGCAACTTATGTCCCTACTGTTAGCCGTAACGCTTGCCGCAGCTTCCACTGTCCAGCCCAGTTGCTCCTGGGATCATCCGGGGGTCAACCCGTACACTGGCCAGATCTCGGCCGCCATCGACCGCTACACCGACATCCCGGCCGCCGTGCGCAGCACGCTCAAGCGCCGCATGGAAGAAGGCCAGTCCGACGACAAAGTCACCATCACCCGCGACGGCATCAGCGGCAAGAACAAGTACGACCCGGCCATCCGCGACATGCACTTCGGCGCAGCCTCGGTGTGCGCCACCGTTACCCGCAGCAAATGGAGCCCGCAGCGCCAGGAACCGGGCGCGGTCTACTGCGTCGACGAGCACTGCATCCTGGTCCCCCAAATCTGCGGCAACGTCAGCCGCATCAGCCGCAAGCCCGAGGCCGTCGCCACGGCGCCGGTCGTGGTGCCGCCACCGCTCGCCAAGCTGGGCAACAAGCTGGGCGACAAGGATCTGGGCCTGGTCGACGCCAAACCGCCTGAAACGGAAGAGCTGACCGAGAAGGAACTGGCCGAGCGCGCCCTCCAGCAGCGCCAGGCCGGCCTGGATGCCGTCAAGCACGCCAAGAAGTCCGGCGTCGGCGAGTTCGAGCTGCCTGAAACGTTCGAATTCGAGACCGACCCCGACGGCAACCTGGTCATCATCGACCCGCGCCCGCTGTCGCCCTTCCTGCCGGGTGGCGACGACGACAGCTACATACCGAGCCCGACCGCCGTGCCGGAAGCCGATACCTGGGCCATGCTGCTGGCCGGCCTGGGCGTTCTCGGCGTGGCCGCGCGCCGCCGCCAGCGCCGTCAACCGGGCTAAGCCCATCCCGTGCCGGAGCCCGGCCGTGGCGCCCGCGCGCCACGCCGGGCATTATCCTTGCATTCCCGAGCGGGCCCGCCCCGCGTCGTTTATAATTTCAACATATTTGCACGCCGCGAGCCGATCCGATCCGCTCGCCGCCTGCGTTTTTACCGTTTACTTTGCTGATTGCGATCCACTATGTCTATTTCCATTAAATCCGCCGAAGATATCGCCGGCATGCGCGTGGCCGGCCGCCTGGGCTCCGAAGTGCTGGACTACATCACGCCCTTCGTCAAGGCCGGCGTGACCACCGGCGAACTGGATCGCCTCTGCCACGAATACATGGTCAACGTGCAGGGCACCATCCCGGCGCCGCTGAACTACTGCCCGCCGGGCTACACGCCCTACCCCAAGGCCATCTGCACCTCGGTCAACGACGTCATCTGCCACGGCATCCCCGGCGACAAGGTGCTCAAGAACGGCGACGTGGTCAACCTCGACATCACCGTCATCAAGGACGGCTACCATGGCGACAACAGCCGCATGTTCTTCATCGGCGAACCGTCGATCCTGGCCAAGCGCCTGTCCGACATCACCTACGAATGCATGTGGCTGGGCATTTCCAAGGTCAAGCCGGGCGCCCACCTGGGCGACATCGGCCACGTGATCCAGCAGCACGCGGAAAAAGCCGGCTACAGCGTGGTGCGCGAGTTCTGCGGCCACGGCATCGGCAAGATCTTCCACGAAGAACCGCAGGTGCTGCACTACGGCCGCCCCGGCACGCTCGACGAGCTGCAACCGGGCATGATCTTCACCATCGAGCCGATGATCAACGCCGGCAAGCGCGAGATCCGCGAAATGGGCGACGGCTGGACCATCAAAACCAAGGACCGCAGCCTGTCGGCCCAGTGGGAACACACCATCCTGGTCACCGAGACCGGCTATGAAGTGCTGACGCTGTCGGCCGGCAGCCCGCCGCCGCCGGCGTTCATCGCTGGCGCGGCGCCAGGCGCGTCGGCCACCGCCGTCGCGGCGTAGGTTCGGGATGCCAGCCGCGGCGATGAAGAAGGAACTGCGCGAACAACTCAAGCGCCAGCTGAAGGCCGACCGCCAGGTCGTCATCGCCGGCTTCCAGGCGGACGGCATGCCGGAGAAGCTGCTGCGCAGCCTGCGCCAGAGCGTGGACGCGGTGCTGACCACGGCCTGGCACGAAGCCCGGCTGCCGGCCAACACCGCGCTGGTCGGCGTGGGCGGCTACGGCCGCGGCGAGCTGTTCCCCTATTCCGATGTCGACCTGCTGATCCTGCTGGAGCGCGCGCCCGACGCCGACACCACCGCCAAGCTGGAGGAACTGGTGCAGCTGCTGTGGGACCTGGGCCTGGAGATCGGCCACAGCATCCGCACGGTGGAAGAGTGCCTGAGCGAATCGGCGGCCGACATCACCGTGCAGACCAGCCTGCTGGAAGCGCGCCTGATCGTCGGCGACGAGCCGCTGTTCCACGAACTGCAGCAGCGCTACCAGGCGGCGATGGACCCGCGCGCCTTCTTCCACGCCAAGGTGCTGGAGATGCGCCAGCGCCACGCCAAGTACGAGGACACCGCCTTCAGCCTGGAGCCGAACTGCAAGGAAAGCCCGGGCGGCCTGCGCGACCTGCAGGTGATCCTGTGGATGGTCAAGGCCGCCGGCCTGGCCAACTCCTGGCGCACGCTGGCCACCAGCGGCCTGATCACGCAGACCGAGGCCAAGCAGCTGATGGAAAAGGAGCGCGCCTTCAAGGACATCCGCGTGCGCCTGCACCTGCACGCCGGCCGCCGCGAGGACCGCCTGGTGTTCGACGTCCAGACCGCGATCGCCGAATCGCTGGGCCTGCAGGCCACCGGCAGCGGCGTCAACATGCGCCGCGCCAGCGAGTACCTGATGCAGCGCTACTACTGGGCCGCCAAGACCGTCACGCAGCTCAACACCATCCTGTTGCAGAACATCGAGGAACGGCTGTTCCCCAAGTCGGGCGAGGCGGTGCGCATCAACGAGCGCTTCAACGACGTCAACGGCCTGATCGACATGCGCGACGACGACACCTTCGCCACCACGCCGTCGGCGATGCTGGAGATCTTCGTGCTGATGACCGAGCGCCCTTCGCTGCAAGGGATGACCTCGCGCACCATGCGCGCGCTGTGGCACGAGCGCTTCAAGATCGACGCCGCCTTCCGCGCCGATCCGGTCAACCGCGCGCTGTTCCTGCGCATCATGCAGGCACCGGTGGGCATCATCCACGCGCTGCGCCGCATGAACGATATGTCCATCCTGGGCCGCTACCTGCCCAACTTCCGCAAGATCGTCGGCCAGATGCAGCACGACCTGTTCCACGTCTACACGGTGGACCAGCACATCCTGATGGTGGTGCGTAATATGCGCCGCTTCACGATGGCCGAGCACGCGCACGAATACCCGTTCTGCAGTCAGCTGATGGCCAACTTCCCGCAGCCGTGGCTGCTGTACCTGGGCGCGCTGTTCCACGACATCGCCAAGGGCCGCGGCGGCGACCACTCCAAGCTGGGCACGGTCGACGCCGAACAGTTCTGCGTCGAGCACGGCCTGAGCGCCGAGGACACCGAGCTGGTGGTGTTCCTGGTCGAGAACCACCTGACCATGTCGCAGGTGGCGCAGAAGCAGGACCTGTCGGACCCGGACGTCATCGCCGCCTTCGCCAAGGTGGTCAAGGACGAGCGCCACCTGACCGCGCTCTACCTGCTGACGGTGGCCGACATCCGCGGCACCAGCCCCAAGGTGTGGAACGCGTGGAAGGCCAAGCTGCTCGAGGACCTGTACCGCATCACGCTGCGCGTGCTGGGCGGCGAGCCGCACAGCGCCGACCACGAACTGAAGAACCGCCAGCAGGAGGCGCTGGCCACCTTGCGCCTGTACGGCCTGCCGCCGGACGCGCACGAGCCGTTCTGGAAGCAGCTCGACGTCGCCTACTTCCTGCGCCACGACGCCTCCGACATCGCCTGGCAGACGCGCGCGCTGTACGACCGCTTCACCAGCGACCGGCCGGTGGTCAAGTGCCGCCTGGCGCCGATCGGCGAAGGCTTGCAGATCGCGGTGTACATCAAGGACCAGCCGGACCTGTTCGCGCGCATCTGCAGCTACTTCGACCGCAAGAACTTCAGCATCCTGGACGCCAAGATCCACACCACGCGCCACGGCTACGCGCTCGACACCTTCCTGGTGACCGAGCAGAACTTCGCCAAGAGCTACCGCGACATCATCAGCCTGATCGAGCATGAGCTGTGCGCGCTGTTGACCAACCCGGAGCCGCTGCCGGCGCCGGGCAAGGGCCGGCTGTCGCGCCTGTCGCGCACCTTCCCGATCCAGCCGACGGTGGACCTGCGCCCGGACGAGCGCGGCCAGTACTACCTGCTGTCGGTGGCCGCCAACGACCGCACCGGCCTGCTGTACTCGATCGCCAACGTGCTCACCAGGTACAAGATCAACCTGCACACGGCCAAGGTGATGACGCTGGGCGAGCGCGTGGAGGACGTGTTCCTCATCGACGGCGCCACACTCAACAACGCCCGCAGCCAGATCCAGCTCGAAACCGACCTGCTGGACGCGATCAAGGTATAAACTAACCAACGTCATTCCCGCGCCGACCAGGACGCTCAGCATGGATTCCCGCCTGCGCGGGAACGACGGATTCCGCACTTACCCTTTAATACAGAAAACGCATCATGTCCGAAGAATTATTACGCCTGTCCAAACGCATGTCCGAACTGGGCCTGTGCTCGCGCCGTGAGGCCGACGAGTGGATAGCGCGCGGCTGGGTACGGGTGGACGGCCAGGTCGTCTCCGAACTCGGCACCAAGATCTACCCGAGCCAGCGCGTCACCGTCGAGCGCCAGGCCGCCGCCGAGCAGTCCAAGCGCGTGACCGTGCTGATCAACAAACCGATGGGCTACGTCAGCGGCCAGGCCGAGGACGGCTACCAGCCGGCGGTGGTGCTGGTCAAGCCGGAGAACCGCTGGCCGGACGATCCATCGCCGGAGATCTTCCACCCCACCCAGCTGCGCTCGCTGGTGCCGGCCGGCCGCCTGGACATCGATTCGGTCGGCCTGCTGGTGCTGACCCAGGACGGCCGCGTGGCCAAGCACCTGATCGGCGAAACCACCGACGTCGACAAGGAATACCTGGTGCGGGTCGAGTACACCAAGCCGGGCAAGCTGCCCGACAGCGACCTGAAAAAGCTCAACCACGGCCTGTGGATGGACGGCAAGCCGCTGTTGCCAGCCAAGGTGCGCTGGCAGAACGACGACCAGCTCAGCTTCACGCTGCGCGAAGGCAAGAAGCGCCAGATCCGCCGCATGTGCGACATGGTCGGCCTCAAGGTTGTCGGTTTGAAACGTGTGCGTATTGGCAAGGTCAAGCTGGGCGACCTGCCGGTGGGCCAATGGCGCTATCTGCGCCCCGAAGAACAGTTCTGATCAGGCCGGCGTGGACCAGAAGGCACAGTGACCTAAATATTCTTGCCATTTAGCAAGCCAAGAGCACGAATAGCCTGTAAACTGTGTAAATCGACCTCGCATTGTAGAGTCATTACCAAAGAGATATGCCGTCGTGAACGATCCTATACCAAATGAATTTCGCCGCGGCCCGCCCAGCCTAAAAGACGCTGTGGAACCCATACCGGCGGGTTCGAAGCCGCATGACATGACCGATGAGCATGACATCGGCGATTCGCTGACCCTGCTCGCCGACAATGGCGACCCGATCTCGATTTATCCGTCCACCACCACCAACGTGGTGATGGCGCGCATCAAGTCGGTCGATCCCGAGAACCCGTACTTTGTGCTGGAACTGAACGAGGGCGAGTTCCTGCCGCCCGGCGAGGCCATCTTCGTGGCCTGGCTGCGCTCGGCCAAGATCCAGTTCAAGCTCACATCGCCCGAATGGGCCAGCAAGCCCGGCGAGCCGACCCTGATCCCACTGGAATTCCCGCTCAAGTGCCAGGTGCTGAACCGCCGCGCCTCGACCCGGCTGGAAACCCCGCTGGGCATTTACTACATGGCCTCGTTTGTCCTGAACGGCAAGCCCTACGAATTGCAACTGTACGACTTCTCGGCCGGCGGCGTCGGCATGCGGGCGCCGCCACGCGACTGCGTCGGCCTGTACGTCGGCCGCAAGCTGCAGCGCGTGCGGCTGGAGCTGGGCCCGGATTCGGTGATGATCGCCGACCTGGAGATCCGCCTGTCGCGCACTTTCCGCTCCTTCCTGCTGGGCGAGCAGGTGCAGATCGGCTGCCAGTTCCTCAACCTCTCGCCGTCGATGCAGGAAGAACTGTCCCGCCTGCTGGACAAACTCAACAGCAGCAAGCAACGCTGAACTTGCCGGGCATGCAACTTGCTTAAAAAAGCAGCTTAATAGCTGCTTTTTTTATGGGCCCGGGATGACAACGACAGAGACCGAACCGACGCAACGGATCGTCAAGATCCGCCGCGACTACAACACCTGGGTGGCCAGCGAAACCATCGAGGACTACGCGCTGCGCTACACGCCGCGCGCGTTCCGCAAATGGTCGGTGTTCCGGGTCTCGAACACGGCGTTCGGCGCGATCTCCTTCCTGGTGCTGGAGGCGATCGGCGGCACCATCACCGTCAACTACGGCTTCATCAACGCGCTGTGGGCCATCATGGCGGTGGGACTGATCATCTTCCTCACCGGCCTGCCGATCAGCTACTACGCCGCCACCTACGGCGTCGACATGGACCTGCTGACGCGCGGCGCCGGCTTCGGCTACATCGGCTCGACGATATCGTCCTTCGTCTACGCCTCGTTCACCTTCATCCTGTTCGCGCTGGAGGCGGCCATCATGGCCTACGCGCTGGAGCTGTACTTCCACCTGCCGCTCTACCTCGGCTACATGGTCAGCGCGCTGGTCGTGATCCCGCTAGTGACGCACGGCGTCACGCTGATCAGCCGCATCCAGATGCTGACGCAGCCGGTGTGGCTGGTGCTCATGGCCCTGCCCTTCATCGCCATCCTGCGCAAGCAGCCGGAGTTGCTGCCGCAATTGCTGCACTACGCCGGCCGCTCCGGCGAGAACGGCCACTTCAACGTGTTGATGTTCGGCGCCGCCACGGCGGTCGGCGTGGCGCTGATCACGCAGATCGGCGAGCAGGTCGACTTCCTGCGCTTCATGCCGCAGAAGACCGCCGCCAACCGCTTCCGCTGGCATATGGGCGTGTTGATCGCGGGGCCGGGATGGATCCTGCTCGGCATCGCCAAAATGCTGGGCGGCGCGCTGCTGGCCTTCCTGGCGGTCAGCAGCGCGGTGCCGCTGGCGCAGGCCGTCAACCCGACGCAGATGTACCTGGCCGGCTTCGGCCAGGTGTTCGCCAACCCGTCGACGGCGCTGCTGGCGACCGCGCTGCTGGTGGTGATCTCGCAGGTCAAGATCAACATGACCAATGCCTACGCCGGCTCGCTGGCCTGGTCCAACTTCTTCGCGCGGCTCACGCACAGCCATCCGGGGCGCGTGGTATGGGCCGTGTTCAACGCGCTGATCGCCGTGCTGCTGATGGAGCTGGACGTGTTCCAGGCGCTCGACCAGGTGCTCGGCCTGTACTCCAACATCGCCATCTCGTGGATCACGGCGGTGGTGGCCGACCTGGTGGTCAACAAGCCGCTGGGCCTGAGCCCCAAGGGCATCGAGTTCCGCCGCGCCTACCTGTACGACATCAACCCGGTCGGTGTCGGCGCCATGCTGCTGGCGTCGGCCCTGTCGGTGGCGGCGTTCATGGGATTGTTCGGCCACCAGGCGCAGGCCTTCTCCGCCTTCATCGCGCTGCTGACGGCCTTCGTGGCCTCACCGCTGATCGCCATCGCCACCAGGGGCAAGTACTACACCGCCCGCAAGCCGGTGCATGTGCACAGCAAGACCTGCGTGATCTGCGAAAAGGAATACGAATCCGAGGACATGGCGCACTGCCCCGCCTATCAAGGCTCGATCTGCTCCCTGTGCTGCTGCCTGGACGCGCGCTGCAACGACGTCTGCAAGCCGCACGCGAAGGTATCGTCGCAATGGCAGGCGGCGATGCAGGCGCTGCTGCCCAAATCGCTGTGGCGCTACCTGAGCAGCGGACTGGGACACTACCTGCTGCTGATGATCGTGACGGTGCTGTTCTTCGGCGCGCTGCTTGGCCTGATCTACTACCACGAACAATCGGTGCTGCCGGCCGGCGACGCCGCGCTGCTGCCGCAACTGCGGCTGGTGTTCTTCAAGATCTTCGCGGCGCTGCTGCTCACCAGCGGCATCGTCGCCTGGTGGCTGGTGCTGACCAGCGAAAGCCGGCGCGTGGCGCAGGAGGAATCGAACCGGCAAACCGGCCTGCTGACGCGCGAGATCGAACTGCACAGCCAGACCGACGCCCAGCTGCAGCAAGCCAAGAAGACCGCCGACCTGGCCAACCAGGCCAAGAGCCGCTACATCGCCGGCATCAGCCACGAGATCCGCACGCCGCTCAACTCCATCCTCGGCTACGCGCAGCTGCTGGACAACGACCCGTCGATACCGGAGCACCGCCAGCAGGCGATCCGCGTGATCCGGGGCAGCGGCGAGCACCTGCTGTCGCTGATCGAGGGCACGCTGGACATCGCCCGCATCGAGGGCGGCAAATTCAACTTCGACATGAAGGAGCTGAACTTCCCCGACTTCATCGGCCAGATCGTGCGCATGTTCGAACTGCAGGCGGCCAACAAGGGCCTGGCGTTCCGCTACGAGCTGACCGGCGTGCTGCCGCGCATCGTGCGCGCCGACCGCAAGCGACTGGGCCAGATCCTCATCAACATCCTCGGCAACGCGGTCAAGTTCACCAGCAGCGGCGGCATTGTGCTGCGCCTGCAGTATGCGCGCGAGATGGCCTCGTTCGAGGTCGAGGACACGGGACCCGGCATCCTGCAGGAGGAGATCGACCATATCTTCGAGCCCTTCTCGCGCGGCAGCGCCAGCGCGCACGCCAACGCCAGCGGCACCGGCCTTGGCCTGCCGATCTCCAAGATGCTGACGCAGCTGATGGGCGGCGAACTGAATATCCGCAGCACGCCCCAGCAAGGCAGCGTGTTCCACATCCGCCTGTTCCTCCCCAGCGTGCACGCCACCGCGCGCGAACTGCGGCGGCTGGAGCAGCCCTCGGCGCAGCGCACCGGCTATCACGGCGCGCGGCGCCGCATCCTGGTGGTCGACAACGAGCGCGTGGACCGCGAGATGCTGCTCAATATCCTGCAGCCGCTGGGCTTCGAAGTGGCGCTGGCCGAATCCGGCCTGGAATGCCTGGACCTGCACGCCTCCTTCCAGCCGGACCTGATCCTGATGGACCTGGCCATGCCGGCCATGGACGGCTGGGAGGCCAGCTACATCCTGCGCCGCCGCCAGCTGTCGCAGGTGCCGATCGCCATCGTCTCCGCCAACGCCTTCGACAAGGGCATGGAAAACGCGGCCGGCATCACGGCGGCGGACTTCATCGTCAAGCCGGTCAACGTGGCCGAACTGCTGGATTGGATAGGCCAGCGCCTGGCGCTGGAGTGGATCACGCAGCCCGCCATCAGCATCGAGGTGGCGGCCGCCGCGCCGGAGCTGAAGCAATTGATACTGCCGCCCGCCGCCTACCTGGAAGCCCTGAATGAACTGGTGCGCATCGGCTATGTGCGCGGCATCCAGAACAAGCTCGATGAAATCAGCGCGCTCGATGCGCGCTACCTGCACTTCACGCAAACCATGCGCAACTACGCCGCCCGCTTCCAACTGGATGCGATGGCCGACTTCCTCCGAAAGAACCAAGACAATGAACTTCAACACTGACCGCGCCGTGGTGCTGGTGGTGGACGACGTGCCGGAAAACCTGGCCGTGCTGCACGATGCGCTGGACGAATCGGGCTACACCGTGCTGGTGGCGAACAACGGCGCGACCGCCTTGCAGCGCGCCGCCGAGGCGCAGCCGGACGTCATCCTGCTGGACGCCGTCATGCCCGGCATGGACGGATTCGAAACCTGCCGCCACCTGAAGGCCAGCCTGGCCACGCGCCACATCCCGGTGGTGTTCATGACCGGGCTGACGGAGGCGGAGCATGTGGTGGCGGCCTTCGCCGCTGGCGGCAACGATTATGTCAGCAAGCCGGTGCGCACCAGCGAGGTGCTGGTGCGGATCGCCGCCCACATGCAGACCGCGCGCCTGATGGACCAGGCCCGCAGCGCGCTGGACGCCTTCGGCAACGCGGTGATCGCGATGACGCCGGGTGACGGCAAGATCGTCTGGCAAACGCCGCTGGCGCGCACGCTGATGCAGGGCTACGCGGTCGATACGGAATTGACGGCCTGGCTGGCGGCGACGCAGCTGGCGCACAGCCAGGGCCAGGCGCATCCGCCGCTGACATTGCAGCGGGCCAGCCGCCGCCTGATCTTCTCGGCGGCGGAGTTCAGCGAGAACGAGCAGTGGATGATCGTGCTGCGCGAGGAATCGGACAGCGCGCAGATCGAGAAGCTGATGGCGTCCTTCAAACTGACGCAGCGCGAATCGGAGGTGCTGAACTGGGTCATCAAGGGCAAGACCAACCGCGACATCGGCGAGATCCTCGGCACCAGCCCGCGCACCGTGAACAAGCACCTGGAACATGTGTTCGTCAAACTGGGCGTGGAAACGCGCACCTCCGCCGCCGCGGTCGCGATGGGCAAGCTGCGCGTCAGAACGACGGCAGACGCAAGCCCAGTTGAATCGCCAGCAGGCGCACCACCACGATAGAAACCAGGCCGGCGCCGAACGCCCAGCGCTGCGGCATGCCGGCCTTCTTCAACAGGATGTACAGCAGGATGCCGGCGATGGCGGCGGTCGCGTAGATATCCTTGCGCAGTATCAGCGGCACCTTGGCCGCCAGGATATCGCGCACCAGGCCACCGCCGACACCGGTCAAAGTGCCCATCAGGATGACGATCAGCGCGCGGCAGCCCTGCGCCTCCGCCACCTTGGCGCCGGACATGGCGAACAGCGCCAGCCCCAACGCGTCGGCGATCAGCAAGGCGTCGGTCGGTATCGGCAGCACCTGCACCCAGACGATCGTGAACAGGGCCGAGCCGACGATCACCAGCAGCGGCTTGGGGTCCTCGATCCAGAACACCGGATGGCGGTTCAGCAGCAAGTCGCGCACGGTGCCGCCGCCGATGGCGGTCATCGCGGCCAGCACCATCACTCCCAACAAATCCAGATGGGAAGCCATCGCCGCCAGCGTGCCACTGGCTGCGAAGACGGCGACGCCGATCAGATCGAGGACATAAAAAAGCAAACGCAACTCCACGGGGAACCTGACAAATAAAAAAGGACCGATACTTTATCAGTTATCGTGGAAGCGGCCAACTTCCGGGCGCGACGTCTACTCCGACGACTCGGCCGAGCCGGCGCACCGCGACTCTTCCGCAGATTTCTCGGCATCGGTCGCCGGCCGTATATGGTCGCCATCCGGCACGCTCAGATTGCCGGTGCGTTGGAAGTCCGAGCAGCTACGCGCCAGCCTGACATCGTCGCGCGCGGCGGCCTGGCGCGCGGCCACCGCCGGACCGTCGCCGGGGCGGCTCGATATCCAGTAAAGCGCCAGCAGCACAAATGGCACCAACAAAAATACATAACGTGACAGTCGCGGATTCATGATGGCTACAAAGTGACAAGAAAGACAATGTAGCATGAAATTCAAGCGCGAAATGCGCGCTTTATCACTGCCGTGCGCCCGGCGCCCGTCTACACGGCCAGATGGCGCTTGACCTCCGGGTCGTTCATTGCCGCCTGCGCGCCGGAGGCCACCACCTCGCCGCGCGACATTACGATGAACTGGTCGGCCAATTCATGGGCGAAATCGAAGTACTGCTCGCACAGCAGGATGGCCATGTCGCCACGCTGGCGCAGCAGCCGGATCACGTTGCCGATGTCCTTGATGATGGAAGGCTGGATGCCTTCGGTCGGTTCGTCGAGGATGATCAGCTTGGGCTCCGCCAGCAGCGCCCGGGCGATCGCCAATTGCTGCTGCTGGCCGCCGGACAGGTCGCCGCCACGGCGGTGCAGCATGTCCTTCAACACCGGGAACAGCTCGTACACTTCGCCCTTGATGGTGGATGCCTTCCTGCCGCTGTGCGTGGCGAGGCCCATCAGCAGGTTCTCCTCCACCGTCAGCCTGGCGAAAATCTCCCGTCCCTGCGGCACGTACGCGATGCCTGCCCGCGCGCGCTGGTGCGGCGCCATGCGGGTGATGTCGCGCCCTTCCAGCCTGACCGTGCCGGCCGATACCGGCAACACGCCCATCAGGCATTTGAGCAGCGTGGTCTTGCCGACGCCGTTGCGGCCCAACAGCGCCATGCACTTGCCCCGCTCCAGCTCCAGCGACACGCCGCGCAGCGTGTGCGAGGAGCCGTAGTACTGGTTGATTTTTTCGACTTGCAGCATATTCGTCAGCGCCCCAGATAAACTTCAATCACCCGCTCGTCGGACTGCACTTGCGCCATCGTGCCCTGCGCGAGTACCGAGCCTTCGTGCAGCACCGTCACCACGCCCTGCTGCGCGATCTCAGTCACGAACGCCATGTCGTGCTCCACCACCATGATCGAATGCTTGCCGCGCAATTCGTTGAGCAGTTCCGCCGTGCGCGCCGTTTCGGCGTCGGACATGCCGGCCACCGGTTCGTCCAGCAGGATCAATTGCGGCTCCTGCATCAGCAACATGCCGATCTCCAGCCACTGCTTCTGTCCATGCGACAGCAGGCCGGCCGGCCGCCGTTCGCTGCCGTTCAGGCGTATCAGCTTGAGGATCTCGTCGATCTTGCCGTGCTGTTCGGACGAAAGGCGCGCGAACAAGGTAGGCCGCACGCGCTTGTCGGTCTTCATCGCCAGTTCGAGGTTTTCAAACACCGAGTGCTGTTCGAAGATGGTCGGGCGCTGGAACTTGCGGCCGATGCCGGCGTGGGCGATCTGGTATTCCGTCATGCGGCTCAGGTCCATGGTCTGGCCGAAGAATGCCGTGCCGGAGGTTGGCCGCGTCTTGCCGGTGATGACGTCCATCATCGTGGTCTTGCCCGCCCCGTTAGGCCCGATGATGCAGCGCAGCTCACCCACCGAAATATCCAGGCTCAGTTTATTCAAGGCGCGGAAGCCGTCGAAAGACACCGTGATCTCTTCCAGGTACAGGATGGCGCCGTGCGTGGTGTCCAGCCCCTCGCCGGCTACGCGGCCCGACGAGATGTTCAAATGTTCGTTGGCGCTCATGGCTGCTCCTTGCGCAAGCGCGCGGCCAGTCCGGCTATGCCCTGCGGCAGGTAGCGCGTCACCAGGATGAAGATCAGGCCAAGCGCGAACAGCCACAGGTTCGGGAAGGCGCCGGTGAACCAGCTTTTCAAACCGTTGACCGAGAACGCGCCGATGATGGGACCCAGCAGCGTGCCGCGACCGCCCACCGCCGCCCAGATCACCATCTCGATCGAATTCGCCGGCGACATCTCGGACGGATTGATAATGCCGACCTGCGGCACGTACAGCGCACCAGCGATCCCGCACAGCACCGCCGACAGCGTCCACACGAACAGCTTGAACCACAGCGGGTTATAACCAATGAACATCAGCCGCGATTCCGAATCGCGCACCGCTTGCAGCACGCGCCCCAGCTTGGACTTGACGATCCAGCGGCACAGCAGCAGCGAGCCGGCCAGCATCGCCAGCGTGACCAGGTACAGCGTGGCCTTGGTGGCGGGCGCGCTGATCGGATAGCCCAGTATCCGCTTGAAGTCCGTGAAGCCGTTATTCCCGCCAAAGCCGGTGTTATTACGGAAGAACAGCAGCATGAACGCGTACGTCATGGCCTGCGTGATGATCGAGAAGTACACGCCCTTGATGCGCGAGCGGAAGGCAAAGAAGCCGAACACGAAGGCCAGAACGCCAGGCACCAGCACCACCAGCGCCAGGCAGTACCAGAAGCTGTCGGTGGCGGTCCAGTACCAGGGATAGGTTTTCCAGTCGAGGAAGACCATGAAGTCCGGCAGGTCGCTCTGGTACACGCCTTCCCTGCCGATGGCGCGCATCAGGTACATGCCGTGCGCGTAGGCGCCCAGCGCGAAGAACACGCCGTGGCCCAGCGACAGGATGCCTGCATAGCCCCATACCATGTCGAGCGCCAGCGCGGCCAGCGCGTAGCACATGAATTTGCCGACCAGGCTGACCATGTGGCTGGGCACATGCAGCGGATGACCGTCCGCAAAGGCCAGGTTCAGCACCGGCAGCGCGGCCAGCACAAGGCAGCAGGCGGCGATGCCGCTCCACGCCCGGTGCGAAAAGAGAGAGGGTTGATTCATTCCGCGCTCCTGCCTTTCATGGCGAACAGGCCCTGCGGCCGCTTCTGGATGAACATGATGATGAAGACCAGGATGGCGATCTTGGCCAGTACCGCACCCGCCACCGGCTCCAGGAATTTATTCGCCTCGCCCAGCCCCAGCGCGGCGATGATGGTGCCCGCCAACTGGCCGACTCCGCCCAGCACCACCACCATGAAGGAATCGACGATGTAGCTCTGGCCCAGGTCCGGACCCACGTTACCCAGCTGCGACAGTGCCACGCCGCCCAGCCCCGCGATGCCGGAGCCGAGGCCGAAGGTCATCATGTCGATCTTCGCGGTGGACACGCCGACGCAGCCGGCCATGCGGCGGTTCTGCATCACGGCGCGGACGAACAGGCCAAGCCGCGTTTTGTTCAGTATCAGCCAGACGCCGGCCACCACCAGCAGCGCGAACACGATGATGACGATGCGGTTATAGGCCAGCACCAGCGAGCCAAGCACCGTCACGCCGCCCGACATCCACGAAGGATTGGCCACTTCGACGTTCTGGGCGCCGAAGATGGTGCGTACCGCCTGCATCAGTATCAGGCTGATGCCCCAGGTGGCGAGCAGGGTTTCGAGCGGACGCCCGTACAGCCAGCGGATCACCGTGCGCTCCAGCGCGATGCCGACAGCGGCCGTGACCAGGAAGGCGGCGGGCAGCGCGGCGATCAGGTAGCAGTCCACCGCCGAGGGGAAGTAGCTGCGGAAGCCGAGCTGGCACAAATAGGTGGTGTAGGCGCCTATCATCAGCAGCTCGCCGTGCGCCATGTTGATAATGCCCATCAGGCCGAAGGTGATGGCCAGGCCCAGTGCCGTCAGCAGCAGCACGCTGGCCAGCGAGATGCCGTAGAAGACGTTGCCGATAAATTCGGTGCGCGCGAGGCGGCTGTCCAGCGCCTGCAAGGTGTGGGCGGCGGCCACGCGCACGGCCTGGTCAGGCTCTTTGTCGCCCTGCATCGCTTGCAGCAGCGGGCGCAGGTTGGCGTTGCTGCTGTCGGCCAGCGCTTCGACGGCGGACTTGCGCTTGGCGGCATCCGGCGATTGCAGGTTGGCGGTACCGGCGACCAGTTGCAGCATGGTGCGGATGTCCGGGTCCTGTTCCTTCGCCAGCGCTTTCTCGATCAGCGGGGCCTGTGCCAGCGTGACGCTTTTTTGCAGCTCGGTGGCGGCGGCCAGCCGCTGCGCACGATCCGGTGAGAATAGCTTGAGCGCGGAGAGCGCGTCGTCGACCGCGCCGCGCAGGCGGTTGTTGACCATTACGCCGTCCAGTCCTTCGGGCAGAGGGCCGGTTTCGCCGGTGGCCGGATTGTAGGCCTTGTCGTCGGTGACGATGAAGATGCGGCCGTCCGGCGTGGCGTACAGCGCGTCGGTCTTGAGGGCCGTCAGCAGGCGGGTGGCGTCGTCGTTGGCCAGCGCGCCGATCTTGATGACGGCGTCGACGCGGGCGTCGGGATCGCCGCCGGCCAGGGGCGTCAGCAGCGCGCTGTCGATGGCGGCATGCGCCGCGCAGGACAGCAGCAGGCAAGCCAGGAGCAGGAGTTTTTTCAAGATGCATTCCTTGTGTGATGTTCCATGGATCCCCGCTTTCGCGGGGACGACGAGCAGTCATTCCCGCGAAGGCGGGAATCCATACACGGCTACCCGCTTACAGCTTCTGCTTACCCTCGTTACCCGGAATGTACGGGCTCCATGGATTCGCGCGCACCGGACCAGGCGTCTTCCACACGACGCTGAACTGGCCGTCCGGGCGGATCTCGCCGATGAACACCGGCTTGTGCAGGTGATGGTTGGTCGGGTCCATCGTCAACGTAAAGCCCGACGGCGCCTTGAAGGTCTGGCCGGCCATCGCCGCGATCACCTTGTCGGTGTCGGTCGACTTGGCCTTCTCCACCGCCTGCGCCCACATGTGGATGCCGACGTAGGTCGCTTCCATCGGATCGTTGGTCACGACCGTGTTCGCGTTCGGCAGCTTCTTCGCGACCGCATAGGCCTTCCACTTCTTGATGAATTCCGTATTCACCGGATTCTTCACCGACTCGAAGTAGTTCCACGCCGCCAGGTGGCCCAGCAGCGGCTTGGTGTCCACGCCGCGCAGCTCCTCCTCGCCCACCGAGAACGCCACCACCGGCACATCGGTCGCCTTCAGGCCGGCGTTGCCCAGCTCTTTGTAGAACGGCACATTGGAATCGCCGTTAATGGTGGAGATCACCGCCGTCTTGCCGCCGGCCGAGAACTTCTTGATGTTGGCGACGATGGTTTGGTAGTCCGAGTGGCCGAACGGCGTGTACACCTCGTCGATGTCGCTATCCTTCACGCCCTTGCTCTTCAGGTAGGCGCGCAGGATCTTGTTGGTGGTACGCGGATAAACGTAGTCGGTCCCCAGCAGCACGAAGCGCTTGGCGCCACCCCCCTCTTTACTCATCAGGTATTCCACGGCGGGTATGGCCTGCTGGTTGGGCGCCGCGCCGGTGTAGAACACGTTCTTCTCCAGTTCTTCACCTTCGTACTGCACCGGGTAGAACAGCAGGCTATTGAGTTCCTTAAATACCGGCAGCACCGACTTGCGCGACACCGACGTCCAGCAGCCGAACACCACGGACACCTTGTCCTGCGCGATCAGGCCGCGCGCCTTCTCGGCGAACAGCGGCCAGTTGGAGGCCGGATCGACCACCACGGCCTCCAGCTTCTTGCCCATCACGCCGCCCTTGGCGTTGATTTCGTCGATGGTCATCAAGGCCACGTCCTTCAGCGACGTTTCGGAAATGGCCATCGTGCCGGACAGCGAGTGCAGGATGCCGACCTTGATGGTGTCGGCGGCATAAGCTTGCGCGCCGGCGGCCAGCATGGCGGTGGCGGCGGCGATGCGGCTCAGGGAGGCGATGAAATTGCGGCGATTTTGCATGAGATAGCTCCGTGTGGTGGAATTAGAATTGCAGCTGCAAGGTGACAGAGAACTTGTCCGTATCGGCGGCATTGGTCATCTTGGTCTTCGAGTACACGGCGCTGACTTGCGCGTTGTAGCCGTCGATGATGTAGTTCACGCCCGCGTCATACTGTTTGGTGTCGATGTCGGTGTCGGCGGCGAACTTCTGCCAGCGCACGAAGGGCTGGAACTTGCCCCAGCCAGCCTTCTGCTCGAAGATCCACGAAGCGCCGGCCGAATAGGCCTTACCCTGTTCGGACTTGATGATGTCATCGGTGTTGTAGTCGTACCAGGCCGCTTCCAGCGCGAAGGCGCCGGAGCCCTTGACCCGCTTCTCCATCAGGAAGTCGACGTTGTAGGAGCTGTACTTGCCGCTCTTGGCGACGGTGAGGATGCCGTCCTTCTGGTAGCGTCCAGCCACGCCGATGGAGAGGATGTCGGCGGCGCCGAGGTAGTTGCCGGTGCCGTAGTAGCCTGGCTCGGCGTCCCAGAAGTCGTACTGCAGGCGGCCCGCGTACATCAGCGAATCGTCGGCTTTGACGCCGGCCGCTTTGGCCTGCGACTGCGTCATCGAACCGATGCCGAAGGTGTGGCCTTCGAACGCGCCGAAGGAGTAACCCAGCTTGCCCTCGGCCGCATTGCCCCACACGACCACGCCGTCGTCGCGGCCACGGAAGATGCCGCCGTTGTAGCCGTAGCGCGAGGCCACGCCGGCCCAGTAGCCGCCGCCGAGCGAGTAGTAAGGCCCGGCCATATTGGCGCGGTCGCTCGGCGACAGCAGGCGGCCCGCCCAGATGTTCAGCTCAGGCGAAATGGCGAACTGGCCGGCGGCGTCCAGGATGCGGATCTTGTCGCCGTCCCATTCGGTGTTCAGCATGCCCTTGATGTTCTTGTTGAGCGAAGCGCCGAAGAACAGCCGTGCCGAATCCAGATTGAAATCGCTGGAGCGGTCGGTGCCATTGGGCGCGCCGTCCTTGGCGCTGGTGTAGCTCTCGCGCATGCCGAAGCCGACGCTGACCGACTTGTCGTCGCCAAAATTAATCGTGGCGCCGGCACACGCATTACCTGCAACCACCACTGCCGCCGCCAGCAGCATTCCCCGTTTCACACCCATCTTGTTCCCCTTTTCGGTTTTGGATGCTGCAAGATTAGCCAGCAGACAAGCCGTGAGGAATACGTCGAATGACGTAGTGGTATCGGAGGCACAGGAGGGAGCGCCGCCAAGGAGGCGGCGCCGGGAGGCTTACTGTTTGCGCAGTTCGGCGACCGCGCGGTCGAGCACCGGATCGGCGCCGGAGCGCAGCGACGCCACGGTGGGGTGTACCTCGACGTCGGGCGCTATGCCCTTGCCGACGAACGCGGTGCCGTCGGGGAAGACGTCGCGCTTGATGCAGATGCGCGCCGAACCGCCGCCCGGCAGTTTGAGGAACAAAGGCTGGCCGGTGCTGCCGCCCGTAGCCTCGCCGACGATGATCCCGCGCTTCATCATCTTGAAGGAGACCGTGAAGTCCTCCGCCGCCGAGAAAGTTTGTGCGCTGGTGAGCACCGCGACCGGGCCGCTGAACACATCCTTGTGCTGGGCCTTGTACGTCTCGCCATTGCCCAGTACCGGCGTCCACACGACCACCGGACTGCGTTGCGCGCGCATGTAGACATCGTCGTCGCGCCGATATGAGTAGGCGCTGCCGACGGGCTGCCTGCTTAGCCATGACAATATCCGCTCCCCGTATTCGCTGGAACCTCCGCCGTTGCGGCGCACATCGATCACCAGTCCCTTCGCCTTCAGGATATCGGGGACCGCCTTCTCGAAGGCCTTCACGCTTTCATCGCTCTCGAAATGGTCGATGGAGATATAGGCGATATCGCCCGGCAGCGTCTTGAAGACGAAACGCGGCGGCCGCTGATAACTGCCGGAGCGCTCCACCACTTCATCGCGCTCGGTGCCGTCGGCAGCGCGCACACGCAGCTTGACCGGCTTGCTGGCGGCGCCCATCAGCAGTTCGTAGGAATAGGTGCGCATGGCCCGGTCCTGCGGCGTGGACGCGCTGACGAAAGGCTCGATATGCTGCCGCCCGTATTCCAGCACCGGTTCGCCGTCGATGGCGATGATCTCCTCGCCTGCGTGCAGGCGCGCCTTCAAGTCCGGATTGCCCACCCAGTCGACCAGCACCTTGCCCTCCACCAGCGCGGTGCGCATCGGCGGGCGCGCATAGATCTCGTCGCTCAGCTCCTCGGGCGCATAGACGTTGGTGTGGCCATCCTGCAGCAACGCCGCCAACTGCGTCATGATCCGATAATAATCGCGCGTGGTCGGCGCGGCGATCACCTTGGACAGGTAGTCCATGTAGACCTGATCCCACGCCAGCTCGGGCACATGGTCGAAATAAACGAAGCTGCTGCGCGCTTCGGCCCAGAACAAGGACAGGCCCGCGACTTTTTCCTCCACCGTCAACACCGGCTTGTATGGCGTGGCGATGGCGGGAGTCTTGTACAGGCGCTCCGGCAGCGCCATCGTCTGCTGAACCGCCTTGAAACGCGGCTCATCGCGCAAGCTGTCGAATTCCGGCCTGGCCAAGGCGGACGCCAAGGCCGGCAACCACAGCATGCCCCGCACCTGCTCCAGTGTGGACAGCGCCTGCTCCTTCATGCCCAGGCGCGCATAGGTTCCGGCCAGCGGGATCCGCAGATTCACGTTCTCCGCGTACAGCGGCTTGTAGCCGCTGGCGCGTTCGGCCACCTGTGCGCTCGCCAGATAGGCAAGCAGGTCCTGATACTTCGCCGCCGCGCGCCGCAGGTCATCCTTCGTCGCGGCG
Source organism: Rugamonas sp. A1-17 (assembly GCA_025548565.1). Lineage (GTDB taxonomy): Bacteria > Pseudomonadota > Gammaproteobacteria > Burkholderiales > Burkholderiaceae_D > Rugamonas. The sequence continues at coordinate 239,220 of JAJLPB010000002.1, forward strand.
TCGCCGCCCAGGTGCTGCGCCTCGCTGCGTTGCGTGCGCATGTATTTGTAGATGGCAGCGGTGCCGGCCTCCGATGGCGGCGCCTTGGCGTCCGCATAGGCCAGCGGCGCGGCCAGCGCGAACATCATCAGCATGGCTAAGGGTTTGATTTGCATGGGGTCCCGGGTTGGTTGCGGAAGTAGGCGCGATGTTGACATAAAAGCACACCCTCCGCAATCTCCGGCTGGCCGGATTCGGTGGCACAATAACGGCTTCATTTTTGGGAGTACCACCATGACTATTTTTGCCGCCTCCGTTTTCGACGCCACCGTGATCTACGAAGGCAATGAACTCTTCAAGGGCCAGGGCGCGGCGCGCGGCTGGGCCGAAAAGCTGGCGAAGGAACTGGAGTGCGAGATCGGCGTCGAGAAGATCGGCACCGGCTGGGTCCTGACCGGCACCGTCGATGGTGAAGCCTGCAAATGGAGCATCGTCGGCCAACGTCTCAAACGCATGGACTAAAGCGTGCGTTAGCGCACAACATCGCACGGCCTTGCCGGGTACGATTTCCGATAATCTGCCCACCGAGGATAGCGATGAAACGCGATACGCCCGCGGCGCCCGGCGAAGCCGCCCTGTCCGACCCCACCGCCGCCGCCAGGTCGGCCGGCCTGTGTTATGTGCACGACTACCAGCCCGGCATCGCCCGCCGCAAGCGCGGCAAGCACTTTCATTACATCGCCGCCGACGGCCACACCATCAAGGACGCCGACACGCTGGCGCGCATCAAATCGCTGGCGATCCCTCCCGCGTGGACCAACGTCTGGATCTGCGTTCATCCGCGCGGCCACCTGCAAGCGACGGGGCGCGACGCGCGCGGTCGCAAACAGTACCGCTATCATCCGCGCTGGCGCAGCCATCGCGACGAATCAAAATACCACCGCCTCCTCGGCTTCGGCAAGGCCCTCCCCGCGATACGCCGCGCGGTCGGCGCCGCGCTCCAGCTGCCAGGCCTGCCGCACGAGAAGGTGCTGGCCACCATCGTCTGCCTGCTGGAGGCGACCATGATGAGGATCGGGAACGAGGAGTACGCGCGCGAGAACAAGTCCTTCGGCCTGACCACGCTGCACGACCGCCATGTGCGGCTCGATGGCAGCAAGGTTGAATTCCGCTTCCGTGGCAAGAGCGGCGTGCACCACGCCGTGGCGGTGGAAGACCGGCGGCTGGCCAACATCATCCGCCGCATCCGCGACCTGCCCGGCCAGGAACTGTTCCAGTACATCGGCGACGACGGCCTTCCGCACGCCATCGGCTCGGCCGACGTGAACGACTATCTGCACTCGATAGCCGGCGAGGACTACACCGCAAAGGACTTCCGCACCTGGGCCGGGACGGTGCTGGCGGCGGTGGCGCTGCGCGAATACGAGAAGTTCGATTCCGAAGCCCAGGCCAAACGGAACGTGGTGCAGGCCATCGAAGCGGTGGCGAAAAAGCTGGGCAATACGCCCACCATCTGCCGCAAGTGCTATGTGCATCCGAGCGTGATCGAGTGCTACCTGGACGGCACGATGTTGAAGGCGGCGCGCAGCCGCGCGAAACAGCAGTTGCAGGATGGCCTGCACGCGCTGCGGCCGGAGGAAGCGGCGGTGCTGGCGTTGTTGCAGCACCGCCTGCAGGCCTCAGTGACCGGCGACCGGCGGTGACGCCTCGGCGCGCAGGATGATCACGGCGGTGGCGATATCCTCATGGCGATTGCGCGCCGGCGAATTGACCGTCATGTATATCTTCACCGCCGCCAGCGAAGCGTGGTCGCCGAAAAACGCACCCTCCGCATCGTAGCGCTCCCGGAAGTTCTCGTTATTCAGCGGACAGGCGGTCGATTCATTCTTCGCGCGGTTCGGGCGCTCTTCACACCGGGTGTAGCTGTCGCCGTTGACGGCGGCGGCGATCAGATGGTCGGTGCGCTGATCCAGCATCACAGGAAAACTGAAGCGGCGCGCAACCCCGTCCACCTTCATCTCGAAACTGAGCACGCCCTTGTAGGCAGGCAGGTTTTCCAGCTTGAGCTTTGCGTCCGATATTTTTCCGGGCGGGATAAAGCCGTCGCCACCCAACCCGCCACGGAACGTCGCGTCGGTACCGCCGACCTGGCGGTACTCCATGCTGCGGTGGATGAATAGCAGATTGTCATAGGCCGATTGCGGAATCGGCTTGTTGGCCGCCATCGCCTGGGCCTGAGCCACTATCGCCAGCATGCGCGCCTGCCGTTCCGCCGGGCCAGGCACAGGCCCGCGGCCGGCCTCCACATTCAGGCGCACCTTCGACTCCTGGCCGACAAACAAATGCATATTGTCGCGCCGGCCCCACCACAACTCGCCAACCGGGCCACTGCTGCCGGACTGCTCCCATGCGGCGGGGTCGTAGGTATCTTTGGGCGCCGGATCTTCGCGGCCCAGATCGGGATTGCGAAGACCGGCCAGCTTGCCGTCCTTGCTGAACGCCGCCATCTTGTACGAGCCACCGTAATTGATGGCGCCGACGCCGCCATTGGACGCGTATTGCGAACAGGCGTTCTGGCTGGCGCCAGGGGGCAGCCATGGCTTCACCGCCGGCGGGCAGCGCTCCAGCGTTTCCGGGCCGGCGACGGCGGGCAGCGTCACCCACAGCGCGGCGAACAGCGGCAGCATCGAGTACTTATTTTTCATGAGGCGTCGGTTCGAATTAAAAAAATATTATATATACAATAATAATTTGGTGCCGCACGACGCGGGGGTTCGGGGTAGAATTTAGCTCCCGCGTGTTGTCGCCGAGCCGTTTCGCCATGCCTGAAGCATTGCCCTTCCAGATACGAAAAGAATGCCCGCCAGGCGCCTGCGAATGCCGGCGCGACGAGCTGCTGGAACAATGGGACAAGGCGCCCGACGATACCGACATCCGCATCCTGCGCCTCACCCGGGAGCAGGAGAAGGTGCTGATCGCCCGCATCGAGAGCATCGCCAGCTACGAAGAGCTGGGCCGCATTGAACAACGCATGCTGGAGCAGCTGGGCATCCGCCTGACCATCACGCCCAGCGCGAACGGCGTGCGCACCGTGATGGGCCTGCAGATCCGCCTGGCGGAGCACCCGGGCCTGTGCCGCCGCACGCGCGAGCTGGTGCCGGCGGCGGTGCGGCGCTGCCTGAACAAACATCCCGATATCGTCTACGCGCTGCTGAACGCGCGCGACCTGCTGGGCGCCGGTTAGCCGGGGTGCGCCAGCGCGGCGCCGGGCATGCTGCCGCCGGTCGAGCCGTCCGGGTAGATGTCGTGGAATTTGCTGTAATCCAGTATCCGCACGTTGCCGTCCTGCTTGTCCGACATGATGTCGGCAAAGTGGTGGTTGAAGAAGATATGCTCGGCCGCGTAGGTCTGGCGGGCGTGGACGAAATCGTTGAGCGTGTCGTCGGTGCCGGAGACCGCCACCGACAGCGTGGCGCCCTCCTTCTGCAGGTCTTCCTTGGTCTTGCCCCAGAACGGGCTGGATTCGTCGATCTTGTGCAGGATGGTCCACGTGAGCGCGAACACGCCGGAACGCTCGCGTTCCAGCTCCAGGTCGTAGAAGCGCGTGAAGATCTGCCCTTCCAGCGTCATCTCGCGGCGGATCAGCGTGGCGCGCACCGAGGCTTCCAGTATCAGGTTGCCGCGTTCGTTCCCGGTCCTCAGCATCAGCGTCGGCACGCCGTTGAACGGCGTGACCACGGCGACGTCGGAGAACATGATGCGCGAGGTGGGCCGCGAGAAGCGCGCGAACAACAGCCCCGTTACCGTCGCCACCTCCACCATGCCGAGCAGGATCTCGGTGGAGGCGACGACGTGGCCGTAGGTCGAGCCGGGATTCATGTAGCCGTATCCGACGGTGGCCAGCGTTTCGATCGAGAAGAAGAAGGTGTCGAGGAAGGAGCCGGGCCGCGCGTTCGAGACCGAGCCTGGCACCAGGTAGAACGCCAGCGCGAATCCCACGTTGGTGACCATGTACAGCACGCCGACCAGCAGGAAGAACCGCGGCCAGCTCAGGGTCAGCATCCAGTGGTAGATGTCGCCCCAATATCTGCGCCCGAGGCCCACGCGCTTGATCTGCGAAGTCCCCATCTGGAACACGCCGCGGTCGTTGCCCACCCGTGGACGGATGACCTTTTGCGCCGGTTGGCGCACCGGACCTTCACTCATGATAGACCTGCCTTAATCGTCGTCGTTGGGATCGAGGCCGGGGAACATCACCTCGGTGTAGCCGAACTTGGAGAAGTCGGCGATGCGCATCGGGTACAGCACGCCGAGCAGATGGTCGACTTCATGCTGCACCACGCGCGCGTGGAAGCCGTCGACGTCGCGGCGGATCGGCTGCTGGAACTGGTCCACGCCCTCATAACGCAGCTGGGTGAAGCGCGGCACGCTGCCACGCAGGCCGGGCACCGACAGGCAGCCTTCGAAGCCCTCTTCCTTTTCGTCCGACAGCGGCGTGAGGACGGGATTGATCAATACCGTTTCCGGCACCTGCGGCGCGTCGGGATAGCGGGCATTCTGCTTGAAGCCAAAGATCACCAGCTGCAGGTTGACGCCGATCTGCGGCGCCGCCAGGCCGGCGCCATTGGCGGCGTGCATGGTGTCGAACATGTCGGCGATCAGCTCGCGCATGGCCGGCGTATCGAACTCGGTCACAGGTTCGGCCACGCGCAGCAGGCGCGGGTCGCCCATCTTCAGGATTTCGCGCACCGTCATTTGGCGCCTCCGTCGATCTCGCACTGCATCTCCCGCAGGAACTTGCAGTATTCGGCGCCCGTCTCCGGGTGCTTGAGTCCCATGGCCGTCATCGCCTTCAGGTAGCCCAGCTTGGAGCCGCAGTCGTAACGCTGGCCGTCGTAGCGGTAGGCCAGCACACGTTCGTCCTTCATCAGCGCGGCGATGCCGTCGGTCAGCTGGATCTCGCCGCCGGTGCCGGTGCCGAGGTTCTCCAGGTACTGGAAGATGCGGCCAGACAGCACATAGCGGCCCACCACCGCCAGCGTGGACGGCGCCACGTCCGGCGACGGTTTCTCGACGATGCCGTGCACCAGCTCCAGCTTGGGCTGGTAGGCCGAGGCGCTGACGATGCCGTACTGGCGCGTGGCCGCGCGCGGTACTTCCTGCACCGCCAGGATGGTGCAACGCTCATACGCATACAGGTCGGTCATCTGCGCCAGCACCGGCTTGACGCCGTCGGCGGTGTCCATGAAGTCGTCCGCCAGCAGCACGGCGAACGGTTCGTCGCCGACAACGGGGCGCGCGCACAGCACCGCGTGGCCGAGGCCCAGCGGCTCCGACTGACGGATGTAGATGCAATTGACGTTTTTCGGAATGACGTTCTGCACCAGCTCCAGCAGAACTTTCTTGTCGGCCGCTTCCAGTTCCGCTTCCAGCTCGTAGGCTTTGTCGAAGTGGTCTTCGATGGCGCGCTTGTTACGGCCGGTGATGAACACCATTTCCGTGATGCCGGCGGCGACCGCCTCCTCCACCGCGTACTGGATCAGCGGCTTGTCGACGATGGGCAGCATCTCCTTCGGCTGTGCCTTGGTCGCGGGAAGAAAACGGCTGCCAAGACCGGCGACCGGGAAGACTGCTTTTCTGATTTTGGACATGATATCTATCTTTTATCTGGCTTCCAGCAGTGCCAGCAGGCCCGCCTCGTCCAGTATGGTCACTTCAAGTTCCTGGGCCTTGGCCAGCTTGCTGCCGGCGTCGGCCCCTGCTACCAGGTAGTGCGTTTTCCTGGATACCGAACCGGATACCTTGCCGCCCTGCGCTTCGATCATGGCGCCAGCCTGGTCGCGGCTCAAATTCGGCAGAGTGCCCGTCAATACAAAGGTCTTGCCGGTCAACGGACCTTCGGCAGCCTGCTCCGGCAGCTGCGCCAGCAAATCGTTGCGCAGTTGGTCCAGCGCCAGGAGCTGTTCGCGGTGGCCCGGTTCGGCCATCCATGCTTCCAGCGACTCGGCGACGGTGGCCGGCAAGCCGAACACCGAAAATACCTTCAGGTGCGCCAGCACTTCCAGCGTGACCTCCTGTTCGACCAGCTGCTTGCTGCGCGGTTCCGTCAACTTCGGAATGCCCAGCGCGGCCATCAGCTTGACGGTGTCGAGCTTTTCGCGCAGCTTGGCGCTGGGCGGATGCTCGCCGGTCGGCGCGACGCCGGCGGCCAGCAAGGCGTCGATGGCTTCCTGGTTTTTCGGTTCGGCGAAGAAGTCGGCGATCGACTCGGCGACGATGCCGCCGATGTCGGGCAGCACGCGCAGCAGCGCGGCCGGCACGCGGCGCACCAGGTCGAAACGGCCCAGCCATTCGGCCAGCGTCTTGGCGGTCGATTCGCCCACATGGCGGATGCCGAGCGCGAACAGCAGGCGCTCCAGCGGCGGGTTCTTGCTGGCGGCGATGGCTTCCAGCAGATTGTCCGCCCATTTGGTGGCGATCTTGCCCTGCGCGACAGTCTCCGGCGTCGTGCCTTCGCGTTCGTCGGCGAGGCGCTTCATTTCGAGCAGGTCTTCAAGCTTGAGCGCATACAGGTCGGCGACCCGCTGCACCAAGCCATGTTCGACCAGGTTGTCGATGTAGCGGTCGCCCAGGCCTTCGATGTCCATCATGCGGCGGCCGGCGAAGTGGCGGATCGCCTCCTTGCGCTGGGCGGAGCAGAACAGACCACCGGAGCAGCGGGCGATCGCCTCGCCCTCTTCGCGCACGACGTGCGAGCCGCACACCGGGCAGGTCTTCGGCAGCACGTAGGCTTCCGGCTCCGGCGACGGCCGGCGCTCCAGCACCACGGACAGCACTTCGGGAATGACGTCGCCGGCGCGGCGCACGATGACGGTGTCGCCGACACGCACGTCCTTGCGGCGCACTTCATCCTCGTTGTGCAGAGTGGCGTTGGTGACGTTGACGCCGCCGACGAACACGGATGCCAGCCGGGCCACCGGCGTGATGGCGCCGGTGCGGCCGACCTGCACTTCAATCGCCTGCACGGTGGTCAGCGCCTCCTCGGCCGGGAACTTGTGCGCCAGCGCGAAACGCGGCGCGCGCGAGACGAAGCCCAGCGTGCGCTGGTCCTGCAACAGGTTGGCCTTGTAGACCACGCCGTCGATTTCGTATGGCATGGTCGGACGGGCTTCGCCGACCTGTTTGTAGTAGGCCATCAGGCCGTCGTAACCGCGCACCACGGCGGCTTCCTTCGCCACCGGCAGGCCCATGCCGCGATACCAGTCCAGCAGCGCGGAGTGCGACAGCGGCATCTCCGCGCCTTCCAGCGCGCCGACGCCGTAGGCGAAAAAGCTCAGCTTGCGCGACGCGGTGATGCGCGAATCGAGCTGGCGCAGGCTGCCCGCCGCCGCGTTGCGCGGATTGACGAATTCCTTCAGGCCGGCCTCGCGCTGGCGCGCGTTCATCGCCTCGAAATCGCTCTTGAACATCAACACCTCGCCACGCACATCGAGGATGGCCGGTGGCGTCGGGGTGTTCAGGCGCAGCGGGATCGAGCGGATGGTGCGGATATTGGTGGTGACATCCTCGCCGGTATAGCCGTCGCCGCGCGTGGCCGCTTGCACCAGCAGGCCGTCGACATAACGCAGGTTGATGGCCAGGCCGTCGTATTTGACTTCGGCCGCGTATTCGACGGCGGCCGCCGCATCGAGCCCTTCACGCACGCGGCGGTCGAAGTTCTCGATATCCTCGTCGGTGAAGCCGTTATTCAGCGACAGCATCGGCACCGTATGGGTGACCTGGTCGAACTGCGGCAGCGGCGCCGCGCCCACGCGCTTGGTGGGCGAATCGGGCAGCGCGAACCGCGGGTGAGCCTCTTCCAGCTTTTGCAGTTCGATGAACAGCTTGTCGTACTCCGCGTCCGGGATGGTGGGCGCGTCTTCAACGTGATAGGCGTGCAGGTGCTTGTTGAGCTCAGCGCTCAATGCTTCGATGCGCGCCTTGTAATCCACTTCAGTCATTAACGCTTCCTGCTAGCTAAACAAACGCAACGCGCGGATCGAACCGGCCGGTATGTCGGCGTCGTTCATCTCGGCGTAGAAATCCTGTACCTGGCCGGCGATCTCCGCCAGCGAAGCGTCCGACAACGGCTGGTTGTAGTCGTCGACGATGGTCGCGTCCAGGCGGCCCACCAGCGACTTGGCGCAGGCGACCATGGCGCCGAAGCCGTCGCGGGACGGCGCCACGCATGGCACGTCCAGCAGCAGCGTCAGGCGCGGCGTGGTTTCCTCGGCCAGCGTGACGTTGGTCGACAGCGAGAACAGATGGCCGCCTTCGCCGTCCGGCATCACGTAACGGCCGTCGGGACGCACGTCGAAGCCCTGCTTCTCCAATGCGCCCAGCAGCGTGGTGATGGCCCACGGCGCGCCATTGGTCTGCAGGTTGACGCCCAGCTGCGCGTCGTGGCCGGCGACGAAGCGGTGCAGGTTGCGCGCCTCGGCCATCACTTCGATCATGTCCGGGATTTCCGGCTCGGCGCCGATTTCGTCGGCCATCGCGCGCAGGCGCGTGACCAGTTCCGAGTATTCCAGTTCGTTCAGCGCGGTGCTGCGGCTGGCCAGCTGCACGCCGCCCTGCAGCTTGGTGTAGACGCCGCCGTGGACGATGGGCTCCCATTCGCCGCTGACGGCCAGGCCGATGTAGTGCACCGGCTTGTTGCCGACCATGCGCAGCGTTTGCAGCACCGGCAGCAGCTTGTCGCCGCGCGCCGGGCCTTCCAGCGCCAGCGGCAGCAGGCAATCGATCAGCGGGTCGACCAGCGCGGTGGCCTGTTCGGCGGCCGGCGTCACGCCGGCGGCGTGCGGCGCGGCCGGTGGCGCGGTCGCATCGGCGGGATCGCTTTCGAATTCGGCTGCGACGGCGGCCAGCGCCGCCGCTGCGGCCGAGGCTTCTCCACCAGCCACGCCGGGCACCGCGCTGTCGAGCGAGAAGCTCGGCTCGTGGCGCGCGGCTGGTGTATCGCCGGTGCGCATCAGCACATCGTCATGATCGGTCGAGAAGGCGCGTTCCACGCTCTTCTTGGCTTTGTATTCCTGGATCTTGTTGTAGCCGAAAACGCCGGCGACGAATACGCCGGCGATCCCGATCAAACTCATTTGTAGGTCTGTCATGCTGCTTGTGCCTCGGAAGCGAAGTTTGCGGCGGATTCCATATCCACCGCCACGATGCGCGATACGCCCTGCTCTTGCATCGTCACACCGATCAGTTGATTGGCCATCTCCATCGCAATCTTGTTGTGCGAGATGAAGAGGAATTGGGTGTGGTCAGACATACGTTTGACCATCCGGCAGAATCGTTCGGTATTGGCGTCATCCAGCGGCGCGTCGACCTCGTCGAGCAGGCAGAATGGCGCCGGGTTAAGCCGGAACATCGAGAACACCAGCGCCGTTGCGGTCAGCGCTTTTTCACCGCCGGACAACAGGTGAATGGTGGCGTTCTTTTTGCCCGGCGGCTGGGCCATGACCTGCACGCCGGAGTCGAGGATTTCGTCGCCGGTCATGATCAGCTTTGCCTGGCCGCCGCCGAACAGGATCGGGAACAGCTCGGAGAAGTGGCCGTTGACGCGATCGAAGGTGTCTTGCAGCAGATCGCGCGTCTCCTTGTCGATGCGCGTGATCGCGTCTTCCAGCGTGTTGATCGCCTCGTTCAAGTCGGCGTTCTGCGCATCGAGGAAGTTCTTGCGTTCGGAGGCCATCGCCAGTTCGTCCAGCGCCGCCAGGTTGACCGCGCCCAGCATCGAGATCGCGTTGGTCAGGCGTGTGACCTCGCCCTGCAGGTAGGAGGCCTTCATATCGGGATGCAGCTTCTCGGCCAGCGCCGCCTCGTCGGCCTGCACTTCGGCCAGCTGCGCCGCGAACTGCTCCTGGTTCAGCCGCGCGGCCTGCTCCTTCAGCTGCATCTCCATGATCTTGTCGCGCTGCGGCTGCAGCGCGCGTTCGGTCGACATGCGGCCTTCCTCGAACATGCGCAGCTGCTGCGCGATCTGGTCGAGCTCATGGCGGGCGTCGGACAGCGCCTTCTCCTGGCTGGTGCGACGGTCCAGCAGCTCCTGCAGGCCGTCGTTGGCCTGGCCGGATTCCAGGCTGGCCAGTTCGTTCTGGCCCGCCTCCAGGCTTTGCGTGACTTGCACCACCTGCGCGTTCGCGGTGGCGATGGAACGGCGGAATTCCTCGATCTTGCTGCGCTGGGACTTCTCCGCGAACTGCGCTTCCTGCGCGGCGCGTTCCAGGTCGCGCAGCGCTTCGCGGGCGTCGGCCAGGCGCTGCTCTTTTTCCAGGAACAGAGTCTGGCCCTCTTCGTGGTCGCCCTGTAGATTGCCCAGCTCCATATCGAGCTGCTCGAACTTCTCCTCGGACTCCATCTTGACCTGGGTTTGTTCCTCTTCCTGCGCGGCGATTTCGGCCAGGTCGGCTTCGATCTGGTTGCTGCGCTGGTTGAAGCGCGCCTCGATCTCCGACAGCTTGACCACGTCCAGCTGCAAGGTGTGCACCGACTGCTGCAGGCTTTGCAGCTTGGCGCGGTACTCGGTCAGGCGGCGCGTGAGTTCGGAGACGGCGGCATCGGCGCGCACCGAGCGGGCACGCGCCTCGTCGGCCAGCATCTGCTGCGCGCGCAGCTGCTTGGTGATGTTGTCGATTTCCTGCTGGCGGCCCAGCATGCCGTCCTGCTCCGAATCGGCTGCATAGAAACGCACGCTGCCCTGCGTGACGGCATGGCCCTGGCGCGTGACGAAGCAGCCGCCGGCCGGAAGCCTGGCGCGTTCGGCGAAGGCTTCGGCCGTGTCCTCGGCGATGTAGACGTTGTGCAGCCAGTCCTGCAACAGGCCGCGCAGGCCAGGGTCGTTCAGCTTGAGCAGGTTAAGGAACGGCTTCAGGCCGGCCACTTCCACCGGCGCCGGGGGCACCGCGGTCGACGGCGCGAACAGCGCCAGCTTGGCCGGCGGCGCATCGCTGAAGAAGGCCTTAGCCCATTCGATGTTCGACATCTGCAGCGCCGAGGTGCGCTCGCGCAGCACGGATTCCAGCGCGGTCTCCCAGCCGGATTCGATGTTCAGCTTTTGCCACAGGCGCGGCAGCGTATCCAGCTCGTGCTTTTGCAGCCATGGCGTGACCTTGCCCTGCGTCTGCACACGCTCCTGCAACTGGCGCAGCGCGTTCAGGCGCGCTTCCAGTTGCGCGTTGGCGGCGGTCTCGGTGTTGACCTGCTGCTGCGCGGCCTGGCGTTCCTCTTCCAGCTTGGGCTGCTGTTCCAGCGCCTCTTCGAGCAGGAAGCCTTGCTCTTCCAGCGCCTGCTGCTTTTCCTCCAGCTGCATGCGCAGGTTGTTCAGGTGCGCGCTGTCCGGCAGATTGAGGCCGCTCTTTTCCTGCTGCAGGCGCTCGCGCCGCACGGCCAGGCCGTTGAGGATGTTGTTGGCGTTGCGCTGGTGCGCCGATTCCAGTTCCAGCTGCTGCTGCGCCTGCATGATGCGGGCGCGCGATTCGGTGCTCTTGGTCTGCGCCTCGCGCCACACCTGCTCCAGCATCGGCAGCGACTCGGCTTTTTGCTCGGCCATCATCTGCGATTGCTCGACCTTGGCCGACAACTCCTCCAGCGTGAACTCGGCTTCCTCGATCTGACCGCCGTATTCGCTGGCCTGCTGCTGCCACTGGTCGCGCTGCGCGGTCAGCGCGGCCAGCTGCGCCTGCAGGCGGCTGCGCGATTCGATGACGAACTTGATCTGCGCTTCCAGGCTGCCGATTTCGGCGTTGGTCTGATACAGGCTGCCCTGCGCGGTGTGCAAGCGGTCGCCGGCCGCGAAGTGGGCCTGGCGCATCTGCTCCAGCGACAGCTCGACGTTGCGCAGCTTGGCGGTCTGCTCTTCCAGGTCGTTCTGCGCCTGCTCCATCTCGCGGAAGTATTTTTTCTGCTCGTTCTCGGCTTCGATCTTGCGCAGCAGCCAAAGCAGCTTTTGCTTCTCTTCCTGGTCCGATTGCAGCTGATGGAACTTGGTGGCGACGGCGGCCTGGCCTTCGAGCTTTTCCAGGTTCGAATTCAGTTCGCGCAGGATGTCTTCCACCCGCAGCAGGTTCTCGCGGGTGTCGTGCAGGCGGTTCTCGGTTTCGCGGCGGCGTTCCTTGTACTTCGAAACGCCGGCCGCCTCCTCCAGGAACACGCGCAGTTCTTCCGGCCGCGACTCGATGATGCGGCTGATCATGCCCTGGCCGATGATCGCGTAGGCGCGCGGACCGAGGCCGGTGCCGAGGAAGATGTCCTGGATGTCGCGCCGGCGCACCGGCTGGCCGTTGATGTAGTAGGTCGAAGTGCCGTCGCGCGTCAGCGTGCGCTTGACGGCGATTTCGGCATACTGGCCCCACTGGCCGGAGGCCTTGCCTTCATTGTTGTCGAACACCAGCTCGACCGAGGCGCGCCCGGCCGGCTTGCGGTGGGTCGAGCCGTTGAAGATGACGTCCTGCATGGACTCGCCGCGCAGCTCGGAAGCCTTGGATTCGCCCAGCACCCAGCGCACGGCATCGATGATATTCGACTTGCCGCAACCGTTGGGACCCACCACGCCAACCAACTGACCCGGCACCTGGAAATTGGTGGGATCAACGAAAGACTTAAATCCCGACAATTTGATGGAAGATAGACGCACGTTGTTATCTGGACTGTGGGCTGGAAAAGTTCACAATAATACCATTTTGCGCTACAAATCAGGCCGAAAACGCGTCATGGAGGGTGAGTTCATCTATCGTAGCGGGGATTTGGGTTCGCGCCAAATGGCGCGGGTGTACGGTTTGTCGTGGCCCGACAACCAGAGCGCCGCCTCGGTGATCCAGGTTTCGGCCGGAATCGGCTCCACGCGTGGCGCGACCAGCATGATCGGAAGGCACAACACCATCAGCAGCCGGCCCAGCGCCATGTGGTGCTCGGTGCTGGCGTACCAGATGAAAATCGCCGCCACCACCAGGCCGACCAGGCTACCGGTCACCGATTCGGAGACCGAATGTGCGTGCACATAAACGCGGGAAACGGAGATCATCATGGCCAGCATCACGCCTGCCCAGGTGCCCACGATCCGCAACGGCAGCGACGACGAGCGGAACACCAGGAAAAACGCGACCGGGAACACGGCGGCGGCGCGCATCGCATGGCCGCTGAAACCGGCGAAGTCCACCGACTCAACACCGATGCCCCAACCGACAAAAGCCATCTTGGTGGCGACCACCAGCGCCATGCCGATGCCGAACAAGGCGCACCAGACCGCCGTCAAACGCCAGGATTTGCCTGCCAGAAGCCAGACTGCAATTGCCACGCCGATCGGCCCGGTCACCGCCAGGCTGCCCACCACACTCAAACCATGCCACCACATCATCATCTAAAAAACCCTATCGTTGTTTTTGCACCGCGTCATTTAAACACATGCGGGCGCATTGTATCGAAAATTACTAGGCGGCAACAGTGCGCGGCGAAAAACGGCGGTGGCCGACGCGCTCCGGCGGGGCGTGGCATACTTGATATGGCAGAGCCCGGCCCATGGCGATGCGGCCGCGCTGGCCGCCAGCGTGTCCGAATGGAACCGGCTGATGGGTTTGCTGGACGCGCATCTGGCCGCCGGCGGCCCGTTCGTCTGCGGCCCATGGCTGTAACGGCCTGCCCTGACACTTACTTTTCTGGAGTTTTGCAATGACTTTATCGACCTGGCTGTTGTTCTTATCGGTTTCGCTGGCGGCTGCGTTCAGCCCTGGACCAGGCGTGCTGATGGCCATTTCGACCGCGACCACCATGGGCGCGCGGCGGGCGTTCTACAGCTCGGCGGGCAATGCGTTGGGTGTGTTCATCGTGGCGACCACGGCGGTGGCCGGCCTGGGCCTGTTGCTGAAGACGTCGGCGCTGGCGTTCGGCGCGCTGAAGGTGGCTGGCGCGGGCTACCTGATCTACCTGGGCATCAAGGCCTGGCGCCACGCCAGCCAAGTCACTGAAACGGCCGAGGCTGCCGCTACGGCGACCCCGGTGGCGAGCACTGCCCAGGCAAGCCGGCTGAGTACGTTCCGCAGCGGCCTGCTGGTCGCGGTGAGCAATCCCAAGGCGATCCTGTTCTTCACGGCCGTGTTCCCGCAGTTCATGCCGCCGGACCATGTGGACCCGGTGCGCTTCCTGCTGTTGACGTCGACCTTCACCAGCTGCACCTTGTTGTCGCACTTTTTCTATGTGGCGTGCGCGTCGTGGTTGAAGCGCAGCGTCAAGCAGAGCATCGCCCGCACCCGCCTGGCCAAGCGCACCACCGGCGTGATCTTCGTCGGCATGGGCGGCGCCTTGCTGACGCTGACGAACTCGAAGTAAGCCGTCGGCGGATGGCGGTACAAGGTGGCACATCAGCGTAGGCGGCCTGGCTATTGGCGCGGCCGAAACAAGAAGATTTAGCCGAAGGCCGAGGCTGGCGGGTCGATGTTGGCGTCGTTGTCGGCGCTGCGGGCCAAGGCTTGCGACAGGGCGACGGCGACCACGCCTTCGCTGCGCACCACCTGCACAGTTTGCTCAAGGAAGCGCTTGGCCAGCTGCTCGCCGGACATCGAGAACGCTTCCTGCCGCGCCGCCGTCGAGAAGATGTACAAGGTGCGCAGGGGACTAATCCACGCCAGCTTGACCTTGCGGCTGCCACCATCCTCCTGCTCGAATTCCAGCCACATGCCGCGCGTCAGGCTGTCCACTTCGATGGCGGCGTCTTCCTCTTCGGGCGCGGGTTGCTGCGCGGCGCGGGCTTCGGCTTCCGCCTTGGCCGCAGCCTCGGCTTTGGCTTGCAGCTCCAGGCGCCGTTCGGCGGCCTGCTGCGCCACCTGCACGGAAATCTCCAGCTGGCGTTCCGGTGAAATCTCCAGCGGCGCGCGCACGATGGAGGCGTGGCATTCGGCCAGCTCGGCAAAGAACTGCAGGCGGTCGGCGTCCTGCCACTTGATGATGTCCAGCCATTTGTTCAGCGTGGACAGCAGCACCGGCAGCTTGGTGATCAGCTGCTTGCGGTCGTCCGCGTTGAGCTTGGGACGCACGCTCCAGATCAGGTCATCCATGGTTTTGGTGGCGTTGTTGACGGCGCCCGGCTTGTCGTCCTCGACGCTGTAGGCGATGGTCAGCACCGACACCCAGCGCTGCTCCAGGAAGGCTTCCACCACGGCGATCACTTCGCCGGTGCCGATGCGCAGCGCGACCGCGTTTTTGGCCAGCTTGCTCGACTCGGCCATCTTCTCCTGCTTCAGCGCGGCGGCGATCGGCTCGGCGATGGCGGCCGCGGCGGCGCGCTCCTCGGCCTGGATCGAGGCCTCCAGTTCGTTGACGGCTTCGGTGAAGACCGACAGTTCATGGTCGTAGTCGCGGCCGACGCGGTCCACGCTGCGTTGCATCGCCTGGAACAGCGGGTCTTCCGGTCCCTTGCGCTGCTCCCAGCCCATGCGCGACAGCAGGTCGATCAGGCGGCGCGCGGGATGGGCTTCCTGGAAGAAGAAGTTCTTGTCGACCAGCGCGGCCTTCAGCACCGGGATCTGCAGGAAGCGGATCAGGTCGCGGATTTCCTGCGAGATGTTCTGGTCGCGGAAGACGGTGTCGAAGATCGCCGACAGCAGGTCGATGGTGCTTTCGTCGGTGCGCGACAGGCTACCCTGCGGCATGCTGGCTTTGATGTTCGGCAGGTAGAAGACGTTGCCGCCGCCGGCCGCCGCCGGGGCCGCGCCAACGTCGGCAGGACCGGACGGCGATGGCATGGCAGCCATGCCAGCCACCGCGCCCAGCGTTCCGATGGATTCGTACGGCACCGCTTTTTGCAGCTGCGCCAGATACGCCAGCAATGGCTGCTTGGCGCCGATCTGCGACAGGCGTTGCGCCTCTTCGTTGCTCAAGGCACCGGGCATGAGCCCTTGCGCAGGACCTTGCACCCAGGCGCCGCCCTGCACTGCGCCCGCTGCGGGCACGAGGCCATGCGCCGCGCCGGGCACCGCCACGAAGCCGTGTGCCCCCCCGTGCGATGCCGCCGGAACCGCCACGCCATGCGCGACAACGCCTGCCGCTCCAGCCACACCGACGCCGGCGGCAGCCGATCCGGCCACGCCCGCAACGGCCTGTCCGGCGGCCTGAGCGGCGGCGGCATTCGGCACCCACACGGCGCCGGAATTCAACGCCGACATCGGCAAGTCGGGAATGCTGAGGTCCACGCCCTGCATCAAACCGTCGGCGATATTGTCGACGATCTGGCCCGCGGCCGAACCGGCCACGTCGCTGGACGCGAAGAACTGCCGCAACTGCTGCGCCAGCGCCGCCTGGTTGCCGCGCACGCGCGACGGCGCGGTTGCCTTGGGCTTGTCCGTCTTGCGGCCCTTGAAGCCATCCACCGAGCCAGGCAACACGCCCTTGCTCTGCAAGGCCAGGTTCAGCGCGTCCAGCATCGGCCCCAGCTCGATGAACATGCCCGGCTTGATCAAGGGCTGCAACAGCGGCGCGGCGTCGGCCTCGGTATCGAATTCGGTCCAGGCCTGCTGCAAGGCGACCAGGAACACCTCCGGTCGGAATGGGTTCTGGCTGACACGCAGAATATCGCGGTCCAGCAGGAAGGCCAGCCGCACGTTCAGCGTCTGCAGCTGATCGGAATACAAGCTCTCGAACGGCTTGCTGACGCCGCTTAGCGCCACCTTGTTATCCATCTCCTCGAACGGCACCAGCGACAGCGGCTGTTCGCTCTCGCGCGGCTTGCCCTTGACCGCTGGCGACAACTCGGCGATCTCGCGCCGCAGCGCCTTCTCCAGCGTGCTGGTGGCCAGGTGCAGGAAGGCGAAGTTGCGGTTGCGTAGCTGGTTGCCGGCCCGGATGCGCTGCTGCACGGTGCGCGGATCGCCACCGGTGGCGTCGATCAGCGCGCCGGCCAGGCGGGTCGCCAGATCCAGGTATTGGTCGCCGGCATGCCTGGTGGCGATGCCGATCAATTCCTCCAACAAGGCATGCCGCGGCGAGACCGTCTTTTTCGGCAGCGGAGGCGTTGTGGAAGGTGCAACCATGATGTGACCTGTGTAGCGTGAAATATCGATTTACCACATTCTTGCACATTATTTCCACATGGCAATACCCAAAAGGAAAGACTGTGCAATATTTCGCGTATTTTTGCGTTTCCCCACAGATTTAAGGCCGCGAAACCCAGCATTGACGGGGCGCAAAGGACAAGGTTGAAGTTTCCCTAACATAACAATTTCCTGTCGTCGCCATCGAGGACCCGTCATGAAATTCCTGCATAACCTGGAAACGTCCAGCAAGCTGCTGGCCTCCTTTGCCGTCCTGCTCGGCCTGACGTTGCTGCTGGGCCTGAGCGATCTGTCGCGCATGGCCCGCATCGACGACGCCTCCTCCGAATTGTCCGACAAATGGTTGCCGCAGACCATAGCCGTGCTGTCCCTGCGCAACGATTTGCTGGAGTTGCGCAAGCTGGAGCATGTGGTGGTGGGCGACAAGGACAGCATCGCCGACGCCGACCGCAAGCTGGGCGCCGCCTACACGGCGCTGCGCGGCCACACAAGCCATCTGGCGCAGGTGCTGGCGGAAACGCCGGTGAAGCGGCTCGCCGCGGAGATGCTGCGCCTGGCCGCCGACTATGGCGCCGAGCACGAACGCATGATGGCCCTCGCCGCCGAGGGTAAAAGAGACGAGGCCGCCGCCGCGCTGAAGGGCCGTTCGCAGCAGACGATGGACGCGCTGAACGGCCAGCTCGACAAGCTGCTGGCGGCGCAAAAGGCCGGCAGCCAGCAAGCGGCGCACGTTGCCGACGGCCTGTACGATGGCGCCCGCATCATCGCGATGAGCACACTGGGCATGGCGGTGTTCGGCGGCGCCTTGCTGGCGCTGTGGCTGGCCCGGTCGATCTCGGCGCCGCTGCAGCGGGCGATGCTGGTGGCGCAGCGCATCGCCAACGGCGACCTGAGCACACGCATCGGCGGCACCGCCAACAACGATACCGGCCGGTTGCTGCAGGCGATGCAGCACATGAACGACAGCCTGCTGGCCATCATCGGCCAGGTGCAGCAAGGCGCGCGCGCCATCGATGGCGCCGCCCGCGAGATCGCCGAGGGCAACCTGAACCTGTCGACCCGCACCGAGCAGCAGGCCGCCTCGCTGGAGGAGACCGCATCCTCGATGGAGCAGCTGACCGCCACCGTCAAGCAAAACGCCGACCACGCGATGCAGGCCAACAGGCTGGCGCTGTCCGCGTCGGCCGTGGCGCGGCGCGGCGGCGCCGACGTCGAGCAGGTGGTGGGCACGATGGCGTCGATCGACGACAGTTCGAAAAAAATCGCCGAGATCATCGGCGTCATCGACGGCATCGCGTTCCAGACCAATATCCTGGCGCTGAATGCCGCCGTGGAGGCGGCCCGCGCCGGCGAGCAGGGACGCGGCTTCGCGGTGGTGGCGTCGGAGGTGCGCAACCTGGCGCAACGCAGCGCGGCGGCAGCCAGGGAGATCAAGGAACTGATCGCCGATTCGGTCGACAAGGTGGCGCGCGGCACGCAGCTGGCCGACCAGGCGCGCACCACGATGGACGAGGTGGTGGGCAGCGTCCAGCGCGTGACCGGCCTGATCGGCGAGATCGCCGACGCCAGCGCCGAGCAGACCGCCGGCTTGGAGCAAGTGAACCAGGCCGTGGCTGAAATGGACCAGGCCACGCAGCAGAACGCGGCGCTGGTCGAACAGGCCGCCGCCGCGACCGCCGCGATGCAGGACGAGACAGGCAAGCTGAACGAGGCAATCGGCGTGTTCTCCGTCGCGCGCGGCGAGCCGGCGGCGCCCCCTGCCCTCGCGGCCGGGCTCGCGCCGCAGATCGTCAACGCCGCGCCGGCCTCGACCCGCGCCGCCAAGCCTGCGCCGGCCACCGGCCGCTCCGCCAAGTCCACAGCGCCGGCTACGCGGCCAGCGCGGACGCCATCGCCCAGCCCGGCACCGCACAAGCCAGCGCCCATGCAGCGCACCGCATCAGGCGGACACCGCGGCAAGGAAGTCGAGTGGGAAGAATTTTAGGCAGGCGGCAAGGCATGCTCCTACATGCCACCAAGAGAAATTCCGATAGCGATCAGTGGATCGAGCCCGCATCATTGCGATACCAAAAACACGCCGGAATGCAAGCGCCGGCGTGGTTCTGGCGAGTACGCTCTTTCACTTTTACAAAAGGAATTGACATGAACTCGAATCAAAAAAGCAGCAGCAAGCAGGGCTCGACCTCCGGCAGCAGCAAGCAGTCGGGCGACCAGGGTTCGTCCAGCGGTTCGCGTGGCAGCGGCACCCAGGGCGGCACCCATGAGCAGCACGTGGAGGCCGGCCGTCAAAGCCACAAGAACGACGCCAACAAGCAGTCCGGCAAGAAAGACCGTTAAGTAGGCCAGCGCGGTCGATGCGGCGCCGCGCAAGGCGCCGCATACCTCATCAGATGTTCGCCACCCGCTGCCCGCGCGGCGGCACGAAATCCCTCACCGCATTGATCATCCCCACTTTCAAGCCTTCGGTCGCCGTCAGGTGCAGGTCCGAATACTCGTGCGTGCGCCAGTGCTCGTCCGTCAGCTGGACATGGTCGCGCAGGATCTGCTCGGTGCGCGCGTCGTCGGCCTGCAAGCCTTCGACGATGATGCGCAGCGCGTCCGGCCGGGCGCCGTGCGGCGCGCTGGCGTGCGACTTGTGCACCATGAAGCGCGCCGTCTCGCTGGCGTAGCGCTCGGAGCCGGCCAGGAACAGGATCACCGCGATCGAGGCCACGGCGCCGGCGTTGTAGGTGACGATCTTGATCGGTAGCTTGCTCAGGTAGTTGTACAGGCAGATGCCGTCGCTGACGTAGCCGCCGTTGGACTGGATCAGGATGTGGGCGGTGGTGATACGGTCTTCCGTCATGTCGGCAACGGCGTCGAAGACACGGCGCACCATGTCGCTATTGACGTCGCCGGACAGGGTGAACCACGCGTGGCCCTCGTAAGTAGTGGAATCTTGGCTCATGGCTGGGCTCTTGAATAAGTGTGGTCTATTCTAGCAAATAGTTGTTTTTCAGGCTTCATTATGGCATTTCATTCGTGCGCGCGGAAAACAGGCTTCAGATTGACAACACGATACTTCTGACATATATTCCCGAGTCTTGATCGGGAGAGGGCAAACCAGCGTTGCCGCCGAAGGGGCACTACCCAAAAACTCTCAGGCAAAAGGACCGATCAAGGGACCAGCGCGACCGTATCGACGGGACGCCAACTGGACCAACTCTGGAGAGCGGCCGCGGCGCAAGCTGGCGGCCCACCGAAGGGGCGCACGGGAATCAGGAGCCACCCTCCTCCCGTAATCTCTCAGGTACCAAGGACAGAGGGGTCTGCGATCATTGTGGAATCAGCTTCTTTTTTGGCGTTTCCTTGTATGTTCTGTTAACCCCTATTCGATTTGGACCGAGGACTTATGACGCTCAAAGCTACCCCACTCAACAATGCCCACCGCGCCGCCGGCGCCAAGATGGTCGACTTCGGCGGCTGGGACATGCCGGTCAACTACGGCTCCCAGATCGAAGAGCACAACGCCGTGCGCACCGATGTCGGCATGTTCGACGTGGCGCACATGTGCGTGGTCGACATCAAGGGCGACAATGTGCGCGCCTTCCTGCGCGGCCTGCTGGCCAACAACGTCGACAAGCTGCAGGTCTCCGGCAAGGCGCTGTACTCGTGCATGTTGAACCCGCAAGGCTTCGTCATCGACGACCTGATCGTCTACTTCATCAACGAGAGCTGGTTCCGCCTGGTGGTCAACGCCGGCACCGCTGAAAAAGACGTGGCCTGGATGCAGCAGCAGAACACCGCCACCAACGCCGGCCTGACGATCACCCAGCGCAGGGACGGCGCCAACGCCATGGCGCTGATCGCCGTACAGGGCCCGAACGCCCGCGCCAAGGTATGGCAAGTCATCCCCGAATCGAAGGAAGGCACGGCCGACATGAAGCCGTTCAACGTCGCCTTCGCGCAAAGCCCAACCTTCGGCGAGGCGATGATCGCCCGCACCGGCTACACCGGCGAAGACGGCTTTGAAATCGGCGTCGCCGCCGAACAGGCGGAAAACCTGTGGAACGCGCTGGCCGCGGCGGGCGTCAAGCCGGCCGGCCTGGGCGCGCGCGACACGCTGCGCCTGGAAGCCGGCATGAACCTGTACGGCCAGGACATGGACGAAACCGTCAACCCGCTGGACGCCGGCCTGGCATGGACCATCGACCTGGTCTCCGAGCGCGACTTCATCGGCAAGGCGGCCCTGCAGGCGATGGGCCAGAACGCCCAGTTCGTCGGCCTGATCCTGCGCGAAAAAGGCGGCGTGCTGCGCGCCCACCAGAAGGTGATCGTGGCAGGCACCGACGCCGTCGGCGAGATCACCAGCGGCACCTTCAGCCCGACCATGCAGCAGGCGATCGCGCTGGCGCGCGTGCCGAACGGCGTGGCCGTCGGCGACACCGTGCACGTCGAGATCCGCGACAAGAAACTGGCCGCGTCGGTGGTCAAGCTGCCGTTCGTGCGCAACGGTAAAATCCTCGCTGTTTGAATTAATCGTACCAAGTTAGTACCCTGACACCTACCCTCTGGAGCATTACATGAACATTCCTGCAGACCTGAAGTACACCGAATCCCACGAATGGGTACGCGCTGAAGCTGACGGCACCGTCACCGTCGGCATCACCGAGTTCGCGCAGGACGCGCTGGGCGATATCGTCTTCGTCGAACTGCCGAAAGTCGGCGCGACCTACGGCGCCGGCGACGACGCCGCCGTGGTGGAATCGGTCAAGGCAGCCAGCGACATCTACGCGCCAGTGGCCGGCGAAGTCATCGCCGTCAACGACGACGTGGTCAACGCGCCAGAGTCGATCAACAGCGACGCCTACGCCGCCTGGCTGTTCAAGATCAAGCCGGCCGACGCCGCGGCGGTCAACGGCCTGCTGGACGCCGCCGCTTACGGCAAGACCACCGAAGCGTAATTCGCCGCCACCGCCGTCATTCCCGCTTTCGCGGGAACGACGGCGGCCGCCTTGCCGTTCCGACCACCTATTCAGCCCCTCGCCCATATCATGACCCGCACCAGCCTGACCCAACTCGAAGCCCGCGACGCCTTCATCGCCCGCCACATCGGCCCTGACGCCGCAGAACAGGAAGCCATGCTGTCGGTACTCGGCTACGCCTCGCGCGCAGCCCTGATCGACGCACTGGTCCCCGCCAACATCCGCAACAAGGGCGCCCTGCCGCTGGGCGCGTACGCGCAGCCGATGCCGGAACAGGAAGCGCTGTCCAAGCTGAAGAAGATCGCCTCCAAGAACAAGGTGCTCAAGTCGCTGATCGGCCAGGGCTACTACAACAGCGTCACGCCTGGCGTGGTGCTGCGTAACATCTTCGAAAACCCGGCCTGGTACACCGCCTACACCCCGTACCAGCCGGAGATCTCGCAGGGCCGCCTGGAAGCGATCCTGAACTTCCAGCAGACCATCACCGACCTGACCGGCATGGGCATCGCCAACGCGTCGATGCTGGACGAAGGCACGGCCGCCGCTGAAGCGATGACGCTGATCCAGCGCGTGGGCAAGTCGAAGTCCAACGTGTTCTACGTCGCCGACGACGTGCTGCCGCAAACCCGCGAAGTGGTCGAGACCCGCGCCAAGCCGCTGGGCATCGAGGTGAAGACCTTCCACCCAGCCGAACTGGCCGCCGTGGGCGATTGCTTCGGCGTGCTGCTGCAGTACCCGGGGGTGAATGGCGCGGTGCGCGACTACAAGGCCGACGTGGAAACGGTCAAGGCCAAGGGCGCGATGGTGGTGGTCGCCGCCGACCTGCTGGCGCTGACCATGCTCACGCCTCCGGGCGAATGGGGCGCGGACGTGGTGGTCGGTAACAGCCAGCGCTTCGGCGTGCCGCTGGGCTTCGGCGGCCCGCACGCGGGCTACCTGTCGACCCGCGACGAATTCAAACGCAGCATGTCGGGCCGCCTGGTCGGCGTCACCATCGACGCCCAGGGCAACAAGGCTTACCGCCTGGCGCTGCAAACCCGCGAGCAGCACATCCGCCGCGAAAAAGCCACCTCGAACATCTGCACGGCGCAGGTACTGCTGGCGGTGATGGCGTCGATGTACGCCGTCTACCACGGCCCGAAAGGCCTGCAGCAGATCGCCCAGCGCGTGCACCGCTACACCGGCGTGCTGGCCGCTAACCTGAAGACGCTCGGTTACACCGTCACCAACGATACCTTCTTCGACACGCTGACCGTCGCCGTCAAGAGCGCCGAACAGCTGCACGCGTCGGCCCACTCGCATGGCGTGAACCTGCGCATGATCGATGCCACCCACGTCGGCGTGTCGCTGGACGAGACCACCAGCCGCGAAGACATCGCGCTGCTGTGGACCGTGTTCGCGCACCCGGTCGGCGGCCCGGCCCACGGCCCGGACTTCGACACCGTGGAAGCCGCCGTTGCACAGGCCTTCCCGGCATCGCTGTCGCGCACCAGCGACTACCTGACCCACCCGGTCTTCAACCGCTACCACTCCGAAACCGAAATGCTGCGCTACCTGCGCAGCCTGGCGGACAAGGACCTGGCGCTGGACCGCACCATGATCCCGCTGGGTTCATGCACCATGAAGCTGAACGCGACGTCCGAGATGATCCCGGTCACCTGGCCCGAGTTCTCGAACATCCACCCGTTCGCGCCGGACTCGCAGACGGTCGGCTATCGCGAGATGATCTCGCAGCTGGAAGAGATGCTGTGCGCACTGACCGGCTACGCCGCCATCTCGCTGCAGCCTAACGCAGGTTCGCAGGGCGAGTACGCCGGTCTGCTGGTGATCCAGGCCTACCACCAGTCGCGCGGCGAAGGCCATCGCAACATCTGCCTGATTCCATCGTCGGCGCACGGCACCAACCCGGCATCGGCCAACATGGCCGGCATGCAGGTGGTGGTCACCGCCTGCGACGCCAGCGGCAACGTCGACCTGGCCGACCTGAAGGCCAAAGCTGAACTGCACTCGAAAAACCTGGCCTGCGTGATGGTGACCTACCCATCGACCCACGGCGTGTTCGAGGAAGGCATCCAGGAACTGTGCGAGATCGTTCATGGCCACGGCGGCCAGGTCTACATCGACGGCGCCAACATGAACGCGCTGGTCGGCGTGGCGGCTCCCGGCTCGTTCGGTGGCGACGTCTCGCACCTGAACCTGCACAAGACCTTCTGCATTCCTCACGGTGGTGGCGGCCCAGGCGTCGGTCCTATCGGCGTCGGCGCGCACCTGGCCAAGTTCCTGCCTAACCAGCGTTCGAACGGCTACATCCGCGACAACGCCGGCATCGGTTCGGTCAGCGCCGCGCCATTCGGTTCGGCCAGCATCCTGCCGATTTCGTGGATGTACATCGCGATGATGGGCGCGGAAGGCCTGACCGCCGCCACCGAGACCGCGATCCTGAACGCCAACTACATCGCGCGCCGTCTGTCGCCGCACTTCCCTGTGCTGTACTCCGGCCACGACGGCCTGGTGGCGCACGAGTGCATCATCGACCTGCGTCCGCTGCAGGATGCCACCGGCATCAGCAACGAAGACGTGGCCAAGCGTCTGATGGACTTCGGCTTCCACGCGCCGACCATGAGCTTCCCGGTACCGGGCACGCTGATGATCGAGCCGACCGAAAGCGAATCGAAGGCCGAGATGGACCGCTTCATCGATGCGATGATCGCCATCCGCGGCGAGATCGCCAAGGTCGAAAGCGGCGAGTTCGACAAGCTGGACAACCCGTTGAAGTTCGCGCCGCACACCGCCGAGGTGCTGACCGCCGACAAGTGGGAGCGCAAGTACAGCCGCGAAGTGGCGGCCTACCCGGTGCCGTCGCTGCGCAAGCAGAAGTACTGGCCGCCGGTCGGCCGCGCCGACAACGTCTACGGCGACCGCAACCTGTTCTGCGGCTGCGCGCCGATGAGCGACTACGAGTAATTGATGGGCAACTGAAGGGACGCGCGGTTCGCCGCGCCAACCGCACAACGCAGGCGAGCCACCCGGCCCGGCCTGCGTTTTTTTATGCCGGACAGATTTCAGTCAAATGTGGTTGACTCCTTTTCATATGTCAGCTATTCTTTACACATGAAATCGAAAACGCCTACCCCTGGCGGAGACCAGCTGCTGAGCATGCTTGCGGCGCTGTCCAACCCGCACCGCCTGCGCATCATCGCGATGCTGCAGTCGGGTGGCCGCAACTATGTGAGCCAGCTGGCGCGCGAGCTGGGCATCAGCCGGCCCTTGCTGCACCTGCATCTGCAAAAGCTGGAGGATGCCGGCCTGGTCGTCAGCCAGATGGAGCTGTCGCAGGACGGCAAGGCGCTGAACTATTTCGACGTCAGCAATTTCGACTTCGAACTGACACCGGCCTTGATCGCCGAGGCGGTCAAGTCGTTGTCCACCAACCCTGAACAATAGAGGCAATTATGGCTGAGCATGTATATCTTTTGACGATAGGCCTTCCGCTGCTGGCCATCGTGGTCATCGCGGCGATGCGGCATTTCTCCGCCATCCAGCAGGCCAAGCTGCGCTTCTCCCATGAGGAGGCGTATCGCGTGATCGCCGAGAAGGCCGTCGCCGCGCATACCGAGGCGGCCGCCGCGCTCGCGTCCATGGACGCCTCGCTGGCGGACCTGAAGGCGCGCGTATCGGCCATCGAGAAGATCTTGAAGGAAGTCGAGTAAGCCCCCCAACCGCCACCAGGAGCCGCAAAATGAACGAAGTTTCATTAGTACGTCTGTATATGCTGAGAGCCGTGTATCTGATTATCGCTGTGGGACTGGGCCTGGTGGTGTGGCCTGGCGTGCTCCATCACGACAAGCCGTGGAGCCTGATGGGCGGCGTGGTCAACTGCATGCTGGCGGCGTTCGGCTTGTTGTGCGCGGTGGGCGTGCGCTATCCCCTGCAGATGCTGCCGGTGCTGCTGTGGGAGCTGACGTGGAAAATCATCTGGACGCTGGTGGTTGTCCTGCCGGCGTGGCGTTCGGGCACGTTGGACGCCGATACCATGGAAATCTTCGCGCAGTGCGTGGTGGTGGTGATCATCCCTATCGCCATGCCCTGGGGTTACGTCTTCAGGAAGTACCTGCAACAATCAGGCGACCGCTGGTTCCGCACCCAACCAGCCAGCCGCCGGGGCGCCTGATCCGCTCAGTTGCGCACCGACGCCAGGCGCAGGCGGACCACGCGCGGTGAGCCGGCGGGGAGCCTGGAGGGCGGCGGTTCCTTTCCTTCATCCAGCTTGAACATCGCCACCGCCTCCGATAAATTGACCGCCTGCCGCTGCAAGCTCGATGCCGCGCTGGCGGCTTGTTCGACCAGCGCCAGCTTCTGCTGCGTCACCTGATCCATCTCGACGATGGCCTGGTGCATGCCCTGCAAGCCCTGCGCCTGCACCGCGCTGGCGGCGCTGACCTGGTCGATGATATCCCCCACCTGCTGCACCGACGCGACGATCTCCGCCATGCTGGTGCCGGCTTCCTCCACCGAGCGGCTGCCGCCCTCGATCTCGGCCACCGACTCGGCGATCAGTTGCTTGATCTCGTGCGCCGCCGTGGCCGAACGCTGCGCCAGCGTGCGCACCTCGCCCGCCACGACCGCGAAGCCCTCGCCATGCGCGCCCGCGCGCGCGGCCTCCACCGCCGCGTTCAAGGCCAGCAGATTGGTCTGGAAGGCGATGCCGTCGATGACGCCGACGATCTCCACCACCTTGCGCGAGCTGCCGCGGATCGCCGCCATCGTCACCACCAGCCGCTGCACCACGCTGCCGCCGCGCACCGCGAAGTTGGTGGCGCAGCGCGCCAGGTGATTGGCCAGCTGCGCGTTGTTGGCGGTCTGCGTGACGGTGTCGCTGAGCTCCTTCATCGAGCTGCTGGCCTCCTCCAGCGTGGAGGCCTGGGCCTCGGTGCGCTGGGTCAGGTCGACATTGCCCTGCGCGATCTCGCGCGAGGCCGTGTCGATCGACTGCGCCGACGCCAGGATGGTCTTCAAGGTGGTGTTCAGGTTGCGGATGCTGGTGTCGAGCGCGCGCGAGGTCTCGGCGATTTCGTCCTTGCCGTAGACACGGTTCTTCACCGTCAGGTTACCTTCGGCCAGGTCGATCGCGGCCGCGCCGATTTCGCTCACGTCCTTCAACATGGCCCGCCGCACGGCCATCGTCACCAGCAGCGACAGCGTGATCGACAGCACCACCAGCACCGGCATCAAGACCGCCAAGGTCCTGAACTCGGCCTCGGCGTCGTTATAGGCGCGCGTGCCGAGCATCGCCTCCAGCCGCGACAACTCATCGAGCCGGCGCGCCACCACATCGAACGCCCGCTCGGCCGTCGACATCGCGTTGGCCGCCATCGACTGGTCGACCATGCTCAATTCGACGACGTCGCCGATGGCCTTCACGTACAACGCGTGCGCCGCCTGCGACTGGGCGACGAAGCGGCGTTCGGCCGGATTGGCCTGGGTCGCCATCTCCAGCTGCGCGTACTGGCGGTCCAGCGCGGCGTGGCGGGCGTGGATGTCGTGCACCAGCGCGTCGATGCGCGCCGGCGAGAAGCTGGCGTTGATCCAGGTGAGCAGCTGGTAGATCTCTGCATGCGCGCGGTTGGCGCCGGCCACCAGGTCGGCCGCCGCCTTGAGCCGCACGGCGCGCTGCTGCACCATGTCCTCCAGCCGATGGTTCTGCCGCACCAGCCCGGCGAAGGCGCCGGCCGACAGCACGATCAGCAGGATCAGCACCACACCCGGCGCCAGCAGCAGCTTGGGCCCTATTCGCAGTTTGCTGAGCATGTCCACGGCTCAGTGTTTGTAGATGCCGGCTTCCAGCGTCACATCCTCCACCCGCAGCACGTAGGTGCTCTTGGCCTCCACCTTGCCGGTCTGCGGATTGCGGAACTTGTAGTCGACCCAGCCCGAGCCCTTGCCCTTGGCCAGCGCCAGCATCTCCTGGCGGAAAGGCTTGCCGTCGGCGTCCGGCACGTCCAGCAGGTTCTTGCCGATCAGCGCGTTGGTCGGGTGGGCGATAGTAATGCCGTTCAGGTCGCGCATGGCCAAGTACAAGGGACCCTGGTTGAATTCCGGGTCCTTGCGGTTGATACGGGCGATCATCTCGGCCTTGCCGTGCGCGCGCACGAACTGCGCGCCCTTCTCGGCCAGGGCGATCGCATCTTTTTCGCTGGGCGCGGCGTGCACGCACACGGAGCACAGCAACAGGACGATACTGAATATAGCGCGCATGATTCTCTCCTGCATGTAAGATGTTGTACTCTAAGCCGCTTGCTGCGGCGCAATTTTGCGTTTGGTCAAAGCCCTCCTCAGGAGCAACATGAAAGCATCGATCAAGGCCGCCCTGATTTCGGCGTTGGTATTTCCCGGCCTCGGCCACCTGGTACTGCGGCGCGGCGCGCGCGGCCTGCTGTTCCTCGTGCCGGCGCTGCTGGCGGGCGGCTACCTGCTGCGCGCCACACTGACTTTGGCCGGCACGCTGATGGATGAAGTCAACAGCGGCAGGCTGCCGCCGGATCCGCTGCTGGTGCTGGAGCGCGTGCATAGTTCGGGCATCGACAACCCTGTCACCAACTTCGCGGCGCTGGTCTGCATGGTCTGCTGGATAGGCTCGGTGGC
The DNA here is from genome assembly GCA_025548565.1 of Rugamonas sp. A1-17. Lineage (GTDB taxonomy): Bacteria > Pseudomonadota > Gammaproteobacteria > Burkholderiales > Burkholderiaceae_D > Rugamonas. The sequence continues at coordinate 267,883 of JAJLPB010000002.1, forward strand.
CGACGCGCTGTGGCTGGGGCGCCACCGCTAACGGCGCACGGCGGCGTACAATCGGCCGATCCCCTCACCTGAAAGGATGTGCCATGCCACCCGCCATGCCTGCCCGCCATCTCCTGTCCGCCGCCGCCGTCCTGCTGCTCGCCGTATCGGCCGGCGCCGTGCACGCCCAAGCCTCCGCCATCCACCGCACCGTGGTCACCAAGGCCGACGTTTCGGTGCCGGGCCGCGAGGCGGTGGTCGCCAGGGTCGAGGTGGATGTGGGCGGCGTCGCCGGCCGCCATTCGCATCCGGGCGACGAGATCAGCTACGTGCTGGAGGGCGAAGGCGAATTGCGCATCGATGGCGAGGACCCGCGCCGCGTCAAGGCCGGCGAAGCCTTTGTGATCCCGGCCGGCGTCGTCCACGACGCGCTCAATGTCGGCAAGGTGCCGCTCAAGCTGGTCGGCGTGTACGTGGTCGACAAGGGCAAGCCGCTGGCCACGCCGGGCAAATAACGCCGCCTATTCCAGCAGGCGGCCGGCGGGCAGCACGGCGGGCAGCGCCGTAAAGCGCCGCCACCGCCAGCGCAACGCCAGCACGGACGCCAGCACGATCGCCGCGCAGACCCAGAACACGGGAAACGCCGGCCAAGTGCGCTCGACGCCCAGCATCATCAGGTAAGCGAAGATGGCCAGGAAGGTCGCGATCAATATGGCGGTCTGGTTGGTCGACGCCGGCATCTTCGCGTAATCGCGCAGCAGCGTGCATGCGAGCGGCAGCATCAGCGCCGACAGCACGCAGGTCGAGGCGTACAGGTGCGGCGCGCCACGCATCACCATGTCGATGGTGGCCGCGCACGCCACCGTCACCAGCCACACGCGCAGGAAGCGCTTCAACAAGGCCGCGCCCAGCACGCGATTGAGCTGCGCGCCCGCCGGTGCGCCCGGCGTCAGCAAATACAAAGCCTGCTCGGCGCCGTGGCGAACGACACTCTTCTGCAACTCTGCCGCGTAGATCACCACGCTCACCAACACGCTGGCCTGCAGCAGCGAGGTGCGCACCATCTGCCGCAGCAGCTCACTATCGCCGAATCCGCGCAATACCAGCAGCACCAGCAAAATCAGCAGCGCGGCGACATGGTAGCCGCCTTCATGCGCGGCGGGACCGAAGGTGTGCGCCAGCATGCGGCCCGGCGCGGCGCCGCCACGGCTGTCGCGCCGCAAGCCGGCGCGGTAGCCGATCCTCATGGGCATGGTCCAGCGGCTCCAGTTGGCGGTGTCGCCGGGCTTGGGCGCGTCGCCCTGTGCCCTGCGCAGTGCCGCGGCGCGGCGCGCATGCCAGCTCCAATGGCTGTCGCCTCCGCGCGGGAACGCCGCCCGCATGCCGAAGCCGCCCAGCACCGATGCGGCGATCAGGCCGATGCCGCTCAATGCCGGTTCGCCCATCCAGCCTATCGCGTCCCACAAGGCATGCAAGGGGGCGCTGAGCACCGACACCGACAAGACGATCACCAGCGACGGCATAATCGCCAGCACCGGATAGCGCTGCGCGTACAGGATGAAGCTGTAGAAAAGACCGGCGCCGACCAAGGCGTAGCCGAAGTGCCCGAACACCGCACCGATCATCGCCGCGATCAGCAAAGTCATCGCTCCGTACAGCATCAGGGTCAACACGATCAGCCGGTGACGCAGCTTCGGCACCAGGCAGGCATTTGCAGGCTGGTTCTGCTGCACGGCGCTTTTCAGCATGGCACCGCCCCAGGACATCATCACGAACGATAACGCGCCGACCAGCATGCCCAGGCCCAGTTGCGGGCGCTCGATGTAGCGCGCAAACACCAGCGCCGCCACGCCCACCAGCAGGACCAGGCCGCTGATGCGCGTCAGCGAACGGCTGGCGCAGCGGTCGCGCGCCACTTGCAGCAGCAATTGCGAGTAGGCCGCGTTCATTTGGTCACCTCGACGAACAGGTCTTCCAGGCTCAGGTTTTCCACCCGCAGGTCCGGGCCGGCGCGCAGGTCGGCCGCCTCCTGCCCGTTCAAGCGCGCCACGATGCTGACGCCGCCGCTGCGGTCCTGCTGGCGGCGGATCTCGTCGCGCAGGTTCAGGCGCGCCAACGCCGCCGCCGTGCCGGTGATGCGGTGCGCGCTTTCCAGCAACTCGTCCAGCGGCGCCTGCAGCGTGATCTTGCCGCCCTGGAGGAAGGCCACGTCCAGCGCCACCCGCTCCAGGTCCGACAGGATGTGGGTCGAGAAGATCACCGTGGTATCGCGCTCGATCACGCCGTCCACCAGCTCGTGCAGGAAGTCGCGGCGGCCGACCGGATCGAGGCTGGCGACCGGTTCGTCCAGCACCAGCAATTTCGGATCGTGCGCCAGCGCGCGGATGATCGACAGGCGCTGCTTCTCGCCGCCGGACAGGCGGCCGATCTGCTTGCCGCGCGCGTCGCCGGCGAAGCCCCAGCGCTCCAGCAGGCTATCCACCTTGCCGGCGTTCCAGCGCGGGTACAGCGCCTTGAAGTAGTCCAGCATCTGCACCGGCGTGAGCCACTCGAACAGGTCCGACTTCTGCGGCACGTAACCGATTTGGGCGCGCACCTCGTCGCCCAGCTGCGTGGACGGCTGGCCGAACAGCGTGCAGGCGCCGGCATCGGCTTCGCGCAGGCCAAGCAGGCATTCGAGCAGCGTCGATTTGCCGGCGCCGTTGCGGCCCAGCAGGCCGACCACCTGGCCGGGCGCGATGTCCCAGTTCACGCCCTGCAGCACCTGCTGGCCGCCGAACGATTTATGCAGGTTGGCGACATTGACGACGGATGGTTTCATGGTTCTTCCTTGAGGATTTTATTGAACAGGGCAAGTACGGCATCGGGATCGAGTTCCAGCTGGCGTGCCTCCTCCGCGGCCCGCTCCAGCGTGGGCCGCAGCAGGGCCTCGCGTTCGCGGATGTTGTGCACGTGGGCCTTGCGCTCGGCCACCAGCATGCCGATGCCGCGGCTGCGCGTGAGCAGGCCCTCGGTCTCCATCATGTTGTAGGCCTTGGAGACGGTCATCGGGTTGACGGCCAGCGCCAGCGCGACGTCGCGCACGGACGGCAGCACGTCGCCCGGCGCCAGCACGCGGGCGGCCAGCAGGCGGCGGGTCTGCTCGATCAGCTGCCGGTAGATCGGCTCGGACGAACCGGTCGCGATCGAGAACAGTGAGGCTGTATGGGAGGTCATCTTTTTGTATCGGTGTATTAGTTGACTAATACATTAGCCCCGAAAAGACGGCTTGTCAAACAAAATTTCAGCGCCGGCTATGTGCGCAGCCGCACGGTAGGCGCCGGCGCGGCTGCGCATACTGACGCCATGCGTATCGCCACCTTCAACGTCAACGGCATCACCAGCCGCCTGCCCGCCCTGCTGCAATGGCTGGACGAGACCCGGCCGGACGTCGTATGCCTGCAAGAGTTGAAGGCGCCGCAGGAGAAATTCCCCGAGCCGGCCATCAACGCGGCGGGCTACCAGGCGATCTGGCACGGACAGAAAAGCTGGAACGGCGTCGCCATCCTGGCGCGCGGACAGCTGCCGATCGAAACGGGACGCGGCCTGCCCGGCGATCCGGACGACGCGCAAAGCCGCTACATCGAGGCGGTGGTCGACGGCGTGCTGGTGGCCGGCCTGTACCTACCGAACGGTAATCCGGCGCCCGGCCCCAAGTTCGACTACAAGCTGAAATGGTTCGAGCGGCTGATCGCCCACGCGGCGGAGCTGATCGACAGCGGCGCCGACACGGTGCTGGCGGGCGATTTCAACGTCATGCCGACCGAGCTCGATGTCTACAAGCCGGAGCGCTGGGTGGACGACGCGCTGTTCCGGCCCGAGGTGCGCGCCGCCTTTCACCGGCTGCTGGCGCAGGGCTGGTGCGATGCGCTGCGCACAATGCATCCGGGCGAAACGATTTATACCTTTTGGGATTACTTCCGCAACGCCTACGGGCGCAACGCCGGCCTGCGGATCGACCACCTGCTGCTGAGCCCTGGCCTGGCGCCGGCACTGAAGGCGGCCGAGGTGGACCGCGACGTGCGGGGCCGCGAGAAGCCCAGCGACCATGCGCCGGTGTGGATAGAACTGGACCTGGAGGGACGGCCATGACGGAACAGAAATGGCCGCAGCAACTGTGGCTGGCGCGGCATGGCCAGAGCGCCGGCAACGTGGCGCGCGACGCCGCCGAAGCCGCCTCGCAACTGCTGATCGATATCGCCGGGCGCGATGTCGATGTACCGCTGTCGCCGCTGGGCCAGCGCCAGGCGCGGGCGATGAGCGACTGGTTCGGCGCGCTGCCGCCCGAATCCCGCCCCAGCGTGGTGCTGTTCTCGCCCTACGCCCGCGCGCGCGCCACCGCGCAGGCGGTGCTGGACGCGCTCGATCGCCGCGAACTGCTCGCCGTGGTGGCCGACGAACGCCTGCGCGAAAAGGAGTTCGGCATCCTGGACCGCCTGACGCCGCTGGGCATCCGCGACAAATATCCCGAGCTGGCCGAGCAGCGCCAGCACGTGGGCAAGTTCTATTTCCGTCCGCCGGGCGGCGAAAGCTGGTGCGACGTCATCCTGCGCCTGCGCAGCACACTCGACACCCTCACCCGCGAATACCGGGGCGAGCGGGTGTTGATCGTCGCGCACCAGGTCATCGTCAACTGCTTCCGCTACCTGCTGGAGCGGATGGACGAGGATGCGATCCTGGCGATCGACCGCGCCGGCGACGTGCCCAATTGCGGCATCACCGAGTATCGCTTCGATCCGCAGGCGGGCAAGCACGGCAAGCTGGCGCTGGTGCAGGCCAACTTCGTCGCGCCGCTGGAGCAGACGGGCACGCCGGTCACCCATCAGCCGGATATGCCGGCCGCGCCGAAATCATGAGCGAAGCGCCCGAGGCCACCGACATCAGCGCCGCCATGCTGCGCGACTGGCCGCTGCCCATGCCCGACGGCGACGCCGACAAGGAAGTGCGTGGCCACCTGCTGATCGTCGCCGGTTCGCGCGAGATGCCGGGTGCGGTGCTGCTGGCCGCAACAGCGGCGCTGCGCGCGGGCGCCGGCAAGCTGACCATCGCCACGGCGGCCAGCGCGGCGGTGGCGCTGGGCGTGGCGCTGCCCGAAGCGCGCGTGATCGGCCTCCGGGAGACGCCGGACGGCGGCCTGCGGATCGATGGCGACGGCCTGGCGGCTGGTGGCGGCGGCTTGCTGGATGATCGCGCCGGCCTGCTGGACGATGGCGGCGGCCTGCTGGAAGATCGCGGCGGCTTGCTGCACGAAGGCGGAGGCTTGCTGCACGAAAGCGCCGGCGGTGGCGCGGCTCTGCGGGAGGCCTGCCAGTGCGCCAGCGCGGTGCTGATCGGTCCCGGCATGCAGGGCGATGCCGCCAGCGTGGCGCTGGTGGGCGCGCTGCTGCCGTACTGCGCGCACGCGCCGCTGATACTCGATGCGGCCGGCATGCGAATCGCGGCGAGCGACGGCCACCGCTTCGACGGCAAGGTACTTCTGACGCCGCACGCCGGCGAGCTGGCCGGCCTGACCGGCGCCGACAAGCAGGACATCGCCAGCCAGCCGGAAGCGGCCGCACGCGAGGCGGCGCGGCGCTGGCACGCCTGGGTGGCGTTGAAAGGCGCGACCACCGCCATCGCCGCGCCGGAGGGGGCGCTATGGCGCCACCGGGGCGGCAATACAGGCTTGGCGATCTCGGGATCGGGCGATGCGTTGGCGGGATTGATCGCGGGCCTGGCGGCGCGCGGCGCCGCGCTGGAGCAGGCGGCGTCGTGGGGTGTGGCCTTGCATGCGATGGCCGGGGAGCAGCTGTCGCTGCGCCACGGCCCGCTGGGCTACCTGGCGCGCGAGATCAGTGCCGAAGTACCGGCCCTGCTGCGCGCCCTGTCCACGCACTAGCGATGCTTAAACCAATTTGGCCGAGTGCTCGCGGGTGGCGTGGAACTGCAGCTTCGGCCAGCGTTCCTGCGTCAGGCGCAGGTTGACGCTGGACGTGGCCAGGTAGGCCAGGTTGCCGGCGGCGTCGTAGGCGACGTTGTGGCCCAGCGCGTCCTCGAAGTCCGACAGCGCTTTCTTGTCGTCGCTGGAGACCCAGCGCGCGCTGCTGATGCTGGTGCCTTCGAACACGGCGTCGACGCCGTACTCGTTCATCAGACGGCTGGCGACCACTTCGAACTGCAGCACACCGACCGCGCCCAGTACCAGCTCGCCGCCCTGCACCGGCTTGAAGACCTGCACCGCGCCCTCCTCGCCCAGCTGCTGCAAGCCCTTGTGCAGCTGCTTGATCTTCAGCGGATTACGGATGCGCACCGAGCGGAAGAAGTCCGGCGCGAAGTACGGGATGCCCGTGAAGGTCAGCATCTCGCCTTCGGAGAAGGAATCGCCGATCTGCATGTTGCCGTGGTTGGGCAGGCCGATGATGTCGCCGGCGTACGCCTCTTCCACCTGCTCGCGCGAGGACGCCATGAACGTCACCACCGACGACACCTTGATCTCGCGCCCCAGGCGCAGGTGCTTGACCTTCATGCCGCGCTCGAAACGGCCGGAGCACACACGCAGGAAGGCGATGCGGTCGCGGTGGGCCGGGTCCATATTGGCCTGGATCTTGAACACGAAGCCGGTGAACGGTTCTTCCTTCGGATCGACCGAACGCACGGTGGCGTCGCGCTCGCGCGGGGCCGGGGCCCAGTCCACCAGCGCCGACAGGATCTCGCGCACGCCGAAGTTGTTGATGGCGGAGCCGAAGAACACCGGCGTCTGCACGCCGGCCAGGAACTGCTCCAGGTCGAACGGATGCGAGGCGCCGTGCACCAGCTCCACTTCCATCTTCAGCTGGTCCATCTCCAGCGGGAACATCTCCATCAGGCGCGGATTGTCGATGCCCTTGATGATCTCGAAGGCGCCGTCGGCCTTTTCCTCGCCGGCTTTGAACAGCATGATGGTGTCGTTGAGCAGGTGGTACACGCCGCGGAAGTTCTTACCCATGCCGATAGGCCAGGTCACCGGCGCGCACTGGATCTTCAGCACCGATTCCAGCTCGTCGAGCAGCTCCAGCGGATCGCGGGTCTCGCGGTCCATCTTGTTCATGAAGGTGACGATCGGCGTGTTGCGCATGCGGCAGACGTCGAGCAGCTTGATGGTCTGCGCTTCCACACCCTTGGCGGCGTCGATCACCATCAGCGCCGAGTCGACCGCCGTCAGCACGCGGTAGGTGTCTTCCGAAAAGTCCTGGTGGCCGGGGGTGTCGAGCAGGTTGACCACGTGGTCGCGGAACTCGAACTGCATCACCGACGAGGCCACCGAAATGCCGCGCTGCTTCTCGATTTCCATCCAGTCGGAGGTGGCGTGGCGGCCGCTCTTGCGCGCCTTGACCGTGCCGGCCATCTGGATCGCGCCCGAGAACAGCAGCAGTTTTTCCGTCAGCGTGGTCTTGCCGGCGTCGGGGTGGGAAATGATGCCGAAGGTGCGGCGGCGCTGGACTTCGCGCGCAATCAGCGCTGGCGTGCGGGCGCTGGCGGTGGCCGGGGCGTCGTCGTTATTCTCGGGTATTGCGTTTTCGATATCGTTGACCATTTGTTCGCGATCTGAGGCGGGGCTGCAAACCCTCGATTTTACCGATAGTTGGCCCCGCCGTGTGAACTGTTTGCCCCCGGCTACTCCCCTTTCACCCTGCGCCAGCCCGTGCGGTGGGCGTCGGCCGAGGTCTGCTCGGACAGCGGCGAGGTCTTGTTGGTGCCGTCGGCCAGCGTGGTGATCATCTTCAGCTGGCCGTTCGGCAGGCGGATGATGATGAAGCCGACCGCCGCCGAGGTGTTCGACAGCGTCGCGCCGACCGGGTGGGTGCCGATCGCCTGGCCGTTGCAGACGTTGACCTGGTACAGGTTGCTGGAGCCGCCCACCGAGCACGACGACGACGAGGTCGGCAGGTTGGTCACCACGTTGGCCACGCCGCTGACGATTTGCGGATCCAGGTTCATGCGCTCGCCGGCGTTGACCGACCAGTCGAAGTACCAGCCGTCCTTCTGCGTCAGGTCGACCGCGTTGGCGCTGATCTGGTAGGTATTGACGTTGCTGCTGGAGCCGAGCAGGCTCAGGGTCTGCTTGACCATGGTCGCGCCGCGGATGTCGCCGATCAGGGTGCCGCTGTCCTTGAGCAGGTACAGGCTCTGCACCGAGGTGTCGGTGGTGTCCGGCACGTCCAGCAGGCGGCCGGTGCCGAACAGCACCACCCGCACCCCGGCCGTGGTGACGGTCGGCACGCCGCCGACCACGGAGCTGATCTGCACCGCGCACATGGTCACGTCCGGCCGCGTGGTGATCGGCTTGGAGGTGCCGGCGTTGCCCATCAGGTTGACCGTGATCGCGCCCGAGGCCGCGCTCAGGTCGAAGCGCCACATCTGGCCCTGGTTGTCGCCGCCGTAGATGTACTGGATGCGCGAGTCGGCGCCGGGATCGTTGCTGATGGCCGAGATCTTGGCCAGGCCGGACGGCGTGGTGGTGTCGCCCGAGTTGTTGCCTATCTTGTTGAGCAACTCGCCGGTGTAGGCGTCCAGCACATACAGGAAGCCCTTGCCGCTGCCGGTGCCGACGCCGTCGGTGCCGGGCACGTTGTTGTAGCCGGAGGTCAGGAACACCACCCAGCGGCCGTTGGCCAAGGTGCCGAACTGCGGGTTGCCGAAGGTCAGGCCGAGGTCGCCGTCGCTGAGCGCGCAGACCGCCGAGTCGGCGCAGAATTCCCACAGCTGCTTGGGATGGCTGGTGTCGGTGATGTCGAGCGCGTAGTAGCCGCGGCCGCCGCCGTTCAGGCCGGCCACCAGCACGGTGCGCCAGCCCAGCGCGCCGGCCTTGATGTCGGCCACCTCGGGCGAGCCGTCGGTGGTGAACTGGTGGTTGGTGCCGTAGGTGGTGCCGGCCAGCGCGTACAGTTTCTTCATCGTGATGCGCGGCACGTAGGCCCACAGCTCGCCGCCGGTGGCCGAGTCGAAGGCGTGCAGCATGCCGTCGTTGGCGGCGGTGAACACGGCGCCGCTGCGGTACTGGGCGCTGTTCGGGTTGCCGTACGTGTCCTTGAAGACGGCGTAGTCCGGGTCCGGGTAGTCGTTGCGCGGGTCGCGCACGAAGGCCGGCTTGGACGAGGCGATGTCGCCCAGCACGATGGGGATGGGGCCGGAGGCGCCGGCCGGCGTGTTGAGCGTCAGCGTGTAGGCGCGGAACAGGTTGTCGTCGGCGTACTGCTGCTGGCCGCGCAGGTAGTTGACCAGGTTGTTGCCGTCGTTGACGATGGCCTTGTCCGACGCCGACAGCAGCACGCATTGCGACAGCGACGCGCACTTGTTGGCGAACCAGCCGGGCGCCGGTCCCGTCATGTTGGCATAGCGGAATTCGCTTGGCGTGCTGGCGTTGCCGCCGGCCGTGTTGAACATGTAGATGGTGCGGGTGTCGCTGCTGTTGCCGACCTTCTTGCCTAGCGTGTCGCTGGTGGTCCAGGTGGCGGTGTTGCCGACGCTGCCGTCGCTGCTGTCGATTTTTTTATCGGACAGCTCGCCGTACCACTTCACGGTGGTGAAGGTGTCGGAGAAGATATCGTTGTCGGTCAGCGTGATGTTCGGGGTCGAGGTGGCGGCCGCCGCGGCCGCGCCCACGTGCACCTGCATGTTCGACAGCGCCTCGCTCAGGCCGCCCACCACGTCTTTCGGATCCTGGGCGCTGAAATATTTGCCGTGGCCGTTGATGGCCGCGTGCCACAGGTCGTCGACCCGCTCCTGCACGGTGCTGGCCGTGTTGGTGACGTCCGGGTTGGGCCAGACATAGGCGCCGTTGCCGTTCCACGGGCAGCCGCTGGTGGCGGCGGTGATCAGGTTGTAGAAGTCGCCGCCGGTCTTGGGCGCGGTGTCGTAGTTCGGCTCATAGGTCATCACGCCGTCCACGCCCAGGCCCAGCGTGTAGGTGTTCATGTGCAGGTGGGTGTTCTCGCCGCCGGCCGCCGGCACCGAGCCGGGATGGCTCATGTCCGGCTCCAGCGACGGCCGCAGCGACACCGTGGTGGTGCTGGAGCCGCCGTTGTACCAGTGCAGCGCCACGTCCGAGATCGACGGCTGCGACTGCGCCCGGGTGTCGACGCAACCGCGCGCCTGGGTGCAGAAGCGGTCCGGGTTCTCGACGTTGTCGTTGTTGACCACGTTGGCGGTGGAGCTGCCGTTCCAGTAACCGTCGGTGGTCAGTATCATGAAGTTCTGCTGGCACGGGTACTGCACCACTTCCTGCCCGGACGCGTAGTTGTACGGCGTGAGGTTGGCGAACATGCGGCCGACGTTGTCCATCGCGGTGCGGATCGGCGTCGAGCCCGAGGTGGTGGTGTTGTACAGCGTGGTGTACCAGGTGGCGCGGGCGCTGCCGGTGAAGTCGGCCGGTTTGAGGTCGATGGCGGCGCCGGCGCCGGCGTTCGACAGCTTGACGTAGCCAACCTTGTAGTTGGCGGTGATGGCCGAGAACGCGATGCCGATCGAGCTCTTCATCATTTGCAGCCGGCTCTTGTAGTACACATACCAGTTGGCGAAGTTGTTCATCTCCTCGGCGTAGGTGCAGGTGGTGCCGGCGCAGTCGGTGCGGTCGGTGCCCTTCGGATAGGTCTGGCCGCTGACGATATTGACCCGCACGAAGGGGTTGGGCGCGCCGGAGCCGGCCGACAGCGCAGTGGTGCTGGTCGGGATGGTGTCGTTGACGGCCGCCACATAGCCGCTGGAACCGGTGCTGGCCCAGCTGATCGAGCCCTGGTTGTCCATCGTGAAGGCGCTGATGGTGCCGGTGTTGTCGGTGGCGCCCCAGTTCAGCAGGCAGACGCTGGTGGCCGTGTAACCGGCCGGGCAGTTGCTGTTGTTGCCCAGGTAGGCCTTGATGGTGCCGGCAGTACCGACCTTGGTCACCAGCGCCGAGGCGATCTGCGACGGTGTCCAGCTCTTGCCCAGGCTGAGGTAGCTGGGCGTGCCGGTGGAGGTGCTGCCCACCAGTGCGGTGCCGGCATAGCTGAGGCTCTTGAGGATGGCCGTCTGCGACGACGAGGTGGCCGTGCCGGCGAAGGTCACCACCGCCCTGGCCGGCGCGTAGGCCGTCACCACGGTCGATGGCGAGGTGACCGCGATGCCCCAGCCGGCGCGCGAGCTGTCCGAGACGGTCACGCAGTTGCTGACGCTGACGCTGCCGGTGCAGCTGACCGGCAGCACCGCCACCACATTGTCGGAACTGAGCGTGATGCCGAACACGCTGCAGGCGGGCACCGTGGCCTGCCCGGTCGGCGTCTTGACGCAGGCGTAGTACAGGCTGCTGGAACCGGCGCCCCGCCCCACCGAGGTGGCGATGATGTTGGCGGCCAGCGCGCTGGCCAGCGTCTGCTGCTTGATCAGGCTGTTGGTGCCGGTGGCGGCGTTGACAGCCGCGTTGGTGATGGTGGTGCTGCCGTTGACCACCACGCTGCTGATGCTGAGCGCGCTGGCGGTGGCCGAGGCGCCGATGGCGATGGTGCCGTAGGACGCGGTGGCGCCGGCCGGCATCGAATAGCCGGGGTAGATGAAGGACCCGACCCGCTTGCCCTGGCACTGGGTCAGCAGCTTGTCGCTGCACCAGCGTACCTTGACCGGCACCGGATAGCCGGCCGGGGCCGCCGCGCCGACGGCGGTCGAGACGCAGGTCTTCATGGTGTCGTCGGTGCAGTACTGGCCGACGCCGATGGTGTAGTAGTACGGGCCGGTGGTGATGGGGGTGGCGGTCTGGTAGGTGGCGTCGGGGTAGGTGTAGCTGGCGGTGTTGAACTGGCAGACGCCGCTGCCGTTGCACCACTTCAGGTCGGGAAAGCCGGTCACCAGGTTGATGTTGGACGACACCGTGTTGCCGAACATGTCGGCCTTGTGGGCGCCGAAGCCGTCGCCGCTGACCGAGGTCCAGTTGCTGGTGTTGGCGGCGTTCTGCTCGGGATAGTAGGTGCCGTCGGACTTGATCGGCACCAGGTAGCGGATCCTGGGGTTGTAGTACTGCTTGTTGAAATCCGGGCTCATGAACGGTGGATGGCCGACCGCGCAAGCGGTGATGCCGGCCTGCAGCGTGGCGGCGCTGCGGCACAGGTTGTCGTTGACGTAGTCCGGCGTGTAGGTCTGGTCCATCGAGCCGGAGTTATCGAACAGCAGCATCAGATTGGGCTTGACGGTGCCGGTGCCGGTGATGTTGAGCAGCGGCACCTGTGCGATCTGGGTGGCCGCGGCCATGGCCGCCTGCGGCGCGCACAGCGCGGCGCCAAGCAGCAGTCCGGCCAGCGTCGAAGAGAACTTATTCATGATGGCTTCCATTCAAAAAGACTGCGGCCTCACGGCCCTTTCATGACGACCGCCTGCGTGATCACATTGCCGCCGCGCGCGCCGACAATGCGCGCCGTGACCACGTAGTGCAGCTGCGGCTGGTCCTGGTAGTTGGGGCTGTCCGCGCGGTTGCTCTTGCCGTACGGCGTGGGCGACTTGGAATTCGGCCGCGCCGAGGTCAACAGGCAGTGGTTGCCGGGCGGGTTGAAGGGGCCGGCGAAGTCGCACAGGCGGTGAATCACGTACTCGACCCGGTTGCCGGCCGCGTCGGCCGGCAAGGTGACCGAGCCGTTCCAGAAGGCCGGGGTGCTGACGGTCCAGGTCGGCGTCAGCGTGGCGACGTAGCCGTTGGCCGGCTGGTTGTTTTCCAGCTGAGACGAGCCCGGTATCGAGCGCAGGTAGGCGAAGGCCGTGTGGATGCCGAGGTCGGCCGACTTGCTGAGCGCCGCGTCGTAGGCCAGGTTGGCCGTGGTCAGCGTGGTCGAGGTGCTGGACTTGAGCAGGTAGATGCTGCTGACCAGCATCACCGTCAGCATGATCAGCATGATGGGCAGCGCGATGCCGCGTTGTCGGGAAGGCAGGCGCATCATGGCCTCCATTGGGAATTACGGATCTGCACGATGGTCTCGAACACGCGGTAGCGGTAGCACTGCCACGGCACCAGGTCGCCCGCCACCGCCACGTTGACCTGCACCGGTGCCGCCGCCACGCCTTTCGGCACGCTGGTGGCGAACACGGTCGGGCGCACCGTGGTGGCGCTGCACTGCCCCGCCGAGTTCGGCTTCTCGGTGTTCTTGCTGCGCGCCACCACGGCGATGCGCACCGCCGCGATCCGCTGGTAGTCGCCGGGGCTGCCGACCACGCCGTCGCTGTCGGCGTCCACCATCGTGCCGCTCCACTGGGTGACCTGCATGCCGTCGGCGCCGGGGTTGGGGTCGTAGGGCTTGGGACCCGGCAGGCGCGCGTCAAAGCCGTACTGGGCCTTGATGCTGACCACGTTGTCGGTCACCGACACGCCGGCCTGTTCGGCGCCGGCCAGCTCGGCGGCGCGCAGCAGCAGCACGCCGTTGGCCACCGTCCAGGTGTGGAAATGCAGCTGCGCCGGCGTGCCGAGGTTGTAGATATAGGCCAGGTTCTGCTTGTAGGCCGTAGCCAGGCCGGCGATCGGATTGTAGCGGTAGCGCCCGCCGCTGTTGACCAGGATGGTCTTGTTGGGCGCCGGGCTGAAGCCGGACAGCTGGAACAAGGTGCACTGGCCGCTGCCGGGCGTCAGCGGCGCCACCACCAGCACGTCGCCATCGTTGAAGGCATAGGCGTTGGGATTGTCGATCGTGATCAGGTTGCCGGCCGTGTAGTCGGCAACCACCTTGAGCGAGCCGGTGCCCGTCTGCGAGGTGCCGCTGTTGAAGGAGATCACGTCCGGGTCGGCGCCGTTGGACTGGATCACCGCCGCCGCCAGCGGCGTGAAGTTGGCGCCGCCGCGCTGCATCACCGGCAGCGCGTAGCCGTTGGCGTCGGAGAACACGGTGTCGCAGCCGGCCAGCATCGGATCGTTCAGGCCCCAGCCCGCCTCGGTGGCGTCGCCGCTGAGCGAGAACAGCGCCAGCATGCCGTTCTGCATGCTGTCCGAACCGCCCACGGCGGCATCCTTGTTCTGTTCGCCGCTGACCACCAGGCGGGTGGCGAACAGCAGCGCCAGCAGGCCGATCACCACGCTGACCATCAGTTCCACCAGCGAGAAGCCGCCTTGGCGGCGGGACAGAGAGAGGTTCATGGCTCAGATCGCAATATAGGAAGTGACCAGATGCTGGTTGGTGATGCCGCCGGCCTTGCGCTTCCATTTGATGGAAATGTCGACCTGGACCCGCAGCTGCTGCGGCGTGACGGTGACGGCGATGATGGCGCCCGGGATCGCGGCCTGGGTCTCGTCCACCCAGGGCTGGGCGGCGGCGGTGGCCGCGCCGCCCTCGATGACACCGTAGTTCAGCACGTTGTTGCTGTCGGCGTTCATCACGCCCAGCAGCTTTTCGCCGGCCAGCGTGGCCTCGGCGCGCAGGCTGGCGTCCGACAGCGCGGAGTAGGCGCGCGCCTGCAGGCCGATGGTGCCGAGCAGGCCGATGCCAAGAATGACGATGGCCAGCATCGCCTCCAGCAGCGCGATGCCGCCCTGGCGGCGGGAAGGACGGGGGTGCATGGTCGGCTTCATGGCGGACAGGCCCTGGTATCGTTGGCGGGGACGCGCGGATCGCACTTGCTGGCCATGCCGGCCAGCGTGACCACCAGCGCCACCGCCGGCACCTCGTTGGCGTATTTGGCGGCCGGGTCGAGGCGCAGGCTGGTCAGGCGCTGGGCGAAGCGGGTGTCGACCCAGCCGATCGGCGTGTAGTAGACCTGCGAGCTGCCTTCCGGCTGGGTGGTCGGCAGCAGCACTTCCGAGTTCGGCAGCGAGTCGGCCGCGCGGTACACCGACTTGTAGCCGGCCGCGCCCTCCGGATCGTTGGCGGCCGGGGTGTCGACCGTCGACCAGCCGGTTTCGGCCGCGCCGCACTGGGTGGCCGGCGAGACGAAGCAGATGTCGACCTGCCAGTCCATCTGCCCGCTGTTGACGTTGGGCGTGAGCGAGATCCGGCTGAAGCTGTTGTGCATCACGGCCTGGCGGCGCGCCAGGCTGAAGCCGTCGGCGTAAAACTCGCTGGCGCTGCGCGCGCGGTTGCTCAGCAACCAGTTGCTGGCGTTCGGAATGCCGATCGCCAGCATGAACGCGAAGATGGCCAGCGTCAGCAGCAGCTCCAGCAGCGTGAGGCCACGCTGGCGGCGCCGGGCCGGCGGCGTCAGTTGGAACATGCGCCACCCTTGTGGTCCACCCAGCACGAGGTGCTCACGCCCCAGCCGGCCGGGCTGCCAGTGGTGGCGTGGGTGCCGTTCTGGTCGATGGTGTAGACGAAGCCGGTCATCTTGCCGATGCCGGTGGCCGTCAGCGTGTAGCTGGAGGCGGTGGCCCCGCTCAGCGCGTAGCTGAAGTTGGCGGTGGCGGGCGGGAAGGTGCTGACGGCGTCAAAGCCGACATAGGTGCGGTTGTTGGACCAGAACTGCTCGGCAGCCGGCTGGGCGCCGCCAAGCGCGGTGAACGCTTCGCTGAGGCGGCCGCGGATCACGTAATCGCTGTAGGCCGGGATCGCCACCGCCATCAAGATGCCGACGATGGCCACCGACACCATAATCTCGATCAAGGTAAAGCCCTGTTGGACTCGCTTCATGGCCCGCTCCCGGTGATTGTTCACATGCCTGGAGTGTAGCGGGCCCAGCTTGCATTACCCTGAGGAAATGCTGACAAATTCCTGACAACGGCAAATATTCAGCGGAAATGGACGGAAAACAGCGCGCCCCGGCCGCCGGCGCCGTCGGCGATGGTCAGCGTGGCGCCGTGCACGGTGGCGATGTCGCGCACGATGGCCAGGCCCAGGCCGCTGCCGGTGGTCTTGTCGTCCAGCCGCACGTAGCGGCTGAACACCTGCTCGCGCCGGGCCGGCGGGATGCCGGGGCCGTTGTCCTCGACCGTCAGCCAGCCGCCCTCGCCGTCCGGCCGGCAGGCCACCGTGACCGTGCCGTGGGGCGGCGTGTAGCGGATGGCGTTGTCGATCAGGTTGTCGATCAGGTCGCGCAGCAGGAAGCGGTCGCCCATGATGGTCAGCGGTTGCAGGTCGAAGCCGAGGTCGATGTTCCTGAGCGTGGCGCGGTCGACGAAGGACTGGATCGCCTCCTCCACCAACGCGTTCAGCGCCACCGGTTCGAGCCGGGTCTTTTCGAAATGGCCGGGCTCGGCGCGGGCCAGCGCCAGCAGCTGGTTGGTCTGACGGATCATGCGCTCGGTGGCCGACAGCATCAGCTTGACCGACTGCGCGGTCTCCGGCTCGGCGTGGCGCGCTCCCAGCCATTCGAGCTGGGTCTTCAGGCCGGCCAGCGGCGTGCGCAGCTGGTGCGCCACGTTGGCCAGGAATTCCTGGCGCGCCCGCGCGCCCTCGCTGACCTTGTCCAGCAAGCCGTTGAGGGCCGACACCACCGGCTCCAGCTCGTACGGCACCTGCGTGGCCGCGATCGGTTCGAGGTCGTCGCCGTCGCGGGCGTTGAGGCCGGCGCGCAGGCGGTTCAGCGGCAGCAGGCCGTTGCTGACCGAAAACCAGATCAGGCCGACACAGGCCAGCGCGAACAGCGATTCCAGCAGCACCAGCGCGCGCACCACGGCGTGGCGGATCTGGGTGCGCTTGCGCAGCGTCTTGGCCACGCCGATGTCGGCCTGGACCGGTGCGCCCGAGGCCGAAGGCAAGCTCAGGCGCAGCGCCACCCCGCGCACCGCCTCGCCGCGCTGGCTGGCGTCGAAGGGCACGGCCCGCCTGGCCGCGTGCTCCGGCGCGGCGCCCGGCAGCGTTGGAAAATCGGCGTCGCCGGCGATGGTCCGGCCGGCCGTGTCGCGCACCACGAAGTAGACGGCGTCGGCGTCGTCGGTGCGCAGCACCTGTTCGGCCTGGCGCGGCAGGTCGATGCGCAGCAGGCCGCCGTCCGCGCTCAGGCGCGCGCCCAGCGCGGCGGCGGCGTCGGACAGGCTCTGGTCGAAGGCTTGCTGGGCCGGCAGCCAGGCCAGCATGTAGGTCAGCGCGCCGCCGGCCAGGTTGATCAGCAGGATGGGGCCGATCAGCCATTTCAGCAGGCGCAGCCGGATGCTATTCATTCTTCATGCGCCGCCGGAGCCTGCTCCAGCATGTAGCCGAAGCCGCGGATGGTGCGGATCGAAACGCCGGCGTCGGCGATCTTCAGGCGCAGGCGCGAGATGTAGACTTCCACCGCGTTCAGGGTCAGGTCGTCGCCCCAGGGCAGGATGGCGTCGATGATCTGCTGCTTGGAGACCACGCGCGCGCCATGCTGCAGCAGGTATTCGAGCACCGCCCACTCGCGCACCGACAGCTCGATGGTCTTGTCGCGCACGCGGGCGCGCTTGGCCGACAGGTCCAGCGCCAGGTCGCCCAGCGCCAGCACGGCGGGCTTGGGCGTATTGCGCCGCGCCAGCGCCCGCAGCCGCGCCACCAGCTCGGCGGTGGCGAAGGGCTTGACCAGGTAATCGTCGGCGCCCAGCTCCAGGCCGCGCACCCGGTCCTCGATGGCGTCGCGCGCGGTCAACAGCAGCACCGGCACCTGGCTGCCGCGCGCGCGCAGGCGCCGCACCACCTCGAAGCCGTCGATGCCGGGCAGGCCGATGTCGAGCACCACCACCTCGGTATGCTCGGCCCGCTGCAGCAGCGCGTCGGCCTGGGTGCCGTTGCCGACCACCTCGACCGCCATGCCGTGGCCGCTCAACACGCGGCTCAGGCCATCGGCCAATACCGCGTCGTCCTCCACCACAAGTACATGCATGATCTGTGCGCCACTTGATTTGAATTTGTGCATTATGCACGCGCGCTGCGGAGAAAAATAGAGCTCGTGTAGGACCAGGACTACAAAGTGCCATGTTGCAAGCCTACACGGGTGCGTCCCCTCCTCTTATGTTCGCAATTTAACAAAGACCTCAAAATTATGGCAACACTGAAGCACGCCTTTGGTGCTCCTGTATAGCCAGATTGTGAGGAAAAAAATGAACAACACCCAAATTAACGCAACCGACAAAACCGCAGCGCCACGCATGACGGTGAACTCGAAAGAATTCAACGTTGCGTCACGGCCTGTTGTCAGCATCAGCGGCGCCCAGCAGAACGAGTTGCTGGCCGCGCTGCCCCGCGACGTGCTGGAATCGTTGTTTGAGCACCTGGAATTGGTGACCCTGCCCTTCGGCAAAGAATTGTTCGAGTTCGGCGGCGCGATGGATTATGTGCACTTCCCGACCACCGCCATCGTCTCGCTGCTGTACGTCATGGAAGACGGCGCCACCACCGAGATCGCCGTGGTCGGCCATGAAGGCGTGGTCGGCGTCTCGCTGTTCGAAGGCGAGCGCGCGATGTGCAGCGCCGTGGTGCAGGCGGCCGGCTACGGCTACCGCATGAAGGCCCAGCACCTGCGCGACGCCTTCAACCAGGGCGGCGCCCTGCCCGCGCTGCTGATGCGCTACAACACCGCGCTGTTCGCGCAGATGGCGCAGAACGCCGTCGGCGGCCGTCACAGCTCGATCGAACAAAAGCTGTGCCGCTGGCTGCTGGACCGCCTGGACCGCTCGCCATCGAACGAACTGAAGGTGACGCAGGAAATGATTTCCATCATGCTGGGCGTGCGCCGCGAAAGCATCACCGCCGCCGCCGGCAAGCTGCAGGACGAAGGCTTGATCGCCTACCGCCGCGGCAACATCACTGTGCTTGATCGGTCAGGCTTGGAGGCGTATGCGGGTGAGTGCTACAAGGTGGCGCGGACGGAATATGAGCGTCTGCTGGTGGATGTAGCACGCTGCTAAGCACGTCGCTGATGGCCGGCGGCAGCGTGCTCGTCATGTCGGCGCGGCGCTCCTCGACCGGCGATCGGTTGCGCAAGGGAATAGATACTTCGATACAGGTGCCGGCGTCATTGCGGCCACGACGGATGGTCAGCGTACCGCCCAACAGCAAGGCGCGTTCGCGCATGCCCAGCAGTCCATGCGACATGGGCTTGACGATGTTGTTCGCGGCGATGCCAATGCCATCGTCGATAATGCGCAGCACCAGCCCGCCATGGTTGCGGTTGAGCGTGACGGTCACGCGGCTGGCCTTGGCGTACTTGCGAATATTGGTCAGCGATTCCTGCACGATGCGGAACAAGGCGATCGACAAATCGCCCGACTGGCGCGCCGCGCTTTCGATTTCAGCGGCCACGTCGCAGTCGCAACGGACCTGGGCCAGGCGGCTGAACTCGCTGCAATAGCTTTCGATGGCGGCGCACAGGCCCAGGTTGTCGAGCAGGCTCGGACGCAGGTTCTCGACGATGCGGCGCTTCATTTCCACTGTCTCCACCAGCGTGGCGCGGGCGCGCTTGAGCTGGGTGGCCAGTTCGGGATCAGTCTTCTGCAATTGCTGGGTGACGGCGGCGATGTCCATGCTGATCGAGGTCAGGTTGGCCCCCATCTCGTCGTGCAGCTCGCGCGACAGGCGAACCTTCTCTTCCTCGCTGATGCTGATCAGGTGGCGCGACAGCACCGACAGTTGCTCGGTACGCTGCTCGACCTGCGACTCCAGGTTTTCATTGGCGCTTTGCAAGGCGTGCTCGACCTGCGCGCGGTTGGCGAAACTGCGCCGCACCAGCTGGTAGAACATGACCAGCACAAAGATGGCCAGCGCGTTGATGCCCATGCCCAGCAACACGGCTTTCTGGTATTCCTGGTAGAAGGTGGCGCTGCGCGTGACCAGCGTCTCGTTCTGTTCCTGCTCCATGATGACCACCTGCAGACGGATCTCGTCCATGCTGGCGCGGCCATCGCTGAGCTTGGCGATCTTGACGATTTCGTCCAGCCCGCCCTCGCGGTAGACGTCGATGGCCTGGCTCATGATGGAGAGGCGGCGGCGCACCAGCGTGTGCAGCTGCGCCAGGTTCTTCAGCTGCGACGGGCTATCGGCCAGCAGCTTTTCCAGTTCCTTGAATTCGATTTCGGTCTCGGCCAGCGCGGTCTTGGTCGGCCCCAGGTAGGCGTCGCGCCCGGACAGGAAGTAGCCGCGCATGCTGCTCTCGGCGTCGAGCACCAGCACGTTGAGGTATTGCAGGCGGTCGGCCACCCGCGCGGTCTGCCCCAGCTGCACCTGCGCCCCGCGCAACGCTTGCAAATTATGGAACAGGCTGAATCCGTTGACGATCAGCAGGAGCGCACAGGTCACGCACAAGACGGTCTTGTACAGCGGCAGGCGGTGATGCGGCGCTGTTTCGACGGTGAAATACATCCTGACGAGTTTCCTTCACAAGGGTTAATCCGGGGCGGACAAATGCCACACTAGCCGGATTATAGTCCGATGGGGAACAGGATGCTGATTGGGGCTGCAGCAACAGTGCGCGCCCCAGCAAGCTTGCTAGTCCAGTAAGTTGTTCTTCATGGCGTAGTAGGTCAGGTCGGAATTCGACTGCATGCCCATTTTTTCCATGATGCGGGTGCGGTAGGTGCTGACGGTCTTGATGCTCAGCGACAGCGCCACGCCGATGTCGGACACCGTGGCGCCGCGCGCCAGGCGCAGGAACACCTGGAACTCGCGGTCCGACAGTTCGGTATGCAACGCGGTGTTCGGATCGCGGTCGAAGCTCTGCGCCAGCAGTTCGCCGACGGTGGAGCTGACATAGCGGCGGCCCTGGTACACGGTGCGCACGGCGGAGATCAGTTCGTCGGCCTCGCACTCCTTGTTCAGGTAGCCGTTGGCGCCCATCTTGAACAGGTTCAGCGCGTACTGCTGCGCCGGATAACCGGACAGGATCAGCACCGGCAGGTCCGGCTGGCCCTGGCGGATGGTGCGCAAGGTGTCGATGCCGCTCTGGTCGGGCATGGCGATATCGAGCAACAGCACGTCGCAAATCTCGCGTCGCGCGATTTCCAGCGCCTCACGCCCGGTACCGGCTTCCGCCACCACGTCGAAATCGTCCGCGGACGAAAAAATCTGTTTGAATCCTGCTCTTACTATCTGATGGTCGTCACAAATGGCAACGCGTATCATTGTTTCCCCTCGTCTTGTCCGGCTGTCGCGCCATGGGCCCCACCGGACTTCACGCCACCGTCTATCAGCGTCGCTGATGTGAATAATGTTGAAATTATAGCAGCAATCATTCCGCCAGCCGCACTTCACGGCAGTAGTGCGCTAGGACTGCTTGAGCAACGTCAGTATCGCCAGCAGTTCGCCGCGTATCATGTCGCGGTCCAGCGGAGCAGGAACGTCCGCCGCCGGCTGGCCGTTGACAGCCAAGTTGCCATCATACTCCGCCGCCGCGGCATCGTACGCCCGGCTGTCGAGCTTATTGCGGGCGCCGCTGATGGTGAAGCCCTGTTCGTACAGCAGCTCACGGATGCGGCGTATCAACAGCACTTCGTGGTGCTGGTAGTAGCGGCGGTTGCCGCGCCGTTTGACCGGCTTGAGCTGCGTGAACTCCTGCTCCCAGTAGCGCAGCACGTGCGGCTTCACGCCGCACAGCTCGCTCACTTCACCGATCGTGAAATAGCGCTTGGCCGGGATCGGCGGCAGCACAACCAGTTCGGATTTGGCGAGGCGGTCATTCATCACAGCTCAGTCCCAGCTCAGGCGGCGCGCGCCATCGGATTGCTCTCTTCGACCATGCCCTTGAGTTTTTGACTGGCATGGAAGGTCACCACGCGCCGCGCCGTGATCGGGATTTCCTCGCCGGTCTTGGGGTTGCGGCCCGGCCGCTGCGGCTTGTCGCGCAGCTGGAAGTTGCCGAAACCGGACAGCTTGACGGCCTCGCCGCGCTCGAGCGCGTTGCGGATCTCGTCGAAGAAGGTTTCCACCATGTCCTTGGCCTCGCGCTTGTTCAGGCCGACCTGTTCGAACAACAGCTCGGCCAGCTCCGCCTTGGTCAGCGTAGGCAAATCTTTTTCTGCATCCTGGCGTACCTTGGCCACCTGCATGGCCCGATGCAAATCGGCAGCCAATGCGGATTGGAGTACGGCGGAATCGACGTCGTTGTTATTAATTTTCCTGCCCTGCCTTATCTAAGAACGAATGAGTCCGGCGCAGGCCGGACTCCCAGATGATCAAAAAAGTCGCTATCAAGTACGCAGACGGGCACCGTGTTTTTGCGTGGCGGCTACACCGACCGCGCTCATCACCGCTTCCACCACATCGTCCTGCAGCGTATTTTGAGTATCTTGCAAGCTAAAGCGGAAAGCAAGCGATTTTTCGTCCGCCTCCAGTCCTTTGCCACGATATTCATCAAACAAAACAATGGCTTGCACGATCTTGCCCTGAGGACTTAATTGCACAGCTGCATTAAACGCGTCCAGCAGGTCTTGCGCTGGAACATGCTGCTTGACCACCACGGCCAAGTCGCGGGTGACGCCCGGGAACTTGGAGATCTCGGCGTATTCCGGCACGGTGCGTTGCTGTAGAGCAACGGCATCCACCTCGAACACCACCGGCGCGTGCGGCAGCTCATACTTTTGCAGCCAGCGCGGATGCAGTTCGCCGATGAAGCCAACGACCTTGCCGTCGAGCAGCACGTGCGCCGAGCGGCCCGGATGCAGCGCCGGGTGTTCGGCCTTGACGAAGCGCAGCGGCAGCGGCGCGAACAGGTGCTCCAGGTCGGCCTTGAGGTCGAAGAAATCAACCGCGCGGTTGTCCTGGCCCCACTGCTCGTCGGCCACGTTACCGTAGGCCATGGCGGCCACGCGCTTGGGCTGGTGGTAGCCGGCCACGGTCAGCGGGCCGTCGGCCACGCTGTCGTCGCGCAGGTAGACCGCGCCGATCTCGAACAGGCGCACGCGGCTGGTCTTGCGGTTCAGGTTGTAGCGCACATTGGCCACCAGGCTGCCGATCAAGGTCGAGCGCATCACGCTCATCTGGCTGGCGATCGGGTTCTGCAGCTTGATCGGGTTGGCGTTGCCGCCGAAGTCCTGCTCCCAGGCCGCTTCCACAAAGCTCATGTTGACCACCTCCTGGAAGCCCAGGTCGGCCAGCTGGTGGCGCACGGCGAACAGCGAGCGGGTGTTTTCCGGCGCGATGATCATCGTGTTGGCGGCCACCGGCGCCACGGTCGGGATGTTCTCGAAACCGTAGACGCGCGCGACTTCCTCGATCAGGTCTTCCTCGATCTCGATGTCGAAACGATAGGACGGCGACGTCACCGAGAACACGCCATCAGCCAGCGTGAACGGCAGCGCCAGGCGGGTGAAGATGTCGGCGATGGTCTGGTCGTCCAGCGCCACGCCGATCACTTTCTGTGCGCGGGCGGTGCGCATCCGCACCGGCGCGCGCTGCGGCACGTTGACGATCTGGTCGTCGACCGGGCCCACTTGCGTGGTCGCCGTGCCGCAGATTTCGATCAGCAGCGAGGTGATGCGCTCGATGTGCTCGACCGTGGTCGCGTAGTCCACACCGCGCTCGAAGCGGTGCGCCGCGTCGGTCGAGAAGTTGTACTTGCGGGCGCGGCCCTGGATGGCGTTCGGCCACCAGAACGCCGCTTCCAGGTAAATCGACTCGGTCTCCAGCGAGACGGCCGTGGCGTCGCCGCCCATGATGCCGGCCAGCGATTCGATTTCCTTGTCGTCCGAAATCACGCCGACCCATTCGTCGACCGTGACGGTGTTGCCGTTCAGGAGTTTGAGCGTCTCGCCGGCTTTGCCCCAACGCACGTTCAGGCCGCCATGGATCTTGGCCAGGTCGAACACGTGGGTGGGACGGCCCAGCTCCAGCATCACGTAGTTGGAGATATCCACCAGTGCCGACACCGAGCGCTGGCCGCTGCGCTCGAGGCGCTGCTTCATCCAGTCCGGCGTGGCGGCCTTGGCGTTCAGGTTGCGGATCACGCGGCCGGAGAAACGGCCGCACAGGTCCGGCGCGGAGATCTTCACCGGCAGCACCTCGGCGCTGTTGACGGCGACCGGGCGGAACGACGGCACGTGCAGCGCCACGCCGGTCAGCGCCGACACTTCGCGCGCCACGCCCAGCACCGACAGGCAGTCCGCCTTGTTCGGGGTCAGCTTGATGGTGAACTTGAGGTCGTTGAGCGCGTAGTAGTCGCGGAAATTCTGGCCGACCGGCGCGTCGTCCGGCAGTTCCAGCAGGCCGCTGCCCTCTTCCGACAGTTTCAGTTCCTTGGCCGAGCACAGCATGCCCTGCGACTCGACGCCGCGCAGCTGGCCGACCTTGATTTCAAACGGCTTGCCATCGGTGCCGGGCGGCAGGATGGCGCCGGCCATCGCGCACACGACCTTCAGGCCGGGACGCACATTGGGCGCGCCGCAGACGATGTTGAGCAAGGTGCCGGTGCCGACATCGACCTGGCAGACGTTCAGGCGGTCCGCGTTCGGATGCTTCGCCATCTCGCGCACGTGGCCGACGACCACGTTGGAGAACGGCGGCGCCACCGCTTCGACTTCTTCCACTTCCAGGCCGGACATTGTCAGCAGATGGGCCAGTTCGTCCGAAGTCATCTTCGGATCGACCATGGTACGGAGCCAGTTTTCGGAGAATTGCATAATCAAGCCTTCAAAGATAGTCCGACGGGAGCGCGCACCTCGGCGGCGCTCGACCGTTTCGTTATTGTTAGTTGAACTGCTTCAGGAAGCGCAGGTCGCCTTCGTAGAACAGGCGCAGGTCGCTGACGCCGTAACGCAGCATCGTCAGGCGTTCCAGGCCGGAGCCGAACGCGAAGCCGATGTACTTTTCCGGGTCGAGGCCGAAGTTGCGCACCACCGATGGATGCACCTGGCCCGAGCCGGAAATCTCCAGCCAGCGGCCTTTCAGCGGACCGGAGCCGAAGGCGATATCGATCTCGGCCGACGGTTCGGTGAACGGGAAGTACGACGGACGGAAACGCACCTGCAGGTCGTCGGTCTCGAAGAAGGCCTTGACGAAGTTCAGGTACACGCCCTTGAGATCGGCGAAGCTGATGTTCTCGGCGATCCACAGGCCCTCGACCTGGTGGAACATCGGCGAGTGGGTGGCGTCGCTGTCGACGCGGTAGGTGCGGCCGGGCGCGATCACCTTGATCGGCGGCGTGTGGCTGCGGGCGTAACGCACCTGCATCGGGCTGGTGTGCGTGCGCAGCAGCAGCGGCTTGCCTTCGCTGTCGTTGCCCTCGATGTAGAAGGTGTCCTGCATCGAGCGGGCCGGATGGTTTTCCGGGCTGTTGAGCGCCGTGAAGTTGGTCCAGTCGTTTTCGATCTCGGGGCCGTCGGCCACGTCGAAACCGATGGAGCGGAAGATCGCTTCCACACGTTCCCAGGTCCGCATCACCGGATGGATGCCGCCGCCGGCGCGTCCGCGGCCAGGCAGCGAGACATCGATGGCCTCGGCGTTCAAGCGGGCTTGCATCTGGGCGTCGGCCAGCGCGTCGCGCCGGGCCGTCAGCGCCGCTTCAATCCGCCCCTTGGCGGCATTGATCAGGGCGCCCTGCGCCTTGCGCGCTTCAGGGTCGAGCTTGCCCAACCCCTTCATCAATTCGGTGATCTGGCCGGTCTTGCCCAGATATTTGGCTTTGGCATTTTCCAGTGCGGCCGCGTCATCTTTGACGGCGTCGAAATCCTGCACTGCTGAGGCGACGAGTTGTTCCAGGGAGTCCATGCGTTTTTCTTATCCTCAATCAAAAACGGGGCACAGGTTTCAACCTTTGCCCCGTTCTCAGTCGCAGCCCCGTTGCCGGGACCACGCGTCCAAATCAATGCGTATTAAGCAGCGATTTTTGCTTTCACAGCGTTGACAATCGCAGCGAACGCTGGCTTGTCCATCACTGCCATATCGGCCAGGACTTTACGGTCCAGTTCGATCGAAGCTTTCTTCAGACCATTCATGAAGACGCTGTAGGTAACGCCATGCTCACGGGAAGCGGCGTTGATACGAGCGATCCACAGACGGCGGAAGACGCGCTTCTTGTTACGACGGTCGCGGTAAGCGTATTGGCCAGCGCGCATCACTGCTTGCTTGGCAATACGGTATACCTTGCTGCGACGACCGCGGTAACCCTTGGCCAGGTTTAATACTTTTTTATGACGGGCACGAGCTGTAACCCCACGTTTTACTCTAGGCATAGTAACTCCTTAGTTGTGAGATTAAGCGGTTGGCATCATACGCATGACGGACGTGACGTCCGAAGCGTTGATGTTACGGGTGCCGCGCAGCTGACGCTTGTTCTTGGTGGTCTTCTTGGTCAGGATGTGGCGTTTGAAGGCCATACCCGATTTAACAGTACCACCCGGACGCACGCGAAAACGTTTTTTCGCGGAGCTTTTGGTTTTCATTTTTGGCATAGCAATCTACCCTCTTGGGTAGCTCCATATCAAACAGGATTGCAGGTGGCGACACTACGTCACACTTAGATGCCTGCTTTCACTTGTTTTTGCAGCGGATGCGAGTCCACTACATTTACAACAGCCGGCAATTATAGACCAGATGCTGCAATTCTGCACCACAAATTAAAAAGGGCACCACCGGGGTGCCCTTCCGCCGTCGCTCCCGCGCAAGCGGGAGTCCATACTGAGCTCGCTCCGCATGGATTCCCACCTGCGCGGGAATGACGATTTGTTATTTCTTTTTCTTCGGAGACAGGACCATGATCATCTGGCGGCCTTCCATCTTCGGGAACTGCTCGACCTGGCCATATGGCTCCAGGTCGGCTTTCAGGCGTTCCAGCATACGGAAGCCAATATCCTGGTGCGCCATTTCACGGCCGCGGAAACGCAGCGTGATCTTGGTTTTGTCGCCCTCATCCAGGAACTTGATGAGGTTACGCAGCTTGATATTGTAGTCGCCGTCATCGGTACCCGGACGGAATTTAACTTCCTTCACGGCGATGATTTTCTGCTTCAATTTCGCTTCGTGAGCCTTCTTCTGCTCCGAATACTTGAATTTACCGTAATCCATCAAACGGCAGACCGGCGGGACCGCGGTAGGCGCGATCTCGACCAGGTCGACGTTTGCTTCTTCCGCCAGGCGGAAGGCTTCGGCCAAACTCACGATACCGAGAGGCTCGTTATCGACCCCACTTAAACGCATTTCAGGGGCAGTGATTTCGCCATTGATGCGATGCGACTTGTCAGTAGCTATGGTGATTCCTTTTAAAATCTAATGAAGAGCTGCGCGATCAGGCTTTGTTGGCGACGTCTTGCTGGAGTCGCTCGATCAGGGCATCGATGGACATGACGCCCAGATCGACATTGCCCCGTGCCCGCACAGCCACGGTATTGGCATCCCGCTCTTTATCGCCGACCACAAGAATGTAGGGCAGTTTTTGGACGGAATGTTCACGTATTTTATAGGTTATTTTCTCGTTGCGCAAATCGGTCTGCACGCGGAACCCGCTCCGGCGCAGCTTTTCAGCCACTTGCGCCACATATTCAGCCTGCGCGTCGGAGATGTTCAGCACCGACACTTGCACCGGCGCCAGCCACGCCGGCAAGGCGCCCGCGTAGTTCTCGATCAGGATGCCGATGAAGCGCTCCATCGAGCCGACGATCGCACGGTGCAGCATGACCGGCACCTGGCGGCTGTTGTCGGCCGCCACGTACTCGGCGCCCAGGCGCTCCGGCATGAAGAAGTCGACCTGCATCGTGCCGACCTGCCATGGGCGGCCCAGCGAATCCTTCAGGTGGTACTCGATCTTCGGACCGTAGAACGCGCCCTCGCCCGGCAATTCGGTCCAGGTCACGCCGCAGGCGCGCAGGCCTGAACGCAGCGCGTCCTCGGCCTCGTCCCACACTTCATCGGTGCCGATGCGGTTGTCCGGACGCAGCGCCAGCTTGACTTCGATATTATTGAAGTCGAAGTCCTTGTAGACTTCCATCGCCTGCGTGTGGAAGGCTACCACTTCCGGCTCGATCTGCTCTTCGGTGCAGAAGATGTGACCATCATCCTGGGTGAAGCCGCGCACGCGCATGATGCCGTGCAGCGCGCCCGAAGGCTCGTTGCGGTGGCACTGGCCAAACTCGCCGTAGCGCAGCGGCAGGTCGCGGTATGAACGCATATTGCTGTTGAAGATCTGCACGTGCCCCGGGCAGTTCATCGGCTTCAGCGCGTAGGAGCGGTTTTCCGACTCCGTCACGAACATGTTTTCGCGGTAGTTATCCCAGTGGCCGGTCTTGCCCCACAGGCTGGAGTCCAGGATCTGCGGCGCCTTCACTTCCTGGTAGCCGTTGACCTGGTATTTGTTGCGCATGTATTGCTCAACCTGCTGCCAGATGGTCCAGCCCTTAGGATGCCAGAACACCAGGCCCGGCGCCTCGTCCTGGAAGTGGAAGAAGTCCAGCTGCTTGCCCAGCTTGCGGTGGTCGCGCTTTTCCGCCTCCTCCAGCTGGAACAGGTACTGCTCCTGGTCTTCCTTCTTGGTCCAGGCGGTGCCGTAGACACGCTGCAGCATTTCGTTCTTGCTGTCGCCGCGCCAGTAGGCGCCGGCCAGCTTCATCAGCTTGAACACTTTCAGCTTGCCGGTCGACGGCACGTGCGGGCCGCGGCACAGGTCGGTGAAGCTGCCTTCGGTGTACAGCGACACATCCTGGTCGGCGGGAATCGACGAGATGATCTCGGCCTTGTAGGCCTCGCCGATGGACTTGAAGTAAGCGACGGCCTCGTCGCGCGGCAGCACCTTGCGGGTGACCGGCTCGTCCTTCTTGGCCAGCTCGGCCATTTTCTTTTCGATGGCGACCAGGTCGTCGGGCGTGAACGGACGCTTGTACGAGAAGTCGTAGTAGAAACCGTTTTCGATGACCGGGCCGATGGTCACTTGCGCATCGGGGAACAGCTCCTTCACCGCGTAGGCCAGCAAGTGGGCGGTCGAGTGGCGGATCACGTCCAGGCCTTCAGGGTCCTTGTCGGTGATGATGGCCAGATCGGAATCTTTCTCGATCAGGAAAGAGGTATCCACCACTTTGCCATCCACCTTGCCGGCCAGCGCGGCCTTGCCCAGGCTGGTTGCAATGCTGGACGCCACTTGTGCAACGGTGACTGGGCCGTCGAATTCACGGGCAGAACCATCGGGAAGGCGAACTGAAAGCATAGTGATCTCCATTTTCGGCACACGGGCCAGGTAGTGGTACAACGAATAATAAAAAACGCGGACGAAAAAAAACGCGGACTAGCCGCGTTTTCTCTTTTTTTGAGCAAAAGAATCCCGATCGACTAGCGTCACTCCCAAAGCTTGGTAGTAGTTCGCGGTGTCATAACCGGATTGCCTTTCTCGCTCTTACATGTTCTGGTGGGCGGTGCAGAATTCGAATCTGCGACCCCTTGGATGTCGACCAAGTATTCTAACCAGCTGAACTAACCGCCCGGGGGTACTACTCAATGCTGCTATTTTACTGCGCTTTTACTGCTTTGCTACGTATTCTGGTGGGCGGTGCAGAATTCGAATCTGCGACCCCTTGGATGTCGACCAAGTATTCTAACCAGCTGAACTAACCGCCCGAAGACCAGCATTATAGAGAGCGATCCGGAGAAAAACAAGGGCATTAATCGGAAACATTTACAAATTGCACTATGAGGATGCCATACGCTGGTCATCGACATCCTTTAAACTATGGGGGTCCTCACTACAACAAGAAGCCGATGCAAGCCGAAACCCGCGCCAACACTAGCGTAGAGCTGCCCCCCTCCCCGTCCGCCCACCTGCACGAGCACCGCGACGGCGACGCCCAACATGCGCACTTCAATGTACAGCGCAGCCAGTCGGTGCTGGCGTGGTCGCTGGCGTTGACCCTGGGATTCGCCGTGGTCGAAGTCGTGACCGGCTTCATATCCAATTCGCTGGCGCTGATTTCCGACGCCGGCCACATGGTCACCGACGCCGCCGCGCTGGGCCTGGCCTTGCTGGCGCAGCTGATCGCCAAGCGGCCGCCGTCCGCGCGCCACTCGTTCGGCTTCGGCCGCGCCGAGGCGCTGGCGGCTTTCGTCAACAGCCTCGTGCTGTTGCTGCTGGTCGGCTGGATCGTGTTCGAGGCGGCGCAGCGCTTCTCCAAGCCGGAGCAGGTGCAAGGCGGCACCGTGTTCATCGTGGCCGGCATCGGCCTGCTCATCAACCTGGTGCTGGCCTATATGCTGTCGCGCGGCGACAGCAATATGAATACACGCGCCGCGCTGGTCAACGTGATCGGCGATTTGCTGGGCTCGGTGGCTGCATTGATCGCCGGCGCCGTCATCTACTACACCGGCTGGATGCGGATCGATCCGCTGCTGTCGATCTTTGTCGCGCTGCTGATTTTGAAATCCACCATCGACGTGCTGCGCGAGTCGTATCACTTCCTGATGGGCGGCGTGCCGGAACAGATCGACTATCTGAGTGTCGGCGCCGACCTGGGAAAGATAGACGGCGTCTGCTCGGTGCACGACCTGCATGTGTGGGACATGTCGCCAGGCCATCCGGCGCTGATCGGCCATGTCGAAATCACCGACCTCGCGTGCTGGCCCGAGATCCTGCTCAACATCAAGTCCATGCTGCTGGAAAAGCATGGCATTGACCACATTACGCTGCAAGCGGAAGTCGCGTCGCCGGCGCATTCGTGAGCGACTTGCAATGCACACGCGCCTCCCTATACTGCTATCAGTGATATCACTCCCAGAGGTACATCATGTCGCAGTTGCTGGTTCGTGACCTGGACGATGAAATCGTCGATTCCTTAAAACGCCTGGCGGCAGCCAACGGCCACAGCGCGGAAGCCGAACACCGCGAGATCCTACGCGCCCATCTGGCTAAGCAGCCAAAAAAACGCTCATTCAAGGAGGTATTGGCGGCGATGCCTGACTTCGGTGATGACGAACTGTTCGACCTCAGGTAGCGATGTTTTTGATTGATACCAACGTACTTTCCGAGTACCGCAAAGGTAAGCGAGCCAATGCCGGCGTGATACAGTTCTTCGCCGCTACAGAGAGCAACAGCTTGTTTTTGCCAGTGCAGGTAATAGGCGAAATACAGGCCGGCATCGCGAAGTTGCGCCGCGCCGTTGGCGAGCAGGCATTGCAACGGGCTGAAAAATACGAGCTCTGGCTGGACGGCGTATTAAGGGAGTTCGGCGATCACATTCTGCAATTCGACGCTGAGGCAGCCAGGGTATGGGGCACCCTGCTTTCGAGCGACACAAAAGATCCCCATACAATCGACAAGCAAATCGCAGCCATCGCATTGATACATGACTTGGTGGTGGTCACTCGCGACAAGAGCGATGCTTTCTCACGCACTCCAAACCTGAAAACACTGAATCCATTTAACCCGATCCCACATGCATAATTTTGAAAAACGCCGCGACCGATACAACGCCTTTGCCTCATTTGAAAACCCGCTGGTCAACCTGAGCTTCGAACTGGAGGTGCCGGACTTCCGTCCCTTCTGCAAGGAACACAAACTGCCGCCGTTCCACGTCTTCCTGTATTGCGTGCTGAACTCGCTCAAGGAAAACGACAACTTCATGTACCGCGTCCACGAAGGCGAGGTCATCAAGATCGACGACTTCATGGCCTCGTACACGGTGCTCAACCGGGACAACAACCTGAACTTCGCGCGCTTCACACGCTCGTCGGACCTGCATGAGTTTGTCGAGCGCAGCGTGGCGGCGAAGAAGATCGCCGAAGCCAGCGACACGCTGGTCAACACCACCGAAGCACTGAGCCCGCTCGACAAGAAGCGCAACGTCCACATCACGTGCATGCCGTGGCTGAAGCTGGTGGCGATCGAGCATCCGATTTACTGCCACAAGGATTACGACATCCCCTCACTGGCCTGGGGCCGCTTCAGCGACCCGCGCGCGGACGGCAAGCTGACGATGACCATGTCGGTGCTGGCTCACCACGGCTTCGTCGACGGCTACCACATCCACCTGCTGGCCAAAGCCATCGAAGCGCGCGTCGCAAAAATCATCGCTTAAAACCGGTGGGGTCAAGTCTGACATTCGGACACGAGCTCTTCCGTAGCGACCATGCTACGGAAGAGCTCGTGTCCGAATGTCAGACTTGACCCCAAAGTTGCAGCGGCCCGCTACGGCAGAGGCCGTGTCCGAATGTCAGACTTGACCCCAAAGTTTTTGGGCGGAGGCGGAGGCGCGGCCGGCTTGCGAACGGAGCAGGCCGAACTCGCGATACAGGCGCGGCTGCAGCTGCATGATGCGCAGTCCGCGCCGGTCTTCCGGCAAGGCCGATTCGGGAATGATCGCCACGCCCAGCCCTTCCCTCACCAGCACGGCAGCGCTGCCCAGGTCGCGCACCGTGACGCGGATATCGGTCAGCGTGACGCCGGCTCGTTCGGCCAGGCTCTGCGCATGCACCGTGCAGCCGCCGGTCGCCAGCACAAACGGCTCATTGGCTAATTCAGCCAAGATGACGCCCTGCTCGCTTGAGCGTCGCCCCAGCGGATGCGTGGCCATCGTTCAATATCTGGCGGACTTGAAGCCGCCGGCCGGACTGGCGCCACCGCCCGGCAGCTGGCAGCGCGTGCGCTTGCAGGAATGGTTGAATTTTATCGGCAGTGAGATCCACGCCGGCGTGGCGCCGCTGTTCAATCGCACCTTGCCTGAAGCGGCCACCGCCATCTTCCGCGACAAACTCCGAAAGCGCATGACGATCGTGCAGCACGCGCTGCAACAGCAGGATTATCTGACGGGCGACCAGTTCACCGTGGCCGATGCCTACCTGTACACGGTGTTGGGATGGTTTGCCTTCTTCGACATCAGCCTGGACAACTGACCGGCCGTGACGGCCTATTCAAACCGCATCGCAGCCCGCCCCTCGGCGCAGGCTGCGATACAGGCCGAAGCTTAAGCGCGGCGGGCTTCCTGGACGCCGGTCACTTCGGCGATGGCGTTCAGGGCTTTCTGCAATTGCGCGGTGGCGCCGATTTCAGCCGTGAAGGTCATGCGCGCGAAGCCCTTGGCGCTCTGCGTATTGACGCCGATGACGTTGATCTTCTCGCGCGAGAAGATCTCCGAAATATCGCGCAGCAGGCCCTGACGGTCGCCCGCCAGGATGAAGATGTCGACCGGATAGACGGTGTCCGATCCGGCCCGCCCCCACTCGGTCACGATCACCCGCTCCGGCGCCTTGGCGCGCATCTCGGCGAAGTTCTTGCACGTGGCGCGGTGGATCGATACACCCTTGCCGCGCGTGACGAAGCCGACGATGCCATCCGGCGGCGCCGGCTTGCAGCACTTGGCCAGCTGCGTCATCAGGCCGTCGGTGCCCACCACCAGCACGCCCGACTTGGCGCCCTGGTCCACGCTGGACGCCTTGCTCTTGCCCAGCACCACGGCGTCTTCCGGCTCGACCGGTTCGCCGGTGTCGTGCAGCGCCTGCTCGACATGGCGCAGGCTGAACTCGTCCTTGCCCACCGACAGGAACAGATCGTCCACTTTGGCGAAGCCCAGCTTGTTGGCCAGCGCTTCCAGGTTGACCGCCGTCTTGCCTTCGCGCTGCAGCGATTTCTCCACCATCGCGCGGCCGTGCGACAGCGTTTCCTGCATGTCGATGGCGTGGAACCAGGCGCGGATCTTGGAGCGCGTGCGCGTGGATACCGTGTATTCGTCGCTGAGCCAGTCGCGCGACGGCCCGGCCGTGCCGGGCGCGCCCTTGGCGGTGATGATCTCGCAAGTCTGGCCGTTCTTCAACGGCGTGTTCAGCGGCACCATGACGCCGTCCACGCGCGCGCCGCGGCAACGGTGGCCGACGTCGCTGTGCAGGTGATACGCGAAGTCCACCGGCGTGGCGCCAACCGGCAGTTCCAGCACGCGCGCCTGCGGCGTCAACACGAAGATGCGGTCGTCCAGCGCGGCGGACTTGAGCTTCTCCACCCACTCGCGCTGCTGCTCTTCCTGCCCGACCACCGCGTCTGCCACGTCGGTCTTCCACGCCAGCAGCTGGCGCAGCCAGGCGATTTTTTCATCGTACTTCTGGCCGGCGAAGTTGGAGCCGCCCTCTTCCTTGTAGCGCCAGTGCGCCGCCACGCCATACTCGGCGAAGCTGTGCATCTCCTGCGTGCGGATCTGCACTTCCAGCGGCCGGCCATCCTCGGCCGTCACCACCGTGTGCAGCGACTGGTAGCCGTTCGATTTCGGCCGCGAGATGTAGTCGTCGAATTCCTTGGGGATAGGCGTCCAGATGTTGTGCACCACGCCCAGCACCGTGTAGCAGGTCTTGACGTCGGCCACGATCACGCGGAAGGCGCGCACGTCGTACAGGTCGGTGAAGTCGAGTTCCTTGCCCTTCATCTTGCTCCAGATGGAGTAGATGTGCTTGGGCCGCCCGAACACTTCAGCCTGGATGCCGGCCGCCGACATTTCCGATTGCAGCCGCGCGATCGACGAGGTGACGAAGCCTTCGCGCATCATGCGCTTTTCTTCGAGCATCTTGGCGATGCGCTTGTACGCTTCCGGTTCGATGAAGCGGAACGACAGGTCCTCCAGCTCCCACTTGAGCTGCCAGATCCCCAGCCGGTTGGCCAGCGGCGCGTACAGGTCCAGCGTCTCGCGGCCGTAGGCGCAGGTCATGTCGTTGAACAGCTTGATGTCGGCGAAGTAGCGCAAGGTCGTCACGCACGAGGCCAGCCGCACCAGCACCACGCGCATGTCCGAGGCCATGGCCAGCAGCATCTTGCGCAGCGTTTCGACCTGCGCCACCGCCATCTGCGCGGCGTTGCGGCCGCGCGCGACGGCGCCCTGCGGACCTTGGGTCTGCGTCAGTTCGCGCAGGCGTATCAACTGGCGCACGCCGGCCACCAGGTCGCTGACCTCCTGGCCGAAGCGCGGTTCGATGATGGGCGCCTGCGCCGTGTCGAGCAGGGTCAGCTCGAACATCAGGCCGGCGATGCGGGTCTCGACGTCGGTGCGCATGAAGGCCAGCGTGCCGGCCACGCCGACCGCGAAGTCGATGGCGGCCTGGCCGCTGGCGCAGACCTTGTCGCCGTAGGCGCCGCTGGCGAAGTCCAGCGCCGCCAGCATGCGCGCGCTGTCGTCCGGCGACAGGCCCTGGACCAGTTGCTCCGACGTTGCGCTGGTGAGCGCGGTGATGGAAACCATGATGCCCCTAGCGCTGCGCGGCGACGACGATGATCTCCACGCGCCATGCCGGATCGGCCAGCTTCGCTTCCACGGTGGCGCGCGGCGGCGTGTGGCCGCTCGGCACCCAGGCGTCCCACTCCTCGTTCATGCCGGCGAAGTCGGCCAGGTCGGCGATGTAGATGGTGGTGCTGAGGATGCAGGTCTTGTCGCTGCCGGCTTCGGCCAGCAAGCGGTCGATGTGGCCCAGTACTTCGCGGGTCTGGCCGCGGATGTCCTGCGTCTTGTCGTCGGCGATCTGGCCCGCCAGATACACGGTGCCATTGTGGATTGCCACTTCGGACAAGCGTTTGCCTACATGCAGTCGTTTGATTTCCATACTTTTTTCTTCTTTACATTAACTCAACAGGAATTGCTTGACGATGGCGATCTGGTCGTCATGGATAAAGGTCGGCGCGTGGCCGACGTTCGGGATTTCCACCAGCGCCGGTTTCGGGCCGCGCTGCGTCATCAGCGCCGCAGTCTCGGCGGTCAGCAGATCGGACTCGGCGCCGCGCACCAGCAGCGTCGGGCAGCGGATCGCGTCGTAGGCCGCCCACAGCATCGCCTCGTCGGCCGCGGCCGATTCCGGCGTGGCCGAACGGAACGGCAAGGCCAGCCCCATATCGTAGTGGCGTATCCATTTGCCGTCCTTGTCCTGGCGCAGCACGTCGCTCGCCAGTTTATGCCATTCGGCCTCGCTGTGCTGGCCGAAGGTCAGCGAGACGTCGCGGATGAACTTGGCGGCCTCGTCGAACGTGTCGAAGCGCAGGTCCTGGCCGATGTAGTCGCCGATGCGCTGCAGCGCCACCGGGGCCAGCACCGGGCCGATGTCGTTGAGGATCAGCTTGCGCACCGGGTTGTCCGGCAACGAGGCCAGGCCCAGCCCGATCAGGCCGCCCATCGAGGTGCCGAACCAGTCGACGGTCGATTGCTCGCCGTCCGGCAGCACGCGCGCCAGCAGGGTGACGATGTCGCTGACATACTGCGGAATGCGGTACAGCTGCGGATTTTTCAGCCAGCCGGAACGGCCGCGGCCGACGATGTCGGGGCAGATCACGCGGTAGTCGTTGGCCAGCGCGCGCGCCATGTTGTCGAAGTCGTCGCCGACGCGGGTGACGCCGTGCACGCACAGCAGCACGTTCGGGTTGCTCTCATCGCCCCATTCCTTGTACGACATATGGTGCAAACCAGCCAGAGACAGGCATTGAACAGACTTTATTTTTGCTTCGAACATGCGACTTCCTTGGTGGTTTTTATAGTGATTTGTGCAATGCTGTTTAGAAATACCATTTTACCGGGCGTTACGCTTAAAATCCTACCGAAGTGTAGCGCAGCACGACTTTAATCTCCAACCCCACTGAGGACACTATGGCAAACAAGACTTTGAGCGGCAAGACGGCATTGGTGACCGGCTCCACCTCCGGCATCGGCCTGGGCATCGCCCGCACGCTGGCGGCGGAAGGCGCCAACGTGCTGCTGAACGGTTTCGGCGACGCCGCAGAGATCGCCCAGTTGCAGACCGACCTGGCCGGGGAATTCGGCGTCCAGGTGGCGTATCACAACGCCGACATGTCCAAGCCGGCCGAGATCGAAAACATGATCGCCTTCGCCGGCGACAAATTCGGCGGCGTCGATGTGCTGGTCAACAACGCCGGCATCCAGCACGTGGCCAATGTCGAGGACTTCCCGGTCGAGAAGTGGGACGCCATCATCGCCATCAACCTGACCTCGGCCTTCCACACCTCGCGCCTGGTGTTGCCGCGCATGCGCGCCAACAACTGGGGCCGCATCATCAACCTGGCCTCCACGCACGGACTGGTGGCGTCGGCCGGCAAGTCGGCCTATGTCGCCGCCAAGCACGGGCTGATCGGGTTGACCAAGGCCAGCGCGCTGGAGACCGCGACCACCGGCGTGACCGTCAACGCGATCTGCCCCGGCTTCGTGCTGACGCCGCTGGTGCAGAAGCAGGTCGACGCCCGCGCCGCCAAGGACGGTATCAGCAACGAGGACGCCAAGAAGGCGCTGCTGGCGGACAAGCAGCCGTCCGGCGAGTTCGTCACGCCCGAGGAGCTGGGCGCGCTGGCCGTGTTCCTGTGCGGCGACGCGGCCAAGCAAGTCCGTGGCGTCGCGTGGAATATGGACGGCGGCTGGGTGGCCCAATAGGAAGATTGCCAAAAACCGGGCGCAACTTCCGTTGCATAAGGGATATCACTGTTGTGAATGCGGTTAACCACAATGGTGATGTCTCCTATTTTATCGGATGATGAACTCCTCACAAGAACGCGAGGAGACCCCGTGAAAAAGCCGTTTTATAAAGTTCTATACGTCCAGGTATTGTTCGCCATCGCATGCGGCATCCTGTTAGGTGCTTTCTACCCATCCGACGCGGTCGCCATGAAACCGCTCGGCGACGGCTTTATCAAATTGATCAAGATGATCATCGCACCGGTGATCTTCTGCACCGTGGTCTCCGGCATCGCCGGCATGCAGGACATCAAGAAAATTGGCCGCGTCGGCGGCAAGGCACTGTTGTATTTCGAGGTGATCTCCACCTTCGCGCTGGTGATCGGCCTGTTCGTGGCCAACATCATGCGCCCCGGCGCCGGCTTCAACGCCGACCCGGCCACGCTGGACACCAAGGCCATCGCCGAATTCACCGAAAAAGCCAAGCACCAGTCGACCATCGACTTCGTGATGAACATCATCCCGAACACCGTGGTGGACGCCTTCGCCAAGGGCGACATCCTGCAAGTGCTGCTGATCGCCATCCTGTTCGGCTTCTCGCTGTCGCTGCTCGGTGAGCGCGGCAAGCCGGTCACCAAGCTGATCGACGAACTGTCGTCGGCCATCTTCGGCGTGGTCGGCATCGTCATGAAGGTCGCCCCGCTGGGCGCGTTCGGCGCGATGGCCTTCACCATCGGCAAATACGGCATCGCCTCGCTGATGCCGCTGGCCAAGCTGATGGGCTGCTTCTACCTGACCTGCTTCCTGTTCGTGGTGGTGGTGCTGGGCACCGTGGCACGCCTGACCGGCTTCTCGATCTTCAAGTTCATCAACTACATCAAGGAAGAACTGCTGATCGTGCTGGGCACCAGCTCGTCGGAAAGCGCACTGCCTTCGCTGATGACCAAACTCGAACGCCTGGGCTGCTCCAAGTCCGTGGTGGGCCTGGTGGTTCCGACCGGCTACTCGTTCAACCTGGACGGCACCAATATCTACATGACCATGGCCGCCCTGTTCGTGGCGCAGGCCACCAACACCGACCTGACGCTGATGCAGGAACTGACCATCCTCGGCGTGGCGATGCTGACCTCGAAAGGCGCGTCCGGCATCACCGGCGCCGGCTTCATCACGCTGGCGGCCACGCTGGCCGTGGTGCCGACCATTCCGGTGGCCGGCATGGCGCTGATCCTGGGTATCGACCGCTTCATGAGCGAATGCCGCGCGCTGACCAACTTCGTCGGCAACGGTGTCGCATCGGTGGTTGTGTCGCACTGGGAAAAAGAACTGAACCACGACACGCTGCACAAAGAGCTGAACAATCCCGGCTCGACCGTCACCGACCCCGACCTGCAACCGCTGACCCGCCACGCGCACTGATCAGCCTTGCCCGGCCACGCCCCGCACGCTGCATGACGGCCTGCGGGGCGTTTTTCCTATATATTCCGGGCATGACTACCTCATCAAACTACGCCGCCATCGCGCTGTGGCTGGCCGTCGCCACCTGTGCCGCCGCCGAACCCGCCCCCAAGATCGACGCCGTGTACCTGGCCGCGCGCCACATCGGCTACGCCGGCACGCTGGTCGGCGCCAAGCGCGTCGAGGACCGCGACGGCGAACACCTGCTGGTGCTGAGCCGCAAGGCCAGCCGCTCGCAGATGGCCAATTCCGGCAGCAACGACGACTACCTCGAACTGGCCGCCACCTACTACGGCCGCAAGGATGGCCGCTGGCTGACCGAGTGGACGGTGCGCGACCATGTCGATTGCCCGATCCTGGACCGGGCCGCGGATTTCTTCACTACCGCCGTTCGCGTGACCGACCTGAATCACGATGGCCGCAGTGAAGTCACCATACCGTATAGATTGTTTTGCAGCGGCGGCGTCGACTACTCGACCGTCAAGGTCATCCTGCGCGACGGCGCGACCAAGCTGGCGATACGGGGCGAACTGGAATTCCACGACAACGCGCCCGCGCTGGAAGGCAAGCGCCAGTATGACGCCGCCCTGCTGCAACCGGCCAACGCCGCCTACAGGAAGCATATGGACGCGGTCTGGAAAGCCGTGGTCCACCATCGCGACTGACGAAAAAAAGGCACGCCGCGGCGTGCCTTGCTGTTAGCCGGCGGCGCTTACACGGCCGACATGTCCAGCGCCACGCCGGTGGCGGCCTGGATCTGTTCCTTGGTGACGCCGGGCGCCAGTTCGGTCAGCTTCAAGCCCTTGCCGGTCACTTCCATCACGCCGAGGTCGGTCACGATCAGGTCGACCACGCCGACACCGGTCAGCGGCAGGTCGCATTTGCTCAACAGCTTGTGCGAGGTCGAGCCGTCCTTGGCGGTGGCGACGTGCTCCATCAGCACCACCACCCGCTTGACGCCGGCCACCAGGTCCATCGCGCCGCCCATGCCCTTAACCATTTTGCCCGGTATCATCCAGTTGGCCAGGTCGCCATGTTCCGACACCTGCATCGCACCCAGGATCGCCAGGTTGATCTTGCCGCCGCGGATCATGCCGAACGAGTCGGCCGAGCTGAAATACGCCGCACCCGGCAGCGCCGTCACGGTCTGCTTGCCGGCGTTGATCAGGTCGGCGTCGACTTCGTCGTCGGTCGGGAACGGACCGATGCCCAGCAAGCCGTTTTCCGATTGCAGGAACACTTCCATGCCCGCCGGGACGTAGTTCGCCACCAAGGTCGGCAAGCCGATGCCGAGGTTGACGTAGTAACCGTCCTGCAATTCCTTCGCCGCGCGCGCGGCCATTTCGTCACGAGTCCATGCCATGATTTGTTCTCTCCGTTATTCTTGGTTGGCGCGCACGGTGCGCTGCTCGATGCGTTTTTCCGGCGTGGCGTTGACCACGATGCGGTGCACGAAAATGCTTGGCAGGTGCACGGCGTCCGGATCGATCTCGCCGATTTCCACCAGCTGTTCGACTTCGACGATGGTGACCTTGCCGGCCATCGCGGCGTTCGGGTTGAAGTTGCGGGCGGTCTTGCGGAACACCAGGTTGCCGGCCTTGTCGGCCTTCCACGCCTTGACCAGCGCCACGTCGGCCACCAGGCTGCGTTCCATCACATACTGCTCGCCGTCGAATTCGCGGATTTCCTTGCCCTCGGCGACGATGGTGCCGACGCCGGTCTTGGTGAAGAAGGCCGGAATGCCGGCGCCGCCGGCGCGCAGCTTCTCGGCCAGCGTGCCCTGCGGCGTGAATTCCAGCTCCAGTTCGCCGGCCAGGTACTGGCGCGCGAACTCCTTGTTTTCACCCACGTAGGAGGCGATCATCTTTTTGATCTGCCGGGTTTCCAGCAACTGGCCGAGGCCGAAGCCATCCACGCCGGCGTTGTTGGAGATCGCGGTCAGGCCGGTGACGCCGGAATCGCGCAGCGCGGCGATCAGCGCCTCAGGGATGCCGCACAGTCCGAACCCGCCGACGGCGATGGTTTGACCGTTTTGTACGACGCCGGCCAGCGCTGCGGCGGCGTCAGGATAGATCTTGTTCATGGGTGTCCCTTATCTTATTTGCTCAACACGTGTTGCTAAATACGTTGCTAACATTGTTAAATGCGCTAGCGACGAGGCGTCTCAGCATAGAATACGCACATCAAAAGCACAATACCGTAGAACTACCTGCCGCCCCCACACATGAACAACGCCCCGGTCATCGACTACGAATCCATTTTCCTGCACGCGCCGGTCGGCATGTGCATCTCGGAGAACCGCGTCATCCAGTCCTGCAACGAGGCGCTGGCGGCGATGTTCGGCTATCCCCGCACGCAGCTGCAGGGCTTGTCCTTCGTGGTGTTGTATCCGACCATGGACGAGTTCCTGCGCACCGGCGACCGCATCATCCCCATCATGAACGCCAGGGGCCGCTATTCGGACGAGCGCATCATGCGCCGCGCGAACGGCGAAC
Source organism: Rugamonas sp. A1-17 (assembly GCA_025548565.1). GTDB lineage: Bacteria > Pseudomonadota > Gammaproteobacteria > Burkholderiales > Burkholderiaceae_D > Rugamonas. The sequence continues at coordinate 309,016 of JAJLPB010000002.1, forward strand.
TGTTCTGGTGCCACGTCACCGGCCACGCGATGAAGGCGTCCGAACCGCTGGGGCCGGGCATCTGGACCTTCGAGGACGTCAGCGAAAAACGCCCGGTGACGGCCGAGCTGACGCCGCGCGAGCGGGAAATCGCCGCCCTGCTGGTCGAGGGCAAGACCAGCAAGACCATCGCCCGCCAGATCGACCTCAGCCCGCGCACGGTGGAAATGCACCGCGCCAAGCTGATGCGCAAATTCTCGGCCGCCACCTCGTCGGAACTGGTCCACAAGCTGGTCGGCCTGCAGCTCTGACCCGCGTCGTTCCCGCGCGGGCGGGAACCCATAGGCCGCGTCCTCGCTAGCCGGGCATGGATTCCCGCCTGCGCGGGAATGACCGCGGTTTACGTTGCGGTCATGCCGTCATCAGCGGAGATGATGGCGCCGTTGATGAAATTGGAATCCTCCCCGGCCAGCAGCAACAGCAACCCGTCCAGGTCTTCCGGCGTGCCCGGACGCTTGCGCGGCAGCATGTTGATCAGCTTTTGCCCCTGCTCGCTGGCGAAATACTCCTCGTTGATTTCGGTCGAGATATAGCCCGGGCAGATGGCGTTGGTGTTGATGCCGTACTTGCCCCACTCCACCGCCATGGCCTTGGTCATCTGCACCACGCCGGCCTTGCTCATGCAATACACGCCGATCTGCGGCAGCACCCGCAGCCCCGCCACCGAGGCGATGTTGATGATGCGGTGCTTCTTGGTGGGATCGCCCTTGGCGCGCGCGATCATGCGCTTGGCGGTCTGCTGGGCCACGAAAAAGGCGCCGCGCAGGTTGGTGTCCATGACGAAGGCATAGTCCTCCGGCGTCACGTCGACCAGCCGCTGGGTGGTCGACACGCCCGAGTTGTTGACCAGGATGTCGATCGGCCCGGCCTCGGTCTCGGCATGGGCGATGGCCGACTTGATGCTGGCGTAGTCGGTCACGTCCAGGCTGACCACATGGGCGGCGCCGCCGTCCGCCTCGATTTCGGCGCGCAACTCCTTCAGGCGCTCGGTGCGGCGCGAGGCCAGCACCACCTGGGCGCCGGCCTGGGCCAGCACTTTGGCAAACCGGGCTCCGAGACCGCTGGAGGCGCCGGTGATCAGCGCAATTTTTCCCTCAAAGTTGACTTCTATGCCCACGAGCTACTCCTAGTATTTGGTAATGGTGATGAATTTCCGACAGCGTAGACTGTCGAATCGTTATGATTACACAAATCGCCAGTATTAGATTGCAGTGTCTAATAATGTCCCTCAAAATGGCGCCCACATTGCAATCCGGACGAAAAAGAAGCACACTCGTGCTTAAATTTTTCTCCACCTCATAGACCACGATAAGAACAGACCATGACACAGCCACAAAATCTAGTAGAACAGTACGGCCCGCGCGATGCGATGGAGTATGATGTCGTGATCGTCGGCGGCGGCCCTGCGGGCTTGTCGGCGGCCATCAAGATCAAGCAGCTGGCCGCCGAAAAAGGCCAGGAGGTGTCGGTCGTCGTGCTGGAAAAAGGCGGCGAGCTGGGCGCCCACATCCTGTCCGGCGCCGTGATGGATCCGAAGGCGCTGACCGAACTGATTCCCGACTGGAAGGAAAAAGGCGCGCCGCTGAACACCGCCGTCACCGAGGACCGCGTGCTGTTCCTGACCGAAACCAAGGCCATCAAGACCCCGAACTTCCTGCTGCCGGCCTGCTTCGAGAACCATGGCAACTACGTGATCTCGCTGGGCAACGTGGTGCGCTGGCTGGGCCAGCAGGCCGAGGCGCTGGGCGTGGAGATCTTCCCCGGCTTCCCCGCCGCCGAGATCCTGTACACCGACGACGGCCATGTCAAGGGCGTGGCCACCGGCAACATGGGCGTCAAGCGCGACGGCGAAGCCGGCTCGGACTTCCAGCTGGGCATGGAATTGCACGGCAAGTACACGCTGTTCGCCGAAGGCGCGCGCGGCCACCTGGGCAAGCAGCTGATGGCCAAGTACGACCTGAACAAGGGCAAGGACCCGCAATCGTACGGCATCGGCATCAAGGAATTGTGGGAAATCGACCCGGCCAAGCACCAGCCGGGCCTGGTGGTCCACACCACCGGCTGGCCGCTCGACAGCAAGACCTACGGCGGCTCCTTCCTGTATCACATGGAAAACAACCAGGTCATGGTCGGCTATGTGGTCGGCCTGAACTACGAGAACCCCTACCTGTCGCCGTACGAGGAATTCCAGCGCTACAAGACCCATCCCGCCATCAAGACCTTCTTCGAAGGCGGCAAGCGCATTTCCTACGGCGCCCGCGCGATCACGGCCGGCGGCCTGCAATCGCTGCCCAAGCTGGTGTTCCCGGGCGGCGCCCTGATCGGCTGCGACGCCGGTTTCCTCAACATGAGCCGCATCAAGGGCAGCCACGCCGCCATCAAGTCCGGCATGCTGGCCGCCGAGTCCGTGTTCGAGGCGCTGGGCGCCGGCCGCCAGCACGACGAACTGGCCTCCTACCCGGTCGCGTTCGAGAAGTCCTGGCTGCATGAAGAGCTGCACGTGGCGCGCAACGTCAAGCCGTGGCTGAACAAGGGCCTGTACCTGGGCTCGCTGATGACCGGCATCGACCAGTTGGTCTTCCGCGGCAAGGCGCCGTGGACGCTGCACCACACCCACGCCGACCACGAATGCCTGAAGCCGGCCTCGCAATGCACGCCGATCAGCTATCCCAAGCCGGACGGCAAGCTGACCTTCGACCGCCTGTCGTCGGTGTTCATCTCCAACACCAACCACGCCGAAGACCAGCCCATCCACCTGACGCTGAAGAACCCGAGCGTGCCCGTGGACGTCAACCTGGCCCAGTACGCGGGTCCGGAGGCGCGCTACTGCCCGGCCGGCGTGTACGAGTTCGTCAAGACCGACGAGGGCGCGGACCGCCTGCAGATCAACGCCCAGAACTGCGTGCACTGCAAGACCTGCGATATCAAGGACCCGACCCAGAACATCGTCTGGATAACGCCGGAAGGCGGCGGCGGCCCGAACTATCCGAATATGTAAGCCAAAAAAGCAACAATGCTGAAGCAGCGCGTCCTTGGTGGCGCGCTGTTTTTTATTCCGGGAACGATTTATTGCACCTCCCCCGGCAAAACCGTCTCATAATCGAGCGGTGGACGGGCCGGCGCGGCAGGCCGGAACAGCGGCAATTCCCCCTTCACAGAAAAATATTTTATAAATTTCCACAAAGCATTTAATGTCTTTCCAGATACGGTCGTCTTGTACTTGGGAGAGCACAAAGGATCCGTTGCTCCGAACTGAATCCACCTACCAGGAGTTATTTCATGCTGAGCCTTCACACCAACGCCGCGGCCCTTTCCGCACAGAACTCGATCTCCCGCACCCAGATGTCGCTGTCGACTTCGCAGACCCGCCTGAGCACTGGCTTCCGTGTCAATTCGGCCATGGATGATGCTGCCGGCCTGCAGATCGCAACCCGTCTGAAAGCACAATCGAGCGGTATGGCCATGGCCATGCGCAACACCCAGAACTCGATTTCGATGCTGCAAACCGCCGAAGGCGCGTTTGACGAAGTCACCACCATGCTGACCCGCATGAAAGATCTGGCCACCCAGGCAGCCGATGCCTCGTCGACCGCAAAAGACCAGGCTGCTCTGCAGTCCGAGTTCGACGCGCTGGGTAGCGAACTGAACAACGTAATGAAAAACACCACCTTCGGCGGCGCCAAGCTGCTGGACGGCGGCACGATCGCTTCGTCCATGACCTTCCAGATCGGCGCCACCAAGAGCGAAACCATGTCGATCGACCTGTCGGCCGCGATGACCGCCCTGACCGGCACCGGCCTGGCCAACGTTTCGGCACGCTACGCAGCAGGCGGCGCGGCAGTCGGCTCCGAGATCTCCGACGGCACCGACGGTACCGCGTCGGCCAGCAACGCCGCCGGCCAGACCGCGGCGAACAACGCCATCGACACCATCACCACCGCCATCGACATGGTCGGCGGCGTGCGTTCGTCGCTGGGTGCGGCCGCTAACCGCCTGGACCACGTGTACAACAACTTGTCGAACATTTCGACCAACACCAAAGCTGCAACTGGCCGTATCATGGACACCGACTTCGCTTCGGAATCGTCGAACATGACCTCCAGCCAGATGCTGCTGCAAGCTGGCACCGCCATGCTGAAGCAGTCGAACAGCACGTCGTCCCTGGTTATGTCCTTGCTGCAGTAATCGTAGCGCCCTCCTGATCTGCTCGCGGGTCGGGAACACAAGGAGCCAACCGGAAGTTCGGTTGGCTTTTTTTTCACCGTTTTTTCGAGAGCGAGCTTGATGGCTTTAGACCGCATCGGACCCACAACGCGCCCGCTGGGCATCCCGGACCGGCAGTCCACGCAGCCGGGACCGGTCGCGCGCGCGCCCGGCGTCACGCCGCCGGCCGCCGACTACCCGGTCGGCCCGCTGGCGCCCGACGGTCCCGGCGCGGTCGGCGTGCTGCTCGACGGCCCCGAGGGCCTGCCGCTGCCGCAATCCGGCGTCGAGGCGCTGGCCGCCGCGCTGGCCGAGGTGCCGAACGCCGCCGATCCGGCCGCGATGCGCCCCAATCAAGTCTTTTTATCGCGCCAGCTGGTCTGGCAGCCGCCCGACACCCAGATGATGGCCGCCTCGTGGCAGGTCATGGTGCGCACCTACGCCGAACAGCGCGCCGCCTGGCTGGAACAGGCCAGCGGCCAGCACATGCCCTCCAGCCTGTTCATGGCCGACCACACGCCGGCCGCCATGCGCGAAGGCCGCCCCGGCCTGCCGCTGGTGACCGAGATGGAACCTTGGCGCTTCGCGGTCTACGCCTGGGGCGCCGAGCGCCTGGTGCTGAAGGTGATCGTCAAGGAGGACGAGGAGCAGGACCGCACCAACCGCCGCCGCCGCGCGCGCGTGGCGCTGCGGCTGGAATTGATGCTGCCCGGCGTGGGCCGGGTGGTGATCCAGATGGAACCGGCCACCGGCAACGGCGTGGCGCTGGAGGTGGGCGCGGCCCAGACCTCGGCCATGCAGCACATGCGCGAAATGCTGCCGCAACTGGCGGCCACCGTCAGCCGTTGCGGCCTGACGATACTGCGCTGCCGCCTGCGGCGCGAACTGCCCGCCATCAGCGGCGAGCACACCCACCCCACCCGCGCCCATACGGCGGCGCTCACGCAAGCCATCTTCAAGGCCATGGCGGAACTGGCCGTGCTGCTGTCGCAGCCGCTGCCGCCGGACGACCTGCTGTCCGAACCGGCCTAGCGCTGGCGGCGGCGGGCCGCCGCGCCCACGGCCAGCAGGCCCAGCGTCATCATGGCATAGGTCGCCGGCTCCGGCACGGCGCTGACGTAGCCGACAGTGAAGCTACCTGCATCCCACTGGCCGTCCGCCTGGCCGGGCGCCAGGTCCTTGAAGGTCTCGCTGAATTCGAGGTGCAGCTTGCCGTCGGCGCCGACCTTGAAGGCCAGGCCCATGCCGCTCAAATCCACACTACCCTGCTCATGCTCGCTGCCCGGCGCCGAGATGCCGCTGGCATAGAACACCACGCCGTCGCCGCCGCTGGACATGAAGGACACTCGCATATCGCTCAGCCAGCTCGGGTCGTAGGCGGTGATATCGTAGTTCCATGCAATGCTGGTGACCTGCGCCAGCGCGCCCAGGTTCAGGTCGAGCGCGGTGTTGCCAGCCTCGCCCGCCAGGCCGTAGCTCTGGATGCCGGCGACATTGACCACCTGGTGCTGCTCCGCCGCGCCGGCGATTCCGGCGCCGGCTACGGCAACGAAGAACATCAGGGCGCGCACAAATTTCAGATTTCTCATTTTCTGGTTCTTTCGGTCGATTACTGCGGTTGGTGATAATCAAAAGATATCACGCTTATCAAAAAAGCAGTGCACCGATGGCAACGAGTATCAAAAGGCCACGGCGACGGCGAAAAAAAACCGCCCGATCCGTGGACGGGGCGGCCTCTTGCCGGGCGCGGGCCGGGATCAGCCGACCGTGCCGATGATGCTGACCTCGCGGTTTTCCGGGATCTCGTTGTAGGACAGCACATGCAGGCCGGGCGCGAACAGCCGCGCGTAGCGCGCCAACAGCGGACGGATCTGCGGCAGCACCAGCAGCAGCGGCGGCGTGGCCTGCTGCTTCATCTGCTCGCGCGCCACCGGCATGTTGACCTGCAGCTGCGCCAGCAGGTGCGGATCGATCGGGTAGTTGTCCAGCACCACCTTGCCGCTCTGGCGCGCCTGGTTCAGCGAGCCGAGCAGCATGTTCTCCAGGTCGCCCCCCAGGTTGAAGGCCTGCATCTCGGTCTTCTGCCCGAACAGGTTGGTGACGATCTGGCGCCGCAGCGCGCAGCGCACCTCGGCCGCCAGCAGGATCGGGTCCTTGGTGGTCTCGGAACTGTCGACCAGCGTGGTGGCGATCGGCACGATGTCCTTGAGCGACACATTCTCCGCCAGCAGCACACGGAACACGCGCAACATCTGCGTGTGCGTCAGCGCCTTGTCCAGCGAGGCGGCCAGCTTGGGCGACAACGCCGACAGCCGGTCCATCAGCGCCGGCACGTCCTCGTGGCGGAACAGCTCCGGCAGGTATTCGCGGATCAGCTTGGACAAGTGGGTGGCGATCGCGCTTGGCGCCTCCACCACCTGGTAGCCCAGGCCCAGCGCGTTGGCCTTCTCGCTGGTCTCGATCCAGGTCACCGGCATGCCGTAGGCAGGCTCGATGCCGGGGATGCCGTCGATCTGGCCGTAGATGTTGGGCGACGGGATCGCCATCAGGCGGTCGGCGAACACCTCGGCCTGGGCCACCACGCTGCCCGACAACATCACCGAATACTGCGAGGGCTTCAGGCCCAGGTCGTCGCGCACGACGATCGGCGGCAGCAGCAGGCCCATGGCCTCGGACAGGCTCTGGCGCACGCCCTTGACGCGCTTGGTCAGCGGCTCGCCGTGGGCCTTGTCGATCAGGCTGACCAGCTTGTAGCCCAGCGCCACCTGCAACTGCTGCACGGCCGGCAGGCTGTGCCAGTCGAGCTCGGGCGCGCGGTCGTCGCGCAGCGCCGCCTCGATGGCGTCGAGGTTGCTGGTGTCGGGCGCCTTGACCCGCTGCAGCAGCCGGTAGCCCACATAGGCCAGCACCAGCGCGAACGGGCCGAACATCTGCCACGGCATGCCCGGCACCATGGCCAGGATCAGCATCATGCCCGCCGCGCTCAGCATCACCTGCGGCGACGCCAGCACCTGGCCGCCGACCTGCTGTTCGAAGTCGCCCGAATCCGAGATACGGGTGACCAGGATCGCGGCCGCGGCCGACAGCAGCAGCGCCGGGATCTGCGCCACCAGGCCGTCACCGATGGTCAGCAGCGCGTACTGGCGGAAGGCGTCGCCGAAGGACATGTCCTGCATCAGCGCGCCGATGGCCACGCCGCCGACCATGTTGATGATCAGGATCAGGATACTGGCGACGGCGTCGCCGCGCACGAACTTGGAGGCGCCGTCCATGGCGCCATAGAAGTCGGCCTCGGCCGCCACGTCGAGGCGGCGGGCTTGGGCTTTTTCCTGGTTGATCAGGCCGGCGTTGAGGTCGGCGTCGATCGCCATCTGCTTGCCGGGCAAGGCGTCCAGCGTGAAGCGGGCCGACACCTCGGAGATCCGCTCGGCACCCTTGGTCACCACCATGAAGTTGATGATCATCAGGATTACAAACACCACGATACCGACCACGTAATTGCCGCCGATGACGACCTTGCCGAAGGCCTCGATCACCTGGCCGGCCGCGGCCGTGCCCTCATGGCCGTGCAGCAGCACCACCCGGGTCGAGGCCACGTTCAGCGTCAGCCGCATCATGGTGGTGGCCAGGATCACGGTCGGGAACACCGAGAAGTCCAGCGGCCGGCGGGCCGAGACCGACACCAGGATCACGATCAGCGCCAGCACGATATTGAACGTGAACATCACGTCCAGCAGCACCGGCGGCAACGGCAGGATGATCATCGCCAGGATCACCAGCAGGAATGCCGGCGTGGCGAACTTGTGGCGACGCGCTTCTGCGACCAGCCTGTTCAAAAAATTCATGACTTGTTAGCCTCGCTCATGGATGTGGGGACATCGACTTCTTTTGGATACACCGGCTCGGCGTTGCGCCGTCCGGTACGGAATGCCTTCAATTGCAATACATAGTTCAGCACCTGCGACACCGCCTGGTACAGCTGGACCGGGATCTGCTGGTTGACCTGGCTGGTGTTGTAGATGGCGCGCGCCAGCGGCGCCAGCGGCATCACCTCGATCTTGAACTCGGCCGCCAGCTGCCGGATGTACAAGGCCATCTCGTCGATGCCCTTGGCCACCACATACGGTGCTTCGGCACGGTCCTGGTCGTACTTGAGCGCCACCGCGTAATGCTCCGGGTTGACGATCACCACGTCGGCGGTCGGCACGGTCTTGCGCGCGCTGCGCCGCGCCATGGCCCGCTGCAGCTGGCGGATGCGGCTCTTGACCTCGGGCCGGCCCTCGGTCGACTTGTGCTCCTCCTTCTGGTCCTGCTTGGACATGCGCTGGTTCTTGGCGAAGAAATACGCCTGCGCCGGCACGTCGATCAAAGCAAAGATGATAAACACCGCGACCAGCGACATCAAGCCGTCCAGCATCAAATTCGAACCCGACATCATGGCCTGGCCCATCGGCATGTGCTGCAGTTGCGTGTAGTTCTGCACGGTCGAGCGGGCCACGTGGATCAGCACGGCGATCAGCACGCCGGCCTTGGCCAGCGAGATCAGGAACTCGGTGCCGTGCTTGGCGCTGAACAGCCGGCCCAGGTTGGCGGCCGGGCTCAGGCGTTCCATCTTGGGCTCCCAGTGCTTGGTGGTGATCACCCAGCCGCCCGGCACCATCGCGCCCAGCACGATGAAGAACGGCACCACGAACAGCGGCAGCACCATCTTGATCAGCAACCACATCGACGAGCTGAACACGGTGGACATGGCATTGTCGATCGAGCCGGTAACGCCCAGCGGCGCGTAACTCTGGTGGAAGATCTCCAGGAATTCGGCCAGGTAGTCCGGCAGCAGGTAGACGAACAGCTTCAGACTGACCAGGATGCCGATCGCGGTCGACAGGTCGCGCGAGCGCACCACCTGCCCTTCCTGGCGCGACTTCTTGAGCTTCTGTTGTGAAGCCTTCTCTGTCTTGTCGGCGCTGTCCTGGTCAGCCATGAACCGCCGCCTGCATCTGCTGGCGGATCAGCTCCAGCACCATATTGGTCATGCGCACATAATGATCGGGAATGAAGCGCACCACCTGCGCCAGCATCATCAGGCCGAAGATGGTGATCACCGAAAAGCCCAGCGCGAACAGGTTGAGCGCCGGCGCCACGCGGTTGAGCAGGCCGAAGCCCAGCTGCACCACCAGCGTGGAAAACACCACCGGGATGGCCAGCAGCATGGCGGCGGAAAAAATCCAGGCGACGTTGTAGGCGATGGCGTTGAGCAGCAGCGGCTGGTAGCCGTGGCCCAGCGGCCAGGCCTTGAAACTCTGGCCGATGACGTTGGCGATCACCAGGTGGCCGTCGATGGCGAAGAACACGATGATCGACAGCACCGACAGCAGCGCCGACACCACGTCCGACGACTGGCCGTTCATCGGATCGTTCATCACCGCCATCGAAAAGCCCATCTGCGACGACACCATGAAGCCCAGCACGCTGATCACCGACATGGCGAAGTGGAACGCCAGGCCCAGCACGAAGCCGATCAGCGCCTGCTCGGCGCTGGCGGCGATGCCGCCCATGGAAAACGGATCGATGGTGGCGGCGCCGGCGCCGGTGGTGAGCGGCAGCATCAGGATGGCCAGCACCAGCGCGATCAGGATGCGCACCGTGACCGGCGTGACCGCCTCGCCCAGCACCGGGGCGCCGATGAACATCGCCAGGATGCGGCAGAACGGCCACCACAGCGCGGTGAGCAGAGGCAGCAGCTGGCTCAGTATCGGTTCCATGACGGCGGGAAAGCTAACCGACCAGCGTGGCCGCGCGGGTGAAGATGGAGACGCAGAAATCCATCAGGTAGCCTGCCATCCAGCGGCCCATCAGGATGATGGCCAGCAGCGTCACCAGCAGCCTGGGCAGGAAGCTCAGCGTCTGCTCGTTGATCTGCGTGGCGGCCTGCACCAGCGCCACCACCAGGCCGGTGATCAGGCCGGGCACGACCAGGATCACCACCAGCAGCATGACGATGTGCAGCGATTCGACCACCAGGTCGACGGCAACTTCGGGAGTCAGCATAGGGCCGCCTATCTTGTCAGTACGCCTGCACGCTGGTCACGAGCGTGTTGACGGTCAGGGTCCAGCCGTCCACCAGCACAAACAGCAGCAGCTTGAACGGCAATGAAATCACCAGCGGCGACAGCATCATCATGCCCATCGCCATCAGCACCGACGACACCACCAGGTCGATCACCAGGAAGGGAATGAACAGCATGCAGCCGATCTGGAAGGCGGTCTTGAGCTCGGACAGCACGAACGCCGCCAGCTTGACGGTGAAGGCGTGCTGCGACGGTTCGGTGATCTTGTCCTCGCCGGCCAGGTGGGCGATCTGCTGCAGCGCGGCCTTGCTGGTCTGCGCGAGCATGAAGCGCGCCACCGGCTTCTCGGCGATCTGCAGCGCGGTCTCCAGTCCGATCTTGTCCTGGTCGTAGGGCACGAAGGCGTCCTTCCAGATCTGGTCGCCGATCGGGCGCATCACCAGCAGCGTCAGGATCAGCGCCACGCCGGTGATGATGCGGTTGGGCAGGCCCTGCTGCAGCCCCAGCGCCTGGCGCAGCAGCGACAGCACGATGACGAAGCGGGTGAAGCTGGTCATCATCATCACCATCACCGGGAGCAAGCCCAGCAAGGTCATGATGATCAGGATCTGGGTCTTGACCGTCAGTTCGGTTTTCGCCCCGGGCACCACGTTGGCCAGCAGGTCGACCGCGTGGGCGGGGCCGGCGGCGCACAGGGCCAGGCCGGCCAGGCCGGCCAAGCCGGTCAGGCCCGCCAGGCGGCGCGGCGTCATGCTCCAGATCATGGAGTCATCATGTCGAGATTGAGGCCGTCCAGGTCGATGACTTTGAGGCCGTAGTTCTCGCCGGCCACCACCACCTCGGCGCGGCCGATGGCGGTGCCGTTGACCTTGATCACCAGCGGCTCGCCGGCCAGCACGTCGAGCTCGACCACGCTGTCCGGGCCGATCGCCATCAGGTCCTGCAGCGAGATGCGGGCCGAGCCCACCTCCAGCGTCAGCGTGACGGGGATCTTGCGCATCATGGCAGGCAGGTCGCGCCGCACCGGCGTGGCCGGCACGTCGGTCAGCTCGGTGCCGACCTGGTCGATGATCATCTCTTCGGACAGGTCTTCCAGCAGCGCGTCGCTTGGGTTGGCTACGTTCATGTTCATCATGTTATTCGGCGTCTTCAAAAGAGGTTAAGCAGAGTTTGCCTTTGTGCTCGGTCACGGCGGCCGTGAAGACACGGGAATCTTCGAGCAGCACGTCCGCCCGGTTCAGGCTGATCGGGATCACGTCGCCGACCTGCAGATCGTACAGGCTGCCCAGCGGCACTTCCTTGCTGGCCAGGCGGCCGACCAGGCCCACCTGCAGGCGCTGCGCCAGCGGCGCGACCGCCTTGGCCTTCTTGCCGGCGTCGCGGTCGCGCAGCAGGCCGCGCAGCACGCTGGCCATCAATGCCTTGTCCAGCGCGAACCAGTACTTGCCGGTGGCGCCGCTGGCGATGTCGGCCAGGGTGACGGTGATGATCCAGCTGCCCTTGGGCGGATGGGAGCCGGGGGCCGGCTTGAATTCGCTGTCGGCCGGATTCTGCTCGCCTTCGGCCGGGGCCGGTTTGTCCAGCACCGGCAGGTTCAGTTCGATGCGGCCGGCCAGGATGCCGGCCAACTGTTGTCCCAGCACAACTGCCAGGCGCTCCTCGGTGGCGGTGACGCGCACCGCGTTCTCGTCCAGCGCGGCGGCGTCGGCCTTGCCGCTGCCGTAGCGGTAGTTCAGCACGCTCAGCAGCACCTTGCGCTCCAGCGAGAAGGCGATGTGGCCGGCCGGCGCGGCAAAGCTGAGCCAGCGGCTGCGGATCTCGTCGCCCTCGAGCCGGCTGAACGCGACGTCGTCGACCTGGAAGCCGCCCCAGTAGCGGCGGTTCATGTTCAACCGCATCGACTGGGACAGGTCGTCGCGCAGCTGGGCGGCGAAGATGTGCAGCAGGTGCACAGGCCGCCCCAGCAGGCAGGGGTCCAGCACTTGAGGTGGCGCTGTCTGTTTTGTCGTTGTCATGTTTTCGCCATGTCGGAAATTCTTCGCTACATCACCATCATCGCACTATCCAGCTAAAAACTGGTTACTTCCAGCGCACTATTTGGGGAATATTACCTATCGTAACTTAAAGTCATGCGATGCCGGTAGCACAGCATACATCAGAATTCACATTATTTCCAACCAACAATATTTTATAAGGAATTCCTTACGGCAAATAAGGCTTTACAAGAGTATTGCCAGCCAGTAAGCTTAACCCGCTCCGGTCGTTTGACGCTGCTCTGCAACACACTTGAATAAATGGCGCTTAGTGAATGATTTATAACGATATTTGCCGTAGGAAAACAGTCCACCCGGGCTGGCAACCGCAAGACGCCCCGCCCTCCCCCTATGAGTCGGCAATTGTGACTTCCACTTCACCGCGGCACGCCGGCCACGTTCCAGGCCAGCATGCCTACACTGTTTTTCTTGCAAGACTGTGACATACACATCGTTATGTCGTTTGATTGAGAACAGCTGCCGACAGATAAACAACGCGGGACTTGCTGCTTTCTGGCAATCTGGATATGGTAGATGGATGGGACTAACGTCGCATAAACGGGAGATAGCAAGATGAGTAACGGAATCTCTAACCTGATACAAGCCGACCTCGCGTCGCTCACCAACGCCGCGCAAAACCTGGCCACCCAGACGGTGGCCCCGGCCGCGCAGTTCGGCGCCGGCGACGCCCAGCCCGCCTTCTCCTTCGCCCAGTCGATGAAGGACGCGGTTCACAAAGTCAACGACGCCGACGCCAATGCCGCCCAGCAGATGTCCGACGTCGATTCCGGCAAGAGCGACGACCTGGTCGGCGCCATGCTGTCCAGCCAGGAAGCCAGCCTGTCCTTCTCGATGTTGATGCAAGTGCGCAACAAAGTGATGGGCGCCGTGGACGAACTCATCAAATTACCGCTGTAAGTCTTCGCGAAAGCCATCAACGTGATCAACCCCATCAAGTCCGCCTTCGAGCGCTGGCGCGCCAGCCCCGTCGCGCTGTCCCTGCCGCCCAACCTGCTGAAAAACCTGTACCCGCTGTTGTTGCTGGCGATCGGCGTGACCGCCATGGTGCTGATGTACCTGTGGAACGTGCAGGCGGGCTATAAGCCGGTGTTCGGCGCGCACGAGAAGGTCGCGGCGGCCGACATGATGACGGTGCTCGACGCCGACCACATCCCCTACCGCCTGCATCCCGACAGCGGCCAGGTGCTGGTGCCCAACTCCATGCTGGGCAAGGTGCGCATGCTGCTGGCCGCCAAGGGCGTGACCGCGCAGCTGCCGGCCGGCCTGGAGCTGATGGACAAGAACGACCCGCTGGGCGTGTCGCAATTCGTGCAGGACGTGCGCTTCCGCCGCGGCCTGGAAGGCGAGCTGGCGCAATCGATCATGACGCTGGACGCGATCGCCCACGCGCGCGTGCACCTGTCGATCGCCAAGTCGACCTCCTTCGTGTCCTCCGACGGCGAGAAATCGTCGGCCTCGGTGGTGCTGGCGCTGAAACCCGGCCACACCATGGCGCCTGAGGCGATCGCCGCCGTGGTGAACATGGTGGCCGGCAGCGTCGCCAGCCTGAGCCCGCAGCGCGTGAGCGTGGTCGACCAGGCCGGCAACCTGCTGTCGTCCCACGTCGACCTGGCCGACGGCTTCGACGCCGGCGCCGCCAGCAACGAGAACGGCAAGCGCATCCAGGACGAGGTCAAGGCCAATGTGCGCAACCTGCTGGGCCCGGTCATCGGCGAGGACAACTTCCGCATGAGCGTGATGGCCTCGGTCGACAACGACAAGGTCGAGGAGACGGTGGAGAAATACGGCGCCGATCCCAAGGTCACCAGCGAGGCGATGCGCGAGGAGATGGACCGCAACCGCGTGGCGCAGGGCGTGCCGGGCACGCTGTCGAACCGTCCGCCGCCGGCCAACGCCAATCCGGCCGACGCCGCCAAGCCGGCCGCCGCCAACGATCCCAACAATCCGGCCGACGGCACCGCGCGCAAGAACGCCACCACCCGCCAGTATGCCTACGACCGCAGCATCATCCAGACCAAGCGCAGCCGTGGCCGCCTCGAGAAGCTGAGCGTGGCCGTGGTGCTGGCGCAGGCCGCCTCGCCCACGCCCAAGACCGGCTGGAGCGCCAACGAAATCGCCAACATCGACAAGATCCTGCGCAACGGCCTGGGCATCAACACCGAGCGCGGCGACCAGCTGGTGGTGTCGGCCATGAACTTCCCGCCCAAGGCCGCCGTCACCCCATGGTGGCAGGAACGCGACAACGTGGTCGACATCAGCTCCTACGTGATGTACGCGGTCGGCGTCATCCTCGGCTACTTCCTGTTGCTGCGTCCGCTGATGCGCCTGGCCACCGTGCGCTTCACGCCGGCGCCGCAGGAGCTGGCCCGCATCGCCGCCGAACGCCGCGCCGCCGAGCAGGCAGCCGTGGCGGCCGCCAAGGAAGCCAAGGAAGCGGCGGCCGCCGCGGCCGGCACGCCGGCGCTGGCCGGCCAGGCCGCGCCGGGCACGCCGGGCGCCGCCCCCGCCCTGCCGGGCGCGACGGTCCAGCCGGGCATGCCGGTGGTGCCGCTGCTGGAAAACTACGATCTGCCGCCGCCAGGCTCGGCCGTCGACGTCATGGTCGACCACCTGAAAGTGCTGGCCGCCAAAGAACCGGAACGTGTCGCCGAAGTCGTCAAACAATGGATGCAGAAAAATGGCCGAACTCAATAACCCGCAGAACGACGAGGACTACGGTAACGCGGTCCACAACGCCCAGCTGTCGCCGGTGGAGCAGGCTGCCATCGTGCTGCTGAGCATAGGCGAAGAGCCGGCCGCGGCCGTGCTGCGCTGCCTGACGCGCGAGGAATTGCTGGAAGTGACCCAGGTGATGTCGCGCATGAGCGGCATCAAGGTCGAGTCCGTCAAGACCGCGATGCAGACCTTCTTCGACGATTACCGCCAGCAGTCCGGCGTGCACGGCGCCTCGCGCAGCTACCTGAAGCGCTCGCTGGACCTGGCGCTGGGCGGCGACCTCGCCAACACCGTACTGAACAACATTTACGGCGACGAGCTGCGGCCCAAGATGGCGCGCCTGCAGTGGGCCTCGCCCAAGTGGCTGGCCGAGTACATCTCCAACGAGCACGTGCAGATGCAGGCGGTGTTCCTGGCCTTCCTGCCGCCGGCGCTGGCCGGCCAGATCATCGACGCGCTGCCGGCCGACGGCCGCGACCTGGTGCTGCTGAACCTGGCCCGCATGGAGGAAGTCGACCGCGACCTGCTGCTCGAGCTTGACGAGCTGGTGATGCGCTGCCTGTCGTCGTTCGATTCGCAGAGCACCAGCGTGGAAGGCATCCGCCAGGCCGCCGAGATCCTCAACCGCCTGCCGGGCAACCGCGCGCAGATGGTCGAGCTGCTGCGCGCGCACGACCCGGACGTGGTGTCCAAGATCGAGCTGTCGATGTACGACTTCTTCATCCTCGGCAACCAGTCCGAGGTGGCGATCACCCGCATCATCGAGGAAGTGCCGCTGGAGCAATGGGCGATCGCGCTCAAGGGTGCCGAAGTGTCGATCCGCGACGCCATCCTCAAGACCATGCCGAAACGCCAGGCCCAGGCCTTCGAGGACATGATGCGCCGCGCCGGCCCGATGCCGCTGTCGCGCATCGAGCAAACCCGCCAGGAAATCATGGCCACCGTCAAGGCGCTGGCCGACGTCGGCGAGATCGAGATCCAGCTGTTCGCCGAACAGGTGATCGAATGAAGCAGTTCCGCGCCTACCGCTTCCCGCCGCTGGCCCAGTTCACCAACCTCGCGCACCAGCGCGCGGTGGCGCAAAGCCACAGCCAGAGCGGCGACGGCGGCGCCCAGTGGGCCGCCTCGGTCAGCGAGGGTTTCGAGCAGGGCCAGCGCGACGGCTACGAGATCGGCCTGGCCCGCGGCCAGGAGGACGGCTTCGAGGCCGGCCGCGCGTCCGGCCAGGAGCAAGGCCGCGAGGAAGGCCGCCACGAAACCCTGGTGGCGTACGACCAGATGGCGCGCCCGGTCGACGCCATGCTGAAGAGCCTGAAGAAGCTGCGTTCCGACTACCGCGCGGCCCAGCGCAAGGAAGTGGTCGACCTGGTGGCCAAGGTGGCGCGCCAGGTGATCCGCGCCGAGCTGGCGCTGCAGCCGGTGCAGCTGATGGCCCTGGTCGAGGAAACGCTGGCGTCGATGCCGCCCACCCGCGAGGAAATCGACGTGTTCCTGAACCCGGAAGAGCTCAAGCGCATCGCCGAGCTGGACCCTAAACGTTCCAAGCGCTGGAACCTGATCCCGGACGCCCGCCTGGAAGTGGGCGAATGCCGCATCAAGGCCGGCGACAATGAAGTTGATGCCGGATGTCATCAACGTCTTGCGGCTGTCATGGAACAGGTCGATAATCAACTTCAAGCTGCCGACGGCGGCGATGAACCGGAGAGCGAAGAGTGATCGCTGACGCCTTACGCAATCTCGAACTGGGTTCCGTGCCCATGGCGACCCCGACCGGTCGCCTGGTGGGGGCGTCCGGTTTGTTGCTGGAGGCCGTGGGTTGCCCGCTGCACACCGGCCAGCGTTGCCAGATTGAGACAGTCGGCGGCGAATGGCTGGACGCGCAAGTGGTGGGTTTCCGCGACAAGCTGTCGTTCCTGATGCCGTTCAAGAAGGCCATCGGCCTGACCACCGGCGCCCGCGTGCTGCCCTCCCCCGAAAAAGTGAACCTGCAGATCGGCTCCGGCTGGCTGGGCCGCATGGTCAACGGGCTGGGCGAGCCGATCGACGGCCTGGGCAAGCTGTCCGGCGACTTCCCGCTCGAACCGCTGCCGCCGCGCATCCA
The DNA here is from genome assembly GCA_025548565.1 of Rugamonas sp. A1-17. Classification (GTDB taxonomy): domain Bacteria; phylum Pseudomonadota; class Gammaproteobacteria; order Burkholderiales; family Burkholderiaceae_D; genus Rugamonas. The sequence goes on from JAJLPB010000002.1 coordinate 326,196, forward strand.
TCCCTTGAAGAAAAAACCGGTCACCGAGGCGCTCGACGTCGGCGTGCGCGCCATCAACGCCATGCTGACCCTGGGCAAGGGCCAGCGCGTCGGCCTGATGGCCGGCTCCGGCGTCGGCAAGTCCGTGCTGCTGGGCCTGATGACCCGGCAGACCGTGGCCGACGTGGTCGTGGTCGGCCTGATCGGCGAGCGCTCGCGCGAGGTGCGCGAATTCGTCGAGATGTCGCTCGGCAAGGAAGGCCTGTCCAAGGCCGTGCTGGTGATCGCGCCGGCCGACGAGAGCCCGCTGATGCGCATCATGGCCACCGAGCTGTGCCACTCGATCGCGGCCCATTACCGCGACCAGGGCAAGAACGTGCTGCTGCTGGTCGATTCGCTGACCCGCTACGCGATGGCGCTGCGCGAGGTGGCGCTGGCGCTGGGCGAGCCGCCCGCCACCAAGGGTTATCCGCCGTCGGTGTTCTCGGCGCTGCCGCAGCTGATCGAATCGGCCGGCAACGGCGAGAACCAGAACGGCAGCATGAGCGCGATCTACACCGTGCTGGCCGAGGGCGACGACCAGCAGGATCCGGTGGTCGACACCGCCCGCGCCGTGCTGGACGGCCACATCGTGCTGACCCGCGAGCTGGCCGAGCGCGGCCACTACCCGGCGATCGACATCGCCGCCTCGATCAGCCGTTGCATGGCCCAGGTCATCACGCACGAACACATGCTGGCGGCGCGCGCGCTCAAGGCCAGCATGGCGCGCCACGACCGGGTGCGCGACCTGATCCCGCTGGGCGCCTACGTGCCGGGCGCCGATCCGGTCACCGACAAGGCGGTGCAGCTGCACCCCCGGGTCGAGGATTTCCTGTGCCAGGGTACCAAGGAAGAAGCGCCGTTCGCGCCGTGCGTCCACCAACTTGAAAAGCTGATGACATGAGCCAACACAACATCCGTAACCTGACCACGCTCGTGGCCCTGCGCAACACCGAGGTGGAGCGCCTGCAAACCGAGCTGGCGGAAAAGGAAAGCCTGCGGGAGCGTTATCAGAAAAACCTGGAGCGCCTGACCGGGCTGTACACCAACAGCGGTCCCAGCGGCAACCTGCATCCGGCGCTGGCCGGCAATTGCGGCGACTACAAGCAGGCCGTGATGCAGATGGCCGACAGCCACCGGCTCGACCTCCACATGCACGAGGCCGACATGGCCGTGTCGCAGCAGGCGCTCAACGCGGCCTGGGCCAAGCGCGAGGTGCTGGGCAAGGTGCTCAGCAAGCAGCAAAAAGTGGTGCTGGCCCAGCAAAATGTCCAGGAACGCAAGCAACATGACGAACTGGCAACGCAACTCTGGATACGCGGCCAGAAATAGCCGCTGCGGCGAAAAAAAAGTTAGGAATATTTTCATAGGGAAACGATTAAGGTCGCCTTATATCAGGGTACACTTCAATCATCCTTACCGGGAGCACGATCATGGCAGTCATCAGCAGTCCAACCTACGACCCGCAAACCACGGCGACCAATCTGGCCAACGCGTATGTGGCGCCGACCAAGGCTAATCTGGACGCCCGCAATGCCCAGGCGACCGCCACCGTCTCCGCCCTCACCACGCTGGGCAGCGCGCTCAGCGCGTTCCAGTCCTCGATCCAGTCGCTGGTGACCGGCACGGCCAGCGTCAGCGCGGCCGCCGCCACCAGCAGCAACACCGCGATCGCCACCGGCACCGCCAGCGCCACCGCCGTGGCCGGCACGTACTCGTTCTACGTCGAGCAGCTGGCCACCGCCGGCCAGGTGTCGTACAACGTCAACGACAGCGCCGCCACCAACGCCGGCTCGCTGAAGGTGATGCTGGCCGACGGCTCCAACTTCCAGGTCGACCTGGCCAACGCCGACAGCAATATGGACGGCAAGCTGTCGGCCAAGGAAATCGCCGCCGCGATCAACGTGGCCGCCACCAACAATTCCCGCGTGACCGCCTCGACCATGACGGTCAACGGCCAGACCAAGCTGGTGATGACCTCGACCCAGACCGGCGCCGACAACGCGGTGGCCTCGATCGACGTGACCGGCCTGGCCGACGCCGGCCTGCAGTCGGACCTGTCGACCCAGAAGGTCGAGTCCGCCGCGAAGGACGCCATCGTCTGGATGGGCGACCAGAACACCGGCACCAAGGTCACCCAGGCTTCCAACACCTTCAGCACCATCGACAACGTCAAGTTCACCGTCAAGCAGGCGCAGACGCCGGGCGCGACGCCGGTGCAGCTGACCATCGGCCCCGACAACAGCACCACCGCCGCCAACGTGCAGGCCTTCGTCGACGCCTACAACAAGCTGCTGGGCGTGTTCAACACCGTCACCGCGGCGGGCGACCACACGCCGACCTCGCCCACCGACAGCACGCCGCGCTCGTCCGACGCCGCGCTGCACGGCGATTCCGGCGTGACCGCGCTGCGCGCCGCGCTGGGCTCGGCGCTGCGCGCGGTCACCGGCGGCAAGTCGCTGATCAGCTTTGGCATCACCGCCTCGCGCGACGGCACGCTGTCGCTGGACAGCGCGCGCCTGCAGAAAACCGTGGCCGCCGATCCGGGCAAGATCGACTCGCTGTTCGGCCGCGCCGGCCTGGCGGCCGACGCCGGCGTGCTGGGCTCGATGAACAAGCTGGTGACCACCTGGACCAATTCCGCGACCGGCCTGATCGGCAGCCGCAAGACCGCCGCCACCAAGGTGCAGGACGACGTCGCCAAGCGCCAGGTGGCGCTGCAGAACCAGTTCGACAACTCCTACAAGCGCTATCTGGCGCAGTTCAGCGCGCTGCAGCAGCTGCAGGCGTCGATGACCAGCACGTCGAACATGTTCACGGCCATGTTCTCACCCAACAGCAGCAATTAAGCAATCAAGCTAACGAACCACAACCAGTACGGTGAACACCATGTTGAACCACGAAGCTTACAGCAGTTATCACTCCACCAATCTGGACGCCCAGGTGGCACGGGCGTCGCCGATCGAACTGGTGCTGGTGCTGACCGACGGCTTGCTCGAAGAGCTGGCGCGCGCGCGCGGCCACATCGTCGGCAAGCGCTACGAGCTCAAGGCCAACAGCCTGAACAAGTGCACCGACATCATCAACGGTCTGTCGAGCTCGCTGGACTTCGACAACGGCGGCGAGGTGGTGGAAAACCTCGGCCGCCTGTACGACTACTGCGCCGGCCGCCTGTACACGGCCGGCGTCAGCCTGGACCCGACCATCATCGACGAAGTGACCACGTTGTTGACCACCATCAAAAAGGGCTGGCTGGGTGTACAGGCCAAAAATGGATAGGCAACGCACCTTGCTGCAGATGGCGCAGAAAATGAGCGCCGCCATCGCGTCCCAGGACTGGAAGGCGCTGGCGGCGATTAACACGTTAATGGCCACCGCGCTGCCGCAGATGGCGGCGCAGGGCCAGTGGAGCAGCAGCGAACGGGCCGCCCTGTCGGCGCTGCGCGGGCTCCACGAACAAGCGGTACAGGCATGCAACGCCGCCACCGAGGACCTCGGGCGGCGCTTGCACGACATGCAGGCCAACAAAGAAGGCTGGCTGGCCTATGCGCTAGACAGCGAACAGTTAGAAACCGGAATCCAAGCATGAGCATGACACTCTCGAACGCCACCGCCGCGGCAAAAGCCGCGAAAGCCGAACTGACCGCTCCGGTGGCCGCCAACCATGGCGGGCTCGACAGCATGCCGACACGGCAGGCCAGCCACGACGGCGGCGCCACGGTCACCCGGGTTCCGCCCAAATCGCCGCCGCTGACCGGCAACGGCAAGGCCACGCAGGCCAGCGCCAAACCGGCCCCGCACAGCGCCGTCCCGTCCAGCCAGAACGACCCGGTCAGCCAGCCCGGCCGCGACGCCGCCGCGCCGGCCGCCGACGAGACCCAGGACCGCGCCCCGCTGTTCGCGCAGCTGCTGCAACTGACCGATCCGCTGGCGCTCGACACCGGGGCGGCCCCCGCCCCGGCCGCCGCCGACAGCCCGGCCAGCACCGACGACACCGCCGATGCCGGCGCCACCGCCGCCACCGACGCGCTGGTGCCCGCCATGGTCGGCGCGCTGCTGACCAGCGCCACGCCGGCCCCGGTGCCAGCGGCCGCCAGCGGTACGCCTGCGCCGGTGCGCACCGAGGCCATCGGCGCCACCTCGACGCTCAACAACGCCGCCACCCGGCTGAACCTGTCCGCGGCCAGCGTGGCGGTCACCGCCGCGCCGCTGCCGCTGACGCCCGCCCCGGCCGCCGGCGACACGCCCGCCGCCGCTGCCGCCCCGGCGCCGGCCCCGGTCAACACCTCGGTCGTCACGCCGCAAAACATTTACGCCATGGCCAACAGCGCAGCGCTGGGCGCGCAAGCCCAGCAGAGCCAGTCGGATACGCCAGCCACGGCCGCCCCTGCTCCGGCCGCGTCCGCCGCCAGCCCGGCGCCCGCCGACGCACCGCTGCTGAGCGCAGCCTTCACGCCGGCGCTGCCGCGCGTGGCCCCGCGCGGCGCCGACGCGGCCGGCGCCGCCGGCGACTCCACCGATTACAACGCCAGCGCCACCACCGCCGCCGTCACGGCCGCAGCCGCCAAGGACGACAGCATCGGCCGCGCCAGCGCGCCCGCCCCGGCCCCGGTCGGCAACAGCGTCGGCTTCAGCCAGGCGCCGCAAACCGCCGCGCCGGCCCCGGCCGCCGTGGTCAAGCTGGCCGGCGCGCCGGACCAGTGGCAGCAGCCGCTGCGCGAAGCGCTGGGCGACCGCCTGCAAGTGCAGCTGCAACGCAATAACGACCACGCCGTGATCCGGCTGGAACCGCCCAATATGGGCAGCATCGAAATTTCGATCCGCCACAGCGCCGGCTCGCTGCAGGTGAACCTGAGCGCCAACCACAGCGAAGTGCTGCGCCAGCTCAACACCATCGGCGACAGCGTGCGCCAGGACCTGTCGACCCGCCAGTACGCCGACGTCTCGGTCACGGTGTCGTCGTCGCGCGCCCAGGCCCAGGCCGACAGCGGCGGGCGCAACGGCCAGCAGCGCGAACAGGACGAGGGCCGCACGCCGGGCCGCGCCCTGTCCGACGACGACACGACCACCTTTGCCATGACGTCCGAGCGGGAGTAATCAGTAGATGAAGAACATGAAAATGATCATAACGCTGGCGCTGGTGGCCATAGTGGGCGCAGCGGTTGCCGGCGGCGCAGTCTGGTATATCTCGAAAGGCAAGGACGAGCCGGCGGCGGAAGCCGACGGCAAGGCGGCCAAGAAGCAGGCCAAGAAGGAAGAAAAAAAGGACGACAAGTCGCCGCCCAAGTACCTGACGGTGGACAAAGTGGTCATCATGCTCAAGCGCCAGCCCGGCGACACGCTGTCGCACTATATGTCGGCCGACCTGGTGATCACCACCACCGAGAAGAAGGAAAAGGAAGCCAAGGAACAGTTGCCGCTGCTGCGCAGCGTGGCGGTGCGCACGCTGTCCAACCTACCGATGGCCACCGCGCAAGTGATGACCATCGATCAGTTCGCGGGCGAGCTGAACAAGGCGTTCGACGCCACCTACGAGCACGAAGGCAGGGAAAAGCCTTTCAACGAAGTCATGATCGGCAAGCTGATCATTGAGTAGCTTGCGGCCAGCATGAAAACGAGTGAAGCGACCAGTGGAGCGGGCATGGCCTATGTAGAGCAATTCGCGGACGCTTACGCCGAAAGTTACGGCGAGCCCGGCGTCGCGCCGGTCGCGCACAGCGTGGCCGACGAGCAAAAACACCTGCTGGCCTACGCGCCGCTGGTCAAGCGCATCGTGCGCCAGCTCAATTCGCAGATCGCCGGCGCCATCGACCGCGACGACATGGAGCAGATCGGCCTGATGGGCTTGCTGGAGGCGCTGCGCCGCTACGGCGAGCCGGACGGCGCCTTCGGCAGCTACGCCAGCCTGCGGGTGCGCGGCGCCATCCTCGACGAGCTGCGCCGCCAGGACTGGCGCCCGCGCGCGGTGCGCCAGCAAAGCCACAAGCTGCGCGACGCCGTGCGCGCGCTGACCCGCACGCTGGGCCGCGAGCCAAGCGAACAGGAAATCATGAGCGGCCTGAACCTCACGCCGGAAGCCTACCAGGCTTACCAGCTGGACGAGAACGCCGAGCTGATCGCCAGCTTCGACGAAGTGCTGCAGGACAGCGTCAGCAACGACAGCGCGCCCAGCCCGGAAGACCAGCTGGTGGTGCGGCGCAGCCTGGAGCAGGCGCTGCGCGGCCTCGACGAGCGCGAGCAGCGGGTGGTGCAAATGTATTACGAATTCGAGCTCAGCTACAAGGAAATCGCCGCCGTGCTGGACCTGACCGACGCCCGCGTCTGTCAGCTCAACAAGGCGGCGCTGGGCAAGATGAAGGCAGTGTTGCAAAACGCCTGATCCAGAGCGGGCGCAAGGCAAGATTAGAAAAATGACGCGGAAAGGCGAATCATCATGCAGCAAATAGTCGGCATACTCATAGTTTTAGGCAGCGTCTTCGGCGGCTTCTTCATGATGGGCGGCGCCTTCCATCAGATCTGGCAACCGATCGAGCTGATCGTGATTGCCGGCGCGGGCTTCGGCGCGCTGGTGATCGGCAACCCCAGCCACGTGCTGAAGGAGGCGGTCACCCAGATCAAGAAGATCGTGTTCCGCAAAAAATACGACTCCGAATTCCAGCGCCAGTTGCTGCTGCTGATGTACGAGCTGCTGCAGCTGGCCGCCGGCGGCCTCAAGGCGCTCGACGCCCACGTCGAGGCGCCCAAGGACAGCCCGCTGTTCCAGCGCTACCCGCGCGTGCTGGAGGAACCCAAGCTGCTGGCCTTCATCGTCGACAACTTCCGCCTGATGGCCATGGGCAAGATCAACGCCCACGAACTCGAGGGCGTGCTGGAGCAGGAACTGGAAGCCATCCACACCGAGCTGGAACAACCGGCCAAGTCGCTGGCCAAGATCGGCGAGGCGATGCCGGGCTTCGGGATTCTGGCCGCCGTGCTGGGTATCGTGATCACCATGAACACCGTCAGCGAGGGCGCGACCTCGGGCGAGATCGCCGAGCACGTCGGCGCCGCCATGGTCGGCACCTTCATCGGTATCTTCTTCTGCTACGGCATCCTCGATCCGATCTCCAGCATGATGAAGCAGCTGGTCAACCAGGAAGCGTCCAACAAGGAAACCGTCAAGGTGGTGCTGGTGACGCACGTGGCCGGCAAGCCGCCGCTGCTGGCGATCGACGCCGGCCGCCGCCTGGTGCAGCTGAACATCAAGCCGAGCTTCGCCCAGCTGGAACGCTGGATCAACGACCTGGAAGGCCGCGACAGCGCGCCGGCCGAGGACAGCTCGCGCAGAGGAGGCCGCGGTGCTAAAGTCGCATGACAAGGGCCATGAGCAAACCATCGTCAAGCGCGGCGGTGGCAAGCACAAGCACGACGACCACGGCGGCGCCTGGAAGGTAGCGTTCGCGGACTTCTGCCTGGCGCTGATGTGCCTGTTCCTGGTGCTGTGGCTGATGGCGGCCCGCAACTTCGAGTCGCTCGAGCAAATCCTGACCGAGGCCGACGGCGCCAAGACCGACCAGGGCAAGGGCGTCATGCCCGAGCAGGTGGGCGGCCCGCGCGGCAGCCTGATCGACCGCTTCCCGATGCCCCACACCGGCAGCACCGAGGAGCCGGGCGACGCCAAGGCCAAGGGCGAGGCCCACACCAAGGTCACCGGCGAGGCCGAGCCGGTGGTCGAGACGCCCAAGATCAAGTACGACAGCCCGAGCGACCTGGCGGCGCTGTCGAGGGCGCTGACCAAGATGAGCGCCGAGGCCGGCCTGACCAGCAACCTGGAATCCGTGATCACGCCGTACGGCCTGCGCGTGATGCTGCACGACACCGACCACCAGGGCATGTTCATGCGCGGCTCGGCCGTGCCGACCGACAAGTTCCGCGCGCTGCTGCGCAAGATGGGGCCGCTGTTCCGGCAAATGGAGAACCAGATGCTGATCGTCGGCCACACCGATTCGCTGCAGTACGCCGACCGCAGCTACGCGGCCTTCTCCAACTGGACGCTGTCGGCCAACCGCGCCATGTCGGCCCGCTCGCAGCTGCTGGCCGGCAGCATGAACCCGGAATCGGTGCTGCAGGTGGTGGGCATGGCCGACCGCGCGCCGCTCGACACCAAGCGCGCCGACGCCGGCGTCAACCGCCGCATCGAATTACTGATCCTGACCACGGCGCAGGCCAAGTCGATCGCCACCATGTTCGGCATGCCGGAGGGCAGCAGCGCGCTGACCGAGGATGTCGACACGGCGCTGCCCGACGCCACCCTGCTGGAAAAACTGCGTAGCAAGCTCGGCGGCGACAGCCCGCTGCGCGACCCGCGCCGCCACAAATAATACGACGTATGGAAACCAAGCCAACCCGAGGCACACGTATGAGAATCTCCACAGGAAGTCCGGACGGCGTCGCCGTCCAGCGCGTGGCGGAGGCGGCCCCGGCCGAAGCCGCCGAGGCGGTCGCGGCGCCGGCCGTGCAGGCGCCGCTGCAGTCGGCGGTGATGCAGCCGGCGCTGCAGGCGATGCGCGAGATGCCGGAAATCGACCAGGAAAAGGTCGACATGCTGCGCGACGCCCTGGCCAAGGGCGAGCTGCCGTTCGACCCGGCCAAGCTGGCCGGCCTGATCCAGCGTTTCCACGGGAGCGAGAAGTGAGCGACGCGGCAAGCTTGCCGTCCGGCCCAACCTCGCGCCAGGACGCCATGCGCCTGCTGCTGGCCGGCGTGGCCGGCGACCTGCTGGCCTACGCCGAGCTGCGCGGCCTGCTGGACCAGCAATTCGACGCCGCCGTGCGCCACCAGGGCCCGCAGCTGACCGCCGTGGCCGAGGCCATTTCCGCGCTGGTGGACGTGATGCAGGCGCGCCGCACGCAGCGCGTTGCGCTGGTACAACGCCTACTGGGCCCGGACGGCACCATGTTGCAGGCTTTTGCCTTGCTGAAAAATTCGGCACGGGAGAGAATGGAGAACGACTGGAACACCCTGGAACAGATGGTTATCGAATGCAAGCGTTTGGGCAAGCGCAACAGCGACTTGCTGGTAGAGCAGTACAGCATCATGCAGCGCGTGCTGCATGGCGAGGAGCAGATCTATGCACCAGCTTGACCGGATGCAATCGACCGCACCCACGGCTGCCACCGTATCGAACATGAGCGCCAGCCGCCCGACCGCGGCGCTGGACGGCATGGCGTCGCCGGGGGCGTTCGCCTCCACCTTCCAGCAAGTCCAGCACGACGTCAGCGCCTTCATCGCGCAGGGCGGCGGCTTCAGCTCCCCCACTCCCGCCCCGGCCGCCAACGGCGCCAATGGCACCGCGGCCATGAACCTGCAGGCGATGGCCTTGCGCCACCAGGGCGCCGGCGCGATCGACGGCGGCGCCGACGACTACACGCAACAGCAATTCCTGGCCTCGATCAAACCCTGGGCCGAGGAGACCGCCGGCAAGCTGGGCGTCTCGCCCGACATCGTCGCCGCCCACGCGGCGCTGGAATCGGGCTGGGGCCGCAATCCGCTGCGCCAGGGCGGCGCCGACAGCAACAACCTGTTCGGCCTGAAGGCCGGCGGCGGCTGGCAAGGCGCGGTGGCGGCCGCCACCACCACTGAATTCGAACACGGCGCCATGCTGAAAAAGGTCGAGCGCTTCCGCAGCTATCCCGACACCGCCAGCGCCTTCCGCGACTACGCCGACCTGTTGACCGGCAACCCGCGCTACCAGGCCGCGCTCAACACCGGCAGCGACGCCCGCGCCTTCGCGCACGGCCTGGCGCAAGGCGGCTACGCCACCGATCCGAACTACGCGGACAAACTCAGCAAACTGGCGGCGCAGCTACAACGCGCCGGCGGCAAGTTCACTGCGTCGGGGAATTAGTGGAAACGGGCATATCGACAGGTTCCACCGTCGCCGCGCCCGTCACCCTGGCGCGGATCACGGTACCGTTGGCGTTGCGCACACGCACCATGTTGCCGCGCGCGCCGTTGTCGAGCGCCTCGCCCGCCATGCTGACCTCGATCTGCTCGCGCCTGGCCACGATGCGCACCGCGTCGCCGCGCTTGACCAGGGTCGGCGCGCTCAGCAACGCCATGCGCAACACCTCGCCGCTGCGCAACGCGCGCCGGCCGGCCAGCCCCACCACTTCCTGCGGATCGGACACGCTGTCGGCCAAAGCGGAGATGTCGTGGCGCTCCAGCAACACATCTTCATCTGTCAGAATTTTTCCTGATGGCACATCGCTTGCCATGATCGCAATGCGCGCGGAGATCTGCGCGCGCACCACGAACTCGTACCGCCAGCCGTCGGCGCCGTCGCAGACCGCGGCGAAACGCATGCGGCTCGGCAGCCGCGTATCGAGCGCCTCGACCGTCACAGCGTGGCTGCATGCGGCCAGCGGCCTGCTGCCGCGCACCACGGTGAGCTCGAATTTCGGTTCCACCAGCCCGCTGCTGTCGGCCCAGCGCTGCACGTGCGCGCGCGCCGCGGCCTCCACCGCCAGCGGCACCTGGTCGGCGCCGGTCGGACCGGGCGCGGCCATCGCGACAGAAAATGAAGTGCAAAACAGCAACATTGCACGCAAAGCGGTTACAATACTTTTGTTGAACATGAGCAATACCTCTACTATGATGCCGGGAGCCGTAACGTCTCGGGCGCATGCTGCGCCCGGGCGCCATTCTACCCCGGCGCCGGCGGTTTTCACTCATGCAACATCGTTTTACAGCAATGCTTACTCAGGGGACGAACATGGCGATTAATTTCAAAGATGCGGTGGGCCTGCATGCCGACGCGCTGCACCTGCGGGCCGAGCGCACCCGCATCCTGGCCTCCAACATCGCCAATGAGAACACGCCCGGCTTCCAGGCGCGCGACATGGACTTCGCCGCCACGCTGGCCAACACCCAGGCCGAGGCCAACGGCGACATCGGCGGCGACGACGATGCCGCCATGATGTACCGCGTGCCGTTCCACCCGACCCGCGACGGCAACACCGTCGAGATCGGCGTCGAGCAGGCGGCGTTCTCGCAGAACGCCTCGGACTTCCAGACCAGCCTGACCTTCGTCAACATGAGCCTCAAGGGCCTGGCCAAGGCCATCAACGGCCAATAAGGAGCGCCAAATGTCGTTCAAGAATATCTCCGAAATCGCCGGCTCGGCCATGGCCGCGCAGTCGGTCCGGCTCAATACCATCGCCAGCAACCTGGCCAACGCCGATTCCGTGGCCGGCACCGAGGCCGACACCTACCGCGCGCGCAAGCCGGTGTTCGCCGCCGTCATGAGCGACAACATCAGCGACATGGGCAACACCGGCGGCAAGGTCCAGGTGCTGGACGTGGTCGAGTCGAGCGAGCCGCTGCGCAAGGTCTACGAGCCCGGCCATCCGATGGCCAACGCCGACGGCATGGTGTTCTACCCCAACGTCAACCAGGTGGCCGAGATGACCGACATGATGTCGGCCTCGCGCGCCTTCGAGACCAATGTCGAAGTGCTGGGCCGTATCCGCACGATGCAACAGTCCCTCCTCAAACTCGGTGAAGGTTAAGCCATGACAGTCAGTCTCCTCAACAACGGCGCCAACGCCAACGCGCCCGCCACCGGCGGCAGCATCACCGGCAACAACGCCAGCGCGACCTCGGACATGTTCACCAAGCTGCTGGTGGCGCAGATCAAGAACCAGGACCCGCTGTCGCCGACCGATCCGGCCCAGTTCGTCCAGCAGCTGACCCAGCTGTCGCAAACCGAGTCGCTGCAGAACCTGTCGAGCCTGACCAGCTCCAACGCCAGCGTGCTGCAAAGCATGCAGGTGCTGGCGCTCGGCGCCCAGGTCGGCTCCGACGTCATGGCCGAGACCGGCACGCTGACCACCGACGGCAGCACCAAGATCCAGGGCCAGACCACGCTGGCGGCCACCAGCTCGAGCACCCGCGTGGTGCTGACCGGCGTCGACGGCACCAAGCACAACGTCAGCCTCGGCGTGGCGGCGGCCGGCACCGTGCCGTTCACCATCGACCCGACCGCGCTCGGCCTGCCGGCCGGCACCTACACCATGACGGTGGAAACCAGCACCAAGGAAAACCCGCCGGTCGACCTGCAGGGCCGCCTGAACAGCGTGCGCCTGTCCTCGTCCGGCAGCGTTGTACTGAACATCGGCAACATCGGCGAAGTCGCGCCGACCGCCATCACCGCCTTCAACGGCAAATCCTCCGCTTCGGCCACCCAATCTAGTCTCTAAGGAAGGTATCCATCATGAGTTTCGATATCGCATTGTCTGGCATCCAGGCCATCAACGAAGCGCTGGACACGACCAGCCACAACATCGCCAACGCCGGCACCTACGGCTTCAAGTCCTCGCGCGCCAACTTCTCGTCGCTGGTGGCGGGCGACCAGCCGACCGGCGTCATGATCGGCTCGCACACGCAAAGCATCAACCAGCAGGGCGGCATCCTCAACACCGGCCGCTCGCTGGACGCCTCGATCAACGGCCGCGGCTTCTTCGTCTCGCGCGACGTCAACACCGGCGTCACGCAATACAGCCGGGTGGGCATCTTCAGCGGTTCCAAGGACGGCTATGTGGTGGACTCCAACGGCCGCCGCGTGCAGGGCAACGCCATCACCCCGGGCACCGGCGTCAAGGGCGCGCAGGGCGACCTGAAGATCCAGACCGGCGCCATTCCCGCCGTGATGACCGAGAAAATGACCTACGTCGGCAACCTGTCGGCCGACTGGTCCGTGCCGGCCGTCACCTTCGACCCGACCGTGGCCACCCCGACCACGCCGCCCGACGCGGCCTCGTTCAACATGGCCAAGGCCACCGTGATCTACGATACGCTGGGCGGCCAGCACACGCTGACCCAGTATTTCTCGCGCGCCAACGCCACCGACGTGACCGTCAACTACCTGGTCGACGGCCTGCCGTCGGGCTTCTCCACCACCATCCAGACCGACGCCAACGGCCAGATGACGACGCCGGCCGCGTCGCCGGACAACGGCACCGTCGCGGTCGACCTGACCGGCTTCGCGCTGGCCAACGGCGCCAAGCTGGGCTCGATCGCGCTGAACTACACCGGCACCACCGGCTTCGCCGGCGAGGCCACCACCGCCACCAACAACGCCAACGGCTACGCCTCCGGCACCTACCAGGGCATCGACCTGGGCGACGACGGCGCGATCATCGCCAAGTACACCAACGGCCAGAAGCAAACCATCGGCATGCTGTCGCTGGCCACCTTCGCCGACGAAGGCTCGCTGACCTCGGTCAGCGACACCAGCTGGATCGAATCGGTGGCCTCCGGCCAGCCCAACATCGACAATCCGGGCGTCGGCATGAACGGCACGCTGACCGTGGCGTCGCTGGAGCAATCGAACGTCGACATCACGTCCGAGCTGGTCGGCCTGATGACGTCGCAGCGCAACTATCAGGCCAACTCCAAGGTCATCCAGACCGAGAGCCAGATGATGCAATCGCTGATGCAAGCGATCTAAGGATAAGCCGACCCATGGATGCGCTGATCTACACCGCCATGAGCGGGGCCGAGCGGGCCCTGCGCGGCCAGCAGGTACACGCCAACAACCTGGCCAACATCGAAACCGGCGGCTTCCGCGCCAATATGGAGCTGTCGTCGGCGCAGACCGTCAACGGCTACGGCTACGACGACCGCCACATGTCGCAGCTGCAGGCCAACGCGGTCTCGACCCGCCAGGGCACGCTCAAGGCCACCGGCCGCGACCTGGACGTCGCCATTTCCGGCGACGGCTTCCTGGCGGTGCAGGGCCCGACCGGCGAGGCCTACACCCGCGCCGGCGCGATGACGCTCGACGAGACCGGCACGCTGAAGATCAACGGCAACGTGGTGCTGGGCGAAGGCGGCCCGATCACCCTGCCCGAGTACAGCAAGATCGCGGTGGGCGCGGACGGCACGGTGTCGATCCAGAGCCCCGGCACCACCACCATGCAGACCATCGACAAGCTCAAGCTGGTCAAGGCCGAGGCCTCGGAGCTGACCAAGAACGAGGCGGGCCTGCTGGTGGCGCGCAGCGGCCAGCCGCTGGGCACCGACCCCACCGTGGTGGTCAAGCCCGGCCACCTGGAGGGCAGCAATGTGTCGGCGGTCGAGGAAATGGTCGCCACCATGAGCCTGAACCGCACGTTTGAAATCCAGATGAAGTTGTTCAAGGCCAGCGATTCGATGGCTGAAACCGGTAACCGCCTGATCGGCGGCTGAGCCGGTCCACGTTACACACAAGGGAGAAATCATGAATCCAGCAATGTGGATCAGCAAAACCGGCGTGCAGGCGCAGGACGAAAAACTGCAAGCCATCGCCAACAACCTGGCCAACGCCAACACCGTCGGCTTCAAGCGCGACCGCGTGGTGTTCGAGGACCTGTTCTACTCGATCGAGCAGCAGCCCGGCACCCAGCGCGCCGACAACAACACGCTGGCGCCGTCCGGCGTTCAGCTGGGCAACGGCGTGCACATGGTCGGCACCCAGAAGGTGTTCAGCCAGGGTTCGCTGCAAACCACCGGCAACCAGCTCGACGTGGCGGTGATGGGCAACGGCTTCCTGTCGGTGCGCCAGCCCAACGGCGAGACCGCCTACACCCGCGCCGGCCAGTTGCAGGTCGACGCCAACGGCATCCTGGTCAACGCCCACGGCCTGCCGCTGATCCCGCAGATCACCATTCCGGCCAACGCCACCTCGCTCACCATCGGCGAGGACGGCGTGGTCTCGGCCACGCTGGCCGGCAACACCACCGCCAGCCAGCTGGGCCAGCTGACCCTGACCAGCTTCATCAACCCGACCGGCCTCTTGGCCCTGGGCGAGAACCTGTTCGCGGAAACCCCGTCCAGCGGCACGCCGACCGACGGCAAGCCGGGCGACGCCCAGTGGGGCAAGCTCAAGCAGGGCACCCTGGAAGGCTCGAACGTGCAGGTGGTCGAGGAGATGGTCGACATGATCGCGGCCCAGCGCACCTACGAGATGAACACCAAGGTGCTGTCGGCCGCCGACAACATGCTGCAGTACCTGTCGCAGGCCGCGCGATAATGAAAGCCGCCCTGCCCGTCCCCGGTTGGGCCGCGGCCGCGCTGGCCGCCATGCTGGCCGCGCTGACCGGCTGCGCCGCGCTGCAGCCGCCGCCGGTGCGGCCCGGCCCGTCCGACGAGCCGCCCACCGTGTCGCGCGCGGTCGGCCCGAAAGGCACCTCGGGCGGCGTCTACAGCGCCGACCTGGGCCTGTCGCTGACCTCGGACAGCCGCGCCTTCCGCGTCGGCGACGTGGTCACCGTCAACCTGCAGGAAACCACGCAGGCCAGCAAAAAGGCCGGCACCAGCTATTCCAAGAATTCGGCCGACAACATCGTCGCCCCCAACCTGCTGGGCAAGACCTTCGGCAAGGGCGCCATCGGCCTGGGCGCCTCCAACACCTTCGCCGGCGACGCCACCAGCACCCAGCAGAACGCGCTGACCGGCGCCATCACCGTGATCGTGCAGGAAGTGCTGCCCAACGGCCTGCTGCGCGTGTCCGGCGAAAAGACCCTGACCCTGAACCAGGGCGAGGAATTCGTCCGCCTGCGCGGCTACCTGCGCGCGGCCGACATCGACGCCGACAACCAGGTGTCGTCGCTGCGCATCGCCAACGCCCGCATCGCCTACTCGGCCCAGGGCACGCTGGCCGACACGCAATCGGCCGGCTGGCTGTCGCGCTTCTTCAACGGTCCGTTGATGCCGTTCTGAACGGCCGTAGTTTTTGCGTAGTTTTTGCGCAGTTTTAATAGGTGAACCCATGAATTTCCGCAAGCGCCTCAGCTCCCTCCACCGCCTGCTGGCCCTGCCGCTGGCCTTGTGCGTCGCCGTGGGCGCCGCCCTCCCCGCGCCGGCCCAGGCCGCGCAGGTGCTGCGCAACCTGGTGGCCGTCGAAGGCATGCGCGACAACCCGCTGGTGGGCTACGGCCTGGTGGTCGGCCTGAACGGCAGCGGCGATTCCACCCAGGTCAAGTTCGCCAGCCAGTCGGTGATCAACATGCTCAAGCAGTTCGGCGTCAAGGTGCCGGACGGCACCGACGCCAAGTCCAAGAACGTGGCCACCGTGATGGTGTCGGCGGTGTTCCCGCCCGGCTACCGCAAGGGCCAGAACATCGACGTGGTGGTGTCCTCGATGGGCGACGCCAAGAGCCTGCGCGGCGGCGCCCTGCTGCTGACGCCGCTGCGCGCGGCCGACAACGAGGTCTACGCGCTGGCCCAGGGCAACGTGGTGGTCGGCGGCTTCAGCGCCTCCGGCAAGAGCGGCTCCTCGGTCACGGTCAACACCCCGACCTCGGGCCGCATCCCGAGCGGCGCCGCGATCGAACGCGAGATCGCCACCGACTTCGCCACCAAGCCCACCGTGCGCCTGTCGCTGCGCCACCCGCACTTCCAGACCGCGATCAACATCGTCGACTCGATCAACAAGCGCTTCGGCGACATCGCCACCACCACCGACGCCACCAGCATCGACGTGGTGGCCCCGGCCAACCCGACCCAGCGCGTGGCCTTCATGGCCAAGCTGGAGGCGCTGTCGATCGACGTCGGCGACGATTCGCCCAAGGTGGTGTTCAACTCCCGCACCGGCACCGTGGTGATCGCCGACGGCCTGCGGGTGCGCGCGGCCGCCGTCACCCATGGCTCGCTGAAGGTGGTGATCTCCGAATCGACCAAGGTCAGCCAGCCGAACGCCCTGGCCCAGGGCAACACCGTGGCCACGCCGCAATCGCAGGTCAGCGTCGACCAGGGCTCGGGCCAGATGTTCAAGTGGCCGGCCGGCGCCAAGCTGCAATCGATCATCGACGTGGTCAACAGCCTGGGCGCGTCGCCGGACGACATCATGGCCATCCTGCAGGCGCTGGACCAGGCCGGGGCCATCGAAGGCGAACTGGTCGTCATTTAAGGAACACCATGAACTTCGATCCCAGCAAATTCGACGGCAGCACCATGCGCATCGGCGTGGCCGACAAGCTCAGCGAGACGCCCGCCGTGGCCGCCCCGGCGGTCGACGACGGCGTCGATCCCAAGTACCGCGCCAAGGCCACCGAGGCGGCGGTCAAGTTCGAGAGCTTCTTCATCGGCCACATGCTGCACCAGATGCGTTCGGGCACGCGCGAGCTGGCGGCCGAGGACAGCGTGTTCAAGGACAAGATCAACGAGGACATGCTGGACATGGCCGACAACCTGGTGGCCGACCAGCTGGCCGGCCAGCGCGCCTTCGGCGTGGCCGACGCCATCCTGCGCCAGCTGCTGCCGCCGGCCAGCGGGCCGGTGACGCCGCCAGCCAGCCTGCCGGGCCGGGCCGCCGCCGCGCCGGCGTCCAATATTGCCCAACCGCAAAATATTTCCGCAACGCTTAATCCGGCGCAGTAAACCGTCGCCCTTTACTGTTAACGGACCAGTGAGCGCTATTTAAACACTGCAAGCGACTGGTCCTCCGGCCTTCACCAGGAAAGACCCTTGCAATATGAGCATTTCTTACAACGCACTGTCCGGCGCCCTGGCCGCCCAGGCTGCCCTGAACACGGTCAGCCAGAACATCGCCAACGCACAAACCAAGGGTTACACCCGCCAGGGCGTGCTGCTGCAGGCCAGCGCCGGTGATGGTTCCTCCGGCATGAGCCCGGGCAATGGCGTCAAGATCGGCTCCCTGCTGCGCTTCAGCGATTCCTACAAGTCGCAGCAGATGTGGCGCGCCGCGTCCGACCTCGGCCAGCACAGCCAGACCCAGCCCTACCTGACCCAGATGGAAAAGGTCATGAGCGACGGCAAATCAAGCCTGAGCTACGGCATCGACACCCTGTTCAAGGCGTTCAACGCGGCCGCCGTCGACCCCACCTCGACCCCGCTGCGCCAGCAGGTGATCACCGCGGCCGATTCCATGTCGCAGCAGTTCAACAGCATCTACAACGTCACGGCCAACCAGCTGATCTCGGTCCAGCAGCAGCGCTCGGCCATCCTGCCGGGCCTGAACGAATCGCTGGCCGGCATCGCCGCGCTGAACCAGCAGGTCATCTCCATCGGCGCCAACGGCACCAACACCTCGGCCCTGATCGACCAGCGCGAACAGCTGATCGACAAGGTGGCCTCGCAGATCGGCGTGGAAGTGCTCAACAATCCGGACGGCACGGCCAGCATCTCGCTCAAGAGCGGCCAGCCGCTGGTGGTGAGCAATCTGTACGGCAAGCTGACGTTCGACAATTCCGGCAGCTCCCCGCAACTGACGCTGGGCTTTGCCAACACCACCTTCAAGCTGGACGACACCAAGGTCGGCGGCCAGCTGGGCGGCCTGGCGGACTACCAGGAAAACACCCTCAAGCCGCTGCAGAAATCGATCTCCGAGATCGCCGAGCAGATGACGAACAAGATCAACACCCAGCTGGCGGCCGGCTTCACCAGCCCCGGCGTGCCGGGCACGGACCTGCTGAAGTTCAACACCGCCAACCCCACCGACGGCACCATCGAGCTGCTGCAGGTGACCAGCGGCTTCAAGACCGCCGACCTGGCGTTCTCCAGCGACGGCCTGCCGGGCGACAGCGGCAACCTGCAACAGCTGGTGGCCATCAAGGGCCAGCCGATCACGCTGACCTCGCTGGGCAGCGTGCTGCTGGGCGACGCCGACACCCAGGTGGTCGGCAAGCTGGGCATCGACAGCCAGCAGAACCAGGCGCAGCTCAACACCGCCACCACGGTCCGCCAGCAGTCGGAAGACGACTGGAAATCGACCAGCGCGGTCAACACCGACGAGGAAGCGATCAACCTGGTCGAATTCCAGAATATGTACCAGGCCAACATGAAGGTGATCGCGGTCGCCAACACCCTGTTCGACGCCACCATGAAGATGTTCGGTTAAGGAGAGCCTGAATGCGCATCGCCACCAGCCAGTTCCAGGCCACCATGAACCGCGGCCTGCAGGACAACCAGAGCCATCTGGCCCAGATCACCTCGCAGATGGCCTCCGGCCAGCGGATCCAGCTGCCGTCCGACGATCCTGTCGGCAACGTCCGCCTGTCGCGCCTGGAGCGCGAGGAAGCCATCGTCGGCCAGTACCGCGACAATATCGCGGCGGTCAAGATCCGCCTGTCGACCAACGAGACGTATCTGCAGAGTATGACCAACGACATCACCCAGAGCCACGACCTGCTGGTCTGGGCCTCGGACGGCAGCAACACCGCCGCCGACCTGAAGGCGATGGTCAATCCGATGACCGCGCTGCGCGACAGCCTGTTCTACAGCGCCAACGAGAAGGACCAGGAAGGCCGCTACATCTTCTCCGGCACCAAGACCGACACCCCGGCCATCACCTACGACGCGACGGCGGCGGTCGGCTCGCGCTACACCTACACCGGCAACCAGAACCAGCAGAAGACCGTGGTCGGCAACGGCATCACGCAGACCGTCAACGTCGACGTCAAGGGCATGGAAGACTTGCTCAACCAGATGGACACGACCATCAACGAACTGACGTCGCCAACGCTGACGGTGGGTTCGCCCTCGCTGACGGCCGCGCTGGGCGCCAACATGGACGGCGCCAGCGCCACGCTGGACCTGGTGGCCGGCAAGATCGCCGATTTCGGCGGCGCCCAGAACGTGCTGGAGACGCTGGACGGCAACCACGCCAACGTCAGCCTGTCGAACCAGACCGCGATCCTGGACCTGGGCCAGCTGGACTACGGCGAGGCCGCGACCGAACTGAACGGCTATAATCTGGCCTTGCAATCGTCGTACAAGGCGTATTCCAAGATCAGCAACCTGTCGCTGTTCAACATCCTGTAATCCCGACCCGAGCACCCTATGCAAATTTCGCCCAACACCAACCCGACCGTCATTGCTCCTGGCAACGCCAGCAATGCCAGCGCGGTGGACGGCACCGCGCTGGGGCTGCACGGCGAGAACGCCGCCACCGCCACCCCGGTCACGCCGACGCCCACGTCGGCCGCGCCGCTGCGCCGCGGCCTGAACAACTGGGACCAGCCGCTGCAGGGCGACATCTCCGGCGCCCAGCAGGCGCTCGACTTCCTGGAGCAAAGCGCGGCCCAGCTGCGCAACCTGAAGGCCGACCTCAGCGCCCGCCTGGCCAACCGCCAGCGCGCCGACGGCACGGTCGACGCCCGCGTGCGCCAGTTCAGCAACACCTGGCGCAACCGCAGCGCGGCCTCCGGCGGCACGCTGGACGCCCGCCTCAAATTCAGCAACAAGACCAGCGCCACCCGCTTCACGGTGCGCGGCATGAACATCGGCAACCTGCGCACCGGCGGCCGCGAGGTGCTGGCGATCTCGCTGGGCGGCGGCCAGAACCTGCGCTCGGTGGTGCTGGAACCGGGCCTGTCGGACGCGGAAATCGCCCAGCGCTTCGACGACGCGCTGGCCCCGAGCGGCGTGCGCGCCGACCTCAACGACGACGGCCAGCTGGAGTTCTCCACGCCGGAATCGTCGTGGACCAATATCCGCGACACCATCGCCGTGCAGGGCAGCGGCATCCGCTTCCCGACCGGCCAGCTGAACCGCGTGAAGGCCGAGGCCGAAGCGCCGGCCGTCGATCCGGACAGCTGGCAGACCGGCGACATGGACGGCATCCGCGCCACGCTGCAGCAAGTGGTGCAGGCGCTGGCGCAGGTGGAGCAGGCGATCGCCTCGGTGCATACCGCGCTCAACCAGGTGAGCGCCCGCGTGCAGGTAGCCACGCCCAGCGGCACCACCGACGGCATGGACCAGGTGGCGCAGAATTTCGTCTCGACCGCCAAGCAGCCCGGCTACCAGTCGCTGCTGTCGATCACCTCGGCGCTGGCCGGCATCAGCCGCGAGCGCGTGATCTCGCTGCTCAGCCTGCGCTAGGCCGGCGCGCCGGCCTCAACCTCACTCCACCGCCACGCGCGGCAGCCCGCGCCGGGCCAGCTCGCCGAACTGCGCGGCCGGCATCGCCTCCGCATACACAAAACCCTGCGCGAAATCGCAGCCGGCCAGCGCCAGCAAGGCGCTCTGGGCCGGCGTCTCGACGCCCTCCGCCACCACCCGCAAGCCCAGCTTGTGCGCCATGACGATCAGCGCCTCGCACATCGCCAGGTCGCCGCTGTCGCTGGCCAGGTGCTGGATGAAGCTGCGGTCCAGCTTGAGCAGGTCGATGCCGAAATGCTTGAGGTGCGACAGCGACGAATAGCCGGTGCCGAAGTTGTCCAGCGCCACCTGCACGCCCATCTCGCGCAACTCGCGCAGCCGGTCGGCGACCTTGGCGATGCCGTCCATCAGCACGCCCTCGGTGATCTCGATGACGATGCTGCGCGGCGCCAGCTGCAGCTCGGCCGCGTAGTTGAGCCAGCCGACGTACAGCGCGGTGTCGCCGCGGAACTGCGCGGCCGACTGGTTGATGCTGACCTGGAAGCCCGGCCCCAGCTCATCCTGCCAGCGGCGCGCCTGCAGCGCCGCCTGGCGGAACACCCAGTCGCCGATCTCCATCATCAGCCCGCCCGATTCGGCATGCTGCAGGAAATCGGCCGGCGCCAGCAGGCCGCGCTGCGGATGGCGCCAGCGCAGCAGCGCCTCGGCCCGCTCGATCATGCCGCTCTGCAGGTTGACGATGGGCTGGAAGTGCAGCTCGAACTGGCGCTCCGACAAGGCCGAGCGCAAGTCCTGCGCCACCTGCTGGCGCGCCTGCGCCGCCTGCTGCAGGTCGGCCGTGAAATAGCTGTAGCGGTTGCGGCCCGATTCCTTGGCCGCGTACATGGCCTGGTCGGCCTGGCGCAGCAAGTCCTCGGGCGCCACCGCGTCGGACGGATACAGCGCGATGCCGATGCTGGCCGAGATCGACGGCTGGGCCGCGCCCAGCGCGAACGGCCGGTTCAGCGACGCCAGCATGGTCTGCGTGATGCGCTCGATGCCGGCGGTCTGCTCGATGCCGGACAGGATCACGGTGAACTCGTCGCCGCCCAGCCGCGCCACCGTGTCCGAGCTGCGCACGCAGGCGCCGATGCGGCGCGCGGCCTCCACCAGCAGGGTGTCGCCGTGCGCGTGGCCGAGCGTGTCGTTGACCTGCTTGAAGCCGTCCAGGTCGATGAACAGCAGCGCCAGCTGCATGCCCTCGCGCTGCGCCTTCTTGACCTCCTGGCCCAGCCGGTCCTGGAACATGTGGCGGTTGGGCAGCGCCGTCAGCTCGTCGAAATTGGCCTGGTGCCAGATGCGCTCGGTCGTCGCGCGGCTGTCGGTGATGTCGCTCACCAGCGCCAGCGCGCCCAGGTAGGCGCCATCGGCGTCGAAGATCGGGTTGGTGGCCAGCGTGGCCCACAGCTCGCTGCCATCCTTGCGCAGGAACTTGAACTCGTGGCGCTCGGCCACGCCCTGCTGGCGCCGCGCGATATTGCGCTCCAGGATGGCGCGGCCCTCGTCGTCCATGAAGGCCACCAGCGGCTGGTCCAGCATCTCCTCGATGGTGTAGCCCAGCATGGCCGCCATCTTGGGATTGACAAAGCTGGTGCGGGCGGCGCCGTCGATTTCCCAGATGCCCTCCTCGGCGCTGTGGACGATGCGGCGGAAGCGCTCCTCGCTGCGTTCCAGCGCCGCCAGCTTGCCCTCGGCCAGCTCCAGCACCACGCGGATGGCCTGGCCGCTGCTGTCGGCGCTGGCGCGCAGCGTGACCGGGAAGCCCTGCTGGTTGCGGGCCCGCACCATCTGCAGCGAGCATTGCTCGGGATGCGCGCTGTTGAGCGCCAGCCGCACGAAGCGGTCGAAGTCGTCATGGAAACGCGGGGCGATAAACTGGCGCAACGGCAGCTTGGCCGGATTGTTGCGCGGCACGCCCAGCAGGTCGGAGCCGACCACGTTCATTTGCAGGATGGTGGTGTCGAAGCCCAGCACGAAATAGCCGACCGGCGCCAGCAGGTACACGTCGTTGAAGCAGGCTTGCTCGGCGCTCAGCGGGGACGCGGGCGGCGCCGTGAACGCCAGCGCAGCCGCACCTTCGTCGATAATCGCCATGCTGGCCAGACCGTCGATGCGCGCCGCGGAGATCGGCTGCCGGCCGCCATGCAGTTCGGTAGTGTGTGTAGGCTTCTGCATACCACCCCTTTGCGTCGGTAGGTATCCAGACTAGCATTTAAGCCGCGCACTGTCGAGCGCGCAGCGCCGCCTCAGCGATGCGCGCGGTTCAAGCGTTGTTCCGCGCGCCGCTGCAGCGCCTCGAACAGCAAACTGAGCAGCCAGTAAATCGCGGCGGCGGCCAGGTACAGCGGCAGTGGCCGGAAGGTGGTCGCGATCACCTCCTTGGTCGACAACATCAGCTCGGTCATGGTGATGACCGACACCAGCGAGGTATCCTTGATCAGGCTGATCAGCGTATTGCTCATGGCCGGCACCGCGATGCGCAGCGCCTGCGGCAGCACCACGAAACGCAGCGTGGACCAGTAACCCAGGCCCAGGCTGTAGCTGGCGGCCCACTGCCCCTTGCTGACCGCGCCGATGGCGCCGCGCAGGCTCTCGGACAGGAAGGCGCCCGCGTTCAGGCTCAGCGCCAGGATGCCGGCGGTCACCGGCGTGAATTCGATGCCCACGCTGGGCAGGCCGTAATAGATGACGAACATCTGCACCAGCAGCGGCGTGCCGCGCATCAGGCTGACGTACGCGCCGGCCGGCCAGCGCAGCACGCGGTACGGCAGGATGCGCATCACCGCCACCGGAAAGCCGATCAGCAGGCCGCCCAGCATCGACGCCAGCGCGAACACCACCGTGTAGCCGGCGCCGCGCAGCATGACCGGCGCGGCCTCGTGCAGCAGCTCCAGCAGCCCCTGACTATCCATGTTCAGGGCGCCTTGCTGACGTCAGTGCCGAACCACTTCAGCGAGATCGCCTTCAGGCTGCCGTCGGCGGCGGCCTCGGCCAGCGCCTTGTTCAGCGCCCCCTTGAATTGCGGATTGCCCTTCTGGAACGGGATGCCCATGCGCTCGACCGCGCCCACCTGCGCGCCAGCCTTGATCGGCAGCTTGGAAATCTTCAATAAATAAGCGGACATCAGGCTGTCGTTGAGCGCCGCGTCGATGCGGCCGAAGGCCAGGTCGGACATGGTGTCCGGCGCGGCCGCGTAGCTGCGCACCTCGATGCCAGGCACCGCCTTGGCCTGCTGCTCGTAGACGCTGCCCTGCCCCACGCCCAGCTTCTTGCCCTTCAGGTCGGCCAGCGTCTTGTAGGCCGCCTTCTCGTCCTTGCGCACGATCAGCTGCGGCATCGAGTAAATATAGGGTGCCGAGAAATCGAAAGCCTGTTCGCGCTTGGGATTGATGCCGACCTGCGAAATGATCACATCGTATTTATTGGCCGACAACCCGGCCAGGATGCTGGCCCACTCGCTGCTGACGAACTCCACTTTCACGCCCAGCTTGCCGGCCAGCAGGCGCGCCACGTCGACGTCGTAGCCGGCCAGCTCGCCGCTCTTCTGGTCCTTGTAGTTGAACGGCGGATAAGTGCCCTCCATCGCCACCTTGAGCGTGCCGCGCGCCTTGACCGTGGCCAGCAGGTCGGCCGCCGACGCGGGCAAGGCCACGGACGTCAGCACCAGGGCCAGCAGCGCGCCTTGCGCCAGCTTGAAAGTGAAATCGCGTTTATGCATGAAATTCCTTGTAAGTGACAGGCGCTACCATGCGCCCATGCGGCGGCGAAGGCCGAAATTATGGCCGACCACCAGGATGGAACTGGCGATCAACCCGCTCAGACCGATCATCAACTGTACCAGCTTATCGTCCGGCAGCACCCACAGCCGGCCCTGCGGCGGCTCGTCGATGCGCGCGGCGGCCATGATCAGTGGCGACACCCATTCCGCTTCCGGCGTAACATCCAGGATCAAGGCGCCGTCCTGCGTGGTCTGCATGTAGATCTCGCCGCCCTCGGCCAGGGTGAAGCAGACGCCATAGCCGGTCTCGTGCTTGGCGATATGTTCCTGCAGACTGAGGTCGTGCTCGGCTATCCACAGTTCCACATCGGCCGGGGTTTCCAGCCCGCTCCACGGCACCGGACGGAAGCGCGGCTTGTTATCGTCTTGCATATTTTCCTGCTGAGTTAGTCTTTAGCCAGCCGCCAGTTTAATCGATGGAAGGAAATCAGCCATGAAATATAAATACCCCTACGGCCCCGGACGCCGCGAATACGAGTCCGAGTTTACGCAGTTCCTGAACGGCTACCTGCGCCAGCACCCCGAGGTGCAACGCGACCAGGTGCTGGGATGGCGCATCTTCTGGGAGCGGCCGGTCGATCCGCAACGCATAGACCGCGAACGCCAGGCCGAGTTGAAACCGACCGTCTACCACTCGTATTTCTACGAATGAGCGCTCAACCCTTCCAGGTGCGATTGAGGCCGGTGTCCGCGTGGATCCAGCCGCCGCGCGGACCGGAGCGGTAATAGAAGCCGACGCCGCCCTGGCGGAAGCTCTTCACGAGACCGCCCAGCACTTCGGAATTCAGGTTGGCCAGCCGGATGTCGGCGGCGCGGCCCTCGATGTGCAGCGACTGGCGCGCGGCCGGCACGCCCGCCTCGCGCAGCTTCTGGTTCGATGCCTGGGTGCGGTAGCCGGACAGGATCTCCAGCGGCGTATCGATGCCGTAGCGCGCCACGAAAGCCTGCGTGCCCCACAGCGTTTCAAACAGCTTGGGATCGATGCGCGCGGTTTCCTTGCCGTTGACGTCGCGCAGCAGATGGCACAAGTCCTGGTAGGCCGATTCGATGATCTCGCCGTCCCGCCAATACAGCAACTTGGCGCGTTCGCCGGAAGCCGGCCGTATCACATCGAGCGTGCGCGGCTTGAGCCAGAACTCCAGGTCCAGCGCCTGCGCGTCGAAGATATCGGGCGGCGGCGCCAGTTCGCCGAAGCCGGACGGCGCGCTGGCGTGCGGCATGCTCACTGCCGGCCTGGCCTGCGCCACGGAACCCGGCGCGCTGACACCGGCGCCGCTTGCGGCCTGGTGCGGCGCCGGTTTCGGCGCGGCGGCCGCGCTATGTTGAACCGTGCCGCGGGAAGCGCATCCAATCAGCGGCACCGATAAAAAACTCGCTCCCGCCACACCCAAACCCTGCTGTAAAAACTTTCTGCGCGATGCCATAGCCCACCCGTGAAAAACGATATGGATACTATAGCGTATGCAGAGGGAAATGAAAAAGGGAACGCGCCCGATTTCCCGCAAAAAACCAGGCGCAACCTGCGGCTAGCGCATCGCCAGATGAACCACCTGCTCCGGAACAAAGCGGCCATCGGCCAGGCTCCGCGCCGGCACCACCATCGTCAGCCAGCCGTGCGCGCCGCTCTGGTCATCCGGATTGATTTCCATTTTCAGCTGGCGGTCCAGCGCGACGTAGTTGTTACGCGTGGTCGCGACGATCTTGTGCTGCGGCCCCTGGTCCACGGAGGCGTACATATTCGTGCCGCGGCTGACGATCGACAGCGTCTGGCCGTTCGACAGCGTGTAGTCGGCCACAAGATCGCGGTAATTTTCCGGCCACATTTTGGAATACGAATCGGGCAACTCGATACGGGCCTGATTGGCCGGAACCGGCACCCGCAAGGTGTCTTCAGACTGCTGTGCTTGCAAAGCTGACGACCATGCAAGTCCCCCAACAACCACTGCGACGTAGATTGTTTTCATGATGATATCCCCCGTGTTGGAGATTCCATTTAAGCAGTCACCGCGCAAAAAACAAATTCATTGTGGCTATCATGAAGGACGGCGGATACATATTTAAAATGGCTGATCAAGCCGCCACCGCCTCGCGCTCCACAGCCAGCAGGTCCGCGCGCGGCTCGTCCAGCATATGGCCTTGCACCAGCAGCGGCACCTCCGCGGCCTCGCTCAACTGCCGCAGCACCGTCAGCGCCGGCGTCGATTCCAGCCGCTTGAACACCAGCGCCACCTTGTCCTGGGCGCTGCGCTTCAGCAGGGCCAGCAGCGCCTCGCTGTCCTGCAGCTCGCGCGCGTCGAGCTTGAGCACATCGGGCCGCAAGCGGTCCAGCAACTGCAAGGCCTCGCGCGCGTTCGGTACGTTGACCGCGAAACGAAAACCATTGCGGCGGTAGTTGTCGGACACATAGTTCAACAGCCAGCCCTGCTGCGGCGAGGCCGCCGGCAATTGCAGCACCACGCGTTGCAGCGGCAGCTCCAGCGCGTCGAGGATGCGGCGGAAGGCGTGGCCGTGATTGCTGCTGACCGCGCTCAGCAAGCGGTCATGCACGTTCAGGTACAAGTCCTGCGGCCCCTCGCCTGCCTGGCGGAAGAAATTGATCGCGTGCAGCATGCGGCACAAACGGTCCAGCTCGATCGACTCGTCATCGCTGGCCGCGTGGTCGAGCAGCCGCCACAGCGACAAGCCCTGGTCCTGCGCCGACACGCTGCGCGCCAGGCCCTCGTAGGCGCGCACCTCGCCGGATGCCAGTTGGCGGATCGGCTGGAAGGCGCTGCTCAGTGTGCAGTTAAAGAAGCGTCCGTGGGCCTTGCCCTCGTAATCGAGCCAGATGCTGGAACCCGCGCCGCTGGCGTCGGACAAGCGCGCCAGGTATTTTTGCAAAATGGGATATGACATGGAACTCCTCGACGGACGCTGACAATACCGACAGCCTACGGCCACGCGCGGCGCGGGAGAACGAATGCTTTCAGCTATGCATATGCCAAAACATTCGTTCCACCGGCGGCATGGCGCCGCTATCGTTGGCCATCGCCACTCTCCGCCCGACCACCATGTGCCAACTACTCGCCATGAGCAGCAGCAAGCCCGCCGCTGTCGACTTTTCCTTCGCCGGCTTCGCGCTGCGCGGCAGCGAGCACCGCGACGGCTGGGGCATCGCATTGCATACATCCAGCGGCTGCAAGCTCTACACCGATTCGCTGGCCTCGACACACTCGCCGCTGGCGGCGCAGATCCGCAACCATCCGATCAAGGCCAGGAACGTGGTCGCCCATATCCGCAAGGCCACGCAGGGCCGCATCTCGCTGGAAAACAGCCACCCGTTCACGCGCGAACTGTGGGGCCAGACCTGGTCCTTCGCGCACAACGGCGACCTGAAACTGTTCGATCCGAATCCCAGCCTGTACTCGCCGTACGGCGACACCGACAGCGAGCGTGCCTTCTGCCACCTGCTGTCCGGCCTGGCGCTGCGCTTTGACACGCGGCCGCCGCGCCACGTGCTGTTCCGCGCGCTGGAGACGCTGGCCGGCGAAATCGCCGCCCACGGCAGCTTCAATTTCATCCTGTCCAACGGCGAGCTGCTGTTCGCCCATTGCAGCACCGAGCTGCACGTGGTGGTGCGGGAATACCCGTTCTCGGTGGCGCAGCTAATCGATTGCGACCTGAGCATCGACTTCAGCAAGCACAACCATCTGGACGACCGCATCGCCGTCATCGCAACCCAGCCGCTGACGTCGAACGAGGCCTGGGCCAGGTTCGCGCCGGGCGAGCTGAAGCTGTTTGTCAATGGATTGGAAGTGGGATCGGCGCCGGTACGGCGCCAGGAATGGGAACTGGAGATTTGCTGCTAGACCGGGTTGCAGTTGCAGAAGCGCTTGCGCTTGCCGCCATCCGGCGCATCCGCGCTGGCGTCCAGCTGCTTCCAGAAGAACACGGTTTCCACGCCATACGGCGAACGCACCTTGCCCGCGTCGACATACCCGCGCTTGGCAAAGAACTCCTGGCCGGTGGCCGTGCTGTGCAATTGCAGCGCCTTCACGCCCCAGCTGCACGCCTGCTCCTCCATGCGCGCCAGCAGCGCCTTGCCGACGCCCTGGCCGCGCGCCTCCGGCAGCAGATAGCACAAGGCCAGCTTGCCGGCGCCGGTCAGCAGCGCGACGCCGACGACCATGCCTTCGCTGAGCGCGACCAGCGAAAAATTCGTCGGCGAGTTGAACCAGTTCGCCACCATCTGCGGAGTTTTGTTGCCCAACCAGGCATCCAGGATGGCGGGATCGTTTTTATGATCCAGATCGCAGCATTCCGTGATCGAGCGGCGCAATACCGTGCAGGCCGCATCCGCATCTGTCGAAGCAGCAATACGAATTTCAAGACTCCGAATTTCAAGACTCATGTACGCTCACAAATATTCCCATTAGCAAAAATGAAGCGCTTCGCGGTTGTACCGCGCGCCTTCTTCAGTGCCTGAAACCGACTATACACCAAGCAGCAAAAGCCGTTGCGGGAGCACCCGATTGACTCATGCAGCCTAATGGCTGGCCCTGCTTTTGCCCACGAATGTTTTCAAAAATCGTTATGCGGTTTTTACTGAAAACCTCGTGCCACCATACCTACTAAGCATACCTACTAAGCATATTACGAAAAATTCGTATCTTTTCCGGGCGAAATTTTACACCATGGGCGTCTGTTATTACGAAAGCTCATTATGACCACCAAAAAACCTGCTCGCCGCGTGATTGTTTCCTCGTTCCTGGCCGCTTCGGCCGTCATGCTGGGCCTGCCGATGCAGGCCAACGCCGCGGAAACCGTGCTGTTGAACGCGTCCTACGACGTCGCCCGCGAGCTGTTCAAGGATATCAACCCGTTGTTCGTCGCCGACTGGAAGAAAACCACCGGCGAAACCCTCAGCATCAACCAGTCGCATGGCGGCTCGTCCAAGCAGGCACGGTCGGTGGCCGATGGCATGGAAGCAGCCGTGGTCACGATGAACCAGGCCAATGACATCGACATGCTGGCCGACAAGGGCTTGGTGGTGCAGGACTGGGCCAAGAAGTTCCCGAACAACGCCGCGCCCTACTACTCGACCATGATTTACCTGGTACGCAAGGGCAATCCCAAGCAGATCAAAGACTGGAGCGACCTGGCCAAGCCAGGCGTCAAGGTCGTCATTCCCAACCCCAAGACCGCCGGCAACGGCCGCTATACCTACCTGGCGGCCTGGGGTTCGGTACTGAAAAAAGGCGGCACGGAAGCGCAGGCGCGCGAGCTGGTCACCAAGATCTTCAAGAACGTGCCGGTGCTGGACGCAGGCGGGCGCGGCGCGACCACCACCTTCACCCAGCGTGAAATCGGCGACGTTCTGGTCACGTTCGAGAACGAAGTGAACCTGGTGCGCGCCGAGTTCGGCAACAACTTTGAAGTGGTCTACCCGTCGATCTCCATCCTGGCCGAATCGCCGGTGGCCGTGGTCGACAAGGTGGTCGACCGTCGCGGCATCCGTAAGCAGGCCACCGGCTACCTGAACTTCCTGTACAGCGAACAAGCGCAGGAAATCATCGCCAAGCACTACTTCCGTCCGCGCTCCGAGACGGCGTTCAGGAAGTACAACGCCAACTTCCGTCAAATCACGCTGTTCACGGTGGATGACGTCTTCGGCGGCTGGAGATCGGCGCAGAAGAAGCATTTTGACGACGGCGGCGAATTCGACAAGATCTACCAGAGCAAATAAGGATATACGGATCGATTCGTTTGCAAATGGCCTGCCAGCCCGTAATCTGGACACGTAGCAACCAACCAGACAAAGGAAGCGCGATGGCCATTTCTGAAATTAACGTACGTAACCAGTTCCGCGGCAAGATCAAGGAAATCATCTTTGGGCCTGTCGTCTCGGAAGTCGATGTGGAAACCCAGCACGGCATCGTCACCTCGGTGATCACGTCGCGCTCGATTCATGACCTGGATTTGAAAATCGGCAGCGAAGTCATTGCTCTCGTGAAATCAACTGAAGTCTCCATCGCCAAGGTCAGCAGCAACTAGGCAACATTTACGGTCAAAAATTTGGGGTCAAGTCTGACATTCGGACACGGGCTCTGCCCTAGCAGCTGCTAGGGCAGAGCCCGTGTCCGAATGTCAGACTTGACCCCAAATGCTTAGAGGCACCTTAAGACGTATCCGCAACACAAAATAAATAGAATCGTGAAGTTACATTCAATAGACGAGAAACCACTTTAATGTTATCTTCTATCCTCAGGAAATATTGCCGCATAGCTAGACTAGTTTTGCGCCGCGTCAACACCTGACGCCCGATACACTCCTCTCTCCCTAGAAGTTACCTAACATGCTCAAGAAAATTGTCGCTGTATTGCTGAGTTCGTTTACTGCGGCTGCGCTCGCGGTGCCGCTCGGCTCGCAGTCGGTGCTGGTCGTCGAAGACGGTACCGGTAAAGTGCTGCTCGAAAAAAATTCCAACGTTCAAGTACCGATCGCTTCGCTGACCAAGCTGATGACCGCGATGGTGGTACTCGATTCCAAGCCGGACATGGATGCCCCCATCAGCATCGATAAAACCGACGTGGACATGATCAAACACAGCACCTCGCGCGTGCCGGTGGGCGCCGAACTGGCGCGTCGTGACGTGCTGCAATTAGCGCTGATGTCATCAGACAACCGGGCCGCCGCATCGCTGGCACGCACCTATCCGGGCGGTCCCGAAGCGTTCAAGAAAGCGGTCAGCGCCAAGATTAAGGCACTGGGTTTGACCCAGACTGTGATCGAGGAACCGACCGGCTTGTCACCGAACAACCGCTCGACCGCGACCGATCTGGTCAAAATGGCAACCGCCGCCTCGGCCTATCCGGACATCCGCCGCATCACCACCGACACCAAGGACGTGATTAATATCAAGGGTCGCCAGGTGGAATATCACAACACGAACCGCCTGGTCGGCGCCAAGGGTTGGGACGTCGGTTTGTCGAAAACCGGCTACACCGAAGAGGCCGGCCGCTGCCTGATCATGCGCTTCAAATCGGCCGGCAAGAACGCCACCCTGGTGCTGCTCAACGCCAAGGCCAACTCGGCCCGATTGATGGATGCATTCAATATTCGCCGCTTCATCGCCGGCCCGGATGGGGAACCAAAAGTAATGAAAGTTTCGGCCCATCGTCACAAAAAAGCAGCCAAGTCGGCCAACCGTCACCGCCGCGCCGCCTGATCTTTCAGCCTGCAGAACCAAGAGCCGGACCGCGTGTCCGGCTTTTTTTCGCCCTTCACAAGCCAGTTTCTGGTGTTTATAAGCCAATTTTTAGCATGATTTAGCTATGACGATGCCTGGAACAGGCACCGTGCGGGAAATCAGTTGCCGAGGAGCGTGCGCAGGCCGCTGGCGCGCTGGGTGCGCTGGGCAATGGCGTCGAGCAGCACCTGGCTGTTCGGGGTGAGTAACGTAAAGTAGTCGCGGGCACGTGTGATGCCAGTGTAAATCAGCTCGCGCGCCAGCATGCCGCCGCTGTCTTTGGGCAACACCAACACCGTGTGCTGAAACTCGGAACCTTGTGATTTATGCACCGTCATGGCAAACGCGGTTTCGACGTTTCTTAGCCTTGTGGCAAGAACGCTGCGCACATTGTCGCCCTCCGAGAAGTACACGCGCAGCGCGCCGGGACGCGCCGGATCGGGCAAAGTCAGGCCGATATCGCCGTTGAAAACGCCGGTACCGTAATCGTTGCGGGTGACCATGACCGGCCTGCCGATATACCATTCGCCGCTTCTGCGCAGCAATCCGGCCGATTGCAATCTTTGTTCAATGACATCATTCAATCCGGCAACGCCCCACTCGCCCTCCCGCACGGCGCACAAAATCCGGAAGGTTTCAAAGCTCGTCAGTACGGATTTCACCCAAGCAAGATGTACGACCTCCTCACCTTCCGGCGCCCCGGATTTAATCATTTTGAGGTAAGCTTGGTAGCCGCCGGGCGCTCCGGCGCGGCCCGCCAAAGCCAGCTGAAGCAGGTCGGAAGATTGCGCCGGATCGATCCAGGCGACCTTGCCATCAGTTCCATCACGCAATACTTGTAATGCAGAAGCAGCATTTCCAGCATTAACGGCCAGCGCCAGCGCGCCGATCGGGCCGCCGAAACGCCGGCTTTCGCGCAACATTACCGTCTGCTGAGCAATGGGTCCGCCGTCGCCGGCGTAGCCGTCGGGGATCTGTTGGCCGGTGCTTGCTTGCACATAAGATAAGGTTTCAGACTCGTAGCCGCCGGCTTCCGCGTTGTGGCACAGGTCGCCCAGGACCGCGCCCGCCTCCACCGATGCCAGCTGATCTTTATCTCCAAGCAAGATTAAGGTGGCCTCCGGCGGCAAGGCCGCCAGCAAAGCGGACATCATCTCCAGGTGGATCATTGACGCCTCATCAACAATCAACACATCGACTTCCAGCAGATTGCCGGCATTGTGCTGGAACGCGCGCGTGCCCGGCCGGGCGCCGAGCAGGCTGTGCAGCGTCCGGGCGGCGCCCATGCGGGCGGCCAGTTCGCGCAACGGCAGCGCGGCGCCGACTTTCTCGGCCAGATCGTCCAGCGCCGAGTCGATCGATTGCTTGAGCCGGGCTGCCGCCTTGCCGGTTGGCGCAGCCAACGCCACGCGCAAACCGGACTGGCGCGCGCCGGCCGTCGCGAACAGCAAGGCCAGCAATCGCGCCACAGTGTAGGTTTTTCCGGTGCCGGGGCCGCCGGTGATAATGCCCAGCTTGCCGCGCATGGCCACCGCGCAGGCGATTTTTTGCCAATCCGTGGCGCCGCCGCGCGGGGCGTGCGGGAACAGGATATCGAGCCAATGACGGACGTCGTCAGTGCTGGCCTCGGCATCCGTGGCGATCAATCCCCCCAGCGCGCGGCCGCGCACGGCCTCCGCGACCAATGTTTCATCGCGCCAATAACGGCGCAGGTACAGGCGCTCACCGTCCAGCACCAGCGGTTGCTGGAAATCCAGGTCGCCCACCGGCCAGACCTGGTCGCAACCCGCCAGCAATGTCCGCCAGGCGGCGGCGTTCCCGGGCCAGGCGCCGGCGGCATCGCGCAGCGCGCGCCACTCGTCGGTGGTCCAGCCGAGCTGGCCCGACGGATCGCCGCCCAGTTCATCCAGCATCAGACAGCTGTGGCCGCGCCCCTCAAGTTCGGACAACAGCACGCAAGCCAGCATCAACTGCGGCGAACTGACGCCAACCGAAGCGATAAAGCGCGCAAACGCCCCGCTCAGGCGGCGCAACTGGCCGTTTTCGGTCAGCGCGTCGACCTGCTCGAACAGGGCTGCGGACGTTTCAATACTCATGCGGTGCCTCTGCTTGCGCTGCGCCGGACTCGTCCAGCAACCGGTCCAGCCCGGCCAACAAGGTGGGATCGGGTTCGATCAGGTAACAACCGCGCGTTTGCGTATTCGCAATGCCGCGCAGGAAAAGGAAAATAGCGCCGCCCAGGTGCTCGGCAGGATCGTATTCATCGCCCAGGCGGCTCTGCAGCAGCCGGTGCAGCGCCAGCATGTAGATCGCGCCCTGGATGTCGTAACGGTGCTCGGCCATCGCGGCCACCAGCGCCGGCTGGTGATAGGCGCCGTCGCCCGCGCCCAGCGCGTTGGACTTATAGTCCAGCACCCAGAAACGCCCTTCATGTTCGAACACCAAGTCGGCGAAGCCTTTCAGCATGCCGTGCAGTTGACGCTCAGGCAGCGCCGGACGCGCCACGCCGCCCAGCAGATGCTTGGCGCACAACCCATCCAGCGCGCCGGTGCTCAGGCGCTCGCTGGGGAACCAGAACTCCATCTCCGGCAGCGGCGAATCGATGGCGCTCAGCGGCGCCTCCAGATATGGCAAGGTGGTGCTGGCGATTTCGCGCAGCCACGCCAGCGTGTCCTCCAGGCGGTTGCCCCAGCCGGCGCGCTCCACCCGCCGCGTCAAGCGCGATTCGAAGTGCTCGTGATCGACGATGGCAAAGCCCTCCTGCCCCATCCACTCCAGCTGCTCGTGCAGGAAGTTACCCGGCACCGAGCCGCGCGGGAAGCGGTGCCACGGCGCGTCTTCCACGCGGCCCGGCAGCGCGATGGACGGCATGTCCGCGCCTTCCAGCAGGTTCTCCTGCAGGCCGTCGCGCGGCACAGGCAAGGACGGCGCGGCGCCGCCGATGGTGCCGGTCGGTCCGGTGCGGCGCGCCAGCGAACTGAAACTGCCCACCGACCAGTCACGCTCGAAACGCCCGGTGTAAAGCTGCGGCTCCAGCAACGGCGGGCGTTGTTCGAGGCGGCTCAGGCGCGTGAACTGCTGCATCGCCATCTCCAGCGTCTCGATGCTGATGCCGTCGCAGCCTTTGCAGGCGTGGCCCCAACGCTCCATCATCAGGTCCGACGGCAGCGCTTCGCCGCCGGTGAGCAGATAGCCCAGCGCCGATTCGTGCAGCGTATTGTCGCCGGCCTTGCGGGCGGCCAGCGCCGTCACGCCCAGCCACAGGAAGTGGCGCGCGCGCGTCAGCGCCACGTACAGCAGGCGCAGATCCTCCTGCAAGCGCGCGCGTTCGACCAATTCCATCGCGGTGTCGGTCAGCGCCATGTCGATCTGGCGCACGCCGTCGTCGTCGCTGAATTCGAAGAAGCTGCGGTTGCGCCGCTCGACCTTGCGCGCCGTGACGGCAAACGGCAGGTACACCAGCGCATACTCCAGGCCTTTCGATTTGTGAACTGTGACGACCTTGACCAGCTCCGCATCGCTTTCCAACCGCAGCACACGCTCATCGCCCGCGCCCTCGCCGCCTTCGATCTGCTCGGCGAGCCAGCGTATCAGCGCCTGTTCGCCGTCCAGCTGGCGGCTGGCCGATTGCAGCAGCTCGGCCAGGTGCAGCAGGTTGGTCAGGCGCCGTTCGCCGCCCGGCTGCTGGAGCAAGGCCGCCGGCAGTTTCAATTCGTGGATGAAGCGGCGCAGCATCGCCAGCACGCCCTGCCGCTGCCACACGATGTGCAGCGCCTTGAGCTGCTCGACCCGCGCCTCCCACGCCAGTTCATCGGACGACAGCTGCGCCAGTTCCGCCAGCGGCAGACCGGCGGTACGAGTGGCGAAGGCGGCTCGCGCCAGCGCACCGTCCAGCGGGCTGGCGACCGCCGACAGCCAGCGCAGCACGTCGGCCGCTTCCTCGCTGTCGGTGACGGAATCCTTGTCCGACAAATAGACGCTGGCAACCTGGCGCCGTTGCAGCGCGCGGCGTATGGCGGCGGCCTCCTTGCGGTCGCGTACCAGCACCGCGATGTCGGCCGGCTGCAGGCGCACAAAGCCCTTCGGGCCGTCGAAGCCCGCGCGTTCGTCATTGAGCTGCGCGACGATATGCTCGGCGCAGTGCCAGGCGAAGAATTCGCGGTAGCTGTCCGCCTTCAGATCCTGCGCGGCGCTGCAGGCGATGACCAGCGCCGGCACGTCGCCCGCCGCGTTGACCATGCGTTCGCTGCGCCCTTTAGCGCCGACCGCTTCGAACGGCAGCGGATTCTCGCGCGTGCCGGGATCGCGGAAACGGAAGGCGCCGCGTCCAAAGCCGCCTTCCGCCGGCTGGCCCTCGGCATACATAAACAGGTGGTTGACCGCTTCCACCACCGGCTTGGTCGAACGGTAGTTGGTGCCCAGCTGGTAGTGGCGGCCGGCCGTGGCCTTGCGCGCGGACAGGTAGCTGTGGATGTCGGCGCCACGGAAGCCGTAGATCGACTGTTTGGGATCGCCGATCAGGAACAGGCCCGTCTCGGGATCGTTGTCCGCCACGCGGTACAGCAGGTTAAAGATCTGGTACTGGTTGGGCGCGGTGTCCTGGAATTCGTCGACCATCGCCACCGGATACTGGTCGGTGATGCGCTTGCGCAGCGCGGCCGCGTTCTCGCCTTGCAGCGCGGCGTTCAGGCGGTCCAGCATATCGGCGAAGCCGAACTGGCGGCTGCGCTTCTTCAATTCGTCCATGCGTCTGGCGACCGCGCCGGCGGCGTGGCGGTACAGCGCGTGCGACAGCGGCTCGATTTCGTCCAGTGCCTTCTTCAGCGGCTCGGTTGCCTCGAAGTCCTCGGGGATCGAGGCCGTGTAGCCTTTCGAGTAGGCGTCTTCCAGGCCGTGCGGGGTCAGGCGCTTCCAGGCGGTGTCCGAGATGTCGGGCATGACCATGGCGGCATCGTCGGCCCATGCGCGCAGGCCGTTGAACCAGCTGACCAGCGACTCGGCGCGCATCTTGTTCCCGTTGAAGCATTTGGGCGAGAGCACGCGTTCCGTGGCGATCCATTGCTCCATGCGGTTGGCGCGCTCCACCCAGCCGGCCTTCAGGTTCGCCAACTGCGCCTGCTGTTCGCGCTGGACGGCGGCGATCAGCTCACCCAGCGATTCGATTTGCGCGCCGTCGCCGATGATATCGGCGCGTTTGACCAGCTCCCGTATGGAGCGCTTCAACGCGGCCACGTCGCCCCAGCATGACAGCAGTGCATCCAGCGAGACCGCGTTCAGCGGATAGACCTGCTGGCGCCAGTAGTCGTGCGCGGCATCCTCGAACAGGGCCTGCTCGTCGCTGACCAGCTCCTCGTCGAACAGGCTGCCGCTGTCGAAGGCGTGCTCGCGCAGCATGCGTTGGCACCAGGCGTCGATGGTGAAGATCGCCGCTTCGTCCATCGTCTCCGCCGCCAGCATCAGGCGGTGCGCGGCCTGCTGCTGCTCGCTGTGGCTTGGATAGGATTCGAGGATCGCGTCCAGATAATCGTCGCGCGCCACGCCGCTGCCCGCGCCCAGGCCCATGGCCGAATAGCCGCGGAAGTAGGCCGCCGCCTCCACCAGCCGCTCGCGCACGCGGTTCGACAGCTCGCGCGTGGCGGCGCGGGTGAAGGTCATCACCAGGATATCGGCCGGCAGCAAGGGACGGCGGTAGGCGTTGTCGCCGCCGTGGCCTAGCACCAGCCGCACGTACAGCGCGGCGATGGTCCACGTTTTGCCCGTGCCGGCGCTGGCCTCGATCAGGCGCGAGCCGTGCAGCGGAAAGCTCAGCGGATCAAGGGAATTGGCGGTGTTGCTGCTCATGCTGAGTCCTCGCCGTCAATGGCGTCTATCGTGATGTATTGTTCCAGCCAGTCCGCCAGCGGACCGTAGAGCGCTTGCGAGACGTCGGCAAAATCCGGCTCGGCGCTGAGGGCCGCGAAGTCCGGCCACAGGCGCGCCAGGCACAGATCCTCGTTCTCGCCAGAGATTTCGAAACCGCCGTCGTAAACGGCGCGCGCATCGCCGCCCTGCGCCAGCGCCAGCGCGGTTTTGCAGGCGGTCGGCAAGGGACGGTTCATGCCGTCGCGCCAAAGGCAGACCAGCTCCCGCAAGGCTTCCAGCGCATCGGCCTGCGCCAGCGGTTTCATGGTGACGATGGCGTCGCGCGCCACCAGAAAGCCGGCGACGGGCATGCCGGCCGCCGACACCGCCAACTGGCGCAGCCACATCGCGATCAATTTATCGCCACGCGGCTTGCCCTGCTTGTCCGTCACCTTGGACGACATCTGCGCCAGCCATACGGTTTCGCTGCCGTTGCTGCGCAGCTGGTCGATCCAGTCGTCGATCTGCACCCCGGTCAGCTGGAGGCTCAACGGCACCTTGGATGCGGTCAGAGGGTAGCGCTCGCGCAGCGTCAGCCACGCGCAGCGCACCGGCACCAGCGCCTGCACCAGCTGGTGCTGGTACTGCTGGCCGATCAAACCTATCGGCAGCACGCCTTCCCGCGCAAGGCGCTCGGCACGTTCGGTCATCTTGTCGTAGACCTGGTGCAGCTCCTCGGCTTCGGCGCCGTCGTCCAGCATCGTGTCTTCGAGCAGGTAGCGTTCCAGCGCGTTAAGCGAGAACGGCTCCTCGTCCTCGCCCACCAGCGCCGCGTCGCCGAACATCACGCCCAGGCGCTGGCGGAAAAAGAAGCGCACCGGCTGGCGCATGAAATTGTTCAGGCTTATGAGCTTGAGGCGGAATTTGTCGTCGATGTCGAACGGCGGCAGTTCGGCGGCGACGGCATCGCCGGCCCCCTCTCCGTGCGCCTCTCGCCATTCGCGCGCATAGGTCAGCAGGCCACCGTCCTCGAAGTAGCGGCGACTGAACGGCTGCAGCGCGTGCTCCGTGGTGCGCGCGTGCGGGTCCAGCGCCCAGCCGTTGACCAGGTAATCGCGCAGCTGCGACACCAGCACCGACGGCGGCTGCTCGCTGTTGTCGCGCACATTGCGTCCGACCCAGCTGATATACAGCTTGTCGCGCGCGGCCAGCAGCGCTTCCAGCATCAGGTAGCGGTCATCGTCGCGGCGCGAACGGTCGCCCGGCCGCGCCATGCCCGGCTGCGCCAGCAGGTCGAAGTCGGCCTTGGGCGCGCGGCGCGGGAAGTCG
This sequence comes from Rugamonas sp. A1-17, assembly GCA_025548565.1. GTDB lineage: Bacteria > Pseudomonadota > Gammaproteobacteria > Burkholderiales > Burkholderiaceae_D > Rugamonas. The sequence goes on from JAJLPB010000002.1 coordinate 365,291, forward strand.
CCGTCGTTCATGCCCAGCAGGCAGACCACGCGGAACGGCACCGCGCGCATCGGCATCAGCGTGCAGAAGGTCACGCCGCCGGAGACGAATTGGTGGTTCAGCGTCGGCTCGTCCAGAAGGCCCAGCCACGCCTCGCGCAGCACGGCCAGCGGCACGGCTTCGTCGTATTGCGCGCCCTCGCAGGTCTCCAGCCAGTTGTTGAGCGCATCGTCCAGCTGCGCCAGCGTCAGGCGGTCGCCCTCCTCGCCGGTCTTGAAGAAGGCCGCCAGCAGCGCGCGCGCCTGCACGCCCCATTCGGCCGGCGTATGCGTCTGCGCCAGCACTTCGCGCCAGTGCAGCAGCGCTTCGACCAGTTGCGCCAACGATCCGGCCAGCGCCGCATCCAGCCCGCCCACTTCGCCATAAGCCTCGATGCCGGCGAAGGCCGCGTTTTCGCCGCTGGCGTAACCCAGCAGCATGCGCCGCACGCCGAACAGCCAGGAGTTCTGCTCGCCCGCCGCGCCCAAGCCAAGGCCGGCGCGGTGTTCGGTATCAAGACCCCAGCGCACGCCGGCGCCCTCGATCCACACGCCCAGCGTGGGCAGGTCGTCGTCGCCCAAGCCGAAGCGCGCCGCCAACGCCGGCACGTCCAGCAGGTCGCGCACCTCGCTCTGGCGGCAGCGCTGCTGCGGCAATCGGAGCAACCACTCCAGCGCCACCAATAGCGGATTGACGCTGCGGTCGTTAACGTCGCCGATCTCGAACGGAATGTAGCGCGGATCGCTGCGGCGGTGCTGCGCGAACACCGCGTGGATGGCCGCGGTGAAGGTGTCGATGTCCGGCACCATCACCACCACGTCGCGCGGACGCAGAGTGCTGCCGTCGGCGAACATGGCCAGCAGTTGGTCGTGCAGCACCTCGACTTCGCGCTGCACGCTGTGGGTGACGTGGAATTCGATGGAACGGTCGTCGTCCGGCGGCGGCGTTTGCGGGTGCTCCGACAATGGCAAGAGGTCGCGTATCGCCGCCTGCACCTGCGACAGCAGCGTGCCGTTATCGCCCTCGCTGAACAGATCGATGCGCAGCGGCGCAACGTCATCGTTTTCGGCAGCCGCAGCGGCCGAGGCTTCGTCGAATTCGTCCAGCATGCGGATAAAGTCGCGCCCCTGCCGCCCCCAGCTGGCCAGCAGCGGATGGCTGTGCGCGTGCAGCTCCTCCAGCGGAATCGCGCCCAGGTCCTGGCCGTTGCGCAGCTGCTGGCGGCGATGCGCGGAGCGCAGCAGGTCGCGCCCTTCGATGATGTCGCCCCAGTAGAACTGGCAGGGATTGGGCACCGCCAGCACCACCTGCGTGTAGCGCGCCAGCGAGGCCAGCGCCTGCAGGCTTTGATACGGCAGCGCCGAGACGCCGAAGATCACGATGCGGCGCGGCAGGCGGCCCAGCGGCGCCTCGCCGGCCGCGCTGGCACGCACGAATTCCGTGTGGACGGTGGCGCGGCCCAGCTCACGCTCGTGCGGCTCGACGTCGTCGATCACGGCGCGCCACAACTGGCCCTGCCAGCGCTGGTCCTCCGGCAGCGGCTGCGCTTCGTTGCGGGCGTTGCGCAGCTGGTCGCGGCCATGCGCCCAGTCGTCCAGCCAATCGGCACGATAGACCTGGTATTGATCGAACAAGTCGGCCAGGCGCTCGGCCAGCTGCAGCCGGCGTTCGGCCTCGCCGTCGGCCAGGAAGTGGCGCAATGGCGTGAATACGGGATCGGCCAGCAAGGTGGGCAAAAGCCGCATCAGGCGCCAGGTCAGCGGCCCCTTGTCGAAGGCCGAGCGCACCGGTACGCGCTCGCGTCCCAGCATGCCGCGATAAGTCTCCCACAGGAAGCGCGCCGGCAGCGCCACGCGTGTGGCCGCGCAAACCCGCATTTCCTCGGCCAGCGCGATCTTCAGCCATTCGGCCACGCCGTTCGACTGCACCAGGAAGATGTCCGATTCGAGCGCGCCCAGCGGATGATTACGCAGCCATTGGAACACCGCCGCGCGCAGCTGCTCCATTTGATTACCGTGCAAAATCAGCAGGCCGGGGGTGATGCTCGAACGCATAGGGCTCTTCGTGGGGATGAAGCCCGTATTATCGCTCTAGCCGGGATCGTAGGCCAGTAGTTCCTGCTCCATGCGGTCGCCCAGCACCGCCAGCATGGCGTGCATCTGCTGCACCAGCTGGCGCGCGTTGGCACAATCGGCGTCGTGGCGCACCTTCTCCAGCGCCAGGCACAGGTTCCCGAAGCGCATCGCGCCGACCGCGCGGGCCGAGGATTTGATGCGGTGCCCCAGTTCGGACAGATGCGCCAGGTCTTCCTGGGCCAGCGCGGCGTCGACCTCCAGCATGCCGTCACGGGCCGATTCCAGGAACAGCAAGGCGTACTTGCGCATCTTGTCGGTCTTGCCGCCGAAGGTCAGGGCCAGTGCGGCCACGTCCAGCAGCTCCGCCTCTTCCGGCGCCGGCGCGGGCGCCGGCGGCGTCGCTTCGGGATGCGCGGCGGCCGGCGCCGCCCCCGGCTCCATCGCCCGCACCGGCGGCTGCAACGGCGCGGCTCCGCCGTCAGCCATGGTGAAGTACGACGGCGGCGGCGGCGCCAGCGGCCGCGCGAAGCTGGCCGCGCGCGCCCGTTGGCTCATCCACTTGGACAGCATGTTGAACAACAGCTTGGGCGCGATCGGCTTGGTGACAAATTCGTCCATGCCCGCGCCCAGGCAGCGCTCCTGGTCGTCGCGGCCGGCGTTGGCGGTCATCGCGATGATCAGCGTGGCCGACAATTTGGGGTGGGCGCGGATCAGGCGCGTGGTTTCATAGCCGTCCATGACCGGCATCTGCACGTCCATCAGCACGCAATCGAAGCGCTCTTTGAGCAGCAGGTCGATCGCCTCCTTGCCGTTGTTGGCCACGCAGACGGTGGCGCCGGCGTCCTCCAGCAGCTCCTGGCCCACCTGCTGGCTGAAGATATTGTCCTCGACCAGCAGGATGGAGGCGCCGCGGATGCTGTCCAGCACATCCGGCTGCACCGATTCGTCGCTGGCCTGCAGCAGGCTGACGCCCTTGGCCAGCCGCGCCGTGAACCAGAAGGTGCTGCCGGCGCCGGGATGGCTCTCGACGCCCACGCCGCCGCCCATCAGCTCCGCCAGCTGCTTGCTGATGACCAGCCCCAGGCCGGTGCCGCCGTAGCGGCGCGTGGTCGAGGTGTCGGCCTGGTGGAAGGACTGGAACAGCTGCTCCAGCTGCTCGGGCGACATGCCGATGCCGCGGTCCTCGACTTCGAAGCGCACCAGGATATGGCCGTCACGTTCCTCCAGCGGCCGCGCGCGCACATGCACCTTGCCGTTCTCGGAAAACTTGATGGCGTTGCTGGTGAAGTTGAGCAGCACCTGCTCCAGCCGCAGCGGATCGCCGCGCAGCTGCTGCGACAATCCCGGCCAGATCTCATACACCAGCTCCAGCCCCTTGGCGGCCGCGCTCTCGCCCAACTGGCTGGACATGTTGGACAGGAGCGAGTCGAGCGAGAAGTCCAGCACCTCCAGGTCCATCTTGCCCGCTTCGATCTTGGAGAAGTCCAGGATGTCGTTGATGATGCCCAGCAGGTGCTGGCCCGAATGATAGATCTTCTGCAGATAGTCGCGCTGCTTGGGATGCGTGACCGATTTCAGCGCCAGGTGGGCCATGCCGATGATGCTGTTCATCGGCGTCCGGATCTCATGGCTCATGTTGGACAGGAAGTCGCTCTTGGCCTGGTTGGCGATGTCGGCTTCCTCCTTCAGCTGATGCAGCTCGGTGACGTCGGTCGACAGGCCGATGACGGCCGTGACGGCGCGGTCTATCTCCACCGGCACCTTGACGGTCCACAGGTGCTGCACCACGCCGTCGCGGCCCACGTACGTGGTTTCGCCGGAGCGCTTGACGTTATCGGCGAACACGGGCCGCTCCTGCGCCCACGCCGCGTCGGCGACGGAGGCCGGCATCAGCTCGCGATCGAGCTTGCCGACGATCTGTTCGACCGGTAGCCCCATCGAGTCGGCCATCTTGGCGTTGACGTAGATGTAGCGGCGCCGCTGGTCCTTCATGTAGACGTGGGCGTCGACGTTGTTCAGCACCGTGTCGAGCAGCACGCCCTGCTTGAGCGCGCGCCGGCGCGAGGTGTACAGCACGAAGAAGTAGCTGTACAACAGCATGGTGCCGGCGAAGCCGGTCAGGCCGGCGATCCATGGGAAATACACATCGAAGGCGGTCAGCAAATCGGTTTTCCTGACCTGGAACTGGGCCTTCCACAAGCTGCCATTGAAATCGATCGGCAGCACCGATTCGTAATACTGCCCCCTCGCCGCCGCCGGGATCGGCGAGTCCTGCAACGAGCCGTTATCGTTGAACAGCAGATGGTCGCTCTTCTCGATCACCAGGCGGCGCTGCTCGACGTCGTTGCTGCCGTCGGCGTACAACATCAGGCGCACCTGGCGCACGGTCATCTCGTCGATCGCGCCCTGCACCAGCTTGGGCACGCTGAAGCCAATGCCCACCGATCCCAGATAAGCGGCGCGCCGGCCCGCCACGTCGGCCACCGGCATGTTGCGGCGGTAGACCGGCAAGCGGATGCCCAGGCCGATGTGCGGCGTCGGACGCTGAACCATGATCGGCTGGCCGGACGCGATCACCTGGCCGCTGTCACGCGACGCGGCCACCAGTTTGTCGATCGCCGGATTGGCTATCACATCCACGCCCATCTTCTCATCCAACATCAGCGCCGGCTCCAGATAGGTCAGCACCGAGTAGTGCGGCCGGCGGCCGGGCGGCTTGATGTCGAACGCCGGATAACCCTGCGGCGACAAGCTGCGGTCCGCGCGCACGCGGGCGACGAAGGCGTCGCGCTGGTCGTCGGTGACCAGCGGCGCCCAGGTCACCGCCTCGATGGCCGGGAAATGGCGCGGAATCTCCAGGCTGACCACGTACTGATGAAACTGCAGGCGTGTCAAATCGTCGCTGGTCTGGAACAGCGCCACCAGCCCGCGCGTCAGATCGGAATACGATTTGATGCGGGCCGAAATGCCGTATTGCGTACCGCGCGCCAGGTTCTCGAAACGCTGGCGGGCATCGTCGTCGACCGTCTTGGCCGCCGAGCCATACAAGGCAGCGCCGACGGCCAGCGCCAGCACGCCGCCCGCCAGCCAGAACAGCAGGCGGGGGCTGCGGACCGCTTCCGTCGCGTTACCCGATTTCAGCATGCGCGGTCACTTTTGGTCGATATGTTTGCGGAAAATTTTGCATCACAGCAGCATACTATTAATGCCGCTTGGGAACCAGTGAAACAATTGGAGAGAATTAACGCCGCTTGCTTTCAAAATTAAAGGGAACCTTATGCGATAAGGCGCGCTCTAAAAGATGAGGCCGGCAATCTGCCGGCATTCCGGGAGACTCATCATGCGCGCGCCATCCATGCCGGCGATATTTTTCGCAAGTATCATCTGTATTCCGGCGACCAGTCATGCGACGACTGGCGACCACCACGAATTCAACGCGTGGCTGGAGGCGCCCTTCCGCGCCGATGCGCTCGGCGCGCGCACACTATCGCTGCATTTTTCCGCGCCCGACCCGCACGCCGGCGACACGCTGCGCTGGCGCCTCACCCTGCTGGCGCCGGACGGACGCGCGCTGCGCAACTGGCACGGCACGCGGCGACTGACCGAACCCGCCGGCACCGTAACGCTGCGCTGGCGCACGCCGCCGGCGCTGCGCGACGGCATCTACAGCCTGCGCCTGCGCGCCGGCGCCGGCGACGACCCCACGATCGAACAAAGCTGGAACGTGGCGGTCGGCGCGGCGCCGCTGGCGTCCCCGCTGGCGCCGCCGACCGGCGACACGCTGCCCTACGCCGTCTACCTGGGCAACCTGCATAGCCAGACCAGCCACAGCGACGGCGGCGGCGCGCTGGACCACTGCACCGGCGCGCAGCCGCCGCAAAGCACGGCGCTGGGGCCGCTGGACGCCTACGCCTATGCCCAGCAACACGGGCTGGATTTCCTGATGACGTCCGAGCACAACCACATGTACGACGGCTCGGACGGCACCAACAGCGCGGCCGACCCGGCCGCCGCCAAAGCCCTGTACCAGAGCGGCCTGCAGGCCGCCACCGCGTGGAACCAGGCCCATCCGGCATTCCTCGCCATCTACGGCCAGGAATGGGGCGTGATCAACAAGGGCGGCCACCTGAATATCTTCAACAGCGGCGAACTGCTGGGCTGGGAACGCAACGCCGCGGGCGAGCTGATCGCCGACACCGACACACCCAGGAGCGACTACGCTTTCCTGTACCGGCTGATGCGCGAACGCGGCTGGTTCGGCCAGTTCAACCATCCGCAGGACGACCAGTTCGCCATCGGCGGCAAACCGCTGGCCTGGAGCGCGGACGGCGACCAGGCCATGCTGCTGTGCGAAGTGATGAACAGCAGCGCCTTCTCGTCCCGCAGCGACGAGGGCGAAACTCATCTGAGCAACTTCGAGCCGGCCTGCAACAAGCTGCTGGAAGCCGGCTACCACCTGGCCTTCAGCAGCGACCAGGACAACCACTGCGCCAACTGGGGCAGCGCCTACAGCAACCGCACGGGCGTGCTGATGCCGCCCGGTGCGCCGCTCGACGCCGGCGGACTGCTGGCCGCGCTGCGGGCCCGTCGCGTATTTGCCACGATGGACAAGAACGCCCAACTGGTGCTCACCGCCAACGGCCACCTGATGGGCGAACGCATCGCCAACAGCGGCAAGCTGACCTTGGTGGCGAACTACGCCAGCAAAACCGGCCACGCCATGGCGGCCGTCACCATTTTCCAGGGCGTCCCCGGCCGCAACGGCAAGGTCGCGGCGCTCAGCAACAAGCCCCTGAGCGTAATCCGCCCGGCCGCCGGCGAGCATTTTTATTACGCCAGGGTCACCCAAGACGATGGCAAAATGCTGTGGAGCGCGCCCATCTGGGTCAGCCAGCGCGGCCGCAATCGTGCGCTACGGAAAATTGAGTTGCGATAATATTTTTGCTGGTAAAAAATATTCCACAAGACGATTGTCAGATTGATAAAATGAGGCTTTCACCATTCTTTGGCAGAGCCTGATTTTGCTTGACTCCCGGACACACAAGAGTATCTTTTACTTAACAGACACAGTGCGATTGCCCGACACCTCAACCGTTCAGCTAGCCGTGCCTATTCCCAAAGTCCTCCTCGTCAACGACGACCCTGCCAGCCTGTACGCGCTGGAAATCTTGCTGTCGGAGGCGGCCGACCAGCATGTGTATGAGCTATTGACGGCGGGGTCCGGCAAGGAGGCGCTGCGCCAGGTGTTGTTGCACGAATTCGCCGTGATCCTGCTCGACGTCAGCATGCCCGGCATGGACGGCTTCGAGACGGCCGAGGCGATCCATTCCCATCCCCGCTCGGCCAGCGTGCCGATCATCTTCATCACCGCGCACTACGCGGACGAAATCAACCGCCTCAAGGCCTATCAAAAAGGCGCGGCCGACTATCTCTTCACGCCGGTGATACCGCAGATTCTGCAGGCGAAGGTGGCGGTGTTTGTCGAGATGACGAAGAAGAATATCCTGCTGCGCAAGAAGAGCGAGCAGCTGGCGCGCCTGAACCAGGACCTGCGCGTGCAGCGCCTGCAGGACCTGGAGCGCATCAACGCCGAACTGGAACAGGAAATCAAGGACCGCAAGCAGGCCGAGTTGCGCGCCCACGAGCTGTCCACCCGCGACGCGCTGACCAACCTGGTCAACCGCCGCGCCCTGATCCAGCAACTGGAGCACGCCGTCGCCACCTCGGACCGCAGCGGTGCCGGCTTCGCGCTGCTGTTCCTCGATCTGGATAAATTCAAGCAGATCAACGACACCTATGGCCACGAAGCCGGCGACGAACTGCTGCGCCAGGTCGCGGCGCGGCTGACGGCGGCGGTGCGCGTGGCGGACGTGGTGGCGCGTCTGGGCGGCGACGAGTTTGTGGTGCTGATCGAAGGCCGGGCGGCGGCGGCCAACGCCGCGCGCGTGGCGCGCAAGATCGAACTGGCCTGCGCCCTGCCCTTCGACATCGGCAACAACCGCCTGAAGACCGCGGCCAGCATCGGCATCGCCATCTATCCGCAGGACGGCGCCAACGCGCAGGCGCTGATGAAGAATGCCGATACCGCCATGTACCACGCCAAGCAGAACGACGCCGGGCCGGTGCAGTTCTTCCACGAAGAGCTCAATGTGCGCGAACGCGAACGCGAAAAGTGGGCGCTGGAGCTGCGCAAGGCGCTGGCCGCCGGCCAGCTGGAGCTGCGCTATCAGCCGCAGGTCGATATCGCCACCGGCCGCATCATCGGCGCCGAGGCCCAGCTATACTGGCGCCATGCCGGCAAGGGTTTGCTGGAGGCGGGGCAGTTCCTGCCGTACGTGCAGGAGCGCGGGCTGCTGGACCGCGTCGACACCTGGGTCATCACGCAGGCCTGCGCGCAGGCGGCGTTGTGGCAGCCGGTGGCCGTTGCGGCCGATGGCGCGGTGCCGTGCATCTGGATCAACCTGGCCACGCCGCAGATCAACGCAGACCTGCCGCAAACGCTGCTGCCGGCGATCCGCAAGCACCGGCTGCCGCCGGGCAGCATCGGCGTGGAGCTCAACGAGAAGCAGCTGCAAGGCGCGGCCGAGCCGCTGACCCAGTTGCTGCTGCAATTACAGGCCGGCGGCGTGCGCGCCGCACTGGACGATTTCGGCAGCGCGCGCTCCTCGCTGGCCGCCTGCAAACGCTGGCAACTGAATGTGTTGAAGATAGACCGAAGCTTCATCCACGCCGTCGGCAACGATGAAGGCGGCACCGACATCGTCGCCGCCGTCATCCACCTGGCCCGCGCGCTCGCGATGCGGATCGTGGCGATGGGCGTCGACGAAAACGCGCAGCTCGACGTGCTGCGCGCGCTGGGCTGCGACAGCTGCCAGGGCGACCTGATTTTCCCGCCGCTGACCGCGGCGGCATTGATCGAACAAGCGGAAGCCAGACAACACGCCACCGCGATTCCTACCCATTCCCTCCTAAACGACGAGGATTAAGCCGATGAACAATATGACCGACATGGGCGAGCAGGTCGACGCCAAGCGCCTGCTGGCGACCCTGATGGCGCTGAAGAAGGGCGACTTCACGGCACGCATGCCGTCCGACTGGACCGGCATGGCGGGCAAGATCGCCGACACGCTCAACGAGATCATCGAGACCAAGGAAAAAATGGTATCGGTGGTGACGGAGGTGAGCCGCGTGGTGGGCCGCGAAGGCCGCCTGACGCAGCGCGCGCAAGTGCCCAACATGGCCGGCGGTTGGGCCTCCATCATCAGCGCGGTCAACGCCCTGATCGACGACCTGGTGCGCCCGACCACCGAGATGGCGCGCGTGATCGGCGCCGTGGCGAAGGGCGACCTGTCGCAGACCATGGCGCTGGAGGTGGACGGCGTGCCGCTGAAAGGCCAGTACCTGCGCGCGGCCACCACGGCCAACACCATGGTGGAGCAGTTGTCGTCGTTCTCGTCCGAGGTAACGCGGGTGGCGCGTGAGGTGGGTACCGAGGGTAAGCTGGGCGGCCAGGCGCAGGTGAAAGGCGTGGCCGGCACGTGGAAGGACTTGACCGACTCGGTGAACTCGATGGCGGGTAACCTGACATCCCAGGTGCGTAACATCGCCGAGGTGACCACCGCCGTGGCGAACGGCGACTTGTCCAAGAAGATCACGGTGGACGTGCGCGGCGAGATCCTGCAGCTGAAGGACACCATCAACGTGATGGTGGACCAGCTGCGCTCCTTCGCCTCGGAGGTGACGCGGGTGGCGCGCGAGGTGGGCACCGAGGGTAAGTTGGGCGGCCAGGCTTATGTGCCGGGCGTCGGCGGCACCTGGAAGGACTTGACCGACAACGTGAACTTCATGGCGTCCAACTTGACGGGCCAGGTGCGTAACATCGCGGCGGTGACCACCGCTGTGGCGAACGGCGACTTGTCCAAGAAGATCACGGTGGACGTGAAGGGCGAGATCCTGGAACTGAAAAACACCATCAACGTGATGGTGGACCAATTGTCCTCCTTCGCATCCGAGGTGACGCGGGTGGCGCGCGAGGTGGGTACCGAGGGTAAGCTGGGCGGCCAGGCGCAGGTGAAAGGCGTGGCCGGCACCTGGAAGGACTTGACCGACTCGGTGAACTCGATGGCGGGTAACTTGACGGGCCAGGTGCGTAACATCGCGGACGTGACCACCGCCGTGGCGAACGGCGACTTGTCCAAGAAGATCACGGTGGACGTGAAGGGCGAGATCCTGGAACTGAAAAACACCATCAACGTGATGGTGGACCAATTGAACTCCTTCGCATCCGAGGTGACGCGGGTGGCGCGCGAGGTGGGTACCGAGGGTAAGCTGGGCGGACAGGCCAACGTGCCCGGCGTGGCCGGCACCTGGAAGGACTTGACCGACGGCGTGAACTCGATGGCGGGTAACTTGACCGGCCAGGTGCGTAACATCGCGGACGTGACCACCGCTGTGGCGAACGGCGACTTGTCCAAGAAGATCACGGTGGACGTGAAGGGCGAGATTCTCGAGCTGAAAAACACCATCAACGTGATGGTGGACCAATTGTCCTCCTTCGCATCCGAGGTGACGCGGGTGGCGCGCGAGGTGGGCACCGAGGGTAAGCTGGGCGGCCAGGCTTATGTGCCGGGGGTCGGCGGTACGTGGAAGGACTTGACCGACAACGTGAACTTCATGGCGTCCAACTTGACGGGCCAGGTGCGTAACATCGCGGCGGTGACCACGGCCGTGGCGCGCGGCGACTTGTCCAAGAAGATCACGGTGGACGTGAAGGGCGAGATCCTGGAACTGAAGGACACCATCAACGTGATGGTGGACCAATTGTCCTCGTTCGCATCCGAGGTGACGCGGGTGGCGCGCGAGGTGGGTACCGAGGGTAAGCTGGGCGGCCAGGCCAACGTGTCCGGGGTGGCCGGCACGTGGAAGGACTTGACCGAGAACGTCAACCAGCTGGCGGCAAACCTGACCAACCAGGTGCGCGCGATCGCCGAGGTGGCGACCGCCGTGACACGCGGCGACTTGTCCCGTTCCATCCAGGTGGAGGCGCGCGGCGAGGTGTCCTACCTGAAGGACAACATCAACGAGATGATCCGCAACCTGAAGGACACCACGCTGAAGAACGCGCAGCAGGACTGGCTGAAGACCAACCTTGCGCGCTTCACCCGCCTGCTGCAGGGCCAGCGCGACTTGCAGGCCGTGACCAAGCTGATTCTGTCCGAGCTGGCGCCGCTGGTGTCGGCGCACCATGGCGTGTTCTACATGATGGACTCGCAGGAATCGGACGCCCGCCTGCGCATGATCGCCAGCTACGGCTACCGTTCCAGCCGCAAGCTGCCCACCTCCTTCCTGCCAGGCGAAGGCCTGGTGGGCCAGTGCGCGGTGGAGAAGGTCCGCATCTGGCTGACCGACGTGCCGCGCGATTACATCGTCGTCTCGTCCGGCCTGGGCGCGGCGCCGCCGACCAACATCGTGGTGCTGCCGATCCTGTTCGAGCAGCAGGTGAAGGCGGTGATCGAGATCGCCTCGCTGGACCGCTTCACCGAAACCCACTTGTCCTTCCTCGACCAGCTGATGGAATCGATCGGCGTGGTGCTGAACACCATCGAGGCGAACAGCCGTACCGAATCGCTGCTGACGCAGTCGCAATCGCTGGCGCAGGAACTGCAGCAGACCAACCAGGAGCTGGCCGAAAAAGCCCGCCTGCTGTCCGAGCAGAACATCGAGGTGGAACGCAAGAACCGCGAGGTGGAGCAGGCCAAGCTGGCGCTGGAGGAAAAGGCCACCCAGCTGGCGCTGTCCTCCAAGTACAAGTCCGAGTTCTTGGCGAATATGTCGCACGAATTGCGCACGCCATTGAATTCGCTGCTGATCCTGGCGCAGCAGCTGGGCGACAACCCGGACGGCAACCTGTCCGGCAAGCAGGTGGAATTCGCCAAGACCATCCACGGCTCCGGCTCCGACCTGCTGACGCTGATCAACGACATTCTGGACCTGTCGAAGATCGAATCCGGTACGGTGACGCTGGACGTCTCCGAGTACCGCTTCCAGAACCTGCGCAACTACGTCGACCGCACCTTCCGCCACATGGCCGAGGCCAAGCACCTGGGCTTCTCCGTGGAGCTCAAGGACAACCTGCCGACCGCGATGATGACCGACACCACGCGTCTGCAGCAGGTGCTGAAAAACCTGCTGTCGAACGCGTTCAAGTTCACCACGCACGGCCAGGTGTCGCTCAATATCAGCCTGGTGAACAGCGGCTTCTCCAGCGACCACCCCAACCTGCTGCACGCGGACGCGGTGCTGGCCTTTGCCGTCAGCGACACCGGCGTCGGCATCGCCGCCGACAAGCTGCAGCTGATTTTCGAAGCGTTCCAGCAGGCCGACGGCTCCACCGCCCGCAAATACGGCGGCACGGGCCTGGGCCTGTCGATCTCGCGCGAGCTGGCGCGCCTGCTGGGCGGCGAGATCCGCGTCGAATCGGCGGTCGGCAACGGCTCCACCTTCACGCTGTTCCTGCCGTATAACCGGGCCGGTTTCATCAACTACGACATGGGCCGCCAGCCGCAGGTGCGCCTGCCGACGCCGGCCCCGCAAGTGGTGTACACGCCGCCGCACTACAGCGAGCTGTCGATGCCGGAGCACGACAACGGCAACGCCATCACAGACATCGACACCGACATGGAGGAATACAGCAGCAGCGACGACCGGGGCCTGGTGGCGCCGGGCGACCCGTCGGTGCTGATCATCGAGGACGACGAGCGCTTCTCCAAGATCGTGCTCGATTTCGCGCGCGAGAAGAACTTCAAGGGCATCGTGACGATGCAGGGCGATTCGGCACTGAGCCTGGCGCGCGACTACCTGCCGTCGGCCATCCTGCTCGACCTGGACTTGCCGGACATCGACGGCTTCACGGTGCTGGACCGCCTGAAACGCGACCCGAGCACGCGCCACATTCCGGTGCATGTGATGTCCAGCCTGCGCGAGCGCGAACGGGCGCTGCGCCTGGGCGCGATCTCCTACCTGAACAAACCTGTCGGCAAAGCCGCGCTGCAGGAGGAGTTCACCCGCATTCAGAAATTCCTGCTGGGCGGTAAACGCAGCCTGCTGGTGGTGGACGACGAGGAGATGCAGCGCGACGCCATCGTCGCCCTGATCGGCGACGCCGACCTGCACATTGTCGCCGTCGATACCGGCCAGGCCGCGTTGGACGCGCTGCGCGAGGCGCATTTCGACTGCATGGTACTGGACCTGACGCTGCCCGACATCAGCGGCTTCGACCTGCTCGACATCATCGGCAAGGACGAATCGCTGCGCGACCTGCCCATCGTGATCAACACCGCCAAGGAGTTGAACCGCAAGGAGGTGGCAAAACTGAAGCGCTACGCCAAGACCATCGTCATCAAGGATGCCCGTTCGCCTGAACGCCTGCTGGATGAAACCGCGCTGTTCCTGCACCGCTCGCAGGCCAGCCTGCCGGAGGCGCAGCGCCGCATGCTGGAGGAGATCCACGCGGCCGACGGCGGCCTGGCCGGCCGCAAGGTGCTGATCGTCGACGATGACTTGCGCAACATCTTCGCGCTGTCGTCGCTGCTGGAGCGCCAGCAGATGCAGGTGTCGTTCGCCGAGAATGGCCGCGACGGCATCGAGGTGCTGGAAAAAGATCCGACCATCGAGATCGTCTTGATGGACATCATGATGCCGGAGATGGACGGCTACGACACCATGCGCGCCATCCGCCGCATCCCCAAATTCAAATCGCTGCCGATCATCACGCTGACGGCCAAGGCGATGAAGGGCGACCGCGACAAGTGTATCGCCGCCGGCGCCTCGGACTACATCACCAAGCCGGTGGACGTGGCGCAGCTGTTGTCGCTGATGCGGGTGTGGCTGCACTGATGAGCGTCATGAACTCGTTTTTGGCATCGCTGCGCGCTGCACTGCGTCCCGTCGACATCGGCGGGCCGGTAAGCGATCCGCAATCGTCCGCGGCATCCACGGCTTCCGCGCCCGGCGAGGTCCATGCTGGCGCCCAGCGCCGGCACTCCCCGTCCACAGTGGAGGAGCTGGAACTGGAGCTGCTGCTGGAGGCCGCGTTCCAGGTTTTCGGCTACGACTATCGCGGCTACCAGCGCGACGTGGTCACGCGGCGCGTGCAGTCGGCGATGGCGCAGCTGTCGCTGTCCACCATCTCGGAGCTGCAGGCCCGCGTGCTGCACGAGCCGCATGCGTGGAATGTGCTGTTGCGGGAGCTGTCGGTGGAACCGGCGTTGATGTTCGACGACGCCGCCGAAGCGTCGCTGCTGCGCATGTCGCTGGGCGTGTGCCTGCACGGGGTCGCGCTGCCGCGCGTGTGGCTGGCCGACTGCGCCGGCGCCCAGCAGGCGTGGACGCTGGCCATCCTGTTGGAACAGGAGCAGTTGGGCGCGCGCACCGAAATCTACGCCACCGTCTCCAGCGATGCACTGCTGGCGGAAGCGCAGGCCGCGAGCCTGCCGATGGCGCGGCTGGGCGAACTGCAGGCCAATTACGTGCGTAGCGGCGGCACAGGCAAGCTGCTCGACTATTTCGCGGTCAGCGGCGACGGCCTGCATGCGACGCTGCTGCCGCAGCTGCGCAACCGCATCACGTGGGCGCAGTACAACCTGGTCACGGACGCCTCGTTCAACGAGTTCCAGATGATATTGGGGCGGCGCGCCCTGCCCGACTTCGGTCCGGAGCTGCGCCAGCGCGTGCTGCGGCTGTTCGACGACAGTCTGGCGCCGACCGGTGTGCTGGCATTGGACCGCCCGCTGGAAGCGGGCGACCCGCTGGCCGTCCGCTACAAAGCGCTGTTCCCGCAACAGCCCTGGTACAAGCGCGTGGCCTGACGTCATTCCCGCGTACGCGGGAAGTCATTTCCCCCAATGGGGGGAATGACGTGCTCAATACAGCGCCGAAGCGCTCGGACGTTCCGCCACCCGGTCGCGCCAGGCCTGCAGATGCTCCATGCTCTCCGCGCCCGGCCGGAACTTCATCAGGCCGCGCGCAAACTCCAGCGCGCAGAACGCCGTGATGTCGGCGATGGTGAAGCGCCGCCCCGCCACGAACGGCTGCCCGGCCAGCACGCCATCCAGCCAGCGCGCCGTGTCGCGCATCTTCTCGCCCTGGGAGGCGCCGAAATCGGCGAACTGCGGCTGCTCCAGTATCGCCAGGCCCGGATGCGTATGACGTATGCAGTTGGCGATCCCCATGAACAGATGCAGCTCGACGCGGCGGTCCGTCATCTCGATGAAGGCGCGCTCGTCGAAGCCGTCGCCCATCAGGTTGGGCTCCGGCGCATAGCCCTCCAGCCAGGTGCAGATGGCGCGCGTTTCGCAAAGGATGCGGCCATCGTCCAGCTCCAGCGCCGGCACGCGGCCAAACGGATTCTTCGCCAGGTATGCGGCGCTGCGGTGCCCGCCGCCGAGCAGGTCGATCGACACCTGCTCGATATCGGTCAGTCCCTTCTCGGCCATGAACATGGCGACCCGGCGCGGATTGGGCGTGCGCGGCGAGGTATAGAACTTCATAACTGATTCCTTTCTTGGGATGGGCGTAGCGCCATCATAGCCTGAACAGTAACTATCAAGATTGACATTGTAACCAGTTGGTCGTAGATTGCTCGTTGGCCCACGAAGCCAATAACGGTTTATATCGTATGCCTACCGGCTCACCCTACTGAAGGACATTGCATGCAACGCAGTTTGATATCGCTCGCCGTGATGGCGCTGCTCGGCCTCTCCACCGGCCTCGCCCCACTGACCGTGGCCGCCGCGCCTGCCGCCAAAGCCGCCAAGGTCACCACCCAGCTTCCCCGCAACGCCGTGCCCACGCACTACGCCCTATCGCTGGTGCCGGATGCCGCCAACAGCAGCTTCAGCGCCAGCGTCACCATCGCGCTCGACATCAAGCAAGCCAGCAACAGCATCACCCTCAACGCCGCCGACCTGAAATTCAGCGCCGCCGCGATCAGCGCGGGCCCGGGCAAGCCGGCGCTGGCCGCCAGCAAGATCAGCGTCGACAACGACAAGCAGACCGCCACCTTCGAATTCGCCCAGCCGCTGGCGGTGGGCAGCTATCAGCTCAAGCTGGACTACACCGGCGTGATCGGCACCCAGGCGGCCGGCATTTTCTCGCTGGATTACCAGAACGGCGGCGAAAAGAAGCGCGCCCTGTACACCCAGTTTGAGAATTCCGAAGCGCGCCGCATGATCCCGTCGTGGGACGAGCCGTTCTACAAAGCCACCTTCGCGCTGGAGGCGACCGTGCCGGCCGGGCAGATGGCCGTGTCGAACATGCCGGTGGCCTCCACCAGCAAGCTGGCCGACGGCCGCGATCTGGTGCGTTTCGCCACCTCGCCGAAGATGTCGACCTACCTGCTGTTCTTCGGCCTCGGGGATTTCGAACGCGCCAGCGCGGTCGAAGGCGGCACCGAATTGGGCGTCGTCACGCAGAAAGGCTCGCTGGGCCAGGCCCAGTTCGCGCTCGACTCGTCGGTCGCCGTGCTGAAGGAATACAACGACTACTTCGGCGTCAAGTACCCGCTGCCAAAGCTGGACAACATCGCCGCGCCGGGCCGCAGCCAGTTCTTCAGCGCGATGGAAAACTGGGGCGCGATCTTCACCTTTGAAGCCGCGATCCTGCTCGACCCGCGCGTCGCCACGCAGTCGGACAAGGAGACCTCCTTCCTGGTGGCCGCGCACGAAATGGCGCATCAGTGGTTCGGCGACCTGGTCACGATGGGCTGGTGGGACGACCTGTGGCTGAACGAAGGCTTCGCCTCGTGGATGGAATCGCGCACCACCAACCGCCTGCACCCCGAATGGAATTGGGAACTGCGCGCCGTCGGCACGCGCGAACAGGCCATGGGCCGCGACGCGCTGGCCACCACCCATCCGGTGGTGCAGCACATCAGCACCGTGGAACAGGCTAGCCAGGCCTTCGACAGCATCACCTATCAAAAGGGCGAGTCGGTGATCCGCATGCTGGAGAACTATGTCGGCGACGACGCCTGGCGCGCGGGCGTGCGCAGCTACATGGCCAAGCACGCGTATGGCAATACGGTGTCCGACGACCTGTGGCGCGAAGTGGAAAAAGCCGCGCACAAGCCGATCACCGCGATCGCGCACGACTTCACGCTGCAACCGGGCGTGCCGATGATACGCGTGGCCGATGCCGTCTGCAAAAACGGCCAGACCACCATCGCGCTGACGCAGGGTGAGTTCAGCAAAGACCAAACCGACAAGAAGCCTCTGAACTGGCGCGTGCCGGTGATCGCCCGGACCGCGGGCGGCACGCCGGTGCGCGCCCTCGTCAACGGCAAGGCCAGCATGACGCTGCCGGGTTGCGGCACGGTGCTGGTCAACGCGGGCCAGAGCGGCTACTACCGCACGCTGTACGCGCCGAAGGCGTTTGCCGCGCTGACCGACAGCTTCGCCGGCCTGCCGGCCATCGATCAACTGGGCCTGCTGTCGGACAGCTGGTCGCTGGGCATGGCGGGCCTGATGCCGGCTTCCAGCTTCCTCGACCTGGCCAGCAAGGCGCCGCTGGATGCAGCGCCGCAGGTGTGGGAGGAGATCGCCGGTTCGCTGGCCGCCCTGCACGAGAGCTACGAAGGCAAGCCTGAACAACAGGCCGCGTTGGACCGCTACGCGCGCAAGCGCCTGGCGCCGGTGCTGGCGCGCTTCGGCTGGACCAAGGCCGCGGATGAAGCGGCGCCGGTGGCCAACCTGCGCGAAACGCTGATCAACGTGCTGGGCGCCGTCGGCGACGAAAGCGTGGTGGCGGAAGCGCGCCGCCGTTATGCCGCCTCGGCCACCGACAAGGATGCGATGCCTGCCGCGCTGCGCCGCCCTATCCTGGGCGTGATCGCCGCCAATGCCGATGCCGCGACCTGGGAGCAGCTGCACGCGGCGGCCCGCGAAGAGAAATCGAGCATGATCAAGAGCGAGCTGTATGACCTGCTGGCCACCGTCAAGGACAAGGCACTGGCGCAGCGCGCCCTGGAACTGGCGCTGACCGACGAAGGCGGTGCCACCGAAGGCGCGTCCATCCTGAACCACGTCGCCGGCCATCACCCGGACATGGCCTACGACTTCGCCGTCGGCCACCACGGACAGCTGGAGAAGAAGATCGACGCCACCTCGCGCAGCCGCTACTTCCCTGGCCTGGGCGGCCGCTCGGCCGATCCAGCCATGATCGACAAGCTGCGCGCCTACGCCAAGCAATACCTGCCAGCCGAAGCGCAAGGCGACACCCGGACCGCGATCGCCTCGATCCAGTACCGCGTGAAGCTGCGCACCACGCGCCTGCCGGAAATCGACGCCTGGCTCGCCAAGCACGGTTGATCGGGCAAAAAAAAACCAGCGTCATCGCGAGATGATGCTGGTTACGAAAACGCTCGAAAGCGTGGGGATGGCCGTTTGTCCGGCGGCGATTGTGCCGCCTGGACGAAATTTGTGCCGGGCTTGATGGAGTCCGGCAGCCGGGCGCGAGGCTTGAACCGCGCGCTACAGGTGTCACTTTGCCAGCGATCGGCCGGCATAGGCTTAGGGATTCATTAAGGCGAGACTTAAGGCGGGAATGAAGTGATGGTGCCGGTGTTTCAGGCCACCGGCAAGCCTGCTGAGTCATGCTTTGTGAAATCCCGCACCGGCTTGGGTACGGAGACCAACTGGAGCACGCTGGAACCAGCGAGACGCATCATAATCGGGCATTATGACGGCCAAATGACTACCGGCGCAGCGATGAGAAAATTCCAAACATATTTGAAAGTGGGCGTGTTGAGCGCCTGCGTGGCCGCGTGTACGCAGCTGCCCGGCCCCGCGCAGGAGACGTCCGCCGCCGCCCATGCACCGGCGCCCGCGATGCCGGCCGCCTCTGTCGCCCATCCGCCGCGTCCGGCGGCGCCCGCCGCCGCCGTGCTAAATATCGACAGCGGACTATCGCTGATCGCTGTCACAGTGCGGCGCGGCGGCCTGCTGGCGCGGCTGGGCCACGACCATGTGGTCGCCAGCCGCCATATCAGCGGCACCGTCGCGCCGGCCGAGAACCGGGCCGATTTCCAATTCCGCCTGGATCAGCTCACGGTCGACGAGGCCGAGCTGCGCATCGCGGCCGGCTTGGAGAAGCAACCCTCCGCCGACGCCATCGAAGGCACCCGCAACAATATGCTGACCAAAGTGCTGGACGCGGAACGCTATCCGTTGGTGAAGGTGCACGCCGCACGCGGCGCGCCCGGCCAGCCGCTGCAGGTGGCAATCACGCTGCACGGCGTTACCCGCAACATGGCCATTCCCGTGGAGATCCGCGAAGCCAAGGGCGTGATGACCGTCACCGGCACCGTCAACCTGAAACAAAGTGATTTCGGCATCACCCCATTTTCCGTGATGGCCGGCGCGCTGGCCGTGCAGGATCAGATGGAGCTGCGCTTTACGCTGGTGGCGAAGTAAGCTTAGCGATTTTTTTTGGCATGCTGTTGGAAGCGGTGCTCCCCTGGCATGACTCGCTTTGCATTGGCCCAAAAGGCTTTTACCTCGGCCTCATTGTTCGGATCGTACGGTGATTCCGGATCATCAACGTAATCGGGAGCCGCTGCAATCGCAGCCTCGATTTGCTCTTTAGTAAAAAGGGGCGTTTTCGAAATAGATTCGCGTTTCATGTTTAGTCGCATTCCTGCATGAAATTAGTCGAGCGGAGTCAGCTTGATCAATCCAAATTAGCCGCACAACTCGTCCTGCAAGCCAGCAGAGGCTCTTGATGCGAACCTCACCATAACTAGCGCTGGTATCTTCTTCGCTGTACATGTAGTGATTGAACAGCACGTCCAAGTCGGCAAAATCGATATGATGCTTCTTGAGATTGCCTTTCCGCTTGTTTCGTCCCAAGTAATCATGGGACGATCTTGTCATTCCATAGTAGGCAACGGCATGAGCTTAATCAAGCTAAGCTAAAAAGTAAAACTTGAACACGCTTGAAGACACTTCGCGACCCATCACTTCGTCCCGCAGATGTCATTTCGGTTTATTTAGGTTTCCAACCTGACAGCAAATGACTCACCATGTATGTTGAGCACAAAGTCGCGAATACTAGATATCGCACACGAAAAATCAGCTAGCGAACTTGATTTTACAAACCCGGTGATGCTGGCCTCATGGCAGTAGCTGAATTGACCTCCGCCATACGCCGGTACGCTTTTCAAAAGCACTTTTTCCAAGTTCGGACTATCAACAAATATAGCCAGCGCAGGCTTATCCACATCCTCCAAGGCTTGGACAAAAAAACCTGTTCCCGCCTCATGGCAAAGATGCCTTCCATGGTTACTTCCGAATCCTCGAATAGCAGCCTTTGAGCAATCACGACCGAGACTGGCAACTTTTCTTTCACTTGTTAGAATCCGCAGAGAGATCAAGTCCCTCCACAGGAAAAACTCTTATGGCAATTGCACCGCATTGCAGTTTCGAGGCGTCGCATTCTCATGATACAAGTCTGCCAGATACTCACACAGCTCATCTTCAGCGACATCACTTGGCACTATGAAGTCTGCTGGCCGGCGCTTTCCATCGGCGCCAAGATAAAAAGCTCTCCAGTTCCCTTCTGTGCCGGCAATGGCGATCAGGGCACCGAAAATATTGAATCTAAATTCTTTCATGGGCTGGAATCCTCTGGAGAGTCAGGCCACCACGAGCTTCCCGTCGATAAGGATACGCACCCGTTCGCCCACAAAACCGACACGGTGACTGCCGTAAATAGCCTTGCC
Organism: Rugamonas sp. A1-17; assembly: GCA_025548565.1. Taxonomy (GTDB): domain Bacteria; phylum Pseudomonadota; class Gammaproteobacteria; order Burkholderiales; family Burkholderiaceae_D; genus Rugamonas. The sequence continues at coordinate 386,159 of JAJLPB010000002.1, forward strand.
GATCGCCTCGTAATATGAGGATGTGTCTGCTTCGATTGAAATTATCGCATCTGGATGGTCGGCGTAGATTTTCCCGAGAGCCTCGGCAACCTCATTTGTCGAACCCAACTTCGCGCCATTCAAATGCACATAAACATTATCGGAAATCTTCAAAACAAATATTTCACTCACAATCGCCGCTCCAAAATTAATCTGGCTTTGCGGCCAGCACGAACGGGATTGCAATCGGACCCAGCATTGCCACCAGAGCGGCCCTGATGCCAGTTGTTTTTACAGAACGGCGTTTGGCGATGACGAGGCATGCCACCGCCGAGAGTGCCCAAATTAAGGCAGGAAGGTATTCAGTCATAGTGAACTCCAAATAGTTGTCCGCAGGGAGTCTACTGATACTGACATGAAAAAGTTACAAGTACAATCCCGGCTACAGATACCGCCGCGAAGAACAAAAAAAAGCCCGCGGCACAAAGAGGCGCGGGCGAAAAGTTTTCAAATCGGGAGAGACTTGAAAGAGCAAAGCCAGTATTGCAGCGCAACATTACGCCCTGATGACAAACGGCGCTGCGAACAGACTTTTTTACTCTTTCAGCGGGACACGATCAATTTCAGCCCCAGGCCGACGAAAATCGTGCCGGCCACACGGTCCATCCACGTGCCCGCGCCCGGATGGCGGTTGATCCAGGCGCCCACAGCGCCGGAGAAATACCCCAGCAAACCGAACAAGACCACGCCCTGCGCCGTGAACAGCAAGCCCAGCTGCGCGGTCTGCCAGCTGGCGTCGCCCCGCTCGGCCACCACGAACTGCGGCAGGAACGACAGGAAGAACAGCACCACCTTGGGATTGACGGCGTTGGCGAACAAACCTTTCACAAACAGCTTGCCCAGACTCTCATCCGGCACGCCGGCGCCCTCGACACGCGCGCCGCCACGGCTGCGCAGCGCGCCGATGCCCAGCCAGATCAGGTAGCCTCCCCCCAGCAGTTTGAGCGCGCCAAACGCCAGCGGCGACGCCTTGATCAGGGCGCTGACACCCAGCGTCGCCAGCAGTGTGTGGCTCAGGCAGCCCAACGCGCAGCCCAGGCCGAACACCATGCCCTGCCGCCTTCCGCGCGACATGCCGACGCTGAGCACCATCAAATTGTCCGGGCCCGGCGAAATCGTGATCAGCAAGGCGGCACTCAGAAAACCGATAAATTGTTCTGGGGAGATAAGCACGGTGGCGTTCCTGTGGTCCAAAGGCGCCATCTTACCCGGCTCGTCCGGCGCGCGCCAAGTGTCGTTACATGCCTTAAGTCAATTTTTGGATAAAACAATAAGTTCTCGTTTAAAATGGAAAAAACCCAACTTATCGAGACCGGCGGCCTTCGGAATACTAATGAGTAAAGCTTGCAAGATGTCTTACGGTCTGACGCGTGGCTTATGGGTCGTGCTGCTGGCGATGCTGGCATGGTGGATGCCACACCCCGCTTCCGCAGAGACTTTGCCAGCTGCCATCAGCGTAAATACCGCAAGTATCGATTTAATGACGACAGGCAAGCTTTATCTGGATGAGGGCCAACCCTTCCCGGTCGACGCCGCCGGCCTGCCCAAACTGCTGGCGCGGCTCAATCCCGCGCCCAAGGTCGATCTGCTGGGCGGCAGCTACTGGCTGTATGCCGAGCTGCGCAACGACAGCCATCAGCCCGCCTGGGTCATCGATCCCAACGACACGCTGATCGACATGGTCGACATCCAGGTGTTCGGCCCCGACGGCAGCGCGCGCCAGATGCTGACCGGCTACCGCCAGCCCCATTCCTACCTGCTGCATTACGGTAAAGACGTTGACCTGCAACCGGGCCAGCACTACCAGGTGCTGATACGCTTCGCCAGCCCCTACTATGCGCGCACGCCGGTGATGTCGGTGCTGCCGCGCACAGCCTACCAGCAGCTGGTGGCACGGGAGAACGTGCTCATCATCGGCTCCATCGGCGCGCTGCTGGCGCTCACGGTGTTCAACTTCTTCATCTACTCGATCACCCGCGACAACTCCTCGCTGTACTACTCGCTGTACGTGCTGTGTTACGCCATCGCCTGGGGCATGACCTTCCACATGACGGCGGACCTGTTCGGCTGGCACAACCTGCAATGGCATTACGTGCCCTTCTTCCTGCTGCCGGTGCTCAGCACCCTGTTCTACACGAACTTCCTGCGGCTGGAAGAGCATTCGCCGCTGCTGTATAAACTCAGCCGCATCAACATCGTGCTGCCGCTGCTGACGCTGCCGAGCTGCTTCTTCTACCTGAGCTACGCCCACACCATCGCCACCATCGTCATCTCGATCTGGATGACAATGGCGCTCACCAGCGGCATCGTGGTGTGGCGGCGCGGCTATTATCCGGCGCGCTTCTTCGTGCTGGGCTTCGTGGCGCTGATGGTGCCGGGGCTGCTCATCCTGCCGGCCAACGTCGGCCTGATCCCGGCCATGGTCACCAACGCCCAGCTATTCACGCTGCTGGGCGGCACGCTGGACGGCGTACTGCTGGCGTTCGCGCTGGCCGACCAGATCCGGCTGCTGCGCAACACGCTGGAGCAGCGCGTGCAGGAACGCACCGCACAGCTGACCGAAGCCAAGGAACACGCCGAAGTGGTCAGCCGCCATCGCATCGACTTCCTGTCGGCGATGAGCCACGACATCCGCACACCCCTGGCCGGCGTGATCGGCATGATCAAGTTCGCCATGCGCGACCAGTCGGTGCGCGGCCGCACCGAGGAATACCTGCGCATCGGTTTGCAGAACAGCGAATCGCTGCTGGCCATCCTCAACGACATTCTCGACTTCTCCAAGATCGACGCCGGCCGCCTCTCGATCGAGACGGTGGACTTCGACCTGATCGCGCTGGTGGATGACGCCATCGGCATCCTGCAGGGCCAGGCCGACGCCAAGAGCCTGCTGCTGCGCTGCGACCTGGCGCTGGACATGCCGCGCTACGTGCGCGGCGATCCGACCCGGCTGCGCCAGATCCTGCTTAACCTGCTGGGCAACGCCATCAAGTTCACCGACCGCGGCGAAGTGCGGCTGGACGCCTCGGCCCTGATGACGATCGACGGCCGCACCAGCGTCAGCTTCGACATCAGCGACACCGGCCCCGGCATCCCGGCCGAGACCCTGCCCCGCCTGTTCCAGAAGTTCGAGCAGGCAGACCACTCGACCACGCGCCGCTACGGCGGCACCGGCCTCGGTCTGGCGATCTGCAAGGAACTGGTCGAACTGATGGGCGGCTCCATCGCCGCCGAAAGCCGGGTCGGCGTCGGCTCCACGTTCAGCTTCACGCTGCCGCTGGCGCTGGGCGCGGTGCCGGCGATCGATCCATCCAGCCTGCCGCGCAAGGAGCACCATGCCTACCGCCTGCGCGTGCTGTGCGCCGAGGACGTGCGCACCAACCAGATCATCGTCAGCACGCTGCTGGAGAACATGGGCCACGACATCCGCGTGGTGGAAAACGGCTTGCAGGCGCTGCACGCGCTGAGCACCGCCGCCTACGACCTGGTGCTGATGGATGGACGCATGCCGATGATGGACGGCGAACAGGCCGCGCGCCTGATCCGCAGCGGCGGCAGCGAAGACTACCGCGTGCTCGATCCCGGCATTCCGATCATCGCGCTGACCGCCAACGCCAGCGACCATGACCGCGCGCGCTACCTGGCGGTCGGCATGGACGGCTTCCTCAGCAAGCCGGTCGACGAGCGCCTGCTGTACGACCAGATCGAAAAGACCATCGCCCAGCACCTGAGCCGCGGCCGTCCGCTGCGCCCCACCGACGCGGCGCGCCTCGCGGCCTCGCGGGCCGAATCGCTGGACGAGCAGTTCGGCGTGGCGCCCGCCGTGGAAAAACGCATCGACCCGGCCACCGTGCAGATCATGCCGCTGGCCGGGCTGTCGCATTCGCACATGCAGCGCATCACCCAAGCCTTCCTGGACGAGGCGCCGCGCCGTCTGGACACCGCGCGCGCCGCCGTGGCAGCTGGTAACGCCCACGCGGCAGCGGCGGCGATCCACGCGCTCAAGGGCAGCGCCGGTTATCTGAGCTCGACCCACTTGCACACGCTGTGCCACGAAATGGAAGCCGCCGCCGCCGCCGGCGACCTGGATGAAGTGACCCAGCGCCTGCCCGGCGTGGCCGCGGCGCTGGACCAGGCCTGCAACGATCTGCGCCGCGCCGCCAGCGACGACGTCGACATCTCGCAGCCCGCATCGACCATCTGATCCCGTACCGCCGGCCCAGTGGCTGCAAGCGGCGGCGTTTTGCGCCACAATGACGGGCCTTATCATCTCATCCACAGGAATCGTTCATGTCTGCTACGTTCAGCGCCGACGCCCCCCTGGCCGCGCGCGACGGCCTGCCGCCCGATGCGCGGCGCTGGGCCATGCTGTCGGTCGCCATCGGCGTCAGCATGGCCTCGCTGGACACGGCCATCGCCAACACCGCCCTGCCCGCGATGGCAGCCCAGCTGCACGCCACGCCAGCCGCCTCGGTCTGGATCGTCAACGTCTACCAGTTGGCCATGGTCGCCACCCTGCTGCCATTCGCCGCGCTGGGCGAAGTGGCCGGCTACCGGCGCGTGTGCCTGTTCGGGCTTGCGCTGTTCACCGCCTCCTCGCTGGCCTGCGCGCTGGCCTGGTCGCTACCCTCGCTGGTCGCCGCGCGGCTGCTGCAGGGCGTGGGTGGCGCGGCCCTGATGAGCGTGAACACCGCCATGCTGCGGGCGATCTTCCCCACCAAGCTGCTGGGACGCGGCTACGGCTACAACTCGCTGGTGGTCGGCATATCGTTCGCGGTCGGGCCGACGGTGGCTTCGCTGATACTGGCGGCGGCATCCTGGCCATGGCTGTTCGCCGTCAATGTGCCACTGGGGCTGTTCGCCATCCTGCTTGGCCGCCGCGCGCTGCCGCATACGCCGCGCGCCGCGCACAAGATCGACCTCACGACGGCGGTCTACAACGCCTTCGCCTTCGGCCTGCTGATCCTTACCTTCGGCGACGCCGCCCACCAGGCAAGCTGGCGCAGGCTGCTGCCGGAAGCCGCCGCCACGTTGATGTTCTTCGCGCTGCTGCTACGGCGGCAGCATGGCCACACGGCGCCGATACTGCCGGTCGACCTGTTCCGCCGGCCGCTGTTCGCGCTGTCCGCGTTGACGGCCGCCTGCACCTTCGCCGCGCAAAGCATGGCCTTCGTCTCGCTGCCGTTTTATTTTGAATCGACGCTGGGCCGCTCGCCGATCGAAACCGGCTTCCTGATGACGCCTTGGGCGGCGCTGGTGGCGGTGATGGCGCCCATCGCCGGCCGCCTGAGCGACCGCTACGCGCCCGGCGCGTTGGGCGGCATCGGCCTGGCGATGCTGTCGTCCGGACTGGTGGCCCTGCTGCTGATGCCGGCGCAGCCATCGGTGCTGGACATCTGCTGGCGCATGGCCTGGTGCGGCATCGGCTTCGGCTTCTTCCAGGCGCCCAACCTGAAAGCCATCATGGGCAGCGCGCCGCCGGAGCGCGCGGGCGGCGCCAGCGGCATCGTCGCCACCGCGCGGCTGACCGGACAGGCCACCGGCGCGGCGTTGGTGGCCTACTGCTTCATGCTCTCTGCCTCGCACGGCACCCGCTACGCACTGGCGCTGGCCGCGACGTTCGCCGCAGTGGCCAGCGTCGCCAGCTTCGCACGGCTAGCAGTGCGCTAGCCTGGGTGACGCTGGTACACTCGCTCCACCCAATCGAGGAGACGCATATGTCCAACCGCACACTCAATCTGACCGACCCGCTGTACGACTACGTGCTGGCGCATTCGCTGCGCGAGCATCCGGCGCAAGTCGCGCTGCGCGAAGCCACGCGTGGCCATGAGCGCGCCACCATGCAGATCGCGCCCGAACAGGGACAATTCATGGCCATGCTGGTCAAGCTGACCGGCGCCCGCAACACCATCGAAATCGGCGTGTTCACCGGCTACAGCGCGCTGTCGGTCGCGCTGGCGCTGCCGGCGGACGGCCGCATCCTGGCCTGCGACATCAGCGACGACTACACCCGCATCGGCAAGCCTTTCTGGGCGCAGGCCGGCGTCGCCGACAAGATCGACCTGCGGCTCGGCCCCGCACTGGCCACGCTGGACGCGCATCTGCAGGCCGGCGAGGCGAACCACTACGACTTCGCCTTCATCGATGCGGACAAGGTCAACTACGACGGCTACTACGAGCGCTGCCTGCAACTGGTGCGTCCGGGAGGCCTGATCGTGATCGACAACACGCTGTGGAGCGGCCGCGTCGCCGAGCGCGCCGACAGCGACGATACCGCCGCGCTACAGGCGCTCAACATCAAGCTGCACCACGACGACCGCGTCGACCTGTCGCTGCTGCCGCTGGGCGACGGCCTGACGCTGGCGCGCAAGCGCTGACTTAGACGTCGGTCTCGCCCTCGATGACGGCCGGGTGGCCGCTCATCGCGCGCGAAGCCTGCATGCCGGCCATCACCGCCGCCTCCACGCAGCCGGCGTTCAAGCCGGTCTTGATCCAATCGCCCGTCAGGTACAGGTTGGAGAAGCCCGATTGGTCGGTCTGCAAACGGTACTTGGTGCTGTTCACCACCGACATCACGTAGCGTTCCGACGGATCGACATTGGCGCGCCAGTACTGGCTGTCGAAGCGCGCCACGCCGGTCGCTTCGCTGCCGTCCACCAGCCATTGCCACGGGAACGCGCCGGCCGGCCCGGCCGCCGACCACAGCGAGGCTATCCTCTTGCTCAACTGTTCGACCGCGCCCTCCTTCGCCTTCGCCGCCATCAGCGCCGGGAAACCGGTCTCGCTGGCCGGCGGATAGCTCGCCACCGGCAACGCGCTGCAGAAGTAGGACACGTTGCGCGGATTGAGCGCGGGCGGCCAGTCCTCGCGGCACAGCAGCTGGTCCATCGGCGCCCAAGTGTCGTACGGTTCGCTGAAGCCGCTCAGCACCGGCTGCTGCCCGCCGGGCTGGTAGTCCCAGCCCATCTGCGGCAGGTCCTTGTCCAGCCAGACCTGGTAGGCCTGCGTCGCCACCGTCCGCACCTGCTCATAGGTCGTGTTGAGCGCAGGGCTTTGCGCCAGCAGCTGCGGGCACAAAGACTTGAGCGACGCGACCGAGATGCCGAACACCACCTGGTCGAAATCGACACCGCGCTTGAGCGTCAGCACCGGTAGCTCCTTGTCGAACTGCTGGTGATATATTTTGGCCCAGTCACTCCACCACGATTCTAGATTGACGCCGTGCTCCTGCAGCAGCGCGGCCTGCGCCGGATCGATTTGTCCATAGTTAGGGGTGCTGGGCCAGCATGCCAGGCCCTTGACGTCCACCAGCGGATCGTAGTCCGCGCCCTTCAGCGCCACCTGTTGCGTCATGCGGATGCCGCCGATCTGGCGGCCGTCCGGCACCAGCTCCTCGACCTTGTGGAAGAACTTGAACTTGACGCCGCGCGCCAGCAAGGCCTGGTACAGCGGCGTGAACACCGTGTCGCCCATCCCCGCCTGCATCTTAAACATGATGCCGCCCTTGTAGGCCAGGCCGATGCGGGCCATCGCGCGCAGCAGCGTACCGGCTTCGATATTCGGCTTGCCGAATTCTCCGCCTTCGTAAGCGAACACCAAGTCGTAGAAGCCGCGCACCGGCGCCGAGTTCACGCACAAGTCCTCGTCGCCGCCGTGGTTACGCAGCCATTGCCGGAAGTCGACATCGTTGATGACGTCGAAGCCGTTGCGGATCACGCCGTCCTCGAACACGCCCTTCATCACCGTCACGCCCAGGTCCACGCAGATGAACAGGCGGCGGATGTCGTCGCTGGTGTCGCTGTCGGCCTGGTCGATCAGCTTGCGGTAGCGCGCGTGCAGCCGCTGGCGCACACCCACAAGCGCGCCGGCCAGCGCCAGATGCTCGCCCGCAGTGTGCCGCGCCACATCGGCCGACATGTTGACCACCATGCCGTACAAGGCGCTACCCAGTAGCGACATATCCTCCAGCAGCTCATGCGCCGACGACGTCACGCCTTCGGCCAGGTGATACAGCCAGTCCGGCAGCACGCCGGTGTGGGATTGGTGCGGTGGCAGTTCCAGTTCGCGGGTCAGCTTGTCCAGGCTCTTGATCCACTGTTCGATCCAGCCGACCATGGCCACCGCCAGCTGCCACAACGTGATCTGCTCATTGCCCTCGCCCGGTTCGCCCGGCAGCGTCGGGAAGACGATGGACCAGTTGCGCCACTGGTCGCCGACCTGCTCCGACAGCGCGACGTAATCGTGCTGCTTGAAGGCGTCGCGCCAGGTCGCCAGCGGCGCGCCGGCCGGCCGGTCAAGGCTGGCGTATGCGGCCTTGATCATCTTGAACGCGTTGGAATAGAAGCCGAACCAGATGTGCAGGCCGTGTTCCTCGATGCGCTGGCCGTATTGCGCGTTGCGGCCGCTGGCGCCCTTGCCGCCCAGGCGCCAGCCCTGCTGGTAGACGGTGATCTCGTAGTTGTTTTGCCAGCCCGGCTGGTCGCTCAGGTAGTAGGCCGCCGTCATCGAGCCGACGCCGCCGCCGAGGATGGCGATCTTCTGCGGCGCGATGGCCGAATTGTCGACCAACTCCTCGCCCGGCTGCGCGGTGAAGTCGAAATTCAGGTTATACGGCAGGATGGCCGCTTGCGGCCCCAGTTGCAAGCCGAGCGTCTCGTTGAGCGGGAAGCTGTCGAATGCATGCAGCACGCACTGGTATTCGTAGCCCAGCAGTTTGCCGCTGTGGATCTTGTCGATGGTGGCCGGCGCGGCCAGGACGGCCTGGTACACGGCTTTCAAACCGGCGCTGTCCGGGAACTGCTTGAGGAAGATCTGATCGATGCGCGGATTGCGTAGCAGCGAAATGATGTCGTCCCAGCCCGCCACGTCGAGGTTGAAAAAATCGGGGATGGACAGGAACAGCTCTATCGCCTGCTCGATCAGATCCAGCACGCTGGTGATGGGCCTCTCGATGCCGGTCTTCTGCGTCGCCGTCACATCCAGCAACGGATGCATGGCGATTTTGGTCTCCGGCGAAAAGGTCTGGAAGCCCTTGGCCGCGACCGAGCAGCGCAGCGGTTCGGAACCGGCTGCCGGAATCTCATACTCGCACAGGTATTTGGGATAGCCGAACAGCTCACGGCCGTTAATGAGCGCCATCGCGTCGTCGACGAAGATGTGCGCGGGGTAGTAGTAGATGTGGGCCAGCTTGCCCTTGTCGTCCATGGCGCCGACCATGATCCAGGTGACGATGTCGATCTCCGTGATCCAGCCTTTTGCATGATCGACCGGGACCGCCGAGTTGGCGTGATTAACGCGCGTGAACGTCAGCAGCACGTAGGGCGAAATCGCATTGAAGCGCATGCGCTGGCCGGCCACCTGGTTCAGAGTGTCGTCCAGCGTGGCCTGAAGCTTGGCCAGGTCGCCCTTGACGAAAAAGCCGTACATCTCGGAGTTCTTCAATTGCAGCGGCGAGTGCATCATCACCGAGCCGCCCTGGTAGATATATGAAGGTCTGGTCGCCATGAGCTCATCCATCACGAAGTCAAGATCCATCCAGTGTATTGCAAATCCGCCACTGCTTACCAAAAAATAATTGTTAGCTTGGGTGTAGGATGTAGCCTGAACCACAGATCAGGAAAGCCGCATGGGCCGCAATCGTCAGGAAGACCGCGCGTGGGTGCGCATGCCGTCGGAGCGCCGGCTGGACCTGCTCGATCCCACGCCGTTCGACTGGGAAGACAGCGATCTCGCGCTCGGCCTGGCGCGCACCTATCGCTGGGGCGGACATTCGGCGTGGCCGCTGCCGCTGTCGGTGGCCCAGCATTCGCTGACGGTGATGCACCTGCGCGCGGCGGCCTGCAAGGCGGTCGGGCTGGAGCTGCCGCCGCTGGCGGCGCTGCGCGAACTGCTGCACGACGCGGAGGAAGGTTTGCTGGGCTTCGATTGCGTCTCGCCGCTCAAGCCCTTCCTGGGCGAAGGCTTCAAGGCACTGACGGTGCGGCTGGAAAGCGCGGTGTTCCTGCGCTACGGCCTGCAGCGCTGGACGCCGAAAGAACACGCGGCCCACAAGATGGCCGACCGGCTGGCGGCGGCCAGCGAGGCGGTGCATGTGGTGGGCTGGTCTGCGAACGAGGTGCTGAACACACTGAAGATCACCGTGCCGCCACTGAACGACGATCCGCTGCAGGCGATCTACGGCGGCACCGCATGGGAGCCATGGGCGCCGGCCGTCGCCAGCGCGCGTTTCCTGGCGGAGCTTGACCGGCTGAAAGCGCTCAGCGCGTGAGCGTTGCCGACCGGCGCCGCGCCGCGGCGCCGACCAGGGCCAAGCCGGCCAGCAGCATGGCGTAGGTCTGCGGTTCAGGCACCGGCAGCGGCGGTGCCTGCAATACCTCTTGGTTGAAGCTGTAGATGACGTTCGTGACAACCGCCTGATCACTCGACTGCACGTCAGGATCGTAGGCATTCACCAGATAGCGCGCGAACAAGCCGACCGCTGAGAAGTCACCCCGGTCAGACTGGTCGGAGGCGCGTCCCTGCCAGAAGCCGACTGACGGGCTGTCGTGCAACGATTGCACTTCAAATGTTTGCCCGGCGTTGAAATAAACGGTTGTGGGAATGAACTGGCCAAATCCGAAGGTGCCGCCTTTCACATTGGAATAAATCTGTGTCCGGAGGACACTATTGTCGGTGTTGACGAAATAATAGCCTCGCACTTGAGTGCTGCTGCCGCCGGTAAGTACGTGGCCGCTATGGGCCACCGCAATCACCATCGGAAAGAAGCGGTTTACTTCGGTCATGTAACGAGAACTATCAAGCATCAATGAATCGCCGAGCGCGACAGCATGGGCGTTCGGATATAGCTGGATGTCGTAGTAGAAGTCCAGATTGACACCATCCACCTCGCGGTAGAAAGGTACAACCTCCGCACTCGCGAGCCCACCGCAGGACAGGGCAAGGGCGAGCATTGATCGGAACAGTGTGGCCTTCATGTGGACTTCCTTTAAAAGTTGCAGAGCAGAAGCTGGCCATTATAAAAATTTACACACATCGGGCCTATAGTCCATTCAGACTGTTCGGCCGGCGCACTGCACTTTTAGCGCATAGGCAATCGCGGCGCGGATGGGTACACTGGAGCCTCAAGCTAACTCAGGAGAATCTCATGGCTTTACCGGACAACGAACTGGCCAACAACGCCAAGCTGACGGCGCTGGCGCGCGCGCTGCGTGACCTGCACAAGCAGCTGATTCATGTGGAGACGCAGTATTTTGGCGCGGTCGGCAGTCCGTTGGAACACTTGCAACTGGTGGCCAACCATCCGCATTTCGCCTGGCTGCAAAAGCTGTCCGGCCTGATGACGCAGATGGACGAGCGGCTCGATGAGCCGGAGCCGGTCACGGCTGCCGAAGCCGTCGCCTACCGCAAGGCGATCGAAGCGCTGATCGGTCCGTCCGAAAATGGCGATGCGGAATTCCGCGCCAAATACAATACGCTGCTGCACGACGGCACCGAGATCGTCATGGCACATGGCGCCGTGCGCAAGCTGCTGGCCGGGATTACCGGCTGATTACGCCACTCCCGCCTATTGACGAAACAGGAAGGGACAGTTTGGCGTCCGATTTCTTGCCGCAGCTGCCGCGCGCCCTTCAGGGGCAGCGTCAGCGTGACGGTATCGTCATAAAACATCAATATCCGCGGCAGGGCCTTGCCCTTGCCGTCCTCGGGATTGAAGACATCCAGCACTACCTTGCCGCCCTTCTCTTCAAAACCGGCGGTCGCACGCCCCACCACCTTGAGACGGCAACCGGCGGCCTGCTGTTCGTACACATGTGGGCCGGAGTGTTATCACAAAGATAATGTGGCGCCGGCCGGCACGCCTCGACGGCCGGCGCCTGGCCTTACTTCACGGTGATCTTACCCGTTCCGGCATTGTTCAAGACCGAGGCCTTGACCGCGGTCGCGTTCAACAAGGGCGCTGAATAAGGCAAGGTCCACCCCACCGCGCTGCTGAAGCTGCACGCGCTGGCGGCGTTCAGCGGGTTGCCGTTCAACAGAGAGCCCGCGTCGGTGGCCGCGCCGGTCTTGCTCGACGAGCCCGGGTTGGTCATGATGTTGGTGCAGCTGGAGGCGCCGGCAATCTCAAAGGCATTGTTCTGCGAAATGATCTTCGCCTTGTAGGCCACGCCGATGCTGTATTGATGCGGATATACCGGATGCGAACGCGATCCCTCAAAGTAGTTGTTGTAGATGTGGACCTTGCCAAAGCGCACGCGCGGCGCGCGCTCCGCCACGTTCAGGAAGTGGTTGTTGTTGAAGGTGACCGTCAGATGGCCGTCGTCGCTGGTCTTGGAATCCGACGAGCCGATCAGGTTGTTCTTCTCGTGCAGCTCGAAGCGGTTGTTGGAGACCGTCACGTAGTCCGAGCCGTTCTTGACGTCCAGGGCGCCGTCGTGGCATTCCTTGATCTTGCCATTTTCGATCGGCAGCTGGTCATCCGTCTTCGGCGCGTCCGTAAAGACATTATGATCGACCCATACGTTCTTCGAGGCCAGGATGGTCACGCCGTCGTATTCGGAGTTCCAGTTGCCGGCGCTGCCGTCGTTCGGATCCCAGACCGGGGCGATATCGCAGGGGTTGACGATGTTGATGTTGCGGACAATGACGTTCTGCTTGCCGTTGATGACGATGTTGGCGTTGACCAGCTTGGTATCCGCTCCCATGCCGATCAGCGTGGTGTTGCTGCCCAGTTTGATCTGCAGGCGGGCGGCCTGGTCGGTGGTGCTGGTGTACGGGCCGCCGTTGTCCGCGGAGGTGGGATCGATGGTGCCGTACAGCTTGATGATCTTCGGATTGTCGCCCTGCGCCGAGATGGCGGCCATCAGCTGCGACGCCGAGTTGACCTTGTAGATGGCCGTGGCGGGCGCCGCCGCGCCACCGGTGGTGCCGCCGTTCTGGCCTGCCCAGCCGGTGCTCGGAGCGGCTTCAAAGGTGGCGTCGGCCGGGCTCGGCGTCGGCGTCGGCGTTGGCGTTGGCGTTGGCGTTGGCGTCGGCGTCGGCGTCGGCGTTGGCGTTGGCGTTGGAGTCGGAGTTGGCGTCGGTGTGGACAGCGGGCCGACCGCGCATTTCTTGGCCTGGCCCGGATAAGGATCGCTGCCGAAGGTAGCTGTGGCACAAAGGAGGTCACCGGAAAGGGTCGCGATCACCCACTTGTCCTTGATGCCATACGACACCAGCCTGCTGCTCGCCCCCGCCTTGCAGGTCCCGCCCTCGTCGGCGCATTTCGAATATCCGCTTGGCCAGTCGGCCGCGAACGCTTGGTTGCCACATAACAAAGCCACGGCGCCAAAGATGATGGTTTTTTTTGTCATCACAACTACTCTCCTCAGGTATGTTATTGAATTATTCAACCTCAAACACGCCGCGGTCGGCGACCCGAAAACGACAGTCATCGTACAACGACGAGCAGTCATCATACGACTAAAGACATAAAAAGCGGGAAATGTTGAGAAATAATGCCAATAAAACCAACAAAAACCGGAAAACATACATGATGAGGTCATATCTCTTTCCAGTGGGAACTAGCCTCCCTGCCCAAAGGTAGCAGCCTGATGCAACTCCTGAGGAAAAGCCGATAAGCCGCCGTACTTAAAGCGCTTTTCCCAGATATCCACATCAACTGTGGATAAGGTTGTGAATAACCGCCACTTGACAGCCGAGAACGCCTTTAACGGCGCGGGTTTTAATAAAATGCCTAATCCACAGGCATTATTTTTACCCAATAAAATCAAATACTTACGTCGATGAAGATTCGGGCAAGAACAGCTTTCCAGCACGCTTGAAAAATATTTTTTTGTGCATAAGTAGGTCTGGCGCGCACGCGCCGGGGAATCCTTTGACAAAAGTGCTGGCAAGGAATAGTGTCACTGTGAAGGTCCGCAATTCCCTTCTTCGACCTCTCGCGGGATTGACGCATGAACCAGAACGACGACGACACCGATTGGATGATAGAGGATGAAGCACCGCCGGTCAGCCAGCCCCAGGCAGGCAAGCCGGGGACTACACCGGCGCCCGCCCCCTGGCGGGTGCTGATCGTCGATGACGACGTCGATGTCCATGTGGTCACCAAATTCTCATTGAGCAACGTCTGCTTCCAGGGGCGGCGGCTGAGCTTCCTGCATGCCTACAGCGGCGAGGAAGCGTTGACCACACTGCGCACCACGCCCGACATCGCGCTGGTGCTGCTGGACGTGATCATGGAAACCAGCGACGCCGGGCTGAACGTGGCCCGCCACATCCGCGAGACCCTGCACAACAACCTGGTGCGCATCGTGCTGCGCACCGGCCAGCCGGGACAGGCGCTGGAGCACAGCATCATCCTTGACTACGACATCAATGATTTCTGGTGCAAGACGGACCTGACCACGCGCAAATTGTTCACCACGGTGATCTCGTCGCTGCGGGCATATTCCGGCCTGGAGCAGGCACACAGGCAAACGCAGGCGCTGCAACAGGAGCTGAACCAGGCCAGGGCTTTGCTGGCGGCGGTAGACCAGCATGCGGTGATCGTCACGCTGGACGAGCGCGGCAAGATCGTCACGGTCAACGATAAATTCTGCACCGTGTTCCAGTACAGCCGCGAAGAATTGCAAGGCGCGGATCCGCGCCTGCTGCACGCACCGCCCTACCCGCCGGACCAGCTGACCGATGCGCTGCAAGCGCTGAAGGATGGCGAGGCGTGGACCGACGTGGTCAGCGCGTGGCGCCGCGACGGCCAGGAAGTGCGGCTGCGTGTCACCGTGACGGCCAGCGCCGAGTTGCCGCGCCACTACATTGTTGTCGCCAGCGTCCTGCAGGCGCTTAAAAAACCGTTGTAAGTAGCGGATTGTTATAGCACTTTTGGGGATATCCACAGACGCTGTGGATATCTATGTGGATATCACCCTCTTGACACCGCAGGGAGGCTTTACCTATGCGGTTTTCAACAAACTGCCCATCCAAAAGGCAATTTCAAACCCCTTAGAAATCAATCACTTGGAAGCCAGCGCATTGTGACAAGAAATTGTTTTGAAAAAAAATCTTGTCAACATGGTTTGTGTATAAGTAAACCAGAAACCAGCTTGGGCGGCGGCCTCAATACGGGGCTTTTCGGCGCTGTTCGGGGTGTAATAGCACCCGTTCGATTACTCGCGGATCCACATTATGGGATTTCATGTATTCGATCGCGCAGACCGTATTGAAGCTGGACTGCACTTGAATGCCGCGATTGACTGCGGCACTGCTTTGCTCGTCATTGCGTTGCTGTAAAAGCGAAACGTTCATCATGATCCTTAGCAAAAGTTGGTGGCGGGGACTCTGATCTGCGTCATGCTAAGGGAGTATGGCCGAGAGTGGACCAAAGTCAATGTCAGCTTCCTATCAATCCTGAATTAATATGGATCTCGCTGCGGGGCTAATAGACAGGCGGCAATACCGGGGCGATAATAAGCCATGCCTATCGATCCGCCCCGCTCCCGCCCCAATTCGCTACTTGATCTATTCATCTCTTTCACCATTCTGGCGCTCCAGGGATTTGGTGGCGTGCTGGCCGTCGTGCAACGCGAACTGGTGGAACGCAAGCGCTGGCTGACACAGGAGGAATTCGTCGAGGAATGGGCGGTCGCCCAGATCATGCCCGGCCCCAACGTGGTCAACCTGGCGCTGATGATCGGCAGCCGCTACTACGGCTTGCGCGGCGGCATGGTCGCCTTGGCCGGCATGCTGACGGTGCCGCTGCTGCTGGTGCTGGGACTGGCGATGCTGCATTCCCATTACGCCCACCACCCCGGCGCGACCGGCGCGCTGCGCGGCATGGCGGCGGTATCGGCCGGCATGATCGCCGCCACCGGTCTCAAGCTCGCGTCCGCGCTCAACAGGCATCCGCTGCCGCAGTGGGTGAACGCCATCATCGCGCTGCTGTGCGTGGTGTTCGTGGTGGCGCTGCATTTGCCGCTGGCCTACACCCTGCTCATCCTGGGCAGCGTCGGCGTCACCCTCACCTACCGCAAAATGAAGGGACGCCAGCCATGAACGACGCGCCATTGCACCTGGTGCTGAGCTTGTCCGACTGGATCAGCCTGTTCGCGCATTATCTGCTGCTGTCGCTGATGTCGATCGGCGGCGCGATCTCCACCACTTCCGAAATGCACCGCTTCCTGGTCGAGGAACATCACTGGCTGACGCAATCCCAATTCAACGATTCGATCGCCATCGCCCAGGCGGCGCCAGGGCCGAACGTGCTGTTCGTGGCATTGATGGGCTGGAATGTCGGCCTGAACGCGGGCAGCTACGCGGCGGCGCTGGCCGGCGTGCTGGTGACGATGGTGGGGATTATGTTGCCAAGCACCACGCTGACCTATCTGGCGGCGCGCTGGGGCCATCGGAACCGGGACCTGTTGGGCGTGCGCGCCTTCAAGCAGGGCATGGCGCCGGTGGTGGTGGGATTGATGGTATCGGTGGGGATCATACTGGGCAGCGCCCACCGCGACTGGACCACCGACTGGCCCTTGTGGACGCTGTCGGTGGCCGCTGGCCTGGTGATCTGGCGCACCCGCATCCACTTGCTGTGGCTGCTTGCGGGTGGTGCGCTGTTGGGCTGGTTCCAGCTGGTTTAAGCGGCGCCCAACAGCTGTTCGCTATCAGTCCTTGAGCGCTTCGATCGAGAACGACAGGGTGACGTCGTCGCCAACGTTAGGCGCGTATTTGCCGGCGTTGAACTCGGTGCGCTTGATGGTCGCGGTGGCGTTGGCGCCGCAGGCCAGCTTCTTCATCATCGGGTGGTCCATGCACTGGAAGTGCGTCACGGTCAGCGTGACTGGCTTGGTGATGCCCTTGATCGTCAGGTTGCCTTCGATGGTCGACGGCACATCGCCCTTGAAGTTGAATTTGGTCGACTTGTAGGTGATGGTCGGGAACTTGGCGGTGTCGAGGAAGTCCTCACCCTGGATGTGGCCGTCGAAAAGCTTGGAGCCGGTATCCACCGATTTGGCGTCGATCACGGCTTCCACCGAGCCGGTCTTGGCGGCGCGGTCCAGCACGACTTTAGCGGTCGTGTTGTTGAAGCGGCTTTGCTGGATCGAATAGCCGAAGTGGCTGTATTCGAAGCGGGCGAAAGTGTGGTTGGCGTCGGACGAGAAGCTGTCCGGTGCGGCGAAGGCGGACATCGAAATACCAGCGGCTACCAGCAGGGCAAAGATTTTTTTCATTAGTATGACTCCAGGATGTGAGAACAAAGTGTCGAGAACGTATCGAGTGAAGCGATTATGCTCGTCACCCCAGACGTTGTAAAACGAAAAATTTACCGCTTTATTATCGATAAAATCGATCATAAAGGTCAGGCTGCAGCCGCCAAGACCCATACGTTTGGATATGCGCCGCCTTCTTTATAATTTTTAGGCATATAGAAAGCGCAATAACTTCGTTTGCCGCATGAGCCGCTGATGAGATACTGCGCGCACCGGAACCTTACAACCGGCACCAACCGCCTATTCCTGATGACTACACCTCTGATTCGCATCGATCATGCGAGTAAAACCTTTGCGCTGCCCGACGGCGGCGCGTTCCACGCGGTACGCGACGTTTCCCTGGAAGTGAATACCGGCGATATCTTCGGCCTGATCGGCAAAAGCGGCGCCGGCAAATCGACCCTGCTGCGCCTGTTTAACCTGCTGGAGCGGCCGGACAGCGGCCGCGTGTTTGTCGACGGCCGCGAATTGACCGCGCTGTCCAAACGCGAGCTGCGCGACGCGCGCAGCAATATCGGCATGATCTTCCAGCAGTTCAACCTGCTGCAAAACGCCACCGTGTTCGACAACGTCGCCTTCCCGCTGCGCATCCACGGCGGCCATACGCCGGCGCAGATCACGGCCCGCGTCAACGAATGCCTGGAGCTGGTGGAATTAAGCGGCAAGGCGGCCAACTATCCGGCGCAGCTGTCGGGTGGGCAGAAGCAGCGCGTCGCCATCGCGCGCGCACTGGCCAGCGGGCCTGCCGTCATGCTGTGCGACGAACCCACCTCCGCGCTGGACGCCGAGACCACGCGCGCGCTGCTCGCCACGCTGCGCGACATCAACCGCCGCCTTAACGTCACCATCGTTATCGTCAGCCATGAGTTGTCGGTGCTGGGCGAGATCTGCAATCGCGTGGCCGTCATCGAGGATGGCGCAATCGCCGAACAATTCGCGCTGGACGACGCCGCAAGCCTGGCCGAACCGCGCAAAACCGCGCTGGGTCGCGAGCTGGCGCAGCACGGCGCCGCCAGCGCGCTGGCCGCCAACACCGCCAACACTATCGGCACGGAGGCCGCCTATGTCTGAATATCTCGCATCGCTCGACGCCATCATCGCCATGCTGCCGGAGATGTGGACCGCCCTCGGGCAGACGTTGACCATGCTCGGCATCGGCCTGAGCGCCGCGGTGCTGATCGGCGGCCCGCTCGGCATCCTGCTGTTCCTGGTGGCGGACGGCCAATCGCTGCAAAACCGTCCGGTCGCTTTGGTGCTCGGATGGCTGGTGAACGTGGTGCGCTCGTTCCCGTTCATCATTCTGCTGGTGGCGCTGGTGCCGTTCACGCGCATCATCGCCGGCACCTCGATCGGCCCGCTGGCCGCGGCCGTGCCGCTGTCCTTCGCCGCAGTGCCCTACTTCGCCCGCATGGTCGAACAGAACCTGCGTGAAGTACCGCGCGGTGTGATCGAAGCCGCCCACGCCATGGGCGCGTCGGAACTGCAGATCGTATTGCGCGTGCTGCTGGTGGAGGCCCGCTCCGGCCTGGTGCTGGCGCTGACCGTGCTGTCGATCAGCTTCCTGTCCTATTCCGCCGTGGCCGGCGTGGTGGGCGGCGGCGGCATCGGTGACCTCGCCATCCGCTACGGCTACTACCGCTTCGAGACCGACATCATGGTCGCCACCGTCGCCATCCTGATCGCCATGGTGCAGCTGATCCAGTTCACCGGCAACCGCATCGCCAAACGCTTAGACAAACGCTAATCAAAGGAACACGTATGAACGCACCTCGCCGCAACCTGCTGCTCGCCGCACTGACCATCGCCCTCGGCATCGCCGCGCCCTCCTACGCCAAGGATCCGAAAGAACTGGTGATCGGCACCAGCGCCGGCCCGTATGCGGACCAGATCAAACTGGGCATCAAGCCTATTCTGGAAAAGCAGGGATACAAGGTGAAGCTGGTGGAGTTCAACGACTACATCCAGCCCAACTTCGCGCTGGCCGAGGGTTCGCTGGACGCCAACGTGTTCCAGCACATCGTCTACCTGAACGAGTTCGCGGCCAAGAACAAGCTGGCACTGGCCGACCTGGTGAAGATCCCGACCGCGCCGATCGCCATCTACAGCAAGAAGCACAAGACGCTGGCCGAAGCGAAGGAAGGCACCAGCGTCGCCATGCCGAACGACCCGACCAACCAGGCCCGCGCGCTGGTGATGCTGGATCAACTGGGCTGGATAAAGCTGCGCGACAAGTTCGATCCGGTGAAGGCATCGGAGAAGGACATCGCCGTCAACATCAAGAAGGTCAAGCTGATCCCGCTGGAAGCGGCGCAGCTGCCGCGCTCCCTGCAGGACACCGACTACTCCTTCGTCAACGGGAATTACGCGCTGGCGTCGGGCATGAAGCTGAAGGAAGCGCTGCTGACCGAGAAGATCTCGTCCAACTACATCAACCTGGTGGCGATCCGCGCGGCCGACAAGGACAAGCAGTTCGCCAAGGACATCGCGGCGGCTTACCGCTCGCGCGAGTTCCTGGCCGTGACCAACAAATACTTCCCCGACTACTCGAAGACCGAAGACCAGCTGGCGCTGGAAGCCGGCGGTGCGGTCAAGCCGGGCAAGTAAAACCCTCAGTCCAGATCGGAGGCAGCGTGCCGCTCCGGCACCTGCTCCTCCGGTTCGCCGAACGTGCGATTGACCTTGCGGCCACGGATGACAGCCGGCCGCGCGGCGATGTCGTCGGCCCAGCGCCTGACGTTCTTGTACTCGTGCACCGACAAGAATTCGCCGGCGCCGTAAATCTTCCCGAGTACCAGAACGCCGTACCATGGCCAGATCGCCATGTCGGCGATGGTGTACTCGTCGCCCGCGACGTAGCGATGATTGGCCAGCTGGCGATCGAGCACGTCGAGCTGGCGCTTGACTTCCATTGCATAGCGGTTGATCGGGTACTCCAGCTTTTCCGGCGCGTAGGCGTAGAAGTGGCCGAAGCCTCCGCCCAGGAACGGCGCGGAACCCATCTGCCAGAACAGCCAGTTCAAGGTCTCGGTGCGCGCCGCCAGTTCCTTCGGCAGGAAGGCGCCGAATTTCTCCGCCAGGTACACCAGGATCGAGCCGGATTCGAACACGCGCAATGGCTGCGCGCCGCTGCGGTCGACCATCGCCGGTATCTTCGAGTTGGGATTGATCTCGACGAAGCCGCTGGAGAACTGGTCGCCTTCGTTGATGCGGATGAGCCATGCGTCATATTCGGCGCCGGCGTGTCCGGCGGCCAGCAGCTCTTCCAGCATGATCGTCACCTTCACGCCGTTCGGCGTACCCAGTGAATACAGCTGCAAGGGGTGCTTCCCGACCGGCAGTTCCTTGTCATGGGTGGGGCCCGCGACCGGACGGTTAATGCTTGCAAACGTGCCGCCGGAGGGTGCTTCGTTCACCCAGACTTTCGGCGGCACATATTTGGATTGTTCCGTCATTCAAAAATCTCCATGCCTGTACAAACCAAAAGCATACCCTAATCGCTGCGCATCTGCGCTTGCGACACATTGCTCCCCGGAGGCACGCTTTGCGTGAGCCATACATTCCCGCCGATGGTCGAACCGGCGCCGATGGTGATGCGGCCCAGGATGGTCGCGCCGGCGTAGATCACAACGTCATCCTCGACCACGGGATGGCGCGGCACGCCCTTGATCAAGGCGCCCTGTTCGTCGGCCGGGAAGCGCTTGGCGCCAAGGGTCACATGCTGGTACAGGCGTACGCGCTGGCCGATGATCGCGGTCTCGCCGATCACCACGCCGGTGCCGTGGTCGATGAAGAAGCTGCCGCCGATCCGCGCACCCGGATGGATGTCGATCCCGGTCAGCGAATGGCCGATGTCCGAAATCAGCCGCGCCAGGAACGGCGAGCCAAGCCGGTGCAGGCTGTGCGCCAGCCGGTAGTACAGGATGGCGATGGTGCCCGGATAGCACAGCATGATCTCGGCCACCGACGTCGCCGCCGGATCGCCCGAGAACGCCGCCTGCACGTCGGACACCAGCAGCCCGCGAATGCCCGGCAGGCCGGCCGCGAACTCGCGCGTGATGGCGTGGGCCTGGCGCGTCAGCGCTTCCTCATCGTCGGGCGCATCCTTCAACGAAAACTGCAGGCCGCGCCGGACCTGTTCCGTCAGGCGGTTCAGGGTGGTGTTGAGCGTGTCGCCGACGAAGTAGTCGATGCTCTCGTCGGTCAGGTTGGGGCGCCCGTAGTGCGTCGGGAACAGCACCGCCGACAGGCCGTTGACGATGATCGTCAGCGCCTCGCGCGACGGCAACTCGCGCACCCTGCCGTGATGGCGGATGTTGTGCGTGGCCTCGCGCGACACGCGCAGCTGCTCGATCACGCCGTTAAGGTTCCAGTGCGACGGCTTGACGCCGGTTCCATCATAGGTATCGATAGTCATAGTGTCTCGAATTATAAAAACGCCGGCGGCAGTGCGAAGGAATGATTTCGCCCTTGGATATGCGATGACCGCATATCGCGTAAAATGCTCGGCTCACAGAACAATACGCCTTTCATGAATATTTTGCTGACACTGCTGCTGGCCGGCCTGAGTATGGTCGGGCCGCTGGCCATCGACACCTATCTGCCGTCGTTCCCCGCCATCGCCCTGGCCTTCGACGCCAGCCCGATGCTGATCCAGCAGACGTTGAGCATGTTCCTGTTCTGCTTCGCGTTCATGATGCTGTTCTACGGCACGCTGTCCGATTCCTTCGGCCGCCGCCCGGTGATCCTGGTGTCGCTGGTGCTGTACATCGCCGCCTCCATCGTCGGCGCGATGGCGCAGTCCATCGGCGTGCTGCTGGCCTGCCGCATCGTGCAGGGCCTGGCGGCCGGCGCCGGCTCGGTGGTCGGCCGCGCGATTGTGCAGGACCGCTTCTCCGGCGTCGCCGCGCAGAAAATCCTGTCGCATATCATGATGATCTTCGGGCTGGCGCCGGCCATCGCGCCGGTGCTGGGCGGCTGGCTGCAGGTGAGCTTCGGCTGGCGTTCTATCTTCTGGTTCCTCAGCGGCTTCGGCATCCTGATGTTCATCGCCGTGCAGCGCGCGCTGCCCGAGAGCCTGGCCGTCAAGGACCGCCACCCGTTCCACCTTGGCGTCATCGCCGCGAACTACTGGAAGGTACTGTGCCACCACCACTTCCTGCTGTTGTCGATCGCGGTTGGCATGAGCTTCGCCGGCGTGGCGCTGTATATCGGCTCGGCCGCCTACTTCGTGATGAACATCCTGCACCTGCCGGAGACCGCGTTCGCATGGATGTTCGTGCCGCTGATCAGCGGCATGGTGATCGGCTCCGCGCTGTCGGGCAAGTTCGCGCACAGGTTCTCGCGCGGCGCGCAGGTGTGGATGGGCTTTGCGGTCATGATCGCCTCCGGCGTCATCAACGTGGCCTACAACAGCGCCTTCGTGGCCGCCGTGCCGTACGCGGTGCTGCCGCTGTTTATCTATTCCTTCGGCCTGGCGCTGTCGATGACGCCCCTGTCGCTGATCGCTTTGGAGTACTTCCCCAACAACAGCGGGCTGGCGGCGTCGATGCAGTCCTTCATCCAGATGCTGCTGTTTGCCCTGGTGTCCGGCCTGGTGGCGCCGCTGCTGTTCGACAGCGCGCTGAAACTGGCCTGGGGCGTGCTCGCCAGCCTGGTCATCAGCGTGATCGCCTGGCTGCTGGCGCAGACCGGCAAGCCGGTCACGCACTAGGCCGCGCGACTCACGGCCAGGGCGTCGGGTTCACGTCGATGTATTGCGCGCCGCCCTGCTCCGGCTCACGGGCGTCGCCCCGGACGCCGGCCGACGGAGGCCGGGCCGGCGCCTGCGCCGGATTGCGCAGGCCCAGTATCTCCTTGCGGGTCTCGACAAAATCGGCGCTGGACAAGGGGTGCTCCTTGTCCGGCCAGTTCTCTTCCGCCCATCGCTGCAACTCCTCGTAGCGCTGCCAAAGCTCGTTGACGAACTGGCGGCGCGCGGTTTCCTTGTCCATGGTTCCTCCTGTGTGACTTGCAAGTCTATGGCAAACTGCCGGGTATTGTCTGTCAGGCGCCGCACAAACATAACATGGAACTTCACATCGTCATCGAGGGCACGAAGGATTTAAGCGGGCAGCTGTACCGCCAGCTGAGCGACTCGATCCGCAGCGGGCGCCTGGCCGACGGCCAGCAGTTGCCGCCCACCCGCCTTCTGGCCGAGCAGCTAGGCCTGTCGCGCAAGACCGTCTCCGATGTCTACACCCGCCTGACGCAGGAGCGGCTGGTGCTGGGCCAGGTCGGCAAGGGCAGCTTCGTCAGCGCGCCGGCGGAGGCCAGGCCGCGCCGACAGGTCGCCGGCAAACTCGCCAGCGCCGCCATCGTCGCCAAGTGGGACGCCATGCACGCACCGCTGCGCAACCCGTTCCCGGAAGGCCGTTCGCGCCATGAATTCATCGGCGGCTGCATCTCGCCCGGCCTGTTCCCCATCGACGAGTGGCGCCGCTGCGTGCTGCACGCCCTGCGCCAGGACGCCAAGAGCGGCGGTATGTACCATCAGGCGGAAGGCGTCGCCGAGCTGCGCGCGGCTATCGCCCACCACGCCGCCTACGCGCGCGGCGTGGTCTGCACCGCCAGCAATGTAGTGGTCACCAACGGCGCCCAGCAGGCGCTGGACTTGCTGGGCCGCGTGCTGCTGGAGCCGGGCTGCGTGGTGGCCGTCGAGGAACCGGGCTATCCGGCCGCGCGCATGCTGTTCGCCAGCCAGGGCGCGCAGGTGGTGGGCATCGGGGTCGATAGCGAAGGCATGCTGGTGGAGCAGATCCCGCAAGGCACGCGGCTGATCTACACCACGCCGGCCCACCAGTTCCCGCTGGGGATGCCGATGAGCGTGGCCAGGCGCGAAGCGCTGCTGGCGCGCGCGCTGGAGATCGGCGCCATCATCATCGAGGACGACTACGACAGCGAATTCCGCTACGAGGGCCGGCCCACCGATTCGCTGCAGAGCATGGACCGGCATGGCGTGGTGGCCTTCGTCGGTACCTTCTCCAAGGTGATGCTGCCGGAGCTGCGGCTCGGCTACGCGGTGCTGCCGGAGGCGGTGCTGAACGCGGCCCTCACCGTCAAGCACCTGAACGACTGGCATACGGCCACCGCCAGCCAGCACGCACTGGCCAAGTTCATCTCGGACGGCTACCTGTCGCGCCACATCCGCCGCTGCAGCGAGATCTACGCGACGCGGCGCGAGCGCCTGCAATCCATGTTTTCCGGGCCGCTGTCGCCGTGGTTCGAACTGGTGCCGGCCAGCGCCGGCTTCCACGTGGCGGCGCTGTGCAAAAAGCCGCTGGACCTGGACCTGCTGCGGCGGCTGGCGCGGCGCGCCGACGTCGGCCTCTACCCGCTGTCGAACTTCTACGCCTTCACGCAGCCCAAGGCCGGCCTGTTCCTCGGCTACGGCGGCATCGAGACGCTCGATATCGACACCGCGCTGCTGCGCGTGCGCGACATTCTTCAACAAATGGAGTAAAGCTTCGTGAAGATGTAGAATGATGAATTGATCTGCAACAGACACTCCGAGCCATGCGCCTGACATCCTTCACCGACTACTCCCTGCGTACCTTGCTGTACCTGAGCGCGCACCGGGACCGGCTGGTCACGATCCAGGACATCGCCGACATGCACGCGATCTCGAAGAACCATCTGATGAAGGTGGTGTACCAGCTGGGCCAATCCGGCCTGGTGGAGACGGTGCGCGGCCGCAACGGCGGCCTGCGGCTGGCGAAAGAGCCAAAGGACATCAACATCGGCGCGCTGGTGCGGGCGACCGAGACCGACTTCTTCATGGCCGAATGCTTCGACCGCGAAACCGACACCTGCCCGCTCACGCCCAACTGCGCGCTCAAGCACACGCTGAACGACGCCACCAAGGCCTTCCTGGCCGTGCTGGATAAACAAACGCTTCAGGACATGCTGCCGCAGGCCCCGTCCAACGCGGCCAAGCCGGTGCGGATGGTGCGCGGCGCGGCCAGCTGAATCCAGCACGCGTCTAGGCCGCGTCCCGCTGCAGCTGCGGCAGGGACGCCATCAGGTCCGAAAAGCGCTGCCCCTGTATCATCACGTGCTCACGCAGCAGGCGCGCCGCCAGTTCGCCGTCGCCGCCAACGATGGCCTGCACCACGCCGTCATGCTCGTGATAGGACGTGGACAGCCGGTCGCGCACCCGCAGCTGCAGGCGGCGGTAAGGCCGCAGGCGTCGATACAAATTGCGCGTCTGCTCGATCAGGAACTGGTTATGGCTGCCGGCGTAGATCGCCTCGTGGAACAACTCGTTCTTGTAGTAGTAGACGTCCGGCTCCTGCGCATCGCGCGCCTCCTGGCAGGCCTGATGGGCCGCCAATAGAGCCTGCTGCTCCTCAGGCGTCATGCGGCGCGCGGCCAGGCGGCCGCAGGTCGCCTCCAGTTCCGACATCACCTCGAACATCTCCACCAGCTGCTGCGGCCCCAGCTCCGCGACGATGGCGCCGCGCCGCGGGCGTATCACCACCAACCCCATGGAAGCCAGCTGAATCAGCGTTTCGCGCACCGGCGTGCGGGAGACGCCGAAGCGCGCGGCCAGCTCGGTCTCGTCGAGGTGCTGGCCCGGTTTGAGCTCGCCGATGGCGATCATTTCTTCAATCTCTTCGCGCAGCGTGGCGGAATGGGTGGTCATGGTCTTCGCAGCCTTGTGTATATCAAGCTTCATTATAAGTCGCTTATTTAGCTTGACAATGTATTCGAACAAGATATTCTTGTATACACAAAACAAAGCGTTGCATATTTGACCTACCCTTGGAGACAACATGAGCGTAATCACCCGCAGGTCCGTACTGGCCGCCCTGGCCGCAAGCCCGTTGTTGCTGCAACCGGCATGGGCGCAGAGCACCACCCTCAAGATCTCGCACCAGTTCCCCGGCGGGACGGTCACCGACGGCGATTTCCGCGACCGCCTGACCCGCATGTTCGCGGCCGAAGTGGAAAAGC
Organism: Rugamonas sp. A1-17; assembly: GCA_025548565.1. Taxonomy (GTDB): domain Bacteria; phylum Pseudomonadota; class Gammaproteobacteria; order Burkholderiales; family Burkholderiaceae_D; genus Rugamonas. Next base: position 412,447 of record JAJLPB010000002.1, read on the forward strand.
GCAGCAAGGGCAGCCTCAAATTCGAGATCTATCCCGGCTCCTCGCTGATGAAGACCAACGCCCAGTTCTCGGCCATGCGCAAGGGCGCGCTGGACATGTCGCTGGTGCCGCTGTCGTACGCCGGCGGCGAGGTCCCGGAGGTGAACATCGGCCTGATGCCCGGCCTGGTGACGTCCTACGAGCAGGCCTACGGCTGGAAGAACGCCGAAGTGGGCAAGGAGTTGAGCCGCATCCTGAACGAGAAAGGCATCGTGCTGGTGAGCTGGATCTGGCAGGCCGGCGGCGTGGCCTCGCGCACCAAGCCGGTGATCGATCCGGACGACGCCAAGGGCATGAAGATACGCGGCGGCTCGCGCGAAATGGACCTGATCCTCAAGGCCGCCGGCGCCGCCGTGGTGTCGCTGCCGTCCAATGAGATCTACGCCGCCATGCAGACCGGCGCGATGGAGGCGGCGCTGACCTCCTCCACCTCGCTGATCTCGTTCCGCCTGGAGGAAGTGTCGAAGGCGCTGACCACCGGCCGCGCGGGCGCCTACTGGTTCATGTTCGAGCCGCTGATGATGTCCAAGGCCGTCTTCGACCGCCTGACCAAGGAACAGCAAGCCACCATCATGGCCGTCGGCGCCGAGATGGAAGCCTTCGCGCTAACCTCCGCCAAGGCCGACGACACGGCCGTGGCCAACGTCTACGCCAAGGCCAAGGCCAAGGTGGTGGATTTGAATCCGGCCGCGCTGAAAAAATGGCAGGCCATCGCCCGCACCACCGCCTGGAAGGACTACAGCGAACGCAATGAAAGCTGCGCCAAGCTGCTCAAGCTGGCGGAGAAAACGCTGTGAGCCACGGCATAGAGCTGGAGCCGCCGCGCGCGGCCGCGCCGCCGGACAACGCGGCCGTGGCGCTGGCCACCGCGCTGCTGAACAAGCTCAATCACGGGCTGATGATGGTGTCGATGGTGGCGCTGGTGCTGACCGCCCTGGTGCTGACCTACTCGGTGGTGTCGCGCTACTTCTTCCACGCGCCCACCGACTGGCAGGACGAGGCCTCCGTGTTCATGCTGGTCGGCGTGACCTTCTTCTGCACCGCCTACGTGCAGTCGCACCGCGGCCATATCGGCATCGAGGCGCTGGCCTCGCTGCTGCCGGCGCGCGTCAACGCGGCGCGGCTGTTCATGGTGGACGTGGTGTCGGCGCTGTTCTGCGCCTTCTTCTCGTGGAAATCGTGGACGCTGTTCCATGAAGCCTGGGTGGACGGCCAGACCACCTCCTCGACCTTCGCCCCGCCGCTGTGGATCCCCTACGCCATGATGGCCGCCGGGATGAGCATCCTCACGCTGCAGATCGTGCTGCAAACGCTGGCACGCATGACCAACAAACCATCATCGGAGCGCACGGCATGAGCGACCTGACCCTCGGCGCCCTGTACGGCGCCGTCACCCTGGTGGTGATGTTCTCCGGGATGCCGATCGCCTTCGCATTGGGCGTGGTGGCCACCGGCTTCATGTACTTCTGCATGCCCGCTTCCTCGCTCGACACGATCACCCAGAACGTGTACGAGGAGATGGCGTCGATCACGCTGCTGTCCATCCCCCTGTTCATCCTGAAGGGCGCGGCCATCGGCAAGTCCCCGGCCGGCAAGGACCTGTACTCGGCCATCCACACGTGGATGCACAAGATACCGGGCGGCCTGGGTATCGCCAACGTGTTCGCCTGCGCGCTGTTCGCGGCGATGGCCGGCTCGTCGCCCGCCACCTGCTCGGCCATCGGCTCGGCCGGCATCCCCGAGATGCGCCGCCGTGGCTACTCGCCCGGTTTCGCGGCCGGCATCATCGCCGCCGGCGGCACGCTGGGCATCCTGCTACCGCCGTCGATCACCATGATCCTGTACGCGGTCGCCGCCGAGCAGTCGCTGGGCCGCCTGTTCCTGGCCGGGATAGGCCCCGGCGTGCTGCTGGTGCTGCTGTTCGCCGGCTATGCCGTCTACCGCGCACACAAGGAATACAAGGCCGCGCTGGTCATCTACCAGCAGGGCGGTGCCAAGTCGGCCTACCTGGAGGACGAGCACTACACGCTGGCGCAGAAGGTGGAAATGCTGCCGCGCGTACTGCCCTTCATCATCCTGCTGATCGGCGTGATGGTCGCGCTGTACGGTGGCTTCGCCACGCCGTCCGAGACGGCCGGTCTGGGCGCCTTGCTGGCGCTGGTGCTGCTGGCCGCGATCTACGGCGTGTGGCGGCCGAAGGACCTGTCGCCCATCCTCAGCTCCTCGATCAAGGAATCGACGATGCTGTTGCTGATCATCGGCATGTCGCTGTTCTATTCGTACGTGATGAGCTACCTGCACATCAGCCAGTCCGCCGCCGCGTGGGTGGTCAGCCTGCACCTGTCGAAATGGCTGCTGCTGGCGGTGATCCTGCTGATGGTGATCGTTTTCGGCTTCTTCCTGCCGCCGGTGTCGATCATCCTGATGACGGCGCCCATCATCCTGCCGCCGCTGAAGGACGCCGGCTTCGACCTGATCTGGTTCGGCATCGTGATGACGGTGGTGATGGAGATGGGTCTGATCCACCCGCCGGTGGGCCTGAACATTTTCGTCATCAAGAACATCGCGCCCGACATCCCGCTCAAGGATGTGGTGTGGGGCGTGTTCCCGTTCCTGGTTTTGATGTTCGTGGCGGTGCTGCTACTATGCCTGTTCCCGTCCATTTCCACCGGCCTGCCGGACATGATCATGGGAGCAAAATAAATGAGCTGGAACACCCTGCAGCAGAACCGCGCCGCGCGCTTGCAGCGGGCGCGCGCCGCCCTGGGGAATGACCTGGACGGCAAAAGCCTGCCGGCCGCGCGCATCGCCGACCTGTTGCACGCGGCGCTGGAGTGCGGCGACCGCGTTTGCCTGGAAGGGAACAACCAGAAGCAGGCCGACTTCCTCGGCCATGCGCTGGCCAACCTCGACCCGGCGCGCATCAACAACCTGCATATGCTGCAATCGGTGCTGGCGTTGCCTGAGCATCTGGACGTGTTCGAGCGCGGCGTCGCCTCGCGGCTGGACTTCTCGTTCTCCGGTCCGCAGGCGGTGCGCGTGGCGCGGCTGGCTTCCGCCGGCAAGCTCAATATCGGCGCCATCCACACCTACCTGGAGCTGTTCAGCCGCTACTTCATCGACCTGCCGCCGCGCGTCTGCCTGATCGCGGCGGAGGCTGCGGACCGCCACGGCAACCTGTACACCGGCCCGAACACCGAGGACACGCCGGCCATCGTCGAAGCCACCGCCTTCAAACAAGGCATCGTCATCGTGCAGGTCAACCGCATCGTGGACACCGTGCCGCGCGTGGACGTGCCGGGCGACTGGGTCGATTTCGTCGTGCAGTCGCCTCGCCCCTACTACATCGAGCCGCTGTTCACGCGCGATCCGGCGCAGATCTCCGAGATCCAGGTGCTGATGGCGATGATGGCGATCAAGGGCATCTACGCCGAGTATGGCGTGCAGCGCCTGAACCACGGCATCGGCTTCGACACCGCCGCCATCGAGCTGCTGCTGCCGACCTACGCCGAGTCGCTGGGCCTGCGCGGCAAGATCGGCAAGCATTGGGCGCTTAACCCGCACCCGGCGCTGATCCCGGCGATCGAGGCGGGCTTCGTACAGTCGGTGCATTCCTTCGGCTCGGAGCTGGGCATGGAGGACTACATCCACGCGCGGCCGGACGTCTTCGCCATCGGCCCGGACGGCACCATGCGCAGCAACCGCGCCATGTGCCAGGCCGCCGGCCACTACGCGTGCGACATGTTCATCGGCTCGACGCTGCAGATCGACTTGCAGGGCAATTCGTCGACCGCCACCGCCGGCCGCATCTCAGGCTTCGGCGGCGCCTCCAACATGGGTGCGGACGCGCGCGGACGCCGCCATGCCAGTCCGGCGTGGCTGAAGGCCGGCGAGCAGGCGCGCGCGGGCCGCAACACCATCCCGCGCGGCCAGAAGCTGGTGGTGCAGATGGTGGAGACCTTCCGCGAGCATATGCAGCCGGCCTTCGTCGAAAGGCTCGACGCATGGGAGCTGATGGAACAGGCCAGGATGGCGATACCGCCGGTGATGATCTACGGCGATGACGTCAGCCACATCCTGACCGAGGAAGGCATTGCCAACCTGCTGATGTGCCGCACCGACGAGGAGCGCGAGCAGGCGATACGCGGCGTGGCGGGCTACACGCCGGTCGGCTTGGCGCGCGATAAGCGGATGGTGGAGAACCTGCGTGACCGGGGCATTATCCAGCGCGCAGAGGACCTGGGCATCGACAAACGCATGGCCACTCGCGACCTGCTGGCCGCCCGCAATATGAAAGACCTGGTGCGCGCATCGGGCGGTTTGTACCAGCCGCCCAAGCGTTTCCGCAACTGGTGAGGAGCTGACTATGGAAACACTGAACTACCGATTCGAACAAGGCACGCAGCGGCTGAAGGCCGCGCCGCATGTGGTGGGCGTGGTCGGTTCCGGCAACCTGGAAGTACTGATCGAACCGGCCGACCTGGCCGGCGCCTGCACCATCGAGATCACCACCGCCGCCGTCGGCTTCGGGCCGATATGGGAGGCGGTGATGCGCGACTTCCACCAGCGCTGGCTGCTGGCCGATACCCGCATCTCGATCAACGACATGGGCGCCACGCCGGCCGTCGTCAGCCTGCGCATGGACCAGGCGGTGCAGACCATGCTGGGAGGGGCGTAATGGGCAGTTATCAGGAAGCGAACGCGCGCGAACGCTTGCAGCAGCTGTTCGATCCAAACAGCTTTGAAGAATTCCTGCCGCCGTCGCAGCGTGTGGTCAGTCCCCACCTGGGGCAGCTGAACGCGCCGGTGGCGTTTGACGACGGCGTAGCGGTCGGCCGCGCGAAGTTGGGCGGCATAACCGTCTACACGGCGGCGCAGGAAGGTGGCTTCATGGGCGGCGCGGTCGGCGAGGTGCACGGCGCCAAGCTGGTCGGCCTGCTGCGGCGCGCGGTGCATGACCGCGTGACGGCAGTGGTGCTGCTGGTGGAATCGGGCGGCGTGCGCCTGCACGAAGCCAACGCCGGCCTGATCGCGGTGTCGGAAGTGATGCGCGCGTTGCTGGACGTGCGCGCCGCCGGCATTCCGGTGGTCGTGCTGGTGGGCGGCTCGAACGGGGCCTTTGGCGGCATGGGCATCGTCTCGCGCTGCGCCAACGTCGTGGTGATGTCGGAGGAAGGCCGGCTGGCGATGTCCGGCCCGGAGGTGATCGAAACCGCCAGCGGCGTCGAGGAATTCGATTCACGCGACCGCGCGCTGGTGTGGCGCACCAGCGGCGGCAAGCACCGCTACCTGATGGGCGATTGCCAGCGCATCGTGGCGGACGACATCGCCGCTTTCCGCGAGGCCGCCCGCGATGCGCTGGCCTCGCTGGCGGGCCATCCGGCGGAGCTGACGCTGGAGGCGCTGGAAGCCGAGCAGAAAATGCTGGAAGAACGCATCACCCGCTTCGGCGCCCTGCCCGATCCGGTCGATATCTGGAGCGCGATGCAGATCGCCGACGCGGCCAATATTCCGATGCTGGATGTGGACAGTTTTATCGCGGCCGCCGGCCAGCACCGTTTAGGAGTCTGAGATGGATTGGAAAAAACTGGCGGACACGCTGTTCCCGCAAGGGCACGCCATCGTCGAGCAGGGAGATTTTCTGTGCGGTAGTGCACAGGTGGATGGGCAAGCGGTTGCGGTGATCGGCACCACAGCCCACACGCCGATCGGCGTGGAGATCGCGCTGGCGCAGGCCAAGGCGATCCTGCGCACGGTGCGCGAATTCCCCGGCATGCCGATACTGATGCTGGTCGATACGCAGGGCCAGCGCCTGCGCCACCGCGACGAGATGTTAGGCATTAACAGCTACATGGCGCACCTCGGCAAATGCGTGGACCTGGCGCGGCGCAAAGGCCACAAGATCGTCGGCTTGGTGTACGACCAGGCGCTGTCCGGAGGCTTCATCACCAGCGGCCTGCTGGCCGACGCCTGCTACGCCCTCCCCGACGCCACCATCCGAGTCATGGGCTTGCCGGCGATGGCGCGCATCACCAAGGTGCCGGAGGAGCGCTTGACGGAACTGGCGCAAAGTAATCCGGTGTTCGCGCCGGGGCCGGAGAATTACCTGCGCATGGGCGGGCTCGAAGCGATCTGGGAAGGCGACCTGGCCGCGCACTTGCGCGCGGCGCTGGCCGCGCCGGCCAACGGCGACCAACGCAGTGCGCTTGGCCTGCAGCGCGGCGGCCGGCGCTGGGCGCAGCCGGTGATCGACGCCGTGATGAATGACGGTCATGTCCGCGTTGCCTGAACCGGCGCGGACGATGCAGGCCGCCGGGCGCGGCCTGGAACGGCATATGCTGGTGTGGCTGTCCGAGGCGGGCTGGCAGGCGGTGATGCGCGAAGCCCAGCCGGGGCACAAGGCTGCGCTGACGCTGTGGCAGGGGCAGGACTGGCCTGCCGTGGTGCGGCGCGTCGACATCGATGCGCCGCCGGACGAGGTCTGTCTCGGCCTGCCGCTGCCGCCGGACGAGGAAACCGGCGAGAAGGTGCGCATATCGCTGCGCGCGCAGGTGGCGGAAATCAGCAGGACATCGCCTGCGGTGGAGCTGCGCGCGGCCTTGCGCAGCACGGGCCCGTGGCGCGAAGCGCTGACGACGCTGGAACGCGAGACGGCTCACCTGCACCTGCGCATCTACGGCTCGATGGCGATGCAGGCGCTGACTGGGTTGCTTTATCTGACGCCAACCTCGGACATCGATATCCTGTTCCATCCGCGCAGCCAGGAAGAGCTGCATGACGGCGTGGCGCTGCTCTCGCGGCACGCGACGCACGTGCCGCTCGACGGCGAGATCGTGTTCCCCGGCGGGCAGGCGGTGTCGTGGAAGGAGTGGCGCATGGCGATGGAGAATCCGGCCAGGGTGATCGTCAAGGAGCTGCATGCGGTGCGGCTGGTGGATACGGCGTCGCTGCTGGCGACGTTGGAGGATCGATGATGCGCGCCATCCGCACCAACCTGCGCCAACGCGTGCCGGTGCCGATGTCGATCGCGAATGCGGGCGGCCGAATGGCGCGGCGCGTCTTCGCCAGCGACGTGGCGCGGATGGCGGTCGGCAGCCTGCACGCGGAGCTGTGCCTGTATCCCAAGCCGGGATTGGTGTCGCCGGTGGACACCGGCAGCCATGACGACATGGACGCGCAGACCTTCATGCGCAGCCTGTTCTCGCTGCGTCACTACTTTAAAAAGATCTGCCTGGCGGGATGGGACGATGCGCCGTTCGCGCGGCTCAAGCAACTGGGCATCGAAGCCGAGGCGGCGATGCTGAAGGCGACGCGCGGCATCAACACGCATCGCGGCGCGATCTTCAGCCTTGGCATGGTGTGCGCCACCGCCGGACGCGCCCGCGCGCAAGGCACGCCGATGACGCCCGCCGTGCTGCGCGCCACCATGCTGATACGCTGGGGCGGCGAACTGGCCATGCACGCGGCGCCGTCGCAGGAAAACAGCAACGGCCTGCGCGTGGCCGCGCGCTACGCGGTCAGCGGCGCGCGCGAGGAAGGCGCCCTCGGGCTGCCGTCGGTGTTCGAAATCGGCGTGCCGGCGCTGGTGGCCGCGCGCGCGCGTGGCGCCGGCATGACGCATGCGCGCATCGACACCCTGTTCACGCTGATGGCCGCCATCAATGACAGCAACGTCTATCACCGCGCCGGCCCGCAAGGCGCGCAGACCGTGCGCACGCATGCGCAACGCTTCATCGACCTTGGCGGCACGGCCAACGCGAGCTGGCGCGAAGAAGCGTTGTCCAGCCATGAGGAGTTCGTGCGGCAGCGCCTGTCGCCGGGCGGCGCGGCGGATCTATTGGCGGCCAGCTGCCTGGTGCACGCCATCGCCACGCTGGATCACGGGCGGTCATGACGATGTCCTACGGCGCTTCGTCCCGCCTGCTGCTGCTCTGCCCCGGCCAGGGCGGACAGCACGCCGCGATGTTCGACCTGGCCCGCAGCAGCCCCGCCGGCGATGCCACCGCCGGCACGCTGCTGGCCGGCCTGGCGCTGGCCGGCGATGCGGACATCTACGCCAACCGCAACGCCCAGCCGCTGATCGTCGCCGCTACGCTGGCGATGTGGGAATCCATCCGCGTGTTCGCGCCACAGCCGGCGCTGGTGGCAGGCTACAGCATCGGCGAGCTGGCCGCATACGGCGTCGCGGGCGCCTGTCCGCCGGAGAACGCGGTACGGCTGGCCGTCGAACGCGCGCGGCTGATGGACAGCTGCGCCCTCGCCCTGCCCGGCCAGACGCTGACGGCCATCTCGGGCCTGGCGCTGCCGCGCGTGGCGGCCCTGCTAGCCGAACACGATTTTTGCATGAGCATAGAAAACGGTGACGACGCATGCATCGCCGGCGGCCCGGCCGCGAGCGTCGAAGCGCTGGAGCGCGCGGTGCACGCGGCCGGCGGACGCAGCACGCACCTGCCGGTGGAAGTGGCCTCGCACACGCGCTATATGCAAGCGGCCGTGGCGCCGTTCGCAACAGCCTTGCAGCAGGCGGAATTCAAGCCGATGAACGCGCCGGTATTGTCCGGCATCGGCGCAACGGCCGTCATCACCAAAGCGCAGGCGGTGGACCAGCTCTCGCGCCAGTTGGCGGAAACCATCCACTGGGCAGGCTGCATGGACGCCGCCGCCGAAGCCGGCATCACCTACGCGCTGGAGCTGGGCCCGGGCGCCGCGCTGTCGCGCATGCTGCAGAGCCGCCACCCGCACATCAATACACGCTCCGTGGCCGATTTCCGCACGTTGGACGGCATCCGTAAATGGCTGGAACGCGCCGCCGAATGACAGGTAGCAGAACGACAGGCGGCCGCAAACCTCACCCGCGATTGTTCTGCGTCGCCCACGCGACGATGTTGGCCGCGTCCATCGCACCCGGCTGGCGCGCGACCTCGCGCCCGCCCTTGAACAGCGCCAGCGTGGGTATGCTGCGGATCGCATAGCGCGCCGCCAGCTCCTGGGCTTCCTCGGTGTTGAGCTTGACCACGCGGAACTGCGGCTCCAGCCGCTGCGTGGCCTGCATGTAGAACGGCGCCATGGTCCGGCACGGGCCGCACCAGGGCGCCCAGAAATCCACCAGCACGGGAATGTCGCTGCGCTCGATATGCTTGAGGAAGCGCGCGGCCGACAGGTCCACAGGCTGGCCGGTGAACAGCGCCTTCTGGCATTTGCCGCACACGGGCTGCTGCGCCAGTTTGGCGGCGGGAACGCGGTTGACGGCGTCGCAATGCGGGCAAACGATGTGCAGCGATTCAGGCTGCGCGGCAGCGGTATTGGTCATCTTTATCTCCAGACAGCATCAAGCCACCCATGATAAAGCATGGACAAAAAAAATGCCGCGCCACGCGACGGGGGATCGCGCGGCACGGCGAGGATCAGGGCTTATCTGCCCCGTCGCCCGTCTCAGGTTTCCTTGCGGGCGCCAGTCTGTTTGCTGGCTTGAGCAGCTTGAGCGGCAGTTTGGGCTTGCGAGGCTTGCCCCCCTTGCATGCTGCCTTCGCGGCCTTCACGGCTTTCGGTGCCGTTGTGGCCGGCGCTTTGCATGGTCGAGGTGCCGCGCATTTCATTGCCGCGCGATTGACGCATGCCGTCGGTGTGGACGAAAGGATCGGAGAAGCGCTCCACCGCGTCCTGATGGCTGCGCAGCGTTTTTTCCGTTTCTTCCGACGTCACGCGTGCCACTTCGTCCGCCAGCGCCTTGGCGGTGCGGCTGGTTTCCTGCACGTGTTCTTCCGCCACTTTGGACAGGTCGACCTGGGTGTCGGCGGCGATGCGCGACAGGTGTTGCTGGTAGGCGCGCAGCTTTTCCGCAGTGGGCTGGGCGTGGGCGGCGGCGGCGGCTATCGCCTCCGTCGGACGGTGCGCGGTGATGACTTGCTGGCCCGTCATCGTGCTTTCTTCCAGCAGGGTTTGAGCCAATTGAATGTTCAGGTCGCTGTACTGCTGAATAGTGCGGAACAGGGACTTCGACATGTCGTTGAAGAACGACAGCTGAGCTTCCATGTGGGTTTTGGCTGCTGGGGTGACAGATTGAGAAAATGGATACATAGATTTGCCTCGAAAAGAAAGTAAAAGGATGGCCTGGGGAGTGTCGAACCGGTTTCGACGCCGCGTTGGCAGCGCGAATGCCAAGGCTACGTTAGACAGTCTCGCGACATCTGATCTAGATCAAACGTGCGGTATGCGCGTCGCCGGATCCCCGCAATCAGGATTACTCCCAAGCCATACCTTCTTCATTCAGTTCCGTGCGGCACGCCACCTTTCATGCCAGAGGCCGCCGGCAACCAGCGCCAGGCCCAGCAGCAGTTGCCCGCCCACCGTCCGCGGCGTGGCGACGCCGTTGAAACCGACCACGTCCAGCACGGGCACCTTGACGGCCTGCGTCGCGACGTACATGCCAAACAGAAACAGCGCGAGGAAGACGCGTCCGCTGCGGCTGACGCTTCCAAGCATGCTAGCGGCGCCGGCCAGCGCCAGCACGCCGGTCAGCAGCGCGGCCGCGCGCAGGGGCGCCGCCATCGTCCAGCGCAGCAACACCGGCGCGGTGAACAGCAGCGCCAACATGCAGGACGCCAGTAACTGCGCGCCATAACGCCGCGCCCCGCCACCGGGCGCCGTGCCGCTCATCGCGTCGACGTCGTGCTGGTGGTCGCGCACACTGAGCTCGCTCATCAGCACGCCCCAGATGGCGATGGCCGCTATGATGACGCCGCCCAGCGCCGCCGTCGGCAGCACGCAGCCAACGATCCACAGCGCCAGCGCCGCCATCACCGCCACCGGATTGCACACCAGCGTCAGCGCCAGCACCGCCAGCGCCTGGCCGGCCACGCCGGGCACGCGCGCGGCCACGCCGAACAGCGGACGCACCGGCCGCAGCAACGGCCGCAGCAGGCGATTGGCCAACGCCAGCGGCGACCAGCGGCCACCGCCCGACGTGCGCACCTTGACGCGATCCGGCGCGAAACGATGGAACAGCCACCGGGCCGGCAACAGCGGCAACAAGGCCACCAGCGCGCAACCGAAGCGGGTGGCCACCAGCTGCGCGCTCCACAGCCAGGTCGGCAGCACCAACGGCGCCAGCGCCGGATTGAATTCGCCGCCGCCGATGGTGAAATTGGAAGTATGCAGCATCGCCTTCACGGTCAGCACCGACGCGCCTATGCCGGAAAAATCGACCAGCAGCATTGGCGACCACTGGTCCTTGCTCTCCGCGGTCAGCACAATCGGTGTCGCCAGCTGCGCCAGGTAAAGGAAGAAGTACAGCACGTCGCCACGCTTGCCCATCAGCGGCGCCCACGCGTCGCACAGCAGCGCCATCGCGGCGGTGAAGAACACCAGCGGCAGCAACAGCACCACGAAGGTCTGCATATACACCAGCGGCTGGATCGGCCCCTGGCCGCGCAGCATATGCAGCACCAGCATGGTCAACATGAAGATGAACAGCAGTCCGCACAGGTAGGCCACGCCGCCCAGCCAGCGGCCAAACAGGAACACGGCGTTGCTGACCGGCGTGGCCGCCAGCACCGCGCCGGCGCCGCTACGCACATCCTCGCTCATGCGCCCGCGCACCAGGTAGAAACCGGCCAGCCCGAAAAACAGGCCGCCCAGCGCCGCGCTGCCGAAGGCCAGGCAGCTGCTGGTGTAGGCCACGCGCGTGTCGTCGGCAGTGACCATCGCCACTCCCTTGGCCGGATCGCCCACCATCACCCAGGTCAGCGCGATCAGCGCCAGCACGGCCACCAGGGTGCCGGTGCGGCGCATGCGCAGCCGCACCTCGGTCAGCAGCAACAGCTTCAATGCCAGCGCGTTCATGCCGCCGCTTCCTGCACGGCGTAACGCTGCGTCATCAACGCCTCTTCCAGCGTCGGCTCGGCCGGCACCGCGCCGGCGCACGGCGAGGACGCGTGCGCGATGCGCAGGCTGATGCCGTGCTCATTGCGCTGCGCCTGCAGCACCTGCACCTCGGCGCGCAAGGCCTCGTAGTGTTGCGCCTCCACCGTGACCGACCACACCTTGCTGCGCGCGTCGCGCACAAAGCTGTCCGGCGTGTCGTAGGCCATCAGCCTGCCCTTGTTCATGATGGCCAGGTGGCTCGCCATGTTCTCGATGTCGGACACGATGTGGGTCGATACGATCACCAGCTTGCGGAAGCCGATCTCCGACAGCAGGTGCCGGAAGCGCAGCCGCTCCTCGGGATCGAGGCCGGCGGTCGGCTCGTCGACGATCAGCACATCGGGATCGTTGAGCAGCGCCTGCGCGATGCCGAGCCGGCGCCGCATGCCGCCAGAGAAGCCGGCCGCCTGCCGGTTCGAATGCTCGTGCAGGTTGACCATCTCCAGCAGCAGCCGCAGGCGGGCCGGATCGCGCACGCCCTTCAACGCCGCGAAGTACTGCAGGAACTCCAGCGCCGTCAGGTTCGGATACACGCCGAAGTCCTGCGGCAGGAAGCCCAATCGCCCGCGTATGGCGTCGGGCTGCTTGACGATGTCGGCGCCGTCGAACAGGATCTGGCCGCTGGTCGGCCGGGTCAGGGTGGCGATCATCTGCATCAGCGAGGTCTTGCCCGCGCCGTTATGGCCGATCAGGCCGACCACGCCGGCCGGCAAATTCAGAGTGACGTCGTCGACCGCCCGCACGTTCTTCGCATAAGTTTTAACGACATTGCGTAATTCAAGCATCTACCAAGGGCTCCCGAAAATGAAAGCGGGGCTGGCCCGGCACAATGCCGGACCAGCCCCGCGAACTGGCGCCCTATTCTACTGTGTTATTTAAATAACACGGCAGCTTTTTGCACCGTCAGCCACACGCCGATCGCCAGCGGAATGCCGACCGCCAGCCAGCCGAAGGCCACTGCCGCTGGACTGGTCACGCCGTTCGACACGACCGCCGTGCCGCTCGACGCGGCGGCGTCGCGCTCGTGCGCCAGCTTCTTCTCGACGGCCAGTTCGGCCTCGGTCATGAAGTGCTTGTCGGCCACCGGGCGCACCATCAGGTTGCACAGCAGGCCAAGCACCAGCAGGCCCGCCAGCACGTACATGGTGATGTCGTAGGCCTGCGCTTTCGGCACGCCGTGCGCGATCTGGTACTCGCGGATGTAGGTCACCAGCAGAGGACCGAACACGCCGGCCACCGACCACGCGGTCAGCAGGCGGCCGTGGATCGCGCCCACCATCTGGGTGCCGAACAAGTCGGCCAGGTAGGCCGGCACGGTGGCGAAGCCACCGCCGTACATCGACAGGATGATGCAGAAGAAGCCGACGAACAGCGCCAGCTGGCCGCCGTGCGCCATCGATGGCACCAGCCCATACAGCACGATGCCCAGCACCAGGAAGATGCCGTAGGTGGCCTTGCGGCCCAGGTAGTCCGAGCAAGAGGCCCAGACGAAACGGCCGCCGATGTTAAACAGCGACAGCAGACCGGTGAAGCCGGCGGCGATGGCGGCGATCTGCCCTTTCTGCGCCAGCGTCAAATCGTTGAACGCGACGTTCACGCCCAGCAGCTGGCCGGCGAAGATCTCCTGCAGCAGCGGCGAGGCCATGCCCAGGATGCCGATACCGGCCGTCACGTTCAGGCACAGCACCAGCCACACCAGCCAGAATTGCGGGATGCCCCACACCTTGCTGGCGTGGACGTGGCGGCTGGTGATCATGGTGTTGGCGCTGGCCTTGGCCGGCGGCGTCCAGCCGGCCGGTTTCCAACCCGTCGGCGGCACGCGGTACGACAGCGCGCCGGCCAGCATGAAGACGAAGTAGATCGCCGCCATCACCAGGAAGGTCTGCCACACGCCGACCGAATCGGCCGTCGCGAAGAACTTCATCAGCTTGTCGGCCAGGGGCGCACCGATCATCGCGCCGCCGCCGAAGCCCATGATGGCCATGCCGGTCGCCATGCCGCGGCGGTCCGGGAACCATTTGATCAGCGTGGACACGGGCGAGATGTAGCCCAGGCCCAGGCCGATGCCGCCGATCACGCCGGAGCCCAGCCACATCAGCCAGATCTGGTGCTGGTATACGCCCAGCGCCGAGATCACCAAACCGCCGCACCAGCACAGCGCCGACACCACGCCGGCCTTGCGCGGGCCGGCGTGTTCCAGCCAGCCGCCGAACAACCAGGCGGACAGGCCGAGGAAGACGAAGAACATCGTGTACATCCAGCCCAGCATGGAGATCTGCCAGTCGCAGGTGGATGACAGTATCCGGGCCATCACGCCCATGTCGGCCGGACAGGCCAGCGCCTCCTTGATGCCGAGCGCGCGCGACAACGGCAGCCAGAACACCGAGAAGCCGTACGCCATGCCGATGCACAGGTGGATCGCCAGCGCCGCGGGCGGCACCAGCCAACGATTGAAACCGGACCCCGCCACCGTCCGCTCTTTTTCCAGAAAATCAAAAATTGCCATATGAACACCCCTATATTTCATGTAACTTATGTACATGTTTCCCCAAAACAACTGCGGGCAGGAGGGTAGCATAAAGCGAGGGAGTTTGTCTTACGGGTGGCGTTTCAAATCGTCCAGCGTGAGCCACAGCTCCTTGCGCGCCAGCGGGGTTTGCGGCGTCAACAGGGGGTTGGGCAGTTCGATCACCCGGCGCTGGTCGAAGCGGGCCTTGCGCAGCAGCGGGCCGTAGTGCTGCTTGAACAGCTGCGCGAAACTGCCGTCGGCCAGCGCCGCCTCCAGGCCGGCCCGCACCGCCTCCGCCAGGGCCGGGTTGTTGCGGTTGACGAAGAAGTAATCGGCGGTGACGTAATGCAGCGCGATATGCGTGTCGACCGCCAGCTCGGGATGGCGCGCCGCCTCGGCCCAGATCTCGTTGGCCGAGCGCGGCGCCCAGTCGATGCGCCCCGCGTTCAGCATGCCGAACAGGCCGCTGTAGACGGCCACCGGATACACTTTCAGCCCGCTGTGGCGCAGGATCCGCAGGTCCGGCCAGTCATGCCCCTGGGCGGTGGCGAACTGCCGCAGGTCGTCCACCGCGCGCACGTCGCGCAGCAGGTCCTTGCGGTCGGCGCGCAGCAGGCCGAGGCGCCAGCCGATCATGCCGCGCGTCATGGGGATCCGCACCGGCAGCAGCGTTTGCTCGCGCTCGGCCGAGGTCATGGTGCCGACGATGTCGATGCGGCCCGAGCCGGCCTGCAGCTCCACCAGCGCCCGGTTCTGCTGCATGCGGGTCGGCGACAGCTCCACCCGGTACAGGCCGCCCGACTTGGCCAGCGCCAGCTGCAGCAGCGCCAGGCCGTACTCGCCGCGTTCGTCGTCGATGCTCTCGGCCTGCGGATAGTGGACCACGATGGGGTCGGCCGCGGCCACCGCCGCAAGCAGCATCAGGCAGGCGCACAGCAGGCGGCGTAGCTTGGGCATGTCTCCGTTTCCACTAAAATATCTCCCGGACAATACTCACCCAGTTGCCCGGCGACGTCAAGCCTGCTGAATTTTTAATCAATCGCGTGCAATGCGCCGCGCATCGGTGTACACTTCGCTTAATTGCCCAAGGGAAACCCCAATCATGGCCATCGCCGCACTCAGCTCAGGAATCACCGGACTCAACGCCGCCGAACGGGCCTTGGGCAACAGCGCGCACGCGATCGCCAACCTCAACACCCAGGGCTTCCAGCCGGCGCAGGCCGTGTTCAAGGAGAGCGCGCCGGCCGGCAGCGGCGTGTCGATCTCGTTCCAGGCGCAGCAGCTGCAGGCGGCGGACGCGCCCAGCGCCACCAACCTCGCCACCGAGACCACCAACTCGCTGCTCTACAAGGCCCAATTCGACCTGTCGGCCAAGGTGATACAGGCCGCCGACCAGAATATCGGGACGCTAATCAATACCAAAGCTTGACAGGGTCTGGCCGAATCGGCACATTGAAGTCTGCCGAAGAGGGAGACCCATGATAAGAGACCAGGAAACGCTCAACATCCTGTTGGACAGCATCCGCCGCTTTGTGCGCGAACAGCTGGTGCCGCACGAGCAGCAGGTGGCCGAGACCGACGAGATTCCCCCCGCGCTGGTGGCGCAGATGCGCGAACTGGGTTTGTTCGGCCTCTCCATCCCCGAGCAATATGGCGGCCTGGGTCTGACGATGGAAGAGGAAGTGCTGGCCGCGTTTGAAATCGCCCGCACCTCGCCCGCCTTCCGCTCCCTGTTCGGCACCAACAACGGCATCGGCTCGCAGGGCATCCTGATCGACGGCACCGAGGAGCAGAAGAACACCTGGCTGCCGCGCATGGCCTCCGGCGAAATCGTCGGCTCCTTCGCGCTGACCGAACCGGGATACGGCTCCGACGCCGGCTCGCTCACCACCTCCGCCGTGCGAGATGGCGACCATTACATCATCAACGGCACCAAGCGCTATATCACCAACGCACCGGAGGCTGGCGTGTTCACCGTGATGGCGCGCACCGACGCCACGCGCAAGGGACCGGGTGGCGTGTCGGCCTTCATCGTGGAACGCGGCACGCCCGGCATCTCACTCGGCAAAAAAGACAGGAAGATGGGCCAGCAAGGCGCCCACACCTGCGACGTGATCTTCGAGAACTGCCGCGTGCCGGCCGCCTGCATCATCGGCGGCAAGGAAGGCCAGGGCTTCAAGACCGCGATGAAGGTGCTGGACAAGGGCCGCCTGCACATCTCCGCCATCTGCGTGGGCGTGGCCGAGCGCATGCTGGAGGACGCGCTGCGCTACGCGATGGAGCGCCAGCAGTTCGGCCAGCCCATCGCCGAGTTCCAGCTGATCCAGGCCATGCTGGCCGACAGCAAGGCGGAGATCTACGCCGCCCGCAGCATGGTGCTGGACGCCGCCCGCCGCCGCGACAACGGCGAGGACATCCCGACCGAAGCCTCGTGCTGCAAGCTGTTCGCCTCCGAGATGTGCGGCCGCGTGGCCGACCGCGCGGTGCAGATCCACGGCGGCGCAGGCTACGTGTCGGACTACGCGGCCGAACGCTTCTACCGCGACGTGCGCCTGTTCCGCATCTATGAAGGCACGTCGCAGATCCAGCAGCTGGTCATCGCCCGCAACATGATCAAGGCGGCCGGCGCCTGATGGAGCCGCTCGACACAGACCGCCTGCTTGCCGCGCTGCCCGCGCGCCTGGGCGGCATCCCGCGCCGCTGGGCCGCGCACTCGCCGCATGCGCCGGCGCTGCATGACGGCGCGCGCCACTGGTCCTACGCCGAGCTGACCGCCGCCATCGACGAAACCGCGAACCTGCTGCGCGCATTGGAACTGCGGCCCGGCGACCGCCTGATGGTGGTCGGCGAAAACTGCGTCGCGCAGGTGGCGCTGATCTTCGCCGCCGCCGATATCGACGCGTGGATCGTCAACGTCAACGGCCGACTGTCGGCGCGCGAGGTGGACCAGATCCTCGGCCACAGCGGCGCGCGGCGCGTGATCTACCTGTCCACGCCCGCCTCGCCGGAATCCGCCGCGCACGGCCAGCGCCACGCGGCCGAGCCGACGCCATCGCCGTTCGGCACGTGGATGGTCGGCGCGCTTAACGCCGACTGCGCGCCGGAGCCGGTGCACGCGGAGTCGGCGCAACAGGTGGCCGCGCTGATCTACACCACCGGCACCACCGGCCAGCCCAAGGGCGTGATGCTCACGCACCGCAACCTGCTGTTCATCGCCGCCGTCTCCAGCACCCTGCGCGGCCTCACGCCCACCGACCGCGCGTATGGCGTTCTGCCCATCACCCACGTCTACGGCCTGGCCTCGGTCATGCTGGGCACCCTGTACGCGGGCGCCTGCCTGTACCTGTGCCCGCGCTTCGCGCCGGATGCCGTGCTGAAGGCGATCCGCGACGACGGCCTGACCATCCTGCAAGGCGTGCCCGCGATGTACGCGCGCCTGCTGGAGCAGCTGGGCGGCGCCAACGAACCGCTGCCATCGCGGCTGCGCTTCATCTACGCCGGCGGCTCGCCGCTGGCGCCCAGCCTGAAGGCGCAGGTGCAGCAGCTGTTCGGCCTGCCGCTCCATAACGGCTACGGCATGACCGAGACCTCGCCCACCATCAGCCAGACCCGCCTCGACCAGCCGCGCGACGACGCCTCGGTGGGCCAGGCCATCCCCGGCGTCGAAGTGCGTCTGGTGGACGCCGGCGGCGACGACGTGGCGCCCGGCGAGGACGGCGAACTGTGGGTGCGCGGCCCGAACATCATGGCCGGCTATTACCGCGAGCCCGAACTGACGGCGGCGGCGATGCGCGACGGCGGCTGGCTCAATACCGGCGACGTCGCGCGGCAGGACGCGGATGGCGCGCTGTTCATCGTCGGCCGCACCAAGGAGCTGATCATCCGTTCCGGCTTCAACGTCTACCCGCTGGAGGTGGAGACGATGCTCAACGCCCATCCGGCGGTGACGCAATCGGCGGTGGTCGGCCGCAATGCCGCCGATGGCAACGAGGAAGTGGTGGCCTTCGTCGAGATCGACCCGCGCCACCGCGTCACGCCAGAGGAATTGCAGCAGTACCTGGCGGGCCTGCTGTCGCCGTACAAATGCCCGTCCGAGATCATCGAAATGCAAACCCTGCCCGCAGCGGCAACCGGAAAGATATTGAAAGGACAGCTGCGGCAACTGGCACAAAAATAACCACAAGGGAGACTGGAATGAAGAACATCACAATCGCGGCACTGACCGCGATGGCACTGGCTGGCGGCGCACAAGCAGAGGAATTCACCGTCGGCGCGGAGCTGCCGCTCACCGGCACGCTGGCCCGCGTGGGCTCCGGCATGCAGGAGGGCGTGCTGGTCGCCGCCGAGGTATTCAACAAGACCAACGGCAAGCACAAGATCAAGATCGTCACCATCGACGACGAATCGGCGCCGGCCAAGGCGGTGGCCGCGGTGGAGAAGCTGGCCAGCCAGGGCGCGGTGGCGATCACCGGCGGCTACGGCTCCAACAACATCTCGCCCGCTTCCGACGCGGCCAACAAACTGGGGCTGGTGTACATCACCTCCGGCGGCGTGGACGATAGCCTGGTCAACAGCGGTCGCAAGAACTTCTTCCGCATTAATAACACCGCGGGCTACGAGAAGGCCGTACTGGGGCTGCTGGCCGACATGGGCGCGAAGTCCGTGTCCATCGTGTTCTCGACCAAGGAGGCCACGTCCGACCTGGCCAACTCGGTACAGAAGGCGCTGACGGCCAAGGGCATCAAGGCCACCACGCATTCCTTCGACCCGGCCATCACCGACTTCAAGCCTATCATCAACAAGATCAAGCTGCAGGACAAATCGGAAACGATACTGATGGTCGGCTACGAGAACGACTACGTCGGCATCCTGCGCGCCGCGCGGGTGCTCAAGCCGCCCGTCAAGGCCATGATCGGCGTGTGGTCGCTGGCCACGCCCAAGATGGCCATCGAGTTCCCGGACCTGATGCCTAACGTGTATGGCACCGCGCTGCTGCCCTTCCCCGCCGTCTTCGACACCGCTGAAGGCAAGGCCTTCGCCGACACCTACAAGGCGCTGTACAAGAAGGAGCCCGATTACCTCGGCCAGTTCGGCTATGTGCAGTCGATGCTGCTGTTCGAAGCCATCGCCCGCGCCGCCGACAAGGGCACGGTAAAAAAAGGCGGCGTGGCCGAAGAGCTGCGCAAGACCGACCGCGAAACGCTGATCGGGCGCGTGCAGTTCGGCGCCAACGGCGACAATCCCAACTTCGTGCATCGCATGGGCCAGCACCAGGGCAAGAACATCGTCATCGTCTGGCCGCGCGAGACGGCGACCGGCAAGATGGTGTATCCGGGCCTGCCCTGGTAAGCCGCCGTGACGGAACTGATACTCCAGGCGCTGTATTCGGGCCTGCTGCAAGGCGGCTCCTACGCGCTGATCGCGCTGGGACTGGCGCTGGTGTTCGGCACCATGCGGGTGATTAACCTGGCCCATGGCGAGCTGGTACTGCTGGCGGCCTACATCGCCTACTCGGTCGAATCGGGGCTGGGCCTCAATCCCGCTTGGGCGATACCGATCGCGCTGGTCGTGGTCAGCGCCACGTCGGCCGGCGTGTACTGGATCGTCAGCCGCATCAGGAAGGACCGCGAGATCAACTCGCTGATACTCACATTCGGCATCGGCGTGATCCTGACCAACCTGATCCTGCTGATCTGGAAGGCCGACGTGCGTTCGACCAGTTCCAGCTGGCTGCAGGAGGCCTTCGTGGTCGGGCCCTTGTACAGCATGCGCAGTGAATTGATTTTCTTCGTCCTCAGCCTGCTGTTGATGGTTGGCTTGTGGTGGTGGCTGTCGCGCAGCTGGTATGGGCGCGCGCTGCGGGCCGTATCCAGTAACCGCGATGCCGCCAAATTGATGGGCATCTCGCCCGGACGCACGGAGCTGGTGTCGTTCATCGTGGCCGGCATGCTGGCCGGGTTCGCGGGCGTGGCGCTGTACAGCTACGGCGTGATCCAGCCAGCGTATGGCGGCGCGCTGACGGTCAAGGCCTTCATCATCACCGTGCTGGCGGGCATAGGCTCGATCCCCGGCGTGCTGCTGGGCGCCGTACTGCTCGGCGTGGCCGAAGCGCTCACCGTCACGCTGGCCAGTTCGGCCCTGCAGGAGCTGGCCGGAATGACCTTGTTCCTGCTGGTGCTGTTCGTGATGCCGAATGGCCTGATGGGCGCGGCCCGGAGGCGCGGATGAACCGCCCCGCCGCAAATACTGGCGCGGGCATGGTCCGCCTCTGGTGGATCGCGGCCCTGGCCGCGGCTTACGTCGCCGTGCCCATGCTGCTCGGCGCCGACAACTACGTCATGAGCCTGATCGTCGCGGCCATGGTGATCGGCTGCGTCGCCCTTTCCTGGGCGCTGCTGGGCAATATGGGTGGCATGGTCAGCTTCGGCCACAGCGCCTTCTTCGGTGTGGGCGCGTATGTATCGGCCATCGTCACCGCCAAACTCGGCGTGCCTGTACTGGCGGGCATCGCGCTGGGCGGTGCCGGCGCACTGCTCGCATCCATCGTCATGCTACCGGTGCTGCGGCTGCGCGGCCCCTACTTCGCACTGGCCATCCTCGCCTACGCCCATATCTTCCGCATTCTCGCCACCGAATGGAGCTCGGTCACCGGCGGCTCCGGCGGCATCGCCAACATCCCGGTGCTGCCGACGATCTTCGGCTATGACATGAGCGGCAAGACCGGCGCCTACCTGACGATACTGACCATCGTGCTGTTGTTCGCGCTGGCCTACCGCTCCATCCGCGCCAGCCACTACGGCATCGCACTGCGCGCCATGCACGACAGCGAGGACGCCACCCGCGTGGTTGGCGTCAACAGCACGCTGCTCAAGGGCCTGATGCTGATGGTGTCCGCCTTCATGGCCGGTGTGGCCGGCGCGTTCAACGCCCACTACATCAACTTCCTCGAACCGGATTACGCCTTCAACAGCGTATGGGTGACGGTGCCCATCGTCGCCGCCATCTTCGGCGGCTACCGCACCATCGCCGGGCCGGTGGTCGGCGCGCTGGTGGTGTACCTGCTGGACCAACTGGTGTTCAAGACGCTGATCCCCACCGGGCATCAGCTGGTGCTGGGCGGGCTGCTGGTGGCGATGATCATCTTCAGTCCCACCGGCCTGCTTGCCCTGCTGCGGAGGAAAGACCATGCTTGAGCTGAACAATCTCTCGGTCCGCTTCGGCGGCCTGACGGCGGTCAACGCCGTCACGCTGACGGTCGGCACGCACGACGTGGTCGGCCTGGTCGGCCCCAACGGCGCCGGCAAGACCACGCTGTTCAACGCGATCTCCGGCCTGGTGCGGCCGACCGGCGGCACGATACGCTTCGACCGCCACGACGTGCTCCGCACGCCCATCTACCGGCGCGCGCGGCTGGGCATAGGCCGCACCTTCCAGATACCGCAGCCCATGCACGAACTGACGGTGCGCGAAAACCTGGTCGTCGCCCAGCGCTTCGGCGCCGGCCACGTCGACGAGGACAAGATCGACGAGATCCTGGACTTCACCAGCCTGGCCGACAAGGCACACCGCAACGCCGCCACCGAACTCGCACTGACCGAACTCAAAGCGCTGGAAGTGGCGAAGGCGCTGGCCACCACGCCCAAGCTGCTGCTGCTGGACGAAGTGCTGGCCGGGCTGGAGACCAACGGCAAGCGGCGCTTCATGGGCATGCTGAAGGAGATGCATGCGCGCTTCGGCGTCGGCATCATCATCATCGAGCACGATATCGAAACCATCCACGCGCTGTGCCAGCGGGTGGTGGTACTCAACTTCGGCCAGCTGATCGCGGACGGCACGCCGGAGGCGGTGTTCAACGATCCCGAGGTAATCCGCAGCTACACAGGAGCGGCGCATGCTTGAACTGGATCAGGTACGCGCGGGCTATGGCGCCATCAACGTGTTGTGGGACGTGTCGATGCAGGTGGCGGGCGGCAAGCTCACCACCATCATTGGCCCCAATGGCGCCGGCAAGACCACGCTGCTGCGGGCGATCATGGGGTTGGTGCCGGTGGGCGCCGGCGAGATCCGGCTGGACGGCGCACGCCTGAACGGCACGCCGACGTGGGATATGGCCGACCGCAGCGTCGCCATGATTCCCGAAGGCCGCATGGTCTTCCGAGACATGAGCGTGGAAGAAAACCTGATCATGGGCGCCTTCCACAAATCGCACCGCGCGCATGTGAAGCAAAGGCTGGAGGAAGCCTACGAGATGTTCCCGCGCCTGCGCGAACGGCGCACGCAGATGGCTGGATCGCTGTCCGGCGGCGAAGCGCAGATGCTGGCGATGGCGCGCGGCTTGATGTCCGATCCCAAGCTGCTGCTGATCGACGAACCCTCGCTGGGCCTGGCGCCGCTGGTCGTCAACGAATTGTTCGAGATACTGGAGCGGCTCAAGGCCGGCGGGCGCACCATCATCCTGGTCGAGCAGAATACCGAACGCGCGTTGGGCGTGGCCGATCACGTCTACCTGATGCAAAGCGGGCGCGTGGCCTTGTCGCAGCCGGCGTCCGAAGTCCAGCTCCAGCAGCTCCACGACCTGTACTTTGCGCGGTGAGGTGAAATTATGCCGCCCAGTTGAGGCTGGGCGGCATTGATAGTCGCGGCGATCTACCAGCCCAGGTAATAATCAGCCGGCAACCAGCTTGGGCGAGGCAGGCCGAAATAGGACTGCAGCATTTTCTCCGCCTCGCAGAAGGCGCCTTCGACCCAGCCCTGCTGGTCCGAATACGCTTCGCCGCAGATGTGGATATCCTCCGTCGGCGAAGGCTTGCGCATGTAGGGCATCACATCCTGCACCTTGTAGCCGGCCTTCCAGGCATGATAGCCGGCGCCAAACGGGTCATCGCCCCAGTCCTTGAACCAGGTGACGTAGGGCATAGGGACTCCCACGCCGTGCAATTCGCGCAGTTCCTTGACCACCTCCTTGACCATCGTGTCGCTCGCCGCGACGTCGTTCAGTGCCTCGACTTCCTGCTGCGATGCCAGCCTGGTCGCGCGTGGCCGGAATTTCACCGGATCGTCCGACAGCGCCTTCCAGAACGTCTCCGTCTCCATATCGCCGTAGCTACCGAGCAGCATCGAATGGTCGGTCACTTTCGCGGTGCCGAAGTAGTAGCACTGGCGCATCGGCAAGTCGGTGATGGAATGCCCGGCGGTGATGCCCAGCTCATTCCACCACGGCGTATCGAATCCCATCAGGATCTTGAACGCCGGCTCCATGATGACCGAGCGAATGTTCTTGTTCAATTCTGTATTTTGATTGACGTTGAAGAAAAAGTTGTCCTGGTCCAGAAGTTCCAGCGAGCGCCGCGGCATCGCCAGTACCAGGCGGTTCGCGTAAACCCGCCACTCCTGGTTCGAACGCAGGTTGAGGAAGACGAGTTCATAGCGATGGGTGGCAAGTTGCGGATGGTCCCGGTTAAAGGTCACCAGCTTGTTTTCGGACCAGACGCATGCGCCTGGGTAGCGCATATACTCGTTCGCCATCGCATACACCGTGCTGTCAAAACCCTGGGCGATGGTCTTGTACGTCGCGCCGGCGGAGAAATCGCCGATCATGTAGGGGAAGGCTTCCGCCGCATTCCAGTTGATGGTGTTGGAGTAGTAGCCGCCGGCGGTCGACAAGAAGGTATAGCCCTCCTGCGAGACCTGGTCCTTGAGCAGATTCCAGAAGCCGATGTCGTTGACCAGGCGCTTGTCGTACGGCGAGCCTTCGAAGCGGTAGGTCAGGTAGGGTTTGATCTGGTCCCACTGGCGCAGCGTCAGTTCGATGGTGTAGTTATATTCGTCGATCTGGTGAACGTACTGGCCATAATTCTCCCGGAACCATGGATCGGCGGTCAGCACGTTGTAAATCACCTTGCTGAACAGCTGGTCGGCGCTGAAGCCGATGTCATCGTCGTCCAGATAGTAGCGGGTGGACAGCTTCTCGCCCTTGCGCTGGGCTTCGGTCCAGGCGTTTTGCTTGCAACGGTCTTTGCGCAAATACATATACAAATCGGCCGGATCGCCCATCGGGAACTCCACCGCTTCCATCTGGTCGGCGAAGACTTCCTCGATCAGCGTGGTGACGATTTTCTGCGAGGTCAGGTAGCGCATGCCGCCCAGCTCGCCCTGTACCGTCGGCATGCCAGGCAGGCGCACCGATTCGAGCCGTCCAGCAATGCGGGTGTTCATGTCGAAGACTTGCACCTGACTGCCGGTGCTGGCGCCGGCCGTGGTCAGGCGGTAGGCGGAGTAGATGCCGGAAATACCGGCGCCGACGATGGCTACGTCGAGTTTCAATCCATCCTGCATGCCGGTGTTCAGTGCCGTATTCTTGTCAACCATTTTGGACTCCCTATATAAGTGGCTAAATTATTTACATGCTTCTGAAGTAGCGTTGGCCGGTCTGGAAGTGCGAGATGTCGTACGAGCTTTTGCCGTCGAGTGCCATCTCGGACAGGATGCTGCCCAGCAGCGGCACGAACTTGGCGGCCCAGCCGGTTGCATACATGACGATGTTCTGATGATTGGGGACGTAACTTGGGGCGAAGTCGATCAGCATTTCCTTGCCAGCGATCGTGCTCAGCGCCACCAGGCAGGTGGATTTGTAATACGGAGTGGGGTCGAGCCCGGTCATATGCTTGCGCACCCACTCGGAGGTGTACGCCAATTCCGCGGGGTTGGGGACAAAGCTGGCCAGGTTGGGATCGGACAGGGGCGTCATAACGAAGTCCGGCGCAACCCGGATATAGTCGGGGTGATCCCAATCGACCTCGGGGAAACCGTAGAACTGATTGCCGCTATTGCCTTCCGGCTGCTGGAAAACAAACCAGGTTGGGTATTGAATGGCGGGGTCGGTCTTTTTGAAATAGCACGAGGTCATATTCCAATACGTCGCCTCTATCCTGAAATAGAGCATATTAATGACGTCGTTGATATAAGGCCCCGGCACAATCACCAGCTTCTTGCCGGCGTAAGTCCCCCCAGGAGTCGTCACCATGAACAACTGATCGGATTGCACAATGCCGATAACCGGCGCCTGTTCAAGCATCGTCACATGCGGACTGGCGAGATTGCAGTCGTACAGGGTGCGCTGGGTGGCGCGCAAGTCGATGCTGGCACCGTCGGCCTGGAACAGGCCCCGGTAATTCGGCGGCAAGTCTTTAAAATGATATTGCTGTTCGATTTCCGACACGGTTAAGGAGGTGTAAGGCACGTCCTGCGCCTGCATGGCCAGTTCCGCGGCGGCGATGTTGCCCTCCGTCGACTGGACGGTGGGATCGCCAAACCACAAGGTGCCGACCGTCGTCAACAACGGTTCCTGGGTGTGGGTTTGCAATTCGGCCCAATAAGGCAGCGCGTCTTCGGCCATTTTCACCATGTATTCGTCAGGATAGGGAATGCGGAACTGGCGGGAGACGCCGGCCGAACTGCCCTGCTGATTAAGGAAGGTGAACTGTTCCAGCACCAGCGTGGAGGCGGCGCGCTTACTGTTGTAATACGCGGTAGCGAGCCCCATCGGGCCGCCACCTATGACTATCACGTCATATGTTTGCTGAAAACTGGACGCGGGATTATTAGTTTTATCGACAGGCATAACACTACCTTTCCAATAGTAACAAGTGGAGGATGGTGATAATCTGGGAGAATCGGGCATGTGCGAGAACCGCATGCCGGGATGTGTAGTATTACATTAATTTCTAAAAATATAATGCTAGTGTTGGACTATTCCAACGGAGAAATTTTATATTTTTAATTTACTTGACGCGGGTGATGGCTAGTAATTTGCTTGTTATTCGCAGGGTGGCATGCATTATGTACGTCAGTCGGAATTGGCTTGCTCCACTTTATTTTCATATTATTTTTGAGTGCAAATACCAAGAGCCCGACCTGACTTTTAGATATTAAGGCGACCGCTAAAAACTCGCAGCCCGCTGGCCCGTTTCGGCAAAAACTCTGTCATCGACCATGTGCACCGCGCGCGTCACAACGCCAAAAGCGGCAGCCACGCCATATTCACCGCTGCTGATGGTGAAAATCCTGGCGCTCCTCCAACGAGCACCAAGCCGCCAGCCTGGAAGCCACATAAGTACGCGCAGAAGGATGTCGATGCCGCTGGACAAAGAGGCACGGCAAGAGCTACTTCGGCTATAAGCTGCACGTCAGCCTGGGCAGGCGCTAGGAATAGCTACGCAAAATAGAGATCAAACAAGCTGTCGTGGCCAGCAACACAGTACTCGACGCACTACTCGACCGCGCCAACACCAGCCGCGACGTCTTTTCCAACCGGGAACCGTCCGCAGATCGCCAAGATCATTGCCATGTCATGCCACAGCGGCCCAATCGATACAAACACCGGAATTCGTCATTGCCACTGGCCGGTTCCGCCCCGGTGCGGACATTCGCGCGTATTGACACTTCCAACGCAGCCGTTGCAAACGGACGCTGTAAAAAACACGCGCCCTTTTACCTTCTATTTTTCGTTAATTGCAGGGGCCATATGAAGTTATTGGCCCACCTGGTTTGGTGGAGGTGTAAATCCTGTAAAGCCACTGATAATGTGCCGCCCTCGAATCCGGGCCTCCAGACGATACCAAAGCGTCATTCAACGTCTGCCAACTAGTCCAGTGAGTGCTTTGATCTGCGCTTGAGTAATTTACATTGAAATATTGCGTTTGATAGCCGATGTATTCAACGGTTTTAATGCATCTGGTTGGGGATGAGTTGGCATAGTCAGTTAAGGCGTCGGCCACGGAGTGTCCAGTCGCAAGATGATCGTCGTTGTCATAATACACACCATCATATGTCTGGATGTTAACCCAGGTATCTGCCGAATCCTGCTCTGTGGAAATAATTCCTCGTAAAACATTTTTCAACTGAGCATAGGTATAGTTCTGCGGATTGCTCTCGTCAATCGTGTAAAGTGGAATATTTGGCTGGGTAGCCGCATTGGCGCGAAGTCTGGACAATGTGCCAGCATTCGAAGCAGTCGCAACTGAAGCAGGGACTTGATAGAAGCAGCTTGCCGCACCGTCCAGACAATCGGGCGAGGTGTGCTGAGTATTATCATACCCATCGGCTAAGCGAAGGTTGTACATGATCACGTTGCTCCCGAAACCGCCGATCGCCTGCCTTAGCAAAGTCTTGCCGCCAATCGTGACATTGGAATTAGACGTTACCCCAACTGAGCCACCGCGTAGGCCGAACCAATATTTGAGCGCTGCTTCGTGGCCCGCCTGTCGTGAAGACGCATAGTTTCTGGCGTCCGATATAGTGGAAACTATGCCATCCCCGCGCCCACCGTCACCGGCCGTCGTGACAATAAAGACCACCTTTGCGCCAACCTTCACATCGGACCAAGCTTGTCGAGCCATGAAGAGCTCAATATCGTCCGGGTGGGCGACAAAATAAAATGATGCTGCCTGAGCAGTAGTAACTAGACCGATAGATATAAAAAGAGCCGGGAATACTTTTTTCGCAATCATTGGTTTCCTTATTTAAAATTTGCTCAAATAAAATTTTATTGCATAACAGCAACTAAAATTATTAGCCAAAGTTTCACGCATTATTCCCACTGCCGAATCCTTCAATAAGAAATATCCAGGCAAACACCTTATGAATGTCTCTTTGTGGCCGCTATCGGCCAACCTGCTGACTGCCAATGATGTTAGTCCTGAGACCAATACTTTGAAGCCACGGCCAACGGGAGCGATACGATGCCGCCTTTGCTTCGAAGAGTTCTAAATGCGGAGTCAGCGAATTCATTGTGAGAATACCATCGTAAAGCATTTGTAGCCCATTTGGAGCATAGATAGCGTCCGGCCTCGCCCCAACACAGGTGGCGGGGATGAGGAATCTGTCAATTCCATCACGAGCACTTTGAAGCGGTGGATATGGGTGGCCGAAGTATGACTCATACCATGTATGTACTCGAGCTTGGTTGCTGACTTCAATGGGGACTAGCAAATCGGCCAACACGTCATTAACACGCTCTTGAACGCGACGCTCCCCTTCTTCACTCAAGTCACTGTCGTCGAAATAAAATAAATCGTAGTCTTTGATGTCAGCGTCGGAAGCGCGTCCATCTTTTAAATTCCACACGGTTTGAAATAGGCAGCCCGCTACTAACCAACCATCTGGAAGCGCTAAGGCATCCCAGCGGTCCAGAATCATGCGGTTGTTATAGTTGGTGAGTATGTCCGAGTAAAATTTCTCTTGCATAAATCTTTCAGGAAAATAGCCTAATCTAGGGCATGGATGTCCGGTCATGGCCGGATGCAGAACGAAGAGATTCAATCAAAAAGCAGCACTTTATCGAGTTTCGATATGAAGAGTCACTTCCTTCGCGCCTGTCCCGGCCGGACCGTAGCGTTTTTTCACTTCCGCACCTTTCATGAACGAGGTTTCTGCGAGCACAGGTTCAATCGCTTGCAATAATTTATCAGCATCCGGGCCGTATAAATAGAGGAACCCATCGCTACCATCAACTGCGACCTCGTTTCCGTCATATTCGCCAACATGAGCTTTAGCGACAACATCTTCAATCTTGTCTTCGAGCGCAAAAAGTCGCGTCAGATCCCGAGATCCGTATTGAAAATGGATGACAACTGCATGCTCGACTTTTTTCTGAACTTCTGCGGTCGTGGTAACTTGAGAAGTACCTAAGCCAAGAAGAGCTGCAAGAGAAGCTAGTATTTTCATATTTAGAATTATTGAGTCAGGCCCACTCCTGGCCGACAAGGGCCAGTCAGAAACGATCCCAATCGATGAACTTCCGATAGACTTCCTCGTCAGGTGTGCTGATAAAGTACTTGATCTCTTCCATCGCCAAGGGCAGCGCAGCTGCTCCTCTGGCTGATTTTCCCATCTGTGGATCCACATAGACTGCGTCGAGATGCTCAGCCAAGGTCGCTGCACAAAGACATTGAACGGCAAAGTCCACGGTACTACGACCACTAGCGGTGCTAAAGCCAAAGCCATCTTCATCAGTCCAGAATTCGAAATACGCTGACGCTGGTTCGCTTACGTCTTCTCGCGTAAGGCTAGCCGGTGCAGACAGCACCTTCATGATGAGTACACCTGTTTTACATTCAGATAAAAAATCCGGCGGGAACTCGACTGCTATTCCATGCTTAGCCAAAGCCGATACCCATATCGCAGGCAAGCTGGCAGGACGAACTTCACTCTGGACCTCTAATGTAAATGCCATTTATCTTCCTAAATTTTCTCTGATCAGAAATTACTCATTGAACGGCCGCACACAACCGATGACTTCAATAATATCAGCTTGCTAGTCTGCAAAAGACGTGCATTGTCACGCCAACTGATATCAATGGAGCCTGATGCGGTCGGAAAAATCTGCCGCATTCCCAGCCGCCCGCGCCTTGGCGGTGATGCGGGCTTGCTGCCGAAGCGAGTCGAAGCCGCCCTGCCCGGCCAGCGCGCCGATGTCGTACAGGTAGCGGTCCAGATAGCCGGAGGCCAGCAGGCGCCAATCCAGCGGAAGACCGGGATCGATGCGGCGCGCCATTTCGAAGATGATGGTGGTGCAGTTGGCGGTCAGCGTGTTGTAGAAGCGCGGTTCACGCTTGAGCAAAGCCCCTTCTTCCAGATACGACAAGAACAGCGAGCGCATGACTTCCGGCGGCATCTTCAACCGGTACAGGTACATGTCCTCATCGCGCACGTTGGTGCGCACGCGCAGGATGTCGCGCTCGTCGGCGGCGATCAGCACCGTCTCGAAGCGCTTGAAGAAGCCGGCGATGGCGTCGAAACTCTCACCGCGCTCCTTGCGGATCTCGATGGAGAACGTCAGGTAGTGGCCATCCGCAAAACCGAACGACACCAGCGTATGCGCGATGGCAGGCCCCATCCAGTACGACAGCGCCACATCGACCGACCGCAACTGGTTCAGGTCATACTGCCGCTGCTCCCAGCGCTGCGTGTAATCCGCATCGCTGCGCCACTCGAAGTTGCGCACCTGATCCAGCGTGACCACACTGCCCTGCACATGGCCCGTGACCATGCGCGCCACGTCGTCGGCCCATACGCGGTCGTGGCTGGGTTTGATGGTGCTCCACCAAACCATCATCAGCGCGACCGCGAACAGCCATGGCAGCAGCACGCGCGCACTACGCCGACGCCACCACCACACCAGCGACACCACGCTGACCACGCCCCAAGCCACCGCCAGGAAAGGCGCGGCCTGGAACCACAACGCGCCGCCGCCCCACAGCGACAAGCACAACATCAACAAGGAAGCGAGCAACTTGCCGGCGAGGAGCAGGTATTTTTTTATCATGCCCGATTATAGGGGCATTAATCCTCTTTATCGTCGACACCGCTCGCGCAGCCGATCTGGACGCATATTACTTTTACTGCAATACTGACGACCACGCCGATTATTCCGATGAGTTCCAACATGGCGGTTCCCGTTTGAAGAAAGACGCTTCACTTTAACGGCGCCGCGCGCAGCAATCCAATATCAAATTCGGCGGCCAACTATCTCGAAACGGCATAGCGGTGATTTCACTTAAACAGTTCAAATATTTTGTAGAGATCGTGGAGGCCGGCAGCTACTCGCGCGCTGCCGAGAAGCTGTACGTCGCGCAGTCTGCGCTGAGCCGGCAGGTCAAGGAGCTGGAGGACGAGTTGCAAACCCAGCTGCTCACGCGCGATTCGCGCCATATCCAGTTGACGCCCGCTGGCCAGCTGTTCTTCGAACGCAGCAAGCGCATCCTCGACGACATCGACCGCACGGTGGTGCAGGCGCGTCAGGTGGGCCAGGGTGCGCAGGGCCTGATCCGCCTGCAGCACTCCAGCTCGGTGATCCTGACGCCCGCGCTGACCGGCGCCCTGGGCCGCCTGCTGGAACAGTTCCCCGGCGTGACGCTGGACATCTCGATGGCGCCGTCGGAGGACCAGACGATGGACATCGAGGAAGGCCGCGCCGATATCGGCCTGATCCGCATGCCCACGCTGCGCAAGTTCCCGCACATCCAAGCGCGCGAGCTGATCACAGAGCGGCTGGTGGTAGCGGTGTCGCGCCACTCGCCGCTGGCGGCGCTGGACAATATCGAACTGGCCAGCCTGAGCCAGGAACCCTTCATCTCGATCCCGCACAAGGACCGTGGCGGCTTGAGCTACCTGGTGGCCAACCTGTGCCTGGACCAGGGCTTCTTTCCCAAGCCGGCGCGGGTACTGTCGCGCAAGTCGTCGCAGCTGAGCCTGATCGAGGCCAACCTCGGCATCGCCATCGTGCCTGAATGCATGCAGTTGATGGCGCCGGCCGGCGTGCGCTTCATTCCTCTGTCGCGCGGCACCCTGTTCACCAAGGTCGGCTTGGCCAGCCGGCGCGAAGCCGAACCGTTGGTGACGGCCTTCGCCGACGCGCTGCTGCGCGAACTGACGCAGAGCCACTAGCCGGCACGGTGCGCAAAAAAAATGGCGGCCCGAGGCCGCCATGATCGAAGCTTAAACCAGATTAACGGTCATTCTTGTGGCTTTGACGGCCAGCTTCAGCATGTTGCTCAGGCGTGCCACCGCGGGTGCCGCCAGAGGAACCAGAACCGCCCGAGCTACCCGAGCTGCCTTGATTGCCTTGGCCGCCGCTGCGCGAATTGGCGTTGGACGAACCGCTCTGCTGATTGCCATCGTTCTTGTGGCTCTGGCTACCAGCCTGACGTGCCTCTTCGGACGTGAACTCATGCGCATTGCCAGACGCATGTGCCGCGCGACCGCCTTCGGCGGCGATCTCGCGCTGCTTATCAGGATCCATCGAAGCGAAACCGCGATTGCTGGTATCGCTCTGCTGGCTCTGTCCCTTGCTGCCCTGATTGCCTTGGCTGCCTTGATTGCCTTGATTACCTTGGTTGCCTTGATTCGAGTTTGCCATGATATAGCCTCCGGTTGATGTAATAAAAAAACCCAGCTCATCAGTGCTGTCACCGCCGATGTGTCAAGGAGGATTTATCGTAAGGCCAGTTCAACAGGCAGCATATAAGCTATCCCGCTGTGCGCGTGTAGGACATCGCTGGCGGTTTGGTACTCGAAGTTTTAACGACAGATTGTCAATTGCTCGTTTCAGTTTTTTCAAGCGACGTAGCGGGCGACTGATGGCATCGGCATGTGGCACACTGCAACCCTATGGATAGCGGACGAGGCAAGGCATGAGCGGGGAAGCGGACGACAAGGATCAGGCACAGCAACCGCAGCACCGGCGCAGCAGCGACCGCGACCGGCGCGCGCGGCCGGACACCGGCACGCCCAGTTATCTGGACCCCGGCGACACCGTCTTCAGCCTGTGGGGCCGTGTGCTCATGGCGCGCTACCGGCGCTTCGCCGCGGCCGCCACGCGCCACATCATCCAGCGGCCGCTGCACATCGGCGTGTCGGCGCGCATCTTCCACCCCGAACCCGGCGCCACCGGCCTGCGCAGCAAGAACCTGCAATATCTGGAGGAGTCCATCGCGCAATGGGTGATGTCGCGCGACGTGCTAGTGTTCATGATCCCGACCGTCAACACCGACGGCCTGCTGCACCCGTCCAACATCCGCCTGCGCGACTACGCCAAGCATCTGGACGGCCTGGTGCTGCAGGGCGGCGCGGACGTCTCGCCGCAAAGTTATTCGGAAACGCCGACCCGGCCCGAATGGAGCGGCGACCGCGCGCGCGACATGTACGAGCTGGAGCTGCTGCATGAATTCGTTGAGGCGGGCAAGCCGGTGCTGGGCATCTGCCGCGGATGCCAGCTGATCAACGTCGCCTTCGGCGGCACGCTGTACCAGGACATCGCCTCCGACGTGCCCGATTCGCTGGCCCACGTCAACGACGAGTACGACCGCAACCGGCACGAGGTCAGTTTCCCGGCCGGCTCGTCGCTGGCCAAGCTATTCAAGGGCAAGGGGGTTGGCCTGGTCAATTCCATCCACCACCAGGCCGTCAAGACGCTGGGGCGCGACATGGCGGTGGAGGCGCTGTCGGTACCGGACAAGATGGTCGAGGCGATCCGCTACCGCAAGGCGCCGTTCGTGATGGGCCTGCAATGGCATCCGGAGTTCCACCAGGCCGGCGGCGTCGAGCTGCTCGACTGTACCGCCATCCTCGACAACTTCCTGCGCGTGGCGCGGGAGACGCGGTTTTAGGACGCGCCCGCCCACATCGAACACCAAGCCACCATTGCCATCCCAGCTAGAGCGCGCTAAAGACTTTGACGATGAGGCCGATCGTACCGAAAGCCGTCGTCATGCAAATACCAAGCAGGATGCGGAAATCCGTCGTGCGCGCTTGTGTGATCTGTCCGTTCATACGAACCAGTTCGTCCTGAAGCCGATCAAATTGCTGGTCGATGCGGGCGAAGCCGCGTTGCATCGCTTCATGTAGCAGCGACTGCGCCTTGTCCTGATAGTCAATCGCGGTCTCGACGCGTGCAATGCGCTCGACGACGCGATGTTGTTCTTGCTGGGGCTGGTTATCGCCATTCATGGTGAACTCCTCAATATCATCCACCACTTTACGCCGACATTCATGCGCGGCATAGCGTGCACGATTGAGATAGGTCCGCACGGTACGCCACTGGCGATCCCCTGCGCGTTGACGTTGCCGACCACGATATAGTCGAAGGCGGCGATGATTACGCTGCTACGGGTATGCAGAAAATTGATCCTGCTATTGACAAGCTACTCGCGCCCCCGGAAGCGCTGGATCGCCGCGTCGACCATGCCTTCGGCGCTGCCGCTGCGCTCGAACTGCTGGCGCAGGTAGTGGGCGTCGCTGCCCTCGTGCGTGACTTGCATCAGATGCTGCAAGCCCGCCGTGCCGCCCAGCGCGGCGCCGTGCGGCTCCATCTTGCGCAGCGTGGTCAGGATGTCCTCGCGCAGCGACAGGCTCTCGTACGTCTTCGGATGCACCAGCGTGCCGTCCAAGCCGAAGCGGCAAGCCTGGAAGCGATTGTAGTTGTAGACCAGGTAATCGTCCTCCTCCGGCGGCGTCTCGCGCCGCTCCAGCAGATAGCGGCACAGCGCCTGCAGATAGCAGGCCAGCGCCGCCGCACGCTCCACCGTCAGCGGCGTGTCGCACACGCGCAGCTCGATGGTGCCGTATTCCGGCTTGGGCCGGATGTCCCAGTAGAAGTCCTTCATGCTCTTGATCACGCCGGTGTGTTCCATCTTGGCGAAATACTCGTGCTCGAAGGTGGACCAGTGCTGCATGAACGGCGCCCGCCCGCTCATCGGAAACGCGAACACGGAGTTCAGCCGCGCGGAATTGAACAGCGTGTCGTTCCCCTGCACATACGGCGACGAGGACGACAGCGCGATGAAGTGCGGCACGTAGCGGCTCAGCGAATGCAGCAGGAACAGCGCGTCGTCGCCCGAGGCGCAGCCGATGTGCACGTGCTGGCCGAAAATCGTAAACTGTTTAGCCAGATAGCCATACAGCTCCGACACTTCCTTGAAGCGCGGCTTGGCGAAGATGCGCCGGTCCGCCCACTTCTGGAACGGATGCGTGCCGCCGCCGCAGATGCCGATGTTGAGCTGCTCGCCCGCCTGCACCAGCGTGTCGCGGATCACCTGCAGTTGCGACACCAGCTCGCTGTGATGCGTGTGCACGTCGCTGTTAATCTCGATCATGCTCTCGGTGATCTCGGGCGTGACGTTGCCGGGAAACGGCTTGCGGCTCAACAGGTGCAGCAGGTCCGGGCTGGACGCGGTCAGGTCGAAGTCCGACAGGCTGACCAATTGCAGCTCCAGCTCCACGCCCATGGTGAGCGGCTGCGATGATTTGAAGGGTTCCAATGGCATGTCAATGCTCCTCTTTAGCCGGGGTCTCGTTGGCCCAGATCAGGGCGCGCTGCGTGATGACGGGGCCGACCACTTCCAGCAACAGCGTCATCGCCGCCAGCGCGGCCAGTTCGTCGACCAGCACGATACCCATGTATTTAGTCTGCTCCAGCAGCAGCGTGACGAACACCGACATCGGCGACAGCGCGATACCGGTCAGCAGACCCTTGCGCCACGAGATGCCGCCGACATGCGCGAACGCCGCCACCGCAACCGCCTTTACAAGGAAGCGCGCCAGCAGCAGCACCACGCCCAGGCCCGCTCCCTCGACCACGCGCTCCCACTCCAGTGTGGACACGGCGAACACGAACAGCAGCACCGTCAGCAGCTCGCCGATGCCGCCGAAGTTGCGCTCGGTGCGGCTGAAGGCCACGCGGCTGTGGCGCGCGGCCAGGCCGAAGGTCAGCGTGGCCAGCACCGGCGAGACGTCGAACGCATGCGCCATCGCCACCAGCAGGATCACGCCGAGCGCGAAGGCGATGGTGCCGTCCTGCGCCATCGCGCCCAGGCGGCGCAGCACGGCCGGCACCAGGAAGCCCATCACCGCGCCCATCACGGCCGATATCAGCAACTCGATCAGGCTGTGCGAGATGGCCTGCGTCAGGCTGCCCGACGTCTGGAACACCCAGAAGCCCACCACCACCTTGAACACGAACACCGCCAGCACGCAGTTGATGGCGACCAGATGCAGCACGCGCTCGGTCACCTGGCCCGAGCTGTCCTCCTCATTAATCACGCGCAGCACGCCGGCCGGCGACGTGGACATGGCCAGCGACGCCAGCAGCAAGGAAGTCAGCGGCGGCATGCCGGTCAGGTGCGAGATCAGGTAGACAATGCCGAAGGTGGCGGCCGATTCCGCCAGTCCGCTGACCGCGATCCACGGATTGATGCGCAGCCAGTGCAGGTTGATGCGGTAACCGAATTCAAACAGTATCAGGCCGAAAGCCAGATTGGCCAACAGCGTCACGGTACTGGAAGCGCCGCTGCTCAACGCTGCGGGAAATATCTGCACCATCAGGAAGCCGACCACGCCGTAGACGCTGATGCGCGGCAGGCGTGTCCAGCGATGGATGAATTCTCCCGCCAGCCAAGCCAAAGCAATCGCCAAGGGCCAGCCTAGTTCGGTCATGACGACCTGAATATCCGGCATGTATTTCTCCTTCTTTAAGATACTTGTACAATTCTGGACGACAACGGGCGTGCTCACTGTGCGCTAAGGAACATAAAGGACCAACATGCTTGAACTAATCAGTGAACACGCCTGCTTCGGCGGCGTACAGCGCTTCTACCGGCACGCATCGCGCGAGATCGGCCTGCCGATGCGCTTCTCCGTTTTCATGCCGGCCCAGGCCGCGCAAGGCCCCGTGCCGGCGTTGTTCTACCTGGCGGGACTGACTTGTAATGAAGAGACTTTCATGATCAAGGCCGGCGCCCAGCGCGCTGCGGCGGAGGCCGGCCTGATGCTGATCGCGCCGGACACCAGCCCTCGCGGCGCCGGCATCGACGGCGAATCGGACAGCTGGGATTTCGGCGCCGGCGCCGGCTTCTATGTCGACGCGACGCAAGCGCCGTGGTCCACGCACTACCGAATGTACAGCTACATCCACGAGCTGCGCGAATTGCTGGTGCGCGAGCTGCCGGTGGACGGCGAACGCATCGGCATCTTCGGCCACTCGATGGGCGGCCACGGCGCGTTGACGATGGCCTTGAAGCGGCCGGACGTGTTCCGTTCCGTGTCCGCGTTCGCGCCGATCGCGGCGCCGTCGATGTGCCCGTGGGGGAAGAAGGCCTTCAGCGGCTACCTGGGCGACGATCCCGCAGCATGGGAACAGCACGACGCCAGCCTGCTGATGGCGCGCCTGCAAACGCCCTTCCCGTCCGGCATTCTGATCGACCAGGGGCTGGGCGACAAGTTCCTGAAGGAGCAGCTGTATCCGGAAGTATTCGAAGCGGCCTGCCGCACCGCCGCGCAGCCGCTGGAACTGCGGCGGCACGACGGCTACGACCACGGCTACTACTTCATCGCCACCTTCATGGAAGACCACATCCGCTTCCACGCCCGCTGCCTGGGTGTGACGCCAACTTGATCTAGAGCTTGATTTCCGTGCCCAGCCGCTGCAGGAACTGGCCCAGCCAAGCCGGGTGCGCGGGCCAGGCCGGCGCGGTGACGAAGTTGCCGTCGGTGACGGCCTGGTCGACCGGGATGTCGGCGTAGTTGCCGCCGGCCAGCTTGACCTCGGGCGAGCACGCCGGATAGGCCGAGATGGTCTTGCCGCGTATGACATCGGCCGCCGCCAGCAGCTGCGCGCCATGGCACACGGCGGCGATCGGCTTGGACGCCGCCGCGAATTGCTGCACGATCTCGATCACACGCGGATTGAGCCGCAGGTATTCCGGCGCGCGGCCGCCGGCGATCATCAGCGCGTCATACTTGCTCACGTCGACGTCGTCGAAGTTGGCGTTCAGCGCGAACAAGTGGCCCGGCTTTTCCGTGTAGGTCTGGTCGCCCTCGAAATCGTGGATGGCGGTCTTGACGGTCTCGCCAGCACGCTTGTCGGGGCACACCGCGTGCACCGTGTGGCCCACCATCTGCAGCGCCTGGAACGGCACCATGGTCTCGTAATCCTCCGCAAAGTCGCCGGTCAGAAACAGAATTTTCTTAGCTGCCACGGTATATCCTTTCGAGAAATGGGATGCAAAAAAAGGGCCGCGACGTTGCCGTCACGGCCCTTCGATACTACCCTTGTTTGCAGCGGCGTGCTTACACCGCCGCTTTGCTCAACACGTTGCGCAGCGTGTCCGCCAGGTCCTCGGCCGAGAACTTGGCCACGTAGGCATCCGCGCCCACGCCCTTGACGTGATCCTCATTGGTCTTGCCCGACAACGAGGAATGAATCACGACCGGAATCTTGGCGAAGCGCGCATCCTGCTTGACCAGGCGGGTCAGCGTGAAGCCGTCCATCTCCGGCATCTCCAGGTCGGTCAGCACCAGGGCGACGCGGTCGCTGACCGGCACGCCTTCGGCCTTGGCGCCGTCGGCGATGTGCTGCAAGCGGTCCCAGGCTTCCTTGCCGGACTTGGTCATGATGAAGTGGGCACCCATCGCTTCCAGGCCCTTCTCGATCAGGTTGCGCGCGACCACGGAATCGTCCGCCGCCAGGATCACGGCGCCCGGCTTGAGCATGACTTTCGGGCCGATGGTTTCCGGATCGACGTCCTTGCCTTCCGGCGGCACCAGCTCGCGCAGGATGGTTTCCACGTCCAGCACCTGCGCCAGGCGGGTGTTTTGCACGTCGCCGTCGACGCGCGCGATACTGGTGACCTTGCCGCCGGCCGTGCCTTCGGCGGTCAGCACCTGACTCCAGTCCAGGCGCACGATCTCATCGACCGATTCCACCGCGAACGCCTGCGTGGTGCGGGCGAACTCGGTGACCAACATAATGTTCAGACCGGTTTTTGGGGTCACACCGACGATGCCTGGCAAATCCAGCACCGTGATGATTTGTCCGCGCAGATTGACGACGCCCAACATGTGTGGCGGGGATCCGGCCACG
The DNA here is from genome assembly GCA_025548565.1 of Rugamonas sp. A1-17. Taxonomy (GTDB): domain Bacteria; phylum Pseudomonadota; class Gammaproteobacteria; order Burkholderiales; family Burkholderiaceae_D; genus Rugamonas. The sequence goes on from JAJLPB010000002.1 coordinate 451,332, forward strand.
GCAGTCACTTCCGGCATCGCGACAATTTCGCGGATTTTGAAGACGTTAATACCGAACAACTCGGAATGTTCGCCGTTGGCGTCGGCGCCAAGGCGGAACAGCAGCAGTTCGAATTTATTGGAGTTGGTCAGGTTACTGCGCTCATCAACTTCCTGTTGAACTGATTTCATAGATTTCGTCTCCGTCGGTGGTAGCTCCGTAGCAAGTATAGCGTCTGCCGCTGCCCACCGTCACACTTTGAAAGAAGAGATATTGTTTTACAGCACGAGATACAACGGTTGACACCGTATAGACGTAAAAAAAGGAAGCCCGCAGGCTTCCTTTTAATATGCTACTGAATTCTGGAGCGGGAGAAGAGTCTCGAACTCTCGACCTCAACCTTGGCAAGGTTGCGCTCTACCAACTGAGCTACTCCCGCAGAAGACAGAATTATGACAGAAAGATTTCCGTTTTACTAGTGCTCTGCCCCAACTTTTTGCGCCGCCTTGCATGGTGTAAGCTTGCTGACGTTTTGCAATATTGAAGGATCGAGCATGGATTCAATCGAAGTGGTGCTGGTGATGCTGCTGGCCGTGGTGGCCAGCGCCTATCTCAGCCGTTTTCTGCCGCGCGCGGTGCCGCTGCCGCTGGTGCAAATCGCGCTCGGCGCGCTGATCGCCGCCAAGTCCACGCGCGGCGTCGACCTGGAGCCGGACCTGTTTTTCCTGGTGTTCCTGCCGCCGCTGCTGTTCCTGGACGGCTGGCGCATCCCCAAGAGCGGCCTGCTGCGCGACAAGGGCACCATCCTCGAACTGGCGCTGGGATTGGTGGTGTTCACCGTCATCGGCGCCGGCTTCCTGATCCACTGGCTGATCCCCGCCATGCCGCTGCCGGTGGCGTTCGCGCTGGCCGCCATCATTTCGCCGACCGATCCGATCGCGGTCAGCTCGATCGCCGCCACCACGCCCATCCCCAAGCGGCTGATGCACATCCTCGAAGGCGAATCGCTGCTGAACGACGCCTCCGGCTTGGTGTGCTTCCGCTTCGCCGTGGCCGCCGCGCTGACCGGCGCCTTCTCGGTCAGCACCGCCGCCCTCACCTTCGTCTGGCTGGTGGCGGCCGGCATCGGCGCCGGCGTCGCGGTGACGCTGCTGGTGACGCGGCTGCAGTACTGGCTGAGCCGCCACTACGGCGAACCGACCGGTTCGCCCATCCTGGTCAGCCTGCTGCTGCCGTTTGGCGCCTACCTGGTGGCGGAGCGCCTGCACGCATCGGGCATCCTGGCGGCGGTGGCGGCCGGCATCACCATGAGCTACGTGGAGCTCAGCGGCCACACGCTGGCCAACACCCGCATCCAGCGCTCGGCCGTATGGGACACGGTGCAGTTCGCGCTGAACGGCATCATGTTCGTGCTGCTCGGCGAGCAGCTGCCGGACATCTTCCGCGACGCCAGCGCCACCATCGAGGAGAGCGGCCATTTGAATCCGTGGTGGCTGGCGGTGTACGCGGTGGCCATCAACATCGGCCTGCTGGCGCTGCGCATGCTATGGGTATGGGCCTCGCTGCGGCTGACCATCTACAAGCAAAAGATCCGCAACCAGCCGCGCATGAAGATCAACCCTCGCCTGCTGCTGGCCACCACCCTGGCCGGCGCGCGCGGCGCCATCACGCTGGCCGGCGTGCTGACGCTGCCGCTGGCCATGCCCAACGGCGCCCCCTTCCCGGCGCGCGCGCTGACCATCTTCCTGGCCTGCTCGGTGATCCTGATCTCGCTGCTGACGGCCAGCCTGGGCCTGCCGCGCCTGTTGGCCGGCATGACCTTCCCGGCCTCGCCGGAAGAGCAGCAGGAGGAAGACCTGGCGCGGCGCACGGCGGCCAATGCCGCCATCGCAGCCACCGAGCGGGCGCAGATCGCCTTGATGGAGGCCGAGTCCTGTGTCGACCCCGAGGTGTATCCGCAGGCGGCGGCGCGCATCATCGCGTTCTATGAGCACAAGCTCAAGGAGGTCGGCCCCGGCAACAACGCGGCCTGGCGCAAGACCGACCATGCCGAGAAGGAGCTGCGGCTGGCGGCGCTGGAGGCGGAACGCCACGCGATCTACGAGCTGGCGCGCAGCGACCACATCTCCGACGAGATCTCGCGCAAGCTGGTGCGCGAGATCGACCTGATGGAGGCGCGCTACCGCTAGTCTTATCGGCTCATTGACCTATTGATAAGAATCGGTAATCATCTGGGCCATGCTACCCAAGCGCACACAAATCACCGTCGGCACAGCCTGGATCCTTTTCTGGCTGCTGATGAACCTCACCGCCATCCAGGAATACCTGCGCGACCACCAAACCGGCGTGTGGAAGCCGATTGTATGGGAGACCTCGTCCGCGCTGACCGGCACCTTGCTGCTGCTGGCCCAGCGCCACTACACGCGCCGCTACGACCACTTGCTGGCGCAGCCGCTGAAGTGGTTCGCGCGCCAGCTGGTGTGGCTGCCGATCTACTGGGTGCTGTTCGTGCCGGTCGCCTTCGGCATCCGCTATGGCGTGTACGCGCTGGCCGGCGACACCTACACCCACCTGCCCTGGCCGCAAACCTTCCTGTACGAAGACGTGAAGATGACGGTCTTCTTCAGCATCTTCGCCACCATCATGTTCGGCGTGCTGTCGTACCACGCGATGCAGAACGAGAAGCTGCGCGTGGAGCGCGTCAACGCCTCGCTGCGCGAAGCCCAGCTGCTGCGGCTCACCCAGCAGATGCAGCCGCATTTCCTGTTCAACGCCCTCAACACCATCTCCTCGCTGATGCACAGCGACGTGGCGCGCGCCGACGCGATGCTGATCCAGCTGGCCGACGTGCTGCGCGCCACGCTCGACGTCAGCGAGCAGCACCAGGTCACGCTGGCGATGGAGCTGCGCCTGCTGCGCGGCTACGCGGCCCTGATGTGCGAGCGCTTTTCCGACCGCGTGCACATCGACTGGCACATCGACGACGCGCTGCTCGACTGCCAGGTGCCGGTGATGAGCATGCAGCCGCTGTTGGAGAACATCTTCAAGCACACCGTTGAGCGGCGCCGCCAGGCCACGGCCATCAGCATCTCGGCCAGCCGCGAGCAGGGCGTGATGGTGCTGCGGCTGGAGGACGACGGCGGCACGCTGCGCGCCGGCGATGACGCGGCGGCCAGCGCAGGCATCGGCGTGCGCAACCTGCGCGAGCGGCTGACGGCGTTGTACGGCGCCGGCGCCACCTTCGACCTGATCCAGCTCGCGCCGGCCGGCGTGCGGGCGGAAATGCGGCTGCCATGCGCGTCCTGATCGTCGACGACGAGCGCCCTGCGCGCGACAAGATGCGCCGCCTGCTGGAGCAGGAGGCGGACATCAGCGCGATCGAGGAAGCCCGCGATGGCATCGAGGCGCTCGAACGCCTGCCCGCCTTCGCGCCCGACCTGCTGCTGCTCGACATCCAGATGCCCGAGATCACCGGCCTCGATGTCGCCGCCTCGCTGCCCACGCCGGCGCCGCTGGTGGTGTTCGTCACCGCCTACGACGAATACGCGATCCGCGCCTTCGACGCCAACGCCATCGACTACCTGCTCAAGCCCTACGACCAGCAACGGCTGCAACGCGCCCTCCAGCGCGTGCGCGAACGCCTCGCGCAACAGCGCGCCGCCCAGACCACCCAACCCATGCCGCCACTCCTGACTGAAGAAGCACCCCCGCCGTTGCAGCATCCCCTGCCCGCCATCAGCCAGCTGCTGATCCCCGAGCGTGGCGGCACCCGCATCGTGCGGGTCGAGCATATCCAGTGGATAGAAACCGCCGACAACTACGTCGTGCTGCACACCGCCGAAGGCCAGCCGCTGATGCGCCAGACGCTGGCCGGCCTGGTCGACAAGCTCGGTCCGCGCTTCCAGCGCTGCCACCGGCGCGCCGCCGTGCAGCTGGACTGGATCGTCAGCGTGCAGCATCTCGACAAGGGCGACGGCGAGCTGATATTGCGCAGCGGCGCGCGCGTGCCCTGCTCGCGCCAGTACCGCGCCGAAGTCATGGAGCGGCTGCAGGCGCCATAGCGCCATCGCACCCTAGCCGTGCGCCGTAACGGCCGCCATCCTGTTAACCTGTTCCGGCAAGGGCCAGCCTGCGCCCGCACAGCAGGCAACGTCTAACCAGACCAGGAGACAACCATGCACAGCATCCAAAAAATCACGCCCTTCCTGTGGTTCTCGGGGCGGGCGGAGGAAGCGGCCGAGTTCTACGTCGGCATCTTCCGCAATTCCAAAATCTGCAGCATCGCCCGCTATACCGAGGCCGGCCAGGAACAACACCGGCAGCCGCCCGGCAGCGTCATGACGGTCGCCCTGAAGCTGGACGGCCAGGACTTCACCCTGCTCAACGGCGGCCCGGTCTTCCAGTTCACGCCGGCGATATCGTTTGTGATCAACTGCGAAAGCCAGGAGGAGATCGACCATTTCTGGAACCAGCTGTCCGAGGGCGGCGTGCCGGAGGCCAGGCAATGCGGCTGGCTGGCCGATAAATTCGGCCTGTCGTGGCAGGTCGTGCCGACCGCGCTGCCGGCCATGCTGATGGACGCCGACACCGAGAAGGCCGGCCGCGTGATGGCGGCGCTGATGGACATGAAGAAGATCGACCTGGCCGCACTGAAAAAGGCCTACGCGGGCCAATAAACCGGCTCGCCCCACCAGCATCCCGCTTCGCCCCCGCGCGCTGGACGCCGCCCGCGGGGCATCGCTAGACTGGCTTCATTCAACCAGGAGCCAGCAATGAACCAGACCACCAACAACCGCCTGTACTTCCTCGACTGGATACGCATCTTCGCGTTCTGCGTCCTGATCTTCTACCACACCGGCATGTACTACGTAACCTGGGGATGGCACGTCAAGAGCCCATACGCCAGCGACGCCATCGAGCCGCTGATGCTGTTGTCCTCGCCGTGGCGCCTTGGCCTGCTGTTCATGATCTCCGGCGTCGCCACCGCCTTCATGCTGCAAAAGGTCCGCGTCGGCGCCCTGCTGCGGCAGCGCAGCTGGCGCCTGCTGGTGCCGCTGGTGTTCGGCATGCTGGCGATCGTGCCGCCGCAGTCGTATTTCGAAGTGATCGAAAAGCTCAACTACACCGGCGGCTATGGTGAATTCATGCGCCTCTACATCAGCGGCTACCACGGCTTCTGCAAGCAAGGCAGCTGTCTCGACCTGCCGACATGGAACCACCTGTGGTTCGTGGCCTACCTGTGGACCTACACCATGGCCATCGGCGCGCTGGTAGCGTTGGCAGGGACCGCGCGCCTGCGCTCCTGGTCCGAGGCGCTGGGCCGCCAGCTGACCGGCTGGAAGATCATCGCGCTGCCGGTGCTGGCGCTGTTCGTGGCCCGCTACGCGTTGGCCGAAGCCTTCCCCGAAACCCACGCGCTGGTCAACGACTGGTACAACCACGCCCACTACTTCTTCCTGTTCGTGATGGGCGTGATGCTGGCGCTGCAAAATGGCTTCTGGGCCAACGTGGACAAGCTGCGCTGGACCAGCCTGGGACTGTGGCTGTTCAGCTGGGCCGTGGTGGTGTGCCTGTACTCGATGCCGGAGCCGGTGGGCGACCTGCCCATCATCGCGCAAATGAAGCCGCTGCTGCGCATGATCTTCTGCCTGGGCCAATGGGCGCCGATCCTGGCCATCTGCGGCTTCGGCCACCGCCACCTCGCCTTCGACAGCGCCAAGCGCCGCTACCTGACCGAAGCCGTATTCCCGGTCTACATCCTGCACCAGACACTGATCGTCTGCATGGCGCACTGGCTCAAGCCGGTGAAGCTGGCGCCCGGCACGGAGGGCGCGGTGCTGGTCGTGCTGACCTTCGCCATCAGCTTCGGCGTGTTCGAAGTGGTGCGCCGCATCGCCGTGCTGCGCCCACTGTTCGGCCTTGGCCGCGCTACTTCACAAACGTCAGCGTATGCGCCGCAGGTCCCGGCAGCAGCGGCGTATCCCGCCCGCTGACCCAGTCGGCGCGACCATCCAGGAAGTACGGCGACAAGGGATGGCCGCTCTGCCCACCCGGCATATTGAATACGCCCTGCTCCTCATGGCCCGGCGACACCGTCAGCCGCTCCGACTGGCCGAACGACGGTCCCGACACGCGCGGCATGTGCTGGTCGCCGGGCAGCATGTCCGGCGCCACTTTCAGGTACTTGCCCAGCACCGGCACCACCGCCGCGAAGGGATGGGCGCTGGCCGCCGTGTTACGCTCGCCCCAGGTGGCGCTGGCCAGCGGCTTGCCATCCTTGGTCAGGTCTGCGATCACGCGGTCCAGCGCGGCCAGCTGCAAGGCCTGCCAACTGGCGTACTGCGGCGGCAACCAGGCGGCCGGCTTCTCGTCCAGCACACGCGCCACCACCACCGGCCAGCGCGACGTCACCGCCGCCATATTGGCCTTGGCGTCGATCTTCGCCATATCCTCGTTGGCGCTTTCGAACAGGATGTCGTACAGCGCGTACATGTAGGCGCGCGTGATGCGGTAGCCCACCGAGTCCACGCTGGCCCTGCCGGTCCAGCTGTCCTTCAGCAGCTTGAGCGCTTCCGCGCGCAGCGGCTTGCCTTCGACGGCCTTGGCGTCCAGCGCGGCCATCGCGCGTTCGCGCCACGCGGTCAGGAACACGGCGCGGTCGTCCAGCGTGATGGCGTAGACTTTTTTCACATCGGTCTTGGGGCCCAGCGCGGTCAGGTCGTCGCGCACCTGGTGCGTGCGGGCGCCAAGATCGAAGCCGCCGTCGCCGAGCAGCTCAGCGCCGGCATTGGCCAGCTGGCGGCTGTTGGCGGTGGCCAGCTGGCCGCCGGCCGGGTTGACGACCTTGGGATATTCCTCGGGCTTGAGCCAGCCGGTCCAGACGCCGGCCTGGTCGTCCACCGACAGCGGATAGGTGGCGGCCACGCCGGCCGGCGCGCGGCGCGGCAGCGCGCCGGCAATGGTCCAGCCGATATTGCCCTTGTCGTCGCCACCGACAAAATTCTGCGCCGGGATGCCCATCGTCGCAGCGATCGCCATCGCCTGCTCCAGCGTGTCGGCGAACTCAAGGTTCCTGGCGTTGAGGTTGACCGCCGCTGGCGTGTGCGCAACCCAGTGGATGGCGTAGCTGCGGCCCATGGCCTCGCGGATCGGACCGAGGCTGGTTTCGCGCACGGCCAGCTTGGCGGCCGGTTCGCCTTTGATTAATATCGTTTCATCGTGCACCACCGGGGTCTCCCAGCCGGCCTGGGTGCGTACCTGGCCCGGCTTGGCAGGATCGGTATCGAGCGCGATCAGGTCGAGGTAGTCGCCGTAGCTGTTGGTGAAGCCCCAGGCCACATGGCCGTTACTGCCGACCACCACCGCCGGCGTGCCGGGCAGCGTGACGCCGACCACGCGGCGCTGGCCGCCTTTCCCGTCGGGGAACTGCAAGGCGAGACGGTACCAGATCGCCGGCAGCTGTATGCCGAGGTGCATATCGTCCGACACGATGGCCGCGCCGGTGTCGCTGCGGCCGCCCGTCACCGCCCAGTTGTTGCTGCCCACGGTGTTGAGGAATTCCGCCGCCGCCACTTTGGGATCCGTATGTGCCGCACCGCCGTCGGCCTTGGGCTTGCCCCACCATGCGGGTGGCGCGGCGGGAATCGCGATACTGCCGGCCGTCACCGATTGCGCGTCGAGCGGGGCATCCCATTGCGTCGACTCGGGCGCCAGGAAGGCGCGCTGCTCTTCGGTCGCATGGTCGCGGAACCAGCCGCGCGCCAGTTCGCGCGGCTCCTGGCTGCCTTGCAGGTCGAAGTACATGGCCCAGATAGCCAGCAGCGAATCGGCCGCCGACCACGCGCGCGGCGGCATGCCGATCAGCGCATATTCGAACGGCTTGGCGCCCAGCTTCTGCAAGCCGGCGTTGACGCCGTCCACGTAACGCTCCAGCAGCGCGCGGTCGGCCGCCGGCATGGTTTTCAGCGCCAGCTCGGCGCGGGCGCGGAAGCGGTGCAGGCGATGGGATTTATCCAGCGGCAGTGCGCGCGCGCCGAACAGTTCGGACAATTCGCCGGCCGACACGCGGCGCAGCAGGTCCATCTGGAAGTAGCGCTCCTGCGCATGCACAAAGCCGGTGGCGTAGGCCACGTCCATCCGGCTGCCGCCGCTGATGAGCGGCACGCCGTGTGCATCGCGCGCGACGTTGGCGCCGGATTCCAGGCCCGGCGTCTGCACCGTGCCCTCCAGCTGCGCCAGGCTGCCGCGCAAATACAGCCAGGCCCCGGCCACCGCCGCCAATATCAACACCACCAATCCGATTACGACACGCTTGGACCACATCCCCAGCCTGTTCTTTTGCATAGTATCCCCACGGTTGATTAAACTACCACGTTGAGGATAGTGCCAGAGAAGCGGCCGCGCAGGCAATCGCCAGCGTGTTATCAGAGCGTCAGTTCCCAGGTTTCGTTGACCATGTCCTGGCCGAAGGCGTGCACCGGCTCCCCGGCCACCAGCACATAGCCCTTGCTTCGGTAGATCTGGCGGGCCTCCTTCTGCTGGTCGGTGGTCCACAGGCGCATCTTGCGGTAGCCGGCGGCGCGGGCGTAGCGGTGGCATTCGTCCACCAGCCGCGAACCGAGGCCGTAGCCGCGTGCCTGCTCTTCCACCAGCAGCAGCCGCAGTTTGCCCACGCCCTCCTCGCCGTCACGCGCCAGCGCGATCGAGCCGACCGGCTGCCCGGCCATCTCGGCGATCCAGCAATGCTCCAGCGCCGGATCGAAGTTGCGTTCGAAGTCGGCGCAGATCTCGCCGACCAGTTTTCCGAAGCTGTCGTCCCAGCCTTGCTGCTCGGTGTAGACGGCGCCGTGGCGGCGCGTGATCCATTCCATGTCGCCGGCACGATGGGGGCGCAGCACGAAGGGTTGGGCGTATTTCAAGCCGCTCTCCGCGTCCAGCATCTGCTGGATGGTGCGCATCGCATCGAGCATGCGCAGCTGGTCGGCCTCGTCGAAGCGGGCCAGCAAATCGCCGACCTCCTCGCGCGAGCGGCGCTCCAGCGGCTCGTAGACGGCGCGGCCTTGCGCCGTCAGGTGCAGCAGCTTGGAGCGGCCATCGGTAGCCGATGGCACTTTGGAGACCAGGCCCGCGCTTTCGAACTTGGCCAGGATGCGGCTCAGGTAACCGCGATCCAGTCCCAGGTCGCGGCCCAGCACCGCCGCCGGCTGGTCGCCCTGATGGGCCAATTCGTACAGCACGCGCATCTCGGTCAGCGTGTATTCGCTATGCAGCAGGCCTTCGCGCAGCACGCCGATCTGGCGCGTGAAGAACCGGTTGAACGACCGGACCGCCGCGACGCGGTCATCGAAAACAGGAACTGACATAAAGCCTCCGGCTAAAACATCAACCGATTTTGCAATATATTGTTGACTGAGTCAACAATAACCATGATTCAGGAAAAGAGCGGACGCGCACAGAAGGCGCCCACGCATGGGCCTAACATGGATTTCCCATTGCATCGTCATTGAAAGGAATTGACATGGAAATCACATCAGCCATGCAGGATTGCATAGACGCCTGCGACAACTGCCATCAAGCGTGCCTGCAAACCGCCCTGACCCACTGCCTGGAAATGGGCGGCCGCCACGTGGAACCGAACCATTTCCGCCTGATGCTGGACTGCGCCGCGGTCTGCGAAATGTCGGCCAACATGCAGCTGAGCGGATCGCGGTTCAGCGCCAAACTATGCGCGCTGTGCGCCGACATCTGCCACGCGTGCGCGTTGAGCTGCCTGGAACTGGACGGCATGGAGGAATGCGTGCGCGCCTGCGAGGCCTGCGAACATAGCTGCCACCAGATGCAGGCATAGCACAGACGATTTCGCAACAGATTGGCGGCGGGGCCAACATTCATTCGCGCCACTGCCGCCGCGATGCTAAAGTCGGCATACGTCCACTTCAAGCACCGATGCCCATGCTAGCCGCACCGATCCCCGACAACGATGCCGACCGCCTGGCGGCGCTGCGCGAACTGCTGATCCTTGACACGCCGCCGGAAGAACGCTTCGACAAGGTGGCGCGCTTCGCCGCCGAGGAATTCGACATGCCGATCGCGCTGCTGTCGCTGGTCGACGAGAACCGCCAGTGGTTCAAGGCCAACGTGGGCATGAACGTGTGCGAGACCGCGCGCGACAGTTCCTTCTGCGCCCACGCGATCCTGCAGCCCGACATCTTCGTCATCCCGGATGCCCGCGCCGATGCGCGCTTTGCCGACAGTCCCATCGTCACCGGCGAGCCGCACGTGGTCTTCTACGCCGGCGCGCCGTTGACCATGCCATCCGGTTTCACCATCGGCACACTTTGCCTGATCGATCACAAGCCGCGCACCCTGGACGCGACCGAACTGGCGATCCTGGCGACGCTGCGCGATCTGGTGCTGGAAGAACTCAGTCAACGCACGGAGGCGGCGGATGCCTGAGAATACGGTCAAAAACCTGAACATGCTGCTGGTGGAGGAGCAACCGCTGTTGCGCCGGACCGTCGCGCTGACGGCGCGCACGCTGGGACTGGGAACCATCCATGAAGCGGCCAGCATGGAGGCGGCCGAGCGCCTGCTGCGCGAGCACAGCTTCCACGGGGCGGTGATTTCGATCGACTGCGGCTCGCTGCGCGGCTGCACCTACAACCTGGCCTTGCTGGACCGGATGCGCAACGGGATGTACGTCAGCGACAGCGACATTCCCATCGCGGTGATGGCGGAAAACGCGACCGCCGAACTGCTGAACGACCTGCGCGGCCGGCACGTCAGCCGCGTGATTCTCAAGCCTTTCCGCGCCAAGGTGCTGCTGGACACCTTCGCCAGCTTCCAGCAGCCGGCCGCGCACAAGCCTTAGTACATCTCTTTCGCCACTTCGCGCACGGCCTTCAACAGCAGGCTCGCGCCCGGCGACATGATGTGGCCATCGACCGTGATGATGCCGTAGGCGTCCATGCGGCACGGCAGTTCGATCGGCAGGATGTTGAGCACATTCTGCGACTCGTAGTATTTGGCGACGGCGATCGGCATGACATTGAGCGCGTCCGTCTGCTGCAGCAGCGGTTTAATCAGCAGCACGGCGGTGGTGTCGACCACGTTGGACGGCACCTCCAGGCCGGCGCGGCGGAACATCAACTCGCAGCGCGCGCGCAGGATGCTGCCTTGCGGCGGCAGGATCCACGGCTGGCTGGCGATATCGCGCAGCGACAGGTTGCGCGCCTTCAGCAACGGATGGCCGGGCCGCACCACCGCGCACGCCGGCTCGTCGCCCAGCTCCTCGTAGCTCAAGCCCTCGGCGCTCTGGCGCTCGGGGATGCGGCCGATCATGAAGTCCAGCCGTCCGCGCTGCAGCTGCTCCAGCAGGATGTTGGACTGCTCCATTTCCACGCCGATGCGCAGCTTGGGCGCCTGCGCCTTGGTGCGCGTGATCGCCACCGGCAGCAGCGAGATCCCCGGCGTCATGATGGTGCCGATGTCCACCTGCCCGGACAGGCCGGCCTTGATGGCGACGATGTCCTCGTGCGCCAGCGAGAGGCTGGTCAGCGCCATGCGGGCGTGGCGTATCATCGTCTCGCCGTAGATGGTCGGCTCCATGCCGCGCGGCAGACGGTCGAACAGCTGCACGCCCAGCATCTCCTCCAGGTCCTTCAACTGCTTGGAGGCGGCCGGCTGCGTCATGTGCAGCTCTTCCGAGGCGCGGTGGATATTGCGTTGTTCGTCGAGCGCGATCAGCAGCAGCAGCTGGCGCGTTTTGAGGCGCGCACGCAAGAACCAGTTCGGGTTAGTTTCCATAGAAAAATGATATCACAATCGGTATGAACATTGACGACATACCGACTGTTGCGGTATCACTTGCACGCCGCAGAAGGATTGGCCGCCGGGCCTTCCCTGGTCTGCGGAATGAATGGAATGGTGCCGTCGGCGTTGTACTGGAACTCCTCCACCGCCACCGAACGTCGGTACTCGCCGCCGCCGGGCAGCTTGGCGTTGTGGTAGAAGATGTAGGACTTGCCGTTGAAATCGATGATGGCCTGGTGGATGGTCTTGACCTTGGCGTTCTTCGACATGATCACGCCGCGATAGTGCCATGGGCCGGTCGCGCTCGGGCCGGTCATGTAGGCCGTCTCCTCGGGGAAGTTGCGCGAATAGGATAAATAGTATGTACCGTTATGCTTGTGCAGGTAGGACGCCTCGGTGAACATGTCCATGCCGACGGTCTGGATCGGGCCGTCGAATTCGATCATGTTCGGTTTCAGCTTGGCGTACTTGAGCACCGTGTTGCCCCAGTAGAGATAGGCCTGGCCGTCGTCGTCCTGGAAGATGGCCGGGTCGATGTCGTCCCAGGCGATCGGCGATTGCAGCGTCATGTCGTTGGTGACCAGCGCCGAGCCGCGCGCGTCGACGAAGGGGCCGGTCGGACTGTCGGAGACGGCGACGCCGATGGCGTGGCCGGGAATGGTCGCGTGGTCGACGGTCGAATAGAAGTAGTACTTGCCATTGCGCTTGGTGATGTCGGCCGCCCAGGCGTGGCCCTTGGCCCACTTGAAGGTCGAAGCCTGCACCGGCGAGCCGCGGTCGGTCCAGTTCTTCATGTCGCAGCTGGTGTAGACGCGCCACTCGTTCATCACATAGTCCGGGCTTTTCGGCGTGGCCTCGTCATGGCCGACGTACAGGTAGACGGTGCCGTTTTCCACATAGGCCGACGGATCGGCCGTGAACAGCTTCGGGAACAACGGGTTGGCCGCCTGCGCCGCGCCCATTGCCAGACCCGCCGCCGCGATGGCCGCGAATTTGATCAACTTGGTTTTCAATGCTCTCTCCAGTTATTTTTTTTGTCGTGCGCCCAGCGCCATCAAACGCTGGACCACGCAGAATACAAACAGCAAACCACCGATGACAATCTTGGTCCACCACGAGCTGAGGGTGCCGTCGAAGGCGATCAGCGTCTGGATGGTTCCCAGCACCAGCACGCCCGACAGCGAACCGGCCACGTAGCCGTAGCCGCCGCTGAGCAGCGTGCCGCCGATGACCACCGCCGCGATGGCGTCGAGCTCCGTGCCCTGCGCGTGCAGGCCGTAGCCGGACAACATGTAGAACGAGAACAGCACGCCGGCCAGCGCGGCACAGAAGCCGCTGAAGGCGTAGATCAGCACCTTGGTGCGCCCTACCCTCAGGCCCATCATCAACGCCGATTGCTCGTTGCCGCCCACCGCGTAGATGGCGCGGCCGAACGGCGTGCAATGCGCGACGTAGATCGCGGCGGCCAGCGTCAGCACGGCGATCAGCGCGCCGGGCGAGATGAAGCCGCCGAACAGCGGCAACTGCGTCTGCGACATGGCGACGTACAGCGGATCATCGATGGTGATCGAGTTAATGCTGATCAGGTAGCACAGGCCGCGCGCCAGGAACATGCCCGCCAGCGTGACGATGAACGGCTGCAGCTTGAAGTAATGGATCATCGCGCCCATCGCCGCGCCAAAGCCCGCGCCCAGCGTCAACGCGATGGCGATCACCAGCAGCGGCGGCAGGTGCCAGCTTTGCAGCAGCCAGGCCGAGATCATGGTGGTCAGCGCCAGCACCGAACCCACCGACAGGTCGATGCCGCCGGAGAGGATGACGAAGCTCATGCCGACCGCGATCACCAGCAGGAAGGCGTTGTCGATCAGGAGGTTGAACAGCACCTGCAGCGACAGGAAGCCCGGATAGGCCACGCCGCCGACCGCCAGCAGGACGACCAGCAGCACCACCGTGACCAGGGACGTGAAATACGGCGACGCCATCCAGGCGCGCCCGCGAAGGATCATGGTGCTCATGCTGCGCTACCTTTGTTCTTGGCGCGGAAGGCGCGCCACATGTTCTTGAATTCCGCCGACTGCGACAGGCAAACCAGGAATACCACCACCGACTTGACGACCATGTTGACTTCCGGCGGCAGGCCGAGGGAGTAGATGGTGTAGGTCAGCGTCTGGATGATCAGCGCGCCGATGACACTACCGGCCAGGCTGAATTTGCCGCCGGCCAGCGAGGTGCCGCCCAGCGTGACGGCGAGGATGGCGTCCAGCTCCAGCAGCAAGCCCGCGTTGTTGGCGTCCGCGCTCTTGATGTTCGCGCTGATCATCAAGCCCGCCAGCCCGGCGCAGGCGCTGCAGAAAACGTAGACGAAGAAGATCAGCACCGCTGTCTTCAAGCCGGCCAGCCGCGCGGCGACCGGGTTGATGCCCACCGCCTGGATGAACAGGCCCAAAGCCGTCTTGCGCATCAACAGCGCGGTGACCAGGAAAACGGCGCCGACGATGTAGAGCGAGAACGGCAGGCCAAACAGGTAGCCGCTGCCGAGGAAGAAGTATGGCTGGTAGTAGACGGTGACGATCTGGCCATCGGTGAACAGCTGCGCAAGGCCGCGCCCCGCCACCATCAGGATCAGCGTGGCGACGATGGGTTGCAGGCCGAGGCCCGCCACCAGCAGGCCATTCCACGCGCCGCACAGCAGCGCCGCGCCCATGGCCGCGCACAGCGCCCACACCATCGGCGTGTTGGCGACGTATTCGGGCACGCCGTTCTGCATCACCATCGTGCCGCCGATGAGCATCGCGGCGACGGTGCCGCTGATCGCGACCACGGCGCCGACAGAAATGTCGATGCCGCGCGTGGCGATCACCAGCGTCATGCCGAGGGCCGCCAGCACCAGCGGCGCCGCACGGTTGGCGATGTCGATCAAGCTGCCGTACAGGTGGCCGTCCTTGATCTCCAGGTGGAAGAAGCCGGGAACCAGCAGCAGGTCCACCAGCAGCAAAAGGAACAGCGCGGCCAACGGACGGAATAAGGGATGACGCACAAACATGGATGCATTCGAAGGTGTGTTGGAGCGGATGCCGGACGCGCCGGCGGCTGCGCGGGATGCGGCCCGGGGGGCGCCGGCTTCGTTCAGCGGGCTATTCATGGGCGTCTCCGGCGGCGATCACCTGCAGCACCGAGCTTTCGTCCAGCGCACCGCGAGGATACTCGCCGCCCGCCTTGCGGTCGCGCATGATGACGACGCGGTCGCTGACCCGCAGCACCTCCGGCAACTCGGACGAGATGAACAGGATGGCCATGCCCTTACGGCACAAAGCCGTCACGTAGTCCATGATCTCCTGCTTGGCGCGCACGTCGATGCCGCGTGTCGGTTCATCCAGGATCAGCATCTTCGGATCGGTGGCCAGCCAGCGCGCCAGCAGCACTTTCTGCTGGTTGCCACCGGATAGCGTGCCGATCGGCGTTTCGATGCTGGCCGTCTTGATGCCCAGCGCCTTGACGTATTCCTCGGCCAGCTGCTGCTGGCGTTTGAGCGGAATCGCGCGCAGGATGCCGGTGCGGGCCTGCAGCGCAAGGATCAGGTTCTCGCGCACGGACAGTTCGAGCACCGCGCCTTCATGCTTGCGGTCCTCGGAGCAGAAGCCGATGCCGGCGGCGATGGCGTCGCGCGGCGACGTGAAGCTACGCTCCTTGCCGTCGATGACGATGCTGCCGCTGTCCGCCTTGTCCGCGCCGAAAAGCAGGCGCGCCGCCTCGGTGCGGCCGGAGCCCAGCAGGCCGGCAAGGCCCAGCAGCTCGCCCTGGCGCAGTTCGATATCCATCGGCGACAACGCGCCCTTGCGGCTAAGGCCCACGGCGCGCAGGAAGGTCTGGAACTTCGACGGAGCGGCCGCCGTGGCGGCGGCCGTGGTGCTACCGCCAGCATCGGCCGGCGCCGACGCCGGGGCGCCGACCATTTTATTCACCAGTTCAAACCGCGACAACTCGCTGCAGGCGTACTCGCCTTCGCGCTCGCCGTTACGCATCACCGTGATGCGGTCCGAAATCGCGTAGGTCTGATCGAGGAAGTGGGTGACGAACAGGATCGCCATGCCCTCCTCGCGCAGGCCCCGCAGCACGCTGAAGAGCAGATCGACTTCCTTCTCATCGAGGCTGGAAGTCGGTTCGTCGAGGATCAGCACCTTGGCCGAAACCAGCAAGGCTCGCGAGATCGCCACCATCTGCTGGATCGCCAACGGATAGTGCGCCAGCGGCAGCGACACATCGATCCGTATCTGCATCCGCTCCAGCAGTTCCACCGCCTGCCGTTGCATGGCGGCCCAGTCGATGCCGCCGCGCTTGAGCGGATAACGGCCGATGAAGATATTCTCCGCCACCGACAAATTCGGGCAGAGATTCACTTCCTGATAAACGGTGCTGATGCCCAGGTTCTGCGCCTCCAGCGTGGACGAAGGCTGTATCGCCCGGCCTTCGAGCAGGATCTGTCCCTGGTCCGGCGTGTACACACCGGTCAGCACCTTGATCAGCGTCGATTTGCCGGCGCCGTTCTGGCCCATCAGCGTGTGTACCTCGCCCGGATACAGGTTCAACGCCACGCCGCTCAAAGCCTGCACGCCGGGGAATGCCTTGCTGATGCCGCGCAGCTCCAGCACCGGCGCAGGCGCGGAAGTTATGTTAGTCATCGGCTTAGTATTTACGGTTCGGGAATTCCTTGGCCGCGACTTCGGCCGGGAACACGCTTTCCTGGGTGACGACGCGCTTAGGCACCGGCTTGTTGGCGACGACATCGCGCGCCAGTTGCATCAGCTGTGGACCCAGCAGCGGATTGCACTCCACGGTCACGTTCAGCTTCCCGGCGATCATCGCCTCGAAAGCGCCTTTGACGCCGTCGATGGAAATAACCACGATGTCTTTGCCCGGCTTCATGCCGGCTTCCTCGATGGCCTGGATGGCGCCGATCGCCATGTCATCGTTATGCGCGTACAGCACATTGATCTTCTTGCCCTCGGCCTTGAGGAAAGCCTCCATCACTTCCTTGCCCTTGGCGCGGGTGAAGTCGCCGGTCTGCGAGCGGATCACCTTCAGCTTCGGATTGGCGGCGATGACTTCATCGAAGCCCTTCTTGCGGTCCAGCGCCGGCGCCGAACCGACGGTGCCTTGCAGCTCAACGATATTGATTACGGCATCGGGCGTCTTCTTCGCCCGTTCCAGCAGCCAGCGGCCGGCGCGGCGGCCCTCTTCCACGAAGTCCGAGCCGAGGAAGGTGGCGTACAAGGTCGGATCGCTGACGTTGACTGCGCGGTCGGTCAGGATAACAGGGATCTTGGCAGCCTTGGCTTCGCGCAGCACCGTGTCCCAGCCCGATTCCACCACCGGCGAAAACGCGATCAGGTCCACACGCTGGGCGATGAAGGAGCGGATTGCCTTGACCTGGTTTTCCTGCTTCTGCTGGGCGTCGGCGAATTTGAGGGTGATGCCTTCCTTCTTGGCGGCTTCCTTGATCGAGACAGTGTTCGCGGTGCGCCACTCGCTTTCGGCGCCGACCTGCGAGAAGCCGATCACCAGCGGCTTGGCCGCGAAGGCCGGTACGTTGAGGGCGAAGGCGGCGAGGCATGCGGCGGCCAATACGGTTCTGCGATTGCTATTCATGGCAAAGTCTCCAGATGGATTGTGTGTTTTATGGATCAGATACTATGAGAATCTCAAATATCTATCCAATGATATTTTTCAGCAGTTTGATATCAATTCAAGTATCAGCGCAACAGCCGTAAACCGTACAAGCCGCCCGCCATCGAGCCCTGGCGGGCCACGAATTTGACGGTCAGCTTGCCGCCAGCCGCCATGGCAGGCGGTATCGCGTAATCCCTGGTGTAGATTTCCTGCGGCGCGGTCGCATCCAGTGTGACCTCGGCCAGTGGCTGGCCGTTGATAATGATATCGAAACGGCGGCCGGCATCCAGGGTTGAATATGTCAGCCGCAGCGTGCGCGCCTCGCCCTTTTTGTCGGTCAGGTCATAGCTGAACCAAGCGCTCGCGTGCCGCCAGTGCCGGCCCTTGTTGACGCCCGCGTCGGCCCCTTCGCCCTTGAAGAAGTGATCCGATTCCGGCTGCTGCTCGCCCGGCGCCACCTGGTCGATGGTCTGCGCGTCCAGCGACAGGCGATCCGCCTCGTCCTGTGCGGCCTTGGCCTGCATGGATGCGAGGTTGGCCGGCGTCGAATACGGCCAGTAGACGACGTAGCGCGAATCGTGTAGTCGGAAGAACGGAATGAAGGTGACGTTGTCGTCGACGTTCTTGCCCTGCACCAGGCCCGGCGCCGTGAACGTCAGCGGCTTGCCAGGCACCGGTTTGAAGCGGTCCATGAAGGCCTTGGTGTCGCTGACCAGCATCGGCGCGGACTCCAGCGGGCAGACCTGGCCCTGCGCCACGTGGCCCATGCGCGAGTCGTCGGCGAAGAAGTTCAGCTTTTCGCCGGCGAAGGGATTGGTGCGCGCCGCCAGCACGATGGGACCGTGCAGCACCGCGTAGTAGTTGGACTTGTCCGGCATCTGCTCCAGATGGGTTTTCATCGGCAGGCGGATCTCAACCTTGTCGCCGTCGCGCCATTGGCGCCGCAGGCTGACGTAGCGGTCCACCCCCGCGTTGGCCGCCACCGGCTTGCCGTTGATCGTGATGCGCAAGGCGCCGCGCGCCACCCATTCGGGGTAACGGATCTTCATCGTGAAGGCCTTGTCGCCCTTGACCGTGATTGTGCTGCGGTCCTCGTCCGGGAAGCGGTTGGCCTGCGTGATCGTCACGCCCTGCTCGCGCCAGTTCAGTGTGGAAGGGATAAACAGGTTCACGTACAGTTGATCACCGCGATGAGCGTAAATGAACTCGCCGTACTTGGCGTGGCTTTCAATGCCGGAGCCGACGCAGCACCACATGGCCTTGTCCACCTGCGAATAGACGCGGTAGTGATTGGGCCGCATCGGCGTGAAGTAGACGAAGCCGCCGCTGTCCGGCCGCTGCGAGGACAGGATATGGTTGTACAGCGCGCGCTCGTAGTAGTCGGTGTAGCCGCCCTTGGCGTCGCCGAGGAACAGCAGCTCCGTGAGCTTGAGCATATTGTAGGTGTTGCAGGTCTCGGGGCCTTCGACTTCCTCGACCATCGGCGAGTAATCCTTATCGTCGTGGAAGTGCTCCTTAACGCTGTTGCCGCCGATGGCGACGGTGCGGTGATCGTGCACGGTCTGCCAGAAGAATTGCGCGGCCCGTTGCCAGTCGCGGCGGCCGGTGATGTCGCCAATGCGCTTGAAGCCGATCACCTTGGGGATCTGCGTGTTCGCGTGCAGGCCGGTGAGCTGGTCCTTGCCCTCTTCCAGTGGCCGCAGGATGGCCTGGTGCGAGAAGCGGATCGCCAGGTCCATGTATTTTTTCTGACCAGTCATCTGTGAGACGTCGGCCAGCACTTCGTTCATGCCTCCGTGTTCGCTGCGCAGCATGGACTGCATCTGCTCCTCGCTCAGGTGCGAGGTCAGTTCCAGCGCCCAGTCGGACATGGCGATCAGCATGGCGCGGGCGTCCGCGTTGCCGGCGTAGGTGTAGGCGTCGCGCAGACCGGCATAGACCTTGTGCAGGTTGTACCAAGGGACCCATTTGCCGTTGACGGAGAAGTTGTCGGCATGGAGGTCGCCCTTGGCGATGGCCTGCCAGGCGGCGCTGCCGTCCGGGATGCCGCCAAGGTAGCCGTTGCCGTTACGCTCCTGGCAGCGCTTGAGCTCCGCCACGAAGTAGTTCAGGCGGCGCAGGACTTCCTCGTCGCCGGTGGATGCGTACATCAGGGCCAGCGCAGATAGATAATGGCCGCCGAGGTGTCCGTCCAGGCCGGAGGATTCCCAGTTGCCGTAGCTGGGCTGCTTCAACGGCAGGCCGGCTTCGCGCAGGAATGGCGCGAGCAGACGGTCGGGCTCCATCTCCAGCAGGTAGTGCAGGTCCGTCCGCTGGGCTTCGAGGAAGGGGCTGTCGCCGAGCCGCACGTCGGAGAGTGGGAACAGGTGCAGCGGCGCGGCCGCCGTCGAGGAGGCTGCAGCGGCGCCGGGGCCCGAGGCGGTGGACGCTGCCGAGGCGGCGCACAGCATCGCGGCCGCCGCCAGCGCAACCGCTCCACGCAACGCGGCCCTCATGACCGTCATGGCGAAGGCAGCTGATTGCTGCGGTAGCGGTTCAGGTCTGCCGGGTCTACGGTCGGCCAGCCGGCGGCATCCCATTTCATTTCCATGATCTTCAGTTTTTGCAGGTAGTTGTCAGCCGTCTCGTAGGCATGCAGCACCATGTAGTCCTTGCCGTCGATGGTGTAGGCGCTGTTGTGGCCCAGGCCTTTCCAGTCCTTGTCGCCGGCGATGACGACAGAGCCGCCGCCCTTCATCATGTCGACGCCGTTCCTGTCCACATAAGGACCGGTGACATCCCTGGAGCGGCCGACGACGACGTGGTAGGTGCTGTCACCCTTGCGGCAGCAAAGCCCGAACGACGCGAACAGATAGTAGTAATCGCCCTTCTTGAAGATGAACGGCGCCTCGATCTCGTCCGGCCCCGCCGACTTGTCCGCCACCGACGGCCCGCGCGAGCGGCTGGCGATGGCGTGCCACTCCTGCGGTTCCGCCAGACCGGTCCAATCCGCGTTCAGCTTGACCAGTTTCAGCCCGCTCCAGAACGAACCGAACGCCATCCACGCCCCACCCTTGCCGTCTTCAACGATGTTCGGGTCGATGGCGTTCCAGTCATCGCGCACTGGCACGGATTGCAGCACCATGCCCTTGTCTTCCCAGCGGTAGTCCGGCGAACGGGGATTGAGCGTCTTGTTGACGGTGACGCCTATCCCCGAAGTGTTCTTGCCGAAGCCCGAAACGGAATAATATAAATAGTATTTACCGTTATGGAAATGGACATCCGGCGCCCAGACATGACCGTCGAAGGTCGGCGCGGCGCGTTTGGCCCACGCCGGATCGCCTTTGAAGACGCGGCCTTCCGGCGTCCAATCCTTCATGTTCCTGGAGCTGTAGAAGGTGATACCCGGCCCGGTGCTGAATACGTACCAGGTATCGCCCTCCTTCGCCATGACAGGATCGTGAACGCTGACCTCTTTGGCGGCGCAGACCGACGCCGCCGCAAGGCACAAAGCAAATACCGCAGACTTCATTTCAACTCCCCGTACGCGCGCCCCAGATCGACACGCCGTCCACCGACTGCGCCGTCCACGTCACCACGAAAGCGCCGGCGTTGGTGTTCCACTGGCGCGACAGCACGCCATTGAAGGTTCCGGTGGCGCCCAGCGATATCGTGATCTTGTTGGCGCCATTATGCTTCCAGGTGCCGCTGGCGGCGCCGGAAACCGTGCCGTCCGCAGCCAGCTTGACGTTCTGCGATGGCTTGATCGCCGCCGTGATGTCCTTGCCGTGGTTGATCATCTTATACGTTCCGGCGGCATCCGCGGCCGTGACTTCGGCCGACAACGGCGTCGCACTCTTGCTGAGCGGCGCGTAGCGGAACGGCGAGACCACGATCCAGCCGTCTTCGTTGATGAACATCTCGTGCACGCGGATCTGGTGGAACTCGCCGGTGCCGGGGAAGCGTGTATGGAACACCAGGAAGTACTGGCCGGTCGTCGCCTCGTAGTACGCGGAGTTGTGGCCAGGCGATACGTAACCCAGCGGCGTTCCCGTTTCGCCATCCGCCAGCGCGAACTGGTAATTCCCCATGATCTTCTGGCCGAACGGCGCGATGCTGGCGTCGTCGAACAGCGGCAGCGCGGGATTCGCCTTGACGTTCGCCATGTCGTTGCCCTTGGCGTCCAGGTATGGGCCGTCAGGATTCAGCGAGCGCGCCACGCGCATATTGTAGGCGCCGTTCGCATCCAGTCCGCCGAAAGAGGTGAACAGGTAGTAGTACTTCGACTGCGGGCTGTACATCACATACGCGCCTTCGATGCGGCTGTGGTTCCCGCCCATCAAATGCTTGCCATAGCCCTGGCCTGGCTTCTGCAAGCCGGTGGCCGGGTCCATCGCCAGGATGAAGATGCCGCCCGAGTACGAGCCGTAGATCATCCACAGCTTGCCGTCCTTGTCGAAGAAGGTGTTCGGGTCCACCACGTTGGGCATCGTCAGCGCATCGTATTTGTTGACGCCATCCTCGCTGATCTGATCCCACATGCCGGATTTAAGCATGATCTGCTTGTTGACGTACGGGCCTTCGACCTTGTCCGCCACGGCCACGCCCAAGGCGGAGCGGGGTGAATCGCCTTTACAGGCGTTGTAGTAGAAGTAGAACTTGCCGTCGCCGAGTTTAACCACGTCCGGTGCCCACAGGTCCGTCACCTGCGCCCAGGTGAAGGTGTCCGCCAGCGCCGTGACGACGTTGTTGAACAACGGGTTGGTGGCGTTGACGCCGTCCGCGATCTTGGTCCAGTTCATCAGGTCCGTCGATTTGGCGGCGGCCAGGTGCGAGCCGAAGACGTAGTAAGTGCCGTCCACCTTGATCAGCGCCGGATCGTGCACCGAAGCGTCGCCGAAAGTGATCGAGGTCGGCGTTGGAGTTGGCGTCGGCGTCGGCGTTGGAGTTGGCGTCGGCGTCGGCGTCGGCGTTGGCGTAGGTGTCGGCGTCGGGGTAGGCGCCAGCGTTACCGGGCTTGAGCCTCCACCACCGCCGCCACCGCAGCCTGCCAGCAGCAACGCTACGCCGCCGGCGATGGCCCTACGGCGCGATACCGAGATATCGTGTTCGCTCATGGTCTCACTCCACCGCGACGACGACAACGGCCTTGGCCGGAATCTTCACCGTCAGCTTGCCATCCACCGCATTGGCGCTGTATGGCGCCGGTTTGATCGCCTGCGGCGCCTGGAAGCTGTTATGCGCATCCATCGCGGCGGCGGTCAGCACGCGGCCCTTGACCGACTTGATCGTCTGACCCGGGACGTTGATCGCCACGTCCGCAGCCTGGCCCGGATTGGTGTTGACCAGCGCCAGATACAGCTTGCCGTCCGTACCGCGAGCGGCCGACGCGCTGATCTCCGGCACACTGGCGCCGTCCAGCGTGTACTGCGGATTATTCGACAACGTCAGCGGCAACGAGGTCGCGCCCTGGAACGGCACATACATCTCGAAGGCGTGATAGGTTGGCGTCAGCACCATCTTGTCCTTGTCGGTGATGATCATCGACTGCAGCACGTTGACCATCTGCGCGATGTTCGTCATGCGCACGCGGTCCGCATGGGCGTGGAAGATGTTGAAGTTAAGTGCTGCAACAACCGCATCGCGCAGGGTATTCTGCTGAAACAGGAAGCCGGCGTTGGTGCCCTTCTCCACGTCGTACCAGGTGCCCCATTCGTCGACGAACAGGCCCAGTTTCTTCTCAGGGTCGTTCTTGTCCATCGCCGCGGAGTTCTTGCGGATGTGGTCCTCCATGCGCAGCGTGTTGGTCAACGTGGACATCCACTCCTTCTCGGGGAAGCCGGTGGCGGCGCCCTTCACTTCCCACTTCCCGGTCGGGATGGTGTAGTAGTGGAAGCTGATGCCGTCGGCCTGCGACTTCAGGCGTTTGCTCAGCACCTCGGACCACGACAGGTCGTTATCGTTGCCGCCGCTGGCGATCATCTTCGGACGGTATTGCTGCGGCGCGCGCAGGAAGGTCTCGACATTCCGGTACAGGTCCGAGTAGTGGTCCGGCGACATATTGCCGCCGCAGCCCCAGGCCTCGTTACCGATCGCGAAATAGGCGACCTTGAATGGCTTTTCGTGACCGTTCTTGCGGCGCAGGTTGGCCAGTGTGGACTGGCTGTCGGAGGTCATGTACTCAATCCATTCCGACATCTCCTGCGCGCTGCCGGTGCCGAGGTTACCGTTGACGTAGGCGTCCGCGCCCAGCAGGTCGACCAGGTCGAAGAACTCGTGGGTGCCGACGGCATTCGATTCCGCCACGCCGCCCCAGTTGGTGTTGACCTTGACCGGACGCTTCTCGCGTGGGCCGATGCCGTCCTTCCAGTGGTACTCGTCGGCGAAGCAGCCGCCCGGCCAGCGCACCAGCGGCACATGCATGGCCTTCAGCGCGCCGACGACGTCGTTGCGCCAGCCTTTGGTGTTAGGGATTTTCGATTTGGGGCCGACCCACATGCCTTCGTAGATGCCGGTGCCCAGATGCTCGGCGAACTGGCCGTAGATATCCTTGTTGATGACGGCGCCGGGCTTGGCCGCGTCGATGGTCAGGCCGACCGCATCGGCCGCGAAGGCGCCGCCGGAAGCCAACAGACAAAGGGAAAGTACACCTTGTTTAATGTAGTTCATTGTTATCTCCTAGTTATAATTTATTGACTGCATTTTTGGGGTCAAGTCTGACATTCGGACACGAGCTGAACCGTAGAGGGGTGCTACGGTTCAGCTCGTGTCCGAATGTCAGACTTGACCCCAATTTCCTGAACTCAATTTTTAGACCCAGCCGGCGTCGACGATAAATTCCTGGGCGGTGCACATGGCGCCGTCTTCGGCGGCGAGGAAAAGCACCATCGAGGCGACGTGCTGCGGCATCAGCTTGGTCGGCAGGCATTGGTTGCGCTGGATCTCTTGCTCGCCTGCGTCGTCCAGCCAGAGGTCGATCTGGCGTTGCGTCATCACCCAACCCGGCGTGACCGTGTTGACACGGATGCCGTGCGCGCCGAATTCACGCGCCAGGCCGCGCGTCAGGCCGTGTACCGCCGCCTTGGACGTGGCGTAGACCGGGTAGCCGGCATTCTTGACGTGCCATGAGATCGAACCGACGTTGATGATCGAGCCGGCGCCCTTCTTCTTCATGCCCTCCAGGACCGCCTGGCAGGTGAAGAACATCGGGCGCTGGTTGATGGCGATCCGCTCGTTCCAGTAATCGACCGTCACTTCGGCCGTCTCGTGGCGCTGGTCGTTGGCGGCATTGTTGACGAGGATGTCGAAGTCGCCGACAGCGGCCGCCAGCTCGGACATGGTCTTTTGCAGCGCGGGGATGTCGGTGATGTCGCACTGGCGGAACAGCGGCTCGGGATAGCCGGCTTCCTTCACGCGCCGCGTCAGCGCCAGGCTGGCGTCGCGGGCGATGTCGACGAAGGCCACTTGCGCGCCCTGCTCGGCGAAGGAAATCACCATCGCCTCGCCGATGCCGGTGCCGCCACCCGTGATGAATACGCGCTTGCCGCGCAGGCTGCCAAATTTGGCTAGTTGGGTCATGCTGTCTCCTGCTTTTTTTATGTGTTTTTTTACTCGGCATGGGTTCCCGCTTTCGCGGGAATGACGAGGGGGCGCCGTCGTTCCCGCGAAGGCGGGAACCCATGCCGTGGTGGATCAACCCCGCGTCAATTCGCCTTCGCGGCGGCGCCAAACCACAGGGCCGTTGTCGCGCAAGACCTCGGGCAGCAAGGCCTGCGACAGGTTCTGGTACGACACCGGACGCAGGAAGCGCACGATCGCACCCGTGCCGACGGACGTGCTGCGGCCGTCGGAAGTCGACGGGAACGGGCCGCCGTGCACCATCGCGCTGCAGACTTCCACGCCGGTCGGGAAGCCGTTGGCCAGGATGCGGCCAGCCTTGCGCTCCAACACAGGCAGCAGCTTGTGCGCTTCATCCAGGTCGCCATCGTCCAGTTGCAGCGTGGCGGTCAACTGGCCTTCCAGGCTTTCGGCGATCTGGCGCAGTTCCGCCATGTCCTTGCAAGCCACCACCAGCGAAGCCGGTCCGAATACCTCTTCCGACAACGCATGCTGCGACAGGAAAGCCGCGCCGCTGGTGACGAACAGCGCCGGAGCGCCCTTGCCTTCGGCCTGCGGCGCCAGCGCCAGCGTCTTCACATCCGCATGCTCGGCCAGCTGGGCGACGCCACGCTGGAAGCTGCCGGCGATCCCCGGCGACAGCATGGCGCACGCGGCGCCACCTGCCAGTGCTTGCGCGGCGGCCTTGGCGAAGCGGTCCAGCTCAGGACCGGCGACGCCGATCACCAGGCCTGGATTGGTGCACATCTGCCCCACGCCCAGCACCAGCGAACCGGCGAAGGCGCCGGCGATGTCCTCGGCGCGTGCAGCCAGTGCGCGCGGCATCAGGAACACCGGATTGATCGAGCTCATTTCCGCATACACGGGAATCGGCACCGGACGAGCGGCCGCAACAGCCATCAGCGCCGTGCCACCACTGCGCGAGCCGGTGAAGCCAACCGCCTTGATCGCGGGATGGCGCACCAGCTCCTGGCCGATGCCGTTGCCGCTGCCGGTCAGCAGCGCGAACACGCCAGCCGGCAGGCCGCACAGCTCCACGGCCTTGACCACGGCGCGGCCCACCAGCTCCGATGTGCCGGGATGCGCGGAGTGCGCCTTCAGCACCACCGGGCAGCCGGCAGCCAATGCCGACGCGGTATCGCCGCCAGCTACAGAAAAAGCCAACGGGAAGTTACTGGCCGCGAAAACCGCGACGGGACCGAGTCCGATCATGCGCATGCGAAGGTCCGGACGCGGCGGCGCCCGATCCGGCAACGCCTTGTCGATGCGGACATCGTTCCACGAGCCTTCGCGCAGCAGGTTGGCAAACAGTTTCAGCTGGCCGACGGTGCGGCCACGCTCACCTTCGATGCGGGCGCGCGGCAGGCCGGTTTCGGCCATCACGCGCTCCACCAGCACATCGCCCAGCGCCACGATCTGCTCGCCGATGGTTTCGAGGAAGACGGCGCGCTTCTCGTCGCTCAGCGCGCGGAAGGTGTCGAACGCGGCGTCGGCCAGGCGGCAGGCCTGGTCGATCTGGTCGAAATCGACCGCGTGGAATGCAGGCTCCATCGGCTGTTGCAACGATGGGTTATAGGCGCGGACCGGGCTGCCCGTGCCTTTGACGGCGACGCCGCCGATCAGTGCTTCACCGGTGATGATCATAATGCTTTCACTTTCGCGACTTCGGTTTTATACACGGCCAGCTTGTTGCGCAAGGCTGGGCCGAATTGCGGCGCGTCGATTTCAAACGTCTCGCCGGGCTTGACGACGATGTTGTCGGCCACGCTCAACGTCGCCGTGCCGAAGAAGTGGATGTGCACATCGCCCGGACGCTTGAACAGCGGGTACTTGAAGTGGTGGTGTTCCAGGTTGGCGATGGTGTGCGACATATTCTGCTCGCCGCTGAAGAACGCCTTCTCCCAACGGACCTTGCCTTCCACGTCGTAGATGCGCGAGGTGCCTTCGATGTGCGCCGGCGCTTCGCCGACCAGCAGCGCCGGGCCAAGGCCGCAGGCGCGCAGCTTGGAATGCGCGAGGTACAGGTAGTTCTGGCGTTCGGTCACGTGGTCCGAGAACTCGTTGCCGATGGCGTAGCCGACGCGGTATGGCTGGCCGTCGTCGCCGATCACGTACAGGCCCGCGACTTCAGGCTCTTCGCCGCCGTCCAGCGCGAAGTCCGGCATGTTCAGGGCCTGGCCGCTGGCGGCGACGACGGAACCGTCGCCCTTGTAGAACCATTCCGGCTGCACGCCGGCCTGGCCCGCCGCAGGCTTGCCGCCTTCCACGCCCATGCGGAACATCTTCATGGAGTCGCTCAGGGATTCGACGTCGCCGCCGATTTTCTTGTGCATGGCGTCGCGGGTGTCGGCGCTGCCCAGGTGGGTCAGGCCGGTGCCGGTGACGTAGCAGTGGGCGTCGTCGCTGTGGTCCAGCGGCGGCAGCAGGCGGCCGGCGGCGGCGACGGCGTCGAACGCCACCACAGCGGAACCGGTGGCTTGCGCCGCCAGGCCGGCCAGGCCGGTCGACTTGCGGATCGCGGCTTGCGCCAGCGCGTAGGTGGTGTCGTAGCCTTCGATGACGCGGATGGTGTTCTGTTCCAGCACGCCGATCTGGCGCGCGCCTTGTTCGTTCTTGAATTGTACGAGTAGCATATGGTCTCCTTTGCCCCCGGTCATTCCCGCGTAGGCGGGAATCCATACTTCGCATGCCTTCAGGCGGTCTATGGATTCCCGCTTTCGCGGGAATGACGGTGGTGGTTATATTGATTAGTGCGAGTGGCGCGGCACGGCCGAGCCGCGGTTCCCGACCAGGAAGTCGAAGTCGCAGCCTTCATCGGCCTGCAACACGTGTTCGATGTACAGCTGCTGGTAACCGGTCTTCGGACCAGGCGCCGAGCCGGGCACGCGCGCGGCCTGGCGTGCTGCCATCTCCGCTTCCGAAATCTCCAGGTTCAGCAGGCCGCCGGCGCAATCGAGCGTGATCCAGTCGCCGTCCTTGACGATGCCCAGCGGGCCGCCGGCCATCGCTTCCGGCGCCACGTGCAGCACCACGGTGCCGTAGGCGGTACCGCTCATGCGCGCGTCCGAGATGCGGACCATGTCCTTGACGCCGGCCGCCAGCAGCTTGGGCGGCAGGCCCATGTTCCCTACTTCGGCCATGCCGGGATAACCTTTCGGGCCGCAGTTCTTCATCACCAGCACCGAGTTGGCGTCGACTTCCAGTTCAGGATCGACGATGCGGCTCTTGTAATGTTCGAAGTCCTCGAACACCACGGCGCGGCCGCGATGCTGCATCAGTTCCGGCGTGGCGGCCGATGGTTTCAACACGGCGCCGCGTGGCGCCAGGTTGCCGCGCAGGATGCAGATGCCGCCATCCTTCAGCAGCGGCTTGTCCAGCGGACGGATCACCTCATCGTCGTAGATCGGCGCTTCCTTGCAGTTGTCCCACAGCGACTTGCCGTTGACGGTCAGCGCGCCCGGATGCGGCACCAGGTCGCCCTCGCCCATGCGGCGGATCGCGCCCGGCAGGCCGCCTGCGTAGTAGAACTCCTCCATTAGGAAGCGGCCGGATGGCAGCAGGTCGACGATGGTCGGGGTGCCACGGCCCACGCGGGTCCAGTCCTCCAGCTCCAGGTCCACGCCGATGCGGCCGGCGATGGCCTTCAGGTGGATCACGGCGTTGGTGGAACCGCCGATGGCGGCGTTGACGCGGATCGCGTTTTCAAAGTTTTCGCGCTTGAGGATCTTCGACAGCTTCAGGTCTTCCTTCACCATCTCGACGATGCGGATGCCCGACATGTGCGCCAGGATGTAGCGGCGCGAATCGACGGCGGGGATGGCGGCGTTGTGCGGCAGCGTGGTGCCCAGCGCCTCGGCCATGCAGGCCATCGTGGACGCGGTGCCCATGGTGTTGCAGGTGCC
Organism: Rugamonas sp. A1-17; assembly: GCA_025548565.1. GTDB lineage: Bacteria > Pseudomonadota > Gammaproteobacteria > Burkholderiales > Burkholderiaceae_D > Rugamonas. The sequence goes on from JAJLPB010000002.1 coordinate 480,287, forward strand.
TGCGGAACGGGAGTGGCCCGATTCCGCCGACATGAATTCGTGCATGGAGATTTCGCCGGCCTTGACCTGCTCGTGCAGCTGCCACACGGCGGTGCCGGAGCCGATGTTCTTGCCGTTCAGTTTACCGTTCAGCATAGGGCCGCCGCTGACGACGATGGTCGGGATATCGACCGAGGCGGCGCCCATCAGCAGCGCCGGCGTGGTCTTGTCGCAGCCGACCAGCAACACCACGCCGTCCATCGGATTGCCGCGGATCGATTCCTCGACGTCCATGCTGGCCAGGTTACGGGTCAGCATGGCGGTCGGGCGCAGGTTCGATTCGCCGTTGGAGAACACCGGGAACTCGACCGGGAAGCCGCCCGCCTCCAGGATGCCGCGCTTGACGTGTTCCGCCAGCTTGCGGAAGTGGGCATTGCAAGGGGTCAGCTCGGACCACGTGTTGCAGATGCCGATGATAGGCTTGCCCTGGAATTCATGATCGGGGATGCCCTGGTTCTTCATCCAGCTGCGATACATGAAACCGTTCTTGTCTTGCGTACCAAACCACTCGGCGGAGCGCAGCTTCACCTTTTTATCATTCTCGGACATGCATATCTCCTCAGTATGTTCCTGTACGGGAGCCTGGTTGTCATGCCCCCGCATCGATGAAGCCATACTAAGTTGTACTGAGATATCTTTCCAATAAATTATTATTCGACTTTGATACCCAATTCGATATCAGTCCTCGACGGTGAAGCGGTAGGCCATGACGCTGGTGTACTCCTCGCCGGGACGCAGTATCGTCGACGGGAATGCAGGACGGTTGGGCGAGTCGGGATAATGCTGCGGTTCGAGACAGAAGCCGCTGCGATGGCTGTAGATGCGCCCTTTCCCGCGCATGCCGTCGTGGAGGAAGTTCCCGCTGTAGAACTGCACGCCCGGCTCCTGGGTCAGCACTTCCAGCACGCGGCCGGACGACGGGTCGCGCACACGGGCCGCCAGTTCCAGCGCGCGGGGCGCGGATTTGTTCAGCACGAAGTTGTGGTCGTAGCCCGCGCCGTGGCGCAGCTGCTCGTCGTCCGCGCCGATGCGCGCGCCGATCGCGTGCGGCGTGCGGAAGTCGAACGGCGTGCCCGCCACCGCAGGCAGTTCGCCGGTGGGTATCAGCCCGCCGTCGACCGGGGTGTAGGCGTCGGCGGCGATGGTCAGCTCGTGGGACAGGATGTCGCCCTTGCCGGCCAGGTTGAAATAGGCGTGGTTGGTCAGGTTGACCGGTGTCGCTTTATCGGTGATGGCGTGGAAAGCGATACGCAATTCGCTATTGTCGCGCAGTTCGTAAATGACCGTCACTTCCAGGTTGCCGGGGTAGCCTTGTTCGCCGTCGGCGCTCAGGTAGCTCAGGATCAGGCCCGCCGACTTGGGTGTGGCGAAGGTTTCGGCTTCCCACATGCGGCGGTGGAAGCCGTCCACGCCTCCGTGTAAATGATTTACACCGTTATTCACGTTCAGCTGGTACGTCTCGCCGTCCAGCGCGAAGCGGCCGTTGGCGATGCGGTTGCCGTAACGGCCGATCAGCGCGCCGAAGTAATGGGATTCGCCCAGGTAGGCGGCGGCATCGTCGAAGCCCAGGCAGACGTCGGCCAGCTGGCCGTCGCGGTCCGGCGTGTGGATCTCGGTGATCACGCCGCCAAGGTCGCTGATCTTGACGATCATGCCGTTGGCGTTGGTCAGGGTGTACAGGGTGGCTTCGGGGCCGAAGGGTGCTGCGGTGACATTGGGCTGCATGGAGGCTTTCTACGGCAACGGCGGCCGACGGAATTTGTTCCGTGGCCGCCGCGAGTGTTCTATGGTTCCCCGCTTTCGCGGGGATGACGTTTGTTCGGGCTATTCAGGCTATCGAGGGCTTTCCAAATACCGGCATGCCCTGCTCGTCCCACTTCAGTGGTTTGACATAGGTGTGCCGGTCCGGGTTCCACAGCGGATCGCCGATAATCTCGGTATAAGTGCGTGCATGATAAACCAACATGACGGTCTCGCCATCGTCGCCGATGGTGAAGCTGTTATGTCCCGGTCCGTACACGCCGTGTTCGAAGCAGGTCTGCAGCACCGGCTGGCGCGACTTGGCCCACGAGGTCGGATCCAGCAGGTTGGCCCTGTCGTCCGCCCACAACAGGCCCATGGCGTAGTTCTCGTCGGTGGCGCTGGCCGAGTAGCTGATGAAGATCTTGCCGTTCTTCTTGAGCACCGACGGTCCCTCGTTGACCCAGAAGCCGCGGATCTCCCAGTCGAATTCCGGCTTGCTCAGCATGACCGGCGGACCGCCCAGCTGCCACGGCGTCTTCATCGGCGCGATGTACAGGTTGGAATTGCCCTCGATCTCCACGTCCTTCTGCGCCCACAGGTAGTACAGCTGGCCCCTGTGGGTGAAGGTGGTCGCGTCCAGGCAGAAGGTGTCGATGCCGGTGTCGATCTGGCCCATGAACTCCCACTCGCCTTCCAGCGGATTGGGATTGGCGTTGCGGATCGCGTACATGCGGTGCTGGAACAGCTTGTGTTTGATCTCGCGGCTCGGCGCGGCGGCGAAGTAGACGTACCAGGCGCCTTCATTGAAATGCAGCTCCGGCGCCCAAACCAGCTCGCTGTACGGGCCCGTATCGGGCTTGTGCCAGACATCGACCTTCTCCGCGTCCGCCAGGCCGGCGATGGTCTTCGCGCGGCGCAGCTCGATGCGGTCGTACTGCGGCACCGAGGCCGTGAAGTAGTAATAGCCGTCGCTGTGACGAATGATAAACGGATCGGCGCGCTGCTCGATCAGCGGAGTGAGAACTTCTTCCATTGCTTCCATTTCCTGAAAATTAGACTGCCACATAGCCTTTGACTCCCATCGCCGCTTTGACTTCGGTGTAGTACTTGTCGTTGATACGATACTTGAACATCAACAGCCCCATGATGATGTGGAAAAAGCCCGGTATCAGCGTCATCATCAACACGATGCCGTGCAGCGCATAGGCGGTCTGCTCGACATTGGGCACATAAGCGAAGTGCGTCAGCAGCTTGCCGACCAGGATGCCGGCGATGCCCATGCCGGCCTTCTGGCAGACCGAGATGCCGCCGAAGGCGAAGCCCGATACGCGCTTGCCGGTCTTGACGACGCCGTAGTCGATGGTCTCGGCGATGGCCGACCAGAACACCGGCGCATGCAGGTCCACCACGAACGACAGCAGGAAGTACAGCACGAACGCCAGCATGGTGTCGCCCGGCCCGACGAAGAAGTACATCGCGGCGCTGATCAGGCCCACGCCGATCTGCGTCCAGCGGAACAGGTTGACCTTGCAATAGACCTTGGTGATCCAGGTGGAGGCGATCATCGACACGATGGCGGCCACCACGCCGGTGGACAGGAAGGCCGAAATGGTCGGGCCGTCGGCGCCGAGATAGTATTTTGCATAGTAGATGGCCACCGAGCCGCGCACCACATAGCCGATGGTGCCGGTCACGCAGACGCCGCACAGGATCAGCCACTGGTCGTTCCGGACCAGCACCTTCACCTGCTCCCACAGCGACTGGCGCTGCACCACGTGCTGCACGCGCTCCCGGGTGGTGAAGAAGCAGAACAGGAACAGCAGCACGCCCATGCCGGCCATCACGGCCATGGCGAACTGGTAGCCGGCGGCCGCGTTGCCGCCGCCCCAGCGCTCCGACAGCAGCGGCACGATCACCGTCACCATGAAGGCGCCGATCTTGGCGAAGAACAGGCGGTAGCCGTTGGCGGACAAGGTCTCCTGCGGATCCTTGGACAAGGCGCTGGGCAGCGAGATGTACGGAATACCGACACCCGCCGTCATGATGGTCATGATGATGTAGGTCGAATAGGCCCAAACCAGCTTGGCGCTGTAGCCCCAGTCCGGCGTGGTGAAGACGAAGAACACGCTGAGGCCATACGGCACGGCCAACAGCAGCAGCCACGGACGGTAACGCCCCCAGCGGCTGGTGAAGCGGTCGGTGATCTGCCCCATCGTCAGGTCGGCCATCGCGCCGACGAACTTCACCACGCCGAACATCAGCGCCAGGTCCATCGTCTTCAGGCCGTAGATATCGGTGTAGAAGAAGGTAATGATCAACATCATCGACGAAATCACCACGTTCAGCGCCATGTCGCCGGCGCCAAAGCCCACTTTTTCCAGCAACGATAATTTTTGATTCGACATCGGATACTCCACCAGGTTGTCATTCCCGCCAGCGGGACGACGTTAACTCAACAACACAGAAACGCTCATCCACCGCGCGGAAGCAAAATCGGGCGTTGCGGGTGTGAACCGAGCAACGCCCTGTCTGTCTGGCGGGGTCTTCTTTGACCGTCGCGGTTTACATCTGCCAGCGGATGGCAGCCGAGACCGAGCGTCCGATCTGGAGCGTACCGAAGTTGGTCAACTGCGGAGTACCCGCGGTGCCGAAGTGGTAGTACTGCTGCTGCATTTCGTTGGTCAAATTGACACCGCTGATATCGACCGACATCCTGTCGTTGATTTTATAGGAGACTTGCATGTCCACACTCTTTTCCGGCTGACGCCAGATACCGATCGGATTGGCAAACAAGGCGGCCTCGTTCCTGGCCAGGAAGCCGGAGCGCCATACATAGGACAAGCGCGCGCTGACCGGACCCTTCTCGTAAGCCAGGGTGGCGTTGTAGGAGCTGTGCGACACGCCGAAGAACGGAGTCTCGAGCTGCGAGACGATGACACCGGCATCATTGGCGTCGGGTACGTTCTGCGACGAGGTCAGCCGCGTATAGCTGCCCTGGATGCCCAGGCCGTCCAGCAGGCTCGGCAGCCCTTTCGGGAAGTAGACCAAGCCGAGCTCGGCGCCTTTGATGTCACCGTTGGAGGCGTTGACCGGCGAGTTGATGACATAGTCATAGCCGTTCGTATGGTCGCCGCCCGAGGTCGAGTTGCGGAACGGGTCGTTCGCCGGATCGACATGAACCTTGTGACGCAAACTCACGACCAGGCCGTCGATCTTGCGCTTGAACAGAGTACCGTAGACCGCACTGTCCTTCTGGAAGTACCACTCGCCCGTCAGGTCGAGGTTGGTCGAGCGGGTCGGTTTCAGGTCGGGATTGCCGCCGCTGCCCGAGCCATAGCCCACCTTCGAAACGTCGTCGCCGAGTTGCAGGACAGGATTCAGGTCGCCGAAGTTCGGGCGGCGCAGGGTTTGGCCATAGTTAAAGCGCACCACGACGTCCTTCGACGGATCGTAAATCAGGGTCATGCTGGGCAAGAACTTGCTGGTCGACTTGCTGGCGCCGGACGGCGTGACCGCCTTGGTGGTGGCGTCGACCTTGTAGAAGCTCATGTCGGTATCGACCTTAACGTAGCGCACGCCGAAATTACCGCGCAGGCTATGGCCGAACAGCTCGTTCTGGGTATTTCCCATCACGAAGAGGTTCTTGGTCTTTTCATCGACGTCGAACGTCTTCTGCAGGCTCAGCTTGTCCGTCGTCAGGAAGTTCGCATCGGCCGAGTTATACAGCTTACGCCAGTCGTCGATGTGGTCGCGGATGTAGTAGGCATTGGGCTCCACCCAGGCGCGCGGGACATCCGAGATGGACGTGCCGAAGTTCGAATTGGTGGACGAATACGCCGGGCCCAGCGAGGCCAGGTTGCGGCCCAGGAAGGCCGATTGCGTCCGGTTGGCCTCCGACGCCTTGCGGTCGTCGAAGCGCACGCCGAATTGGACCGTCTGCAGCGCACCCCAGTCGGCATCGTAGACGCCGCCCAGGCTGGCCGTCGCGGCGCTGCCCTTGTTGCGGTTGGCGTTATCGTAGAACTGCGCAACATTCCACTTGGTCGGGTCGGTCAGGTCGGCGTTGTTATTGAAGCGGAACGCCGTGTTGTTGCCGCCGTCATTGAAGTCGACGGCGATCGACGGAGCAACGCGGTCGATCCGGGTGGCGGTGAATTCCGAGTGATAGGTGCTGGTCTGGTACGACACATCGCCTTCCAGCTTCAGCCTGTCGCCCAGGTCCCACTTGCCGTTCAGGGCATAGACGTAGGAATCGGTTGCCGACGTGGTGTAGTCGCCGCTGTTGAAGCCATAGACGCTACCGACGTTACGGCTCTTGATGATGTTCGTTCCCGGATACGTCGTAATCGAACCCGCAGGGTTGCTGCCGAGATCACCCCACCAGTCGACAAAGCTGAACAGCAGCTGGTTGAACGACTTGTCACGATAACCGTTGTACATCGATTCGAAGGTGTAGACCGAATCCCTGTTCGGTTTCCACTGCAAGGCGATATTGGCGGCAGGACGCTCCCGCTCTCCCTGAACGTCGCTCTGGAAGACGGCGTCACGCGCCAGGTAATAAGGATAAGCCTTGCCGTTGAAATTCAGCGTCGAACCCGCCGCGGTCGGCAAGCCGGTATGGGTACCCGGCGTCCAGATATTGTTGTCGAAGATGCGCTGCAGGGGACCGTAGCCTGCCGGATCCTCGGCGGCATTGGGGCTGGTGAACGGCACCATGGCACCCGGCGTCACGCTTTCATTGCGGTATTTCGTCTTGACTTCCGACAGATTGACCAGCGCACCAACTTCGCCGATGCCGGTTTCCCAGCGGTTGCTGAACATGGCGCTGAGCTGCGGGTTGGCCTTTTTCGCGGGTTCGAGATAGGTTTCACGCGCCGAGAGCGAAATTTTCTGGCCCTTGAAATCGAACGGCCGCAGCGACTTCACGTCAACCTGGCCTGCAATGCCGGTTTCCAGCTGGCTGGCATCGCGCGTTTTGTAGACGTCGATCTGGCGAACCAGGGTCGAGGGAATGTCCTGAAGCGCGACCTGCGTGCCGGACGCGGTAAAGATAGTGCGGCCGTTCCAGGTGGTCTGGACGTCGGGCAGGCCACGGATGGACAGGGTGCCGACTTCGCCGCCGGCGCGGTCGGTGACCTGGATCCCGGTCACGCGCTGCAGCGCTTCGACGACGTTGTTATCGGGCAGCTTGCCGATGTCTTCGGCCACCACCGATTCCACGACCTGGTCGCTGGTGCGCTTGATTGCCAGGCTCTTGATCAGGGATGCTTTGACGCCGGTGACGACCACGGTCGCGGTCTCGGCCGGTTCCGTCTTGTCGGCGGCCGCCTGCGCCCATACCGAGGCGCTGCTGAGCAGGCCGGCCGCGGCCAGTGCGGCGACGCCGGTTTTCAGGACAAGGCGATGCTTCGCCTGGGACTCGACAGTCCCGGTCATTTGCGTATTCATATGTCTCCAGTGTGGTCTGTTTTATGGTTTTTGCTGCTACCTCGGAAATCATCTTATGGGCTGGCAAAAAAACAAACCAATCAATTTTTTGGGATTTTCGATACCAAAAAAAGTATCACCAAAGGCAGGGAAACCGAAAAAAAAGCCCGCATTTGGCGGGCTTCATGCATTTTTTGCATGGATTTACTGGAACGCAACTTCCGTGAAACTGCGTAACTTGCGACTGTGAAGCTTGTCCACGCCTAGCGCGCGCAGCAGTTCCAGCGCGCGGATGCCGATGCGTAAATGCTGGTCAACACGCTCGCGGTAAAACTGGTTAGCCATGCCCGGCAGCTTGATCTCTCCGTGCATGGGCTTGTCGCTCACGCACAACAAAGTCCCGTACGGCACGCGGAAACGGAAGCCGTTGGCGGCGATGGTGGCGCTTTCCATGTCCAGCGCGATCGCCCTGCTCTGGCTGAAACGGCGCTCCGGCGTGCGCTGCGGCAGCAGCTCCCAGTTGCGGTTGTCGGTGCTGGCGACGGTGCCGGTGCGCATCACGCGCTTCAGATCGTGGCCGGTCAGCTGCGTGACCTCGGCCACCGCGGCCTCGATCGCCACCTGCACCTCGGCCAGCGGCGGGATCGGCACCCACAGCGGCAAGTCCTCGTCGAGCACGTGGTCCTCGCGCACATAGCCGTGCGCCAGCACGTAGTCGCCCAGTTGCTGCGTGTTGCGCAGGCCGGCGCAGTGGCCCAGCATCAGCCACGCATGCGGGCGCAGCACGGCGATGTGGTCGGTGATGGTCTTGGCGTTGGCCGGACCGACGCCGATATTGACCATCGAGATGCCGGTGCCGTCGGCGCGGACCAGGTGGTAGCCCGGCATCTGCGGCAGGCGCGGCAGTGGTGCGCCGTGCGCGTCGGCCGCCTGCACCGCCTGGCCGACGCGGCGCGTGACCAGGTTGCCCGGCTCGATGAAGGCGATGTAGTCGTCGCCCGGCGCGCCGGACGCCTGGCCCATCAGCTCATGGCCCAGCTTGACGAACTCGTCGATATAGAACTGGTAGTTGGTGAACAGCACAAACTTCTGGAAGTGCTCGCACGAGGTGCCGGTGTAGTGGCGCAGGCGCTGCAGCGAGTAGTCCACACGCGGCGCCGTGAACAGCGACAGCGGCTGCGCCTCGCCGGGCGGCGGCTCGTGGGTGCCGTTGGCGATGCCGTCGTCCATCGCGGCAAGGTTGGGTAGATCAAAAACATCGCGCATCAGCAGGCGCCGCTCCGCGCTCATATTGCCTTCGATGTGCTCGTGCTCGGCAAACGAGAAATGGATCGGAATAGGCTGCGAACTGGTGCCCACCTCGATGCGCAGGTGATGGCTGCCGTGGTTCTTCAGCAGCAGCTTGAACTGTTGCTGGTAGTAGCGCGCGAACAGGTCGGGCCGGGTCAGCGTGGTTTCGTAGGTGCCGGGGCCGGCCACGAAGCCGAACGCCAGCGTCGAATCGGCGCGCGCCACGGTGTCGGTGTGGACCCGCACAAAGGGGTAGCAGCCGCGCACGTGCTCGCCGACATCCTCGCCGGCCACAAAGCGTTTCATGGCATCGCGCAGGTGGGCGACGTTGGCCTCGTAGATGGCCAAAACCTGTTCATAAGCGGCAATCGGATCGTCAAATTGCATGGGGGCGATAAACGGACGGTTCATTGACATGCGGCTCCTTGGTGACACAGGAAAATCTCCCTATATTTCCCATTGTAAAGGCTGGCAGCGGAACTTGCATTCTTCCTCTATTGGAACGCACATCCGTACCGTACAATGACACCCGCCAACACAAAATAAAGTCTCAGCATGAACGACCCAGTATCGCCGCACATTCCGCAATCGCATCCGGACATCCTTTACGGGAAACCGCAAGGGGAGCTGCTGCGCGAGGAAATCCTGGCGGACCTGCTGGAAGCAAGCGCCGCCCGCACTCCCGACCACACCGCGCTGATCTTCGGCGCACGCAGCCTCAGCTACCGCGAACTGAACGCCCAGGCCGACCTGGTGGCCGCCCGCCTGATTGACGCCGGCGTGCGGCCGGGCCAGATCGTCGGCCTGTGGCTGCCGCGCGGCATCGAGCTGCTGGTGCTGCAGGCGGGCATCGCCAAGGCTGGCGCGGCCTGGCTGCCGGTCGACGAGGACATCCCGGTCGAGCGCCTGCAAGTGTGCCTGGACGACGCCGACGGCGCCGGCGTGCTGACCTGCGCCGCCTTCGCGCCGCGCCTCGCGGACATCGGCCGTCCCGTGTGGACCGCCGAGGCGCTGCTGGCCGCGCCGCCGGCCGGCGCCACGCTGTCGCGCCGCGGCGCCGTCTCGCCCGACGTGCCGGCCTACGTCATCTACACCTCCGGCTCGACCGGCAAGCCGAAAGGCATCCTGATCACCCAGCGCAGCATCTGCCACTTCCTGCGCAGCGAGAACGCGGTGCTCGGCGTGACCGCGCAGGACAAGGTCTACCAGGGCTTCTCGGTGGCCTTCGACATGTCGTTCGAAGAGATCTGGATCGCCTACCTGGTTGGCGCCACGCTGTGGATCGGCCCCAAGGAAATCAGCGGCGATCCCGAAACGCTGCCGCGCATGCTGGACGAGAACCAGGTCACGGTGCTGCACGCGGTCCCTACCTTGCTGGCGCTGTTCAATCAGGAAGTGCCCAGTCTCCGCCTGATCAACCTGGGCGGCGAGATGTGCCCGGAATCGCTGGTGGAGCGCTGGTCGCGCCCCGGCCGGCAGATGTTCAACACCTACGGCCCGACCGAGGCGACCGTGTCGGCCAGCCTGGCGCGTTTGCAGCCCGGCCATCCGGTCACCATCGGCACGCCGCTGCCCAACTACGGCCTGCTGGTGATCGACACCAGCACCGAACCGGCCATCGCCGCCGCGGCCGTGGCGCAAGGCCCCGACGCGCTGGCCGGCATCGACGCCGACAACCCGCTGGCGCAAGCGGCGGTGGCGCCGCACGAACCGGCGCTGCGCCTGCTGCCGCGCGGCGAGATCGGTGAGCTGTGCATCACCGGTCCCGGTTTGGCGGCCGGCTACCTTGGCCGTCCTGACCTGACGGCGGAAAAATTCCTGGTCAATCCCTGGTCCAGCGGCGCGCACGACGCCCGCCTGTACCGCACCGGCGACCTGGCCCGCATCGACGCCGACGGCGAGGTGCTGTGCCTGGGCCGCGCCGACGACCAGGTGAAGATACGCGGCTTCCGCGTGGAGCTGGGCGAGATCGAAGCCGTGCTGGCGCAACAGGAAGGCGTGGGCACCGTCGCTGTCTTGCTGCGCAAGGACGACGGCATCGACCAGCTGGTGGCCTACATCGTGCCCGAAGCCGCGGCTGGAGCTACGCTGGACGCCAGAACACTGCGCGCCAGCCTGGCCGCCACGCTGCCGCCGTACATGGTCCCCGGCCGCTACGAAATGCAGGAAGCCATGCCGCGCCTGACCTCCGGCAAAATCGACCGCAAGGCGCTGAAGGCCATGCCGCTGAGCGCTCCGCCGGCCGGCGGCAACGAGGAATCCGACCTGCCCGAGACCCCGGCCGAGGAAGCGCTGTTCGCCGCGCTGGCCGCGCTGTTCCCCGGCCAGCCGGTGCTGCGCCAGGCCGACTTCTTCACCGACCTTGGCGGCCACTCGTTCTTCGCGGCGCGCCTGGCCTCGGCCCTGCGCGCCGATCCGCGCTTCGCCCACATCACCGTGCGCGACATCTACCAGCAGCGCCAGGTCGGCAAGATCGCGCTGGTGCTGGCCGACACGCCCAACGCCGCCGAGGCGGAAGCCGACTGGACGCCGCCCTCCGCGCTCAAGCGCTGGACCTGCGGCGCGGCGCAGGTGGCCGCGATGCCGGCGCTGGTGGCGCTGCGCATGGCGCAGTGGCTGGCGCCGTTCTTCACCTACCACTTCTTCACCGGCGATCCCGGCGACTCCGTGGCGCGCGCGATCGCCGCCTCGGTCGGCGTGTTCCTGCTGGCGACGATCGGCGAATTCGGCATCGCCATCGCCGGAAAATGGCTGATCGCCGGCCGCCTGAAGGCGGGCGACTATCCGCTGTGGGGCATCACCTACTACCGCTGGTGGCTGGCCGACCGGCTGGTGGAGGCGGCGCCGGCCTACCTGCTGAGCGGCTCCTCGCTCAACTCATGGTGGCTGCGCGCGCTGGGCGCCAAGGTGGGCAAGGACGTCATCATCGGCTCGATGACCTTGCGCTCGCCGGACCTGCTCAGCATCGGCGACAACGTCAGCATCGGCAACGCCGTCAACTTCGAGAACGCCCGGGTGCAGCGCGGCCGCCTGCTGCTGGGCCGGATCACGCTGGAAGACGACACCTGCGTCAGCTCCTTCGCCGTCATGGAAGGCAATACGCATATCGAGGCGCTGGGCCACCTGGAAGGCCAGTCGGCGCTGGGCGACGGCATGCGCGTGCCGGCCGGCCGTGTATGGGCCGGCTCACCGGCGCGCGACACCGGCGCCTTCGACACCACCCGCCTGCCGCCACGCCCACAGGTCAGCGCCGCGCGCAGCATGGCCGAAAACGTGTTCTTCGTCTTCGGCATCCTGCTGATCGTCACGCTGTTCTTCATGCCGGTGTTCCCGAGCTTCGTGCTGATCGACTGGTTCGACGAAGCCGGATGGCTGCCATGGATACAGGGCGACGACGTGCGCGTCCAGCTGCTGCGCTACTTCCTGCTGGCCTTCCCCGCCAGCACGGTGCTGATCGTGTTGACGGCGCTGCTGTCGGCCGGCATCCGCTGGAGCGTGCTGCCACGCCTGCAGCCGGGCCGCTCGGCCATCCACAGCAACACCTACTGCGCCAAGTGGCTGGTGAGCCAGATCCAGGAATCGAGCCTCAACGTCCTGCACGGCATTTACGCCACCGTGTTCGCGCCGTACTGGTATCGCCTGCTGGGCGCCAAGGTCGGCAAGGACGCCGAGATCTCCACCGCGCTGGGCGTGGTGCCGGACATGCTGACCCTGGGCGATGAAACCTTCATCGCCGACGCGGTCATGCTGGGCGACGAGGAGATCGACGGCGGCTGGATGATCATGAAGCCGACCGTGGTTTCGCACCGCAGCTTCGTCGGCAACGGCGCCTACATCCCGGACGGCACCGTGCTGCCCGAGCATGTGCTGATCGGCGTGCACTCGCGCGCGCCGGACAACGCGCAGATGAAAAGCGGCGACACCTGGCTCGGTTCCCCGCCGATCAACCTGCCCGCGCGCGAGCAGACCAGCGGTTATCCTGAAAACCTGACCTTCCATCCGTCGCCCTTGCGCCGCCTGGGCCGCGGCCTGATCGAAGCGTTCCGCATCGTCGCGCCGCACGCGCTGGTGATCGCGGTCGGCTACACGCTGGTGCTGGCGGTGATGCCGGCCGCCGGCGCCGGTCGCTGGGCCGAAGTGACCTGGGACCTGACGCTGGCGGGCCTGGGCTACGGCATCGGCAACTACATCTTCGTGGTGCTGCTCAAGTGGCTGCTGATCGGCCGTTACCGCAAACAGTCGGAGCCGATGTGGACGCCGTTCGTGTGGCTGTCCGAGGGCGTGACCAATCTGTACGAAGGCATCGCCGTGCCGAACTTCATGCGCTACCTGCGCGGCACGCCGTGGCTGCCGCTGGCGTTCAACATGCTGGGCTCCAGCATCGGCAAGGGCGTCTACCTCGACACCACCGACATCACGGAATTCGACTGCGTCCACATCGGCGACCACAGCGAACTGAATGCGCTGACCTGCCCGCAGACCCATTTATTCGAGGACCGCGTGATGAAGATCGACCGCGTCACCATCGGCCGCAACGTCTACATGGGACCGCGCAGCGCGGTGCTGTACAGCGCCATCGTCGGCGACAACGCCCGCCTCGGCGCGCTGACGCTGGTGATGAAGGGCGAGCAGATTCCCGCCAATGGCTACTGGGCCGGCTGTCCCGCCGCGCCGACGCGGTGATGGAACTGATCGTCCATCCCTGGCCAGGGCCCGTGCCGGCGCCGCAGGACGGCGTCGTGGCGATATCCATAGCGGTCGCGCACGACATGCCGCGAGCGCACCAGCGGACTGAAATCCGCCGTGCGATAGCTGAAGTGCTGGCTGCGCTGACCGGCAAGCCCGCGGCAAGCTTCGGCATCCACTCGCTTCCGGGACATCCGCTGAAAGTCGCCGTGGACGGACATGACAGCGATATCGGCTGCTCCTTCAGCCACGAGGATGGATGCTCGATCGCCGCCATCAACCTGCACGGACCGGTCGGCGTCGACCTGATGCGCGTGTATGACGTCTTCAACTGGCAGGCCGTGGCGCGCGACTATCTCGGCCCGGAGGCCTGCGCCGCGCTGGCCGCCACGCCCGCCGCCGACAGCACGCTCGCATTCGTCCTGGCGTGGACCCGGCACGAGGCCACGCTCAAATGCCACGGCATACAGCTTATCGAATGGTCGGAGGACCTCGCGGTGCCGGCGACGGTCACGGCATCTACCATGCTGCCGAATAATCTGGTAGCCTCGCTGGCACTTCCACTTCAGGATCAACAATGAAAATCGCGATAGCAGGCTTGCTGGTCACGCTGGCCGGCCTGACAGGAATGGCCGGCGCCGCCGACTGCGGCCCCGATAAACTGGGCACCGCCCGCACCATCACGCTGAAGCGCGAGGCCGCGCTGTACGGCGCGATGCAGCATGCGCCGCTGCCGCTGCAAAAGAACGAAATCGTACTGACCTTCGACGACGGCCCGAGACCGGAAACCACGCCGCTGGTGCTCAAGGCGCTGGCGGACCAATGCGCGCGGGCCACCTTCTTCATGGTCGGCGCCAATCTGGAGAAATCGCCCGAACTGGCGCGGCGCGTGGTGGCGGAAGGCCATTCGGCCGGAGTGCACAGCCAGACGCACACGAACCTGACCACGATGAGCGAGCCGGCGCAGCTGGCCGATCTCCATCAGGTGCAGGCGGCCTACCAGACGGTATTCGGCAAGGCCACGCCGGCCTATCGCTTCCCTTACCTGGCCGAGACGCCAACCATGCTGGCCGCGCTCAAGGACGCCGGCGTCACCGTGATGTCGATAGACCTCGGCATCAACGACTGGCTGCCCGAGGACACCACCGAGATCCTGGTCGAGCGCCTGGTCAAAAGCCTGGACACCACCGGCGGCGGCATCCTCCTCATGCACGACGTGAACGTGCCGACCGCGAAGGCGCTGCCGTCGCTGCTCAAGCTACTCAAGCAACGCGGTTACAGCGTCGTCCACCTGGAGTGGAATTAAGCGGCGGCGTCGAGGAAGAAGATGGCGGTCACCTTGGCCGGCGTTTTCTCGGTGGGCTTGTCGATCTGGATCTGGGCGCAGTCCTCGGCCACCAGGCTGCGCCAGTTGCCGATGCCCGCAGCGGAAAATATCGTATGCGCCTTGGAGCTCATGCTCATGTCGATCGCCAGGCGCGCGTTGCGCTCGCCGGTCTTGGCGTAGTTCACGCCGCGCAGTTCGATGCCGTAGGCCGCCAGCCAGGGCTCCCACAAGCCCGACTCCACGCCCTGCACGATGCGGTTCAACATGACCTCCAGCGCCAGGCCTTTTTTGACCGTGGCGCGCAGCACCTGCAGCGAGGGCGCATGGCGCGCATCGGTACTCTGCTTGCCGGCGCCGCTCTCGCCGATCGCCTTCGCTTCCTTGGAAAAGGCCGCGTCGCGCTCCGTGTAGTCGCGCATGCGCGCGTAGAAGTCGGCGTTCAGAAAGGGGTTCGCTACCCGGCCCGCAGGCGCTTGTTTTTGGTTCGTCATGGTCAGGCCTTAAAGTGTAAGGCCGTAGTTTAACCGACTCGGAAGCCCTCGACGACTATCCTGGTGGCTTCGGCGATGATCTCGCTGCGCGCCTTGTCGTCCTTGCCGGGCTGGGTGAGGTAGACCACCAGCGCGACCGGCGCCTTGCCCGGCTGCCAGATGACGCCGATATCGTTGGTGGTGCCGTAGTCGCCGGTGCCGGTTTTATCGGCCACCTGGCTGCCGGACGGCACGCCGGCGCGGATGCGGGTGTCGCCCGTGGTGTTCCCCAGCATCCAGTCCTTGAGCTGCTTGCGTTGTGCAGCGCCCAGGCCATCGCCCAGCACCAGCTTGTGCAGCGACTCCAGCATCGACGCCGGGGTCGTGGTGTCGCGCGGATCGCCTGGCAGCGCGGTGTTGAGCTCCGTCTCCATGCGGTCCAGGCGGAACTCCATGTCGCCGATCGAGCGCGCGAACGCCGTCACCGCGGCCGGTCCGCCGATCTGCTTCATCAGCAGGTTGGCCGCCGTGTTGTCGCTGGTCTGGATGGTCGCCTCGCACAGCGCCGCGACGGTCATGCCCCGGCCGATATGCTTTTCGGTGACGGGCGAATAAGTCACCATGTCCGCCTTCGAATACCGCACGTGCTTCCTCAGCAGCGACGGCTCCCGGGCCAGCACCGCCGCCGACAGCATCATCTTGAACGTGCTGCAGAACGGGAAGCGCTCATCGGCGCGGTGCAGCAGGCGGCGGCCGTCGGCTGTGTTCATCGCGGCCACGCCCAGCCGCCCGCCCGAATCGGCTTCCAGCTTGGCCAACAACGCCGCCGCCGACAGCGGCGTGGACGAAGGCGCGTTGTCCAGCAGGTCAGCGGCGCTGGCGAAGGGGGCGACGGCAAGCGCCAGCAACAGGGTACGGCGAGTGGTTGAAACGGTCATGGTGAACAAATATAAGTTAAACAATATTTCGCATATTA
The DNA here is from genome assembly GCA_025548565.1 of Rugamonas sp. A1-17. GTDB lineage: Bacteria > Pseudomonadota > Gammaproteobacteria > Burkholderiales > Burkholderiaceae_D > Rugamonas. The sequence continues at coordinate 496,245 of JAJLPB010000002.1, forward strand.
CCAGCCGATACTTAAGCCCGTATTCAATCGAACACCCCCTGTACCGCGACGGAGGTAAACTCATTGCATGGTCCCTCAAGTCCTCATCGTCGGCGCCGGTCCCACCGGCTTGGTGCTCGCCATCTGCCTGGCGCGGCATGGCGTTGCCGTGCGCATCGTCGACAAGAACAGCGGCCCAGGCCAGGCTTCGCGCGCCATGGCGGTGCACGCGCGCACGCTGGAGTTCTACCGGCAGCTGGGCTTTGCCGATGCCGTCGTCAACCTCGGTATCAAGGTCGAAGCCATCCACCTGCGCGAGGGCGGCGAGGATGTGATCGAGCTACCGTTCAAGGACATCGGCGCGGGGCTCAGCCCCTACCCCTTTGTGCTGGCCTTCCCGCAGGACGACCACGAACGCTTCCTGGTCGAGCAGTTGAAGGCGCTCGGAGTCGAGGTCGAATGGAACACCGCGCTGGCATCGTTCACGCAGGACGAATGGGGCGTGCGCGCCATGCTGGAACGGGATGGCGCCCCTGTGGCCCGCAACAGCGCCTACCTGTGCGGATGCGACGGCGCCCACAGCCGCGTGCGTGAATCGCTCAAGCTCGATTTCGCCGGCGGCACCTACGACCACCTGTATTACGTGGCCGACGTCAAGACCTCGGGCCCGGACAACCGCGACCTGATCGGCCATATCGGCGCCAACACCTTCGCGCTGATGTTGCCGGTGCGTTCGCGCGGCATGCAGCGCCTGATCGGCATCATGCCGCCGCAGGCGGAGGCCATGCCGGAGCCGGGGTTCGAGGATGTGCGCCCGGTGCTGGAGCCGCTGCTCGGTATCCAGGTGGAACAGGTCAACTGGTTCTCCACCTACCGCGTGCATCATCGCGTGGCCTCGCAGTTCCATTCCGGCCGCTGCTTCCTGAGCGGCGACGCCGCCCACGTCCACAGCCCCGCCGGCGGCCAGGGCATGAACACCGGCATCGGCGACGCCGTCAACCTGTCGTGGAAACTGGCCCAGGTGCTGCAGGCCCGCGCCGATCCCTCGCTGCTCGACACCTACCAAGCCGAACGCATCGTCTTCGCGCGCAAGCTGGTGGCCACCACCGACCGCGTCTTCCAGCTGGTGGTGTCGCAGGGCGCCAGCGGGCAGCTGCTGCGCAAATGGCTGGTGCCGCACCTGCTGCCGATGCTGGCCGGCTTTGCGGCCGCGCGCCGCACGGCGTTCAAGACCTTGTCGCAAGTGCAGATCCACTATCCCGACAGCTCCCTGAGCGCGGGCCGCGCCGGCGATGTGATCGGCGGCGACCGTCTGCCGTGGGTGCCGCAGGCGGAAGGTGGCGACAACTTCGAGGCGCTGCAATCGCTGGAGTGGCAGCTGCACGTCTACGGCGCGGCCTCGCCCGCGCTGGACGCGGTGGCATGCGGACTGTCGCTGCCGCTGCACGTCTATCCATGGACCGAAGCCGCCGCCGACGCCGGCCTGCTGCGCGACGCGGCCTACCTGATCCGGCCGGACATGCACGTGGCGCTGGCCATGCCGCGGCAGGAACTCGACACCCTGCACGACATGGCGGCGCGCCACCACTTGCGCTTCGCCCACCGCAAAATTGATTGACACGCTTCCCGGCATCAGGCTAAGGTCTTCACCGAACGAATTCTTTGCCAGCCCATAAAAGGAAGCCATGAACCACCAGCCCCAGAATTTCTCCCGCCGCCAGCTGCTGTTATCCGCGCTGTCCGCCGCCACGGTCAACGCACTGCCCGGCTTCGCGCTGGCGCAGGCCGCGCCGGCCGATGCCCGTTTCTCCACGCTGTTGGAGAACTTCGCCGACGAGATTCTGCGGCTGGCGCCGACCAGCGCCACCTCGCTGGGACTGGACAAGGGCGCGCGCGCCGGCCTGAAAGCGCAGCTGGAAGACCTGTCGCCGGTTGGCGACGCCGCCTGGGCCGCGCAGGTCAAGTCCATGCTGGGCCGCCTGTCCGCGCTGGACCGCGAGGCCCTCGGCGCCGATGCGCAACTGCGCTACGACACGGTGCGCTATGCCGCCAGCGAAGGCGTGGCGGGCTTGCGCTTCCCGTTCGGCGGCGCCGCCAGCGGCTTCTTTGGCGGCACCTCGCCCTTCCCCGTCACCCAGCAGGACGGCGCGCTGACCCGCATCCCCGAATTCCTCGACTCGCAGCACCAGATCGCCAACGCCGCCGATGCCGAGGCCTATCTGGAGCGCGTGGCCGGCATGGCGCGCATGCTGGACCAGGAGACCGCCCGCATCGTCGAACAGGCCGGCCACGGCATCATGCCGCCGGACTTCATCGCCCGCACCGCGCTGGGGCAGTTGAAGGACTACCGCAAGACCGCCGTCGCCGCGCAAAAGCTGGTGACATCGATCAGTGAGCGCACCGCGAAGCTGGGCATCGCTGGCGACTGGAACGCGCGCGCGGCCAAGCTGGTCGACGGCATGGTCTATCCGGCGCTGGACCGGCAGATCGCCGCCTTCGCCAAGGCCACCGCCAAGGCGACCAGTGTCGCCGGCGTGCACCGCCTGCCGGACGGCGCGGCGTACTACGAATGGGCGCTCAAGCTGGGTACCTCGACCAGTCATACCGCCAAAGAGATCCACGCGATCGGGCTGGAACAGAACAAGCAGCTGCAGGCGCGCATCGACACCATCCTCAAGGCGCAGGGCATCGCGCACGGCACGGTGGGCGCGCGCCTGACCGCGCTGGCCAAGGATCCGAAGCGCTTCTATGCCGACAACGACCAGGGCCGCGAGCAGCTGATCGCCTACTGCAATGAGCGCATCCAGGCCGTGCGCGCGCTGATGCCAAAGATCTCGCACATGGATTTGAAGGTGCCGCTGCAGGTCAAGCGCGTGCCGGCCGATATCGAAGCCGGCGCGGCGCTGGGCTATATGAACTTCGCCTCGCTGGACGGCTCGCGCCCTGCGATCTACTACATCAATTTGAAATCGACCACGCTGTGGCCGAAGTCCGAGCTGGCCACGTTGACCGCGCACGAAGGCTTGCCGGGCCACGCCTTCCAGGGCGCCTACCTGGCCGAGCACCATGAGGAGCTGCCGCTGATCGCATCGCTGATGGGCTTTAACGCCTTCGTCGAAGGCTGGGCGCTGTATGCGGAACAGCTGGTCGATGAATTCGGGTTGTACGCCAACGATCCATTCAGCGAGATCGGCTATCTCCAGGCGCAGCAATTCCGCGCCTGCCGGCTGGTGGTCGATACCGGCATCCACGCGATGAAGTGGACGCGCCAGCAGGCTATCCGCTTCCTGGTCGAGAACACCGGGCGCGGCCTGCAGGCGATGACCAGCGAGATCGACCGCTATTGTGTGTCGCCGGGCCAGGCGTGCGGCTACAAGATGGGCCACAACGAAATCCTGCGCCAGCGCGACCGCGCCAAGGCCGCGCTGGGCGGCAAGTTCGACCTGGCCGCCTTCAACGACGCGCTGGTGCAAAGTTGCGGCGTGCCGCTAACGGTGCTGCCGACGGTGGTGGACCGCTACATCAACGGCGCGAAGAAGACCTGAGTTGTAGTAGCTCAGGTTTGGCGTAGCACCTAAATAAAGTAAGGCTGCAGGCGTCGGTCGGCTGCCGCACCCCACTGCAGACATTATGCAGATTTTATCTTATTACCCAATTAAAATGAAACACTCCAAGATGGATATATGTTTTTTGTCCTGGAGTAGATGTCTTGGAGACGAAGTTCATCATATACGAAGTTGGGAACGTTGACGAAAATAAAAAGGAATTTATTTTTTAGACTCTGAGCAACCAGTAGCTCTGCGGTGGAGATTGAAAAAAAATATCCTTTAAAACTATCTGGGATAGAAGATTTATCCGTTGATTTTATTTCGCAAATAGTTATTCTTTCAAAATACTTCTCAATCCATTTTTCATCATCAAATTTTGGCTTCAACCTACCGCTAACTCTAACCAAGTCAAAAGCCTTCCCGTAAATTATGTATCCTTTTTCCGCAAATTTAACAATAACTTTTTTTCTTTGAGCTGCGGTTAGAACATAAAAACCTTTAACGTCCCTCATTATATCCAAGGCTTTTTTTGCTGTAGAACTTCCGCTAGACTTAATAACAGGATCTGAATCAGTAGAAATATCTTCTTCCAGCTGTTCAACGACCTCTTCCAATCCCTTTTTCGCCATGGTATTTTCACCTTTAGTTATTTTTATTTATAAGTCTTAAAACGTCAAAGAATTGGTATTTCTACGTCGCTTACTTTATCCTGATGATCTGCAATCGGCTGTATATGGACTCCTCCTCGTTTGCAAACATTCCGTCTTTGACTTTCAGGTACGACTGCTCACGTATATTCGGTCTCTAACTGCATTGCCCGTCGTCGGGCAAGGACCATAATGGGCTATTCGCGCGCTGGCTCCCAATTGCTTCTTCGGGCTCGAAGGCCACAGCCATTTTCGGGTTCTGTCAGCGCCGGTTCGACCTGTTGGCCATCATCGGCATGTTTCGCAATCGTGGTTGGATACTCCTTTTTACGTACTAACTGATCTACTGCTTAGACCGCGACCAGCCCAGGCTGGTAATCAGTGCCCTTGGTCATCATCGCCCAGGCGATACGCGCCGTCTTGTTGGCCAGCGCGACCGCGGCAATGTTGTGATGCCTTGTCTGCGCGATGTGCGTTACCCAGCGACTCATCCGATCATTCTTGCTGGCCGCCGTTCGCAAAACTGAACGGGCCCCGTGAATCAACAGCGTTCGTAGCTGCGCGTCGCCTCGCTTCGTAATACCCAGCAATCGTTCTTTGCCGCCTGAGCTGTTTTGCCTTGGCGTCAGCCCCAGCGATGCCGCCATTTGTCTGCCACTGCTAAACTGCTTTGCATCGCCGACGTTGGCCACAATCGCGGTCGCGATGATCGGGCCTACGCCGCGCAACTGCTGCAACCTGGTGGCGACCGGATCGGTGGCCGCCGCGATTTCTATTTCCTGATCCAGTTCCTTGACCCGGAGTTCCAAGTTCAGCAGATCGAGCCACAAGCCGCGCAGCATGCGACGAAACCGCAACGTCAATCCGTTCTCCAGATCGTCCAGCCAGCAAGGAATGGCAGCCCTCAGCTGTATCATTTCCCTTGGTGCCACCAGACCGTACTCGCTACACAGGCCACGGATCTGGTTGCCCTTGGCGGTGCGCTGGCTGCACAGCTCCGCTCTGATCCGGTGTATCGCCTGCAGGTCCTGCTGCTCGACCGATTTGACCGCGACGAAGCGCATGCTCGGGCGGCTCATCGCCTCGCAAATCGCTTCCGCATCGTTCGCGTCGTTCTTGTTACTCTTCACGTACGGTTTGACAAACTGCGGTGCGATGAGCTTCACCGTGAAGCCGCGTCTCTGCAATTGCCGAGCCCAATGATGCGCGCCACCGCAAGCTTCCATGCCAATCTCGCAGCCAAGTTCAATCTTCTCCAGCAATGCCGCCAGCCATTCCGCCCGGCCCAGCTTCTTGCGCCATACAACCTTTTCGCAACGATCAACCCCGTGCACTTGAAAGACGCTCTTGGCGAGATCGACGCCGACGCGGATAATCTTCATGGTGGACTCCTTCTCTCAACTGGTTGTGTCGAAACTCCAGTTTAGGCGCTCAGACGCCGACAGGTGAAGAGGAGTCCATCCCATTGTTCTTGGCCGATACTGATCGACACACTAACCTTGCTTACTCTTCTCTCGGGCAGAGAACAGATAACCTACTATACCTCCGGCTATGGGCGACAGTCCGGTCATAACGGTTTTAAAAACCTCCATTCCATGTCCAGACGTGTCATGAATTCCTAGCACTGCCGTAACTAAGATTAAAACCATAATTCCAGTAAACGTTACAGCAGCAAATCGAATTTTCAATGTTTCAAATTCTGATGATTCTGGAGTTTTTAGAATAACATACGCCACAATAGCCACAATGAATATAAATAATAGCAATATAAAAATAATAATATAGTCAAGATTCATCGAATCCTCCGGGTCGACCACTTTGCCACAAAAAAAATTTTAAAAATCTATTTATTAATCGTGAGATTTCATAGCCAAGGTCTGGCATTGGCTGTTGCAGAAATCATGAATCGGCTGTTACTTATCTTTCTCATTAACAGGAATCATTAGCCCCTTCGGCTTTGCCAACTCACAAAACTCTTCGGCGGTGTACTTCATCGCTAGTGCCGCCAATCCGCTGGCGACAAGAGGAACGCCAATACGAAAATCGCTCAAAGCAGTGATTACGGCTGCGGCAAAGTAGCCGTCGTTAAAAACTTTTGGAACCCGGTTTGACCAGAGCTTGTAAATGGGGCTACTCGGTTTGCAAAAGGTCTTCCAAGCAATGCGCCTAAGAAGCGCAAACGTGGTACGTCCGATGTGCTTGGGGTCCTCAGCTTTATCAGAAGAAGGGAGAAGAAGTCGGTCAGGTGCAGGGAGCTGCTGAATCGAATAGTTTCGAACGTCAGCAAGAAGCTTGATACCTGCCGAAGGCACGCTATTGCCGATCAGCTTTAGTATCTCATCGTCTGAATTTCGCTCCAAAAGTAAGATAGCCTTTGACTCCACTTCTTGGGGATCTAGCGCGCCGTCACCACTATCGATCAGTTCAGCCAAAATGCACTCTTCCTCGATCCGCTGAACAAATCGCTTTTGAAATTGATGGCGGGTACGATCAGAGTTAATGTTGTTGATGTTCTTTATCACTCCATTGATCAGTTTCTTTGATTCAGCTATTTTTTTCTGGCGCAGTAAGACAACTGCAAGCAGCCCACTTGCCTCCAGGTGGAGGCGAGTTTTTAGACCAGATAGCTTCCGAATACCGATTAGCCCAACCTCGGCATATGTAAGCCGATTGGCATCGACGCACGCCTCATACGCCCATAGCTTTGCTTTCAAGAGCCGTGGGTGGCGTCGGTCATCCGGGAAAAGCTCTTGAATCCGGCCAGCGATCTCTATCGCGGTATCGGGCTCTGCTTCAACTACTGCTTTCTTCAACGCTTTCTCAAGTGGAGCGAGCGCAGTCTTTTGATAATCATGTAGGTTATTCACTACACACTCCACGAGATTAAACGTATGTTGCTATTCCATATCCACCTAGACCACATTCTAAAAGTCCATTATGCCGAAGCTCTGCCCGTATCAACGGCCACTGCTGGCCGAGTGCGGTCCCTTACTTTTTCTGCTGGAAAAAGAAAACCATAGGCAATGTAATAACAAAGGTAACTAACACGATGGTTACTACTCTATACCAATCGAGATGAAAAAAACCGTTCAAGAGCCCCTGATAAATAGCCGTTCCGACACCAGCACCTGCGGGAACGCTTACAAGAAATTTTTTATTCATATTCGTTTCGATTTCATAAAATTCCACGCAATGGCATGGTCCGGTGTTGGCCGAAGGCGGCATCAAAGCATAGCTGATCGCCAAACGGAAAAGTTCACACATTGTCACATCCCTCCGCGTCTTCGGCGGAGAGCCGGGTATAATTATTTTTCTGCCACTATTGATTCCATCGAGGTGCACTATGACAGGGAAGAGCTTGAACTCCAACGTTGATGCATACGTCAGCAAACCGGGCAAATGGCAGGAGGCATATAAGAAACTGCGCGCCATCGCCCTCGAGTGCGACATGACCGAGGATTTCAAGTGGGGTCACCCTTGCTACACGCTCGACGACCAGAACATCGTGTTAATTCACGGCTTCAAGGACTACTGCGCGCTGCTGTTTTTTAAGGGCGCCTTGATGCAGGACCCGAAAGGCATTCTGATCCAGCAGACCAAGAACGTGCAAGCGGGACGCCAGATCCGCTTCACCAGCGCGGAAGAAATCGCCAAGATGGCGTCGACGTTAAAGAGCTACATCCGCGACGCCATCAAAGTGGAAAAGTCCGGCGCGCAGGTGGAGTTCAAGGAGACCGCCGAATTCGACATGCCGGAGGAATTCCTGAGCAAACTGGAGGAGTCGCCCGCCCTGCAGGAAGCCTTCGCCGGCCTGACGCCAGGGCGGCAGCGCGGCTACCTGCTACACTTCTCCTCCGCCAAGCAAGCCAAGACTCGCGAGTCGCGCGTGGAGAAGTGCATCCCGCACATCCTCAAAGGCAAAGGCCTGGACGACTGACCGCAGCATCGATTATGAAAACCATAGCCATCATCGGCGGCGGCATCACCGGCGTCACTACTGCCTACGCGCTTGCGAGGCGCGGCTTCGCTGTCACGCTGCTGGAACGCCATCGCTACGCGGCGATGGAGACTTCGTTCGCCAACGGCGGCCAGCTGTCCGCCTCCAACGCCGAGGCGTGGAATCATAAGGACACCGTCGTCAAGGGCCTGAAGTGGATGCTGAGGAACGACGCGCCGCTGCTGGTCAATCCGAAACCCAGCTGGCATAAGCTCTCGTGGTTCGCGCAGTTCATCACCGCCGTTCCCCACTATCGCGACAACACCATCGCCACCGCCAGACTGGCCGTGGCCGCGCGCCGGCATCTGTTCAGCTGGGCCGAAGAGGAAGGCATAGACTTCGACCTCAAACGCGAAGGCATCCTGCACATCCACCGCGACCGCGCCGACTTCGAACATGCGGCCGAGGTCTCGAAGCTGCTGGCGCAAGGCGGCCTGCCGCGCCGCGCCGTCACGCCGGACGAGATGCGCGCCATCGAACCCACATTGACCGGCCAGTTCTACGGCGGCCATTACACCGAGAGCGACAGCTCCGGCGATATCCACAAGTTCACCACCGGCCTGGCGCAAGCGGCGCAGCGCCTCGGCGTGGACCTGCGCTTCAACCAGCACGTGACCAAGGTCCACGCCGATGCCGCCGGCGCGCACATCACCGTCACGCACGACGATAACGACGACACCCAACGCTACGACGCGGTGGTAATCTGCGCCGGCACCGCCAGCCGCGAAATCGCGGCCATGCTGGGCGACCGCGTCAACGTCTACCCGGTCAAAGGCTACTCGATCACCGTCCACCTGAACGACGCGGCCAGCCAGGCCGCCGCGCCCAACGTCAGCCTGGTGGACGACGCCACCAAGCTGGTCGCCAGCCGCCTCGGCGCGGACCGCCTGCGCGTGGCCGGCACGGCGGAGTTCAACGGCTACAACCGCGACATCCGCGCCGACCGCATCGCGCCGCTGCTCGACTGGGTGCGGCAGTGCTTCCCCGGCGTCTCCACGCGCGAGGCGACGCCCTGGGCCGGCCTGCGGCCCATGATGCCCAACCTGGTCCCGCGCGTGGGCAGGGGCAAGACGCCCACGGTGTTCTACAACACCGGGCACGGCCACCTGGGCTGGACTTTATCGGCCGCCACCGCCGACATCGTCGCCGATTCGGTGCTGGCCGCACTGGGCGCGCCATCGTTATCGGTTAGCCAACGTACCGCGCAGGGCTTGAAAATGGCGTAAACTGCCACCATATCGAGCCTGTCCCTACAAGGAGATCTGACATGACGGCAAAATCTTTCGCACGTATGACCCTGCTGGCCAGCGCCCTGGCGCTGGCGGTGCCGGCGTTTGCGGCCGAACCCACGATACACGATGTTTATGTAGCCGCAGAAGCAGGCAAGTACACCGACGCACAAGCGCTGATGGACCAGGTCCTGAAAGCCCACCCGAACAGCGCCACCGCGCACTTCGTGGAAGCCGAACTGCTGGCCAAGCAAGGCAAGTTCGCCGCTGCACAGGGCGAGCTGGCCACGGCCGAACGCCTGTCGCCCGGCCTGCCGAAGGTGAATCCGAGCGCGCTGGCCAAGCTGCGCACGCTGCTGGCCGACGGCCAGAAGCCGCGCGCCAACTACTCGCAGCAGCAGCCGGCCCGCAGCAACGCCGGCTATAGCAATGGCAGCTATGGCGCACCGCAGAGCAGCGGCATCCCCTGGGGCACGGTCCTGATCCTCGGTGGCGGCCTGCTGGGCTTTATCTGGCTGGCGTCGCGCTTCATGTCGCGCCGTAACCAGCAGACCGACAGCTACAACAATCCGGCTAGCTTCAACCCCGGCGGCGGCGCGGCTCCCGGCTATGCGCCCGGCGCCTACCCGCAACAGGGCTATCCGCAGCCAGGCTACGGCCAGCCGCAAGGTAGCGGCATGGGCTCGCGCATCATGGGCGGCCTGGCGACCGGCGCGGCGGTGGGCGCGGGCATCGTGGCCGGCGAGGCGATCGCACGCCAGTTCACCGGCGGCAGCCACGATTCCGGCAACCGCGACCAGCCACGCAACGACATCGTCTACGACGATCCGTCACGCGATGAACTGCTGCGCCGCGACGACATGGGCGGCAACGACTTCGGCGTCAGCGGCGGCTGGGACGATGGCGGCAGCAGCGGCGGCGGCGGCGGTGGCGGCGGCGACTGGGACTAATCCCACCTCACGGGGCGCGGCGCTCGCCCGCCCCGGCAGCTTCCATCGCAAGATCCCAATACGGCGGATCGCCGAAATACTCCTTCAAATGACGTATCAGCAGCTGGGCCTTGGCCTGGTTGGAGCGGCCCGGCATGTGCACCGCGTGCACCGCTGACTCATGCGGCCCGCGCCTGCCTGACGCGGCGCCCCGCTGCACCGGCGCCATCGGGAACACCGGCACCAGCTGGCCCGCGACGATGGCGTCGCTCACCAGCCAGTTCGCCAGATGCACCAGCCCCGCGCCGCCGATGGCCGCGTGCAGCAGCGTGTCGGTGTCGTCGCAGCGCAGCTTGCCCTTGACGGCCAGCGGCTGGTTCTGGTTCACGCCCTCGAAACGCCACCAGCCGCGCGGCGCGGTGCGCCCGGTCACGGTCAGGCATTGGTGGTTGAGCAGGTCCATCGGCGTCTTCGGCCAACCGTGGCGCTCCAGGTAGGCCGGGCTGGCGCTGACCACGCGGTTCTGCACCGCTAGCCGGGTCGCCACCAGGCCGCTGTCGGGCAGCACGCCGGCGCGCACCGCCACGTCGACCCGGCGCGCGGACAGGTCGACGATATCGTCGCTGACGTGCAGCTCGACCTCCAGCAGCGGGCAATGCTGCAGAAAATCGGCGATGGCCGGCGCCACATGCAGCCGCCCGAACGCGGCCGGCGCCGTCACGGTCAACAGGCCGCGCGGTTCGCTGTCCAGCTCCTGCACGGCGGCTTTACCTTCGGCCAGCTCGGCGAGGATGTTGCGGGCGCGCGGCAGGAAGCGTTCGCCGGCATCGGTCAGCAGCATTTGCCGCGAACTGCGCAACAGCAGGCGCGAGCCCACTTCGGCCTCCAGCGCGTCGAGCTTGCGCGACACCGACGACACCGCCATTTTCAATTCGGCCGCCGCGCGCGACAGGCTGCCGTGCTCCACCACCGCCAACAGACACTTCAACCCTTCGATCATCACACTCTCCCGGCTTTGCAAACCACGCAAAATTAGTTTGCATTAATCTATATTGTGCCATTTTTTGCAAAGATGCATACTGCGTTTAGTAAATTCAACAAAAGGAGCAAAAATGCAATTCATCCGCAAACTCAGCCCGCTTGCCGCCGCCCTGGCCTTCGCCGCCAGCGCACCCGCTTTCGCCGCCGCGCCACTGGCCGGCACCAACGCGCCCGGCTTCTTCCGCGTCATGCTGGGCGACTTTGAAGTCACCGCCATCAGCGACGGCACCGTCGACCTGCCAATGAACAAGCTGCTGCAGCAGCCGCAGGCCAAGACCGACCAGGAACTGGCGCGCGCCTACCTGGCCAGCCCGCTGGAAACCTCGGTGACCGGCTACCTGGTCAACACCGGCACCAAGCTGGTGCTGATCGACACCGGCGCCGGCAATCTGTTCGGCCCGACGCTGGGCAAGCTGCTGGCCAACCTGAAAGCCTCGGGCTACCAGCCGGAACAGGTCGACGAGGTGCTGATCACCCATATGCACCCGGACCACGTCGGCGGCCTCGCGGCCAACGGGCAGGCGGCCTTCCCCAACGCCACCGTGCGCGCCGACCGCCATGACGCCGACTACTGGCTCAGCCAGGCCAACATGGACAAGGCGCCGGCCGACAGCAAGGGCTTCTTCCAGGGCGCGATGGCATCGGTGGGTCCATACGCCGCCAGCCAGCACCTGAAGCCGTTCGACGGCACCACCGAGATCACGCCGGGCATCCGCGCGGTCGCCAGCTACGGCCACACGCCGGGCCACATCAGCTATCTGGTGGAGAGCAAGGGCAAGAAGCTGCTGCTGGTGGGTGACCTGATTCACGCGGGCGCGGTGCAGTTCGACCATCCCGAAGTGACCATCGGTTTCGACAGCGATCCGAAGGCCGCCGCCTCCGCGCGCCAGCAAGCCTTCACCGCCGCCGCCAAGGACGGCACGCTGATCGGCGCGGCCCACCTGCCCTTCCCCGGCCTGGGCCACCTGCGCAGCAACGGCAAGGCTTATGTGTGGGTGGCGACCAACTACACCCAGTTGCGCTAGACTGGCCGACATGGAACAGAGTCACATCCCTCGCCCCATCAACGTGCTAGTCGTTGACGACCACCCCTTGCTGCGCATGGGGTTGGGCGAAGCCATCGCCAGCCAGGACGACATGCGCCTGGCCGGCGAGGCCTGCAACGGCCACGAAGCGGTCGAACAGTACGAGGCGCTGCGGCCGGACGTTGTCATCATGGACATCGTCATGCCGGGCATGTGCGGCGTCACCGCGCTGGAGGCGATACGCGCGGCGCATCCGTCGGCGCGCGTGGTCATGCTCACCACCTACAAGGGCGACGTGCAGATCCTGCGCGCCGTGCAGGGCGGCGCCGCCGGCTTTTTGTTGAAGAGCACCTTGCGCAAGGATTTGCTCGACACGATACGCGGCGTGCACCAGGGGCAGCGCCGCATCCCGCCGGAGATCGCGATGGAACTGGCCCAGCACATGGGCCAGGGTCCGTTGAGCGCGCGCGAGACGGAGGTGCTGAGTCACGCGGCCAACGGCCAGTCCAACCGCCGCATCGCCGAGCAGCTGTCGATCTCGGAAGAGACGGTGAAGGCCCACATGAAGAATGTGCTGGCCAAGCTGGCCGCGAACGATCGCACCCACGCGGTGACGATCGCTCTTAAACGCGGCATCATGTCGATCTGATCGGCGCGATCTAGTCGGCGGCCGTGCAGGCCAGCCAAAGCAGCAGTGCGCAAGGCAGCAGCAGGCCGTTGAACCCGGCCTGCATGAAGGCCAGCGCCCCGCTGATACATCCCACCGCGAACGCCACCACCGGCCAGGCCAGCTTCTTCAGACGCGCGCGCGCTTCGACGTCGCCGCGCAGCGTGTCCACCAGGTCGATCACCAGCTGCGTCACGTTGCCGGTCATGACCGTGGTGGCGGCCACCTTCCCCAACAACAGCTTGCCGTAGGCGTTCTGCACCGCCATCGCGGCGGCACACAGCATGCCGGTCAACAGCGTCAGTGGCGCGTCGGGGGCTTCGATGGGCGCGCCCGCCCACGCGCTGGCGACGCTGCCCGCCATCAGCACCGTCTGCAGCAGGAAGCTGTTGCGCAGCTGGCGGCTGCCGGCGCGTTCCCAGCGCAGTATCAGCAACCGCGCCAGCGCCACTGCCAGCACGAACACCGGGAACACCAGCAGCTTGAGCCAGATATCCTGCGCCGGCCGCGCCATCGCCCGGCCAAGCAGCACGAAGTTGCCGGTGACGTGGGCCGTGAACAATCCGAACAAGCCGATGAAGCCCAGCGTGTCCACATAGCCGGCCAGGAAGCCCAGGGTCATGCTTTGTTTGGTATCGCCGCGCTGCATCAGGCTTCCTTCTTCTGGATGTCGTGCCATGCCACCAGCAGGAACGCGCCGGCCAGGCCCAGATGCTCGAAGAAGCCGTTGGCCATCATGAAGCGCTCCGGCCCCGCGACCTCCCAGAAGCGGTTGGCGACGAAGGTGGCCATCAGCGTGAACGCGGCCAGATAGCCCGCGCCCAGCCAACGGTAGTAGCCGGACAGGATCATCAGCGACGCGCCCAATTCGCCGGCGATCACCAGCGCGGCCATCGGGCCGGCCGGCGACAGGCCGAAGTGATGCATCTCGCCGATGGCCGACTGGAAGTCCATCAGCTTGTCGATGCCGCCCTGCAGATAGGCGGCACAGATCAGCAGCAGACAAATCCAGCGCAGCCAGGGCGCGCGCAGTGGTTTGAACAACGCCTCCATTACACCGCCCAGCAGGCGCAGCCCAGCGCGCCCCAGAAGCTCTTCAGGTCCGACGTGGGCAGCTTGCTGGCCCACGCGCTGGCGTGCTGGTGGCCGTGGACGTTGCACTGGTTGGCGCAGCCGCAGGCGGCCTGCTGCTGGCGCAGTTGCTGCTGTTCGTGCTTGCGCCGTTCCAGTTCCTTCAACGCGGCGCGGTTGTTACCGATTTGCTCACCCCAGCCGGCGTAGCCGCCGAAGCGGCGCACCGGCGACCAATCCGGCATGGCCGGCGGCGGCGCCTCGTCGTAGCTGGCGAATTCGCCCGCCGCGTAGACGATCTTGCCGCCGACGATGGTCAGGCGCGACGTCATGTCGGCGATCTCGCTTTCGGCGCAGGCGTAGAAGTCCTTGTCCGGCACGATCAGATCGGCCAGCTGGCCCGCTTCGATACGGCCCTTCTTGCCCACTTCATTCGAGAACCAGGTGGTGTTCTCGGTCCACATGCGCAGCGCCGTCTCGCGGTCCAGGCAATTGGCGCGCGGGTACATCTGCATGCCGCCCACGGTCTTGCCGGTGATGAGCCACGACAGCGATACCCACGGGTTGTACGAGGCGACGCGGGTGGCGTCGGTGCCGGCCGAAACCTTCACGCCCGCCTCCAGGATTTTCTTGACCGGCGGCGTGGCTTCGGCCGCGCCGTGGCCATAACGCTCGACGAAGTACTCGCCCTGGTAAGCCATGCGGTGCTGCACGGCGACGCCGCCGCCCAGCGCGGCGATGCGGTCGATCGACTGGTCGGAGATGGTCTCGGCGTGGTCGAAGAACCAGTTCAGTCCCGTCAGCGGGATGTCCTGGTTGACGCGTTCGAACACGTCCAGCGCGCGGCTGATGGTTTCGTCGTAGGTCGCGTGCATGCGCCACGGCCAGCGATTCTGCGCCAGCACGCGCACCACGCCTTCCAGGTCGTCCTCCATCGTCTCCGGCATGTCGGGGCGCGGCTGGCGGAAATCCTCGAAGTCGGCCGCCGAGAAGGTCAGCATCTCGCCGGCGCCATTGTGGCGGAAGTAGTCGTCGCCCTGCTGGTACTTGACGCTCTGCGTCCAGTTCAGGAAGTCTTCCTTCTCATGCGCAGGCTTTTGCGTGAACAGGTTGTAGGCCAGGCGTATCGTCAGCTGCTTGGCGTCCGACAGCTGCTGGATCACCTGGTAGTCCTCGGGATAGTTCTGGAAGCCGCCGCCGGCGTCGATGGCGCCAGTCACGCCGAGGCGATTGAGTTCGCGCATGAAGTGGCGGGTCGAGTTGACTTGGTATTCCAGCGGCAGCTTGGGGCCCTTGGCCAGCGTCGAATACAGGATGGCCGCATTCGGCTTGGCCAGCAGCAGGCCGGTGGGATTGCCGGCGCCGTCGCGCAGGATCTGGCCGCCGTGCGGCTCGGGCGTGTCCTTGGTGTAGCCGACGGCGCGCAACGCGGCGCCATTGAGCAGCGCGCGGTCGTACAGGTGCAGGATGAATACCGGCGTATCCGGCGCCACCGCGTTCAGTTCCTCGATGGTCGGCAGGCGCTTCTCGGCGAATTGATGTTCGGTGAAGCCGCCCACCACGCGCACCCACTGCGGCGCCGGCGTGATCGCCACCTGCGCCTTCAGCATCGCCATGGCGTCGGCCAGGCTGCGCACGCCGTCCCAGCGCAGCTCCAGGTTGAAATTCAGGCCGCCGCGGATGATGTGCAGGTGGTTGTCGATCAGGCCTGGCAGCACGCGCTTGCCTTGCAGGTCGATGATCCTGGTTTGCGGACCGGCCAGCGCCAGAATCTCGTTGGCGCGGCCCACGTGCGTAAAGCGGCCGTCCTTGATGGCCACCGCCTCGGCGTGCGGATTGGAGCGGTCCAGCGTGGTGAACAGGCCGCGGTGCAGGATCAGGTCTGGGCTCATTATGCGTTCCCCTTGGTTTCATCGTTCGTTTGCGCGGACGGCAGTTGGCCGAAGCAATGCGGCTTGACGTGGTCCTCGATCCACGAGACCTGCTTGGCATCGGGCTGCCACAGCTGGCGCAGCAGCGGCGGCAACTGCTCGCCAAGCAGGATGCCCAGCAAGCCGACCAGCGCCACCACCGGCGGCGCCGGCGAGCGCACGTTCAGGAAGCCATAGATTAATCCGACCAGCAGGCCGACGGCCAGCGACACGATATACATTTTCGACATGGGGATTTCCTCAGATAAGTGAAACAACATGGTTCCAGTCTAGAGACCCGCGCCGCTTTTGCCATCACCGGTATTGATCGCCGTTTGCTCATCCTTTGGGGATAGGCACCGGTCAGTAAGGCCCGCCAACCTGGCCGCAGGCATGCAGGTCGATGATGCCTCGCTCGATCGCCCGCGTCACCGCGTGGGTGCGGTCGCTGGCATTGAGCTTGGCCAGGATGCTCTTCATGTGCACCTTGACGGTTTCCTCGGAAATCGCCAGGTGCATGCCGATGCGTTTGTTGCTCTGTCCCGCGGCCACCAGCTGCAGCACCTCCACCTCCCGCTTGCTCAACGCGCTCTCGTGCCAGTGCTGGGCGATGCAGCTGGCCACCTCCGCCGGTATGCAGCGGCGGCCTTCATGCACGTTGCGCACGGTCGCCAGCAGCTCCTTGCGCAGCATGCTTTTCAACAGATAACCGGCGGCGCCGGCGGCGATCGCGCGCCGCGCCAGGGCGTCGCCTTCATAGGTGGTCAGCACCACGATGCGCGCACCGGGAAATTCGGCGCGGATGGCGATGGTGGCGTCGATGCCGTTCATGTCCGGCATCTGAATATCCATCAGCGTGACGTCGGGCCGCAGCCGGCGATAGCACTCGATGGCCTGCAGGCCGTTGCAGGCCTCGGCCACCAGCCGCATGTCCTCCTCGGCGGCGATCACGCTGGCGATGCCCTCCCTGAGCATGGGATGATCGTCGACGCTTAGTACGGTAATCGGCGTTTTCTGGGCCGTTGTCATAGCGTTCTCACTAGTCGTACCGGAATCCGGCAGCATGCCACAAACACGCCGCTTCAACCATCACCCTATCGGGGTAGCGGGCGTACCCCGGATCGGGGCGTGGCGAAATCGTTAATCCAGTTTACTCTTCTGCCGCAGGACAGCAACCGACAATGGAATCATTTGGGGAGAAACGAGATGCGACTGGATACCAGGAACTGGTCACACGCCGCCCACGGCGGCAACAGCATGGCGGCGGCCGGCGCCGTCGACAACCATGAAGGCAAGGTGCGCGTGCTGATCGCGCACAGCGACGCCATTGTCAGCGCCGGGCTGGCCGCGCTGCTCGGCGTCGAGTGCGACATGCAGCTGGCGGCGCCGATGCCGGAGGCCCTGCCGGCGACGGCGGACGTCATCATCCTCGATTACAAAGGCGCGCTGGAATACATGCGCCAACGGGCCAACGCGCCGCAGCACGGCGAGCCGCAGGCGCGCGTGCTGATCGTGACCCAGATGGAGCGCGAATGGGAAGTGCGCACCGCGATGATGGCCGGCATCCACGGCTATCTGCTGCAGAACTGCGCCGCCGACCAGTTGCTGACGGCGGTGCGCACGCTGAGCCGCGGCATGCGCTACCTGAGCGCGGACCTGAGCCGCTGCGTGGCCGACAGCTTCACCCGCATCAACCTGACCAGCCGCGAGACCGACGTGCTGCAGTTGCTGGCGCAAGGCCAGTGCAACAAGTCCATCGCGCGCGAACTGGGGATAGGCGTCGGCACCGTCAAGACCCACGTCAAGGGCCTGTTCGACAAACTGGGCGCCACCGCGCGCACCCACGCGGTGGTGCTGGCCACGCGGCGAGGCCTGGTGGGCGAAGGCGCCATGAGCCGGCATTGAACGCATTACGAGATTGTCATTGGCGTATCTTGCAGAAGCCCTGTAAAATCCGGGCATGCAAGCACATACACTCTCCGTAGGCACTTCACATCGGCAAACGCGCATCCAGCGCGTCCTGATGCTGTTCGTGCTGGTGTTCCTGTCGCTGCAGCTGATCGGGGCGAGCTCGCACAAGCACGCCTATACCGACACCCAAAACGATTGCGCGGCTTGCGTGATCGCGCACATGCCGGCCGGTGTTCCGCCGCCGGCGGTTGTGGTGGTGCCGGTGGCGATGCTGGTCTCCCTGCCCGCCCTCGTCCCGCAGCGTTCCATCCGGGCCCGCCGGATCGACTTCCTCACCCCGCCCTCGCACGCGCCGCCCGGCGTAGCCCCGTTCTCCGCCTGATCCGCTTTTTCCGTTACGTTTTTTAATGACGTCCAACACGGCCGCATATTTGCGCCCCGTGCGCGCAGCCGCGCGCCTGCCCGACACGATCGCGCAGGCCGGAGGCTAGCCACGCCCGAACATTCGAGGATTTACCATGCAACACACGCCACAACTCCGCACCCTGCCACTGCTGCTGGCTGCCGCCTTCTACGCCCACCACGCCAGCGCCGCCGACGATGCCGCCGCCAGCCCCGCCGCCGCGCCGGCCAACGCCGACGGCAGCCCGATGCAGCAGGTGGAAGTGACCGCCGCCCATCTGAAAAGCGCCCGCATCGACCTGTCGCCGAATGTCGGCACCACCGTCTATTCGATCGACCGCCACATGATCGAGCAGCTGGGCCGTGGCGATAACACGCCATTCAATGAAGTGCTGCTGCGCCTTCCGGGCGTGAGCCAGGATTCGAAAGGCTCGGGTTCCATCCATGTGCGCGACGACCACGCCAACGTGCAGTACCGCGTCAACGGCGTGCAGCTGCCGGAGAGTATCACCGGCTTCGGACAGTCGATCGACACCCGCTTCGTCCAGCAGACCGACTTCATCACCGGCGCGCTGCCGGCGCAATTCGGCCTGCGCACCTCGGGTATCGTCGACATCCAGACCAAGGAAGGCACGGTCAAATCGGGCGGCCGCGTCGGCGTTCTGGTGGGCGGCAACGATTACGTCGAACCAAGCGCGGAATTCTTCGGCACCCAGGGTGCCTTCAACTACTACCTGTCCGGCAGCTACCTGTCGAACGCGCAGGGCATCGAGAATCCGCTGCCGGCCCGCAGCGCCCTGCACGACCGCACCAAGCAAAGCAAATCGTTCGGCGCCCTGTCGTGGTTCCTGGACGACCAGACCCGATTGGGCCTGATGTTCGGCACCTACAATGGCCGCTTCCAGATCCCGAACAATCCCGACCAGGCGCCTGGCTTCTCGCTCACCGGCCAGAGCGACGCCGCCGCCGGCACCAGCAAGCTGGCCTCTTCGCAGCTGAACGAGAACCAGCGCGAAGTGAACCGCTTCCTGGTGCTGTCGCTGCAAAAGAGCCTTGGCGACCTGAATTACCAGGTCTCGGCCTTCCACCAGTATTCGGAGCTCCACTACATGCCGGATGCGCTGGGCGACTTGATCTACAACGGCGTCGCCTCGGACACGCTGCGCTCCAATTCATCCAGCGGTGTGCAGTTCGACGGCAGCTATAAGCTGAACGCCGGCCACACCGTGCGCGCCGGCCTGGCCTACTCGCGCCAGAACACCCACAGCGACAACGCGGTGGCGGTGTTCGACACCGTCGACGGCGCGCAAGCCCGTACCGATCCGCGCACCATCATCGACAACAGCAGCAAGACCGGCAAGCTGTCCAGCTTCTACCTGCAGGACGAATGGCATATCGCCGCGCCGCTGACCTTGAACTACGGCGTGCGCTTCGATAAGGTATCAGCCTTCGTCGACGAGCAGCAATGGAGCCCGCGCGTCAATCTGGCGTACCAGGTGGCCAAGGGCACGGCGCTGCATGCCGGCTATTCGCGCTATTTCACCCCGCCGCCGCAGGAACTGGCCGCGCAATCGAGCATCGACAAATACGCCAACACCTCCAACGCGCCGCAGGTACCGGTGTCGGACAACGTCAAGGCCGAGCGCACCAACTACTACGACATCGGTGTGAGCCACCAGTTCAACGACCAGCTGACCGTCACCGCCGACGCCTACTACAAGAAGATCCGCAACATGCTGGACGAGGGCCAGTTCGGCCAGGCGCTGATCCTGTCGCCGTTCAACTACGACCGTGGCTACGCCAAGGGGCTGGAACTGTCGGCCGTGTACAACCAGTCCAACTGGGGCGGCTTCCTCAACCTGACCACGCAGCAGGCCAAGGGGCAGAACATCGTCTCCGGCCAGTCGCTGTTCGGGCCGGACGAACTGGCCTACATCGCCAACCACTACATCTACGTCGACCACGACCAGACCTACACGGTATCGGGCGGCGCCCACTACCACTGGGGCGACACGCAGGTGAGCGGCGACTTCCTGTACGGCAGCGGCTTGCGCATGACGCCCGACGGCGCCGCGCCCAACTCCGGCACGCTTCCGCACTACACCACCGTCAACCTGTCGCTGACCCACAACTGGAAGAACACGCCGATCGGCAATGTCGAAGGCCGCCTCGCGCTGGTCAACGCCTTCGACAAGAGCTATCTGCTGCGCGACGGTTCCGGCGTCGGGGTGGGCGCACCGCAGTACGGCGCCCGCCGCACCTTGTACGCCGGCCTGTCGGTGGGATTCTGATCTGGTTAAGATACGCCTGACGTTTCAGCGCGCATCATCACCGCTATCGGACGCATCGCCAGTGTGATGCGCTCCGGTATGTGGAAATTCGCCACAGCCGAAAACCTGAATCCGGCGCAGGCCGAGATCCTGCGGCTGCCGCGCGCAAAATAAAGCCGGGTGCAATGCGGCGATACCGCCCGTAGCATCAGGCGGTACTCGCGCGGCGGCGCTTTCAGCCTGGCGATTCGGGAACGCATAATCCGCGATCACCGGAGAATCCCCATGCGTATCCTGAATATCCTGCTCATCGCGCTGGCCGCCACCTTGCTGTCCAGCTGCGCCTTCATGACCAGTGGCCGCAGCGTCAAGCAGACCGGCAGCATCGTCGACTACCTCTACCCCGACGCCAAGGATGCGCCGGCCATGACGCCCACCGTCACGCGACTGCGGCCGCCGGTGCGGGTCGGCATCGCCTTCGTGCCGGGCGCCGGCTGGGGCAACGGGCTGCCTGAAACGGCCCGCATGAAACTGCTGGAGCGCGTGCGCGACTCCTTCGCCAAACACCCGTACATCGGCAAGATCGAAATCATCCCTTCCCAATACATGCGCGCCAAGGGCGGCTTCACCAACCTTGAACAGGTGGCGCGCATGTTCGATGTCGAAGTGGTGGCGCTGCTGTCCTACGACCAGGTGCAGTTCAACGATTCCAATGCGCTGTCGATGCTGTACTGGACCATCATCGGCGCCTACGTGGTGCACGGCGACCAGTACGACGTGCAGACCATGCTCGACGCGTCGGTGTTCGATGTGCAGAGCCACAAGCTGCTGTTCCGCGCGCCCGGCACCAGCCAGGTCAAGGGCAGCGCCAGCATGGCGGGCTTCAGCGAAAAATCGCGCGCCGCGCAGACCGAGGGCTACAACGCCGCCGTCGACCAGCTGATCCCCAACCTGCAGGCGGAGCTGGACAACTTCCGCGAACGGATCAAGCACGACGCCAGCTACCAGGTCGAAAACAAGCAAGGCTACAAGGGCGGCGGCGCGATGGACTGGGCCAGCCTGGCGCTGGTGGCGCTGCTGGCAGGACTGGCATGGCGGTTGCGCCGCCGTGGTTGAGCTGCTGGAGTTCGACCGCCACGCGGTGCTGGCCGGTGAGCTCTGGCGGCTGTGGACCGGCCACCTGGTCCACTACTCGGCGCAGCACGCGCTGATCGACTTTGCCGTGGTGCTGGCCGCCGCCGTGATCGTGGCGCAGCTGAGCGCCTCGCCGGCCGACGGCATGCGCCGCCTGCTGCTGGCGGTGGGCCTGGGCGCGCCCTTCATCTCGCTGGGCATGCTGCTGATCGCGCCGCACTGCCTGTACTACCGCGGCGCGTCCGCCATCGCCGCGATGCTGGTGGTGATGGCCGGCGGCGCGCTGTGGCCGCGCGCCACCCGCTCCATGCGCGCGGCCCTGCTGCTGATGGCCGCCACGCTGGCCGCCAAGATCGCCGCCGAAGCGGCCGGCGCGGTCCACGCCTGGTCCAACCTGCCGCTGGACGTGGTGGTCGCATGGCAGGCGCACCTGCTGGGCGTGATCGCCGGCACCCTCACGCTGCCGTTCAGGAAGCCCAGGCTGCAACTGGATTAACTATTGATGTGAATCCGACCGGTTTGTGTTTCACAAGCCTCAACGTTGCCGTTAATTCTTGTGTATATAGCATGGATGTAGGCATAATCGTCTGCACCGCCCAGGTGGCCGCTGTTTTCCAATGGAGGACGATTTGAGCATCCCTGCCCGCACCGTAATTTCCGCCAGCCTCGCCGCAGCCTTCTTCATCCCGCCCGCGTGGGCCGCCGACGACATCCCGTCGGTCGTGGTCACCGCGCAGTCCCGCAAGCAGTTCGTGCAGGACGTGCCAATGACCATCCAGGTATTGACCAACAAGGATCTCGACGCCATCGGCGCGAAGGACCTGGGCGACCTGAATGGCTACGTTCCGGGCCTGGTGGTCGACGCGTCCGAGCCGACGCAGCCCGGCTTCGGCATACGCGGCGTGCAGACGGGCGACTTCGGCATCGCCACCGATTCGCCGGTCGGCATCTATGTCGACGGCGTCTACACCGGCAAGACGGGCGGCGCGCTGATGAACTTCATCGACGTCCAGCGCATCGAAGTGATCAAGGGCCCGCAAGGCACGCTGTTCGGCCGTAACAGCGCGGCCGGCGCCATCGCCATCACCACCAATGAACCGGGCAAGGAGCTTGACGCCTCGGGCCATGTCAAGCTGGGTAAATATGGCCGCGCCAACGCGGATGCGATGTTGAACATCCCGATCACCGACACCCTCGCCGCACGGCTGGTGGCGGTGCGCTCGGGCAGCGAGGGCTGGATCGACAACACCGCCACCGGAAAAAAATCCGGCGGCGACAAGGACTGGGCCACCCGCCTGACGCTGCGCAAGGACTTCGACGCCGCCAAGCTGGTGTTCGCGTGGGAGCACGAGAACATGGAGCAGTATGGGCGTCCGGCGTTCGGCGTCATCAAGGACCCCAGGCTGCCGCTGGGCGGCTACACCGGCGTCTATGACGCGGCCTACACCGCCAACTTCGTCAATCCCTTCAACGCGCCGCTGCAGAACGACGACCAGGGCAGCGAGGGACGAATGTTCGACGGCGCCACGCTGCGCTTCGAAACGCCGCTGGCCGGCATGACCTTCAGCTCCACCACCGCCTATCGCCGCTTCAGCACCCACAACATCACCGACAACGACGGCGGCGCGCGGCCCGACCTGTACCTGACCACGCTCGACGCCAAGCGCGCCCACAGCTTCCAGCAGGAGTTCAAGCTGTCGGGCAAAATCGATAAGCTGGACTGGGTCGCGGGCCTGAGCTTCTACCACAACAACGAGCACCAGGACGCCGGCGCCTTCGTCACCACCGGCACGCTCGACACCCTGAGCCAGTTCGCCGGCGGCCAGCCGAATTTCGCCATGCTGTTCGGCGGCTTGGGCGCGGCTGGCCTGCCGGGCATCGGCGCGGACACGGTGTTCAGCTGGGACGAGACGCACTACAGCGACGTCCGGACCAAATCCGCCTCGCTCTACGGCGACACCATCTGGCACCTGACGCCGTCCACCAACGTCACCGCCGGGCTGCGCTACACGCAGGACAAAAAGCGCATGACGTGGTACGTGCCGGGCCGCGTGTCGCCGCAGTTGGACAACTTCCTCAACAGCTTCGGGCCGCTGGCCGGGCTGGATGCCTCGGCCTTCCCTTCCAATGTGATCTTCAGCACGGCGGCGCAGCTGGCGGGATCGCCCGTCACGCGCGAGAAGGACTGGACCGACTGGAGCCCGCGCCTGGTGGTGGACCATAAGCTGAACAAGGACACGCTGTTGTTCACGTCCCTGTCGCGCGGCTACCAGGCCGGCGGCTTCAATATCTTCACGCCGCCCAATCCCGCCGCGCCGGCCGCCGCCGGACAGGACCCGAGCTTCGCGCCCGAGAAGATGACCAACTTCGAAGCCGGCATGAAGCTCGCCCTGCCCGAGTGGCGCGCCACGGTCAACGCCTCGCTGTTCGCCTACAAGTTCAAGAACCTGCAGGACATCCAGCTGTACAGCGTGGGCACGGTGCCGACCTATAACGTGGTGTCCAGCGACCAGAAGGCGCATGGCCTGGACCTCGATGGCCGCATGCGCGTCACCCCGCGCGTGACGGTCTTCGGCGGCATGGAGTACATCGACCAGACCTACACCCGCTACCAGCGCCTCGACGCCGCAGGCCACGTCACGCTGGACCTGGGCGGCCAGCCGGTGGGCACACCGCGCATGACGGCGATGGCGGGCGTGAACGTGAACTGGGAAACGCTGGGAGGACGCGGCAGCCTGAATTTCCAGGGCACGCATTCGACCGCGCAGCGCTGCAACAGCGATACCGCCAGGCTTCAGTGCCTGAGCACCGCGCAGCTGAAAACCGGCGGCGCGACCAGCAAGTACGATCTGCGCCTGGGTTGGGACAGCCCGAGCTCGCGCTATGGCGTGGCGCTGTTGGTCAACAATGTGTTCGACCAGCGTTACATCACCAGCCTGGGAGGACAAACGGAGCAATACGGCGCGCCCTATGCCTACCTGACGCCGCCGCGCACGATCGCGGTGGAATTCCGGGCCAGCCTGTAGATGGCCAGGTGGTTGAAGCTCGCCGCCGTGGCAGCCGTGGTGCTGGCCAGCGGCGTGCTTGCGCTGGTACTGCATCCGCCGGACCTGCTGCGCGTTGGCGCGAACTATGGCGCCAAGATGGTGTGTTCCAATGTGTTCATCGCGGGCCGTGATGCGCAGGCCGTGCTGGCCGACGATGTGCAGGCGCCGGGTCATCCCATACTCAAGCTGCTGAAGGTGCGCATCGACAGGGAGCGCAAACTGGTACGCGCCGACCTGCTGGGCTTTGTCGGCAATGGCCTGGCCGTGTACCGGCCCGGCACCGGCTGCGCGGTGGTGCCGGACGGCGATGTCGGGAAGGCCGCGCAGTACACCTACCCTCCTCTTAAAATCTGGGCGCCGTCGGCCACCGTGCCCTGGCCCACTGGCTCGCTGCCGCTGACCATGCCGGCGGTGCAGGCCTTGCTGGACCAGGATGCGCTGGCCGGTCCCGGCATGCGCGGCGTGGCCGTGATCCACCACGGCCGGCTGGTAGCGCAGCGTTATGGCGCTGGCTTCAATGCCGGCACGCCGTTGCTGGGATGGTCGATGACCAAGACCGTCACCGCCGCGCTGGTCGGCATCCAGATCGCCGACGGCAAGCTCGCGCCGCAACAAAGCGGCTTCTGGCCCGACGCGGCCGATCCGCGCGCGGCCATCACGCTGGCGCAGCTGATGGCGATGAGCAGCGGCCTGCAATTCAATGAGGGCTATGGCGACGTCTCGGACGTCACGCGCATGCTGTACCTGGAGCCGGACATGGCGGCCTACAGCGCCGCCCAGCCCTTGGCGCAGGCGCCGGGCAGCGCGTGGAACTACTCCAGCGGCACCACGCTGCTGCTGTCGCGGATCTGGCAGCGCGCGACGGCGGCGGCCGGCAAGCAGGCGCCGACGTCGGCGGCCGTGCTGGCGCTTCCGCACGAACGCCTGTTCGAGCCGCTGGGCATGAGCAGCGCCGTGATGGAGGCTGACGCGCGCGGCAACCTGGTTGGCTCCAGCTATATGTATGCGACCACGCAGGACTGGGCACGCTTCGGCCAGTTCCTGCTGCAGGACGGCGTCTGGCAGGGCAAGCGCCTGCTGCCGGAAGGCTTCGTGGCCGGCATGCGGCTGGTGGCGCCGGCGTCAGGAGGCCAGTACGGGCAAGGCCAGGTCTGGCGCTGGGGGCCGTCCGGCACCACGCCGGAAGGACAGGATCCGGACCCGCCGTTCAAGCTGCCCGCCGATACCTACTGGCTGGAAGGCCATGACGGCCAGACCATCACCGTCGTGCCGTCGAAGGATCTGGTGGTGGTGCGGCTGGGATTGACGCCGGACCGCCTGCACTATCAGCCCCAGGCGCTGGTGGCGGCCGTGATCAAGGCGCTCGAATGACGGCGGACGGCGTCGTCCCATACAGCCTGCTGCGCCACCAGGGCGCGATGCTGCGGGCCAGCGCCGGCATGCTGCTGCAGGCGGCCGGCCGCGTACTGCTGCCGCCGCGCCAGGAGGCGGGGCATGGCGTGCAGACCCACACCGTTATGCCGATCGAGCGCCGCATCGACGCACCGCCGGCGCAGCTGGTCAACCACTACATCCGCTGGTGCGGAGCGGCCGGCCGCTATGACAGCGAGCTGCCGCCGCACATGGTCTCGCAATGGAGCCTGCCGCCGGTGAGCGCGCTGCTGATGCAGCTGCCCTACCGCCTCCCCGGCATCATCAACCAGGGCGTGTCGATGACGGTGCACGGACCGCTGCCGCGCGCCACGCCGCTGGTGCTGCGCGCATCGGTCGAGCAGATTACGCATGCGGATGGCTGGGCGAGAATCGTGGTGGCCGTCGTCACCGGAACAGCGCGGCAAGCGTGCCTGGTGGAGGCGCGGCTGCGCTTGCGCGTGCGCCTGCCCGGCGCGCGCAGCGCCGGCGCGGCGCCGGTGCGGCCGCCCGATCCCGAGTGGCTGACCGCGGGCAGCTGGCATGCCGAAGCGGGCGACGGCCTGCGCTTCGCGCTGCTGACCGGCGACTTCAATCCCATCCACTGGTGCGGGCCGCTGGCGCGCCGCTCGCTGTTCGGCGGCCTGGTGCTGCACGGCTTCGGCAGCCTGGCGCGCAGCGTCGAGACGCTGGCGCCGGGCAGCTACACGGAACTCGATGTGCGCTTCCTGCGTCCGGTCGCCCTGCCCAGCGGCGCGCTGTCGGTGCAGCTGGCGCAGCAGGCCGACACCGATGGCTGGCGCGCGCTGCGCCTGGCCGGCGCCGGCGAAGCCGTCCACCTGGCCGGCCGCCTGCGTTGACGTTGCGTGCCGCCGCCGGCCGGTGTATCGTCTGCGCAGTTCAACCAACACCAAGGATGCGACGATGACGCTACTGATACTGGGCTTGCTGATTTTCCTCGGACTGCACTCGGTCCGCATCTTCGCCGACGGCTGGCGCACCGCGATGCGCGCCCGCCTGGGCGAGAACGGCTGGAAGGGCCTGTATTCGCTGGTGTCGCTGGCCGGCTTCGGGCTGCTGCTGTGGGGTTACGGGCTGGCGCGCCAGCAGCCGGTGGTGGTGTGGTCGCCGCCGGTGTTCATGCGGCACATCGCGGCGCCGCTGATGGTGCTGTCCTTCATCCTGCTGGTGGCCGCCTACGTGCCGCGCAACGGCATCAAGGCGCGCCTGCATCATCCGATGACGCTGGCCGTCAAGGTGTGGGCGCTGGCCCACCTGCTGGCCAACGGCACGCTGCACGACATGATCCTGTTCGGCAGCTTCCTGGTATGGTCAGTGCTGCTGTTCCGCTCCGCCCGCAAGCGCGACGCGGCCGCCGGCACCGTCTACCCGCCCGGCAAGGGCATGGCGACAGCGGTCACGGTGGTGGCGGGATTTGCGGTATCGGTGGTGTTCGCCCACTGGCTGCACCGGATGCTGATCGGCGTGAGCCCGTTCTGAAGACTCAGTGGCATTTGCCCCGTATTACCGCCGCGATCACCCACGGCAGCGAGTACGGCCCCACCACCGCGATCGGGCCGATGTAGGCGGGTTGCAGCTTGAGCGCGTCGTCGTGCAGACAGTCGGGCACCCTGGCCTGCTCGAACGCGGCGCTCATCTTGTCGTGCATGCCGGGCACGGTGGTGCCGTAGACACCGGCCGAGGCCTTGGCCGGATCGACCGGATGCGGGTCCTCCGCGATGGTGTCGCGCACGGCCTTGCGTATCAGTTCGTCGGACAGGACCGGTGGCTGGCTCAGGTCGCCCGCCACCGGGTCGGCCGGCTTCGGGACCGGCGTTTCCGGCAGCGGCCACGCGGCCAGCGGCATGGCCACCAGGCAGCCGACAACAAACATACCCTTCATCCCATTTCCTTTTCAGCGCCCGAACTCACCTGGCTCATATTCTACGCGCCTTGGACATGGTCAGACACCGGCTCCATGCCGGCCACGCGGACGGTGTCGCGGCCGCCCTGCTTGGCCGCGTACAACATGGTGTCGACCTGTGCGAGCCAGCCGGCCGGCGTGCCGCGCTTGTCCATGAAGACCACGCCGATCGACACCGTCAGCGGATGGCCGTCGACCAGCGTGGCGCCGGCCACGGCGGCCCGCAGGTTCTCGGCCAGTTGCGTGGCCGCCCCCAGCTCGGCGCCGTTGGCGATCACCGCGAACTCCTCGCCGCCGTAGCGGAACAGGCGGTCGGTCGAGCGCGTGTTCAGGCGCATCACGTCGGCCAGCCGCCGCAGCGCCTGGTCGCCGGCCGCGTGGCCGTAAGTGTCGTTGACCTGCTTGAAATGGTCCAGGTCCAGCAACAGCAGGCAGGAGGGCAGCTGCGGCCGGCGCTCGTCGGCGTGCTCGGCCAGCTTGCGGTCCAGCGCGCGGCGGTTGCCGATGCCGGTCAGGAAGTCCAGCTCGACCTCGGTGTGCAACGCCTTGTTCTGCTCGCCCGTGCGGTAGGCGAAGATGTAGGCGAACAGGTTGACCAGGCCGATCGTGACGACGATGGTGAGCAGGTTCAGCACCGCCATCTGCGACACCAGGATGGCCACCAGCGCCGCCAGCGTGACGCTGTTGATCGCCACCGCCACCCGGGGCCGCAGCACGAAGTAGCAGGAGATCATGGTCGGGTAGACCCAGTAGATCAGCGACACGCCGCGCATGTACACGGTGGCCAGCAGGCCGGCCGAGTAAAACAGCGTGACGCAGACGCCGGCCACGCGATGGCGGCCGGTGCGCCACACGTGCACGATCACCGCCAGCATGGCCAGCACCAGCGCCATGTCGACCGCCGCCGACAGCCACTGGCGCTGCACCAGCCGGTACACGCCGAACGGCAGGATGCTGGGGATGCTCAGCGCGCACAACAGCATCAGGATCACTTCCTCGATGCTGCGCTTGCGCTGGCCGGACAGCCAGCCGAAGCGGCGGTCCGCGCCCTGGTCCATGCCGGACACCTGCCGCGGCTTCAGGTCGGCTGGCCGGCGTGGGCCGGTGCTGCGCCGCCGTGGCCGCCGGACCGCGGGTCGGCCTGCGGCTCGGCCTTGTGCTGGCCGGACAGGAACATATACATGGCCGGCACCACGAACAGCGTGAACAGCGTGCCGATCGACAGGCCGGTGAAGATCACCAGGCCCATCGCGTGGCGCCCGGCCGCGCCGGCGCCGGACGCCACCACCAGCGGCACCACGCCGAACACCATCGCGGCCGTGGTCATCAGGATGGGGCGCAGGCGGGTGGCGGCCGCCTCCTCGATGGCCTCGCGCTTGCTCTTGCCGGCCATGCGCAGGTGGTTGGCCACCTCGACGATCAGGATGCCGTGCTTGGAGATCAGCCCCATCAGCGTCACCAGCCCGACCTGGGTGTAGATGTTGATCGAGGCGAAGCCGAGGAAGATGAAGGTCATCGCGCCGAACAGCGCCATCGGCACCGAGAACAAGATCACGACCGGATCGCGGAAGCTCTCGAACTGCGCCGCCAGCGCCAGGAACACGATGATGACGGCGAACGCCATCGTCACCAGGAAGCCGCCCGATTCGCTCATGAACTGGCGCGAGCCGCCCGAGTAGTCGACCGTGTAGCCGGTCGGCGCCACTTCCTTGACGGTGTTGCGCAGGTATTCCAGGATCTCGCCCTGCGAGGCGCCGGTCACGCCGGAGATGGTGGCCGAGTTCAGTTGCTGGAAGCGGGTCACCGATTCCGGCTGCACGCTGTACTTGATGCTGGCCACGGTGCTGGCCGGGATCATGGCGCCGCCCGGGGTCTTGATGTAGAAGTCCAGCACGTCGGCCGGGTTCAGCCGGTCGACCTGCTGCACCTGCGGAATCACCTTGTACGAGCGGCCCGAGATCGAGAAGTAGTTGACGTAGCCGCCGCCCAGCGCCGCGCCCATGGCGTTGCCGAAGTCCTGCTGCGTCAGGCCCAGCGTGGCCAGCTTGTCGCGGTCGACCTCGACGCGCGCCTGCGGCGAATCGATCTTCAGGTCGACGTCGGCGAAGTAGAATTTATTGTCCTTGCGGGCCTTGTCCAGCACCGCCTGCGCCACCGTGTTGAGGTTCTCGAACGGCTCGGTGGTGGTGATGACGAACTGCACCGGCAAGCCCGAGCTGCCCGGCAGCGCCGGGAACTGGAACGCCGCCACGCGCCCGCCGGCCACGTTGTTCCACTTCTGCTGCAGCTCCTGCTGGATCTCGTGCGCCGAGCGCGAACGCTTGTCCCACGACTTGAACAGCACGCCGCCGATGCCGGCGTTGGTGGTCGGCACGCCGGTGATCTGGAACATCTGCTCGTACTCGGGCAGCGAGTGGGCGATGTCGAAGATCTGCTTGGCGTAGGCCTGCATCTGGTCCGAGGTGGCGGTCGGGGCGCCGACCACCTGCGACAGCACGATGCCCTGGTCCTCCTCGGGCGCCAGTTCGGACTGCGACATCTTGAACATCAGCCCCAGCAGCAGGCTGAGGATGACGCCCATGACGATCAGCACCGGCCAGGTGTTGAGCAGGCTGTGCAGCAAGCGCAGGTAGCCGTTGTGGACCTTCTCGAACACCTTGTCGATGGCCTTGACGAAGCGGCCCTCGTCCTGCTTGGCGTCGAAGAAGTGGCCGCACATCATCGGCGACAGGGTCAGCGCGACGATGCCCGACACCGCCACCGCGCCGGCCAGCGTGAAGGCGAATTCGGTGAACAGCGCGCCGGTCAGGCCGCCCTGGAAGCCGATCGGCACGTACACGGCGATCAGCACCACCGTCATCGCCAGGATCGGGCTGCCCAGCTCGCGCGCGGCGATGATGGCGGCGTCGAACGGCTTGATGCCCTCCTTCATGTGGCGGTCGACGTTCTCCACCACGATGATGGCGTCGTCCACCACCAGGCCGATGGCCAGCACGATGGCCAGCAGGGTCAGCAGGTTGATCGAGTAGCCCAGCATCAGCATCACGAAGAAGGTGCCCACCAGCGACAGCGGCATGGCGATCACCGGCACGATCACCGCGCGGAAGCTGCCCAGGAACAGGTAGATGACGATGGTGACGATGATCAGCGCCTCGACCAGGGTCTTGACCACCTCGTCGATGGAGGTGTTGATGAACTCGGTCGAGTCGTAGACGATCTCGCCGGTCAGGCCGTTCGGCAGCTGCTCCTTGATCGGCGGGAAGGCTTCGCGCACGCGCTTGGCCACGTCCAGGATGTTGGCCTCGGGCGCCACCTTGATGCCGATGAACACCGAACGCACGCCGCTGAAGGCGACGTTGAAGTCATAGTTCTCCGAGCCCAGCGTGACGGTGGCGATGTCCTCCAGGTGGACGATGGCGCCGCCCGCCTGCTTGACGGCCAGCGCCTTGAACTCGTCCACCGTGTGCAGGTCGGTGCCGGCGGTCAGCGGCACGGTCACCATCTGGCCCTTGGAGGCGCCCAGCCCGGTCAGGTAGTTGTTCTGCGCCAGCGCCGTGCTGACGTCGGTCGCGGTGACGCCGTGCGCCGCCATCTTGCCGGCGTCCAGCCAGGCGCGCAGCGCGAACTGGCGCGCGCCCAGCAGCTCGGCGGTCTGCACGCCCTGGATCGAATCCAGCTTGGGCTTGACCACGCGCGCCAGGAAGTCGGTCACGTTGTTGGTCGGCAGCGTGTCGCTGTAGAAGCCCATGTACATGGCGTCGGTGGTCTGGCCGGTCTGCACCGTCAGCACCGGCTGCTGCGCCTGCTGCGGCAACTGGTTGCGCACCGAGTTGACCTGGGTGGTGATCTCGGTCAGCGCGCGGTTGGAATCGTAGTTCAGCCGCAAGGTGGCGGTGATCACCGACACGCCGCTGTTGGACGACGAGGACAGGTAGTCGATGCCCTGCGCCTGCGCGATGGCCGATTCCAGCGGCTGCGTGATGAAGCCGGCCACGGTGGAGGCGTCGGCGCCGTAGTAGGTGGTGGAGATGGTCACCACCGCGTTCTGCGTCTTCGGATACTGGTTGATCGGCAGGCTGAACAGCGAGCGCAGGCCCAGCACGACGATCAGCAGGCTGACCACGCTGGCCAGCACCGGCCGCTTGATGAAGATGTCGGTGAAATTCATGGCGCGCCTTCCTTAGTGTTCCTGCGGCGTCGGATTCGGGTTGTTGGCCGGCTGCACCTTGTTGTCGATCACGGCCGGCGTGCCGTTCTTCAGTTTCAACTGGCCGCTGGTGACCACGGTCTGGCCTTCCTTCAGGCCGGTGAGGATGGCGACCTGGTCGCCGCGCGTCGGGCCGGTGGTGACGAACACCTGCTGCGCCACCAGGTGGGCGTTGCCCTTGTCATCCTTGAGCGTGTCCTTGGCGTCGGCCGGCGGCGGCGCCAGCACGAACACGGTCGAGCCATACGGGTTGTAGGTGATGGCGGTCTGCGGCAGGGTCAGGTATTTCTTCTTGTCGCCCTGGTCCAGGCTGACGCTGGCGAACATGCCCGGCAACAGCTGGCGCTTGGCGTTGGGCACGGTGGCCTCGACCTGCACGTTGCGGGTGGCGCTGTCGACCTTGGGGCTGATCGAGGTGACCTTGCCGGGGAAGGCCACGCCAGGATAGGCGTCGGCGCTCAGGTTGAGCTTTTGGCCGATGGACAGGCCGGCCAGCTGTTTCTGCGGCACGAAGAAATCGACATAAACCGTATCGATGGTTTGCAGCGTGACCAGCTTGTCGCCGGGGTTAAGGTATTGGCCAGGATTGACGGCGGTGATGCCCAGCTTGCCGGCGAACGGCGCGCGGATGGTCTTCTTGTCGACCACGGCCTGCTGCTGCGCGGCCAGCGCCTTGCGGCTCTTGAGGTCGGCCTCGTCGTTGTCGAGCTGGGCCTGGCTGATGGCCTGGGCGGCGAACTGCAGCTTGTCGCGCTTGAGCGTGGTGGCGGACAGGTCGGCGGCGGCCTGCAGCGCGCGCAGCTGGGCGATGTCGGCGTCGGCGTTCATCTCGAACAGCACCTGGCCGGCCTTGACCTCGTCGCCGGACTTGAAGCGCACCTGGCGCACCAGGCCGGCGATCTCGGAGGTGACGTCGACGCCGCGCACCGGCACCAGCGTGCCGACCGAACTCAACTGCGGCTGCCATTCCGACACCTCGGCCTTGATCGCCGTGACGGTCTGCGCGCCGGGCTTGGGCGAGCTGGCGATCAGCTTTTTGATCTGCAAATATTTGCCGAACGCCAGCACGGCGATCAGGACAAGGACGGCACCTATCATGATGAACATACGCTTGGTCATGTATCGTTCTCCTGCTTTTTAATGTTGTTTGATGTGCTTACTTGGCGCTGCCATACGGTGCGGCGGCCGAGACTGCCGTGGCGGCCGGCGCGCCGCCGGCGCGGTTCCACCAGCCCCCGCCCAGCGCCTGGAACAGCGCGGCCGTGTCGGCGTAGCGGGCCGCCTGCGCCTGCACCAGCGCCACGTGGGCCTGCTGGTAGCTGCGCTGCGCGTCCAGCAGCGCCAGGTAGCTGATGCCGCCCAGCTTGTACTGCTGGGTGGCCAGCGCCAGCGACTCGGCCGCCAGCGATTCGGCCTCGGCCTGCGCCTTCAGCGCGGCGGCATCGGAGTCCAGCGCGCGCAGGCTGTCGGCCACGTTCTGAAAGGCGTTCAGCACGGTGGCGCGGTACTGGGCCGCCGCCACGTCGTAGGCCGCCTCGGCCGCGCGCTTCTTCGCGCTCAGCGCGCCACCGTTGAAGATGGGCGCGGTCAGGCCGGCGGCCAGGTTCCAGGCCGTGGTCTCGGCGTCGAACAGCTTGCTGAAGGTCTGGGCCGAGGAGCCGTAGCTGCCGCTCAGCGTGAACTGCGGATATTGCGCAGCAGTCGCCACGCCGATGGCCGCGCTGGCCGCGTGCAGCTGTTCCTCGCTGGCGCGGATATCGGGCCGCTGGCGCACCAGCGCCGACGGCAGCGACACCGGCAGCGTGTCCGGCAGGGTCAGCGACTCCAGCGCGAACTCGGGCATGCCCGCCTCGCTCGGCAGCTTGCCGGCCAGTACCGACAACTGATGGCGGCTTTGCGCCAGCGCCTTTTCCAGCGGCGGCAAGGTGGCGGCCACCTGCGCGGCCTGGTTGCGCTGGCTGAGCAAGGTGTTGCGCGGCACGGCGCCCAATTGGAATTGTTTGTCGATCACGCCCAGCTGCTGGTTGAGCGCGTCCAGCACGTCGCGGGTGGCCTTGAGCTGCGCGCGCAGCGAGGCTTCGCGGATGGCGGTGGTGACCACGTTGGCGCTCAGCGTCAGATAGGTGGCCTCGACCTGGAAGCGTTGATAGTCGACCTGCGCCTGCGCACCTTCCAGCGTGCGCCGTGTGGAACCGAACACGTCCGGCGTGTAGGCCACGTTGACCGAGGCGTTGTACAGATTGAAGACGCCGCCCCTGCCGCCGCTCGCCTCCGAGACTTTCTGGCGGGCCACGCCGAGCTGGCCGTCGACCGAGGGATAGACCAGGCTGCCGGCCTGGGCGTTATAGCTTTCCTGCGCCTGGCGCAGCGATGCTTCGGCCGCCGCCATGTTCGGGTTCTGCGCCAGCGCGCCGCGGATCAGCTGGTCCAGCGCTGGCGAGCGGAACACCATCCACCACTGCGCGGGAATGTCCTGCCCCGCCACGAACTGCTGGGCGCCGCCGGCCACGCCGGGCGACGACGCGGTCGTGGACGCCAGCGGCGTGGGGGTGTAGCTGTCCCCCGCCGCGGCTGGCGCGGCGGGGGCCTTGAAGTCCGGGCCGAGCGCGCAGCCGCCCAATCCTGCGGCGACCAGCGCCGCCACGCCGGCACGCACGGCATGCCGCCGGAATTGCCTGAAGTTTTGATTTCTCACAAAAAAACTCCCACCTGAGCTTGACGCCCGACCAAAAGGTTAACTGAACTGCACTTTTGCCCGACATATTCGCACTTTTTTTGTGCTGAGTGTGTTTTTTATATGAGGTGCGGCCCAGAAACTTGCTGGACGAAAAAAAACGGACTCCGCCGTCAAGGCGAAGCCCGCTTCCGGATGGGGACTGGATCAGGCTGCTTCAGCGGTGGCCACCACGCCGTAGGCGCGGTTGGCTTCGGTCAGGGAAAAGGCCGACGGGCCGTTCACCACGGAATCGGTCGCGCGTTCGCTGCTGCGGTAGGTGATCGGCATCAGGTAGCGGCGCAGTTCCTCGGGGCTGACCTTGCCGTCCTTGTCGGTGTCGGCCACGGCCAGGTCGACCTTGCCGCTGCCCAGCACGCCGTTTTCATCGACGCCCGGCAGTGGCTCCGGCGACACCAGCTTGGCGCTGTCGTCCGCGCTGGCGTCCAGGCCGAATTTGGCATGGAAAAACTGGGTCTCGGGACGCTGCACCAGACGCTTCAGGCCTTCGTCGAATTGTTTCAAGGCCAGCTTCATGCCATTGTCGTCCGATTCCGCCACCGCCTTGACGACGGCGCTGGCGCGGTCGGCGGCATTGACCGCGTGCGAGGGATCGGTTTGCAACGGGGCGTTGAAGCCCGGCAGCGACAGGTAGGCG
Organism: Rugamonas sp. A1-17; assembly: GCA_025548565.1. Lineage (GTDB taxonomy): Bacteria > Pseudomonadota > Gammaproteobacteria > Burkholderiales > Burkholderiaceae_D > Rugamonas. The sequence continues at coordinate 531,964 of JAJLPB010000002.1, forward strand.
GCGACCGAGGCGTTCAGGTCGGCGTCGGCGGCAGACGAGGCGATTTTCTTGGGCTCAAGCGTCTTCTCCGCGACCGTGGCCGCAGTGAGGGTGGGACCACCAATGTTGTTCACCATAATCATAATCGACTCCTGTTTGACGACGCGTGATGCGGCCGAACAATAAAAACTTCTACCCCACCATTCTATCAAGGAATTGGCAACAATCACCATTTTTGGCGGCCTACCAGACGAAAAAATGTCTTTTTCCCATGCGAAACTTGCACTTAGGAATTATTCCAATTTGCAAAGTTAATCACTCAGCGCCTGCAATAGCTTTTCCCCATCAGGACAGCCCCAACCGGTGCAAGCATCCCAGCCGGGGGCCGCGTGTTGCGCACCATTGCTGCCGTTCGTAATGTCCCTGGTCACGCCCTTGCCCTGCAACGAACCGTACAACAACGGGTTGAGGAAGCCGACCGGATGCCCCAGCCGCTGGTTGATCAGCGCCAGCAGGCCGGCCCACAGCGGCGCCACCGCGCTGGTGCCGCCGAACACCAGGTGCTGGCCATCCACCCGCACCTTGTAGCCGCTGGCCGGATCGGCGTCGCCGGCCACGTCGGGCACGCCGCGCCGGGCCTGGCCGTCCGCCACGCCCAGCTGATAGTCCGGGCGGTTGAAGAAGTTGCTGTAGCCGCCGCCGGTGGCGCTGTTGGGGCCGCTGTTCCAGACGCTCTCGACGGCCGGGCCGCCGTCCTGCAGCGTCACGCGGGTGCCGCCGCAGGCCAGCGCGTGCGGCGCCGAGGCCGGGAAGTCCACGTGCAGGGCGCCATCGGCCACGCCATCGGTCGAGCCGTTGTCGCCCGCCGCGCACAGGATGGTCACGCCCATCGCGGCGGCGTCGGTGAAGGCTTGCTCGAAGGCGGTCATGGCTTGCCCGGTCCACGCCGATTCGGGCGCGCCCCAGCTGATCGAGATCACCGACGGCTGGTTGACCTCGTCGTGCACGGCGGCGGTGATGGCGTCCAGGAAGCCGCGCTCGGTGTTGGGGGCGTAGTACACCGCGATCGTCGCGCCCGGCGCCACCGAGGCCGCCACTTCGATGTCGAGCATCACTTCGCCGTCCGCGCTGTTGGCGGTGGTGGGCCGGTTCTTGCCGTGGTCGATGCTGATGTTCTTGACGCAGGGCGGGGTCAGGCCCAGCTCGCCGAAATAAATCTTCAGGTCGCGCGGCCGGCTGCCGCCGCCCAGCTCGATGATGCCGATGCACTGGCCGCTGCCGTCCACGCCCTGCGGGAAGTTGTACAGCTGCGCCAGCTGCGGCGGCGTGAAGGCGATATTGGCCGCGGCGGCCGAGGCGAAGCCGTCCGCCTGCAGGCGCTGGAACTTGGGCGTGGCCACCGGCCGGTCGTCCAGCCCGAACACGCCCTCGACCACGCCGGCCAGCTGGTCGGGCACGCTCAGTTCGCCGACCCGGCCGCGGTAGCTGCCGTCCGGATATTCGTACTCCTGCAGCTGGACGTCGAAGGCGCGGCACATCTGGGCGGCGGTGCCGGCCAGCACCACGCGCCGCTGGGCCGCGTTGCTGCTGATGACCACCATGCCGTGCTGGGCCGCGAAAGCCTCGACCTTGGCGATGTCGGCGTCGCTGGCGCCATGCTCCTGGGCGAACTGCTCGCGGCTCAGGTACTGGCGCGCGAGCGGCCGGGTGTCGGCCGCGGCGGCCTGCAGGTCCAGCTGCGCGCGGTCGGGCGCGTGGCGCAGCCGTACGGTGATTTCTATGGTCTGCTCGTCCGCCACCGGACCCAGCGCGACCGCGCCCTGCAGCGCCAGCTGGCCGCTGCCGGGGATGATATTGGAGTGGGAAGTCGTTGCCATGGTCGTCTCCTTTGGTATCGGTTGTTCTCAGACGATACTGGCCGCGATGGCGGCGCGATTGATGCAGCGCAGAGGTGTCGTTGATAATGTCCTTGCGATCATCTCACATTGGAGATATATTCCCATTTATGAGAAACGATATCGAATCCCGCCTGGCCCAGCGCCTGGCCGCCCTGCGCGAGGAGCGCGCCCTGTCGCTGGACGAGCTGGCGGCCGCCAGCGGCATCAGCCGCGCCACGCTGTCGCGCATGGAGCGCGGCGAAACCAGCCCCACCGCCGCCCTGCTGGGCAAGCTGTGCGCCGTGTTCGGCCTGCCCATGTCGCGGCTGGTGGCCGAGGCCGAGGCCCAGCCGGGCGAACTGTTGCGCGCCGCCGACCAGCCGCTGTGGCAGGACCCCGCCACCGGTTTCCGGCGCCGCATGGTGTCGCCGCCGGCGCGCGGCTACGCGGTCGAGCTGGTGGAGGGCTGGCTGCCGCCCGGCGCCCGCATCGACTACGAGCGCGCGCCGGTGGCCGGCATGGAGCAGCACCTGTGGCTGCTCGACGGCGCGCTGGAATACACCCTCGATGGCGTGGTCCACCGGCTGGCGCCGGGCGACTGCCTGCGCTTCCACCTGTTCGGCGCCACCGCCTTTTTCTGTCCAGGGCCGTCGCCGGCCCGCTACCTGATCGCGCTATGCCCACCATAATCCAACTCGACGCCGCCGGCCTGCGCCGCCACGCGGCCGACCTGGCGCACGTGCTGCGCGACTGCGTGCTGCACGGCGCCAGCGTTGGCTTCCTGCTGCCCTGCCCACTGGAAGAAGCGCGGGCGTTCTGGCTGGCGCTGGCGCCGCAGGTCGAGCGCGGCGAACGCCTGCTGTACGCCGCGCTCGACGCCGACGGCGCGCTGTGCGGCACGGTGCAGCTGGTGTTGTGCGGCCTGCCCAACAGCCGCCACCGGGCCGAGATCTCCAAGATGTTGGTGCACTCCTCGGCGCGCCGGCAAGGCGTCGCCCGGGCGCTGATGCGGCATGCGATGGCGCGCGCCCGCGCGCTCGGCTGCAAGCTGCTGGTGCTCGACACCTGCACCGGCTTCCCGGCGCAGGCGATGTACGAGAAGCTGGGCTTCGCCGTCACCGGCGTGGTGCCCGGCTATGCCGCCCTGCCCGATGGCACGCTGGGGGCCGCCACCTTCATGCACCTGCCGTTGTGAGCGCCACGCACGGTTGCCCGAATGGCGACTGCCGAGCTTGTGTGATATCATAATTATATCGAGAACCGGGCGGCATATTGCCCGCCTCGTGTCCAGGCGCCAAGTCATCTGATACACCATCCCGTAATTCCCGGCAGATCATTGCTTTTTTAGCAGTTACCCAACACTCCCCGGCCTCCGCTGGATGATTGCTGCTTGCCCAAGTGTTTATTCAAGTAAAACGATGAAGAGAAGACAAGAAATTGAACTGCTGCGCATACTGAGCGCCTTCGGTATCGTCTGGTATCACACGGCCACCGTCGGCCGCGACATCGCCTATTCCGGCCTGATCGCCTTCCTGATCATTTCGATGTACTTTTCCGCTCGTGCCGGCGGCAGCTCCAAGACCATGCAGGAACGGGCCCGCACCCTGCTGGTTCCCTGGCTTATCTGGTTTGTGTTCTATGGCTTCCTGAACGTCGTCAGCAACCGCCCCTATCTGGCGCTCGACCACGGCATCATCGCCGGCTTTTTGGCCGGCACCAGTATCCACCTGTGGTATCTGCCATTTATTTTTCTTGCCATCGTCTTCTTCGACCGCATCAAGGAACATATCGATGAGCAAACCCTGTCCTATGTGTGTATCTTCCTGGCCGCCGCCATCCTGGTGCTGAACCGGTTCTGGCGCGACCAGTCGCTGGCGTTCAATTATCCCTACGCCCAGTACGCGCACGCGCTCGACGGCGTACTGATGGGCGTGTTCTTCGCCAATTGCAGCGCCTTGCCGCGCGCTTTGCGCACCGCCTTTATCTCCATCGTGCTCGCGGCCTGCTTTATTTTCGCCTTGCCGGTGCCGGGCGTCGGCATTCCCTACCTGATCGGCATCACGGTGGCGGCCATCATCCTGCTGCCCAAGTGGGATCTGGAATTCGACTTCGACATCAAATGGATTTCCGAATGCACGCTGGGTATTTACCTGTCTCACATCTTCTGGCTCAAGGTGATCAAGAAGGTGGCCAATATCAACGACCTGGTGCTGCCTTTCCTGGTGTTTGCGATATCGGCGCTGACCGTATGGGCCTTTAAAAAGACCGCGCCCAACCTGGCCAAATACGCGGTATAAGTTGCGGTCGTCAGTTGTCATCGAGCCGTCACAACGACGGCGTACCATGTCGCGGCGCATGATAGGCTATGCGCGCACGATCCCCGACAACCTGACGACGACCCAACATGACAAAGAAACTGTCCCTGCCCGCACTCGTAATCGCGACCTCCTGCCTGGCCTTGCAAGCCGTGCACGCCGCCACTCCTGCCGCCGGCGCGGCCCAGCCCAAGCTGGTGGTGGTGCTGGTGGTGGACGGCCTGCCGAACGAACAGGTGCAGCGCTACCGCGACCAGTTCGGCCAGGGCGGCCTGCGCCGCATGCTGGACCAGGGCGCGTCGTTCAGCAACGCCCACCAGGCGCACGGCATCACCGTCACCGCGATCGGCCACAGCGCCGTGCTGACCGGCGCCTATCCGTATGTGCACGGCGTGATCGGCAATAACTGGATCGACCCGCTCACCAAAAAATCGGTGTACTGCACCGAGGACACCAACTACACCTACATCGATGAGGACACCAAGCCAAGCGACGGCACCGCGCCGACCCGCCTGAAGGTCGACACGCTGGGCGACCAGCTGCGCTACGCCACCGGCGGCCGCAGCAAGGTGGTGACGGTGTCCGGCAAGGACCGCGGCGCGATCCTGTTGGCCGGTAAGACAGGCACCGCCTACATGTACATGGACAAGAGCGGCAACTTCGCCAGCAGCACCTTCTACATGAAGGCGCATCCGGCCTGGGTCAAGCAATACCAGGCCACCAAGCCGCAGGACCGCTACTACGGCAAGTCGTGGACGCCGCTGCTGCCCGAGTCGGCCTACGCCAACGACGCCAGCGAAGACCTGAACCAGGTCAAGGCGGGCACCCACAACCGCCTGCCCTACGCCTACTACAGCGAAAGCGGCGGCATCGACGCCGACTACTACAACCGCCTGAAGACCGGCCCCTTCCTCGACCAGCTGACGCTGGACTTCGCGCGCGCCGCGGTGGAAGGCGAGAACCTCGGCCGCAACCCGGCCGGCGTGCCGGACCTGCTGGGCGTGAGCCTGTCGGCGCACGACTACGTCAACCACGCCTTCGGCCCGGAAAGCAAAATGTCGCACGACCACCTGCAGCGCGTGGACCGCATGCTGGCCGACTTCTTCAACTACCTCGACAAGCGCGTCGGCATGGACAACGTGCTGGTGGTGCTGACCGCCGACCATGGCTTTCCCAACACGCCCGAGTTCTCGCGCACCCAGCACATCGACGCCCAGCGCATCGACGGCGACAAGCTGATGGCCGCGCTGGACAAGCACCTGTCGGACAAGTTCGGCGGCGCCAAGCTGCTGAGCGCGTGGTCGCTGCCCAACATCCACCTGGACTACGCGCAGATCGACAAGAGCGGCCTGAAACGCGAGGACGTGGAAAACGCCGCCGCCCGCTACCTGCTGGCGCAGAACGGCATCGTCGAAGCCTACACCCGCACCCAGCTTGAAAACGGCGCGGCCAACACCACCCGCATGGCCACGCTGATGCGCCGCGCCTGGAACCGCGAGGCGTCGGGCGACCTGATGGTGGTCACCAAGCCTTACTGGTACTTCGGCACCGGCAGCAGCGGCACCTCGCACGGCTCGCCCTACGCCTACGACACCAATGTACCGCTGCTGATCATGGGCAAACGCTGGATCAAGCCGGGCGCCTACGGCCAGTACGCCGAAGTGGTCGACATCGCGCCGACCCTGGCCACCCTGCTGCACGTGCGCCCGCCGTCCGGCGCCGAGGGCCGCGTGCTGACCGAGACGCTGCGCTGAGCGAATAGCATATTGATATGCAAAAATAATTTATTGGCAATATTGTTAAATGGTGATAATTTGTCATTTCCTACAACAGAGATGGGGAAATGATGAAAAAAATCGCATTCGCAGTACTCGCTTTGGCAGCCGGCTTCGCCAACGCCGGCGCGTTGTATAACAATGGACCGGTGGTCGATGGCGACGGCAAATCCATCCTGGCGCCGGACGCCGACACCATCGGCTTCGGCGCGCAAAGCGCGGCCGGCAATTTCGTCGCGGACGATTTCAACGTCACGGCGGGCCAGCGCTGGAACGTCTCCAGCCTGAGCTTCTACGGCTATCAAACCAACGCGGGCAAGTTCAGCTTCACCTCCGCCACCTGGAGCATCGTCTCCGGCGACGACGTCAACACCGGCACGGTGGTCGCCTCGGGCACCAGCGCGGTCACCAACGGCGGCCTGGCCGGCTACCGCGTCACCGAGAACACCCTGGACAACACGCAGCGCGGCATTTATCAGATCAATGCCGACATCGCCGACGTCACGCTGGGCGCCGGCCACTACTGGCTGACCTGGGGGCTGACCGGCACCGCCGCTTCCGGTCCGTGGCAGCCACCGACCTCCGATGCGCGTGAAGGCAACGCGGCTCAAGCCGGCGGCGGCGATCCTTTCGCCACCCTGACCGACGCCGGCAACGGCCTGACGGTCGAGCTGCCGTTCGCCGTCAACGGCGCCGTCGCCGCCGTGCCGGAACCGGAAACCTATGCCATGATGCTCGGCGGCCTGGGCCTGATCGGCCTGGCACGCCGCCGCGCGCGCCGCGGCTGACATCCGGCCTCGCTCGACCCTTTGCGGGCGCCTCTCCGGCGCCCGCAGTCATATCGGCGCCTGCTGCCGCGGCGGCGGCCGGCGCGCCAGCAGCTGCGACAGCTTGCGCAAGGCCGCCGCCAGGCGCTGGCTGTCGCGGATCGATCCCAGCGAAATGCGGATCGCGTTGGGCGGACGCGGGCCGGCATAAAACGCCGCCGACGACGTCACCGCCAGGCCCTCGGCCTGCGCCGCCCGCGCCAGTTCGGGCGCGGTCCAGTAGCCGGGCAAGGGCAGCCAGACGTGGATGCCGTCGCCGTCCGCCGCCTCCCTGCCGGCCAACAGTTGGTGCGCCAGCCGCTGGCGGGTGCGCGCCTCCTCCCTCACCCCGGCCAGCAGCCGCCGCGCCGAGCCGTCGTGTATCCACTGCGTGGCCAGCGCCGTCGTCAGCGGTGTGGACATCAGCACGAACGAGCGCAGCGCCGCCATGAAATCCTCGCGCCGCTGCGGATCGGACAGCAACACGAACGCCGTGCGCAAGCCCGGCGCCAGACATTTGGACAGCGTCGAGATGTAGTTGACCTGGCGCGGCGCGTAATGCGCCAGCGGCGGCGGCGCGTCGGCCAGCAGCCAGTAGGGATCGTCCTCGATGATCTGCACGCCGCAACGCGCGGCCACGCGCACGATCTCGCGCCGGCGCGCGGCCGGCATGGTGTGCGCGGTCGGGTTCTGCAGCGTGGGATTCAGGTACAGCAGCGCCACGCGCCGCTTGCCGCAGGCTGTTTCCAGCGCGTCCGGCAGCATGCCCGCCGCGTCCGCGTCCACCGCCTGCACGCGCCGGCCCAGCTGCGCGGCCGCCGTGCGCAGGCCCGGATACACCGCCGCTTCGGCCAGGATGGTGTCGCCGGGACGGCTCAAGGTCAGGATCAGCGCGGCCAGCGCCGGTTGCGCACCGGGACACACCAGCACCTGCTCTTCGTCCACCTTCCCCAGCATCGGCGCCAGCCACGCGGCGCCGGCCGCGCGGTCGGACTGGCCGCCGCCGCCGAGGTGGTAGTTCATCAGCAGGCCGCTGTCGGTGCGCAGCAGCACCTGCGCCAGCCCCTGTTTCAGCAGGTCGTCGAAATCGACGCCGGCCGGCGGCGGCGGGATGTTCATGCTCAGGTCCAGCAACTGCGTCAACTCCACCCTGGGCGCGGCGGCATAGGTGCCGCGCGCGCCCCGGCCCACCAGCAGGTTGCGGCGCCTGGCCTCGTCGTAGGCGCGCGTGACAGTGGTCAGGTCGACCTGGAGCAGCTGCGCGAGGCGGCGCTGCGGCGGCAGGCGGTCGCCCGGCTTCAGGCGGCCATCGGCCAGCGCCCGCTCGACGAAATCGGCGATCTGCATGTAGCGCGGCCCGGCGTGCTGGGAGAACCGGCCCAGCCAGGCGACCGCCCGGCTTTCATCTTGTATGGCTCTTGATTTCGACATTTTGGGTAGTATGCACGAAAGCCCGTTCCGGCTATAGTAGGCGTCGACATTTAACTTCCGCGATGACGACATGCATAAATACGGTTTGCTGCTGGCTGCCTTCGGCGTGATCGCCGCCCCCTCCTTCGCGGCCGCGCCGCGCGCCACCACCGCCACTGGCGTAGTGGAAGGCACGCTGGACGCTTCCGGCGTCGCATCGTATAAAGGGATTCCGTTCGCGGCGCCGCCGGTCGGCAACCTGCGCTGGAAGGCGCCGCAGCCGGCGCAAAAGTGGCGCGGCGTGCGCAAGGCCGATCGCTTCGGACCGCGCGCCATGCAGCTGCCGCTGTTCGGCGACATGGTGTTCCGCTCCGACGGCGTCAGCGAGGACTGCCTGTACCTGAACGTGTGGACGCCGGCCAAATCGCCCAAGGACAAGCTGCCGGTGCTGGTCTACTTCTACGGTGGCGGCTTCGCGGCGGGCGACGGCTCCGAGCCGCGCTACGACGGCGCCAGCATGGCCGCCAAGGGCATCGTCACGCTGACCGTCAACTACCGGCTGAATATCTTCGGCTTCCTCGCCCATCCCGAACTGACGGCGGAATCGCCGCACAAGGCCTCCGGCAACTACGGCTTGATGGACCAGGCGGCGGCGCTGCAATGGGTGGCGAAGAATATCGCGGCCTTCGGCGGCGATCCCGCGCGCGTCACCATCGCCGGAGAATCGGCCGGGTCATGGTCGGTCAGCGCGCAGATGCTGTCGCCGCTGGCGAAAAGCCTGATCGCCGGCGCCATCGGCGAGAGCGGCGCCCTGCTCGGCCTGGAGGCCCCGCAGCCGCTGGCGGCCGCGGAAAAGAAAGGCGCCGCCTTCGCCGAACAAATCGGCGCGCCCACACTGGCCGCGCTGCGCGCCATGCCCGCCCAGCAGCTTCTGGACACGATGAAGCGGCCGGGCGCCCCATGGTTCTCCGCCATCCAGGACGGCTATGTGCTGCCACGCAGCCCGGTCGAGATGTACGCGGCCGGCGAGCAGGCCAAGGTGCCGCTGCTGGCCGGATGGAATTCGCAGGAAGGCTACTACAAGCAGGTGCTGGGCGAAGCCGAGCCGACGCCGGAGAACTTCGGCAAGGCGCTGCAAACCATGTACCGCGACCGCGCCCCCGCCGCACAGGAAGCCTACAGCGGCGACGTGCTGCAGGCCGCGACCGACCTCGCCGGCGACCTGTTCATCGCGCACGGCACCTGGAAGTGGATAGACACGCACGCACGCACCAGCGGCAAGCCGGTCTACCGCTACTACTATTCCCATCCGCGTCCGGGCCAGACCGGCGCCGGACATTCGGTCGAAATCGAATACGCGCTGGGTAACCTGCCGTCGAATAAAGTGTATTCGTGGACCGCCGACGATTTCGCGCTGTCGGCGCAGATGCAGGACTACTTCGCCAACTTCATCAAGGCCGGCAATCCCAACGGCGCCGGCCTGCCGGAATGGCCGCGAGCCAGCAGCGGCAAGGGCTCCCGCCTGATGCGGCTGGACGTTCCGTCGGCCGCGATGAGCGCCACCGACGACGCCCACCACGCCTTCCTGGAGCAACAACGGGAAAGCAAATAAGCAAAAACGGAAACCGCCACTTAGTTTGTATTTTATTGTATCGCCCGGTAATTCTTTGAAAAGTTGCTATACACTAGTTCCCTTTATTCGGGCAAATAAGGGGAATGCAAACTATGCGCAAAACTTTCGGCTTCATGGCTCTGTGCTTTACGGCGTCCGCCTTCGCGGCGGAGCCATTCGACGACAAGTTCCGCCAGCTGGACGAGATACTCCCCACCGCCAACTCCTACCGCACCGCGTCCGGCGCGCCCGGCGCCGCCTACTGGCAGCAGCGCGCGGACTACACGATCCGCGCCGCGCTCGACGAAGCCAGGCACGCCATCACCGGCAGCGAGCAAATCAACTACCACAACAACTCGCCCGATACGCTCAGCTACCTGTGGGTGCAGCTCGACCAGAACATCTACAAGAAGAACTCCGACGCCCGCATGATGCTGACGCAGCCCTCGCGCGATGCGTGGGCCAAGGCGCACACGCCGGAAGACGGCTACAAGTTCGAAGGCATGCGCGGCATCCTGGCCGGCCGCGAATTCGACGGCGGCTACAACATCAAGACCGTGAGCGCCGGCGGCCAGCCGCTGAAGTACACCATCAACCGCACCATGATGCGCATCGACCTGCCGGCGCCATTGAAGCCGGGCCAGAGCTTCGTCTTCAATATCGACTGGTCCTATAACATCAACGAACAGCAGGTGCTGGGCGGGCGTTCGGGCTACGAACACTTCGAGGACGACAAGAACGACCTGTTCGAAATCGCCCAATGGTATCCGCGCATGGCGGCCTACTACGACGTGATGGGCTGGCAGCACAAGCAGTTCCTGGGTTCCGGCGAGTTCACGCTGGAATTCGGCGACTACGACGTGCAGTTGACCGTGCCGGCGGACCACGTGGTGGCCTCCACCGGCGAACTGCAGAACCCCAACGAGGTGCTGAGCGCGGCGCAGCGCGACCGCCTCGCCAAGGCCAGGACCGCGTCCGCGCCGGTGGTCATCGTCACGCAGGAGGAAGCCGAGAAGGCCGAGAAGTCGGTCAGCACCGCATCGAAGACCTGGCACTTCAAGGCCGCAAACGTGCGCGACTTCGCCTGGGCCTCCAGCCGCAAGTTCATCTGGGATGCGCAGGGCTTCAAGAAGGATTCCACCAACGTGATGGCGATGTCCTACTATCCGAAGGAAGGCAATCCGCTGTGGGGCAAGTACAGCACCCAGGCCATCATCCACACCATCGACCAGTACAACAAGTACAGCTTCGATTATCCGTATCCGACCGCGATCTCGGTCAACGGCCCGGTGGGCGGCATGGAGTATCCGATGATCTCCTTCAACGGCCCGCGCCCCAACAAGGACAAGAAGACCGGCGCCCTCACCTGGTCGCAGCAGACCAAGTATGGCCTGATCGGCGTGATCATCCACGAGGTGGGCCACAACTACTACCCGATGATCATCAATTCGGACGAGCGCCAGTGGACCTGGATGGACGAGGGTCTGAACACCTTCGTGCAGTACCTGGCCGAGCAGGCGTGGGAAGACAACTATCCGTCGCGCCGTGGCGAGCCGCGCAACATCGTCGACTACATGCGCAGCCAGAACCAGGTGCCGATCATGACCAACTCGGAGTCGCTGCTCCAGTTCGGGAACAACGCCTACGCCAAGCCGGCCACCGGCTTGAACATCCTGCGCGAGACCATCCTGGGCCGCGAACTGTTCGACTACGCGTTCAGGGAATACGCGCGCCGCTGGAAGTTCAAGCGCCCCACCCCGGCCGACTTCTTCCGCACCATGGAAGATGCTTCCGGCACCGACCTTGACTGGTTCTGGCGCGGCTGGTTCTACACCACCGACGCGGTGGACATCAGCATCGACGGCATCAGCGAATACGGCGTGAGCACCAAGGATCCGGAAAAGGAAAAGGCATGGAAGAAGGCGCAGAAGGATGCGCAGCCGATTTCGATCTCCGAGCAGCTCAACAAGCCGCTGCCCAAGCGCCTGGATGCGCATCCGGAGCTGAAGGACTTCTACAACGAGCATGACGAGTTCACCGTCACCAACAAGGACCGCAACAGCTACGCCGAGGCGATCGAGAAGCTGGAGCCGTGGGAGAAGAAGCTGCTGGACCAGGGCAAGCACCTGTACCTGGTGGACTTCTCCAACCTGGGCGGCATGGTGATGCCGCTGATCCTGGAGATTGAACTCAAGAGCGGCAAGAAGTACATCGAGCGCATTCCGGCCGAAGTATGGCGCTACTCGCCGAAGAAGATCACCAAGTTGATCGTCACCGACGAGCCGATGGTGGGCCTGACCCAGGATCCGTTCTGGGAAACCGCCGACATCGACACCAGCAACAACGCCTGGCCGCGCAAGGTGACGCAGTCGCGCCTTGAGCTGTTCAAGACCGACCGTGACCGCAACAACCTGATGCGCGACTTCAACACGCCGCTCAAGGGCAAGGGCGACAAGTCGTCCAAGGACTCGTCGGCCGAATGATGCGGCGTGCCCTGCGCCTGGCCGTGGCGGCCGCGCTGGCATGCGCCTGCGCGGTGGCCGGCGCCCATAATTTTCACATGGGCATAGCGGACATCAGCTACAACGCCCGCACCGGCAACACCGAGATCGTGCACACCTACACGGCGCACGATGTCGCCATACTGCTGACGAATCTCTACGGCCGCAATTTCGACCTGGGCCAGGCGGACAGCGAAGCCCCGCTGCGCCGCTACGTGGAGCGCCAGTTCTACCTGGAAGGCCCGGACGGCCAACGCCTGCCGCTGCATTGGGTGGGCATGAAGGCGGACGCCGACAGCATCGTCATCTTCCAGGAGGTCGAGGGCAGAAAGCTGGCGCCGGCGACGCACATCCACAACGCCTTGCTGGTAGACTTTCTGCCATCTCAAAAAAACACCGTGAACCTGCAAGCCGATGGCCCCGTCCAGACTCTCATCTTCGATCAAGGCAGCGTCGATCAAACCACCCGTTAAATATTTGCTGCTGTTCGCATTGGGCTCGGCGCAGGCCGACGACCAGATCCTGCAACGGGTGCTGGTCGATGGCTCGCGCGCCAACCAGTTGGGCGTGGCCGATGCCGCCAGCGCGGGCAGCGTATCGCAACAGGAGCTGGCGGCGCGCACCGTCTACCGCCCCGGTGAAATCCTCGAAGCGGCGCCCGGCCTGATCGTCAGCCAGCATAGCGGCGAAGGCAAGGCCAATCAGTTCTATCTGCGCGGCTTCAACCTGGACCACGGCACCGACCTGCGCACCACCGTCGACGACATGCCCGTCAACCAGCGCAGCCACGCGCACGGCCAGGGCTGGACCGACCTGAATTTCCTGATCCCAGAACTGGCGGTGCGGCTCGATTACAAGAAGGGCCCCTACTCCGCCGAAGAAGGCGACTTCGGTTCGGCCGGCACGGCGTCGGTGGTGTACGCCAACCGCCTGCTGCAAGGTGTGGCCTCCGCGTCGGCCGGCCAGCATGGCTACGGCCGCGCGCTGCTGGCCGACTCGCTGGAGGTCAGCATCGGCAACGGCAGCCTGCTGTACGCGGTGGAGGCGCTGCACAACGACGGCCCCTACACGCGTCCCGACGACTACCAGAAGCTGAACGCGGTGCTGCGCTACAGCCAGGGCTATGCCAACAACGGCTTCAATGTCAGCCTGATGGCCTACCGCGCCGACTGGAACGCGACCGACCAGATTCCGCTGCGCGCCGTGCAGGACGGGCAGATGGGCCGCAACGACGCCATCGATCCGACCGACGGCGGCAAGTCGCACCGCTACAGCCTTTCCGGCGCTTGGCGGCGCACCAGCGACGACAGCGCGTCCAGGGTCAACGCCTACATCATCGCCAACCGGCTGGACCTGTACTCCAACTTCACCTACTTCATGGACGATCCGGTGCATGGCGACCAGTTCGCGCAGCCGGACAAGCGGGTCACCAGCGGCGTCAATGCAAGCCACAGCTGGCACCAGCACACGGAGAACGGCAACAGCGCCACCACCGTCGGCATCCAGCTGCAAAACGATAATATCTTTAACGGCCTGCTGGCCACGCAGGCGCGCCAGCCGCTCGCGGTGACGCGGCAGGACCACATCGTCGAATCGAGCGTTGGGCTGTACGTCGAGAACAACACGCGCTGGAACAGTGCCTTGCGCACCGTGGCCGGCGCGCGCATCGACAGCTACCGCTTCGACGTGCGCAGCAGCCTGGCGGCCAATTCCGGCAAGGCCAGCGACCATCTGGTGAGCCCGAGCCTGAGCCTGATCTACGGCCCGTGGCGGACGGCGGAACTGTACGCCAACATCGGCAACGGCTTCCACAGCAACGACGCGCGCGGCGCCACCATCCGCATCGATCCCAGGACCGGCGCGGCGGCCGACAAGGTGGCGCCGCTGGTGCGCTCACGCGGCATGGAGCTGGGCGCGCGCGGCAACTGGCTGCCCGGCTTGCAGACATCGTTGTCGGTGTACCGCCTGGATTTCGATTCGGAGCTGACCTTCGCCGGGGACGCCGGCACCACCGAGGCGGGACGTCCGAGCCGCCGCCATGGCGTGGAGCTCTCGAACTACTACAAGCCCTTGAAGTGGCTGTCGGTCGACCTGGACCTGGCCTACGCGCGCGCCCGTTCGCGCGACGCCGCGCCAGAAGGCGACTACATTCCGGGCGCCATCGAAGGCACCGGCCAACTGGCGCTGACCGTGGACGATGGCGGCCCCTATTCCGGCTCGCTGAAGTTGCGCTACTTCGGCCCGCGTCCGCTCATCGAGGACAACAGCGTGCGCTCCAAACCAAGCCTGATGCTGAACGGCCGCCTCGGATGGAAGCTGCGCAAGGGCCTCACGCTGGAACTGGAAGCCTTCAACCTGACCAACCGCCGCGATTCCGCCATCGACTACTACTACCCGTCGCAACTGAAGGGTGAAGCGGCGCCGGTCAACGACATCCACTTCCACCCCATCGAATCGCGCTCGCTGCGCGCGACGCTGGTCAAAAACTTCTAGCCATCATGTTCCAGCTCACGTCGACAGAAAAACAGCAGGTGGTCACAGATTGTGACCACCTCTCCAGATTGAAATTCTCGAAAGCGCTGCCATTCGCGTTCACCGAACACGGTACGATCCAGGTCGCCAATGTATTGAACTCCGAGCAGGCGGTCGATATGGGCGTCTACGTGGTGCGCGCTTTTGTGCGCTTGCGTGAGGCGCTAGCGTCGAACAAGGAGCTGGCACTGCGTTTGGACGAATTGGAGAACAAGACGGAGTTGATGTCGTTAAAGAACGATACCTTCGAACGCAACACCCGTCTACAGTTGAAGCAGATCTTCGACGCCATTCGGGAACTGATGGTCCCGCCGGAACCGGCCGCCAAGCGGCCTATCGGATTTGTGACGCCGGCAGACACGGCGCCCAAACGGAAAGCCTCCAAGTCAAAAAAGTAGGCAACCGCCGGGCTTCAGATTGGCGTCCCAGGTCAGAACTCTTCCCACTCGTCGTTGCTGGCTGTGCTGGCCTTGAGTTTTTTCGGCGCGGGTGCAGCCGGCTTGGCGGCCGGTTTCGGACGAGCGGCGGCCTTCGGCAGCGACGCGACCACCGGCGCGGCGGCACGCACCGGCACCGCACGGGCCACCGCCGGCGCGGCATACGAGGCGTTGATCTTGAACGCGCTGACCACCCGTTCCAGCTTGTCGGCCTGCTCGCGCAGGGTCTGCGCGGCGGCGGCGGTCTGCTCCACCAAGGCGGAGTTCTGCTGCGTGGTCTGGTCCATCTGCGTCACCGCCTGGTGCACCTGCGCGATGCCGTCGTTCTGCTCCTGCGTGGCGGCGCTGATCTCGCCGACGATGTCGGTCACCTGCTTGATGCTGGCGACCACTTCGTGCATCGTCGTGCCGGCCTGCTCCACCAGCTTGGTGCCCGAGCCGACCTTCTCCACCGAGTCGTCGATCAGCGCCTTGATCTCCTTGGCCGCAGCGGCCGAGCGTTGCGCCAGGTTGCGCACCTCGGTCGCCACCACCGCGAAGCCCCTGCCCTGCTCACCGGCGCGCGCCGCTTCCACCGCCGCGTTCAGCGCCAGGATGTTGGTCTGGAAGGCGATACCGTCGATGACCGAGATGATGTCGACGATCTTGCGCGACGATTCGTTGATCGAGCCCATGGTCACCACCACCTGCTCCACCACGCTGCCGCCCTGCGCCGCCACGTCCGACGCCGAACGCGCCAGCTGGTTGGCCTGGCGGGCGTTGTCGGCGTTCTGGCCGACGGTCGAGGTGAGCTGCTCCATGCTGGCCGCGGTCTGCTCCAGCGCGGCCGCCTGCGACGAGGTGCGCTGCGACAGGTCGCCGGTGCCGCTGGCGATGTCCTGCGAAGCGCTGCCGACCGCGATGGTCGAGGCGCGCACCGTGTCGATCACGCCGGCGATCTGCTCCAGCAGCTTGTTGAACGCCACGGCGGTGTGGCCGATTTCGTCCATGCGTTCGATCTTGATCTGGTGCGTCAGGTCCAGCGACTGGCTCACGTCCTCCAGCGTGCCGCGGATCGACGCCAGGCTGCCCTTGATGATGATGTAAAGCTGCCAGGCCAGCGCGCCGGTCACCAGCAGGCCAAGCACCACCGCGCCCACCATCAGGCGGAAGGCGAACTTGTAGGCGGCGTCGCTGGCTTCGCGCACGTCGGCGATCAGCTTATTGTTGTAGGCGATGTGGTCATCGAAGCCCTTCTTGACGGCGGCGGCCGACAGCGCCAGCGGCGTGCCTGCCAGCAGCGTGGCGCGCACCGCGTCCATGTCGCCGGCGTGGGCGCCGGCCAGGAAGGGAATCAGCGCCTGGCGGTAGGCGGCCATGTTGGCCTTGTCCGCCTCCAGCATCTTGCGGTCGGTGTCGTCGAAGATGCGTTCCTTTTCGTAGGTCGCGATCACTTCGTCGAACTTGGCGTGGGCCTCGCTGTAGGCCTTGTCCAGCGCGCTCTTGTCGGCCAGGTTGGAGAACACCGACAGGCGGTAGCCGGCCAGGCGGCTATCGGCAAGATAACCTTTTGCCATGTTCAGGCCGGCGATGCTGGGGATCAGCCGGTTCTGCACCATGTCGAGGCGCTGCTGCGCCGTGGACAGTTGGGTGAGGCCGGTAATACCGACGAAGATCAGCGCAAGTAACGCCAATGACAGAGTCAAGATCAAGCGCTTTGTAATAGTCATGGTGACTGTTCCCATAGTAGTGACGAAGAAGCCGGCCATCTTTGCGGCCACGGACCAGTATAACGGAACAGTGTTACTTCAAAATAACAATGCGGCAACTTCCACCATAATTTCTACCAAAACACAACGCATGCAAGACGCTACCCCCTCTCTCAAAAGCGTGCCTTGGCGCGCAGGCCCACCGTGCGCGGACGCACCATGAACAGCGTGTCGCCCGGCTGGATGGCGATGGTGTTCGGCGTGACGTCGCTGACCTTGGCGCCGTTGGTCAGGTTGGTGCCGAACAGGCCGAACTCGTAGGCGCCGGTCCTGTAGGTGATGGTGGCGTTGAGCGTGTTCGACGACGGTATCCGCGCGTAGCTGCCCTGCGCCGCCGCGAAGTTGGTGTAGGCGTCGCTGTGGTAGACGTAGCTGGCGGCGATGCCCACTTCGTCGTTGCCGCGCACCGGCATGGTGTAGCTGGCGGTGGCGGTGGCCGACAGGCGCGGCGCGTACGGCGCGCGGCTGCCTTCCGGGATGTTCTGCGCGGCGATGCCGGTGACCACGGTGCGGGTGGCGTAGGCGTGGTTATAGGCCGCGCTCAGGCCCAGCGTGGCGTGGCGCGTCAGCTTGAGCGCGGTCTCCAGCTCCAGCCCTTCGCTGCGCAGCTTGCCGGCGTTCTGCGTGAAGTAGTAGGTGCACGGCAGCTTGTTGAACACCTGGACGTCCTTCCATTCGATCACGTAGGCGCTGGCGTTGAAGGTCATGCGCTGGTCCAGCAGCGTGTTCTTCGAGCCCACCTCGTAGTTCCACAGGCTGTCCGGCGCGAACGTGGCGGGCGCGTTCACGCCGCAGAAGTTGAACGGCACCGGCTGGTTGTTGCCGCCGTAGCGGAAGCCCTTGCCGGCCGAGGCGTACAGCATGTGCTCGCGGTCGACGCGCCACGCGGCGGCGAAGCGCGGGTTGGCGCCGCGCGAGGTGGCGCTGCTGTTGCTCACTTCCGGCTGGCCCACCGGCGCCGACGGCGTGGCGCCGATCAGGTTGCCAAACAGGCCGGTAAAGCGGAGGTCGAAGTCCTGCGTGCCTTTGAACAGGCGCACACCGGCGGTCAGGTCCAGCTGGTCCCAGATGGTGTAGGTGCCTTCGGCGAACAACGCCACCTGGCGAGACCGGGTGTTCTGCGTGCCGGAGAAGAAATCGTTGGGCTGGAAGGCCAGGTCGTTGACCTGCGAGTTATAGCCGGGGAAGTTATGCGTAGCGGCGAAGCGCTCGTCGAAGCCGGTGGTCGGCTCGTCCTGGCGCGTGTCGCGCTTGCCGCTTTCCAGGAAAGCGCCGGCGGTCCACTTCAGCGGCCCGCTGCCCTTGGAGTTGAAGCGGAATTCCTGCGCGAAGTCCTGGACCGCGTTGCCGATGGTATAGGCGGCCTGCATCAGCGGGTTCTTGCCGCCGAAGATGAAGGCGGTGGCCGGGTACTGCGCCGAGGTCACGTACAGCGTGTCGCGGTGCAGGTAGGAGGTCGAGGACACCAGTTGCGCCCCGCCCATGTCGTAGCTGACGCCCACGTTGTAGAGCTGCAGGTTGTCGTTGCTGGTCTGCGGCAGCAAGGCGATGGTGGTGAACGGCGCCAGGCCGGCGTAGGCGTCGTTGACGCCGCCCTTGATGTTGGACGCGGTGATGCTGGCGTCGACCATCAGGCCGGGCGAGGCGCGCAGGCGCAGTGCGGCGCGCGCCTGGTTGGTGGAGACGTCGTTGGTGGTCTTGCCGTTGAGCTGGTTGCGGATGTAGCCGGAATCGTTGCCGGTGTAGCCCGTCAGCCGCAGGCCCAGCACGTCGGCCTTGAGCGGCAGGTTGACCATGCCGCGCAGGTTGCGATTCACGCCACCGTAGCCGGAGGTGTCCGAGCCGACCGCCTCGACGGTGCCGAACAGCTCGCCCAGCTCGGGCTTCTGCGTGATCTGGCGCACCGCGCCGGCCATGGCGCCGGCGCCGAACAGCGTACCCTGCGGCCCCTGCAGCACTTCGACGCGCTCCAGGTCCAGCACCTTCAGGTCGGGGTTGGACGACTTCAGCGTGACCGGCATGTCGTCGATGTACACCGCCACCAGCGAGGCATCCTGCACCTCGGACGGGACGATGCCGCGCACCACCAGCCCGCGCATGGTGATGTTGTTGACGCCAGGCGCCTGCTGCTGCACCGACATGGCCGGCACCAGGTTGGCGATGTCGGCCAGGTTGCCCTGTCCGTAGCGGGACAGGCCCTCGGGCTTGAGCACGGTGATGGCGGCCGGCACCTGCTGCACGTCGACCGCGCCGGCCGCGCGCGTGGCGGTCACTTCGACCCGCTCGATTTTTTCCGTGCCCACATCCGTCTCGGCCGCCTGCGCGGCCGCCAGCGCGCCCACCGACCACAGCGCCAGCGCGCGATATGCCTTCACTTGCTTGCCCATCCTGCCCTCGTGTCGTTTTAAACAGCGCGCAGTATAACGTTAGGTGAGACAACGCACAGCGGAGGCGGCAGGACGGCGGGAGAATGCCCTCATGGACAAGTCACCCACAGGCTCCAAACCGCCACCCGCCGCCTACGCCCTGCATCGCCAGATGCGCGCGGTGCAGCGCTGCATCGCGGCGTCAACAGTGGAGGAATCGGAACGGGCGACCAGATGGGCGACTGCCTGGTACAGGCTGGTGCAACGCAAGCTGGAACAGCTCCAGCATGCGCCGAGGTATTTGCATTAGGTGATGGCGGCAAGGGCGGGACATCAGGCGGGGACGTAGCAGCCGCCGGCGCGGTGCTCCATGGCGCTGCGGTCGAGCACGATGACGGTGCCGCGGCGGTATTCGATCATGCCCTCTTCCTGCAGCTTGCCGGCGCAGCAGGTGATGCTTTCGCGCCGCACACCGAGCAGGTTGGCGATCATTTCCTGCGTGACCTTGAGCTCGTTCGACAGCGAGCGGTCCAGCCGCTCCAGCAGCCAGCGGCACAGGCGCTGCTCGATGCTGCCGTGGCGCACGCCAGCCACCGTCTGCGCCAGTTGCGCGAACAGCGCGCTGGTGTGGCGCATCAGCTGGCGCGCCAGCGCGCCGCCGTCGAAGAAGGCCGAGCGCAGCACGGAGGCCCTGACGCGGTAGCCGTAGCCGGCGGTCTGCACGACAGCCGAGCAGTTGGCGCGCTCGCTCTCGTACATCGAGACGCCGACCACGCCCTCGCGGCCCACCACCGCGATCTCGGCGGCGCCGCCGTCCTCGGTCACGTATTGCAGCGAGACGATGGCGTTGGTGGGGAACCAGGCGTAATCCATCTTGTCGCCGAAGTCGAACAGGTGTTTGCCTGCCGCCAGCGGCACCAGTTCCAGATGCTCGAACAAGCTGATCAGCTCATCGCGCGACAGCGCGCGCAGCAATTCATTCTGCTGGGCGCCGGTCAGGCTGATGGCCGGAGTGGATGCCTCGGCTTGCTCGGTATCCTGCGGCGTAACGGAAGGGCGAGTAACGTGGTACATGGCAAACCTCTTAGAGTTGTTGATCGTTGCGATCTGATGAACAACACTATAGGCCTGCCCTGGGTGGCCGATTATCGGAGCACGCACCGGCTCTATGTAGGTTGGGAACATAGGGGGATGTGGTCCCAGTCCTACGGCGGCCGTTGCCCACGGCCACCATCGCGGCGCATCACACCTTGAATTTGAAGCGTGTGGCCTCTTCCAGCAGGCGCTCGTCGCGGCTGCGCAGGCGGCCCGGATTGCGCCGGTGATTGGGCTCGGAGACCACGCGCTGGATCACGGTTTCCGCCACGCCGCGCTGGCTGAGGTAGGCCGCCGCGCTGTCCGGGCCTTTACGATCGGCAACTTCTATACCGGCTTCGACGACTTCCGCGCCGACGTAGTCGGGACGGAATGTGTGGGTGGTCGACATGGCAGCCTCCGGGAATGGAAAATGGATTGACGACAATTATGCGCCGATTTTCTCCGCATAATCCGCTTTTTGCCGTCGCCGGAAGCCGCCTGTCGCCGCCCCCTAGAAGCTGTAGCGCAGACCGGCGCGGTACACGCGGCCCACCACGTCGTACAGCGTCGGGTTGATCGCGAAGCTCAGGTTGGCCTGCGGCGCCGCCACCGGATCGACGTTGCCGAGGTTGTCGATCTTGAAGTAGGCCGTGGCCTTCTCGTTGAGCTTGTAGGTCCCGCCCAGGTCGACGTAGAACGCGCCCTTCATCTGGTTGTTGTAGATGGTCGGATGGATCACCGTCGAGACAGGGCAATTGGTCTGGCACTCGATGAACTCGTTGCTGTAGACGCCCTTGCTGATCCAGCGCTCGCTCAAGGTCAGGCTGTACTGGCTGGTGTCCCACGACTGCGACGCCAGGCCCTTCCACTTCGGCGTGCCGCCCAGGTTGCTGCCCGCGCCCTCGGACGGGATGGTGCCCACCACGCCGGGATCGGTCAGGAAGCTGATGGTGCGGGTGGCCAGCGCGCGCACCGTCAGGCGGCCGGGCAGGCCGACGTCCTTCAGGTTCATGCGGTAGGACGCCTCGAGATCGTAACCCTTGTTGCGCAGCGAGGCCAGGTTGAACGCCTGCACCGTCACGTAGTTGCTGGTGGGGGTGGGACTGTTGAGCACCATCGCCGAGCAAATTTCCTGGTTGCCGGCCACGCACAGGTCGACTTCCTGCTGCGCCGTCAAGGTCGAGATCACGCCGTCGACCTTGATGTCGAAATAGTCCGCCGACACGCTGAAGCCGGGCGCCCAGTGCGGACGGTCGAGCACCACGCCCAACACGGTGTTGCGCGCCAGCTCGGGCCGCAGCCGAGTGTTGCCGACGGTGCGCTGCTGCACCGTGATGGTGTTGCCCTGGTAGCTGACCACGTTGTTGACCACGACCGCCGCCGCATACAGCTCGCTCAGGTTGGGCGCGCGCACGTCCTTGGAGGTGACGGCGCGCAGGCGCAGGCCGTCGATGCCGGTCTTCCAGCTGCCGCCGATCTTCCAGCTTTCCACGTTGCCGGAGGTGCTGTAGCGGGTGCGGCGGTCGGCCAGGTTCAGGTTGGCCTCGCCCCAGGTGGCGGACTTCAGCACCGGGATGTTGAGCTCGACATAAGCCTCCTTCACGTCGTAGGTCCCGGACGCGCTGTGGTAATTGCCCGCGTACCAGTTGTTGCCGACTGCGGTGTTGAGCAGCGGATCGGCCGGATAGTCGGCCGTGTTCGGGCTGTCGGCCGAGACGCCGTTGCCGTACGGGTCGCCCGTCACGCTGTAGTGCTCACGGCGGTATTCGGCGCCGGCCGCCACCGCCACCGGGCCGGCCCAGGAGGCGAAGGCCTCGCCGTTGAGGTTGAAGCTGGCCACCTGCTGGGTCTGGCGGGTGTGCTGTTGCGGCCCCATGGCCGGCTCGACGTAGGCCATCGCGGCCGGATCGGCCGGCACGTCGCCGATGATGTTCAACGGCCGGCAGCCGGACGCCGCCGCCACCGGATTGCGGCAGACGATGGTGCCGTTCGGGCCGCGCACGGCGTCGATGGCGGCGTTGTAGCGGGCGTTGAGCGTGATGTCGTGGACCAGGATGTCGGTACGGTTGCGGCCGTATTCGGCGTAGGCGTCGTACGACCATTCCTTGCCGGCCAGCGGGAACTTGCCGTCGGCGCCGAGCACCACGCGCTCCATCTGGCGGGTCGGGTGGACGTTGATGTTGGCCGGGAAGCCGGCGTTGGCGGTGCCGTACTGGAAGCTGGTGATGTTGTTGGCCGCGCAGGCGGCGGCGATGGACGCCGGCAGGAAGGGGTTGTCGCACTGTATCGTCAGGTTGGCGTTCTTGGCCGCGCCGGGGTTGGGCGAGAACACCGACCTGACCTTGCCGGCGTTGGCGGTTAGGTAGATCTCGTGGTCGGGCGTGAGGTCGAAGCCGACCCGGGTGTAGGCCACCTGGCGCTCCAGGTCCATCGCCAGGTTGGTGCCGGCGCCGACGCTGCCGCTCAGGTCGCCGCCGACGCAGAAGGGATTGACGCAGCCGGTCACGGCGCCGGTGCCGGTCGGCTTGCCGTTGGAGCCGTAGTTGAACTGGTACGGCGCGCCGCCCGGCCCGAACGCCGTGCCCTGCAGCGGGCCGTTGGTGATCAGGCCGTACTTGGCGTACTGGTACTGCTGCGCGTGGTCGATGACGGTGTACTGCGGCTTGCCGTCGTTGGTCTGGGACAGCGGACGGATCTGGTAGGCGGTGTTCTTGTACCAGCTGCGGCCGTTGGCGCCGACCTCGCCGAAGCCGGGCGAATCGATGCCCTGCTCGCGGCCGTATTCGCCGCTGACCGCCACATGCAGGCGGTCGTCCATGAACGCCCTGCCCCAGGCCGCCTGCAGCGTGGCGTTGCGGTCGTCGCGGTAGGTGGTCTGGCCGCCCTCGACGTTGACCTTGAAGCCGGTGAACTTCTTGTCGGTGATGAAGTTGACCACGCCGCCGATCGCGTCCGAGCCGTAGGACGCCGAGGCGCCGCCGGTCACGACGTCGACGCGCTTGACCAGCAGCTGCGGGAACTGGCTGACGTCGGTCACGCCGGTGACGTTGGCGCCGACCACGCGCTGGCCGTCGAGCAGGGTCAGCGTGCGGATCGGGCCGAGGCCGCGCAGGCTCAGCGAACTGAGTCCCTGGATGCCGCTGCTGGTGCTGTTGGTGCTGGTGGTGCGGCCGGTGCTGCCCTGCAGGGCCGGCAGCTCGGCAATCGTGTTGAACAGGTTGGGCTGGGCGCTCTTGGCCAGGTCGTCCGCGTTGAGCGTGGTGGTCGGCGTGGGCTGCGTGAAACCGCGCGCGGCGATGCGCGAGCCCGACACGGTGACGACGGCGTCGGCGACGGGTGCGGCGGCGGGCGCCTCCCCGGCCGGGCTCTGGGTGCCGACGTCGGCGGCTTGCTGGGCGTGGGCTGGCGTGGCAAGCCAGCAGCAGGCGCTGGCGACGGCCAGGCTCATCATGGTGTTACGGCTTCGGATCGGCATTGTAGTCTCCTGCTATTTTTTTATGGGAATTGTGGCCGGCGCGCGGACTCCTGACGGCTGCGCGAAGGTACTGCCTGTTGCATGGTCCGGCCCGTCACGCCGGACAACATCAGAATCCGGCGAGTATCCGCGCCACCAGCACGCGCGGCGGCAGGAGGATGTCCAGCACCATGCCGGCCTCGTCCACCTGCAGCGGCTCCAGGTCGCGCAGTTGGCTGTCGAGCAGCGACAGCGGCATGTAATGGCCGGCCCGCTCCCGCATGCGGCTGGCGATCAGCGCGCGGTCGCCGCTCAGGTGCGCGAAGTGCAGCGCCGGGTCGGCCAGCCGCAGCTGGTCGCGGTACTTGCGCTTGAGCGACGAGCAGGCCAGCACCAGCCCGCCCTCCGCCTGTTCGATCTGCGCCCGCAATGCCAGCAGCCAGTCGCCGCGGTCGGCGTCGTCCAGCGCGAAGCCGGCCGACATCTTGGCCACATTGGCCGGCGGATGAAACTGGTCGCCCTCGATGAAGGGCACGGCCATGGCGGCGGCCAGCGCCTGCCCCACCGTGCTCTTGCCACAACCACTGGCCCCCATGACCACCCAGCGGGTTTGCTTCATTCATTTCTCCAAATAAAGGTAGCGCTAACATTTCTGCTGAGCGAAGATCGCGCAGATGTTACGCGCAATCATTCAGCCAAGCAGAGGATTCAATAAGGTCGATGGCTACACAAAGGTAGCGTTATCATTTTTGTAGACTTTAGACCAACGTAGGTATTTGTAAAGAAGTATCTACGCTGCAGCGCAGCACGGCAGGACGCCGCGTGAAGGTGAAAACGCCGCCGTGCAGGGGCTACGGCGGCGCAACATCGTTGCGGCGGGCGTGGACGGAAAGCCACGCCCGCCGCTGATGGCGGTCTTACCTGGCCGGCACGGCGGCCAGCATCTCGTGGCTGCCGGAGGTGCGTTCCTGCGCCTTGTGCACCATGGTGTAGGCGTAGTCCACGCCCATGCCGTAGGCGCCCGAGTGCTCGCGCACGATGGCCATGACGGCGTCGTAGGTTTCGCGGTGCGCCCAGTCGCGCTGCCATTCCAGCAGCACCTGCTGCCAGGTCACCGGCACCACGCCGGCCTGGATCATGCGCTGCATCGCGTAGTCGTGCGCTTCCTTCGAGGTGCCGCCGGAGGCGTCGGCCACCATGTAGATTTCGTAGTCGCCTTCGGCCATGGCGCACAGCGCGAAGCTGTTGTTGCACACCTCGGTCCACAGACCGGAGACGATGACCTTCTTCTTGCCGTTGGCCTTGAGCGCGTCGCGCACCTTCTGGTCGTCCCACGAGTTCATCGACGAGCGTTCCAGCAGCGGCTTGCCCGGGAAGACGTCCAGCAGTTCCGGGTAGGTGTGGCCGGAGAACGCCTCGGTCTCGACGGTGGTGATGGTGGTCGGGATGTTGAACACCTTGGCGGCCTTGGCCAGCGCCACGGTGTTGTTCTTCAGCGCCTGGCGGTCCATCGATTGCACGCCGAAGGCCATTTGCGGTTGATGGTCGATGAAGATCAACTGGCAGTTAGTCGGGGTCAATACTTCAAGTTTGGGGTTGGTCATGATAGCGTCCATTTCGATGAGGTGGGTACGGCGCCCGCTGCGTTCAGCGCGGCTGCGATCATCTTAGGGCGGGGGCCAACGCCGCACCACTGGCTAAATGGAGAGGTTGGACTAACCTTTTACAGGCCGCGTCAGCGCGCCGGCATCCGCTGGTTGAGGAAGGCCACGGTGGCGTCGACCGTGGGTTGCAGCCAGGGGTCGAACAGCCAGAAGGAGTGCGGCGTGTCCGGCAGCACCAGCGTGCGGCTGGCCACGCCGGCCTGCGCCATCCGGGCCGCCATCTCCTCGCGGCCGGCCGAGAAGCGCGGCCGCGCGCTGGCGATGAACAGGATGGGCGGCATGCCGGGACGGACGTAGCGGATCGGCGAGGCTTGCTCCCACAGCGCGCTCTTCTCCGCGTAAGCACCGCCGAACCAGGCGCCGGCCGCCGAGGGGTGCTTGGCCGGGTCGTCCTCGTGCTTCAACGCGAGTGCCGTCGTGAAGTCCGACAGGCCGTCGATGTTGACGATGGCCTGCACCGCGCCCGACACGGCACCCTCCTCCGCGCCGGGATCGAACTGGGCGAGGTGGCCGGTGACGCCGGCCAGGCTGGCGATCTGGCCGCCGGCCGAGCCGCCCGCCAGCGCGATGCGTTGCGGGTCAAGGTGGTACTGGCCGGCGTGCGCGCGCACCCAGCGCACGGCGGCGCGCGCGTCGTGGATGGCGGCCGGATACGGCGCCTCGCCGGACAGGCGGTAGCTGATCGCGGCCGCCGCGTAGCCCTGCTGCGCCAGCCGCACGGCCATCGGCGCGAACTCGGAACGGAAGCCGGAGCGCCAACCGCCGCCATGCACCAGCACCACCACCGGCATGCCGACATCGGCGCGCGCGGCCAGCGGCAGGTAGAGGTCGAGCTTCAGGCAGCGGTCGCCGTGCTGCGCGTAGGTCAGGCCGTCAATGCGGTTCACGTCCACCGGCAGCGCCGCGCTGGCGATGCGGATGGAGGGATAGTCGCGCGCCAGCTTGGCGTAGGTGTGCTGCGCGTCGTAGGTGTTGGCGGGATCGGGCGGCGGCTCCACGCAGGGTGCGGCGGAGGCTGCGGCGTGCAGGTACAGCGCCGCGAGTGCGGACAGGAGACGGACGGCGGGGGTGGCGGGAGCAGGCATCATGGCCGCCGAGTATGCCACACGCGGCGACTAACGGAGCAACGCCCGCGTGGCGTCGGCTCGGCAGTGAAGGTTCGCGGCGCGGCGGCTAGCGGTGCGGCAGCCAGGCCGGCTTGGTGTCGGTGTGCAGTTCGCGCTGCACCGGGCCGTCATACTCGGGCTCCAGCGTGCCGAGCGTGATGGCGATGCGGTCCGGCGCCTGCGTGCTGCGCCAGAACAGCGTCGAGCCGCAGACCTTGCAGAAGCCGCGCCGCGCATGCGAGGACGAAGCGTATTCGGTGATCAGGCCGGCGCCGCGCTCGACCACGTAGCCGGCGGCGGCCACGTTCGCATATGTGCCGGCGGCGGCGCCGTGCTGCTTCTGGCACATGGTGCAGTAACAATGGCTGGCGTGGCTCACCGGCAGGTCCGCCCGGTACGCCACGCCGCCGCACAGGCAACTGCCGTGCAAGTGGCCGGTGTCATTCATGGTCTTCGCTCCGTCGTCGTGGCGCCAGCCGTCATGATGCACGCAGCGCGCGCGGCGCGTCAATCCCGCTTCGGGACGCCCGTCTGGTCGCGCGCGGCCTCGGCCAGCGGTTCGCGCGGACGGCGCCGGCGCTCGGGGAACAGGAAGCCCACCCGCTCGCCCACGCCGGAACACGCGGCGATCAATTTGAGCGCGGCCATCGGCTCGGCGAACGGCACCGACGAGGCGGCGGCCAGCGTCTTTTCCGTGGTCGGCAATTCGGTCGTGAACAGGCCGTCGATGGCCAGGAAACGCACGGACCGGATCTGCAGTTCGCGCGCGATGGTTTCCTGGCTGGCGCTGGTGGCGAGCACGTTGCCGCCGGCGCTGAGCGTCATCGTGACCACTCCGAGTTCCCGCGAAAACGCGACTTCTGCGTTTTGCATTCCACTTCCTTCCAAAAAAAGACCGCCTCGGTGAGAGGCGGTAAGGGTAGAGACCACAGGACGAGGTCTACAGAAAGGGATATTGCCAGTTAGAAATTACGGGCGTATGACATGCCCCTGAATTTGCGGGTTGTCTTTGACGATTTGCGCCGATAGCCGCTGGATGCGGGCGATTTTTTCTTCGACCTTGGCCAGTTGTTCGGGCGGGATGCCGGCCTTGCGGCCGCGTTCCAGGTCGGCCTGCAGGCGGGGCAGCTCGGTGTCGGCCGCCGCGACGTAGGCGCCGAGCAGGCGGGTGTGCTGCGCCTCCTCGTATTGTTGGTAGGCCTTGGGATCGGCCAGTTGCGCCGGCGTGGGGGCGTTGCGCGGCTCGGTGTCGCGCTCGATGGGCGGGGTGCGCGGGTCGCCGTTCTCGCGCGCGGCCGCCATGCTCATCCAGGCCGAGCCGCTGCTGTCGACCGGCGTCAGCGGCACGAACTTCAATTCGCGGGCCGCAGGTTCCGGCGTGGCGGGCGGCCATTGCGCGGTGCGGGACGCGCCGGCGCCGGCTGGCGTCGGACCCTGCCCCGCTTCGGCGCGCGATGGTTGCGATGCGCCGTCGGCACGCCAGGCCATCCAGCCGGCGGTAGCCAGCAGCATGACGGCGCCCGCGATCACGGCGCGTTTCATTCGGCCTCCAGGGCTTGCAGCGGCTGGTCCAGCAGGGCGCGGTTGATGTCGATCTGTGCGGCGCGCAGCAGTTGCTGGCGCAGCGCGGTCAGTTGCGCTTGCGCGGTGCTGCGCGCCAGCGCGTTGCTGGCGGCGTAGCGCACCGCTTCCGAGTCGGCCGCCTGGTAGCCCGTCACGCGCTGCTCGACCTGGATGATTTCCCACGCGGCCGCGTCATGCGGGCCGGCGGGCGTGCGGATGGGCCGGGACGGCTGGCCTTCCGCCTGCGCCAGCGCCAGTTGCGCCAGCCAGTCCGGCTTGCCTTCGTGGCGTATCCAGCCGAGCGTGCCGCCGGCGCTGGCGTCGGCGGCGATGGAATGGCGGCGCGCGGTGGCGGCGAAGTCGGCGCCGTTGTTCAGCGCTTTGTAGGCCGCCTGCGCGCTGGCTTCATCGGCCAGGCGGATGTGGCGCGCCTTGACCCGCTCGATGCGCGTGAACTCGCCGCGGTGACGGGTGTAGTAGGCCGCGATCTGCGCTGGCGTCGCTTCGCTCGCCAGGCGCTGCAACAGGGGGCTGGTGCTTTCGATGTCGTCGCCGATGCCGTGCAGTTGGCGCAGTGCGTGCACCTCGCCGCGTTCGGCCAGCGCACGGCGCAGGTCGGCGATGGCGGCGTCGCCGAAGCGGCGGCGGCTCCAGTCGAGCACGAAGCGTACGGCCAAGTCCTGTTTGGCTTGCTGCCGCAGGAAGTCCGCCTGGCGGTTGTACAGCGCCACACGGCCCTGCACGTTCTGGCGCCGGTAGACGTCGTACAGCGTGACGGCGCCGGCGCCGGACGGCAGCGTGTAGCGCAGCAGCACGATGTCGCGGGCGCGCGTCAGTTGTCCGGCGTTGAGCGTGAACTCCAGCTTGAGCTGCTCCGGCTTGCCGAAGACGGCGTCCAGCGCGGCGGCCGCGGGCCTGGCCTGGTCGACGATGAGGCCGTCGAGCGTGCCGCCCGGCAGCTGGCGCAGGGTTTGCTGCATGTCCTGGTCGTACAGGCTGCGCAGGGTCGCCACCAGTTGGTCGTCCAGCGCGACGTCGCGCGCGAAGCCGACTCGCTGGCCGGCGTACAACTGCGCTTCATCGAAGCGCTCGCGCGCGGCGGCCGACAGCAGGCGGTTGAGCACCACCTCCTCCAGCACCGCGCTGCGCGCGGCCTGCGGCTCCTTGACGCGCGCCAGGCGCCACAGCGCGTCGACGCTGAACGCGGTCACCGGCGCGCCGTCAATGCGCGCGGCCAGCGCCGGATCGTTCAGCCGGTAGCTGACCGCGGCGGCGGCCGGCAGCGCCAGCGCGCCGGCCAGCATCGCCAAACACAGCGCGTACCGCATCAATTGGCCAGGCGTTCGGCGGCGCGGTTGAGCACCACCACGACCATCGCGATCGAATGCGGGATCATCATCTGCGCCACGCGGGTGCGGTCGCCCTGGTCGGTGGACGACAGCACGATGCCGCCGTTGGCGTACGAGTAGCTGCCGCCCTGCGTCAGCAGCGGCCGGATGTCGACGGCGGCCGGCGCCAGCGGCGTGAAGTCGGCCAGCGCGGCGGTCACCAGCGCCGGATCGTTCAGGTGCTGGGTGGCGTAGTTATCGCGCACCCACTGCTCCCACGACGAGTGGTTGTGCGCCGACGTGGCCCACGTGTGGTGCGGTTGCAGCAGGTCGGTGGTGTGCAGCGTGAAGCCCAGGCTCTGCGCGGTCGGCTGCGCCAGGAACTGCTGCCACCAGTACTGCCCCAGGTTGTCGATCGGCTGGAACGGCATGGTCTCGAAATCGGCGTACTGCGACGCGCTGGAGACGCCGCCGAAACGGTAGTGCGCCTCGGTCACGCCGTAGCTGTTGTATTTGCTGCTGTCGCCGAACCAGCCCTTCAGGCCGCCCGCGCCGTCGTCCAGGTAGTCGCCGTAGAGCCAGCCGGCGGCCAGGTTGTCGATGTCGCCGGCCATGCCCAGCTTGGCGTAGTTGTAGCCGCCGAACGGATTGCCGTGCACGTCCGCGCCGGAGGTGTGGTTCTGGAAGTGCCAGTACGAGGTGTACTTGACGATGCTCGCGCCCGCGCCCCACACCGGCGCCAGCTGGCAGTCGCCGGTCGTCGCGCCGCAGATGTAGGTGTCGGCGAAATCGTCGACGTCGTAGGCGCCCTGGCCCAGCGCCGCAGCGAACTGGTCCATGGTGAAGCCGGCGCGCGTCACGCCCGCCACCAGCTTGTTGTAGTTGGTGGTCGCCGGATGGGTCTTCATGTAGTTGACCGCGTCCAGGACGATCTGGCGGTGGGTCTCCTGCTCCCATGCGAGGGCGGGCGTGCTGGCGCAAACGGCCAGGGCAAGGCTGGTGGCAATCAGTGCGGTTTTCATAGAGTCTCCTGGTAGGGGACTCGCATAGTACATTGTAAATATTGCTTTTTTTAGAATTACCTCACTACCGAGTTCATGCTAGAAAGTTACTTGGGAGCATTTCCAATTAGCCGCCGCCGCTGGGCAGATGCACGGTGAAGGCGGCGCCGCCGGCCTGCAGGTTGGCGGCCTCGATGCGGCCGCCGTGGCCCTGGACGATGGTCTGCGTCAGCGCCAGGCCGAGGCCGACGCCGGCAGCCGCTCCGGAACGGGCCGAGGCGCCGCGGTAGAAACGTTCGAACAGGTGCGGCAGCTCGTCGACGCCGATGCCGGGGCCGCTGTCGGACACGGACAGGCAGGCGTGCCCGCCATCCCGCCAGACGCGCACATCGACCGCGCCGCCGGCCGGCGTGAACTTGACGGCGTTTTCCAGCAGGTTGACCACGATCAGCGTGGCGGCGCCTTCGCCGATGGCGGCAAGCACCGGCGTGCTGGCGGCCTGCAGCGTCAGACGCACCTGGCGCTGCTGCGCCGTGGCCTGCGCCCGGCCAATGGCGGCGGCGGCGATCTCGCCCAGCGAGGTGGAGGCCGAGGCGTCGCGGTCCTGGCCGGCGTCGTAGCGGGCCAGCGCCAGCAGTTCCTCCACCAGCAGCGTCAGGCGCTCGACCTCCTCCATGCAGGAGCGCAGCGTGTCCACGTACTCGGCGGCGTCGCGCGGGCGGCGCAGCGTGATCTCGATTTCAGCCCGCAGGCGCGACAGCGGCGAGCGCAGTTCGTGCGAGGCGTCCGACGTGAAGCGGCGCTGGATCTGGAAGCTCTGGTCGATGCGGTCGAGCATGTCGTTGAGGGTGTCGACCAGGTGGCCGATCTCGTCGCGCGTGCCGGGATGGGTCAGGCGCTGGTCCAGGTTGCCTTCGCCGATGCGCTGCGCCTGGCCGACAATGTCGTCGATCGAGCGGAACACCCAGCGCGTGATCGAGGCGCTGGCCACGGTCAACGCCACCAGCAGCGCCAGCGCCAGGGCCAGGAACATCACGCTGGCCGAGGCCACCACGTGGCGCACGTCATCCAGCGAGCCGGCCACCTGCACCGTGTAGCGCAACGGCGTGGCACGCACCGGCAGCGAGACGATGCGCACCGGCTCCTCGGCGAAATGGTCGAGCGTCTCGAACACGGTGTCGCCGGCCGCCATGCGCGCCATCAGCGCGGCCGGCGCAGGCAGGCTGGCCGCGCCCAGGTTGGCGCTGCGCGCCAGCACCCGGCCCTGCGCGTCGACGATCTGCACCCAGCGGTCCAGCCGCGCCAGCGACGGCGGCGCCGCGCCCTTGGCGGCGTCGTGCACCTGCACCGGCTGGTCCGGCGCGGCGCGCAGCATGGCCGCCTCGGTTTCGGCCAGCGCCAGCAAGGCGCCGTCCAGTTGTTCGTTGACCGCGCCCGACAGGCTCAGGTAGCCGGACATGGCGGCCACCGCCAGCACCGAGACGATGACGGCGGTCTGCACCAGCGCCAGCCGGCGCCGGAAACTAAGCATGGTCATCGGCCACCTCCGCCAGCCGGAAGCCTTGGCCGCGCACCGTGTGGATCAGGCGCGGCAGGCCTTCGGCATCGATCTTGCGGCGCAGGTTGCGCATGTGGGCGTCCATCAGGTTGTCGAGCGCGATCAGGTCGGCGGTCCAGATGCGCTCGGCCAGCTGCTGGCGGCTGACCACGTGGCCGGCCTGGCGCATCAGCAGTTCGAGGATGGCGTATTCCTTGGGCGTCAGGTCCAGCGCCTGCCCGGCGCGCTTGACGGCGTGGCTTAGCGGGTCCAGCGTCAGGTCGGCCACGCTCAGCAGCGCCGGGCGCACCAGCGTCGAGCGGCGCAGCAGCGCGCGGATGCGGGCCAGCAGCTCGTCGAAGGCGAAGGGCTTGGTCAGGTAATCGTCGGCGCCGATGTTGAGGCCGGCCACGCGGTCGCCCAGGCCGTCGCGCGCGGTCAGCATCAGGATGGGCGTGAGCAGGCCGCGCGCGCGCAGCTCGCCGCACAGCGTGATGCCGTCCTTGGCCGGCAGCATCCAGTCCAGCACGATGAGATCGTAGTCGCCGGCCAGCGCGGCCGGTTCGCCCTCCTCCGCGCTGTGCGCGGCGTCCACGGCGAAGTCCTCTTCCTCCAGGCCGCGCTTGAGCAGGCGGGCGGCCTTCTGGTCATCCTCGATCAGCAATATCTTGGTCATGCGGCATTTTACTGCCGTCCGCCGGGCACTGGATGTTTCCTGAAGGAAGATTCAGGATCGCCTGGCGCGCTTCCCGATACACTGCGGCCACACCTCGTCGTTCCCGCGCAAGCGGGAACCCATGCTGAGCATCCTGGCCAGCGTTCTATGGATTCCCGCCTGCGCGGGAATGACGGTTCACGCTATTTCTCAGGAACCCACCATGATCAAATTCTATCCTCGCCGGCAAGTGCTGGCCCTTTCCCTGTCGTGCGCGGCCATCGCCGGCTGCGGCCATGCGCCCGAGACCGATTCCGCTCCACCCGCCGCCGTGGTGCGCAAGGGCGCGTCCATCGCCGTGCCGGCCGGCTCGCCGCTGCGCCAGTCGCTGCAGGTGGCCAGCGCCGCCGAGCAGAACGTGGCACGCGTCATCCCGGTGCCGGCCGTGGTGGAGGCCGACTCGGCCCACCTGGTGCGCGTGGTGCCGCCGGTGGCCGGCCGCATCGAGCAGCTGCTCAAGCATCTGGGCGACACGGTCAAGGCCGGCGACGCGCTGTTCACCATGGACTCGGCCGACGTCGCCGCCGCCCACAGCGACGCCAGCAAGGCGCAGGCCGGCCTGACGCTGGCGCGCCGCAACCTGGAGCGGCAGAAGGAGCTGCGCGCGGCCGACATCTCGGCGCACAAGGATCTGGAGCAGGCCGAGAGCGAGTACGCGCAAGCCCTCAGCGAAAGCGAGCGCAGCAAGGCGCGCCTGGCCCAGCTGGGCGGCACCCTGACCGGCGGCAACGGCCGCGTGTACACGCTGCGCTCGCCGCTGTCCGGCCATGTGATCGAACTCAACGGCGGCCAGGGCGGCTTCTGGAACGACACCAACGCGCCGGTGATGGTGGTGGCCGACCTGTCGACCGTGTGGCTGACCGCCAGCGTGCAGGAAAAAGACCTGGCCGCCGTGTTCGCCGGCCAGGTGGCCGACATCGAACTGAACGCCTATCCCGGCCAGCACATCGCCGGCAAGGTCGGCTTCGTGGGCGAGGTGCTGGACCCGGACACCCGCACCGTCAAGGTGCGCGTGGCGGTCGACAACAAGGATGGCCGCCTGAAGCCGGGCATGTTCGCGCAGGTGACCTTCAGCGCCGCGCAGCACCAGGGCGTGGTGGTGCCGGCGTCGGCGCTGGTGCAGAGCGGCACGCACACCCAGGTCTACGTGGAGACGGCCGCCTGGACCTTCGAGGCGCGCACCGTCGCCACCGGCGTCCACAACGGCGACCTGGTGGAGATCGTCTCCGGCCTGAAGGCCGGCACCCGCATCGTCGCCAAGGAAGGAGTGCTGCTCAATGATTGATCGCCTGGTTGCCATCAGTTTCCAGCGGCGCGGCATCGCCTGGCTGGTGTTCGTGCTGGTCGCGCTGTACGGCGTGTTCTGCTGGCAGCAGTTGCCGCTGGAAGCCTATCCCGATATCGCCGACACCAGCTCGCAGGTGGTCACGCAGGTGCCCGGCCTGGCGGCGGAGGAAGTCGAATCGCAGATCACCATTCCGCTCGAACGCGAGATCATGGGCACGCCCGGCATGCATGTGATGCGCTCGAAGAGCACCTTCGGCCTGTCGCTGATCACCGTGGTGTTCCGCGACGGCGTGGAAGACTACTGGTCGCGCCAGCGTTTGCAGGAGCGCATCGCCGGCGTGGCCCTGCCCTACGGCGCCCAGCCGGGGCTCGATCCGTTGACCTCGCCCATTGGCGAGATCTACCGCTACACGCTGGAATCGAAGACGCGCTCGCTGCGCGAGCTGTCCGAGCTGCAGTTCTGGACCGTGATCCCACGCCTGAAGCAGGTGGCCGGCATCGCCGACGTCGGCAATTTCGGCGGCCTGACCACGCAGTTCCTGCTGGAATTCGATCCGGCCAAGCTGAGCAAGTACAACCTGTCGCTCAAGCAGGTCACCGACGCCGTCAACGCCAACAACGCCAGCGCCGGCGGCAGCATCCTCAATCGCGGCCAGCAGGGCTTCGTGGTGCGCGGCGTCGGCTTGATTCACAACCTGGACGACCTGGGCAACGTGGTGGTCACGCAGAAGAATGGCGTGCCGGTGCTGGTCAAGGACCTGGGCGAGGTGCGGCTGGGCAGCAAGGAACGCCACGGCATCCTGGGCAAGAACAACAATCCGGACGCGGTCGAGGGCATCGTGCTGCTGCTCAAGGGCGAGAACCCGTCGCTGGTGCTCAAGGACGTGCATGCGGCCGTGCAGGACCTGAACGAGCACGTGCTGCCCAAGGACGTTCGCATCGTGCCCTATCTGGACCGCACCGGGCTGGTGGACGCCACGCTGCACACCATCGGCAAGACGCTGGTCGAGGGCATGCTGCTGGTGACGGTGGTGCTGGTGCTGTTCCTGGGCAGCCCGCGCGCGGCGGCCATCGTCGCCGTGACGATTCCGATGGCGCTGCTGACGGCGTTCATCTTCATGCACCACTTCCATATCCCGGCCAACCTGCTGTCGCTGGGGGCGATCGACTTCGGCATCGTGGTCGACGGCGCCATCGTGGTGATGGAGAACATCCTGCGAAAATACGAGGAAAACCACGGCGCCGCGCTGCGTGCGCGCGACGTGATGCAGGCCACGCTGCAGGTGACCAAGCCTATCTTCTTCGGCATGATCGTCATCATCACCGCCTACCTGCCGCTGTTCACCTTCCAGCGCATCGAGTACAAGCTGTTCTCGCCGATGGCGTTCGCGATCGGCTTCGCGCTGCTGGGCGCGCTGGTGGTGTCGCTGACCTTGATACCGGGGCTGGCCTACCAGGCTTACCGCAAGCCGCGCAAGGTGTTCAACAATCCGGTGCTGGTCAAGGCCAAGCAGTTGTATGAGCCGTTTCTGGCGGCCGTGGTGGGCCAATCGCGCGTGACCCTGGCGGCGTTCGCGCTGGCCTTCGCCGCCGTGTGCGCGCTGGGCGGCACCATCGGCCGCGACTTC
Source organism: Rugamonas sp. A1-17 (assembly GCA_025548565.1). Classification (GTDB taxonomy): domain Bacteria; phylum Pseudomonadota; class Gammaproteobacteria; order Burkholderiales; family Burkholderiaceae_D; genus Rugamonas. Next base: position 567,682 of record JAJLPB010000002.1, read on the forward strand.
CTGCCGTATCTGGACGAGGGCTCGATCTGGCTGCAGGTGACGCTGCCGCCGGGGATTTCGCTGGAGAAGGCGGCCGAGATGTCGGACAGCCTGCGCAGCGCGGCGCTGGAGTTCCCGGAGGTGGCCACCATCGTCACCCAGTTGGGCCGCAACGACGAGGGCACCGATCCGTGGACGCCGTCGCACATCGAGGTCAGCGTGACCTTGCATCCGTACGACACGTGGAAGTCCGGCCTGAGCAAGCAGGAGCTGATCGTCAAGATGGGCCAGCGCTTCGCCAAGCTGCCGGGCACGCGGGTGGGCTTCACGCAGCCGATGATCGACGGCGTGCTCGACAAGCTGGCCGGCGCCCACAGCGACCTGGTGGTGAAAATCTACGGCAACGACTTCAAGGAGACGCGCCGCATCGCGGCCGACGTCGAACGCACCTTGGCCGCCGTGCCGGGCGCGGAGAGCGTGATCATCGACCAGGAACCGCCGCTGCCGCAGGTGCGCATCGAGGTGGACCGGGCCGCCGCCGCGCGCTACGGCATCAACGCCGCCGACGTGGCCGACCTGATCGGCACGGGCATCGGCGGCAAGCCGGTGTCGCAGGTGTTCATCGACGACCGCCAGTACGACATCGGCGTGCGCTTCACCGATGCGTCGCGCAGCCATCCCGACACCATCGGCGACCTGCTGCTGACCTCGGCCACGGGGGCGCGCATTCCGCTGGCGCAGGTGGCGACGATACGGCTGGACGACGGCGAGAGCACCATCACGCGCGAGATTGGCAAGCGCCACCTGACCGTGCGGCTGGACCTGCGCGGGCGCGATTTGGCCTCCTTCCTGGACGACGCCAAGGCGCAGATCGAGGCCAAGGTGCGCTACGACCACGGCCGCGTGCAGCTGGCCTGGGGCGGCCAGTTCGAGAACCAGCAGCGGGCGCAGGCGCGCCTGGCGCTGATCATGCCGATGGTGGTGGCGCTGATGTTCGTGCTGCTGTTCGCGCAGTTCAAGAACCTGCGCCAGCCGGCCATGATCCTGGCGGCGGTGCCGCTGGGGGCGCTGGGCGGGCTGGTCGCGCTGCATCTGCGCGGCATGACGCTCAATGTGTCGAGCGCGGTCGGCTTCATCGCGCTGTTCGGCGTGGCGGTGATGGACGGCATTTTGATGGTGTCCAACCTGAACCAGCTGCGCGCCGAGGGCGGGCTGACGCTGAAGGACGCCGTGCTCAAGGGCGCCTACAGCCGCTTCCGTCCGGTGCTGATGACGGCCAGCGTGGCCGCGCTGGGTCTGCTGCCGGCCGCGCTGGCGCATGGCCTGGGCAGCGATGTGCAGCGGCCGCTGGCCACCGTCGTGGTCGGCGGGCTGGTCACGGCCACCGGGCTGACGCTGGTGTGGCTGCCGGCGCTGTACTACCTGGTCGAACGGTATTTCGAGAACAAACCCAAGCAGGCCGAGGACGGCCTGGTGCAAGCGGAGCAAGTCCATGACATTTAAACTCAACCCCTTGTGCGCGCTGCTGGCGATGTGCGTCGCCCTGCCCGCCGCCGGCCAGGTTACCCTGCGCGAGTACGCGGCGGCCGCCACCCAGAACAGCCTGGACTTGCAGATGCAGCGCGAGAACGTGAGCAGCGCGCAGGCCGGCGTGTCGGTGGCCGGCGTGCGGCCGGATCCAGTGCTCACAGCCGGCATCGACTCGCGGGAATTGAACGCGGCGAACAAGCCGAACGCGCCCACCGCCACCACCATGGGCGTCGCGCTGACCATCGAGACGGCCGGCAAGCGCGGCCAGCGCATCCGTGCGGCGCAGGCGGCGGTCAAGGTTGGCGAGGCGACGCTGGATGGCGGCCGCCGGCAGTTGTACGCCGATGCGGTGGCGGCCTACACCGAGAGCTGTCGCGCGCGCCAGGCGCTGGTGCGGCAGGAGGCGACGTTGCGGGCGCTGGACGACATCGTCAAGGCCAACAACGTGCGCCTCAAGGTCGGCGATATCGGCGGGCTGGAGTTGTCGCAATCGCAGGTGGAGCGCGACCGCTTCGAGGCGGATGTGGTGTCGGCGCGGGCGCAGGTGCAGACGGCGGCCGAGTCGCTGTCGATTCCGTTGGGGCGGCGCTACAGCGAGGTGTTCGGCGACGCCGAGCTGGTTTGCGATGCGCCCGCCGTCAACGGTCTGGATGATGTAGAGCAGCTGGTGCGGCAGGCGCAGGACGGACGCGACGACATCCGCATCGCCCGCGCGGCGCTGGATGCGGCGCGTGCCTCGGCCGACCTGGCGCAAGCCAATCGCTGGGTCGATCCGGTGGTGAACGTCAGCTTGAAGAACACGCCATCGGTGCATGCGCTGACCGACGCGGGCGGCACGGTGACCAATTCGCCGACGCAGCGTTCGCTGAGCCTGGGGTTGACGGTGTCGGTGCCGATTCCGCTGTCGCGCACGCAGCGCGGCGAGGTGCTGCAGGCGCAATCGGCGGTCACGCAGGCCACGCTGGCGCTGCGCTCAGCCGAGCTGAAGGCGCAGATCGACGTGCGGCGACTGTATGCACAATTTCGTGCGGCGCAGGCCAACGAGCAGCGCTACCGGGAATCGGTGCTGATGCAGTCGGACAAAGTGGTGCAAGGCATGCGCCTGTCGTACAAAAAAGGCGCGGCCTCGTTGCTGGAACTATTGACCGCGCAGCGCTCGGCCGACGAAGTCTACCTGGCCTACCTGCAAGCAAAAGCCGACCTGGCCACTGCCACCGTGCAACTGCAGCTGGCCGCCAGCGCCAACTAAGTTGTAAACCCGTTGGGGTCAAACCCGTTGGGGTCAAGTCTGACATTCGGACACGAGCTCTGCCCAAACCATTGGGGTCAAGTCTGACATTCGGACACAAGCTCTGCCCAAACCATTGGGGTCAAGTCTGACATTCGGACACGAGCTCCGCCGTAGCGACCAGCCACGGCGGAGCTCGTGTCCGAATGTCAGACTTGACCCCAATTTAATTTGGCGGTTTGAACATTGTGCGGAATGCTTGCAGCGCGGCTGGCTGGTAGATCGTGGCGTGGGTTTCGGTGGGCAGCGGCTGGTAGTGCCAGCGCAAGCCTTGCGGTGCGCGGGTGGTCAGCAGCGTCGACAATCGCGCACTGCCCTTGTCCATGCCGGCTGTGCCGCTGCTGGCGAAATATAAGGTCTGCGGTTTGGCCGCGCGCTGTTCCAGCAGCGCTGGCGCTTCGGCCAGCAGCTTGCCGTCGTTCCACCACAGGCTGGGATCGATCGCGACGTAGTGGTCGAACAGCTGCGGCTCGCGCAGGAAGGTTTCGACCACGAACAGCCCGGCCAGCGATTCGCCGATCAGGGCGGTTTCGCCCGTGGTGCGGTAGCGCTGCTTCACCGCCGGCATCAGCTCTTCGCGGATGAAGCGGCGGAATTGCACGGCGCCGCCTACCACCGGGGCAATCTTCTTGTCTTCGGCGTTGTCGGTCGGGCCGGTCATGTCGCGGCGGCGCTGGGTGTTCTCTATGCCGACCAGCATGAACGGACGCATGGTGCCGTTGTCGACCGATACTTGCAGCAGGCCGGCGATGTGCAGGAAGTCCTCGCGCAGGCCGCCGTCGGGCATGTACAGCACGGGTAACGGCGCGTCGGCCGGCAAGGCGTAGCCGCGGGACATGTAGACGTTGATGTGCCGCGTTTCGCCCAGCACCTGCGATTCGATGTTGAAGCTTTCGCCGATCACCAGCGGCGCGGCGGCAGATACCACCGGCGCGGCGTGCAACGGGCCGCCGAGGCTGGCGCCCAGCAGCGCCGCCGCCAGCCACGCGCTTGCATGAAACCGGTTGAACATAACGATATGCTTCATTTCCGCCCTTCACGTTGTTGTCGAGTGAGCGGGAGTCTGGCGCAAGCGGGCGCACCGGTCAAGGCATGATGGCGGCTCAGGCGTCGATCATCTGCACCACCACCTTGCCCTTGGCGCGGCCTTTTTCCAGATAGGCCAGGCCGTCCTTGGCTTGCGTGAACGGGAACACCTTGTCGATCACCGGACGGATGCGCCCGGCCTCGATGAGCTGGGCGATCTCGCCAAGCTGCTTGCCGTCCGGGCGCATGAACAGGAAAGAGTACGTGGCGCGGCGCCCGGCGGCGAGGCGGATGATCTTGCGGCTCAACAGGCTGAACACGAACCGCATCAGGAAGTTCATGCCGCGCGCGCGGGCGAAGGCGGCGTCCGGCGGGCCGATCAGCGAAACCACCGCGCTGGCCGGCTTCAGGATGCCGATCGCCTTCTCCAGCCCGTCGCCGCGCGTCGTGCCCAGCACGGCGTCGTAGCCTTTCAGCACTTGCCCGACTTCCTGCTTCGTGTAGTCGACCACCTCGTCGGCGCCCAGGCCGCGCACCAGTTCGACGTTGCCGCCGCTGGTGGTCGTGCCCACCGTGGCGCCGATCTGCTTGGCCAGCTGGATCGCGAACGTGCCGATGCCGCCGGAGCCCGCCGGGATGAACACCTTCTGCCCGGGCCGCAGCCGCAGCCGTTCCTTGAGCGCCTGCCATGACGTCAGCCCCACCATCGGGATCGAGGCGGCCTGCGCGAAACTGAGGTTGGCCGGTTTCAGCGCGGCGGCATATTCGGGGACGGCGGCATATTCGGCCAGCGTGCCGATGCCCAGGTCGAAGACGCTGGCGTACACCTCGTCCCCCACCTTGAAGCGGCTGACGCGGCTGCCCGCTTCCACCACGACGCCCGCCACGTCGCTGCCCAGCGTGGTCGGCAGCCGGAACTTCAGGATGGGCTTGAAGTCGCCCTTGGGGATCATGTAGTCGATGGGGTTGAGGCCGGCCGCGTGGACCTGCACCAGGATTTCGTCCGGCTTGATCGCGGGGCGGGGAATGTCGGCGAATTCAACCACGCCGGGCTTGCCATACTGCTTGAGGATAAGTGCTTTCATGATTGCCTTCTTGTCGTTGTGGGTCTTATGCCAGCCGCAGGTCCTTGCGCATGCCCGCGTCCATCACGCCGGCCGGCGCGAAGGTGCGCAGCAGGCGCAGGCGTCCAGCCAGTGTACCGGAGGTATAACGCAGTTTCGGCGCGCGGGCCAGCGCAGCTTTCAATACCGTCGCCGCCACCACTTCCGGCCCTTCGGCGGTCGCCATGACTTCGTTCACGCGCCGGGTCACGGTGGCGCGCTCCTTGCTGTAGGCGTCGAGCTTGGCGTCCGCCGCCAGCATGTTGGCGTCGAACGGGGTGCTGGTGTAGGCCGGCTCGACGACGACGGCGCGGATGCCCCAGTTGCGCAGCTCGTGGTCCAGCGATTCGGTGTAGCCTTCGACCGCGTGCTTGGTGGCGGCGTACAGCGCGCCATACGGCATCGGCAGGAAGCCAAGCACCGAGCCGATGTTGACGATGCGGCCGGCGCGCTGTGCCCGCATGTGCGGCAGCACGGCGCGCGTCATGCGCACCAGGCCGAAGAAATTGGTGTCGAAGATGGCCTTGGCCTGCTCGATCGAACTTTCCTCGGCACCGGCCGGCGCCAGGCCTACCCCGGCGTTGTTGACCAGCAGGTCGATGCGCCCCTCGCGCCCCATCACCTCGGCGACGGCGGCTTGCACCGAGGCGTCGCTGGTGACGTCCAGCGCCAGCATCTCGTAGCCCTGCCGCGCCGACTGCGCGCCACGGCGGCTGGTGCCGTACACCTTGAAACCGGCCTCGACCAGCCGCTTCGCCGTGGCGGCCCCTATGCCGGACGAGGCGCCGGTGACCAATGCGATCCTGCTGCTCATGGTATTTCCCTTCAAGTAAATATGATGATCATCATATTTTAGTGCAAAAAAACAGCCGCCCACTGCTTCAGGCGGCCTTCGGGGTGAGTTGGTTCAGGGTGGCCGCGCACAGCGCCGCCGACAGCTTGGGGTCGTCCACCGCGCGCGCCACCATGGTGGTGCCGATCAAGGCACACACCAGCGCCATCGCCCGCTCGTGCGCCTGCGGCTGGCCCCAGTCCGGCATCTGGCGGGCGAACAGGTCGATCATTTCCTTGATATGGATGGTCGCGGCGCGCCGCACTTCCGGCGCCTGGCGCGGCATTTCCGAGCCCAGCGCGGAGACCGGACAGCCGGTCTCGATGGCGCCGATGTGCTGCGGCGACAGGTAGGCCTGCATCATGGCCTGCAGCGCCTGCCCCGGCGGCGCGGCGGCCGCCACCCGCGCGGCCAGCGCGACCGACTCGGCGCCGGCGCGGTCGCCGGCCTCGGCCAGCAGCGCGTCGCGCGATTCGAAATGCGCATAGAAACCGCCGTGCGTCAGGCCCGCCTCTTTCATGATATCGGCCACGCCGGTGCCGTCGTAGCCGCTGCGCCGGATGGCGCGCGAGGCCACCTCCACGATGCGTTCGTGGGTGGCTTCCTTGCGGCTGACCGCTGCGCGTTTGGTCGGTTTCGATTCCATGATGATCATCATATCCTATTTTTGACCGCCGTGCACGCGTCCGTTTAAAACCCGCTTGACATGGCGACGGTCTTTGCCAATACTATACCTTATGGTTAAGTATAACGATTCCCAGCTGGACCTGATCTTCGCGGCGCTGTCCGATGCCACGCGGCGCGGCGTGCTGGCGCAGCTGGGCGACGGCAGTTGCACCGTCACGGAGTTGGCGCAGCAATACGAGATGTCGCTGCCCGGCTTCATGAAGCACCTGGCCGTGCTGGAAACAGCCGGCCTGATCGCCCGCTCGAAGGAAGGACGCGTGGTGCGCTGCGAGCTGCATGCGGCGCCCATGCAGGACGCCGCCATGTGGATCGCCCATTACCAGCGCTTCTGGACCGGCCAGCTCGATTCGCTGGGACGCTATCTCTATCACCAGGAGGAAATCGCATCATGCCCACCGCCGAACAACCCGCCCAGGTCAGCCTCCGACGGATCTACCCCGTCGCCCCCGAAAAAGTCTGGCGCGCGTGGACCGACCCGCAAGCGCTGAGCCAGTGGTTCGGTCCCGGCGAGGCCTCGCTGACCAAGGCGGACATCGACCTGCGCGAAGGCGGCCAATACCACCTCGCCTTCGCCGGCCCCGACGGCGGCCTGAGCCGGATGACCGGCGTGTACCAGGAAGTGCGGCCGTTCACGCGGCTGGTGTTCACCTGGGCCTGGCACAGCACGCCGGAACGGGTGTCGCGCGTCAGCATCGACCTGGCGCCGGTGGCCGAAGGCACCGAGCTGCGCTTCGTGCACGACCGCTTCTTCGACGAACAGGCACGCATCAACCATGAGCGCGGCTGGGCGTTTTTCTTCAGCAGTCTTGATCGTTTTTTACAGGAGGTGTGAGATGAAATACCAGGGAAGCTGCCACTGCGGCAGAGTGAAGTTCGAAGCCGAAGGCGAGATCACCTCGGCCATGTCCTGCAACTGCTCGATGTGCCAGCGCAAGGGCACCTTGATGTGGTTCGTGCCGCGCCCGGACATGCACCTGCTGACGCCGGACGACAACGCCAGCACCTATCTGTTCAACAAGCATCTGATCAAGCACCGCTTCTGCCCCACTTGCGGCATCTCGCCCTACAGCGAGGGCGTGGCGCCCAACGGCGAGGCCATGGCGGCGATCAATATCCGCTGCATCGAGGGCATCGACCTGGACGCCATTCCCGTCAAGCACTACGACGGCCGCTCGATCTGATGCGCTCGACCTTCCGTGGTTTTGCTTTTAAAATAAGATGCCGCAAAACTACAGGAGGCTGAGGCATGAAGCGCTGGTCGATTCCGTTTGCCGTGCTGGTCGGGGGTGCCGTGGCGGGCGCGCTCGATCTCGCGTACGCGATTTCCTTTGCCGCCTACAACGGCCTGACGCCCGAGCGCCTGCTGCAGATCGTGGCGAGCGGGCTGCTGGGCAACGCGGCCTTCGGCGGCGGCGCCGCGACCGCCGCGCTGGGCATGCTGAGCCACTTCGCGCTCAGCTTCGTGTGGATGGCGCTGTTCCTGCTGGCGGCACGGCAGGCGCCGGCCTTGCTGGCCAGGCCGCTGCTGTCGGCGGTTGTGTTCGGCATCGTGGTGTTCCTGGCGATGCGGCTGGTGGTGTTGCCGCTGTCGGCCTTCCCCCGCCCGGTCAGTTTCCAGCCGCTGGCCACGGTGCTGGATCTGGCCTCCCATATGTTTTTGTTCGGCCTGCCGATCGTGTGGGCCACCCGCAAGGCAACTCTGAACCCATAAGGTAACGCCAATGAAATCCAGCTCCACCGATGCAACTGAAATGCTGTTCTCCTACGGCACGCTGCAACAGCCGCAAGTGCAGATGGCGACCTTCGGCCGCCTGCTGTCCGGCCGCCAGGACAGCCTGCCGGGCTATCGCCTGTCGGCGGTGGCGATAGACGATCCGGCCGTGGTCGCCACCAGCGGCAAGACGCATCATCCCATTGTTTCCCGCAGCGGATCGCCGGACGACATGGTGGCCGGCGCGGTGCTGGCGGTGACCACCGAAGAGCTGCGCGACTCGGACCGCTACGAGGTGGCGGCCTACCGCCGCCAGAGCGTCACGCTGGCTTCGGGCACGCTCGCCTGGGCTTACGTCGATGCGCGCGACACGCCGCCCGACGCCGGCTGACGGCGGCGGCAATAAAAAAGGGCAGCCTCGGCTGCCCTTCCTGTTACCTCGCCACGCTAGATTCAGAGCGCTGCAATCGCCGCGTTGAACGTTGCGCTTGGACGCATGACCGCTTCGGTCTTGGCTGGATCAGGGTAGTAGTAACCGCCGATGTCCATGGCCTTGCCCTGCACCGAGTTCAGCTCTTCGACGATCTTGGCTTCGTTGTCCGCCAGCGTCTTCGCCAGCGGCGCGAAGTGGGCTTGCAGTTCAGCGTCCTCGGTCTGCGCCGCCAGCGCCTGCGCCCAGAACAGCGACAGGTAGAAGTGGCTGCCACGGTTGTCCAGCTCGCCGGTGCGGGTCGATGGCGACTTGTTGTTGTCCAGCAGCTTGCCGGTGGCTTCGTCCAGCGTCTTGGCCAGCAGCTTGGCCTTGGCGTTGCCGGTCTTGATGCCCAGGTCTTCCAGCGACACCGCCAGCGCCAGGAACTCGCCCAGCGAATCCCAGCGCAGGTGGTTCTCTTCCACCAGCTGCTTGACGTGCTTAGGCGCCGAACCGCCGGCGCCGGTCTCGTACATGCCGCCGCCGGCCATCAGCGGAACGATCGACAGCATCTTGGCGCTGGTGCCCAGTTCCAGGATCGGGAACAGGTCGGTCAGGTAGTCGCGCAGGATGTTGCCGGTCACCGAGATGGTGTCCAGGCCGCGGAACGCGCGTTCCAGCGTGTAGCGCATGGCGCGGGTCTGCGACATGATCTGGATGTCCAGGCCCTTGGTGTCGTGGTCCTTCAGGTAGACCTGCACCTTCTTGATCACTTCATTCTCGTGCGGACGATAGCTGTCCAGCCAGAACACGGCAGGCATGCCGGAGTTGCGGGCGCGCGTCACGGCCAGCTTGACCCAGTCGCGGATCGGCGCGTCCTTGACCTGGCACATGCGCCAGATGTCGCCCGCTTCCACGGTCTGGGTCAGCAGCACTTCGCCGGTGGCCAGGTCGGTGATGTTGGCGGTGCCGCCTTCCGACACTTCGAAGGTCTTGTCGTGCGAGCCGTATTCCTCGGCCTGCTGGGCCATCAGGCCGACGTTCGGCACGGTGCCCATGGTCTTCGGATCGAAGTTGCCATGCCATTTGCAGAAGCCGATCATCTCCTGGTAGATGCGGGCGAAGGTCGATTCCGGCATCACGGCCTTGACGTCCTTCGGACGGCCGTCGGCGCCCCACATCTTGCCGCCGATGCGGATCATCGCCGGCATCGACGCGTCGACGATGATGTCGTTCGGCGAGTGGAAGTTGGTGATGCCCTTGGCCGAGTCGACCATGGCCAGTTCCGGACGGTTGGCGTGGCAGGCGTGCAGGTCCTTGAGGATCTCTTCCTTCTGCGAGGCCGGCAGCTTCTCGATCTTCTCGTACAGGTTGGCCATGCCGTTGTTGACGTTGACGCCCAGCTCATCGAACAGCGCCTGGTGCTTGGCGAACGCGTCCTTGTAGAAGATGCGCACGCAGTGGCCGAACACGATCGGGTGCGACACCTTCATCATGGTGGCCTTGACGTGCAGCGAGAACATCACGCCGGTCTTGAAGGCGTCGTCGATTTCCTTCTCGTAGAACTCCAGCAATGCCTTTTTGCTCATGAACATGCTGTCGATGATCTCGCCGGCCTTCAGCGCGACCTTCGGTTTGAGCACGATGGTCTTGCCGGAGTCGGTGATCAGTTCCATCTTGACATCGCGCGCGCGGTCCAGCGTCATCGATTTTTCGCCGTGGTAGAAGTCGCCGTGGTGCATATGCGACACGTGGGTGCGCGATGCCTGGCTCCACTCGCCCATCGAGTGCGGGTGCTTGCGGGCGTATTCCTTGACCGCCTTCGGTGCGCGGCGGTCGGAGTTACCTTCGCGCAGGACCGGGTTGACCGAGCTGCCGATGCACTTGCCGTAGCGGGCCTTCAGGGCTTTTTCCTCGTCGGTCCTGGCTTCTTCCGGATAGTCCGGCAGCTTGTAGCCGCGCGCCTGCAACTCGCGGATGCAGGTCATCAACTGGCCGACCGAGGCGCTGACGTTGGGCAGCTTGATGATGTTGGTGTCGGCGAGCTGGGTCAAGGCGCCCAGTTCGGCCAGGGTGTTCGGAACCTTTTGCTCTTCGCTCAGGTATTCGGGGAACTCGGCCAGCACCCGCGACGCCACCGAGATATCGCTGGAGGTCACGTCTACACCAGCCGATGCGGCGAACTTCTTAATAATAGGCAGCAGCGAATAGGTCGCCAGCATGGGCGCTTCATCGGTCAGCGTGTAGATGATTTTAGATTTCTGTGTTGCCATGTTCATTCCATGTCATGCGGGCGGTACCCGCCGATTGAATTCTCTCCGTTTCGGATTACAAGATGATGTGTCGTAATCCGGCAACGGCCCCAGACTGCATTTTAGACCTGTTGGCGGCACATGCCCAGAGGCGGATTCCGCGTATGGCTTTTTCGTCCACGACAAATACAAAAAGAACATCCGTTTAAGTTGCTACAAAGCATCACTTATGCAACTAAAAGTTTCAAACATTGATCTCCGTACATATTTCATTGTTGCAGCAGTGTTGAAAGTGATTATGTGAGAGATTCCTAGCCGCACCGGGCAACTAAGATCGTGGAAGCGTTCCACCAAATTCTCATTTGGATATTTGGAATGCATATATGCCCTTAAGGAGGCGATATGAAATTTCAGAATTGGACCATAGCAAGCCGGCTGGGACTGGGTTTTGGCCTGTGCGCCGTGTTTTTGCTGGTGATCATCGCGCTGGCCCTGAACAGCATGCGCCAGATCCAGGGACGCCTGGAGGAGATCACCAAAATCAACGACGTGGAGACCAAACTGGCCCAGACTATGGACCTGACGGTTACAGAACGCGCGCTCGCCACGCGCAACCTGATCCTGCTCAAGGAAGACAAGGAAATCCAGATCGAGGTCAACCGCATCGCCGAGCAGGAGAAGAAATACGCGGCCGCGCAGGACAAGCTGAGCCAGATGTTCACCAAGCTGGCCGGCACCTCGACCGAGGAAAAGGAATTGCTGGACCAGATCCGCAGGCAGGCCGACCAGGCCACGCCCTTCGTCCAGCGGGCCGCCGCGCTGGCGCTGGAACAGAAGCAGGACGAGGCCTACAAGCTGCTGCGCTATGAGTTCCGGCCGGTGCAGAAGCGCTGGTGGGAATTGCTGCGCAAGCTGATCGCGGTCGAGGAGAAGCAGAACACCGAGGCTTCCGAGGCGGCCGAGGTGGCCTACGGCCAGGCCCGCACCGTGATGCTGGTGATGGGCTCCCTGGCGCTGGTGACCAGCGTGCTGGCGGCCTGGCTGATCACCCGCGGCGTCACCCGCCAGCTGGGCTGCGAGCCGTCCGAGGCCGCCGAGATCGCCGGCCAGATCGCCGCCGGCAACCTCACCGTGCGGGTCGAGCCCAAGCACGGCGACCAGAGCAGCCTGCTGTACGCCATGCGCTCCATGCGCGACAGCCTGGCGCGCATCGTCAACCAGGTGCACGCCAGCACCGAGACCATCGCGGCCGCCGCCGGCCAGATCGCCTCCGGCAACCTGGACCTGTCCTCGCGCACCGAGCAGCAGGCCAGCACGCTGGAGGAGACCGCCTCGTCGATGGAGGAGCTCACCAGCACCGTGCGCCTGAACACCGACCACGCGCGCCAGGCCAACGGGCTGGCCGAGTCGGCCTCCGACGTGGCGGCCAAGGGTGGCGCCGTGGTGGCCCAGGTGGTCGACACCATGGCCGCCATCGACGTCTCGGCGCGCAAGATCGTCGACATCATCGCGGTGATCGACGGCATCGCCTTCCAGACCAACATCCTGGCGCTCAACGCCGCCGTGGAAGCGGCGCGCGCCGGCGAACAGGGCCGCGGCTTCGCCGTGGTGGCCACCGAGGTGCGCAACCTGGCCCAGCGCTCGGCCGCCGCCGCCAAGGAGATCAAGGACCTGATCGGCGACTCGGTCGACAAGGTGCAGGCCGGCAACCGGCTGGTCGAACAGGCCGGCTCGACCATGCACGACGTGGTCTCCAGCGTAAAGCGCGTCACCGACATCATGTCTGAGATTATGCTTGCAAGCCAGGAGCAATCGTCGGGCATCGAGCAGATCAACACGGCGGTCACGCAGATGGACGACGTGACCCAGCAGAACGCCGCGCTGGTCGAGGAGGCGGCGGCCGCCGCGCACGCGATGCAGGACCAGGTCAACAGCCTCAACGAACTGGTCAGCGTGTTCCGCACCGAGGCGCCAGCCGCGCGGCCGGCGCTGCAGCGGGTGGCGGTGGCGGTGCCGTCGGCCATGCGGGCCCCTGCCCTGACCGCGGCGGCGCGTCCGCGCGGCCCGGCCAAGGTCGACACGCAAGAGTGGGAACAATTTTAAAACGGAGGAATGGCAATGGGTAAGCTGGACAAAATCGACGACGCGGCCGTGCGCGCCACGCCCCACATCTTCTGGCATGGCAGCCAGGTCGCGCCCGAGGCGCGCTGGCGGCAGGCCGGACAGCGCGCGGCCACCATTTGGCTGACCGGCCTGAGCGGCGCGGGCAAGTCGACGCTGGCCAGCGCGCTGGAGGACAAGCTGGTGCACGCCGGCCATCCGGCCTACGTGCTCGACGGCGACAACCTGCGCCACCACCTGAACCGCGACCTGGGCTTCTCGCCGGCCGACCGCCAGGAGAACATCCGCCGCAGCGCCGAGGTGGCGCGCATGATGAACGACGCCGGCCTGATGGTGATCTGCGCCTTCATCTCGCCGCTGCGCCAGGACCGCGAGATGGCGCGCCAGATCATCGGCGAGGACAACTTCCTGGAAACCCACATCAGCACCTCGGCCGACGTGTGCGAGGCGCGCGACCCCAAGGGCCTGTACAAGAAGGCCAGGGCCGGGCTGATCCCGGAATTCACCGGCGTGTCGGCGCCGTACGAGCCGCCGCTGGCGCCGGCGCTCTCGCTCGACACCGGCATGCTGTCGCTGGAACAATCGTGCGACCGCCTGTTCCAGCAACTGGCGCGCCGCTTCGTCTGACCGCCATGACGCACTACGACGTCTTCAACGGCGACGCCGACGGCATCTTCGCGCTGCACCAGCTGCGCCTGGACACGCCGCGGCAGGCCGGACTGATCACCGGCGTCAAGCGCGAGATCGAGCTGCTGCAGCGGGTGCCGCACGGCTGCGGCGGCCAGGTGACCGTGCTCGACGTCTCGCTCGACTGCAACGCCGCCGCGCTGCGCCGCCTGCTCGACGGCGGCGCGGCGGTCGATTATTTCGACCACCACTCGGCCGACCGCGCCTTCGCCCATCCGCGCCTGCGGCTGCACTGCGACGGTTCGCCCGAGGTCTGCACCAGCATCCTGGTGGACCGCCACCTGCAGGGCCGGCACCGGCCGTGGGCGGTGGCGGCGGCCTTCGGCGACAACCTGGCCGGACCGGCGCAACAGCTGGCCGACAGCCTCGGGCTGGACGCCGCCGCGGTGGCGGCGCTGGCGCAGCTGGGCCGGGTGGTCAACTACAACGCCTACGGCGAGAGCGAGCACGACCTGCACATCGCCCCGGCCGCGCTGTACCGCGCGCTGGGCGCCTACGCGCAGCCGCTGGACTTCATCGCCGGCAGCGAGATCTACCGCATGCTGTGCGCCGGCTACCGCGACGACTGCGCGCGCCTGCAGGGCCTGCGCCCGCACGCCGAGCTGGACGCCGGCGCGGTCTACATCCTGCCGGCCAGCGCCTGGGCGCGCCGCGTCAGCGGCGTGCTGGCCAACCAGCTGGCGGCCGGGCGCAGCGGCGCCTCGTTCGCCGTGCTCAACGAGCGCGACGACGGCAGCTACCTGGTCAGCGTGCGCTCCGGCGCGCCGCTGGCCCACAGCGCCTGCGGCTTCTGCCAGCAATTCGACAGCGGCGGCGGACGCAAGGCCGCCGCCGGCATCAACCGCCTGCCGGCGTCCGAGCTGGGCCGCTTCATGGACAGCTTCCGCCGCTACTTCACCACCCCGCAAGACCTTATCCTTCAGAAAGAATGACCATGCAGAACACTTCAAGCAGCCAGCGCCCGCGTCCGGCGATGATGATCCCGCTGCGCCGCTGCGGCAGCCACGCGCTGCGGCTGCGGCTCAACATGTCGCCGCAGTTCTACTCGCCCTACCCGCTGCACATCGTCGACATGATGCCGCTGCTGCCGCTGTACGGCGACCTGCGCGACGACCGCGCCTACTTCAACCTGGTGGTCGACGTGGTCGGCCTGCAGGCGGTGAGCATGGTCAAGTGGCCGGAGGTGGTGTTCGATCCGGTCGAGATCTTCGAGACGCTGCGCAACCAGCCGCGCAGCATCCACCGCGTGGTGTGGGAACTGCTGCTGCGCGCGGGCGAGAAGCAAGGCGCGCGCGTGGTGATGGACAAGTCGCTCGACAGCGTGCACTACGCGCAGGAGCTGATGACGCTGCTGCCGGACATGGTGTTCGTCAACGTGGTGCGCGATCCGCGCGCGCAGGTGGCGTCGATGAACCGCGCCATCATCCACGACTTCGACACCCTGCTCAACGCCGAGACCTGGCTGGCCGCGCACCAGGCGGCCGACCGCGTGATGCGGCAGTGGCCGGAGCGCGTGCTGACCATCCGCTACGAGGACTTCCTGTCGCAGCAGCAGCACACGCTGGAGGCGCTGTGCCAGTTCCTGGGCCTCGAGTTCCTGCCGCAGATGCTGGACGTGGCCGGCTCGCGCGAGGCGCGCCAGCTGTCGCAGATGTCGGCGCTGTGGTCGTCCAACTGCTATCCGCCGATCGCCGCCAACATCGACAAGTTCAAGCAGCAGCTCACGCTCGACGAGATCAACGTGATCGAGACGCTGACCGGCGACTACATGGACCGCTACGGCTACACCCGGCTGGCGGCCGGCGACGCCGCGCTGACACCGGCGCGGCGCGAGCAGGCCGCCGCCAAGTCCGCGGGCGGGCGCGAGCAGGCCTGGCGCGACCTCGAGCACAGCAACTTCCGCGACTACGCGCTGCGCCGCAGCCGCGCCGACTACCTGGCCCGCCTGCGCGCGCGCTTGACGTCGCAACCGGCGCCGAGCGGGCGCGAGCAGCTGGTCACGCTGGACCAGCTCGACCCGGCCGCCTTCGAGCCGGCCGACTGAGCCGCCCCGTCGTTCCCGCGCAAGCGGGCACCCATGGAACGCCGGCGTGCACATGGCGCATGCGGGGACGCATGCTGTGCATGGATTCCCGCTTGCGCGGGAATGACGGCGGGTGGCGCGACGGCCGCCTCAGCCCAGCAACTCCACGCACTTGGCCAGCGCCACCCGCAGCTCGCGCAGCTTGGGCGGCTTGCTCAGCACCTGGTCCACGTGCACCGGCGCCTCGCCGCTGTCGGGGATCAGGCGCTGGCCCCAGCCGGTCAGCAGGATCACCGGCGTGGCCGGCGCCACCCGCTTGACCGTCTCGGCCACCTTGCGGCCGTCCACATACGGCATGCCCAGGTCGGTGATCACCACCGCGAAACCGTGCCCGGCCTTCTCGGCCGCGCAGAAGGTGTCGATGCCGGCCTGGCCGCCGTCGGCCCGGGTGATCTCGTGGCCGTCCAGGCTGAGGATGGTCTCCAGCGAGCCCAGCACGGTGGGGTCGTCGTCCACCACCAGGATCCGCAGGCCGTGGCCGGGCGCCAGCACCGGCGCCGGCGTCGCGCCGGCCGGCACCGCCGGCGCCACCGGGAAATACATCTTGACCGCCGTGCCCTGGTTCAGCCGCGAGGCGATGGCGATGCGCGCGCCGTGCCGCTCGGTCATGCCGTACACGGTGGCCAGCCCGAGGCCGGTGCCGCGCTCGCCCTTGGTGGTGAAGAACGGTTCCAGGCAGCGGCGCTGGGTCGCCTCGTCCATGCCGGTGCCGGTATCGGCCACCTCCACCTGCACATAGGGGCCGCTGCCGTCGTCCAGCCGCTCCAGGTAGCCGGTGCGCAGCGTGACCGCGCCGCCGTCCGGCATGGCGTCGACCGCGTTGAAGATCAGGTTGGTCAACGCTTCGCGGATCTCGCCCTCGACCCCGAGGATGGCCGGCAGCTCGGCGCCCAGCTCCTGGCGCATCTCGATGACGATGCCGCGCTGCTGCGGCATGTCCGACCAGCGCGCGCGCGTCAGGTCCACCACGTGCTGGATCATCAGGTTGACGTTGACCGTGCTGTGCGTGAGCTGCGGCTCGCGCTGGCGGTAGAACTCGCGCATGCGCGCCACGGTCGAGGCGACGTCGTCGATGGCGCGCTCGATCACCTGCAGGCAGGCGCGGCCGTTCTCGCTCAGGCCCCGCTCGGTCTCCAGCAGCGATTCCGCGTACAGGCCGATCGGCGAGATGGCGTTGTTGATGTCGTGCGCGATGCCGCTGGCCATCTGCCCGAGCGCGCGCAGCCGTTCCTGCTTGGTCACCTGCACCTGGCTCTGGTGCAGGTCGTCGTAGGCGCGCTGCAGCTCGCCGTACAGCCTGGCCTGGTTGGCGGCCAGCGCCACGTGCTCGCTGAGCTGGCGCAGGAATTCGCAATCGGTGCTGGAGAACGCGCCGGGCTCGGCGCGCGCCACCACCAGCACGCCGAACACCGTGCTCTCGGCCAGCAGCGGCGCCAGCACGATCGAGCCCATGCCGGCCCCGGCCAGCCGGCGCGGGAACGGGAAGTCGACCTGGCGGATGTCGGGCTCGTACACCAGCTGCCCGCGCACGCAGCGCGACAGGCCGTTCTCGTCGATGGCGATCTGGGCCGCCTCGCCCATGCCCATGCGCGCCGACAGCGGCTGGCTGCGCAGGCCCACGCAGCTGACCACCAGCTCGCCGCCCTCATACAGGCAGATGGCGCCGAAGGCGATCGGCAGCTGGTCCTCCAGGCAGCGCACCACCACCTGGAAAATGCTGGGCAGGTCCTGGCGCTCGCCGATCGAGCGGGTGATCTGGTGGAGCAGGCTCATGCGCGCCAACTGGGCCACCACCCGGCTCTCGGCCGCCATCCGCTCCGAGATCTCGCTCTGCAGCGTCGCGTTCGCACGGATCAGCTCGTCGCGCGAGACGGTGGTCTGGCGCAGCCGCTCGACCATGCCGTCGAAGGCGCGCGCCAGGCTGCCGATCTCGTCGTCCGAGCGCAGGTCCAGCGCCACGTCCAGCCGGCCCGAGCCGACCACCTCGGTGGCCCGGTGCAGCCGCATCAGCGGCTTGCTGACGCTGCGGATGGTCAGGCCCATCGCGCCCAGCACCACCAGCAGCACCAGCCCGGCCAGCACGGCGCCGGCCAGCACCAGGTCCGACTGCGCGGCCAGCATGTTGGCGCGGCTCTGGCGCGCCAGGTCCTCGGCGTCCGACATCATCGCCTGGGCCCGGTTCATCATCAGGCCCGACAGGCGCGCCTCCAGTTCGCGCAGGATCACGGCGCGCTCCGGCGTACGCACGAATTCCCCCTGCACCGCCTGCAGCTCGCCGAACAGGCCGCCGAGCGACTGGTGGCGCTCGCGGATGTCGCGCAGCACCGCCAGCTCGTCGTCGCCGTCGAAGCCGCCGTCGGCCGCGATCACCTGGCGCAACGACTGGTGGCGCTGCAGCCATTGCGCGCGGGTGCGCGCCAGGTGGTGCTGCACGTATTCCAGCGACAGGTAGCGCAGCGAGGCGGCGCCGCGCAGCACCTCGAAGGTGATCTCGGCCTTGGCGATCTCGTGCCGCATCGCGCCCGCGGTGCGCGCGAACACCACCGCCATGATCGCCAGCAGCACGATGCAGATGATCTGGGCCAGCTTGAGGCGGGTGGAGATCTTCACGCGGCGTCCCTAGTAGATGATGGTCACCTCGGACGGGCTCACGGCCTTGAGCCCGTCGAGGTAGATGTAGTCGAGGAAGTTGGGCACCTCGCGCGCGCCGGTCAGCCCGGCCTTGATCGCCCAGCGCGACTGGTCCTCCAGCACCAGCAGCAGGCTCTGGTCCAGCTCCAGCCCGAAGTGGTGGGCCGGCCAGGCCGACAGCATGGCCGTGGCCTGGCCGGCCGACAGCCGGGGGAAGAAGGCCACCGAGGCGCCCGGCTGGTCGCGGCAGAAGCGCTCGCCCTGCTCCAGCGCCCGCAGCAGCCGCACCATGGTGCCGGGACGCTGGTGGATGTACGGCGCCAGCGCCACCATGTTGTAGATGCTCTCGTAGATGTCGGCCCCGCCGAAGCGGATGCCGTTGCCGCCCAGGCTCTCGGCGGCCGCGCCCAGGAACGGGTCCCAGCCGCTGACCGCGTCGACCTTGCCGTCGGTGATGGCCTGCTGCAGCGCGTCGGGCGGATAGTTCACCAGCTGCACGTCGCGGGTGTCGAGGCGCTGGCGGTTGAGGAACACCTCCAGCGTGAAATGCCCCGAGGTGCTGAGCGTGACGCCGATGCGCTTGCCCTTGAGGTCGGCCGGCGAGCTGATGCCGCGGTCGCGCCGCGCCACCAGGCCGTGGTCGCGCCCGGTACGGAAGATGGTGCTGACCACCCGGATCGGCGCGCCGTCCATGGCGAAGAACATGATGGGGATGTCGGCCACGGTGGCCATGTCGGCCCGGTGCGAGGTCACCGCCAGCAGCGCCTCGCGGCCGCTGGTGTAGGGCTGCAGCCGCACCGCCAGCCGCTGGCCGGCGAAATAGCCCTTGGCCTGGGCCGCCATCACCGGACAGGCGCCCACGTACTCGGTGTTGGTGGCGATGACGAGGGCCTCGGGCGCGGCGGCCGGCGGCGGCGGGCGCAGCGCCAGCCACAACGTGGCGGCCACGGCCACCGCCAGCGCGGCGGCGGCCGGCCACATCGCCCGCAGGGTGTAGCGCTTCATGGATGCTCCCGGAGGGTGCGGTTCAGGTTGAGGTTCAGGTCGTCTCCCGGCATGGGTTCAGCTGACGTGCTGGGTGGTGCCGCGCGCGCCGGATTGCGCCGCGGCGGCGCTGTGCAGCGGCAGCTCGACGCGGAAGGTGCTGCCCTCGCCCGGCCGGCTCTCGACGCTGATGCGCCCGCGCATGGCCTCGACCAGGCGCTTGGTGATGGTCAGGCCCAGGCCGGTGCCCTCCTCGCCGTCCTCCTCGCGCCCGGCGCGGCCGAACGGCAGGAAGATGGTTTCCAGCTGGGCCGCGTCCAGGCCGACGCCGCTGTCGCTGACGGCGATGCTGCCGTAGCCGGGCCCGACGGCGCAATGCACCGTGACGCTGCCGTGCACATGGTTGTACTTGATCGCGTTGGAAAACAGGTTGACCAGGATCTGCTTGAGCCGCATGCGGTCGGCGCACAACTCCAGCCGGCAATCGGCCGGCATCATCAGCGCCACCATGCGCCGCTCGGCCAGCGGCGCGACGATGGCGACCACCTCGCGCAGCACCTCGTCCAGCATCACCGGCCCCAGCACCAGCGACACCTTGCCGGCCTCGATCTTGGACAGGTCCAGCATCTCGTTGACCAGCAACAGCAGGTGCTTGCCGGACGAGACGATGTTCTGCGAAAAGCGCTGGCGCTCGCCCTCGCCCTTGGGGAAGCGGTCGCTGGCCAGGATCTGGGCGAAGCCGAGGATGCTGTTGAGCGGCGTGCGCAACTCGTGGCTCATGTTCGACAGGAAGGCCGACTTTTCCTCGTTGGTGCGCTCGGCCTCGCGGCGCGCCGCGTCCAGCACCTGGTTGAGCCGCCCCAGCTCGTCGACCCGCTCGCGCAGCGCCGCCTCCAGCTGCAGGTTGTGCTGGCGCAACCGGCGCGACTCCAGCGCCCGCGTCAGCACCGGCAGCAGGGTGGCGGCCTTGAACGGCTTGATGATGTAGTCGAAGGCGCCGATCTTCATCGCCTTGACGGCGGTGTCGACCGTGCCGGCGCCGGTCATGATGATGCATGCGATGGCCGGATCGAGCGCCTTGGCCGCCTCGATCAGCGCCAGCCCGTCCATGCCGGGCATGTTCATGTCGGTCAGCAGCAGGTCGCAGGCGTGGCCGCGCAGGTGGGCCAGCGCCGTCTCGCCGGTGGGAAAGCCGGCCGCGTCCAGGTTGTGCTGGCCCAGGATGTCGCACAAGGCTTTCAGATGGGCAGCCTGATCGTCCACGACCACGATCCGCGAACGAGGGACAAGCTCGGACATACCGCCTCCTGATACCATTGTTGGCTCCAGCAATTATGCCTAGTTTACCGGACGGAAAACTCACCAATACTATCCGTTCGGCGCGCCTTCCGGCGCACGCGGCGCCGTTTTGCCGAACATCATTTTCTGATACCGGAAGGCATCCCGAATATTCTCCCGCAACACCAGGTCGTCCCACGGCTTGGTGTAGAAGCGGTAGATCTCGCCGCGGTTGATGGCGCTCAGCACGGCCTCCAGCTCGGTGTAGCCGGACAGGATGATGCGGATGGTCTCGGGGTACATGTCCTTGACGCGGCTGAGGAACTCGGTGCCGTTCATGCCGGGCATGCGCTGGTCGCTGACCACCACCTGCACCGCGTGGCTGGCCAGCAGGTCGAAGCCCTCCTCGGCGGTGTTGGCGCGCAGGATGCGGTAGCCGTCCGGGCGCAGCAGGCGCGTGAGCGCGTTGCGGATGCTGGGCTCGTCGTCCAGCAGCAGCAGCGTCTGTTCGCCGGGCGCCTCGCCGGGCGCCGGCGCCAGCCCGCGCTCCGAGCGCAGCAGCTCGCCGAAGCCGTCCGCCGGCAGCGGCTTGCTGAACAGGTAGCCCTGCATGTCGTCGCACTGGTGGCGCCGCAGGTAGGCCAGCTGGGCCTCGGTCTCGACGCCCTCGGCGATGACCTTGAAGCCCAGGCTCTGGCCCAGCGCGATCACCGAGCGCACGATGGCCGCCACCTTGGGCTCGGTCAGCATCTCGCGCACGAAGGACTGGTCGATCTTCAGGTAGTCGACCGGGAACAGCTTGAGGTAGGCCAGGCTGGAATAGCCGGTGCCGAAGTCGTCGATCGACAGCGCGATGCCCATCCGCTTGAGCTCCTTGACCACCGCCACCGCGCCGTCGACGTTGTGCATCACCAGGCTTTCGGTCAGCTCGAGCTCCAGATAGCGCGGATCGAGCCCGCTGTCGGACAGCGCGGCCTGCACCTCGCGGCTCAGGCCGGGGTCGCGGAACTGGCGCGCCGACACGTTGACCGCCACCCGCAGCGGCGCCAGGCCGGCCTGCTGCCACGCCATGTTCTGGAAGCAGGCGGTGCGCGTGACCCAGCGGCCGATCTCGACGATGAGCCCGGTCTCCTCGGCCACGCCGATGAAGCGCGCCGGCGACACCATGCCCAGCGTCGGATGCTGCCAGCGCAGCAGCGCCTCCATGCCGGCCACGGCGCCGGTGCGCAGGTCGACCTTGGGCTGGTAGTGCAGGCTGAGCTGGTCGCGCGCCAGCGCGTGGCGCAGCTCGGCCTCGATCATGGTGCGCTCGGCGATGCGGCTGTGCATGGCCGCCTCGTAGAACTGCAGCTGGTTGCGCCCGCTTTCCTTGGCGCGGTACATGGCGATGTCGGCGTGCTTGAGCAACTGCTGCGGCTCGCCGCCGTCGGTCGGGAACACGCTCACGCCCATGCTGCAGGTGACGGTCAGCGCCTGGCCGGCCACCATCAGCGGCGCGGCCACGCTGTCCTGCACCCGCTGCAGCACCGCCGAGGCCGGCGACTCCGGGGTGTCGGACAGCAGCAGCAGGAACTCGTCGCCGCCGAGCCGGGCCACGGTGTCGCTGTCGGCCACGCAGGCGCGCAGCCGCGCGCCGACCGCGCACAGCAGCTCGTCGCCGGCCAGATGGCCCAGGCTGTCGTTGACCAGTTTGAAGTTGTCGAGGTCGATGAACACCACCCACAGCGGATGGCCGTAGCGCTCGGCGTAGCCGATGGCCTGGGCCATGCGGTCGCCGAACAGCGCCCGGTTCGGCAGGCCGGTCAGCGGGTCGTGGTTGGCCTGGTGCTCCAGCTGCTGCTGGTAGTTGATCGACTCGGTCATGTCGGTCAGCACGCACACGTGGTGGCTGGGCAGGCCGTCGGCGGCCGGCACCGGCGCCACGTGCAGGCGGGCCCACATCAGGTACCGGTCGCGGTGGGCGATGCGCAGCGTGATGGTCAGCTCGTGCACGCCGCTGAGGGCGTTGCGCAGCGCGTCGCGGTCGCCGTTGTGCTGCTCCAGCAGCATGTCGAGCTGGCGGCCCGCCGCCTCGGCCTCGGTGTAGCCGAACAGGCGGGTGAAGGCCGGGTTGGTGTACTCGATCAGGTCGCCGCCGGGGCCGTGCGCGGTGATCACCACCGCGTTGTCGCTGGCCTCCAGCGCGCGCCCGCGCAGGCGCAGCGCCTGCTCGGCCTCCTTGCGGGCGGTGATGTCCTCGATCGTCCCCACCACGCCGATGATGCCGCCGCGCTGGTCGTAGAACGGCAGCTTGTTGATCAGGTACCAGTACACGCGGCCGTCCTCGCGCAGCATCTGCTCCTCCGCGTCGAGGCGGGCCCGGCCGGTGGAGACGATGTCGCGGTCGTCGGCGCGGATGCGGACCGCGTTGTGGCGCCAGGGGAAGTCGTCGTCGGTCTTGCCGACCACCTCGTCCACCGTCGCCAGCCCGGCTGCGGCGGCGAACACGGTGTTGCAGCCGCAATACCTGCCGTCCAGGTCCTTCCAGAAGATCTGATGGGGAATGTGGTCGATCACCAGCTGCTTGAGTTCGCGCGAGGCGTACAGCTCGGCCTCCATGCGCAGCTGCTCGGTCACGTCGTGCGACACCACGAAGCGCGCGGCGTGGCCGGCCACGGTCAGCGAGTGCGACGAGATCTGGACATCGATGCGGGAGCCGTCGCGCTTGACGTGGGTCCAGACGCCGGCCAGCTCGGCGCCGCGCGCCGGCGCGGCGGCCAGGTTGCGCTCCAGCGCGGCCAACTGCTCGGACGGGCGGATGTCCTTGATCGTCATCTGCAGGAACTCGGCCTCGCTGTAGCCATAGTGCGCCACGGCGGCCGCGTTGACCATCAGGAAGCGCAGCGTCTGCAGGTCGTAGATCCACATCGGCTGCGGGTGGTGCTCGAACAGGCGCTTGAAGCGCAGCAGCGATTCGTACACGTCGTAGTCGTCGAGGTCGTAGGCCAGGCACAGGTAGCGCGCCGGCCGCTGCTCGCTTGCAGGCTGCAACTCGATCGATTGCGTGACCGGATGGAAGGCGCCGTCGGCGCCAAGCAATTCCAGCTCGCCGTGCCAGCAGCCGGTCTGGCGCGCGGCCACCAGCGCCGCGTCCTGCAGCACCAGGGCCGCCCAGTCCGTGTACAGGCTGGCCACCGGCTCGCCCAGCCGGTACGCCCCCAGGCGCTGGCGGCCGTACAGGTTCAGGGCCTGCACCCGGCCGTCCATCCCGACCGTGAAGACAAAGTACGGACAATGGTCGAACAGCGTTTGCGGATCACCGGAGCCGACGTCCACATCAGGCCGCTCGTCGACCGCCAGGGGCATCGACTGATCCGCTAACGAGGGTGGCCTTGGATCGATTTGCATGGGCAGGGTGGCGTCATGACGCGTCTAGTGCATCGTGTCTCCATCTTAACAGAAGCAAACAGTGCATAGCGCGCCCTATTGACACACGCGCCGGCCCGGCTATAAAAAACGCCCGCTCCGCCACGTGCATCGGTATTTTCCAGTTGACAGGCCACGCGCATGCACACAAACTTGTGCGATGCACAGGCCTACGAAGACTTCCGCTAGCCGTACAGGCCGACGCATTCCACGCTGGCTGGCGGGTACGCTGTTCTGCGCCGGACTGGGACTACCGGCTGTCTGCACCGCCACCGAGCACCTGGTGATCGACTACGTGATCTCCAACAGTTCCCAGCGCGCCGCATGGCTGGGCATCATCGACCAGTTCGCCGCAGCCTATCCCGACATCCAGGTCGAGCACCACGGTTATCCCCAGGAGGCGTACAAGCGGGACTTCATCGCGCGGCTGCAAACCAGCCGCGCCGACGTGGTCTTCTGGTATGCGGGCGAGCCCCTGCGCGACGCCGCCCGAAACAGGCTGCTGTCGCCGCTGGGCCGCGACCTGAGCGCGCTGTTGAAAAAGAAGAAGTTCTCTCCCTCCAGCATCGAAGGCACGCGCGTCGGCGGCGAGGTCTACGGCTTTCCGCTGTACCAGTACGTCTGGGGCTTCGTCTACCACAAACCCCTGTTCGCGCGGCTCGGCCTGCGGCCACCGGCCAACTGGAGCGAGTTCCTGCAGACCTGCGAGCGCCTGCGGGCGGAGGACGTGACGCCGCTGGCGGTCGGCGCCAAAAGCGGCTGGCCGGCGGCCGGCTGGTTCGACTATCTGAACCTGCGCATCAACGGCATCGAGTTCCACCGCAAGCTGCTGCGCGGCGAGGCCAGCTTCGGCGACGCGCGGGTGCGCCAGGTGTTCGATGTGTGGGGCGGTCTGCTGCGCAAGGGGTATTTTCTGCAGGCCACGATGGACCAGGAGATGGAGCGCGTCCTGCCGTATCTGTACCGCGATCACGTGGGCATGATGCTGATGGGGAGCTTTATCGCCGCCAGGTTTCCGGTCGCGGTGGCGGGTGAGATGGGCTTTTTCGCCTTCCCGGCGTACACGCCCGGCGCGCCCGCGTACGAGGAAGCGCCGCTCGACGTGCTGGTCCTGCCGGCGCGCGGCCTGAATGTCCGCGCCCGCCAGCGCTTCCTGGCCTTCCTGGCCGAGAGCGGCGCCCTGCGGCAGATCGCCGACGCCGACCAGACCTTCTCGGCGCAGGCCGACAGCGCCGCCCCGCCGACCTTGCTGGGCGAGACCACCAGCGAGATCCTGGCCGGCGCCGCCGGCCACACCGCCTTCTTCGACCGCGACGCCAGGCCCGACCTGGTGGCGCCGGTGTACGAGGGACTGCGCCAGTTCCTCGTGCCGCCGCACGATGCCGACCAGGCTATCCGCCATATCGAAAGCGCGCGCCAGAAGCTGCCCGCCCCGGCGCTTCGTCCCTGACGGCGCCGTGCGCTGACGCCACGCGGCACTTCCGGAAGCGATCGGCGGGCCCCGCCGTCATTGTCATCAAGTTGCATTAGGGCTAAACTGAACCGGCGGCGCCCTCCGGCGCGGCGTGCCCGCCACCCAAGGAAAGTCCATGCAGAACGTGGTCTATCACTTCCGCTTCGCCGACGGCCAGAGCGCCAGCTGCGCGGTCGACGCCGACGCATCGCCGGAACCGGCCGAACTGCCGGCCTGGACCGCGCTGGGCTGCCAGCAATGCGCCAACTGTCCGCTGCAGCCCGCCAGTTCGCCCCATTGCCCGATGGCGGTGCGCTTCGTGCCGCTGGTCGCCATCATGGGCAAGCTGCGCTCCTACGATCAGGTCGAGACCAGGGTCGACATGGCCGAGCGCAGCATCAGCAAGCACACCACGGTGCAGCGCGGCGTGGGCGCGTTGATGGGACTGCTGGCGGCCAGCAGCGCCTGCCCGCACGCGGACTTCCTGCGGCCCATGGCGCATTTCCACTTGCCCTTCGCCACCGAGGAGGAAACCATTTATCGGGCGGCCTCGACCTATTTGCTGGCGCAGTATTTCCTCGCCCGGCAAGGCGGTGTGCCGGACTGGGAGCTGCACGGCTTGAAGGCGCGCTACCAGGCGCTGCAAAGCGTCAACGCCGCCATGGCCAGCCGGCTGCGGCAGGCGGTGGACGAGGACGGCGCCATCAACGGCCTGATCATCCTCGACCTGCTGGCCAAGGCCCTGCCCTATTCCATCGACGACAAGCTGGACGATATCAAGGCCGCGTTCGGCGGCGCAGAACCTCGCGGCGCGGCGCGTGTCCAACCCGGATAGGCGGGACAGGTCCATCCCGCAGCCATCGGGAGAGCAGACATGCACGAGACCACCAAACTGGAAAGAACGGCCTGGAAGGCCTACTTCGACAACGTGTCCAAGCTGTTGGACGGCAAGCGGGTCGAGATCGAGGTGGCCTCGCTCGCCATCGGCAGCCAGCTCGCGGCCGAGTGGCTGCCGGCGCTGGGCGTGAGCTACGACGAGGACGCCGACCTGCTGGCCGTCATGGCGGAAGGCTTGAACCACCTGATCCGCCATCCGCGCGAGGTGTTTGTCCAGGCCGAGGGCCGGGAACTGCAAACCCTCAGCGTCACCGGCGATGACGGCGCCATCCAGATCATCCGCTTCAGGGAAGCGGCGCAGCGATAGCGCAAAAAGAAAAGGCGGCCACACGGGCCGCCCTTTTTAGCGCACGTCCAGCAGCTCGACGTCGAAGATCAGTGTGGCGTTCGGCGGGATCGGGCCCGCGCCGTTTTCGCCGTA
This sequence comes from Rugamonas sp. A1-17, assembly GCA_025548565.1. Taxonomy (GTDB): domain Bacteria; phylum Pseudomonadota; class Gammaproteobacteria; order Burkholderiales; family Burkholderiaceae_D; genus Rugamonas. Next base: position 594,462 of record JAJLPB010000002.1, read on the forward strand.
GCCCATGTTGGCGGGCACGATCAGCGTGCGCTTGCCGCCCACCTTCATGCCCTGCACGCCCTCGTCCCAGCCCGGGATGACGCGGCCACCGCCCAGCGGGAAGCTGAAGGCTTCGCGGCCGATCGAGGAATCGAACTGCGCGCCGTGCTGCAACGGCGCGTTCGGCTCGTACAGCCAGCCGGTGTAGTTGACCACGGCGGTCACGCCGGCCACCGCTTCCTTGCCGGTGCCGGCCACGGTGTCGATCTTTTGCAGCGGCGTGGCGTTGGCGGCTGCAGCGGTAGGCACAGGCGGCTTGGCGCGGTCGCAGCCGGCCACGGCCAGGGTCAGGGTCAGGCCAATAACGCAGGAGGAGAGCAATTGTTTCATGATGTTCTTTCGTAGGCAGCGGCACCAAGCAAAAAGGGCAGCCACATCGGCTGCCCTTCTACATACTGGAGCGGGAGAAGAGTCTCGAACTCTCGACCTCAACCTTGGCAAGGTTGCGCTCTACCAACTGAGCTACTCCCGCTTGGAGTTCAAATTGTCTGGAGGCGAGGATCGGAGTCGAACCGACCTAGACGGCTTTGCAGGCCGCTGCATAACCGCTTTGCTACCTCGCCAGAGGAAACTTTTGACCAAGATGCACAGCGGGGTTACGCGCTGCGATCCGAAATTCTGGAGCGGGAGAAGAGTCTCGAACTCTCGACCTCAACCTTGGCAAGGTTGCGCTCTACCAACTGAGCTACTCCCGCATTGGAGTTACATTTTTTACTGCGCCAGCCAATTTCCGGAGAAACTGGAGCGGGAGAAGAGTCTCGAACTCTCGACCTCAACCTTGGCAAGGTTGCGCTCTACCAACTGAGCTACTCCCGCATTGGAGTCCAACATTCTAGCAGCTGACAGCCATTAACGCCAGTGCCACGTGCTCTTGATTACTTGGAGCGGGAGAAGAGTCTCGAACTCTCGACCTCAACCTTGGCAAGGTTGCGCTCTACCAACTGAGCTACTCCCGCTTCGTCGTCATCAACAACAGGCCAGCATTATAGATGATCCATAGCATCTGTCAATGGCTCTGGTGTCAATCTTATCGATTCTGCCCCACGGCCGGCGGCAGGCCCTGGTCCGGCTGGCTGTAATCGCAGACGCCATGGGGGAAAATCCGCTGCAGCCTGGCCGCTTGCTGCGGCGTCCAGGCCAGGCCGGCGGGATAGCTGCCGTCCCGTAGCGCCTGCGCGACGGGCTTCAGCGCGCACTTGAAGACGTCGCCCCTGATCGACTCCCCCGCCACCATGCGCGGACTGGAAAACAAGGGGAAGGCCTTGGAGCATGCGCCCGGCGGCTTGGCGTCCAGGACGCCGTCCCACGCGGATGGCCCGGCGGCGATGACGGCGCCGCCGGTATCGATGCAGCGGTCGGTGAATTCGGACGGCTCCGGACCGCCGCTCAGCAGCCGGTCCATGACCGACAAGGCTTCCAGCACCCTGCCCTGCATGTCGGCCTGGGAACGTGTGAACCAGATCACCTGGCGCCCGGCCTCCGCGCGGTTGGCGCGCAGCAGACGGGCCCGCACCGAGAAGGCCTGGCGCGCGTTGTGCATGTTCAGCTCCGGCTCCAGATAGGGCCGCAGGTCGATCATCGGGATGCCGAGGCGCCGGCCGGTGAATACCTGGCCCGAACTGTAGGCTTTGCGCATTGCCTCCACGCTGCCGCTGCGGCGCGGCGCCGGCGCGCCCTCCGGATCGCGGCAGGTGGCGCTGCGCAGCATGTTGCGGCTGTCGTAGGGGTCGTCCTTGCCCTGCCAATCCACGAAGTCGGCCTGCTCCTTCCAGCAGCCCACGCAGGCGTTCAGGCGCAGGAATTCGTCGATGCCGATGCCGCCCTGCTCCAGCGCCTTCAGGCCGTACTGCACGCCCTCGTTGTCGATGGAGACGGGCGCATAACCTTGACTGTCGGTGCCGTAGATGTCCGCCAGGTCGTTCCAGTGGGTCCATTTGACCTGATCGAAGACGCCGGCGGGATAGCGGTAGAAGGCCGCGCCAAGGTCATACCCTTCATGCTTGTAGCGCGGGTTCAGCACCGTCACGATCGCCATCTTCCAGCCGTTGATGCACTCGGTCGATCCGGCGCCGCCGGTCCAGGCGTGGCGGGCGGTGTCGCTGGCGTTCATGCCTTCGATCGCGATCTGGTTGGTCCACCTGGCCCACGGCGACGCCGGATCGAGCGCCACCTCGTCCTTGAAGTACTGGCTCAGTAACGGACAGTCCGAAATCGGTATGGTCTGCGTGATCATGTCCGGATAGGACTGCAGCGGGATGCCCCCATCCAGCAGGCCGGGATGGTTTTGCGCGAACAGGTACTGCTGCACCGCACCGCCCGAGCCGCCCAGGCCGATGGTGAACAGCGGCGCGCCATAGGCTTCGACAAAGCGGGCCTTGGTCAGCATGGCGGTTTGCCCGGCCAGGCGCATGTTGTAATGGACGCCGGCCTCATTGCCCGACGAGCTGACGATGGCGTAGCCCTGCTCCAGCAAGGGGATCATCAATTGGCGCTCGTTGCCGCTCAAGCCTCCGGACTTGAACCACAGCGGCAAGCCCTGATGATGGCCGATGCCAACACCGCCGCCGAACCAGTACACCAGCTTGCGGTTCCAGGCCGCCGGCTCGGGCTTGGGCCCCGGCGCCAGCATGGCGATGGTGTAGACGAAGCGGTTGATGGTGCCGACCTCCACCCGCACCACGAAGGGCACGGCCGCACCGTTGCGCTGAATGGTCTTCAGGTCGGCCGGAGGCGCCGTGTAGCCGGTGGCGGGATCGAAGGGTTTGAAGTTGGCGCCGGCAAGGTAGAAGTACTGGACCCGGGTCGCGATGGCGCAATTGCGGCTGTAACCGACGATGGCGCCACTGCCTTCATCGACCACCGGGTGGCCGACGCCGTCCTGGTTGTCGACGATGGGCTGGCCCAGGCCGGATTCCTGCGTGCGGCAGACGAAGGGTTGTTGTTGCGCCTGCGCCGCCAGGCAGATTGAGGTTGCCGCGCAAGCGGCCAGGAATCTCCAAAGCGCCATGGCGTGTGCTCCTGATCTGATGAGGTGAGCTTCACCAGATCATAGCACTTTGCCACTAGCCCAGCGTGCCGGACTTTTCCTTGATCAGCGGCCAGGCCAGGCGCAGGTAGTAGAACATCGACCACACCGTCAGCACGGCCGCCACTTCCAGCAGGCGCGAGCCCCAGAACTGGGTGTCGATGGCGCCCCACAGCACGTCATGGAACAGCAGCAGCGGGATGGCTGTCATCTGGGCCGTGGTCTTGATCTTGCCCAGCGAGCTGACCGCCACCGACTTGGAGGCGCCGATCTGCGCCATCCATTCGCGCAGCGCCGAGATGGCGATCTCGCGGCCGATGATGATGAACGACAGCACGGCGTTGGCGCGGTCCAGCTGCACCAGCACCAGCAGGGCCCCCGCCACCATCAGCTTGTCCGCGACCGGGTCGAGGAAGGCGCCGAAGGCCGAGGTCTGGTTCCAGCGGCGGGCCAGGAAACCGTCGAACCAGTCGGTGACGGCGGCGATGATGAACACCAGCGTGGCCGCCAGGTTCTGATCCGCCACGGGCAGGACGTTGGTGGGCAGGTAGTAGACGCCCACCACCAGCGGAATCAGCGCAACGCGCAACCAGGTCAACAGTATCGGTATATTGAAGGGCATAAGCTCGAAAATTAGTGCGGCCGTGAAAATTGTTAATGCGCCGCTAGTCTACCTTGCCGACGCACATTAAACCAGCGCACTGTTGCTGTGCAGGTAACTCAGTGTAATTGGCGGTAAATCTCTTCGGCCAATGCGTTCGAGATGCCCTCCACCTGTTTGAGGTCTTCGACACTGGCGTCGACCACGCCGCGCAAGCCGCCGAAACGCGCCAGCAGGCGCTGACGGCGCTTGGCGCCGATGCCTTCGATCTCCTCCAGGCGCGAGGTCTGGCGCGTCTTCGCGCGCTTGGCGCGCATGCCGGTGATGGCGAAACGGTGCGCCTCGTCGCGGATCTGCGCCACCAGCATCAGCGCCGCCGATTCCTTGCCCAGCTCCTGCGACGGCCGGCCATCCACGAACATCAGCGTCTCCAGGCCCACGCGACGCCCTTCGCCCTTGGCCACGCCGACGATCAGGCTGATGTCCAGCCCAAGCTCGGCGAACACCTGGCGCGCCATCTCGATCTGGCCCTTGCCGCCGTCGATCAGCACCACGTCCGGCATGACGCCGTCGCCGTTGGCCACCTTCTCGTAGCGGCGCATCAGCACCTGGCGCATCGCCGCGTAATCGTCGCCGGGCGTGATGTCGTTGATGTTGTAGCGGCGGTATTCGCCGTTCTGCATCTGGTGGTGATGGAACACCACGCACGAGGCCTGCGTGGCCTCGCCCTGCGTGTGCGAGATGTCGAAGCACTCCACGCGCAGCGCGTCGATGTCCTCCGGCTCCAGCTGCAGCGCCTCGACCAGCGCGCGCGTGCGCGACTGCTGCGACCCCTGCTCCGACAGCAGCCGCGCCAGCGAGATCTCGGCGCCCTTCTGCGCCAGTTCCAGCCACTTGCGGCGCTGGTCCTGCGGCTGGAAGATCAGGTTGATGCGGTGGCCGCACTGTTCCTGCAAGGCCTGCATCAGCGCCGGATGGTCGAATTCGATATTCAGGATCAGCGTGCCGGGGATGAACTTCTCGGTGTAGTGCTGGACCAGGAAGGCGGCCAGCACCTCGACCTCGATCGGCTCTTCCGCAATCGCTGCGGCGTCGCCGATGTGGTTGGGGAAGTAGGCGCGGTCGCCCAGGTGGCGGCCGCCGCGCACCATCGCCAGGTTGACGCAGGCGCGTCCGCCCTGCACCAGCACGGCGATGATGTCGACGTCGGCGTCGCCGGTGGTCTCCATGCTTTGCTGGTGCAGCACGCGCGACAGCGACTGGATCTGGTTGCGCACCGCGGCCGCCTGCTCGAATTTGAGCTCGGCCGCGTAGCCGTGCATTTTCTTTTCCAGGTCGTCCATCACCTCGCTCTGGCGGCCGCGCAGGAAGCGCGCGGCGTTTTCCACATCGAGCTTGTAGTCTTCCTTGCTGATCAGGTCCACGCACGGCGCGCTGCAGCGGCCGATCTGGTGCAGCAGGCATGGGCGGGTGCGGTTGGAATACACGCTGTCCTCGCAGGTGCGGATCAGGAACACCTTCTGCAGAATCTGCATCGATTCCTTGACCGCCCACGAGCTGGGGAACGGGCCGAAATACTGGTTCTTCTTGTCCACCGAGCCGCGGTAGTAGACCATGCGCGGCGCGTCGCCGCCGGTGATCTTCAGGTAGGGATAGGATTTATCGTCGCGGAACAGGATGTTGAAGCGCGGGCTCAGGGCCTTGATCAGATTATTCTCAAGGATCAGCGCCTCGGCTTCGCTGTGCGTGACGGTGGTCTCCAGCCGCGCGATGCGCTCGACCATCATGGCGATGCGCGGGCTGCTGAGGTTTTTCTGGAAGTAGCTCGACACGCGCTTCTTCAGATCGCGCGCCTTGCCCACGTAGAGCACCTTGTCGTCGGCGTCGAAATAGCGGTACACGCCCGGCAGGTTGGGCAGCTTGGCCACGGTGGCCAGCACTTGTTCGCGCGGATCGGGCGCGGCTTCCAGTTCAGTCATGCTATGGTTTTCTCACTGCGCTTGTTCAACGATGACGAAGGCGACGGCGTATTCCTCTTCGTCGCTGACGGTCACCTGTGCCGACAGCTTATGCTTTTCCATGAATTCCTTCAGCACGCCGCTGCACACGATCATGGGCTTGCCGCTGGGCGCGTTGAGCATCTGCGCGGCGGGCCAGGTCATCGGCATGCGCATGCCCAGGCCGATGGCCTTGGAGAAGGCTTCCTTGGCTGCGAAGCGCGTGGCGACGAAGCGGATGCCGCGCGCCGCGTTCTTGGCCTTGCGCGCCAGGTACTTCTCCATCTCCTGCGGGCCGAGGATCTTGGCGGCGAAGCGGTCGCCATTGCGCGCCAGGGCTGCCTCGATGCGCGGGATCTTGCAGATGTCGGTGCCTATCCCGTAAATCATTTTCGCGCACCCAGGCGGGTCGAGACCATGATGGCCTTCATTTCGCGCACGGCGTTTTCCCAGCCGACGAACACCGAGTGCGCGACGATGGCATGGCCGATATTGAGCTCGGCGATTTCCGGGATCGCGGCGATGGCTTGCACATTGGTGTAGTGCAGGCCGTGGCCGGCGTTGACCTTCAGGCCCTTCGATACGCCATACAGCACGCCGCGATGGATGCGTTCCAGCTCTGCGGCCTGCTCGGCGCCTTCGGTATCGGCATAGCGGCCGGTGTGCAGCTCGATCACCGGCGCGCCGATGTCGGCGGTGGCGCTCATCTGCTCCTCGTCGGCGTCAATGAACAGGCTGACGCGGATACCCTCGGCCTGCAGCTGCCTGACGGCGGCCTGCACGGCGTTGAAGTGGCCGGCGACATCGAGGCCGCCTTCGGTGGTGACTTCGGTGCGCTTCTCGGGCACCAGGCAGACGTCGGCCGGCTTGATGCGGCAGGCGAAGTCGATCATCTCCTGCGTGACGGCGGCCTCCAGGTTCATGCGGGTGAGCAGTTGCGGCGCCAGCGCGATCACGTCGGCGTCCTTGATGTGGCGGCGGTCTTCGCGCAGGTGCAGCGTGATGCAGTCGGCGCCGGCCTGCTCGGCCAGCAGCGCGGCACGGATCGGGTCCGGGTAGGTGGTGCCGCGCGCGTTGCGCAGGGTGGCGACGTGGTCGATGTTCACGCCAAGGTCGATGATGGTGCCGGAGGGTTGCAGGAAGCTCATTGGTTTATACCGTTTATCGGGTTTATAACTGCATCAGGTCGATCAGGATCTGGCGCGTGTTCAGCGGCGCGCCGCCCAGGTGGTGCGCCAGCAGAAAGCGCATCAGCTGCTTGCTTTGCGCTTGGGTGGCAACGTCCTGGTAGTCTTCGCGTTCCATGTCGAGCAGCGTCTTGCCGGCCACGCGCGGCCACGGGTCGGCGGCGCGCTCGGGGCGCGGGCCGCGTTCCGGGTCCACCACGTACAGCACATCGGCCTGCACGGTGCGGCGGGTGTCTGTGCAGCGGGTCAGGTCGGCGGCGACGCCTGTCTCTTTAAGTAGGGCCCGTTCGAATTTTCTCAAGACGATGGGGGCGGGTTCGTTGTGGGCGAGCTGGTTGAGCGTGGCGACGTACTGGTCGAACAGGCGCGGGTGGGCGTCGTCGCGCGCCAGCAGCTTGACCAGCAGCTCGTTCAGGTAGAAGCCGCACAGCAGCGCGGTCTTCTCCAGCGGCAGCATGCCGCCCACCCATTCGGCGTCGGTCAGCGTGCGCAGTTCGGATTTGCCGACCCAGCTCGACGACAGCGGCTGGAAGGTCTGCAGCACGCCGCGCAGTTGCGAGTGCGGCCGCTTGGCGCCCTTGGCGATCAGCGCCACGCGGCCGAAGTCGCGCGTGAACAGATCGATGATGAGGCTGGTTTCTTTGTAGGGATAGCTGTGCAGGACGAAGGCCGGCTGGCCGGCGACCTTGGTGCCGAAGGTGCGCTCGCGCGACGGCGCGCGCGGGCGCTTGGCAGGCGCGGCGGCCGGAGCAGATGCGGCGGCCGGCGCCGGGGCGGGCACCACTTCACGCTCCGCCTCAGGCACGGGTGCCGCTGCGATGTCGGCGTCTAGCGTGGTGGTGGACATCGCCCCTCTTTATTCGTAGCCGTAGGCGCGCAGACCCGCTTCGTTGTCGGCCCAGCCGGATTTGACCTTGACCCAGATCTCCAGGTACACCGGACCGCCGAACAGTTTTTCCATGTCCAGGCGGGCCTGGGTCGACACTTCCTTCAGGCGCGCGCCCTTGTTGCCGATGACCATGGACTTGTGCGTGTCGCGCTCGACCAGGATGGCGGCGAACACGCGGCGCAGGTCGCCCTCCTGCTCGAACTTCTCGATCAGCACGGTGCTGGTGTACGGCAGCTCGTCGCCCACCAGGCGGAACAGCTTCTCGCGCACGATTTCCGACGCCAGGAATTTCTCGCTGCGGTCGGTGATGTCGTCCGGGCCGAAGATCGGCGCGTTCTCGGGCAGGAAGCGCTTGATCTCTTTCTCCAGGCCTTCCAGCTGGAAGCGCAGCTTGGCCGACACCGGCACGATGGCCGCGAAGTTGAACTTGGCGGCGACCTGCTGGGCGAACGGCATCAGCGCGCCCTTGTCCTTGACGCGGTCGGCCTTGTTGATCACCAGGATCACCGGCACTTCGGCCGGCAGCAGATCCATCACCTGCTGGTCGGCCGGGCCGAAGGTGCCGGCCTCGATCACGTACAGAATCAGATCGGACGAGATCAGCGTGTTGGTGACGGTCTTGTTGAGCGTGTTGTTCAGCGCGTTCGAATGGCGGGTCTGGAAGCCCGGCGTGTCGACGTAGATAAACTGCGCGTCGTCATGGGTCTGGATGCCCGTGATGCGGTGGCGCGTGGTCTGCGCCTTGCGCGAGGTGATGCTGACCTTGGCGCCGATGAGCGTGTTCATCAGGGTCGATTTGCCCACGTTGGGGCGGCCGACAATGGCGATGTAGCCACAACGGAAGTTGGCGGAGGTCGTTTCGGTAGTCATTTCAGTTCTCTTTTACTTGTTTGCTGCTTTGGCAGGCGGTGGCGACGGTTCATTACCGGCCTCGGTCGTCTGCACGGTGGCGATGCCGGCCAGCTTGAGCTGGGCGGCGCGCGGCTTGGACTTGCGGCCGGCGGCCGGGGTCTTGACCAACGCTTGCTCGGCCACTTCCAGCGCCAGCTTGGCGGCGGCCTGTTCGCCGGCGCGGCGGCTGCCGCCGCGTCCGTAGACCTGGATGCCCAGCTTGGGCACCAGGCATTCGATTTCGAATTCCTGGCTGTGCGCGGCGCCGTGCGTGGCCACCACATTGTACAGCGGCAGGGAAATCTTCTTACTTTGCAGGAATTCCTGCAGCAGGGTCTTGGCGTCCTTGCCCAGGGTTTGCGGGTCGACCGATTCCAGGATCGGAATGTAGAAGGCCCGGATCACGTCGCGCGCGGGGTTGAAGCCGCCATCCAAAAAAATGGCGCCTAACAGCGCCTCAAGCGTGTCGGCCAGGATCGAAGGACGGCGGAATCCGCCCGACTTCAACTCGCCCTCCCCCAGCCGCAGGAACTGCGACAGCTCCAGCTTTTGCGCGATCTCGTACAGCGACTGCTGCTTGACCAGGTTGGCGCGCAGGCGCGACAGGTCGCCCTCGTCGATCGCCACGAAGCGCTCGTACAGGATGGACGCGACCACACAGTTCAGGACCGAGTCGCCGAGGAATTCCAGTCGTTCATTATGCAAACTGCTGTGGCTACGGTGCGTCAAGGCTTGCTGCAACAGGCCAGCATCCTGGAACGTATAGCCTAAACGGGTTTGCAATAACTGAAGATTCATTGTTCTGTTCTGGTGTTAAACGTGTTTATTGGTCGGTCTTGGCCGGCGGCGGCATGCCGTTCTTGGCCGTCGTGCCTTGGTATTCCAACAGCAGGCTGGCCGGTCCGACCAGCGGGATTTTCTTTTCGTAGGCGAAGCTGATTTCCACTTCGCCGTTTTCCTTGCCGATGAGCAGATCCCGGCTGGTGATCGAGCTGATGTAGCCGGTGGTCGCGTTGGCGTCGAACGATTTCTGCATCTCCAGCACGGAACCGCCGGTGGCCTTGGCCGTGACGATGGCGTTCTGGATCGCGCGGTACTCGGTATAGGTCGGCACGATCTTGAGCGCCAGCACGCCGACGAAACCCAGCGCGGCCAGCACGACGATCAGGCCGACCAGGGAAATGCCATCTTGCCGTTTCAAGCTTGCTTGCATCTTAGTCCCTTTCGCCGTGGTCCGCTGTTAGTGGATGCTGCCGATGCGGCGCAGGTTACCCAGGTTCATCCACACAAAGAATGCTTTTCCAACAATATTCTTGTCCGGCACAAAGCCCCAGTAGCGGCTGTCCGCGCTGTTGTCGCGGTTGTCGCCCATCATGAAGTAGTTACCCTGCGGAACCACACAGGTGAAGCCTTCATACTTGTAGGTGCAGTTTTCGCTGTGCGGGAACTGCTTCACGCCATCCAGGCTCAACGTGGGCGCCGCCTCGTTGTTGAGGATGCGGTGGCTCACGCCGGTCAGGTTTTCCTGGAACTGCTTGTTGTAAATCAGGTGTTCGTCGTCGAGGTAATCGTCCAGCGGAGTGTACTTCACCTCCACGCCGTTCACCGTCAAGCGCTTGTTCTCATACGTAATCTTATCACCCGGCACGCCAATGACGCGTTTGATGTAATCCTGGCTCATATCCATCGGATATTTGAACACCATCACGTCGCCGCGCTGCGGGTCGTTGATCTGGACCACTTTTTGGTTCAGCACCGGCAGGCGGATGCCGTAGGTGAACTTGTTCACCAGGATCAGGTCGCCCACCAGCAGCGTCGGCACCATCGACGACGACGGGATCTTGAACGGCTCGTACAGGAAGGAGCGCAGGAAGAACACCAGCGCGATCACCGGGAAGAAGCTGCCCGAGTACTCGATCCAGGTCGGCTGGCGCAACAGGTTGGCCTCGATGGCGGCACGGTTACCCTGGTTGTCGAGCTTGATGCCGTCGGCGGTCAGCTTGGCGTTGCGGGCGTCGTACTCGGCCAGCGCGCGGTCGGCGGCGGCACGGCGCTGCTTGGCCAGGTAGAACACATCCAGGAACCAGATCACACCGGTGATCACCATCAGTACGAACAGGATTAAAGCAAAATTACCTAAGATCACTTGCAGGTTCATTTGTCGTCCACTTGTAAGATTGCCAGGAACGCTTCTTGTGGAATCTCGACCGAGCCCACTTGCTTCATGCGTTTTTTACCTGCTTTCTGCTTCTCCAGCAGTTTCTTTTTACGGCTGACGTCGCCGCCATAGCACTTCGCCAGCACGTTCTTGCGCAAGGCCTTGACGTTCTCGCGCGAGATCACGTTGACACCGATGGCGGCCTGAATCGCGACGTCGAACATCTGGCGCGGGATCAGTTCGCGCATCTTGGCCGCGACCTGGCGGCCGCGGTAGGCGCTGTTGGACCGGTGGACGATGATGGCCAGCGCGTCGACCTTCTCGCCGTTGATCAGCATGTCGACCTTGACCACGTCCGAGGCGCGGTATTCCTTGAACTCGTAGTCCATCGAGGCGTAGCCGCGCGAGGTGGACTTGAGCTTGTCGAAGAAGTCCAGCACGATCTCGCCCATCGGCATCTCGTAGACCAGCTTGACCTGGCGGCCGTGGTAGGCCATGTCCATCTGCACGCCGCGCTTGCCGATGCACAGCGTGATCACCGAGCCGACGTATTCCTGCGGCATGTACAGGTTGACCGTGACGATCGGTTCGCGGATCTCGTTGATCTTGGTCGGCTCCGGCATCTTGGAGGGATTGTCCACCTTGATGATGCTGTTGTCGCGCATGACCACCTCGTACACCACGGTCGGGGCCGTAGTGATCAGGTCCATGTCGAATTCGCGCTCCAGGCGTTCCTGGACGATTTCCATGTGCAGCAGGCCGAGGAAGCCGCAGCGGAAGCCGAAGCCCAGCGCCTGCGACACTTCCGGCTCGTACATCAGCGCGGCGTCGTTGAGCTTGAGCTTTTCCAGCGAGTCGCGCAGCGCGTCGTACTGGTTGGCCTCGACCGGGAACAGGCCGGCGAACACCTGCGGCTGCACTTCCTTGAAGCCTGGCAGCGGCGCCGGCGCCGGACGGTTGGCCAGGGTGACGGTGTCGCCCACCTTGGCGGCCTTCAGTTCCTTGATGCCGGCGATGATGAAGCCCACCTGGCCGGCCGACAGCTGCGGCAGCGATACCGAGCGCGGCGCGAAGATGCCGACGTCTTCCACCAGCTGCAGCGAGTCGGTGGCCATCAGCTTGATCTTGTCCTTGGGCTTGAGGGTGCCGTTCATCACGCGCACCAGCATCACCACGCCGACGTAGGGGTCGTACCACGAGTCGACGATCAGCGCCTGCAGCGGCGCGTCCGGGTCGCCCTTCGGTGGCGGCACCTTGGCGATGATCGATTCCAGCACGTCTTCCACGCCCAGGCCGGTCTTGGCCGAGCAGTGGACCGCGTCGCCGGCCTCGATGCCGATCACGTCCTCGATCTCGGCGATCGCGGTCGGTGGATCGGCGTTCGGCAAGTCGATTTTATTCAACACCGGCACCACTTCCACGCCCAGGTCGAGCGCGGTGTAGCAGTTGGCCACGGTCTGGGCTTCCACGCCTTGCGAGGCGTCGACCACCAGCAGCGCGCCTTCGCAGGCCGACAGCGAGCGCGACACTTCGTACGAGAAGTCGACGTGGCCGGGGGTGTCGATCAGGTTCAGGTTGTAGACGATGCCGTCGCGGGCCTTGTATTGCAGGGCCGCGGTCTGGGCCTTGATCGTAATGCCGCGTTCGCGCTCCAGATCCATCGAATCGAGCACTTGCGACTCCATCTCGCGTTCGGACAAGCCACCGCACAATTGAATGATACGGTCCGCCAGGGTCGATTTGCCGTGGTCGATGTGGGCGATGATGGAAAAATTGCGTATGTTGTTCATTAACAAATATTCAAAAACGGGTTTGAAACGACGGGGCGCAAATATAGCTCAACAGCTACGCGCAATACGAAAAAAGCGCTCCGAGCGGGGCGGTAATGCCCTGGCGAGCGCCTTGATGACAGCCACTGAAAGCAAAACGGAAGCTTTTCTACCCCCGCATTTTACCGGATTTCAGAGGGGAAAGGCCGACTTATGCAGTGCGAAATGCATATTGGTTAAGGCCTTGAGGCAAAAAATGCAGCGGAAATGCTTATTTATTAAGCACTTCGCGCACTTTTGCCTCGTCCAGGAAGTAGTGGCACAACTCGGGCTGGGACAGGTCGGCGTACAGCACCGGCACCAGCTCGTCGAAACGGGCCACCAAGGCGTCGTCGGCATCCACATCGATCACGTCGACGGTGATGGGCTGCTCGGGCGTCTGCAGGCGCATCAGGGCGTCCAGCATGTCCTGGCAGAGGTGGCAGTAGCTGCGCGAGTAAAGAGTGAAGTGCATGGTCCGTGCCGCCGCCCGCCACCGCCGTCGTCCCCGCTTTCGCGGGAGCGACGCGGCGCGGCGGCCGGCTTCCTTACTTGGCGCTAGGACGCAGGGAAATATACTGCGTCACGTCGCCGCGGCGCACCAGCAGCACCGAGGCCTTCTTCGCATCGAGCTTGGCCACGGCAGCGTTGAACTGCTTGGTGTCCTTCACTTCGATGTTATTCAACTGCAGCAGCACATCACCCTCCTGCAAGCCGGCGCGGCCGGCCACGCCCTCGGCCGCATCGACCACCACGCCGCCGTCGACGCCCAGTTCCTTCTTCTGCTCGGCCGTCAAATCGCTGACCTTCAAGCCCAGCGCGTTGGCCTTGACCGTCGCTTCCGGCTCGGCCTTGCCGCCCTTGCCCTTGCCAACCTTGGCGCCCTTGTCCGCTTCCAGCTCGGCCACGGTCACCGGCAGGTCCAGCTGCTGGCCCTTGCGCCACACCGTCACCACGGCCTTGCTGGCCAGCGCGGTGCCGCCCACCAGGCGCGGCAGGTCCGACGAGCGGTTCACCTGCACGCCGTTGAACTTGAGGATGATGTCGCCGGCCTTGATGCCGGCCTTGTCGGCGGGACCGCCCGGCTCCACCAGCGACACCTCGGCGCCCTGCGCGCTCTTCAGGCCCAGCGACTCCGCCACTTCCTTGCTGACTTCGCCGATCTGCACGCCGATGCGGCCGCGCGTGACCTTGCCGCTTTTCTTCAACTGCTCCGACACGCGGATCGCCTCGTCGATCGGCACGGCGAAGGAAATGCCGTTATAGCCGCCCGACAACGTGGCGATCTGCGAGTTGATGCCGATCACCTCGCCGCGCATATTGATCAGCGGGCCGCCCGAGTTGCCGGGATTGACCGCGACGTCGCTCTGGATCAGCGCCAGGTAGTCGCCGGTGTCACGCTGCTTGGCCGAGATGATGCCGGCGGTGACGGTGTTCTCCAGGTTGAACGGCGAGCCGATCGCGATCACCCATTCGCCGACGCGGATCTTGTCCGAATCGCCCATGACCAGGAAGGGCAGCTTGTCGCCCTCGATCTTCAGCACGGCAACGTCGGTGCGGGCGTCGGCGCCCAGCACCTTGGCCTTGAACTCGCGCTTGTCGGTCAGCGTGACGAACACCTCGTCGGCGCCGTCGACCACGTGGGCGTTGGTCATCACATAGCCGTCGGCCGACAGGATGAAGCCGGAGCCGACGCCGCGCTGCACCGGCTCGTCGGACGGCGCCTGGCGGCGGCCGCGCGGCGTGCCCTTGCCACCGGGACCCGGCTGCGGCAACGCGCCGCCAAAGAAGCGGCGCAGGAACTCTTGCATTTCCTCTTCGCCCGGCTGGCCATCGGCGCCGCCGCGGCCGCCCAGCTTGAGGCGTTCGGTGGTGCGGATGTTGACCACGGCCGGGCCGACGCGGTCGACCAGGTCGGCGAAGTCCGGCAGCCCGATGACGGCGCCGGTGACCGGCGCGGCTGCCGCTGCGGGCGCCAGGCCGAGCGCTGCCGGCGAGATCCATACGCTTGCGCTGACCAGCAGCGCGGAAAGAGTTTTACTACCAACGGAGAAATTATTTTTCATGGAAAGTATCGGTCTTTATAAAGTTCTGGAACGCAAGTGCCCCTCGGGCGAGTTGCGCGAGGCTAAGGCTAGCGTATGGTAAGCGAAAACGCGTCCGACGGCACACTCAACAATGCATTCTGTGCAAGCGTTTCAGGGCAGCATGACATCCGCCGGGGATTCCGCCGGGTCCGGCGCCGCCGGATCGGCCGCGCGCCCGGCCGGCACGGCGGGCACGTAGGCGGGCTCGGCGGCAAGGCGGGCCGCCAGCGATGCGCCGAAGCCGTCGCTCAGCGCGCCGCTGGCCTGGTCGCGCAGCACGTCGCCGGTCAGGTGGTAGGCGCGCCAGGCCGCCTGCCCTTCCGCCGTGTCGAGCGCCGCCAGCGCCAGCTCGCGCTCGCTGTCCGCCAACTCACCGTCGGCCAGCGCCGAGATGTTTTCGTGCAGTCTTTTCTGGGTATCCATCGCGTGTCCCGCCATGTCAAAACATGTCCGCCGCGCCCTTCCCGGGCGCATTGCCGGACGCCAATAACACTTGCCATCATTCGCCCCTTACCAGCGCTTGTCAACTGGCATGTCCAGCAAGGGTCGCAACTTTTCAGCGATGACTTCGCGGGCGCGGAAAATGCGGCTGCGCACCGTGCCGATCGGACAGGCCATGATGTCGGAGATTTCCTCATAGCTCAATCCCTCGATCTCGCGCAAGGCGATCGCGGTGCGCAAATCCAAGGGCAAGGCATCCATCGCCGCGTTGACGGTCTGGGCGATCTGCTTGCTCGCCAGCATGGATTCCGGCGTGTTGATGTCGCGCAAATGCTCGCCATCGTTAAAGGCTTCGGCTTGTTCGGCGTCTGCTTCGGTCGACGTGGGCGTACGGCGGCCCTGCGTCGCCAGAAAATTCTTGGCGGTGTTGATGCCGATGCGGTACAACCACGTGTAGAAGGCCGAGTCGCCGCGGAAATGGCGCAGCGCGCGGTAGGCCTTGATAAACGTCTCCTGCACCACATCCTCGGCTTCGGCCGGATCGTGGACGATACGCGACAGCAGGCGCATCAGCCGGCGTTGGTACTTAGCCACCAGCAAATCGAAGGCCTGCTTGTCCCCATCCCGCACCCGGTCCACCAGCACCTGGTCACACTCACGTTCTGTCGTCACTCCTGCATCCCTCGGTGGCCTGCAGCGTGGCCGAACTCTTTATCCATATGTCTTTAGCCATATGCTATAGAGTTAGCTCGCTGCAAGAAGTTCACAGTGTTCGCGGTTTTATTTCAGCCCGGACGGCGATGGCCCGGCAAGCCAGCGACAGGGCGCGCCAATCGGCGCGCGTGACGCTGTCGGGCAGCACCGTCACCACCTGCGCCTTGCCGTCGCCGTCGCCCAGCCGCAGCATCAGCAAGCCCGGCCAAATGGTCGAGCCGTCCAGCAGGCCCAGCACCTCCCCTGTTTTTTGGTATACCGTCAGCCGCAACTGGCCGACACCGGAAATATCAAGCTGGCGCGCATTACGGCCGGGACGTCCGCGCCACAGGCCGAACAGCCCGGCCAGCGCGCAGCACAACGGCGCGCACCAGCCCGGACAGGCGGCGGCCGACGCCAACACGCCACAGCACAGGCCGGCATGCAGCAGCCGCAGGCCGGACGAGGGGCGAACGATGACAGAGACCGCAATCGACATGACAGCCGGGTACGTCCAACAACCGTACGTTCAAAACGGTACGTTCAATAAAAAAACAGGGGATTACATTCGGAAGCGCCGGCCGCGAAGGCCGGGCAATTCTGGCGCCGGCGAATGCCGGCGCCGAATCCACGCTCACCCTGATTGGACAGGGCTTGCGTGGATTAGTTCAACGCGGGGTCGAACTTTTGCGGACTTTAGATCTTGCCAAACACCAGGCTGCCATTGGTGCCGCCGAAGCCGAACGAGTTCTTGACCGCATACTCGATCTTCATCGGACGGGCCACGTTGGCGCAGAAGTCCAGGTCGCAAGCGGGGTCCTGGTTGAAGATGTTGATGGTCGGAGGCGACACCTGATGGTAGACCGCCAGTACCGTAAACACCGCTTCCAGGCCGCCGGCGCCGCCCAACAGGTGACCGGTCATCGACTTGGTCGAATTGATCACCATGTTCTTGGCGTGCGCGCCGAAGGTGCGCTTGATGCCCTGCACTTCCGCCACGTCGCCCTGCGGGGTCGACGTGCCGTGGGCGTTCAGGTAGTGCACCTGGTCGGGATTGATGCCGGCGTTGGCCAGCGCTGCAATCACCGACTTGCTGCCGCCGCTGCCATCTTCCAATGGCGAGGTCATGTGATAAGCGTCGGCGCTCATCCCGAACCCCAGCAGTTCAGCGTAGATCTTGGCGCCGCGCGCCTTGGCGTGTTCGTACTCTTCGAGCACCATCACGCCGGCGCCCTCGCCCAGCACGAAACCGTCGCGGTCCTTGTCCCATGGGCGGGACGCGGTCGCTGGATCGTCGTTGCGGGTCGACAGCGCGCGGGCCGAGGCGAAACCGCCCAGACCCAGCGGCGACACGGTCGATTCCGCGCCGCCAGCCACCATGACGTCGGCGTCGCCGTACTCGATCATGCGGGCTGCCACGCCGATGCAGTGCAGGCCGGTGGTGCAGGCCGTGACGATCGACAGGTTAGGACCACGCATGCCGTACTTGATCGACAGGTTGCCCGAGATCATATTGATGATCGAGGCGGGCACGAAGAACGGCGAGATACGGCGCGGACCGCGCTTGTCGTACTCTTCCTTGGTTTCTTCGATCAGCGGCAGGCCGCCGATACCGGAACCGATGATGACGCCGATGCGATCGGCGTTCTCTTCGGTGACGACGATGCCGGAGTCTTGCACCGACTGGATGCCGGCCGCCATGCCGTAATGGATGAAGGTATCCATGTGGCGCGCTTCCTTAGCGGGGATGTAATCCTCGATATTGAAGCCTTTGACTTCACCGGCGAACTTGGTGGTGAAAGCTTGCGCATCAAACTTGGTGATGGTGGCAATCCCGGATTTCCCCTCGGTGATCGCGGCCCACGATTCGGCAACAGTATTGCCGACCGGAGTCACGGCGCCCAGGCCGGTGATGACAACACGACGGTTTTTAGAACCTCTCAAGCGATTCTCCTAAAGTCGATCGGGCAGAAATTACGCCTTGACGTGGGCGGTAGCGTAGTCGATCGCTTGCTGCACGGTGGTGATCTTTTCTGCTTGTTCGTCAGGGATTTCCATTTCGAATTCGTCTTCCAGGGCCATCACCAGTTCCACGGTGTCCAGGGAGTCTGCGCCGAGGTCGTCGACGAACGAGGATTCGATCTTGATGTCTGCTTCGGCGACGCCCAGTTGCTCAGCGACGATTTTCTTAACGCGTTGTTCGATATCCGACATGTTATGGCTCCATTTTGTTTGTTACGGAAAGCGCGCATTTTATCAGGTTTGCGCACTGAAAAACTAATTTCGGTAGCTGCTGCGAATTTAACTGCAACGCATCCGAAATCACTGCTAAAAGACGAGAAACGGCGGTTTTCAAGCCACCGGAGCCCATCAATTCATGTACATCCCGCCGTTTACGTGCAGGGTGGTACCGGTAATATACGCCGCCTGCGGCGATGCCAGGAAAGCCACCGCGGCCGCGATATCCTCGGGCTTGCCCAGGCGCGCCAGCGGAATCTGCGTCAGCAAGGCGGCGTGCTGCTCTTCGCCCAGCGCCTTGGTCATGTCGGTGTCGATGAAGCCCGGCGCCACGCTGTTGACGGTGATGTTGCGGCTGCCGATCTCACGCGCCAGCGCGCGGCCCATGCCCTCCACGCCGGCCTTGGCGGCGGCGTAGTTCATCTGGCCCGGATTGCCGGAGGACGCCACCACCGAAGTGATGTTGATGATACGCCCGGTCTTGGCTTTCATCATGCCGCGCAGGACGGCGCGCGACAGGCGGCCGACCGAGCTCAGGTTGGTGGCGATGACGCTGTCCCACTCTTCGTCCTTCATGCGCATGGCCAGCTGGTCCTGCGTGATGCCGGCATTGTTGACCAGGATGCCGACGGCGCCGTAGGTCTTGGCGATGTCGTCGATGACGGCGGCGCAGCGCGCGGCGTCGGTGACGTTGAGGACCATGCCCTTGCCGGCTTCGGCGCCGATTTCCGCCAGATAGGCCGAGATCGCTTCAGCGCCGGCTTCGGTGGTGGCGGTGCCGATCACGCGGGCGCCTTGACGCGCCAGCTCCTGGGCAATGGCCTTGCCGATGCCGCGCGATGCGCCCGTAACCAGGGCAACTTGATTCGTTAAATTCATGGGTATCCTTAGACGTTTAGGGAGTGTGCCTGAAGACCTGGCAGCTTATTTGAGCGCGGTCAACACGCGTTCCAGCGAGGCCTGGTCGGTGATGGCGTCGCCCACCAGGGTGGCGTCGATGCGCTTGGTCAAGCCCATCAGCACCTTGCCCGGGCCGCATTCGACCACTTGCGTGATGCCTTCGGCGGCGACCTTCTGCATGGTTTCCACCCAGCGCACCGGCGCGGCGGCCTGGCGCACCAGCGCATCCTTGATGCTGGCCGGATCGCTCAGCACGGCGACGTCGACGTTGTTGATCAGCGCGATCTGCGGCGCCGAGAAGGTCAGGCCTTCCATGTAGTCGCGCAGGCGGTCCGAGGCGGGCTTGAGCAGCGACGAGTGGAACGGCGCCGACACCGGCAGCTTCATGGCGCGCTTGGCGCCCTTGGCCTTGGCGATCTCGCAGGCGCGCTCGACAGCGATGGTGTCGCCGGCGATCACCACTTGCGCCGGCGCGTTGAAGTTGACGGCTTCGACCACCGAGCCGACCACGGCGGCGGCGGCTTCGGCGCAGGCGGCGCGGACGTCGTCGTCCGACAGGCCCAGCACGACGGCCATGGTGCCCATGCCGACCGGCACGGCTTCCTGCATGGCTTGCGCGCGGAAGCGCACCAGCGGCACGGCGTCCTTGAACGAAATCACACCGGCCGCGACCAGCGCCGAGTATTCACCCAGGCTGTGGCCGGCAACGATGGACGGCAGCGGACCGCCGGCGGCGATCCAGGCGCGGTACACGGCGACCGCGGCGGTCAGCATCACCGGCTGGGTGTTGGTGGTCAGGTCCAGCTCTTCCTTCGGACCTTCGGCCATCAGCTTGCCGAGGTCGAACTGCAGCGCGTCGGACGCCTCGGCGATGGTTTGCGCCACCACCGGGTTGCCGGCGAAGCCGTCCATCATCGCGATCGCTTGCGAACCCTGGCCCGGAAATACAAAAGCAAATTTAGTCATACTTCATCCATCTCATTTTTATTGAACGCTACGCTAGCATGCCATCGTGACAGCTGTGCTACCGCTGAACCCGTTAGAGTTCTAATTCTAATCCGGCCCGTTAAAAACGCGCCCAGTCCTAGCGAGCAATAAGGTCATCCGTTAACCTCGCTAGGACGGCGCCCCACGTGAACCCACCGCCCACGCCTTCCATCATGATGTTCTGACCCTTCTTGATGCGGCCGTCGCGCACGGCGACGTCCAGCGCCAGCGGGATCGAGGCGGCCGAGGTGTTGCCGTGCTGGTCGACCGTGACCACCATCTTCTCGGCAGGCAGGCCCAGCTTCTTGGCGGTGCTGTTCATGATGCGGATATTGGCCTGGTGCGGAATCAGCCAGTCGATCTGGTCGGAAGTCATGCCGGCCTTGTCCAGCGCTTCGTGCGCGACCTTCTCCAGCACCGACACAGCCAGCTTGAACACGGCCGGACCATCCATGTACAGGAAGGCGCTGCCGGCAACCGCGCCGCCATCGACCGAACCCGGCACGCTGAGGATGTCCGAATGACGGCCGTCCGCGTGCAGCTTGGTGGCCAGGATGCCCGGTTCTTCCGACGCGCTCAGCACGATGGCGCCGGCGCCGTCGCCGAACAGCACGCAAGTGGTGCGGTCGTCGAAATTGAGGATGCGCGAAAACACTTCGGCGCCGATCACCAGCACGTTCTTGTGCACGCCGGCGCGGATGAAGGCGTCGGCCGTGGAGACGGCGTACACGAAGCCGCTGCACACGGCTTGCACGTCGACCGCCGCGCTGTTGTTGGTGATGCCCAGTTTTTTCTGCACGATGCAGGCGGTGCTGGGGAAGCTGCCGAAGAAGTCCGGCGTCGAGCTGGCCAGCACGATGAGGTCGATATCGTTGGGCTGCAGGCCGGCCATCTCCAACGCCTTCCTGGCGGCGTTGACCGCCAGGTCCGACGATTTCTGTTCCGGCTCGGCGAAGTGGCGCGCCGAAATGCCGCTGCGGGTGACGATCCATTCGTCCGAGGTCTCGATGCCTTTGGCGGCGAGTTGATCAGCCAAGTCCTGGTTGGTCACACGCTTTTCCGGCAGGTAGCTGCCGGTGCCTATAATTTTGCTGTACAAAGTCATACCGTTCCACCGTCCACTAAATAGTTGAGCCAGGTACTTCGGGGGTATCCGTGTTGCGCGGCATAAGCTCGGCGATCATTTCCGAGATATGTCCCAACACGTCATTTTTTGCAGCATCATACGCGCGTCGGATCGCCCACTCAAAGGAGTAAGCATCGGCGCCGCCATGGCTCTTGAACACCAGGCCGCGCAGGCCCAGCAAACTGGCGCCGTTGTGGCGCGACGGCTGGAAACGGTCCTTGACCGCCTTCAGCGCGCCGCCGCCCAGCAAGGCACCCAGCATGGTCAGCAGGTTGCGCTTGAATTCGGTACGCAGCGTGTCGCCGAAGAAGCGCGCGACGCCCTCCACCGCCTTCAACGTCACGTTGCCGACAAAGCCGTCGCACACCACGATATCAGTGGTGCCCTTGAAGATGTCATTGCCTTCGACGTTGCCGTGGAAATTGAGCGCACCGCGCTCGTGGTCGGCCTGCAGCAGCTTGCTGGTGGCCTTGACCACTTCGTTGCCCTTGATGTCCTCGGTGCCGACGTTCAGCAGGCCGATGGTCGGGCGGGCGATCTTTTCCATGGCCGAGACCAGCACCGAGCCCATGATGGCGAACTGGTGCAGGTGATGCGGCTCGCAGTCGACGTTGGCGCCCAGGTCCAGCATATAGGTCGGGCCATTTTTCTGGTTCGGCATGATGCCGCAGATGGCGGGACGGTCGACGCCGGTCATGGTCTTGAGCACGTAGCGCGACACCGCCATCAGCGCGCCGGTATTGCCGGCCGAGACGCAGGCCTGGGCCTTGCCGTCCTTGACCTGCTCGATGGCGACGCGCATCGACGAATCCTTCTTGCGGCGCAGGGCCACTTCGAGCGGATCGTCCATGGTGACTTGTTCGGAGGCGTGTTGCACGGTGATGCGCGGATGCGCGTCGGCGTGCTGCTTTTTCAATTCCGCGCGGATGACATCCTCCAAACCGACCAGTATCAGTTCAGCGTCAGGCTCACGTTTGAGGAAGGAAACTGCTGCGGGGATAGTGACCGACGGGCCGTGATCTCCACCCATGCAGTCGATAGAAATTTTGATTGTCATTTGTTTTGATTCAGTACCACGCTCCAGCCCGGATAGGGCAAGCTGCGGCAAGCTGCGGACCAACAACATCCAGGTCTACGCGTTTCAAAATGACGGTGTGCAAAAGAGGATTGCAGCCGATGATAAAGAAAAAGCGATGCTCCGCGAGTTATCCACGTAGCACCGCCTATTTCCAGGTCCAGCAAAAGCGTCGATTACTCGTCGTTTTTGGTTTTCAGGACTTTACGACCACGGTAGAAGCCGTTAGGGCTGATGTGGTGACGCAGGTGGGTTTCACCGGTGGTTGGCTCGATGCCCAGTTGTGGAGCAACCAGGAAATCGTGCGAACGGTGCATACCGCGCTTCGAAGGGGACTTCTTGTTCTGTTGAACTGCCATGTTAATGACTCCTAATACATAAGTTCTAAAATTTTAACACATTCGACCAGCAAATACATGCGAATCGAGTATCCTGCCGGCAAAACTGAACCGGCATAGTTAAACTGAGATTTACTACATTTCACTGCTGACTTGCCATACTCGATTTACTACACGCGTTTGACACGTTCTTTACAACACTACTTATTCGGTACTGCTTATTCGGATTTGAGGCCCTTGAGGGCGTCGAACGGCGACAACTTTTCGCTTTTCGCCTTGTCCAGCAGAGCGGAATCGGGGCAGACATCATGTTTCGGCGTGTGCGGCAAGGCCAGCAGCGCTTCGTCTTCCACCAGGTCCATCAGCTCCATGCTGCGGCTGCCGACGATGACATCGATCGTCTCGTCGTTGATCATTTCTTCGATTTCATCCGCCTGCGTATCATCCTTGCCCAGCATCAGGACCGTCGACGCATCGATGGTGTGAGCGTAAGGCGTCAGGCAGCGCTGGCAGACCAGTTGCACGGTGCCGGCAACCGACAGCGTCATCTGCGGGAAGCCCATCTTGCTGGTGCTCCCTACTGCTTTCCAGGTGATCGTGCCGGACGCATCCGCACAATCCTTGGTCAAACGGGTCATCTCGGCAACAGGCGTTACGCCTTGCTGGCTGCCGTTGCTCCGACAAAAATCAAAGGCGTCGATCACAATAGCATTCATTACAGAAATTTCCCCGGAAAACCTGCGATAATAACAGGGTTTTCATCGTCAAGTCAAAGCCTTAACGCTTTTTTCGTTCTTTTTGTGCCGCTGGCACTACCGGCGACAGAGCATATAACATTCCCCTCATGACATCAAGTTTACTCGTACTCGCCTCCAGCTCCGCCTACCGCAGGGAACTCTTGTCACGGCTGCAACTGCCGTTCGACGTGGCGGTGCCCGACATCGACGAATCTCCGCTGCCGGGCGAGACGCCCAGCGCCACCGCGCTGCGCCTGGCGCGCGAGAAAGCCGCCGCCGTGGCGGCCAAACTGCCGGGCCGCGTCGTCATCGGCTCCGACCAGGTCGCCACACTGGACGACGAGCAGATCGGCAAGCCCGGCAACCACGCCAACGCCCTGGCCCAGCTGCAAAAGATGCGCGGCCGCGAGGTGATCTTCCACACCGCGCTGTGCGTCTGGGATGGCCGCGACGGCACGGCACAAGTGGAAGACATCCAGACCGTCGTGAAGTTCCGCGACCTGCCCGACGCCGAGCTCGACGCCTACCTGCGCATCGAGCAACCCTACGACTGCGCCGGCAGCGCCAAGAACGAGGCGCTCGGCATCGCCATCCTGGAGCGCATCGACAGCAATGACCCGACCGCCCTCACCGGCTTGCCTTTGATCGCGCTGACAGGCATGCTGCGCAAGATCGGCGTTTCCTTTTTTAATACCTGACTGTTTTTATGACCGGCACCCTCTTTTTAATACCGAACACCCTGGGCGAGACTGAAGCGCTCGCCTCCGTGCTGCCCGAACAGGTGCAGCAGATCACCTCGCAGCTGGATTACTTCGTCGCCGAGAACGCCAAGACGGCGCGCGCCTTCCTCAAGCTGGTCAACGCCAACCATCCGCTGGCCAAGCCACTGCAGGAGATCAAGATCTCCGAACTGAACGTCAACACCCCGGCGGCCGCGCTGGCTGGCCTGCTGGCGCCGCTGCTGGCCGGGCAGGACGGCGGCCTGGTGTCCGAAGCCGGCGTGCCGGCCGTGGCCGATCCCGGCGCCGACCTGGTGCGGCTGGCGCACCAGCACAACATTCCGGTGCGCCCGCTGGTGGGCCCGTCGTCGCTGCTGCTGGCCGTCATGGCGAGCGGCCTGAACGGTCAGAGCTTCGCCTTCAACGGCTACCTGCCGACCGACGCCGCGCAGCGCGCCACCCGCATCAAGGAACTGGAACAGCGCTCGCGCAAGGAAAAGCAAACGCAGCTGTTCATCGAAACGCCCTACCGCAACGCCGCCATGCTGGAGGCGCTGGTGGCGGCCTGCGCGCCGGGCACGCTGCTGTGCGTGGCGACCGACCTGAGCCTGCCGTCGGAAACCATCCGCACCATGAGCGCGGCGCAATGGAAGAGCGCGAAGGCGCCGGACTTCCACAAGAAACCGACCGTGTTCCTGCTGCTGGGCCAGTAAACCGACGTCATGCCCGCGCAGGCGGGCATCCATGGAACGCCTCCTCAGCTGGCACCGCATGGATTCCCGCGTGCGCGGGAATGACGCTCAGATGCCGCGGGTGTAGTCGGTCACCCACTCGATCGCGGCCAGCTGGATGGCGTACAGCTCGGCCGGCGTCAGCGCCAGCTGGTGCAGCAACTGCGCCAGCTGCTTGCCGTCGCGGTCGCGCTCGAGGTGCTCGATCAGGCTCAGCATGCTGCCGTAGTCGCCGCTGCGGTGCAGCAGCGCGGCGCGCACCTCGTCCAGCACGTTGACGCTTTCCAGCACGTCGCGCATGTGGATGGAGAACAGCGTGTCCATCAGCGACATCACCCCCACCGTGAAGCCGATATCGGCGCTGACGCGCTGCCCCGGCCGCAGGTGCTCGACCATCAGCTCCATGGTCTTGCCGCGCGTGGTGGCCAGCTGCAGCAGCGGCGACGTGAATTCCTGGGCGCTGCCGGTCTTGACGTACAACAGGATCTGCAGCCAGCGCTTGAGCTGGCGCCGCCCCAGCACCATCAGCGCGTGGCCGACCGAGTTGATGCGGTAGCGCGCGCCGACCGCCGGCGTGTTCACCAGCCGCAGCAGGTTGAGCGTGATCAGCGCGTCGTGCTTGACGCTGCGCTCGATCTCGTGGCTGCTGGCGTCGGTGTTGAGCAGGTCCAGCAAATGCAGCACGCTGCGCTGCGACGGCGAGATCTTCTTGCCGCTGAGGATGACGGGGCGCGCGAAATAATAGCCCTGGAAGTACTCGAAGCCCAGCTCCATGCACTCCTGGAACTCCTCGATGGTCTCAACCTTCTCGGCCAGCAGTTTTTGCTTGGGGTTCTTCAGCACCCGCGCCAGGGCCGGCAAGGTGCCGGGCTGCATGTCCTTGATGTCGACCTTGATGACATCGCACAGCGGCTGGAATTTTTGCACATCCTCGGAGTGGCCGATCACATCGTCCAGCGCGAACTTGAAGCCGGCCTGTTTCAGCTCGCGTATGCGGTCCAGGATTTCCGGCGTGGCCTTGACGGTCTCCAGGATTTCCAGGATGACCTTGTCGTTGGGCAGAAAGCGGATGAAGTCGCTCATCAGGCCGATGGCGTCGACGTTGACGAAGGCCATCTGGTCGCCCACCACGTGTTCCATGCCCAGCTCGGAGGCGTGGGCGATCACGGTGGCCGTGGCCTCGGCGTCGTCGGTGACGCCGGCCTCGTTGCGGGTGCGGGCGTCGCGGAACAGCAGCTCATATGCGACCAGCCGTTGTCCCCGGTTGAGGATGGGCTGACGAGCAAGAAAGAAATTATCAGCTAGCTTGGACGGCATGGTCGACGGCGCGATCATCATGGGAAGCCCCCATTCTGCAATCTGCTAATGCGGGCTGCCGTCTCAAGCGACAACCCGCTAACTAGCAGCCTATACCTCTCCGTACCGTCCTGACAACGTTTTTCTAGCGTGTAACAGGCCGGCGCACCGCATTGTTGCGCGTAGCCATCGGCTTTCCGCTCTCCAGCGTGAAACGGGCGCCAGAATCCTTGCCCAGCACCTTGACCAGGTAGGGCATCACTTCCTTGAGCATCGGCTCCAGCGTGTACGGCGGATTCAGGATGAACATGCCGCTGCTGTGCAGGCCGAAGCCGTCCGGCATCGGCGTGTTGGTGGTCAGCACCACGTTGAGCCAGTCGCTGCACTGCAGCTGCTTGAGCTTGTCGGCGAACTGGCGCGACTCCATGCGCTGCAGCAGCGGATACCAGACCGCGTAGGTGCCGGTCGGGAAGCGCACCAGGGCCTCGGCCAAGGTGTCCTTGACCTTTTTGTAGTCCTGCTTGTCCTCGTACGGCGGATCGATCAGCACCAGCGCGCGGCGCGACGGCGGCGGCAGCAGACCCTTCAGCGCCTGGAAGCCGTCGCCACGGGTGATCAGCACGCGCTTGCCGCGCGTGGTCGGGCGGATGCCCTGCTGCGCGGCGTGCTCTTCGAGCTTGCGGAAGTTATCGGCCAGCAGCTTGGAGTCGGCCGGATGCAGCTCGAACAGGCGCAGGCGGTCCTGCTCGCGCGCGACCTGGTCGGCGATGTAGGGCGAGCCGGGGTAGTAGCGCATCTTGCCGCTCGGGTTCATGGCGCGCACCAGGTCGACGTATTCCTTGATCGGCGCGGGCATGTCGGTGCGCTCCCACAGCGGACCGATGCCGGTGTCGTACTCGGCGTTCTTGGAGGCGAAAGTGCCGTCGAGCGCGTACACGCCGGCGCCGGAGTGGGTGTCGATGTAGCTGTAGGCCGTATCTTTCTGGTTCAGATACTGCATCAACTGGATGGTCACGAAATGCTTCAATACATCGGCGTGATTCCCCGCGTGAAAGGCGTGGCGGTAACTCAACATAAGCTTGGTACTCTCAATAAGATGGTGCGGAACAATCCCGCATTATCCACTAGAAAGCCGCGCCAACCAAAAAAGCGCCCATATCGTTTGCATCAAAGCGAACCCCGCCGTGCTGACTAAGATGGTACAGCCGGGCCGCATCCGCTGGCACGGCGTACTTTCAAGGAGGACATCATGGCATTCAACAACGTAGGTCCGCTCACCTACCTGGCGCCAGGGCAGACGGCGTACTGGAGCTACACCTATGGCGCCGACCACGGCACGCAGTTCGCCACGGCCGACGTCAAGGCGCCCAACCTGGGCGCCGTCCACATGGCGGACCAGCAGAGCAAGCGCAAGGAAAACAACGGCAACGCCACCTATTTCGTCCAGATCCACAACCAGGGCATAGGCGGCGCCTTCCACAACCTGCAAGGCGGAGGCATGTCATGAAAATGACCATCATTACGGACGACCAGAACAACATCCTGGGCGCGGTGCAGGGGCATTCCCTGTCCGATAAACAGGGCAGCGTGGAGGCGAGCGTGTCGTTCGGCCCCGGCCACGTGACCCACATGATGGAGGTCGATGACGACCTGGCCACCATCAACGACCTGGACGACTTCCAGAATCGCCTGAACCAGCATCTGCAGCAGCATCTTGCCAAGCCTTGAGGCAAGCAATCGCGGCGGGGGCCGGCCTGCCCCGCCGCTTCAACCCGCTCAGGCCACCTTCTTGTCGAAGAATTGCTCATCCTCGGTCGAACCATGCAGCGCCGTGGTCGACGACTGGCCGTTCTGGATGCACTGGGTCACCGCGTCGAAATAGCCGGTGCCGACTTCGCGCTGGTGCTTGACCGCGGTGAAGCCCTTCTCGGCCGCGGCGAATTCCGCCTCCTGCAATTCCACGAAGGCCGACATCTGCCGGCGCGCATAGCCGTGCGCCAGGTTGAACATGCCGTAGTTCAGCGCGTGGAAGCCAGCCAGCGTGATGAACTGGAACTTGTAGCCCATGGCGCCCAGCTCCTTCTGGAACCTGGCGATGGTGGCATCGTCCAGGTTCTTCTTCCAGTTGAACGACGGCGAGCAGTTATAGGCCAGCATCTTGCCGGGGAATTTGGCGTGCACGGCCTCGGCGAACCGCTTGGCGAAGGCCAGGTCGGGCTTGCCGGTCTCGCACCAGACCAGGTCGGCGTAGGGCGCGTAGGCCAGCGCGCGCGAAATCGCCTGGTCCATGCCGGGCTGGACATTGTAGTAGCCTTCCACCGTGCGCTCGCCGGTGCAGAACGGCTTGTCGTTGTCGTCCACGTCCGAGGTCAGCAGATCGGCAGCCTCGGCGTCGGTGCGGGCGATCACCAGCGTCGAAGTGCCCATGACGTCGGCCGCCAGGCGGGCCGCGGTCAGCTTTTCCACCGCCTCGCGCGTGGGCACCAGCACCTTGCCGCCCATGTGGCCGCATTTCTTGACCGAGGCCAGCTGGTCCTCGAAGTGCACGCCGGCCGCGCCGGCGTCGATCATGGATTTCATCAACTCGTAGGCGTTCAGCACGCCGCCGAAACCGGCTTCGGCATCGGCCACGATGGGCGCGAAGTAGTCGATGTCGTCCTTGCCCTCGGACCACTGGATCTGGTCGGCGCGCTGGAAGGTGTTGTTGATGCGCTTGACCACCATCGGCACCGAGTTGGCCGGATACAGCGACTGGTCGGGATACATTTCGCCGGCCAGGTTGGCGTCGCCGGCCACCTGCCAACCGGACAGGTAGATCGCCTTCAAGCCAGCCTTGACCTGCTGCATGGCCTGGTTGCCGGTCAGCGCGCCGAGGGCGTTGACATAGGGCTCGTTGTTGACCAGGTCCCACAATTTTTCGGCGCCGCGCTTGGCCAGCGTGTGCTCGATCCGCAGGGAGCCGCGCAGGCGCACCACGTCCTCGGCGGTGTAGGTGCGGGTCACGCCCTTCCAGCGAGGGTTGGTGTCCCAGTCCTTTTGCAAGGCTGCGATTTGCTGTTCACGAGTTGCCATGGTGTTCTCCTATTTAAAAACGAAATCCGTTGAATAAATAGTAGCCGCTTTTGTGCCATGCACCAATAGTCTTATATAAGACATATAACCAAATATAAACTCATATAAATCAAATAGATAGCCATCGATTCCCATGATACGGAATGAGATTTCTTGAAATGGAAGAGAAAAACGCCGCGCAAGGCCAGGCCTTCCCGCGATGTGAAACGGAATCCCCGCCAGATGAAAAATCGCGGCTTTGAAATGAAAACACCCCGCAAGCCGCGCGGCTTACGGGGTGTAGCGGAAATGCAGGGCCGGCGTCAGGCCTGGCGGCGGCGGGCGGCAATGCCGAGCAGGCCCAGGCCGGCCAGCAGCATGGCATAGCTGCCCGGCTCTGGAACGGCCTGCACCGCGAAATCGGCCGCGCCGATGTAGGCACCGGTCATCGTGAAGTAACTGATCGAGGGGGCGCTTTCCAGGAAACCGTGGAATTCGCCTTGGTTCAGGCCTCCATTGGTCATGAAGGTCAAGGTGGTCGATTCGATCAGCGTATGGTTCGCATCGTAGACCGCGATCGTCGCCGGGCCGTAATAGCGCGGCGAATAATTGAAAAACGCGCCGACGCCGGCAACCGCCTGGCTGAACGCCAGCGTCATGGCACTGCCCTGGTCGTTGGTGCCGGCCATCGTCAGGCCCTCCCACATGCCATTGTCGGCAAAGCCGTAACCTCCCCGATAGCCGAAAACGGCGTCGCCATTGGCACTGCTCCACTCCACGCCCGGTGCAAGGCTCAGAGGGCCGGAGCCGAAATAATCAAGCTCCGGCATCATTAAGACGGCGCCGCCCGGCAGCGACGTCACCGTGGCAGCGTGGGCGGACAGGCCGGCCAGCGCGCACAACACAGCAAACGTAATTTTTTTCATGGAGAGCTCCGGCGATATGGCTTTCAGCATTGAAGATTGACACATTGCAATATTTGCACGCAAACGCATCATAGTCAATCTATTATTGCGAAAACATCACAGAAGTTTCCATTTTGAAAATGCGTTTTCAGCCTCAGGCAAGCATCTGCTGCGCCACCAGGATGCCGTCGGCATCGGCATAAATCCAGTCGCCGGGCTGCACCGGCACGCCCTGGATGTGCACCCGCACATTGCGCTCGCCGGCGCCCTTCTTGCTGCTTTTTTGCGGATGGGCGCCCAGCGCACGCACGCCGATCTCGCAGGAATTGATCTCGTCGGTGTCGCGGATGCAGCCGTCGACGATGATGCCGGCCCAGCCGTTATCCTGGGCCAGCAGCCCAAGCTGCCCGCCGACCAGTGCGCGACGCAGGCTGCCGCCGCCGTCGATGACCAGCACGTTGCCGCCGCCCTGGGTTTCCAGCACCGAACGTACCAGCGCATTATCTTCATGCACCTTGAGAGTGGTCACGCGGCCGGAAAAACGCATCTGTTTGCCGAAGTGGCGGAAGACCGGCGGCAGCACGGCCAGGCGTCCGTCTTCCAGCAGATTGGCGTTGTCGTCGCATAAATCGGTGGTTGCAAAGCTCATCATCGTCCCGCACAGTTGTTTAAGGTAGCAAGAATTCTATGCTGTTTTGGCCACGGCCACCACGCGCGTCTTGCTACCCACGCCGATCGTGGTCAGGATCACCAGCGCCTGGAACACGGCGATGCCGATGAACACGCCGGACGGATGGTTGGCGTCCATCAGCGCGCCGAACAGCAGCGGACCCAGCGCCAGGCCGCTGTCCAGGCCCGAATACACCACGCCAAACACGCGGCCGGTGGCGTTGGCCGGCGCCGCGCCGCGTATCAGCAAATCGCGCGACGGCCCCGAGATGCCGGTCACCAGGCCGATCGCTCCCATCAGGACAACCGCCATCCAGGCCGGCACCACGGCCGCCGCCAACAGCAGCGCCATCAGCGCCGCCGAGCCGAACGCCAGCATGATGATGCGGTCGTGGTGGCGGCTGCCCGCGCCCAGGAAGCCGCCGTACAGCATGCCCACCGCCGAGGCGATCATGAAAACGGTATAGGCCGTGGTGGCCCAGGCCAGCGACATGCCGTACAGGCTCACCAGGCTGGTGGCCGCGAAGCTCTGGATCCCGGCCAGCGCCACCGCCGAGATCAGGAAGAAGGCAAAGCACATCCACACCACCTGCAGCCGCAGGAAGCCGAGCGCGCCGCCCTTGCCCGCCCCGGCCGCAGCAGCCACCGGCACCGGCGCCGGCTCGGGACGCAAGGCATGGCGGTTCCAGACCAGCAGCGCCAGCACCGCCAGCGGCAGCAGGGCCGCGCTCAGCAGCGCCGTGCGCCAGTCGGTGCGGCTGGCCACGAAGGTCAGGAACAGCGGCGACATCGCCCAACCGATATTGCCGCTGATGCCGTGGACCGAGAAGCCGTGCGCCAGCCGCGCCTTGGACACCCGCTGGTTGAGCAGCGTGTAGTCGGCCGGGTGGAACACGCTGTTGCCGCAGCCGGCCAGGAAGGCGCCCAGCATCAGCTGCGTGTAACTGTGCGCGCTGGACAGCATCACCGCCGACAAGCCCAGCAGCGCGATGCCGCTGAACAGCACCGCGCGCGCGCTGAAGCGGTCGACCACAAAGCCGGCCATCGCCTGCCCGACGCCGGACACGGTGAAGAACACCGTCATCAGCAGGCCCAGTTCGGCGTAGCTGAGCTGGAATTCCGGCTTCAGCCAGGGAATCAGCGCCGCCAGGATCACGTGGTAAAAATGCGAAGTGCCGTGCGCCAGCCCGACCAGGCCGATGACCCTGGCGTCCTGCCGCAGCAAGGATGTATCGTTCATACCGTCTCCCTGTTAAAAAAGAAAGCACAGTGTAAGCATTTGGCGGCAGTCTGATTTAAGATAGAGCGTCAATATTTGTCGCCAATCCGCCATGCCGGTTTCCGTCGTCACGCACACGCAGTTCAACTGGAATTGCGAATTCCCCACCGCCGCCCGGCCGCTGACCATGTCCGGCCGCGACCTGCCGGCCGACGCCGTGCTGCTGCCCCACCACCACCCGTGGGGCCAGTTCACCTACGCGATGCAGGGCGTGATGCGCGTGACGGCCAACCACAGCAGCTGGATCGTGCCGCCGCAGCGCGCCATCTGGATCGCGCCGGATGTCGAGCACGCGATCACGGTGCTGGAGCCTACCCGGCTGCGCCCGCTGTGCGTGCACGCCAGCCGCTCGCCCTTCCCCGAGGCTTGCAAGGTGGTGGAAGTGTCCAGCCTGCTGCGCGAGCTGCTGGCCACGCTGGAGCAGCACGACCAGGACGAGCAATCCCAGCGCGAGCAATTGCTGTCCGAGATGATCCTGGACGAAGTGCCGCGCTGCGCCGCCCGGCCGCTTGTCGTGCCGCTGCCGCACGACAAGCGCCTGAAAACCCTGTGCGACGCGCTGATCGCCGATCCCGGCGCCGAGCTCACGCTGGAAGCCTGGGCCGGCCGCGTGGGCGCCTCCGAGCGCACGCTGACGCGCCTGTTCGAGCGCGAGCTGGGCATGAGTTTCAGCCAGTGGCGCCAGCACGTGCGGCTGGCCCACGCGGCGCCGCTGATCACGCGCGGGGTGCCGCTGTCGCAGGTGGCGGCGCAGCTGGGCTATGCCAGCCAGTCGGCCTTCTCGGCGATGTTCAAGAAGACCTTCGGCAGCACGCCGACATCTTTTTTCGCTGAAAAATAGATAATCGGTCAAGTTTTCCATTTGCGCACCGTTAACATTGTCTTGGACGAAAGTACGGTACATTAGTGGAAACTCAACAACTGGAACAACGCTATCGGATGACAGACCTGTCTCTCTTCACGACCGAACAGATCGCCGCGCTGCTTGCAGCGCTGCCGGACCCGGCATTTATTTTGACGCGCAGCGGCAAATACGCCGCCCTGTTCGGCGGCACGGACGCGCGCTATTACCACGACGGCAGCTCGCTGGTCGGCAAGCGCATCGGCGACGTCCTGAACGCCGAGAAGGCGGCCTGGTTCCTGGCGCAGATCGCCGTCGCGCTGGCCAAACGCGGCCTGCACGTGGTCGAATACCGCCTGGACCGCAAGGATGTGAAAGGCCTGGAAGGCGACGGCCCGGACGACACGATCTGGTTCGAAGGCCGCGCGCAAGCGCTGGAATATCAGGTGGATGGCGAGGACGCCGTGCTGTGGGTGGCCAGCAACATCACCACCAGCAAAAAACTGGAAGCCTTGTTGCGCATGCAGAGCGAGACCGACGCGCTGACCGGCCTGGCCAACCGCCGCAAGCTGATGCAGGCCCTCAACGACAGCTACGGCCTGCACGCCCGCTACCGGACGCCGGCCTCGGTGCTGATTTTCGACATCGATAAATTCAAGGACATCAACGACCGCTACGGCCACCTGAGCGGGGACAAGGCCATCCAGGTCACGGCCGACGTCTGCCGGCGCGAGCTGCGCACCACCGACTTTCCGGCGCGGCTGGGCGGCGACGAGTTCGTGATCCTGATGCCGCACACCGCCCGGGAACAGGCGATGCCGATCGCCGAGCGGCTGCGCCAGCGCATCGCCGACCAGTTGCGGGAGCTGGGCACGCTGGGCCAGGGCGCCACCATCAGCGGCGGCCTGAGCCAGATGCTGCCCGGCGACTCCTCAAGCGAGGATGTGCTGAAACGGGCGGACGATGCGCTGTACCGCGCCAAGCACGGCGGGCGCAACCGCATCGTCCATCACTAGCCGGATGATCAGCTAAAGACCAGTTCCCCGTTCACGGCGTCGACCTGGATGGTGTCCTTGGGACCGAAGCGGCCCTGCAGGATCAGCTTGGACAGCGGATTCTCGATCTGCTGCTGGATCGCCCGCTTCAACGGCCGCGCGCCATACACCGGATCGTAGCCCGCCTCGGCGATCTTCTGCAGCGCCGCGCCGGTGACCGCCAGCGTCATCTCCATCTTGGCCAGACGCTGCTCCAGGATCGCCAGCTGGATCTTGGCGATGGCGCCGATGTTCTTCTCATCGAGGCCGTGGAACACGACGATTTCATCGATACGGTTGACGAACTCCGGACGGAAGTGCGAACGCACCTCGGCCATCACCGCCAGCTTGACCACGCCCGGATCGGCATCCTCCATCGCCTGGATCTTGTGCGAGCCCAGGTTGGAGGTCATGATGATCACCGTGTTCTTGAAGTCCACCGTGCGGCCCTGGCCGTCCGTCATGCGGCCGTCGTCCAGCGCCTGCAGCAGCACGTTGAACACGTCCGGATGCGCCTTCTCCACCTCGTCCAGCAGGATCACGCTGTACGGCTTGCGGCGCACGGCCTCGGTCAGGTAGCCGCCCTCGTCATAGCCCACGTAGCCGGGCGGCGCGCCGATCAGGCGGGCCACCGAATGCTTCTCCATGAATTCGCTCATGTCGATGCGGATCATCGATTCCTCGGTGTCGAACAGGAAGCCTGCCAGCGCCTTGGACAGCTCGGTCTTGCCGACGCCCGTCGGTCCGAGGAACATGAACGAACCATACGGACGGTTCGGGTCGGACAGCCCGGCGCGCGAACGGCGGATGGCGTCGGCGACGGCGGAAATCGCCTCATCCTGGCCGACCACGCGCTCGTGCAGCTTCTCCTCGATGTGCAGCAGCTTGTCGCGCTCACCCTGCATCATGCGCGAGACCGGGATGCCGGTCGCGCGCGACACCACCTCAGCGATTTCCTCGGCGCCGACTTCGGTGCGCAGCAGCTTGGGCTGCGCGGGCGCGCCCTCCTTGGCGTTGATGCTCTCGGCCTGCTTGAGCTGCGCTTCCAGCTCGGGCAGGCGGCCGTACTGCAGTTCCGACACGCGCTGCCAGTTGCTCTCGCGCGTGGCCTGCTCCATCTGCAGCTTGATGCGGTCGATCTCTTCCTTGATGTGGGTACTGCCCTGCACCACCGCCTTCTCGGCCTTGAGGATTTCCTCGTAGTCGTTCAACTCGCGCTGCAGGCGCGCGATCTCTTCCTCGATCAGGTCCAGCCGGCGGCGCGAGCCCTCGTCCTTCTCCTTCTTGACGGCTTCCTTCTCGATCTTCAGCTGGATCAGGCGGCGTTCCAGCTTGTCCATCACCTCCGGCTTGGAGTCGATCTCGATCTTGATCTTGGACGCGGCTTCGTCGATCAGGTCGATCGCCTTGTCGGGCAGGAAGCGGTCGGTGATGTAGCGGTGCGACAGCTCGGCCGCGGCGATGATGGCGGCGTCTGAGATGGCGACCTTGTGGTGCAGCTCATACTTGTCCTGCAGGCCGCGCAGGATGGCGATGGTGGCCTCCACCGACGGCTCGTCGACCAGGATCTTCTGGAAGCGGCGCTCCAGCGCGGCGTCCTTCTCGATGTACTTGCGGTATTCGTCCAGCGTGGTGGCGCCGACGCAATGCAGCTCACCGCGCGCCAGCGCAGGCTTGAGCATATTGCCCGCGTCCATGGAGCCCTCG
The DNA here is from genome assembly GCA_025548565.1 of Rugamonas sp. A1-17. GTDB lineage: Bacteria > Pseudomonadota > Gammaproteobacteria > Burkholderiales > Burkholderiaceae_D > Rugamonas. The sequence goes on from JAJLPB010000002.1 coordinate 629,911, forward strand.
GCCTTGCCGGCGCCGACCATCGTGTGCATCTCGTCGATGAAGACGATGGTCTGGCCCTCGTCCATGGCCAGCTCCTTCAGCACGGCCTTCAGGCGTTCCTCGAACTCGCCGCGGAACTTGGCGCCCGCCACCAGCGCCGCCATGTCCAGCGACAGCACGCGCTTGCCCTTGAGCGAATCGGGCACCTCGTTGTTGACGATGCGCTGCGCCAGACCCTCGACGATGGCGGTCTTGCCGACGCCGGGTTCGCCGATCAGCACGGGATTGTTCTTGGAGCGGCGCTGCAGCACCTGGATCGCGCGGCGGATCTCGTCGTCGCGGCCGATCACGGGATCGAGCTTGCCGGCGCGGGCGCGCTCGGTCAGGTCCAGCGTGTATTTTTTCAGCGCCTCGCGCTGGCCTTCGGCGTCGGCGTTGTCGACCTTGGCGCCACCGCGCACGGTGTCGATGGCCGCCTCCAGCGACTTGCGGGTCAGGCCGTTCTCGCGCGCCAGCTTGCCGGCGTCGGATTTATCGTCGGTCAGCGCCAGCAGCACCATCTCGCTGGAGATGAACTGATCGACCCGCTTCTGCGCTTCCTTGTCCGCCAGGTTCAGCACGGAGACCAGCTCACGGCCGGCCTGCACGTCGCCGCCGTTGCCGGACACCTTGGGCAGGCGCTCGAGCGACGCGCCCAGCGCCTTGGTCAGGCCGCCGACGTTGACGCCGGCGCGCTGCAGCAGCGAGCGCGCGCTGCCGTCGCTCTGGTTCAGCAGCGCGGTCAGCAGGTGGACCGGTTCGATGTATTGGTTGTCGTTGCCTACGGCCAGACTCTGCGAGTCCGACAGGGCTTCCTGGAGTTTGGTGGTGAGTTTGTCTTGCCGCATGGAATTGCTCCAATTAATTTAACTTATCGCTTACATAGGGGTGCGCGATCAAGTTTCAAGGAGACGCCTTTTTATTTAACAAATCCATGACCCACATCAAACTACGCGGCAGTGCTCCATTTCCTCAATGCAACATCGTCGCTGACGCGGGCGTCGACCCAGCGGGCGCCGTCCGGGGTCTGCTCTTTTTTCCAGAACGGGGCCTCGGTCTTCAGGTAGTCGATGATGTATTCGCAGGCGGCGAAGGCCTCGCCGCGATGGGCGGACGTCACCGCCACCAGCACGATCTGGTCCAGCGGCTTGAGCGGGCCGACGCGGTGGATCACCAGCGCGCCGTACACCGGCCAGCGCTGTTTGGCCTGCTCGATGATAGTCTGGATGGATTGCTCGGTCATGCCGGCGTAGTGTTCCAGCTCCATCTCCGCCACGCTGGCGCCCTCGTTCAGGTCGCGCACGGTGCCGACAAACGACACCACGGCGCCGACCTTGGGATTAGCGGCCCGCAGTTGCGCCAGCTCGGCGCTCAAATCGAAGTCGCCGGTCTGGATGCGGACGCTGTCCGTACTCATGCGCGCTCCGCTGCGCCGATGCGGCGGAACAGCTGTTCGATGCGGCTGGCGGTGCGGTCGTCGGCCAGGGCCGGCATCGCGCACAGCTGCAGGTAGGCGCTGCCGGCGCTCTGCGGCTTCTGGCCGGACTTGAGCGACGACTGCAGCACCTCGACCTGCATCTTCAGGCGCTCGCGCGCGAACTCGGCGCCGCTGTCGACGCCGGCCACGATCTCCAGCCGCAGCACTTCATCGAGCAGCTTGGCGCGGTTGCGTTCCAGCTGCTCGGCGTAGGCGCTGCGCTTGCCGTCCAACGCGCCCAGCGCCGCGTTGAAGCGGCCATGCAAGGCGCGCTCGTAATCGGCCGCCAGCGGCGGCAAGGCCGACCAGCGCGACTGCCAGTCGGCGCCGTCGATGGCAGCGCCGTCGTCCGCCGTGCCGATCGCGCTCTCCAGCGCCTGGCACAGGCGCAGCTTGTCGCGCAGCGCATTGGCCTGGGCCGCGCCGGCGCGGCGCTTGATCGCGTCGGCCTGGGCCTGCACCGCCGCCACCGCCGCCTGATAACGCTGCTGGATACGGGCTTCCGATGCGCGCGGCACGGCGCCGGCGGCATGCCAGGCGGCGGCCGCGTCGCGCAGCGTCTTGGCGATGGCCGCCAGCTGCGCCTTGTCCTCGCCGCTGAAGGTGGCCGTTTCCAGTTCCTTGCACAGCGCCTCGCGCGCATGCAGATGGGCCTTGCGTTCGTGGTCGGCGGCGTGCGCGCTCTCCTTGCGCTTGGCGAAGATCGCATCGCAGGCGGCGCGGAAACGCTGCCACAACGCCTGCTCGGCCTTGCGCTCCAGCGGCAGCGCCTTGGCCTGCTCCTGCCAGCGTTCCTGCAAGCGGCGCAGATGATCCAGCGTGTGACGGTCGCCCGGCTGCATCTGCTCCGCCTCGGCGATCAGCAGTTCGCGCTTGGCGGTTTCGATCTTGCGCTGCTCGGCCAACGGCGCCAGCATCTGCGCCAGCGCCTTGTCGAAGGCTTGATCGAGCTTGCGTTTTTCCTTGCGGTCGATGGTGCCCAGGCGGCCCCACATCTGGCGCAGACGCTGGCCGGCGGCGGCCACGTTCTTCAGGTCCGCGCCCTCCGCCACGGCGGCGGCGGCCATGTTGCGGGTTTCGTCGATCAGCGCCTGGGCCTTGGCGGCGTTGGCGTGGCGCTCGTCGGCCAGCTGCTTGAAGTGGGCGGCGGCCGGCGCGTAGGCGGCGGTGCAGGCGCTGTCGAAGCGCTCCCACAGGCTCTTGGGCGCGTGGCCGGAGACCGCGTCCAGCGACTTCCAGCGCTCGCGCATGCTGCCGACCTTCTTGGCCAGTTCGCTCATCGCCAGGCCCAGCGCGGGCAGCTCTTCCACCGCCTTGACCAGCTCCTCGCGCGAGACGTTGCCGCCCCAGCGCGCCCAGTCGCCCAGCCGCTTCAACTCGGCGCGGACGTGGTTCAGGCGGTCGGTCTGGGCCGGCGTCAAGCGGGTCTTGTGCTCCTTGAGCCACTTGTCGTGGTCGGCGGCGGCGTGCAGCAAGCCTTGCTCCAGCGCGGCTTCCATCGCGTCCAGCGTTTCGAGGAATTTCTTGTCGGTTTCCTTGGGCGCGGCCGGCTTCTTCGGCTCGCGCGCGGCGGGCGCCGGCGCGGCTGGTGCCTCGGCGGCCGCTTCGGCGGCGGGCGCGGCGGGCGCGGCTTCCGGCTCGACGGCGGCAGCGGCGCGCTGGCTCGCCGCCGACAAGGCGGCGCGGCTCTGCTCCAGCGCCTGCGCGTAGTCGCTCAGCAGATGCTTGGGCAAGGCGTTGTGTTCGGGGGCCTGCTGGTATTCGGCCTGGGCGGCGGCGTGGCGCTCCAGCGCCTGCTGCGCTTCCTCCGGCGGCAGGCCGGCGGACGGCAGCTGGCGCAGCGCGGCCATCGCGTCGATGATGGTGCGCTGCAGATTGACCTGCGCCTCCAGCCGGGCCGCCAGCGCGGCGCGCGCGGCGGCGTACGGTTCGGCCAGCGCCGGCACCGCGGCGGTGATCTGCCATTGGCGGTCCAGGTCGGCCACCTGGTTGGGCGTCAGTTTCTCATCCTGCAACAGGCGCTGGGCCAGCTCCAGGCAAGCCTGCGCTTTTTGCTGCTCGGCCTGCTGGTAGCGAATCGCATCCAGCCGTCCCTGCATCAGCTTGGCGACGCGGCGGTCGGTGTTGCGCATGGCCTGCAGCACCCGTTCGAGCTGCGGCTGCGACTGCACGTGCTCGGCGGCGGCCAGGCGCACGCCGGCGAATTCGCTCTGCAGTATCAGTTCGACGGCGGCGGCCTCGTCGCCCGCCAGCGTGGCGGCGCGCTGGGCCTGCTCCTCGCGGCGGCTGGCCGATGCGGCAGCGGCGGCGCCCTGCTCGGGAGTCGCCTCGGCGGCCTGTTGATCGGCCGCCTGGTCGGTAGTTCGCTTGAAGATGAAATCGAACATGGTGCGCTATGAGATGGGTAAAACCACCATCATAGCAAAGCAAGGGGAATTTGCCTGAAGCGTATGCTAATTGGGCGGTTATTTCATCGCCGGCAACTGCCGGGTGGAACGAACCTGGGGCGCCGGCGCCGCTTGCGCCTCGCTTTCCTCGACACTAATCAACGGCAGCACCTGCAGGCCGGGAATGCTGATCTGGCCGTCGTCCACCACGCGCAGGGAACCCGCCAGGTTGCGCGCGGCCACCGCCTTGGGCTTGGCCGCCTCGACCGCCGCCACCGGCACCATGCCGGCGCGCTTCATTTCTTCCAGATGCTTGTCATGCATCATCAATTGATTCGCAATGGAAAACCAGGTTTCGCCGGCGATCGCGTGGCGGGCGATGGCGAACAGTTCCTGCTCTTCCTTTTCCAGCCGCTTGAGCAGCGAGGAGCAAAACGTTTCGATGCTTTCGCAGATGAGGTTGACCTGGTCCTCGCGCACGTCCGCCACCGAACCCAGCTTCTCCTGCAGCATGCGGATCGACAGCAGCGCCGACTGGTTCAGACGGTTGAGCTCGTCCAGCAGCTGGTCGGCGCGCTCGGTCGCCTCGCGCAGCGCGGGGATCAGGTACATCTCGGTTTTGCGCCAGTGGCAGGCCTGGTACAGGCTGTTGAGGTTTTCGCAGGCGTATTCCAGCTGCGAAAGGGTGATGCTGTTCTGATGCATCAGCGTGGAGCGCACATACTTTTGGAAAGATAACAAACTGAGGCGAACACTCGCGTGTTCCACCGACAGCGCTACCAGAGTATATGTGGCAGTTAACATTCTGACTCCCAAGGCTGAAGTTGCGAAACGCCCGGGTGGGCGGCAAGAGCGGAAGTGAAAGTGTAAATAAAGCCGACAAACACGCTTTGACCTAGAACAAATTTGCGGCCTTGCGTTATACACATCAATATATAACAACCCGGCCGCGAATGCTATCGCAACGACAGTTGAAGCCGCACCATGCCTGCTTCAGGATGCGGCAAAACCACGCCGCCGAAGTGGCGCACCAGTTTTTGCACGCCGAGGTTCTCCGCCAGCGCATCGCCAACGATCTCGCGGGTGCCCTGGCTGCGGAAATAATCGACCAGTTTCTGGAACAGGATGTAGCCCAACCCCTTCCCTTTCAAATCGGAACGCACGATGATGGCGAATTCGGCGGACTGGTTGTCCGCGTCGGCCACGGCGCGCACCACGCCCAGCGTTTCCGGCTCGCCGTTGGCGCCATTGCGGGTGGCGATGAAGGCCATGGCGCGGTCGTAGTCGATCTGCGTCAGCCGCGCCAGTTGGGACGGCGGCAGCTCGCGCATCGCGGTGAAGAAGCGCAGCCGCACGTCGTCCGGGTCCAGCGCCGCGAAGAACAGCTGGTGCTGCGGCGCGTCCTCCGGCCGGATCGGCCGCAGCAGGATGCGGCCGCCCTGCCAGTCCAGCTCCTGCTCCAGCTCCAGCGGATAGGGACGGATCGCCAGCGCGCCGCCGTTGCGGGCCGGCGCCAGCCGCACCTGCGCGGCCAGCGCCACCACGCCGCCGCCGATGGCCAGCAGCGGATTGAGATCGAGTTCGGCCAGTTGCGGCAGGTCGGCCACCATGTCGGCCACCTGCACCAGCGTGCGGCACAGCGCGTCGGCGTCGGCCTCGGTCTGGCCTTGCGCCAGCAGGCGCGCCACGCGGGTGCGGCCGACCATGTCGCGCGCCAGCACCATGTTCAGCGGCGGCAGGCCGGCGGCGCGGTCGGCCGCCACCTCGGCCGCGATGCCGCCCTGGCCGAAGAACACCACCGGCCCGAACACCGGATCGGTGCCGGTCTGGATGCGGGCCGCGGCCAGCGTCGGGCCGGTCAATGCGGCCTGCCGCGGCGTGGCCAGCGCGATGCCGTAGGCCGACAGCAGCGCGCGCGCTTCCTGGTCGGACAAGGTGCCGCGCCCGGACGCCAGCGCCGCAGCCACCAGCGCCCGCGCCGCCGCGCGCTCCGGCGCCGAGGTGGCGGGCAGGCGCGCCGGCACTTCCATCAGCAGCTCCTGGTTGCGGCGGTACTGGGCGATCTGCAGGAAGCCGTGCACCGCCTTTTCCGGCGTGTCGTAAGTGGGCAGGCCGGCGTCGGCGAACACCTGGCGCGCGGCCGCCACCGAGCGCCCGCCCAGCCAGCAGGACAGCACGTTCTTGGACGCCGAACGCATCAACGGCGCCACCGCCGCCGCGATCCGGCCGCTGTCCACCATGGCCGTCGGCGCGTGCAGGAACAGCAGCGCGTCGGCCTGCGATTCGCGCAGCAGCGCCTCGACCGCGCTGGTGTAGCGCTCGACCGGCACGTCGGCCAACAGGTTGACCGGATTGTCCAGCGGCGCCTCGGCGCGCTTGAGCAGGCGCTGCGTCTCGGCCGACAGGGGCGCCAGCCGCGCGCCGCTGCATTCGAGCGCGTCGGCGGCGATCAGGCCCAGGCCCACGCCGTTGGTCAGCACCGCCAGCCGCTCGCCGCGCTGCGGGCGCTGGCGCGCCAGTGTCTCGACAGCGTCGAACAGGTCTTCGGTGGAATACACGCGCAGCATGCCGGCGCGCCGGATCGCGGCGTCGAACACCAGATCGGCGCCGGGCGCGGCGTCGCGCCCCACCTTCAGAACGATCACCGGCTTGCCGCGCGCCGCCAGGCGTCCCGCCGACATGAACTTGCGCGCGCTGCTGACATCCTCGATGCACAGCAGGATGGCCTCGGTCTCGACGTCGCCGGCCAGGAAGTCCAGCAGGTCGCCGAAGTCGACGTCGGCGACCTCGCCCATCGTGACGAAACGCGAGAAACCGATCCCGCGCAGGCTGGCCCAGTCCAGCACCGCCGTGCCCAGCGCGCCCGATTGCGACACGAAGGCCAGCTTGCCGGCATCGGCGGCGATGTGGGTGAAGCTGGCGTTGAGCCCCGCCGGCGGCGACTGCAGGCCGACACTGCCCGGCCCGAGGATACGCATCAGGTAAGGCCTGGCCGCGTCCAGCATCGCCTGCTGCACGCTGCGGCTGCCGGCTCTGATGCCATCCAACCCCGCCGTCATGACGATGGCGGCGCGGGTGCCGCGCGCGCCCAGTTCGGCGATCACGCCGGGGATGGTGGACGGCGGCGAGCACACAATCGCCAGGTCCGGCGCCGAGGGCAAGGCCGCCACCCGCGCGTAGCATGGCATATCGTGCAGCACCTGGTACTTCGGATTGAGCGGCCAGATGGCGCCGCCGGCGCGCGCGAAGCCGCCTTGCAGCAGGTTGGCCAGCACGCGGGTGCCGATGCGCTGCGGGTTGTCAGACGCGCCGATCACGGCCACCGAACGCGGTTGGAACAATCGGTCGAGATTCCTGATGCTCATGCTGCGATGCTCCTGTTTTACCGGCGACTACCAGCGCGAAGCATGGTCCTCGGTCACGCCCATCATCTGCGTGACCACGCGTTTCGGTTGATCCGGCGCGCTGCGCACCCAGCCGGTGAAGGTGCCGACCGGCTGCAGGTAGCGGCTGGCCGCCACCACCAGGTTCTGGTCGTCGCGGCGCGCGCCCTCCGGCGTGAAGTACAGCTCCAGCAAGTCGTCCTCGGTGAAGATGTGCCACTGCGACAGCGGATCGCTGCTGTCGTAGATGAAGTGCACGGGCGCCAGCGCGTGCACCTGGCCGTCCAGCCACAGCGCGTTCTCGTTGCCGCCGAAGTAGCCCGACTGCAGGTTGAAGCCCATCTCCAGATTGTGCGCCGAGGCCCAGCGCCACGCGGTGTTCCGCGCCAGCAGGCCGTTGGAATAATCGAAGCTGGCGACGCCGCCGGCCAGGTCGTAATCCTCGCGGAAGGTGCGCACCTCGCCGCTCAGCGGCATGCCGGACGACTTCTGCGTCGCATGCACCGAGCCATGCGCCACCGGCCCCGCGGCCAGCAGCAGCGGCGAGGCGCCGGGGCCGAATTCGGCGTCGATCTCCAGGTAGTCGCAGCGCAGCCTCAGGCCGAAGCTGCCGTCGCCGCGGCTGTCGATGGCGATGCTGCTCTTGCGCGTCTTGAAACTGCTCGACGCGCCGGCATGGTCGGCCAGCCGCGCCGACAGGCCGGGCAAGCCGTTCTGGCCGAAGTTGGCCAGCATGTCGCCGTCGTTGCGGTCAAAGGCGTAGGCGAAGGCGGTGCTGGTCCAGCCCAGGTCGACGATGGCGACCGCGCAGAATATCTGCTCGGTGCACAGCGCCACGTAATGCCAGCGCTTGTGGTGGAAACGGCGCCACAGGCGGTTGCGCGCGAACGGCGCGGCCAGCCGGCTCCAGTCGATGTGGCCGACCTGGCCGGCGTAGCGGCCGAACAGCGGCTGGCCGTCGGGGCCGAGCAAGCTGTCGGGGGCGGCGGGCAGGCTCATTGAACTCCCATCATGCGGCTTCCATTTCTTTGATGTTGTGATCCAGCGCGGCGCGCAGCAGCGGGGCGAAGCCCTCCGGCGCGGCGTGGACAATGCGTATCTCGGGACATTCGTGCCAGTTGGCCAGGCGCTGCAAGGCGCCGGCGACGTCGCGCGCAAACCGGTCGCTGACGCGCACACCCGGCTCCAGCACCAGCGACTTCAGTTCGAACACGCCGCCGCGCCGGTGCGCCTTGGCGTCCACCCGGCCGACCAGCGCGCCGCGCCGCAGTATCGGCAGCGTGAAGTAGCCGTACTTGCGCTTCTCCGCCGGAGTGTAGTATTCGAGCCGGTAATCGAAGCCGAACAGCTCCAGCGCGCGGCGGCGGTCCCACACCACCGGATCGAACGGCGACAGGATGGTGGTCAGCGTCGGCGCCAGCTTGCCGGTGGCGGCGGCCTCCAGCAGCGGCGCGTGGTCGGGATGAACGTAGACCGGATCGTCCCAGTCGTCCACCCAGGCGCGCAGCAAGGCGCCCTGCTCCACCAGCTCCGCCGGATCGAGGCGCGGCGGCTTGGTGCGGAAGTAGTCGCTGATCCAGCCGGCGCGCGCGCAGCCCATCGCCTTGACCGCCTTCAGCACCAGCGCGCGGCGGGTGTCGTCCATGTGCGGCATGTGGCGGTCGTCCCAGCCGGGCAGCACGCGCTCGGCCAAATCGTAGATGCGCTGGAAGTTCTCGCGCGCGGCGATCATCAGCGCGCCGGCGGTGAACAGCACTTCGAGCGAACGCTTCTCCGGCTTCCAGCTCCACCAGCCGCCGCTCTGGCCATCGGTGCGTTCGAAGTCCGAGGAGCGCGTCGGCCCGTTGACGCGGATGTGGTCGAGCACCGCGTCGACCTCGGCGCGGCGCTCGCGCATCCAGGTCTCGGAATACTTCCAGCCCATCGCCGCCGGATCGAGCATGCGGTGGCGATACAGGCCATAGTCCTCGATCGGCACGAAGCAGGCCTCGTGCGCCCAGTATTCGAACAGCTGGCCGGCCGCCAGCGCCTGCTCCAGCCACGGTTGCGGATAGTCGCCCAGGCGGCTCCACAACACCAGGTAGGGGCTGCGCGCCACCACATGGATGGTGTCGATCTGCAGCACGCCCATTTGCCGGATCGCGTCCACCACGTCGGCCTGGCGCGCCTTGCGGCGGCGCGGTTGCAGCAATCCCTGCGCCGCCAGGTGCAGCGCCCGCGCCGCGGCCAGGCTGATTATCAATTCGGTCATGACCGCTATTCTAATAAAGAAATCAATATTGCCTGTGATCGGAAAGCGGTTTTTTTTGACTCGCCAGCCACAAACGTGACATTTCCGTGCAGAATATCCCCATTGTGGTGCAGCTTCGATTTCGCCGTGACCCCAGACTTTCAATGAACCATACCGCCACGCGCCCGATCGTGATTTTTTTCCGCCGTCTGTATCGCGCGGTTCTGCTGCCCGTCTTTGCGCTGGTGCTGCTGGCCGCCATGTGGGCCGCCGTGGCTTATCAGCTCGGACAAGAGCGCCAGACCGCCCGCTACGAAGCGGTGTTGCACAATCAGTCGCAGGCGCGCACGCTGGCCGAACACACCGACCACCTGCTGCGCCAGGTCGACCACGCCACCCAGCTGTTCAAGCTTAAATTCGAGGAAACCGGCGGCGCGCTGCGGCTGGCCGAATTCACCCGCAGGAATGGCCTGCTCGATTCGCTGCTGCCGTCCAAGCTGGACCTGCCGCTGGCATTGGTGGGCCCCGATGGCCGCCTGCTCGACAGCCGCAACGGCTACTTCCCTCCGGACATGCACGACCAGGCGCTGTTCGAGCACCACGCCGGCACTCCGGTCGACACGCCGCTGGTGTCGACGCCGGTGGTCGAGCCGCGCACAAAGAAATGGCAGATCCTGATCACGCGCCGGCTGAACAACGCCAAGGGCGAATTCGCCGGCATCATCATGGTGATGATCGACCCGGCCACCTTCATCGAGGACTACGACCGCCTGAACGTGGAACCCGGCGGCGCCGTGCTGCTGGTGAGCCGCGAGAACGGCATGTCCACCGCGCGCGTCGACGACCAGTTGATCATCAGCGATTCGATCGACTTCACCGCCGCGCAGGACGGCGCGCAGCAGGACGAGCTGCTGCTGGCGCGTCCGTTCGACGCCGTCGAGCGCATCTACGGCTACGCCGAGATGCCGCGCTACCTGCTGCTGGCGGTGGTCGGCAATCCGGTGCAGTCGGCGATGGAAGGCTACGCGCGCCGGCGCGACATGTACTACGGCGCCGCCGCCACCGCCTCGGTGCTGATGCTGCTGTTTGTCGGCCTGCTGATGCAGCAGGCGCACCGCTTGCGGCGCAGCGCGCGCATGATCACCGAGGCGCAGACCATGCTGCGCGCGGCGGCCGACGCCAGCATGGACGCGGTCTACCTGTTCAAGGCCTGCCGCATGCGCGGACCGTCCAAGGAAATCGTCGACTTCACCATCGCCGACCTGAATGAGCGCGGCGCGGCGCTGCTGGGTTCCACCGCCGCCGAACTGAAAGGCAAGCGCCTGCTGGAAGTGCTGCCGGCGCTGCACACCAAGGGCTACATCGACAAGTACAAGGCGGTGCTGATCACCGGCCGGCCGATGGAGGAGGAATTCGAGGCCGACCACCTGCCGGGCGGCGCCCACCTGTGGCTGCACCACCAGATCGTCGCCATCGACGAGGGCGTGGCGGTGACCACGCGCGACATCACGCCGCGCAAGGAGAGCGAACTTGCGATGCGCAAAAACCAGGCGGAGCTGGCCGCCGTCAACGACGCCTCGCCACTGGGCCTGATCCGCGCGGACGCCGAGGGCCACTGCACCTACGTCAACCGCACCTTCGAATTCATCACCGGCCTGACGCGCGAGGAATCGCTCGGCGATTCATGGATGCGCGCCATCCATCCGAACGACCGCCCGGTGCTCAAGGCGGCCCTGAAGCACATGGCCGAAACCCGCGTCCCCTACCAGGACACGGTGCGCTGCGTGCACCCGGACGGGATGATGATCTGGATCTCGTTCAAGATCGCCGCGATGGTGGTGGACGGCCAGGTCTACGGCTACGTCGGCACGGTGGACGACATTACCCACGTGCGCAAGTCCGTGATGGCGCTGCGCGAGAGCGAGGCGCGCCTGCGCACCATCGCCGACACGCTGCCGGCCATGGTGGCCTACATCGATTCGGAGGAAATCTACCGCTTCCACAACCTCGCCTACGAGCGGGAATTCAACCGCAACGGCGTATCGGTGCTGGGCAAGAACGTGGAAGCCACCATCAGCGAAGAGCGCTACCGCTTCCTGTCGCCCTACATCAGGCGCGCGCTGGCCGGTGAAACGCTGACCTTCGAGGAGGAGGACCCCGACTCCGCCATCGGCCGCACCTTCGAAGTGGTCTACATCCCGCAGATGGACGAAGACGGTGTGAGCGTGATCGGCTTCCACGTCATGCGGCAGGACGTCACCGCGCAGAAGCGCGAGAAACAGCGCCTGCTCAAGCTCTCGCAGGTGGACGCGTTGACGGGCCTGACCAACCGCGCCGGTTTCGTGCAGCGGCTCCAGGACAGCATGCAGGCGAGCCGCGAACACCACGGCCTGATGGCGGTGATGTACATGGATATCGACCGCTTCAAGCCGGTCAACGACACCTATGGCCACAGCGTCGGCGACGCGCTGCTGAAGGCGTTTTCTGCGCGGCTGACGCACGCCATGCGCGCCAGCGACACCATCGCCCGGCTGGGCGGCGACGAGTTCACCATCATCATGGAGCGCATCGCCCGCGTCGACGACGCCGCGGCGCTGGCGGCCAAGATCGTCGCCGCGATGCAGGCGCCGTTCGATCTCGATGGCACGGTGGTGTCGATTTCGGCCAGCATCGGCCTGGCCTACTACCGGGATGAGGAGATCACGCCGGCCGAACTGCTGCACCGCGCCGACGTGCTGCTGTACGAGGCCAAACAGGCCGGCCGCAATACCTACCGCGCCGGCCCGGCGCTGCCGGCGACGGCCAGCAACGCGGCCTAGCCGGGGGCGTATCCACTTTTATCAACTCGTCCGGCCCCATCTTGCGCTATATTGTGCGCTTCCCGGCTGTTTTGATTACACATCTTCATGCGTCTGCTGCACACCTCCGACTGGCATCTCGGCCAATCCCTGCATAATTTCGAGCGCACCTACGAGCACCAGTGCTTCCTGAACTGGCTGCTGGACACCATCGCCGCCGAACAGGCCGACGCGCTGCTGATCGCCGGCGACATCTTCGATAACGCCAATCCCTCGTCGGCGTCGCAGAAGCAGCTGTACCGTTTCCTGCAGCAGGCCAAGGAGCGCGCGCCGCACCTGAACCTCGTCATCATCGCCGGCAACCACGATTCGCCGGGACGGCTGGAGGCGCCGGGACCGCTGCTGGAGGCGCACGGCACGCGGGTGGTCGGCACCGTGCAGCGCAAGGCCGACGGCGAGATCGACCTGGAACCGCTGGTGCTGCCGCTCACCGGCCGTGGCGGCGCGGTGGAGGCCTGGTGCCTGGCCGTGCCTTTCCTGCGGCCGGGCGACGTGCCACGCCTGCCGGCGCGGGATGGCGCCGATCCGGCTGCCGAACCGGCTGCCGAACCGGCGCCCGATCCTGCTCCCGATCCCTACCTGGCTGGCATCGCCCTGCTCTACCAGCAAGCGCTGGAACTTGCGCAGGCCAAGCGCCAGGACGGCCAGGCGATACTGGCGATGGGCCATTGCCACATGGTCGACGGCCAGATGTCCAACGATTCGGAACGCCGCATCGTCATCGGCGGCACCGAGATGCTGCCGGCCGGGATCTTCGGGCCGGACATCGCCTACGCCGCGCTGGGCCACCTGCACCTGGCGCAAAACGTCGGCAAGCAGCAGCATATCCGCTACTGCGGCAGCCCGATCCCGCTGTCGTTCGCGGAGGTGGGATACAGCCATCAGGTCCTGCGCATCGACATCGACGGCGCCGCCGTACGCGAGATCACGCCGCTGATGGTGCCGCGCGCGGTCGCGCTGTTGCGGGTGCCGGCCAAACCTGCGCCGCTGGCGCAGGTGCTGGAAGAACTGGCGGCGCTGGACCTGCCGCAGGCGGAGCCTGAACGGCAGCCCTTCCTTGAGGTTCGCGTGCTGCTGGACGCGCCGGAACCGGGCCTGCGCGCGCGGGTCGAGGCGGCGCTGGACGGCAAGCCTGTGCGATTGGCCAAGATCGAGACATCGAGCGCGGCGCGCAATACTTCCATCGACGACGAGGTGATGACGCTGGACCAGCTGGAACAGCTCAAGCCGGACGACATCTTCCGCCAGCTATACAGACAAAGGTTCGACAACGACGCGCCGCCCGACCAACTGAGCGCCTTCACGGAACTCATGCTGATATCGAGGCAGCCATGAGGATCCTGAAAATCAGCGGCAAGAACCTGGCCTCGCTGGCCGGCGAATTCGGCGTGGACTTCGAACAGGAACCGCTGGCGTCGACCGGCCTGTTCGCGATCAGCGGCCCGACCGGCGCCGGCAAAAGCACCCTGCTCGACGCGCTCTGCCTGGCGCTGTACGACGCCACGCCGCGCCTGTTGAAGGTCGCGGGACGCAGCTACCTGGCCGACGTCGGCGCGGAAACCGTATCCACGCAGGACCCGCGCACGCTGCTGCGGCGCGGCACGGCCGAGGGTTATGCGGAGGTCGATTTCGTCGGCAGCGACGGCGCCTCCTACCGCGCCCGCTGGAGCGTGCGCCGCTCGCGCACCAAGGCCGAAGGCGCGTTGCAGCCGACCCAGATGACGCTGCACCTGCTGCCTGCGCTGCAGGCGATAGGCGGTACCAAGACCGAAGTCAAAGTGGAAATCGAGAAGCGCATCGGCCTGTCGTTCGAGCAGTTCACGCGCGCCGTGCTGCTGGCGCAGAACGAATTCTCGGCCTTCCTCAAATCCGAAGACAACGAACGCGGCGAGCTGCTGGAAACGCTGACCGGCAGCACCGTCTATTCCGAGATCTCGATGCGCGCCTTCGAACGCGCCAAGCAGGAACAGGCGACGCTGCAAAGCCTGATCGCCCGCCTGGCCGACCAGAAGCCGCTGAGCGCTGAACAGCGCGGCGAGCTGGAAGCGCAACGCGCAAGCGCCGCCGAAGCCCTGCAAGCGCTGGAACAGCAAAAGCTCGAGCTGGAGCAGGAACTACGCTGGCACAAGCAGGCGGCGAAGCTGGCCGACGACGAACAGTTGGCGCAGCAAACCTGCCAAGCCGCCGTCGCCGAGGTGGAAGCGTCCGCGCCACGCCGCACCGCGCTGGCGCGTATCGCGGCGGTGCAACCGGCGCGCCCGCTGGCCGACGACATCGCGCGCATCGGCGCGGACATCGCCGCCACCCGGGCCACCATCGCCAGCAGCACCCAGGATGCGGCACTCGCCGCGCAGGCGCTTGAACGCGCCACGGCGGCACAGGCGCAGGCCGCGGCGCAAGTGCAGGAATCGGAAACCGCGCAACGCAACGCCGCTCCGCAGCTGGACCAGGCCAAGGCGCTGGACGCCCGCATCGAAGCCATGCTGCCGACCTACCGGCAAACCGCCGCCGCGTGCGAAGAGACCGACCAGGCGGACGCGGTCGCCAGGGCCGCGCTGCAGGAACGGCAGGAGGAACGCAAGCGCCTGGCCGCGCAGCACGAGGCGGCCGTCACCTGGCTGGCGCGGCACAAGCAATGGCAAACAATGGCGCAGTCGTGGGAGCGTTGGGATGTGCTGTTCGTGCAGGCCGGCCAGGCCGCGTCGCAAGCGGAGAAGCTGAGCGGCGCACTGGCCCGCGTGCAGCGCAACGCCAAGGCGCATCGCGACGAGGAGGCCGATGCCAGCGGCAAGCTGGCCGCCGCCGGCGCCGCCATGCAAACACTGGACGCGCAGCGGCAGGAAGCGGCGCGCGTGCTGGCGGTCTTCCCCGCCGACCAGCTGCAGGCTACCCGCCACGATCTGGAACAACGCCGCGATCGATTGGCCGCAGCGGAAAAACTGTGGATCGAACTCGATGCGCGGCAAACCCGCCACGCACATATCGAAGCGCAGTCGGCGCAACTGCGGCAGGCGGTGGCCGCCGCCGAACTTCAACTGAAGGCCGCGCAGCAGGAAGGCATCGGCATACTGGCGGCCTTCTCGCAGGCCGAGCGTTCGCTGAAGCTGGCGGAAGCCGCATGCGCCAAGAACGTGGAATCGCTGCGCGCCGCGCTGGAGGACGACACGCCCTGCCCGGTCTGCGGATCGCACGAGCATCCGTACCGGCAGGACGACGGCGGCCTGCACGCGATGCTGGCCGAGTTCCAGGCGGAGGTGGTCCGCTGCCGCCAGCGGATGGAGACCAACGTCAATCAGCAGGCTGCGCAACGCGCCACCGAGCAGGCCAGCCTTGAACAATTGAACGCGCTGGCCAGCGAAGGACGCGCCGTGGCGCAGGCGCTGGAGCGCGTATCCGCCGCGTGGCAAAGCCACATGCGGGCCGCCGATCAAGGCGATGCGGCATCGGAGCTTTCGGCATCGCTGCCTCCGGAACCGGAACGCACCGGCTGGTTCGTCACCCAACTGGAGCAAGTGCGCGACGCGTTGCAAGCCGTCGAACGGCAGGAACGGGATCTGCACGCCGCCCGCACCGCGCGCGACCAGGCGCAATCCGCCTACGACCTGGCGGCCGCCGAACACGCGCGCCTGCAAGGCATCGCGGCGCACGCCCAGACCGCGCTCGCCCAATCGAACACCGAATACAAGGCGCTGGACGATCAGCGTATCGAAGTCGCGCTCACGCTCAGCGGCCTGCTCTCGGACCTGGACCCGGCCTTCAGCGGCGGCGACATTCCGAGCGAAGACTGGAAGGACGACTGGAAAGCCGGCCCGGCCCGATTCCACGAAGCCCGCCAGGCCGAAAGCAAGCAATGGCTGGCGCAGCGCACGGCGCATGACGAACGCGCCGCGGCCATCGCCACCATCGAGGTGGAAGTGAAGGCGCTCGCCGAGGCGCAGGCCAGGGCCGGCCTGGACGCCGTCAACGCCCGCGTCGCCTACAGCAGCGCGGACACCGCGCTCAAGGACATGCAGCAGCAGCGGATGGCGCTGTGGGGCGGCAAGGAAGTGCGCGATGTCGAAGCGGCGCTCAACGCCGCCATCGATGCGGCCAGGGAGCGGCTGGCAGGACTGCAAAACGCGGCGCAGCAAGCGGCGCAAGCCCGCGCGCGCGCCGACGAGGCGTTGGCCCAGGCCACGCAACGGTTGGCGGCGCTGCATGAAGCATCGGCGACGGCCGTGGCGAAGCTGTCCGACTGGGTCGCCGCATTCCAGCAGCGCCAGCCCGACGCCGGCCTGCGCGACCTGGAACATCTGTACGAACTGCTGGCCCATTCCGCCGACGACGTGGACGCCGAACGCGCCGCGCTGCAAGCCATCGACCGCGCCGCCGACAACGCCGCCGCCGTGCTGAATGAACGCCAGCGCCAGCGCACCGAACACCAGCTGTCCGCGCCGCCGGAACGCGGGTCACCGGAACATGCATCGCCGGAGAGCGCTCCGCCGGCCGAAGAACATGGCGGCCATGATGCGACCACCGCCGTGCCGTCGCCGATCGCCCAACTGGCTGCGGCGCTGAACGCGCTCGCCACAGAACGCGGCACGGCGCAGGACCAGGCCACCGCGCTGCAACTGGCGCTGGCGCAGGACGACGCCAAGCGCCGGCAATCGCAAGCCATGCTGGAGCAGATCGAACAGCAGGAAACCATCGAGCAGCGCTGGGCGCGCATGAACGACCTGATAGGCTCCGCCGACGGCAAGAAGTTCCGCAACTACGCCCAGCAGTTCACGCTGGACGTCCTGCTGGGCTATGCCAACGCCCACCTGAACCACCTGGCGCGCCGCTACCAGCTGGAACGCATCAGCAATCCGGCCAGCCCTTCCCTGGCGCTGCTGGTGCGCGACCTGGACATGGGCGGCGAGATGCGCTCCGTGCATTCGCTGTCCGGCGGCGAATCGTTCCTGGTGTCGCTGGCGCTGGCGCTGGGACTGGCCTCGCTGTCGTCCAACCGCGTGCGGGTCGAGTCGCTGTTCATCGACGAAGGCTTCGGCAGCCTTGATGCCGAGACGCTGCGCGTGGCGATGGACGCGCTGGACGGCCTGCAGGCGATGGGCCGTAAAGTCGGCGTGATCTCGCACGTGCAGGAGATGACGGAGCGGATCGCCGTAAAAATACTGGTGCAGCCTTCGGCCGGTGGCAAAAGCGCGGTCACAGTGCAGTAGAATGGTGTTTTATTGTTAATGCACGTCAGCCCATGAAACTGCTGCTTCGCTTGTGCTTCTGCCTCTCGTTCGCGCTGCCCGCGGCGCATGCCGCGCCGTGCGCCGCGCCATCCACACTGGCCGATGGCTGGGAAGTGGCCGCGCCCGAGGCGGAAGGCTTCAGCGCCAATGCCTTGTGCGTCACGCTGACCGCGCTGGCCGAGGGCGGCGACAATATCCACGGCATCGTCGTCGAACGCCACGGCAAGCTGGTGGCGGAGATGTACCGCGCCGGCAAGGACCGCTCGATCCGGCGCGGCCTGGGCATCTGGCCGCCGTTCGCGCCGACGGTGGAATTCGGCCCGGACACGCTGCACGATGTGCGCTCGATCGGCAAGAGCGTCGTCAGCCTGCTGGTCGGCATCGAGAAGCAGCGCGGCAAAATAGGCGCGCTCACCACGCCGGTGCTGGACTACTACCCCGAGCTCCAGGACCTGCGCTCGCCGCAGCTCAACGCCATCAATCTCGAACACCTGCTGACCATGAGCGGCGGCTGGAAATGGGACGAAGGCATGCAGCCCAATAACGAGCTGCGGCTGTACTGGAAATCCGACCAGCTGCGCTATGTGATGGAGCGGCCCATCGTGGCGCCGCCGGGCACCGTCTGGAACTACAACGGCGGCGGCACCACCATCCTGGCCGACATCGTCACCCGCGTCAGCGGGCGGCCGTGGATCGAGGTGGCGCGCAAGGACCTGTTCGAACCGCTGGGCATCCTGCAGTGGGAATGGGTGACCGACCTGCGCGACCGGCCGGCGCCCTTCTCGGGACTGCGTATGCGTCCGCGCGACATGGCCAAGCTGGGACGGCTGATGCTCAACCACGGCCGCTGGAACGGGCAGCAGATCGTGGCCGGGGAATGGGTGGATGAATCGCTCAAGCCGCGCCTGAGCGTGGGCTTCAAAAGTCCCGGCAACCAGCCGGACGAACTGCATTACGGCTACCAGTGGTGGGACGGCACGGCGGCCTGGCACGGCCACCGCACGCCGTGGAGCGCGGCCTTCGGCAACGGCGGCCAGCGCATCTTCATCGTGCCGGAGCTGGACCTGACGGTGGTCATCACCGCCGGCGACTACGGCTCCGAGGCGATGGCCGCCAAGGTCAACCAGCTGTTGCACACGCTGATCGCCACCGTCAGCGACTAAAAAACACTAGCGTGGGCCGCGCTCCTTTCGTTCCATCTTCAGCATCTCCCAACCGAGTTCGCGGCGGATCTGCTGGACATCCGGCGGCGGGCGCCGCTCGGCGATCTGCGTCTGCAGCCACCGCCGGACGGCTTCTTTGCTCGGTTGCTTATTTTGGTTCATGGTCTTGCCTCTTTGCGGAAGAATGATCCCCAGTAGGCCTTCAACGCCGGCCGGCCCGCACAGTTGACGCGCCGGCCGCCGCGAAGTTGCAACCATTTGCTACAATTTTGCTATCATTAAGACAAGCCCGAGGCAGCGCAGGTCACCATGAGCATAGGCGCCATATCACCGAGTTCCGCCAACCAGCCACCGGCGCGCGCGACGCCGCCGGTGCAAGGGAATTCGCCTGCAGCTCCTGCGCGCACCTCGTCCGGCGGTGGCTCCACCACCAACCTGACGCCGGAAGCGCTGGCCCTCGTATCCCAGCTCAAAGCCCGCGACACCGAAGTGCGCCAGCACGAACAGGCACACCTGGCCACCGCCGGCGGCCTGGCCACGTCCGGCGCTTCCTACACCTATCAGCGCGGCCCGAACGGCGTCGATTACGCCGTTGGCGGCGAGGTGCATATCGATACCTCGCCCGGCCGCACGCCGCAGGAGACCATCGAACGCGCCCGCACCATCGAGGCGGCCGCGCTGGCGCCGGCCGATCCCTCCGGCGCCGACCGCTCGGTGGCGGCCCAGGCGCAGCAGATGGAGCTGCAAGCCCGCGCCGAACTGGCGACGCAGCAGGTGGAGCAGGCCGCGGCCCGGCTGAACGGATCGGGGCCGGCGTCCGGCGATGCCGCCAAGGTCCGCCGCGCCTACGAGGCGCCACCGCCGGCGGCGCCCAAGCTGGACATCTTCGCCTGAGCGGCTGAGCGTCCGAGTGATAAAATCCCGCCTTTGCAAGTCACTCGAAGAGCAACCATGTTAAAAGCACCACGTACCCTGACCTTCAAATGCGCCAAGTGCGCCAAAGCCGTGCAAGTCCGCCTGCAAAAGGTCTCGGCCTGCTCGCACATCCAGCCCTACCTGGGCATTTGCGCCTGCGGCGAGGTCAAACACCACGCCATCGGCCAGAAAGACGCCGTCGCCTCCTACCTGGCCGCGCCGGAAGGCTGGACCCACCATCATTAATCTTTGCGCAGGCCTCAAGAAATCGGCGGACGCACCGTTATAGAAGTATTATCAAACCGAATCCGCTGGAACCTGCCATGTCTATCCTACCTGCTCTCGGCACCCGCGCTTTGCCGTCGTCCCTCTACGGCGCCAATCCACACAACGACGGCAAGACGGCGGCGACCAACGCCGCCAAGCCGGTGAAAGCGCTGGATTCCTCGCCCACTTCCCTGTCCACCGACAGCCTGGAAAAGCACGTGGCGTCGGTCGGCAACTCCACCGTCGATTTCGCGCAGGACTTCCTGAGCAGCTTTGCCAAGTCGCTGTTCGGCGACTCGGGCAAGGATGCGACCATCAGCTTCGACTCGGCCAGCCTGGATACCAGCTCCACCTTCGCCATCGGCGCGCAGCACACCTCGGGCCCGAACGGCAGCAGCGACGCCGCCGCCTTCGACCTGACCGACAGCTCGCACTTCATCGGCAAAGGCACGATCACCACCGCCGACGGCCGCAAGTTCGACTTCCAGGTCGAAGTGCAGTACAACGCGGAACTGAGCGGCGCCGCCAGCCAGGACACGACCACCAACAGCGACACCACCGCCAAGCGTCCGGTGGCCAGCAACGGCGCCAGCGCCGACAACCTGCCGACGGTGCAGGTGCCGAACATCGACTTCCCAGGCACCCTGGCCGACCTGTTCAAACTGATCGGCCGCGACCTGCAATCGGCGCTGTCGACCGGCGACAGCGCGCCCGCCAAGACCAGCGACGGCATCGACCGCAACACGCTGCGCAACCTGTCGCTGCGCCTGCTCAACCTGGTCGACAGCAAGGACACCCACACCTACAGCGCGCCGGCCGCCGCCGACAAGGTCAAATCGGCAGCCGACGCCTACGGCGCGCAAGCCCCGCAGGAACCCATCAAGGCCGGCCCCGCGGCCGTGAGCGCAACGCCAGCGCCGGCGGAAGATCCCATCTCGCTCGCTCCCGTCAAAGACGCCAACAGCTAAGCGCCAAGTATAATAAGCGCCTCAACACCGAAACGCCGGCAGGGATGAACATCATCCCCGGCGTTTTTTGTGCTTGTCCATTCCGCTTATTACACCTACCGATTGCCCCGAACATGTCCGCACACACCACCGCCTCCCCTACGCCGCAGCAGATCCACTGGGAGGAGAACGGCGTGCAGTGCGCCGCGCGCTGGCGCTCCGAAGCCGGCATGCCTCCGCCGAAACGCGTCGTCATCGCCGACGACCGCACCAACGCGGACGTGGCCTACCGCCTGGCCTGCGAGGGCACCGCCCTGCTGTGGCGCGGCGACTTCCAGAACGCACGCCAGCTGCTGCAGGCCCTCGCGCGCCGCGCGGACCACAAGGGCAAGCCATCGAAGAAGGCCAAGCCGGCCAAGACTCCGGCCACGCCGACCGAAGCATTCCACCTGCATCGCCAGGCGCAATCGCAGCGGGCGCGCACGCTGGCCATGCTGCTCATTCCCTTCGAAGCCGGCTACGCCATCCCGCTGCGCCGCGCGCCGGACGTGCAACTGGCCTGCAACGAAGCCTATGGCCGCTTCGAGGAACCGTTCGTGGCCTCACTGCGCGAGCTGCTGGGCGTGATCGGCGCGCACGAATGGCGCCGCACCGGGGTCGAGATCCCGGCGCTGGACGCGCGCATCCACCCGCACTACGGCGTGTTCTCGCCGGTGCGCGGCGAATATGTGGACCTGGTGGCGAATACGCCGATGCCGGCCGGCGTCAAGCTGGCCTACGATATCGGCGCCGGCACCGGCGTGCTGTCGGCGGTGCTGGCCAAGCGCGGCGTGGCGCGCGTCATCGCCACCGACCAGGACCAACGCGCGCTGAGCTGCGCGCGCGAAAACCTGGCGCGCCTGGATCTGGACGGCCCGGTCGAGCTGCTGGAAGCGGACCTGTTCCCGGAAGGCCGGGCGCCGCTGGTGGTGTGTAATCCGCCGTGGGTGCCGGCGCGTCCGAGTTCGCCGATCGAGTACGCGGTCTACGATCCGGACAGCCGCATGCTGCGCGGCTTCCTGGCCGGCCTGTCGACGCACCTGACGCCGGGCGGCGAAGGCTGGCTAATTCTGTCGGACCTGGCCGAGCACCTTGGCCTGCGTCCGCGCGAACAACTGATGGAATGGATCGCCGCGGCCGGCCTGAAAGTCATCGACCGCCACGACGTGCGCCCCACCCACCCGCGCGCCGCCGACGCCACCGACCCGCTGCACGCCGCCCGCGCCGCCGAAGTCACCTCGCTGTGGCGTCTGGCCGCCGCGTAACACACACCTATCGAAAAAGGCAAGATTTGCAGTTCTGATATCCTCGCTTGAATCACCTTTCGTGGAGGATCTCCCATGTTCAAGCGATTATTCGGGCTGTTGTCACCTACGCCGGCGGCGCCCATTCGGCCGCCCGTCGACCTGTTGAGCGATGAGGAATATGCGCGCTATAAGGCCGGCGCCTCAGGGCTCACGCGCCTGATCACGCGCCACCTCGGCGAACAGGAAAGCGAACGGCTGGTGCGCCATGTGGAAGCGAAGTACGACGCCACGGGACCAACCAGCATCGACGAGATCCGCTGGCTGTTTTACGACGCCATGCTGGACGACGACGGCCAGCAGCGCGGCCAGTGGTTCATGCTGCAGGTGGACTGGAAAGCCAGCGAGGAAGTCGCCTGGCAGATGCAGGAAATGCTGGCGGCGCGTGGCATCGAACCCGTGTGGCAGTGGAATCACGAAGGCAAGACCGTCATGCAAGGGCTGCGCGACCTGTCGCGCTGGCTGGCGCCACGGCCTTTGTCGCTGCTGATAGTGGACTACGAATCGGATTCCTACTATGCGCTCATCATGGAAAACGCCCTGGTCGAGGAGACGATTGCCCTGGCGCGGGATGCGGGCGTGAAGATCCTGAGCTTCGAGGACTTCGCGGCCACACAAGACGAGGAATAATGCGACAAACATAAGCGCCACTTAAAAAATTCACCAAAATATAAGCGACTCTTATTTTGACCCTTGCGGAACGCAAAAGGTCTATGTATAATTCGGGCCTCAGACGCGGGGTGGAGCAGTCTGGCAGCTCGTCGGGCTCATAACCCGAAGGTCACAGGTTCAAATCCTGTCCCCGCAACCAGATTCGATAAGCCGTTGATTTCTTTCAGGAATCAACGGCTTTTTCTATTTTTGGCTTGCCTTTGCCATTCTCGCGTATCTACAATGTAAGTACACTACCGGGGACGAATATGCTGGTCGAGATACAAGAATGGGGCGATAGCGCTGCCGTACGCATACCCGCTGCGGCGTTGAAAGAAGCTGGCCTCCAAATCGGACAAAAGCTGGACCTGCAAGCCGCTGCCGGACAATTGCTACTGGCGCCAGCAGCCGAAAGCCTGGAAGACCTGGTCGCTCGCATCACACCTGAAAATCGTCATGCCCCTCTGCTGGACGATCTCTCCGTCGGCAGCGAGGAGTGGTAACGACCGCCTACGTTCCAGATCGCGGAGACGTCGTGTGGCTCGACTTTACTCCGCAAGCCGGGCATGAGCAGGCCGGCCGCCGACCTGCCTTGATACTTTCCGTGGCCGGGTACAACGCCGCATCCGGCTTGGCTATCTGCTGCCCAGTCACCAACCAGGTCAAGGGCTATCCGTTTGAAGTGCCGGTGGTGGCCGCGCTCAATCACCAATTAACGGGCGTTGTTTTGGCCGACCACGTCCGCTCGGTCGATTGGAGAGCACGCAAAGCCCGCAAGTTCGCCGAGGTGACTCCGCAATGTGTCCACGATGTCAGCACCCGCATTAAACTGCTCCTTCCTTGATATACCCAACCTTCCATAAAACTGTCACAATCGCGTTTTCAGTCTGCCAAGGAGGCGCGTGTGAAGGATCAGGTCCAGTTATCAGCACAAAATGAGCAGGATGCTCCCGCCAATCCATCGCGCCGCCGCATCTTCCAGGCCGCTGCCGCCACCGGCATGGCCGCCTCCCTGCCCGCGCTGAGCGAGGCCGCCACCGCCACGCCGGCCGCCGTCAAAGGTTCGCTGGACGCCAAGCTGAAAGCCCACGTCAAGAACGTGGTCGTGATCTACCTGGAAAACCGCAGCTTCAACAACCTGTTCGCCAACTTCCCCGGCACCGCCGCGCCGCTGTCGGCCGCCACCGCCGCCGCCTGCCAGCAGCGCGACCGCGACGGCTCCGTACTGCCGGCGCTGCCGAAAGTCTGGGGCGGCATGGTGCCCAACCCCCAGGACATCGGCGGCAAAAAATACGCGCTCAAGGAAGACGACATCAAGGGCCTGCCGAACGGTCCGTTCAAACTGGTCGACGCCGAAGGCAAGCCGCTGCCCGAAGCGGTGATCACGCGCGACCTGTGGCACCTGTTCTACCAGAACCAGATGCAGATCAACGGCGGCAAGAACGACGGCTTCGCAGCCTGGGGCAACACCGGCGGCATGGTCATGGGCTACTACGGCGAGACCAGCAAGAACCTCGGCCTGTGGAAGATCGCCGAGCAGTACACGCTGTGCGATAACTTCTTCATGGCGGCCTTCGGCGGCTCCTATCTGAACCACCAGTTCCTGATCAGCGGCCGCACGCCCGAATACTTCAACGCCAAGGACACCGCCGCCAAGAAGAAGATCGCGGTGCTGGACGACGGCCCGACCGGCATGCGCCTGTCCGTGACCAAGGACAGCCCTGCGTCGGCGATGGACGGCATGCCGGTCTACGTCAACAACGGCGCCATCACGCCGGACGGCTACGCGGTCAACACCATGGCCCCGCCCTACCAGCCCAGCTACATCCGCCCTGCCTTCGACGGCGATCCGCTGCTGGCCGATCCGAACGACGCCGGCACGCTGCCGCCACAAAGCTATGAGACCATCGGCGACCTGCTGTCGGCCAAAAAGGTCAGCTGGGCGTGGTACGGCGGCGCGTGGCAGGCCGCGCTCGACGCGCGCGGCGGCGGCGAGAAGCCGAACTTCCAGTACCACCACCAGCCGTTCAACTACTTCAAGCAGTTCGCGCCCGGCACCGCCGCGCGCGCCGAGCACCTGCGCGACGGCGGCCTTGGCGACAGCCCGATCTCGAACAAATTCCTGGCCGATGTCGTCGCCGGCAAGCTGCCCGCCGTGACCTTCTACAAACCCCAGGGGAACCTGAACCTGCACGCCGGTTACTCGGACGTGGAATCCGGCGACGCCCACATCGCCAACGTGATCGAGCACCTGAAGAAGTCCCCTCAATGGAAGAACATGGTCGTCGTGGTCACCTTCGATGAGAACGGCGGCTGGTGGGATAACGTGGCGCCGCCCAAGGGCGACCGCTGGGGTCCGGGCTCGCGCGTGCCGGCCATCGTCATTTCGCCGTATGCGAAAAAGGGCCAGGTCGACCACACCTTCTACGACACCACCTCGATCCTGCGCTTCATCACCCGCCTGCATGGTCTGCCGCAGCTGGAAGGCATCAAGATGCGCAACGAAGCCTTCGCGGCCCGCAACGCGCTGCCGCCGGGCGACCTGACGGCCACGCTGAGCTTCCGCTAAGCTTCCGACGAGTTAGTGCGGGCGGTAGCACCTCTGTGTTACAATCCGCGACTTACTTACTGAGCCCGACTGCTGCAGCCGGGCTTTTGTTTTGAGCGGCGCATTTTCACCGGCGCCGTGGGCACGAGATTTAAGAATGAGAGATAAAAAAGACAACGCCACGTTCGACCTGCCCGGCTTCAGCCCGGCCGCGCCGCTCGAACCGGAAGCGAAGCGCCCGCCGGCGCCGCGCGGCAAGCGTTCCGCACTCAAGCAGGTGCAGCTCGAACTGCTCGAGCCGACCGACACCACCGGCCTGCCGGTCTGGGTGCGCGACGAAAACCTGGACCTCACCGGCTTGCCGGTGTGGGCGCCAAACTAATACCAACCCCGATATCACAGCGTCAGCGAGCCTGTTAGACTGTGACCACGTCCTTTTTGAACAGGTCTGACACCATGACATCCACCGCTTTTTCCAGCCTGCCGCTGGCCCAAACCCTGCTCGACAATCTCGATTCGCTCGGCTACAAGGAGATGACGACGATCCAGGCGCAAAGCCTGCCGTCGGTGCTGGAGGGGCGCGACCTGATCGCCCAGGCCAAGACCGGCAGCGGCAAGACCGCGGCCTTCGGCATCGGCATCCTGGCCAAGCTCAATCCCGCGTGGTTCGCCGTGCAGGCGCTGGTGCTGTGCCCTACCCGCGAACTGGCCGACCAGGTGGCCAATGAATTGCGCCGCCTGGCCCGCGCCACCGGCAACGTCAAGGTGCTGGTGCTGACCGGCGGCTCGCCGATGCGTCCGCAAATCGCCTCGCTGGAGCATGGCGCCCACATCGTGGTCGGCACGCCGGGCCGCGTGCGCGACCACCTGGGCCGCGGCACGCTGGACCTGTCCAAGGTCGAGACGCTGGTGCTGGATGAGGCGGACCGCATGACCGACATGGGCTTCTACGACGAAATCGCCGGCATCGTCAGTGCCTGTCCGAAGCGCCGCCAGACCTTGCTGTTCTCGGCCACCTACCCGGACGACATCCGCCGCGCCACCGATTCCTTCCTGGCCGATCCGGTCGAAGTGACGGTCGAGGCACAGCACGACAACAGCCAGATCGAGCAGCTGTTCTTCGAGATCGGCTTCGACGAGCGCAACGCCGCCGTGGCGCGCCTGCTGGGCCACTACAAGCCGGTATCGGCCATCGCCTTCTGCAACACCAAGGTGCAGTGCCGCGAGCTGGTGGAAGAGCTGCAATCGAAAGGCTTCTCGGCGCTCGCGCTGTACGGCGAATTGGAACAGCGCGAGCGCGACGAGATCCTGGTGCTATTCGCCAACCGCAGCTGCTCCGTGCTGGTGGCCACCGACGTCGCCGCGCGCGGCCTGGACATCCCGAACCTGGAAGCGGTGATCAACGTCGACGTGTCGAAGGACACCGAGGTGCACATCCACCGCGTGGGCCGCACCGGCCGTGGCGGCGAACAGGGCCTGGCCCTGTCGCTGTGCGCGCCGAACGAGAAGAAGTGGGTCAAGCTGATCGAGGAATACCAGAACGCGCCGGTCGAATGGTTCGACCTGAAATCGCTGGACGAAAACGACTATGGCGTCGATCCGGCGCCGATGATGACGCTGGTGATCTCGGGCGGCAAGAAGGACAAGCTGCGTCCGGGCGACCTGCTGGGCGCCCTGACCGGCGACGCCGGCCTCTCGAAGGAACAAGTCGGTAAGATCAACGTGTTCGAGTTCCAGACCTACGTGGCGATCGACCGCCGCGTGGCCTACGATGCCTTCGAGCGTCTCAGCAAGAACAACCCGCTGGGCGGCGACTTCGGCGCCATCAAAGGCCGCAACTTCAAGATGCGCTTCATCGAATCCTGACGCCCCGTCATTCCCGCGAAAGCGGGAATGACGTCGACTAGCGCCGCTGCGGTATATGCGGCAGCAGCACCGTCAGGATGCCCAGCAGCGGCAGGAACGAACACAGTTTGTACACATAGGCGATGCCGGCCACGTCGGCGATATGCCCCATGGCGGCGGCGCCGATGCCGCTCACGCCGAACATCAATCCAAAGAATATCCCCGCGATCATGCCGACCTTGCCAGGCATGAGCTCCTGCGCGAACACCACGATGGCGGAAAACGCCGACGAGATCACGAAGCCGATCACCACCGACAGCACGGCGGTCCAGAACAGGTCGACGTAAGGCAGCATCAGCGTGAACGGCGCCGCGCCGAGGATGGAGATCCAGATCACGCGCTTGCGGCCGATACGGTCGCCGATAGGCCCGCCCATGAAGGTGCCCGCCGCCACCGCCGCCAGGAACAGGAACAGGTACAGCTGCGCCGACGATACCGACAGGCCGAATTTATCGATCAGGTAGAAGGTGTAGTAGCTGCTCAAGCTGGACATGTAGATGTACTTGGAGAAGACCAGCAGCGCCAGCACAACCAGCGCGCCATAAACGCGCCCCTTAGGTAAAGGCGATACGGCATGCGAGGCGGCCTTGCGCGGCAGCCCGGCCAGGTGTGCGCTGTGCCAGCGGCCCACGTGCAGCAGCACCATGATCGCCGCAGCGACCAACAGCGCGAACCAGGCGATATTGCCCTGTCCACGGCCGATGATGACGGCGGCCGCCAGCAAAGGCCCGAGCGCCGAGCCGACATTGCCGCCCACCTGGAACAGCGATTGCGCAAAACCGAACCGCCCACCCGAGGCGATGCGCGCCACGCGCGAAGCCTCCGGGTGGAAGGTCGAGGAACCGACGCCGATCAGCGCGGACGCCACCAGCAAGGCCGGGAATGTGCCGGCGACGGACATCATCAGCACGCCGATCAGCGTGGCGACCATCCCCAACGGCAGCAGGAAGGGCATGGGACGGCGGTCGGTGTAAAGGCCTATCCACGGCTGCAGCAGCGAGGCGGTGCACTGGAAGGTCAACGTGATCAGGCCAACCTGCGTGAACGTCAGGCCGAACTGCGCCTTCAGCATCGGGTAGATCGACGGCAGCATGGCTTGCGTCAGGTCGTTCAACAGGTGGACCAGGGCGACCGCGCCGAGGATGGATATGACGGTGTCCCCGTGGGGACGGCTGGAGGAAGTGAGAGTGGATGTATTCATGCCTCCCAGTGTAATATGGCCGCAAACTCGATCTATTCCAACTTTCGTCGAATAAGTGACATATGAAGGCTCTCCACCGCAGCAGCGACCACCGCGATTACCAACGCGTTCCACGCGTCGTCACTGCAATGGCGCGCGACGCGGTGCATGGCGAATCGGCACGGCCGCACAGCCACGAACGCGCGCAGCTGCTGTATGCCACCGAGGGGCTGATGAAAGTGAAGACCGACTTCGGCGTGTGGATACTGCCGCCGCGCCGTGCGCTGTTCATTCCACCCGGCGTGGTGCATCAGTGGACGTCGTTGGGCAAAGTGACGATGCGGACGATTTACGTCGAAGCCAATACCGCGCAGGCCTTCGGCGATGTCTGCCGCGTGATCGAAGTGAGTCCGCTGCTGCGCGAGCTGATACTGTCGCTGCTGGATGAACCCATCGAATATCCGCTGCCCGGCCGTGGCGAGCATCTGGCGATGCTGATCCTGTCCGAGCTGGCGGCGGCGGAGACGGTGCCGATCGCGATCCCGTGGCCGCGCGACCGCCGCCTGCTGGCCGTGTGCGAAGCGATCATGGACGATCCGGGCAGCCGGCGCACCATCGAGGACTGGGCCGCCGAAGCCGGCGCCAGCGCGCGCACCCTGATACGCCTGTTCCCAAAAGAGACCGGCCTGCATTACCGCCAGTGGGTGCAGCAGGTGCACCTGGCCGAGGCGTTCGGCCGATTGGAGCGCGGCGACAGCGTGGGCGACATCGCGGCGGCGCTTGGCTACGCCAGCCCGAGCGCGTTCAGCGCGATGTTCCGCCGCATCCTCGGCAAAACGCCGCAGCACTACCTGGGCAGCTGGCGCGCGCCGCTGCAGCGCGCCTAGACCGTCGCCAGCGTAAAGCGAAACACGGCGCCGCGCTGCGGCACGCGGACCAATTCGATGCCACTGCCGTGCAGTTGCAGGATGCGGCTGACGATCAGCAGGCCCAGCCCCCCTTCCCTGCGTTCGCCGCGCAGCGCGAACGGGCGGCGGAACAGCACTTCCTCCATGTCCGCAGGGATGCCCGGCCCGGTGTCGCTGACGGTGATGCGGATGTGGCCCTGCGCGTCCGGCTCCACCTCGATCTCCACCGTGCCGCCGGACGGCGTATGGCGGATCGCGTTGTCGAACAAATTGGTCAGCACGCGCTCGATCATGCCCAGGTCCGCGCGCACCATCGGCGCGGGATGCGGCAGCACGGCGTTCAGGTGCAACCGCTTTTCCTCCGCCCGCAATTCGAACTTCTGGAACACGTCCTGTATCAGATCGCTCAGCGAAAAGGATTCGATTTCCGGCGCCACCGCGCCATGCTCCAGGCGAGCCAGCTCGAACAAGGCCTGTGCCAGGCGGCCGACCTTGCGGCTTTGTGCCAGCGCGATGCCGAGGTAGTGCTGGCGGCCGGGCGCGTCCAGCGTTTCATCCTTCAGCGACAAGGTCTCCAGATAGCCGTGCAGGGAACCGAGCGGCGTGCGCAGATCGTGCGAGATGTTCGCCACCACTTCGCGGCGTTCATGGTCCAGCTGGCGCACCGTCTGCCATTGCTCGTTGATGCGCGCGGCCATCTCGCCGTAGGCATGCTCCAGGATCGCGATCTCGTCGCGCCCCCCGCCGGCGTTGGGCGGCGGCAGCGCCAGTTGCTCGGCCTTGGTGTCCAGCTGGCGCATGGTGTCGGCCAGCCGGTGCAAGGGCCGCGTGATCAGGCGGAAGGCGACCAGGCCGGCCACCAGGCCAAGCATGGCCACGATGGCCATCGACCACAATGTCGTGCGCAGCACCGAGCTGGCGGTGGCGCGGGCAGCCAGGCGGTCATGCTCCTCACTCTGCAGGATGACGTAGATGTAGCCGACCTTGCGTTCACCCATGCGCAGCACGGCGGCGCTGAACACCTTGCGTCCCGTTTCGCTGCGCGGATCGTCGCCCTGTATCGGCAAGGGCTGGTTGTCCAGCAGGCGGCGGATGGGTTCAAGGTTGACGTGGTCGCGCTTCAGGTGGCCGGCCGGCGCGGCGTGGCCGACGATGCGGCCTTCCATGTCGAGCAGATAGACCTCAACGTTGGGATTGACCACCATCAGCTGCCCGAACAGGCGGCGCACGGCTTCGGGGCCGAGGCCCTCGCTGGCCGGCGCGCTGGTGGCGGCAGCGGCCGCGGGATCGCTGTCCGCGTGCATCAGCTGCGCATCCAGCGCGATGCTGCGCGCCAGGCCGCGCGACAGGCCCTGCACCACTTCCTTCTCATGCATGATGTTGGCGCGGATCTGCAGCCATGCGGACGCACCGCAGCAGGCCAGCAGCAGCACCGAGAACACCAGCGACAGGCGCTGGGAAAGAGTCAGGTTCATGCCGCAGGTCCGCCGTGCGCGAAGCGATAGCCCTTGCCCCATACGGTCAGGATGCGGGCCGGGTCGGCGGGATCAGCCTCGATCTTGGCGCGCAGGCGGTTGATGTGGGTGTTGACCGTGTGCTCGTAACCGTCGTGCTGGTAGCCCCACACCTGGTTGAGCAGGTCCAGCCGCGAGAACACTTTTTCGGGATGCTTGACGAAGAAGTACAGCAGGTCGAATTCGCGCGGGGTCAGGTCCAGCGGGCGGCCTTCGACCTGCGCCTGCCGGGTCAGCGGATCGAGGCGCACGCCGTTCAGCTCCAGGGCGCCGGCTTCGTTGCGCTGGTTGCGGGCCATGGCGTCGGCACGCCGCAGCAGCGCCTTCACGCGCGCCACCAGCTCCAGCACGGAGAACGGCTTGACGAGATAATCGTCCGCGCCCAGCTCCAGGCCGAGGATGCGGTGCACCTCGCTGGAGCGCGCGCTGGTGATGATGATGGGCGTGTAGGTCGCCATCGCCCGCGCCTGGCGGCAGATTTCCAGCCCATCCACGCCGGGTAGCATCAGGTCGAGGATCAGCGCATCCCAGCCGCCGGTGCGCAACTGGGCCAGTCCCTGGTTGCCGTCGGCGCAGTGGGTGACCTGGTAGCCTTCGTCCTGCAGGTGCAGGCGCAGCAGGTCGGCGATGGGCATATCATCCTCTACGATCAGGACGCGTTTTGGTAAATCCATAGTCTGTCGGGCCGGGTAAAAGTCTTGGTGCCGCCATTGTGCGGGATTCCTGCGCTGGAAAGTATCACATTTAATTGAAGTTTACGTGAGGATTTCGCCATCCGCGCCGGGCCACAATGGCCCCATCGACATTCCACTTCATGGAGTATGTATGACTTCCAGACGCAAATTTCTCCTCACTGGCGGCGCAGCCCTGATGGCGGGCGCCGCAGCTTTAAAATGGCGCGCAGCCAACGCCGGCCCGGCTCCCGTTTGGGAAGTGACGCACACCGACGCCGAATGGCGCGCCCTGCTCTCGCCCGCGCAGTACGAGATACTACGGCACGGCGGCACGGAGCGGCCGTTCAGCAGCCCGCTCTACAAGGAGCATCGCGCCGGTAAGTTCGTCTGCGCCGGTTGCCAGAATCCGCTGTTCTCGTCCGCCGCCAAATTCGACAGTGGCACCGGCTGGCCCAGTTTCTGGAAGCCGCTGGAACGCGGCGTGTTCACCAGCCGTACGACATCGCTGGGCTTCCGTGGCGTCGAGGTGCAGTGCCGCCGCTGCGGCGGCCACCTGGGCGACGTGTTCGACGACGGCCCGGAACCGACCGGCCTGCGGTACTGCATCGACGGCCTGGCGCTGACGTTCACGCCCGGCGCGGCTTAAGGGAGGGTCATAGTCATGCTGCTGATCCTTCTCTCTTACCTCGGCGGGGCGCTGACGATACTCAGCCCCTGCATCCTGCCGGTGCTGCCGTTCGTGTTTGCCCGCACAGGCCAGCCATTCGTGCGCAGTGGATTGCCGCTGCTGGCCGGGATGGCGCTAACCTTTGCACTGGTGGCGACGCTGGCTGCCGTCGGCGGCGGCTGGGTGGTGCAGGCCAATCAATATGGCCGCTGGCTGGCCATGGCGCTGATGGCGTTCTTCGCACTGACCTTGATGCTGCCGCACCTGGCGGACCGCTTGACCAAGCCGCTGGTGGCGTTGGGCGACAAGCTGTCCAACAAGGCGCAGGCGGCCGATGGCGCGGCGGGTGGCGCATGGTCGGGGACGAGGTCCTCGTTCCTGCTGGGGATCGCGACCGGCTTGCTGTGGGCGCCCTGCGCGGGGCCGGTGCTTGGCCTGCTGCTGACCGGCGCGGCATTGAACGGCGCCAGCGCCCAGACGACGCTGCTGCTGTTGGCCTACGCGGCGGGCGCGGCGACTTCGTTGGGATTGGCGCTGCTCATCGGAGGACGAGTCTTCAACGCGATGAAGCGTTCGCTGGGCGCTGGTGAATGGTTACGGCGCGGCTTGGGCGTGGCCATGTTGGGCGGCGTGGCGGCAATCGCCAGCGGGCTGGATACCGGCCTGCTGACGCGGGTGTCGACGGTCGCCACTTCGGGGCTGGAGCAGAAGCTGATCGATACGCTGTCGCCGCGTGAGCCACAAGGCGACGCGATGATGGCCGGTGGCGCCATGCGCGGAAGCGACGCCACCGGAGGCGCGATGCGCGGTGGAGACGCGACCGGTGGCGACACGGCCGGCGGTGCGATGCGCGGCGGCGATGCTGCGAACGGTTCTGGCGCCATGATGTCGCGCACCGCGATGAGCAACAACGGCCCCGCCATGATGGCCATGCACGCCGCCCTGCCGGCCGAGGACACACTCCCGGTGGAAGGCAAGCTGCCGCCACTGACCGGCGCCGTCGACTGGCTGAACTCCACGCCACTGACCGCCGCACAGCTTAAAGGCAAAGTGGTGCTGGTCGACTTCTGGACCTACTCCTGCATCAACTGCCTGCGCTCCATGCCCTACGTGAAAGCCTGGGCAGAAAAATACCGTGACCAGGGCCTGGTGGTGATCGGCGTACACGCCCCCGAATTCGCCTTCGAGCGTGATATCGGCAACGTGCGCAAGGCGGTCAAGGACCTCGGCATCACCTACCCTGTCGCCGTGGACAACGACTACGCCATCTGGCGCGCCTTCGGCAACCAGTACTGGCCCGCGCACTACCTCATCGACGCCAAGGGCCAGATCCGCCATCACCATTTCGGCGAAGGCGAATATGCCCAGACCGAGCAGGCGATCCAGCAGCTGCTGGAGGAAGCGGGCCGCAAGAACGTGGCCAACACCGTGGTCAGCGCGGAAAACGCACAAGGCGTGCAGCAGGCTTCCGACATGGGCCAGGTGGCCTCGCCGGAAACCTACTTGGGTTACGAACGCGCGCAGAATTTCGCCTCGCCTGAAACCCAGGCCGCGGACAAGAGCCGCAGCTACACCGCGCCCTCGCAGCCCGCGCTGAACCAATGGGGCCTGGCCGGGAACTGGCTGTCGCAGCCGGACCAGATCACGCTGAGCCAGGGCACGGGCCGCATCGTCTACCGCTTCCACGCCCGTGACCTGCACCTGGTACTCGGCCCGGACAAGAACGGCAAGCCGGTACGCTTCCGCGTGACGATAGACGGCGCCGCGCCGGGCCGCAACCACGGGGCCGACGTCGCCGCCGACGGCAGCGGCACCATCAACGGCCAGCGCTTGTACCAGCTGGTGCGGCAGTCCGGCAGCATCGGCGACCACACCTTCAGCATTGAATTCCTCGATCCCGGCGTACAAGCCTACGCCTTCACCTTTGGTTGAAACGGAGAGCACAACATGAACACCTTCTTGAAAAACTACGGCGGTCCCCTAGCGCTGGCCGGCGCCGCCATCTTCGGCGTGGCGTTGTGGCAGCAGCCGGCGGTATCGGCGGAAGTGGCGGTGGCGATCGCGCCGCCGGCAGTCGATGAACCGACAGCCACCGGCCATACCGCCACCGCCATCTTTGCCGGCGGCTGCTTCTGGGGCGTGCAGGGCGTGTTCCAGCACGTGAAAGGCGTCAGCAATGCCGTCTCCGGCTATGCCGGCGGCGACGGCCGCAGCGCCAACTACGACGCCGTGAGCGGCGGCGACACCGGCCACGCGGAAAGCGTGAAGATCACCTACGATCCGGCGCAGATCAGCTACGGCAAACTGCTGCAGATCTTCTTCTCGGTGGCGCACAACCCCACGGAGCTCAATCGCCAGGGGCCGGACAGCGGCACGCAATACCGCTCGGCGATCTTCCCGCAATCGCCGGTGCAGCGCAGCGTGGCGGAAAAGTACATCGCGCAGCTCAACGCCTCGCATATGTTCAAGAAGCCGCTGGCGACCAGGATCGAAATGGACAAGGCCTTCTACCCCGCCGAGGCCTATCACCAGAACTTCCTGACGCTTAACCCCAACCATCCGTACATCGCCTTCAACGACCTGCCCAAGGTCGAAAACCTGAAGCGTATCGCGCCGGATGTATATCGCGCCGACCCGGTGCTCGTGCGGAAAGGCCTGTAGTACAATTACAGGACAAAACGACACGGCCAAGCGCCATGAAAAACAGAGACGATTCCTCCCCCGATTCACCGCTGCGGCGCCGGCTGCTGGGCGGTTTGCTGAGCGCCGCCGCACCGGCGCTGCCGCTGATACTGCCGTCCAGCGCCCGCGCGGCCGACGCGCCCATACAGGTGGGCGGCCTGCCCGTCACCTGCAATCTCACGCTGCCTGTGGCCTGCATGGCGAAGGCCGCGTCCATGGGCAAGCCGGGCGCCCTGCCGCGCGGCTTCGAATATAGCAAATACAACGGCTGGCCCGAGGTGAAAGAGTCCCTGATGACGGGCCGCATCCAGGCCGCGTACATGCTGGCGCCGTTGGTGATGGACCTGGCGGACAAGCGCATCCCGGTGAAGATCGTCTCGCTGGGTCACCGCTCGGGCGCCGTCATCATGGTGCGTACCGATTCCACTTACAAGAAGTTCGCCGACCTGCGCGGCAAGCGCATCGCCATCCCGAGCCGCTTCGCGGTGGACTTCCTGTTCCTGCGCAAAATGCTCGCGCGCGAGAAGATGACGCCCAAGGATATCGAGATCATCGAGATGGCGCCGCCGGACATGCCGGCCGCGCTGTACGCCAAGGCGGTGGACGGCTACTGCACCGGCGAGCCTTTCGGCGCCGCAGCGCAGCGCGCCGGCTATGCGCGTCCGCTGGCGATGACACGCGACGAATGGCGCAACTACATCTGCTGCGTGCTGACGGTGCGCGAAGAACTGATCAAGGAAAACCGCCCGCTGGTGCAGGAGCTGGTCAACTACGTGCAGGCCGCCGGCAGCTGGCTCGATTCCGCGGCCGCCAGCCGCGAGAAGGCCATCACCATCGCCGCCGGCCGCAAGTACTTCAACCAGGACCCGAACGTGCTGCGTTTCG
This sequence comes from Rugamonas sp. A1-17, assembly GCA_025548565.1. Taxonomy (GTDB): domain Bacteria; phylum Pseudomonadota; class Gammaproteobacteria; order Burkholderiales; family Burkholderiaceae_D; genus Rugamonas. The sequence goes on from JAJLPB010000002.1 coordinate 665,735, forward strand.
TGATGCAGAATCCGGCCGACCGCGTGACCTACGGCGACCTGCGCATGATACGTTCCGAGTTCGACGAGTTGATGCAGCTGTCGATCGAAGCCGGCACCATCAAGCGCCCCATCGCCTACGAATCCTACGTGGACGAGAGCTTCGTCAAGGCCCTCAAGCCGGTCGCCATCAGCCTATGAGCAAGTTGAAGACCGCATTGCTGGCGATGACGATCAGCTTCGGCGCGCAGGCCGCCGATAACCTCGGCCTGAAAGCCGGCGTGTTCGATCCGCCGCGCATGGCGCCCGACTTCACGGTGCGAGGCTCGGATGGCAAGGAACTGAAACTGAGCCAGTACCGGGGCAAGCTGGTATTGCTGGAATTCGGCTACACCTCCTGCGTGGACGTGTGCCCGGTGTCGCTGGGGATGCTGGCGGAGGCGCGCCGGCAGATGGGCGCGCAGGCCAGCCAGCTGCAGGTGATCTACGTGACCGTCGATCCGGAGCGCGACACGCCCGAGCGCATGCGCAACTACCTGCGCGCCTTCGACCCGACCTTCATCGGCGCGACCGGCACGCCGCAGCAGATGGCGCGCGTGCGCCAGGACTACGGCATCACCGCCACAAAAAAAATGATCGACGGTAGCAAGACCGATTACACCATCGGCCATTCCTCCTACCTGTACTTCGTCGACCGCAAGGGCAGCCTGCGCGCGCTGCTGCCGTTCGGGCGCACCGCCGCCGACGTGGTGCACGACGCCACGCTGCTGTTGAAGAATTGAAGACGCGGCGGCTCCTCAAATTTATCGCACCGTGCCTGGCCATGGCAGGGGTGGCGCTGTGCGCGTGGGCCGCGCTGGCGCCCATCGCCCTGCCCTCGCGCGACGAGTTGTTTGAAATCCCCAACGGCACGTGGGCGCGCCGCATGGCCGGCGACAAGGTGGAGATCCTGCCGTCCGAGATCCATCTGACGCAGGGCGCGAACGACGTGCTCCTGCTGCGCAACATGGACAACGTGCCGCAGATCTTCGGACCGGTGCTGATCATGCCGGGCCAGAGTTTCCGGCTGCCGTTCGAAACCGTCTCCGTCAACGACTTCGCCTGCACCGCGCACGCCAGCGGGCAAATGCGGGTGGTGGTCGACGCCATGCCGGCAGCAGGCTGGCAGCGATTGAAGTGGCGCGCCTTGCGCGCCTGGGCGCGTGCGCCGCATCTGTTCTCAACATAACTGGACGCCATGGAAAAACTCAAGAAAATCCTGCCGCCGTTGGCGGTACTGGCCGCGCTGATCGCCCTGTGGTGGATCGTCGTGGTGCAGACCGAGAGCGTGATCTTCCCGACGCCGCTGCAGGTGGTGACAGGCACGCTGGAACTGGCCGAAGACGGCACGCTGTGGGAGCATATCGGCGCATCGCTGTTCCGCGTCGGCACCGGCTTCGGGCTGGCGGCGCTGGTGGCGATTCCGCTCGGCCTGTGGATGGGACGCGTGGACGGCGCCTACATCACGCTCAATCCCATCTTCCAGATCCTGCGGCCGATATCGCCGATCGCCTGGATACCGCTGGCCATCCTGTGGTTCGGCGTCGGCAACGTGTCGCCGATCTTCCTGATCTTCATCGCCGCCGTGTTCCCGATGATCGTGCAGACCGCGTCCGGCGTGCACACCATCGAACGGCGCTACCTGCGGGCGGCCGAGAACTTCGGCGTGTCGAAGACCACCTTGTTCCGGCAAGTGATCATCCCGGCGGTGCTGCCGGAGATTATCGTCGGCATGCGCATCGCGCTGGGCGTCGCGTGGCTGGTCGTGGTGGCGGCCGAGATGATCGCGCTGCGTTCCGGCCTGGGCTACCTGATCATGGACTCGCGCAACGCCGGCAACCGCTATGACCTGGTCATCGCCGGCATGATCATCATCGGCGTCATCGGCTTGATACTGGACGCGGTGATGCGCAAACTCGAAGGCCTCAAATCGGTAAGGTGGCGCTATGGACGCTAAGATCGTCGTCAAGGAAATCAAGAAGAACTTCAAGGAGCTGCCGGTGGTCGGCGGCGTATCGCTGGATGTGAAGGATGGCGAGTTCGTCGCCATCGTCGGGCCATCGGGCTGCGGCAAATCGACGCTGATGAAGATCATCGCCGGCTTCGAGCAGCCCAGCGAGGGCGAGGTGCGCATCGACGGCACGGTGCGGCGCGGGCCCAATCCCAAGGGCATCGCGATCTCGCAGCATGGCTCGGTGTTCCCGTGGCTGACGGTGCAGCAGAACCTGATGTTCGGCCTGACCGGCAACGGCCATGGCGACAAATCGGCGCTGGCCGATCACTACGCGGAGATGGTGGGACTGAAGGGCTTCGAGAACAGCTATCCTCACGAGCTGTCGGGCGGGATGCTGAAACGGGTGGAGCTGGCGCGGGCGTTCGTGGTCAAGCCGGAGATCCTGTACATGGACGAGCCCTTCTCCGCGCTGGACGCGTTGATGAACCTGAAAATGCGCACCGAACTGCTGCGCATCCTGGCCGAAGAGCGCCACACGGTCATCCTGATCACGCACGATGTGGAGGAAGCGCTGTTCATGGCGGACCGCATCCTGGTGCTGTCGCCGAGGCCGACACGGATCCAGGCAACATTCGAAGTACCGCATCCCCATCCGCGCAAGCTGTCCCAGCCCGAGTTCCAGGAAATGAAAGACCAAATCTTGCGCGAACTGGGCGTCACCTGACCAAACAAAATTGGGGTCAAGTCTGACATTCGGACACGGCCTCTGCCGTAGGCGCGCGCCTACGGCAGAGGCCGTGTCCGAATGTCAGACTTGACCCCACCGCTGTTTTGGTTGAGCTCGTGTCCGAATGTCAGACTTGACCCCAGGGTTGAATGTCAGACTTGACCCCAGGCTTTTCCAATGTTGACGCTGGCTGGGAATTGGGGGGCGCGGCGGTGGAGTGTGGCTTGCTCGTAGCTGTAGGCCATGCGGATCAGCATCGCTTCGCTGTAGGCGGCGCCGACGAATGACAGGCCGACAGGCAGCCCATGCACGTATCCGGCCGGTACCGTGATGTGCGGGTAGCCAGCCACCGCGGCCGGCGACGAGAAGCTGCCGCCGAAATGGTCGCCGTTGATGAAGTCGGTCAGCCATGCCGGCCCGCCGGTCGGCGCCACCAGCGCGTCGAGCCGGTGCTCGCGCATGACCTGGTCGATGCCTTCGGCGCGCGAGTAGCGCTGGTTGTTGGCCAGGGCTTCGCGGTAGGCCGGCGTGTCGAGGTCGCCCTTGGCTTGCGAGCGTTCCAGGTATTCCTGGCCGAAGTACGGCAACTCTTGCTGGTAGTGCTTCTGGTTGAAGGCGATGACGTCGGCCATGTTGGCCACCGGCGCGTGCGGCGCGTATTCCTTCAGGTACGCCGCCAGGTCGGCCTTGAATTCGTACAGCAGCACTTCGGTTTCGCTATCACCGTACTTGCTGATGTTGGGCACTTCGGTGTCGACCAGGATCGCGCCCTGCGCCTTCAAGTCCAGCAGCGCTTTCTCGATCACCGCGTCCAGCTCGTCATTGCTGCCGAAGAAATTGCGCGCCACGCCGATGCGCTTGCCCTGCAGGCCGCCCTTCTCCAGCGCCGCGCGGTAGTCGCCAACCTTGCCGGCGCCTTCCCGCGTGACCGGATCGCTGGCGTCGACGCCGGTCATCGCGGCCAGCATCAGCGCGGCGTCGGCCACGCTGCGCGCCATCGGGCCGGCGGTGTCCTGCGAGTGCGCGATCGGGATGATGCCGCTGCGGCTGACCAGCCCCAGCGTCGGCTTGATGCCGACCACGCCGCAGATCGAGGCCGGCGAGACGATCGAGCCGTCGGTCTCGGTGCCGACCGCCAGCGTGGCCAGCCCGGCGGCGATCGCCGCGCCCGAGCCGGAACTGGAGCCGCTGCAGTTGCGGTCCAGCGAATACGGATTCAGGGTCAAGCCGCCGCGCCCGCTCCAGCCGCTGACCGAATGCGTCGAGCGCATATTGGCCCATTCGCTCAGGTTGGTCTTGCCGATGATGACGGCGCCGGCCGCGCGCAACTGGGCGGCCACATGCGCGTCGCGCGCGGCGCGCACGCCGTTCAGCGCCAGCGAGCCCGCGGTGGTGCTCATGCGGTCGCCGGTGGCGATGTTGTCTTTGAGGAGGACGGGGATGCCGTGCAGCGGACCGCGCACGCGCTTGAGGTTGCGCTCGCGGTCCATCTCCAGCGCGATCTTCAGCGCTTCGGGATTGATTTCAATGATGGCGTTGAGACGGGGGCCAGACTTGTCGATGGTCTTGATGCGGGCCAGGTATTGCGAGGTCAGCGAGTGCGAGGTCAGCTTGCCGGCCTCCATCATCTGCTGCTGTTCCCACACGCCGGCGTCGAGGATGCCGCCGGGACCGAGCTTGGACGCCGCACCGGCCGGCGCCCCCAGCACCCGGTTGCTCCCCGCCACGGCACCCGCCACGGCACCCGCCGCGACGCCGATACGAACGAATTCCCTGCGATCCATGCCATCCTCGTGAGTGGTTTGAACTGATCACCAATGCGCACTATTTATTGCGTTGCATAAATATATCAGCGTGTTGCCACCTACACCACAAAAATTATTACAAATCAGAAAATAATTACCAATTTCCAATAAAAAAAGCACGCCGGCATGTATTTCACATGCTGGGCGTGCCTTTTAGCAACTAAAACCGATTAGTTACGAACGATACGCTTGTATTCGTTGGTACGGGTGTCGATTTCGATGACGTCGTCCTGGCTCACGAACAGTGGCACTTGCACGGTGTGGCGGTGGGCTTCGATGGCGTTTTCGATCTTGGCTTCTTTCAGGACGTTGCCCGAAGTGTTGCCTTTAACGGCTGGTTCCGAGTACACCACTTGACGTGCGATGGTGGTTGGCAGTTCAACCGAGATGGCTTTGCCGTCGTAGAACACGGCTTCGCATTCCATGCCGTCTTTCAGGTAGTGCAGCGCGTCGCCCAGGTTTTCTTCTTCGATTTCGTACTGTTCGTAGTCGGCGTCCATGAAGACGTACAGCGGATCGGCGAAGTACGAGTAGGTCACTGGCTTCTTGTCCAGAACGACCACGTCGAACTTGTCGTCGCCGCGGAAGACGTTTTCCATCGGGGTGTTGGTCAGAAGATTCTTCATCTTCCATTTGTAGGTGAAGCCCGTGCGGCTCGAACCGTTGACGTCGGAGCGCAGAACGATCATAGGCTTGCTGTCAACCATGATGATGTTGCCAACACGAATTTCTTTTGCAGGTTTCATAGAGAGTGTACGTAAAAAGTAGGTTGCGTAAAAATCATCTGTCGCCAGGCGAAACGCCCAAAGCTCACGGTTGATCGGGTAAAAATGCGCTAGAGATTAACCCGGCATTATACCTTGTTTTTGCAAGACCGCCTATCTCAGCGTGGCCGCGAAGGCCATCAGATTGGCGGCCAGATCGCCGTTGGCCAGCATTTGCGTTTGCCATGCTTCGGCGCGCGCGGCCATGGCCGGCATCTCGCGCGCGAAGGCTTGCCACAGCGACGGCCAGTCGCTGCCCTCGCCCGCCGTCGGCGCGCCGTTCCAGCGCAGCGAGAACTCGTCGAGCGCGTCGAGCCCGGCGGCGTAGCGCTGCAGGAAGGCGCGCAGTTTTTTGTGGTGCAGGTTCTCGTCCTGCGGGTAGATGTGCCAGACGAAGGGCTTGCCCGCCCACTGCGCGCGCACGAAGGAATCCTCGCCGCGCACGAAGTTCAGGTCGCAGGCCCACAGCAATTTGTCGTAGTCCGGCTGCGGCACGAAAGGCAGCACGCGCAGCGTCAGCGCGCCTTGCGTGGCGCTGACGCCAGCCGTGGCGTCGGTGCCGAGGAAGGCTCGCACCGCCTCGGCCGCCACGCCTTCCGGCACCAGGCAGGTGACGGCTTGGTCGCCCGCGCGCCACACGTCCAGCAGCGCCGACACCGGCGCGTGCGGGTAGCAGAACAGCGAGACCTTGGTGGCCGCCATCTCGGCCGGCGTGACGCCGAAGCGCGCCAGGAACCGCGCCATCTCCGCCGGCGAGGACTGGAAGCTGCGGCGCTGCTCGTCCAGCTCCGCCTCGCGCAGCAGGCCGCCGGTCTTGTCCGTGAAGCCAGGGAAGAAGAAGTGCTTGGTCAGCGGCAGGCGCGGATGCGGCGACGTCAGGCGATGACAGCCTTCGACCCACTCCTCCGCCGTCAAGCCCTCCAGGTTGAACCACACCGGACGCGGCTCGCACTGCGCCATCGCCTCGATGTAGCCGGGCGGGATGTCGACGGCGAAAAATTCGATGACGATGTCGGCCACGTCGGCCGGCGTGAACGCGCCGTCCTGGCCGCCCCAGTGGTGCACGGTGACGCCGTCCAACTGCTGGCTGGCGGCGCCGGTGTCGACCTCGGGACAGATGCGGCGGAAGCTGGCCAGGTCGTCGACCCACAGCGTGACGGCCAGGCCGTGCTCGCGCCGCAGCTGGCGCGCCAGGCGCCAGCAGATGCCGATGTCGCCGTAGTTGTCGACTACACGGCAGAACAGGTCGAGGCGGCGGAATGTCGTCATGGCGGATCAAGAAAAAAGAGAGGCTAGATGATACCTGATTAACGCACAACGGCCACCAAGAATACCAAAACTTCGTCCCGCGCCCCCGGTCCAACCCCTTCCAGCGCCGGCCCTCAAGCCGCGCTGGCCGACAGCAACCACAACAAGGAGATACCATGAACGAGTACCAACAATACTATGCACAACAACTAGCACCGCAACAGTTCGGCGGCCTGGCGCCGCAAGGCTTCTTTGGCAGTCTGATCGGCGCGCCGCTGGGTGGCCTGATCGGCCGCGGCATCGGCGGCCTGTTCGGCAACTCGCACCTGGGCAGCCAGATCGGCCAGGCGGCCGGCGGCATTGGCGGTTCCTTCCTGCCGCTGGGTGTGGACCCTGTGACCGCAGCCTACGCACAACAAGCACAACAACAGCAACTGCAACAGCTGCAACAAGCACAGCTCGCACCGCAGGGCTGGTTCGGCAACATCATCAAGAGCGTGGCCCAGCCGCTGGGCGGCGCCATCGGCGGCGCGTTCGGTAACGCCGGCCTGGGCAACACCATCGGCGGCATCGCCGGCCAGCTGGGCGGCATGCTGCCGTTCGCGGCCGATCCGGTGACGCAGGCCTATGCACAGCAGGCGCAGCAACAACAGCAACTGCAACAGCTACAACAACTGCAGCAGCTACAACAGCTGCAGGCGCAAGGCCTGGCGCCGCAAGGCTGGTTCGGCAACATCATCAGGAGCGTGGCCCAGCCACTGGGCGGCATGATCGGTGGCGCCTTCGGCCATTCGGGGATCGGCAACACCATCGGCGGCATCGCCGGCCAGCTGGGCGGCATGCTGCCGTTCGCGGCCGACCCGGTGGCGCAGGCCTATGCGCAGCAAGCGGCGCAGCAACAACAACTGCAACAGCTGCAGCAGCTGCAAGGCCTGGCGCCGCAAGGCTGGTTCGGCAACATCATCAAGAGCGTGGCCCAGCCGCTGGGTGGCGCCATCGGCGGCGCGTTCGGTAATTCCGGCCTGGGCAACACCATCGGCGGCATCGCCGGCCAGCTGGGCGGCATGCTGCCGTTCGGCGCCGATCCGCTGACGCAGGCCTATGCGCAGCAGCAGGCGCAACTGGCCCAGCTGACGCAACAGGCACAGCTGGCCAACGCCGCCAACTCGCTGTACGGCGGCCAGACCCTGCATTGATCCACCGCTGCGGCGCCGACGGCGCCGCAGCCCTGCCCTCCGTCGGCGGCGGCCACGGAGGGCGCCGCTCTTTTAAGGAGATCCCCATGACAGAAGCGCAAGCCGCGTCGGCCAACAAGGCCAGGTATCTGATCCATGCCGCCGACAGCGCGCCGCTGGCCGACTTCCTGGCGCTGGCCGATGTCGATCCCGAGATCGACGTGGTCGACGTCATCGGTCCGCGCGACCAGCCGCACACGGCGGTCGTTGAAATCAGTCCCGACAAAGCCCGCCTGCTGGAGCTGCATTTCCGCAGCGCCGGCAAGCCCTCCCAACAACTAACGATAGAACCGGACCAGCCGCTGTCGCTGTTCGACAACGCGCCGTCCGATCCGATGATGTGAAAGGAAAGTCCATGCCCAGACCAACTAACGACGGCGCCTCGTCGTCGCCGGACCCTACCCTCTCCAGCGGCGACAACGGTGCCGTCTCCACTGAAAACGCGGGCCGCTCCACGCGCGGCGCGTCCGGCACCTCCAGCTCGTCCGGCGGCGAATCGCGCGCGGCGGCCGACACCGCCGATCCCGGCCGGCGCCCGTCCGACAGCCGCGGCCGCAATGTGGCCGCGCGCAAGAAGCAGTACGTGATCGCGCCGCGCCAGCCCGACGGCCTGCAAGCCATGAGCTTCCAGCCGCTGCAGTTCTCCGCGCTGGAGCAGGCGCTGCGCAGCAGCAACGATATCGAGGTGGTCGACACGGTCGGCCCCAAATCCGTGCTCGGCGCGCTGGCCGACGGCATGGGCGGCTCGCAGGGCGTGCTGGTGGCGCGCATGACGGAGCAGAAAGCCGCCGTGCTGCACCAGCAGGGCCAGGGCCGGCTGCTGGTCGAGCATGACCAGCACCTGAACCTGATGGACCCGGCGCTGCGCCAGCCGGCCATGGTGACTGGCGTGATGCCGGCCGGCGGCGGCCCGGTGCTCAACGCCGTCATCAGCGTGACCGGCAAGGACGGCGCGCCGCTTGCCGAGGCCGAGGTGTCGCTGTTCGGCAGCATGCTGCCAGCCAGCGGCGCCACCGACGCCAACGGCCAGGTCACGCTGTCGCTGTACGGCGAGACGCCGGAGTCGGTGCGCGGCCTGTACGTCAAGCCCAAGGCCGACTACTGGAGCTTCTACCAGCGCGATCCCGACATCAGCACCGACGAGCCCAACGTGGTGGTGCTGCGCGCGCTGTCGGACTGGCCGTCGCTGGCCGGCTTCCCGCGCCAGCGCGCCTACGGCTGGGGCCAGAAGGCGATGCGGCTCGACCAGTTGCCCGGCAATTATCGCGGCCAGGGCATCAAGATCGCCATCATCGATTCCGGCGCGGCCACCACGCACGCCAATCTCACCGGCATCAAGGCCGGCTTCGACGTGCTCAACAAGAAGACCAACCCCGACGGCTGGGACCAGGACACGCTGGGCCACGGCTCGCACTGCGCCGGCGTGATCGCGGCGGCCGACATCGCCTCGGGCATCCGCGGCTTCGCGCCGGACGCCGAGGTCCACGCCTGCAAGCTGTTCCCCGGCGGCCAGATCAGCCAGCTGATCGATGCACTGGAGTACTGCATCGACAAGCAGATCGACGTGGTCAACCTGAGCCTGGGCGGGGCCGAGGTGTCGGAGGCGCTGGAGCAGCAGATCGTGCGCGCCAAGCGGGCCGGCATCGCTTGCATCGTCGCGGCCGGCAATTCGGGCGGCGCGGTGCAGTATCCGGCCTCGTCGCCCAACGTATTGGCGGTGGCCGCCGTGGGCAAGCTCGACGAGTTCCCGGCCGACAGCTACCACGCGCAGACACTGGACCAGAACGTCGACGCCTATGGCTACTTCACGGCCAAGTTCAGCTGCTTCGGGCCGCAGGTGGCGGTGTGCGCGCCGGGCGTGGCGATCACCTCCTGCGTGCCGCCGAATAATTTCGCGGCCTGGGACGGCACCTCGATGGCGACTCCGCACGTGACCGGACTGGCCGCGCTGACGCTGGCGCACCATCCGGACTTCCAGACGCCGCAGTACAAGGCGCGCGGAGCCGAGCGGGTCGAGCGGCTGTTCCAGATCATCCGCGCCAGCGCGCACCGCGTCAGCCTGGGCGACCAGAGCCGCACCGGTTTCGGCATGCCGGATGTACTGGTGGCGGTGGGCTTGCAGAACGCCGCCAGCCAGCAGCCCACGCAGGCCGTGGCGCCGCAGCAGGCCGGCGTGATGACGATGCCTTCGCCGCAGCTCGGCGCCAATCTGGGCGGCGCGATCGGCGGCAACATGGGCGGCTTGATGGGCGGCGGCGCGGTCTACGACCCGCTGGGACTGGATGTGGCGCGCGCGGCGCAGATCGCGGCGTACGGCACGCAATGGCCGCAGCTGCACGTGGGCCGCTTCCCGCTGCCGCACCCGTACAACCCCATCATGTGGTAGGCCCGGAAATGCAAAAAGCCGCACGAGGCGGCTTTTTGCATGCGTACTGCTTGACTGGCGTCCCCAGGGGGATTCGAACCCCCGTACTCACCGTGAAAGGGTGATGTCCTAGGCCTCTAGACGATGGGGACAGAAATCTGTCCGAGCGCATATCAACCGCGCTGACCTTGCTGGAAAAATCCTGGCGTCCCCAGGGGGATTCGAACCCCCGTACTCACCGTGAAAGGGTGATGTCCTAGGCCTCTAGACGATGGGGACTTTTCCAAGGCGCGAATCATAGCAGTCATATTCACGCTTGGCAATAGCAAACCCTTGTTTTTACAGGAAAAACCCGAAACATAGTCGGGCTTGCAACACGCTTGCAAGCGCCGCAAAAACAAAAAGCCGCTCAAGGCGGCTTTGCTGTGCTGGCGTCCCCAGGGGGATTCGAACCCCCGTACTCACCGTGAAAGGGTGATGTCCTAGGCCTCTAGACGATGGGGACATGTCGGTGCTTCCTGCGCTAATGGTGGAGGTAAGCGGGATCGAACCGCTGACCTCTTGCATGCCATGCAAGCGCTCTCCCAGCTGAGCTATACCCCCCGGGCGCAGAAAGTCTTCTGTCGTACTGCATTCACTACTCATCAGCCTGGCAAAGCTGGCGTCCCCAGGGGGATTCGAACCCCCGTACTCACCGTGAAAGGGTGATGTCCTAGGCCTCTAGACGATGGGGACCTTGGAACTACGGTAACACTATCGTTATCATCTCCGCGCAGTGGTGGAGGTAAGCGGGATCGAACCGCTGACCTCTTGCATGCCATGCAAGCGCTCTCCCAGCTGAGCTATACCCCCCGGGCGCAGAAATAATAAAAGCCGCTTACGCGACTTTTGTTCTCACTACTTGTATCTATCCAGCGTAAGCCAAACATCAAACAATCAGTACAAACAACGTCAACTACAACATCTACAACTTGGCGTCCCCAGGGGGATTCGAACCCCCGTACTCACCGTGAAAGGGTGATGTCCTAGGCCTCTAGACGATGGGGACTGCGAACAACCAATTCTGCAACGTGGTGGAGGTAAGCGGGATCGAACCGCTGACCTCTTGCATGCCATGCAAGCGCTCTCCCAGCTGAGCTATACCCCCGTTTGCTGCAGAAACAAGAGTATAGCAAAGAAGCTGCGCTATGCAAATACCCTTTTGCAACTTTGCTCAGGATTCAATTCAGAATCACAGAAATTTCGCCAGGCGCGCAACAATGGCCTCGCGGCCGAAGATCTGCAACACCGCATCGATGGCCGGCGTTTGCAGCTGGCCGGTGACGATCAGGCGCAGCGGCATGGCCATCTGCGGCATCTTCAAGCCGTTGGCGGCCAACACTTCCTTGATCATCGCGGCCAGCGCTTCCTTGGTCCACTCCACCGTGGCGCAACGCTCGGCGAACTGCGCCAGCGCCGGCTTGACGGCGTCGGTCAGGTGCTGGGTCATCAGCGCGGCGTCCGGCTGCGGCGTGCGGTAGAACAGCATGGCGGCGTCGACCAGTTCGTTGACGGTGTTGACGCGCTCCTTCATCAGCGCCAGCACGGCCGGCAGCGCGGGCGCGCCGTCGAACACGGCGCCGGCCGCCAGCATACGCGGCTGCGCCAGCGCGGCCAGGCGTTCGTTGTCGGCCTGCTTGATGTAGTGGTTATTGAGCCAGTTCAGCTTTTCAATGTTGAACTGCGCGGCCGAGTTGGACAGGTGGGTGCCGTCGAACCAGCTGCACACCTGCTCCATCGAGAACACCTCGTCATCGCCGTGGCTCCAGCCCAGGCGCGCCAGGTAGTTCAGGATCGCTTCCGGCAGATAGCCTTGCGCCGGATAGTCCATGACGTTGACCGCGTCCTTACGCTTGGACATTTTCTGGCCGTCGGCGCCCAGGATCATCGGCAGGTGGCCGTACAGCGGCAGCGGCGCGCCGATCGCGCGCAGGATGTTGATCTGGCGTGGCGTGTTGTTGACGTGGTCGTCGCCGCGCAGCACGTGGCTGATCTGCATGTCCCAGTCGTCGACCGCCACGCAGAAGTTATAGGTCGGCGTGCCGTCCGGGCGCGCGATGACCAGGTCGTCCAGCTCCTTGTTGCCGATGGTGATGGTGCCTTTGACGAAATCGTCCCAGGTCACCTCGCCGTCCAGCGGGTTCTTGAAACGCACAACCGGCTTGCGGCCTTCAGGAATGGCCGGCAGCGTCTTGCCCGGTTCCGGACGCCAAGTGCCGTCGTAGCGAGGCTTCTCGCCTGCCTCGCGCATGCGCTCGCGCATCGCCTCGACTTCTTCCGGCGACGAGTAGCAATGATAAGCGGTGCCCGCCTCCAGCATCTGCGCCACGACTTCGCGGTAGCGGTCCATGCGCTGCATCTGGTAGAACGGGCCTTCGTCGTGGCTCAAGCCCAGCCACTCCATGCCTTCGATGATGGCCTGCACCGCCGCCGGGGTCGAGCGCTCCAGGTCGGTGTCTTCGATGCGCAGCACGAAGGTGCCGCCGAAGTGACGGGCATAGGCCCAGGAGTACAGCGCCGTGCGGGCGCCGCCCAGGTGGAGGTAGCCGGTCGGGCTGGGTGCGAAACGGGTGCGGACTGGCTTGGCTGGTGCAGTAGTCATCGAAGTAGGAATGCTTATGTGTAAAAGCCGCTATTTTACCCGCTCCGCGTCCACCTGGGCCACCGAAGCGAAACCGGCGCGGTAAGCCTCCTCCGCATCGGCGCGCGTGTTGATCTCGAAGAGCAGGCCACCCGGCGCCTCGCAGAAGAAGCGCGAGCCGCGCGCGTGGTAGAAGACTTCGGTCTTCATGACGACGCCCTCTTCCTTGAAGCGGCTGTACAGGGCGCGGACTTCTTCGATGCCCGGCAGTTCGAAGCCCAGATGGAAGTTGTGCGGCCAGTTGACGTCGCGATCTCTGGCGTCTTCGATGACGATGTCGAAGCCCGCCCGTTTCAGCACGGCGGTGTCGCCGAAGCGCTCGGCGGTGCAGCCCAGTCGGCGAACAAAAAAGTCCACGGTGGCGGTGACGTCCTTCGATGGGAAGCTGAGGTGATTGAATTTCATGGTGTTTCTCCTGTTGTGAAGACAACAGAATACGGCCCGAAAACAGTGCCATCAACTCGCTTTCCGGCGCCGGCGCGCGGCGCAAAAAACGCTTTGCAAACAAACGCTTGCGCCTGTTTCCAAGCACACGCGGCGTACTTGCTCACATTTGGCGCGGCGGCACGGCCAGATAGCCGAAGACGGCGGCGCCGATGCGGTAGGCCAGGTCATCGACATCACGCTCGCCACGCTCGCCGGCGGCGTCGGTCATGCCGCGTATCATCGCCGCCAGATCGTCGGCGGCCACGCGCCTGCGCGCCTCATCGTCGCACAGGTGGGCGGGCGCGCCGGGCTTGGCCAGCATGGCCGACAGCACCAGGCGGAAATTGGAACCATCGCCAAGCGCGGCGCGGAATTCGGGCCGAGCCTCCTCCTGGTCCAGCAGGCGGGCCAGGTTGGGACGGGTCAGTTGCTGGCGCGCGGACAGGTCGACCAGGCTGGCGAGCGCCTCGCGGCAGGTAGGCAGCGCTTGCGCGGCGACCAGCGCCTCATGGAACTTGCGCTTCTCGCGCAGCACCAGGGCCAAGGTCAAGGCTTCCTTGCTGGGGAAATATTGATACAGCGAGCCGACGCTGGCGCCGGCGCGGCGTGCGACCGCGTTGGTGTTGAAGCCCTCAAGGCCATCGGCCTCCAGCACCAAGGCGGCGGCCTCCAGCAGCGCGTCGACAGTGTGGACGGCGCGGCGCTGGCGCGGGGCTTTACGGATTTGTAGAGCGGACAAGGCAGGTTTTCAAGCAAAGATGCGTGCGGCCGTGGACCGCACGCAAGCACATCACGTCTTACTTGACGGTGATCTTGATGTCCTTGGCCATGCCAGGACCGTAGGACTGATGCAGGCCGTTAGCGAACTGCATCGACAAGGTGTAAGTGCCCGGCGGCAGCTTGACTTCGGTCTCGGTCTGGCCCTTGCCGAAGTGGATGTGATGCTCGTCGGCCGGCACCACCTCGCCCGCCTTGACCGGCGCGGCATTGATCAGCAGGTGATGGTGGCCGGTATTGGCCGTCATATCGCCGGCCGGCTTGACATCCATGCCGCTGACGGCGAACTTGACCTTGAACGGGCTGGTGACGGTGGCGCCGTCGGCCGGCTCGACAAACGATACCGATTGCTGGGCGTATGCACTGGCACCCAGGGTCAGGAAGGCTGCTGCGGCAATCAATTTTTTCATCATAGAGTATCTCCGGGTTAGTCGTTCTTGATGACGATGCTAGGGAACTTGCTGGTCATATCCTTGGCCTTCTCCGAGACCTGTACTGCAATCTTGCGCGCGATATCCTTGTAGATGGCGGCCACTTGGCCGTCCGGCTCGGCCACCACGGTCGGCTTGCCGGAATCGGCCTGCTCGCGGATGGACAGCGTCAGCGGCAGCGCGCCGAGGAACTCGACATTGAAATCCTTGCACATCTTCGCTCCACCGCCAGCGCCGAAGATTTCCTCCGCGTGGCCGCAGTTGGAGCAGATGTGCGTGCTCATGTTCTCGACGATGCCCAGGATCGGAATGCCGACCTTCTCGAACATCTTCAAGCCCTTGCGCGCGTCCAGCAGCGCGATGTCCTGCGGCGTGGTGACGATGACGGCGCCGGTGACCGGCACTTTCTGCGACAAGGTCAATTGTATGTCGCCGGTACCGGGCGGCATGTCGACCACCAGGTAATCCAGGTCGCGCCAGTTGGTCTGCTCCAGCAGCTGCTGCAGCGCCTGCGTGACCATCGGGCCGCGCCACACCATCGGCTCGTCCGGATCGATCAGGAAGCCGATCGACGACACTTGCACGCCGTAATTCTCCAGCGGCTCCATGGTCTTGCCGTCCTTGGTCTCCGGACGGCCGGACACGCCCAGCATCATCGGCTGCGACGGGCCGTAGATATCGGCGTCCAGCAGGCCGACCGAGGCGCCCTCGGCGGCCAGCGCCAACGCCAGGTTGACGGCGGTGGTCGATTTGCCGACGCCGCCCTTGCCGGAGGCCACGGCAATGATGTTCTTCACGTTGGGCATCAGCTTCAGACCACGCTGCACGGTGTGCGAGATGATCTTGCTCGACACGCCCACGCTGACATTGCCAACGCCCGGCAGCGCGCGCAGGCCCGCGATGACGGCGGCGCGGATGGCGTCGAACTGGCTCTTAGCCGGGTAGCCCAGCTCGATATCAAGGGAGACATCGCCGCCCTCGACCTTCAAATTCTTCACGGCCTTGCCGGTCACATAGTCTTTCGTTGTATTTGGGTCAACGATCTTGGACAGCGCGGCTTTGACGTCTTCTACTGTGATGCTCATGTAACTCTCTCCGTAAAATGTGCCCTCATTCTAGCGCATCGCGCCGGAAAACCCCTCGAACGTGCGCAGTTGCGGCTTCCACTGTTAAAATGTTCTTTTTCCACCCACAAAGTGCATCAACCATGACCCGCAAGCTGTTCGTCACCACTGCCCTGCCCTACGCAAACGCCGCTTTCCATATTGGCCACATGATGGAGTACATCCAGGCCGACATCTGGGTCCGGTTCCAGCGAATGCAGCGCGACGGCGACGCCCAACGCGTGGTGCACTTCGTCGGCGCCGACGACACCCACGGCACGCCGATCATGATCGCGGCCGAAAAGGAAGGCATCACGCCGCAGGAATTCGTCGCCAAGATCGCCGCCGGCCGCGCCCAATACCTGGACGGTTTCCACATCGCCTTCGACAACTGGTATTCCACCGACTCGCCGGAAAACGTCGAACTGTCGCAGGGCATCTACCGCAAGCTGCGCGATAACGGCCTGATTCAGACCAAGATCGTGCCGCGCTTCTACGACCCGGTCAAAGGCATGTTCCTGGCGGACCGCAACATCAAGGGCGAATGCCCGACCTGCCACGCCAAGGACCAGTACGGCGACAACTGCGAAGTGTGCGGCGCCGCCTACCAGCCGACCGAGCTGATCAATCCGTTCTCGGTGTTCACCAACGCCACGCCGGTCTTGAAGGATTCGGAGCAGTACTTCTTCAAGCTGTCCGACCCGCGCTGCTACCAGTTCCTCAAGGACTGGCTGAACACGCCGGGCCGCTTGCAGCCGGAGATGGTCAACAAGGTCAGCGAATGGCTGGGCGAATCCGGCGAGAAGCTGGCCGACTGGGACATCTCGCGCGACGCGCCCTACTTCGGCATCCCGATCCCTGACGCGCCGGGCAAGTTCTTCTACGTGTGGCTGGACGCGCCGGTCGGCTACCTGGCCAGCCTGAAGAACTACTGCGAGAAGAAAGGCATCGACTACGAGGCACTGCTGAAGGACCCTGGCACCGAGCAGATCCACTTCATCGGCAAGGACATCGTCTCCTTCCACCTGCTGTTCTGGCCGGCCATGCTGAACTTCGCCGGCCATCCGGTGATCGACAAGCTCAAGGTCAATGTGCACGGCCACCTGACCGTCAACAACGAGAAAATGTCCAAGTCGCGCGGCACCGGCATCTCGCCGCTGCGCTACCTGAACCTGGGCATGAACCCGGAATGGCTGCGCTACTACATCGCCTTCAAGCTGAACTCCAAGGTCGAAGACCTGGACTTCACCGGCGAGGACTTCGTGGCCCGCGTCAACAGCGATTTGATCGGCAAGTACGTCAACATCGCCTCGCGCTGCGCCGGCTTCATCGCCAAGAAATTCGACGGCAAGCTGGCATCGTCGCTGTCCGAGGGCGCGCAAGGCTGGATCAAGCGCGCGCTGGTCACCGCTGACGGCGTCGAGCGCCAGGCCAGCATCGCCGCCAATTTCGAGGCGCGCGAGTTCGGCAAGGCGCTGCGCGAGATCATGGAAATCGCCGACATCACCAACCAGTACGTCGACGAGAACAAGCCGTGGATCCTGGCCAAGGACGACGCCAAGCTGGCCGAGCTGCACGACGTCTGCACCACCGCGCTGATCCTGTTCCGTCAGTTGACCATCCTGCTGTCGCCGGTGCTGCCGGGCGTGGCAGCCAACGTGGCCAAGTTCCTCAACGACGACCAATTGGTGTGGGCCGATACCGACGTCGCCAGCGGCGTGGTGTCCAGCGCCATGCTGGGCCGCACCATCGGCGCCTACGCGCACCTGATGACGCGCGTCGACGCCAAGATGATCGAAGACCTGTTCGACGCGCCGGCCCAGCAGGCCGCAGCGGCCGCCGCTCCGGCAGCCGCCGCCAAGCAAGCCAAGCAAGCCGCCGCCGCGCCAGCCGCGCCGGCGCTGCCGATGCCGGAAGGCGTGGAAGAACTGGCGCCGCAGATCAGCATCGACGACTTCGTCAAGATCGACCTGCGCGTGGCCAAGATCGTCAACTGCGAACACGTGGACGGCTCCGACAAGCTGCTGCGCCTGACGCTGGATGTGGGCGAAGGCCGGCTGCGCAACGTCTTCTCGGGCATTAAGTCCATGTACCAGCCGGAAGAGCTGGTCGGCAAGCTGACCGTGATGGTGGCCAACCTGGCGCCCCGCAAGATGAAGTTCGGCGTCTCCGAAGGCATGGTGCTGGCCGGTTCGGCCAAGGACGAGAAAGCCAATCCAGGCATCTACATCCTCAACCCATGGCCAGGCGCGGAGCCAGGCATGCGCATCCGCTAAGGACATAGGCATGAACATCGTGGTTCGGGAAGCAAGGAATGACGATGCCCAGCTGATTGCCGAGCTCACGCGCGCCGCGTGGGCCGGCAAGGTCAGCGTCACCTCCAGTGGCCACCGCGAAACCGCCGTCCTCGTCGCAGACCATCTGCGCGATGGCGGCGGTTTTATCTTGCTGGTCGATGAAAAGCCGGTGGGTTCGGTACGCTGGCTGCCGCTGGATGCCGAGCCGGACGTGTGGGAAGTGTGCCGCATGGGCGTGCTGCCCGAGTACCGGGGCAGCAACCTGTCGCAGCATCTGCTGGAAGCCGTGATCCACCACGGCCTGGCCTGCGGCGTCGAAGAAGTGCGGCTGGCCGTGCGCAGCGACCAGCCCAAGCTGATCGATTTCTACAGCGCCTTCGAATTCGAACTGGCCGAAGAACTCGAATACACGCACGCCAACCCGATGGAGCCGCCGCCGCTGGTGATGCGGCGTTACTTGTAAATACCGCAGCCGAGGATCACGTCGTCCACGCGCTCGACGTAGGTCCGCTTGCCGTCGATCTGGCCGGTGGCGGGATTGGGCCATTTGTAGTCGACCCAGCCCTTGCCTTCCTTGCCCATCCCCACCGCCAGAATGTCCTTGATCAGGAACTTGCCGTCGGCGTCCTTCATCTCCTTGACGTTCTTGCCCACCAGCTTGACGTTGGCGCCGTTGGCCAGCTCCACGCCGTCGCCGTTGGCGCCGAAGGCGAAGATGTACAGATCCTTCTGGATGAACTGCCCCTTGGGATTATTGAACTCGGCCAGCGCCTTCTCCTTGCCGTTCTTTTTCATGAACTCGGCGGCCTTCTTGACCATCGCCACCGCTTCATCGGCCGCGCCCTTCTCCGCCGCGCCGGCGCCCGCGTTGATCAACAGCGCCATGCAACCCACCATCAGGTACTTCAACAGGTTCTTCATTTTCCCAGCTCCTTGGATTAACAACACGAACGTCGATTATTCGATGCCAGCCAGGCCAGCACCGGGCCCACGCCCACCACATCCGCCGCGCGGGCGATGACCGCCTCGGTAACGCACCACGGATACGGCAGCGAGGCCACCCACTTCATCACCGGCTCCAGCGCGGCAGGCGGCAGTATCTGCATGACCTCCACGCTGATGGCCAGCCGCTCGGCCAGGCCGGTGACATCTTCGAATCGCCAGTCATAACGCCCGCACCCGACCCGCACATTGCCACTGCCCTTATCCGTCATCGCCACCAGCCATTCGCAGCTGAAGGCGGAAATCCCTTTCCCCGGCGGAGGCCCCAGGCAAAAAGTATAGACGTTCTCGTAGCTTTGGCCGAAACGGCGTACCAAAACCTCGGCAATGGCGTCGCGTCCCTGCGACAGTGGCGGAAAGGTGATGCTGTCGGTATGAACCTGCATCGACAACAACGCGTCCTCGCTGAAGGCCTCGGCCAGCAGGTGGGGACGATTGCCATCCTTCGCCAGCAGGTAGCTGTGGATGGTATGGGCGGGTGAGCGCATGATAGCCGGCCTAGAAGACGTGGCGAATGCCGAGATTCAGGCCACGATTGCCGGTGCCGCCCTCGATCGCACTACCGACCGTGTAGCCCGCGCCGTTCTTATTGCGGATGTAGGCGTACACCCCGTACAAGTCCGTGCGCTTCGACAGGTAGTAGCGATACCCCGCCGCCAACTGCTCCGCATCCTGATTAAAGCTGGTCTTGTCGTTCTTGCGGATGTAGGAGCCGATCCACGTGCCCATCCCCTGCGGCACGGTCACGCCCAACAGCACCACGCTGCTGTCGATCGAAGGCGTCGGCGCCACCGCGTAGCCGAACGGATTGTTCAGGTTACGCGGCAAGGCGCTGTTCATGCCCTTGTCCACGCCATACGCGAAGTGCGCCTTGGCCACGCCGAAGTCGTACAACGCCGTCAACACCGTGTTCCTCGCGCTGCTGTTGGTCTTCACGGTGGCCGTATCGTTGTTGCGGTTGTGATGCGCCAGGCGCACCACCAACGGACCATTCGCGTAACCGACCGAACCGCCGAACTGGCGCTGCGCCGTGCTGTCGCCCGCGACTTCGCCCACGCCGTAAACCACTTCAGCATTGAAGCCGTTCACCACCGGCGACGCATACTTGACCGCGTTGTCCATGCGGCTGGCGCTATTGCCGGTCGACGCCATCAGGTTCTTGGTGTCGCCCGCCGTACCGGAGCCGAAGGGATCGACCGCCGCCACCGCCAGGTACTGCGGCGTGTACTGGCGGCCCAGCGTCAGCGTGCCAGCCGTCTTGCTCTGCAGGCCGACGTAGGCCTGGCGCCCGAACAGCAAGCCGCCCTGCCCCATCGCGCCGGTATCGGCCTGGAAGCCATTCTCCAGCAGGAAGATGGCCGACAAGCCGTCGCCCAGATCCTCCGTACCCTTGAAGCCCAGCCGCGATCCCGACTCCACGCCGCTGGTCAGTTTGGTGCTGGAAGCCGCCGCGCCAACGCCGCCGCTCTCGCGCACCACCGCCATGTCGACGATGCCGTACACCGTCACGTTGGATTGGGCCGCCGCCGTACCTGCCAAGGCGCCCAGCGCCAGCGCAAACATAGTCTTGTTCATTCTTTTGTCCCCAGTTGTTCAGGCTCTGATATGGAAGGCGGGATAACGAGCCCTGGCTACCCCGCCCATCTGCTTATTTGGTGCCGAAACCGCCGCCGCCCGGCGTCTCGATCGCGAACACGTCGCCCGCACGCATCTCCGCTGTGTGCGTGGCGCCGAATTCCTCGATCGATCCGTCGCCGCGCTCAACCCAGTTGCGGCCCAGCGCACCAGGCGCCGCGCCTTCCAACCCGAACGGCGCGATGCGGCGGTGGCCGGCCAGGATGTTGGCCGTCATCGCCTCCAGGAAGCGGATGCGGCGCAAGGCCCCGTCACCGCCGCGCTGCGCGCCCTCGCCGCCGCTGCCGCGCCGGATCGCGTGGGTTTCCACCAGCACCGGGAAGCGCCATTCCAGCACCTCGGGATCGGTCATGCGCGAGTTGGTCATGTGCGTCTGCACCGCCGCCGTGCCGTCGAAGCCCGGGCCCGCGCCGGAACCGCCGGCGATGGTTTCGTAGTACTGGTGCTCTTCGTTCCCGAAGGTGAAGTTGTTCATCGTGCCCTGCGAGGCCGACATCACACCCAGCGCGCCGTACAACGCATCGGTGACGTACTGCGACACCTCCACATTCCCCGCCACCACCGCCGCCGGATAGCGCGGGTTGAGCATCGAGCCTTCCGGGATGATGAGGTTGAGCGGCTTCAGCACGCCCTCGTTCATCGGGATGTCGCTGTCGATCAGCGTGCGGAACACATACAGCACGGCCGCCTTGCAGACCGACAGCGGCGCGTTGAAGTTGGTCGGGCGCTGCTCGCTGGTGCCGGTGAAGTCCACCGTGGCGCTGCGGCTGGCGTGGTCGATGGTCAGCTTCACCTTCAGCACCGCGCCGTCGTCCATCTCGTAGGCGAAGCTGGCGTCGCGCAGGCCGCCGATGGCCTTGCGCACCGCCGCCTCGGCGTTGTCCTGCACGTGCTGCATGTAGGCCAGCACCACGTCCTCGCCGTAGGTGGTCACGGCCTTCAGCAGCTCGTTGGCGCCGGTTTCGCAAGCGCCCAGCTGGGCGATCAGGTCGGCGATGTTCTGGTCGATATTGCGGCTTGGCCAAGGGCCGGCGCCAAACAACCCGCGCACCAGCGGCTCCATGAACACGCCCTTGTCGACGATCTTGATGTTATCCAGCAGGACGCCCTCTTCCAGGATGCTGGTGCTGTTGGGCGGCATGGAGCCGGGCGTGATACCGCCCACGTCGCCGTGGTGGCCGCGCGCGGCGACATAGAACAGCGGCTTGTCGCTGTCGCCATAGACCGGGCAGACGATGGTGATGTCCGGCAGGTGCGTCCCGCCGTTGTATGGCACGTTGAGCACATACGCATCGCCCGGTGCCATCGTGGCCGCATGCTGGCGGATCACGCACAACACGCTGTCGCTCATCGAGCCCAGATGGACGGGGATGTGCGGCGCGTTGGCGATCAGGTTGCCCTGGCGGTCGAAGATGGCGCAGGAGAAGTCCAGCCGCTCCTTCATGTTGACCGAGTAGGCGGTATTCTCCAGCGTGGTGCCCATCTGCTTGGCGATCGCCATGAACAGGTTGTTGAAGATCTCCAGGTGGATCGGATGCACGGCGGTGGTCATCTTGTGCGCGCTGCCGGCGGCGGCGCTGCGCTCCAGCATCAGCGTGTGGTCGGGCAGCACGTGCGCGGTCCAGCCGGCGTCCACCACGGTGGTGGCGATCTCCTCGCGGATCAACGCGGGGCCAACCACGCGGCTGCCCACCGGCAGCTCGGCGCGCACATGCAGCGCGATCGGCACGGTCTGGCCGTCGACGTAGCTGTAGACGCGGCCCGGCGAATCCCCGCCACCGCCAGCCGGCACTTCGATGACGAAGTCAGCGCCGTCGCCCGCGCCTATCGCTTCGGCGGACACCGATTCAATCACCAGCGGCTGGCCTTCCATGACGAAGCCGAAACGGCCGCGATACAGCGCCGCAAAGGCCTCGCTCATCTCGGCCATGCCGCCCAGCGGGATGACGAAGGCGGAATCGCTGTCCTCGTACTTCAGCCGCGCGCACAGTTCAACGCGGATGTCCTCCTGCGCCACCTGCTGCTCCAGCAGTTCGGTGGCGGCGTCGCGCGCCAGGGCCACCAGCTGCGGCCCCAGTTCGGCCAGCGTGGCCTCGCTGAGCGGCTGCTCGACCGCGCCTTCGCGCATGGCGCGGATGTCGGCCAGGCCCATGCCGAACGCGGACAACACGCCGGCAAACGGATGGATCACGATCTTGGTCATGCCCAGAACGTCGGCCACGCGGCAGGCGTGCTGCCCGCCGGCGCCGCCAAAGCAGCACATGGCATAGCGGCTGACGTCATAGCCGCGCTCCACCGAAATCGATTTGATCGCCTGCGCCATGTTATCGACCGCCACCGCCAGGAAGCCGTCGGCCACGGCGGACGGCGACAGCCGCGTGCCGGTTTCGCGGGCGATCTGCTCGGCCAATTCGCCGAAGGCGCGTACCACCACGTCGCGGTCCAGCGGCTGGTCGCCATTCGGGCCGAACACGTGCGGGAAGTGCTCCGGCTGGATACGGCCCAGCATCACGTTACAGTCGGTGACGGTCAGCGGGCCACCCTTGCGGTAGCTGGCCGGCCCCGGATTGGCGCCCGCCGATTCCGGGCCGACCTTGAAGCGGCCGTTCTCGAAACTGCAGATCGAGCCGCCACCCGCCGCCACGGTATGAATGTGCATCATCGGCGCACGTACCCGCACGCCGGCCACCACGGTCTCGAACACGCGTTCGTAGGCGCCGTCGTAGTGGGCGACGTCGGTCGAAGTGCCGCCCATGTCGAAGCCGATCACCTGTTTCAGGCCGATCGCCTCGCAGCTCTTGACCGCGCCGACAATGCCGCCGGCGGGGCCGGACAGGATCGCATCCTTGCCCTGGAAGCGGCCGGCGTCGGTCAGGCCGCCGTTGGACTGCATGAACATGATGCGCACATCGCCCGTATCGGCCGACACCCGCGACACGTAGTCGCGCAACACCGGAGACAGGTAGGCATCCACCACCGTGGTGTCGCCACGGCCGACGATCTTCATCAAAGGGCTGACCTGGTGGCTGACGGAGATCTGCGTGAACCCCGCCTCCTCGGCCAGCGCCTGCAGCCGCTGTTCGTGCTGCGGATAGCGGTAGGCGTGCATCAGCACGATGGCGATGGCGTCGATGCCCATGGCGCGCAACCCCACGAACTGGCCCCGCAGCCGCTCCTCGTCCGGCACCTCCAGCACCTCGCCGCGTGCGCCGATGCGCTCATCGATCTCGATCACTTTTTCGTAGATCAGGTCCGGCAGCTCGATGCGCATGGCGAAGATGTCCGGCCGGTCCTGGTAGCCGATGCGCAACTGGTCGGCGAAGCCGCGCGTAATCGCCAGCGCGGTACGCGCGCCCTTGCGCTCCAGCAGCGCGTTGGTGGCGACGGTGGTGCCCATCTTGATCACTTCGATCTGCTCGGCCGGCAGCGGATCGCCGGTCTTCAGTCCGAGCATGTCGCGCATGCCCTGCGTGACGGCGTCGTCGTAGCGCTCCGGGTACTCGGACAGCAGCTTGTGCGTAACCAGCTTGCCGTCCGGACGGCGCGCGACGATGTCGGTGAACGTGCCGCCACGGTCAACCCAGAACTGCCAGCGGAGTTGTTGGGTGGGGATGTCGTTTTTCATGGTCTTACCTCTAAATTCAAGATTCAAGTTGTTTGCCCGCGGTTTCGGGCAGCGTCAGCGCGGCCAGGATCATCACGCCGTAGGCGGTGCCGGCGAATACGCCGATCGCCTCGCCCAGCGCCATCGACTGGCTGCTCATGCCTATCATCAGCGGGAACAGCGAGCCGACCGCGCGCCCCATGTTGTAGCTGAAGCCCTGGCCCGAGCCGCGGATCTCGGTCGGGAACAATTCGGTCAGGAAGGCGCCCATGCCGCTGAACACACCGGACACGCAGAAGCCCAATGGGAAGCCGAGGAACAGCATCACGCTGTCCGTCACCGGCAGCCGGGTGTAGGCCAGCGCGATGCACAGCGAACCAGTGGCGAACAGGATGAAGTTCTTCTTGCGGCCCAGGTAGTCGGTCAGGAAGGCGCTGACGATGTAGCCCACATACGAGCCGACGATCACCATCGCCAGGTAGCCGCCGGTGCTCAGCACCGTCAGATGGCGCTCGGTTTTCAGGAAGGTCGGCAGCCAGGTGGTGATGGCGTAGTAGCCGCCTTGGGCGCCGGTGGTCAGCAGCACGGCGCGCAGCGTTGTGCTCAGCATCTTCGGTGCGAAAATCTGGGCGAACGAGGCGCGGTCCGCCGGCGCCACCTTCTTCTGCTGCGCCACGAATACCTCTGGTTCATCGACAAAGCGGCGGATGAAGATCACGAACAGCGCCGGCAGTATCCCCAGCAGGAACAGCGAGCGCCATGCCCATTCGGCCGGCAGCAGCGAGAACATCAACGCATACAGCAGCGCCGACACGCCCCAGCCTATCGCCCATCCCGCCTGCACCATGCCAACCGCCTTGCCACGGTCCTTGGCGCGGATTACCTCGCCGATCAGGATGGCGCCGGCGGTCCATTCCCCGCCCATGCCGAAGCCCATCAGGCCGCGCGCCACCAGCAACTGCGTGAAGTTCTGCGCCAGGCCGCACAACACGGTGAAGAGGGCGAACCACAGGATGGTCAGTTGCAGCGTCTTGACGCGGCCGATGCGGTCCGACAGGATGCCTGCGATCCAGCCGCCGGCTGCGGACGTCAGCAGCGTGACGGTGCCGATCAAGCCGGCGTCGCCCTTGGACAGGCCCCAGGTGGCGATCAGCGTCGGGATCACGAAGCTGAGGAACTGCGTGTCCATCGCGTCGAGCGCATAGCCGATCTTGCAGCTCCAGAAGGTGCGGCGCTCCTTGCCGGTCAAGGCGTGGAACCAGGCGAAGAATCCTTCCGGCTGGGTGGTTGATAGAGCTCTGGTGTTCATGGTGGTCCCCTTTTGTCAGATGTAGCACTCCCCTGCGGACGCGCTGTGCGGGTCCGTCGCGGGTGCCACTTTGGTTTTAAATCAGAACGCTGCTAAAGATGAATTCAGTATGTCCGTCACCAGCATGTAGCCCGGCTGGTGGGTGATCACCAGCGGCAGGCGCGCGTGGCGTATGGCTTCCTGCGGCGTCACGCCGCATGCCCAGAAGACCGGTATTTCGTCCGGCATGATCTCGACCGGATCGCCGTATTCGGGCCGTGCGATGTCGGCGATGCCGATCAGCGCCGGGTCGCCCAGGTGTACCGGCGCGCCATGCACGGCCGGATAGCGGCTGGTGATCTGGATCGCGCGGATCGCGTCGGCCGCCTTCATCGGCCGCATCGACACCACCATCTCGCCACCGAACGGACCAGCGGCCTGGTTGCGGATATTGGTCCGGTACATCGCGACGTTGCGGCGCTGTTCGATGTGGCGCAGCTTGATGCCGGCTTCGATCAGCATCTGTTCGAACGAGAACGAGCAGCCGATCGCGAACACCACCAGGTCGTCGCGCCATACGTCGTGCAGCGCGTGGGTTTGCGACGCCAGCTGGCCGCCCCGATAGACGTTATAGCCTGGGACATCGCTGCGCAGGTCCATGTCGGCGCCCAGGCGCGGCACGTTCCACTGCCCAGGCTCGCCCACCGCCAGCAACGGACAGGCGCGCGGATTGCGCTGGCAGAAGAGCAGGAACTCGTCGGCATGCGCCTGCGGCAGGATCACCAGGTTGGCCTGGGCGTACGGGCCGCAGTAGCCGGCTGTGGGCAGACGGAACTCGCCGCTGCGTACCTGGTGACGTAATTCGAGTGGGGTCATTGGATGGCTCTCTGTCAAATCATGAATAACTTGCATGAGTTAAGAATAAACTTGAATACCCCTACAAGCTATCTAGTTATTTTTGCTGTTGTTGTATAGTTTTTCTTACCACTCTGCGCTATCTTGGTGCGCTAGGTTAAGGTATTCTTGTTTGCTATGAACACCCGCTTCCTGGAGACCTTCGTCACCCTCGCCCAACTGCGCAGCTTCCGCGCCACAGCCCGCGCGCTGCATGCGACGCCGGCCGCCATCTCGCTGCGCATCAAGACGCTGGAAGAGGAACTGCAAACGGAGCTGATCGACCGCACCAGCAAGGACTTCCGCCTGACCGCCAACGCCGAATATCTGCTGGCCCACGCCAAGGCGGTGGTCGACGCCACGCGCCGGCTGATGGCGGCGGCACAGAAGGACAGCGCGATCCGCGGCCGCCTGCGCGTCGGCGTGATCGAATCGGTGGTGCACAGCTGGCTGGCGCAGTACATCCGCGAGTTGAACACCATGTACCCGGAGCTGGAGGTCGACCTGACGGTCGACATGAGCAATGTGCTGGAACGGCGCCTGCGCGCGCGCGAGCTCGATCTGGTGATCCAGGTCGAGGGCGTCGAAAGCAGCGACATCGTCTCCGAAGCGCTGGCCGTCTACCCGCTGCACTGGATCGCCCGCAAGGGATTGATCGACACCCGCAAGGAAGGCCTGAACCAGCGCCTGCTGGCCCTGCCCATCCTGACCTTCGGACGCGGCACAGCGCCGCAGCGCATGATCGAGGAAATCGTCAGCAAGATGGCCAACCTGGCGATGGTGCCGCTGGAGCAGACGCGCATCACCTGCTCGCCGTCGGTGGCGGCCATTGTGCAGCTGGTGAAGGATGGCTACGGCGTGGCGGCCATCCCCAGCCTGTTCGTGGTCGACTCGCTCAAGAACGGCGAGTTCATCGAACTGCCGGTGCAGCCGGAGCCGCCGGCCATCATCGTCTCGATGTGCTTCCACTCCAACGCCGAGATGCTGGTGCACGCCGCCGCCAACGCCGCCCGTCAGTCTTGCGCCGGCTACTGCGCGCAGATCGATCCCCGCTACATCAAGTCGCTGGGCTGAGTTCACATACCGCCGAACGCACAACAGTAAAAATACTGAGGTGCGCGTTCGCGCGCGTTTTTGAACTACTATTTTCCTTCCGCCGGCGGCCCCCAAACAACGACAACGGAGACAATCATGGCCAACCACATCAAACGATTGGTGTCGCACGTATTCGTCTGTACGGTCCTGCTGGCGGCGGCTTGCTTCGCGCAAGCGGTGACGGCCGGACCGGGCACGTGGAGCGCACAGCAGACCTGGGCCGCCGACAGCGTCAACGGCGGCAATCTCACCGGCTACTTCTACTGGCCCGCCTCGCAGCCCACGCTGGGCGGCAAGCGCGCGCTGGTGCTGGTGCTGCACGGCTGCCTGCAAACGGCGGGCGGCGATGTGATCGACAGCGCCAGCGACGGCGGCTTTAACTGGAAGGCGGTGGCCGATCAATATGGCGCAGTGATCCTCGCGCCCAACGCCACCGCCAACGTCTACAACAACCACTGCTGGGACTACGCCAACACGACGCACACGCGCAGCGCGGCCGGGCACGACGCCATCCTGCTCGACCTGGTCAGCCGCTTCGTCAACGATCCGCAGTACTCCATCGATCCCAAACAGGTCTACGTGACGGGCCTGTCGTCGGGCGGCGGCGAGACCATGGTGCTGGGCTGCCTGGCGCCGGACGTCTTCGCCGGCGTCGGCATCAACGCCGGCCCGCCGCCGGGCACCACCACCGCGCAGATCGGCGCCGTGCCGTCGGGTTATACCGCGACCACGGCGGGCAATCAGTGCAAGGCGATGGCGGGATCCAACGCCGGCGCCTTCGCCACGCAGATCGCCGGTGCGATCTGGGGAACATCCGATTTCACGGTGGCCCAGGCCTATGGGCCGATCGACACGGCCGGCATCCGCCTGGCCTACGGCGGCAGCTACAGCAAGGGGGGCGCGGTGTCGGTGGCGGGCGGCGGCAGCAACGTGCCCTACACCGACAGCAACGGCAAGCTGCGCACGCACGAGATCACGGTGACCGGTATGGGCCACGCGTGGCCGGCCGGCAGCGGCGGCCAGAATACGAATTTCGTCGACAGCAGCAAGGTGAACTACCCGGCCTTCGTGATGGATTTCTGGTTCAAGAATAATCTGCGCGTGTCGTCGACGCCGGGGCCGGTGATGACTTCCTGCGGCACCACGGTGGTCAGCGGCAGCGGCGTGACCATCAGCGGCGCGGGTACGGCCAGCGGCGGTGTCGCCAGTTATGCGGTGCAGCTGAACGGGCCGACTGCGATCAATGATGCGGCGGCCGGCAGCGGGGCAAGCTTCAGCAAGAGCTACAACGTGGCCAGCGGCTACTACACCGGCAGCGTCACCGCCACCGACACGCTCGGCCAGGTTTCGACCGCGTGTCCATTGGCGCAGTTCCTGGTCGGCAGCGCGCCGGTGCTGCCGCCGCCGACGGGCCTGAGCGCCGGCATGCCGACCTCCAGCGCCGTGGCGCTGGCCTGGAACGCCGTCAACGGCGCCACCGGTTACAACGTGTATCGCAACGGCGGCAAGTTGAACGCGTCGCCGTTGAGTGCCACCAGTTACACCTCGACCGGTCTGGCGGCAAGCACCAGCTATAGCTTCGCCGTGTCGGCGGTCGGCTCGGCCGGCGAGAGTGCGCTGTCCACCGCGATCAATATCACCACCGCGCCGGCGTGGAGCTGCACGGCCGTCAGCGCCAGCAACTACGCGCATGTACACGCGGGCCGCGCGCACGACAGCGGCGGCTACGCGCTGGCCAACGGCTCCAATCAGAACATGGGCTTGGACAATCTGTTCTACACCACGATGCTGGCGCAGACGGCGGCAGGCTACTACGTCATCGGCGCCTGCCCCTGATGCGCGGCCTTACAGCGCCAGCGTGACGGCAGCGCTACCGGCGGCGGGAACGGCGGAGCACAGCAGCACCTGCCCCGGCGCGATCTCCGCAGTGCAGGCGCGGGTGTATTCAACTTCGCCTGCGACCAAGCCGACCGCGCAGGCGCCACACTGGCCCGAGCGGCAGCTTGATTCGGCTGGCACGCCCTTGGCTTCGGCAAGCGCCAGCAGGCTGTCCGCGCTGCCGTCCCACATGGCCGTCATGCCCGACTGCGCGAATTGCACAGGCACCGGCGGGCCAGCACGTACGGCGGCGGACGCGGTGGTGGCGTTGGCGCGGTCGACAGCGTTGGCAGACGGTTTGGCATCGCGCCGCACGCTGGCCGGGCCGAACGCCTCGAAGCGGATGCGCGCGTCGGCGACGTTCAGGCCGCGCAAGCCGTCGTACATCTGCTGCATGAAGGCCGCCGGGCCGCACAGGTAGAAATCGTAGTCGTCGAACGGTAGCTGCGCCTTCAGCCAATCCAGGTCGATGCGCCCCCTGCTCGCCTGCCAGTTGGCGATGTCGCCAGGCTCGCCATCCTCGCCGCTGTAGCGTATGTGGACATTGAGGTTGCGATGCCCCGCCGCCATCGCCTGCAGATGCGCGGCAAACGCGTGCTCGTCGCGGTTGCGCGCGCCGTGGAAGAAGTGGATGGCGTGCCGGTGGCGCGTGCGGCTGCCATTCACCAGTAGCCCGTTCAACATGGCGATCATCGGCGTGATGCCGATGCCGGCCGACAGCAGCACCGCCGGACGCCGCGTGCCCTGCTCGAAAACGAAATCGCCACCAGGCCCCAGCAGTTCGACGCGTGCGCCCGGCACCAGATGATCGTGCAGCCAGCCGGAGACGGCGCCGTCGCGCTTGACGCTGATGCGGTAGCGGCGGCCGTTGGGCGCGTCGGACAGCGTGTAGCTGCGGATGCGCTGCGCGCCCTCGCCACCGGCCGGCGCGCGCAGCGAGATGAACTGGCCCGGCACATGCGCGGCCACCGCCATGCCATCGGCCGGCTCCAGATAAAACGATTGCACGGTGGCGCTTTCGCGCACCACCTCGGCGACCGTGTAGGGACGCCACGCACTGGTCAGCGCGGCCGCTTGCAGCACGCGGTCCGCCTCTTCCCAGACGCCGGTGCGCGCCACTTGCGCGGCCGGCTTGGGCGCGCTCCAGCGGAACGGCAGCGCGCCCACATTGCGCACCACTTCGCGGACATGAAAGCGCAGCAACTGCTCCGCGCCGGCGAAGGCCCGCAGCTGCGCGCCTTCCCAGATAATCTCCGCCTCCACCGCCACATGCAGCATATCGCCGCGCTCGAAGTCGATGAACAGCAAGCCCGCGCGCGGATGGGCGAGCAGATTGCCCATCGTGTTGAAGAAGAAGTTGCCGACAAATTCGGGCGACGTCAGTGTGCGCTCATCGTCGATCCGTACAAAGCCGGGCCGCCCGCCGCGATGCGACACATCCACGCCGCGCCCCGCCTCGGTCTCCAGGTTGGCGCTGGCGATGAAGAAGGTATCGGCGCGGGCGATCAGCTCCCGGTCCTGCGCGCTCAACACATCGGCGCGCAGCACCTGCGGCGTGGGCACGGAAGGAACCGGCGTCTGCACGCGGTCCTGGATGTACTGCGGGCAGTTGCCGAAGCTCTGCGTCACCGCCACCTGCATCAAGCCCCCATCCATCGCGGCGATCACGCCGTTGACGCGGTTGCGCCGGCGCGTGGTGGGCACCAGTCCCAAACCGCCGATGTGGGCGCCCACGCGCAACTGCCCCTGCAGCGGATCGCCCGCCAGCATGCCGCCGGCTACGCGCAGCGTGCGCTCATCGGGTGTCGAAATAAAACCAGGGTGGTTGACCAGCATGGTGGCCCACGGCTGCCCCGCCTCATCGAGCGCGCCGAGGAAGAACAGCGGCAGCTCGCCGAAGAACTGCCGGTGCTGGTCCGGCATGTAGTCGCGCACACCGGCACTGCCGGCGCCGGCCATCTGTTCGCGCACGCCGACCCGCTGTTGGATGGCCAGTTCACCCGCATGGAACGGCGAGACGCTCATGATGGCCTCCGCTTAAATGGTCTCTGGCGCCAGGCCGCAGGCGGTGGCCTGCATCGGCACGAAACCCGGCAGCGCGCGCACATTGGCCAGCCAGGCGCGGATGTTCGGGTAAGGCTTCAACGACACGCCACCTTCCGGCGCGTGCTCGATGTAGCTGAACGCGGCGACATCGGCGATGCTGGCCTGCTCGCCCAGCGCAAAACGGCGGCCGGCCAGCTCGACCTCCATCGCGTCGAACAGCCGCACCGCGATGCTCTTGGCGCGCTCGTGGTCGAACGGCATGCCAAATGCCACCACGAGCCGCGCCACGCACGGGCCGTAGGCGATCTTGCCCGACGCGTTGGACAGCCAGCGCTGCACCGTGGCCGCCGCCACCGGTTCGCGCGGCAGCCAGCGGCCGCTGTCGTCGTATTTCAGGGCCAGGTAGACCAGGATCGCGGTCGAATCGGGAATGGTCACGTCGCCGTCTTCCAGCACCGGCACTTCGCCGAAGGGACTGCGCGCCAGGTACTCGGGCGTGCGGTTCTCGCCGGCGCGCATATCGAGCTGGACGAATTCATACGGCAAGTTCAACAGGCTGAGGAACAAGCGCACGCGGTGGGTGTGGCCGGAAAGGAGGGAGCCGTATAGTTTCATGGTGAATGTCCTGTGACGTTGGATAGTCCGGCCAGTATATTCAGCTACAATCGTGCCGATAAGCTGGACAAAACCGGACACTCAGTCCACTCTAAGTGGACAATCATACTCAGCACCCCGCCATGGCCGATTTAAGCACCGTCAACCTGAACCGCCTGATCACCTTCGTCGCCGTGGTGGACGCCGGCTCACTGACGGCCGCCGCCGAGCGCCTGGGCCTGGCCAAGTCCATGGTCAGCAAGCACATGCAGCTGCTGGAGGCCGAAGTCGGCGTCGCCCTGCTGCTGCGCTCGACCCGCAAGCTGTCGCTGACAGAGGCCGGCCGCGCCTTCTACGATTCCAGCCGCCAGTTGCTGCTGCAGGCCGAACAAGCCATCGAGCAGGCCCGCAGCGGGCGCGCGGTCCCGCAAGGCACGCTGCGGGTGGCCGCGCCCATCGACTATGGCGTGATGGTGGTGGCGCCGGTGTTGTCGCAGTTGCGGCTGCGCTATCCGGCGTTGAAGGTCGAACTGGTGTGCGGCGACAGCCTGATCGACCTGATCGCCGAAGGCATCGACGTCACGGTCAGGCTGGGCAAGCTGGCAGATTCCGGCTACATGGCGGCGCGCGTCGGCCGCATGGTGCGCCTGCTGGTGGCCAGCCCGGACTTCGTCGCCCGCCACGGCATGCCGGCCGATCCGCAGGCGCTGGCGCCGCTGCCCTATATTTCGCTGACGGTGCTGCGCCAGCCCAACACCTTCACGCTGGTGGACCATGCCGGCAACCACAACGAGGTCAGGATGCGCAACATCGTGTTCTCGACCAACACCGCCCCCGCCTGCCGCGCCGCCGCGCTGGCCGGCGATGGCGTGCTGCGCGCGACCTGGTTCTCGGTGAAGGAGGATGTGGCGGCCGGCCGTCTGGTGCGGCTGCTGCCGGAATGGTCGCTGCCGGAGGGCGATATCCACGCGGTGTTTCCCGCCACGCCGCACCTGCCGCAAAAGGTGCGGGTGTTCATCGACGCGTTGAAGGAAGCGGCGGGCGACTAGCTCAACGCCGCGCCGACACCACGATGCCGCCGACGATCAGCGCGAACGCGGCCACGTGGTAGCCGTGCGGCGCCTCGCCCAGGAAGGCGGCCGACAGCACGGCCGTGAACAGCGGCGTCAAGTTGACGAAGAAGGCGCCGATCGCCGGCCCCGCCGCCTGCACGCCCGCGCCCCAGCAGCGGAAAGCGATCACGCCCGGCCCGGCCGCCACGTAGGCCAGCGCGGCCGCCAGCATCCAGCTCCATTGCACCGGCTGGGCGCCCAGCGCCTGCTCGCCCAGCGCGAAGCCGCCCGACCACAGCACGCCGAACGCCACCTGCGCCAGCAGGAAGCCGGCCCAGTCGGCGCGCAGCGCGGCCGGTTCGCGCGCCCGTGTCAGCAGCCAGCTGTACAGCGACCAGGCGATGGTGGCCAGGATCATGAACAGGTCGCCCGCCACCAGCCGCAGCTCCAGCACGTGGCGCCACTCGCCGCGCGCCAGCACCAGCAGCACGCCGGCGATCGACAGCACGGCGCCGGCCATCTGGCGCCGGCTGACCGGCACGCCGAAAAACAGCCAGCCGGTCAGCATCATCCACACCGGCATGCCGGACGCCACCAACGTGACGTTGATCGGCGTCGAGGTCTGCAACGCCATGTATTGCAGCGTGTTGTACAGGCCGATGCCGAGCAGGCCCAGCAGCGCATACTGCTTCCAGTAGCGCCACATGCCGGCCGCCCGCCCGAACACCGGCCCGGCCAGCGGCAGCAGGATGGCGCCCGCCAGCACCCAGCGCAACAGGTTCAGCAGCACCGGCGGCAGCTGGTCGTGCACCAGCCGGCCGACGATGGAATTGCCGGCCCACAGCAGCGGCGGCAGGGTCAGCAGGAAAACGGTGCGGGGCGTCAGGCGGGTGCTCATCGGGTATTTTATCGGGGAAACTATGCAATATTGCAACTTAAGCATAGCCGATTCCGCCGTTTCTCGCTGGCGGCCACCGATAGGATTGGCGTCCGGCTGCCGCGGCGCGGTAAAATAGCCGTTGCTGATCCACCCACTTGAAAAATATGAAACTCTCCAAACAACATTCGATGTACGAATCCGAGCACACCCTGTTCATCAAGGCGCTCAAGGAAAAGAATCCGGGCATGGAAGCTGGCCAGGCCCAGGGCCGCGCCTTGCTGTGGGACCGTCCGCCGGTGTCGCTGGACGAGCAGGAGCGCCAGATGAAATCGGCCATCAAGCAACAAGCCTACGTCTACCAGAACAAGGTTTAAGCATTCAGGGCGGCAAGGATGTTGCCAGACGATACGGCTGAAGCGCAGCCGCCAGCAAGCGACGGCGCACTCGCCGGCGTGGCGGCGCCACTGTCGCCGGAGCTGGCCGACGCCGCCGTTGTGACCGACGCCGTGGCCGCCGATGTGGCCAATGCTGCGGCCGCCGAGGCGGCCGCCGTCACCACCGAAGTGGCCGCCCTCGCCCGCCTGTACGGCGAGCCGCTGCTCAAGCTGCCCAACGACCTGTACATTCCGCCGGATGCGCTGGAAATCTTCCTCGACGCCTTCGAAGGCCCGCTGGACTTGCTGCTCTACCTGATCCGCAAGCAAAACTTCAACATCCTCGACATCCCGATGGCGCAGCTGACGCTGCAATACCTGAAATATGTCGACCAGATCCGCCTGTCCAACCTGGAGCTGGCCGCCGAATACCTGCTGATGGCGGCCATGCTGATCGAAATCAAGTCGCGCATGCTGCTGCCGCAGCGCCCGTCCGAGCTCGACATCGAGAGCGACGATCCGCGCGCCGAGCTGGTGCGCCGCCTGCTGGAGTACGAGCAGATCAAGCTGGCCGCCTACGACCTGAACACGATCCCGCAGCTGGACCGCGACTTCGTGCGCACCCAGATCTTCATCGAGCAAAGCCTGGTGCCGAGCTGGCCCGAGGTGGAAGCCATCGACCTGCAGCAAGCCTGGCTGGACGTGATGAAGCGCGCCAAGCTGACCCAGCACCACAAGATCAGCCGTGAGGAACTGTCGGTGCGCGAGCACATGACCGGCATCCTGCGGCGTTTGCAATCGAGCCGCTTCGTCGAGTTCGCCGACCTGTTCGACATCGCCGGCGGCGTGCCGGTGGTGGTGGTGAACTTCGTCGCGCTGCTGGAGCTGGCCAAGGAAACCCTGATCGAAATTACCCAGGCCGAGCCGTTCGCGCCGATCTACGTGCGGCTGGCGTATTCGCCGGCCTGAACGGCGCCCCACCCATTCCCATCACGCTCATAGCGACCTAGTCATGAAAATCATCACTTCCATAGAAGAACTGCGCGACCAACTCAGCGGCCAACTGCGCACCGCCTTCGTCCCGACCATGGGCAATCTGCACGAGGGCCACCTGTCCCTGATGCGCCTGGCGCGCAAGCATGGCGACCCGGTGGTGGCGTCGATCTTCGTCAACCGCTTGCAGTTCGGTCCGAACGAGGACTTCGACAAATACCCGCGCACCTTCCAGGCCGACGTCGAGAAGCTGGAGAAGGAAGGCGTGTACGTGCTGTTCGCGCCGACCGAGAAGGACCTGTATCCGGAGCCGCAGGAGTTCCGCGTGCGTCCGCCGGACGACCTGGGCAACACGCTGGAGGGCGAGTTCCGTCCCGGCTTCTTCACCGGCGTGACCACCGTGGTGCTCAAGCTGTTCTCCTGCGTGCAGCCGCGCGTGGCCGTGTTCGGCAAGAAGGATTACCAGCAGCTGATGATCGTGCGTAACATGAGCCGCCAGTTCGCGCTGCCGACCGAGATCATCGCGGCCGAGACCTACCGCGCCGACGACGGCCTGGCGCTGTCGTCGCGCAATATGTATTTGTCGCCGGCCGAGCGCGCCGAGGCGCCGGCGCTGTACCAGAGCCTGAACTTTGTCGCCAACGAAGTGCGCTCCGGCCATCTGGACGTGTTCCAGCTGGAGCACAAGGCGATGGAAGACCTGGCCAAGCGCGGCTGGAAGCCGGACTACATCTCGATCCGCAAGCGCATCGACCTGCAGCCGCCGAGCGCGGGCGACCTGGCGCAAGGCACGCCGCTGGTGGTGCTGGCCGCAGCCAAGCTGGGCTCGACCCGCCTGATCGACAATCTGGAAATTTAAGGTTTGACCGGCGGCGCCGCCGGGGTCAATGGCTGCACGGTGACGCCCCGCGGGGTGACCTGGATGAGCACGGCCGGCACCGCTGCGGAGACTGGCGCGACGGGCGCTGGCGGCTGCGCCTTGGGGATGGCGTTGTTCAGCACGAAGGTCATCACCGTGACGACGATGGTGATCCCCGCCGCCAGCACGCCCACCATCCATTTGACCATCTGCGAGGTGGCCCGCTGGAAGGCGCTCTCGATCTTCGCCTCCAGCGCCGAGCGCATCTCCACCATCATCGCGATGATGGCCTCA
Organism: Rugamonas sp. A1-17; assembly: GCA_025548565.1. Lineage (GTDB taxonomy): Bacteria > Pseudomonadota > Gammaproteobacteria > Burkholderiales > Burkholderiaceae_D > Rugamonas. Next base: position 702,052 of record JAJLPB010000002.1, read on the forward strand.
AGCTTGGCATCGGTAGCGTCGAACCGAGTATTGACCGCGTCGAAACGGGCATCAACCGTACCGAACTTGGCGTCGCTCGTGCCGCTGGCAGCAGCCAGCCTGGCGTCGAGGCCCTCCACCTTGGCATCGATATAGTCTTTGTCGGCATTGGAGTTCATACGCCGATGATCCGCCCCGCAACCTGCCCTGTCAACGCGCGCACGCGCGCCGCTTGAGACGGATCAGGCGGCGACGTTTTGCGCCCAGGCCAGCGCGGAGAGATGGGCGCGGTTGACGTCCTCGGGCTCCAGCTTGAGCCCGGCCGCCAGCGAGGCCACCAGGTCGGAACTGAGTTCGCACGCCTCGGCCAGCGCCAGGAACGGCCCGTACTTGCCGCTGCGCGTGAGCAGCGCGGCCACCACGTCGTCGGACAGCTGGATGTTGGCCAGCACTTCCTGCATGGCGATGCCCAGCAGCCGGTCCAGCAGCGAGAACATGCCCGCCACGAAGACATTCTCCGCCTCGCTCTTGCCCAGCGCGGCCTGCGCCAGCAGCTCGGCCAGGCGGCCGCGCACCACCGCCGTCTCCAGCAGCACCGGCGAATAGCCCGAGGTGCTGGCCGTGGCCAGCAGCAGGGTGAGCCAGCGGTACAGCGGCGTGTAGCCCAGCAAGGTCAGCGCCTGCCGCAGCGACTGGATCTCGCGCCCGGCGCCGAAGCCGGCCGAGTTGATGAAGCGCAGCAGCTTGTACGACAGCGTGGCGTCGCGCTTGAGCACGGCCTCCAGCTGGGCGATGTCGGCGTTCTGCCGCACCATCTGCATCAGCTGCATGATGATGGTCTGGGCCGGATTGAGGCCCTTGGCGTCGGTGCTGGGGCGCGGCGTCAGGTGCAGCTTGCCGACAAAGGCGTTCAGGCCCAGCGCCGCGCAGGCGTCGAAGTCGGCCCAGTTGCTGACCGGGCGCGCCACCATGCCCACGCTCGACTGCTTGAGCGCGGCGTAGGCCCGCGCCTGGCTGCCGACGTCGGCGCCGGAAAAGCGCACCTCCACGTACGAGGCGATGGTCGGCAGGCGGCTGCCGATGCGGGCCAGGTCGGCCTCGCGCAGCAGCACGCCGACGCCGCCCGCGCGCAAGCCTTGCACGGCGGCCAGGGTGTCGGGGTTGGCCAGTTCGGCCGTTTTGAGGGAGAGCACGGTGCGCTCCGGCGGCAGCCGGTGCAGCGCGTCGGCCGACAGCATGGCCGGCACCGCGTCAAGAAACAGGATTTTGTCGCGCAGCAGCCAGTTGTCGTCGTCGTCGACCACCTGGCCGGCCACGAAGTCCAGCAGCGCCTCCAGCGCGGCGGGCGACGATGGCGCCGCCCCCCGCTGCTGCCAGCAGAGCTCATACCCAACCACGCGCTGCTTGGGATCCAGCAACGGCTCACGGACGATGAAATTGGTCTGATGCATGATGCTCGTCTCGGAGGGGGCCCGCGGCGAACGGGCCGGTACAGATCAGAAGCCCAGACTATCCAGCAAGTCGTCCACCTGCTCCTGGTCAGCCACCACGTTCTCGCGGGTCGGATCGATCTGCGGTCCGTTCAGCAAGCCGTTGTCGATTTCCTTCTTCATCTGGTCAGGCGCGAAGTCGATCAGCATCTGCACCAGCTGCTTCTCCAGGTTTTGCGCGATCGAGGTGACCTTCTTGATCACCTGCCCCGTCAAGTCCTGGAAATCCTGCGCCATCATGATGTCCATCAGGTGCGCCTTGGTTTGCGAGGTGCCGGCGGTGGCGCCGTCCAGCGCGGCCACGGTCTGCTGCGCCAGCGCGCGCCATTGCGCGTCCGAGGCGCCGGCCGCCAGCAAGCCGTTCCACGAGGCGCTCAGCTGCCTGGCGTCGCCGGCGATCCGGTCCTGCAGGGGACTGGCCGCGTCGGTGGCGTTGAGCACCTTCTGCGCCGCGTCTTCGCTCAGGCGCGCCACGTAGTCCAGCCGGTCGCGGGCGTCCGGGATGTCGGACGCCGCTTTTTCAATCAATTTATCCAGCCCCAGGCCGCGCAGGCTTTCATGCAGGGCGCGCGTCATGTGACCGATGCGCGACAAAAACTCTTCGTTCGGCTCCACCGCAGCCGCGGTGGCGCCGCCTTGTTGCTCAACCATCATCAAGCTCCGAGTTTCTCGAAGATCTTGTTCAGCTTTTCATCCAGCGTCGCGGCGGTGAACGGCTTGACCACGTAACCATTGGCGCCGGCCTGGGCCGCCGCGATGATGTTTTCCTTCTTGGCTTCGGCGGTCACCATCAACACCGGCAGCTTGGCCAGCGCGGGATCGGCACGGATGTTTTGCAACATCGTCAAGCCGTCCATGTTCGGCATGTTCCAGTCGGACACGACGAAGTCGAACGATTCGGCACGCAGCTTCGCCAGCGCCATCACGCCGTCTTCGGCCTCGTCGACATTGGCATAACCCAGTTCCTTCAACAGATTCCGGACGATGCGGCGCATCGTCGAAAAATCGTCAACGACTAAAAATTTCATCTTTGGATCAGCCATGAATTACTCCGTTGTTTCTCTACGCGGTTGTTAATAGTGCCTGCAATTGCCAGCAAGTTGTAGGATAGCATTTTCGTTGCTTTAACGCGAACAAAGTAGCAGTAAAACGTCACACTTGACGATTTAATGCTTTTTATACCCGCAAAGCGCGCATGCCGTGGGCCGCCAGGTAGCCCAGCACCATGCCCGGCAGCGCCTGCAGCGCCCCCACCTCGTGGGCGGCGCCGATCGCGATCGCCTCGCGCGGCATGCCGAACACCACGCAGCTGGCCTCGTCCTGGGCGAAATTATACGCCCCGGCCTGCTTCATCTCCAGCATGCCGGCCGCGCCGTCCTTGCCCATGCCGGTCAGGATCACGCCGACCGCGTTCTTGCCGGCGCACTGGGCGGCCGAACGGAACAGCACGTCCACCGACGGCCGGTGGCGGTTGACCGGCTCGGCCTGGTCGATCCTGGTCATGTAGTTGGCGCCGCTGCGGGTCAGGTACAGGTGCGAGTGGCCGGGCGCGATGTAGGCGTGGCCCGGCAGCACCCGCTCGTTGCCGGCCGCTTCCTGCACCGAGATCTTGCACAGCGAATCGAGGCGCTTGGCGAACGAGCGCGTGAAGCCTTCCGGCATGTGCTGGGTGATCAGGATGCCGGGGCAGTCGGACGGCATCTGCATCAGGAATTCGCGGATCGCCTCGGTGCCGCCGGTGGAGGCGCCGATGATGATCAGCTTTTCCGACGAGGTCAGCGGATTGCGCAGCTGCGGCAGCTGGGTTTGCCCGTTCTGGCCGTCGGCGCCCGGCTGCGGCAGGGTGCGGGCCCGCACCCGGGCCTTGGAGGCGGCGCGGATCTTGTCGGTGATCAGCTCGGTGTACTCGCGCATGCCGGCCTGGATCGAGATCTTCGGCTTGGTGACGAAGTCCACCGCGCCCAGCTCCAGCGCGCGCATGGTGATCTCCGAGCCGCGCTCGGTCAGCGACGACACCATCACCACCGGCATCGGCCGCAGGCGCATCAGCTTTTCCAGGAAGTCGAGGCCGTCCATCTTGGGCATCTCGACGTCCAGCGTCAGCACGTCGGGGTTGGTCTGCTTGATCAGCTCGCGCGCGACCAGCGGGTCGGGCGCCGTGCCCACCACTTCCATGTCGGGCTGGCTGTTGATGATCTCGCTCATCACGCTGCGGATCAGCGCGGAGTCGTCGACGATCAGGACTTTGATCTTCATAATAACATGCTACTTTCCGGGCAAAAGGCCCACTATCGCTATCGCTAACACTATCAAAACAGGTCGATCTCGCCGCCCACCGGCGCCACCTTGAGGCGGCTGGCGTATTCGATCTCGCGCCTGGCCAGGGTGTCGTTGTGGGTCTGCATCAGCTTCTTGACCAGCACCTTGCCGGTGCGCGGGAAGAAGTACACCTTGCGCGGGTGGACGTCGTTCAGGTCCTCGGCCACCACGCGGATCTTCTCGACCTTGAGGAAGTTCAGCACGAAGGCCGCGTTGCGCTCGCCGACGTTGATCGCGGTGAAGCCCTTGAGCACGGCGCCGCCGCCAAACACCTTGGCCTCCATGTTCTCGCGCTTGGCGCCGGCCTTGAGCAGGTCGTTGATCAGGATCTCCATCGCGTAGGTGCCGTAGCGGGCCGAGGCCGACACCGGGCTGTTGGTGTCGCTGCCGCCGTCGGGCAGCATGAAGTGGTTCATACCGCCCAGGCCGGTCACGCGGTCGCGGATGCAGGCCGACACGCAGGAGCCCAGCACGGTCACGATCAACATGTCCTTGTTGGTGAAGTAGTACTCGCCCGGCAGGATCTTGGCGGCTTCACAGTCGAACGTCCGGTCGTAGTACACGTTCGTGGCAAATTGTTCGAGGTCCATGGTTTATTCTCATGTGCGTTGCGTTGCCTTGAGGGCAGCGCCACGGTGTTGATCGTCCAGCTCGTACACCGTCTTGCCGCGTAGTTTGAGCGACTCCGACACGTAGAGGAAATTCTCCGAGTGGCCCGCGAACAGCAGGGCGTCCGGTTTCATCAGGGGGACAAAGCGCGACAGGATCTTGCGCTGCGTGGCCTTGTCAAAGTAAATCATCACGTTGCGGCAAAAGATCACGTCGAACGGGCCGCTGATGGGCCAGCTGTCGGCCAGCAGGTTGAGCTGCTTGAAGGTGATCATGTTGCGCAACTCGGGCCGCACGCGCGCCATGCCCTCGCGGTCGCCCTTGCCCTTGAGGAAAAAGCGGCGCGAGCGCTCGGGCGACATCTTGTCCAGCCGGTCCATCGTGTAGACGCCGTTGGCGGCCGTGGCCAGCACATTGGTGTCGATGTCGGTGGCGATGATGTGGCAGTTGGGGGTGAGCGTGTTGAACGCCTCGCACACGGTCATGGCGATCGAATACGGTTCCTCGCCGGTCGAGCTGGCCGAGCACCAGATGGTGATGGGCTCGCGCTTGTGCTTGACGTGCTCGGCCAGCAGCGGGAAGTGGTGCGCCTCGCGGAAGAACGAGGTCAGGTTGGTGGTCAGGGCGTTGGTGAACGACTCCCATTCCTCGCCCAGGCGGCCGGCCTCCAGGTCGTCCAGGTATTTGCCGAAGGAGCCGATGCCGGTGGCGCGCAGGCGCCGCGCCAGGCGGCTGTACACCATCTCTTGCTTGCTGTCGGCCAGCGAGATGCCGGCCCGTTTGTAGATCAGGCCGCGGACGCGTTCGAAGTCCTTGGCGTTGAAGTCAAACTCTTTGACGGTGTCTTTGGTATGCGGCATATGTTAAACCTCTTATTTATCACTACTAACAATGCCCACGCCGCCGCCGTTCCCGCGCGGGCGGGAACGGCGTGGTACAGCTTGATTAAAACTCTTCCCACTCGTCGCCGGCGGCCGGCGCGGCGGGGGCCAGCTTTTTGGGCGCGGCCGGCTTGGCGGCGGGCCGGGCGGTCACGGCCGGCGCCGGACGCGGCGCCGCGGCCGCGGCGGGCCGGGCGGTCACGGCCGGCGTTGGACGCGGGGCCGGCATGGCCGGACGGCGCACCTGGTCGTTCGACAGCTTGAAGATGCTGACCGCCTGGGCCAGCATCTCGGCCTGTTCCTGCATGCTCTCGGCCGCCGCGGCGGCCTCCTCCACCAGCGCGGCGTTCTGCTGGGTCATCTCGTCCATCTGGGTGATGGCCTGGTTGACCTCCTCGATGCCGTTGCTCTGTTCCTGGGTGGCGGCGGTGATCTCGCCCATGATGTCGGCCACCTGGCGGATCGAGGTGACGATCAGGCCCATGGTCTGGCCGGCCTCGTCGACCAGCTTGCTGCCGGCGTCGACCTTGTCGACCGAGTCGCCGATCAGTTCCTTGATTTCCTTGGCGGCGCCGGCCGAGCGCTGCGCCAGGTTGCGCACCTCGGAGGCCACCACCGCGAAGCCGCGGCCCTGCTCGCCCGCGCGGGCCGCCTCGACCGCCGCGTTCAGCGCCAGGATGTTGGTCTGGAAGGCGATGCCGTCGATCACGCCGATGATGTCGACGATCTTGCTGGAGCTGGCCTTGATCGAGCCCATGGTCTCGACCACCTGCGCCACCACGGTGCCGCCCTTCTCCGCCACCGACGAGGCGGTCACGGCCAGCTGGTTGGCCTGGCGCGCGTTGTCGGCGTTTTGCTTGACGGTGGAGGTCAGTTCCTCCATCGACGAGGCGGTCTCTTCCAGCGAGCTGGCCTGCGACTCGGTGCGGGCCGACAGGTCGGCGTTGCCGGAGGCGATTTCCTGCGAGGCGGTGGAGATCAGGTCGGTGCCGCTGCGCACGTCGCCGACCGTCTTGGCCAGGCTGTCGTTCATGTCCTTGAGCGCCTGCAGCAGCTCACTGGTCTCGTCCTTGCCTTCGACGTGCACCTGCGAGGTCAGCTCGCCGGCCGCCACCTTCTGCGCCACCTCGACCGCGCCCGACAGCGGCACCGTGATCGAGCGGGTGATCACCACCGCGCAGGCCACGCCGATCGCCACCGCGACCGCGCCCAGCAGGAACAACATCATCATCAGGCTGCGGTCGGCCGTGACGGAGCTGTCCATCACGTCGCGCGCGGCGGCCTGCTGCATGTCGACCAGCTTGTTGATCAGCGCCAGCGTCTGCTGGTTGAGGGGATCGATGCGCCCGGAGATGACCTTGGCCGCGCCCTCGCTGTTGAACGCCAGCACCTGGCCGATGGCTTCCTTGAAGGCCTTGTCGACGTCGACGTCCAGCGCGGCGATGTCGGCCAGCGCCTTCTTCTCGTTGTCGTTCAGGCCCAGCGCCTTCAGGTCGGCCTGGGCTTTTTCATAGCGGGCGCGCTGGTCCTTGACCTTCTGCTCTTCCTTCTGCATCAGGCTGACGTCCGACTGCAGGCCGATGTTGCGCATCGCGATGCCGGTTTCCAGCATCGCGCTTTTCATCGCGCCGGCCTGCAGGTTCTTCTGGGTCGACAACTCCAGCCCGCGGGTCAGCTTGCCCTTGTTGCTGTAGTTGAGGTAATTGGTCATCAGGACCATGGCCACCAGGATCGCCAGGATGACGCCGAAGCCAAGGCGCAGCCGTGAGCCGATTTTAAAGTCGCGTAAATTCATGTTGTTTCTCCCCTATGCTGTCTGTGCTTGTCCGCCGGGTACTGCCTGCGGACCCCGTTATTGTGTAGGTGATCGGCGCGCACTCTGTTGGGCGCTGCCGTGGCTGCTTGCCGGGGCGTGGGTTAGGCCGCCAGCTGTTCCATCAGACCCATCTCGGCGCTCGACATCAGTTTGTCGATGTTCACCAGGATCAGCATACGCTCATCAATGGTGCCCAGTCCAATCATGTAGTCGGAACTGAAGGCGGTGCCCATTTCCGGCGCCGGCTTGACCTGCTCGGGCGTGAGCGTGGTCACGTCCGACACCGAGTCCACCACCATGCCGACGATGCGGCCGCTGATGTTGAGGATGATGACCACGGTGAACTGGTCGTACACCGGCTCGCCGAGCTTGAACTTGATGCGCATGTCGACCACCGGGATGATGATGCCGCGCAGGTTGATCACGCCCTTGATGAACTCGGGCGCGTTGGCGATCCGGGTCACCGTCTCGTAGCCGCGGATCTCCTGCACCTTGAGGATGTCGATGCCGTATTCCTCCGAGCCCAGCGTGAAGGCCAGGTATTCGTGGCCGGCGATTTCGTTGGCTCCGGTGGTTAGTACGTCTGCCATGATGGTTTCCTTGGTGGGGTTAGCTAAATATCTGTTCGTCAGCGAGCTGACGGGAAGAGCGGATCAGGGCGGCCACGTCGAGAATCAGCGACACGCCGCCGTCGCCCAGGATGGTGGCGCCGGAGATGCCGGCCACCTTGCGGTAGTTCGATTCCAGGTTCTTCACCACCACCTGCTGCTGGCCGACCAGGTCGTCGATGAACAGGCCGGCCTTGCGGCCGTCGGTCTCGATGATGACCACGATGCCCTGGCAGGGGTCGGTGAAGCGCGGCGTGATGCCGAACATCTGGTACAGCGGCACCAGCGGCAGGTATTCGCCGCGCACCTTGACCACCCGGCCCTTGCCGGAGATTTCCTTGACATCCTCCGGCGCCGGCTGCAGCGATTCGATCACAAAGCCCAGCGGCAGGATGTAGACCTCCTCGCCGACCCGGATCGACATGCCGTCCAGGATCGCCAGGGTCAGCGGCAGCGAGATCGAGATGGTGGTGCCGAAGCCCTTGGCCGAGCGGATGTCGACCACCCCGCCCATCGCGGTGATGTTGCGTTTGACCACGTCCATGCCGACGCCGCGGCCGGACACGTCGGTCACCTGCTCGGCGGTGGAGAAGCCCGGCGCGAAGATCAGCTGCCAGACCTCGGCGTCGCTCATGTTGTCCGACAGCGGCAGGCCGCTCTGCTGGGCCTTGGCCAGGATCTTCTCCCGGTTCAGGCCGCCGCCATCGTCCGACACCTCGATGATGATGTTGCCGCCCTGGTGGGAGGCCGACAGGAACAATCGGCCGGCGTCGCTCTTGCCGCCGGCGCGGCGCACCTCGGGCATCTCGATGCCGTGGTCGATGGAGTTGCGCACCAGGTGGGTCAGCGGGTCGACGATGCGCTCGATCAGGCCCTTGTCCAGCTCGGTCGCGGCGCCGTTGGTGATGAAGTCGACCTTCTTGCCCAGCTTGGCCGCCAGGTCGCGCACCATGCGCGGGAAGCGCGAGAACACGAAGTCCATCGGCATCATGCGGATCGACATCACCGCTTCCTGCAGGTCGCGGGTGTTGCGGGTCAGCTGGCTGACGCTATTTAATAAACGCTCGTGCACCATCGGGTCCAGCGTGTCGACGCGCTGCTCGATCATCGCCTGCGTGATGACCAGCTCGCCCACCAGGTTGATCAGCTGGTCGACCTTCTCGATCGACACGCGGATCGACGACGATTCGGCGCCGGGGCCGGCGGCGCCCTTCTCTTCCTTCTTGGCGGCCTTCTTTTCCTCCTCGGCGGCGGCGTGCTGCTGCGCGGCCGGCGCCTCGATCACGATGCCGGCCGCCGCGCGGATCTGCTCGACCGGCTGGAAGAAGCCGTAGCCCTGGGCGTCCTCGCTGCCGGCCTGGGCGTCGGCGCGGATCTGCTCGAGCGGCTGGAAGAAGCCATAGCCCTCGCCGCCGCCGGCCTGCGCCGGGTGCAGCTCGGTCTCGTCAAAGAAGCCGTAGCCGAGGTCCTGCTCGACCCTGGAACGCTCGGCGTTCTCCAGCTTGGCCTGCCGGGCGTCCAGCGCCGGCAGCTCGGTCACCACCATGTCGTCCGGGTTCAGCACGAACGAGCAGATGGCGATGATGTCGTCCAGGCTTTCGTGGGTGGTGACCACCATGGCGTTGCGGTCCTTGTCGAGCGGGGTGATGGCCACATGGCCCATCAGGCCCAGCTCGGCGCCCAGCGCGGTCACCTCGCGGTGCACCATGGCCGGCAGCTCGAGCCGGTAGCGGCGGCCGCCGCTGTGGTCGACCACCTTGGCCTCGGCCGCGTGGAACGACGGCGCCACCGGCGACAGCGCGGTCAGCGGCACGTCCTGCGCCAGCGACTGCAGCATCATGCGCACGTCGCCCACCGCGTCCTGGTCGACCGTGCCGCCGTGGCGGTGGCCGTCCAGCTGCATCTTGAGGATGTCCTTGGCCGCCAGGAAGGCGTCCACGTGCTCCGAGGTCAGCGCCATCTCGCCCTTGCGCACGCGGTCGAGCAGGGTCTCCAGGATGTGGGTCACCTCGGTCATGTCGGTCACGCCGAACGTGGAGGCGCCGCCCTTGACGGAATGGGCGGTGCGGAAGATCGCGTTGAGGTCCTCGGGGTCGGGACGGTCGACGTCGACGGCCAGCAGCAGGCGCTCCATTTCAGCCAGCAGCTCCTCGGCCTCATCGAAAAAGACCTGGAAGAACTGGCTTATATCGATGGTCATGGGGATACTCCGTAAGTTTCGCTCAGCATCATTGCACGCGCCTTATCAGCCGATGACCTTCTTCACCACCTCGATGAGCCGCTGGGGATCGAAGGGCTTGACCAGCCAGCCGTTGGCGCCGGCGGCGCGGCCCTTGGCTTTCATCTCGTCGGACGATTCGGTGGTCAGCATCAGGATCGGGGTCTTCTGGTAGGCCGGCAGCTCGCGCAGCAGCTTGATCAGCTGCAGGCCGTCCATGCGCGGCATGTTCTGGTCGGTCAGCACCAGGTCCACGCCCTGCAGCTTGGCCTTTTCCAGGCCGTCCTGACCGTCCACCGCCTCCACCACCAGGTAGCCGGCCGCCTTCAGGCTGAAGGCGACCATCTGGCGCAGGGAACTGGAATCATCAACTGCAAGTATTGTCTTGGCCATCTTTGCTCTCACTCATTAAATGCGGGACGTGGGCGTCCGGGTAGTTCAATCGGTAGTTCGCGGCGTTCAGAACAATTCGATGTCGCCGCTCTCCAGGTGTTGTTGACTGACGGCCTTGCGCAGCACGCTGCGCAACTCCAGGCTCTGGATCGCCAGCGCCATGCTGACCTTGCCCAGCAGCGCGACGATCTCGTCGTTGTCGCTCTCGGGCAGCATCTCGGCGCCGTGCGCGCCCAGCGTGCCGAGGAACTCGCGCAGGCCGGTCACGCGTTTGAGCGTGCGGTCCAGCAGCTGACTGGTCATGTCCTGGAACTGCAGGCTGGTGATGGCGGCGTTGACATAGCCGCCCACCTGGCCCTGCAGCGCCTCGAGCTGGGCCCGTTGTTCGGGCGTGGCGGTGCCGCCGTCCAGCAGCAGCCGGATCGTGGCTTGTTCGGCCTCGACCGCCTGGTGGATGGCCATGAAGTTGAAGGACAGCTTTTCAATGGCTTCCTCCAGCAGCAGGCCGGTCTGGATCAGGTCGGTCTCGACCTCGGTCAGATGCTTGCGCCCATGGTCGGACACGCCCGACAGCAGGCGCTTGACATGGGAGCCCAGGATTTTTTTTCTCGTCATAACAGTCTCGTCACCTGCTTTATTTGCGCACCGGCGGGCCGGACGGCGCGGGCGCCGCGCCAGCCGCCGGCGCCTGGCCTTCTTCGGCGTCCACGTCCAGCTGGCGGGCGCCGTCGCGCATCACGTTTTCCTCGGTGCGCTTGTTCATTACGATGATGCTGATGCGGCGGTTGATCGGGTTGAACGGATCGGCCTTGTCCAGGTGGGCGGCCGAGGCCAGCCCCACCACCCGCAGCACCTTGTTGTCGGCCATGCCGCCGGCGATCAGCTCGCGCCGCGAGGCGTTGGCGCGGTCGGCCGACAATTCCCAGTTGCTGTAGCCGGCGTCGCTCAGGTACGGCGTCGAGTCGGTGTGGCCGGACAGGCCGATCTTGTTGGGCACGTCGTTCAGCACGAAGCCGATCGCGTGCAGGATCTCGCGCGTGTACGGTTGCAGCTCGGCCTTGGCCAGCGCGAACATCGGCCGGTTCTGCTCGTCGACGATCTGGATCCGCAAGCCCTCGCTGGTGATGTCGAGCAGCAGCTGGTCCTTGTATTTCTTGAGCAGCGGGTTGGCCTCGATCTGCGCCTCGATCTTTTGCTTGAGCGCCTTCAAGCGCTGGTTTTCCTCGGCCTCCAGCGCGGCCTTGGCGGCGGTCAGATTAAACGTCTTCTTGATCTGCGGGTCGTCGCTGGCCTTGACCTGGCCGTCGCGCCGGGTCAAATCCTTGCCGCCGCCGGGGATCACCGACGAGCTGTCGCCGCTGCCCGAGCCGCCCTGCATGGCCACCTTCAACGGCGTCTTGAAGTATTCCGAGATGCCGTTCAAGTCGCCCTTGGTGGTCGAGCCGAGCAGCCACATCAGGAGGAAGAAGGCCATCATCGCCGTCACGAAGTCGGCGTACGCGATCTTCCAGGCGCCGCCATGGTGGCCGCCGCCGCCCTTCTTGATGCGCTTGACGATAATCGGCCGCAAGCCCTCTTCAGCCATGATGCTTCCTTATGGTTGCCACGGCGCCGCCTGTCACGCGCGCGCTCACTTGGACTTCGATTTCTTAATATGATCCTCCAGCTCGGCAAAGCTGGGGCGCTCGGTCGAGTACAGGACCTTGCGGCCGAACTCCACCGCCAGCGCCGGCGCATAGCCGTTCAGGCTGGCCAGCAGCGTGACCTTGACGCACTGGTACATCTTGGTCGATTCGTCCAGCTTTTGTTCCAGCAGGCTGGCCAGCGGACCGACGAAACCGTAGGCCAGCAAGATGCCGAGGAAGGTGCCGACCAGCGCGTGCGCGATCAGGATGCCCAGCTCGGCCGGCGGCAAGCCCACCGATTCCATCGTATGCACCACGCCCATCACCGCCGCCACGATACCGAACGCCGGCATGCCGTCGCCCAGCTTGGCGATGGCGTGCGCCGGCACGGCGTGCTCGTGGTGGTGGGTCTCGATCTCGTTGTCCATCAGGTTCTCGATCTGGAACGCATCCATATTACCGGACACCATCAGGCGCAGGTAGTCGGTCATGAACTCGACGATGTGGTGGTCCTCCAGCACGCTCGGATACTTGCTGAACAGCGGGCTCTGCTCGGGGCTGTCGATGTCGCCCTCGATCGACATCAGGCCTTCCTTGCGCACCTTGGACAACACGTCGAACAGCAGCGACATCAACTCCATGTACAGGTCTTTGGTGTAGCGCGAGCCCTTGAACAGCGTCGGGATCGCGGCCAAGGTGGCCTTCAGGGCCTTGCCATTGTTACCGACCAGGAAGGCGCCGAGCGCGCCGCCGCCGATCATCACCAGCTCAAGCGGCTGCAGCAGCGCGGCCAGATGCCCGCCGTTCATGGCGAAGCCACCGAACACGCCGACACAGACCACTACATATCCAATTATGACTAACAAGTGCCCAGACTCCCCGGTATGAAAACGGGCGGTATCATACCTAACAATCGCCCGTTTTCAATAAATTTACATGTAGAACTACAATAGCGTGACTAGGGGGGAGCGGGCAAGAGAATAACGCCAAATGATGCTTAAAAGTACCATATGTAGAGGGCATCCTCGCTTGCTGTGGTGTGGATGGTGCGGTCCGGCGCCCGGGCGTCGATAGCAAATTCGTAGCTGGCCAGCATGGTGCCGGGCCGCATCTCGGCCGCCGCCTTGCGCCACAGGCCGGGCATGGCGGCCGGCGACAGGTAGGCGAACACCAGCCGGTAGCGGCCGAAATCGAGCTTTTCGTAATCGCCCAGCGTGAAGCGGGCGCGGCTGCCGGTGACGGCGGCCCGCAGCCGGCTATACAACCACGGCAGCGGCGCCAGCTCGATGCCGTGGCATTCGGCGTCCGGCCGCTGGCGCGCCAGGTACAGCACCAGGCCGCCCAGGCCGCTGCCGATGTCAATCACCCGCAACGGCGCGCCGCCGGCCGCGGGCGGCGGCAGAATTTGACGTACCGCATCCCACACCGCCGGGTGCGACGGGTAGTACGGCACCTGGGTGCGGAAGGTCGACCAGTACAGCCCAAGCAGGAGCAGGAAGGCGGCCAGGAACAGCCACGGCGGCAGTCGCAGCGCCAGCGCGGCCAGCAGCGCGGCCGGGAACAGCAGCTGGATCGCGCGCCACCAGGGGGCCAGGCCCAGCTTCCAGGTCAGGCCGGCCGCCAGCAGGCCCTGCACGGCGGCCACGCTCCAGTAACCGACCGGTAAACGGCAACTGGCCATCACATAAATGATGGCCAGCGTCAGCGGCGCGGCGCCGCATTGGATCAGCAAAGCCCGCACGGCGGGCGCGCGGGCGATGCGCAGCAGGTAGGGATCGGGGCCGGGCCGGCTCACGCGGCCAGGACGTCGGCGTCGCGGGCCTTCTTGGTCTTGCCGGCGCGCGAAGGCATGTGGCACAGGCCGCAGACATAGCTGCCGTTCAGGTCCATGCAGTTGACCACGAACTTGCCCTGGCACCGCCCGCACGGGGCCAGTTCCAGCATCTTGCCACTGAAGAAGCGCACCAGGGTCCAGGCGCGCGTCAGCGACAGCAGCGGCTCCTCGCCCGCTTCCGGCGGCATTTGTTCCAGGTACAGCTTGTAGGCTTTCATGACCGCTTCGATGCCGGTGGCGCCGGCGTGCTCGGTCAGGAATTTATGGATGTTGATGAACAGCGAGGAGTGGATGTTCGGCTGCCAGGTCAGGAACCAGTCGGTGGAGAACGGCAGCATGCCCTTCGGCGGCGACACGCCCTTGAGCTCCTTGTACAACTTGAGCAGGCGCTCGCGCGACAGCGACACTTCCGATTCCAGCAGCTGCAGGCGCGCGCCAAGCTGGATCAGTTCGATGGCCAGCTGGATTTCCTGGGCTTCCGTCACTACGCTTTTCTTGGACATGATCCGGCTCCGGCTGGGTGATCAGGCGATTTCTTCGACGGCTTGGCCGGCCATCAGGATGGCGGCGTGCGACTGGGCCAGCACGCGGTCTTTATTGTAGTTGGTCAGCATCGACAGGATGGCGCCGTCATCGAAGCGGAAGCGGGCCAGCATCATGTTGCCGCCCGCCAGTTTCAGGATCTGGGCGTTGCTCATGCCTTCGATCAGGTCGGCGATCTCGGCGGCGATGCCGAGGCGGAAGATCGCGGTGACTTTGTCGGCGCGGATCATCTGCTGGGCCAACATCAGGTAGCTCAGGTTAGCGTCGCGAATTTCAGCCATCATATCGTTAGCGGTCATTTTCCATCTCCTAGTATCTGCACTGCGGAACACAATTGCGTTTCCAGTGAGATACATTCTGCGGGAGCAACAAAAATACGAGTAGAGGATGGCCTCCGTATTTTTCGTCGGGAAATAGCGAACGCGATCCGTCGGTGTTTGTCTGACAAACACTCGCGAATCACTCATCAGCGCCCTTGCGGCGCCGGTTTGGTAAGGTCCAAGATCTTCAAAAAAGCCCTGTCATGAAGCGAAAATAAAACGATTCAGCGACTCTTTTTTGCTACATCTAACCCGGTTACGGCAGCTTCCTCAGGAACTTTAGGGTTCCGCTGAAAATATTTTGAACTATTTTCGACTCACTTCCCGCAACCTGATGGCGCTTTTCCGCTCATCATGAATCTGGTAACGGCAGCGTTTTGAGGAACTTTAGGGTTTTTTTGAAAAAAATCGAAAATAAATCAAAAAAGCTCGCAAACCCAGCATCCATGCGGGTTTGCGGGCACCCCGCCGGCTTGGGACTGGTCCCCGCCCCGGGTCCGACGCAGGTTTTTCGGGTTACACTGGCAACTTATTGAAGCCTAAAGCATCTCCCCACCCTTGCAAGAAAGTTACATAATGACAACTCGCAACGACTGCCTGGACCGCGACGCGCAAGATCCGCTCGCCGCGCTGCGCGACCAGTTCGACCTGCCCGACCATGTGATTTATCTGGATGGCAACTCTTTAGGCGCCCGCCCCAAGGCCGCGCTGGCCCGCGCGCAGCACGTGATCGCCCGGGAATGGGGCCATGACCTGATCCGCAGCTGGAACAGCGCCGGCTGGTTCGACCTGCCCAAGCGCCTGGGCAACCGCCTGGCCCCGCTGATCGGCGGCACCGACGGCGAAGTGGTGGTCACCGACACCACCTCGGTCAACCTGTTCAAGGCGCTGGCCGCCGCGCTGCACATGCAGGCCACCGACCCGGCTCCGGGCCGGTCCGCGCGCCGCGTGATCGTCACCGAACGCTCCAACTTCCCGACCGACATCTACATGGCCCAGGGCCTGAGCGGCTGGCTGGAACGCGGCTACAGCGTCAAGCTGGTCGACGCGGTCGACGAACTGCCGGCCGCCATCGGCGCCGACACCGCCGTCGTCATGCTCACCCACGTCAACTACCGCACCGGCTACCAGCACGACATGCGCGCCACCAGCGCCCTGGCCCACGCGGCCGGCGCGCTGATCGTCTGGGATCTGGCGCACTCGGCCGGCGCGGTGCCGCTCGACCTGAACGCCGACGGCGCCGACCTGGCCGTGGGCTGCACCTATAAATACCTGAACGGCGGCCCCGGCGCGCCAGCCTTCATCTGGGTGCCGCGCAAGCACCAGCAGCGCTTCCGCCAGCCGCTGTCGGGCTGGTGGGGACACGCCGCCCCGTTCGCCATGGCGCCCGACTTCGCCCCCGCCGACGGCATCGGCCGCGCGCTGTGCGGCACGCAGCCGGTGGTGTCGCTGGCGATGGTCGAGTGCGGCCTGGACGTGTTCGGCCAGACCAGCATGGCCGCCATCCGCGCCAAGTCGCTGGCCCTGACCGACCTGTTCATCGAACTGGTCGAGCAGCGCTGCGCCGATCATCCGCTGGGCCTGGTCACGCCGCGCGAACATGCGCGCCGCGGCAGCCAGGTCAGCTTCACCCACCCGCACGGCTACGCGGTGATGTCGGCGCTGATCGCGCGCGGCGTCATCGGCGACTACCGCGAGCCGGCCATCATGCGCTTCGGCTTCACGCCGCTGTACACCAGCTACGCCGACGTCTGGGACGCGGTGGAAATCCTGCGCGACATCCTCGACCGCAAAGACTATAACGTCGACGCCAAGCGCGACGCCGTCACCTGAAAACGAGATAAATAATATGAGCGATTCCAAAACCAGCGCCAGCGGCTGCCCGATGCATGCCGCCGCCGGCAGCGCCGAATGGCACGGCGCGCAGATGGACTTCAGCAATTCGATGAGCTACGGCGATTACCTGGGCCTGGACCAGATCCTCAACGCCCAGCATCCGCTGTCGCCCAACCACAACGAAATGCTGTTCATCGTCCAGCACCAGACCAGCGAGCTGTGGATGAAGCTGATGCTGCACGAGATGCACGCGGTGCGCACCCACCTGCAATCGGACGACCTGGCCCCGGCCTTCAAGATGCTGGCCCGCGTGGCCCGCATCATGGACCAGCTCGTGCACGCCTGGGACGTGCTGGCCACCATGACGCCGCCCGAATACACGGCCATCCGCCCCTACCTGGGCGCGTCGTCGGGCTTCCAGTCCTACCAGTACCGCGAGATCGAGTTCATCCTCGGTAATAAGAACGCCGCGCTGCTCAACGTCCACACCACCGCGCCCGCCGCGTTCGCCGTGCTGGACAAGGCCCTGCGCGAACCGTCGGTCTACGACGAGGCGATCAAGCTGCTGGCCCGCAACGGCCTGCCGGTTTCCGCCGAGCGCCTGAACGCCGACTGGACCCAGCCGACCGTCGCCGACGAGTCCGTCAAGAACGCATGGCTGGAAGTCTACCGCGACCCGAGCCGCCACTGGGCGCTGTACGAGCTGGCCGAGAAGCTGGTCGACCTGGAGACCGCGTTCCGCTTCTGGCGCTTCCGCCACGTCACCACGGTCGAGCGCATCATCGGCTTCAAGACCGGCACCGGCGGCACGGCCGGCGTCAGCTACCTGCGCAAGATGCTGGACGTGGTGCTGTTCCCCGAACTGTTCGCCCTGCGCACCGCCCTCTGAGATTGCCGCGAGAATACACACCGGGGGTGGGTCTGCACGCTCCTTCGGAAAAACGCTACTGAAACCGCCTTCTAAAACCTTCTGAAATCATCCGGATCTCGCTGTAAATTCCGCCGCCCCCGCATCAGCGGCATTCCGCGGATTTCAGAAGGTTTCAGAGAGCCGAATCAGTACCGTTTTTCCGAAGGTCCGCGAAAAGCCCCCCCATCCCCCTGCTCCGGCTTAATTCCCGGCATTTGTCCACGCTTGCGCAAAACGGCCGCGCCGGCAGATATCGCGCACCTTGGCGCAGTAAGATAAGCACCATATAAGCACCATATAAGCACCATCTTACCCAGCAAGGACAACGCATGGACCATGAAGTACTGACCCTGGCCGGCCTGTGGAACTCCGGCCCCGCCCACTGGCAAACGCAATGGGAAGCCGGGCACCCCGGCTGGGTCCGCGTACCGCACCGCGACTGGGACACCCCCGACAGCGCCGAATGGGTGGCCGAACTGGAGGCCGCCATCGCCCGCTGCCAACGCCCGCCGGTGCTGGCCGCGCACAGCCTGAGCTGCTCGCTGGTCGGCCGCTGGGCCGCCTCCGGCTCAAGACTGAAAATCGCCGGCGCCTTCCTGGTCGCCCCCAGCGACACCGATGCCCCGAGCTACCCCGACTGCACCACCGGCTTCCAGCCCATGCTGCTGGCGCGCCTGCCCTTCCCCAGCATCGTGATCGCCAGCAGCGACGACCCGTACGTCAGCCCGCAACGCGCCCGCCGGTTCGCGCAAGCGTGGGGCAGCGAGTACGTCGAAATCGGCAACGCCGGCCACATCAACGGCGACGCCGGCTACGGCCCCTGGCCCGAGGGCGAACGCCTGCTGCGCGATTTCTGCGAAAAGCTGCACCGCTGAGGGAACTCCGGCGCCGGCCGCCCCTCTAACTAGGCATCACACACAAGGAGGGAAGAAAAATGAACCAGCATCTCCGCCACTGCGCAGCCGCCGCCGGCCTGCTGCTCCTGACCGCGACGGCCAGCGCCGCCACCTACACCGCCATCCTCACCGGCCCGCAGGAATCGCCGGCCAACACCTCGCCGGGCATCGGCGCGGCGGTGGTCGCGTTCGACGCCGCCACCCACGTTCTGGAAGTGGACGTGGCCTTCAGCGGCCTGCTCGGTCCCAGCACCGCCTCGCACATCCACTGCTGCACCGCCATGCCGGACACCGGCACCGCCGGCATCGCCACGGAAACGCCGACCTTCGGCGGCTTCCCCATGGGCGTGATGAACGGCGCCTACAGCAACACCTACAATACCTCGCTGGCGAGCAGCTGGAACCCGGCCTTCATCAGCAGCCACGGCGGCACCACGGCCGGCGCGGAAAAGGCCTTCGGCGCCGGCCTGGCCAGCGGCGACGCCTACCTCAACATCCACAGCAGCAAATATCCCGGCGGCGAAATCCGCGGCTTCCTGATGGCCGCGCCGGTGCCCGAACCCGCCATGCTCGGCATGCTGGGCCTGGGCGTGCCGGGCGTGCTGCTGATGGCGCGGCGCCGCCGCAAGCAAGCCTGACTAGCGCGCCGCCCCGACCAGCGGCAGCTCGATATAGCTGTCGTGGTAGACGCGCTGGGTCGCCTTCTTGTAGTCGCCCGGCTGGGCGTAGAAGATGTTCGGCACAAAGGTCTGCGGGTTGCGGTCGTACAGCGGGAACCAGCTGGACTGCACCTGCACCATGATGCGGTGCCCCGGCAGAAACACGTGGTTGGCGGTCGGCATGGCGAAGGTGTAAGGCAAGGCCGTGTTGGCGGCGACCGGCCTGGCCGTCTCCAGGCTCTCGCGGTAGCGGCCCCGGAAGATATCGGCCGACACCATCAACTGGTAGCCGCCCATCTCCGGCTGCGCCGCCACCTGGTCGGGATAGACGTCGATCAGCTTGACAACCCAGTCCGCGTCGCTGCCGCTGGTCGCGGCCAGCAGATGCGCCACCGGCTCGCCGCTGATCTTCACCGGCGCCGTCAGCACGTCCGTCGTGTAGCTCAGCACATCCGTGCGGCCGGACGCCTCGCGCTGGTCGTCCACCAGCCAGCGCGGCCAGGTCTGGCCCTTGGCCTCGTCGTAGCCATACGGCGCGATCGGGCGCGCGCGGTACGGCACCGGCTTGGCCGGATCGGACACATACTCGTCGAACGCCGCCCGCTGCGCCGGCGCCGAGACCGGCCGCGACGCCTCGCTGGTCAGCCGCAGCTTGCCGCCGGCAGCCAGCCGCAGCGTGGCCGGCGCGATCGCGCAGCCGCTGACGCAGCCGCTCGGCCAGCTGTTCAGCGACCGCCACTTGTTACTGCCCGTCTCGAACGCCGTCACCGGCGCGATCGGGGCGGCCGCCCCGGCCGGCGCGTCATCCTTCAGGTAGCGGTCCAGGAAGGGCCGCAAAATCTCCTGCCGGAAGTGCAGCGCGGTATCGCTGTTGAAGCGCAGCGGCCCCAGATGGCTGCCATCGCCGATGCCGCCGCCATGGTTCCACGGCCCCATCACCAGGAACACCTTGTTGTCCTGGTCGTGCGGCTTGATCGCCTTGTACACCGCGATGGCGCCATAGATATCCTCGGCATCCCACAGGCTGTGCACCAGCATGGTCGGCACCGTCACCGGCTGCTGCGCCAGGATCTTGTCCATCGCCTGCCCGCTCCAGAACGCGTCATAGCTGGGATGCGCGACGATCTTGCGCCAGAAACCGCTCTGCTCCACGCCGCGCTGGCGCGCCAGCTCGCCCACCGAGCCGGCGCGGATGAAGGTGTCGTAATCGTCGTAATTGCTGGTGTACCACTTGGCCTCGTTGCGCCGCGTGACCACCTGCTCCAGCACATACGACAAATTCACCTGCCGGAACGCGCCATTGTGGAACCAGTCGTCGCCGCGCCAGCCGTCCACCATCGGGTTCATCGGCACCGCCACCTTCAGCGCCGGATGCGGATGGACCAGCGCCATCAGCGGCAGGAAACCGTCATACGAAATGCCGATGATGCCCACCTTGCCATTGGTCTCCGGGATATTCTTGACCAGCCAGTCGATGGTGTCCCAGGTATCGGTCGAATGGTCGACCGGGGTCGGGTTGAGCGCGCTGCCGCTGAGCGGCCGGTTCATCACATAATCGCCCTCGGAGCCGTACTTGCCGCGCACATCCTGCACCACGCGGATATAACCGCCCTCGGCGATGACATCGGCCGCGTTGTCATAGCCCTGCAACATGGACTCCATCTGCGAGCTCTCGTTATGGCTGGTCAGCTCGACCGCGTTGTAGGGCGTGCGCGTCAGCAGGATGGGCGCGTGGCTGGCCTTGCGCGGCACGATGATCACGGTATTGAGCTTGACGCCGTCGCGCATCGGTATCATCACGCTGCGCTTGACGTAGTCCAGGCCGTCCAACGGCGCCTTGAACTCGTCCGGCGTCTCGCTCGGCAATGCTGGATAAAGGAGAACCGCCGCCACGCCCGGCGTCGAGGCCGGCAGCTGGGCCAGGACGGCCGGAGCGGAAACAACAAGGGCGCCAGTCAGCGCCCAGAGGATCTTGTTCATGTACATCCCGGGAGTGTGCCTATGAAACCCTAAAATAGCACAACTCCCGGGACAGCCCTTACTTGCTTGCCCCGTTCAGCAGCATCTCGTTCAGGCGCTTGACGAAAGTGGCCGGATCGCTCAGCGAACCGCCCTCGGCCAGCAGCGCCTGGTCGAACAGGATGTTGGCCCAGTCGCCGAACGCCGTGCCCGATTCCTCGTACTTCAGGCGCGTCACCAGCGGATGGTTAGGATTGATCTCCAGGATGGGCTTGGATTCCGGCGCGCTCTGGCCGGCCGCCTTCAGCATGCGCAGCAGGTTGCCCGACAGCTCATGCTCGTCCGCCACCAGGCAGGCCGGCGAATCGGTCAGGCGGAACGTCACGCGCACGTCCTTGGCCTTGTCCGACAAGGCTTCCTTCATCTTGCCGACCAAATCCTTGTACGACGTCTCGGTCTCCTCGTGTTCCTTCTTCTCGGCCTCGTCCTCCAGCGCGCCCAGATCCAGGCCGCCCTTGGCCACCGACACCAGCTCCTTGCCTTCGAACTCGGTCAGGAAGGACAGCATCCACTCGTCCACGCGGTCGGTCAGCAGCAGCACTTCCACGCCCTTCTTGCGGAAGATCTCCAGGTGCGGCGAGTTCTTCGCGGCGACGTAGTTATCGGCCGTGACGTAGTAGATCTTGTCCTGGCCTTCCTTCAGGCGCGCCACGTACTGCTCCAGCGAGACGCTTTGCTCGTCGCTGTCGTTGGCGGTCGAGGCGAAGCGCAGCAGCTTGGCCAGGCGGTCCTTGTTGGCCGCGTCCTCGCCGATGCCCTCTTTCAGCACCTGGCCGAACTCCTTCCAGAAGGTGACGTACTTGTCCTTCTTCTCCTGCTCGTCGGCGTTCGCCAATTCCTCCAGCATGCCGATCACACGCTTGGTCGAGCCGTCGCGGATCACCTTCACATCGCGCGACTCCTGCAGGATCTCGCGCGACACGTTCAGCGGCAGGTCGGCCGAGTCGATCACGCCCTTCACCATGCGCAGGTAGGCCGGCATCAGCTGCTCGGCGTCGTCCATGATGAACACGCGCTTGACGTACAACTTGATGCCGCCGCGCTTGTTGCGGTCCCACAGGTCGAACGGCGCCTTGGCCGGAATGTACAGCAGCTGCGTGTACTCGCTGCGGCCTTCCACGCGGTTGTGCGTGTGCGTCAGCGGC
This sequence comes from Rugamonas sp. A1-17, assembly GCA_025548565.1. Lineage (GTDB taxonomy): Bacteria > Pseudomonadota > Gammaproteobacteria > Burkholderiales > Burkholderiaceae_D > Rugamonas. Next base: position 724,152 of record JAJLPB010000002.1, read on the forward strand.
GCCTGGAAGTCGTGCGACACGTGCTTGTAGAATTCCTCGTACTGCTCCGGCGTGATGTCCGCCTTGTTGCGGGCCCACAGCGCGCTGGCCTGGTTGACGGTCTCCAGTTCGTCCTTGACGACGGTTTCCTTCTTCTCCTCGTCCCACTCCTCCTTCGCCATCACGATCGGCAGCGAGATATGGTCCGAGTACTTGCGGATGATGGACTTGATCTTCCACGACGACAGCAGCTCGTCCTCGCCCTCGCGCAGGTGCAGGATGATGTCGGTGCCGCGGCCGGTCTTTTCGATCTGCTCGACCGAGTAATCGCCCTCGCCGGCCGATTCCCAGCGCACGCCCTCGGAGGCTGGCGCGCCGGCGCGGCGGGTTTCGACGGTGATCTTGTCGGCCACGATGAAGCCCGAATAGAAGCCCACGCCGAACTGGCCGATCAGGGCCGCGTCCTGCTGCTGGTCGCCCGACAGCTTGCCGAAGAATTCCTTGGTGCCCGATTTGGCGATGGTGCCCAGGTGCGAGATCGCCTCGTCGCGGCTCATGCCGATGCCGTTGTCGGAAATCGTGATGGTGCGCGCGGCCTTGTCGAACGATACCTTGATCTTCAGCTCATGGTCGTTGCCATACAGGGCGTCGTTGTTGATCGCCTCGAAGCGCAGCTTGTCGGCCGCGTCGGACGCGTTCGAAATCAGCTCGCGCAGGAAAATCTCTTTATTGGAGTACAGCGAGTGGATCATCAGCTGCAGCAGCTGTTTTACTTCGGCCTGAAATCCCAGGGTTTGCTTATCGGTGTCTGCCATTTTGAAAGCCTCAATAGTCTTGTGGTGGATGATACAAAAAACGCAAAAGTTCCAGGAAAGTGGGGATTATAAGAGCGATTTCAAGAGCGGCCCCTCATTCGTCCCTCATTTGTCCCTCATTTACCCAACTCCCGCTCCAGGAAGCGCCACACGGCCGGCTCCTGCATGGCCGCCACATTGAGCCGCATGCGGGTCGACGGCAGCTGCTTGGGCGAGAACAGGCTGCCCGGCGCCAGCAGCAGGTTGTGCGCCATCGCGCGCTCGGTCAGCACATTGGTGTCGCAACCGGCATCGACCCACACGAACATGCCGGCCGGCGCCACCACGTCCACCTTCAGCCCCACCCGCTCCATCTGGCGGATGGTCTTGGCGCGGATGCCGTCGAGCCGCGCCCGCACCCGGTCGATATGCTTGCGGAACGAGCCCTCCGACAGCACCTTGTACACCACCCGCTCGCCGATATCGCTGGTGGTCAGCATGGTCAGCATCTTGCGGTCGGCCAGGCGCTCGGCGCGTTCGGGCGAGGTCGCGATGAAGCCCACCCGCAGGTTGGCCGCCATCGTCTTCGAAAAGCCGCCCAGATAAATCACCCTTTGCAGCTGGTCCAGCGCCGCCAGCCGCGTGGCCGGCTGCACCGCGACGCCCGGGTGCAGGTCGCAGTAGATATCGTCTTCGACGATGATGAAGTCATGCTCCTCCGCCAGCCGCAGCACCTGGAAGGCCTTGGCCGCCGACAGCGAGGTCGAACTGGGGTTGTGCAGCACCGAATTGATGATGTACAGCTTGGGCTTGTGCAGCGCCGCCAGCTCCGCCAACTGCGCGATGTCCGGACCGTCGGCCAGGCGCGGAATGCCCACCACCTTGGCGCCCAGCGCCGCGAAGGAGCCGAACATCAGGAACCAGGCCGGATCGTCGACAAAGATCGTGTCGCCCGGCCGCGTGAACTCGCGCGCCACCAGGTCCAGCGCCTGCGTCACGCCGGCCGTGGTGACGATCTGCTCGGGCGCGGCGGCGATCTCCAGCTCCGCCATCTTCAGCTGAAGCTGCTGGCGCAGCGGCAGGAAGCCCTGCGGCACGCCGTAGCCGATCAGCAGGTTGGCGTTCTGCCGGCTCACCGCGCGCAGCGCATTGCCGATGGCGACGCCGTCCAGCCAGTCCGGCGGCAGCACGCCGGTGCCCGGCATGTGCCCGTGCGGCATCTGGCGGAACATATTCCGCACCAGCCAGACCACGTCGATCGGCTTGACGCCGGGGTGGTCGCGCTCCGCCTCGCCGGTCCGGCGCCGCCCGCCCGGACGCCGCTGCGCCAGGTTCAGCTCCATCGCCGCCGGCTCGCGCACGAAGAAGCCCGCGCCCCGGCGCGACTCCAGGTAGCCCGACGCCACCAGCTTGTCGTAGCTGGCCACCACCGTGAACGCCGACACCCCGTGCGCCGCCGCGAACGCGCGGATCGACGGCATGCGCGCGCCGCCGCGCAGCAGGCGGTCGTCGATGCGCGCCGCCACCGAGCGCACGATCTGGTCGATCAGCGTCTCGCCCGACTCGCGCGACAGCAGGCCGACGATCGTCCCGGACTGCGCCGCCTTGCCGGCCGCCCGCGCAGCACGTGCCGGCGCCGGCGTCGGCGCCACCGTCGCCACCGCGGGGCCCGGCGCGGCCGCCGCCACCGCCCGCCCGGAGGCCGCCTTGGCCGCCGAACGCGCCTCGGCCGCCGCCAGCGCCTCGGCCACCGCCTCCGCCGCGGCAGAAGCGGCGGCGCCCAAAAGTGAAGTGCGCGTGCGTGTATTGGTCATTTTACCGTCACAGTATAAGAAATTATGTACACAAGTGTACTGGCACTGTATTGGTTTTGTCACGTAGCATACAACCATACCCACCATAACCGCCCCTGGAGACCGCATGACCCACAGCGCCCCGCCGCCCGCCAGCCCGTCGTACCCGCGCAGGCGGGTACCCATGCTGAGCGAGCGGTCCATGGATTCCCGCCTGCGCGGGAATGACGGCGGACGGCGCCTGAGCGACGAAACCACCGGCATGCTGCTCGGCCTGATCGCGGTCGCCATCTTCAGCCTGACGCTCCCCTTCACCCGCCTGGCCGTGGGCGGCGGCGATGCCGGCGCCGGCCTCTCGCCCACCTTCGTCGCCCTCGGCCGGGCGCTGGTCGCCGCCGTGCTGGCCGCCGGCTGGCTGGCCTGGAGGCGCGCCCCGCTGCCGCCGCGCTCCGCCCTGGCGCCGCTGGCCATGGTGGCGGCGGGCTGCATCATCGGCTTCCCCTGGCTGACCTCCATCGCCATGCGCAGCCTGCCGGCCGCCCACGGCGCCGTGCTGGTCGGCATCCTGCCGCTGGCCACCGCCGTCTTCGGCGCGCTGCTGGCCGGCGAAAAACCGTCGGCCGGCTTCTGGATCATGGCCAGTGTGGGCTCGGCGCTGGTGATCGGCTTTGCGCTGGGCCAGAGCGGCGGCAGCCTGCGGCCGGCCGACCTGGCCATCTTCCTGGCCGTGCTGCTGGCCGCCATGGGCTACGCCGCCGGCGGCCGCCTGTCGCAGACGCTGGGCGGACAACAGACCATCTGCTGGGCGCTGCTGCTCTCGGCGCCGGTGCTGCTGCCGCTGGTGGGCTGGCTGTGCTGGCGGGACGGCCCGCGGCTGGCCGCCGCCAGCCCCGCCGCCTGGACCGGCTTCGCCTACGTCTGCGTGTTCTCGATGTTCATCGGATTCTTCTTCTGGTACCGCGGCATGGCGCTGGGCGGCGTGGCGCGGGTCGGCCAGGTGCAGCTGGTCCAGCCCTTCCTGTCGCTGCTCGGCGCGGCGCTGGTTCTGGGCGAAACGCTGGCCTGGCCCACTGTGTTTTTTGCAATCGCCGTCATCGCCGTGGTGGGTGCCGGCCGCAAAATGCAGGTAAAACGGGGCGAAAACCGTAGACTATCTTGATTTCGCCGCGATTGCGGGCAGCCCCTGCCGCTGACGTACAATATCGGTCTTGAACCTGCATTTCCCACTTACTCTTTGGATAACCACATGTCTGTCTACGAAAAACTCAAAGCGCTCGATATCACCCTCGCCGCACCCGCCACCCCGGCGGCGGCCTACGTCATGTACGCCCAAACCGGCAACCTGGTGTTCCTGTCGGGTCATATCGCCAAGCGCGCCGACGGCAGCGTGTGGGTCGGCCAGCTGGGCAAGAACATCGACACCGCCGAAGGCAAGGCCGCCGCGCGCGCCATCGCGGTCGACCTGATCGGCACCCTGCAAGCGGCCGTCGGCGGCGACCTGACCCGCGTCAAGCGCATCGTCAAGGTCATGAGCCTGGTGAACTCCACCCCTGAATTTACCGAACAGCACCTGGTCACCAACGGCGCCTCCGAGCTGCTGGGCGAAGTCTTCGGCGAAGCCGGCAAGCACGCCCGCTCGGCCTTTGGTGTCGCACAAATCCCGCTTGGCGCCTGCGTCGAAATCGAACTGATCGCGGAAGTCGCGTAAGCGGGCGGCTTCTTACCCGAAGCCGTTCCTTTTATAAGAGCACGCCACAAGCGAGCTTGATGAACAACCGGCAGCGCCGGTTCACCCTAGTGAGACAAGTATGAAAATCGAAAACCCCAATCCGATCCAGTGGCGCTTCTCCGAACGCGCCGACCAGCTGCAATCGTCCTTCATCCGCGAGATCCTCAAGATCACCCAGCAGCCGGAGATCATCTCCTTCGCCGGCGGCCTGCCGTCGCCGCTGACCTTCCCGGTCGACGAGATGAAAACCGCCTTCGACAAGGTGCTCAGCGAGAATGGCAAGGTCGCCCTGCAATACGGCCCGACCGACGGCTACCTGCCGCTGCGCCAGTGGATCGCCGACTCGCTGTCCACCAACGGCGCCAAGATCGTGCCGGAACAGGTGCTGATGACCTCCGGCTCCCAGCAAGCGCTGGACCTGCTGGGCAAGGTGCTGATCGACGAAGGCAGCCGCGTGCTGGTCGAGACCCCGTCCTACCTGGGCGCGCTGCAGGCGTTCTCGGTCTACCGTCCTGAATTCAAATCCGTGGCCACCGACGACCATGGCCTGGTGCCGTCGTCGCTGGACGCCGTCGCCCAGGGCGCGCGCCTGCTGTACGCGCTGCCGAACTTCCAGAACCCGACCGGCCGCACGCTGTCCGTCGAGCGCCGCCTGGAGCTGGTGGAAACCTGCGCCCGCCTCGGCCTGCCGCTGATCGAGGACGACCCGTACGGCGCCCTGAGCTACAAGGGCGACCCGCTGCCGAAGATGGTGGCGATGAACCCGGACGGCGTGATCTACATGGGCTCCTTCTCCAAGGTGCTGACCCCCGGCATCCGCCTGGGCTACGTGGTCGCCCCGCTGCCGCTGGTGCGCCGCCTGGAGCTGGCCAAGCAGGCCGCCGACCTGCACACCTCGCAGCTGACCCAGATGGTCGTGCACGAAGTGATCAAGGACGGCTTCCTGGGCCGCCACATCCCGAAAATCCGCGCCCTGTACGGCGACCAGTGCCAGGTCATGCTGGACGCGATGGCCCAGCACTTCCCGGCCGGCGTCGAGTGGACCAAGCCGGAAGGCGGCATGTTCATCTGGGTCACGCTGCCCAAGCACATCGACGCCATGAAGCTGCTGGACGAAGCCATCGCCCAGAAGGTCGCCTTCGTCCCGGGTTCGCCGTTCTACGCCAACGAGCCGGAAACCAACACGCTGCGCCTGTCCTTCGTCACCGTGCCGCCGGAACGCATCCGCGCCGGCATCGAGATCCTCGGCAAGCTGATCGCCGCCAAGATCTAAACTGTCCCGCCATTTGTGGGCGGCCCCGCGCCGCCCACAAATACAACAAAGCCGCCGCGACTTTATCACCAAAAGTCACAACCGCCGGCCAAAGCCATAACATCCCATCAACATTAAGTAAGCCACCAGCATGCTGGCGTGGCATCGCCGCAAATTCCGAAGACTTCCTCAAAAAACCGCCCATGATTTTTCACATGGCGGCGGGCCGACGCGTTATGATTTGAACGAATAGTCACTTTCCTGTCAGGCCAGCCCTTGCTCACCCCAGTCAACTATCCTCTTCTGGCCACGCGGCGCGACGCCGCGATACTCATAGTGGACGACGCGCCGGAGAACCTGAGCGCGCTGCGCAAACTGATGGTCCAGCAAGGCTACCAGACCTTCGTCGCCACCTCGGGCGAACGGGCGCTGAAGATCGCCCGCCGCGTCCATCCCGACCTGATCCTGCTCGACGTGGTCATGCCCGGCATGGACGGTTTCGAAACCTGCCGCCAGCTCAAGAGCCACGCCGCCACCCAGCGCATCCCGGTCATCTTCATGAGCGCGCGCACCGAGACCGAGGACGTGGTGGCCGGCTTCGACATCGGCGCGGTGGACTACATCAGCAAGCCGCTGCGCATGGCCGAGGTGAGCGCCCGCGTGCGCACGCAGCTCAACATCCGCAGTCGCAGCGAGACCCAGGAAGAACAGGCCGAGCGCCTGCGCACCATCGTCAACAACATGGCCGAGGGCCTGCTGATCATCGAGGCGGACGGCCGCATCCAGTTCACCAACCCGGCCTGCGACAAATACCTCGGCTACCAGGAAAACGAACTGGCCGGCGGCTCCATCGCCGACCTGCTCAACCCCATGGTGGCGCGGGAATACCTGGACTACTTCGACCGCTACGCCGCCGCGCCGGAGACGGCGCACAGCCACGGCACGCGCGAGGTGATCATCCGCCACCGCAACGGCAGCTCGGTGTGCATGGACCTGACCCTGACGCCGATGTACCTGCGCCAGCCGCTGTTCATCGGCCTGCTGCACGACATCACCCACCACAAGCAGTCCGAGGACGCGCTGCAGCGCGCCGCCATGGTCGACCCGCTGACCAAGATCGCCAACCGCCGCCACTTCGACACCTTCCTGGAAAAGGAATGGCAGCGCGCCATGCGCAGCGGCCTGCCCTTGTCGCTGGTGGTGCTGGACGTCGACCACTTCAAGCTGTACAACGACACCCTCGGCCACCCGGCCGGCGACGCCTGCCTGCAGCAGGTGGCGCAGGCCATCGCCTCGCACGCGCTGCGCCCGACCGACCTGGCGGCGCGCTACGGCGGCGAGGAATTCGTGCTGCTGTTCGCCGAGACCGACAGCGACTCGGCCCACCTGCTGGCCGAATCGATCCGCGCCCACGTCGAATCGCTGCAGATCCCGCACCCGCGCTCGACCACCTCGGCATGGCTGACGGTGAGCATCGGCGTGGCCACCATCCGGCCGCACCAGCTGGACAACATCGAATCGCTGTTCGTCGCCGCCGACCGCGCCATGTACGTGGCCAAGGAAGGCGGCCGCAATCAGGTGCAGGCCACCACCACCGGCAGCGCCGCGATGGAGGCCGTCAAGGCGCTGGTGATGCGCTGATCCGGCCATGGCCGCGCAGGGCCTTGAGCCCCAGCGGCACGCTGGCCGCCAGCGCCAGCAGCGAAAACAGGATCACGCCCCAGCCGCCCAGGTCCTGGAACAGCGCCCCGGCGCCGACCGTCCCCAGCGCCACGGCGGCGAAAGTCACCACCACCGATTGCGACAACAGCGAGCCATCGCGGTCGCGCGCCGAGATAAAGCTGTTCAGTATCGCCATGACGGTATAGAAGGCCGCGTTCAGCGCCAGCTGCGCGACGAAGAACGCCGCCACGCCGCGCGCCATGAAGAAGCCGGCCACCGACGCCGACATCACCGCCAGCGCCGCCATCACCGTCAAGCCGCGCCGCGCCGCCAGCGCCGGTATGGCCGGCACCACCGCGCCGAAGAACCCCAGCAGCGACGACAGCGACAGCAGCATGCCGATGGACGGCAGCGACAGCCCGATGCGCTCCCCCTGCAGCGCCGACACCGCCCACACGCCGGCCTGCACGCTGTACACGCCGACGAACACGCCCCACGCCAGCCACACCTCCACCCTTCCGCGCGGGTGGCCGGCATGGACCGCCGGCTGCGGCGCCGGCATCAGCACCGGCACCCGCACCGCCGCCAACCCCAGCACCGCGGCCAGCAGCGCCAGGCCATACCAGATGCCGCTGCCCGCCGCCACGCCCGGCAGCAGGGTCAGTAAAGTGAACACCCCCGCCACCGCCAGCCCGGAAAGCAGCAGCACCACGCCCCAAAGGCGCTCCGCATCGCGATGGCATGCCAGGCAGATGCCGACCATGACGATCATCTGCGCCTCGCAGAAGCCGGCGCCGAAGCGCGCCAGCGCGAACGCCGGCGCCGACACCGTCAGCGCCGACAGCACCTGGCTCCACACCAGCAGCACGAGCGCGCCGGCGGTGAGCTGCGATGGCCAGCGCCTGGCCAGCGCCGGCAGCGCGATGCAGCCGGCCAGCATGCCCACCACCTCCGCCCCGGCCAGCATGGTGGCCGCGCCCTCCTCCAGCCGCAGGCGCGCCATCGCGTTCGTCACCAGCAGCGGCATCATGGTGGTGCCGCCGATGCCCAGCGCCCAGCTGCAGGCCAGCACGAAGGTGGGACGGATTTGGCGCGCGGGCCGCACTGGGGTGATGATCATCGTTTCTCCGAAGTGAGCGGCGAGATTGCGCGCTGGAGTCAAGCATACGGCGGCGGCACGCGGCATGGGGTCCGAAGCGGCCAAAAAGAGACACCGATCCGGTCATTTCCGCGCCGGACACCCCATGCCCGCAAATCCATACTATGCTGGCTCCATCTTCAAAGGAGCTGCCGTGACGGCGAAATCCCACCATCCCGATTCCGACGCCGACGTGCCGCCGCATGTGATCCGCCAGGTCCTGCAGCTGCTGGCCAGTCGCGGCCACTCGCCCGAACGCCTGTGCAAGGGTCTGGGCTTCACGCCCGAGAACCTGTGCGACGCCAGCTTCCGCGTCTCCTACCGTCAAACCAGCCTGCTGGTGAAGCGCGCCATGCAACGCTGGGGCGACCCGGCCATCGGCATCGCCACCGGCGCGCGCCAGACCGTGGTCTGTTTCGGCCTGCCCGGCCTGGGCATGCTGACCTGCGCCACGCTGGGCGAGGCCTTCCACTACCTGATCCGCCACCAGCGCGCCGCCGGCGCCCTCACCGTCAATGAACTCGGCATCCTCGACGAGCATCACTTCGTCGCCGAAGTCACCACCCGCTTTCACGATCCCGAAATGGAGCCCTTCTTCATCGAGGAGATTTTCGTCAGCAGCGTGGAGGTGTCGCGCGCATTGGTTGGCTCGCACTTCCGCCCGGCGCGGCTGGAGCTGCGCTATCCGCGCCCGGCCTACGCCAGCGCCTACAACGAATACTTCCGCTGCCCGGTGACGTTCAACGCGCCGATGAACCGGCTGATCTGCGACATGGCCTGGTTCCACTGCCCGCTGCCCACCCACGACCGCTACATGCAGACCACCCTGCAGGCGCAGATCGACAAGCTGCTGGACGTGGACCAGCCGCGCAACGACCTGGTGGAATCGATCATGAACCTGCTGCGGGTCTCGATCGACGAAGTGCCCGGCCTGGCCGCCATCGGCGCGGCGCTCAACCTCAGCGAGCGCACGCTGCGCCGCCGCCTGTCGGACCTGAACACGAGTTATCAGCGGCTGGTCGACCAGGTGCGCTACGAATGCGCGCTCGACCTGCTCAAGCGCAGCGACATGCCGCTGGTGGATGTCGCCATGGCGACCGGCTTCACGGACGCGCGCAACTTCCGACGCGCCTTCAAGCGCTGGTCCGGCATGCTGCCGAACCAGGTGCGGCAAGGCGCGGCGGCGCCGCGCCCCAACGCCTGGGCCTAGCCCCTCAGGACAGTTCCCACTTTCCTTCGTTGGAAACCACCAGCCCGCGCTTGCGCAGCGATTCCATGTAACGCGCGTGGCCGCGCACGCCCTTCTTGCGGAACAGCGGTATCAGGCGCGGAAGGAAGTTCGGCGCCAGCATCGCCAGCCGCACCGACCATGACTCGCTCAAGCGCGGATAACGCTCCAGGCAGGGGTGGTCGAGCATGCGCATCACCTGGCGCGCCACGTCCGCCGGCTGCTGCGGCGGGTCCATGAACTGCAGCGTGTTGCCGCCTTCGACCGCCTCGCGCATCAGCATCGGCGTCTCCGTGGCCGAGGGCAGCACGCTGCCCACATGCACGCCGTGCCGCTCGCGGTCCATGCCCAGGCACAGCATGGCCCCGCGCAGTCCGAACTTGGTGGCCGAATAGACGCCCGTCTCCGGCAGCGGAAAAATGCCGCCCAGCGACACGGTGTTGATCACGCGCCCGTCGCCGCTGCGCTGCAGGGCCGCGAAGGCCAGCCGCGTCAATACGATGGGCGACAGCAGGTTGATGTTCAGCTCTCCCAGGATATGCTCGACCGAACGTTCCTCGAAATGGCCGGTGCCGGTGATGGCGGCGTTGTTGACCAGGATGTCCAGCCGCCCGTAGCGCGCCTGCACGAAGGCCAGCAACGCGGGCAGCTTGCTGAAATCGGACAGGTCGACCGCCACGCCGACCGCCGACGGCCCCAGCTCGGCGGTGGCGCGGTCCAGCGCCTCCTGGTTGTAGTCGGCCAGCACGCAGATGATGCCGCGCTCGATGAAGCCACGGCAGATCTCGCGGCCGATGCCGCCTGCGCCGCCGGTGATGAGAGCGACCCGGCCGCTCTTCGATGTAGTAGCCATGTGTGTTCCTCTCAGATGGTGCCGGTGCCGCTGCCGCCGGCCGCGCCGAGCTGCATCCAGATGGTCTTGGTCTCGGTGTACTGGTCGTGCGCCATCAGCGATTTCTCTCGCCCGCCGAAGCCGGACTCCTTGTAACCGCCGAACGGCACGCCGGTATCGCCCTCGGAGAAGCAATTGACCGACACGGTGCCGGCCCGTATCGCCCGCGCCACGCCGTGCGCCGCATCCAGGTTGCTGGTATAGACCGACGAAGCCAGGCCGTAGTTGGTGTCGTTGGCCATCGCCACGCCCTCGGCCAGCGTATCGAAGCCCAGCACCGACAGCACCGGCCCGAATATCTCCTCGCGCGCGATGTTCATCGAAGGCTGCACATGATCGAAAATCGTCGGCTCCACGAAGCTGCCGCCGGAATCGCGCCGCACCTGCGCGCCGCCGTGCACCAGCGCCGCGCCCTGCGCCTTGCCGCCGTCGATGTAGGCCAGCACGCGCTGCATGTGGCCAGGTTCGATCAGCGCACCCACCCGCGTGGCCGGATCGAGCGGATCGCCGACCCGCCACTCGTCGAACGCCCCCTTGACCAGTTCCAGCAGCTCGTCCTTGCGCGAGCGATGCACGATCAGGCGCGAACCCGCGCTGCAGTTCTCGCCCTGGCAGAACAGCGCCCCGGTTGCCACCTGCTGCGCCACGCGCGGCAGGTCGGCGGCGTCGGCCAGCACCAGCGCCGGGCTCTTGCCGCCGCATTCCAGCACCACCCGCTTCAGGTTCGACTCGGCCGAATACTTCAGGAACAGCCGCCCCACCTCGCCCGAACCGGTGAAGCTGATGCAGTCGATATCGCGGTGCCGCCCCATCGCCTGCCCCACCGTCTCGCCGTAGCCCGGCACGATATTGAGCACGCCCTCCGGCACGCCGGCCTCCAATGCCAGGCGGCCCAGCATCAGCGCCGTCAGCGACGTCTGCTCGGCGGGCTTGATCACCATCGAATTGCCGCTGGCGAGCGCGGGGCCGATCTTCCAACCGGCCAGATACAGCGGAAAATTCCACGGCAGGACCGCGCCCACCACGCCGATCGGCTCGCGCACGATCATCGCCACCACATCGGGCGCGGTCGGCGCCATCTGGTCGTACAGCTTGTCGGCCGCCTCGGCGTGCCAGCGCAGGCTCTCGATCATGTCCGGCAGGTCGGCCGCCAGCGCATCGCGTATCGGCTTGCCCGAGTCCAGGCTCTCCATCACCGCCAGCGTCTCCAGGTTGGCCTCGACCAGGTCGGCCAATCGCAGCAGCACCTTCTTGCGGTGCTTGGGCGAGGCCCCCGACCAGTGTCCGCGCTCGAAGGCCCGGCGCGCCGCGCTGACCGCGTCGTCCACTTCGACCGCGCCGCAGCGGGCGATACCGGCCAAGCGCCGTCCGTTGGCGGGATTGATGGAATCGAACTCCTCGGCCGAGACGGCGTTGACGAAACGCCCGCCGATCAGCGCGCGGGTTTCAAAATCCAGTTGCGCGGCCTGCTGCTGGTAGTACTGCAAAGTCTTGTCCATGTGTGGCATCCTCACGCGGCCACGCGCAGCGCCGGCGACGCTTGCGCCGTGGCGCCGGTGCGCAGATGGTCGTAATAGGTTTCGCTCAGCTCCGGCCAGCCCATCTTCCTGCGCAAGCGCTTCAGGTAGGACTTGAGCGCATGCGCCTCCAGATACACCTCGTGCCGCTGCGACTTGACGAATTTCAGGCCGCCCGACAAGTCCGGATCATCGTTGGCGATCAGCGCATCGAAGCGGCTGGAGCCGCCCGGGTTGTCCAGCTGGTCGCGCAGGTAGGCGGCGATCATGAAGGCCTCCGTGTCGAACAGCTTGTAGGCGCTGGAATTGGTCTCGACATAGCCGATGCCGAACAGGTTGCGGTGGTCGCGGCTGAACATCGACAGGTAGAGCTGCGGCCTGCCGCCACGCCATTCGAAATATTCGGCCGCGTATTTGCAGCTCCACTTGTAGCCGGTGGCGTAGATCACCAGGTCCAGCTTCTCGCGGCTGCCGTCCTTGAAGACCACCTCGTCGCCGTCGTAGCTGGCCACGTCCGGCTTGACGGCGATATTGCCGTGCTGGAGATTGTGCAGCAGCTGGGAGTTAAGCAAAGGATGGCTCTCGAACAGGCGATGGTCCGGCTTGGGCAGGCCGAAGCGGGTCAGGTCGCCGGTGAACATCTTCAGCAAAAGGCTCATGATCGGACGCGCAATCCACATCGGCAGTTGCGGGCCGCTCTCGCCCACCTGGTCGGCGGGCAGGCCAAACAGATGCTTGGGTATGAAGTGGTAGCCGCGCCGCAGGCTGATGAAAGCCTTGTCCGCGCGCGACGCCGCGTCGCAGCCGATGTCCGCGCCCGAATTGCCGGCGCCGACGATCATCACCCGCTTGCCGGCGAATTCGTCGCTGCTCTTGTAGGTGACGGAGTGGCGGATCTCGCCGTTGAAGTGGCCCTTCACCTCCGGCATATTGGGATCCCAGTTGCAGCCGGTGGCGCAGATCACGGCGCGATAACGCCGGCGGCTGCCGTCGCCCAGCGTCACCAGCCACTCGCCGCTATCCTCCTTCTTCACGTTCTGCACCGCCGTGTTGAAGCGGATCGCGCCGCGCAGGTCGAAGGCTTCCGCGTAGCTGCGCACATAGCTCAGTATCTGCTGGTTGGTGGGATAGTCCGGGAACGACTTCGGCATCGGAAAACCGATAAAGCCCGACAGGTCGCGCGACGAAATGAAGTGCGCCGATTCGTAGATCGGACTACCGGGATTGCTCATGTCCCAGATACCACCCACGTCCGAATGGCGCTCGAACTGCTCGTACGCCAGCTTCATGCCCTTCAACGCCCGCGCCGCGGACAGGCCGCCCGGCCCCGCGCCCACCACGCACACCGCATTGCCGCAATCGATAATTTTATCCGTCTGTTGGTCAGCCATTTCTATCTCCCGTTTTATGAAAAGCCAGGATTCATTGTGCAAACAAAGCCGCCGCCGCACGGGGGCCAAAAGGACAAGCAGGGAGCAATTCCGGCCAAGGCGGCCGCTTGGGCGCACTTACAACGGTGGGGCCGCCTTGGCCATGCCGGCATCCCCGGCTGTCCGATCCAGCCCCCCTCCCGGTTCGTCGCGCGTCTACAGTCCATTCGCAAGGCAGCAAAAAAACATAACCATCGAACCGGGAGATATCGTGAAGACACCAGCAGCAAAGCCCCCCTCCAAGCGCATGCGCACCCTCGCGCACAGCATCGCCATCGCCTTCGCCGGCGGCGCGGCGCTCGCCGCCAATCCAGCCAATGCCGCCAACGACGACATACAGAAAGTGGTCGTCACCGCGCAATCGCGCTCGCAGTCGGCGCAGGAAGTGCCGATCTCGATGGAGGTCATATCGGCCAAGGACATCCAGAACCTCGGCGCCAAAAACCTCGGTGATCTGAACGGCTACCTGCCCGGCCTGCAGGTGGACTCCACGCAAGCCACGCAGCCGGTGTTCGGCATACGCGGCGTGCAACCGGGCGATTTCGGCATCGGCACCGATACGCCGGTCGGCATTTATGTGGACGGCGTCTACACCGGCAAGACCGGCGGCGCGCTGATGAACTTCATCGACATCCAGCGCGTGGAAGTGCTGAAAGGGCCGCAAGGGACTCTGTTTGGCCGCAACAGCGCCGCCGGCGCGATCTCCGTCGTCACCAATGAACCGGACAGCAGCTTCGACATGGCCGGCCACGTCAAGGTGGGCAACTACAACCGCGCCAACATGGATGCGATGATCAATGTGCCGCTGGGCCAGGACACGGCCGCGCGCCTGGTGGTGGTGCGCGCCGCCAGCGACGGGTGGGTGCGCAACAGCGCCACCGGCACCCGCACCGGCGGCGACAACTCGTGGGCCACGCGGCTGTCGCTGAAGCAGAAGATCAAGGACGCCACGCTCAACCTCTCGTGGGAACACGAGCAGCTGCGCCAGCACGGCTGGCCGGCCTTCGGCGTGGTCAAGGACCCCACGCTGCCGCAGGGCGGCTACACCGGCGTCTACGATGCCGCCTACGTCGCCAACTTCGTCGATCCCCGCAAGGCGCCGCTGGAGAACGACACCGACGGTGCCGAGCGGCGCGTGTTCGACGGCGTGACGCTGCGCGCAGAACTGCCGCTGGGCGGCGTCACGCTGCATTCCACCACCGCCTTCCGCACCTTCTCCTCGTCCAACCTGACCGACAACGACGGCACCAGCCGCGCGGACTTCCACCTGGCCACCGACGACCACAAGAACGCCTACAACTGGCAGCAGGAATTCAAACTGACCGGCAAGACCGATAAGCTGGACTGGATCGCCGGCGTGAGCTTCTACGACAATCGCGAACGCCAGACCGCGTCCGCCATCGTCAACACCGCGACGCTGGACACCATCAGCCAGATGCAGGGCGGCGCAGCCGATTTCGCCACGCTGTTCGGCGGCCTGGCGCAGGCCGGCGTGCCGGGCGTCGATGGCTCGTCGAATTTTACGTGGGGCGAAAACACCTACAACAAGCTGCGCAGCCGCGCGGTGTCGATCTACGAAGACATCATCTGGCACGCCTCGCCATCCACCAACCTGACCGCCGGCGTACGCTGGAGCCGCGACCGCAAGACGATGCAGTGGTACGTGCCCGCGCGCCAGTCGCCGGAACTCGACCGCCTGCTCAACACCTACGGCCCCGCCGCGGGAATGGATGCCTCGGCCCTGCCGGCCAACGTGGTGTTCAGCGCCGCCGGACAGCTGGCCGCATCGCCGGTCAGCGCTTCGCACAGCTGGAGCGACTGGAGCCCGCGCGTGGTGGTCGATCATAAAGTGAGCGGCGACCTGCTGCTGTTTGCCTCGCTGTCGCAAGGCTACCAGGCCGGCGGCTTCAACGTCTTCACCCCGCCGAATCCGGCGTCGGCAGACGCCAAGGCGCGCGACCCGAGCTTCGCGCCCGAGAAGATGACCAACCTGGAGCTGGGCTTCAAGCTCTATGTCCCGAGCATCAAGGCCACGCTGAACGGCTCCCTGTTCGCCTACCGCTTCAAGAACCTGCAGGACATCAAGCTAGGCGGCAGCGGCGCCATCTCGACCTACAACATCGTCAGCAGCGACCAGCAGGCCAAAGGGCTGGACCTCGATGGCCGCATCCGCATCGCCCCTGGCCTCACGCTGTTCGCCGGTCTGGAACTGATCGACCAGACCTACCACCGCTACCAGACCACCGGCGACGGCGGCGCGCCGCTGAACCTCTCCGGACAGCCGGTCGGCACGCCCGTCTTCAGCGGCATGGCCGGCATGAACGGTAGCTGGGAAGCGCCCGGCGGCAGGATCAGCGCGACGCTGCAAGGTAGCTACCACAGCAAATCGCGCTGCAATGACGACACGCGCGCCCTGCAATGCATGAACGCACCGGCCTTCCGCACCGGGGAAGCAGGCAGCAAGGCCGACCTGCGCCTGGCGTGGGACAACGCCAACGGCAAATTCGGCGTGGCGCTGTTGGTCAACAACCTGTTCGACAAGCGCTACGTCTACAACCTCGATGGCCAGACCAAAACGCTCGGCCTGCCGTACGCCAGCATCACCGCGCCACGCGCGATCGGATTGGAATTGAGGGGCAGCCTGTAAGGGACGACGGGCGCGCGGCAAGCAGGCCGCCGCCCGTCGTTATTGAGGAGTTCTTGTAGCAGCCCTGGCGATATCGATTCCGAGAGCCGCTTTGCGCAGCCGGCCATGTCGCCGCAGATGATCGAAGGCCGCCCGCGTGTCATACATCAGCTGATAATGATAGTAGTTGATCTGTTCCAGCACGGCTCCCAGCAGCAGGCCTATGGCCCATTGCATATCGGCTTCAGAAAACGACCCATGCCCCAGAACCGCAAACATGCAGACGATGGCGATAAAGTTCGACCATTTAAATCCACGGAAGAGCCGATAGAACCAGGCAGGGAAAGCTGCCGCTCCCGTGATAGCCCGCAGCTTGAGATGCCAATACAGCGTGCCTTGTACCAGAATATAAACCAATATGCTCAACGCGGCGATGCGCATACCCCACGCGATCCCACCGCCGTTGTCCCACCACTTCCAGATAATCACCGCCGGCAGAACGACCGCCGCCAAAGCCTCGCGGCTGCGAAGGTATCGCAGGCGATCAATCACGCCAGTCAAATTCCACCCAGGTAGGCGGCAAGCAGGCCATCCGAACTTTCGATACCTAAAACATCCATGACGGTCTCCAGCTCGGTGCCGAAATGCTCGCGTGCCTCGGTGTCCTCGTTCTCAACCAACTTTAACGACCGCTGGAATTCCGTGAGAACCCAGAGCTTGGATGGATTGGCCTGGACGCCCTCAATCAATCGAACCAGCAAATCATTGAGGACAGCTGACAGGCGCGCCTTCTCATCGGCCGTATTTTCTCCCGGAAGAGAGTCAAACTTTTCCACTACCCTGAGGATGTGCAACTTCGTCACCGTCGTATCATCAAACTCGATGGGCGCATCAATAACTTCGGCGAGGGGGTCATAAATCATATGGAATTTCAGTTTTCTATTTAGAGGATTACTATTCAACCAGCACCGCCGTCGACCACGGCGCAAGCACGGTCCAGCTCAGACGCTCGTACAGCGCGCGCCCGGCTTCTGTTGCGACCAGCAGCCGCTCTGTGACACCGGCCTTCTCAGCGACGGCATCCAGATGCTGCATCACGACGCTACCAAGGCCAAGCCGGCGATGGGCTTCCTCGGTGATGATCTGGTCAAACACAGCGCTGCCCGCGTGCACCGCGATGCGGCCTGACGCGGCCAACGCGCCGCTGGCGTGGATAACGCGCGCGATGTATCCACCATGTTCGGCATCCACCGATACGTCGTAACCCGACGGTAAAGTCGCCTTGCCTGGTGTGGCCGCCGGGCCGTACATGAAATATCCGAGACCTTCAATTTTCCAGGGCTCCGGAAGTGCGGCCCGCATAATATCAGGCGCAACCGCCGCCTTCAAAAAAATACGTGGTGCGGATATTTGCGCGGCGCAGGCTTTCAATGCTGGTCCCGCGTCGACGAACACATGACGGCGCAATTCCCCAGCACTGCCAACCTCCACGCACAATCCGCCGGAATGATTGGAAGGCAGCGACAGGCCGCGAGCCAGGCTGCGGCCTGTGAGCCAACGCTCAATCAGGGCTAAATTCAAGTTCATAGTGCTCTTTACGGTCCTCTCTACTTCGGTTGGGATTGGAAGAACATCACAAGGTCGCGAACCGTCTTAACCTTACCGAAATACGGATTAGCGCTTGCATCATCAAGGCTTCTACCTGTGCGTTGTTCGACCTCTTGCGCGATGTCCATGTCCAAGTCGTCGTCATCAAGATGAATATCCTCTTTCAGCCTGTCCGATGCCCGTACAGGAAATGCAGGAGAAACATCTGTAAGGTGAGATTGGAGCTGCTCATATACGGCGCGAACGATCCAGGTGTCTACCTGTCGCGTGTCAAAGTCCCGGGCGAAGTCGCAAATCGATTCCCCCTCTCGCTCTGCGGCAAGGCAACGAAGATGTTCCGCATTGCGCTTGATCTCTCCGCGCGCCGAAAGGACGACTCCACAAAACAGCAGCACGAAAACCGCAGCACCAACTGGCGCGGTAACGACAACATAAAAGAACCCGGCAACAAGGCCTGCTAAACAGATCCAGAGCTTGAAGCCTGTTTTTCTGCGGAGGTACTTGGGCATGTGCCGTGAAGCGGGGTTGCGCATTATATGGAAACTTAAAACATTATCTAAAATGCATTATGCCATAGTGCGCCGTCACAGCTGTTCCGGATAGCCGGTGATGTCGGCGATCTCCTGGTACATCGGCTGCAGCTGCTTGTACATGTTCAGGTACACGCGCCGATACAGCTTGTCGTAGATCTGCCGGTTCGCCTCGATCGGATGGAACACGCGTCCCGGCCGCGTCATCGCGCGCGTCGCGGTATCGAAGTCCTTGTGCAGCCCCAGCCCCGCCGCCACCGAGATGGCCGCGCCAAGTCCCGACGTCTCGTACACATGCGCGCGCGCCGCGGGAAGGCCGAAGATATCGGCCGTCAACTGCATCGCCGCGTCGCTCTGCGAACCGCCGCCGGCCACGCGCAGCTCCGTCACCGGCACGCCGCCGCGCTTCTCGATGCGCTCCCGCCCCTCGCGCAGCGCGTAGGCCAGGCCTTCGAGGATCGCCCGGTACATATGGGCGCGCGTGTGAACGTCGCCGAAACCGATCATCGCCCCTTTGGCCTCCGGCCCCGGCGTCTTGATGCCAGGACTCCAGTAAGGCTGCAGCATCAGCCCCATCGAACCGGGCGGCACCTCGTTCACCAGCAGATCGAACATCGCCTCCGGCGACGTGCCCTGCTCCGCGCCGGCCATCCGCTCGAAGTGCCCGAACTGCTCCTTGAACCAGTTCACCATCCAGTAGCCGCGGAAGATCTGCACCTCCGTGCTGTACGCGCCCGGAATGGCCGCCGGATAAGGCGGTATCAAGGGCGTGACCTCGACATATTTTTTGGTGGTGGTGTTGATGGTCGCCGTGGTGCCATAGCTCAGGCAAGCGATATGCGGCTCCAGCGCGCCCGCGCCGATCACCTCGCAGGCCTTGTCGGCGGCGGCGGCCACCAGCGGCGTGCCTTCCGGGATGCCGGTCGCCTCGGCGGCGGCGGGGGTGACCGCGCCGATCACCGTGCCCGGCGCCACCAGCTCCGGCAGCATCTCCGGCCGAATAGCCAGTGCTTCCCATTTCCAGTCGCGCGCATCGGCCCACTTGTGGCGCTTGTAATCGAACGGCAGGTACGCCACCTGCGAACCGATGGAATCGACATGCCGCCCGCACAAGCGGAAATTCAGGAAGCCCGACAGCAGCAGATACTTGTCGGTCCTGGCCCAGATGTCCGGCTGGTACTCGGCGATCCAGTTGATCTCCGCCTCGCGCCGGAAGTACTCGATGGTGCCGGACACGCGCGCCAGCTTGAACGCCGTGCGCCACAAAAAACTCAGCGGCTTCTGCTTGCCCACACGGCGCTGGTCCAGCCACGTGATCGCCGGCCGCAGCACATTGCCGTCGCGGTCCAGGTTGACCACCGTGCCGCGCTGCGTGGTCACCGCCACGCCCTTGACGGACGAACGGGGAATATCGGTGGAGCCCCACAGCTGCTGGCACGCCTGGCCAACCGCCTTCCAATAGCCGTCCGCGTCATGCTCGGCCCAGCCGGGATGATCGGAGAAGTAGGCCTGCAAATGCACCTGCGCCTTGGCGGCCAGGTTGCCGTTCAAATCGAACAGCAAGGCACGCACGCTCTGGGTGCCATTGTCGATGGAAAGAAGGTATTGATCGGCCATGTCGCTCTAGTCTCGTGATGTCTGCCCGTACTTATGCGGGCAGACTGTAATGGGTATTCCATAATGCCAGATATGCGGCCTGCTCGGCATCCCAGCGTTCGTCGCTCCAGCCCAGCTCCGGCTGGCAGATGGCGCGCAGGCGGCCGAGTATCTCCACGCCGCCGCCGCGCAGCTGGATGCCGATGCGGCTGCGGCGCAGCAGCAGGTCTTCCAGCTTCTGTATAGATTCGCAGCGCGCCGCCCAACGCAGCTGCGCCCAGATGGTTTCCGTGCCGGCGATCAGCGCCAGCTCGCCCGGCTGCGCGGCGGCCACCAGCTGCTGTGCCAATGCGCCGTACCGCCCTTGCAGACGCCGCGCCTGGCCCGCCGGCAGCAGACGCTGATAGCACAAGACGGGCGTAGCGGCCATGCCGAACACCGGCTGCGGCTCCAGCTTGTCGCGCCAGTCCGGCAGCAACGTGGCCGCCAGCTTCAGCGCGTCGAGCGCGATCACGCGGAAAGTGGTCAACTTGCCGCCGGTGACGGTCAGCAGGCCATCCTCCAGCCACAGCGCATGGTCGCGTCCCTCCTTCGACGGATCGGCCTTGCCGCTGTCGATCACGGGCCGCACGCCCGCATAGCTGGCGATCAGGTCGCGCTCCTGCAAATCCAGTTGCGGGAACTGATCGTGCAAAGCCGCCATCAGGTAATCGACTTCGGCGCGCGTGATGGCCGCCTCGTTCGACAAGTCCCCCTTGTGGTCGACGTCCGTCGTGCCGACCAGCGTCACGCCCTCCCACGGGTAGGCGAACACCGGGCGGCCGTCTTGCGGATGCATCAAACTGATCGCCTGCGCCAGCGGCAAGCGCCAGGCCGGCAACACCAGATGGCTGCCGCGCAAGGGCCGCAGTCGTGGCTTGGCGCCGCGCGCCGCCGCATCGCCCTGCGTGCGCAGGCCATCCGCCCAGGCGCCTGTGGCGCTGATCACCAGCCGCGCGCGCACCTCATGCTGCGCGCCGCTCAGGCCATCGCGCACCCGCACACCGCGCACGCCGCCGTCGGTTCGCAGCAGCGATTCCACCGCCATGTAATTGACCGCCACGCCGCCATGCTGCTGCGCCTCCTGCAGCACCCGCATAACGAGCCGCGCATCGTCCGTCTTGGCGTCGGTATAAACCATGCCGCCCTTCAGGCCAACGGTCGACACGTTCGGCGCCAGCGCCTTGAACTCGTTCAGGCCGAAGTAGTGGCGCGCCTTCTGCCCCGCCATCCGGTCGTAGATCGCCAGCCCAAGCAGGAACATGCGCTTGCCCGGCTTGCGGCCCTCAAACTCGCCGAACGCAAAACTCTGCGGCTCCACCAGCCCCGCAGCCTGCTGCAGCAAGTGCTGCCGCTCCTGCACCGACTCCCGCGTCAACGCGAACTGGCCTTCCTTCAGATAGCGCAAGCCGCCATGCACCAGCTTAGACGACCGGCTCGACGTACCCCAGGCAAAATCCCGCTGCTCCACCAGCAGCGCCTTCAAACCACGCCGCGACGCCTCCAGCAAGATACCCGCCCCGGTAATGCCGCCGCCGATCACGATCAGATCCCACTCGCGCGCCAGCGCCTCCGGCAGGCCGGCACGCCCGCCGCTACGCCACAGCGCCGTCATGGCAGCAGCTTCCCGGGATTCATGATCTGCTGCGGATCGAAGTGCGCAAACAGCGCCTGCATCGCCGACAACCCCAGCTCGCCCTTCTCCGCCACCAGATACGGAGCATGGTCGCTGCCTACGCCGTGCTGATGGCTGATGGTGCCGCCGTTCTCCACGATCGCCATGCTGACCGCGTGCTTGAGCGTGCGCCAGCGCGCCAGGTCATGTTCGTAATTGCCGGCCAGCCGGTACACAAACGTCGTATAAACGCTGGCGCCCTGTGCGTAAAGGTGCGACAGGTGCGTATAAGCGTGTACCTGCTCGCCGTGCTGCGCCAACGCCTCGGCGGCAGCCGCCTCCACCGCCCGCATCATGGCGCCGACGCGCGGCCAGTCCACCGCCGTCTCCACCGTATCGATCGCGTAGCCGTGCTGCCAGGCCGTGTTGCGCAGGTAGACATTGCGGAAGCGGTTCTGCTTCCACTTGTCGCCCATCTTGCGGCCGATATGCACGCCGCCGTGCGGAGCGGCCAGCACCAGCGCATCGCGCAGCGCCGCCTTGGCTGCCGCCTTGCGTCCGCTCACGCCTATCATCAACATGCACTTGCCGTCTTTGCAGCCGCGCCACGACAGATAACGCTCCAGCGCGGAGATCAACTTCTTGTGGCCGGCCAGCGCCAGCATGGTGGTCGTCTCGAGTGGATTGGACAAGCGCAGCATCGACAACGACAAGCCGCCCTGCACCACCTGCCGCACCGCCGCTTCCGCAGCCTCCCAGTTCGGGAAGAACACGGCGTGAAACGCCTCGTACTCCGGCAGCGGCGTCACCCTCACGGTGGCCTCGGTCAGGATGCCGAGGCGGCCCTCCGAACCCAGCACCATCTCGCGCAGGTCCGTGCCTGCGGCCGATGCCGGGAAGGTGGGAATATCCAGCGTTCCCGCGGGCGTCTCGACCTTGCCCCCCCTGAACATCTGCTCGATGCGCCCGTAGCGCAGCGATTGCTGGCCGGACGACCGCGTCACCACCCAGCCGCCCAGCGTCGAATACTCGAACGATTGCGGGAAGTGGCCCAGCGTGTAGCCGCGCGCGCGCAGTTGCGCCTCCAGGTCCGGCCCGAAAACGCCGGCGCCGAAGGTCGCCAGCTGCGATTCAGTATCCAGGAAATACAGCTGGCGCATGCGTGTCAGGTTCACCGTCAACACCGGCTGCGCACCGGCGGGCGCCGTCAGATGCCCCGCCACGCTGGTGCCGCCACCTTGCGGGATCAGCGCCACACCAAACTGCTGCGCATAATCGATCAGCGCCCGCACCTGCTCCGGGCTCTCCGGATAGGCCACGCCATCCGGCGCCGTCTCGATCACGCCATAGCGCAGGCGCAGCCAGTCCGGCAGGCTCTGGCCCAGCGCATTGCGCAGCCGGACCTCGGCCGAGGTATCGATCAAGGCATGCGGCGGCAGCCGCGATGGCGCGATCCGCGCGCACGCCTGCTCGAACGCCGCATCCGCCACCGGCGCCCCGGCGCCGATGCGCTGCGCCAGAAAGCCCAGCGCATCCTCGTTCAGCGCAAACTCTATCGTATCGTCACCCCAACCGTTCCAGCGTCTCATTGTTTTCCTGTCTGCGTAGCGGAGCGCTTGCTATACTGGCGCGCACCGAGTTTGAATGACAACAGAATAAGATAAGGAACCAACCTGGTATTGCGCTTTCATGACACCCGCCTTGTTCGATCATGCCAAGCCCGCACGCTGACCTGTCGCGCCGCGTAGCCGGCTCCTATTTGCAGCCCCTGCTCGAAGCGGCGGCCGCACGCGGCGTCACGGCCGCTGCGCTGGAGCGCGCGGCCGGCATGGCCCCCGGCGCCCTGCAGCCGCTGCCCGACTCCCTGCACGCCGACGACTACGTGCGCCTGCTCGACATTGGCGCCGGCCTGGCGGCCGATCCGCATTTCGGCCTGCACGTGGGGGAACGGGTCAAGCTGGGCACCTACAGCGTCTACGGCCTGATACTGCTTAGCTGCCGCGACTTCGGCCAGGCCTTCGACCAGACCATGCGCTATGAACAGCTGGCGCACGACCTTGGCCGCTCCACGCTGACGGTGGCGGACGGCGTGGCGCACTACACATGGCACAGCAACTATGGCCCGGCCCAGCGCCACCTGGCCGACAGCGTGTTCGCCGGCATCCGCGTATTCGGCAACTGGCTGGCCGGCACCACGCTGCCCGCCGCGCAGCTGACGCTCATGCACGACGGTGGCGCGCCCGAGGCCCGCGACGAATATGTGCGCGTGCTGGGTGCCATGCCTGTCTTCGGCGCACCAGCCAACGTCGCCAGCTTCGACGCCGCGCTGCTGGCCTACCCGGTACCGAACGCCGACGTCAGCCTCTACCCGGTGCTGCAGCAGCACGCCGAACAGCTGCTGCGCCAGCGCGCGCAGCCCGACAACTCGATCGCCCAGCAGGTGCACGCGGCCATCGTCCGCAACCTCGCGCACGGGCAGGTGCGGCTGGCCTCCATCGCCGAAGAATTGAAACTGTCGCCGCGCACGCTGCAACGCAAGTTGAGCGAGGCCGGCGCGACCTTCCAGCAGATCCTGGACCAGGCCCGCTTCGCGCTGGCCAAGGACTACCTGCGCCAGCCGGAACTGAGCCTGGTGGATATTGCCTTCCTGCTGGGTTACCAGGAACAGAGCGCGTTCAATCACGCGTTCAAGGAATGGGCGGGCGTGAACCCCGGCGCCTACCGCGCCTAGATCGATTCGCCCTTGATGCGGATGAAGGGGCCGATGCACTTGTCGGTGCGCCGCTCCACGCACATCAGGAACATGTCGCCGCTGGGATGGAACAACAGATAGCTGGTGACGGAGCGCCCCACCTTGGTCACATCGCCCAGGCAATCGCGCTTGCCGTTATCCTTGACGATGGTATCGACCTCCTTGTAGAAGCCCTCCTTGTCCGGCCGGTCGCTGATGGCGAAGGTGGATTCGGCCACCTCCTCATTGCTGAACACCAGCGTGGTGCCGTCGGCGCGGATGCGATAAGTCTCGCTGCATGAGCCATCGGGTATGGTGATCTGCCACGTGCCGATGACAGGATGGCTTGGCCGCAGCGGCGCCTTCCCCGCAGCGCCGACCTGCGCCATCGACGCCATCGCCAACACCGCCACCACCCGCCTCAAACGCTTGTTCATGGCCCACCTCCGCTCACGCTATTTTTCCGCCACCGCTTTCATATTGGCCAGGCCGGCCTCGAAATCCTTGCCTATCATTTTGTCCATGCTGACCATTAGGCCCATCAACTTGGTGAGGAAGGCGCTCGGGCCGGACATGGTCCAGCTCACGGTGGTCAGCTCGCCCTTGTTCTCCAACGTGAACTCGGTCACGCAGTGCGACTCGAACGGCCGCAGGAAATCGAGCTTGATGTCCACCTTCGCCGGCGTCAGGCCGGTGATCTCCATGCGCCCGGCGCCCACCTTGTCGTCGCCCTCCCACGCGTAGACCGCGCCCAGGTCCTTCGGCGAACCGCTGAAGGTGCGCTTCATCGCCGGGTCCAGCTTCTCCCATGGCGACCACGCGGTCCAGTTGTGGAAATCGCTGATCAGCGGCAGGATCTTCTCCGGCGGCGCCTTGATGGCGATGGTGCGCTGCACGCGGTAGCTGTCCGGCTGCATCGCCGCCAGGCCCAACACAATCAATACCAGAACGACGACACCGATGACGATCTTCTTCAGCATGATTTCTCCTTGTTTGGGATGGGCAGTTAAGCCGCGCGTCTAGCCTATCATGTTTTTTTGATCAGTCGCACCGGCAACGCGCTTGGCGTCATCGTGAAGGTGAAGCGCTCCTCGACCGGCGCAGCGCCCGACACCCGCTCGATGGCGAAATTCTTGACCAGCATGGACATCGCCATCTTGATCTCGGCCATCGCCAGATATCGGCCGGGGCAGAAACGCGGCCCGCCACCAAAGGGGAACAGCTTGCGCGCGGGATCGTCGCCGCTGCCGTTGGCCCCCTCCAGCCAGCGCTCCGGCTGGAAACTCTCCGGCTGCACCAGCTCGCAATCGCGCTCCGACGACCGGCGCAGCAGCAGGAAAATCACCGTGCCGGCCGGCACCCACAGATCGCCGATCACCATGTCCTCGGTCGGCTGCGCCGCCATGATGGGCGCCACCGGCTTGAGGCGCATCGCCTCGCGCGTGGCGGCGTCGATATACTTCAGGCGGTCCAGCAGATGGTAGTCGTCCAGCACAGCCTTCTCGCCCAGCACTTGTCCGCTCTCCGCCGCCATGCGCTGCGCGGCCTGCGGATGGGTGGACAGGAAATCGATCAGCCAGGCCGTGGTGTTCGACGTGGTGTCCTCACCGGCGAACACCATGGTGATCGCGTTGCCGACCACCGCCTCGTCGGTCAGGCCGGAATCCGGCTCGTCGCGCGCCACGATCAACGCCTCCAGCATATTGGAGGGCTTCTTCCGCAAGGCCGGATTGAGCTCGATGCGCTTGCGGACCTCGGCGATGAAGCCGAAGATGGCGCGCTGGATGCGCGCGGCGGCGGCGATGGCCTCATGGTCGTCGGCACGCTTGAGCATCGGCACGCGCCAGTAGGCGAACGGCGACGTCAGGCGCTTCGCCACCATGTGGAACAGGAACTCGATATCGCGCTGCAGCGGGTGCTCCTCAAGCTCCAGCGTGTTGATATCCTGGCCCATCGCCAGGCCGATGGTCACGTCCAGCGTGTAGGCCTTCAGGTCGCGCAGCACGTCGACCTGCTTGCCGGCGGCGATGGCCGCTTCCCAGCGCTGATGCAGGCGTTCGGTCAGCGCGGCCAGCGTCGGGAAAAAGTTATGGATCACCTCCGGCGTCAGCGCGCGCATCACCAGCTTGCGCTGGCGCCGCCAGTCCTCGCCCTCCGCCGTGAACAGGCCGCGCGTGCCGACCTCGTTGAGCATGTCGGTGGTGCGGCTGGAGCGGCGCACCGCGTCGGGGCGGTCGCGCAGCAGGCTGGCGATCTGGTCGCGGTCCGACGTCGCCAGGATAGTCTTGCGCATGACGCGGAAGCGATACATGGTGCCGAACTGCCGGCTCCAGTCTTCAAGCGCCTGATGCAGCGGCCGGCGATTGATATCGCGGACATTCCCCACCAGCGGCCGCCCTTTCGGGCCGGGCAAATCGGCGATGCTGCGCAGCTCGGGCGGCGCGACGGACGTCAGTTCCATGGTGTTCCCCCATTTGAATTTATCTCCGAGTACACTATACCCTGAAATGTTGACGATATACTCACTCAATCGGGGAAACAGATGCTATCGCATGTATATGTGGGGATTAACGACTTCGAGCCGGCGTTCGCCTTCTACAGCGCGGTGATGGCGGACCTGGGTGTGCGCCTGCGCTTCAGCGACGCGGCCAAGCCGTGGGCGGCCTGGCAGCCGGCCGAGGGTGGGCGGCCTCTGTTCATCATCGGCAAACCGTACGACGGCGAGGCGGCCAGTTGCGGCAACGGCCAGATGATGGCCCTGATGGCGCCGACGCGCGCGGCGGTCGACGGCGCGCATGCCTCCGCGATGGCGCACGGCGGCCGATGCGAAGGCCCGCCGGCGCTGCGGCCGCACTACCACGCCAACTACTACGGCGCCTACTTCCGGGATCCGGAGGGGAATAAGCTATGCGTGGTCTGTCATGATGCCGAATGAGGCTCGCTGACCACCGTCCCTTGGTGGAAGACGATCTGCCACGCTTCGTTTGTTTTCCGCCAGAGCCTCGTTCTGCGCGTGCGCCGGTTCGGTTGCTGCAGGACGTAGTTGAGCTGATAGAGGTCGTCGGCGAGCTGGCGGATAGTGAAGTCCGAACAAACCCAGTCGTCGGGCTCCGGGGATTGGTAGCGTTCCAGAAGGGTTTCGATCACAAAGCCGCGATCATAAACCGCACCGCTTGCGCCGATCTCCCAGAAGTCATCCGCCGTCATGTTAAGAAGGTCTTCGCGGCTGGTGCCCAACTCCCGTCGATGGAAGATCGGCTCGCGGGCACTGAGTTCGCCGAGTATCGCATCAAGATCGGAAGTGAGCATCGATTAATCCTGCCGTCCGCGTAATTTGGCTTCGACATATTGCAGCCACTTGTCGTTGAAATTGAGTTGGCCGGATGTGCTTTCGATGCGCTCGAAGCTGCGCCTGGTGATGGGCTGTCCGACAAATGCGAGGTAGCTGTGGCCGACGACAAACGTCGGATCGATGAGGCAAGTCGTGTCGTTAAATAACCGTCCACCGCCGCGCTGCCAAAACCGTTCGGCCTGATGGTTGTCGAAACTCTGCTCGTCCTGGCGCTGCGGAGTGTCGTGGAATTTTAAAGTGAACGATCCCCGAGCCGATCCAACGATACGTTTCTGAACCAGGAATTCGTACTCCATTTGCCCATCCATCGGAGTCGCCCTGACGACGGTCGCGACGGACACATCGAGGGCCTTTGCCAACTGCTCATCAACGCCAATCAATTGCTCCTGTGGCGGCGCATGGCATGCCCAGCAGTATTGAAACGGTATAGTAAAAAAGAGCGCAAGACCAGCTTGGCAGCCTGCCTTCAGCAATCGTTGAGTTATTGCCTTCGTCATTTCCGATGATTCATTTGAGTTGATTTTCTATTGTCAGTTGTAGGTCGGCTTCCGCCCCGTTGCGGACCATCGAATTTATCCAGAATCGGATAAGATTTGCGTCTTAACCTTTGTTTTCCTGCACTGCAGACTTGGCGTTGGCGAGTGTGCTGTCGTACGTTTGGATGACATGTGTTGCCATCTCATTCAACGTCGAATACTCTTTTCGCGTTAGAGTAGACCGACTTTGATTTGAGTATTTTTCAAATGTTGGCCAAACCTGTGTCATTCCTAGTTCAGCCAACATGTCGTGCAAAGGGTATTCCGCCGGCCCAGAGTACCCCTTTGATGGATCACGAATATTTTCAGGATTTTCAATCCAGGACCGTCGCCCATTTTCGTGGGCGTATTGGTTTAGGAGAAAATATGGACCAGGATCTTCAGTAGAGAATAGTTTGATAGCATTTGGTTCGGACGACCAGAATACAAAGAAAATGAGACTGCCTATCACTAGCGTGGAGCAACAAGTGTTCATGCCAATGAATTCTGGTGCGACCGACTCATCTGCAGCTCCCAGCGCTCGATAGCGGCACTCATGTGTGTTGTCCCCGTTGTACTTAGCGATCCAAATTGAAAGACCCTTCATCGGTTCCCTTGACTTGAAGAATTCGAAGCACACATCGTCATCGATCGTCTTTAGTTCTGGATGAAGATACTGTCGAACCATTAAGAAGGCAGTTATCCATCGTGCAACGATTTTCCTCTGAGGTCCTGAAAGGAGCCAAGCACTCCCATCTAGGATTGGCTTAAGTACTTTACTTGCTTCACCTTGAATATCACTACCCCAACCGTTGTTGCACTCTTTACACAAGATGGTGAGACGCAAATTAACGTGACCGACGTTGCGATCGCTTCTGAAGCCAGTAAGATCAATTACTTCAATCTCTTTTTCTCCCATACGAGTCAGGGTAAGGGTGACATGAGAGCGGTTGTTAGGGGTCGTTGCCTTAGTGGTCCAATGTGCGAAAAGATGTTCCCCTGTCATTTGGTCTTGCGTTTGGCAAAAAATACACCTTCCCTCGGTGATTTTTCTATCACTTGTTGCTAGATATGTAGTCATTCTTTGCTCCTTGATAGATGACTCCGTTACATACAACTCGTCTTTCAAATCGTCCATTACAGAACAGACCAATGCGTCTATGTGCCTAAATACGTACAACAGGCCCAGGATCAGCATGCTGATTGTTTGTCAGAACCCTTTCAGCTATAGATTCGACGAAACCATCCAGACAAGTACGATGGACATTGCATTTCTCTTGAAGAAACTTATCTACACTTTTTATCCTACTTTTTTGTCGAATTTTGTTGGCCGGCGCGACCTGAAAGACGGCTTCTGGCCGGTAATTTACGTTGTCATGGTCAAGGCTGAAAAGCGCGTTCTTTGGAATGCCACCGCAGCACGATTGCACGAGCTTTGAGACGCAGTTTCTGCGGGAGTTTTGTCGTTGTCGTGATTACTTTAAGGAACTCCGTCATTTCAGCATCTACGGCCGCCCCTTGTTCAATCCAGTCAACTGCCAAGTCTTGCCAATAACCGGCTGGGGTATCAATGGGCCAGCTCAGACCAGCGAGAATAACATCACGTGCAGCGGCATCATCCGCGCAGTAATCTGCGAACAGTGTTTGAAGTCGCACCACGAGCGCACGCTGGTCCATATCAGTTACCAATACCCTCGTTTTAATCACTGTCCACACTTAGCCGGACTCGGTCACATAATTTCTTTTTAAGGTACTCTCAGTGCTACTAAGACAAAGGCCACACGATCATCCACCTTTACCAAATCAAAGGATGCCTGAAGGTCGCTCCATTCTCCATTTAGAGGTAACCACCAATCAAGTCTTCCAACATAGCCAGAATAGCGCTCATTAGTCGATTTAAGTTCTAAGTTATTGTCCCATCGGTTGCCAGCCGCAGTTGAAATTGAGGTTACCGCATACGTTGGTTCGTCATCGATGGGGGTGTCGCTACCATAGTTGGATATCCAATCTCTTAATTCATTCGGACTGTGAACCCACGAGCCCCCCGGATGCTTCGCAACGTAGCGAAGCATTTCGTGTGCAACCTCGTAATCTTGGGCGACTAACTTATCAGTCCACTTATGTGCAAACTCGATGACTTCTGATTCTATCGGTGGAAATGAAATTGAAAACATACTCGTGCTTATAAATTTTTTTTGTCAGTCAAACGGCGACTCCTGGCCGAATTCAGTCTTGTTACTTACTCTCATGAAAAGGCTCTGACCATTTGGGCGTCCTGCTCTCGAAACTGTTCCATCCAAACCCGACAGACTTCCGGGTCGCCTGCCGTGATGCCAGATACCTGAATGATTCTTGTTTTTCCAATTTCCGACAATTTTCGCTTCAATGCCGAGGGATGCGCAAAGTGTCCCGGACGAGTTACGAGCCAGATGGTACTGCTAGACTCAATCTCTACAAAGGTCAAACTCTGTCTTTCCGAGACTCTAGCGTTAGAGCTAGCAGTAATTTCTTCCCTGATTTTCTTAAGGCCCGGCACCGATACGACGTCAAAATCATACCCATCAGTGGCGATGCCTGAGCTAAAGAGCAAATTGGTGAGTACGCTAGAGTTCATAAAGTGCCCGTCAAGAGAAAACTATTTCTATAGGCCGAAAGAGTCAAAAGGGTTCGTCTGCTCTTGGCCGGTAGCCGCATCATTTGAAGTTATAGCCTGAGTTTGAAGCCCTCATGGCTGCCAGCAAAGCCAAGGCGCGTATAAAAACGATGCGCGTCGATTCGTGTTTTGTCACTGGTAAGTTGCACTAGGCTGCAGCCACGTTCATTTGCCAGCTGAATTGCCGCCTTCATAAGCCAACTACCCACGCCTTGTCCGCGCATAGCGCTATCAACGCGGACGGCTTCAATATTAGCCCGAAGTGCGCCACGACGGCTAAGTCCCGGTATGAAGGTCAACTGCAGCATTGCAATTACCTTCTCACCCAGCTCGCCGACCAACAAATAATGATTAGCGTCGCTATTAATGGTATTGAATGCCTGAACATAGCACGCATCATTGCTACCGACAGCCTTTCGATTTTTCCCTAATGCGTCGTCGGCCAACAGTTCAAGGAGCCGAGGCAAATCACTGAGCGCCGCACGTCGCGTAGACAAGCTCTGGTGGTCGATCATTGATAGAGTCCGATAAGTCTGCAATTGGCCGATGTCAGCCATGAATTATATTTTCGTGCTTTAAATTCATTAAGCCTAGCACTCCACCGAGTGCAATTATAAACACTAAAATAAAAGGATTTCAAAACAGCAAACGCTTCATTTCCTCTAAAACCGCCTGATCACTCATGATTTTTCTTAAATTAACTTAAATATTTAATATCAAAAACTATCACTGCCACCAACGGCAGCTCTTGGCCGAAATCGGCCGAGTTCGGTCAAAAAAATATCAATAACATCTTACTCGACATCATAGTCACAGCGCCCTGTTGGGCTTGGAGAAGTAAAGCACCCCGGAGCTTGCGACGGCATCAGAAGGTCCGACGGGACTGGACAGACATCGGGAGATCCTGTCATCAACACACCATGCCTATAAACGCATTTAGAAATTTCCCGCATTGCAGGGTCGGAAGACCATCGACGCACCGGGTCCCCGTTGACCACTTCTACTAGCCAAGCAAGCTGAGCTGGCTCCTTGGCTGTCGTCCAAAAGACCGCTTGGCAACCAGAGTAGTTGCTATCTATGTCTTTCGCCCGCGGCGAAACCTGAATTAGATAACCGTGGCCCGCTTCTTCCCCGGCATCTATTGGGGGCGTAGACAGCTCGCAATTTTTCCCCTGCGGCTTACTAGGCAATTGCGTAACTTCGCTGCCAACCACAAGAACGGGCAAGCCCACGCTTCCAGCGACCATGATGCTTAAAATAATGGACTTGATATTCTTGTGTGTCATCGTTATTAATCTTGAAGGGCGGCTTCTGGCCGTTTGCGTAAGCAGACTTTTACGTTCGTTCCCGAGGCCAAGAGCTAAAAGCAAAGATCCACAACATGATGACGTTCAGTACAGGAACGAAACCAATAAGAGACCAAAGCCCAGAATACCCTGCCTTTTTTACAATTCTCCACGCCGGGATGATGTAGACGATTGGAAAAGCGAAGAACATAAGAAATAAGATTATCCAATGCCATATGCTGAACGAGCCCATAATTTCCTTTTAAAATAGTTTGGTTCGGAATTGCTGAACTTTCTTGCTCTAAGCACAATGGCGGCTTCTGGCCGATGGCAGCAAATTACTGAGCGCGGGGCCCTAATGCGAGATAAACACAAATACTTGCTGCAACCAGACTTAAGGTCATTATCGAGCCCCACAATCTCAGGTTTACAAGCACCCGCTCACCCTGGGAAATCTTGACCAAATGAAATCGCTCAGCGAGCGGCAAGGATAGCATCTTGCGCGTATGCAAAATTCACAAATTGTCACACTTATCAGTCCCAAGGGACCAGACAGCTCAATCAGGCAAAGTCTGACACGTAGGACGATGTCGCCACCAGCGCCAATTCTGAATGTTATAACCGTACTCAATCAGCTCTAGCTTTGGACCAGCCATGTCAAACACTGCAAAGAAGCCCCTAAGTCGTGCGCTGGAAGTGTTGAAGGACGAAGGCGCCACGCGTGCATGGCTACGCCGTGCCAATCGCCCACTCGACGGCGAAGCGCCTCTATCGTTGTTGGATACCGAAGCGGGTTAAATTAGTGCTCGACACTCTCAGGCGCGTCGAATATGGGATCGTCTCCTGATCCCCGCCCGCATCACGTCGCAAGCGTTCAGGCAGTCTTTTAACACCCACGACTCATGAACCGATGTATCAGGGCAGCGGTTATGTATCTAGCGATGTTCAGCCGAGAATTAGCGAGAACGACTACGCATCCCGTAAAATCCAGCGTTGTCATAACCTCGATCTTTATACCGACTGATGAAAAAACTGATACCGTTTATCCTGCCTTTGCTGTTTGCAGCTTGCGCTCCCATGTCTCCTAAACTCCCATCTGACAATCAGGTAGCACCGGCATTTCGCCATCCAGAAGCCGGCGCGTTGATTTTGATGCTGCCGCCTGAAACGGAGACGGAGGACATGCAAGCCGGCGTCGGTATATTGAAGGACGAACTTCATCGACAGCTTAGCGCCGCCGGGTATAGGGTCGCGATCCTGGACCAAACCAGTTACGACACCATTTGGGCTCAAGAGATTGCGGAAGTTGGCGGGATCTACGACGGCGCGACAGGAGAGCTGCGCCGTCCTCAGTTCGTACAGGCGCTCGGCCATCTGGTACAGCGGGTAAGCAGCGAAACCAAAGCCACGCTGGTCATGCGGCCACACTTGGTGCTTCGACCGGCCGAGCTATCCGGCGTCTCGGCGGTATGGGATGGCCAGCAACGCCGCAGCAATGTCAGCGGAGCCGGCGACAGCTCCTTTCACCACGACGGCACGACACTGGGTCTGTCCGTCGGCCTGCGTATGTTCGCCAGCAGCGGCGAATTCGTCATGAGCACCCATGGCGGCGTGTCGCTGCCATATAAACTCAATCTCCACACCAACCGCAACGAAGTACGAACCGATCTGTTCACCGAGAGCCGGGAGATGGCCGACGGCGTGTCATTGGCGCTCTCCCCTCTGCTGCAAAAATGAATCAGGCCAGCGCTTCCTTCGCCGCTTCCTCGGGCGTCAGGCCATCGTAGAACTGGTCGGTGAACCACTCGACCTGTTCTTCGATATGCTCCTGCGCCTCCTCCTGCGTGGCGCCGCCCTTCACCAGGAAGCCCTCCACTTCGATGCACCAGTTGATCAGCTCCAGGGTTTCCGGGTCCAGCTCTTCTTTTTTCTTTGCCATGATTTACCTCTACTTCGGGATGAATACAAGCCGCCAGTGTAACAGGCGGCCCGCTTACTTCACCGGATACAGCACCACCTGCACATAATTGTTCATGTCGAAGTAGCGCCGCGCGGTGTCCCTCAACTCCGCCGCCGTCAGCGCGCCCACGCGCGATTCGTAGGTCAGCACCTCTTCCGGATCGGTCTTGTTGAAGAAAGCATTCATCAACACCCCCATCCAATAACCGTTCTCGCGCAAGCCCCGGCGATAGTTGGTGATCCATGAAGCCTTCACCTTGGCCAGATCCGCATCCTCCGCGCCGTTCTTCTTGATCTTGTCGATCTCCGCGAAGGTCGCCGCCAGCACCTTGTCCACATTCTCCGGCGCGCACGGCAGGTTGGCCGTGATCGAATAATTCTGGTAAGGGATGCGCTCCATGTTACCCCGCACGCCGCCGCTGTATATCGCACCCATCTTCTCGCGCAGCACCTCGATCAGTTTGATGTTGAGCACCTCGATCAGCGCCTGCATGCGCATGCGTTCCTGTGCCGAGTACTGCGCATCGCCGGTGAAGGACAGCGAGATCGTGCTCTTGGATTCAGTCCCGGCATGGATCTCCTTCTTCACCACGCCGCGCACCGGCCGCACGCCTTCGTCCTTGAAGGCCACCGGAATCTCACCCACCGGCAGGCTGGCCAGATAGGTCGCGATCAAGGGCTTGATCTTCTCCACGTCGAAGCTGCCCGTCACGAAGAAAGTGAAGTCCTTGGCGCTGGCCATGCGGCTGTTATAAAGATCCACCACCCGGTCCAGCCCCAGTTGATCGAAGTCGCCCGGCTTGGGCGCACGCTGCACGCGGGGGTTATTGTTGTACAGCGTCGCCGTGATGGCATCGCTAAAGACCGATTCCGGCCGCGCCAGATTGTTCTTCGCCAGTTCGCGTTGGCGGTCGACGTAGGCGCTGTAGATGGCGGGGTCCTTGCGCGGCTGCGTCATATTCAGGTACACCAGCTGCAGCATGGTCTCCACGTCGCCGCTGCCCGAGCCGCCGCTGACCGTCTCGTTGATCGAGCTGACGCTGGCGTTGGCACCAGCCGACTTCCCGGCCAACACCTTCACCAGATCGCTCGGCGTGTAATCGCGCACGCCCATCTGGTGGACGATATTGCTGGCGTAGCGCGCATTGAACAGGTCCTGGTCGCCGAACAGCGACCAACCGCCGTAACGCAGGCCAGCCAATATCACCTGGTCGTTATTAAAGTCGGTGGGCTTGAGCACCACCTTGACGCCGTTGCTCAACACGAGCTCCGTCAATCCCAGCTTGGCGTTGATGGTCTCGCTGACGATGCTGCCGGCCTTGGGCGGCGCGGCCATCAACTGGCTGGCGTAGACCTTCTCTTCCTGCGCCTTGACGCCGATCTTCTCGGCCGCGCTGGCGGTGGCCAGCAACTCGTCAGCCTTCGGCGCCGGCACGCCGGCCACCTCGGTGCCGGTGTAGATCACCAGCTTGTTCTGGTTATCCGGGATGGCCGCCCGCACGGCGGCATTCACCTCCGACAGCGCGATGCCCGGTATCAGCTCATTGGCGTAGCGGTACTCCATCGCCACGCCGGGTATCGATTCCTTGTCCAGGAAGTTGCGGATGTACTCCGCCGCATAGCCGGCCGAATCGGATTTATCGCGCTCGTTGTACATACGCTCGTAGCTGCGCAACATACCCTTCTTGGCGCGCTCCACCTCCGAGGCGGTAAAGCCGTACTGGCGCGCGCGCTCGTCTTCCTGCACCAGGGCGTTGATGGCCGGCGTCGCCCCGCCCTTGCCCAATACCGCGCCGGCGCCGAACGAGCGGTAGCCGCGCATCACGGAGTTCATGCCGCTGCCCCCCTGCAGGAACGGCGGGTTGGCTTGCTGCGTCAACTCGTGCATGCGCTGGCTGAGGATAAAGCTGTACATGTTCTCGATCAGCTTCTGGCGATAATCGGCGATGGTGGAACCGGGCGCCCACTCCTGGACCGGGTACCGGATATAGACCGTGTTCGCGCCGATCTCCTTGTCCGTAAATACCACGCCTTCGGATTCCGAACGCTCAGGGATTTTGGCGTATTCGCGCGGACGCTCGTTCCGCGGATTTTTCAGGCCGCCGAAATGCTGCATCACCAGCTTCTCCGCATCGGCCGGCTCGATATCGCCGACCACCACCACCGCCATCAGGTCCGGACGATACCAGTCGCGGTAGAAGCGCTTGACGGCGTCGTACTTGAAGGTCTTGAGGATGTCCTCTTTACCGATAGGCATGCGCTGCGCATAGCGCGAGCCGTTCAGCACCTTCGGCAGCAGCACCTTGTTCATGCGGTCGTCCACGCCTTTACCCATGCGCAGTTCCTCCAGCACGATACCGCGCTCGCTGTCGATGTCGGCGTCGTTGAACGACAGGCCATGCGCCCAATCCTCCAGCACCTGGAAGCCCTGCTTCACCACCTCCGGTTTATCGGTCGGCAGTGGCAGGATGTAGACGGTCTCGTTGAAGCTGGTGTAGGCATTCAGGTCGGCGCCGAACTTCACGCCTATCGACTGGAGATAGGACACCAGCTCGTTGCGCTTGAAATGGGTGGAGCCGTTGAAGGCCATGTGCTCGGTGAAGTGCGCCAGGCCTTGCTGGTCCTCGTCCTCCAGTATCGAGCCGGCCTTCACCACCAGCCGCAGTTCCAGCTTCTTCTCGGGCCGGGTATTCTTTTGCACATAATAGGTCAAGCCGTTGGCCAGCTGGCCCACCTTGACCTGGGGCCCGACCGGTATCGGATCGCTCAATTTCAGCGGCGGCTGATTATCGGCTTGCGCCATGAAGGAACACGCCAGAAGAACGGCGGCGGAGGCGCTACGCATTGTCATCAGCTTCATACCCGTTGCATAAAAAAGAAGAAGAGAGCTACCTTACACTGAATTCCTTAATTTGGGCTAGAATCCTTGCTCGCCTGCCAGCCGGCAGGCGATTAACGACGTCTTCGGGGCGGGGTGCGATTCCCCACCGGCGGTAAGGCCAGCGATGGTCAAGCCCGCGAGCGCTCTCGCAAGAGGGGTCAGCAGATCTGGTGTGATTCCAGAGCCGACGGTATAGTCCGGATGAAAGAAGATGTGCGGTGACGCGGCCACCCGCCCGAGCGATCGGTGCGGCGGGCCGCGCGTATTCGCTTGCCCTGTCGCGTTTTTCGCCTATTTGCGAGGAGCGTTCCACATGTTAGACCAACAATCCGCAGTATCCCCCTACTCCCTTGTCTCGGACGATCTGGAAGGCCGCATCAACGCGGCGCTGGAAGCAATGCGCGCCGGCGTGCCGGTGATCCTGCTCGACGATTTCGACCGCGAGAACGAAGCGGACCTGATCGTCGCCGCCGAAAAAATCACCGTGCAGTCGATGGCCATGATGATTCGCGAATGCAGCGGCATCGTCTGCCTCTGCCTGAGCGCCGACAAGGTGCGCGCGCTGGAACTGCCGATGATGGCCGCCGATAACGGCAGCCGCTACGGCACGCCGTTCACCGTATCGATCGAAGCGCGCGAAGGCGTAACCACCGGCGTGTCGGCTGCGGACCGCGTCACCACCATCCGCACCGCCATCGCGGCGGACGCGCAGCCGCGCGACCTGGTCCACCCCGGCCACGTGTTCCCGCTGCGCGCCACACCGGGCGGCGTGCTGGCCCGCAAAGGCCACACCGAAGGCTCGGTGGACCTGGCGACCATGGCTGGCCTCAATCCGGCCGCCGTGCTGTGCGAGTTGATGAACCCCGACGGCACCATGATGCGCGGCGCCGACATCGAACGCTTCGCCGAACTGCACGGGATGCCCATCCTGACCATCGCCGAGATGATCGAATGGCGCACCACGCGCGGCATTTAAGCTGGCTTGCCCAATTTGACGTAACGCCACACCAGCACTAGCGCGCCCGCATAGGCAGCCGAAACCAGGCCGAAGGCCAGCGGCAGGCGCCACGTCCAATCCGGCATCGCATGCATCACGGTGCCCATCATCGCCACGCCGACCAGGGCGCCGATCTGACGATTGGCGTTCAGCGCGGCGGCGGCGCTGTTGGCGTGCGCCTTGCCCGCCACCAGCATCACCGTCGCCGTCATGCCCGGAATCGCGATGCCGATGGCGACATTCATCACCACCGCGCCCAGCACCAGCAGCCAGTACGGCGTTTGCGGCGTCAGGCCGACCAGCATCAGCACCGCCACGCCCAGCCCCACCATCAGGCCATACATCATCGGCGGCCGTGTGCCGACCCGCGCCGCGATGCGGCCCGAGGTCAGGTTGCCGATCGCGAAAGCGGCCATCATCGGTATCAGTTTCAGGCCGGTGTGCAGCGCATCCGCGCCGGACTGCTGGATGTAAAGGCTAAGCAGGAACAGCTGGCCGAACACCGCGAAATTGATCAGGAAGCCGACGCCGTTGGCCGCCGCGAAGGCCGACGTGTCGAACAACGCGCGCGGCAGCAAGGGATGTGCGCCTGTGCGCTCGCGCCGCACCAGCAGGAACGCCGCCGCCACCGTCGCCGCGAAGGCACCCAGCACCGGCGCCGAACCCCAGCCCAGCGACGGGCCTTCGATCAGCACAAAACTCAGCGCCGCCAGCGCGACCACACCCAGCGCATGGCTCAACATCGACAATGCGCGCTGCGAGCGTGGCGTGGCCGGCGCCACCACCTGCGTCAGCACGATGCCGAGCAGGCCGATAGGCACGTTCACCCAGAACACGCTGCGCCAGCCGAATTCGTGGACCAGCAGGCCACCCACCAGCGGGCCGGCCGCCGACGAACAGCCGACAATCGCCGACCACGTGCCCAGCATGCGCGCACGCGTGGCCTGGTCCTCGTAGGCGTGCGTCAGCAGGCTCAATGAGCTGGGCATGAACAGCGCGGCGCCAGCGCCCTGCAGCAGGCGCGCGGCGATCAGCGCGTTGCCGCTGGGGGCCACGGCGCACAGCACCGAGCCGAGTATGAACACGCTCAAGCCGCCCTGGTAGACGTTCTTCGGGCCGTAGCGGTCGGCCAGCGCGCCGCCGGCCATCAGCAGCGCCGCAAAGGTCAACGTGTAGCCGTCCACCACCCAAACCAGGCCGGTAAGCGGCACACCCAGGTTCACCGAAATGTCGGACAAGGCGGTATTGACGGCGGTGACGTCGATCATCGCCATCACGAAGCCGATGGCCAGTGTCATCAACACCAGCAAGGCGGGGATCTGGCGCGGCTGGACCGCCGGCGCCGTCGTGCTAGAGGTAGTCATGATGCATCCTTCCGTGAGATGGCGCCGATGTTAGCCTCCTTGCATGATGCAGTAAATACGCATAATATCCGCACTCTGATGCAAAAATGCATCGCCACCGGACTAGCCGCATGGATTGGGACAACGCCAGGATCTTCCTGGCCATTTACCGCAAAGGCACGCTGCGCGCCGCAGCCGCCGCCCTCGATATCGACCAGGCCACCGTCGGCCGGCGCCTCAACGCGCTGGAGAAATCGCTGGGCGCGAGGCTGTTCCTGCGCACGCCGTCCGGCTACCTGGCCACGCCGGCCGGCGAATTGGCCGTCACCGCCGCAGAATTGATGGAGCACGCGGCCCTGCAGTTCCAGCGCGAGATGCAGGGCATCGACAACCGCCTGTCCGGCATTGTGCGCGTGGCCACCTCGGACACCATCGCCAGCCACTCGGTGCTGGGCGCCATGCAGCGGCTGCACGTCATGCATCCCGAGATACGCGTGGTGCTGAGCACCAGCACCGAGATCAGCAACCTGACCCGCCGCGAGGCCGACCTGGCCGTGCGCTCGCTCAAACCCACCAGTCCGGACCTGATCTCGCGCCACCTGACCCGGCGCAGCATGGGGCTATACGCCACGCCGGCCTACCTGGCCGAACGCGGCACGCCGGTGCAGGGCAACGGCATGCAGGGCCACGACATCATCGTCTACCAGGGCACGGTGGCGCCGCGCCACATGGAAAAGCTGTGTCTTGAGCCGATAGCCAATGCGCGCGTGGCGATCGAGGTCAATAGCGGCATGGTCATGCTCGACGCGGCGCGGCGTGGCATGGGCGTGGCCGAACTGCCCTGCCACATGGCCGACGGCGATCCTCAACTGACCCGCGTCTGGCCCGAGCGCGTGGACCATTACGACATCTGGCTGGTGATGCACAGCGACCTGAGTCGCAGCGCCCGCGTGCGCGCCGCCGCCGACGCCATCATCGCCACCTTCGCGGAAGAGTAAGCGCAGCGATGACGGACGCACGCCGATCCTCTCGCGGTGCTAAACTGGCAATATGAGCATAGAAGCAGCAATCCCGTCCGCGCTGCGGCGCCCGATGCAAGCGACCATCGCCTGGCTGAACAGCTGGTGGCGGCTGCTGCAGTTCGCCGTGCGGATGCTGTCGCTGGCCTTCACACCCGCCAGCTATCGCGGCGCCAACCTCAATCTGCTGGCACGCCGCATCGTGCGCGACACCGCGCCCAACCTGGCCTGGTACGGCGTGTTGTCTGCGCTGGTCAGCCTGGTGCTGATCCGCATCGTGGTCGTCACCTCGCAAAGCTACGGCCTGTCGCGCTTCGCGCTGGAGATGGTGGTGCGCGTGCTGGTGCTGGAACTGATCCCGCTGACCGCCGCCGCCTTCGTCGCCCTGCGCACCACCCTGCCCGCCGCGTTGGAGTTCTCGCAAAGCCGCAGCAACGCCGCCAACACCAGCGACGCCGAACTGCACCAGGAATTTTTCCCCCGCGTCGCGGCGGGCGTGTTTGCCGTCTGGATGCTGGCCGCAGTCAGCTGCGTGATGACGCTGATCCTCGCCTACCTGTCGCTGTACGGCTTCACGCCGTGGGCGCTGCCGGGCTATACGCGCGTGGTCGGCCAGGTGTTCAACCCGGCGGTGGCGCTGATCCTGGTGCTGAAGATCGTCTTCTTCAGCTTTGCCGTCGGGCTGATACCGATGGCCTCCTCCTACTACTTCGGCGCCAGCTATCGCGTCAAAGTCACGCACGGCCTGTACGACATGGTGCGGCTGTTCGCCGTGATGCTGCTGATCGAAATCGCCTCGTTGATGGGCAACTACTACTGAGCGGAATGGAACCATGACCGAACAAACAAACGAAGCGGCGCCGGTGCGCAACGCGGAATTCAAGGCGCTGCTGTTGCTGGTGTTGATGGTGGTGCTGGTGGCCGGCTCGGCGCTCTACCTGCTGTATGCGCGCGGCGCCTTCGAAGCGACGCAGACGCTGATACTACAGACGGATAACTCGGAGGGCGTCACCGTCGGCATGGACGTCACCTTCGCCGGCTTTCCGATAGGCCGCGTGCGGCGCATAGAGCTGGGTCCCGACGGCAAGGCACGCGTGGTCGTCGACGTACCGCGCAGCGACGCGCACTGGCTGCGCAGCACCAGCATTTTCACGCTGGAGCGCGGCCTGGTGGGCGGCGCAAAATTGCGCGCCTTCAGCGGCATTCCGACCGATCCACCGCTGGAGGACGGCGCCACGCGCTCGCTGCTGGTCGGCGACGCTGGCGCAGAGATCCCGCGCCTGCTGGCCGCCGCCAAGGATCTGCTGGAAAACCTGAACGCGCTGACCGCGGAGAATTCCGCGCTGGCCGCGAGCCTGGCCAACGTGCAGGGCGTGACCGGCAAGCTGAATGGCCCCGGCGGCGCCATGGGCCTGATCGCCGGCGACGACAAGAACGCCCAGCAGCTGGCGGAACGCGCCAACAAGCTGCTGATCACAGTGAACGCGCTGGCCACCAAGGCCGATACCCTGATCGGCCACGCCGACACGCAGGTCTTCGGCAAACAGGGTGTGATGACGGACGCGCAGGCGACCATCGTACAGCTCAACGGCCTGCTGGCCGATGCCCGCAACAGCCTGAAGAAAATGGACGCGGTGCTGGTCGAGGCGCAAGCCGTCGGCGCCAACGCCAAGGAAGCCACGGCCGACCTGGGTACGCTGCGCGGCGAAGTGGAAAGCAGCTTACGCCGCGTCGAACAACTGGTCAATGAGATCAACCGCAAATGGCCATTCAAGCGCGACACGGAGAT
This sequence comes from Rugamonas sp. A1-17, assembly GCA_025548565.1. GTDB lineage: Bacteria > Pseudomonadota > Gammaproteobacteria > Burkholderiales > Burkholderiaceae_D > Rugamonas. The sequence continues at coordinate 766,105 of JAJLPB010000002.1, forward strand.
CAAACTGCCATGAAGACCACCGCCCCACTGATCGCGACGCTCCTCGCCGCCGCGCTGCTGGCCGCCTGCGGCAACAACCCTCCGGTGCCGGACTGGCAGATGAACGCGCAGAGTTCCATCGAACGCTCGACCGCCGCCTACATGTCCGGCAACGCACGCGTGGAAGCTGCCGAGTACAAGCGCGCCCGCGAAGCGCTGGCCAGCACCGGCAAGGTCGATTTGATGATACGCGCCGAATTGATACTCTGCGCCGCGCATGTCGCCTCGCTGGTGTTCGAGGACTGCACCGGCTACGACAAACTGTCGCAAGACGCCGGCCCGGCCGACCGCGCATATGCCGCCTACCTGTCCGGCCGCGCCACCGCCGCCGACGCAGCGCTGCTGCCCGCGCAGCACCAGCCGGTGGCCTCCGCGTCCAGCGATGTCGCAGCCGCCGGCGCCGTGCAAGCCATCGCCGATCCGCTGTCCAAACTGGTGGCCAGCGGCGTGCTGCTACGCGCCGGCAAAGCCACGCCGCAAGTCCTCAGCGGCGCCGTGGACACCGCCTCCGCCCAAGGCTGGCGCCGGCCGCTGCTCGCATGGCTGGGAGTCCAGGCCATGCGCGCCACGCAAGCAGGCGACACCGCCGAAGCCCAACGCATCCAGCGCCGCATTAACCTGATCACCGAGAAGCCGCTATGACAACCACGATATCCGCCATCGACGTCCCGCTCCACAGTGAAATCGCCCGCCGCCTGGCCGGCGCCTACTATTACGACGCATTCGGGACGGTGATCAAACCGACTTCGCAATCGGCGCTGGAGTTATATTTGCAAGTGGTGGCGGGAACACCGGCATGGATCAACACCTTGATGGCGCTGCGTAATCGCGTGGTCGGCCTGTTCGGCCTGAAGAACCTCGGTGGCCTTGGCGACTTCAACGCCGCCAAGCCGGCCGCCGACTATCGCGTCGGCGACCGGGTCGGCATCTTCACGATCCGCTACTTGAGCGAACAGGAAGTCATCCTCGGCGACAACGACAAACACCTGCGCGTCGAAGTCTCGGTCTGCAAAGTGCAGGACAAGGTCGCCGTCAGCACCGTGGTCCACCTCCACAACCTGCTGGGCCGCATCTACATGCTGTTCGTCGCGCCGATGCACCGGCTCATCGTGCCGGCAACGCTGAGGAACGCGCGCTTTCTGTAGGCGGGCTTCTGCTAGAATCTCGGCCCTATGAACACTCGCCTCGTCTACTCCACCGAAACCGGCCGCATGTGCCCCGACTGCGGCAAGCCGATCGCCGATTGCAGCTGCAAAGCCGCCGCCAAAGCCAAACCCGCCGGCGACGGCGTCGTGCGCGTATCGCGCGAATCGAAGGGACGCGGCGGCAAAACCGTCACGCTGGTCAAAGGCCTCGCGCTGGACGCCATTGCCTTGGCCCAGCTGGGCAAGCAACTGCGCAGCGCCTGCGGCTCCGGCGGCACCGTGAAGGACGGCGTCATCGAAATCCAGGGCGACCACTGCGACCTGGTGATGGAAGCCCTGAAAAAACAGGGCCACCAACCCAAGCGCACCGGCGGTTAGCGGGTGCGCTGGTTCGACAGATAGACGTTGTCGCGTTCCAGCTTGCGGCCATCGCGCACGACGGCCTGCCATGCTTCGGTGCTCACCACCGCGCCGAAGTTCGAATGAAACACCGTGTTGAACACGCGATGGATCTCTTCCGCGCTGGCCTTGCCGGCCGCGTTCTCATATGGCAGCGCGCCGGTGGCGTCCTCCAGCACCTCGACCTGCAAGCCGCGATGCGCCGCCTCGTAGATGGTGGAGGCGTTGCAGTTGTGCGTCATGTAGCCCACGATGGTCAAGGTGTCGATGGCGTTCGCCGTCAACCACTCCGCCAGGTCCGTCCCTGTAAACACGCTGGCCATCTTCTTGTTGATGAAATGATCGTGCGTACGCTGCGCCACCAAGGGGTGCAGCTTCCATCCGTCCGAGCCGAGGGCGAAGATCGGCGAGGTTTCCGGCGCATCGTGCTGCACCACCACCACGGGGATGCCCGCCTCGCGCGCGGCGTCCATGGCGCGGCCGATATTCGGCAGCGACGTCTCGACCGGCGGATATTCGATCCTCATCTTGCCGGTGAAGTATTCGTTCTGCACATCGATGACGATCAGGGCACGGCGTGGGGTTGCGGTCATGATTTTCTCCTGTAGGATAAGGGCTTCAGCGCCCGGTGATTGATATTCTCCGTCGCCGCGCCATTATCCAAAAGTGGCCCGAAGGCCACCATGCGATATAATCAGGCCATGTCAACGCGCACCTCGCCCAGCCGGAAATTCCGCATCGCCGTCATCGCCTTCGACGGCATCAACCCTTTTCACCTGTCGGTTCCATGCCAGGTGTTCGGCGCCCGGCGCGCCGACTGCGACAGCGCCACCTTCGACGTCAAAGTCTGCGCGGAGGATCCAGGCAGGCCGCTGGGCACCACGGCCGGCTTCGACATCGTCGCCACCCACGGCCTTGCCGCGCTGTCCCGTGCCGACATCGTCATCCTGCCGTCCTGGCACTCGGACTGCCGTCCAGCGCCAGCCAGCCTGCTGCAAGCCCTGCGCCGCGCCCACCAGCGCGGCGCGCAGGTCGTGGGCCTGTGCGTGGGCTCCTTCCCGCTGGCCGAAGCCGGGCTGCTGGACGGCCGCACCGCCACCACGCACTGGGCGCTCGCCGACACGATGTCCGAGCGCTATCCCAAGGTCAGGGTCGACCGCGAAGTCCTGTATGTCGATGAAGGGGAAGTGGTGACGTCGGCCGGCGTGGCGGCGGGGCTGGACTGCTGCCTGCACCTGCTGCGGCAGTTATGCGGCGCGGAGATCGCCAACCGCGTGGCGCGGCAACTGGTGGTGGCGCCGCACCGGCAAGGCGGACAGGCGCAGTTCATCGAACGTCCGCTGCCCGTCACCGGCAGCGACGATCGTTTCGCGCAGGTGCTGGCATGGGTGGGAGAGGATCTGACGCAGAACCACAGCATCGACGTGCTGGCCGAACGCGCGCTGATGAGCCGCAGGAACTTCACCCGCCACTTCCGCCAGGCCACCGGCACCTCGGTCAAGCAATGGCTGCTCAACCAGCGGCTGGCGCACGCCCGGCATCTGCTGGAGAGCAGCGAAGTATCGATCGAGATGGTGGCGCAGCAGGCGGGATTCGGATCGGCGCTATCGTTGCGCCAGCATTTCAGAGCGACGTTGCGCACCTCGCCGTCGGAGTATCGCAAGTTGTACCGGTCCGCCGCGCCGGACTGAGGGCGCGGGAGCTTACTTCCCGGCGGCGGCCGCGGCTTCGCGCAGCTTGTCCTTCTTGCTCTTGCGCTTGCCCTTGATGCCGCCGTTGACGGTGTCCGTCACCGAATTGGCGGGGGGCGGCGGCAGCGTCTCGACAGGCTCGAAGCCGGCGATCTGCTCGCGCGGCAGCAGGATATCCTGGCGCTTTTCGATCAGGCGGAAATGCTGCTCCGTCTCCGCGCTGACGAAGCTGATCGCCACGCCGCTCTCGCCGGCGCGGCCGGTGCGGCCGATGCGGTGCGTGTAATCCACCGCCGAACGAGGCAAATCGTAGTTGACCACGGCCGGCAAGCGGGCGATGTCGATGCCACGCGCCGCCACGTCGGTCGCCACCAGCACCTGCAGGCGGCTGGCCTTGAAGTCGCCCAGCACCTCGGTGCGCGCGCCCTGGCTGAACTCACCGTGGAAGGCGCCGGCGCGGATGCCGTTGCGATTCAGCTTGTCGGCCACGTGTTCGGCCGCGTACTTGGTCGCGACGAACACCAGCACCCTGCTCCACTTGTGCTCCAGGATCAGGTGCTTGAGCAGCATGGTGCGGCGCGGCACGTCGACCGTGATCGCGCGCTGGACGATATCGGGTTTGCTGGCCGGCTCGGACAGCACCTCGATGCGGGTGGGCTGATGCAGCATGCCGTCCGCCAGCGCCTGCACCGCCGGCGGGAAGGTCGCCGAGAAGAACAGGTTCTGGCGCTGCTTCGGCAGCAGTTCCAGGATGCGGTTCAGTTCTTCGCTGAAGCCCAGGTCCAGCAGGCGGTCCGCCTCGTCCAGCACCAGCATCGCCGTGCGCGAGATCTTCAGCGCATTGTGGTCGATCAGGTCCAATAACCGTCCCGGCGTGGCGATGACGATATCGGCGCCGCCGCGCAGCGCCATCATCTGCGGGTTGATCGATACGCCGCCGAACACGATCGATACCTTGACCTGCATCGGCAAATGCGCGACCAGCTTGCGGATCGACTCGCCCACCTGCGCGGCCAGCTCGCGCGTCGGCACCAGGATCAGGCCATGCAGCTGGCGCGGGCCGTTGCGGTTGTCCAGCAGCGATTGCAGCAACGGCAGCGCGAAGGCGGCGGTCTTGCCGGACCCGGTCTGCGCCGCGCCCAGCACGTCCTCCCCGCGCAGGATGGCGGGAATGGCGGCGTTCTGGATGGCGGTCGGCTCCTGGTAACCGATTTCGGTAACGGCGTTAATCAGTGAGGGAGCAAGGCCCAGCGAAGAAAAAGACATGTCGGCCTTAATAATGTGAATTTAGCGGACAGTATACATGCTAGATACATTTCCCCCGCAGCTTGGCGATCGGGATAAACGGCAGAGCCAGGAAACCGCCCAGGAAAAATGTCGGCTGCCGCTTCAGTCCTTCCGAATGCAGGCAGTCCGGCACCTTCGCCTCGTTGAAGGCGGCGGTCATGATGTCGCTGTTGGCGGAGCTGAACGCCGGTACCTCGCGCGGCAGGGACTGCGCCGGGACCTCGGCCGCCATGGCCTCGGCGATCGCCTTGCGCATCGCGGGATCGACCCGCGCCTCCATCGCCTTCGCGTCCGCCGGCGCGGCCACCGGGTCGAGATAGACATCCTTCTTCGCATCGGCGGCCCAGACGCCGGGGACGACCAATAACGACATCAGCAAAACGTATCCGCGCATAAGAATTTCATCCCGTGATTAGCTATATCCGTCATTATCATGCAAAAATGGCTTATCTTTTTAAGAAAAAAAATTATGATCAACTGGGACGCCCACGCCTGCCTGCCGCAACACCCGCAGGCCGACTTCACGCCGGTTCAACGGCTGCACGCCGCCGGCGTCAATTATGTCTCGCTCAATGTCGGCGGCGACATGAACCCGGTCTCGCAAGTGATGTCGGTAATCGCCGGCTACCGCGCCACCATCGCCTCGGACCCTGACCGCTACGTGCTCGTCTCCAGCGTGGACGACATCATCCAGGCCGCCGCCGACGGCCGCATCGCCATCGGCTTCGATCTGGAAGGCGCCATGCCGCTGCTCGACCAGCCGGAGATGGTTGCCCTGTACGCCCAGCTGGGCGTGCGCCAGATCCACTTCGCCTACAACCGTAATAACAACATCGCCGACGGCTGCCACGACCAACCGCGCGGCCTGACGTCGCTGGGCTACAGCATGGTGGGCGCCGTGAACGACGCCGGCATCCTGATGGACTGTTCGCACACGGGCCGCTTGTGCAGCCTCGATATCATGTCCGCATCATCGCAGCCGGTGATCTTCAGCCACGCCAATCCATATACGCTGGTGCAGCACGGCCGCAACGTGACCGATGAACAGATCCGCGCCTGCGCCGCCACCGGTGGCGTGGTGTGCGTGTCAGGGCTGTCGTGGTTCCTGGGTAAAGAGCATCCCGACGTCGACGATGTCGCGCGCCACGCCGCTTACGTCGCCGATCTGGTGGGCGTAACGCACGCCGGCATCGGCCTCGATATCTGCTTCCAGCAGCCCGGCCTGGACGACACGCCGCCCGGCGACTTCGACCCGGGTCACTGGTGGCCCGCCTCCGCCGGCTACAGCGCCGGGCATCCGCCGACCTTCACGCCGCCCGAAATCTGGCGCCAACTGGCCGCCGCGCTGCGCAAGACCGGCATGACCGACAGCGAGACCGAGCTGGTCATGGGCCGCAACATGATGCGCGTGGCGCAGCAGGTGTGGAGCAAGCCGCAGGCGCTGTTGAAGGTTGCCTGACCGTCAGGCGCTGAGCGCCTTCATCTCCGCGTACAGATTGGCCTTGCCCTCGAAGCCGATGCCGTTCAGGTCCGGCATCGTGATGTAGCCGTTGTCGACCCGGACGCCATCGGGGAAGCCGCCAAAGGGCTGGAACAGGTCCGGGTAGGACTCGTTGCCGCCCAGTCCCAGCCCCGCTGCGATGTTCAGCGACATCTGATGGCCGCCATGCGGGATGCAGCGCTTGCGCGACCATCCATGCTGGTGCAGCATGTCCAGCGTGCGCAGGTACTCGACCAGGCCGTAGCTCAACGCGCAGTCGAACTGCAACCAGTCGCGGTCAGCGCGCATGCCGCCGTAGCGTATCAGGTTGCGCGCATCCTGCATCGAGAACAGGTTCTCGCCGGTGGCCATCGGCTTGTCGTAGTAGTTGCGCAGCGTGGCTTGCAGTTCGAAGTCCAGCGGATCTCCCGCCTCCTCGTACCAGAACAGATCGTACTGCGACAAGGCCTTGGCGTAGGCGATGGAGGTATCGAGGTCGAAGCGGCCATTGGCATCCACCGCCAGCTTCTGGCCGTCGCCCAGCACGCTGAGGATGGAGTCGATACGGCGCAGGTCCTCGTCCAGCGAGGCGCCGCCGATCTTCTTCTTCACCACCGTGTAGCCGCGGTCGATATAGCTGCGCATCTCGTCCTTCAACGCATCGTGGCTCTGGCCCGGATAGTAGTAACCTCCCGCCGCGTAGACGAAAATCTTTTTGTCCGGCGTGCCGCTGCCGTAGCGGTCCGCCAGAAGCTGGAACAAAGGCTTACCTTCGATCTTGGCCACCGCATCCCAGATCGCCATATCGATGGTGCCGATGGCCACCGAACGCTCGCCGTGGCCGCCCGGCTTTTCGTTGGTGTACATGCAGTCCCACACCTTGTGCGGATCAAGATTGGTGCCGGCCTCGTTCATCAGCGAGGCAGGATCGGCTTCCAGGATGCGCGGAATGAAGCGCTCGCGCATCAGCATGCCCTGGCCATAGCGGCCATTGGAGTTGAAACCATAGCCCACCACAGGCTTGCCGTCGCGGATCACGTCGGTGATCACCGCCACCAGGCTCAAAGTCATCTTGCTGAAATCGATGTAGGCATTGCGGATCGGGGAACTGATCGGGATGGTCTTTTCGCGGATCTCGACGATTTTCATTGTGCTGTCTCCAGTTGGCTAAGAATGGAAGCAAGCTTACTCTTGAAAACCAGTCGTATAATTCACCGATATTTACTCCTTTATACACTTCAAGTGAATAACGACATCGTCTCCGAACTATCCTTCTTCGTGCTGCTGGCGAAGCTGGGCAGCCTGTCCGCCACCGCGCGCGAATTGGGCATCACGCCACCGGCTGTCACCAAGCGCCTGATGCTGATGGAGCAACGCCTCGGAGTACGGCTGCTGAACCGCACCACGCGCCGCGCCAGCCTGACCAGCGAAGGCGAGACCTATCTGTCGCAGGCGGCGCGCATCCTCGGCGATATCCGCGACATGGAGGAATCCGTATCGAGCAGCCGCGCCGCGCCGAAGGGCCTGCTGCGGGTGAATGCCACGCTGGGCTTCGGCCGCACCACCATCGCGCCCCTGGTCTCCGCCTTCTCGCGCCGCTATCCCGACGTTGAAGTGCAACTGCAACTGACCGACCGCGCCATCAACCTGGTGGAAGACGCGTACGACCTGGGCATCCGCTTCGGCGAACTGCCCGATACGCGGCTGGGCGCGCGCAGGATCCTGTCCAACCGGCGCTTCCTGTGCGCCTCGCCGGCCTACCTGAAGCGCCACGGCACGCCGCGCCTGCCGCAGGATCTGGCGCAGCACCGCTGCATCCTGCACCGCCAGAACAACGACACCCACAGCACCTGGAAGCTGGGAAAAGGCCGCAAGGTCGAGACGGTGAAGGTACACGGCAACCTGTCCAGCAACGACGGCGACGTGGTGCTGGGCTGGGCGCTGGACGGCCACGGCATCCTGCTGCGCTCCGAATGGGACGCCGCCAAGTATCTCGACAGCGGCCGCCTGCAAGTGGTACTGGCCGATTACACCCTGCCCCCGGCCGACCTGTACGTCTACTATCCGAGCCGGCAACAGCAGCCGGCACGGGTGCGCGCCTTCATCGACTTTCTGGCGGAGAGCGTACCGGCAGCCACTGCGCCACGCCGAAAGCCAACTCCGGCACGATAAACAGCCAAAGCAGCGGCGCGCCGGTAACGGCCAGCGTCCAGATCATCCAGGTCGAAAACAGCAGCCGCGCCGCGCCGTCGAAACGGCCGAAGCGTTGCTGCGGATCGCCAATGCGCAGCAGCGACCACACCAGCACCACGCTGCCGAGCAGACAGGCGAACAGCACGTGGAATGGTTCAAATGCCGGCAACGCGGCGCCGCCCAGGCTCTGGTTAACGCCGTCCAGTTGCGTACGGGCGAAGGCGAAACTCCATGGCGTGGCGAAGGGCGCCGTCACAATCAGATCGTAGATGGCACTGCCGAGGACAATTTTGCGGAAGGTGGATGGTGAGAGCATGACGACTCCGTGGTTAGAAAGAAGTCATGCTAAAGCCTGGAGTATACTCCAGGGTCAATCGCTATTTGGAGTTTGGGCATGCAAATCGGAGAAATCGCCAGCGCCACGGGCTTGAGCCGCGACACCTTGCGCTTTTACGAAAAGCGCGGCCTTCTGCGCGCCCGCCGCAGCGCCAACGGCTACCGCGACTATCCGCCGGAAGCGGTGGACTGGCTGCGCTACATCCGGCTGGCGCAAACGCTGGGCTTCACGCTTGGCGAAATCGAAGCCGACCTGCCGCTGCTGGCCGAGCCGGAATCGTCCGCTCCTCAGTTGCGCGCCGCGCTGGAACGCAAACTGGCGGACATCGACAAGCGCCTGGAGGGCCTGCACACCCTGCGCGGCGAGCTGGCGCGCCGGCTGGACGACACCATGCGGGACTGCCCCCTGCAAGCTACTTCGCGGCCTTAATAAGTTTGCAGTCGTCGGTATCGAACTCCGACTGGAACTGCAAGACCTGGCCGCCCACCTGCAGCGCCTTCATGCGCGGCGCGACCAGCGTATATTCGCCCGCCTTGAGCTTGTCGATCAGCGGAACGCACGCGCCGCCGCTCGCATCGAGCCGGCCTGCCACCACCCACTTGCCGTCGGCGCGCTCGGTATAGAGCGGTGCCGGCGAAAAAAGGCCACCCTTGAACAGCAGAACCTCCGGCTTGCCGTCGCCATCAACATCCAGCACCAGCGCGTCGCAGCCCACGCCGCGGTTTATCAGGCATGGCGGGACTGCACGGTCGTCCGCAACGCTCCACTTCTGGGACACAAAGCTGGCCGGCAGCTTTGTGGTCGCGGGCCATACTTTGACGTTGTCGGCCACCGATACCGGCCCGGCAAGCTGCTCTCCAGGCCAGCGCACCGTCTCCTTCAACGCCTTGGCGGCCAGTTCGCGGATCAACGCGGCCTCCGCCCCGGAGGCCTGTTGCGACAGGCGCGCCAGCGCAGCCTGTCCATAGCGCTGCCCCTCGAAGCGCAGGTAATGGAAATCGAACTTCGCAGCCGTGGTGCGGCCCCTCTCCAGCCGCGCCACCTGGCTGTTCACCGAGAGACGCGCCGGATCGGCGATCGGCGTGAACAAGGCAAGCAGCACCGCCAGCACCACGAAGGCCGTCGCCACGTTGACGTTGGCGATCGGGTAGAGCCAGGTTTCGTAGCGATGCGCCGCCCACGCGTAACCCAGCGCATAGCAACTGGCGACCACCAGGCAGGCGGCGGCGATTACGCGGTCCGAGGTCCAGCCATAGTCGTACACCCGCAAGCCCAGCGCGTAGATGGCGATGGCCGTCAGCGGCAGTACCAGCAGCGAAGCCACGCGCGCGCTGACCCGCACCGCCAGCGCTGCCTTGGCGTGGCCGTTCTGGAAGGCCGCGTTAATCAGGACGACCAGCACAGCGTCCGCCGCCAGCAGCAGCGAGGTCGCGTGGCGGGTAGCCCACAACACATCCAATCCAGTGAACGGCAGTGCGCACAGGAAGCCGCTGACGATCAGCGCCGCCACCGGCAGTATCCACGACAGCAGTACCAGCAGCAGGCTGCGGATGCCGCGCACAATGGCCGGCCGCACGTCCGTGATGTGCATCGCGCACGACCAGGCGAAGCAGACCACCGGCACCACGAACCACGACTCCTCCATCATATGCTTGAGGAAGTCCAGCTTCACCATCGAGAACAGGCCGCTGCCCATCAACAGCACCAGCCAAAGTACGCCGACAAAGAACGCCGAGAACATCAGCTGCACCGCCAGCTTCCAGGCCAGCTCGAAATACGTGCCATAACTGGCGACGTGGCGCTTGTCCACGGCGCCCGCCATCACCAGCGCGTGGGCGATGTACATGAAGACAACGCCGAACACCATCAGCGGACCGGGTATCGACGTGAACGCCCCTTTCGCAAGCTCGCCGCCGGGCGGCGACACGCCAGCCCCGCGGCTGACCGCATGCAGCGCCATGATGAGCACCACCCCGGCGGCAACCGCCATCCATTGCGCCACCTTCTTCGGTGCAATGTGGCCCATGGCCGAAATCAGCATCGCCGGCAGCAGCGCGCAGGCCATCAGCAAAGGCGTCATCACGTATGGCGCCCCGGCCGGCCACCAGCCGCCACGGTCGGCCTGGTACAGCCAATACAGCAGCGCGCCCTGCACCAGGCCAGTCGCCAGCCGCAGCGCCATCACGCGCCGGCTGACCTCCGCTTCCAACATCGTCTCATCTTGTTCCATGCTTTGTCTCTTTGTGAACCGTGGGCCGCAGTATCTCACATGTTTATTATTTAGCATTGGTAGCGAGCCTGCTGAGTGCCGTCCTACGAGGCCCGCGCGGAGGCGCTATAATGGCTGTCTACGCTGTTCTTTTTTCAACGTTCCGCACCCGGTCCGCCAAGTGAATCCACATCTCGACAAGCTGCAACCCTATCCGTTCGAAAAACTGCGCCAGTTGTTCGCGCAGGTGACCGCCAGCCCACAGCACAAGGCCATCAGCCTGGGCATGGGCGAACCCAAACACCCGACGCCGCGCTTCATCCAGCAGGCGCTGATCGACAATGTGGACGGCCTGGCCACCTACCCGACCACCATCGGCTCGGATGCGCTGCGCGGCGCCATCGCCGGCTGGCTGGAACGCCGCTACGGCATCCCCAAGCTCAATCCGGCCACCCAGGTGCTGCCGGTGAACGGCTCGCGCGAGGCGCTGTTCTCGCTGGCGCAGACCGTGATCGACCCGGCCGCCAAGTCGCTGGTCATCAGCCCGAATCCGTTCTACCAGATCTACGAAGGCGCGGCCTACCTGGCCGGCGCCGAGCCGTACTTCGTCAACTCCGACCCGGCCCGCAACTTCGGCTGCGACTACGACAGCATCCCAGCCTCGGTGTGGGAACGCGTGTCGCTGCTGTTCCTGTGCTCCCCCGGCAACCCGACCGGCGCCGTGCTGACGCTGACCGACTGGGAGAACCTGTTCGCCCTGTCCGAGCGCTACAACTTCATCATCGCCGCCGACGAGTGCTACTCCGAGATCTACCACGGCGACAAGGCGCCACTGGGCGCGCTGGAAGCGGCCCACACGCTGGGCCTGTCCACGGTCGACAAGCCCTACGCGCGCCTGGTGGTGTTCAGCAGCCTGTCGAAACGCTCCAACGTGCCGGGCATGCGCTCGGGCTTCGTGGCCGGCGACGCCGACGTGCTGAAAAAATTCCTGTTGTACCGCACCTATCACGGCGGAGCCATGAGCCCTTCCGTGCAAGCTGCGTCGATCGCGGCCTGGAACGACGAGACCCACGTCGAACAGAACCGCGAAAAATACCGCGCCAAATTCGCCGCCATCACCCCGCTGCTGCAGGGAGTGCTGCAGGTCGAACTGCCGGACGCCGGCTTCTACCTGTGGGCCGACGTCAGCCGGACCGGCCTGTCGGACACCGAATTCGCCCAGCGCCTGTACGCCGAATATAATGTCACGGTACTGCCGGGCAGCTACCTGGCGCGCGACGCCCACGGCGCCAATCCGGGCCGCAACCGCATCCGCATGGCGCTGGTCGCCGAGACGGAGGAAGGCCTGGAAGCCGCGCAGCGCATCGTCCAATTTTGCAAGTCCCTTAACAAATAAGATCGCACATCATGAGCCAACAACTCCAGCAAATCATCGACCAGGCATGGGAAGACCGCGCCAACATCAATCCGGCCAACGGCACCGCCGAACTGCGTGACGCGGTTTCGCACGTGATCGCGGGCCTGGACGCCGGCACCATCCGCGTGGCCGAAAAAACCACCGGCGACTGGGTGGTGAACCAGTGGGTCAAGAAAGCCGTGCTGCTGTCCTTCCGCCTGGAGAACAACGTGCAGATGCCATCCGACGGCACCATGCAGTTCTACGACAAGGTACCGACCAAGTTCGCCAACTACACCGCCGACGATTTCGCCAAGGGCGGCTTCCGCGTGGTGCCGCCGGCCGTAGCGCGCCGCGGCTCGTTCATCGCCAAGAACGTGGTGCTGATGCCTTCCTACGTCAACATCGGCGCCTACGTCGATGAAGGCGCGATGGTCGACACCTGGGCCACCGTCGGTTCGTGCGCGCAGATCGGCAAGAACGTCCACCTGTCCGGCGGCGTCGGCATCGGCGGCGTGCTGGAACCGATGCAGGCCAATCCGACCATCATCGAAGACAACTGCTTCATCGGCGCCCGCTCGGAAATCGTCGAAGGCGTGATCGTCGAAGAGAACTCGGTGATCTCGATGGGCGTGTACATCGGCCAGTCGACCAAGATCTACGACCGCGCCACCGGCGAAGTGACCTACGGCCGCGTGCCCGCGGGCTCGGTGGTCGTCTCGGGCAACCTGCCTTCGGACGACGGCAAGTACTCGCTGTACTGCGCGGTCATCGTCAAGCGCGTGGATGCCAAAACCCGCGCCAAGACCGGCATCAACGAACTGCTGCGCGGTATCTAAGCAGGCAACAAGAACCGGGGACTCTGCGCAGTCCCCGTTTTTTTTGATACTGAGGAGAGAGCCATGGCAATGGAACGCCTGTTCCAGCTGATGAAGGAAAAGAACGCGTCGGACATGTTCTTCGCGGTGAATTCGCCGGTGCACATCAAGATCAACGGCAACCTGATCCCCATCAACCAGCAAAAGCTCGAGCCGGACAACATCCACTCGCTGCTGTCGGAGATCGCCTCCCCCGCGCAGATGGAGGAACTGGCGGCGACCAATGAGCTGAACATGGGCGTGTCGGTGCCGAACATGGGCCGCTTCCGCCTCTCCGCGTTCAGGCAGCGCGGCACCATCTCCGCGGTATTCCGCTTCGTGCCCGCCGCCATACCGGTGCTGGCCGACCTCCAGCTGCCGCCGGTGCTGGCGGACCTGATCATGGAAAAGCGCGGCCTGCTGCTGCTGGTCGGCTCGACCGGCTCCGGCAAGTCCACCACCATCGCCTCGATGCTGGACCACCGCAACGAACTGCGCTCCGGCCATATCCTGACGCTGGAAGATCCGATCGAGTACCTGTTCAAGAATAAGAAGTCCATCGTCAACCAGCGCGAGATCGGCAGCGACGCCAAGGACTTCTACACGGCGCTGCGCAACTCCATGCGCCAGGCGCCGGACTGCATCCTGATCGGCGAGATCCGCGACAAGGAAACCATGGCCGCCGCGCTGGCCTATGCGCAGTCGGGCCACCTGGTGCTGGCGACCCTGCACGCCAACAACAGCTATAACGCGCTAAATCGTATTATCAGTTTCTACCCGATCGAGAACCGCGCAGCGCTGCTGCAGGACTTGTCGTCGACGGTGAAGGCCATCGTCTCGCAGCGGCTGGTCCGCTCGATCAACGGCGGCACGCGCACGGCGGCGGTGGAGGTGATGGTCAACACCCGCTACATCTCGGACCTGATCGAAAAAGGCGAAATCGGCCAGATCAAGGAAGCGATGGAAAAGAGCATGTCGCCCGGTTCGCAGTCGTTCGAACTGGCCTTGCTCAAGCTGGTGCAGGACGGCTTGATCAGCCAGGACGAGGCGCTGGCCAACGCCGATTCGGCCACCAACCTGCTGTGGCTACTGAACAATGGCCCGGACAGCAAGAACGCCCAGGCCGAGCCGGAACCCAAGTCGCCGCCGGACGAGGCCTCGTTCACCGAGTTCACGCTCAACACCTGAGGCGCCCGAAGCGCCCTGCTTCATCTCGCGCGCCAGCTTCAACGCCGCAAAAAAAAACCGGCCGCATGAGCATCATGCGGCCGGCCTTTGCGCAACAGGCGTCCTGGCGTTCGCCGTCAGGCGGCGCGCCCGGCGTTCCGGCGGCGGCGCTGCAGGCCTGCCAGCACGCCCACGCCCGCCAGCAGCATCGTCACGCTGCCCGGCTCCGGCACCGCTGAAATATAGCTGAAGTCGTCCAAACCGATAATGTTGGAGTTATCGCCGCTGGGGCCGCCATTCGGAACAAAGTAGCGGAAGGCGACGCGCCCATCGATCGGAGCGCTCAGGCCGCTCAGGGTCACCGTGTACTTGGTCCAGTCTTCCGGATAGCCGCCGGGCGACACCGACGAGTTCACGGAAAGCAGTGCGGAAGTGAAGCTGCCCACGCCGGTGGTGGTGGTGCCGACGTCGGTGCCGCTGCCCGTGCTCATGCGGAATTCCAGCCGGTCCGGATATTCCGAATTCGGCACGGTGGTGGTGTAGAAGCTGAACGTGTCGCCGTTGCGCAGGCCGGTGATCAGCGGCGAGATCAGCCAGTTATTGATGGTGCCGGTACCACTGCCGATGGACGTGTAGTTGACCAGGGCCATGCCGTCCCCGGCATGCGGCGACACCACAATATCGCCGAACTCATCCTGGATGCCATCCGCAACCGACCACGGATTGCCGGTGGAATTACGGGTACTCAGGTTCTTGGTGATCCAGCCGTCGGGCAACGCGCCGGGCGTGTCGAAATGCTCGACAAACGATGCGTAGGACGAGGTGCTGATGCACAGAAAAGCCGCACTGATGGCAGCCTTGGAAGCGATAGCTGATAGTTTCATAGTTTTAAAAGTCGAAAGAGTCGTCATTTAATTCCAGGAGAAATCCAGCACCTGGGCCAGCTGGCCACGCGGGCCAGTAATACAATCCACAACGTTTCCAATGTAACACTTAAGATTGTATTAAATGACAGGAATGTGACAAAAATTTTAACTTCTCTCAAAACGTGACTTTTCAACAACGGTCGCGCCGTCGAGCCGGCCATCCGCCTGGCGGCCCGCCCGTGGTATTCTATTGCTCCTCCGCGCACAGCACTTCTTCTTCATCCTATGAAAATTACCCTCTACGGCATCCCGAACTGCGATACCGTCAAAAAGGCCCGCGTCTGGCTGGCCGGCCAGCAGCAGGACTTCGTGTTCCACGATTTTAAAAAACAGGGCCTGAGCCGCGAGATCGTCGCCGGCTGGCTGCGGCACCTGTCGCGCGATGTGCTGGTCAATAAAAAAGGCACGACCTGGCGCGCGCTGTCCGACGAGCGCAAGGCCGCCATCGTCGATGACGAAAGCGCCATCGCGCTGATGCTGGAAAATCCGTCCGTAATCAAGCGCCCGGTGCTGGACAAGGATGGCACCTTCGCCGTCTCCTTCTCCGACGCCCAGTACAAACAAATTTTCGACCTCTGAACATGACTCCATCCAAGACCCTGGCGCTGACCGAAAAGCTGATCGCCCTCTCCTCTGTCACCCCCGACGATAAAGGCTGCCAACAGCACCTGATCGATCTGCTCTCGCCGCTGGGCTTTGCCTGCGAGGTGATCGAATCGAACGGCGTGACCAATCTGTGGGCGCGCCGCGGCACCACCCCGCCGGTGCTGGTGTTCGCCGGCCACACCGACGTGGTGCCCACCGGCCCGGTCGAGCAGTGGCGCTCGGAGCCCTTCAACCCGACCCACCGCGACGGCAAGCTGTATGGCCGCGGCGCGGCCGACATGAAGACCTCGATCGCCGCCTTCGTGGTGGCCTGCGAGGAGTTCGTCGCCGCCCACGCCGACCACAAAGGCTCGATCGCCTTCCTGATCACCAGCGACGAGGAAGGCCCGGCCATCGACGGCACCGTGGTGGTCTGCAATCTCCTCAAGGAGCGCGGCGAGACGCTGGACTACTGCATCGTCGGCGAGCCGACCTCCGACGAGACCCTGGGCGACATGATCAAGAACGGCCGCCGCGGCTCGCTGTCCGGCAAGCTGACGATCAAGGGCGTGCAGGGCCACATCGCCTATCCGCAGCTGGCGCGCAACCCGATCCACCTGGCCGCGCCCGCGCTGGCCGAGCTGGTGGCCGAACGCTGGGACGAGGGCAACGAATACTACCTGCCGACCTCCTGGCAGATGTCCAACATTAACGCCGGCACGGGCGCCAACAACGTCATCCCCGGCGAGATGATCATCGACTTCAACTTCCGCTTCTCCACCGCCAGCACCCACGAGGAACTCAAGCGCCGCGTGCACGCCATCCTGGACAAGCACAATCTGCACTACGACCTGAAATGGGCGCTGAGCGGCCTGCCGTTCCTGACGCCGCGCGGCGTGTTGAGCGACGCGCTGTCGGCCGCGATCAAGTCGGAAACCGGCGTCGACACCGAACTGTCGACCACTGGCGGCACCTCGGACGGACGCTTTATCGCTCAGATCTGCCCTCAGGTGATAGAATTCGGGCCTCCCAACGCAAGTATCCACAAGATCGACGAGCATATCGAGCTGCGTTTTGTCGATCCGCTGAAGAATATCTATCGCCGTACGCTGGAAAACCTGCTGAGTTAACGTCGTACCCGCGAAAGCGGGTATCCATGCCGAGTGTCCGATCCCACCCGGTATGGATACCCGCTTTCGCGGGTATGACAGCATTTTACCGAGATAGCCATGAACACGACTCCTTTCACCACGCCGCGCGACCTGTTGCGCTACGCCGTCACCCGCTTCAACACCGCCAAGCTGTTCTTCGGCCATGGCAGCGTCGAAGCCTTCGACGAAGCGGCCTACCTGATCCTGCACACGCTCAAGCTGCCGCTGGACCGCCTGGACCCGTTCCTGGACGCGAAGCTGCTGCCCGATGAGATCGACGCGGTCATGGCCGTCATCGACCGCCGCACCAACGAGCGCGTGCCGGCCGCCTACATCACCAACGAGGCGTGGCTGGGCACCTACAACTTCTACGTGGACGAGCGCACCATCGTGCCGCGCTCCTTCATCGCGGAACTGATCCCGCAGTACTTCGCGCCGTGGGTCAACGAGCCTGAGAACGTGGCCAACGTGCTGGAACTGTGCACGGGCTCCGGCTGCCTGGCCATCATGCTGGCCGACGCCTTCCCGGACGCGCACGTGGACGCGGTCGACATCTCGGCCGACGCGCTGGAAGTGGCGAAGAAAAACGTCGCCACCTACAAGCTGGAAGACCGCCTGACGCTGATCCAGTCCGACCTGTATGCCAACGTGCCGGACAAGAAGTATGACCTGATCATCACCAACCCGCCGTATGTGAACTCGTCGTCGATGAGCAAGCTGCCGATGGAGTACCGCGCCGAGCCTGAACTGGCGCTGGACGGCGGCAAGGACGGCATGGACCTGGTGCGCAAGATCGTCGCCGGCGCCGCCGAGCGACTGACCGACGACGGCATCCTGATCGTCGAAATCGGCAACGAGCGCGAGTTCGCCGAGGCGGCCTTCGGTGAACTGGGCCTGACCTGGCTCACCACCAGCAACGGCGACGACATGGTCTTCCTGCTGACCGCAGACCAGCTTAAACTCTAAAAAAACCCGCGTCGTTCCCGCGCAGGCGGGAACCCTCACACTGCTTGGGTTCCCCCCATGCTGACTATGGGTCCCCGCCTGCGCGGGGACGACGGCACGAAAGATTCTGATGATTCGCTTTATTCAAGTAAGCCTGATGCGCGGTATTAAGCCGCTGCTGGAACAGGTCGATGTCACCCTCAACCCAGGCGACAAGATTGGCCTGATCGGCGCCAACGGCGCCGGCAAATCCAGCCTGTTCGCGATGATGCGCGGCGAGCTGCACCCTGACCAGGGCGAGATCGACTTCCCGGCCAAATGGCGCGTCGCTTACGTGGCGCAGGAAACCCCGCCGCTGGAACGCGCGGCGCTCGATTACGCCATCGACGGCGACGTCACCCTGCGCAAGCTGGAAGCGGAACTGGCGCGCCTGGAATCGGAGCCCGAATCGTCCGAGAACGGCATCGCCATCGGCGAGATCTACAGCGCGCTGGCCGACGCCGACGCCTACACCGTGCAGTCGCGCGGCGAACAGCTGCTGCTGGGCCTTGGCTTCTCGATCGACCAGATGCAGCAGCCGGTGGCCAGCTTCTCCGGCGGCTGGCGCATGCGCCTCAATCTGGCGCAGGCGCTGATGTGCCCTTCCGACCTGCTGCTGCTCGATGAACCGACCAACCACCTGGACCTGGACGCGATCATCTGGCTGGAGGACTGGCTCAAACGCTACACCGGCACCTTGCTGATCATCTCCCACGACCGCGACTTCCTCGACGAAGTGGTCAACGTGGTGGTGCACATCGACGAGCGCAAACTGAAACGCTACTCGGGCAACTACTCGTCCTTCGAGCGTCAGCGCGCGGCGCAGATGATCCTGGCCGCCGGCGCGCTGGAAAAGCAGCAGCGCAAGCGCGCCCACCTGGAGTCGTTCGTCAACCGCTTCAAGGCGCAGGCCTCCAAGGCCCGCCAGGCGCAGAGCCGCATGAAGGCGCTGGCCAAGATGGAAGAACTGGCGCCGCTGCGCGCCGCCGCCGAATTCTCGTTCGAGTTCCGCGAGCCGCTCAGCGCCCCGAATCCGCTGCTGGTGATGGAGGACGTCGACGCCGGCTACAAGATCGAGAACGAAGCGACCGGCGAGATCACCCACAAGACCATCGTCAACAACATCAAGTTCTCGCTGCAGATCGGCCAGCGTATCGGCCTGCTGGGCGTGAACGGCGCGGGCAAATCGACGCTGATCAAGACCATCGCCGGCGAGCTGTCGCCGCTGACCGGCGACGCCACCATGGGCAAGGGCCTGAACATCGGCTACTTCGCCCAGCACCAGGTGGAGATGCTGCGCCACGACGAATCGCCGCTGTGGCACCTGGCGAAGATCGCGCCGACCGTGCGCGAACAGGAGCTGCGCAACTTCCTGGGCGGCTTCAACTTCCCCGGCACCATGGTCACCAGCTCGATCGCGCCGTTCTCCGGCGGCGAGAAGGCCCGCCTGGCGCTGGCCCTGATCGTCTGGCAGCGCCCGAACCTGCTGCTGCTCGATGAACCGACCAACCACCTGGACCTGGAAACCCGCGAGGCGCTGACCGAAGCGCTGGCGCAGTTCGAAGGCACGCTGGTCGTCGTCTCGCACGATCGCCACCTGCTGCGCGCCACCACCGACCAGTTCATCATCGTCGCCGACGGCAAGCTGCAGCCGTTCGACGGCGACCTGGATGACTACAAGGACTGGCTGTTGCAGACCAAGATGGGCAAAGGCACCGACGTGCTGCCCGCCGCCGGCAACGCCAACAAGACCGACTTCCCGGTGGCCTCCCCGGTCGCGCCACCGTCGGCCGCGCCGGTGGTCAACACCAAGGAACAGAAACGCAAGGAGGCGGAAGACCGCCAGCGCCTGGCCACGCTGCGCAAGCCGCTGGAGCAGAAGATCAAGCGCCTGGACGAGCAGATCGCCAAGCGCAGCGCGCAGAAAGCCGATGTGGATGCGGCCCTGGGGGAGTCGTCGATCTACGACGCCGCCAACAAGGCCAAGCTGAAACAGCTGCTGGCCGATCAATCCTTCTTCACCAAGGACCTCGGCCAGCTGGAAGCGGAGTGGCTGGAGTTGCAGGAACAGCTGGAAGCGCTGGCCTAAGAAGCCTATGCCGCCTGGCGGGCGCCAAGCGGTACTTTCTGGATCGACATCAGCTTATCGATGTCGACCACGATCAGGCGGCGCCCGTCGGCTTCCCCGATGCCGACCAGGTACTCGACCGCGCTGGCGCCGGGGATGGGCTGGATCTGCCCCAGCGTCAGCTGCACAATATCCGTCACCCCGTCCACCACCATCCCCATCACGCAGCTCGACAGCTTGAGGATGATCACGTCCGTCAGCGGATCGTGCTCCTGCGGGCGCGGCCCGAAGGCGATGCGCATGTCGACGATCGGCATGATCACGCCGCGTGACACCGCCACCCCTGCCACGATCTCGCCCTCCGATGAAAAGCGCTCCAGCGCCTTCAAGGGCCGCAGCTCCTGAACCTTGCTGAAGTCCAGCGCGTAGTCCAGTCCACCCAGCCGGAAAACCAGATACTGGCCCGGCGCGATGGCGGTATCGGCGCTGGTGGACTGCATAGTCAATGAAGGCATGATGATCCTTTCGTCCGGAACGTGCGGTTACAGGCATGTGCCATCCTACCTTCGCCCCCCGCCGCGGTCGTTGAGCGGCGTCAATATTCGCCGGGTCAGCGGTTGTTCGTTTGCTACAATGAACCCATGACGACAGAACTCCCCCTCAGCGGCATCCGCGTGCTGGACCTCACGCGCCTGCTGCCCGGCCCCGTGGCCACCATGCACCTGGCGGACATGGGCGCGGAAGTGATCAAGATCGAAGACCCCGGTCCCGGCGACTACGCGCGCGCCATGGGACCGGTGCGCAACGAGGTGTCGCAGTTCTTCGTCGCCGTCAACCGCGGCAAGCGGATGATACGGCTGGACCTGAAGGACGCCGCCCACCGCGAGCAGCTGCTGGCGATGGCGGAGACGGCCGACGTGCTGGTCGAAAGCTTCCGCCCCGGCGTGATGGACAAGCTGGGGCTGGGCTGGCAGGTGCTCCGCCAGCGCAATCCCAAACTGGTGATGTGCGCGATCTCCGGCTACGGCCAGCACGGCCCCTTTGCGCAGCTGGCCGGGCACGACATCAACTACATCGGCTACGCCGGCATGCTGGAGCAGAATGCCGGCATCGACGGCGTGCCCGCCCTGCCCAACCTGCAGGTGGGCGACCTGCTGGGCGGCGCGCAATCGGCGCTGCAGGGCATCCTGGCCGCGCTGGTGGCGGTCAAGATGGGCGGCGCCGGGCGCTTCGTCGATGTGTCGATGACGGCCGCCGTCATGGCCCACAACATCATGCCGCTGGTGGCGGTCAACAATGGCGCGCCCGCCGCGCCGGGCCGCGACCTGCTGACCGGCGGCATCCCCTGCTACAACGTCTACCGCACGGCCGACGGCCGCCACATGGCGGTCGGCGCGCTGGAGCTCAAGTTCTGGCAAGCCTGCTGCGACGTGCTGCAACGGCCGGACCTGAAGCCGCGCCACTGGCAGCTGGGCCAGCAGGTCGGCGGCGCGGATGCGATGGCGCTCAAGGCCGAACTGGATGCGCTGTTCGCCACCCGCACGCTGGCGCAATGGACCGAGGCCTTCGCCGCCGCCGACTGCTGCGTCTCACCGGTGCTGCGCACCGAGGAGGCCTTGCGCCATCCGCTGTTCCGCGACCTGGTCAGCCGCCGCCCGCACGCCACCGAGGGCGAGTCGTGGTCGGTGGCGCAGCCGGTGAGGTTCGCGCCGTGATCGATGTGAATGAAGTGGAGTTCACCGCCATCCGCGCCCAGGGGCCGGGCGGGCAGAACGTCAACAAGGTGTCGAGCGCGGTGCACCTGCGCTTCAACATCGCCAATTCCTCGCTGCCGGAGCATATCAAGGAGCGCCTGCTGGCCATGCGCGACCAGCGCATCACCAAGGACGGCGTGATCGTGCTGAAGGCGCAGCAGTCGCGCAGCCAGGAGGCCAACAAGGAGGAGG